>NZ_SBLB01000009.1 GCF_004138325.1 Spirosoma sordidisoli | reverse complement strand
CTACCAACGCTACGCTGTTAAGGCCCTATCGGGCCATGGCGATTCTCATTTCCTTAGCTACCGACGCTACGCTGTTAAGGCCCTAACGGGCCATATCGATCTTAACTCTTCGCATACCGACGCTGCGCTGTTAGGGCCCTAACGGGCCATGGGTGTCCTGGTTCCCTTGTTTACCGACGCTGCGCTGTTAAGGGCCCAACGGGCCATGGCATGGCTTGAATTCAAGATAACTGGTGATGAGAGATGAATGCATGGTAAAAAGTCCATTGCAACTTACCGGTGCCGACCGCTTATCAGGCCGTAACCAGGACGTCGCTCATGCGTTTGAGCAGGGTTTCGACATCCTGCTGGCGGGCCAGCCGATACCGCGCGTACGAAGCACCGGAGCCAACTTTCAGCGTGTAGGCCCAGTTAGGCAACTGCCGGAACATGTCCTCGTCGGTGGTGTCATCGCCAATGCTGACGATAAAGTCGTACGGAATTTGTTCGAAGATCGACAGAGCAACCGTTCCTTTGCTATGCTGGGAGGGCTTCACTTCAACGACCTTGTTCCCCTGAATGACGGCCAGAGGTGTGGAGGTACTGACATCGCGGAGCTGAGTGGCCAGTTCTACACTCTGGGTGTCTACATCGTCGGCCTCAACGAGCCGGTAATGCCAGGCTATAGCCGTTTCTTTCTCTTCAATGAACGAGCCGGGAAACCGGTCGACAAACTGGCTCATAACCGTCCGGATCGGCTCCACCCAATCGCCAGCCGACAGATCGAGCCGTTCCCAGGGCTGCCCGGGCTTTTTGAGGAATGCGCCATGCTCGGCCACTAGATGAACGGGTATCGAGTCGAAGGTTTTTTCCAGAAACGCCCGATTACGGCCACTGATCACGACCAGGTCGGTAGCCTCGGCCAGTCGGGAGAGCGACTCGCGCAGCGTATCGGAGGGACGCGCACTAGCCGGATCATCGACAATCGGGGCCAGCGTACCGTCAAAATCGAACAACAGCAAGCGCTGTTGTGCTTCGGCAAACGCCGTCAGGAAAGGGCTCAGCGACAGGTCTGTTTCCAGACCCGGCTGACTGCCCGGAACTTCGTCAAAGGCCATAAGAAAATCGTGACTCCAGCGAAAAACATTGTAATTCTGTAAGTGATGACGCATGCGCTGCATCCGGCGCTCCTGCTCCTCGGGGGCCATGTGTAGCCCCTGTTTGATGGCATCGGCTACCTCCTGCGTATCGGTCGGGTTGATGATCAGGGCGTCTTTCAGCTCCTGGGCCGCACCGGCCAGTTCACTCAGGATCAACACCCCCCGGTTGTCCTGTCGACTAGCCACGAACTCTTTGCAGACCAGGTTCATACCGTCGCGGATGGGGGTTATCAGCGCCACATCACAGAGGGTGTACAGCGCCATCAGTTCGGTGAACGTCATCGATGCGTAGGAGTACACGATAGGACGCCAGCCAATACTGCCGAACAGGCCGTTGATGCGCCCGACGGTTTCTTCGATCTCCCGTTTGATCTCCTGATACTGCTCGATCTTGTCGCGCGAGGGCACCACCGTCATCACGAACGTTACCTTATCGTGCCAGTCGGGATTCTGGTTCAAAAACCGCTCGTACCCCAGTAGCCGGGAGGTGATCCCTTTGGTATAATCGAGTCGATCGACGGAGAAAATTACTTTATTCTGCCGGAGCTCGGAGTGGTAAAAATGGCGGGTGTCGATGACGGCCGGCTCCTGGCCCGAGCTGTTGAACTTATTAAAATCGACACTGATCGGAAAATCTTTAACCACCACCGGCCGGTCGGGCAGCACGATCCGATTCCCGATAATGGGCAGGTTCAGCACCTCCGATACGCTCTGGATAAAGTGCTGCACATAATCGGCGGTATGGAACCCAATCACGTCGGCCCCCAACAGCCCCTCGATGAGCGCCTGTCGCCAGGTGCGGGGCAGCAGTTTAACAATTTCGTAGGTCGGGAACGGTATATGAAAAAAGTACCCGATGGTTGCATCCGGCCGGGCCTCTCTGACCTGCCGGGGCAATAACATAAGCTGGAAGTCATGGATCCAGACCAGATCGCCGGGCTCGATCAGCTGGTCGAGTTCTTCCAGAAAACGATTGCTGGCCTGCTGATAATCATCAAAATTTGGTTCGCTGAACGATGCATAGGACGGAAAATAGTGAAAGAGGGGCCAGATCAGGTCATTGCTAAACCCTTCGTAAAACCCCTTGTGCACGGCTTCGTCCATAAAGACCGGATGGGCTACAAACGTCTCGTTCTCGAAAACCGACTGATCGATCGATTTCAGTTTCGGGTCGGCATGACCCACCCAGTGTATTTTGGTAGCCTGACCGTCGGGGTTGTTCCCCATACGCTCGGCCATCGACAGCACCGCGGAGACCAGACCGCCCGAGTTCTGCACAAGCTCCAGCCCTTCTTTGGTCTGCTTTATGGTAAATGGCAGACGGTACGAAACAATAAGAAGGCGTTTAAAAGATGGCTTCGATACTTTCATTCAGTTGGCACGTTGCTTTTTACAAATCACGCTTACACGATTTAGAAGCGGATTAACTACATGTTATGACTCGAGTCCGGGGCGGTAATGACCTGATGCGTTTGCCCCGGATCGGCCCTGCTAATTTGAAAAGTCCGGATCGCCGGCCGGATTATCGGGCTGACGATCGTCGTTATCCCGGTCCTGCTCCCGGCTGATCTGACGACTCAGGCGGTAGCTGAACCCAATAAATCCGATCCGGCTCTCGCGCTTGCTCAGGCTCGTCGCCAGGAAGTTGGGTCCGAAGCTGTCGCTCTGGAACTGGAGGGTGTTGAACACATCGCTGACCCGCAGCGACAGGGTACCTCTCCCCTTCAGAACCGTTTGTTTAACGCCCAGGTCTACGTTTGTGAAACTATTGATAGTCCCCTGCGCGACCAGAAACGGCGACCGGTAGTTGTACACGAGCTGAATGGCGGTTTGCCGGGTAGGTTTCAGATCAAACGTCACCCGGCCGGTCCAGCTCCGGTTGGTCCGGGAGAGAATGTCGGGTACGTCGGCGCTGGCCAGGATCGACCGCTGAAAAAACGAGAAGTTTCCGCTTGCTTTCCACCAGCGGGTAATGTCCTGATTGAGGACCACCTCCAGCCCGTAATTCTGGGACCGGTTGAGGTTTAGCGACGTTTGTTCGGTTATGCCGTCTTCGCGCAGGGTGCGGTAGTTTGTAATCTCGTTATTCGTCTGTCGGAAAAACAGCGACGACGTCAGCGAGGTACTCTTCCCGTTCCAGAGGTGACTCAGCTCGAAGGAGTTGATCAGTTCAGGATTCAGTAGGGGATTTCCGAACCGAATGTTGAGTGGGTCCGAGAGATCGATGAACGGGTTCAGCACCCGAACCGACGGCCGGTTGATTCGCCGGGTATAATTGATCTGTAGCTTTTGCGCCTGGCTCAGGTTGTAATTGACGAAGGCGCTCGGGAACAGATAGATATAGTCGGTGGTGTTGCGCTGGCTGGTAGTCCGCTGGTCGGTGCTGATGCTGGTATATTCGGTCCTTAGCCCAACCTGATAGCTGAATTTTTTTAGTTCATTCCCCAGGTTTACATAGGCAGCACTGGTCTGTTCGTCGTAGATGAAATTATTGCTGATACCGGGGTTGAGCACCCAGTCCGGTCCTTCCAGGTTCTCGAACACGTAGTTGGCACCCAGCTGGCGTGTGGTGTACTTAAGTCCTCCCTCCAGCCGCTTTTTGCCTTTCAGCGGCTCTACGTAGTCGAGCTGCAATACCCCAACCCGGTTGTCGCGGTCGTTGGTGGCCCGCTGATCGCCGATCAGGAAATTGGGGGTAAGCAGCGTTTCGGGCAAGGTGGTTGTATTGGTAAAGCGCTGAAATTCGGTCCCTTTGTTGGTCGACAGGGTCGCATCGAACGACAGCTCCCGCCCTTTTTTCGGGAAAGTCCGTCGGTAACCGAGAGTATAGTCAATCCCCCGTTCGGGTTCCCGCTCTTCGTTGGTACGATAGATTTGCCCGAGCGAAAGCCGGTTTTCGTCCTGCGTATCGAAGGTTTCTACCTCGCTGTCGTAGCTATACCCCGGTCGGTAGAGCGCCGATACCGTAATATTGTCCCGTTCTGAAAGCGTATAGTCGAAGCCCAGCCGCAGATTGTTATTGACCCGGCGTCTGACCGCATCGTTACGCTGCGCCAGGAACGATGTCGAATCGGTAAAGAGATTCTGCCGGTCCGAGATCCGGTACTGAAACCGCCGGTCTTCCCGGAAGTTGTAACTGCCAAACAGGTTCAGCTTCTTGAAGCGGGCGTTCAGATTAATGGACGCATTATACTTGTCGCGCGTACCCACGTTCAGCTGAACGGTACCGTTGAAACCAGCCGCCCGCTCTTTCTTCAGCACAATATTGATGATCCCCGCGGCCCCATCGGCGTCGAAGCGGGACGAAGGGTTGGTGATAATTTCGATGCGCTCGATGTTACTGGCCGGAATCTGTTCCAGAATGGCCTGCCGGTCCAAACCCGTCAGCCCCGATGGCTTCCCGTCTACCAGGACAATGACGTTACTGCTCCCCCGTAAGCTCAGCACCCCATCCACATCCAGGGTAACCGACGGTACATTCAGCAAAATATCGACCGCCGAGCCGCCCTGCGCAATGGGGAGCTGGTCGACGTTCACAATTTTCCGGTCGAGTGAGTATTCGTAGGCCTGCCGCTGTCCCTGAACAACGACCTCTTCCAGCTGCTGCGATGTTTCGGTGATGATTACGTTTCCCAGGTTAACGGCGGCATTGTCGGCCGACACCGTAATTCGGGGAATCCGCTTGGGGGCATACCCCAGGCTCTGAATCAGAATATAATAAATGTCGGGGCTCAGGTTAGCGATGCTGAAATACCCGTTTTCATCCGTCAGTCCTCCCGTTACCGAACTGGAGTCGCGGGTGCGGAAGACGCCCACACTAGCAAATTCGATGGGTTGATTTTTTCCGCCCTGTACAGTTACCAAACGGCCCCGTAAGGTTCCCGTCGCGGCCGTAGCCTCACCAGCCGGTTGACCTGGCTGAGTCGGGGCCGGTGACGTCTGGCTACTATCCCGGGTAGCGGGCAGGCTTATACCAGCGTTTCCGGGTGTCGACTGCCGCACCGTATCGGGCCGATCGGCCGAGTTGAGCTGGGTTGTATCGGGGCGGGTAGGGCTTAGGGGCTGCAGGGTGTCGGGTGCCATACCCAGCGCCTGCCTGAGCGAAGCGGGCGACGGCTGCTGCGCCCGGCTAATCGAAGATACCAGACAAATACAGACTATGGAGCAGCTAATAAGCAAATGATTCATTCAGAAGATGTTGAGTAGAAAAGGTCGTACTTAGTTAACCTTTTCCCTGACGCTGTGTTTGAACGCAGCGCCCCTAATTACCAATCATTACGTGTCAGACGCTGACGTGTTCATCGGCGCAGGCCTGGGGGTCGGGCTGGTCGCAGCCTTTATAGATCAAAATCGACTCGGGCTGCAGGGTAATCGTATCACCGTCCGACAACCATTCGGGTCCGGCTTCGGGGCCAAGCCAGGCCGGATCGGCCGAGTCGATCAGTTTATGCCAGTAGGTGTTGAGGGCAGGTACGGTGATTTCTCGTTTCTCTTCCGAAAAATTCATCAGGCATAAGATGTCATTCCGTTCGTACCAACGGTGAACCACCATGGTTTCCTGATCAGGTTGCTGATTGACCGACGTTTGTTTCCGGTTCAGATGATACAGGGCCGGTTGCTGTCGACGAAGGCGGGTAAGCGCCTGATAGTAGGCATAGAGCGTCTTATTCGTCTCGTCGGGTTGGGCGTCTGAAGCAGCCGCAGCCAGATCCTGGTCGGTGTCAGCAGAGGCCTCCGTACCGCCCTCAGCAGGCGTCAGCACGGCGAAGGGATTGGTCCCGCCCCATTCGTCGCCCATGAACAGGGAAGGCACGTACGGACTCACCAGGATGGAGCCAGCCATGAGTTTCATAGACTCGAAGCTTGGCTGCCCCCCCCCCTCTTCAGTTGCCGAAAGTCCGTGTCCGGCTTCGTGGGGGCGGGTAAACATCACACTGGGCTCACTAACGATCGTCTCTGCCTCCCGACCGAAGAGTTCGCGGAGCACCGAAGAGAACTGCCTGTCGTAGATAAAATCTTCGCGGTAGGCTTTCCTGGTATGACCGTCTGTTTCGTAATAATTCCGATAGGCCTGGTCAGCTTTGACAGGGCGTCCCCCGCCCATCGGTTCGGCATCCTGATCAGCTTCCTGTTCGGGACTATCTTCGACCAGGAGGTAATAATGCCGTCCGGTTAACCCGGTCAGCGCGTCGGCCTGCTGCCGGATGTCGCTCAGAACGGCTTCCGCATCGGGCAGCACCTGAAGATCGTTTAAGCGGAGGGCATCGACGTGAAAATCACGCAGCCACATCAACGCGTTTTCAACGATGTATTGCCGACGCGCCTGCCGCCAGGCCCGACCGTTATTGCCCGTTCGGCGCCGGTTGCGATCATCCGATCCGGTGCAACGCGCGGCTACGTCTTCCAGATACTGCTTCTGCTGGTCGACATGATTGTAGGACAGGTCGACCGTTACGGCGATGCCTTCATAATGGCAGGCATTGACCAGTTTCTGCAACTGGCCTGGCCCGCCGTACGAAGCCTGCACCGCATACATAAAAATATCGGGGTGGTGCCCCTTCTGGGCATCGGGAAAGGGCGTGACGGGTCGTATTACGATGGCGTTTACCCCCAGCGCCTTTAGGTACCCGAGCTTGTCGGCAATACCCATAAAAGTGCCCTCGGCCGAGAACGTGTATACATCCAGTTCGTAAATGATGTATTCATCGAAAGGCGGATTGACCCAGCAGGTATCCTCCCAGTAAAAGGCGCTGGTGTCGAACGCCTGGGAGGGGCCGTAAACCCCATCGGGTTGAACCAGCGAGGCCGGGTCAGCGTACTCTTCTTCGTTTTCAAGGACAAACGAATACCGATCGCCGGGCTTGAGCTGATCTGTTTCAGCGGACCAGTAGCCCAACTCAGACCGGGTGAGCGGCAGTGTGAGGCTGTCGCGATTGATGGTGAGGGCCACCTGACTGGCATACGGAGCCCAAAGACGTATCTTCGCTTTCTGCCCGGCATCGAACGTAACGCCGAGTGTTCGTCTGTTTAATTCTACCTGGCCCATGGTGCTTTTTAGTAACGTGAGTTGAGAACATGACATCGGTCGACATATCAGCCAAAAACCCGGCCTATGAGTAGCCGGTTAGCCGTCCTCTCTGGTTGTATAAACCAGAAATCCGCCAAATTGTATGCGTTTGCGCAGCATGTTGACAGCCCTGCATAGCTGCACAACGGAAAAGAGAGAGGCAAAAACCGTAAGGACAGCCAGCGGTTTTAGCAGTCGGAGCAGTAAAAACATAGGCTTATTGTTGATCAACCAGCGATAACCAACAAACTACGGGGCAACTACTTAGAATGAACTTAACCTAATCTTAGAAAAACATTAGATTACCGCGCCGGCCATTCCCTTGTTTGGCCATCTACCATTCAGTAAACTATCGGTCTGGCCCTAAACTTTACCCTTCTGATTTAGTAGATTATTCAAATACTATTGATTATGTCTGCTTTGCCTTCCGCTCTGATCAATGAACTTTCGTTTCTGCGCCATATCCTTGATTCGACTCAGCTAGGGGTTGCCATTTTTGAGCCTATAACTGACGAGCAGGGGCAGGTAATCGATTTTAACTTCGTGTATGTCAACAACCGGATACGGGAAATGTATGGGGGCGCCTTACCGGCCGATTTGCCCCGGCCGGTTTCCTACCTCCAGCTTTTCCCCAGCGCCAAATCAAGGGGATTGTATGACGAATACCTGAAGGTGCTGCATACCGGCCAACCCTACCAACGATCAGAGCTGGCCTATGCCTGGGACGGGATTGACGGCTGGTTCGACCTGGTAGTGAGCCGGTACGAAAACAGACTGGTGCTTATCACGTCTGATGTTACCTCGGTCAAACAGATGCAGCTCGTGCTGAAGCATCAGACCAGTGAGCTGGTCACCCTTAATCAGGAGTTGATGCGCTCGAACCAGGAGTTGCTCGAATTCTCGTACGTAGCGAGTCACGATCTACAGGAGCCACTCCGAAAAATTCAGCAGTTCGGCGACATGATGATCGATATCTATGCCGCGCAACTCGGGAACCACGGAACCGACCTGCTCAATCGAATGAAAAACGCGTCGGTCCGCATGTCGGCGCTGATCAACGACCTGCTCGACTATTCGCGATTGACCCGACAGCCCGATACCTTCCGGAAAAACAATCTGAACGACATTATTGACACCGTGCTGACCGCCCTTGAAGTTGTCATCGGCGAGACTAACGCCCGGATTGAGGTTGCCCCCATGGCCGAAGTAAAATGCGACGCAAGCCAGCTCAACCAGCTCTTTCAGAATCTGCTGACCAACGCCATCAAATTTACCCGCCCCGGCGAATCCCCCCACGTTATCATACATAGCCGAACGGTTCAGGCCCACGAGCTACCCGTCGAGTTTACTCCCATCAGCGCCCGACCGACCTACCATCTGATCGAGGTTCAGGACAACGGCATCGGCTTTGATCAGGCCTACGCGGATCAAATTTTCGGTGCCTTTCAACGGCTGCATAACCGCACCGAATACCCCGGAACCGGCATAGGGCTGGCCATTGCCAAGAAGGTGGTTCTGAACCACGGCGGATTTATAAAGGCAACTGGTAATCCGGGGCAGGGCGCTGTCTTTAGCATTTATTTACCGATCTAGCTGGTTTAGCGAACGAAATTCGTACCCTTGTTCATCGGTAAAGCCCAGGGCAGGCCCGATTTGCTTACCCTGGCTTTGTGTGTATACATCTAAACCCATCGTGCCATGAAAGTAGTCGCTCAGATTTTCGTTGGACTGGTTGCCGTTGAACACCTGTACATTCTCTGGCTGGAAATGTTTGCCTGGACAACCCGGGGTCGTAAAACCTTCCGGTCATTCCCGCCCGAACTGTTCGAGCCGACGAAATCGCTGGCGGCCAATCAGGGGTTGTACAACGGTTTTCTGGCGGCCGGGCTGGTTTGGTCGTTGCTGATTCAGGACCCGGTCTGGCAGGTTCATGTCGCCTGCTTTTTTCTGGGATGCGTGATTGTTGCCGGTGTGTTTGGGGCCGTAACTGCCCAGCGCTCTATTTTCTTCATCCAGGCGGTACCGGCCCTGATCGCGCTGGTATGTACGCTCCTCAGCCGGGGATAGGTCAGCAGCGATAACTATCAGGTCATGAAATAAGCCAGTCAGGGTCTTTGATATCAAAGGCCCCGCCTGGCTTTATAAACTAGATTGGCTTTGGCTTATCAGGCAACCGAAGGCATTTCTGCTGGTTCGGGCCTGGCCTCACCTGCCTGCTTGGTTTCGGCGATTTTGATGGGGCTACCGAACACGTAGAACAGCTTCTGGCGCAGACCACGGGCTTTCTTCACATCGCGGGCCATGTCGGCAAACTCGTGAAAGTTGATGTGAAACGGGTTACCTTTCTGTTCAATATTGGTCGTGATGCCATAAATCGGCCGCTCTTCTTCGGGTTGATAGGTGCCGAACAACCGATCCCAGAAGATAAAGGTGGCGCCGTAGTTCTTGTCAATGTATTTGGGTTGCGAACCGTGGTGGACCCGGTGGTTCGAGGGCGTCGCGAAAACATACTCGACCCAGCGGGGCAGTTTACCAATATATTCCGTATGCACCCAGAACTGAAACAGAACGGCAATCTGGTTGGTGGTGAAGAAGATAACCGGGTGGAACCCGATCAGCGCCACCGGCAGGAAGAAAATAATTTTCAGATGCTGCACCCAGCTTAGCCGGAACGAAACGCTCAGGTTATAATGCTCACCGGAGTGGTGTACCACATGGGTCGCCCACCAGAACCGCTGCTCGTGCGAGATGCGGTGCGCCCAGTAGCTGAAGAAGTCAAAAATCACGTAACACGGAAGCAGTGTCCACCAGGCCAGCTCCATGCGCCAGGGAAGGGCATTGTAGATCCAGACGATGGCATACAGTAGCGCGAGTTTGGTGGCTGCTCCTACGGCCAGCGCCCCCAGCCCTACCAGCACCGAACCGACCGTTTCTTTGCGTTCGTAAAACGGCTTTTCTTCCACATAGGCCGCTATCATCTCGATTGCGGTAAACAGGATCATAAAGGGAACAGCCCATAGGATGAGGTTGGGAGCCGACTGCTCGACGGGACCAAGCTGGTCTAATGAAATGGGGGGAGCACCGAAAAAAGAAGTGTTCATAGCGGAGTACTAACAGGTTGCTGATAAAAAACGTAGTCAACTGGCTGTCCTTGTCTACGTCACGACGAAAGGCGTTCTGCAGGATCTGCATCTTCACAACGCTGGGTTGACTTTTCTAAACCAGGGACGACTCACTCAGGCCGTCAGGTTTGGCCCAAAAGAACCGGAATTTGCTTAGAAACTACTTAGCGGCTGCTTAGAATCTGATTAGCCTGACAACGATTCGCTAGACTAAAGTAGGCGTTCTAGCTTAAAATTCAACCCTTTTTTGCTCGTTTTGCTCAAACCGGGGTCAATTCCGGGCGGGTTGGCTTCCTGTCCCGAGTCAGGAGTTCATAGGTCAGCCGCCCCCAGATGGCGATGCAGAAGACGCCTTTGAAGACATAAGGCTCAACGAGTGACTGGCGCAGGCCGGCCGGAAAAACATCGGTCGGCGAGAGTGACGTAAAGACAAAAGCCAGCAGAACGAGCACCCGGTCCATAGCGGTAGCTGTCCTGGTAAAGTACCAGATGGCCACCCCCCCCATGGCAATAATAAAGGTCGGCGACTCGGCCTTGTGGTTGAAGATAACCACCCAGATCAGCACCGAAGCCAGCAGCAGCAGCCGGTAGCCGTAGTCGGCATAGAGCGACAAGCGGACTAGCGGAACCAATAATAACATCGCCCCGAGCCCAACGACGAGCAGTTTGGGAGGTTCCGCTGAAAACCAGGTCGATAACCAGCCCATGACCGAATAACCCAGCGAGCTTGAATGGTCGGCCTGTAACATGACCCACCAGTTCTGATACTGGGCCAGCAGTTGCGGGCCCGTTATGACCACCAGGGGCAGAAGTAGTAAAATCAGGGTCCAGACCAGGGTATACGCCATGGCTACCGGTTTGCGGGGATATAGCAGGAACAGCATAAACGCTACAACCCCAAAGATTTTTATAAAAACACTGCCCAGCATCAACAGGGTGGCCCAGATCAGCCGCCCCCGCTCCAGGAAAATAAAACTCCAGATCAGCATACCCAGAATCAACCCGTTGCTTTGCGAATTCTGAATGGAGGTCAGCAGCTCGATCAGGACAAACCACCTCAGTTTAACGGTTGTTTCCCGGGACAATCGGGGTAGATGTTTTATGCCGAAAAAAAGGACCAGCGTGTTGAGCGCATTCCAGAGAAAGAGACCCAGCCAGTTGGGCAGCCACGCCAGCGGGGCCATGAGCAGCGCAAACGTAGGTGAGTACTTATACAGATCCCACTGTTCGGCCAGGTAGTAAGTGTACAGGTTTTGATTGGCGAGCAGGTGGAAGAACGAATTCTTGAAAATTACATAGTTGTTGTAATGCGTATACAACTGTTCACTACCGGCAACAGACGTGGGCGTCAACAGATACTGCTGGATACTGGCGAGCAGGGTGATCAGGCCATATACAGTGAGCAGTACCGGTTCTCTGCCAAAAAACAGGATGACTTTTTGATAACGTGAGCGATTCATGCAGGCTGTATCGGTGACTGGCGCCAAAACTACAACAGTTGCCTCTGTATACTAAATAGATTTTTATGGATTATAAATCATCCCCCGTTTTTTTCGCTGGGAAACACCCCTCAGCCTGTATTAACAAATCTTGAAGTCAGTCTTAGTCCGCCATCGACTAGCTAGTTTTGTGCAATTAACCAGTCAACGATGCTATCATTTACCAAACAACTTGCCCTTGGCTTTCTGGGCTGCGCAGCCGTTATCGGATGCCGCACACCTAAAGCGGAAACCAATAACCGGGCCGACCAGGCGCCCATTTCAACGATCGCGTTCGGGTCGTGCAGTGATCAGAAGCGCCCCCAGCCCCTGTGGGATGATATCGTGGCCCAAAAGCCGAATGTGTGGATTTGGCTGGGTGACAACGTGTACGGGGATACCGAAAACATGGATACCCTGAAAGCGAAGTACGATCGTCAGAAAGCCAACCCCGTTTACCAGCAGCTACGTCAGTCGGCTTCGATCATCGGCGTATGGGACGATCATGATTACGGGGTGAATGACGGTGGTAAAGAGTACCCGCGTCGGAAGGAGAGCCAGCAGCTAATGCTCGACTTTCTGGATGTACCGGCCAGCGATCCGCTTCGCAAGCAGGAAGGGGCCTACTCAGCCCACGTCTATGGCCCGGCCGGAAAACGGGTAAAGGTCATCCTCCTCGACGGCCGCTACTTCCGCGACCCGCTCAAGAAAGAAGGCAAGCTGAACGTACCGGATCCTTCGGGCGATCTGCTGGGCGAGGCTCAGTGGACATGGCTGGAGAAACAGCTCACGAACTCTGATGCGGATGTTCATCTGATTGGCTGCGGGATTCAGTTCCTGCCCGAAGAACACCCTTACGAGAAATGGGGCAATTTTCCCGTTGCCCGCCAGCGCTTTCTGGACCTGCTGGCCAAAACAAAGCCGAAGGGCGCACTGTTGCTTAGTGGTGACCGGCATATTGCCGAAGTGTCGCGCGTTCGGGTTCCCGGCCTCGGCTACGACCTCTTCGACATTACCAGCAGTGGTCTGACCCACGTGTCGAAACCGCATGAAGAACCAAACCGCCACCGCGTGGGTGAGATGGTTGCCAAACTGAACTACGGTTTGATCACCATCAACTGGGAAGCTAAACCGCTGACGGCTACCGTCCGGATCAACGGCGATGGCCAGGCCACTCACCTTACCCAGACGGTTAGCTTCTGAACGGTCTGAACGGGTCGGCGTTGCATTTGTCACACGTTAACCCCTACAGGCGTGCCCATTCTCTGGAAATATCTGTATCCATACCGCTGGCTGGCCGTTCTGGCGCTGGGCCTGGCGGGCGTTGCGCAGGCGCTGGCCCTGATCGACCCGATCATCTTCGGTAAACTGATCGACGAGTATGCCACCAATCCGGGGCAGAAAACTGAGTCGGAGAAAATACGCGGTGTTTTACAACTGCTGGGTCTGGCCGTTGGGGTAGCCATTCTGGCTAATGTCATGAAAGCCCTGCAGGAGTACGTCACGCGGCTGGTGGTGCAGAAATTCGGTACGGATATCTTCAACGATGGACTGAAACAAACCCTTCGGCTGTCGTATCAGGAGTTTGGCGACCAGAGCAGCGGGGCCACACTGGCCATTCTGCAAAAGGTCCGTACCGACACCGAGAAATTCATTAACTCGTTTATCAACGTACTTTTTGCGTCGGTAGTGGGTATGGGCTTTTTGATCTGGTACGCCGTCACGAAACACTGGGCGCTGGTTCCTGTGTTTCTGATCGGGGTGTTGTTGCTGGGCGGGCTCACGGGCCTGCTCAGCCGACAGATCAAAACGACCCAGCGCTCCATCAACCGCGAAACGGCGCTCCTGTCAGGCGTCATAACCGAGTCGCTCCGGAACATCGAGCTGGTTAAGAGTCTGGGCCTTACCTTTTCGGAGATTCGGCGGTTGACGGGCCAGACCCGTAAAATTTTCGAGCTGGAGATGTTCAAAGTCCGGCGGGTGCGGCTGCTGTCGTTTTGGCAAAGCAGTACGCTCAGCATCCTGAAACAATCGGTATTGTTCACCCTGCTGTGGTTGATTTTTCGGGACATTTTGAGCACCGGCGAGCTGATCTCGATGCAGTTCATCTCGGTCGCCATCTTCACCCCGCTGCAGGAACTCGGTAATATCATTCTGGCCTACCGCGAAGCCGAAGCCGGGCTGAACAGTTTCGCATCGCTGATGGATAAACCCATCGAGCGCAATCCCGAATCACCGATCGAGGTGGGTCCGATCGAGCGGTTGCGGTTCACTGACGTGATATTTCGGCATAAAGGAGCCAGCCAGAACGCTATTGACGGCGTATCGTTCGATGCTGCGCTGGGCGATACCATTGCCTTCGTCGGCCCCTCTGGCTCGGGTAAATCAACGATG
Organism: Spirosoma sordidisoli; assembly: GCF_004138325.1. Taxonomy (GTDB): domain Bacteria; phylum Bacteroidota; class Bacteroidia; order Cytophagales; family Spirosomataceae; genus Spirosoma; species Spirosoma sordidisoli. Next base: position 236,341 of record NZ_SBLB01000009.1, on the reverse strand, counting down.
GTTAAACTGCTGGTGGGCCTGTACAGACCCGTAGGCGGTGAAATCTATTACAACGACATCTCAACGAAAGACCTCCGGTTCAACCCGATGCGTCGGCAGATTGGTTTCGTCACGCAGGATACGCACCTCTTTTCGGGTACCATTCGGGAGAACCTGCTCTTCGTCAAACCCGACGCTTCGGAAGCCGAGATGCTCGAAGCCCTCGACAAAGCCGCCTGTAACCACCTCCTGGCCCGCTCCGCAAAAGGCCTCGATACGCCCATCGGCGAAGGGGGACTGAAAATGTCGGGGGGCGAAAAACAACGCCTGTCCATTGCCCGGGCGCTGGTTCGAAACCCACGGCTGTTGATTTTCGACGAGGCCACATCGGCGCTGGATTCGCTCACCGAAGATGAAATTACCGCTACGGTTCGGGCAGTGTCGGCGCTGCATGAACAGATCACTATCCTGATTGCCCACCGGCTCTCCACCATCCTGCACGCCAACACCATTTTCGTGCTCGAAAAAGGAAAGATCGTGGAAACAGGGAGTCATGCCGACCTGGTCGAGCGCAAGGGCCTGTACTACGCCATGTGGCGCCAGCAGATCGGCGAACGGAAGGTCATTGACCCGGCCACGGTAGAACCCGACTAACCCCTCTCCTACCCCAGGGCGGCTCACGCAAACCGGTCGGGTCGGAACGGGTCGAGCTTAACCCCGGTGCTGGTTCCGGCAATGGTTTCGGCAACGAGCTTCCCGGTAGCGGGCCCGAGACTCAGCCCCATCATGCCATGACCGGTGGCCAGGGTTACGTTATCGAAACGACCTGTACGACCAATGTACGGCAAACCGTCGGGCGAGCAGGGCCGCAACCCTTTCCAGACTTTATCTACGGTTGGCATTTGCACCGGAATGTCCGGATAGTACTGGCTGATGGATTCGTAAATACCCCGCACCCGATTCATGTTGATGGTCTGATCGGTGCCGGCCACCTCCAGCGTACCCGCAAACCGCAGGCTGTTCCCCATGGGCGTGGCCGTGGCCCTTGCCTCCAGCATGATGGCCGGAATCTGCACGTTACTGGCCAGATTTGGTACCATGAAACTGTAGCCCTTTCCTCCCTGCAGGGGGAGGAAAAACCCGAGTAGCCGGGCAAGCTCCGGCGACCAGGCCCCGCCCGCTACAACCACTTCATCGACCGGATAGTCACCGTGTTTAGTATGGACACTGCTCAGCCGACGGTTGTCGGTTTTGAAACCCGTAACGGACGCTTCTTCCACAAACTGAACCTCATAAATCCGCAGCCAGCTGATCAGCGAGCTAATCAGTTCTGCCGGGTTGAGGTGCGCATCGCCGGGGTAATACACCGCCCCCCGAACGTCGACCCGGACCTGCGGTTCAAGGGCCTGCACCTGCGCGCCGGTCAATACCTGGGCTTCAATACCCACCCGGTTGGCTACCCGGGCCTCCTCGCCCATTTCATGTTCGGCAGATGCGGTTTTGTAGAGCATGAAAAGCCCCCGCTCCTGCCAGCCAAAACTCAGCTCGTCCGTAGCGGCCAGTTCCTGATACAGTTGCTTGCTGAGCAGGCTGATATCGCGCAGCGCGGGTATGGCCCGCTCTACGTGCTCGTCTGTGGCGTGCCGGTAAAACAGCCAGCCCCAGCGCACCAGATCGGCGTTGAGCCGGGGCTTTACGTAAAACGGACTGGTCGACCGAAGCATCCAGCGAAGTCCTTTGGCGATCATACCCGGCTGCGCCAGCGGAATAATATGGCTGGGTACAATCATACCGGCATTGCCGAATGAACACCCATCGGTAATCCGGTTCTGGTCGAAGATCGTCACCCGGTAGCCAGCCTGTCGCAGGTAATAGGCCGAGCACAGGCCCGCAATACCGCCACCAATGATTCCGACATGGAGGCCTTTGTTCTGGATCATAAAACCTGGAAGCCAAACCGGTAGGGATCAGCCTCGTTTACGATAATATGGTTGTAACCGTGGATAACCGCCCACCCTTCAATACTAGGCACGATGGCAGGCTTACCGCCCAGCTCGGTTTCGGCCTCGATCCGCCCGTTGAATATAGAGCCGATGATACTTTCGTGGACGAAGGTTTCGCCCGGTTTGAGCCGACCCTGGGCGTACCATTGAGCCAGTCGGGCCGAAGTGCCGGTGCCGCAGGGCGATCGGTCAATGGCTTTGTCGCCGTAGAAAACAGCGTTTCGGGCTGTAGAGGTCTGTTGTAACGGCGCGCCCGTCCAGAGGATATGGCTTAGTCCGTTGATCGTCGGGTTTTCGGGATGAACGAAGGTGTACCGCTCATTCAGCCGCTGACGCATGACGCGGGCCCAGGCAATGAGTTGTTCGGCCTTGTAATGCTCCAGCCCGGGGAACGACGGTTGCGGATCGACGATGGCATAGAAATTACCGCCGTAGGCCACATCGACCGTCAGCTCTCCCAGATCGGGACACTCGACCGTCAGTTTCTCGGCGGCCAGATACGACTTCACGTTGGTGATCTTTACTGACCTTACCCGCCCCCCTTCCTGCTTGTATTCGGCACGAACGAGACCCGCCGGCACTTCCAGCAACAGAACCCCCGGCGTTTTCGGTGTGATGAGTCCCTGCTCGATGGCTACTGTAACGGTACCGATGGTGCCATGCCCACACATGGGTAAACAGCCTGAGGTTTCGATGAACAACACGCCAGCATCATGAGCCGGGTTGGTTGGCGGGTAGAGAATACTTCCCGACATCATATCGTGCCCGCGTGGTTCGAACATCAGCGCTTTGCGAATCCAGTCGTACTCGCGCAGAAAGTGCTGCCGCTTCTCGCTCATCGACTCACCGATCAACGCAGGAATGCTGCCTCCCGTAACCACCCGTACCGGATTACCACAGGTATGCGCGTCGATGCAGAAAAAATGAAAGTCTGGCATATGGAATAGGTATTATCGAGCAGCCGTTAACTCCGGCCGACAGGCAAGCTGCGTTTGAATCAGCGACCAAACCTGTTCGCGCTCTGCCGCATCGAGGGTGAGACGGGGGGCGCGAACGTGTTCAGACCCGATGCCGGTTGCGGTGGCCGCCAGTTTGATATACTGAACCAGCTTCGGATGAATGTCCAGCTCGAGCAGGGGCATGAACCACCGGTAAATGTCGCGGGCTTCATCAAACTGGCCAGCTTTCGTCAACTCATAGATGGCCACCGTCTCCGCTGGAAACGCATCGACCAGTCCAGCCACCCAGCCGTCGGCGCCCAGTACGAGGGCTTCGAAAGCCAGCGTATCCACCCCGCCCAGAATCCTGAATCGATCGCCGAATGCATTGCGCATCCGGGTGATGTTCGTCAGATCGCGGGTCGATTCTTTAACGGCCTGTATGTTCGGTAACTCAGCCAGCTCCCTGAACATAGCCACAGTGGTCATAATCTTGTAATCATACGGATTGTTGTAGATCATGATCGGCAGTGAAGTTGCCTCCGCCACGGTCTTAAAGAACACCACGGTCTCGCGCGGGTCGGCATAGTACCGCATGGGGGGTAAGACCATCAGCCCATCGGCGCCATGCGCTTCGGCCTCCCGGGCGCAGGCTACCGCTTCGCGCGTGGCCTGCTCGGCAATATTCATCAACACCGGTACACGGCCGTTACTGACCGACTGCGCCGTTTGCAGCAGGGTTATCTTTTCCGGCCGGGTCAGTGTACTGGCTTCGCCAAGGGACCCTCCCAGTATCAGGCCATGTACACCAGCCTCAAGCTGAGCATGAAGATTGGTCTCAAACAGCGGCAGATCGAGCTGATCGTCGGCCGTAAACGGAGTGAGCAGGGCGGGATATACGCCCTCCCATTGAACAGGTTGTGCCATATGAGCTATCCGGTTGAAAAAGGTACAGACAAATGTCCGGCAGATCCGCTTCTGCTAGATATGGCGAATTAGCGAATACTAATACATTTTTCACTCATTTTAAGTATTTATACGGCTTGTGTATGCTTTACTGTATCATGAAACCTTTACTGTTTCGTGTTCCAACGGTCGACTCCCGTTCGTTTCGGGTACAGGTCGATGATGGACCGCACCTGTATAACCGACTTCATTTTCATCCCGAGTATCAGCTTACCCTGATCCGCGAGGGGGTTGGTACTCTGGTTGCCGGCGACCGGATTGACCGGTTTCAGCCTTTCGATGTGCTGTTGCTCGGAGCTAACCTCCCGCACGTGTTTAGAAATGATCCTGCTTACTTCGAAGCCGGATCTGCCCAGCGGGCGTTGTCGTACTCCGTGTTTCTCCGGTACAATCCGGCCGATGGGCCATTGTTTGGCCTGCCCGAACTGGAACACCTGACCCACCTGCTGCGGGATTCGATCTATGGCGTCCGTATTCGGGCCACCCAGCCGAACGCCCTGACCAGCCAGCTTGAAGAGTTGCACCGGCTTCGTCCGTTCGAGCAGCTGACCTGTTTGTTTTCGGTGCTCGACCAGCTGGCCGCCCATCCGAACCGCGAAATGCTGTCGGCCACGGCCTATGAAAAACCACGCCGACCCGATGACCACCAGCGGCTCGATAATGTGTTCTCTTTCATCATGAACCGGTATGCCCAGCCCATTACCCTCGAGGATGTAGCAGCAGAAGCCAGTTTGACCCCCGGTGCCTTCTGCCGGTTTTTTCGACTGCACACCCGAAAAACATTTTCCCGCCTGCTGAACGAAGTGCGGATCAAACACGCCTGCCGCATGTTGCAGGAAACACCCGACAGCATAAGCCAGATCGCGCTGGCCTGCGGCTACGGTAACCTGTCTAATTTCAACCGGCAGTTTAAAGCCATTACAGGTTTGACCCCAGGTCATTATCTTCGCGCCGTCGATCAGACTCCTCTCCCGGGCAATACGGACCTCAAAAATCGGGTTAAGAACGTATCAGACCCGGTAAACGCTTATTAAGCCGCTCATTTCTCCGGGTTCTCACAAGCCCGTGAACGTACCTGACACTGTGGTTTCCAGCTTTCGCATCCGCCTGCTCCGTCCCCTCGATCTGGGACTATGTTTCCTGCTTATTTTCCTGGCCCTCCGGCCGGCTCCCGGCTACGCCCAGCACTATGCGTTTACCCACGACGATACCCTTCGGGGCACCATCACCCCCGAACGGGCCTGGTGGGACCTGGCCCACTATCATCTTCGGGTGCGGTTACACCCCGAAGACAGCACCCTGAGCGGTAGCAATACGGTTCGGTACCGGGTTCTGAAACCCGGCCAGGTTATGCAGATTGATTTGCAGCGACCCGTGCAGATCGAAAAGGTAGAGCAGGATGGTCAGTCTCTCCCGTTTCGGCGGGACGGTGATGCCTATTTTATTCAGCTGAAAAAACCCCAGCGCGTTGGCCGGACCGAATCGATCACGGTCTTCTACGGCGGCAAACCACGCGTAGCGCGCAAACCACCCTGGGACGGCGGCATGGTTTATTCGCGGGATAAAAAAGGGCAGCTGTTCATCGCTACGGCCTGCCAGGGACTAGGGGCCAGCGCCTGGTGGCCCTGTAAAGACCATATGTATGACGAGCCCGATTCCATGCAGATAGCGGTAACGGTTCCTGAGCAGCTGACCGACGTATCGAACGGGCGGCTGCGTAGTGTGGTAAAGAACAGTGACGGAACCCGCACGTTTACCTGGGCCGTCGTTAACCCGATCAACAACTACGGGGTAAACCTGAACGTCGGCAACTACGTACACTGGTCTGATACACTCCGGGGCGAAAAAGGCCCGCTGACCATCGATTATTACGCGCTGGCCGAAACCGCCGACTCAGCCCGGCAGCAGTTTAAACAGGTAAAGCCCATGCTGCGGGCCTTCGAGCACTGGTTCGGGCCGTATCCGTTTTACGAAGATGGCTACAAACTGGTTGAGGCCCCCTATCTGGGCATGGAACACCAGAGTTCGGTAACCTACGGAAACGGCTTCAAAAACGGGTACCGCGGCCGGGATCTGTCAGGAACCGGCTGGGGGTTGCTCTGGGATTTTATCATCATCCACGAATCAGGTCATGAATGGTTCGCCAACAATATTACCTACAAAGACGTGGCTGACATGTGGGTACACGAGAGCTTTACCAACTACGCCGAAAACCTGTACGTCGAGTATTATCACGGTAAAAACGCGGGGGCTACCTACGTCATTGGCTGTCGGAAACTGATTCGCAATGACCGGCCCATTGTCGGTATCTACGGGGTAAACCACGCCGGTTCGGGGGATATGTATTACAAAGGGGGCAACATGCTCCACACGATCCGGCAGCTGGTAAACGACGATGTCAAATGGCGTCGGGCCTTGCGCGGACTCAACAAGACGTTTTACCACAAAACCGTGGAGGGCAGGCAGGTCGAAGCCGAGCTGAGCCGGCTAACCGGGCTTAAATTACAGAAGGTATTTGACCAGTACCTGCGCGACACCCGGATACCGACCCTTGCCTACCGGTTCACTGGCAACACGCTGGAGTATCGCTGGACAAACTGCGTTGACGGTTTCGACATGCCGGTAAACGTATGCCTCGGCGAATCGGGGCCGACCCAGCTCCTGCGGCCAACCACCCGCTGGCAACGGATACCGGTCAGGGACAAAACCCTCACGGCCGACCCAAATTTTTACGTGCTTACCCAGCTTGTAACCGAAACCGCCCCCAGCGCTCAGACCAATTAGCCGTGAACGCCGGGGGCGATTAGCTCACCACCTTTGGGTTCACTACTCCATGGCCATATCGACATGGGCCGGGGCCTCAATTTTCTAACCGACAAACAGCAGCAACCCGCAGACCAGGAAGAAACCGCCAATAACCAGAAACGCAGCGGCATACCAGAGCCCAGGATAAAATTGAATAGCAAACCGACGGCAAACCGGAGACCTCCCGCACTACTGGGTCTTTCGAAACCAGCTGATCGGTTGGCCGGGTTGAAGTCGGCCATTTTTTCGTTCAGTCCACCGCCGTCAACCTACCCGGATACACTTCAGATACCCGACGGTGTACGATGGTACTACTGCACCGACGGGTCGAAGAGCGCCAGTCTCTGACCGAAGTGGTTAAACATGTAGACACCAGTCCGGTGCAGGGTGGCGATCAGCTCGTGCTAGCAATTTTGATGTTGTTTGTCCATGGGGTCACCCGCTAGCCAGTTGCCGGGATGGCCCGTTCCTGCTTATTTGCGGCTATTGTTTCTTAACCCGGCTAGTTTGTATGATCAGAAAGGACGATCGATTACTCAGGGTGGGCCTACTTGGGTGTGGGCCAATTGCTCAGTTTGCCCATTTCGAAGCCTGCCAGAAAGCTCGCAATGCCGAACTCTACGCGCTCTGCGACGCGGCCGACGACCTGCTCGATCGGATGGCCACCATCTGGCAACCCCGCCGGGCTTACCGCGACTATGACGCCATGCTGGCCGACCCGGCCGTTGAAGCGATTCTGATTGCGACGGCCGATGCCTTTCATTTGCCGATGGCCCTGCGGGCGGTCGAAGCCGGTAAACACGTGCTGGTTGAAAAACCGATGGGAACCTCGCTCACCGACTGTCTGCGGCTTCAGGAACTGACCAGGCAGCAGCAGGTACACGTCCAGGTGGGTCACATGAAACGCTTCGATCCGGGTATTGCCTACGCACGGCGGTTCATCCGGGACGAGATTGGCGAGCTTATGTTTTTTAACGGCTGGTACAGCGATAACACCCATCGATATACAGTTACCGACAATGTGCAGCCATTGCCTGTTTTATCCGCCAGGGCACTAAAACCCGGTCACGACGAAAAAGCCGACAAAGTACGCTATTACCTCCTGGCTCATGGTAGCCACCTGCTCGATACCGCCCGGTTTCTGGCGGGGCCAATCGGGTCGATCCGGGCGCGGCTGGTGCAAAAATCCGGCGCCTATCACTGGACGCTGCAAACCGAATTTACGAACGGCGCCGTTGGGCATCTGGACCTGACCATCGGCTACCGGGGCGACTGGCATGAAGGCTTTTCAGCAGCCGGTCAGTGGGGCAGCGTTCAGGCAAAAACCTACAACCCCTGGTATTTCAGAGGCAGCGATGTCAGCTGCTTTTCCGAGCGCGATGCCATGTACCATCAGGTTCTGGGTGCCGATGCCCATTTTTATCGTTTACAACTCGAAGGACTCGCCGATACCATTCTGAATGGGTTGCCGCAGCAGGGTACCACCGTGGCCGAGGGGCTGGATAACGTTCGCGCTATGCTGGCAGTGCAGCAGGCGGTTGCTACGGGCCAGCTGGTTTATCTGGACAACCTACAGGAAGGGGAGCTATGATGGAGGTAGGCATCTTCGCCAAAACGTTTGCCGGGCCCCTGCCCGACGTGCTACGGACCGTCGAGGACCACGGGCTGAGCCGCATTCAGTTTAATTTTTCCTGCGCGGGACTGCCGTCCATGCCCGATGCTGTCGATGCGTCTGCCCGCTTTTTCATCCAGCAGGCGCTGGCTCAGTCGCCGGTAACGCTCGAAGCCGTTTCGGGTACGTTCAACATGATCCACCCCGATCGGTCGGTGCGGGTTAACGGCTTGCGTCAGTTGTGGGTTATTGCCGCCCAGTGCTCATGGCTCGGTACCAATCTGCTTACACTCTGTACCGGAACCCGGCACCAGACCGATATGTGGACAGCCCATCCGGACAATGATCGGCCGGACGCCTGGTACGATCTGCGCCAATCGCTGGACAAGGCGCTGGAGCTGGCCGAGCACTATGATCTTTACCTGGGTATTGAGCCAGAGACCGCCAACGTTATCAATACCGTCGAAAAAGCCGCTCAGTTGCTGAAGGAGGTTCGTTCACCCCGGCTGCGAATCATTTTTGACCCGGCAAATCTTTTTGAACACGAGCCCCTTGCGGTTGTTCGTCAACGGATTGCCCGTGGTCTCGATCAGCTGGGTGACGCCATCCGGTCAGTCCATGCCAAAGATCGGGATGCATCGGGGCAGGTTGTGGCGGCCGGTACAGGTCGGCTCCCTTACAATGACTTTATTCAGGGGTTACGGGCCATCGACTACCGGGGCAATCTAATCCTGCACGGCTTATCCGCGGCCGAAGTAAGTACCAGCGTTGCCTTTATCCGGGAACTCCTACACCAGACCTAGCGCTTGTTGCAAACGAAATGACCTATCCCCTACTTCCCTACACAAACCTTGGCCAGGGGCAGCCGCTGGTACTGCTGCATGGCCTGGGGGGTAACCGGCAACAATGGCCATCGCTACTGCAGCCAATTCCCGGTTATCAACTTCTTGTCCCTGATCTGCCGGGGCATGGCGACGCCCGCTGGTTACCAACCACACCCTGCTCCTTCGATTCATTTGCTCAGGCGGTGGCCGATTGGCTGGATCAACTGACTCAGGAAGGTCAGATAACGGGCCCTGTTGTGTTGGGCGGCCTATCGATGGGAGCCGGCATCGCCATTCGATACGCGCTGAACCGTCCGGATCAGATTCGGAGCCTGGTGCTGCTGCGGCCCGCCTGGGTAGACCAGCCCCTGCCTTCGCCACTGATGATCCTGTATCGACTCGGGAAACGGCTGGAATCCGGTCATGACACCCTCGCGACCCGAGCGTGGTTGCTGCAGGATGAGCCATTTCTTACCCTTCAGGCCAAAAACCCGGCCTGTGCAGATTCAATAATGGGTCAGTTGAACCGACCCGACCCACCACTGACTGCCCGCACACTGGTAGAAATCGTCAATAGCGCGCCCATACAGGATTGGGCGGAGGTGTCGCGGCTCGCTCTGCCTACGCTGGTTATGGGTTCTCCGGATGACCCGCTTCACCCCGTGGCTATGGCCACGACCTGGGCGAACGCACTACCGAATGCCTCGTTTCGGGAGATTGCCTCCCGGTATACGGAGCCTGACCAGCATACCGCCGATGTGAACCGATGCATGATCGAGTTCCTGACCGTCGGAAACGGGGGGAACTAAAACCGGATCATTCGGCCGGATCGGTCACCACGACCGGGCCTGCGTTGCGCCGATCCAATCGGTTCATGGCGGGGGTAGACAAGATGCCGTGCAGAAAAACCGAGAGCAGGATTGTCCATCCCGTCAGCGCCCATATCCGCTCCGGCTGGTCGAAAGATACCTGCTGGAGCGCGAATGCGATATAAAACAAAGAACCGATACCCCGAATCCCGAAACTGGCTATGATCCATCGTTTCAGGCCAGTAGCCCCGGTGTTGCCCAGGGTCAGCCAGCCACCGAGCGGACGGATAATCAGTACGAGACCCGCGCCCAGGAGCGCATCCCGCCAGGTCAACGAATCCAGCAACCCTTCGGCTATGGTTCCTCCGAACAGCAACAGCAAAACCGCAATCAGCAGCCGCTCAATCTGATCGGAGAACGCGTGCATGTAGGTGTGGTACTCGTGGGTTCGTTCGTGGCTCCGGATAGTGATGGCCGCCACAAAAACGGCCAGAAATCCGTAGCCATGCACCAGTTCCGTAAGGCCATAGCTGATCAGCGTCACGGCCAGGGCCACAAAGCCGTAGGCCGTTGTTTTGATGCTGATCCGCTGAGGTAATCCGAAGATCAGGTAAGACAGCAGCCGGCCCGAAAGCCACCCGCCCAACACCCCCACGCCGACCCGAAGCCCAATATCGTACAGTGCCCACTCGGTAATCATTGCCGAGGATAGCGACCCCGCCTTAGCAATCGCAATGGCCAGAAAAACAAACGGAAACGCCATGCCGTCATTCAAACCGGCCTCGGCCGTCAGCGCAAACCGCACCGAATCTTCTTTCCCTTCGTTCGGGTCACCCACCTGAATGTCGCCCGCCAGTACCGGATCCGTGGGAGCCAGTCCACCCGCCAGCAGAATCGCAGAAGCCAATGGCCACCCGGCCCAGTCGGCCGCGATCCAGGCGAATACGATAATCGTTACCACCATCGTAAGCCAGACCAGCCGGATTGGTAAACGCCAGCCGCGCCAGCTGAACCGCCGATCTATTTTCAGGCCCGTACCCGTCAGTGCTACGATGACGCAGAGTTCCGTTAGCCGGGTCGTCAGCTCAGGATGCAGCATGGGCGATGGATCGGGCAGCGGCAACGGAAGCTTATACAACAGCCAGCCCGCCACTACAAACAAAATCGGGTACGACAGCGGATAATCTTTTAACAGGGATGGTAACCAGGCTACCGCCAATATGGCGACAGCCAGGATTACCAGCCATAAATCATAGTTGTATGAAAGCATTATTCGCTCGGAGAAAATGTGTCGATGCAGCCACTAATGCAGGGGCCGCCCCTTAACCATTCCGCCTTTGGTATCATCAACCCCATGATTGACAATGAACGCATTGGCATCAATACGCTCAATTCTGTCTTTCAGGCGGGTCAACTCCAGGCGGGTTACTATTACATAAAGAATATTGGTGTCATTTTGTTGAAGTCCCCGCTTGCCGTACCCTTTTTCGCCCTTGAAAACGGTAATGCCCCGCCCCAGCTCCTGGGTAACCATTTCGCGGATCACCTCATGATAATCCGATATGATGATCACGGCCGTGTATTCCTCGATACCGTGGATCAGAAAGTCGACGGTTTTGGAAGCAGCCAGGTAGGTCAGCATGGCATAAAGCGCCGTTTCTACGGTCAGCAGCATGGCCGCGGCTCCAAATACCAGCACGTTGATGACCATGATAACATCGCCAACGGTCAGCGACGACCGGCGACTTATCCAGATGGCGAGAACCTCCGTGCCATCCAGCACCCCCCCACCCCGAATGGCCAATCCGATGCCGGCTCCGAGGAAAAAACCGCCAAAAACCGATATCAGCAGCTTATCCGTGGTTACGACGGGATACGGAACCACCACCAGGCAAAGAGCCAGCAGGCCGATGGCGATAACGGTTCGTATGGCAAACCCGGTCGAAATCTGCCGATAGCCCATCCAGATGAACGGCAGGTTGACCAGGACCACCAGCAACGCCAGCTCCACACCCGTCGTTATTTCGAGGAGCAGCGAGATGCCCATGGCCCCGCCATCGATGAAATCGTTTGGTAACAGAAATCCCTTCAGGCCCATACCGGCACAAAGCACACCGGCGCACAGCAGGGCCAGATCTTTAAGCCGTTGAACATGAGATTGTGAAGAATCTATAGAAGCAGTTTGAGTAATCATATGAAGAAAATCAATTAGTATGGATCAATGGATACAGATCGGGGAATGAGCGCACGAGCCGGGCTCACCCCATCAAAACAGGATACGGGAAACATGCGGGGAACTGATGCAGCCTCCCTTTGACGAGAAATGGGGGTATGCACACGCCTATCCCACACAATTGGCGGTGGGGTATTCTACCGGAGGTGTCGGGTCAGCTATGCCCCTGATGGGCCTGACGAACCGAACCTTTTCAGGTCTACGGATTGATGCACGTGGTCCAGGAAGCCGATACCGTTTGCGGTGATACCTACCCAGACAACCGGTAATGAAGAAGACCCCGGCGGATCAGGGCGCGTTAATCGCAATCTGGTGTTCAAAAATCGGTCTGAGGAAGCCGAACCAGAAATACGAATCACCCGACTGACCGAGCAGCTCAATACAGAGTGTACGACAGAAAGCCGAGAATAGGCTGGGCAGGAAAACGACGGATGGCAGAAACGAAAAACCGGCCCTGGGGCTCACAACCGCAATCCGGTGGTCGTGGTAGGCCGAGGAAGAATAATCGGAATCAGTATCCCAGTTTTCGGACGAAGCGGTAGTCAAAAAGGCCTGTTCGCTGACAGCCGGCAAGTCAGCAGCCCGAACAGGCAACAACAGCAACAGCCAGGCTGCCAGGAGGCCACCTATCCATTTTACTGATTGCTGTATGTCTAGTCCGCTTTTTCCCATGCTTCAGGTAAAGAAAGTATTTTTTTCAGGAAGAGCCATTAAATTAGTAGGCAAACTCGCAACTTATTATCGTACAACCGACTGCTGCTCTCCTTCTGGGTGAATAGCCCTCTGGCCGTTCGCCCGGGCGACGTTGGTAAGGCCGGGTCGATCTGCTCTGTAGTTCCGGTGTATTTCATCCGTCCCGATCCGACCGAATAATTTCCTGCCCGTACATTCGCTAACGTTTCCGTCCCCTTGCCGCCTTCGACCAGCCAGTTTTTGTAAATTAGGCCTATATTTCAGCGTTCATTCGTTGTTTACCTTTATCATCGCTCCTATGGCCACTCCTGTTGGCAAAAAGTTTGACACAGTCGCTCCCCCACTCTACCGTGATCTTTTCGAGTTTATCGATGTCATGGGTATCAAGCAAAGCAGAGTGATCGAAGCGTTTGGTGTTGGCCGTTCCAACTGGTACAAGCTGAAGCAGCAGCACCTGAACGGCATCTCGCTGGAACATATGCACAACTTCGCTACCTATTTCGGGCTTCCCCCCGAAAAGGTGATGTCGCTCTGTTATATGACCTATGTTCGCGGTTTAACGGTTCAACAGGCCGTTGACGCTCCAACTGAGCAATCCGCTGTTGACCACAGCCGTACCGAAGTGGACTCTGATTTCCCACCCATCAACTAGGGTATTTTTCTATTCAGGGCCAGAAAACGAACACAACGCGTCCCTCTCCCTCATTTTTTAAGCTAATTCTTCTAAAAATAGTTTGGTTTGTCTTAAAATTAAGACATAAGATATACTTTTGCCCTAATTATAAGACAATTCTAAACTCTACACATTACCATGATCACTCACGAACAGGCTGTTCAGTTTCTGCGCAGAAACCCGGCGCTGTCAGCTTCTGTATTAGAAAAGGAAGCCGGATTGCCGGCCAGCACGCTGCTGAAAGCCGTGGCTGGCGATCGGGTTTTGAACGTAAAACACCTCGGCGCCCTGTTCCCGGTCCTGATTCGATATGGGTATCAGAACCAGCCTAAAGCCAGAGTCATTTCGGTAGTCAATCACAAAGGGGGGGTTGGTAAAACGACGACGACGCTGAACCTGGGCAGGGCCCTGTCGCGGATGAACTACCGCGTGTTGCTGATCGACATGGATTCGCAGGGCAACCTGTCTCAGGCGCTGGGGGTCGACGAACCCGAAAAACAGGTTAAACACGCCCTGCTCGACAATGAACCCTTACCCATTCTCAACATCGGCGAACGGTACGATCTGTCGCCGAGCGATCTGGAGCTGGCCTATGCCGATCTCGAGCTGGTACAGGTAGTCGGGGGCGTCAATCAGCTTCGGAACGCGATCTCTCCCCTCCGATCGGAGTACGATTACATTCTCATCGACTGTCCGCCGGCGCTCAACATTTTTACCAACTCGGCCCTGGTTGCGTCACAGTCGTGTCTGGTAACGCTCCAGCCCGAGGTGTCGGCGCTGAAAGGCATAAACAGCCTGATTGACCGCATCACCCAGGTCCGCGACCGCATCAACCACGAACTGACGGTGGAAGGTATCGTACTGACCATGGTTGACCGACGGCTGAAGCTGCACCGCGACATGATTGAGTACGTCCATACCAACCTGAGTAACTTCCGGATATTCAAGACTGAAATCCGGCTGAATGTATCGTTGAAAGAGTCGCAGGTAGCGCAACGTGATGTGTTCACCTACGCTAAAGAATCACACGGCGCTCAGGATTATTTAAAATTGGCCCACGAATTCACTCAGCCAGCTCCTCAACTGCTTACCGCCTAAACTGCACCCGGTATGAAAAAATACATGGAATCGCTGAGCACGAAGAAAATCATAAAAGATCAGAGCCTGCTCCGGCACGAAGACATTCGTCGAAACATCCGGGTATTGCCCGAGCTACAGGCCTTCATCCCCCCACTCCTCCCCGACGAACAGGCCCAGCTGGAAAACAACATTCGGAAAGACGGCTGTCGGGAAGCGCTGCTGGTATGGGAAACAACCGAGGGTAGCCTGGCCGGTTCGGACGATATAAGCCCGGTATATGTGCTGGTAGACGGCCACAATCGATACGGCATCTGTCAGCGTTTCGGCATCGATTTTCGGGTTAACCTGGTCTCCTTCTCGGGCATGGATGAGGTCAGGAGCTTCATGATCGAAAATCAGCTGGGACGCCGGAACCTGACCCCGGAACAGACCGCCTATTTTCGCGGCTTACGCTACCTCGATGAACGCGGGACACGGGGCAAATACAAACGGGACAACCATAAAGGACAAAATGTCCCATATGCTTCAGCCGACTTTATCGACACGGCTTCGAACCCGGAGGCAAAAGCCGAATCGACCGCCCAGAAGATAGCCAAACAGTACAACGTCAACGAAAAGACGATTAAACGCGATGCCGAATTTGCCGCAGGCATGGACAAACTGGCTCCTGCCCTGAAAGCTTCTATTCTGGCCGGTAGTGTCTCGGTAAGCAAGTCGGTGATACAACAACTGGCAAAAAGTGATATACCAGCTGGTAGCCTCACTTCCATCGACAGTTTGTTGACCGGGTCTGATCAACTCGTTGCGGCAGACAAGCCAGCTTCGGTATCTATCGGGCGTCAGATGAGCAAACCAGCCAAACCGGCCGCACTACGCAAACGGTTACACTCCTTACTAGCTTCACTGACCGCTACCGGTGCCGATGAAATAGGTATCTGCGATCAGATCATTGACTGTGCCGCGATGCTTAAAAAGACGCTTGTTGAAAACCATTCAGGAGAGAGGGCGAAAAACCTATAAGGGGGCGGCCGCAACAGGGGGTTAAGGGAAAAGTGGAAGAGCGGTAAAAGGAAAGTTTAAAATTTGAAAAAAGAAAAAAACACCCACCCAGTCTTGCGGCAGGTGGGTGTTTTTTTAGAGTGTGTTTTTTCTATTATTTTTAGATACTATTTTTTCTATTTTTAATATATTTTTAGACCCCGCCTAACCTGTTGACTATCAGGTTTTTATAAGCTAATTATGTAAGTCGTTTGGTACGGATATGTAAGTCGTTTGGTACGAGAATGTAAGTCATTTGGTACCGGATGTAAGTCGTTTGGTACGGATATGTAAGTCGTTTGGTACGAGAATGTAAGTCATTTGGTACCGGATGTAAGTCATTTGGTACGGATATGTAAGTCATTTGGTACGAGAATGTGGAGGGCACTTTAGGCCATATTTAAGACCAGTTTGTGCTTTTCCCCAACTGCTGCCTATACATTTCTAGTTATGAGTCCTTATAGTAGAATGAATAAGTCCATTATATAATACTTTTTTATTTTTAAAATAGACTGCCCGGGATTGTGTAAGTTGGTTGGTACGGCAATTCAATTGACTACGCGCCACCAGGACCTCATTCTGTGCGGTTTGTCGGCAGGATAATAAAATGTAAGAAACTGGGTAAAACTTACATATTAACTTTATATTGCCTCACCTTGCGATTCACCAGAACCGATATGAGTGATAAGCCCGACACCCGAAAAGACATAGAGGCTCTTCAGCAGAACCCGGAGTACATTATCATGAATAACCCGCTCGCGAGTCCAAAATTCGTTCGGGCTATTTCGAAATCAGAGCAGAAGACAATAACGGAAATCTACACCCCCAAGGTCTTTTACGAGATTGTATCCAGGCTCAAACCCGAGCACCTTGTTGGCGTTGCCAACAACCAGAACATCACGATCGAGATCGTCATCAAAGATTTCCTGAAAGATATTGGCGCGGCCAAGTCCAAGAACTACCAGCACCTGATCACGTCGGTAGAAACCTTGCAGACAACCATCCTGAAATGGAAAGACGAGAAAGGAGAACACCGCAGCCCTATCGTAGCCTTCTCGACGCACGATCACAAGAGCAGCACCATTCAGGTACAGGTTCACGAAAAGCTGGTTAAAATCATCCTCGATGTTAAAGAGAAAGGCAATTACAGCTTTCTAAAACAGAACGTCCACAAGCTTCAGAATGCGCAGGCAATTAAACTATATCCGTTCTTCAAATCGTGGCTCAATTACGGCCGGTATGAAAGTGATTTGGTACGGTTCAAAGAACGCTTCGGGTATAACACCAGCGGGTACCAGCGGTTTGCCGCCTTCGAGAAGTACGTACTGATGCCGGCGCTGGAGGAGATCAACGAAAAGACCGATATCAGGCTGTCGTATCAGAAAGTTGGTGAAAACTTACAGGGCCAGAAACCCAGAGTTACCGGGCTGATCTTCTTTATCAAGCCAAAGGATAAAACCAAAATTCTACCCGTTCCGGAAGGTCCGCCCGAAACCGGGCCTGAACTCACAACCGAATACGAGCCCCAACCCGAGCCGGCGGCTGAACCTGTACCAGCCGCTTCACCCGAACTGACCGTAGCCGAGTTTGCGGAGCTCTATGAACTCTTCAAAGAGATCTGGATTGAAGACCGACCCGATGCGCTCACCAGCAAACTACTAATTGATGGTTACGTAACCGAGCATGGCCGGGATACGGTGCTGGACGCATTCACAGGTTTGATCGATACCAAAGCAAAGGCCAAAAGTGTAGCCTTTTTCACTCCCGAAACGTTTGCCCGATACAAGGGATTTCGGCTGAAGAAAGAAGGCAAACGACAAAGCGAACGAGCTCGTTTACAACAGAAGCAACAGGAGCAGGCAGAGCAGGAGCGGATGCAGTTAATCATTACTGATTTTGAGCGCCGGGAGCATACTTACTTTTTGCAGGCCTTCGATAAAATGACAGAAGATGCCCGCACTCCATTGCTCGATCAACTGCTGACGACCCAGGCGAATAATCCTGTTTACTTCGAATCTGGTGGCCAGCCCACCGATCTGGCCAAAAGTGAGATCGGGAGTTACTGGGTAAATAACCATACTGCCTATGACCGGCGCCTAACCTTCCAGAAAATTGCCGAACGGGAGTTCGGAGTCCAGATTGGTTTCAACGAAAATGGTATCCCTTATTTTATCAAATAACGGTATCTAGCCAGGTTTCTGAGCATAAAGGACATTTTGTCCTTTATGCTCAGAAACCTGGCTAGCAAAACGAAAAATAAGGCATTATATGCTGATTATGAGATAATTGTTGATGTTTTATGCCCACTCGATAAAAGCGTGCAATGGTAAATAGTACCGATGATCGCTATCAAAAAATACTGTAATTGGCCACAAGTAGTTGTGAAAATAAGAATAGCTATTTTAGTTAAAATCTATTGTAAGTCTATTGGTACCGGCTGGGGCTGAAAAAGCTAAAAAGTCCAAAAAACAGCACTAAAACATCTACTAATTAATCAATAATTTCGATTGTGTAGTCTATTATTTGATTATGAACAGAGCTCAGAAACCATCTACACCTGATGGGTGGCGCAATAGCGTCGAGAACCCGGCTAACGGCCTATTCTGTAAAGCAACGATCAGATATAATTAGCCGGATGTGTCGCAATTTGGATCTGTAGCAGCCCGCCGAAGATGATTTATTCTAGATGATTATGGCCCCTGCAGCGCCGTTTAGAATTGAGATGGCAGGCCTGCAGATGTAAGTGTATTGGTACGGGTGGATATGTTCAGAAGGTAAATTAAACGTATTGGGGTCATAAAGGACAAAATGTCCTTTATGACCCCAATACTGATTATGTGAGCAAATCGGTACCAGCTTACCGCAGGTATTTCTCAACGGGTACGATTTCGTAGTCGGGGTCGTTTTCGAACAGTTTGGTCAGGACGGCAGCATGGCGCTGTCCCATGACAACCAGAATCCGTTGCTTTTTTTCAGCCAGTTGACGGTTGACGATATTCGAATAGATGCGCAATTCTCGACTGTAGAAATAGGTGATGAAATCGGCCCCTACGTAATCAGATGAAATACGGGTGCTATCGAGCAAGGGGTCTTTCGTGTTCAGTTTTCCCTGCCTGACTTTAGCCGGCGTGATGTACATGACGCGGTACGTTTCCTGCAGTACCTGGGGCGAGTTAAGCTTGATCAGGAAATCGGGTAAACGCATCGTTCCTGCCCGAAAGGCACCAATAACGCTGTTGCCCAAATCGCTGAAGGCTTTGAGTTCGTTCAGGTAATAATCAATGTGCTGCCCCTGATTGAGAATCCGATTCGATGTGCCGATGTAATAATCAACGCCGAAGACCGACGGTAGATTTAGTTGCTTGGCGAGCGCATACGCGATCTGGTATTGTTCGGCCCGGCCGTGGGATAGGTCCCGGAACGACAATCGGTTCGACTTATAAAGGCCATACAGACTATCAACCTGGGCCTGTTCGCCCGGCTCACGCTCAATCAGAATCAGGTCGGGTTTGAACCGCGCTAGTTTGGCGTTCACCTGGTCGACTTCCCGCTGGCGGTTCTCCTGAAAGAGGTCGGCCATGGGTGCATCTTTGTAAAAACTCTCCTGCCCAAAGTGGGCACTGCCAAGCAGTATAATCTGTGTTTTAGAGGATTTTTGCTGGGCCAGACCTGCCGTAAGTGTGAAGGTGAGTAGGCTGGCAAATAGACAGAAACGAACGTTCATGACGTGTTTTGGGTCGATTGGTTAAACGTGTATAGACAACTGCTGTGCCACAAACGGTGACTGTTGAGTGTCAGCAGGCTAAACGAAAGCAAAGTCGGTCTCTTCGTCCATAACTGGACAAGATTGTCCAGTTATGGACGAAGAGAGGAATACCTGTTGGTGAGGGAAACTAGAAGTCATGTACTAGACAAGCAGCTTAATTGGGGTAAGCAGCTGGGTGAAAATGAGGTACAGGGGTTGTTGCCAGGCTGGCTAAACTTTCATTCAGCTGATTAGCCGTTGTAAAGTTAACTCACTACTTAAAAGTTTCATAAATTAGTGGTTTAGATACATATAAATCAAAAAATATACTTAAATGAATTCTGGATATAATCAATTGAGGAATAGGTTGCTACGGCATGATTCTTGTCTATTGATCAACTATCTCCCACATCATGTAGAAGTAACGTTTGACCAGTCATGCCTGCCAGCCTAGTTTTACGGGAGAAATGATCAAATCTATACCGAAAGACTACAGGTACTACCTCCGCTATTACCGGGTAGAGACGTTTTCCGGGTGGGTAAGTATGCTACTACTGGTGCTAGCGTCGGTAGGGGAGTGCCTGGCCCAACAGTTTATTAGTCGCGGCCGTACGCTGACCGACTTTGACACCAGCGTTCGGGCCGATTCTATACCCATACGGGTCGATCACTTACCCACGCGCATCGACGCTGAATACGGGCTGATGAAAGTCTGTTTCAATATTCAGCACAGTCGTACGTCTGATCTAAAAATAGAACTGGTTGCGCCCAGTGGGCAAAGCATATGGCTGAGTAACCGGAATGGGGGAGACCAGGGGGCCGACTTTGCCAATACCTGTTTTCGGTCGAATGGATTTTCGGGGTACATCCACCAGGCTAGTGCCCCGTTTGCCGGGGAGTACAGTCCGGATGGCCGGTTTCGCTTTTTGAACGATGGGCAGAACCCGAACGGGACCTGGTATCTGCTGATTACCGATCTGCGGAAAGGGGAGGGGGGCGTGCTGACTTACGTGACGCTGGAATTCGGTGCGAACCCGATGCCCAATGATGAGAAAACCCCCTGTTCGTTCCAGAATCCGGCCGCTTGCCGGTGCTCAACCGATCGGAGCGACTGCCAGCTGCTTCCCGATCTGGTAATCATCGGCTCGTTTACCCGGGCGCAGATCAAAGAATATGCCTGGAATGATCCGACCTACCCCGGGCAGTTACGCTTTGCGGCCTCCATTGCGAATATTGGCGATGGGCCCATGGAAACGGTTGGCAATCGGGAATGGTACTGCCAGCAGCAGCGCGTGGATTCGGGGAGCCGCTGTGCAGACGGTACCCTGGCCCGACAACGCCTGTATCAGCGGGTATATAGCCGGCAGGCCGACAGCCTCAGCTGGCACGACTACCCCGCCGGGACCAATTATTTCGACGAAAAACCGGGACATAATCATTACCATGCCGACGACTGGGTCGAGTTTCGGCTTGTTCAGCGGTATAAAACCCGAAACGGGCGAGAAGCGGAGAAAGTCGTGGCCACCGGCCGAAAGGTCAGCTACTGCCTGTTCGATTCGGGTATTTGTCGCTCGTCCGATACGTTGTGCCAGGACCGGGGCATAACCTACGGTCCCGAAAACCTGGCCAACTACGGGCTGGGATCGTACGCCAGTTGCCAGGCCTCGCGGCAGGGCATCAGCGTTGGCGGATACGACACGTATGGCATGATGTACGAAGGTCAGTATATACAACTGCCCAAAGGCCTGAAATCAGGTACGTACTGGCTCGAGATAGTCATTGACCCGGAGGGGCAGTACCGGGAAAAGTCCCGCGCCAACAACCGGTTTACCATGCCTGTCCGCATCAGCAGACAACAATAGCGGGTCGTACCGATCGGCTTGTGATACTATTAATTACTTGACGCATGAAAACAAGATTTTACCTGCTTATTCTGTGCATAACCCTGCTGGGCAAACAACTCGCCGTTGCTCAGTGTACAACCTGCACCCGATCCTACACTGGTGTGGGAAGCGGGACTGACTTTAGCAGTTTAAATTCGGGCGAGACCCTCTGCATCCTGGCCAACGTAGGTAATATCTCGATTGATCAGAACAAAACAGGTATCCGAATCTGCGTAGCGCCGGGCGTTACCTGGACCCAAACCAACGCATTGGCTGCCAACAGTATATCCATCACGGTAAACGGTACGTTTGTGCTCAACGGCGGGCTGAATCTGAACGGAAATTCGACCATTGCGGTGAGTGCCGGGGCCTCACTGTCGACGAACATAACCAATATCAACGCCGGCCTGCTCATCAACAACGCCGGGCAGGTTACGTTCACAGCAAACTCGGCCGTGACAACGACCGGAGGTTCGTTCACGTTTGCGAATGGAGCCGGGGCAACCCTAACCGCCACGGCACCGCCCAACTTCGTAGCGGGTAACTCGACCACGTATACAAACGCAGGTACGATGGTATTCTCCAGTCTCGAAGACTCAGAAGCCAATTCATTTATCAACCAAAGCACGGGGGTGATAACGGTTTATCGCACCTTCTACAACCATGGCGGGTTTACGAACAACGGACTCCTGCAAACGACCTGCGTGCCGGCGCAGAACGGAACGCTCGGGTGTGAGTTCAGAACGGGCGATAAGGGAGCCAAACAGTTTATCAGCAACAACTGCATTACGGTGAAAGGCACGGTGAACATCGACGGGCCGATTGTACTGAACGGACTGCTGGATATTGCTACGGGATACGACCTGTCCATTACCAAGATCGTGACGGGAACCAACGGGCGGATCGTGGTCAACGGGGGGGTAAGCCGGGCCGCCAATGACGGCCGCTACATCGGCACGAATATGCGGTTCTGCGATCGGAACACAACGGGCAACCGCTTCGATACCTATAGTGCCAACTACCCGAACGATCAGGCCGCCATCGTTGTCGACTGCTCACCATCGGCCTGCTCGACCTGTCCAACGCTGGCCGTTACCGCAACGCCGGGCGCCTGTGTACCCGCAACGAATCAGTACACGCTCACCGGGAGCGTAAGTTTCACCAACGCGGCTTCCGGTGAGCTGACGGTTACCGACGGGGTTCGCTCTACTACCGTTTCAACCAGTGGCAGCAGCCCGCAGAGTTATACCCTGACCGGTCTCACGGCCAATGCGGCCAGCCATACGGTTACGATAACCTCCAGTAGTACGGCTTGTACACCGGCTTCGGTTACCTATGCGGCCCCGGCTTCGTGTTCATGCAGCCTAAGCGTTCAGACATTTAGCCAGAGCGGGTGTCAGGCAAACGGGACCGATGTTACGAGCGCTGATGATTATTTTCTGCTGACGGTACAGGCAACAGCCGTAAACGGAAGCGGTCGGTACGAGCTGGTGCTAAACGCCAACAGCGACGGATCGGGCGGAACTGTGCTCAACGCGGGTGGTACGGCCTATGGACAGGCCGTAACCGTTGGAGCAGGCCGGCAGCTCAGCGCCAACAACTCAACAACCTATCCGATCACCATTCGCGATGCGACCAATACGGCCTGCCGACAGGTACGCACTACCGTGGCCGTCGCGTCCTGCTCGCCCTGCGAGTCGGTGCTTTGCCCCAAAGTTTCCCTTACCCGCCAGTAGCGTTCCAGACTTATCGAATCTCGAACTGATAGCTGCCTGCCACGAGCCTATACTGCCGACCCGACACACCTGCGTTTGTAGTTGGACTCAGCAGTCGCCCGTCTGCGTACGCCTGCCCGTCCGTCAGGAAGAGCGTAGCCGTTGAATTGGGGGGTACGGTGACCAGGTAGGTAATCCCCGAACCCGATCGGCGCCAGGCAGACCGGATCATTCCGTGCGGGCCCTGGTGGGTGGCCTCAAAATGATCCAGGGTTTTTACAAAGTTGGGTTTCAGCAGAATGTGCTTAAAACCGGGTGCGTTGGGGTCCGGTTTGATACCACCCAACGCCTTGTACATCCAGGCTCCGACTTCGCCAAACATGATATGATTCAGGGAGATATCGCTTTTGGCATCGATAGGCCAGTTCTCGTACAGGGTAGTGGCTCCATTGGCTATCCACCAGCCCCAGGACGGAAAGGTTTCCTGCGAAGCGACCCGGTAGGCCAGATCGGCATGGCCGTTATCGCTGAGTGCATTCAAGATGGTTTTGGTGCCAAGCAGGCCAACATCGATATGGGCCTGGTCGGCTTCGACCCGCTGAGCCAGTTGAGACGCTACGGCCGCCGACAGCCCATCGGGTACCAGGCCCCAGTGGAGCGGTGCGCTGAGTTCAGTTTGGAGCCCCGACCCGTAGCGGGCCGCTGTCTGGTTCAGGTATTTGGCGTTAATTGCCTGTCGGATGCGGGCCGCCAGGGATGAATAATGGGTGTAATCGTCGGTTCGGTTGAGGAGTCTGGCTATGTTGGCCAGTATGCGGGTATCCGTGTAGTAATAGATCGACGAGGTCAGCTCAACGGGGGCTTTAGATTTTACGGGCACCCAGTCGCCCAGGCCCCAGCTTGTCAGGTTGTTGGGGCTACTGGCTTCGAGGTGATCAACGTACCGTTTGATGGCGTCGTAATTGTCGATCAGGATTTTTTTGTCGCCGTAAAACAGGTATACGTTCCAGGGAATCAGCGCAATGGTGCTGGTCCAGTCGGGGCCGTTCCCCCAGTCGTACCCCCAACCGCCGGTGGGGATGATCGAAGGCAATACGCCGTTCGGCTGCTGTTCATCGCGGTGATCGGCCAGCCATTTTTCATAGATGGTGATGCCATCGAAGTTGTATAAACCGGTCTCAACGGCAATGTGGGCATCGCCGGTCCAGCCGTTTTTCTCCCGTTGTGGGCAGTCGGTCGGGTAGCCGAACAGGTTTGACAGGTACGAGTTGTTGGTTGCCTGCCAGATTTTGTTCAAGGCTGGATTGGCCGAGTTCACCTGACCCGTAGCGGGCACGTCGCTATGCATAAAATACCCCGTCAGACTCTGTTGAGTGAGGGTTACGGGTTGCGTACTGGTGACCTCTACGTACTGAAACCCTTTGTAGTTGAAGTGAGGCATGAATGTTTCCTCACCCCGACCGCTGAGCGTGATTACATCGGTCTGGAACGGGTCGCTCTGATCGGTAGGTCGGTAATGCATGTCGATATTCGACTGATCGGCCCGTCCGTCTTTCGTTAGTCGCTCGGCATGTTTCAACCGGAGGGTAGTGCCCGCCGGACCCTGCACGCGAATCTGGCTGACCCCGGCTATGTTGCGGCCCAGGTCGAACACATAGGTCGTATCGTTTAGTTTGGTCAGGCTGCGGGCCGGTATCGCTTCCACATTTCGGATCGGGTGCATAACCTGCGCTACGATGTTGGCGGATGGGGCCGACCTGATTTTAGCGGCAGTCCATTTTGTATCGTCAAAATTTACCTGATTCCAGCCGGGCTGCTCCAGGCGCGCGTCGTACCGTTCGGCCGTGTAGATGCTGTTGAAGCGGATTGGACTGAGGCTGGTTTTCCAGTCTGTACCGGAGGATATGGTCTCAACGCTGCCATCGTCGTAGGTGATCCGCAGATCGAGGCAGAAGGTGGGCCGGTTACGCCAGGGGGCTTTGTGAAAATACCATACCGCCGTTGACTGATGATTGTACCAGCCATTACCCAGCAAAACGCCCAGCGCATTGGCACCGGTCCTGAACTGCTTCGTTACGTCGTACGTCACATACAGAACCCGGCGGTCGAAGCGGGTGTACATGGGGTCGAGCCGGTGGTTGCCTATCTTTTGTCCGTTCAGATAAAGCTCGTACAGCCCGCCTGTCGCTACGTAAGCCCGGGCGCTCCGGATCGTTTTACCCGTCTGAAACACTTTCCGGAAATAAGGAGCTGGTTTTATGGTTTCGTCGGCCCCGTCGCTGATCCAGGCACCCTGCCAGTTTTTCGGATGCATAAGTCCGGTTTCAAATCGGGCCGTTGCCGACGTATGTGGCTTACCATCCTGATCCCAGGCCGTGACTCGCCAGAAGTAGGCGGTAAACGGACGAAGGGGTTTACCAGAATAGGTTACCAGCGTCTGGTCGGATGCCTGTCGGGCGGGTTGCCAGCTGTTTCCGGCTCCCCGGCCAGGCTCCAGCGAGTCGGTGCTTACCTGTATCTGCCAGGCGGTTTGTCGGGCTCCCCGTCTCGGATCCTGTAACCGCCACGAGAATCGGGGTGTTGTAGCGTCGATACCAAGCGGATTGACCAGATGTTCCGTCTTCAGATCAACGGGTGTACCCGGGGTTTGTGCGCTTACTGACCTCATGAAGAACAGACTGCCCAGGCCGCCAATCAGAGTACGAACTAGTAACGAGGCCAGGCTTTTGGCGGCACGCCCGGTTGCGGTACCGGAGGAAACTGAAAACGAAGAGGGTAGGGCAGACAGGCAGTCGGTCATGGCAGATGCGGGTGGTGATTGAGTGAAAAGCCCGTTGCAGGGGTCTTATAACCGACCTACAACGGGCTGACTGATACGCTCCGGTAAACACCGGTACTTGTTAGATGCGGGGTTCCCAGCCTTTTTCATACTCGCGGCTCCACAGCTTCATAGCCTCCCGATCGCGAACGTGTCCGTTGGTGGTGTCTACCTCCAGCGACTTATTGGTCCGGTACGCGATGTTGGCCAGGTGACACAAGAGCGTGCTTTTGGCCCCTTCGTCGATGGGTGATGCCTGTTTCGCTTTACCCCGGATCGCTTCGAAGAAGTTGACTACGTGGCGGGTCGTCATATCGCCACCACCGCCCAGCGCGGTGCCGGCTTCCGAACCGCCCGACTTACTGGTTTTTACCGTTTTTCCTTCCCGGTTAAACAGGGTGTAGCCGTCGCGATCGACGTAGACGCTGCCGTTGCTGCCGTAGATAATCGTGCCGCGGTCGCTGCCGTAGGTTTTATGGCCGTTGCGACTTTTGCCATCCCACTTGATGATTTTGTTGCCGGGAAAGCGGAAAGTGGCATCCATGGTATCGTACATGACCCACCCGTCGGTCGGGAAAGCCCGTTTGGCAGCCTCGACCGCAACGTGTTCCGGGTATTCGACCTGGAGAGCCCAGCGCGCTACGTCCAGTTCGTGGGTAGCGTTATTGCCACTTTCGGCCGTGCCGTATTGCCAGCCGTACCAGTGCCAGTTATAATCCCAGGTGTCGTGGGTGTAGGGGGTCCGGGGAGCAGGGCCCTGAAACAGTTCCCAGTCGAGTCCATCAGGAACGGGCGCCTTCTTTGCCACCGGCACCTCACCCCGGGTGGCCGCGTAAAAAGCCACGGCTTTAAATGGGGTTCCAATGATGCCATTGTGTATCTGGCTGATAATATCGATCGATTCGAGCGCCGACCGTTGCTGGTTACCCATCTGGATGATCTTGCCGTATTTTTTCTGGCATTCGATCAGGATTTCGCCCTCGCGGGGGTTGTGGCTACAGGGCTTTTCTACGTACACGTGTTTACCGCCCTGAACGGCCATCCAGGTGCCGGGCGCATGCCAGTGGTCGGGCGTGGCGTTGAACAGGGCGTCGACCTGCTTGTCGGCAATGACCTTGCGGATGTCGTTTTCCAGCTTGGGTGCATACGAGATATGCTTCGAAAACTTTTGGGCACCCGACTCGCGCTGCTTCTTCATAACATCGCAGAGATAGACAAGCTCAACGTTGCTGCTTTTCAGCGAGATCGGCTCGTAGTAGGCACTTAACCGCCGACCGAGCCCGATGATAGCCACGTTGATCCGCTCGTTGGCACCGATGATTTTTGCATAACTCTTCGCCGACATACCCGGGGCCAGTCCTCCCACCGACAGGCCAACGGTTCCCAGCGCTGTTTTTTTGATAAACTCTCGTCTTGATGTATCCACTCGATTAGCAATTAAGGTTCATGTTAGGGGGCCAGCCTGGTATGGTTACACACAGGCCGACATTACTATACCCGAAAACATTACTATAAGCCGTAATTGCTGATTTCTAATTGCTTTTGTCGGCGGAAACACGCCATTGTCCTGATAATTGCCTGATCAGGCAGGGAGATAAACGATGAAGGTTGCCCCTTCGTCTGGCTTACTTTTGGCCGTGAGGGCACCCCCATGATTTTCTACCACTCGCTGGCATATCGCTAAGCCAACGCCGGTTCCTTCAAATTCGCGGTTTCCATGCAGCCGCTGAAATACCTGAAAGATGCGGTCGAGGTACCTTTCTTCAAAACCGATACCCTGATCAATCAGGCTGATCTGATGGTAGTAGCCAGTCTGTTTAGCCGGCATCAATACTGCCGGTAATTCATCAGCCTGACAAAGCCGATAGCGAATCTGAAGCTGGGGTTGCTGGCTAGGCGGGGTAAACTTAATCGCGTTTGAGATCAGATTTTGAAACAACTGTGACAATTGGGATACCTCTCCCTTTACCTGCGGCAATTCGTCCAGGCTCAGTTGCACCTGTCTTTCGTCAATTTGCCACGATAGGGTCTCCAGCACGCCGGTTACAATGTCAGCCAGGGAAACCAGCCCGAACGATTGCTGCCGGGTGGCTATGCGCGAATACGCCAGCAGGTCTTTGATCAGTGTAGACATACGCTCGCTGGCTGAACTCATACGCTGAAGATAATCCTGTCCTTCCCGGTCCAGTGTACTGGCGTATCGCTGTTTGAGCAGACTACCGAATTGCCTGATCTTGCGGAGGGGTTCCTGCAGGTCGTGGCTGGCTACATAGGCAAACTGCTGCAAATTATCGTTCGAACGTTGTAAATCCTGATTGACCAGTACCAGCTCCTGGGTGCGGGCCATCACTCTGTTTTCCAGCTCTACTGACAAATGGCGGTATTTTTCTTCCCGCCGTCGTAACGCGGTTTCGCTCCGCGAGCGTTCAACGGCTTCCCAGGTCCGCTCGGCGGTTTCTTCGATCAGTTGAACTTCGGTCGGGGTCCAGCTTCTGGGTAAAGAGGCATGAACGGATAAAATTCCGATCAATTGGCCTGCTTTTCGCAAAGGCACACCAACCTGAGCCTTGATACCAACCTGTTCGTTCATCGCCCGTTCGGCGGCAGATAGCGCAGGATCGGCGGTAAGGTCGTTCATGACAATAGTCTGGCCAGCCTGTAAGCGCGCAACAACCGCCGGGCCAAAGTCAGCCATGACAAACTCTCCGGTCAGCTCAATAACCCCCTTAACGTAGTTCGATGTCACCACTACCAAACGCCCATCCTGACTTATTTCTCCATAATGTACCCGATTTGCCCCCAGGGTTTCGCCCAGCAGCTGAGCCGCCGTAGCCTGAATAACCTTCGGATCGATGAGCGGGCGCAGCAGGTCACTCAACCGGAGCAGATAGGCATGGCGAAATTCGAGTGTCTGGGTGGCTTCTAAACAAGTGACCAGTACGCCGTTAATCGTCCCCTCATCGGCCAGGGGGCTAAAGCAAAATGTCGCATAGGTAGCCCCGAGGGGGTTATTGCCCGGAATTGGAAGTTTCTGACCGTCAATCCATTCAGCCCGGCCACCGGCCATACTGGTTTGGATTACGGGCCCTGCGTAGGGCCAGATGTCGGCCCAGCTTACGGCGCCTGGCTGTCCCAACGCGGCTGGATGGTTATTCAGGTTGCTAAACCCAGCCCGGAATCCGTCATTGTAGATCGTTATCAGCTCAGGTCCCCACAAGATGAGCATGGGCGATCTGGTGGCAAGCACCATCTGGACAAGCGTACGCAGGCTTTGTGACCAACTATTGGGAGCACCTAACGGCGTTGTCTCCCATGGAAAGTCTCTGATTCGTTGACCCATCTCACCGCCACCGGACAAAAAGGGGTAATCAGCGGAAATAAACGTATTGTCCAAAATAATAGGCTGTACGGGTAGCAGAGAACAAGGGCAAAGGGTCACCTACCCCTGAAAAACGGGAGTGCAGATAGGTTGGAAGCGGGTAGTGGGGCAAGACTCCTTGTCTACAAAGTTACAGCGTTTTAGATAGAGTCTATATACTATGTGTAAAGACCACAACCGTGTGATCATGTTTCCCTGAAATTTCCTGGATAATCGCTGCCCCTTCTTTCGCCGTTTGTTTTCGGCTGTATTACTTACTCATTCCAAGAAAAAGTTTAAAAAAAGTAATGCGTTAATTTGACGTATTAATAAATCTTCACTTCATTTGTCTTGTCATTTTGACGCAATAGGAATTGGCCATGTTTGAGAAGCCCGGCATTAAAGGATGTAACAGGGGAATGCGAATACTAAGGGAGGTCAGCCAATACCGGCCCCGATTCGGCATCCGCCGTGTATCATGGAAGAAAACAGGTGTATCTAACGAGAAGCCCCTCAGAGCTTGTTTAGGGAAAGGGAATTAAGACCCGAAAGCCGTGTAGAGACTGGATTGTACACCCCCCAGCCCCGCGACGGCGGCCCGGCCTAAGAGGTTGTTTGGGACCGGATTGTACACCCCCCAGCCCCCTAAAGGGGGAGAAAAAACGGCGGGGTCAACTCCTCCTTTAGGGGGCTGGGGGGCGTAAAAGTCCGCCCTTCGAGTCGATTAAAGTCAGTAAGTACCTTCCAAAAAAGCCCTCTGGGCCAGCAGCCGCCTTCAGTTCATACCTCAGGAATAATCTATAATCAACAGCTGGTCAGACCAGTTTAATCCAAGCAGACAATGACGATATCCCGCAAAGAGTTTCTCAGAACCAGTGCCCTGGCCCTGACGCTGCCTTATCTAAGTCAGGTAGACGTTTTCGCTAAACCGATCAAAAAAATTGGCCTTCAGTTGTATACCCTGCGCAATGAGTTTGGCAAGGATGTGGAGGGGACGCTGAAAAAAGTTGCCGACATTGGTTACCAGGAAGTGGAAACGTTCGGGTATGCGGGTGGGAAATTTTTCGGCAAAACGCCCGCTGAATTCAAGACGCTGCTTACCAGCCTTAATCTTACGTCGCCCAGCGGCCATTACATGCCCAATAACCTGAAAAAAGACTGGAATGTAGCCGTGGAGCATGCCGCCGGGATCGGGCAGAAATACATGATGTGCGCGTTTCTGTTCCCGCAGGACCGCAAGACGATCGACGATTACAAGAAACTGTGCGACACCCTGAACACCGCCGGCGAGGTTTGTCAGAAGGCCGGTATCCAGTTCGGTTATCACAACCATGACTTCGAGTTTGAGACGCTGGATGGGCAGGTGCCTTATCAGGTGATGCTGTCCGGTACCGATCCAAAACTGGTAAAAATGGAGCTGGATCTATACTGGGCTATCCGGGCGGGTCAGGATCCGGTTGAGCTGTTCAGAAAGAACCCCGGCCGGTTCCCGCTCGTGCACCTGAAAGACATTGCCAAAACCGAGAAACGCGAATTTGCCGAAGTGGGTACCGGCTCGGTCGATTTTCAGCGCATTCTGGATGCGCACAAGACGGCTGGTATTCAGCATTACTTCGTAGAGCAGGATGCCGTTGTGAAGGGCTCCCCGCTGGAAGCGATCGCCATCAGTTACCAGAACGTGCAAAAACTGCGCGTCTGACGCCGAGCGATGCCTGCCGCAGCCGCCTGCGGCAGGCTACAAAATCCTGTTCATGACCTGAGGCCCAAATTTTTCCGGATGAAGACGACTGACGAAGTGATTGATTTTGTCCTCTACGGTGGGCAGCGGCATTTGCCCCATTTGACGATCGACTGCGCCATTCTGGGGTATCACGATCAGCAGCTGAAAATTTTGCTGGTTAAGCTACACGGCTCAGATGGGTGGGGCTTACCGGGCGGCTTTATCAGGAAGGACGAACGGTTCGGCGATGCGGCCAACCGGATACTGGCCGAACGAACCGGTATAACAGACCTGTTCCTTCAGCAATTTTATACGTTTGGCGATAGCCCTTACCGACATCGGGAGCAACGGGCCGAAGATCTGCAGCAGCTGGTAGGCGACTGGATCACCATCCGGGAAGACAACTGGCTCCTCGGCCGACAGATTTCTATCGGCTATTACGCGCTGGTCGACTACGAGCGGGTTATCGTGCAGACGGACCTGATCGTAGAGGACTATGGGTGGTGGGATATTGCCGCTCTGCCCGAGCTGCTGTACGACCACAACGATATGGTTGACAAGGCGCTGGAGACGATACGGCTTCAGCTCTACCACCAGCCGATCGGGGCCAGTCTACTCCCTGATCAGTTTACGCTGCCCGAAATACATGTGCTTTACGAAACCCTGCTCGGCAAAACCCTCGATCGGCGCAACTTTCCGCGGAAGTTGTTTGCGCTAGGTCTGCTGAACAAACTCGATGAACAGCGGTCGATCGGTCCCCACCGGTCGCCTAACCTGTACGAATTTAACCGGACCAATTATCAGAAGGCGCTGGAAGAAGGAATTGTACTGGTAATGTAATCGCGCCCAAGGGTCTGTAGCCAGCGGCTGATAAAGCCTCTTTTTTTACCCTTTTCTCTTTTCTAGTTTACGTTTAAACGCTGTTGATCATGAAAAAAGTGAGTCTGTTGTTTCTATTTTTATGCCTGGGTCTTGCCTACGATGGATTTTCGCAGGCGGCTGCACCTGCCGATTTTTTTGCGGGAAAGTGGGAGGTAACCATAGCCGGAACACCCAACGGTGACGTCAGGTTTATGACTGATCTGGTTCGGAAAGATGGTAAATTGACGGGGTCGCTGAAAGATCAGTCGGGTACCAGACCCGAGCCTATACCCATTACCAAGGTGGACGAAGCCGCCGACAAAATTACCATCTACTTCAATACCGAACAGGCTGGCGAAATTGGCGTTGAACTGGCCAAAGTAGATAACGACCATCTCAAAGGCCAGCTGATGAATATGTTTGAGTCAACCGGCGTTCGGGTCAAAAACTAAGTAGTACCTCTCCTGACGTTTCTTTTTTTACCTTACAGAGCCAGTCACCTGCCTGCCAGACCGAGCGCTGGTACCGGAGGGTGGCTGGCTTCCGGCTTTCAGGGTAACCCGCCTGGCGATGTCCCGGGCAGTCAGTCCAGCAAAATAACCAATTCGAATCACCTGACTCAACTTATGAACTATCGTACCTGTGTACTCCCGTCAGTACTCTCCCTGCTTTTGGTAAGCTCGCTGAACGCTCAGGTTCTGACCGACTCCGTGTTGGTAGAAGGGCATTATCGGCCATTCCATTACAGTACGCCACCCCTTGCATTACGCAAACCCA
Organism: Spirosoma sordidisoli; assembly: GCF_004138325.1. GTDB lineage: Bacteria > Bacteroidota > Bacteroidia > Cytophagales > Spirosomataceae > Spirosoma > Spirosoma sordidisoli. Next base: position 203,811 of record NZ_SBLB01000009.1, on the reverse strand, counting down.
GCCTGGTCTTTGTGCTGCATGGCTCGAACGGGAGCGGACTGGATATGATGAAAGCGGCTGCCCGGATGGAGCAGCAGGCCCGGACTGAGAACACCCTTATTGTTTATCCCAACGGCTACAAACGCTACTGGAACGAGTGTCGAAAAGCGTCTCCGGCTGCGGCTAATAAAGAGAACCTGAACGAGCAGGCTTTTTTTGAGGCCATGATTGGGTATTTCAACAAGCGATTTGGCGCCAACACCAACCAGGTTTTTGCGGTGGGTACCTCCGGCGGTGGCCATATGGCCTATAAACTGGCGCTTACCATGCCCGACCGGTTCCGGGCTATTACGGCGATCATTGCCAACCTACCCGATACTACCAATATGGATTGTGTTCCGACCGGGAAACCGGTGCCTGTCATGATTATCAACGGAACCGACGATGACGTAAACCCGTACAACGGAGGCCTTGTCAACCTGGGCCCAACTATGAACATGGGAGAGGTTCGCTCTACCGCGCGCACCCTGGCGTATTGGGCTGATCTGGCCCGCTATCGTGGGCAACCACGCCGGGAAAACCTGCCGGATGTTGACCCGAATGATGGCAGGACTATTGAGCGATATACCTACCGCGAGTTGGGTAAACCCGAGGTTGTTTTGCTTAAGGTTATCGGCGGAAAACACGACTACCCCAACGATCTGGATGTGCACGTAGAAGCGCTGCGGTTCTTCATCCGCCAGATTCGATAGATACCGGCGACAAACGCAGTCGGTGAGAAAGTAGGTTAGTAACTATTAGAATCAAAAGCGTGTTATATTGCAATCAATTGATTCTGTTTAGAGAGTAGTTGACTGATTTCCCGAATAAAAACACCAGCTAGTATGGCTACCCAGGCAACCCTACCGCCATCTACACGACCCGACGTCAACGTAGTTCCGCTAACGGCACTTCAGCTCATAGACCGCTCCCGGCAGGGACTGGCTGGTTCAGAAGCGGGGCGCGTTGCGGGTCTGCTGGGGGTTGCCGATAAGGAAATGGCCCGGCTGCTGAACCAGTCGGTCGCTACTTTCCATCGGCAGGCCAAAGCGGGTCGGCTCGATGCGGCCACCTCCGAGCGACTGCTGTTACTCAGTCGGCTGGCTGGTCACGGCACCGCTGTCTTTCAGGACCAGGGCAAATTTACCCGCTGGCTCCGTCGGCCGCTGCGGGCGCTGGCTGACCGGTCACCACTCGATCTGATGGATAGTCCGACCGGCGTTCAGCTGGTAGAGGATCTACTGGGGCGTATTGAATACGGGGTGTTCAGCTAATGGCTATCACCCTGTACCGCATCCAGACCGACAGCCACCGCGATACGATTCTCGATGGGATTGGTGCCCAGCTGCACGGAGGCCGCTGGAATGCCAAAGGACGCCCCATGGTCTACACGGCTACGACACCGGAGCTTTGCTTTCTGGAGTATATGGTACACCTCGACGGGACACCCCTGGCCGATCTGCCCCCGCTGATCCTGTGCGAGATTTCGGTACCGGATGCGTCAATTGTGTACCTGTCGGCCAGTGAATTGCCGGTCGGTTGGGATGACCCGTTTGTGACTCCGCCCGGGCTGGCCAGCTATGCGGACGCGCAGTTTCGCCACCATGGGTCGTTATGCCTGGCACTTCCATCGGCAGTGGTGCCGCTGTCGCCTTCCCGCAACGTCCTGATCGATCCGCTGCATTCGTTACGACCGGCCTGTTCGGTACTGACTATTCAACCCTATCCCGTCGACCCCCGCCTGCCGACCGCGTCAGTCGATTAGTCGATAAACAAACAGGCGGCTCCCGGGAGCCGCCTGTGCAGAAGAGTTTAGGGTTTATCCCACCAGAGCGGGGTCGACAGCGGCACCTCGGCCGGCACGTTCGAGCCGTTTTTCGATGTTTCCCCGTTGGGGTAGGCTACCCGGCGGATAACTGCTATTTGGCAGTACGGGTGTAGTTGAATAGTTTACTGGCCCAGGGTATAACATGTTGAAAATTAGGCGCATCGGTATGGCCCCCGTTGTGCTGACGCCAGGCCAGTTCGCCATCCATGAGTCCGGTCAGTACCGGCGGCATTTGTTCGGTAGTATAGTCGTTACTAACGCCCAGGTCCCGGGCTCCCAGCAGTCGGTAGACGGAACCAGCCGCAACGGTGGCTTTGTAGCTCCCCATCTGATCGAGCCATTTGGCGTCGCCTTTTTCGGGTATCCCGTAGCTGACAAACGTAGGTCGAGGTGCACACAAGGCCAGTAGCTGGTGTGAATCGACGGGTAGGTCACAGCCTGTTTTGCGGCCAAAAGTAGATTCGTCAGCAGCGTACTTCAGGTAGTTTCCGGCCATCCAGTGATAGCCGCCACTGTTTGTCAGGCTTTCAACCGCTTCGCCAAACACCCGGCGGTGCAGCGTAGCCCCGCCCTTGCCCGAAGACCCGATAAGGCCCATACCAAACCGCTGGTCAAAAGCCATAGCCACCATGGCCGCTTTCCCGTAGCGCGAAACGCCCTCAATGCCGACCTGTTTCGCGTTGACCAGGGGTTCTGTTTCCAGGTAGTCGAGGGCGCGGGAGGCTCCCCAGGCCCAGGCTCGTAAAGCGCCCCAGTCGTCGGGTTTGCGGGGCTGACCTTTGTTAACGAGACCAATAATGCCCCGGGTCAGGCCCGACCCGTTGTCGGCCTGTATACTGTTGGGCTCAATCGTACAATAGCCCCAGCCAGCGGCCAGCAACTGCTCGGTCGGGGGCGAATCGCCGTTTGGTGGCGGGGCAAAAAAGTTAGGTCCGGGCAGTCGGGTAATGGGATTGTAGGCCGGATACCGGTCAAAGATGGCTTTTAGCTCCGGATTGCTTCTGATCATCATCTCCTTGAAAGCGGTATTGAGCTTTTCGAGGTCGGCCGGCGAGGGTTGGGCGGGGGCGGGCAAAGTCGGGAACCCCAGCATCATCATCACCGGAACCGGCCCCTTTACGTTGGCCGGCAGCACTAGTACCATGTTGATGTTCACGTTGATCAGCGGATAATCACGGTTATCGACCCGCCCGATCAGCTGTTTGGCGACAACCGGCGTACGGCCAACGAATTCGTTGTCGGTGATTTTGGTGACCCAGGTTACTTTGGGCAGGTTGGCAGGCACCCGACCGTACACTTCCCGTTCGAAATCGTCAATGAGTTCGGGCCGGCGGGTTTTCCACCACTGGTCGGGGGTGGTTACTTTCCTGCCATTTTTGGTGGTGAGCAGATCAGGGAGCTGCGGACAGGGATCGGCTTTAGCTTCGTCGTAGTTCGCGTGATTGGGGTCGGCTTCGTTGGCGCTGGGTCCGGGTCTCAACTTTTTTATGCCCAGCTGCTGTAGCATGTTGGCCTGATCCTGCTGGGCCGTCCAGGTTTTTGGGGGCGGGTATTTACTACTGTCAATGACAGCTTGCTGAGCCGCAGCCCCGTAAGAGAGGCTGGCGAGCAGGCCAAGGGTCAGGTAGGTTTGCATGTAGTTAATGGATATAGGATTATTATTTATCCGTCCTGAATGGCGACGCCGGTAACCCCTCCTTATTATACAGGTTGGGCTGAACTGGGTTGTCGGCCCAGGCGTAGCGCACGTAAAGGGGCGCTGTCACCTCATCACTCCACACAACGACCTTGTCGCCCTCAATTTTTGCCCTGGCCCAAACGAATTTCCGGTCGCTGCCCGCCACCGCAAACTCGCCCAGCTCTTCCCCGTCGTTGGTTATCAGGCCGCTGCCCGTGCTGGTGAAACGGATGGTAATCCTATTCCCGTCAACCGACGCGGATTGAAACAAGGGTCCTGAGGCAACAACGTTCTCTTTATAGGCCGTTTTTAGAGCCGCCAGGGCCAATCGCTCACCCACGTCTTTCTTGTTGTCGGGGTGAATGTCGTTCCATTCGCCCAGGTCAATAGCCACGGCCATGGCGGTGTTAGGGACCGAAAGGGCGTTGAGCTGAGCTTCCCGCAGGGTGGCCCAGCCACTTTCGGCCGGCAGGTAATTGTACTCCATATAGCCTGGCAGCTGAACGTACAGGAACGGCAACTGACCCTGTTTCCACTGGTTTCGCCAGTCACTGATCAAAGCTGGCAGCAGTTTCTGATACTCCTGAGGCCGGCCGGCATTGCTTTCGCCCTGGTACCAGCAGAAGCCTTTTATGGCGTATTGAATGTCGGGCGCTACCATGGCATTAAAGAGGGCCGTCGGCTGATTTTGGGCGTTAATGCCCCCTCCAAATCCCCCTCCCGCAAACGGGCGATAGGCGGTGCCTACTTTATAGTGCCAGGTACCTTTCAGATCAACGGTATCTGCTCCGGCAAAGAGGCAATAGGGCTTGTCGGGCACAAATCCGCCCTTCCCACCCGTGTTGGTGACCCGAACCACGAAGGCGTTTTTGCCTGCTTTCAGTACATCAGCGGGTACGGTATACCGGCGTTGCGGGTATTGATAGGTGGTTCGTCCGACCTGTTTGCCATTTATGTAAAGTTCATCGGCATCGACGATTCGGCCCAGAAACACAGTGGCGGGTTTGCCTGCCATAGAAGCGGGAACATCGACCTCCCGGCGGTACCAGACCACGCCGTTCAGATCCTTGATACCCTGATCTTCCCAATAACCCGGCACGTTGATGGGTCGCCAGCCTTTGGGCGTGTAGGTCAGCTCGTACCACTTTGCCGGACCTGTCAATCCCAGATCAACCGGAGGGGCCGGTCGGGTCGCGCTGGCGGGTTGTCGACGCGTCAGGCTGTTCAGGTAGGTCGTGTCTTTATTCTTCTGAATAATGGTTTGTAGCGCACTGAAATCGGCAAGTCCGCTTTCGCTGATCCAGGCTTCGATGGGGGTACCGCCCACACTGGCGTTGATGATGCCAACCGGGATTTTGTACCTGTCGAACAGCTTTCTGGCGAAGAAGTAAGCCACTGCCGAAAAAGGCCGCACATCCGCACCAACAGCGGCTTTCCACTGCCCTTCCGGGAGGTCGGACTGGGGAGCCTGCAAACTGGTCAGGGTAGGCACCCAGAACTGACGAATCTGCGGATAATTGGCTTCCCGAATGTCCCTGGCATAGGTGACGTCATGGATGTTCATCTGGTGAACCATATTGCTTTGCCCGCTGCAAAACCATACGTCCCCGATCAGAATGTCTGTCAGGGAAATTTTTGTACTGCCTTCTATTGCCATCACGAACGGTCCGCCCGCGGGTGTTGGCGGCAGATTGACCTGCCATTTCCCGGCCGCGTCGGTTACGGTTCTAACGGTTTTGTTCCTGAAACGGACCGAGATCCGCTCCCCCGCCTTCGCCCAGCCCCATATTCTCAGCGGTACATCGCGTTGCAAAACCATTCCGTTACCGATCAGCTTTGGTAGTCGCACCTGAGCGCGGGCCGTTGGATGAAAAGCCAGTAACAGGCATAAAAGAGCAATCAGGTTGCCAACAGTAGGTAAAGCACCACGGCGGCAGATGTAAAAATTCATGAACGAATAAGTTTCGACCAACATCAGATGAACACAACCGTCAGGTCCACTAACGCACTACCTTCCTGGAGGGGTTTATTAGGAAGGAGATAACAGACGGATTGACATGTACGACCCCGGTTGGCAAGAATGATAAACAATTTCTTCTGTTTTGCAATCGGTTACAGCTAAAAGGCAAGGTGCTATGCGGTTCTAACCGCTTTTTGTATGCTGTGTCCAGAAATAAAAGCTGTTTGTACATAGAACCTGATGCAGTTCTCTTTCATGAATTTGCAACCTGGACGAGATTCGACCAGCCCACTTTATCAACAGATTATTCAAACGCTATGAGTCTTCATAGTCAGAGAAAGCCAACTTAATGCTTGAAAATTTATGCAATCGATTGTTAAAGTTTTTCCCTACAGTGTGACAGGAGACAGTCGTCTTTGGGGGTGGTATAAACCAACAATCACCGTCTCTGAGGAGGAAACTCTATGTGCCAAGTTAGCTTTCCTAAAGGTTTGTTAGGAATAGGCCTTTTCATGCTTAAAGTGGCTCGAATGACTTTCTTTTCTACCTCCCGCCCCGCGACGGCGGCCCGGCCCAAGAGGTTGTTTGGGGAAGGAATTTATGTGAACTCCTCTAGCCCGAATGGGCTGCCTTTTCACCCCCCAGCCCCCTAAAGGGGGAGCCGTCCGCGCCGAATGGGCTCCCCCTTTAGGGGGCGGGGGGTAGAAAAGGGCGACCCATCGAGCTGACTACTGCCCGCAGGTATCTTCCCCACAAAACCTCGTTGAAGTCTCTGGTGCCTCAGGCAGCAAATCCGATCTGGTTTGAGGTCTCGGGGCCCGGCGAGCTGGTGGCTACCGACAACGGTGATCCGGCCGACCTCGTTTCGTTCGCATCCAACGAGCGGAAAGCCTACAACGGGTTGACCCTGGCGATCAGCATGAGTAGGCCCGGCGCATTGGAACCTTACCTCTCGGCCAGGACTGCCCGCAACGCAGGTAGCGCTGAAAACGACTCGGTAGCATCATGCCCCATGCGCGGTTAGGTAGGTTGCCTGATCAGCCTTTGATGGCTGCTTGACTTCGATGGCCCGGTTCGTAGATAAGTCGCATGAAGGTGCTGAGTCGCTGGCTTTGTTTGTCGATGGGGATACCGGTTACGATACCGACTAGCAGCTTATCCGTCACGCTGACGCGCAGCTGTGGACGGGCTACCAGCTGGAATCGATGGTGGGCCAGTTCTTTGTTCAGTTCAACCCCGATGAAGTTGCGGCTGCCCGGTATCATGTAATGCAGGTTGGTGTTGATTTGCCAGTGCGTTTCCCACTTCGACTGCTCTACCGACCGCTCTAGTAACGGGCCTGCGTAAACAAGGGTATGAAAGCGGTTGCCCCAGCGTTTGGCGGCTATAAAAAAAGGATTCGAAGTGTTGCCCCGAACGGCAGGTCCCCGGTTGGCGCGGCCAAACGCACGCAGATGGAGTTCGTTGATATAGCCGACGGCCAGCGTGGTCTGTAGGCGCTCCGATACGTAAAAGGACCACTGAACGGCCGTCTTGAGGCTTTCCAGCTGATTGGCGGGCTTTTCGCCGTTGGGTTCATTGCAGGTGTAGAACGAAAAGGGGAGTTCGACCTCTAACCCAAGCCGGTTTATCGGTGCCCATTCGTACTCGACCAGGGCTGTGTAGGTATCGTACCGAAAGTTATCCGTTAGCCCCAGCCCCACGTTCCATTCCCGTTCCCCTTTCCGGGCCCCCAGGTCGCGGATCAGATCGATAAAAAGAGGCTCGGCATGTAAGACTTTATCAGGAGTTCGCTGATCCTCAACTTCGTGGATATACAAACTGTCGAGCTGGCGGTTGACCAGCTGGGTGCTGTCCGGACTTTGACCGTAACACCTGAGGAGGGCGGAACAAAAGAAGAAAAGCAGAATCGGGAGACAGCGTCCCGACAGTTTACTCGACGACACGATCGGCTGGGACGAGAAAAGATTCCACCGCATAGACGATCCGTTGACCCAGTCGCCGGCCGGTTTTTGTGCGCTGAGCCAGTATGACACCAAGGTAACCAATCCAGAAAGTATAGTTAGATATGGCCGAAAAGGAGATGACCGCCGTTAACCCAAGTAAGGATACCAGCAGGAACAGGTAGCTAAGCAACAGGGAGTCGGTCCGCCAGGAGTAGGATGAATCGGCGAACGAAGCCCCTGATTGATTTTCGTGGTTGATCCGGGTGTGAGCCTGCCAGAATGCGCTGCCGGTCAGCATGATGCCCAGCATAACGAACCCGTTCAGAACCTCCCAGGAACCGGCCTGCCCGGCGCGACTGACGATCAGCGAGATAACGGAGTTGGTCGGTTCGTTGCTGAAGGCCAGGCAGTTGACCAGGTATTCTTCTTCCAGCGCATACTCCAGACCGAAACTGCCCGCTCCGAGTAAGCCGATTCGAATGGGGTTCCGCTGCACAGTAAACGACCACCGCCGGGCCTGTTGCAGCACGTTGAACGAGTAGACCCCGATCCGGTGCGTAACTCTGGACCTGTACAGGATGAACAGCACCGGCAGCACCACCAGAAACTGAAGCGGATGCAGGTAGGCAAGGGCCACTAAACTAAGCAGGCCAATCCCGTTCGACAGGAGAGATAATCGATGAATCCAGGCGTACTGACCCGTTTCGTCAGCGCCGTGTTGCCGTTCTGCCTGGTGTATATGGTTAATTCGCTCTTCGGCGAAACTGTAAAGAATAGTGGAGATGCCTAAGGCAGCCAGCCAGCATAGGGTTCCGATATCGATATGCATCGAGCCGAGTACCTTTTCCATGTTGAAACATTGAGTATGTTGTCGTTAATGGGCAAAGGTAGATTGGCACTATTAGGTGGGGCTTACAGCAAGCTTATAAAAAAATTAGAATGTGCTGGTCGGGCTGGTCGGCAACACGATGATAAACGTGCTTCCTTTCTCCGGCTGGCTGGTCACGTCGATACGGCCGTTGTGGAGTTCCACAATTCGTTTGCAGATCGAAAGACCCAGCCCGTAGCCATCGTGCGAACGGGCATTGTCGGCGCGGTAGAACGGATCAAAAATCTGGGGCAACTGGTCAGCGGCAATCCCGATGCCCTCGTCCGTCACGCTGACCCGGCAGGTGTTCCTATCCTGCGCGATGTAGACGAGCGCCCGTTGATCAGCGCTGTATTTGCAGGCGTTATCGAACAGATTGAGTAGCATACGGCGCAGCAGCAACTCATCGCCCCGAACCTGTGGGTGTTCTCCGGAAGCCACCAGGTCAGAGAACCGAACATCGATTCGGTAGTGGGGGTGGGCGTTGAGCAGTTCGTCGCGCGCCATGAAGATCACATCGTCCAGCAGAACGATATGCTGCACCTGTAATTTGGGCGTTTCGAGCGTTCGGGCCAGCACGAGCAGGCTGTTGGTCAGGTCAATGATACGATCGGTATCATCGGTCAGATTGCGAAGAATATGCTGGTATTGGTCGGCCGGTAGCGGGTGGCGCAAACTGAGCTGAAGCTCTGACTTCAGGGCCGCCAACGGAGTTCGCAACTCATGGGACGCGTGGGAGATAAACGTGCGTTGCTGCTCGAAGGCCTGCTGGAGCCGCCCCAGCACCTGGTTGAAGTTGATAGCCAGCTGGGCAACTTCATCCTGCCGGTTTCCTTCGTCGAGACGTTGCTGCAGGCTCCGGGCGTTGATGGTCGAAACTTGTTTGTTGATGCGGCTGATGGGCCGGAGCGACTGGCCCGCGAACAGCACCCCGAGCCCAACGGTCAGCCCGATGCCGCCGAGCAGACTCCAGACAATGGTTCTACGAAGATTTCGCAACTCGGCCTGGCCCGACCGATCGTAGGCGGTGGCAACAACGGTCAGCGGCTGCGGACCCTCCGGGGCGTATAACCCAAAAAGCTGCTGCTCGCCCATCCAGGTGCGGACGATCTTTTCCTGCCGGATCTGCTCCAGAATCGATACGGGTATGGCTACTGAATCTTCATCGATGCTGCTGTAGAGAATCCGATTGCCCGAATCGAAGACCATCACTTTCTGGTCATACAGCGTGATCAGGGTTTTACGGTCGATGATGCGCAACAGATTACGATCCAGTTCCTCTACCTGGGTCAGGAACCGAACAACCGTTCGGGCCCGCTGCTCGAGCCGATCGAAAAACTCCGTTTGCCGGTAGGTATCAGACCGAACATAAATGATCAGGGAGTAGCAGATCAGAATACCCGCCACAATGAGCGAAAACTGGAAGGCAATCCGGTTACGTATCGTCATAAGCGGTCAGTCTTCGCGCAGGACATACCCAAGTCCGGGCCGGGTGTGGATGAGCTTCGGCGTGAAGTCGCGGTCGATTTTTCGACGTAAATAGTTGATATACACCTCAACGACGTTGGTGCCGGGGTCGAAGTTGAGTCCCCAGACCTGTTCGCTCAGATCCATTTTGGAGACAACCCGCCCCTGGTTGCGTAGCAGGTATTCGAGGAGCATGAACTCCCGGGCGGTCAGATCGATCTGGGTGTTCTGCCGACTGACGGTCTTGGCTGATAAATTCACAACGAGGTCAGCGACCTGCAAAATTTCTTCACGGCTGGTATGCCGCTGGCTGGTCCGGCGCATCCAGACGCCCACCCGCGCACTCAGCTCGCGCAGGTCGAAGGGTTTTACCACGTAATCGTCGGCCCCCAGGTCGAGCCCTTCTACCTTGTCCTCGATTTCACCGAGGGCGGTGAGCATGATAATGGGCAGTTCAGGTTTGACCGCCCGAACCGACCGGCAGACTTCGTACCCGTTGAGGCCGGGCAGGTTGATATCCAGCAGTAACAGGTCGATTGGGTTTTCGATGGCCAGCTGCCGCCCCACGTATCCTTCATAGGCCACTTCGGTCAGATAGCCTTCTTCGCGCAGGCTGCGGCTGACGTTCTGGGCAATGCGTCGATCGTCTTCGACGATCAGTATCGTTCGTGCGGGCATAATGATGACTTCTCCGTTGAGTAAATAGGCCAGAATGTATCGGTATCGTGTGTTTACACTACCTAAAACAGATAGGTCTGGCAGGAGGGTACTTACTCAGCAAACGGAGAGGGGGGTGATTTGTTTAATCGGGCTTGCCTGAGTCGTGGTGAACCAAAGCAACGGATCGGCACGGGCAGCGGGTTACTCGGGTAGGTAAATCGTAAAGGTAGCACCCTGGCCCGGCTGGCTGTCTGCATGGACGTAGCCGTGGTGATTCTCGACAACTTTTCGTACGATGGCCAGTCCGATGCCGGTGCCGGGATATTCGCTTCGGCCGTGTAGTCGCAGAAATGTACCGAAGATCTGCTCGGCCTGACTGGGCTGAAAACCAATGCCGTTATCCTGAACCCGAATGGCGCAGTAGGAGAGGGCGGGGTCGGCCAGCTGAAAGGCGGGGGGCAGTTCGGACTGGGCTATGGACTGTCGGCTCACCCGAACCTGGGGCTTCACATCAGGCCGGGTAAATTTGAGGGCGTTGGTCAGCAGGTTCTGAAAGAGCTGCGTAAGCTGGGTCGCATCGCCGGGAAGACAGCCCAGATCACCGACCTCAACCGACGCCTGTTTTTCCTGAATCGACAGGTCAAGAAGAGCCAGCACCCCGCCTACCAGCTCATTCAGATTCTGTTCGCTCATGTGCTGGCCGGGGGTGGTAAGCCTCGAAAAGTTGAGCAAATCGCGGATCAGCGTCGACATACGGGCGGCCGCGCTCTGCATACGAACGAGCATGTCCTGTCCCTGCCTGCCCAGGAGTTCGCCGTACTGCTGGTTCAGGATATCGCCAAACTGCTGAATCTTGCGAAGAGGTTCCTGCAGGTCATGGCTGGCCACGTAGGCAAACTCCTGCAGGTTATCGTTCGACCGGTTCAGGGCCTGATTGCTCAGCCTGAGGGCCGAGTTGGTCGCTTCCAGCTTTTCGTTGTTAATCCGCAGGAGCTGCTGGGTTTCTTTCTGTACCGTGAGGTCCGTCAGAATAATACTCAGCGATAGCCCTTCATCCAGATCGAGGGACTTCACCGACAGCATACAGGGTATTTTCTGGTGGTAAAGGTTGATGATGTTCAGCTCCACTTTTCGTTCTTCGTTCCAGCCCTGGCTGAAGAGTAGCTGATAATCGGCCAGCGAGTCGGGGTCGATGAAACCGGCAAAGGGGACCCCCAATACCGAAGACAGAGGCTGCCCGACCATACGCGCAAACATGGTGTTGCTGTAGAGGATCAGTCCGTTTTCGTTCAGGGTAACGGCCCCCTCATTCATGGTTTCGATAAAGATTCGGTAGGTCTGGTCGGCCGTTTTCAACGTATACAGTTCGTGGCCGTTATTGCCTTCAACGACGAGCGCATCGATCTGACCCGTTCGTATGGCGTAAAGCGTTTCGGCGGCCTCGTCGAGCTGACTGCGCAGGCTTTTATTTTCGTCGACCAGCTCCTGGTACGTTTTCATTGGGGTCATTCCAAATCGGGTAATAGGCCTAAACCTTTCAGAACCTGCCTTGTATCCGAAAGGTCGCCGATGAGCCGACGTTCGGGTAGAGGTAGTCGTTTTATCAATAGGGGCAGGGCGAACAGTTGTTCCTGCTGGGCAATTTCTTTCTGCTGGTACACATCGATCACTTCGAGCGAATACTGACCCGGCAGGTAGGTCTCACAGATGTGATTCAGGTTGGTAATCGCCCGGGCGGAGTGGTGCGATGCGCCGGTGATGTATAGGCTCAGTACAAAAAACTGGCTGTCGCCATCCGATTCGGTGGGGGGGGGTATGGCCGACTCGCTCATCGTTAATTACGAACGGGGCGGATATTTAACCCCACCAGTACTTTTTCTTCATTCGATAAATCGCCGATGATTTTCCGGATGGGCTCGGGTACTTTTTTAACCAGTGTTGGGATCGCCAGAATCTGGTCGCCCTCGGCCAGCTGGGGGTTTACGAGCAGGTCGATCACCTCAATCGTATATTGATCCTTCAGGTGAAGTTCACAATATCGCTTCAGATTACGAAGGGCGGTTACTGACTTAACCGTCTGACCGGCAATGTAGAGCCGAAGCTCCCATATCTCTTTTTCTTGGTTCATAGGTATGCCTGAAGAGCCTGTCGCATTGGCCCTTCTGTATCATTACTCGTTGTGGCGGTTGCGGGTTATCTGTTCGCGGGTTTTTTCCAGGATTTCTTTCCGCAGCTTATCTTCATCAAAGCTTCTGTTCAGCTCGTCCTGAATGGTGTTGAATTCTTCTTCCAGGCTGGCAATTTTTGACGCCAGTACCAGTCGTTTCCGTTCAATCTCCCGATCCTTGCGGTTCTGTGCGTGATCACGCAGCGCAACGCCCGTAACTTCCTGCAGCTGAAAGGCCTCGCGGGCCGAACCTGTAACCACCCCGTCGGGACCCAGGTAGACATCGACCAGGTCGAGCCCTTTGTCTGAGATCACAAACTCGCGCACCTGGTTCGAGTGCTTCATACCGCGCGATTTCATGACGTAAAGACCACGGTTTCGCTCGCCGTTCAGCTCAATATCCTTAATGAGCAGCCAGGCATCAACCAGCGACGAGACGCCTTCGTCGGTCTGCTCGTTGATCACGTTGTTCAGGGCCAGGGCCGTAAACATGACCGTAATCTGCCGGGTTTGCAGGAAGTCGATCAGCCGGATCAGCATCGACTTCACTTCGCTGACGGCACCAACGGTAATCAGGTTGGTGATCGGGTCGAGGACCACTACGGATGGGTTGAACTCCTGCACCAGCTTATGAATAGCGACCAGGTGCATTTCGAGCCCGTTCAGTGTAGGCCTCGACGCCCGGAACAGCAGCAACCCCCGATCAACATGGCTCTGTAAATCAAGCCCAATGGATTTCATATTCCGGATAATCTGCTGGGGCGACTCCTCGAACGCGAAATACAGGCATCGTTCGCTCCGCTGGCATACCATATTCGCAAATGAACAGGCCACGCTGGTTTTTCCCGTTCCGGCCGTACCCGAAATCAGTATACTGCTTCCCTTGTAAAATCCCTGTCCGTCGAGCATCTTGTCGAGGGCGCTGATCCCCGAAGGCAGCCGCTCCGACGATACCGGATGGTCGAGGGTCAGGGAGGTAATCGGCAGCACCGAGATGCCTTCTTCATCGATCAGAAACGGGTATTCATTCGTGCCGTGGGTAGAGCCGCGGTATTTTACAATCCGCAGCAGGCGGGTCGAGATCTGGTTATTCACCCGATGATCGAGCAGGATAACGCAGTCCGATACGTATTCTTCGAGCCCGTGCCGGGTTAGCAGGCCTTCGCCCTTTTCGCCCGTAATGATGGTCGTTACTTTCTTTTCTTTCAGCCAGTCGAACAGCCGCCGGAGTTCAGCGCGCAGAATGCCCTGGTCGTTGAGGCTACCGAACAGGTTCTCGATGGTATCGAGCACGACCCGTTTGGCACCGATACTGTCGATAGCATAGCCTAGCCGGATAAACAGGCCGTCGAGGTCATACTCGCCCGTTTCCTGTATCTCGCTCCGCTCAATGTGAACGTGATCCAGTTTGATCAATCGTTTGGCCTGCAAATCGTTCAGGTCGAAGCCCAGCGAGGCAACGTTCATGGCTATTTCATCGGCTTTCTCTTCAAACGCCATAAAGACGCCGGGTTCGCCATGGTCAAGCGCGCCCCGCACCAGAAATTCGATAGAGAACAAAGTTTTACCGCAACCCGCTCCCCCACAAATCAGGGTTGGACGGCCTTTGGGAAGACCGCCCCGGGTTATTTCGTCCAGACCGTCAATGCCTGTCGGTGTTTTGGGTAACTCGAAACTTAAAGGAGAAAAAACGGCGCCAGTGTTCAGGCTCATGAAGGAGAGTGATGAGTGATTGATAACGAAGGTACGGGTTATAACCCAATTAGAAGATTAAATCTATACGTCTAGATATAACCCATTTGGTTTTGATTCTTCTGTTGTAAGCAGGGGCCGATACCTTCATATATGAATGAAAATAAATTTATCCAAAGGATCGTTTAGAAGGACCAACGCCACAAACGATCGGACCAGTTGCGACCGAAAAAGGCTGGCGATAATCAATATAGAAATGGGAGATAGTTGATAAACTGGCGCCTGCGTGCTACCGCACCAGTAGCCAGTTTATCGGGAAACTGCGACTACTTACCAGTAGAACTGCCCTGATTCTAAATAATACTTAAGTGGTAGGGTTTTCCCTATATTTTTGCAAAATTGGGTTTCCCCTATTACATATACCGATACTTTAATCCTAGTTTTGCTAAACAAAGTTCTATTTATCTGCGGTGACGACAACCCCGTTTGACATTTACCAGACAGGTTGTTCGGAACCGGATATAAACACTCAGCGTAGCGATAACTAACTAATTGGTAAACTATACCAGTACAGACATCAGATTTATTACTCAGGCAGGAAACGATACGAATACATGATACGAGTACTGATCGCGGATGATCATAATGTTTTTGTAGAGGGGATCGAATCGCTGATATCAGGCTCATCCGAAATAGAAGTAACGCAGCGCTGTTACAATGTCTCGTCCGTGGTGGAGTCGTTGAGAAGTTCGCCGATAGATGTGATTCTGCTGGATATTTCCTTCCCGCATATTGATGATGGATTGGGCCTCTGTGAGCAGATCACCCGCATTCACCCCAAAACGAAAGTGATTGCGCTGACCATGCACGACGACGCCAGCCTGATTAAACGGGTGGTCAAAAAAGGGGCAAAAGGATACCTGTTAAAGAATACGACCAAAACCGAGTTGTTGCAGGCGATTCGGACGGTTCATGATGAAAAGCAGTATTTCAATGAATCAATCATGCAGATTCTGCTGAACGATGAGCCAAGATCCCGAAAATCGTCGGTAGGGGCTGGACTGAAACCCAACCTCACCCCCCGCGAGTCGGAGGTGCTGGCCCTGATTGCGCAGGGACTCACCACGCAACAGATGGCCGCTCAGCTCTTTGTCAGTGCCAAAGCCGTTGAGTTTCATCGCAGTAGCTTACTCATGAAGTTTGGCGTGCCGAATACCGCCTTATTGATCAAAACCGCCATGGAGATGCATTGCATCGACTAGGCAACTAACCGCCAGCATCGCCTGTAGCCTGGTTCGTCGCTGCCAGATACGCTTCTGTTGTACCATAGATCCATGAATCTGTACGCATTACTTTTCTTCCTGCTGGGGTTGGGCGGACTGCTTCAACGAGCCGAAGCGCGGGCCGAAGTGCCGGCCGTCGACAGCTCCCGGAAAGCGATCCGTCAGATGCTGGTCGAGAAAAACTACCGGGGAGCGGCAAAAGCGTACCAGGAGCTGGGCTGGCTGTATCATCAGCAGTATGGCTACAACAAGTACACCATGGAAGCTTACTTCAATGGGATGAAGTACTACAGTCTGGCGGGCGATTCAGCCGGCTATTACAACGAGCACATTGTCATCGGCGATTATTATACTCACGATTTCTTCATGCAGGCGTCTGCCGAGCAGTACCTCAGAAAGGCGTTGCAGTTTTTTGTGCGGGTTAAAAATGTGCCAAAAATCATTGAATGTCGCCTGGATCTGGCCAATATCGATCAGAAACGGAATCCAGTACCGCCCACGCTGCTCACCGAGCTACGAGCGGTAGAACGCATCAGTGCTGAGCACAAAGAGCTTTATTTTCAGGCGTTTGCGCAGAACCTGCTGGCTAATACCTATTCGCGCGTCAAGCAACCCGACTCGGCTTACTTTTTTGCCAGCCGGAGCCTGGCGCTTTCCAAACAGGTACGGGTGAACTGGCTCATTGCCCTGAACCACTTTTATCTGGGCATCGTGGAGCAGTTCCGGAACCACCCCCAGGCTGCGCTGGACGAGTACCGCAAATCGCAGGCGCTGGCCAGAGCCGAAAACAACGTGGGGATGCTGCGTGAACTGGCCAAACACTCGGCCTACAGCTATGCCAGCATGGGCAATCACAAACGGGCCTATGACGAAATCCTGCTGTCGCTCGATTTTGCCGATCAGTTTTACCAGTCCGAACAAACCAAAAGTATTCGGCTGCAGGAGCTGGATAGCCAGATCAAAACCCTGGCCGTTGAGAAACAGCTGGCTGAAGAAAAAAGCCGCCACCAGCAGATGCTCAACTCGGGGCTGATAGCCGTCCTGATTATCAGCGTACTGGGCGTGGTGGCGCTGGTTTTTCTTCGGCGGCAGCAAAAGCTGATTGCGCATCAGCAGGCGGTTATTGCCCAGCAGCAGATCCGTCAGCTTGAGCTAAAGTCGTTGCAGGCCATGATCGAAGGGCAGGAAAGTGAGCGGAGCCGTATTGCCCGCGACCTGCACGATGGGCTTGGCATTCAGCTGTCGCGGATCAAACTGTTTGTCGAAGCCCATCAGGAACAGCTGCCATGCTCGGTGAAAGACCCGCTCAACCAGTTTCTGGACGAAGCCTGTACCGAAACTCGTCTGATATCCAATGACTTGCGGCCCTACGCCCTGTCGACATTCGGGCTGGTACCCGCCGTTGAGGATCTGATCCAGAAACTGAATCTGGTCAACGAAACAAAGCTGTTCATTGAGCATTACGGCGACTTACCACCCCTGGGCGACGAAGCTTCGGTGATGCTTTTCCGGGTGCTTCAGGAGTTGCTCAACAACGCGCTCAAACACGCGCAGGCCCAGTCTATTACGGTGCAGATTATGGCCAACGACGAAACCCTGCTGATCAGCGTCGATGACGACGGGCTGGGCGGCCATTTTCCCGAAAAAACGTCGACAGGCAACGGGATGGCCAACATCCGCTCCCGCATAGATTATCTCGGTGGGCAGGTCATGTGGCAGAGCGAACCCGATCGGGGTACGTCGGTCATGATCTCGCTACCCATGCACAAACTGGTCAGGCCAGGCACACCCGTCAATATCTGATCTACCCAGGCTGATGAACAGCTGAGCGAGCAATTATACCCTCAATTTCCTATTACCTCTATTGTCTTACTGTAACAATTGATTCTTTCTCCTATGATTAAACATGTGCTTTCTGGCTTCGTCCTGTTGAGCAGCTGGCTGCCGGTCAGTGCTCAGCAACGAACCGTTGCGAGCCCGGCTCCCGGCAATAATCGGGTAGCGATGGCCACACCAGGCGCTGCTAAACCGAGTACCGGAGTTCCTTCCGATGCTAAAGCGCTGATCAAAGGCACCGTCTCCGACGAAAAAGGGAACGGTTTGCCGGGCGCCACCGTCTCCGTGAAAGGCACCCAGATCGGGACCACGACGGATATCAATGGGGCGTTTTCGCTCAACATGCCTTCGGGTAGCAAGGTGCTGGTGATTTCGTTCATCGGCATGAAAACGCAGGAGGTAGAGGTAGGCACCCGCACCACGCTCAACATCACCCTCCAAACCGGCGATCAGTCGCTCGACGAAGTGGTAGTCATCGGTTACGGTACGGCCAAACGGTCGGACGTAACCTCCTCGATCACGACGGTGAAAGCGGCCGATCTGAAAGATATTCCGGCGGCCGGAGTCGATCAGCTCCTGCAGGGTAAAGCGGCCGGGGTTACCGTAACCAGCAACGGTGGTCAGCCGGGTGGGGGCGTATCCGTAAAAGTTCGGGGGGTTACCTCCATCAACAGCAACGACCCGCTGTTCGTCATCGACGGGGTTCCCTTCATCGGTGGCAACACCTCGTCCAGCTCGGGCTATGCCGGTTTGGGTGGGGGCGACGGCCAGACGGGTAATAGCGTCATGGCCATGCTGAACCCCAACGATATCGAGTCCATCGACGTCCTCAAAGATGCCTCGGCCCAGGCTATTTACGGGTCGCAGGCGGCTAACGGGGTAATTCTGGTCACCACCAAAAAAGGGAAGCAGGGCGAAGGCAAGATCAATTATGAGATGTATACGGGGGTTTCTGAAGTAGCCCGGCGTCTCGACCTGATGGACCTGCGCGATTTTGCCCGCTACCAGAACGAGGTACTCCCCATCATCGGCAACCCGGTGGCTGATGAGTTCAAAAACCCAGACCTTCTCGGACCCGGTACCGACTGGCAGGAAGCGATGTTCCAGCGCGGAACCATCAACAACCACCAGCTGAGCTTTTCGGGTGGCCGCGACAAGACGACCTATTACCTGTCGCTGAACTACTTCGACAACAAGGGTATACTGCTGGGGTCTGACTTCAAGCGCTATGCCTCCCGGTTCAGCCTCGACAGCCAGCTGAAAACGTGGGTAAAAGTGGGTCTGAGCGCCAACGTATCCCGCAGTATCCAGAACGTATCGCTGGCCGATGCAGCCGAAGGGACCATCTGGTGGGGCGCGTCGACCAGCCCGCTGACGCCGGTAAAAAACCTCGATGGAACATGGGGTGGCGGTCAAACGGTGGGCGGTGTGCAGTACTACGGCTCTAATCTGGTCGGCAACAGCCAGTACCGCGGCAATACCAAAACGACCAATAACATCTTCGGAAGTCTCTACGCTGAATTTCAGCTGCTGAAGGATATATCGTTCCGCAACGAACTGTCGTATTCGCTGGGTCAGGATAACAACGTCGCTTTTCAGAAAGCCGGCAATGTAGGTAGTACCTCCTTCCGGAGTAAGCTGATCGACTCGCGTTCAGACAGTTACTACTGGTCGCTGACCAACTACCTGTCGTATAATAAGTACGTGAAGAAGCATGGTATTCAGGCCACGCTGGGTCACCAGGCGCAAAACTCCTATTACCAGAGCATCTCGGGTACGAAGGTCGACCTGCAGGCTAACATTTTTGACCTGAGCACCGGCAGTGCTGACCAGACGACCTGGGGCCTGAATGGCGGCAAAGGCCAGTGGGCCATGGAGTCGTACTTCGCGCGCGCCAACTATACCTACGACGACAAGTACTCGCTGGCTGCCAGTTTCCGGGCCGACGGATCGTCGAACTTTGGTCCCAACAACCGCTGGGGCTACTTTCCCGGGGTATCGGCTGGCTGGACGGTCTCGAACGAGAAATTCATGAAAGGGGCCATTGCCAACGTGCTGAGCTATACCAAGCTGCGGGTGGGCTACGGGATGGTCGGTAACCAGAACTTCCCGGGTGGTGCGCCTAACCCGGCCTACGTGGGTGCCGTTCAGTTCTTCTCGGGCCCGGTTGGGTTTGGTTCATCGAACATGATCAACGGGATTCCGAACCCGAACCTGAAGTGGGAGTCGGTCAGAACGACCAACGCCGGGGTCGACCTGGGCTTCTTCAACGGCCGGATCGACGCTACCATCGATGTGTATAAGAAAGTAACGTCGGACATGATCATCTTCCTGACCGGCCCGAACCTGATTGGTGTGGGCGATCAGTGGGACGATCTGAAAGCACCGCTGGGGAACGCCGGTCAGATGACCAACACCGGTATCGACGTCGGCATCACGACCACAAACATCAAACGGGGCAACTTCACCTGGCGGACCAATGCGGTGCTGACGCAGTTCACCAACAGCTACGACCGCGCGGCCAGTGCCGCTTCGGCCCTTGATGGTAAGGTGTATTACAACAACTACCTCATTACCCACACTACCCCCGGTCGGCCGGTGGGTTCGTTCTGGGGACTGGTAACGGATGGTCTGTACCGCACCCAGGCTGAGCTGGATCAGAGCCTGCCCCAGTTTGGCTACAAGGTAAACGAAACCGAAACCTGGCTCGGTGATATCCGGTACAAGGACATCAACGGCGACAAAAAGATCGACGCGCAGGATTACACCTTTATCGGTAGTCCGCTGCCCAAGTTCAGCTGGGGTCTGACCAACTCGCTGAACTACGGCGATTTCGATTTCTCGCTGTTCCTGCAAGGTAGTCAGGGGGCTAAGGCCTTCAACTTCCTGCGCTGGCAGCTGGAAGGGCTAAGCAATGCCTATACCAACCAGATGCGCACGGTCGTGGACCGCTACACGGAGTCGAATACGGATGGCGCCCTGCCCCGCTTCACGACGACCAACAAGAACAACACGGCCATGTCGGACCGGTATGTTGAGGATGCCTCGTACGCCCGCATTCAGAATATTACCCTGGGATACCGCCTGCCGAAAACGCTGCTGAACCGGGTGAAGATCCAGAACCTGCGCGTGTACGGGTCGATCCAGAACCTGAAGACGTTCACCAACTACTCGGGTTATGATCCGGAAATCGGGGCTTTCAACAACAGCATCAAACTGATGAACGTCGACACGGGCCACTACCCGAACCCCCGCACCTTCACCGTTGGCGCCAACCTGCAATTCTAATCATTGAGTGAATGCATGCTTGAGCGACCAGAACTCATCTACCGGCCTGGTACTCAATTGCACATTCACTCAATCACTCCATAGAAAAAATATGAAACTGAATCGCAAATCCATATATGCCCTGCTGGTTCCGGCGCTGTTGCTGTCGGCCTGCAAAGAGGATTTCATCGAACGCCCGTCGTTGTCAGGCACGACAACGGGTAACTACTATAACAATGCCGAGGAGGTGCGGGCGGCTACGAGTACGCTCTACAGTGGCCTGCCCTGGCGGAACTACGAAAGCCGGGCGCAGGATGCCATTGGCGACGTGATGTCGGGGAATATGTTTACCTATACCGACACGGAGTACCTGAACTTTTCGGTATCGTCGGCATCGGAGCGCATCGGTGCGGCCTGGGGGGCGTTTTACAAGATTATCGGTTACTCGAACGTAATGATCAAGACGTTCGAGGAGAAAAAAGCGGCCGGTGGCGACGCCAGCTACCTCGACCCGGCCATTGCCGAATGCCATTTCATCCGGGGTACCCTCTATTTCTACATTGCCAGAACCTGGGGAGCGGCTCCGATCATCACGGATCCGGGTGCTACGGCGCTGTCGGGTAACTTCAACATTCCGCGTTATCTGCAAAAGGATGTGCTGCGGTTCGCTCTCGAAGAGTTACAGGCTGCCGAAGCAGGTCTGCCCGAGTCTGACGTACCGGGCCGGTTGACCAAATATGTGGCTAAAGGCATGATGTCGAAGCTATACCTCTATAATAAAGACTACGCCAACGCGAAAGCAAAGGCGGAGGAAGTAATCAACTCCGGCAAGTACACCCTGGTGAGCGACTACACCGGCATGTTCACCAAGATGAGCATGAACAACAACAGCGAATCGCTCTTTTCCATCCAGCACCAGTTCGCGCAGGACCCCTGGGGAACGGGTAACATCAAAAACCCCGACCGGGGCGCCGGTGCGTTACGCACTTCCGAAGCTGATGCCTGGGAGATGTATGTGCCCTCACTGGATATCCTGAAGGAGTATGAGTTTGGAGACCTCCGCCGGCGCTGGTCTATCATGGAGCACGGCTGGACGAACCCGAGCTGGAAACCCCAGCGGGCCAACGCCCCCAAATACAATGCCTTCATGGCCAACGGGTTCAAATATGACACCCTGCAGCCCACCGAAGATGGCGGTAGCCTGAGCCCAACCCGGTCTAACATCACCAAATACTTCGCCGGGCCGGGTAAGAGTTTTGGCGGTGAGCCGGTCCTGGGTCAAAACTCGGGCAACAATGTAGTGCTGCTGCGCTATGCCGATATTCTGCTGATCTATGCCGAAGCTATTCTGGGCAGCAATGCCTCGACCTCGGATGCCAAAGCGCTGGAGGCTATCAACCGGGTAAGAAGCCGGGCTGGGCTGACCCCCCGCACATCGATCACCCTGGACGACATCATGCACGAGCGCCGGGTCGAGTTTGCCTTCGAAGGCGACTACTGGTACGATATTCAGCGGCAGGGCTTTACGAAGGCAAAAGCCATCATCGAGAAACAAAACCGGGGAACAACTACCAACCCGACCTACGTCAGCAATTTCACCGCAGACAAGATGTTTCTGCCGATACCCGCGGGTGAAATCGTGCAGGACCCCGAGCTGGGAAAAGAGCCCGTACCGTATTACAAATGAGTCATCTGACGAACCTGGCTGGCCATCTGTATAGCCTGAATGACCAGCCGGGTTCAACTAAACAGGAAAATCAATGAAACCATATCGTATAAATTACCTGGCCGGACTGTCGATCCTGACCGTATTGGCCGGGGCCTCGCTCAGTGCCTGCGAAAAAGATACCGACGGCCGTCCGCAGATTAGTCCCGGTACTCCCGTCGCCACCAAGATCATGCCCGACTCAGCCGCCAGCGGTTCGGTCGTAACGCTCATCGGTACCGGCCTGGGCGACATCCGGTCGGTGGTGTTCGAGAAACAAAACGTGCCGGCGGGTTTCCAAACGACGCTGAACACGGCCGAGTCGCTTATTTTCCGGGTGCCCACCGAGGCTTCGGGGGGTATGCAGAACATTACGTTCACCAACAGCGCGGGCCAGACAGTGTCGGTTCCGTTCAAAGTGCTGGCCTTCCCGTCGGTTACGGATGTGTCGAACTACAACTTCACCAAGGGCACCGTCATCACGATCAACGGCAATAACCTGGACGATGTAACGGCGGTGGCGGTGGCTGATTCGGTGAAAGGAATTTCGGATGCTGCCACGATCGTATCGAAAGAAAAGAAAAAGCTGGTCGTACAGATGCCCGCGTCGAGCCTGACCCGGGGAACGCTGAGCATCACCAACGCAACGGGGCGCATCCGGACCAAGCAGGAGTTTGTAAACGTCGATAAGGCGTACCAGATTTTCGTGGATTCGTACGGAACTGGTTTCCAGGATGGCTCCTGGGGCGATGCCGGGGTAGTCTCGACCAAGGAGTTTATGTCGGGTACCGCATCGGCGGCCAAAACGTACCAGAAAGGCAACTGGCACCTGATCGCCTTCGCCAACTGGTCGTCGTCGGCTATCAACTATTCGGCCGACTATACCTACATAACGGGCTGGATCAAAGGCGCTTCGGCCGACTATTCGCTCTATGTAACCACCGACGCCAGCAAAGGGGGCTTCGGCGATACGAACGAAGCCAACCGGATTGATGTGAAGGCGGGCGTCTGGAACTACTTCAAAATCAAACTGTCGGACATGGATTTCTGGCTGCCCGGCAAAACGCTGAAGCAGGTAGGCTTCCGCATCAAAGGCCCCGACAAGCAGGATGAGACCTTCTATTTCGATGATATCATGCTGGTGAAATAAACAACCAAAAGGGCGATTTGTCGACAGGACGGATCGCCCGTTTTATACCGAACAATGCCCAATACCGGCCCTTACCTTTTCTGATCCTCAACCTGTACCTTTTCTTTTCATGCATCCAGAACCGATCAGCCCTTTTTGGGGACTGCTTACCAAACACGTCCTTTTTCTGGCGTTTCTGGCCGGTTTCATGCGGTCCGGACTGGCCTGGGGCGCGGCTGACCCGGTTCGGATCGAAGCCGAAACCGGCGTGCTGACGGGCGTCACCATCGCCACTGCTACGGCGGGATTCTCCGGCACCGGCTATGTGACCGGGTTTGACCAGCCCACCGACAATCTCGTATTGACGATCAACGCCAAAGCGGGCCTTTATGAGCTACGCATCGGATATGCATCTCCTTTTGGGGACAAAGGGATTGATTTTCAACTCAATGCGGAGAAAGGGTCGGCAACGCTCAGGCAACGTGCTTCGTTCAGTACGGCCAGTCTGGGCATCTTCATGCTTCGGGAGGGCGCGAACAGATTGACCCTATCTACAGGATGGGGCTATTACGATGTCGATTACCTGCTGGCCACACCAACCGTTCCCACTATACCCATTCAACCTCCCAAAACACTGACCGACGCCCAGGCGACGGCGTCGACGCGCGGACTTTTTTCGTACCTGGTCGATCAATACGGCCGCAAGGTAATTTCGGGTCAGCAGGACGATGTGGAGTACATCCTCGAAAAGACCGGCAAAGAACCGGCCATCGGAGCCTTCGATCTGATCGACTACTCGCCCAGCCGGGTTGCCAACGGAGCCAGACCTCTCCGCACCAGCGAGGCTATCATCGACTGGGCCAGGAAAGGAGAGGGGAGAGGCATCATCAGCCTGATGTGGCACTGGAACGCCCCATCCGATCTGATCAATCAGGCCCCCGACAAGCTTTGGTGGCGTGGTTTTTATACCGAAGCCACCACGTTTGATCTGTCGGCGGCTCTCGCTGATAAAAGCAGTGATCGATACAAACTCCTGCTACGCGATATCGATGCGATTGCCGACCAGCTAAAAAAGTTTCAGGCTGCCGACGTGCCGGTGCTCTGGAGACCGCTGCACGAAGCGCCGGGTGGCTGGTTCTGGTGGGGCGCCAAGGGAGCGGGACCGTTTCGGGAGCTTTGGCGGTTGACCTACGACCGGCTGACCAATTACCATAATCTGCATAATCTGATCTGGGTCTATACCGCAACTGATACGTTCAATGTCGACTGGTACCCGGGCGATTCATTTGTCGACGTGGTCGGGCTGGACGTGTATGCCGATGCGTCGGCCAACCTGAGCGGTAACTGGAAGAGCGCGCTGGATCAGCTTAACGGCAAAAAGCTGATTACCCTGTCAGAAACCGGCCATGTGCCCAACGCCAGTACCGTCCGCGGGTTTGGCACCTGGTGGTCCTGGTTTTCGGTCTGGACGGGGACGGATTACATAAAAAAGCAACCCATTCCGTCCCTACAGGCGGTCTTTACCGATGCCGATGTCATTACGCGCGATGAGTTGCCCAACTGGCGGCTGGCATCCCCCGGGTTGGTGACCAGCGTAGAACCGTCGTCTCCGTTTCAGCTGACCCTGCTCGGAAATCCAATCCAGGGCGATCAGATTCAGCTTGAACTTACCAACCCCGACCAGATACCCCTGACGTTACTGGTAACGGACCTGCGCGGTTCACGCGTGCTGGAGCGGACTGTAGAATCGACCACCCGGGTGATCCGGCAAAAGCTGCCACCAACCCTGCGGGCGGGCGTTTATTTTCTGCAGGTCAGCAGTCCTCGGGGTGTCAGTACGTTCCGGATTGTCAACTACTAGGAACCGGGTGGGTCGCTAAAAGGCGCAGATATTGCATTTATTCTATAGGCATTACTAATATTTTGGCCAATCCGTATTAGGCCGGGGTTAGCGTTAGCAGGATGTTCGAATTGCGGGATAGATTTGGGCGGGCAACTCACCAGACAGGCACCTGATCGAGGGTGGGGTGGGTGCAGGCCCGGCTGGTTGTCTGCCAAAAAAACATCCCCCTGCTTATGCGTAACCTGTACCTCACTTTCCTTGGTTTTCTGCTTCTGATCGACTGTACCCTGGCCCAGGTTAGTCCGGCACCCAACCCGGCCAACACCTACCAGTTCAAGAACGGGCTGGTGGCTCTGACAGGGAGCCGCTACGGCCGCGAAGCGGTCTATACCGATCCGCTCGCCTATCAGCTGTATACCAGCACCCTCCGGCAACCCAAAGAAGGCTCTCTGTTTGGCATGAACGAACAGGGTCAGGAAATCCGCTGGCAAACCGTAACTGCCGATAGTCTGAACCGCCTTCGTCCATCCAGCGCGTTTCGTGTAAACGGCGGAGCGCCAGCCGGTCCGGGCGTGACGACAGGCAGTCTGCGGGGCGGGCTGGGCAGTGGTGGGGGATATACCTATCTCACTTACGAAGCCAGAAAGGAGCAGGTCGCTATCCTGAACATCAGGGGGAACAGCAATGTCTATGTCAACGGGGAGCTACACATGGGCGATGCCTACAGCATGGGCTACCTGCATATACCCGTAAAACTTAGAAAAGGCCTTAACGAATTGTATGTGCGCGGGGTGGGCGTGAGCGCGTCCCTGGTTTTTCCTGACAAAGCAGTTCTGCTCCGCACCGACGATCCAACGCTGCCCAGCATCCGGCTGGGCGAACCCAATACTTCCCTGCAGGGCGCTGTGGTCGTAATCAACACAACAAATGCCCGACTGACGGGCCTGCAACTGACCAGCCAGCTGGGTGGCCGGGAGGTAACAGTCGAACTGCCTGCCATTCCGGCCCTGTCGAGCCGGAAAGTTGTTTTTGGTTTCGATGGCAGCGCGATCAAAACGGCGGGGTCGCATACCTGCGGGCTGCTGCTGCGCCAGCAGGGAAAACGGCTCGAACAGGCTTCGATAGCGGTAGAGGCCGTGGGGCCGGGGGCGTCGTATAGCAAAACCTTTATCAGCGCGATCGACGGGAGTCTTCAATATTATTCGGTAACGCCACCCACTTCCGGGACCGGAGCTGCCGCTCTGTTTTTGTCGGTTCATGGGGCTGGGGTCGAAGCGTCGGGACAGGCACGTGCCTACAAATCCAAGGCGTGGGGAACGCTGGTGGCGGCT
The DNA here is from genome assembly GCF_004138325.1 of Spirosoma sordidisoli. Lineage (GTDB taxonomy): Bacteria > Bacteroidota > Bacteroidia > Cytophagales > Spirosomataceae > Spirosoma > Spirosoma sordidisoli. The sequence goes on along the minus strand of NZ_SBLB01000009.1, from coordinate 177,133 downwards.
ACCAATCGCCGACCGCGGGGGTTCAACTGGGAGGACTGGGGCCGGCTCGATGCCCTCGAAGTGTTAGACCTGGCCCGTAGGCAGTTTAAACCGGACCCCGCCCGTATTTATCTGACCGGGCATTCGATGGGGGGCCACGGCACCTGGTTTCTGGGCGCTACCTATCCCGACAAGTGGGCCGCTATTGCTCCCTGCGCGGGCTACCCGACCCTGAAAGAATACGGTTCTGCCGATGGAGTTATCCCCGACACGAGCCGTAACCCACTCGAACAAACGCTCTTGCGGGCGGGCAACCAGAGCGATGTCCTCAAGCTGACGACCAATTATAAACCCGTGGGGGTGTACATCTTTCACGGCGACGCTGACCGCACGGTTCCGGTTTCGTATGCGCGGCAGATGCGCAAACTCCTGGGTAGTACCCAGCCAGACATGAGCTATTACGAGTACCCGGGCGGTAGTCACTGGTTTGGCGATCATAGCGTTGACTGGCCACCGCTGTTCGATTATTTCCGCTGGCATCAGCGCCTGGCCGACTCACTGGTCAATACTATTGATTTCACCACGGCTAATCCGGGTATATCCGCTTCCTTCCGGTGGGCGTCGATCGAGCAGCAGAGTCAGCCGCTGTTGTACAGTCGCATTCAGCTTAGCCGGACCGACCGGGCCATAACGGGCAAAACGACCAACGTAACCCAGTTGAAACTGGCCCTGGACGACTTCGGTACTGACACCCGCCTGACAATCGCTCTGGATAGTCTGCCTGCGCTCGACTACCAGACCCGGAGCAGCCATGACACGCTGCACGTCCGCAAAGACACCAACGGCTGGCGCATCGTACCCCCTGCCAGTCTGGCGCACAAGGGCCCACACCGGTACGGCACCTTCAAAGATGGCTTCAACCACAACATGGTGTTTGTCTACAGCACCCGCGGAACAAAAGAAGAGAACGACTGGAGCTGGCAAAAAGCCCGCTACGACGCTGAAACCTGGTACTACCGCGGCAACGGCTCCGTCGATATTATTCCGGACACCGATTTCTCCCTGGTTACCCATGCCAACCGGGGCGTTATCCTGTTCGGTAATGCCAATACCAATGCCGCCTGGTCGCTGTTGCTGGCTGATAGTCCAATTCAGGTGCAGCGGAATCGGATACAGGTGGGCGGTCAGCAGTGGCAGGGCGATGATCTGGCCACCTACTTTGTCTGGCCGATCAAGGGGTCAGCCACAGCCTCGGTGGCGGTGGTTAGTGGAACCGGACTGAAGGGCATGAAAGCAGCATTAGCCAATCAATATTTTGCCGGTGCCAGTGGATTCCCGGATTACATGGTTTTTGGTCTGGACATGCTGCTCAAGGGGGGAGAGGGGTTAAAAACAGCCGGATTTTTTACCAATGAGTGGCAACTGATTCCTTGACGATTTTACGGGTAGTATTAACTAGCCTTTTAAGTAAATGGGCAAATGGAGCCGGGTATATGTACTTACTATGGCTTAATCCTGGCTTAACATACACCAATGTGTTGAAATAGGTCACTAATATAATTAGTAATCAATACTACTCTTTAAAGCACATATAGCCCGTAAATATTGTATTTTAATAATTAATAGTATAACTTGGCAAATATTATGAAAAATAACGTCATCAATCCGTCTATTTAAAAAAATATTTTAAAAATCGCTGATATATTTGTCTCTGGTATAGGCAGTGCAAAGATTATGCGGTGCAAAAGCGTTGTATCCCGATTTTGGGTCATATAAACGTCTTTTTGCAAAATTTTATAAAAGTTAATATACGGTTAACTCAGCTTGTACCAGTCTTATACGTAGGAAAACGGGCAACTCCAGGCGCTTGCCTGCCATGCTTGAGTAATAATCTGCGTAATCGCCAGCGATCGCTACTGGCCATGAACAGCAACCGGACAGAGCCGGTTTGGCAAACCCGTCGGGACACCATCGTGATTGAATCAACCCCAGTACAGTTAATCTATAACCATAACTTAAAAACACATGAGAGAATGTAGAAACAGGTTTACGTATTTGTTGACCTTCTTCCTGCTCAGCTGCTGTCTGGCTCAGGCCCAGCAAGTAAGTATACAGGGGAAAGTGTCCGAGAATGCCACTGATGTGATTCCTGGCGCTAACGTTCTGATCAAGGGAACGAACAGGGGTACCGTTACCGACGCCGAAGGCCGGTTTACCATCACCGCAGCCAAAGGAAACGTACTGGTTGTTCAGGCGCTGGGCTTTCAGGCTCAGGAGATTACGGTGGGCGATCAGACGACCCTCAACGTTACGCTGGCGGTGAGCGACAGAACACTCGACGAGGTGGTTGTCACGGCTTTGGGTATTGCCAAAGACAAGAAAGTACTCTCGTATGCGGTGACGGAGGTGCAGGGGTCGAATCTGACCCAGGCGCGGGAAATTAACCTGGGTAATGCACTGGCTGGCCGGGTGGCCGGTCTGAACGCTACCAGCACGGCTACGGGTCCGGCAGGATCGAGCCGGGTTATTATCCGTGGTAACGGTTCGCTCAGTGGTAACAACCAGCCTTTGTACGTGATCAATGGTGTACCCATCGATAATACCAACGTAAACTCGGCCGGTATGTGGGGTGGTAACGACTCGGGCGATGGTCTGAACAGTATCAACCCCGACGATATCGAGACGATTTCGGTACTGAAAGGCGGTACGGCGGCCGCTCTCTACGGCTCCCGTGCATCGAACGGGGTTATTCTGATCACGACCAAGACGGGTAAAGGCCAGAAGGGCATCGGCGTTGAATATAACGGTACCTACACCATGGATCGTCCGTTCAACCTGACCGACTGGCAGTATGAATACGGCTCGGGGTTCAGAGGAGTTAAACCGGCCACCAAAGATGAAGCCATTGCCTATGGCGTTCAGTCATGGGGCGCGAAACTGGATGGCTCGCCGGTGGTACAATTCGACGGCGTGAGTCGTCCGTATTCGCCCCAGCGCGACAATGTGAAGAACTTCTACAACGCCGGCAGCACCTTTACCAACACGGTAGCGGTAGCCGGTGGCAACGAAACGGCCAGTTTCCGTTTCTCGGCGTCTAACCTGGATTCGAAAAGCGTTGTACCCAATGCCGGCTTCAACCGGAAGTCGTTCAACCTGAGCGCAAACGCCAACCTGTCGAAGAAAGTGGTCTTCGAAGGGGTTGGTCAGTACAACGTGGAAGAAGGCAACAACCGGACGTATTTGTCTGACACACCTAAAAATCCGAACTACGCCGTACAGATGGTTGCTACGAACGTAGACATCCGTAGCCTGGATCCGGGTTATGACAGCCGGGGATACGAAGCACTCTGGAACAGCAACGTGTATGCGCAGAACCCTTACTTTGTGGTCAACAAAGTAAAGAACACCGATATCCGGAACCGGTTCCTCGGGTCGTTCAGTCTGCGGTACAACATCACCGACTTCCTGTACCTGCGGGGCCGGGTTGGTACCGACAACAACCAGCTGAAGTACCTCGATATCGAACCAACGGGTCTGGCTTACTCGACCCTCGGCGCTATGAGCCGTCGGCAGGTTCAGATTCAGGAAACCAACTCGGAGGTATTGCTGGGCTTCAACAAGGATTTCGGCCCCTTATCGGTGAACGCCATCGCCGGTGGAAACCGCATGCGCCGGTCAACGGAGGAGATGAGTTTCCGGGGCAGCCAGTTCAACGTACCGTTCAACTACTTCCTGGACAACACGATCAACAAAACGCCGGGCTATTCGTACAATGGTTTCGGGATCAACTCGCTCTTCGCATCGACCGATATCGGCTATCAGAACGTTCTGTTCCTGACCCTGACCGGTCGCCAGGACTGGTTCTCGACGCTGGCCAAGGCCAACAACAGCCTGTTCTACCCCTCGGCGGGTTTGAGCTTTGCGTTCTCCGACGTGCTTCGTAACCGGGGCAACTGGCTGAACTACGGTAAGGTACGCGCTTCGATCGCCCAGGTGGGTGGCGGTTACCCGAACCCGTATGCGCTCAACCTGACCTATGGCCTCGAAGCCAATTCGTACATTGGCGGGGTGCCGCTGATGAAGATCAATACCAACGACGGTACCATCCCGAACGCCCTACTGCAGCCCAACACCTCGACCACAACCGAGCTGGGTCTGGAAGGCAAGCTGTTCAACAACAAACTGGGCGTTGACCTGACCCTGTACAAGCGGGTGACGAAAAACGATCCGGTGGCAGCCTCGACCTCGACGGCGTCGGGTTACGGAAAAGTCCTGCTGAACGTGGGTGAAGTGGTCAACAAAGGAATCGAGCTGTTGCTGACGGGTACGCCCTTCAAAACCAACAGCGGCTTTACCTGGAACCTGGCCTACAACGTAGCCTACAATGACAACAAAGTCATCAAGATTTCGGATCAGATCAAAGTGCTGGAGTTGGATCAGTCGCGTACCCAGAGTGCGTACATCTATCACTTCGAAGGGCAGCCGTACGGGATGATTGCGGGCTACAAAGCCATGCGCGATGCCAACGGAAACATTGTGTACAACGAAACGACCGGTATCCCGATGCGGAGCGAGTTCACGATGCTGGGCCGGGGTGTTCCGCCCCTGACGATGGGTCTGACCAATACCTTCACCTACAAGAATTTCTCGCTGAGCTTCCTGGTCGATGGTAAATTCGGTGGCAAACTGTACAGTGCTACCAACTACTTCGCCTACAGCACCGGCCTGTCGAAAGAGACGCTGGTTGGTCGCGAGTCGGGTCTGACCGTTACGGGGGTAACCACGAAAGGCGACGCCTTCTCGAAAACCTTCGCGGGCAAGGATGTTCAGGATTACTACAAAGGCCTGACAACCATCACCGATCAGTTTGTGTACAGCTCCGATTTCGCCAAGCTGCGTCAGTTCACGCTGGGCTACTCGCTGCCGAGAACGTTCCTGGCCAAAACCCCGATTCAGTCGGCCAGCCTGTCGCTCGTTGCCCGTAACCTGCTGATTCTGTACAACCAGGTGCCGAACGTTGATCCGGAGTCGACCTACAACAGCGGCAATGGTCAGGGACTCGAAATGTTTGGTGTGCCCCCGGCCCGTAGCTACGGTCTGAACCTGATGGTTAAATTCTAACAGCCACCGATCTTAACTCATTTTTATATGTTGACATACAGTAAAAAAAGACGATTGCCTATCCTGACGGCCTTACTGGCAGCCAGCCTGCTGGTGTCGTCCTGTGACCAGGGTTTTGAAGAACTCAATACCAACCCGAACGCGCTGACCGAGCCGGTAGTACCGAACCTGCTTTCGTACAGCATCGTGAAAACGGCGGGTACTGGCTACGAGAACCACCGGGGTAACCTGATCTATGCCGGGGCTATCATTCAGCATTTTGCCTCGCTGAACCCCTACTGGGCCGGCGACAAATACCTGTATAACGGACCCTATTCGGATGCCTTTTTCGAAACCGCTTACGGGTCGCACGTGAAAGAGCTGGAGCAGATTATTTCGATTACGAAAGATAATCCGGCGCAGTCGACCCTGTACAATGTGGCGCGTATCTGGCGGGTGTTCGGCTACCACCGCATCACCGATCTGTATGGCGATGTGCCGTATTCGGAAGCGGGCAAAGGCTATCTGAGCAGCACGTTCTCGCCCAAGTACGACAAGCAGGCCGACATTTATGCCGACTTGCTGAACGAGCTGGACCAGGCGGCCCAGGGCCTCGACGCTACCAAAACGGGATACGGTACGTCTGACCTGATCTATGGCGGTGATCTGACCAAATGGAAAAAGTTTGCCTACTCGATGATGCTGCGGCTGGGCATGCGCCTGACCAAGGTCGATCCGGCCAAAGCCGAGTTGTACGTGAAGAAAGCCATTGCCGGGGGCGTCATGCAGAGCAACGACGACATTGCCAAGCTGAACCATGCCGATGGCGACGACAACAAGCGGAACCTGGACGCCAACACGCTCAGAACCCAGGAGTACGATGCCGCCAACCTGAAAGGGAAAGCCAACAGCAAGCTGAGCAAGACGTTTGTCGATTTCCTCAGGAACAACAACGACCCGCGTCTGCCGTTCATCGCTACCCTCTGGCAGGGCAATGCCAGCGCCACCGCCGAAGCAACAGCCACGAACCCGACTGTGCAGAAGGGCCTGCCCAATGGCTATGATGCGACTACGATCAAAACCCTGATCCCGAGCTGGAACGACAATTCGATCACCGAGTACTCCGAGGCTAACCTGAACAAGATCGCCAGCAACTCGGCCCCGACCCTGTTCCAGACCTATGCGGAGGTTGAATACCTGCTCGCCGAAGCCGCCCTGCGTGGCTGGGGCGATGGCCAGGCGGCCCTGCACTACAACCGCGGGGTAACCGCAGCCATGAGCATGATGTCGCTGTTTGGGGGTACGATACCGCAAAGTGCGATTACGGCTTATCTGACAGCCCATCCGTACCTGGCAACCGGCACCACGGCTCAGCAGATGGAACAGATCGGCACCCAGTACTGGGCCGTCAACTTCCTGAACTCGTACGAGGCATACGCCAACTGGCGCCGGACGGGCTACCCGGTGCTGACGCCGACCAACTTCCCCGGCAACGAAACCGGCGGAACGATCATGCGTCGGTTGCGGTATCCGGCTTCGGAAGCCAGCCGGAATGCGGCTAAATACAACGCTGCCGTTGCCGTTCAGGGTCCAGACCTGTTCACGACCCGGGTATGGTGGGATAAACAATAAGGATTCAGCTCATTCTGTTTAAATTACGGGTTAATAGGCCGTGGCCAACCAGCGGTTTATTAACCCGTAACTACGTTGATGCATCGCTCTCTGCTGTCATACATGAACCGAAACCCGCTGGTCGCTTTGTTTGGGCTGATGGCCCTGCTGGTTCCGACCGGTCTCCAGGCCCAGTTTACCCGGCTGGCTCCGGAGCAGACGGGCATACGGTTCACCAACCAGCTGACCGAAACGGAAGAGCAGAATGTATTGGCCTACGAGTATTTTTATAACGGAGGGGGCGTGGCCGTCGGGGATCTGAACAACGACGGTCGGCCTGACCTCTATTTTACGGGTAATATGACGCCCGACCGGCTGTACCTGAACGACGGCAACCTGCGTTTCACCGACCGGTCTGCCTCGGCCGGAATCGGTCAGGGACCGGGCTGGAAAACAGGCGTTACCCTCGTTGACATCAACCGCGATGGGTGGCTGGATATCTACGTATGTTACTCCGGCAATGGCGACCCGGCCATTCAGCGAAACCGGTTGTACATCAACAATCACCTCGACAAAAAAGGGCAGCTGACGTTTACGGACCAGGCCGCTCAGTACGGACTTGACTCACCCGCTTACAGTACCCAGGCCGTCTTTTTCGACTACGACAGGGATGGTGATCTGGACTGCTTCCTGCTTAACCATAATATCAAAGACTTCAAACGATTCGACGCAGCGCTGACCAAAGCCATGCGGGACGAATTTGCCGGGGATAAACTCTTCCGGAACGATAACAACAGGTTTGTCGACGTCAGCGAATCGGCCGGTATTAAAGGTAACCCCATCGGCTTCGGACTGGGCGTAGCCGTGGCCGACATCAACCTCGACGGCTGGCCTGATCTGTACGTATCCAACGATTATATTGAACAGGATTACCTGTACCTCAACGACGGCAAGGGCCACTTTGTCGACCAGCTCGACCAGGCCATTGGCCACCTGAGTTACTTCTCCATGGGGAACGAAGTCGTCGACATGAACAACGACGGCTGGCCCGATATCTTTACCCTCGACATGTTGCCCGAAGACAACCGGCGGCAGAAACTGCTCTATGGGCCCGAGAACTACGAGGTCTACCAGAACATGCTGCGCAACGGCTTCTCCCACCAGCTGATGCGGAACATGCTGCAACTCAACAACGGAAACACGGGCCAGAAAGCCGGATCGATTAACGTGCCTACCTTTAGCGAGATTGGTCAGCTGGCCGGAATCTCCAATACCGACTGGAGCTGGGCTCCGCTTGTTGCCGATTTCGATAACGACGGCTGGAAAGACCTGTTCGTAACGAACGGCTATCTGCGCGACTACACGAATATGGACTTCATGAAGTTCTATGCCGATGCCCAACTGAAAGCGTCAAAAGGAAGCCCGACGGCCATGATGGATATTCTGAAACAGATGCCATCGTCGGCGACGAAGAACTATATATTCAGAAATACAGGACAACTTACCTTCGACAACAAAGGCAAGGATTGGGGATTAGACCAGCCCCTGTTATCAAATGGAGCGGTTTATGCGGACCTCGACGGGGACGGCGATCTGGAAATCATTACCAATAACGTAAACGAACCCGCTGCCATCTACCGCAACGATAACCCCCGCCAGCATTACCTGGCCATCCAGCTCGGTGAGAGTACCGCCACGGCCGCTATTGGCGCTAAGGTCTGGGTGTATGCCGGCGGTATGCAGCAGTATCAGGAATTCAACCCGTCGAGAGGGTTCGAATCCAGTATGTACGGCCCGCTGCATGTCGGTTTAGGTAAACAAACCGCAGCGGATAGCATCCGGATTGTCTGGCCCGACAACCGGACCCAGCTGCTTCGGCATGTCAAAGCGGATCAGAAACTGGTCGTTCGCTACAAAAGCGCCGACAAACCGTATGTATATCAGCCGATAGAGAAGCCGCTCTATACCGCTCTACCGGCCGATTCGACGTTGTACCGGCATCGTGAGGATGTCTATAATGACTTCAAGCGGCAGCCGCTCATGCCCAATATGCTGTCTAATCAGGGACCCCATCTGGCGCAGGGCGACGTAAACGGCGACGGCCGGGTGGATCTGTATGCCCCCGGCGCCAAAGGACAGGCTGGCCAGCTACTGATTGGGCAGGCCGACGGTACGTGGAAACCGATGGCCCAGCCCGCCTTTACGGCCGACAAGCTGAGCGAAGATACCGACGCCCAGTTTGTGGATGTCGACGGCGATGGTGATCAGGACCTGTACGTTGTCAGCGGGGGCTATGCCTACCTGCCCGACGACCTGCTGCTGAACGACCGGCTTTACCTGAACGACGGAAAGGGCAACTTCAGCCGATCGGCCGACGCGCTGCCGGGCGATCAGAGCAGTGATGCCTGCGTTGTAGCGTTGGACATTGATAAAGACGGTGACCAGGATTTGTTCGTGGGGGGGCGGGTTCGTCCGGGCTTTTACCCGCAGGCGGTCAGCAGCCGTATCCTGATCAACGATGGGAAAGGAAATTTTGTCGAGGCCACAGCCCAGTGGGCGCCTTACCTGAAAAACCTGGGTATGGTGACGGATGCGCTGGCATTCGATGCAGATCGCGATGGCTGGAACGACCTGGTTCTGGTGGGCGAGTGGATGCCCGTGCTGTTGTTGAAAAATCAGCAGGGACGTCAGCTGGCAACACCCCGTCCGTTGACCGCTGCGGGCTGGTGGAACCGGGTCGAAGCCAGTGACCTCGACGGCGATGGCGATACGGATCTGGTGCTGGGCAATTTTGGGAAGAACTGCCAGCTGAAACCTTCTGAAAGGGAACCCGTTCGCATCACCTATGCCGACTTTGACCAGAACGAGTCGATCGATCCGTTTCTGACGTACTACATTCAGGGCAAACCGTTCCCCCTGGCCACCCGCGATGAAGCGCTGAACCAGATGTTCTCCCTGCGTCGGAAGTTTACCACCTACCAGGCCTATGCCGAAGCCAGCCTGACCGACATGCTAACGCCCGAACAGCTCAGCCAGGCGGATACCCTCCAGGCAACCCAGTTTGCGTCGGGAATGCTCGAAAATACGGGAAACGGCGCCTTTATCTGGCACGAACTGCCGACAGAAGCTCAGTTTGCGCCGGTATTTGCTATTGCCTTCCTCGACGCCGATCAGGATGGCAGGACTGACCTGCTGCTGGCTGGTAATCAGTCGAGTACCCGAATAAAAATCGGAAAGATGGATGCCAGTTACGGCCAGCTGTTCCGAAATGAAGGAAAACTACAGTTTTCGTACGTTCCCCAGACCCGGTCCGGCTTCGTCGTGAAAGGCGATGTTCGGGATGTGGTGGTGGTAGGGAAAGGCGCTCAACAGCATATCCTGTTCGGGCGGAATAACAACACGATGGAGGTGTACCGAAAAAAACCATAGATGCGTATGAAGCGATTCTGGTTTTTGCTGATCATCAACGGGCTGACTCTGGCGGCTGTGGCAGCCCCGCCCGGGCCAACTGGTGTTGGCTACGCCAGGGCGCTGAAGAAGCTGACCGACGTCATGGTGACCGACGTAACCGGCCCCTGCGGGGCGGCCCGGTACTACGCCTACGCGAATCTGGCGGCTTACGAACTGATGTACCGGCAGCAGAAACCAGCGGGCTATGTCCCGTTGACGGGGCTCCTTCGCGGGTATTCATTACCAATCCCTGCCGCCCCCGACCCGGCTATCGACGTCGAATTTGGAAGCCAGTATATTCTGTTGCGAATGGGTGAAGAACTGCTTCCATCGGGCTATCTGCTCGAGGAGGCCCGCCAGCAGCTGATCAGCGACAGCCAGCAGCAGCGCCACCTGACTAGTGATCAAGTTAGCCGGACAAGGGCCTACGCCGATAGCCTGGTACGGAAAATAGTCCGGTACGCAGCCGCCGACGGGTATCTGAAAACCAGCGGGATGATGCGCTACACGCCCGACGACAAGCCGGGAACCTGGCAGCCCACTCCACCCGCTTACTCCGAAACCTACGAGCCCTACTGGGCCACGTTGCGGCCATTTCTGCTCGACAGTGCCGCTCAGTTTCGCCCGGTACGTCCGGTCCCTTATAGCGCTGAGAAAGAGTCTGCTTTTTACCAGCTGGCCAGAGAGGTGTATGACACCACCCAGGCCCTGACCGATGAGCAGCGTCACATTGCCAACTTCTGGGATTGTAACCCCTTCTTCCTGAACCAGAAGGGTCATGTCAACTTCGGCACCAAAAAAATATCGCCAAGCGGCCACTGGATGGGGATTACCAGCCTGGTTTGTGAACAACAAAACCTTTCTCTGGCCGAAACGATCCGGTGGCATACGCTGGTGGGCATTACCATGGCCGACGCGTTCATATCCTGCTGGGACGAGAAATACACCAGTAATCGGATACGCCCCGAAACGGTCATCAACCAACAGATCGACCGCGCCTGGCGCCCGCTGCTGCAAACCCCGCCCTTTCCGGAGTATACCAGCGGGCATAGTGTCATGTCGCAGGCGGTGGCAACGGTACTAACGGTACTGGCCGGAAAATCCGTTGCGTATACCGACGTGATAGAGGAAGAATTCGGGGTGCCGGCCCGTACGTACCGATCATTTGGAGAGGCCGCCCGGGAGGCTGCCATATCCAGGCTGTACGGGGGCATTCATTTTCGCGATTCGATCGAAAACGGGGTTCGGCAGGGCGAGCAGATCGGCCGGTTCGTCGTAAAAAAACTGGGATTAAACGGGCAGGCGGCATCGATGCAGGCTACCCGTAAAAAATAGATAACACACATTTACCCGAGTGGATGTAGTAGGCCAGTATGACTCCGGTCTTTGAAAAAAGATCGACCTACGCCTAATCGGAATTTTGTAAATTATTGAGTTTCATTGGCGTGAGTATAACCAGCTGTCTAAACCACCCATCTTTATTTCGTCTTTCGGCAACCTGAATCCGTTGATTTATGATTTGCTGAAGTACATCGATTACCATGCAGGATAATGCCATCATCTCCGTCATTGACACGAAGAAAAACAAATTAAAACGGAATATCATCGCCGAACTTTACCGGGCTCAATCGCGAACCATTGCTCAGTTAGCCAGTACGGTGCATAGCAGTGTGCCGTCCACGACAGCCCTTATTGAGGAATTGAGCGCGACGGATTGGGTGCATGGCATCGGCATCGGGACCGCCCAGTTTGGCCGTAAACCCTCGCTGTTTGCATTGAATCCCAACCGGTATGTCACGCTGGTAGTCGACAGCAATGTGCACGATACCAAGCTGCTGATTTTCAACCTGAATAATGAAGTGATTCATCGGGTAGACCTGGATTTGCAACTGGGCGAAACCCACCAGTTTGTCGAAAAGCTGCACGATCCGCTCAACCAGCTGGCCCAGTATCTGCGGGTAGAGGGCCGCGAGGTGATCGGCATCGGCGCTACCATGCCCGGTCTGGTAAACCCGGTTCTGAGCCTGAACCATACTTATCCGGAGTTGAGCCAGCCAGGTCATTCGCTGAGTACGCTCTTTGCGCTCTTGTTCGAAGCACCGGTGTATTACATCAACGATACTAAAGCAACGATTCTGGGTGAGTATCACTTTGGCCTGGCACAGGGAAAAAAGCATGTCCTGTCGATCAACATCGACTGGGGTATCGGTCTGGGTGTCATCATCAACGGAGAGGTGCTGCAGGGAACGGCTGGCTTTGCCGGTGAGCTGGGCCACATCCAGATGAAGACCGATGGCGAGCTGTGCTTCTGCGGAAAAGTAGGCTGTCTCGAAACGCTGGCATCGGCCTCGTCGCTGATCAGACGGGCAAAGGCAGGCTTGCGGAAAGGCCGAATGTCACTCCTGAATGAAGAAGGCCCCGAGGCTATCACGATCGAGATGATTATTGCCAAAGCCAACGTCGGCGACGGGTTTTGCATCGATCTGCTGAGCGAGGTAGGCAGTGAACTCGGACGGGGACTGGCCACGGCGGTGCACCTCTTCAATCCCGAACTCATCATCGTCAACGGCGTACTGGCCCGGGTGGCAAAATCAATCCGGCGGCCGCTGGAGCAGGCGCTGGACAAGTACTGCCTGTTGAACTACCGCGACAACCTGAAAATTGAACTTTCGGAGCTGGGAGAGATGGCCAAGCTCTACGGCACCCAGGCCTACGTGCTGCAAAATCTGCTCGAATACGAACAAATACCCTAATGTTGAAAAAACAGTCGTTACTCAATTACCTTCTTTTCTTTTCGGGGGTGTGCTGTGCCGAACTGCCGGGTTTCGCACAGAACACGGGTTCGGTTAGTGATCCGGTCGAGTGGGTGAACCCGCTCATGGGCACCGATTCCAAACCCAGTCTGTCGAATGGCAATACCTACCCGGCCATTACACTGCCCTGGGGCATGAATACCTGGATGCCGCAGACCGGCAAAATGGGCGACGGCTGGGCCTACACCTACGCGGCCGATAAGATCAGGGGATTCAAGCAAACCCACCAGCCATCTCCCTGGATGAATGATTACGGTCAGTTTTCCATCATGCCCGTAACCGGAAAGCTACGACCCGGCGAAGACCAGCGGGCCAGCTGGTTTTCGCACAAGGCCGAAGTCGCCAAACCCTACTATTACGCCGTTTACCTGGCCGACCACGATGTAACGACCGAAATTGCCCCGACCGAACGGGCCGCCCGCTTTCGGTTTACCTTCCCCCAAACCGACAGTGCGTACGTGATCCTCGACGCGTTCGACAAAGGGTCGTCGGTCAAAATTATCCCGGCCGAGCGTAAAATCATCGGATATACCACCCGGAACAGCGGGGGCGTGCCGCAGAATTTCAAAAACTATTTTGTGATCCAGTTCGACCGTCCGTTTACGAGTACGGCGGTCTGGAATGGGAAGGAAACCAACAGCGGGGCCATTGAGCTGACGGCCGATCATACGGGGGCTGTTGTTGGCTTCAGAACCCGCAGGGGCGAACAGGTTCAGGCGCGGGTGGCTTCCTCCTTCATCAGTCCCGAACAGGCCGAACGGAATCTGGGCGAGATCGGCACCGATGACTTTGAAACGGTAAAAAACAAAGCCAAACAAGCCTGGAACACCGAGCTGACACGCATGGCCGTTGAGGGTGGATCGGTCGATCAGCTCCAGACGTTTTACTCCTGTCTGTACCGCTCCCTCCAGTTTCCGCGCAAGTTTTACGAACTGGATGCCAACAAAAAGGTCGTACACTACAGTCCCTTTAACGGGCAGACTCTGCCGGGGTATATGTTCACCGATACCGGTTTCTGGGATACGTTTCGGGCGCTGTTTCCTTTTCTTAACCTGATGTATCCCGGCCTAAACGCCCATATTCAGGAAGGGCTGGTGAACACCTACAAAGAAAGCGGGTGGTTGCCGGAATGGGCCAGCCCGGGCCATCGGCCGGTCATGATCGGGTCCAATTCGGCGTCGATCGTGGCCGATGCGTATCTGAAGGGGGCACGGGGTTACGACATCAACACGTTGTACGAAGCCGTCCTGAAAAACTCGGAAAACGCCGGTCCGATCTCGACCCTGGGCCGGGCCGGTGTGGAGTACTATAACAAACTGGGCTATGTGCCTTACGATGTCAGGATCAACGAAAACGCAGCCCGCACCCTCGAATACGCCTACGACGATTTCACCATATACCAGCTGGCCAAAGCCCTCAAACGGCCGCAGTCGGAGATCGACCGGTTTGCGAAACGCAGCCAGAACTACCGAAACCTGTTTGACCCGAGTCACAAACTGATGCGGGGTAAAAACAAGGATGGTCAGTTTCAGACGCCTTTCAACCCCTTCAAGTGGGGCGACGCCTTCACCGAGGGCAACAGCTGGCATTATACCTGGTCAGTTTTTCACGACGTTGAGGGGCTCATTGGCCTGATGGGTGGGCGTAAATCATTCGTCGGTATGCTCGATTCCGTGTTTGTCGTACCGCCGATTTTCGATGATTCGTACTACGGTTCGGTCATTCATGAGATTCGGGAAATGCAGATCATGAACATGGGTAACTACGCCCACGGCAACCAGCCGATCCAGCACATGACGTATTTGTACAACTATGCCGGCGAACCCTGGAAAACCCAGTACTGGGTGCGCGACGTCATGAACCGGCTGTACAAACCCACGCCCGATGGCTACTGCGGAGATGAAGACAACGGGCAGACATCGGTCTGGTACGTGTTTTCGGCCCTCGGGTTCTATCCCGTTTGTCCCGGAACCGATCAATACGTGCTGGGTACGCCCCTGTTCAGAAAAGCAACGCTCCGCCTGGAAAATGGAAAAATGCTGGTGCTGAATGCCCCCGCCAACAGCAGCCAGAATCGGTACGTTGGCGCAGTAACCCGCAACGGTACGGTTTACGAAAAAAACTGGTTTAGTCACGGCGATCTGTTGCGGGGCGGAACGATCAACTTCACGATGGTGGCTCAACCCAACAAACAACGCGGCACCCAGCCCGCAGCTTTTCCCTATTCGTTCTCGTCCGACAAGCGGTAACGAACCGGCTGTGCGGTCCTGGATCGGCTGGTTGTGGCAAACAGTCAGCTCCGCGGTGCTTTTTTTCATCTTTATCAAACCAATCTATGAAGCGTACTCACCTCGCCTTATGGCTCGCCCTGGCTGTATCGATCCCTGGCCTGGCTCAGCAGCACTCCGAGCAAAAGCATGATAAATACGTCTGGCCAACGGATGAGCAGGTCCGGGAAAAGCTCGATACCTGGCAAACGGCTAAGTTCGGTTTGCTGATGCACTGGGGTACGTACAGCCAGCGGGGCATTGTAGAATCCTGGTCGCTCTGCCCCGAAGACGAAGGCTGGTGTGAACGAAAAGGCCCCACGGCCCAGAACTGGTTTGATTATAAGAAAGGATACGAAGCGCTGCAGACGACCTTCAACCCCGTCCGGTTTAACCCCGACCGCTGGGCCGATGCAGCGCGGAAGGCGGGTATGAAGTATATGATCTTTACCACGAAGCATCACGACGGGTTCTGTATGTTCGATACGAAGCAGACCGACTATAAAATTACCAGTACCCAGTCGCCTTTCGCCACTAACCCGCGGAGTAACGTTACGAAGGAGATTTTGCAGGCCTTCCGGCAGCAGGACTTCATGGTGGGCACCTATTTTTCAAAGCCGGACTGGCATAACGAGCATTACTGGTGGCCGTATTTCCCGCCCAAAGACCGCAACGTGAACTACGACCCCAAAAAATACCCCAAGGAATGGAGCCAGTTCAAAGAATTCACCTACAACCAGATTCAGGAGCTGATGACGGATTACGGGAAGGTGGATATACTCTGGCTGGACGGAGGCTGGGTGCGTCCGTTCAATACCATCGACTCGACCATCAGCTGGCAGCGGACCATTCCCTACAACCAGGATATCGACATGGCCCGCATTGCCGCCGATGCCCGGAAGAAACAGCCCGGTCTGCTCGTCGTGGACCGAACGGTGTCGGGTGAGTTCGAGAATTACGTAACCCCCGAACAGCAAATCCCGGATCAGTACATGCCTATTCCGTGGGAGACGTGCATGACCATGGGCGATAGCTGGTCGTACA
Source organism: Spirosoma sordidisoli (assembly GCF_004138325.1). Taxonomy (GTDB): domain Bacteria; phylum Bacteroidota; class Bacteroidia; order Cytophagales; family Spirosomataceae; genus Spirosoma; species Spirosoma sordidisoli. Next base: position 160,869 of record NZ_SBLB01000009.1, on the reverse strand, counting down.
TTCCTAAAGAAAACTTCAAACCAACCCGGAAGCTGGTGCAGACCCTGGTCGATGTAGTGGCCAAAAACGGAAACCTCCTGCTTAACATTGCCCCGGGACCAGATGGCGAGTGGCACGAGGAAGCCTATAGTCGCCTGGCGGAGATCGGGACGTGGCTGACGGTAAACGGGGAGTCGATTTACAATACCAAACCACTCGCTCCGTACCGGCAGGGCAAATGGGCGTTCACCCAGCGGGGGGCTACTACCTACCTGTCGTATCTGCCCGAAGAATCCGAAAAGCAGCTGCCGGCCAGCCTGGCCCTACCGCTGGCCCCCGCAAAGTCACTGACGCTGCTGGGGGTTAAACAACCGCTAACCTGGAAAAAAAACGGACAGGAAGCACAAGTAACTATCCCGGAAAAAGTACGCCAGCAACTTGCCAACCAACCCGTATGGGTATTTAAGCTGGGCTGATAAACCCGGTCAACGTCGTTCTGCCGGGTAGTAGCCAGTCGCCTGTTCTGATTCATCACGAGTCTGTCTGGTCGGCTGGTCGAGGGCTACCCGTATCCATTATTTGCCAATCAGGATCCTGAAATTGCTGTTTACAACCTGACTATAGATCGATGAAATCCATTAAACACTCACTGCTGGCGTTGCTGCTGGCGGTTCCCTGTTGGGGCCAGGCTCAGACCCGGTACGAGCTGAAAACCGGCTGGCAGTGTAGCCCCATGGCCAAAACGAAAGAGGACGGAACCGTTCTCTCGTCACCGGCCTACCCGCTGGCGGGCTGGATGCCCGCCGTTGTTCCCGGAACTGTGTTGACGACCCTGCTGGCCAACAAGCAGATTCCGGATCCATTCTATGGGATGAACAACGAAAAAATACCGGATGTGTATCACGTTGGCCGCGATCATTACACGTACTGGTTTGCCACCGATTTTCAGGAGACCGCGAAACCGGGCGAGCAGGTCTGGCTGAACTTTCGGGGCATCAACTACAGCTGCGATGTGTACCTGAATGGGCAGAAACTCACCAACCGGCCCCATACGGGGATGTTTCTTCGCAAAACGTTTAATATTACACCCTACCTCCAGAAAAGCGGCAAAAACCGGCTGGCCGTAATCGTACACCCGCCCAACCCGGTAGGCAACCCGAACGGCGGCCAGGGGGGCGATGGAACGATAGCCCGGAATGTGGCCCATCAGTACGTGGCTGGCTGGGACTGGATTCAGCCGGTTCGGGATCGGAATACGGGCATATGGGACAAAGTCACTATCGAAAAGACCGGGGGCGTCAACCTGAAAAATCCGCATGTGGTGACCAGCGTACCCGGCATACGCCAGCCCGACGGCCCGCAGCAACCCGCTCTGGTCGGTACGTCGGCCGAGCTGGAAAACCCGACAACCGTCCGGCAGGAGGGGACATTACGGTTTACGATCAATGGCCAGACGGTGTCAAAAAAGGTAAGTCTGGCTCCTGGTACGACAACAACGGTTCAGCTGCCGACCCTCACTCTGGCTAACCCCCGGTTGTGGTGGCCGGCGGGCTATGGCAATCAGCATCTTTACCCGGCTACGGTTCAGTTCGTTACCGGAACGCAGCGGGTTCTGGACGAGGAAACGATGCAGGTCGGCGTTCGGGAAATCCAGACCGCCTGGAATAATACGACCCGGAGTCGGCAGATTAGCGTAAACGGGCAGAAGGTATTTATCAAAGGGGCCAACTGGATTATCTCCGACGCGATGCTGAGGTTTTCGCCCGAGCGGTACAACGCCGAAATACGCTTCCACCGCGACATGAACCTGAATTTGATCCGGATCTGGGGTGGGGCCCTCACCGAGCGACCGGAGTTCTACGAGGCCTGCGACCGGTATGGGCTGCTGGTGATGCAGGACTTCTGGGGGTCGGGCGATTGCAATGGACGATGGGTCGATCCGGCCAAGAAAGATGACCAGTGGACCCGAAGAAAATACCCCGACGATCATGGACTTTTTCTGACGTCGGCTATCGACCAGATCAAGATGATTCGGAATTACGCATCCCTCGCTATGTGGTGCGGAGGCAACGAGATCACCCTGCCCCAGGACATCATGACGCCCCTGCGCGATTCGATCCTGCCCAAACTCGACGGAACGCGCTGGTTCATCGACTATTCGAACTCCGACGAGATGTCGTATAATTTTCTGGGCGGCAACGGCGACGGACCCTATGGAATTCAGCCTGTCGAGCGGTTCTGGTCGTACCGAACCTGGCCGTTCAACTCCGAAGTTGGTTCGGTTGGCGTCGGAGATTATACCTCTCTGGCGCGCTTTATACCGGCCGAGAATATGGTCTCTCCTGTCTATCGTCCGTCCGGGAAGAGCCAGGTCGACTCGGTCTGGAACTACCATAAATACATCGGCTACGATGCCTCGATCGACCCCTACGGCGCACCTGCCGACGTTCGTGACTTTGCCCGCAAGGCACAGCTCGTGAACTACGATCAGTACCGGGCGTTGATGGAAGGATTCAGCGCGCACATGTGGGACTGGTATACCGGCACCATTATCTGGAAAACGCAGAATCCCTGGACCTCGCTACGAGGGCAGATGTACGATTACTACCTCGATCCCAACGCAGGACTGTACGGTCTGCACAGCGGAAGCGAGCCCCTGCACATCATGTACAACCCCGTCGACAGTCTGGTGATGGTAGCGAATAATACGTTCAGGTACCACCGGGATATGATGATGGTTATTCAGGTCTACGACATGGCCGGTAAGGACTCCACGCTGACGCAGGTCTTCTCGGAGATAGGGCCGACGCTGGTTCGGCCGTACGTGCCCATTGGCCGCACCATCAAGGCCCTGACGAAGGAGAAAGGAGCTTTTCTAAGGCTCCGGCTCCTTGACCTGAACCGGCAGCCTCTCAGCGAAAACATCTATTGGCTGCCGGATGCGAAAGGAAATCATTCGGGCTTGCAGCAACTGGCAAAAGCGTCTGTTCAGCTTTCAGCCCGACAGCTAGCCCCGGGCCGGGTAGAGGTGATGCTGGCAAACCCTGCCGGCGGGCCGATGGCATTCTTCAACCGAATCTCGCTGGTTGACGCGACCACGAAGACGAGGATGTTGCCGGTATTTTACAGTGACAACTACCTGTCTGTACCACCGGGAGAGAAGAAAACTATAACGGTAGAGTATACTCCCACGACCACCGCACCCCTGGTCTCACTGGAAGGCTGGAATGTGCCGGAACAGTTTACCCCGATACAGCGGTAGCTCGTCGTTAACAGCAACCCTAAGTTGCCCGGCCGGCTTAGGGTTGCTGTATGAATTACAGGAATAAACTGGCAGTAAACGCTTTGCTTTGTCGACACAAACGGGGTTTTTATAGAACCCTGCACCGTCAGGCTATGGCAGGCCAATCAGAGCTTATTGGGGAGGATACTTGCGGATGTTAGTCGGCCCGAATGGCTACCGTTTCACCCCCCAGCCCCCTAAAGGGGGAGCCCATTCGGCGGGGTTAACTCCCTCTTTAGAGCTTGTTTGGGGAAGATACTTGCGGACGTTAGTCGGCTCGAAAGGCTGCCTTTTCACCCCCAGCCCCCTAAAGGGGGAGCCCATTCGGCGGGAATAACTCCCCCTTTAGGGGGCTGGGGGGTGAAACGGTAGCCTTTCGGGCTAGTGGAATTCACATCAATTCCTTCCCCAAACAAGCTATCGCGGGGCTGGGGGGTGAAAAACCGGCTATTCCAGTGGCTTTAATGTCTCAAGCCGCTTCCCCAAACAAGCCCTCCGGACTTAGGGTTTTCCCTGAATTTGCGGTTGATAGGGTTTCCTATATGATCCAGGGGCGAACATCATCCTAGTTTTGCTTTGTAAAGTTCTATAAGCGGGTAGAGTGGTAATCTTATGGTCGTATAGTCGGGTACCGGGTAAAACCAGGGTATACCCGAATGACAAGAAATGGGTTGTAGGCTGATAATCAGTTTTTACACCATGAGTAAAACCGACAAAACTAGTGGCTTTCCAGTAAGCCATTAACCTTGCCCACAAATTGCTGTTAACCTCCCCTATGCTCAGGATTTTAGTTGCCGTAAGCCTATTTGTAGGCAGTTTATTTCGGATCGAGCCCGTATCGGCACAAACCGTATCCGAAGCCATTCGCCTGAACCAAATCGGCTTTTACCCCAATGCCCCTAAAGTAGCCATTATCGTGGCAGCAACGGGTGGCCCGTTTCAGGTGACCACCGCCGATGGCCGCAAGGTCGTTTATTCCGGATCGCTGAGCGAGTCGCGTACTAACGCGATATCCGGCAAAACGGCTCGTTCGGCCGACTTCTCGGCCCTGCGCACACCCGGTACATACGTACTCGTGGTTCCGGAACTGGGCAAATCCTATCCGTTTGCCATCCAGGCCAATGTCCATCAGCAGCTGGCTGCGGGCGCGATCAAGGGCTTTTACTACCAGCGAACTGCTATCGATCTGCCCGAAACCTACGCGGGTATCTGGCACCGCCCGGCCGGCCATCCCGACACCCGGGTGCTGATCCATCCGTCGGCGGCATCGGCAACCCGCCCCGCCGGAACGACGATTTCGTCGCCCCTGGGCTGGTACGACGCCGGTGATTACAACAAGTACATTGTCAATTCGGGTATCACGATGGGGACCCTGCTGTCGGTATACGAAGATTTCCCAAACTATTGCCGTTCGATGGCCGTTTCCATTCCAGAACGCACCAACCAACTTCCCGACCTGCTCGACGAGTCACTCTGGAACCTGCGATGGATGCTGACCATGCAGGACCCGGCCGACGGTGGCGTTTACCACAAACTGACCAATGCCCGCTTCGACGGAATGGTCATGCCCGACAAAGCCACCGCTGACCGCTATGTGGTGCAGAAAAGCGTAACGGCCGCGCTCGATTTTGCGGCCGTCATGGCGCAGGCCGCCCGGGTCTTTAAGCCGTTTTCCCGCGAGCTCCCCGGCCTGGCCGATTCCTGTTCTTCGGCAGCTATCAAGGCCTGGCAGTGGGCCAAACAGAATCCCGACGCCCTGTATAATCAGGATGCCCTCAACAAGTCGTTCGAGCCCGACGTCGTTACGGGTACCTACGGCGATCGCTCGGCTGCTGACGAATGGATCTGGGCCGCGGCCGAGCTGTACCTGACCACAAAAGACGATACCTATTACACCGCGGTGAACCTGTTTCCCGACGAAAACACACCGCTTCCATCGTGGCCCATGGTCCGGACGCTGGCCTATTATTCACTAGCTCGCCTGTCGAAAGAGTTGACGCCACGGGGTCAGCAGGACTTGCCCAACGTAAAAGCCCACATCCTGCGACTGGCTGATCAGCTCCGGCAGGGTCGGGACAAGCAGGCCTTCCAGACACCCATGGGCAAGTCGGCCAGTGACTATATCTGGGGTAGCAGCGCCGTAGCGGCCAATCAGGGAATAGCGCTCATTCAGGCATATCGGCTCACCAGCCAGGTTGAATACCTCGATGCTGCGCTGGCCAACATGGATTATCTGCTCGGCCGGAACGCCGTCGGCTATTCATTCGTAACGGGCTTCGGGAGCAAAACGCCACTGCACCCGCACCACCGGCCCTCGGTAGCCGATGGGATCGACGCGCCGGTACCCGGCCTTTTGTCGGGGGGCACCAACGCCAACGCGGCCCGTCAGGACAAATGCCCCGGCTATACCACCACCGTAGCCGATGAGGTTTTTCTGGATGCCGACTGCTCCTACGCGTCCAACGAAATTGCCATCAACTGGAACGCGCCCCTGGTTTACCTGGCAACGGCGCTGGAAGCCCTGCAGAAAAAACGGTAAACTGGCTGGCAGAAGCGACTTTCAGGCTTATAGGTCTGCCATTATCTCTACATGTACGATGATGAATCGATTGGTGTTCTTTGTGCTGCTGAGCAGCGTTCCGGGTCTGGCGCAGGTTCGTCTGGCGCGGCTTTTTTCCGACCATGTTGTTTTGCAACGGGGGCAGCCTCTCCCGGTATGGGGGTGGGCAAAGCCTGCCGAAGCGGTTACGGTGACTATGGCCGGTCAAACGCAGAAAGCAAAAGCAGGGCCTGATGGCAAATGGCGGGTCACTTTTTCTCCCCTTCAGGCCGGTGGGCCACATACCCTGTCCGTTACGGCCAAATCGGGCAAAGCTGCAGCCTCCGATGTGCTTATTGGCGAGGTCTGGATCTGCTCGGGACAGTCGAATATGGAATGGCCCGTACGGCAGGCCAACAACTACGCGGCTGAGAAGAAAATGGCGAACTTCCCCCAGATTCGTCACTTCCGGGTCGAGCATGAACTGGCCCTTACCCCGCAGGCCGACCTGACCTCCGGGGCGTGGAAAATCGCTTCGGCCGAGACCGTGGGTGACTTTACGGCCATTGGCTTCTTCTTTGCCCGGGAGCTGAACCAGTCTTTGCAGGTTCCGATCGGGCTGCTGCATTCATCCTGGGGCGGCTCTCAGGTAGAGGGCTGGATCAGTAAAGAGAGTATGCTGACCAGTGATGAACTGCGGAGCTACGCCCAGCATCTGCCAACATCCTGGCGGGAGGCCGACAGCCTGGTAGACGTCAAGCTGCGGACCCAGCTGCTCGGCACCGCCAAAAAACCCACCAGCGCCGATGAACAAAAGTACCTGACGCCCGACTACGACTTTTCGCGCTGGCGGAAGACCGACGCGCTGGGTCAGTGGGAGTGGAAAGACATGCGCGGTTTCAAAGGACTGGGCTACATGACCCGCACCGTTGACATCACCGACGATATGGCCGCCACCGAAACAACCCTGGCTCTGGCCGAAAATGACAGTCCTGTCGAGGTGTTTATCAACGGCAAGCCCGTAGCTCGGGGAGTGGTAACGGGCGTTCGGAAAATTACCCTACCTGCCAACACCTGGCGGGCGGGTACGAACCGGATATTGGTCAAACTGGGTAACATGGTCGATCCGGCCTGGTACGGCCCTGGACTCAAGGGGTTGGCCACGGATTTGTACGTCGATGGGGCGGGTCAGCGAATTGGTCTGGCGCGCGACTGGCAGATCATGCCCGCCTTTGCCGAGCCGTATGAATACAAGCGGTTTATGAACAACGTGGGCGTAAGTATCTACAACGCCATGATTGCGCCACTGCTACCGTTTGCGGCCAGGGGGGTGCTTTGGTACCAGGGCGAAACCAACGCGGGCCGGGCGTACCAGTATCGGCAAACATTTCCGTTGCTGATTCGGGACTGGCGGCAGAAGTTCAACCAGAATTTCTCGTTCTACTTCGTGCAGTTGTCGAGTTACGGTGCCAATCAAAGCAGCAACCAGGGCAGCAACTGGGCTGAACTCCGGGAAGCCCAAACGATGACCCTTAGCCTGCCAAAAACCGGCATGGCGGTAACGACCGACGTGGGCAACCCGAATGATATCCACCCGACCAACAAACAGGATGTTGGGCATCGACTGGCGGTGCTGGCGCTCAGGAATGACTACGGACAGGCCGCGCCAGCGGGTTCTCCCCTTTACGATGCCGTCACCTTTGCCGACGGCAAGGCTACCGTCACCTTCAAACAGGCCGAAAAGGGGCTACTAGTGAAGGATAAGTACGGGTATTTGAAAGGCTTCGAAATTGCGGGCGACGACAAAAAATTCTATTATGCCCAGGCTCATATTCAGGGCAATACCGTTGTTGTATCGCATCCGGCGGTTCCGAAGCCCGTTTCGGTACGCTACGGCTGGGCCGACGCGCCGGAAGAGGCTAACCTCTTCAGTGCGGATGGGTTTCCCGTTAGTCCCTTCCGCACCGATATCTGGACGCCCATCACGGCCAATGCAACTTTCAACTGAAAAGGCTGGATCAAGAACAACTGTCCACACGACTAAACGGCATCGGCTGCCGTAGCCGGGCTGAAGGCGTGGCAACATCCGTACGCTGTACAATCGACGTATTTGCTTTTCTTTATGTATAAACAATCACTGCCCCAGCTGCTTTGCCTGCTGATCGGGCTTACCATGTCGTTGAGCAGCTTTGCCCGACCCCGGCCCGAGCTCATCGACAAAAAAGCGACCCCCGAAACCAAAGCCTTGGTTCGGAATCTGCATAAACTGGCTAAAAAGCACATCCTGTTCGGTCATCAGCACGCTACCGAATATGGGCATGGCTGGGTGGGGGAGCCAAATCGGTCGGACGTAAAATCTGTCGTCGGTTCACACCCGGCCGTTATCGGGGTCGATTTCAGCGGGTTGTCGGGCCGGCCACCCCAGGTGATCGAAAAGAACAAGGAACAGCTCCGCCGTCAGATCATCGATACCTACAACCGGGGTGGGGTAACAACGGTTGCCTGGCATTTTTCTAACCCCGTAACTCCCCAAACCGGCTTCTACTGGAACGATTCGATCACGGCACCGGCGGTCAGGCATCTGATTCCCGGTGGGTCGCATCATGCCGAATATAAGTCCATTTTACGGACAGTGGCGAGCCTGGCCGGTTCGGTTACGGGGGCCGACGGGAAACTGGCGCCGATGTTGTTCAGGCCCTACCACGAATTGGACGGGGGCTGGTTCTGGTGGGGCAAACCGCATTGTACCAGAGAAGAGTTCACTTCGCTCTGGCGCTTCACTGTCTCCTACCTGCGGGATAGCCTGCAGGTGCACAACTTCGTCTATGTGTTTTCGCCCGATTGTCTGTACAAAACCGAAGCGGAGTACCTGGATCGGTATCCCGGCGATGAGTGGGTCGATATGGTCGGGGTGGATAACTACGCTGATTTTGGCCGAAACGGACGGTATAACCTGGCGGCTGGCCTGGCCAAGCTCAAAATCGTGTCCGACTACGCCCGCAAGGCTGGCAAACTGGCAGCCTTTACCGAAACGGGGCTGGAGTCGATTCCGGATACCACCTGGTGGACCTCTGCATTACTGAAAACGCTTACCGCCGAGAAAATGCAGCTCGCTTACGTGCTGGTCTGGCGTAACGACAGCCGAAGTCCAACCCATTATTATGCGCCATACCCGGGTCAGGGGAGTGCAACTGATTTTACCCGCTTTTACCAGCACCCGTTCACCGTTTTTGAAACCGATTTGCCGAGGCTCTACCGCCGAAAGAAGTGGCTCATCTTTTGACAGTCAAGGGGTAAGACTGGGCGGAACGGGTTGATGAGAAGACAACCGCCGAGGGTAGTGTTGCGGAGGTAAGTAGGAGAAACTGAGATTAGCCCTTTATTGCTACATTGCCTGTCGACAAACCCTTATTAATTCCTCTCTATGCGTTTTCAACCTGCTCCAACCCGTTATCAGTCGATGACCTATCGGCGGTGTGGGCACAGCGGATTGCTTTTGCCGGCCATTTCGCTTGGGCTCTGGCAGAACTTCGGCCATGTCGACAGCCTCGAAAACAGCCGTCAGATGGTCCAGCGGGCGTTTGATCTGGGCATCACTCATTTCGATCTAGCCAATAACTACGGCCCGCCACCGGGTTCTGCTGAGGAGAATTTCGGGCATATCCTCTACCACGATTTACCCGGTTACCGTGATGAGCTGGTCATTTCGACCAAGGCCGGCTATGGCATGTGGAATGGTCCCTACGGCGATGGTGGGTCGCGCAAATACCTGATCGCCAGTTTGAACCAGAGCCTGAAACGGATGCATCTGGAGTATGTTGATATTTTTTACCACCACCGGCCCGACCCCAATACGCCCCTCGAAGAAACCATGTCGGCACTTGATCAGATCGTCCGGGAGGGCAAAGCCCTGTACATAGGCCTGTCGAACTACAAACCGGCCGAGACAAAGAAGGCTATCGACATCCTAAACCAGCTCGGTACACCCTGTCTGATTCATCAGCCGCGGTACTCGATGCTGGATCGGTGGGCCGAGGAGGGGCTGCTCGACGTCCTGGAGCAGGAAGGGGTTGGCTGCATTCCCTTTTCGCCCCTGGCGCAGGGTTTGCTGACCGACAAATACCTGAGCGGTGTACCTGCCCATTCACGCGCGGCCCGAAACGGTTCGTTACCCGAGCATAAACTAACCCCCGAAATTCTCGAATTAATTGGCCAGCTGAATGAACTGGCCCAACAACGCGGTCAGACCCTGGCCCAGATGGCCATTGCCTGGTTATTGAAAGATGAGCGGGTTACCTCGGTGTTGATAGGCGCCAGCCGGCCCGAGCAAATTACGGATTCGGTTCAGGCGCTGGCCCATGTAGCCTTTACCAACGACGAGTTGGCCGTGATTAACGGGTTGCTGACGGTGGCATGACCGAACCATACGTTTAACCGGTTTTATAACAGCACCGGTTAGTAGCGACGGGAGCATTCAGGCTTTTCTCCGAAATCAACCGACTGTCGGCCCTGAACCGACTACCGACAGCTGTACTCAATGACTAAACTCTTCGTGTGGGGACTCTTCGTGCTAGTCGGTCAAACGACGGCGCTAGCCCAAACTCCGCCTACCGCGCTCCGCACCGACCTTCTGTTGCATACCGACCGGGTTTGGCAACAGGGTTTCCTGACGAACCTGACGCTTACGACCGCCGATTCCATTCGTTTTCCGGGTCAGTATGCGCTCATCCGTAGTGAACGTCCGGCGTTTAGCTGGGTAGTATCGTCGAGTGGCCAAACGGCCTACCAGGTGCAGGTTTCGACCACGCAGGCCGGTTCCGCCGACGTTTGGGATTCCGGCAAAGTTATAAGTCGTCAGAGTGTGGGCGTCGTATTGGGAGGAAACCCGCTCGATACCAGTCGGGTCTATTACTGGCGGGTTAAAATCTGGAATGAGCGTAATCAGGAAAGCAACTATTCAGCTCCGCGGGCGTTCCGAACAGCATCTCGCCTGGCTCCCTACGAAATACCGTACTACCCGCTCACCCGGACCGTTGACCAGCCCCGTCCGCAGCCCGCTACCACCGACCGGCGACGGTTGTACGATTTTGGAAAAGCTACCTTCGGTCAGGTCAGACTGACGGCTACGGCAGCCACCGATCAGGATTCGGTGCTGCTTCATATTGGCGAGGCCCTAACGCCCGACCGTCACGTCGATTCCAGGCCCCGCGGTACTGTTCGATACCGCCGAATCTGGCTACGATTGCAGAAAGGGACGCACGAGTACGCGGTTCAGTTTTTGTCGGACAAACGCAATACCGGACCCAAAGCCATACGCATGCCCGACTACATCGGCGAAGTGCTGCCCTTTCGCTATGTGGAGGTCGAGTTGCCGAATCCGTCCGTCCGCATCGATCAGCTGGTGCGGCACACCATCACGTACCCGTTCGATGAAACAGCAACGACATTTACGTCTTCGGACTCGACCCTCAACCAGATCTGGGATTTATGTAAGCATACCATCCGGGCTACTACGTTTACGGGCTATTACGTTGATGGTGACCGGGAACGGATTCCCTATGAGGCCGATGCGCTGATCAACCAGCTCTCTCATTACGCTACCGACGCGGAGTTTACGATGGCCAAGCGATCGCTGAACTACCTGGTCTTTCATGCCACATGGCCTACAGAATGGTCGTTGCAGAACATCCTGGTTGCCTGGTACGACTACCTCAACTCGGGTGATATCAGAACTGCACAGGCGTTGTACCCTGACCTGAAAGCCAAGCTGCTGCTGCCGCTGGCCAGGGCTGATGGATTGATCAGTACCCGAACCGGACTGCAAAACGAGGCCTTTCGGCAATCCATACATTATGATACCTTCGATGGTCGTTCTACCATTCAGGATATTGTCGACTGGCCGCAGCAGGGCGTGCTGGGGCTCGGAAAAAAAGAAGCCGGCGAAACCGACGGATTTGTGTTTCGGGATTACAATGCGGTCGTAAATGCCTTCCATTACCAGGCTTTGGGTTATATGGCGAAGCTGGCCAGCGAACTGAATAAAAAAGCCGATGCTGCTTTTTTACTTGCCCGAATGGAACAGGTGAAGCGGGCTTTCCGGCAAACGTTTGTAGAACCCAAGTCGGGTCTGATCCGCGATGGAGAAGGAACCGATCACTCGTCGCTGCACGCTAACATGATGGCGCTGGCCTTCGGGCTGGTTCCTGAAAAGCATCAACGGGCCGTGCTGCATCATATCCGATCCCGCGGGATGGCCTGCAGCGTTTATGGGTCCCAGTTTCTGATGGACGCGCTCTACAACGCCGGCGAAAGTGCCTACGCGCTGGCGCTGCTGACCGCCACCGACGAACGGAGCTGGTATAACATGATCCGGACCGGGTCTACGATGACAACCGAAGCCTGGGATACGCGGTACAAACCCAACCAGGACTGGAACCATGCCTGGGGAGCCGCACCCGCCAACATCATCGTTCGTAAGCTAATGGGAGTCGAAGCCCTGAGCCCGGCCCATGAACAGATCCAGATCAAGCCCCAGCCCGATACGTTGAAACAGGCTGAACTTCAACTTACCACCCTGCGGGGCCCGTTGGCGCTCAGTTTCCAGAACGAGTCGGATCAGTTTGATTTGCGGCTTACCTTGCCCGGAAATTGCCGGGCTGTCGTTTATTTGCCCCGTAAATCGGCAAAGGGCGAGGTCTGGCAGGATGGCAAACGGATTAAAGCCGTATCGGCCGGTAACTTCTGGAAAATCGACGATGTACCAGCTGGTGCGTATCATTGGGTCGTCAGGTAACCACTTCTTATGCCTTTCGGCGGCTTTGTGACGAAAGAAATAACTATGCAGCATACACACACACCAGAGATCGCCCCACAGACCGCATTCGAAAGCCGGTATGCCTCCTCGCCAGCTGAGGTACAGGGTATGAACACGGCGCAGCTCCGTCGGCAATTTCTTATACAGGACCTGTTCGTTCCCAACCAGTTTCGCTGGACACTCTCGTTCTTCGATCGATACCTGACGGGCGGAGTACTGCCCGTCGATGGGTCCTGCCCGCTGGTAGCACCCGAACAGCTGAAAGCTGCTTATTTTCTGGAACGCCGTGAGCTGGGCGTAATCAACGTAGGCGGGCCCGGCCGGATCATAGCCGACGGTACGATATACGACCTCGGTTATAAAGAGGCCCTTTACCTGGGCAAAGGCACCCGCGCCGTTGAGTTTTCGTCGATGGATGATCAGGCACCCGCCCGGCTTTACCTCAACTCGACGCCCGCTCACCAAACCTACCCCAGCCGAAAGATTGCCCGGGCCGATGCCAACCAGCTCAATCTGGGAAGTGTTGATACCGCCAACGAACGGACCATCAATCAGATGCTGATCAATCAGGTGTTGCCGACCTGCCAGCTACAGATGGGAATGACCGAACTGAAAACCGGGAGTGTCTGGAACACCATGCCCGCCCACGTTCATGACCGGCGGATGGAAGTGTATTTTTATTTCGAAGTGCCCGAGGGGCAGGCCGTCTGTCATTTGATGGGCGAGCCTCAGGAAACCCGGCATATCTGGGTGCATAACGAAGAGGCTGTAATCTCGCCAAACTGGTCGATCCATGCGGGCGCCGGTACATCCAATTACACCTTCATCTGGGGTATGGCCGGCGAAAACCTGGATTATGGCGACATGGATTTCTGCGCCATCAACGAACTGCGGTAAACCATCCGGCACCTGATGTATGGCAAAGCCAGCCGAGGGATGGCTGACTGGCTCTGCCGGTTGGGCTCAGTCGGGCATTTGCTGAAGGTACGTTTTCCTCGTTTTTTTCTTGGTATAGAACTGGGTGGTTTCGAGCGTTTCGTGACGCAGGTGCTGTTGCACGTGCTCAAGACTAACCCCTTCTTCGAGGAGGAGCTGACCCACGGTATGGCGCAAACTGTGGGCCGACATTCCGGTGCGTTTCAGGCCATGCTGATTCAGTTGTTTATCAACGATGTAGCGGATCTGATGGGTCTTTAAATCCTGAAAAAGGAACTCTCCGCGCTGGTCGGGCCGGATGGGCCAGCGGCCGGCTTCGGTTAGGTATTCCTGCATAATCAGCCGGCAGCCGGCGAAGAACTTGATCGCCTTTTTCGTGTTTCGGCCTTTACCCAGAATGTGTAACTGCTGCCGGTCGAAGTCCAGATCACTCAGCCGGAGTCGGGTTACTTCTACGGTGCGCAGGCCTTCCAGACCCAGCAGGGCCAGGATCGCTTTGTCGCGGGGGGAGGTTACGCCGGCCAGCAACTGCTCGCGTTCATGGGCCTCCAGACTGTCTTTATAAAACGTCCGCTCAACGGCCAGCCCCCGCACATCCTGAATATCGCGCAGGCTGTTGAGCTGGTCGGTGTTTAGTTGCAGCGGCTCCCGTTGCCGAATACACCAGACCGCCAGTTGTTTGAGAGCCGACAGGTATACATTCACCGTAAACGCCGAGTACCCATTGTCTTTCAGGTGCAGAACAAAGTCAGATACGGTTTGCCCGCTCAACGAGGCCGAGAGGCCGGATTGCTGCTGATTGTCGACGTACAAAAAAAAGGCATTCAGTGCTTTGGTGTAGGTTTCTTTCGATCGATCACCTCTCAGGTTCTTGGCTTCCCGGATGAATCGAAGAATCAGTTCGTTGGCAGCTGCGGGTAGTTTAGCGGTTTTGGGGTCGGCCATGACGGTGGGCTGACCCATCGACTGGTAAAACAACAGAAACTTCCGAATGGGCGAAACGCGGTTGGGAGGCAGATCGGCCGTATAACGGGCAAAACTCATTCCATCGATGCTAAAATCATGCTCCAGACAATACAGTAAGTACGATTTCGCGTGTCTGGGATAATTGCTGGAGGCCGGGAGGTCGGCCGCAAAATAGCGGATGATTTGACTGACCGTATACCGGGTGATTGCCTTCCCGGGCGCTGCACTGGCAGCCGCACGCACTACCCGGACTGACTTCGACGATGGATCCGTCATAACCTCTTTTACCTGCGTTGACATCTCAGAAATGACCGGACGGGTGTCGGCTTCCACAAGCGGCTTCGGAACGGCGGGACAGCTTCAGGCCAACCGCCCCGTGAGCCATACAACGCCCGTTCTGGACGAAGATACGGGTTGATTGCATACCACCGTCACAGTCCCCAGAATCCCGTCATACCGCTGACTGACGGGCCGTTCCTGATCCGGGCATCCTATGGCCCCTTGCGTTAGTTTATTTCCTTCTTACTGACTTGCAGAGCCAGTCTGTGTCGGATTCCTCACTTTGTACTGTATTCTCCGCTGTTTATACCGCTTACGTCAGCCTGGCAGCCCGTAGGTTTGCTCCTGCAATTCGGGTTGTTTTAGTTGGTCTGGCTAACAGGCTATTACGCTCTTAACCTACACTGCTGACGTAATGGGCTGTAGACGCCGACTTCTGGTTTTATTGATTATCAACTTATAACCTCAAAAACATGAGCAAGATCACTGTGAGTGACGGAACCGAGATTTTCTACAAAGATTGGGGAACCGGTCAACCTATCGTTTTTCATCACGGCTGGCCGTTATCGAGCGACGACTGGGATATCCAGATGATGTTTTTCGTCAGCCAGGGCTTTCGGGTCATTGCCCATGATCGTCGGGGGCATGGCCGATCGTCCCAAACATCCGAGGGGCATAACATGAAAACGTACGCAGCCGACGTAGCCGAGCTGGTTCAGTTTCTCGATCTGAAGGATGCCATACACATCGGTCACTCGACGGGCGGGGGCGAGGTTATCCGGTATGTGGCTCAACATGGTCAGGGGCGGGTGGCTAAGGCTGTGTTAGTCAGTGCGGTAACGCCAATTATGGTACAAACCGAGACTAACCCCGAGGGTATTCCGATGTCAGTTTTTGATGAAATCCGGGAAGGTACGGCCAACCATCGCCCGCAGTATTTTCATGATTTTACCCTGCCTTTCTACGGCTATAACCGGGAGGGGGCTACGGTATCGCAGGGCATTCGAAACAACTGGTGGCGTCAGGGCATGATGGGCAGCGTTAAAGCGCATCACGACGGCATCAGGGCGTTTTCGGAAACCGACTTCACGGAAGACCTCAAAAGCGTGGACATACCGGTGCTGGTGCTACACGGCGAAGATGATCAGATTGTTCCCTATGAGCAGACAGCCGTGAAAGCGGCTAAGCTGTTAAAGCAGGGCAAACTGATCACCTACCCAGGCTTTCCGCACGGCATGCCTACGACCGAAGCGCCTACCATCAACGCTGATATACTGGCCTTTATCAAGTCGTAGTGGGCCTGTACATCAAACAAAGCTGTCATGAGCGTCATGGCAGCTTTGTTTGTTTCCTGTTAAACGGATATCATCACCTGCACAGCTGCGAGACCGAACTTAGGCCGCGGCATGTTGCTGACCACACTTGAGGGTAAACAATTGCTGACCACGTATAGCCACAAAACTGTCAATAAGCGTCCTGCAAACTCTGTATCTGTTTGAGGCTGACCCATAAGACAATGAGCAGGTATCGGCAAGTGGTTTGCCCCGACTGCCTACTCCTCTGAAAATGGAAGTAACTTCGCTGATTTTAGCCCCAATGCAGGTTACTTTTGTTCGTGAAGTTTGTTAGTGCTACAGGCAATGTAGCCTAATTGATCAGACGTTCATATAAGAACAACATGACAGCCATGCGGATTTTTTTTACGGGGGGATCGGGAAAAGCAGGAAAACACGTAATTCCTTACCTGCTTGACCAGGGACACCGGGTAATGAATGTAGACCTGGTCCCTTTGAATCATCCGGGGGTCGACAACCTAATCGCGGATATAACCGACTCCGGGCAAATTTTCAACGCCATGAGTTCCTATGCGGGGCTCGACGAGCTAGAGCCGGGCAACGGCGTCCCCAGGTTTGATGCCGTCGTTCATTTTGCTGCCGTACCCCGAATCCTGATCAAGCCGGATAACGAAACGTTTCGGGTCAACACCATTGGCACCTATAACGTGATTGAAGCGGCTGTAAAACTCGGTATCCGGAAAATAATTATTGCTTCCTCCGAGACCACCTACGGCATATGTTTTTCAGACGGCAAAACCAATCCAGGCGTTTTGCCACTAGAAGAGGATTACGACGTCGATCCGATGGATAGTTACGGATTATCGAAGGTGGTCAACGAAAAAACGGCGCGGAGCTTCCAGCGACGGTCTGGTGTCGATATCTACGCACTTCGGATCGGGAACGTGATTGAGCCCCACGAATATGCTGAACTGTTTCCGTACTACCTGGCTAACCCTGAGGTGCGACGCCGGAATGCTTTCTGTTACATTGACGCGCGTGATCTGGGGCAGATTGTGGATTTATGTTTGCAAAAAGACAACCTGGGTTTTCAGGTGTTCAACGCAGGGAACGATCATAACGGGGCCGTTATCAGCAGCAAAGAACTGGCCGAAACCTATTTCCCGGGTGTACCGATTGTTCGGGAACTGGAGGAAAACGAAGCCTTATTTTCGAACCGAAAAATTCGGGAGGTGCTTGGTTTTAAAGAGCAGCACAACTGGCGTAAATACGTCAGGCAGAGCGACTAACGGTCAAACTGCATGTGTCGCCGTTGGTATTTCAGCGAACAGGCCATTCTTCTACTGCGCCACCCAGCCACCATCTACCGAAAAGCAGGCTCCAGTCACGTAGCTGGAGGCTGGGCTGGCCAGGAACAGCGCGATGCCACCAATCTCATGGAGCTCACCCCAGCGTCCCAGCGGAATTTTAGCGATGAAAGCCTGGTACTTCTCGGGGTCGTTCAACAGCGGGAGGTTTATCTCGGTGGCAAACGGGCCGGGTAAGATGGCGTTGACCGTGATGCCTTCTTTGGCTACTTCCATGGCTAAGGCCCGGGTCAGCTGTAAAATAGCGCCTTTGCTGGTGGCGTAGGGCGTTCGTTCGGCAAGGGCCGTTAGCGCCAGCATCGACCCCATATTGATGATGCGCCCGTAGCCGTGCTGTTTCATGATTGGCGTCACCTCGCGGCAGAACAGCCAGGTGCCGGTTACGTTGACCTCCTGCACTTTTTTAAAATCGTCCAGTGAAAGGGTCTCAATGGCCCCCCGAATGTTGATACCTGCTGAGTTGACCAGCACGTCGATCTTGCCAAACTGGTCAATCGTTTGCGCCACAGCGGCTCGTACGCTTTCTTCATTCGTTACGTCACAGGACGTGCTTAAGCACTCAATTCCGTAAAGCGATCTGAGTTTTTCAGCTGCCTGCTGGTTGGTTGCTTCGTCGCGGGCCGCAATCATAATGTTGGCTCCGGCTTCGGCCAGCGCCTGGGCCATGGCCAGACCCAGACCGCGGTTGCCTCCCGTTACCAGCGCTGTTTGACCATGAAGCCGGAAGAGGTTTAAGATGCTTTGTTGGGCAGAACGTTGTTCCATCGCTATAATTCAGGGTCAGGCTGGTTAGTCAATGCAGGTAAAGTCTGAAGGGTTGGGGCAGGGTTTCTGTTACCCATCGTCAAAGATACTCCGGCCGACTCACCCAAAGAGAACCTCGTACACGAAAACGGCAACCTTTTATCCTGGGGATCCGAAATACTGTTCAGTTCTGCTCATGTCAGCGCGGCATTACAGCTACTTGCTCTGCAGTAATGACCTGATCAACAGCCTGGAATTTGAGTAAATTCTGTGCTCAATGATGTCCGGCAAAGGATAGAGGGCGCCCTGCCAGCGAATGTTACTTGGGGGTAATAGCAATGGCTATTTCTAGTTGTTTAGATCAGGCACTCTTACTGTTATTGGTTGATAGTCAGCGTGTTTTATGGAAAGGTACGTATTTGCGCCCTATCAATTAGCTCAGCAAGTGAACGAAGCCAAATGGCGTTCGATGAAGTTTTATTCGGGGCTGTCTTAACCTTACACCGGGAGTAAAGGTTAGTATAGGCATAAACCAAACAAAAATGGCATCGGGTATTTTTGCAGTTCTGGATGATATAGCCGCCTTAATGGATGATGTTGCCCTGGCAACAAAGGTGGCAACCCGCAAGACCGCCGGTATCTTAGGCGACGATTTAGCTGTGAACGCAGAAAAAGCCACCGGCTTCCTGGCCGACCGGGAACTGCCAATACTGTGGTCGATCACGAAAGGGTCTTTAGTCAACAAGCTGATTATAGTGCCGATCGCTCTGCTGCTGAGCGCTTTTTTTCCGATTGCCATTACCGTTATTCTGTTGCTGGGCGGCTGTTACCTGGCCTACGAGGGGGCAGAGAAAATAATCCACTACTTTGGTAACCTGATTAGCAAACAACCACATCCGGTCGAGGAGGCCAAACAGGCCAGGCCAGCTCCTGATCAGGAAAAAGAAAAGGTAAAATCGGCCATCACAACTGACTTTATCCTCTCGGTCGAGATCGTCATTATTGCGCTGGGAACGGTTGCTGAAGAAGAATTATCGATCCGCATTATGACGGTGTCGGCAGTAGCGTTACTGGCTACCGTTGGCGTGTATGGTTTCGTGGCGCTGATTGTACGCATGGACGATGCGGGCTATAAGCTCATTAAAGGATCGTCGGGTAAGGGCTTATTGTTTACACTGGGTAAGGGGCTGGTTGGGGCGCTACCCATTATCATCCGGATATTGAGCGTAGTGGGTACATTAGCGCTCATCCTGGTTGCCGGCGGCATCTTCGTACATAATATCCATTACCTGCATACGCTTTTCCCAAACATGCCGGCAACCCTAAAAGAATTTGGGATTGGATTGGTGGTAGGGTTAATACTGGTGGGTCTATTCTCGATTGTCCAGTCATTTCGAGGATCCCCTAAACCAACCGCTCCGGAAAGGAAAGCTGAAAGTAACCTTCAGTAAGGCAGTAAGGACGTATTTACAGCGGGTAAAGCCCATTCGTCAATTTTACCGGGAAAAGTCGTACCCTCACCCGGGTAGCCGACAATGAACACTATCTCTGGTAGTTACTGATTTCCGTGGCCGTTTTCTGGGGGAACCAGCTTCTAGCCCCTAGCCCCGTGAGAGCTTGTTTGGGAAAGGTAGTTGTTAACTTTAGTCGGCTCGAGTGGAGGTGTTTCATACCCCTGCTATCAAGATAACTTATTGGTATTCAGATCTGAGAGCGTTTGGCTTTGGTTGGTTAGCCTCGACGGACATAAGGACAAACTACCCGTTTCGCCCGGTACCGATCATTTCTCCGCTGAATTTGTACCCGAGCAAGACGGCGTATATACGCTGGCAATCGGACACGCAGCCAAGGATCTGGGCGGCACCACCAAATACCAGTTCAACGCGACTGCAGCTGTCACGGTAGGCCAGCCCAAATCAGTTGCTGCAGCTACACCAAACGAACTCAATATCGCCGTTGGTCAACCCGGTGTCGGTTATAAAGTTGGGCAACCGGTTTCGCTGGCGGCTGTGTTCAAAACAAAACCAGCTGAAAAACTACAGATCGCGGTACACTCACCAACCGGCTGGAACCGCGCCATCCAAACCAATGCAAACGGACAGGCCGAGTTTACTCCGCTCTGGCCCGGTACCTATTACCTCGAAGGGAGCCAGAGTGAGAAAGAAGCCGGTGAGCAGGGTGGTAAGCCATACAAATCTGTTTGGCGCTGCGCTACCTACATTCTTGAGGTGTGTGACTAGTTGGCGATGAGCGACAGGATGCCTGTCTAAGGACCGGCCTGACCGACGGTAGGTCATCGGGTCTGGAGAAACCAGTTTGTACACCAGTTCTTCAGACCCGATGGTGAAATAACCTTTCTTACGTGGAAAATGGCTATTTCACCATTTATCGCAAATCATCATTTACGAGACGGTGAAATAAATGGATTGACGTTTAAAACAATTGGCCGGATCGACCCAAAAAAGAGCGCCCGCCCTCCGGCCAGGTTATATCAGGAAGATAGTCAGAGAGCAGCAGATTCAGGGGCGGGATAGTAGCTGAGCGATCGGAAGTACGTCGCCGTTCCGGATTACCTGATCCACGTTTAGTGCATCGCGGATATTACCGAGCGGGTCGCCGTCGACGATGACGAGGTCGGCCAGTTTGCCCGGCTCAACCGAACCAAGATCGTTGCTGACGCCCACCGTTTCGGCTGCCCAGAGGGTAGCGCACCGAAGGGCCTGATAGGGACTTAGCCCGGCGTCGACAAAAGACTGTAGTTCGGTATGGAGGCTGTAACCGTACGGAACAAACGGGCTATCGGTACCCGTGGTCATGTGCGCGCCGGCGTCAATCAACGCTTTAACCCCCTGTTGTAATTTGCCGAAATTGGCCAGATAGCCTGGGTTGATTTTAGCCATCTGAGCAGCTCCTGCCTGGAGGGCGTTGCTATAGTCTTCGGAATAAAACGCCTTGTATTGCCTGTTCTCGTAAAACGCCGGGTCTTTGGCCGCCATCGAGAAAAACCCACCCTGCAGGGATGCGGTCGGGGTAATGTTCATTCCTGACCTGGCAATCAGCTGGATCACATCCTGGTAGCTTTTGTTCATGGCCGTGATCTTCGGTGAGTATCCCCGACGGCTGGTTCCCCCAATGTGCTCGACCGCATCGACATCGTACCGCATGGCCGGGAATATCTCGTGGGAAGAAACCGGAATTCCGTTGGCGTGAGCAAAGGCCGTGATGCGCTGCTGCATGGCATCCGGCATACGGACGTAGGTTTTAATAAGGTCGTAGCCCAGTCGGACGGCGCGGGTAAGCTCCCGGTCCAGCTGCTCATCGGAGTTGATACTGGTTGCCGCTCCGTAATAAATGCGGGTGCCGTCGGTCAGACCACCGGTAAAAAACTGGCGCGGACCCGGTCGGATTCCGCTCGCCCACGATTCTTTACGTTCGAGCGCATCGTACGGGTCGGCGCCGGGTTCGCGAACGGAGGTGATGCCGTACGACAACCAGAGCCGCCCCATTTTTTCGCCCGTCATGGAGTGCTGGTGCGTGTGCATTTCGAACAGGCCGGGGATTACCGTCTTGGTCGATGCATCGATGAACGTACCGGGTCGATTGGCCTGATGAGGCAGTATGGCTTTGATCCGGTTGCCCTGAACAAGAATGTCAACGTTCCTGATGTAGCTGTTCGACCGACCATCAAACAGGTTACCGGCGTGGATAACAAGCTGGCCAGTAGGTATTTTAGACTGCCAGGTGAGGTCCATCGGGATCGTTTCTGTTTGTCCGGTTGCTACAGTCACCTGTTTCAACTCATCAGTGGCCAGATAGACCAGCTTTCTTGAATCGGCGGTCCAGCTGGGTACTTCGGCTTGTTCGGTCGTTAGTTGTCGGGGTTTTCCCGTGGGCGTACCGTCGGGAGCCACAGCGGTTACCCACAACAGGCCATCCAGCACATAAGCCATCTGCGTGCCATCGGGCGACCAGACCGGCCCGTTTTTACCGCGGGTTCCCAGGCTATGACCCGGCGCGGGAGAAACATACCGGTCATTTTTACCGTCGAGGGAGATGAGCAGTACCTCACTTACGCCTTCCCGATACCGGGACGAATAGGGGTGCAGAGCCGAGACGGCCAGGGTTTTACCATCGGGTGACCAGCTCACCTGACTGGGCACAAACAACGATTCGTGGATCTTACGGGTTGTAGGCACCGTAACATCGGCCGTGTAGGTCACGTCGGCCGTGTAAAGGGTGCTGCGACCCCACGCATTACGCGGATCAGCCTGGTAGAACGCTACTTTACTACCATCGGGCGACCAGGTTGGGTAATATAAATCGTCGGCCATGTCGACCAGACATCGATCGGTGCCGGTTTTCAGGTCGCGGATCCAGACATCCATCGACCCGTTTCGGTCAGACACATAGGCCAGTTTGGTCCCGTCCGGCGACCAGCTGGGCTCCACATCGATGGCTGGTCCCGACGTGAGCGCGTGGGGCTTTTTGTTCCCTTTGGTCAATAACCACAGATCGCCCAGGGCTGCAAAGGCGATCTGGTTGCCATCGGGTGAGACCGCGGGTCCTTTGATGCCCTTAACCGGCTGCGGTTTGGGCGCATCGAAGTCGTACGTTTTCCGCTTGTAGCTCGTGCGGGGAAGGGTGATGACCACCTGAAACGGAATGGGTAGGGCGGGTCCGTCGAGTTTCCGCCGTTTTAGTAAGCCATCGGCCGTGTACAGGTATTCGTTCGCAGAAAACCAGCTCAATCGAAAAGGAAAAACATCTTCTGCCGGCGCTGTCTGCAAAGCTGGTTGACCCGTTGCCAGGCTTACTTTTTCGAGTCCGCTCTGAGAACGGGTCAGCGCGTTGTAAAAGAGATGAGAGCCATCGGGTTGCCAGGCCAGACCGGCCAGTTTTCCTTTCGACGCCGAGACAAGTTTTTCGGTCCCACCGGTTGCTGATACGGTGTAGATCCCAGGCGCATCGGTCCGATCGGAGATGTAAGCAATTTGTTGACCGTCAGGCGAATAGGCCGGGTTGTAATCGTTGCCCGAATCGGTCGTAAGCTGCGTCAGTTTTCCATCGGCGAGCGTTAACTGCCATATGTCGTAATTGCCACTACGATCGGATGCGAACACGAGCCGTTTCCCATCGGGCGACCAGTGGGGCTCCCGGTCGTCATAGATACCGGACGTCAGCTGCCGGGGTTTACCGCCCGCTCGGTCAACAGTCCAGATATGATACCGACCATCCCAAAAAGCATGAAATGCAATCTGTTTCCCATCGGGCGACCAGCTCGGCTGACGGCAGTCGCCCAGCGCATCGGTCAGGGGTTTGGCGCGCCCTCCGGCGCTGGGCAGTAGCCAGATTGTGCCCTGTAAATCAATAGCGATCAGTGACTTGTCGGGCGATATATCAGCGGCCATGTTCGTTCCTTCGGTGACGTTTACCTGAATGGAGTCGGTCATAAACCACCCCGAAGGCCCGGCATAGGTCGCCATAACTCCAGACAGGAAAAAACCGGCCGTCAGCCATCGATGCAATAGGTTTTTCATTTATTTGGGATTACTGGCAATGGGCGAATATTCCTTGATCAGATCCAGCGGAGTGGCCTGTACTTTTTTGTAGTACTCAGCCCACTGTTTGCTGAAAAACTCATTTGTTTTCGCAATCGTCTCCCGGGTCAGCCCTTCTGCCTGGTCGGTCAGCTGGCTCTCCGTTTGGGTCGGTGGCGCGGTCCGGCGGCTAATATATGAACTGGCTTCCTGAATTTTCATGATGGGCGTAAGCATATATACCCGGCCAAAGCCTTGTCGTTCAGTTCGTTTCCCGACAATGCGTTCGCGAACTACCTTCAGCGAATCCTGTATTTGCGCGGTTGCTTTCCGTAGGTCATCGTATTGCGGGCCTTTCTTATCCTTTAGGCGTGATTTGATCGATTCGGTGGCTTCGGTGGCTTCCTGAATCTGACTCGTCAGCGCGCTTAGCTGGCGAATATTCTTGTTTAGCCGTTCCTGCAGGGCCCGGCGGGCCATAGCAGCTTCTTTGTTGAACGGAACCCGGGGATCGGGTAAAACCGTGACATAGGTCGAGTCGGCCGCCCCCCTGTAGGTGACTACCGCCTTGTACTTGCCGGGCATAACCGGATCGCCGGAGGGTTCGTTACCCCCGCGCCGTGGACCGGGCATACTGGGCATGGCCACAGCGGTTTCGGTCAGATTCCAGTTGATACGCTGCACACCCAGGGCCGTGTCGGGAGCCTGTTTCAGGGTGCGTACCAACCGGTTACTTTCGTCGTACAGACGCACAAAAACCGAATCTATTTTGCTGCGAGCCGCTACTGGGCCAGTGGCTGAAGCGGTCAGCGGCAGGGTAGTCGTGGGCTCGTCAGAAGCTGTGATGACGGCTGGTTTTTTCCCCTTTACGGCGGCTGTTGTCGGGGCCGGTTTGGCCGAAACGGCTTTTGGGGCAGGCTTGAGATAATACAGCAGGGTGGCGCCGGCCGGTCGGTTGGTTGCCTGGTACAGATCTTCGGCGTCTTTTCCATAGCCCTGAGGGCCTTGATAAACAGCATGATAAGCGGCCGATGGCTCGAAAGCCAGTACGGGTTTGTCGAGTAGGGAGCTGCCGGTGGCTGCCAGCTGGCGTAAGGGGCGGATGTTGTCCAGTACATAAATCGACCGACCGAACGTGCCAATGACCAGGTCGGCCTCCCGCTCCTGTATGGCCAGGTCCATCACGGGCGTTGCGGCTGGCAGGCCATTGTCCCATTGAGTCCAGGTTTGTCCGGCGTCGATGCTGACCCATAAGCCATGCTCCGTGCCCGCAAAGAGCAGACGTGGCTCGGCGGGATCCTGCAGGAAACAGAGTGCGTAGCCCTTCGCCTGCTTTTCGCTCAACAAGCGGGTCCATGTCTGCCCAAAGTCCGTTGTCCGATATATGTAGGGCGACAAATCGTTGCCCATGCGGTACAAGTTGGCAACCACAAACGCTTCCCCAGCCTTGTAGCGGGATGCCGTAATCTGGGCAACCCAGGCTTCTTTGGGCAGGCCCGGTAGGCGGCTGCTGAGGTTGGCCCATGTTTTTCCTCCATCCTGCGTGAGCTGCACGTTCCCGTCATCGGTGCCAACCCAGATAACCCCCGCCTTCAGCGGGCTGGGCGCAATGGTCAGAATGGTATTGTGGTTCTCGGCCTGGGTGGCATCGATGGTTAACCCACCGCTATCGTCCTGTTTCTGGTGCGCCGGATCGTTCAGGGTCAGGTCGGGCGAAACGGTTTCCCAGGTCATGCCTTTATCGGTTGACTTGTGGAGAAACTGACTACCCGCGTAGATCGTCTTTTTATCGACAGGATCCAGCGCAAAGCCGGTGTTCCAGTTGAATCGCAACCGGGTATTCATGTCGCTGATAATGGGTTTTACGAAAGAGGCCCCCCCGGTTTTCTTATCATACCGGATGATGTTCCCTCCCTGCGACATGGCGTACCCGTACCGGGAGTCCTCGCCATCGGGGATCACATCGAACCCATCGGCCAGAATCAACGCCTGCCAGTGGCTGTTTCGGATACCGCCCGTCTGGAAGGTGTAGGCAGGTCCGGTCCAGGAGCCGTTGTCCTGTAAACCACCGTAAATGTTGTAAGGAACTTCATTATCGACGTTTACATGATAGAACTGACCGACCGGAATGGCCTCCGGATTGGTCCAGGATTTGCCGTGGTCGCGGCTGATGGCCAGGCCGCCGTCGTTACCTTCGATAATAATATCCGGATTGGTGGGATGAATCCAGAAGGCATGATGGTCCGAATGGACCTGATCGGGAGTGGCCAGCACGGTAAACGTTTTGCCGCCATCTTCACTGACCGACAGCGGGGCACTCAGTTTATAGATACGCGTTTCGACCAGCGGATCGACGTAAATTTCATTGTAATAAAACGGCCGGTCGGTCGCTACCGTGGGGTCGTCAGTAACCAGGGTCCATTTCTCTCCCCCATCGTCGGAGCGGTACAGTCCGTTTTTTGGCGCTTCGACCAGCGCGTAGATTTTGTTGGGTGAGCTGCGGCTGATGGCTAAGCCCAGCCGACCGAAATCTCCCTTTGGCAATCCGTCGCTCTCGCCTTTTTTCTTCCAGGTTTTGCCCCCATCGTAGGTGATGAACAAGCCCGAGCCGGGCCCACCCGACGTAAAATCCCAGGGCGTCCGGCGATGCTGCCACATGGCTACGACCAGCTTGCTTGGGTTTGTAGGGTCCATGACCATTTCGGCAACACCGGACTTTTCATTGGTGTACAATACCTTCTCCCAGGACTGACCGCCGTTCGTTGTTTTATAAACGCCCCGTTCGGGATGCTCGCCGAAGGGAAAACCGATTACGCCCGCGTAGACCACGTCGGGGTTTGTCGGATCGATGATCAGGCGATGGATGTTGAACGTCTTCTCTAAACCCATTGACTTCCAGGTCAGACCACCGTCTATACTTTTGAAAATGCCCCCGCCCATGTTTACCGAATTACGCGGGTTTCCTTCACCGGTACCTACCCATATCACGTTCGGATTATTTTGCTGGATGGCAATAGACCCAATGTTCAGGGTAGGCTGATCATCGAATACGGGTTTCCAGGTCCCCCCGGCATTGGTGCTTTTCCAGACGCCCCCGGAGGCTGCTCCGACGTAGATAATGTCCGGGTTACTCACCACGGCATCGATAGCCGTAATACGCCCGCCCATGACCGCCGGGCCAACGCTTCGGGCTTTCATCTGTTTCAGGGCCGCCATAGGCACCGGCTGCGACAGCGCAACACTGAGCGGGAGCAGGGCGGTCAGGAGTATATGGGTTATCTTCTGGTTCATGATCGATTGGGTTAGGTTAATTACTTGTAGATGGCCAGCGCATCGAAGGTGCCGGGTACCGGTTTAGGGCTGTTGGGATTCGAGTTGAGCTCGTTCTGTGAGTAGATAAAACGCCAGGGAAGCTGGGAGCCGTTGTTCGGCGTGAGCTTGATACCATAGGGTTCATTACGCGTACGGCGCTCATCGTTCCAGCCGATATGCTGGCCGTAAAAAGACACATACCGCTCCTGCAGAATTTCCCGAAGCAGGGCGTTGTCGGCGCTGATGTTGTCTTTATTTTCGATGCCACCTGCGGCAAAATCGGCCGCTACGAAGGGCTCATATTTATAGTTTCCTGATGTCAGGTAGGTCGAGTTGATGTAGCCGCCGGTGTTTAGAAACGCCCGGTAGCGGTTCAGGTGGTCGAGCGCCACCGCAAACCCTTTGCCCGACCGCAACGCCATTTCGGCCAGCGTCAGCACGTTCTCCTGATATGTGACCATCGGGAAGCTGGCGTTCCGGGCAAAAAAACCGCTGGCCGTGGCCGTACTGGAGGTATTTGGCTCAATGCGCCCGGGGGTGTTGACCCCGTTCTCGAGGTAATAGAACCGGAAACGGGCGGTCTCCACCGTCTTCGCATGGCCCCGATACGCAGTGCTTGTAGGATTGAGCAAGCCCACATTATAGGCGCCAACGGCAAAGATGTCGCCCAACCGCTGGTTAGTCAGAAACGAGAAATAATGATTTTCGTTGACGCTGGTCGTGATACCGTGCGGAGCATAGAGCGAGTTGGCAAAGACGCTGATGCCATTCTGAGCGGCTGTATAGGCGGCTTCGTATTGTTTAGTGTCGGTGAGCATTCGGGCCTTCAGGGTGTAAGCTACCTGTTTCCATTTGGTAGCATCGCCCCCGAAGTGGATATCCTCAGCCCCAACGGTGCCGATACCCGCGTCCAGATCGGCAATGGCTTCATCGACAAGCGTAAGTAGTTTGGTATAGACTTCGGCCTGGGGTTGAAACTTCGGATTTGGAAACTTGATGATGTCGCCTGCTTCGTCGTAGGGAATATCGCCCCAGAGTTCGGTGCCCGTTGCCAGGGCGTTGGCCCGGAGAATTTTGGTGATACCGACCATGCGCCGGTTACCCAGTTCGCCCGCTTTCTGGATGGCAATCAGGGCGTTGGCATTGGTGGCCTGAAAGACCAGGTTCCAGTCGGCGTCGTACACCCCGGCGCTGACGTTGTAATTAAAGTAGTCTTTCCACTGTCGGTCGGCGCCGGTGGTATAGCCACTCCAGATGGTTGTTAGCCGGCTGGCCATGCCCTCCTGGGTAGCGATGTTGGCTAGTTGAGTACCGGTGAACACCAGGGAAGCTGGAGCGCTGGTGGGGTTATTGGGGTCTACGTTCAGCCCATCGACAATAGACTGGCAGGAGACAAACAGCAAAAAGAAGAACAGGCTAAACGCGGAAATGAGTTTATAGATTCGATTCATGATCGTCGGAGTTAAGATGACAGGGAGGAAAAAAGGCGCAGCCGCTGTAGGCGATCCGTTCTTTCAGCCTAGTAATTGATCTTGATGCTGAACAGCAATGATTTGGTGTTCGGGCTGTTGAAGTAATCCTGGCCCCGCGAGTTGCCCGTGCCGTTAAGTCCGGTTTCGGGGTCGATCCCCACTACATTCGTCCACAGGATGGGGTTGCGGCCGGTCAGGGTAAAGTTGATCGACTGCAATCGGGTTTTCTGGCGGAAACTGGCCGAGTTGAGCGAATAGCCGACAGAGACTTCGCGCAGGCGGGTCCAGCTGCCGTCGGAAATAAACTGCTCAACCAGCGTGCTGAACCCGCCCCCAATCGAGGTGTAGTAACTTTCGTCCAGCAGTACCGGGCCGGCACCAAAATCCTTGATAGCCCCCCGAACCGTTGTGCCGGCCGCAATGGTTTTGCCCGCGTAATTTTTGAGCGGCTGCCCCAGCGTTACGTCATACCCAACGTCCTGATGGGTACCGAAATGGTACATCACTCCGCGGGTACCGTTGTAGAAGTCGCCACCCTGCGAGGTTTCGAACAGGACGTTGAGCGATACCCCTTTGAAGGAGAGGTTGGTGCCGAAACCACCGCGCCAGTCGGGGTTAGGATCACCGAGCACCCCAAACGAAGAGGCAATCTGTGGGAATCCGTTGGCGTTGAGGACGAGGGCGCCCGCTTCGTTACGCTGGTATACGCCACCGTAGAGCGATGACATGGCGTAGCCCACCTTGGCAACGGTACTGGCCGTGCTGCTGAAACCACCCAGGGTGATATTATCCGTACCAGCAAGGTCGAGCACCCGGTTTCGGTTCCGGCTCAGGTTGGTGAACAGGTTCCAGTTGAACGAGCCGCGGCTCATAACATTGTAGTTCAGCTCCAGCTCCAGCCCCTTGTTTTCCATGGTACCGGCGTTGGTGTATTTCTGGGTGAATCCGGTCGAGCCAGCCGTGGCTACGTCGAGGAGCAGGTCTACGATTTTGTTCTGGTAATAGGTGAACCCGACCGAAAGCTTGTCGTTCATGAACCGCAGATCGGTCCCCACCTCATACTCTGTTTTCCGCTCCGGACGCAGGTTTGGATCTCCCTGCCGGTTGCTCTGGACAAAGGCCCCGTTTCCGTAGCCGGTGCCGCTAACCGGACCACCCCAGCTCCCGAACGAAGCGTTGACGAAGGTAGTCGTGTTCCGGTAGGCGTCAGGCTGCACCCCAACAGTACCGTACGAGGCCCGCAGTTTGCCAAACGACAGAAGCTTGTTGCTGCTCAGGAGAGGCAGCTTGGTAAACTGCCAGGCTACATCGGCCGAGGGATAATAGAACGTCGACTGCGATTCGCTGCCGAAGGTAGACCCGGCCTCACCCGCCAGCGAGGCATTGACAAACAATTGATCGAAGAACCCCAGGTTCAGCGACGAGTAAGCCCGGGCCGTTCGGCGGTGGGTGGTGGTGTTGTACGGTACGCGGTTGGCGGCCAGTGCGTTGGTAAAGTTGGGTGGTGCGTCGGGAATGATAAAGGTGTTCAGTGTCCCGCCCAGGCTCAGGTATTTCCGGTCGTTGATGTTAAAGCCCAGGATTAATGTGCTGGTGATGTTTTTTCCGATGTCCTTGAACACGCGGCCGATGACGTCCATGTTCATCTCCGTCTCTTTCAGCATCTGTTGTTCAAGGCTTCCCAACCCGCTGTTGACGGCTGATGAAACCGGAGAGTTGGTAAGACGCAGATCGGTATAACTATCCAGCCCGCCCCGTGCGGTAATGTCGAACCAGCTGGCCGGGGTGATCAGCAACTCGGAGCTAAGAATGAATCGATCCACCTCGGTGGTGTTGGTCATTTCGTTGATAGCCCACAATGGGTCATTGTACACCGGGTTGGCGGAAGCGCCCAGGTAATTCCGGAACGAACGCTGGCGATTCGGGATGGGGCTGGCGGTGGGTGATGCGAAATAGTTCCCCTTATAGCCGCGGTTATCGTAGTCGGGGGGTGTTCGCAGCATACCGATATAGAGCCCGGCAACGCTGTTGCTGCGCTGTACCCGATTGGAGGTAGTCCGGGCGTAGGTGGCATTGGTAGTAGCCTTAAAGATGTTGTTGAAACGCCGTTCGGTATTGAAGCGGACCGTTGTGCGCTTATAGTCGCTCTGCCCGTTCAGAATTCCCTGCTGGCGCAGGTCGCCGACGCTCAGGTAGAAGTTACCCTTGTCGTTGCCGCCACTAACGCTCAGGTTGTTATCGATGTAGGTACCCGTCCGGAACACCTGATCCCGCCGAACGTCGTTGAATGTTTCTCTGGAGTTTTTCCGGATGATCGGGTAAAAGATCTGACCGTTATCCGCTTCAAAGCGGGGTCCGTTCTGGTTGACCTCATCCGCGGCACCCGACCGGTCAGCAATCCGGTCTCCCCAGGTAAACGAACCTGTTGGGCTGTAGACCCCGCCTGCTCCCTGGCCGTAGGTGCTTTGCATGGGGTGTAACAGATTAGGCTGGTCAAACGACACGGCCGAGGTCAGCGCAATGTTCACCTTATCGGTATTAGCGCCTTTTTTGGTGGTGATTACGATAACCCCATTGGCCGCTCTGGACCCCCACAGGGCCGCTGCCGATGCCCCTTTCAGGATCTGCATGGACGCGATATCATTCGGATTAATGTCGTTCAGGCGCGACTGCTGGGAGACTCCGGCTACCCCATCGCCCAGGGTGGAGTTACTGATAGGAATACCGTCGACGATAACCAGGGGCTGGGTCGACCCCGTAATGGTATTCTGACCCCGAATCTGGATGTAGGAACCGGCGCCTGGATCACCGGCCGAACGGGTGATCTGCACACCGGCTGCTTTACCGGCCATACCGTTGATCACCCCTGTTTCGCCCGAGCGCACAATGTCTTTCGCATCTATTTTAGCGGCCGTGGCACCCAGTTTATCGGCGTTTTCCTTAAAGCCTAGGGCGCTTACCACCACCTCAGAAAGGGAGGTTTCGCCGGGAATCAGTGAAACCGATATCGTGCTTTGATTACCAATGACCACTTCGGTCGTTTTCATGCCTATGAACGAAAAAACCAGCGTTCCGGCCGCATGTTCAGTGGGGATTGAGATGGAGTAATTGCCTTCGCTGTTGGTGGATGCGCCAATGGTTGTGCCTTTAATGGCCACGTTAACCCCAGGCAATGCGCTATTATCTTCGGTAGACAGGACTCGTCCTTTCACCACCCGACTTTGCGCAAGAAGAGGACTCGATAAACACGAGATAAAAAGCAATACAAAAAGTATGAAGACTTTTTTCATCGTAGAACAGGAGTTATAAGGTTGATTCAATGAAAACTGGAAGTTCCAGGGCAGGACCATGTGGGCTGGAAAAAGCACAAACCAGCCCTGTCCAAGCCGGATAGGCTTGGTAGCGGGTGAAAAAAAACGTAACGTAAGGGCAGACCAATCCCCGACCCCAATCGGCAACGCGAGCAGGGTTTTTGTCACGAACAAACCGGGCTATCAGCTCAACAGGATCGTCGTGAGAAGGGGCAATCGTTTGTGAATCAGAGTTTTGCTTTCTTCAGTGCGGCTAGAATAAAGCAACTGTCGTAAAAGGTGAAAGACGTATTCGACTAACAGTATGTCAAATATACTGTT
The DNA here is from genome assembly GCF_004138325.1 of Spirosoma sordidisoli. Taxonomy (GTDB): domain Bacteria; phylum Bacteroidota; class Bacteroidia; order Cytophagales; family Spirosomataceae; genus Spirosoma; species Spirosoma sordidisoli. The sequence goes on along the minus strand of NZ_SBLB01000009.1, from coordinate 128,714 downwards.
CCCTATAGGCTTGTCAAGTACTTTCCGTATTTAATTTGTTTTTAATGCCAAAATACTATATATTATACTATTAAATTCGGTATTAGTTAAAATATAATTCTACGATGAGGTACTTACGCAGAATATAGTATTGTACATATTGACTCAGGTTCAGGTTTTGGTGACTACACCCCTGCTCGGGGCAAGCGGTTACAGCAGAGTACCCGGAGTTTGGTTCCGTTGCTGTAATCCAAACAAACGATGGGCGGTAGCGTATCGACGGTTAGAACCTGCCTCGTAGGGAGATAATCAGGTTGCGGCCCGCAGCGGAAATACCTGAGCTGTAGGGCCGGTAGCGCTGGTCGGTGATATTTTCGAGTCCTGCATTCACCGTGAGGTAGCGGTTAAGGCTATACTGCCCTTTTAGGTTAAGCGTATACCAGGCTGGTGTATAAGGCTTACCCATCGCATCGAGGGCGTACATATAGTCTTTACCTAGTTCTTCCTGGGGTAGCTCCGCATTCGTTACCGCATCATTATATACGGCATACACTTCGAGCCGTAGTTTCCGGGTTGTATAACTCAGGCGGGTTATGCCAAACCAGGGAGCCGCGTGGCGCAGGGGACTAGTCGTGCCATCGTCCAATTCCTCGTCGCCTTTCTGATACGTAAACTGGGACGACAGGCGGAGGCCAGCCGGTAAACTGAATTCCAGCCCGGCCTGCAGGCCATAGACCCGCGCTTTGGCTGCGTTCTGGATGGCCTGTACCTGGCTAAGTTCACCGTTATAAACGATGCTGTCCCGGCCGTTCAACCTGAAATTGCGCCGAACCAGGGCATTGTCGAGCAGGGTATAGTATCCCGTGACATCTACTTTCAATAGATTGCCGATGAGCTTAGCCGCACCCACTTCTGCGTTATAGGCATATTCGGCACTGAGCGACGGGTTGGGAATAACCACGACCCCGGGCGCAGAGTCGAACACTTTGCCAATATCATCGACATTGGGCGACCGGAACCCGGTTGACAGATTGGTGCTGAGCGTCCAGGTATCCGAGGGCAGATAAACCAGTCCCAGGCTGCCCGTTAATGCGCCGTTATTCAGCCGGGCGGAGGTAAATGGAAACGGATAAAAATCGGTTTTGAACTGGGAGTTCAGCTTGAACTGGTTGTAACGCAGGCCCGATTGCAGGGTTATCCGGTCGTTCAGTTTTAGCTGGTAGGTAAGATAAGCTGCGTAGGATGCCCAGTTTGACGCCGGATACCGGGGGGCGCCGGCCACGGTGCTGTTCGCTTTGATGTTCAGGGTGCTGGCCGTTGAGACGACGTCGTTGTACACGGCTTCGAGTCCGTAAAATACCCGCTGCCGATCGGTGATGCGTTTGTCAAAATCAAGGTTGGCCGAAAGCGCCTGTACCTGCTCGCGGGTGGTTCGTTGCTGCGCGTCGTTCAGATCCCGGTCGATCCGGCTTTCTTCGAAGTACTGATGGGCCAGCCGGACGGTCAGCTGGTCATATAGTGTATTGGCCGAGGTCTGACTGACCGTCAAATTGTTCATCATCCAGGTTTGGGGGCCGTATTTCCAGTCGGCCGAGCGGGGCAAACCCCGACGATAGCGGAGTAACCGGTCGTACCGGGCATAATCGGAGGTAGTTGAGTAATGAAATCCGTAGTTGATATCCCAGCGATCCGTTGGCCGGAAGCGTATTTTCTGCATGAGGTTGATCTGCGAATACCCAGTAGGCCGTTGAACCCGCGGGTCCGAGTTAAGAACAACCCGATCTTCGCCGTTGATCCGGTCAACGTATTCGGGGCGTAAATAATCGGCTGGTCCGTGGCTGCCCATGCGTAGATCACCGTAGGTATTATGGGATACGCTGCTCAGTAAGGCCCATTTTTTCCAGCCGAGGCTAACATCGGCATGGCCCGTTTGCTCGTTGTTGGCCGACGAATACCGCAGGGCTGCCCCTCCGGAAACGGCAGGGGTGGTACCGGCACCCAGCTGGGGCGTCAGGGTGTAAAAGCTCATCACTCCGCCGATGGCGTCGCTCCCGTACATGACCGAACCGGGGCCGAATAGTACTTCGGTATTGGCAATGGCGTAGGGGTCGAGTGAGATCACGTTCTGCAGGTTACCACTGCGAAAAATGGCCGTGTTCATCCGCACACCGTCTACCGTAATCAGCAGTCGGTTCGTCGAAAACCCACGGATCATCGGACTGCCTCCGCCCTGCTGGCTTTTCTGGATAAAAACCTCTCCTGAAATACCCAGCATATCGGCCGCCGTTTGCGGATTCTGAAAGGCTACATCCCGGGCTGATATTCGGATGATGCGGGAAGGAACCTCCCGGCTCGACTGCCGCCACCGGTTGGCGGTTACCACAACCTGTTGCAACGAAACCGGCGAAGCCTGCAGGTACAGGCTCGGGCCACGTTTCGCTAACTCATCATAACTCAGCCTCAGCGTCGGATAGCCCAGGGTTCTGATCTCAATAGTAGAGGCTCCTTTGAAATCGGCCAGATCAACGCGGCCCGCGGCATCGGTAACGGCCGACATTTTACGGTCGGTGCTGGATAGCGTTACGCCCTCCAGCGGTAAGGAGTCAGCCTGATCCCGTACTATAATTGCCTGTGCCTGGCAAAAGAAGGGAGCGCTAATAAGTAAACAACGAAGTAAAGGGTTCCGCATACACTGACCGGTCTAACGAGGAAGTTGAGGAGGGAAGTAGGACTTAAACCAATAAAATTTGGCTTTATTTAAAAATCTCATATTGTTAACCCTACTTTTGCAAAGTATACAAAATAATCATTGTATTGCGTGCGGTTTCCAGCAAAATGATACCGAAAATTACGTTCGCTTCACTAACCTAAGCTTTATGTATAAACCCTTTACTTTCCTCGCCGGAGCAGTTGTCAGCGCTTTGCTGCTCGTACAGCCGGTCATGGCCCAGCGAAAGGCTAAATCGAGTCCCGCAGTTAACAGACAGCTATCCGATAGTCTGTTCAATGGGCTTCGCTGGCGCAATATTGGCCCATTCCGGGGCGGGCGTTCTCTGGCAGCAGCGGGCCACCCCGATCAGCCGCTTACCTATTATTTCGGCGCTACAGGCGGGGGTGTCTGGAAAACCATAGATGGGGGCGCCAACTGGATGCCTGTTTCGGATAGTGCCTTTCAGTCCAGCTCGGTCGGGGCCGTAACGGTGGCTCCCTCCAACCCGAACATCATTTACGTCGGTATGGGCGAGGCCGACATCCGAAGCAATATCGCCAATGGGGACGGGGTCTATAAATCGACCGATGCCGGAAAAACCTGGAAGCATATGGGCCTGAAACTGGCCGATGCGATCGGGAATATTGAAGTACATCCGCAAAATCCGGACATAGCTTACGTGGCTGCCCTCGGCAATCCGTTTGCTCCCAACAAGGAGCGGGGTGTTTTCCGAACGACCGATGGGGGTAAAACCTGGAAACATATTCTGGCCAAAAACGACAGTACGGGGGCAGCCGTAGTAGAGCTTGACCCCAACAACCCCTCTATCGTTTATGCGTCGATGTGGCAGGCTTACCGAAACAGTTATAAGATGAGCAGTGGTGGGCCGGGCTGTGGGCTGTACAAATCGACCGATGGGGGCGATACCTGGACAAGTCTGCACACACGGCCCGGTATGCCGAAAGGGTTACTGGGGAAAATCGGTATAACCGTATCCCCCGCCAACTCGAACCGATTGTACGCCATGGTCGAAAACGCCAAGGGCGGACTGTACCGTTCCGATGATGCCGGCAACAGCTGGCAGCTGATCAATGAGGATAAGAACCTCTGGCAGCGGCCGTGGTATTACATGATGCTGGCGGCCGACCCGCAAAACGAAAACGGCCTCATTGTCCTGAACGTGAACGCGCTGAAGTCGTACGATGGGGGCAAAACCTTTCAGCGGATTGCGGTTCATCATGGCGACACCCATGATATCTGGTGGAACCCCAAAAATCCGCAGAATTTCATCATTGCCGATGACGGAGGGGCCGAAGTAACCTACAATGGCGGGGCCACTTTTTCGGACGTCGATATCCCAACGGCCCAGTTCTATCACGTGTCCATTGATAACGATTTCCCGTATAATCTTTACGGTGCCCAGCAGGACAACTCCGCCATCCGGATTGCCAGCCGCACCACCGACAATGTCATTGGGCCTAGTGCCTGGTATTCGGTAGCCGGCGGAGAATCTGGCTATATCACGTCGGACCCGAACAACCCGCTGGTGACGTTCGGCGGCAGCTACGACGGGCTGATCACCCGCTACGACAAAGCCACCGACCAGAACCAGCGGATCAATGTTTACCCCGATTATAGCATGGGGGCTCCGTCGTCTGATCGGAAATACCGGTTTCAGTGGACCTTTCCAATTGTTTTTTCCCCGCACGACAGCAAAGCGCTCTACGTCACCTCCCAATATGTGCACCGCAGCATGGACTACGGGCATTCGTGGGAGGATATAAGCCCTGATCTGACACGCAACGACCCGAAAACCCAGGGCGACACGGGCGGCCCCATTACGAAAGACAACACCGGTGCGGAGACTTTCCCGACCATTTTCACCCTGGCTGAGTCGCCGGTAGAGAAGGGCGTTTTCTGGGCGGGTTCCGACGATGGACTGATGCACATCAGCCGCGATGGGGCTAAAACCTGGCAACCGATTACACCGCCCGGTTCGATGCTGCCCGACTGGGCGATCATGAGCATGGTTCACCCGTCCGATCATACCACCGGCAAAGCCTACCTGGCGGCCAAACGGTACATGTCGGGCGACCGGAAGCCGTATCTGCTCAAAACAACGGATTACGGTAAAACCTGGACGCTCATTACCAGCGGCATTCCGTCCGACGAATACTGTCATGTTGTTCGGGAAGACCCCAACAAGCCTGGGTTACTGTATGCGGGCACTGAACGGGGGGTGTATGTGTCGTTCAACGATGGCGGTTTCTGGCATAAACTGTCCATGAATCTGCCCGTTACCCCCGTCCGCGATCTGCAAATCCACAAGCGGGATAAAGACCTGGTGGTAGCTACTCACGGCCGGTCGTTCTGGATTATGGACGACATAACCCCCCTGCATGAACTGGCCGATCAGCGCGACGGACTAACCGGCAAGACGGTGCATCTGTACAAACCTCGCCCGGCTTATCGGATGGATGGCGGATCGCAAACAGCTGAGGAGGGGGAGCCCGTCGATCAGGGCGAAAACGCACCAAACGGTGTACTGGTCCGATACTACCTGAAAAACAAGCCCGATAAAGAGCTGAAACTGCTGTTCATGACCAATGCAGGCGATACAATTATCACCTACTCCAGCCTGAAAGACAAGCGCGGTCAACCCCTGAAAGTGGCTAAAGAGTTCTACGACGATCCCGGTCAGAAACGACCCGGAAGCGCGTCCGCACGGCCAGGCATGAACGTCTTCGTCTGGGATATGCGCTATCCGGATGCGACACCGGTTGAGGGAACGAATGTGATGTGGACAGGACGGGGGACAGGGGCTAAGGTCGTTCCCGGGGCGTATAAAGTTCGGATGCTGCTGGGCGACTCGCTGGTTGCCGAACAACCGATCGAAATACGGAAAGACCCGCGCTTGCCGATTACTGACGCCGATTACAAAGAGCAGTTTGAGCTATTGATGAAGATAAACAGCAAACTGTCCGAAACCCACAAGGGCGTCAATCAGATTCGTCAGATCAGGAGCCAGATTAACGGCTATATGAAAGACGTTAAAGACCCCAAAACGGCTGAGAAGTTCAAAAAAGTGACCAAGCCGATGCTCGAGTCACTGGATGAGCTGGAGTCTACCCTGATGCAGCCCAAGTCGAAAGCAATTCAGGATGCGCTGGCTTACCCGATTCGGTTAAATGACAAACTGTCGGGAGTTGGTTCGGTCGTTTCATCGGCGGAGACCAAGCCGACAAAGTCCTCCTACGTGGTATACGAAGCTCTCGAAAAGCAGGTAGGAACGGCGCTGGGTAAGTTAAAAACAATTATTGAGCAGCAGGTGCCCGAGTTCAACCGGATGGTGACTGAACAGCGTATTCCGGCTATTACACCCTAGCGGCCCGGCTTATTTCTTCCGCATACAAGTCCTTTAGTATGGCGACCCGATACCGTGGAACCCGAGCGTCAACGGTATCGGGTCGCCATACTTATTTGCTGCATAAGCTATTCGTAAGTTGGCCAGGATACCCATATTTGCGGTATAGTTTTATCCATTCAAGCGTATGAATATGCCGCCAGCTCCTCTTCCCAGCTACTCCGATCACGAACCCATTGAGCTGTTTCGGTATCTACGGACTTTAGTCGATGCTGCCGAACAGGCCTCATCCCCTTTCCCGAAGTTCGCCTTAGTGGAAGCCTACTGGCACATCGGTCGCATCATCGTTGAGATTGAGCAGGCTGGGCAGGCGCGCGCTGACTACGGCATACACCTCATCGAATCCCTATCGGAACAACTAACGCAGGCGTTTGGTAAAGGGTACAGCTTGCCTAATATGTGGCGGTTCAAGCAGTTTTTTCTGGCGTTTCCAATTCTCTCCACAAATGGGAGAGAATTAATAAACCTCCGACAGCATCTTCGAACTGAACTGACCTGGTCACACTACCGGGTGCTAATGCAGCTGGAAAACCTCCAGGAACGGTCATTTTACCTCAACCAGGCGGCTGACGAACGGTGGACGGTGCGGTTTATGCAGCGGCTGATTCGTACCCGCTATTACTACCAGGTAGCTCTGGGCGACACCAGGTTATTGCCTGGCTCGCCCACTGGTAATACGATCGGGAAGACAAATACCCCTACCCTCTCGGCCGTTGGCGGAACGACCCGGACCCGACTGGCCAGCATCAAAAAAATTATGCTCGACCGCTACGTTGGCTTCGCTTTTGTAGGGCAGCGGCAGTTTGTTTCCGTCAACGGGCAGGACCACTGGGCGGAACTGGTCTTCTTTAACTACTTGCTCAATCGATTCGTCCTTGTTCAGCTGGGTGAGTTTGGGCCTGTCAGTCAGGCGGCCTTTGTCCAGTTGATCGATGCGTACTGCAGCAGACAACCGCCCGGCTTTACAAACCTGCCCATAGGACTCCTGGTCAATCAACAGGGGCAGATTAAGCACCTCACGAGTAGCCAGGAACAGGGTTTGTCGCAGGATGACAGCAGCCGCCTACCGGTCAGTTTTGCCTGATTGACACCAATCAAGGTCGGGCAAAACTAAGCCCTACTCCATTTTCAGGGTTTCGACCGGATTTGTTTTTGCTGCCTTCATGGTTTGAGATCCAATCATCAGCAAGGCGATTACCCACACCACCAGCAAGCCCCCCAATAGCTCGATAAGCCGGATAGGGTTGTGATACGGGAAGTTGGCGAGCACAAACCGCTCGAAGAACAGGTACGTAATGGGCAGGGCGATAAGCGCGGCTATCGACAGCTGAACCAGAAAACCACGGCTTAGCAAATAGACAAGGCTTCCCGAACTGGCGCCCATCACCTTCCGTATACTGATTTCCTTGAGCCGGGTTTCTGTCGTGAAGGCCACCATGCCAAACAGGCCCATGGATGCGATCGAGATGGCCAGTATCGACAGAAAGCCAATAATCTTGATCATGGTCGAGTATTCACTGTACGCTTCTTCAATCGCTTCGTCGTACAACTCAGCCCGAAACGGATGAACCCGGTCGATTTTTTTCCAGGTCGACTCTATTTTAGCCCGGGTTGCCGGCAGGTCAGCACTTTGCAGTTTAACATTGATGATGGATCTGTCGCCGGGGGTCCAGGGCATGAATGCTACCGGCTCGATGAGATTGTCGACCTTACCGTAGTGAAAGTCCCGGATGACGCCCACGATTGTCATCCGGCGGGTACCGCTGAAATTGGTGAACGTGATCTCCTTCCCGATGGCCTGGTCCGGGTTGTCTGCAATTTTCAACCGCTTCAGCACCTGCTGGTTCACGATCACTTCCGTAGCGGCAGCGGCCGTTGCCGGTGGTGCCTTGAAGTTCCCCCCCGCCAGCAGCTTATGATCATGCAGCACCATATACTGTTCATCGACATGATTGGTCAGGACCAGCGCCGAGTCACGCGAATCACTGTATTTCATAAATCCGCCCCAGGCATTGCCCACGCTCGTCACGATCAGGGACCTGGATATGGCCGCTACCTCGGGCATTTCGCCCAGTTCCTTCATCAGCGCATCCGGTTGATTACCCTGCATATCGATGTTCAGAATGTTGTCGGTCCTGAATCCAAGGTCGAAAGCGAGGATATCTTTATACTGCACATAGCCAATGGCGGTTGCGGTGATAAAAATCAGGGTAAGCGTATACTGAGTAACAACCAGAGCGCGTCTGAGCGGTACGTGCCTGAAGAGGTTCACCGATGAGACATTACGGAGTGCGTTGATGGCGCTGACTTTGGAGAAGAACAGGGCTGGCAGAAAACCGGCTATAACCCCAACAGCAACCGAAAAGAAAACAAACGCCACGACCATAGACAGGGTAAGGTCAAGCTTTACCGTGCGCTGCATCTCCGGCGCCAGGCTGATCAGCTGTGGCCGCAACAGGAGAAACAGGAAAAAGGAAAGCAGCAGAGCGGCCAGTGAAATCAGGATGGCCTCGGCCAGAAATTGCTGCCAGACCTGGTCTCTGCCGGCACCGATGGCTTTGCGGATACCCACCTCCTTGAAGCGTCGCATGGCCCGGGCAACCGAGAGGTTGGTGTAGTTGAAACAGGCCGACAGGATCACCACCAGCGCCAGCCCGCCCAGTATCCACAGTACCGCCAGAGGCATGTGTGGACCCACGGAGCCCGGCCCCCCTTCGGACTGACGGAGGGTTTCACCAACCACGATGCTGTACAGGGGCAAAAGCTCAAGCTCGATGCGGGTGTTTTCCTGGGCGAGGTTTTCCGCCTTCGCCAGGGCGTCGAGCTGGGATTGGATAGAGGCCCTGTCTGCATCCTCAGGCAGCAGCAGGTATACGTAATTCGACGACATGCTTGTCCATTTCCCGAAGTCAGCGTTGTTCCGGTTGAGTTGCTCGGCCGTTGACAGGGAGACCAGGGCCTCGAAGCTGATGTGCGAGAAAAAGGGGACGTCTTTCAGGATGCCGGTCACCCGATAACTCAAGGTATCGAACCGGATCGACTTGCCCAGAGCAGATTGGGCTCCGAACAGCTTTCTGGCCGCGGTCTCGGTAAGAACAATGGAGTACGGCTCGTTCAGGGCGGTGGCAGGATTCCCCTCAATCATCGGCAGGGTGAAGATGTTGAATACCGATGGGTCAGCCCAGAACCCTTTGACGGGCAGCACATTGTCACCAACCCGGGCGTCCTGTGAGAAGTCGGTACGCAGGATCGCCACGTCGTCGACGCCGGTCACTTTCTGCCGAATTAGCTTACCGGTTTTGATGGAGGTAGTACCAAACTTGCCAGCCTGTTCGCCGTTGAAGGTCGCCACGCTGGTAATGCGGTAGATGCGATCGCCGTTTTCGTGGAACCTGTCATACGACCACAGGTCCATCACAAACGCAATGAGCAGCAAGCCCACCGACATACTGATAGCCAGGCCAACGACGTTGATAAACGAGAACAGCCTGTTGCGCAATAGGTTGCGGCTGGATGTTTTGATGTAGTTACCGATCATGCCAGCAAGATTACCGGGTAACTACGTACCAAATGAAAAAATGGGGTGAAATGGGTTAAAAATGGGACGAAGGTCGAAACCCGTTTCTGACACGCACCCATTCGTGTCTGTCCGGCCAGGCCGAACCAGCCTGACTATTCAGAATAAGCCTGCATATTCGGTAGGTATTGCTGTTAACGGCCTGATCCGAATGTCCTTAAAAAACACTTCAGCCGCTTCACTCTGCAGCTGAATTCGCCCCTTTCGCATGGGAACATCCTGCCCATTCTCGTTGGTGTACCGGGAGTCTTTGAGGACCATAACCACGTGCCCGTTCACAATGTGCAGACTTTTACCCGCGACGCAGATCAGCTCCAGCTTCGTCCATTCGCCGGGTGGGCTTTCGTAGTTACCAGACCGGAGGCAGTAGGCCTCACTTCCTTTTTTGAAGGCCACAAAGGGTTGTTTGTCATCAGCGACCCGATTCATCACCCCCTCCGATTGGTAAGCACGAATATCGATGGCGGAGTTAGCCTGGCACCAGTAATCGCCCATGTGTCCTTCCATAATCTGAAATTCCTGCGACAGCATCCAGGACCGCCAGTATTCTACGCCCGCTTCGCCGATAGAATGGTAGAGGATGCCCGAATCCCGCAACTTGGTGAGCCGGGGTTCGTATTTCTGGCTACCCCACTTGACCTGCAGTGTGAGATGATAATTTTCATACGAATCCCGGGTAAACAGGCAACCATACTTCTCCCCGCTTATCCGTAGAACAGGCCCGCCGGGGTCGTTGATGATCGAGAAAACCCGGTTGTCGTCTTTATTGTAACCAATGGGTTGGATAGGTGATCCCGACGCGTCTTTTGGTACATTTCCATTATAGTCGGGTCGATGCGCAAAGCTTAGGTAATTCTCCCACCTGGACAGGTTTTTATCCAGCAAGGGCACCCACTCATCGCGTGTATTCAGAGACGGCAAAGAGCCCAGGGCACAAAGGCCGATAAGCAGTGTAGTCAATAATTTCATGAGCATGGAATCGTAGCGGGCGATCTGCAGACGATACAGCAAACCTACGCCCGGCCTTAGTTGGGGTTATGGTAAAAATCCATGCTTTATTGGTAGGTTTACGTTTACCCCCGACCTGCATGAAACGCTACATTCTTCATACCCCGTTTAACATCTATCACTTTGAGGCAACCACCTGGCAGCATGCGGTCCATAAGCATACCTACTTCGAGATCATTTTTATAATCAGGGGGAACGGCATTCACACCATCAACGGCAATACCTACGACTATACCGAAGGGGATGTGTTCTTGCTGGGACCCGAAGACTACCATGATTTCGTCATCCGGGAACCTACCGAATTCTGCTTTATTCGCTTCAACGAATCGGTGTATCGACACTCCTCCGGCGAAAAAGACAACGGCTGGCAATCCATCGTAAAGACCTTGCTCTCCACTTCTTCCCAGAGTCGCGGCACCCTCGTTGCTGACAAACAGGAGAAGCAAAAATTACACAACCTGCTGGCTGTTCTGGAGGAGGAAAACAAACGGGATCAGGCGCCCTACTTTACCATCATACGAGATAGTCTGTTACGGAGTATGCTGATGATCCTGGCCCGCAACCTGTTCAGCCAGACACCCGCCAGAACCCAGACCAACGACTCGGCAGAAGCGATCCTGATGTACATCCGCCAGCATATTTACCAGCCTGATAAACTAACCATCGATCACCTGGCCGATGTGTTTCACTACGCTCCCGCCTACATAAGCCTCTTTTTCAAGAAACAGACGGGCGAATCCCTGAAGCAGTACATCGTGAAACACAAAATAAAACTCATCGAGGCCCGCCTGCTATACAGCCCGTTGACACTGGCCGAGATAGCCGATGAGTTTGGCTACACTGACGAAAGCCATTTTTGTAAGCAGTTCAGGAAGTATACGGGCCAAACACCCGGCTCTTTCCGGAAACGAACCTGACTGGAAGCCCCAAAAAGAGTTTGTCAGGCCAGAACGATTCGCCGGGGCGCCATGTACTCGCCATAGTCTTTGATGACCTGGCGTAAGATGTCCATATCACGCGGACACAGACGGGCAAACTCGTTCCAGTTGGTCAGGATTAGCTCGGCCGGCATATCGACCACGGCGACAATGCAATCCCAAAAAGCGTCCCAGCTCACGCCATACCAGTCCGGGAAGCCCAGTCTTTCTTTGACAAGCCGGTGAAAAGCGGATTTAGTATGTATACCTGTTAAATCTATAATCATGATAGATATGTAGAATTGCGTCGATCCATTCTGTCGACGCCATAATTGGTCCGGCGTTTAAGAATCAGGTAGGGTTGACGATGATAAAACAATACAGACCTTTTTTAATCTCACACGTTGGCTCGTTGCTATCAACTTACCGCTTGTCGGTTGGAGAGCACCGGCCTAAGTCGCTGGATCTGTATTAGCAACTGCAGATGGTAAGGCCGGGCTCGCTAGCGAGGTCAGCAGGGCTCTTCACCGGCAAAAGCATCTGATCAACTCCGGCAGGCAAACTATCCCGCTACGGTTGGTTTTGACCCGCACTAACGGCTAATTGACTGGAGCCAAACCGATAATGATAAAATAATCCAGATAAAAAAGTAAGTAGTAACGAGCTTTTCGGTTAGTGGTGTATCAAAATTTACGGATCACCGTTGGGTTGAAAAACAAAAAATCACACTAGGTAAACTGACTCTATTCTCTGGATATCTATTTAAATGGAGTAAGTAATAGCCAGATCGATAAATACAGCACAACAGGCTTATCTAAACAAGTCTATTGTTCTGTATTTATCACAATAAAACCAACACGAAAGTAAGGCAATTATCTAGGTTAACATGTAAAGTGAAAATAAAGACAATACATAATACCGCTCTTGCTTCTTAATATATTCACAATAGGTTACCATTTTATTTTTAACTGAATGCGTCAATTTTTAACAACACTACTGTAGCAGGACCGATTATCGGATGAGCTTACCTGCGGCACAAAATTTATCTACACTTTAGCTTATACTTTTTCAGCGCAATTATAATGAGCATAACTATACGCAACCATCGCCTGATCGAGCAGACTGATCAGAAAGAGTAAAGCGGCTCTATCTCCGTACTTGTTCAGGGACTTGACCAGGTTGTCACTGAACAGACCCGATTTCGTTACCATAGGAACAGGGCATCTGGTTAACTAATCTGTTGCGTTCCCCTTGTAACAACGCCATCGTATTGCCAAAAAGCGAGTTTGTGTCTAGTAGCAAACCTCTTAAATGGCTTAAAAAGGCACTTTATATGATTAATTTTATAAGAATGTAACATAGGCAATTGAACGTGTAACATGACCGTGTCTCATATAGCATTATGCTAATATACTTTTGACCTCGGGTTTCGGGCAGGATAGTCTGACAAGCCAGCGAAATAAGGTAATAGTAAGATTTTGTAAGACTTACCCGATTCGTTAGCCTCCACATTTTATAGGCAAGGGTTGTGCTGCTCCATAATTGTGTCATTTCAACACATAACGAGACAGACCTGTATTGCTGTACCCTAACTACAACCCGGAAAAACCATTGAACTGGATTTTTTTTGTAACGACTATCTAATTAACTGCGCTACTTATTATTTGTTTTTGATAGAGAATTGACCTGTCAAAATATCGCATACATGAATTAACTACCCGGTTACATGTAGCTTCCTATTCCATTACTACATAATCGTTCCAAACCAATAAACAGATCACCCTGACAGTCATTTATTTCTATGACTTTTTGTATTATTTAATTTATTAACTCCTAAACCCAACCTCTTCTATGCGACTAATCAGCCTTACAACCAGATGCATCGTTCACGTTGAACAGAGCAGAAAAAAGTCACAGAGTTCTGTTTGAATTAATCAATATATCCGATCACTGTAATTCAACGGAAGTGAAATGATCAAAACTATACAGTACGCAGTCCGATTTCCAAAAAATGGAGTGCAGAAAACCCGACTGATGGCTTTTTTAGCCTTGTGGATCGGCTTGATTCTGGGCAGCCAGGTAGCGCTAGCGCAGGAAAGTCAAACGGTTAAAGGGGTCGTTCTGGATGAAAACCAGAAGCCGCTTTTTGGCGCCTATGTGATCCTGAAGAATACGATGACCGGAACCACTACCGATGTCAATGGGGAGTTCAGCCTCAGGATTCCGGCGGGTAAGCAAACCCTGGCGGTCTCTTACCTGGGATCGAAAGCGCAGGAAGTGGCTGTAGATAAAGGGAGTAGCCTGAAGGTCGTACTGACCGGGAGCGACATCACCCTCGACGAAACGGTTGTGGTCGGCTACGCTCAGCAGAAAAAACAAAGCGTTGTCGGAGCCATCTCCCAGACCACGGGTAAGGTGCTTGAGCGTGCGGGAGGTGTCTACAGCGTAGGGTCTGCCCTGACGGGTAACGTACCGGGTGTCATCACCACCTCCAGCACGGGTATGCCCGGCGAGGAAGACCCGCGTATCCTTATTCGGGGGTTGAGCTCCTGGAACAATAGTTCGCCCCTGATTCTGGTCGATGGGATCGAGCGGCCCATGAACAGCGTGGATATCTCATCGATCGAAACGATTTCTGTGCTGAAAGATGCGTCGGCGACGGCCGTTTTTGGGGTTAAAGGTGCCAACGGGGTTATTTTGATTACCACCAAGCGGGGTAAAGAAGGCAAAGCGACCATCAACGTGCGAGCCGATTACACGCTGAAAGTACCCTCGGCATTGCCCAATAAGTATGACTCCTACGATGCCCGAAGCATCCGGAACCGGGTTATCGAAAACGAGCTCGGGCTGGAGTCGGCGGGCTGGGCTACTTACACGCCGTACGAGATCCTCGATAAATACCGGAACCCGGCCAACCTGGCCGAAGCCGAGCGCTACCCGAACGTAGACTGGGCCAAGGAGATGTTCAAGCCGGTTACCAAGTCGTACAGCGCCAACCTCAACGTGTCGGGGGGTACGTCGTTCGTCAAGTATTTTGCATCGGCGGATGTGCTGATGGATGGCGACATTTTCAAGGAATGGAACAACAACCGGGGCTATCAGGCAGGCTACGGGTTCAACCGGGTCAACGTTCGGACCAACCTTGACTTTCAGTTGACGCCCACTACCCTGCTCATCACCAACCTGTCCAGCTCAAACGGAGTGAAGAAGAGTCCGTGGGGCGCTACCGGTGGGGAGTACGATATGTGGCAGGGGGCGTATGGCGTAGCACCCGATGCGATGCTGCCCCGCTACTCCGACGGCACCTGGGGGTACTACGCCCAGGACCCGGTAGCCGCCACCAACTCCGTGCTGAACCTGGCCCGCAGCGGGATCATGAAGCGGACCACCAGCCGGATCACCACTGATTTTACCCTGAATCAGGATTTGAAGATGGTCATGAACGGTCTGAGCACGTCGGGTACGGTTTCGTGGGACAACACCTTCGTGGAAAGCCAGCGGGGTATCAACGATCTCTACAACGATCCGCAAACCAAGTGGATCGATCCCGCTACCGGCGAGTCGCGCTACCGGTTCACCTACTATGCGGCCAATATGTTCGACTTTCAGGAAGCCATCCGATGGGCTCCCCAGGCGGGCACGATGGATAACGGGGCTACGTACCGACGGTTGTTTTACCAGCTCAAGCTGAATTACAACAAGACCTGGGGTAAGCACACCGGCACCGCCATGGGGCTGTTCAGCCGCGAGGACCGGGCGGCCGGCAGTGAGATTCCCAACTACCGCGAAGACTGGGTATTCCGTACCACCTACGACTATGCGGGTAAGTATTTCGCCGAAGTGAACGGCGCCTATAACGGATCGGAAAAGTTCGGCAAAGAAAACCGCTTCCATTTTTTCTCGTCGGGTGCGGTAGGCTGGCTCTTGTCTGAAGAGGCTTTTTTCAAGCGGGCCAAGTTTCTGGATCTGCTGAAACTACGGGTGTCGTACGGGAAAATCGGGGATGACAATATCAACCAGCGGTGGCTGTACATGACCCAGTGGGCCTATACCGGACAGGCCAAAATCGGGGAGAACAACTCCGACGTGAGCCCCTACGTCTGGTATCGGGAGTCATCGGTAGGGAACCCATCGGTACACTGGGAAACGGTAACAAAAACCAACCTGGGAGCTGACTTCTCCCTGTTCAACGGCACCGTTTCGGGTAGTGTCGATTATTTCAACGACTACCGAACCGATATCCTCATCGCTGGCGGGTCGCGCGCGATACCATCTTACTTCGGCACCAACGCCCCCGTCGCGAACCTGGGTAAAGTTCGGGTGAAAGGGTACGAGCTGGAAGTAAAGGTCAATCACCAGCTCACCAACGGCATCAGACTCTGGGCCAATGCCAACATGACCCACGCCAAAGACCGGATCATCGAAGCCGACAACCCGAGCCTGCTGCCTGACTACCGCAAGAGCGAGGGCAAACAGATTGGTCAGACCTACTCGTACGTCAGCCACGGGTACTACAACAACTGGGATGAGCTGTATGCCAGCACCGAACAGAACACCAACGACCGGCAAAAGCTACCGGGCAACTTCCAGATCGTCGACTTCAACGGCGACGGCCGCATCGACACCTACGACAACATCCCGTACGGGTTTCCCGAGCGACCACAGAACACCTACAACGGCACCGTTGGTTTTGAGTGGAAAGGATTTAGCGCCTTCGCGCAGTTCTACGGCGTCAATAACGTAACCCGCCAGGTCGTTTTCACCAGCTTCGGCTCCCGGATGAACACCGTCTATGACCAGGGTGAATACTGGTCGAAGGAAAACCCGACGGCCAACTCGCCCCTGCCGCGGCTGATGACCGCCACCGACCCATCCACCTACGGCAATTTCTACATGTACGACGGGTCGTACCTGCGGCTGAAAAACGCCGAAGTCGCCTACACCTTCAACCGGGGCTGGATCGAACGGTTTGGCATGCGCTCGCTGCGCGTTTACGCCAACGGAAACAACCTCTGGCTCTGGACCCGGATGCCCGACGACCGCGAATCGAACTTTGCCGGAACGGGCTGGGCCGCCCAGGGTGCGTACCCCACGGTAAAGCGATACAACTTCGGACTAAACATTACCCTGTAACTCACGGCTGACTCATGAAACGAATAACAAAAACGATTGGCTGGCTCGGATTGGCCGCGATGCTCTTCGTGCTGCCCTCCTGTAGCGATTATCTGGACCGGGAAAATCAGTCGACAGTTTCGTCTACCGACGCCTTCAAGAACTTTATCAATTTTCAGGGCTTCGTCGAAGAACTCTATTACTGCATACCGGAGTCGTCTAAGTTCTACTGGCAGAACTCGTTCAACTGGGGCGAAGACGAAATCATTGTGGCTGGCGCGACCTGGTTCTACGGCTACAAGATCGACAACGGCGATTTCTGGGGCTGGCAGCGCGAAAACGACGGCTGGGGTGCGGGCTGGATGGACGGTCCCGGCAATACGCTCGATCAGACCAACCGCTTCAATAAACGGTTCTGGCCCCTTGCCTGGTATGGTATCCGGAAAGCCAATATGGGTCTGGAGAATATCGAACGGCTCTCCGATGCTACCCCGGAAGAAAAAAACCTGGTGAAAGGTCAGCTGCTCTTTTTCCGGGCCTGGTTCCACTTTCAGCTCATGACCTACTTTGGGGGCCTTCCGTACATCGACAAGGTACTACCCGCCGACCAGAAGCTGGACCTGCCGCGCCTGACCTATCAGCAAACCGCCCTTCGGGCTGCCGAAGATTTCAAGGCAGCCGCCGAACTGCTGCCCGTAAACTGGGACGATACGGATGCCGGTAAACGAACGCTGGGGAAAAATCAGCTGCGTATCAACAAAATTATGGCTTACGGGTATCTGGGCAAAAACTACCTCTATGCGGCCAGTCCGCTGATGAACTGGTCGTCTACGGGTAGCAAAACCTACGATGCGGACCTGAGCAAAAAGGCCGCCGAAGCCTTTGCTACCCTGCTCCAGATGAGCGAAAGTGGTAAGACACACCACAAACTCGCTAATTTCTCGGAGATGTCGAGTGTGTATTACACGCTGAACCAGGGTATGCGGGTGCCGGGCTTTCCCGAAGCCATCATGCAGTCGCCGGCCTATGATGGTGGCGCTACGCGCTGGGGTCTGAACGAGCAATACGTAGCGGGGGTGTTGTTCAATGGCGGCAGTACCTGTTTCTCGCCAACGGCTAACTACGTAACCTACTACGGTATGGCCAACGGGCTTCCCATCAGGAATGCCGAGCAGGCCGATCCGGAGTCAGGCTACGACCCGACCGATCCCTGGAAAGGGCGCGATCCGCGTTTTTACAAAGACATCATCTATGACGGCGTGAAAATGATACAGGGTATTTCGGCCACCCGCGAAGCCCACCGGTACGCCAACCTGTTTACCAAAGGCAGCTACCGCGACGAGAACAACGGCAGCCGCACCGGCTATCTGAATGGTAAGTTCATTCCCCGAACGACCAACTACGACGATAACGGGCATAACCAGTCGCACTTCATCCACCTGAGTTATATGCGCCTGGCGGATGTTTATCTGATGTATGCCGAAGCGGCCCTGCATGCCTACGGAAACCCGCAGGGTGCTTATCCGGGCTACATTTCGGCCGTCGAAGCCGTCAACAAGATTCGGCGCCGGGCGGGGGTTGCGGATGTGAACGCCAAATTTCTGGGCTCGAAAGAGGCTTTCATGGGCGAACTGATCCGGGAGCGGGCCGTAGAGCTGTCGTTCGAGGGGCATCGCTTCAATGACCTGCGTCGCTGGCTGCTGCTCACCGAGCGTCCATATACGCTGAAAACGGCCCACGATTTCGATCGGGCGCCCAACGGGAAGGTGGCCAACCTGAAAGAGCGGATCATTCTGGAACGTCGCTTCAACAGCAAACACTACTGGCTACCGCTGAAGGTCGTCGACGTGAGCATGTACCTGGCTTTTCCCCAAAATCCAGGCTGGTAAACCGCAGGCTCTACCGCCTGATTGATAAAACTTTTCTAAGCCGCGTATCACCGCCAACATCCGTTTTTGTGTCTCCGGAAGGGGACACAGCAGGCCGTGCCATGACTCGAATCAGGTATGGCGGTGTTGGCAGGCTTTCCAAACCATCCTCATGAAACAGTTAGTCTACATCACAACGGTTTGTTCGTTGCTGGCACTCTACAGTGCAGGCGCCAGGGCGCAGACCAATCCGAAAGTCGAGGTCAGGTCGGTTGTTCGGAATGCAGAGGGTAAGCCTTTGCGGGGTGCCTTCATCAGCGCCAATGCCGGCCAGGTGAAAACCAAGACCGATAGTCTCGGTGCATTTTCGCTGACCCTGGCGCCCAAATCGACCGTGCTCGTATCGGCCGAGGGCTACCAGGACCAGGTTGCCCAGGCCGACACCAACATGCAGGATATCGTGCTGGCCGGTATTGACGACAACGCCAGCCTGGTTAATGTGGCCTTCCGCACAGTGCCCAAAAAAGACCTGCTGGGCGGGGTAGCCGTGGTTAATCTGCCGGGCTTGCTGCAAAAGAACTACACAACCGGCGCGCTGGACAACCTGAGTGCCTTTGCGGCCGGGTTCAACGGCAACATCTGGGGCATGGGCGAGTATCTGGTGCTGATTGACGGGGTACCCCGCTCGGCCACCACCGATATTCACCCGACCGAAATTGAGCAGATCACGGTCCTGAAAGGCGCGGCTGCCCTCGCCCTGTACGGAAGCCGGGCGGCCAAAGGGGTTATCCAGATTACCACCAAACGGGGCGTTGCCAACGAGAAACGGATCAACGTTCGGGTCAATACGGGGCTGCACGTGCCCAAGGGTTACCCGGATTACCTCGGTTCGGCCGAGTACATGACCTTGTACAACGAAGCCCGCCGGAACGACGGTCTGGAGCCCCTCTATAATCAGGAGACCATCTGGAACCATTATTCCGGTACCAATCCCTACCGCTACCCGGACGTCAACTATTACTCGCCCGAGTACCTCCGGAAAGCGTATAACCGAACCGACGCTTTCACCGAAATATCGGGTGGCAACAACCGGGCCCGGTTCTATACCAACATCGGATTTGTTCACTCAAACTCCCTGCTGAACGTGGGCGAGGCCAAAAACGACAACAATACCCGGCTCAACGTCCGCGGAAACATTGACGTACGGCTCACCGACTACATCAGTACATCGGTAGACGCCACGGCCATCTTCGGCAACAACCGCTTTGCGCATGGCAACTACTGGAGTAGTGCCGCAACCTTACGCCCCTACCGCTACTCGCCGTTGATCCCGATCAGCATGATCGAAGAAAGCGATCAGCTCACCCAGCTTCAGGTGCAGAACAGCAACTACCTCATCGATGGCAAGTACCTCCTGGGCGGCACCCAGCAGCACCTGACGAACCCCTTCGCCGACATGTACGCAGCCGGGTACAACAAGGGAACCACGCGCCAGTTCCAGTTCACGAGCGCCATCAACGTAGACCTGCGTAAAGCCCTGCCGGGGCTGTCGTTCGGTACGCGCATCGGGGTCGACTACTCCACGTCGTACAACCTGTCGTTCAACGATCAGTACGCGATTTATGCGCCGACCTGGAACAGCTATGCCGGGAACGACATGATCAGCAGCCTGCAGAAGTTCGGCGAAGACCGCAAAAACGGGGCGCAGAACGTCAGCAACAGCTGGCGGCAACAGACGATCTTCTTCTCGGGTCAGTTCAACTACCTCAGACGAATCAACAACGTCCATAACATCAACGCCATTCTGGTCGGCACCGGCCACCAGCGGGCGGAGACCAGCGTTTACCACAAATCACAAAGCCACGTGAATCTGGGCTTACAGCTGGCCTATACCTATCGGCAGCGCTATTACCTCGACTTCAGCGGGGCCGTGCTGCATTCGGCCAAACTGCCCCCGGGCAACCGGCAGGCCTTCTCTCCCACCCTGTCGGCGGGCTGGCGGATCAGCGATGAGCCCTTCATGGCGGGTGCGTCGTTTGTCAACAACCTGAAACTGACCGCATCGGCGGGTATCCTGCATACTGATCTCGACATTCCGGGCTATTACCTCTACAAGGGCCTCTTTACCCATGCCGACGGGACCTGGTACAGCTGGCGCGACGGCACCCTGACCCGCACAACCGATTCGCGCCGGGGCGAGAACAACGACCTTTTCTTTGCGCAGCGGAAAGATATCAACGTTGGGGTCGAAGCCTCGCTCTTCCGACAACTGCTGACGCTGGAAGCCAATTACTTCATCAGCCGGATGGATGGCATCGTGACCCAGGCGGCTTCCATCTACCCGAACTACTTCGTGACCGGTTTCCCCCAGAGCTCATTTATTCCGTATATCAATTACAACAACGACCAGCGCAACGGCCTGGATGTCAACCTGAGCCTGAACAAGCAGCTGGGTCAGGTGGCCTGGACGGTCGGCTTGACCGGAACCGTTTACAACTCGAAGGTGATCAAGCGCGCCGAAAACTACGAGAACGCTTATCAGAACCGGGTGGGCAAGCCGCTCGACGCCATTTTCGGGCTGCGGAGCAACGGCCTCTTCGCCGACGAAAGCGACATCGCCAGCAACCCCACCCAAACGTTCGGCCAGGTTAAACCCGGCGATATCAAGTACGTAGATCAGAACGGCGACAACCTGATCGACAGTCGCGATGAGGTATACCTGGGCCGGGCGGGCTGGAATGGCTCTCCGTTGACCTTTGGTCTGCACCTGACGGCCAGGTGGAAAAACTGGACGGTGTTCACCATCGCTACCGGCAACAACGGGGCCTTCTCGCAGAAGAACAGTTCGTATTTCTGGATCCGGGGCGACGACAAATATTCGGCAGCCGTTCGTGATCGCTGGACGCCCGACACGAAAGAAACGGCCACCTACCCCCGGCTCACCAGCCTCAACAACGATAACAACATTCGCACGTCGGACTTCTGGCTCTATCGCAACAACCGCTTCAACCTGGCTAAAGTACAGGTTACCTACGCCTTACCCGGCCAGGCGCTGCCCGTTAAGTTCATCCGCGATCTGACCATCTATGCCAGCGGGTCCGACCTGCTTACCCTGGCCAAAGCCCGGCAGATTATGGAAATGAACATCGGCGGCACCCCCCAGACCCGCTTCTTCAATATTGGCTTGAACGCAGCGTTCTGACCAGCTTCTTACTTTCTGGCTAGCAAAACTTATGAAAAGATACCTACCCATCCTGCTCGCTGCGAGCTTGTCCCTGACGGGCTGCGCCGATCTGCTGGAACCCGAAGTCGAGAACCTCCCCGGCAAAGATGCCATGTACAAAGAGGTGACCTTCGCCCAGGGATTCCTCCTGAATGGATACACGCGGCTGCCCGGTCTGCCCTTTAACGATGTGGCCACCGACGATGCCGTCAGCAACGACAAAAACAACGCATTCCTCAAGATTGCAACCGGCCAGTGGACGGCCAACTACAACCCAACTGACCAGTGGGTGAACAGCATGTCGGCCATTCAATACCTGAACACCATGCTGGCCGAAGTCGACAAGGTTACCTGGGCCACGGACCCCAGGGCGGCTCAGATGTTCCGGGACCGCATCAAAGGGGAAGCCTACGGCCTGCGCGCCTTTTACATGTTTCAGCTGTTGCGAGCCCATGGCGGCTGGGCAAGCAGTGGTGAGTTGCTGGGGGTTCCCATTCTGACGAAACCCCAGGATACGAACTCCGACTTCAACCAGTCCCGCGCTACCTTCGAAGCCTGCATGCAACAGCTCTACAGCGACATTAAACAAGCCGAAGAACTGCTGCCCCTCGATTACGAAGACGTTACATCGGCCTCGCAGATTCCCGCCAAATACAGCGGCATCAGCCCGGAAGAGTACACCCGGGTATTCGGGCAGTACTCCCGGCTTCGGCTAACGGCCCGGATCGCCAAAGCCATTCGGGCACAGGCGGCCCTGCTGGCGGCCAGCCCAGCCTACAGAACCGGCACCACCACGACCTGGATCGATGCCGCCAACCACGCGGGCGAGGTTCTGAAACTGGTGGGAGGACCGGCCAGACTAGCCGCTAACGGAGGCACCTGGTACGACAACCGCACGGAGATCAACAACCTGGGCGCGGGTATCAATCCGCCGGAGATTCTCTGGCGGGGCGATGCATCCAACAGCCGCAACCTGGAGGAGGACAACTATCCGCCGTCTCTGTTCGGTCGGGGTCGTGTCAACCCGACCCAGAACCTGGTCGACGCGTTTCCGATGGCGAATGGGTACCCCATCACGGCAGCGGCCAGCGAGTACCGGGCGCAATCGCCGTATACTAACCGCGACCCCAGGCTGCAGCGGTATATCGTGGTCAACAACAGCACCCTGGGGCCGTCGAACACGGTGATCAGAACCGAGACCGGCGCGGGTAACGATGCCGTCAATCAGATCGAGACATCCACGCGCACCGGCTACTACCTGCGCAAACTACTGCGTCAGGACGTGAACCTGAACCCGATTGGCGCCAACCAGCAGCGGCATTACACGGCCCGCATCCGCTACACCGAAATCTTCCTGATCTACGCCGAAGCGGCCAACGAAGCCTGGGGCCCCGACGGACAGGGCTCATTCGGGTTCTCGGCGCGCGACGTAATCCGGGCCATTCGTCAACGGGCGGGTATCGGTGCCAACAACGGAGATGCGTATCTGGCTTCGGTCCAGACCCAGGCCGATATGCGGCAGCTCATTCGGAATGAGCGTCGGCTGGAGCTGTGTTTCGAGGGCTTCCGCTTCTGGGACCTGCGTCGCTGGAATGAAAAGCTCACCGAGAGCGCTAACGGCATCCGGATAACGAATGGCAACTACTCCATTTTTCCGGTAGAAAACCGATCCTTCACGGCGCACATGAACCACGGGCCTATTCCGTACGGTGAAATGCTCAAATGGAAGTCACTCGTCCAAAACAAAGGCTGGTAAACGCTCCTCATAACCAATCATTTACGAAGGTGAAGAAATTACATACACTCTTACTACTGGCAGGAATGGCTGTTTTCAGCGCCTGTGAAAACCAGGAATGGGTATTCCCGGACTTCAAGTACACGACGGTCTATTTTGCCTACCAGTCTCCGGTTCGCACCATCACCCTCGGCGAAGACCTCTACGATACCTCGCTCGATAACGCACGCAAATGCAGGATCATGGCAACAAAAGGCGGGGCCTATACCAACAGCACGGACATCACCGTCGACATCAAGATCGACAATTCGCTCTGTGACAGACTGTTGTTCGGCACCAATGGCCAGAAGGTATTGCCGATGCCAGCCAACTACTACAGCCTGGCCGCCAACCAGATCGTTATCCCTAAAGGCAGCATTACGGGCGGAGTAGAGGTGCAGCTGACCGACGCCTTTTTTGCGGACCCGGCCGCAATCCGGAATACCTACGTCATACCGGTGGTGATGAACCAGGTGCAGAATGCCGATTCGCTGCTGCGGGGGAAGAGCACACTGCCGTCGCCCCGCCGGACGGTGGGTAGTGACTGGGACATTACCCCCAAAGATTATATCCTTTACGCGGTGAAATACGTCAACCCCTGGCATGCCACCTACCTGCGCCGGGGCAAGGATGTGATTGCCGGTAAGGACGGGAATACCGCCATCAGTAAAACCCTGGTGCGCCGGGGCAGATACGTCGAGAACAGCGAAGTCTGCAACCTGTCAACCCGCTCGCTGAATCAGGTTGTGTTCAGCAACTCCATAAAAGCGACCAACGGAACCGACATGCCGTTCCGGCTCATCCTGAATTTCGACGAAGCCAGTACCTGCACCATCACCACCGACGCCACCGACTATACGGTGAAAGGAACGGGGCGGTTTGTGAAGAAAGGTGATCTTAAAAGCTGGGGCAATCAGGATCGCGACGTACTGCACCTCAACTATGAAGTCAACTTCAAAGATGCGGTCCTGACTACCACCGATACCCTGGTCGTACGCAACCGGGGTGTCGTTGCCGAAACGTTTATTCCGGTGTATCAGTAAGCCACCCTCAACCTCATAGAGCCCGATGACACCTTTGAAAACGACCACCTGCCTGGCACTCCTGACGGTGCTTTCGGCTGCCTGTAGTCCCGACGAAACCGAATTCGTTCTGGAAAGGCCCGAAAGTGTAGCGACCATGGCACCCATCAACCGGTATAATGCCCTGAAATCATACGTCGACCCAACGGCGAACCCCAACTTTAAGTTAGGCGCCGGCGTGAGCCTGGCCGATTATATGGCCCGGGGCGTGGTTTACCGGATGATTAACAGCAATTTCAACGATATTACCCTGGGTTACGAGATGAAGCACGGCGCCGTCGTGAAAGCCGATGGGAAGCTGGATCTGACCAACGTGACCAACCTGCTCAAAGCCGCTCAGGCGGCCGGGGTCAGCGTCTATGGCCACACACTGGCCTGGCACGCCAACCAGAACGCGGCCTACCTCAATAGCCTGCTGCTGACGGGCGTCGACTTCGACCCGGCCGACAAGCGCGTAAACTACGTCAATGGCTCCTTCGAGCAGAACCAGACCGGCTGGAACTCCTGGGGCGGCTCCAGCACCCGCGATATTGTCAATACGGGGCTGGTGGGCACGAAAAGTCTGCGTTTCACGCATACGTCCAAAGCAAACCCCTGGGATGCCCAGATCGCGCTGGACTTCTCCCCGATGCCCGTACCCGTGGGCGAGTACACCCTGTCGTTCTTTGTCCGGTCCGACGCGCCGGGTAAGTTTCGCTGCTCAACGGTAGGAACGGGCCCCGACGTGCAGTACCAGGCCGATGTCATTACGTCGACCACCTGGCAATATGTGGAGTGGGACATCAAGTCGGCGGGTTCGTTACAGGCCTTACGCTACGACATGGGCACCACGCCCGGCACGTATTACCTCGATGAGGTCCGGCTGAATCCAAGATCCACGCTCTATAAAAAACCGGTTATCCTGCAGCTGAGCGACCAGGAAAAAGGCCGGATTATTGGCGGAGCCATGGACAAGTGGATCTCCGAAATGGTTACCCAAACCAAGCCCTACGTAAAGGCGTGGGACGTGGTGAACGAACCCATGGACGATGCCAAACCGACTACGCTGAAGACAGCCGCCGGCCGCGCCCGAATTGCTACGGATGAATTTTTCTGGCAGGACTACCTGGGTAAAGACTATGCGGTCAGAGCCTTCAAGCTGGCCCGGCAGTACGGGAACGCCGACGATGTGCTGTTCATCAACGACTACAACCTCGAATACGACCTCAACAAGTGCCGGGGCCTGATCGACTACGTCAGCTACATCGAGGCCAATGGCGCCAAAGTAGATGGCATCGGCACCCAGCTGCACATGAGCCTGGATACGAAGCGGGAAAACATCGATCAGATGTTCCGGATGCTGGCCGCTACCGGCAAGATGATCAAAATATCCGAGATGGACATAGGCATCGGTACGGGTATCAAAACCCCGGCTACGACCCCCGCGCAATACAAAGCCCAGGCCGACCTCTACGAATACGTGATCTCGAAATACATGGAACTGGTGCCCGCCAAACAGCGCTACGGCATTACCATGTGGAGCCCGATGGACAGCGCCGAAGGGTCGACCTGGCGAGCCGGTGAGCCGATCGGCCTCTGGAAACGCGACTACAGCCGCAAACAGGCCTACGGTGGGTTTGCCAACGGTCTGGCCGGTCGAAATGTGAGTGCTGATTTCAAATAACGAAACCGCGGCCGAATACCCCGGTAAAACCATAGATTTCGTCGTTCCTCCCCATGGGTGGGATGACGAAATCCTTTATTTTAGCCGATTGTATGGCTCCTTGCCCTAACCGGAAACCAGTCAACCGCTTCCTGTAAAGCGCGTTGTTCGGCGTTGGTCCTTTAGGTCTTCTTTCCACTCGCTGTCAGCAGCAAACTCAGCGTATTGTACATGGTTCGTAAGCTTTTACTCTTCGTTCTCTGGTTTATGTGGCCGTGTGTTGCGCAGGGCCAGCTGGGCAAGCTCTTCACAGTCGAAACCGGCCTGTCGGGCAGCCTCGTTACGGACATACATCAGGATCGGAGTGGGTTTGTCTGGATAGCCACCGAAGACGGGCTCAACCGGTTCGACGGGATAAAATTCACCGTATACCGCCATACCAAAAAAGACTCGACGAGTCTGCTGAACAACCAGATCCATGTGCTCTTTGCCGACAAAAACGGCCGCATGTATGTCGGTTGCATCGAGGGGCTTCAGTACTACGACCCGGCTACCGACACGTTTCACGCCATCCCCCTTATTTTGCCCAATGGCCAGGCCGTCAGCGCCAGTGTATCCACGATCTGCCAGCGAAAAAATGGGGACATACTGGTGGGTACCTCTGGCCACGGCACCTTTAAACTAACCCGGCAAGGGCCACGGCTGGTTGGCCATAAGACCCAGACAAACGCCCCCAGTGAACTGATCATCCGACTGCTGGAGGATAACGAACAGAACCTGTGGGTATCCACCGAGGATAAAGGCCTCTATCGCTTCAGCGGTCAGACGGTCAACGCGTACTTTGTATCGAAAAAGTCGCAGAACAACATCATCAGCAGCATCTGCCAGGACCGATACGGGCGTCTGTTTGTGGGTAATATGAGCAGTGGGCTGTATCGCTACGACCCGGCCGGTCAAACCTTTGTTTCCATACCCTACAATGGGCAATCCGACCTGCCGGTAGCCGATCTGCTGGTCAACCAAAGCAACCAGATCGTGGTGGCCACCAGCGGTAAAGGAATGAAGTACTTCGACCCGGTTTCCAATAAAATCCTGGACCTCGAACCCAGCGTAACCAGTTTCGATTTCTCCCGGTCCAAGGTGAACACCATGCTCGAAGATCAGGCCGGCAATGTCTGGATCGGGATCTACCAGAAAGGCCTGTTGCTGCTGGCGGGCAACACCAACCGATTCGGCTACATCGGGTACAAGTCGGTCAGCCGGAAGTCGATCGGGTCGAGTGCAATCATGGCGCTGGAGCAGGATGAGCAGGGAACCGTCTGGGTAGGCACCGACAGCGACGGTCTGTACGCGCTACCGGCCGGGGGTAATGCCAGCGTTCACTACCCCACGGATAAGGAAGGCGGCACGGTACCGTCCAACATCCTGACGATTCATCAGGACTCCCAAAAAAACCTCTGGCTGGGGTCCTACCTCAGTGGCCTGTCCCGGTTTGATCGCGGCACGGGTAGAAGCGTCCCGATAGCCAAACTGGTCGACAAGCGGGGTGACAACGTACAGCGTGTGTTCAGTATTCAGGAAGACGCGCGGCAGCGGCTGTGGATCGGTACGATGGGGTCGGGTATTTTCCGGATGGATCTGCGGTCGGGGGCGGTCAAAAACTACGACGCCCTGCCCGGTCACCTCTACCGGCCCGAGTATAACAATCTGCTGAACAGCTGGATCAACTGCCTGTATATTACCAAAGATAACAAGCTCTTCATCGGTACATTCGACGGGCTGGGCTGTCTGGACCTCGACACGGAAAGTTTTATTTCCACCCTGGGCACAAACCGGCTCATGGCCGGTACGGTCGTGTACTCGCTCTTCGAAGACAACCGGGGTATTCTGTGGATAGGTACCTCGCAGGGACTGAAAAAGATGAACCGCTCCACCAAGGAGATTACCACCTTCGACGCCGATCGTGGCCTGCCCGGCAACCAGATCTGGTCGATCCGGGGCGATAAGATGGGCGACCTCTGGATAAGCACCAACCACGGCCTGTCCAAGATGGACGTGGAAACCAACACCTTTACCAACTTCTACTCCTCAGATGGCCTGCAGGGTAATGAATTCAGCCGGGGAGCCTCGCTGATCAGCGAGGCCGGCGAGCTGTATTTTGGCGGGGTAAACGGCATCACGCACTTCAAACCCGATGAAATTCGCGTGGCCAGCAAGCACCTGGCGGTGCAGATTGTCGACCTCTACATCCGCGACAAACCCGTCAGGAAAGGGACCCGGTCGGGCCGTTTTCAGGTGGTCGATACCACCGTTACCAACGCCCGTGAGTTTAATCTGGCTCATCACGATAACTCGTTTACCCTCGAGTTTTCGACCATGGATTTTATCGACGCGGAACGGGTGGCCTACCAGTATTCGATCAACGACAACGTCTGGGAAGAACTACGGCCCGGCACGAACCGACTCACCTTCGACAATCTGTCGCCGGGCAGCTACCAGTTTCGGCTCCGGGCCAAATTCAGCAACGCCGTTTCGGCCATTCGCCAGGTAACCGTCATCGTGCATCCCGTCTGGTACCTGTCAACCTGGGCCATGCTGGTCTATGCCCTGCTCACCCTGATCGGGGCCGTATTCGTGGCCCGAACGGTCAGACAACGGCGACGGGTAAAAGCGGAATCACTTGCCCACCAGCGCCAGGAGGAGATTAACGAAGCCAAGCTTCAGTTCTTCATCAACATAGCCCACGAAATCCGCACGCCCCTGACTCTGGTTGTCAGCCCGCTGCAAAAACTCATTACCCATGATCAGGATGAGGAACGCAGCCACCTCTACAGCATTATGGGGCGTAACACCAAACGGATACTGGATTTGGTGAACCAGCTGATGGATATTCGAAAAATTGAAAAGGGGCAAATGACGCTGCAACTCGAAACCGTCGAGATGACTCAGTTTACCAACGAGATCTGCCAGCTTTTTGAAGAACGAATCCATGCCAAACCGATTCAGTTCAGTACCGACTTTCCGACTGTATCCATCTACGCCCGTATCGACCCGCACCACTTCGACAAAGTACTGATCAACGTACTCGCCAACGCCTTTAAGTTCACCCCGGCGGGTGGCCTGATCCGGGTTGTGCTGCGGGTCGATGCGTTCGAAGCCACTAGCGGGCAGCCGGTTTTACTATTGGCTATCGAAGACTCGGGGCAGTGCATCAGCGAACTGGAGACCGAGCGTATTTTCGAGTGTTTCTACCAGTCGGAAGACCATCGCGGCTATAACCAGCAGGGTACGGGCATCGGCCTTCACCTGGTAAAACAGTTGGTTGAACTGCATGGCGGCACGATCAAAGCCGAAAACATGGACCCCGTCGGCTGTCGGTTTCTGATCAAGCTCCCCCTCCAATCAGTCGTTAACGAAGTACACATACCGGCGGTAGTGCCTGTCAATACCCCTCAACTGCCGGAGCTGGCAGCGCATAGCCCGGCTATAGCAAAAGCCCGAAAGCGAGCCCGACGCATCGCCATTGCCGATGACGACGCTGAAATCTGCACGTTCCTCTCCGATGAGTTGTCGGATGAATTTACGGTATTGACCTACGCCAACGGGGAAGAAGCCTACAAAGGCATTGTCAAAGAAAAACCCGATCTGGTGGTCAGTGATGTGATGATGCCGTTGATGGATGGCATGACGTTGTGCCGTAAGCTGCGGGCCAACCCGCTCGTCAATCACATCCCCATCATCTTGCTGACCGCCAAAACCGAAGAGTCGAGCAACGCCCTGGGTTTTGAACTGGGTGCCGACGCGTATATTACCAAACCCTTCAACATGGAGATACTGTCGAAAACGATCAGGAGCCTGATCCGAAACCGGCAGATTATCCTGAACAATGAGCAGGAACAGCAGTACCAGGATGAGTTCATTGCCAAAGTCAGTCTAAAATCTGCCGATACAAAATTGCTGGAAAAGGTACACGCGCTGATTAGTAAAAACCTGGCGAATCCGGAGTTAAGCGTAGAAATGATCGCCAGCGAGATCGGCATCAGTCGGGTTCACCTGCACCGTAAACTGAAGGAACTAACCAACTCCACCACCCGCGACCTGATCCGGCAGATCCGTCTGAAACAGGCGGCAGACCTACTGACTACCAAAGGACTAACGGTGTCTGAAATTGCTTTTGCCACGGGCTTTGCAAACGTGAACAACTTTTCGGTTTCGTTCAAGGAAATGTACGGGGTATCCCCTGCCCATTACGCCGAGCAACACCTGGTGTGAGGGTAGGATTGTACTTCAGGAAAACAACGACCAGCCGGTCAGCTTTCACTTATATGGGGGTGTAAAAGCAAGCCTACGCCATCCATTTTCCTGTCCAGCTGTTACCGGTCCAGCCAGGCTTTAAAAGCCGGTGCTTTCTCGCGGCTGACGAGTACTTCCTGGGGTGTTTCGGGCCGCAGGTCAACTTTGAGCTTGCCGTTGAAATAGGTATGAATTTTCTGGATCGCCGTCACCTGGGCGATGAACTGCCGGTTGAGCCGAAAGAACTGATTCGGGTCTACGAGCGCTTCCAGCTCCTCCAGCGTGTAATCGACCAGATACTGCCGCCCATCGCGACCGACGAGGCAGGCCAGCTCATTGGCAGTGTAGAAATACGCTACCTGGTCCTGCGACAGGGGAATGAGCTGCTCCCCATTTTTCACCAGAAAGCGGGTTTTGTGCGGCCGGCGGCTCATCTCCAGGCTGTCGAGGAGTGATTCCACTTTTTTGGCGTAGGCCAGTGGGGAAAATTCCAGTTTCAGTGCTTCGTATTTCTGGATAGCCGCTGCCAGTTCGGGCAGCTTGATCGGTTTCAGGAGATAATCGATGCTTTTGACCCGAAAGGCTTTGATGGCAAATTCATCGTAGGAGGTCGTGAAAATGATCGGACTATGGGCCGGGAAAGCCTCGAAGATTTCGAAGCTTAAGCCGTCGGAAAGCTGAATATCCGATAGGATCAACGCCACCGTCTGGCCCGCTGCAAACCATTGTTTCGCCGAAGCCACACTATCCAGCACGCCCACAATCTCGATACGGGCATCCAGCTTACGGATCAGTTTCTCGAGCCGTTCGGCGGCTGGGTACTCGTCTTCGATGATCAGGACTTTCATTTTTTCCAATGAATGAACGTGCAACTTACTGATTGGGTGAATGTAGATGAGCAGGGCCAGTCAGTCACCATTCGCTCAATCACTGATTCGCTAACTTAGCAGGAGCGGAATCTTAACGGTAAACAGGCTACCAGTCCGGATAATCTCCACCTGCCGATCGGTAAGCAGACTGTATCGATTGATGATGTTCTGCAAACCTACCCGCATCGACTCGTCCCGGCCGTCGCTCCGGAGAATAGTTTTCTCCTGAATCGTATTTTCAACGACCAGATACTGATCGCCTTCCTGCTGAATACTGATTTTCAGGGGGTTTTCTTTCGACACAACGTTATGCTTAATGGCATTCTCGATGAGCATTTGTAGACTGAGGGGCGTAACGTACTGACGATAGGCGGTTGGCGAGAGCTGTTTGTCAACCTGTAGATTATCCCGGAAGCGAATTTTATTCAGATACACGTACGCATCCAGGAAAGCGATTTCCTCTTCCAGAGGCACCGTATTCTTGTGGCGGCTGACCAGCACATAGCGGTATACGTCGGAGAGCCGTTCGAGGTACTGCTGGGCGTCGATGTTCTCGTCATCAATCAGGGCCGCCAGTGTGTTCAGGCTGTTGAACAGAAAATGGGGGTCGAGTTGATTTTTCAACACTTCCAGCTGCGACTGTACGCTCTCCCGGGCAAGCGACTCGGTCTTCCGGACGTTCTCCTTCCAGGCCTCAAAAAAATAGATGGCTTCGTAAATCAGATACACCAGTATGGTAGGAACCAGGCTCCTGCGAAACCCGATGAGCAGTTCCTCTTTGTGGAGAATACCTTTACACAAAATCTGATCCAGCAGAAAGGTGGCCACCAGCGTGAACAGGAGCCCGGCGGCTGCTTCGGTCAGTAGCCGCTGGGTCGTCTGGCTATAGCTCGGGAAAGCGCGACGGGCCTGGGTAATAATCAACCGGTTACCTTCCCATAACATCAGCGTGGTACAGACGGAAATAAGCAGATACATACCGAACGTGGCATTCAACTGCCGGAAATCGTCGAAGTGCTGGATGGCAGGAACCACACAACTGATGAGCGGAATACCAATCAGTCGGAATTTGCCGTCATTCAGTCTGTAGGGAGTCGCTTCCATTGACTGTCGCTGGATTAGTCTGCACAAGAAGGTGTTGAAAGATACGATTTTATCCCCTATCGATTCGGTTTATGCAGTCCGAAGGTGTAGCCAACCGTTACGTTGGCCAGCAGCCCATTCGTACCGGGAAAGCCCTGGGGAGCCGCTTTATAGGTTTCGGTTCGGTTCGTCGCTTTGTTCAGGTAGGTTAGTTTGTTATCGTCCAGTGAACTCCAGACGTTGGGCCAGAACCGAAGGCTGGGCATAACCAGGATACCCGCCAGCGCATTGTTTTGTCGGCGGAATGGGTAGTAGCGGTAATAGGCCCCCAAGCCGAGCGTAACGGTTTTGTACGAGGTCAGTAACGCACTGCCGGCATCGGACTCTCCGTTGTAGTTTACCTCGTAATAATGCAGCTTCGGCTCAAATCGAATATCAAGCGTGGGGGTCAGCCGATAGCCGATGCCGATACCCAGCGTTGAGGTCAGGGTTTCGTTGAGCTTCTGATCCTGCGCGACCAGTGACGCTGCCTGGCCGCTCAGCCTGATATTGAAGCCGTGCGAATAATCGAAAACCAGGCGTTTGGTGGTGTATTCGGCCTGCACGTTAAAGCCGCCCAGTAACAGTTGGCTGACTCCGCCCCCCAGCGTCAACCGATTGGAATAGGGGAAGTTAGCCCGATGCGTATCCTGAGCCCAGGCCGATGCGCTAAATGCCAGGAAAGCGAGGAAGGTAATCGTCCGGTTTTTCATGATCTTTCTCTGTTTTGGTTATCGTCTTTTTCCTAATTGACGGCTCAAAACTGGTGAAAGAGCAAGGGGCCCAAAAGCGGTTCGGGGGCGAAACGTCGGTAACGAGGGGGCGAAGCGTTTTCAGAAAGGGGTAAGCTGAACCGTCAGCGCAACTGCCCTACGGCTGGCTAAAGTAACGCCCCTGAATACCACGGTGGATATGAGCGACCATAGGTGCAAACTGCGGTTGGTCCGGTGGTATCCCGGCTGCATTGGCCAGTCGGGCTAGACCGGTTAGTCACGAATGATTTCGCTTCGATGCAGCAGGCCCCACTTGTGTAACTCATCCAGCACGGCCGCTAACGAGCGACCATGTGGCGTAATCTCGTAATGGACTTCCGGCAGGGGTGTATGCGTTACCGTACGTGTCACGAGCTGATTCATCTCCAGAAGTTTTAATTCTTTAGAGAGTGTTCGATCCGAAATGCCCTTGATCTCCCGACTCAGCTGGCTGAACCGTTTGGGACCCGAGGAGAGCACAAACAGGATCAGGAGCTTCCATTTTCCCTCCAGCACTTCCAGCGCATCTTTGATGGACAGTAAGCTCGCCGGGCACGTTGTTCCGTTCAGCATAAGTATCGATTACTATCTTGGTGGATAGCACTATCTGCCGGTATAGTGCCATGTACTGCCTGCCAAAGGTAAATAGATTTGTAGCCACCAACCTTTGTTAGCTATGCGTCCGTTACAATCCTCTGCCCGGCTTCTGCACATCAGTTTATGGTTTGTCCAAATCGTACTGGCCAGCAGCCTGCTCTGGGCTGCTTACCTGAAGCTGTTTTCGCCCACCGCCCAACTGGCCGCCATGTGGCCCTGGACGGCTCAGCTCCCCAAGGCCTTTGTCAACTTGACGGCCTTCTTCGATGGGTTAGGCGCCATCGGGTTGGTTCTACCCACCTGGCTCAACGTCCGCCCGCGGGTGACATCCCTGACAGCAGTTGGAATAATCGGGCTGATGATTGGAGCCATTGTCCTTCACCTTTACCGGGGCGAGGCCTCCCTGATTGGCGTCAATCTGGTTTTTATGGGACTGGCCGCGTTTGTGGCCTGGGGCCGTGCAACCTAAACCCACGTGGTGGTCAACTGGGCTCAGGGGTTCGAAGGTGTTTTCGGTACGCCCCAAAGGGGTAAATTACACGCCACGGTACTAGCTGGCCCGCTAGTCTTTCCGGGCCTGTTTTCGCGCCTTATATTCCTGGAACCGGTTGCGGTATTCGTCCAGCTGTTCAGGCTTATACTTTTTCTGGTAGTCGACGGGAAGGCCAGCAGGTGTTGCAGAACCTGGCCGCCATTGGCGTACCCGTAATCGCAGCCATTAACGGCCCAGCACCGTACACTCCGAATATGCCCTGACAGCCGACATGATTCTGGCTTCGGAATCGGCCTACTTCCAGGATTTTCCACACCTGACCTTCGGCATTGTTCCGGGTGATGGCAACCAGACAGTCTGGACGCGGGCCATCGGTGACTACCGGGCCAGGTATTTTCTCTACACCCAGCAGTCCCTTTCGGCTCAGGAAGCAAAACAACTGGGGGTAGTAGCCGAGGTGCTGCCCCCAGTTGTTTTGCTGATGGAACGAGCCAGGACGCTGGCTGAACAGTTTTTGCGTATACTGGAACTGACCCGTCGGCACATGCGGGCCATGTTCGCCTTGCCGCTGAAAAAAGAACTCCTGGAGCAGGTCGGTTTTGGACTGGCGGTGGAAGGCATTACTGCAACGGATCTGCGCATAATGGCCGAAGAACAAACTAAAGCCACAGCCTGATCGATCGGCATGTCAGTACGACACTGTTGTTGGATGATGAGCCGCTACATGCGTTCACCCAACCCGCTCAACGACTGACCAGGCTACTTTCATCAAATAGGTAAACCAACTGGTCACCAGGCTTTACATCCTATTTTTCTATGAGGATGATGGGAGAAGCCGGTTTACAGTCCGAGCCCCAACAGAACGCACATCGAATCGATACGCTCTTACAAAGTGATTTAGGTGAGTTGGACCAAGCAGGACGTATCATTACTTAAATAGCTGTAACATACGTGAACACCAGTACTAACAATCCGGGCAGTCAGTATGGCGCTAATGGCCTGCATTTACAGATGAGGCTTCGGAAACGCCCTCGAAACAAAATTTAATTTTTTTGGGAGATAATTTAACTATTGTCGGTCAGTAGAGGCTGAGTTTTGGGGAAACGTTATTACTATGAAAACCTCTACCCTTTCTCTGCTGGTCGGTAGCCTGGTGAGCGGGTTGGCCTCGGCGCAAACGCCGGTGCTGCACTTCGCTTACAACGAAGCCACCGGCACAACCACGACCGTCAATGCGGCCAACAGCGCATCATTTTCGGTCGTCAATCAGTTCAACAAACCGGAACGAGTAGCGGGCATCAACGGCAACGCACTCCGGCTCGATGGCTTTTCGACCTGGGTGACGGGTAACTTCACCCACAACTTCACCAAACAGTTAACGGTAGAGACCTGGGTGAACCTCGAAAGCTATCCGTCCGACGCCGAAACGCCCTACGCCAACCTGACTCCTTCGGCACTGATCAGCCAGTTCAGCGGGGCCAACGGGTACCAGCTCAGTCTCAATGCATTCGGCGTCTGGGCCTTTACCGTGAGCCTGAATGGCCAAATCTACGCGTGCCAGGCCCCCAAACCGTTTCCGCTCTACGAATGGACACACGTAGTCGCGGTGGTGAACTCACCCGGCGGCACCCTGAAATTATACCTGAACGGCGCAGAGGTAGCCAGCACGGCAATCCCCGTCAACAGCGACGTTACGGAAGCGAATGTGCCCATGTTTGTCGGCAAGAGTAATGTGGACAAACGCGACGGTATCTTTTTGCTCAACGCCCTGAGCGCGGCTGTTGATGATACCAAGCTGTACGCCGGGGCCCTATCAGCCTCCACCATTCAGACAAACTACCAGCAGGGTGCTGCCACGGCCCGCGCGCTGGGCACCCGCTCGCTGGATGTACCCCTCTCCCGTTTTGCCAATGACCCCAACCGGCCGCTGTTTCATGCCCTGCCCCCCGCCAACTGGACCAACGAACCACACGGACTGGTAAAGCATAACGGGGCCTACCATCTGTTTTATCAACGAACACCCAACGGCCCGTTCAAAACGCTTATGCACTGGGGCCATACCGTCAGTCGGGATCTCGTCAACTGGTATCAC
This sequence comes from Spirosoma sordidisoli, assembly GCF_004138325.1. Classification (GTDB taxonomy): domain Bacteria; phylum Bacteroidota; class Bacteroidia; order Cytophagales; family Spirosomataceae; genus Spirosoma; species Spirosoma sordidisoli. The sequence continues at coordinate 92,180 of NZ_SBLB01000009.1, read as the reverse complement.
GCTAAAGACGCGCTCTGGCCCACACTGGAATGGTCGGCTACCAACGGGTACGACATGAAAGGCATCTGGTCGGGGGACGTGGTGATGGACGGTAATAAAGCGTACGCGTTTTATACCAATGTCAACCACGGCGGCTCGTACAACCCCGGCATTGCGCTGGCCATCAGCGACGATGCGAAGCTCGAAAACTGGCGCAAAAGTGGCCCCGTCATCAGCAAAGAGAATGTCAACGACCTGCGCGACCCGTTCGTCTGGAAAGACGGCAGCACCTGGCGAATGCTCATCGGCGCGGCCCTGAACGGCTACGGCGGACTGGCGTATTACACCTCTACCGACCTCGTCAACTGGACCTATCAGCCAACGTTCTCGACGGTGCCGTACAGCCAGATGGACATCGGTTCAGCCATCTGGGAGATGCCGGTGTTCGAGTCGCTCGGCGGGGGCAAATACGCGCTGGTGGTTAACCCCATCGGCGGCAACGTGGGCAAGTACGGCCCGACCAACTACACGCGGGCCGTCTACTGGACAGGCACCTTCCAGAACGGGCAGTTTACCCCCGACTACGCCCAACCGAAATTTCTGGACGTGATTCATGGCCACCTGTCGCCCACTACCGAGCGCGATTACAAAAACCAGCTCGTCGGCATCGGAATTGTCGATGAACGGCGGTCGTCGCAGGCTCAGCTGGATGCGGGCTGGTGCCACCTGTTCACGCTGCCCCGCGTCTGGTACCTGCGCCCCGACGGCAAAACGCTTGGCCAGAAACCCCTGCCCGACCAGGCCAACCTTCGTAAGCCCGACACCTACCAGAAATACACCGACCGGACGGTTACCGGCACGTCAGCCCTGGCGAACACCCGCGGCAAGCAACTGGAAATCATTGCCTACGTGGATACGAATACCACAGCCACGAAATACGGGCTGAACTTCCGGATCTCGACCAACCGCAACGAACTGACGGGCCTGTATTACGATGTGCAGCAGCAGAAAATCGTGCTCGACAAAACAGCCTCGACCACAGCCTCGAACGACGAAGAAAAGGTAGTGTTACAGGGCAGTTACGACGTAACGGCTTTCGGCAAGCCGCACAAGTTCCACATCTTCCTCGACGGGTCCATCATGGACGTATTCATCAACGACGCGGCTGCCTTCTCGAACCGGTTTTACCCGACGATGGCCAGCAGCGAGGGCGTCGAGCTGGTGGCGCAGGGCGGCCCGGTCACGTTCCGGTCGGTGGAAAGCTGGGGCATGAAGCGCGCCGTTCCCGACACGACCAATGGCGCCCCCCGACCCGATTACTGGCGCTATGATTTTGAAACGGGCGGCCTGCAGAACCTGACCACAACGGGCACAGCCTTCACCGTCGCCGACCTGACCACCGACAATAGCTGGGGCTGGGGCGGACCGTTTCAACAACAGGGCATCCGGCACCTGTGGGGCTTTAAAGACGGCGGAGATGCTCAAACCGGCGAACTAAAAACACCTAACTTCGTCCTGGGGGGCGACGGTAAAGTGAGTCTATTGCTGGGGGGTGGTAACGATCTCGCCAACCTCTACGTGGCACTCGTTCGGGCGTCGGATGGTGTCGTGCTGACGAAAGCCACCGGTCAGAACGACGAAGCGTATCAGCGGGTTGTGCTCGACGGATCGGGGCACATCGGCACGACCTGCTACCTCAAAATGGTCGACAACGCCACGGGTGGATTTGGCCACCTCAACATCGACGACATCGTGATTCCCGTGCGGGTAGCCGTAACGGGTGTTACCCTCGACAAGCAGAGCCTGACCTTACCCGCGGGCGACAAAGCCACTCTCTACGCCACCGTGCAGGCTCCCAACGCGACCAACCCGGCCCTTACGTGGCAGTCGTCCAATACGGCCGTGGCAACCGTGGATGCGTCGGGTAACGTGACGGCTACAGCAGCGGGTTCCACGACCATTAAGGTTACGACCCAGCAAGGCAATTTCACCGCCCAGTGTACGCTGACCGTTACGGCGGCTATGCCCACGACCTATCGAAAGTACACCTTCGAGCAAATCAGTTTCGACGACCTGATCGTAACCGGACAGGCGTTTAGTCTGGGTGATATCGCTACCGAAACCGGCTGGGGCTGGGGTGGTCCGTTCAACCAGCAGGGGCTGCGACATCTTTGGGGCTTCAAAGACGGCGGTGACACCCAGACCGGCGAGCTGAAAACGCCCAACTTCGTCCTGGGGGGCGATGGAAAAATCACGTTTCTGCTGGGGGGCGGTAAGGACCTGAACAACCTGTATGTGGCGCTGGTGCGGGCCTCCGACAACGCAGTCCTGATGAAAGTAACCGCTCTGAACGACGAAGGCTACGCCCCGAAACTGCTGGACGCCAGCGCGTACATCGGCACCAGCTGCTACCTGAAAATCGTCGACAACGCCACGGGCGGCTTCGGCCACCTTAACATCGACAACATCGTGATTCCCATCCGCGACGGAGGCACGTCGGGACAAACCACATCACCCGGCATCATCATGTCGACCGATGAACGCGGGGCAGTCATTCGGGCTTACCCCAATCCCATCCGCGAGCAATTCACGCTGGCTCTGGGCGGATTTGCCGATGAGGAAGTAACGGTAGAAATCATCGACCTGAACGGACGGACGGTAGACCTTCGCTCGTTCCGGGCCGTACCCACGTACCAGTACGCCACCAAAGGCATGATGCAATCCGGCCAGCTTTACGTCGTAAAAGTATCCGGCAAAACCCGGGTCATGACAACCAAGATTGCCGTGGAGTAACGGGGTTCGCACAACAAAACGCCCGACCTGTTCTGACAGGCCGGGCGTTTTTATATCAATACTATATTTTGATTACCATACATTATGCCTTTTTGTCATCCCTTCGGTAGAACCGTGCCGCCTGGATGACAACATCGAATTCTTGACATAACCAAACCGTTGACAGGTTTAGACTTGTCTCAACGAACTCTCCTTCATTGGGCCTGCCGATGGTAAGCCGATGGTTCGAATGTAATGGGCGGGGGTATCCCGCCGGGTAAGAACTCCTATATAAACCTCTTGTACTCAGCCCCCCTTGTTTAATAGCGTAAACTCCCCCACCCCTAAACGCAATGCTTCCGTCCTTCCATAACGGGCCGGTTGTATGGCCTGCTATCGAAAGACGGAAGCGGGTTATTGACGGGAGAAACCGTTACCGGTAGAACTCATTCTGCACATAAATACCTTTGCTGCGGTCGATTTCGCTCTGCGGCAGGGGCAGGTACTCGTGCTTGTTTTTGAGAAACTTAGCGCCAGCTAAGAATGGGCGTGTTCTGGTTTCTTCCTGCAAATAACGGTTTAGCACGGCATCGGCTTCGCCCCAGCGCACGAGATCGTAGAACCGGTGTCCTTCGAGGCAAAGCTCCAGCCGACGCTCGAACCGGACGGCCCGGCGGGCATAGTCCTGCGTCCAGCCCGATGTTGGGTACAACCCAATTTTATACGTAGCAGCCGGGCCGCTACCGTCGAGTTTGAGCACGTTGGGGGCATCAGCGGCTCTTTTGCGAATCTGGTTTACGATCTGCCGGGCCTCTTCCAGCTGGTTTAATTCAACAAGGGCTTCAGCCTTCCAGAGAAGCAGGTCGGTGTACTTGATCAGCGGGAAGTCGAGTGCACCCAGCGCCCAGGGGAAGCCGATGGCCGCCCGCAGGGGTGAGTTGGGCGAAATAATGTTCTTCTTTTTCGAGAACGGCCCGTAGACCTCAGCCCCCCGCGCCCAGCTCAGCGTATAAACACCCGCTTTGTAGTCCTTCCAGGGAATGGTCGGCCGACCAATGGCGTGGTCGAGACGGGGGTCAACGGGCGTCGTTACGTCGCTCGGGGCGAGATTGGTCTGGTTGAACGTATCGAACAGAGGCAGGCCATTCGCGTCTACCTTGAATGCATTGACCAGGTTCTGGCTGGGGCGGTGGAATCCGTCGCCAGCGGTATAGGCGGGCGATACCGGCGAGTTGAGCAGATCACCCCAGTTCAGGTTACCCACCGGCGACCCGTCGGTAATGGAATGGGCAATGGAGAAGATAAACTCCGGCCCGTGTTCAAACTCGGGCAGCGAATATACTTTCTCGAAGTTGTCGAGTAGTCCGTACAGGCCCGAATTGGTCACCAGGTTGGCCTGCTCCAGCGCTGGCTGCCACTTCCGCTGGAACACGTAGGCCTTGCACAGAAAGGCATGGGCGACAAACTTGTTCGCCCGGCTTTTCTGCACCTGCGTGGCGGGCAGGTCGGCGATGGCCAGCCGGAAATCATCTTCGATTTTCTGCCAGAGCTGCTCTGAGGTCAGCGTGTTGCCCACCGTACCCAAATCCGCGTCGGCTACCGTTTCATCGATATACGGGAAGGTGTAGTAGTGCTTCTTCAGGTCGAAATAGAAGTAGCCCCGCAGCACCCGCATCTCGGCCAGCTGGGCCTTTTTATTGGGAAATTGGCTGTCGGCGATGCCATTCAGGGCCCGAATCGCCTTGTTGATGTTGGCGATGCCGATGTAGTTACTGCGCCACTTCTTCTCCAGCGTCATGTTGTTGGCGCTGATCTCCCCGATTTCCAGCTGGTGGTATTCGATGATGTCGCCCGTGCCGCCCCCGCCTTTGTAGGCATCGTCGGAGCGCATGTCGGCGAAGCTCCAGTTGGAGGGCGGGTGGAAAAAGTCGGGCCACATGCCTTCGAAGTGGGTATCGAGCGACGAATAAGCCATCGCAACCAGGCCATCGACCCCTTCTTTCGAAGTCGTCAGGAGGGTCTCGGCTAAGACGCCCTGGGGTTTTGGGTCCAGAAAATCGGTATCACAGGCCGAGCTGACCAGCAACAGGCCGCTAAAGAGCCAATAGGTATGTGTTTTCATAAGTGTCTTTTGTTAGAAGGCGAGGTTCAGGCCGAAGTTGATGGCACGCGAGTGCGGGTAAAGCTGGGTATCGACGCCCAGGTCGAGGGGCCCCCGAGCCCCTACCTCGGGGTCCATGCCCTGGTAGTTGGTGATGATGAACAGGTTCTGCCCCTGCACATACAGCCGCAGCCGGTCGATGTTCAGGCGCTTCGTAACGGGCGCGGGCAGCGTATAGCCCAGCACGAGACTTTTGAGGTTCACGAAGGAGCCGTTCTCTACGAAGTAACTCGACGCCCGCAGCTCGTCGTTGGGGTTGTTGATGTTCACCGCCGGAACCGACGCACCGGGGTTTTCGGGTGTCCAGGCGTTGAGTGTCTGCCGGCCGAAGTTGAACGGGAAGTAAGCAAAGTCGGTCAGTTTGCGGAAGGTGTTGTATACGTCGTTACCAAACGTACCGCTGGCGAACACGCTGACATCGAAGCCCTTGTACTGGGCCGAGAGGTTCATACCGGCCAGCAGTTTCGGGTGCGGGTTACCGATGTACGTCCGGTCCTGGTCATTGATGGTCCCGTCGCCGTTCAGGTCTTTGTACCGAATCCGACCGGGGGCTTTGCCGGGTTGGGTAGCGTGGGCATCTACGTCGGACTGCGTTCGGAACAGACCATCGGCTACCCAGCCATAGAACACCGACAGCGGCTGACCCGGCACGATGCGGTTCGCTTCGGCGCCCAGAAAGAACTCATTACCTTCGCCCAGGCTCAGCACCTGGTTGCGGTAGGTCGACGCGTTCAGATCGACGCTGTAGCTGAAGTCGCGCACGTTGCCCCGGTAGGTTACCAGCGCTTCAAAACCCCGGTTCCGCATCTGGCCAGCGTTGATGAACGGCGGGGCGCCCTGCCCGTAAACCGCCAGCAGCGTCGGGTTGATCAGCATCCCGTCGGTGCGTTTGTCGAAGTAATCGGCCGTGAGCGACAGTTTGCCATTGAACAGCGACGCGTCCAGACCGATGTTGGTTTGGGTGTTGCTTTCCCAGCGCAGGTTGTTGTTGCCGATCTGCACGGTGTAGTAGCCCGGCACGGCACTGGTGTTGCCACCCCCCAGGTCGTAGTTCCCAAATTCACCGCTCGTGCGGTAGAAGTTCAGCGTGGTAAAATCACCGATTTCCTGGTTGCCCGTCCGGCCCCACGACGCCCGCAGCTTCAGGTCGCTGACGTAGCGGTTGTCTTTCAGGAACGATTCATCGCTGATGCGCCAGCCCGCCGAAAAAGCCGGGAATACGCCGTATTTGTTGTTGGCTCCGAACCGGCTGGACCCGTCGCGCCGGATGGTGGCCGAGAACAGGTACTTCTCCCGGTAGCTATAGTCGAGCTTGCCAAACTGCGAGAGCAGGCTGTAGCGACTTCCGCCCCCGTCGGCCGCCTGCAAATCCGTACCAGCGCCCAGGTACGCGTAGTCGTAATCCTGCACGAGAAAATTCTTCCGGCGCGCCGAGAAGCTCTCACTCTGGCTTTGAATGGCTTCGACACCCGCCAGAAAGCCGATGTTGTGAGCCTCGCCAACGGTTTTTTGAAAATTCAGCGTGTTCGACCACGTTCCCACCAGGCCCTCGCTGTAGGCGGTTGTCAGAAAGTTTTCGACGATGTTGAACCGGCCTTCCTTAAAGCGCGGCTCGAAGTTGCGGGCGTAACCATTGTTGTAATCTACGCCATAGGAGGTGCGCAGGTTCAGCCCTTTCATAAGATTCAACTGGGCATAGACATTACCCAGAATGCGCCAGTTGCGCGACTGGTTATCGCGGTTGCGCGACAAAATGCCCAGCGGGTTCAGCTTGTCGCCCAGGCCGTCGGTGGGGCCGCCAAAGTTACCGGCGTTGTCGTAGAGCGGAATCAGCGGGTGCTGAAAAATGGCGTCGTGGGTGACGTTGGCTTTTACTTCTCCGAAGCGGGCCACCTGCAGGTTTTCGCCGATAGTCAGCCGGTTTTTCACCGTGTAATCGCTGTTCAGCCGCAGCGTCAGCCGGTTATAGTTCGTGTACTGCTGAATGCCGTTGTCGCGTACGTAGTTCAGGCCGGTGTAGAGCTTACCTTTGGTGCCGCCCATGCTCAGACCGAGGTTGTACGACTGTATCTGCGACGGTTTGAAGACCGCACCCAACCAGTCGGTATTGCTGGCCGGAATGGTGTTTTCGGCATCGATAAACGGGGGAATTACCGGCTGGGCGCCATTGCCGTACTGCGGATGCGAGGGGGTCAGGCCGGAGTTGCGCTGCGCCTGCCAGTAGACCTGTCCCCACTCATTGGCGTTCAGCATCTCGATGCGGTTGCGCAGCGTCTGCACGCCGTAGAACGTGTCGAAGGTAATCTTTGGCTCGGGCGAGGAGGCCCGCTTGGTCGTGACGACGATAACCCCGTTGGATGCCCGCGACCCGTAAATCGACGCAGCAGCGGCATCTTTCAGTACCTGAATCGACTCGATATCGTTGGGGTTCAGCGCACCGGAGTAGGTTGTTGGTACGCCGTCGATGACGAACAGCGGCCCGTTGGCGCCGATGGTCGAAAAGCCCCGGATCCGGATCGCCGTGCCCGATCCGCCCGGCGTTCCGTCCGACTGAATCACCACACCCGGCACCCGGCCCTGCAGGGACGAGAGGATGTTGGCGTTCGACTCCTGAAGCGTCTGCTTCAGGTTCACCACGGCCACCGCCCCGGTCAGGTCGCGCCGACGTTCTTCTTTATAGCCCGTGACAACAACTTCGCTAAGCTGAGCGGGATCTTCTTCCAGCGATACGCTGACGGGTGAGGTAAGCCCCTTCACATTGAGGTCATACGGCTTCATACCGACGAACGAAAATCGCAGTGTCGCATTCGGCGGGCTCGTCAGCGCGAAGCCGCCGTTGATGTCGGTGGTGGTGCCGTTGTTGGTGCCCACCTCCAGGATGGTTACGCCGGGAATGGGTTTTCCATCTGTTCGGCCGGTTACGGTACCACTCACGCGAACCTGCGCCCATAGCGCATGGCTCAGGCTCAGCAGTACCAGCAGTAAGCATAGTCGTTTTTGCATAGTCTGAAAAAATTAAGGGTTAAACGGTAGTTGTTTGGTGCATAAACTGGTGAAGGGCGGCCAGCGACAGGTCGGGCGTGGCTCCCCGGCAGGTGGCCACCAGCGACCCGGCCGCACAGGCTACCGGCAGCCAGGTTTCAGGGGCGGTTTGGGCCAGGTAAGCCCGCAGCAGGCTCGCCAGAAAGGCGTCGCCACTGCCGATGGTGTCTACGACCTCGACCGGGTAGCCATTGTGTTCGTAGAACTGGCCATTCACGAGCAGGGCCGCGCCGTTTTCGCCCCGCGTTACGCAGAGGATCGACAGGCCAAACTGATCGGTCAGGGCCCGCATAGCCGCTTCGTCAGTCAGTCCCGGGGTAAACCAGCCCGCGAGGTCGGCCAGCTCGTGGTGGTTCATCTTGGCGATGTGGGTCCGCTCCAGCAAATAGCCGACGGTCTCGGCCGTGTAATGCGGAGCCCGCAGGTTGACATCGAAGACCGCCAGCCGGGCGTGGTCGAGCAGGCGGTAGAGCGTTTCGCGGGAGACAGGCAGGCGGGCGGCCAGGCTACCGAACACGAAGGCGTCGGACGCGGCTACGAGCCGGGCCAGTTCATCGTCGTACTGGATGTAGTCCCAGGCAACGGGTTGCACGATCTGGTAGGTGACCTCGTTGCGATTGCTGACGTCCGCCTTTACGACGCCCGTCAGGTGCGTTTTACCCCGCTGGATGAGGCTGAGGTCGACGCCTTTTTCCTGTAGAAAATCGAGCAGTTCGTTGCCCAGGGCGTCGGAACCCAGGCGGCTGATGAGCCGGGCGTCGAGGCCGATATGGCGGCAGTGGACCGCCACGTTCATCGGCGCTCCTCCGGCCTGTTTGCCCGTTGGGAGCACATCCCAGAGCGTTTCGCCAAAACAGAGTATAGTGGGTGTCATAGCGTAAATCAGTGAACAACTAAGGTTTTTTCGATCTGCTCCAGGCTGGTGCCTTTGGTTTCGGGCATGTATTTCCAGACGAACAGGAGTTGCAGCACCATCATGGCGCAGAAGAACAGGAACGTATGCCCACCACCCAGTTGCTCGGCGAAGTAGGGAAACGTAAACGCGATGACGGCGGCCATGAGCCAGTGGGTAAAGCTGCCCAGCGCCTGACCCTGCGCCCGCACCGAATTGGGAAAGATTTCGGAGATAAACACCCAGATGACGGCCCCCTGCGAGAAGGCGAAGAAGGCGATGTACACCAGCAGCAGCGCCGGGACGGTATACCCACTGAACTGCATCTCGTAAAAGGCCTGCGCCACCAGCGCCAGCGTAACTACGATGCCCACCGAGCCGATCAGCATGAGCGTCCGCCGACCGAAGCGGTCGATGAAGTTCATGGCCAGCAGGGTAAAGGCGAAGTTGACCACGCCCAAGCCCGCCGTCGACAGTAGAGCCGACCCGACACCCAGTCCGGCCATTTCGAAGATGCGTGGCGTGTAATAGATGATGGCGTTGATGCCCGACACCTGGTTGAAAATGGCGAAGATGATGGCCAGCAGCACCGGCCGGCGGTGTTTGGCCGAGAAGAGCGACTCCGACGCATCGGTGTCCAGCGCCTGGGCGGTCAGGATGGCCGCCACGCTGTTTTCTACCGTTGCCGGTTCGATGATGCGCAGAATTTCGCGGGCCTCGTCGACCTTTCCTTGTTTCAGAATCAGCCAGCGCGGGCTTTCGGGTACCTTCAGCAGCAAGACCAGGAACGCCAGCGACGGCAGCGCCTGTACGCCCAGCATCCAGCGCCAGGCGAACTCCCCGCTCCCGTCGAGCAGGTAATTGGACAGGTAGGCGATCAGAATACCGAAAACGACATTGAACTGAAAGAGGGCCACCATACGGCCGCGCGAACGGGCCGGTGAAATCTCGGAAATGTACAGCGGGGCGGTAACCGACGATGCTCCGACGCCCAGCCCGCCCAGAAAACGAAAAATCAGGAAGAGCGGCCAGTCGGGTGAGAGGGCCGAGCCGACCGACGAAATCAGGTACAGCACCGCGATACCGAGCAGCGTTTTGCGCCGACCCAGCTGATCGGACGGAATGCCGCCGAAGAGCGCCCCGACGACGGTTCCCATAAGGGCGATGGAAATGGTAAAACCATGTTCAAAAACGTTGAGATCCCACAGGCGCTGGATGGACTTTTCCGCGCCGGAGATGACGGCCGTATCGAAGCCAAACAGGAACCCGCCCAGCGCCACGACAATCGACCAGAATACTACTTTACTATTTTGCATAGGGATGAATTTTGACCCAAAATTGGCCCATCACTCACCCGGCAATAATTAAAAAGTATCTCAAAAAAATTAAAGTTTGATACAGCAGCTAAAATCCGGGCCTAAGAACGGATTGCCTTTATTTTGGCCCGATCAGGTCTGTACAGGCCGGTTTTCACCTTCAAATTTGATACAGGCTGTACAGAATTGTTTCAGTCGGCTACAGCTACGTTACCCAGTTTGAACTCTGACGGCGAGATTCCGTATTTGGCCTTGAACGTGGTGGAGAAGTAGGTAGGCGACGAGAACCCGACGCGATAGGCTACATCGGCCACGGTAACGCTTTCGTGAAGCAGGATGTACCGGGCTTTGGTCAGGCGGATGTTCTGGATATAGTCCGTGACGTTGCAGTTCAGCAGCGCCTTCACTTTCCGATAGAGCTGCACCCGCGAGACGCCCATAATGCGGGCCAGTTCGTCGACGCTAAGGTCGGTGCGGGTATGGTGTTCCTCGACCAGCGCAGCCAGCTCCTGCACAAACTTCCGGTCGATCCGCTGCGGTGACATGAGGGTGGTGTCGACGGAGAGCTCGCGTTTGTAATGTTCCCGCAGGTAAGCGCGGTTGCGGAGCAGCGTTCGGATGTTTTCGAGCAGCAAATCGGCGTGGAAGGGCTTGGCCACGTAGAGGTCGGCGCCAGCCTGCACGCCCTCCAGCTGGTGTTCAATGGCCTGCCGGGCCGTCAGCATAATGACGGGTATATGCGAGGTACGCCAGTCGTTCTTGAGCGCCGACACGATCTCCAGGCCGCTTTGTCCGGGCAGCATGACGTCGCAGACGATGACGTCGGGAATGGTATCGAAGGCCATGCGCAGGCCCGCATTCCCATCGGCGGCTTCCAGAATCTGGTAATGTGGTTGTAATTTCTGCCGGACAAACGCCCGCAGGTCGGCATGATCCTCGATCACCAGCACCGAAAAACCGGAGGGTTTGCCGGCGTTCTCTACCGGGCTGTCGTCGGCTATGTCGGTTTCCTCTTCGGTCGGTTTACGGGCGGCTACGGGCAACGGCAGCGGGAGGAGCGCGGTCTCGGTCTGGCCAAAATGCGCGTTTCCCAACGGCAGCCGCACATCGAACGTACTGCCCTGGCCAGGTTGGCTGCTCACGCTAATGTCGCCGTGGTGGAGCCGGACCAGTTCCATGGCCAGGGCCAGTCCAATGCCCGATCCCGACGAGCTGCGTTGCTGGCTCCCCTGGTAAAACCACTCGAAAACGTGCCGGCGTTCTTCGTCGGTCATGCCCTGTCCGCTGTCCTCTACTCGTACCCGCACCACGTTTTCGGCCGGGAGCCGCTGTACCGATACGGTGATGTGACCGCCATCGGGCGTGAATTTGAAGGCGTTGGACAGCAGGTTGTAAAACACCTTGTCGAGCAGGCCCGCGTCGAACCAGACGTTTAGTTCCGGCTCGGCGGTGAGCATCCGTAAACTGACATTCCGCTGCCGGGCGGGTTTCTCGAAGCCCGTCATAATCTCCCGCAGCAGGGTGATCATGTTCTGCTCCGTGGCCCGGATCGGCATTTTACCCCCTTCAATCTTGCGGAAGTCGATCAGTTCGTTGACCAGCCGCAGTAACCGCAGTGCATTCTGGCGCACAAAGCGAACATCCCGCTGCTGGGCCGATGTCAGGCTGGCCTTCATTAATTCCTCGATAGGCCCCAGAATCAGCGTCAGGGGCGTACGTAACTCGTGCGAGAGGTTGGTAAAGAACCGAAACTTGGCTTCGGACGCTTCGCGGGCCTGCTCGGCCATATCCATGATCTGGTTGCGCTGGGTCAGAATCTCACCGTTCTGCCGTTCGAGCCGCCCGTTTATTTCGCGGTTTTCGCGGAGGGAGATAAACGCCACCGCCCCCAGCAGAATAGCCCCCACCAGCGATACAACCAGGATGTAGAGTACGACTTTCTGGCTTTTGTACAGCTTCATCTGCTCGGTTTGCAGCACCTGCTGCCGCCGGATGTCCTGCTGCTGGCTCAGGATCTTGTCCGACTGTACCTTGAGCATATGCACGTTGGTCGGGTTGATGACCATCGTTTCGAGAATGTTTTCTTTCTCGTAGGGCTCCTTGCGCAGGATTTTTAACGCCGTCCGGATGGCCTCTTCGCCCCCTGTTGAATACAGCACCGTGGCATTCAGGATGCCATCTTCAACGAGCTGAATACCGCCTTTTGGTCCGGCCAGCCCATCGACGCCCACTAACTTGATGCGCTGGTCGAGACCGAGCTGCTTGCAGACCTGATAAGCACCCAGCGCCATCCGGTCGTTGTGCGCGAAAATAAGGTCAACCTCGGGGTGTTGCTTCAGCACGGCAGGCAGCCGCTTCAGTACGTATTCCCGCTCCCAGTCACCCGACACTTCGGCCACAACCCGGATGCCCGGCTTAAGTGTCTTACCGAAACCCATGTGGCGGTCGGCGGTGGGCGAGGCTCCCCGTGCCCCTTTGATTTCCAATACGTTGCCGTGCCCTTTCAGCAAATCGCTTACGTACTGACCCGCCGTCTGGCCAACTTCCGTGTTGTTTGCGCCTACATAGGCAGTGTACAGTTTCGAGGTTGTCCGACGATCGACGATGATAACGGGTATGCCCCGGTGGAAGGCTTCTTCCACGACGGGTGTGATGGGTTCGGCTTCGTTGGGCGAGACGATCAGCAGGTCGACATTGGCCCGCAGCAGGTCGCGAATCTGTTCGACCTGACGGGCGCTGTTATTCTGCGCATCGCGAGTCAGCAGGGTAACGTTCGGGTAGAAACTCAGTTCGCGTTCCATACCTTCCTGCATGGCCCGGCGCCAGTCGTCACCGCCTGTACACTGGGCGAAGCCAATGCGGTAAGTTGGCTGGGTAGGTGCGGAGCAGGCTGCCAGAAAGCAGCTTATACATATACAGGTCAGGGTGAGCAACCATACCGGCCTGCCGACCAATGAGCCGGTAAAATTTTTCATAACGGGGGTGAAATAAAACTATTCGCAGGTCAAATATAGCTCTTCTAAGCACAGTTTCTACCGATCCGAGCGATCCATATTTGTGTCCTCCAAACAATTCTAATCAACAGCTACTGCACGTTGTGAGAAGGCGGTGAATTCCGATAGCGCCAAAGTAACCAGTAAGATATATTCCGCCAGCCCGGGTATTCTACTCCCGGGAACCTCCTTTGACACAACCTATGCCCCCCGAGTAGTAGTGAAAACGGGCGACCGGTTTGGGTAAAAAGCACGATTAAAAACAGGCCCAGGTTATCCGTTACCGTAAAAAACAAGTCGCCCCCCCTGCTTCCTGTCATTTCGGCGAAGGAGGGAACTAAGACCTTCCTGACTATCTGGTAAAGACAGGCTTAGATCCCTCCTTCGACGGGATGATAAAACAATAGCCTACAAGCCAATTCATGTACTGTCGTCCTACCCGTTGTCCAGGCATAGCGCCTTAGGCTCACCAGCTACGAGCGGTCCCAGAAAGCAGGGGGTTCGATGCCCAACGTGCGCAGATAAACGTAGGCCTGCGCCCGGTGATGAATCTCGTTGTCGATCAGGTACAGGATGAACCAGTACATCGTGCCCTCATACAGGCCAAACGCCAAATCTACTTCCTGGTACCGGCTCGTCGGAATCTGGGGCCAGATGGTATCGATCTGGGCCGTAACCTGGTCCCACTGGGCCAGCACCTCGTCCTTACTGCTGGCATCCATCGTCTGAAAGGCATCCCACCGGCCCGACCGAACCCCCTCCATGCCGGCTCCGGTCATCCCCAGGATTTCGGCAATCAGTTCGGAACAGGGACGCATGCCGCCCAGCGAATAGGTGAAAAACTGATCGGCGGGGAAGGCCTCGATCAGCCGCCGGGTGAGCCGCCGGTGCGCCTGCCAGTGATCGAGCAGTTGCTGTGATGAGAGGAACGCCTGATTCTGTGCTGGTTCAATTTGGGTTGTGTTTTCCATGTCTGCGTTGCTGGAGGTTTATCCGTTAGTTAACCCTACAAAGGAACGGCCCACCCATGACAGCCCTATGTCAGCAGTGAATCTCCGCAGCCGGAAAAGATCTTCGTCAACCAACCGTCGGTTGTACAGTCCCGCATTTGCCCAGGGCATTCCTAAAAAAACGTCGCCCTGGCAACAGCTTGGCCAGGGCGACGTGACAACCTAATAGAAAGCAGCCAATGCTCAGGCCGTATAGGAATTGGGGGCAAGGGCACTCGCTTCGATCTTCTCCAGCACCTGCCAGCACTGGTACAATGCCCGCGGAATGTGAAAACAGCCTTTCCATTTACCCCCCTTCAATGGGAGCAGTACCTCGCCCTGGCGGTTCAGGTAGCCGAACCACTCTCCGTATTCGGCATCGCGAAAGTGGTTGAACGTATAGTCGTGCACCTTCTGGAACCAGGTCAGGCATCGTTCATCTTTGGTAAAATAGTATCCCTTGAGCAGCGCCACCAGCGTTTCGACGTGGACCCACCAGAGCTTCTGGTCCCATTCAAGGTGCTGCGACGGATAGCCTTTGCTGTCGAGGAAATAGAAGATGCCGCCATGGGTTTTGTCCCAGCCGTACTCCAGATGCTGAAGGGTCAGCTCTTTGGCCTTTTCGATCAGTGCGGGCCTATTGAGCCGCTGCCCCAGATCCATGATGAACCACATGGCTTCGATGGCGTGTCCAGGATTCAGATGCCGCCCCTCAAAACTGTCGACTACGGAGCCATCCGGCGCCACGTTTTCGCGGATGAGCCCCAGCGATTCATCATAGAATACCTCCATCACTTCGTGGATACACTCGTCGATCAAGCCGCTCACCAGCGACGCATCGAGTAAGTGCTCCAGCTCGAGCGACAGATTGCAGAGGATCATCGGTAAGGCAAAATTCTTCAGCGGCCGCGTGCCTGCCACACTTTTATCCCAGCCCCGTTTCGGCTGATGCCGCCGATCGAGAATCTGGTGAAACGTTGTTTTGGCTATGTCGGCATGGCGATCCGTATTCGTGGCTTTGTAAAGTTGCCCAAACCCCATGGTGGCGAAACAATCCGAAAAAATGTTGTAGGGCTGCACCAATGGTTTGCCCGACCGGGTGGTCGAAAAATACCAGGACCCATCGGGAGCACGGCCGTGCTTTTCCAGGAAATCGGCACCGTGCAGCGCCATATCGAGCCATTCGGGCTTTTGGCTGACGAGGTTGTAGAGCATTGAAAAGGTCCATACCTGACGACCCTGTAACCAGGTGAACTTGTCCGTGTCGAAAACCGAACCATCGCGGTTGAGGCAGGTAAAATACCCGCCCTGTTCGGTATCAACAGCATGCTCCTGCCAGAAGGGAATGATATTGGTCAGTAATTCGCGCTTGTACAGGTCGGCGAACCGGTCTAAAACAGTCATGTGAAATAATGGTGTAAAATGAGAATGAGGCCTGTGTACTGGTCAGCGTCGTCAACGCGCCGGAGAGACCGAGTCGCCAGTATCCAGTTTACATTCAGTCAGTTAGTTGAGTAGGTTTTAAAAAAGTCGGGTTGCTCGGAAAGGCCTTCGTAATAGAAAAAGATTTCATTATTGAGTTTATGTAATCGGTTTTCGCGAATCATGGCCTCCAGAAACTGACGGGTCGGCTTGTAACTTCCGACCTTCAGCAGCACCCCCGGAGCCAGCATGGGCAGTTTGTCGGCCGCAATCTGCTGGGTCGTGATTTTGTCGAGCTCATTCCGGTAGGCATCGATGTTGTACCGATACACCTGTGGGGAAATCAGATCGACCCATCCGTTCTGCACCCAGGTTGGCCAGTCCTGCAAATATTCAGTTTTTGCAAAGGGGTATATGCTGGGGGCCATTGCAATCTGCAAAGACGGCCGGATGGCTTTCAGTTCGGTATACAGGCGTTTCGCAAACTGATTAAGCCGATCGGCCCGCCAGTTTACCCACTTCGTGTCTGTTTTCGGGTCCAGCGGTGTCGAGCCGTTCGTTTCCTGTTTGTAAGCCGCCAGTATTTCCGGATTGTAGCCACATTCGGTGGGTAGGGCTGGCAGTCGGTCGTCGCCCTGAATACCGTCCAGGTCGGGGTAGTTGGTAGCCACTTCTTTCAGCAGCGACAGCATAAAATCCTGCACGTCGGGGTTGAGGGCGTTCATCCATTTGAACCCATTTTTAACCACCACCCGCCCATCCTGACCGAGCGCGGCCCATTGGGGTTTCAGCCGGAGAATGTGTTCACCGAAGCCATTGTTTTCGGCAGCAAAGCCATACTCCATCCAGGCCGATACCCGGATCGAATCGGCATGAGCCGCATCCAGCAGTTCGCGGAGCGGATCACGACCGCTGAGCGTTTCGTCGATTTCGATACCGAAGGTATTTTTCATCACACGCGAGGGGTACAATGTCCG
Source organism: Spirosoma sordidisoli (assembly GCF_004138325.1). Taxonomy (GTDB): domain Bacteria; phylum Bacteroidota; class Bacteroidia; order Cytophagales; family Spirosomataceae; genus Spirosoma; species Spirosoma sordidisoli. The sequence continues at coordinate 75,637 of NZ_SBLB01000009.1, read as the reverse complement.
GCCTTTGTTCCACATGACCACGAAGATGTGGTTGATGCCGTTTTGCCGACAGGTTGCTACGGCCTGCCTGATTCCGGCAGGGGTACTCAGGACCTGGCTGCCCACATTGGTGAGCCAGACACCCCGCAAATGGGTTGATACGGGTGGGCGGCCCGGACCAGCCTCGACCGCTGCCGTCTGCCTGCACTGCCCCAGTAGGGCAGGCAGGACAAACAACAGGGTGAAAAGAACAAATTTTTGCATGAGACGTGAGCGTACGTTAACTACTTGGACAAGGTCATTACCAGCCTGAATTCTGTTTCAAGGCCTTATTTTTATCGATTTCACCCTGCGGAATCGGCCAGAGCACGTGTTTATCCACGTTCTGCCGGGTCTCGTTGCGGCTTTTGATCCGCTGGGCAATGCTGGCCGAGTAATCGGGAATATCGTTCAGATCCTGCACCGACCCTTTGGCCCCGAATGACGGAATGGCCGGCACGTTGGCCGGGTTGATGGCCGCTCCGACAATAGGTCCGTTCAGTACTTCCTTGACGATCTCCCAGCGCCGGATGTCGAACAGCCGGAGTCCTTCGGTAGCAAACTCAACCGCGCGCTCCCGACGCACCAGCTGCCGCAGTCTGGCCTGATCCGTTACTGTAGCCGCCGGTTGACCCGCCCGCCGACGAACCGCGTTGATCGCATCGATAACGGATGCGTCGATCTGGTTCTGTTCGATTTTTGCTTCGGCATACGTCAGCAGGATTTCCGCATAACGCATCAGTATAAACGGCGTCTTCAACTCCCATACGTATTGGTCGGGATCGTTGTATTTCCGCCAAACATAACCAACGCCACCCACGGCCCCCGTGGCCCCAAACTGCCAGACGCTGTTGGATGAGGTCACAAAATCGGGGTTGCCGTTGATGACATCATAGCGCTGGGTGTTCCAGTTATAGCGAAAAATCTGGTCGCTGTGGATGTTGTAGATAAACCGCTGATTCGGGTTCTGATACGGCAGGCTGGCGGCTTTCACCATCCTGACCTCAATGGTATCGCCGGGCATGTAGAGCGTCCAGCGGAGTCGGCGATCGCGGTTACGGCTCGGATTGGCCGGGTCGTACAGGGGCGATTCATCGATCCGCTTGCCGTCAATGCATTCGAACTTATCGACCATGGCCTGGGTGGGGAAGTTGTTACTTTGGGCACCCAGGGTCTGCCGGGGCGTGTACCCAACCACCTGCCACGACGCGATATTCGGGTTCTCGGCCGGGTACATCATCTGCCCCATAACCTCGCGGCCCACGTTGGCGGTTTGTCCGGCCAGGGTGAACAGCGCCTGGTAGTTGGGGTTCAGGCTGTGGTTGCCACTTTTTATGATGGTGTTGGTAGCCTCAGCCGCCGTGGCGTAATCCTTGATCAGCATGGCCAGCCGGGCTTTGATTCCGAGCGCCATGTGCTTGCTCATGCGGCCCCGTTCGGCGGGGTTCAGATCCAGCCCCGTGTAGGCTTCGTCCAGGTCTTTGTAAAGCGCGCGGGCAATTTCTTCTTTAGGCGTCTGGGCCTGCGTTTCGTACTGATCGGGCTGAAGCGGCTGGGTGTAATATACTACGTTGCCGTACCAGGTCATCAGGTTCAGATAGGCCCAGGCCCTCAGGGTTAGCGCTTCGCCCCGCATCCGGTCGTAGCTGGCCTTACTGGTTCTGGCCTGGCCCCGTTTCATGCCCTCCAGCAGGTCGTTGGCCCGGGCAATCAGGCGGTAGCCCTGCTGCCAGCCGGTTTCCGAGATGGCGTTGCCAATCACGAAGGGCCCCTGGTTTCCCATGGCCACCAGCGATTCGGGGTCGGTTTTGCGGGAGATGATCAGATCGGTAGTACCCTCAATCCGTTTCAGGTCGGGTACGTTGCCGCGGCTGTTCCAGAAAGCCGCGTTGTAGACACCCGTCAGGCCAATCCGGATTTCGGCTTCGTTGGCGTAGAAGGTGGCACTGGAGGGGGTATCTAAAGGCTGTCGGTCCAGAAAATCCTTACAACCCAGGGCCAGGAGGGCCAGCGCAATAATCGAAACTGTCTTTTTCATGGCGATGTCTAGAATTTCAGGTTTAGGCCAACCGTATAGGTTTTCATGAGCGGGTAAAACTCAGCCGTGTTGTTGTTGATTTCGGGGTCGAATCCTTTCCAGAATGGGGTCAGGGTAAACAGGTTCTGCGCACTCACATAGAACCGGGCCGACCCTACGCCCAGCTTGCGGATCAGGTTATCCGGTACGCGAACACCCAGGTTTACGTTTTTCAGCCGGAAGTAGGCCGAGTTCTTTACCCAGAACGACGAGTTCGTTCCGTTGACGCCGATGGCCGGCAGCAGCCGCGGGAAGGCAGCGTTGGGATTTTCGGGGGTCCAGTAATCTTTGTGAAACGACAGCAGCGACGGGATGAAATCCCCCGCAAAGAAAGGCCAGGCTCCGGTGCCGGAGATGTAGTTTTCCTTTCTGGCAACACCCTGCCCAAACAGATTCAGATCAAACAGCCCGTATGCCAGGTTGGCGTTGATGCTGTATTCGTAGCGGGGGAAGTTATTGCCGATAAACGTACGGTCGTCGTTATTCACCTTGCCATCGCCGTTCAGGTCAGCATATTTGATGTCGCCGGGCGCCGGGTTAAAAAAGTGCGTCGGACTGCTGGCAATATCTTCTCTCGACTGAAAGTAGCCGATGGCCTGGTACCCAAAATACGACCGCAGCGCATACCCTTCGGCCGACCGGAGCAGCCCTTCGTCGATGTAAGGAACGCCGGGCAGTTCGGTTACTTTGTTTCTGACGTCCGACAATACCCCCGTTACGTCGTAGCGAAGTCCGCCGATGCGGTTGCGGTACGTGGCCGACAGCTCCCAGCCCCGGTTCTCCATTTTGCCCAGGTTCAGCAACGCCGGATTCAGACCCACATAGCCCGGAATAGGCCGGCGCATCAGGATGTCCGAAATCTTGCGGACGTAATAGTCAGCCGTAATGGTCAGTCCCTTGAGCAGTTGAAAATCGACGCCCAGGTCAAACTGGGTCGATTTTTCCCAGGTCGTGCCTGCGTTGACAGCATCGGTGAGCGCCAGACCCTGGTTAATGGCGTTGTTAAAGTAATAATCGTTACCCGAGTTATAGGTACCGGCAAAGGGGTACAATTCCGGTACGCCCTGGTTCCCCAGCGTTCCGTACGACGCCCGGATTTTGGCAAACGAGATGACCGAGCTTAGGCCCGAGAAGAACTTCTCGTTGCTGAACACCCAGCCCGCCGATGCCGATGGGAAGAAGCCCCACTGCCGATTGAGCGCCTGCGAGAAGCGCGACGATCCATCGTACCGCCCGTTCACTTCAAGCAGGTATTTGTCCTGAAAGGCGTAGTTGACACGGCCGTAGAAGCCGGCCAGCGCATACTCGTTGGCCCCACCCGAGTTATCGCGGTTGGCACCACCCAGCGACAGATACGGCAACTCTTCGTTGATAAAGTCCGAACGCGACGCATTCAGGGTTCGGTTTGTCCCCTCTTCCGTCTGTGCTCCTACTAGAAACTTGATTTCGTTTTTGGTATCCCGATAGGTGTAAGTGGCCTGCGCCAGCAATGTTGTCCGGTAACTCGTGGTATCCCTTTCCGACAAAGCGTTGGTGCCGGGATAAGGCGCCACCAGGTCATAGGATCTGTTGGCTATGTTGGGGGCGTATACATTGTAGTTCTTCTGGAACCGCTTTGCATACGGATGCCACTGTTCACGGGCCGCGCTGGCTTCAATTTCCAGGGATTTGATGGGCGTGTACAGGAATGTAACCTTCCCCATCATGTTAGGCCGGGTTACTTGAAACAACCCGCTGGATTCAGCCTGGCCCAGCGGATTTCGGCGGTTCGACTGGCCCGCGTCGCCGTACATACCGTCGCCAAATTTAGCCGGTCCCGTGGCGGGCAGACCAATGGCCTGACGGATGATAAACTCGGGGGTTCCGCCAGCGGGTTCGGTCCGGGTCGACTGGTTGTAAAACAGGACAGACGTAACCCGGAATTTGTCGTTGAACCGAATATCGGGGTTGAGCCGCAGGTCGAAGCGGTTGAAGCTGTTGTTCGGAATCAACCCCTGCTGGTTCAGGTACGAGACGGAGGCAAACAGGCTGGCTTTTTCGCTGCCTGCTTCGACGGTAATGTTGTGGTTCTGCATCAGACCGCTGTTGGTGAACAGCAGCTTGACCCAGTCGTTGTCAAATACTTCGAGGTTGTCGGGGGCGGTATTTTTGTATTTGTCGATTAACGCCTGCGAAAACACAAACGCGTTGGGATTACCAGTCTGGTTGCGCTGGGCCACGTTACTAAGTTCCATGTGTTCAACGGCGCTGACCTTTTCGGGAATGTTGGTGGCTTCCTGTTTGGTGACAAACACATTATATCCGACCTTAATCCCACCGGTGCCACCCCGTTTGGTTCTAACGAGAACAACCCCGTTGGCAGCCCGCGACCCATAAATAGCCGTAGACGCAGCATCTTTCAGTACGGTTATACTCTCGATGGCATTGGCATCTACGTTATCCAGACTCGATACAATCCCATCGATCAGAATAAGCGGAGCCTGGCTGGAGAAGATGGACCCGATACCCCGGATCCGGATGGCGGGCGAGTCGGCACCGGGTTTACCCGACCCCTGAAACACGGATACCCCGGGGGCCAGGCCCTGCAGCAGGTTGCTGGTGGTGCCCACCTGCCGTTTCAGCAGATCGGCCGACTTCAGCTGGGTGACGGCCCCGGTCAGGTTAGCCTTCTTCTGCACCCCGTAGCCCACTACGACAACCTCGGATAAGGTGCGGTCGTTGGGCCGGAGCCGAATGGTCAGCTCTTCGGTACCGGCCACAACTTCGGCGTTGTCATACCCAATACTGGAAACAATCAGGGTAACCCCCTTGTCGACAACCAGCGAGAAGTTGCCCGATGCGTCGGTGGAGGTTCCTTTGGTGGTGCCCTTAACGGCCACGTTAGCACCCACTACGGCTTCGTTGGTCTCGCCGTCGTTGATTTTACCTTTAATCGTGATCGACTGAGCCATGGCCGTGGCCCATCCGATCGTCAGCAGGATGAGTGGTAGAATTCGTTTCATTGGGAGTATTAGGTAAAGGACTATTGACTGGATTTGATGCAAACATATTCTTTTTAAATAAATTACTAAAACTTTTATTAATTTTTTATATAAGTTTATTTGGATGTACCGGATTTATTCAGACTTTTGTTTCGTCCTTTACCTGAAAAGTGCTCAATTCTTATGCGTAGCTGGTTACTCTCGTGCGTACTCCTGTTGCTCTCCTGGGGGGCTAACTCCCAGAGCCGGAGCCAGGCAACGACCCGTATCTTACTGATCCCGCTCGACGAACGACCGCCCTGCCTGCAGTATCCGGTACAGATGGGTAAGATTGGCGATGTGGAGGTCGTTGCGCCCCCCCGCCACCTGCTGGGCCGGTTTACCGAAGTCGGACAGTCCGACGAAATCATCCGCTGGTTGCGGGCGCAGTCGCTGAGCCGCTTCGATGCCGCCATTATTTCGGTCGATATGCTGGCCTACGGGGGTCTGGTAGGATCGCGGATTCACGGGGTTCCGGCCCAGAAAGCCCTCGACCGGGTTCAGATTGTACGCGAGCTACGCCGTAAAGCCCCCGGGCTCAAGATCTACGGCTCCAGCGTAATCATGCGGCTGGCGCCCACCGCCGACGGCAAAAACGAGGGGTACCGCGAAAAACTGGCCAGGTGGGCCGAGGTGTCGCCCGATACGAACCTGCGGGACCAGACCCGCCAGCTCGAACAAGCCATTCCGTCAGCAGCCCTGGCCGATTATAAACAGGCCCGGCTGCGTAACCTGCAGGTCAATCAGTTTGCCATCGGGCTGGCCCGGGAAAAGGTGTTCGATTACCTGATCGTGTCGCAGGACGATGCGAAACCCCGCGGGGTGCATATCCGCGATCGGGAAAACCTGACAAACACGGTAAAACAGGCAAACCTAACCGCGCAGGTCGCTATTCAGCCCGGGGCTGACGAGGTATCCATGCTGCTGCTGGCGCGGGCCATGACTGACCGATATAACTACCATCCCCGCATCAAAGCCATCTATTCGTCCGAAACGGCCGCCCATACGGTGATGCCGTTTGAAGACCGGCCCTTGCGGCAAACGGTCAGTTTTCATCTGAATGCCGTTGGCGCCCGCGAAGTGAACGACCCCGGCGAGGCTGATCTGCTGTACTATGTATTCGCATCCCGCTTTGACGCTGGTAGCGCCCGCCAGTTTGCCGATCAGATCATTCGCAGCCCGGACAAGGGAATCATTATTGCCGACGTTGATCCCAAAGGGGATGTACAGGGAGGAGATATTCCATTTACGGAAGCCCTGAAAGAGGCATCGGTATTTGCCCGAACCTACGGTTATGCCTGCTGGAACACCGCCGGTAACACCATCGGCACCGCTCTGCCCCATGGTATCCTGGCGGGTGTATCGCGGGTGGTGGCCCAATCGAAACCAGCTGCTGCGCCCCGCATGAATCAGGCGCAGGTGTGGTTTATGCTGAACCGACTCCTCGACGATTACACCTACCATTCCCTGGTGCGGCCCGAGGCCAACAAACGATGCCGGGCCAGTCAATGGAACCCGAACCGACTGACCGCTGAACAGACCAGGACCATTGAAGCCTATTGTCTGACCGAACTGCAGCCGATAGCCACCCGGACAGCCGCTGGTTTTTTCCCGAAAACCAGTGGTCAGCGCTGTACGATCACCAACCTGCGTTTCGATCTACCCTGGGACCGCACCTTTGAAGCCGAAATTGATTTCGATCTGAAACTGACCAAGTAATATAACCCGTTCGATGACAGAAGTGCAGTAGCCCGCCTACTCATCGTCTACCCTTACTCACGCCTATGATAGCCATTGGTTTACTGATCATATTCCTGGTGTTTGCCACCCTGATGTTCCTGCGGAAGATGCCGGCGCTGATCGCGCTGCCCGCTATGGCCGTACTCATCGCCGTACTCGCCCGGCTTGGCGCTACCGACATCCTGAACGAGATTGTGGCGGGTGGTGCGGTGAAGCTGGCGCCTGTCTACGTGGCGGTCTTTGCCGGAGCCATGATGGGTCGGGTCCTAATCCAGACCGGTATTGCCGAGGAAATCATTAAGCGAGCCGCTGAGTTCGGGGGCGAACGCCCACTGGTAGTGGCTTTCGGGCTGATGCTGGTAACGGCCATCCTGTTTACGACCCTGCAGGGGTTGGGAGCCATCATCACGGTAGGATCGCTGGTGCTGCCGATCATGATGAGTCTGGGCATTCCGCGCAAGCTGGCGGGGGTGCTGTTTCTGCTCGCTTTTGCCACCGGCTTTATATTCAACCCCATCCTGTTTACCCTGTACCGGCAACTGTTGCAATTGCAGGACAATCAGCCGATGCCGCCGGAGGTGCTACAATTCGCCTTTATCATGCTGGGGCTGATGGTTGTATTCGTAATTGCCTACGCCCTGATTGCCGCCAAACGGTCGGGGGAGGTGTTGCTCCTCTCGGCGGTGGCGGCTGATCGGGTAACCCAGTCCGAAACGACCCGTCCGGTAAAACGCAAGGCCGTCCGGCCCATCGCGCTGCTGACCCCCATTGTGCCCCTCGTTCTGTTCATCGGCTTCAACGCCTTCGGCATCAAACTCGACTTCATCGCGGCTTTCCTGATCGGTTCGCTCTACGGGGTCGTCACAACCAATCTGGGCACGGCCATCCAGACGCTGACAGCCTCGGCCATCAAGGGGATTGAAGATGGCGCTCCGGCGGCTATTCTGATGATGGGCATCGGTATGTTGCTCAACGCGCTGAATCTGGGGCCCATCAAAACGGCCCTCGAACCCCTGATCGTGTCGCTCCCGTTTCAGTCGGCCCTCTTTTACGTCGCTTTCTTCGGACTGCTGTCGCCCCTGTCGCTCTACCGGGGGCCGCTCAATATTTTCGGGATCGGCATTGGCTTGTTCACGATCATGTTCGGCACGGGCATCCTTCCGGCGCTGGCGTTGCTGGCGGCCATTATCTGTGTGGTTCAGGTACAGAACATCTGCGACCCAACCAACACCCACAACGTATGGATCGCCAATTTCGTCGGGGTTCCGGTCGAAGGGCTCACCAAGGAAACCCTGCTACCGGCCATGGCCGTCTGCTTGCTGGGATTGATCATAGCCGTTGTGCTGTTTTTCTAAAACTACCCCAACCGAGGCTGTAGCCGCTACTGGCTGAGCCTGATTACCAACGAGACGACTAGCTCCCATGAAACGACAAGTACGGGTAGGCATTGATGTTGGCGGAACGTTCACCGACGTTGTGGTTGTCGATCACGCCACGCGCGAGGTCATATCCCAGCTGAAGGTTCCAACCACCCACCACGCTACCGAGGGCGTGGCGCTGGGTATCATTAACGCCATCGCCCGCGCGCTGGCCGAACTGGCCGTTGATCCCGAAGACGTTGTGTTTATTGCCCATTCAACGACACAGGCTACCAATGCCCTGCTCGAAGGCGACGTTGCCAAAGTCGGCATCATCGGCATAGGTAGTGGCTGGGAGGCCTTTAAGGCAAAGTCGGATACGAACGTACCGGCCATTGAACTGGCGCCCAGCCGCTGGCTCCAGACCGAACACGTTTTCTGCCAGGGCCGGGAGCTGACCGGCGATTATGTTGACCGACAGGTCGAAACGTTTCGGCAGAAAGGGGTCGAGGTGATCGTCGCATCCGAAGCGTTCGGGGTAGATCAGGACGAGAACGAAATCTTCGTCAGCGAACGGGCCCGGAAAGCGGGATTGCTGGCCACCAGCGGCCACGATGTGTCTACCCTCTACGGCCTGCGCACCCGCACCCGTACGGCCGTGATAAACGGAGCCATTCTGCCCAAAATGATTCACACCGCCACCATGACCGACGAGTGTGTGAAGAAAGCCGGCATCACAGCCCCGCTAATGATCATGCGGTCAGACGGCGGGGTTATGAGCGTCGATGAAGTGCATCGCCGACCCATCATGACCATGTTGTCGGGGCCGGCTGCGGGCATTGCCGGCGCACTCATGCACGAGCGGGTATCGGACGGTATTTTTATTGAAGTAGGCGGTACCAGCGCCGACATTTCGGTCATCCGCGATGGTCAGCCACAGACCAAAAACGCCCGGGTGGGCGGCCATCGAACCTACCTCAACACCCTCGACGTACGAACCCTTGCCATTGCCGGTGGCAGCATGATTCGGGAGTCGGACGGCAAACTCGTGGATGTGGGAACCCGGTCGGCGCACATCGCCGGTTTGTCCTACGCCTGTTTTCAGACGCCCGAACGCTTTATCGATGCCCGGCTGGTACACCTGCGCCCGACCGAGAAAGATGCCGACGACTATACAGCCATCGAAACAACCGACGGCCAGCACTTTGCCCTGACACCTACCTGCGCAGCTAACCTGCTGGGGATTATTCCGGACACGGCGTTTGCGAAAGGCAACACCGAAGCGGCCCGACTGGCGTTCAAACCCCTGGCCGATAAACTAGGCAAGACCGAGCTGGAAACCGCCCGGCTGGTGCTCGACATATCGTGCCGGAAGGTAGCCCGCCAGCTCGAGGAACTCATCACCGAATACCACCTCGACCGGAACACCGTCGAGTTGATCGGGGGCGGGGGCGGTGCCGCATCGCTGGTGCTCTTCACGGGCGAGCTGATGAACCTGCCCGCGCGACTGGCCAGGAAAGCCGAAGTCATTTCAACCATCGGGGTAGCTCTGGCCATGGTGCGGGATACCGTAGAACGCAACCTGGTCGACCCCACGCCCGAGGATATCCTGGCTGTCCGGCGCGAAGCAACCGAAGCCGTTATGAAAGTCGGGGCCCTGCCCGAAACCATCGAAGTACAGATTGAAGTAGATACGCGCCGAAATCTGGTACGAGCCACCGCCTTCGGCACCACCGAACTGCGCAAGGAAGACAACGCCAAAGCCAGTACGCCTGACCTCTGCCGGGCATCGGCGGCTCGTTCCCTACAGGTCGACGAAGGGGAGGTCAGGCTGTTGGGTCAGACCAGCGGTTTGTATGTGTTCGGTGTGGAGCGGGAATCCAGTCCGTTTTTTGGTTTGTTTAAAAAGCGTCAGCTAGCCGTCCGAATTACCGATAAAACGGGAGTGGTTCGGCTACAGCGAACCCAGGCGGGTGTGTATTTGACAGACATACGGCAGGTAGCCGCTGAACTGGACCAGGTCATAACTAATTTGACAGATTTTGGCGATGCCGGCCGGAGCCTGCCCGACATTCACCTGCTGGCCGGTAGCCGCATCATCAACCTCTCAGGCCTGGCCGAGCTGGAACAGGTCCTTGCCCTGGCCCAGACCGAACTTGAAAACCGGCCCGGCGACGAACCCATTGTGATTATAGCCTCCAGAAAGTAGCTGCAGAATCAGACAACGAATGCCAGTTTTAACAACAGATATTCTCATTGTAGGCGGGGGTGTGGGCGGATGCGCCTGCGCGCTGGCGGCCTGCGAAGCGGGTTTAACCGTCATCCTGACCGAGGAGTCGGACTGGATTGGCGGCCAGTTTACCACTCAGGCCACCCCACCCGACGAACACGGCTGGATTGAACAATTTGGCTGCACCCAGACTTACCGACAGTTCCGCGAAAACGTTCGGGACTATTACCGAACCCATTACCCACTTACTCCCGAGGCCCGGCTCAACCCGACCCTGAACCCGGGTAACGGCTGGGTATCGCCCCTCTGTGCTGAACCCATCGTATTTCTGCGGGTGTTGCAGGCCATGCTACAGCCGTACATTGACCGCCAGCGCCTGACGATCTTGTACGAGTACGAGGCAACTGAGGCCGTTTACGAGGCAGATACCGTTCAGTCGGTCACCCTGCAGCATACCCAGACGTCCGAATCGGTATGGGTGAACGCCCGATATTTTGTCGATGCTACCGAGTTGGGGGATTTGCTGCCCCTGACGGGAACCGACTACGTGACGGGCTCGGAAAGCCAGGCCGAAACCGGAGAGCTCAGTGCTGCACCCGTTGCCAGACCCGGCAACGTGCAGGCGTTTTCGGTATGTTTTGCCATGAGCTATCACGAGGGCGAAGACTGGACCATCGATAAGCCAGCCCGCTACGACTACTGGCGAACGTTTGTGCCTCCCCTGTTGCCCGCCTGGTCGGGTCCGCTACTGAGCCTCACCGGTCTTAGCCCGCGCACCCTACAACCTGTTCAGTACAATTTCCAGCCTAACCGCGAACCCAACCGAGCCTTCGCCGGCCTATGGACCTACCGGCGGATACTGGACAAAAATCTGTTTCAGGAGGGTGCTTTTGAGTCGGACATTACCCTCGTCAATTACCCACAGATCGATTATCTGGGGGGTGATCTGAGCGAGGCTAGTCCAGCCGAGCGCGCCCGCTACGTACAGGAAGCCAAGGAGCAAAGCCTTTCGTTTTTGTACTACCTGCAAACCGAACTGGGCTTTCGGGGGCTAAAACTCCGCCCCGATGTGGTTGGCACTGCCGACGGCCTGGCCAAACGACCCTACATCCGGGAATCGAGACGAATCAAAGCCGAGTTTACGATTCGGGAACAGCACGTGTCGGCTCATCTTCGACCCGGCTCAACGCTGGCGGAACCATTCCCTGATTCGGTCGGCCTGGGTTTTTACCGGATCGACTTGCATCCAAGCCTGGGTGGCGATAACTATATCGATGTAGAGAGTCTGCCTTTCCAGATCCCGCTGGGCTCGTTATTGCCTGAGCGGGTTGAGAATCTGTTGCCCGCCTGTAAGAACATCGGCACCACCCACATTACCAATGGCTGTTACCGACTGCATCCGATCGAGTGGAACATCGGTGAGTCGGTCGGCCATCTGCTGGCCTACTGTCTGGAAAAAGGCGTGTCGCCCCGGCAGGTTCGGAATACGCCCACGCTGCTAATCGATTTTCAGGCCGCGCTGACCCGACGGGGCATTCCCATTGAGTGGCCCGATAATCTTGTGCTGTCCGAAGGCGACCCGCACCGTCATGCCCTGTAAACGTATCCGTTCATGACCGGCGCCGAGTTAGCCCATCAGATCAGCCAGCGATATGGCACTACCGAAGCAACCGAAATTGCGCAGCGGGCAGGCGTAGTCGTGCGGTACGAACGATGGCATCCGGCTACTATGGGTGAATACCACAAAAAGGATCGGACCATCTGCATCAACCTGGCCGCTCCCCTGGAGCCGACGCAGATACTGGCCCATGAGTTAGCGCATTTTTTTATTCACGAAGCAGCCATCCTGCTGCCCCGTCTGGAAGAAGAAAAACTAGCCGAGTCCTTCGCCGACGCGTTGATTAAAGCCAATCACCCCTGAATGAATTGGTCGCAGATTACTCTCCGGCTCGCTAAAGGAGGTGTTTGTTTACCCCCCAGCCCCGCGACGGCGGCCCGGCCTAAGAGTTGTTAGGGGAAGGAATTGATGTGAATTCCTCTAGCCCGAATCGCTACCGTTTCACCCCCCAGCCCCCTAAAGGGGGAGAAAAAACGGCGGGGTTAACTCCCCCTTTAGGGGGCTGGGGGGTGAAAAATCCGGTCTCTGCATAGCTTTGCTTGCTTAACCACCCTTCCCCAAACAATTCATCTGAATGGACTGGGGGGTATAAACCGGTCTCCCCCTTATAACATCATGATGCATGTAGGGTTAACAGGATTGACCTTTAAGCCGCTAGGGCTCGAAAACCTTTTCGATGACCAGCGCATAGGCGCCCAGCATCTCTGCTTTTTCGCCCAGCGGGGAAACCTGAAACTCGCAGTCGGCCAGAAGCTGGGGCAGGCTGTGCAGGCTCAACCCGCGGATGACCTGATAGGTCAGGTACTCACCTACGTCAATAAACCGCCCGCCCAGAATGAGCAGTTCGGGGTTAAACACCTGAATCAGCATAGACAGGGCTTTGCCGAGTTGTTCGCCCAGGTCAGACAGCAGTTCGTTGACGAGTCGGTCGCCTTGTTTCGAGAGGGCCAGTAAATCGCGGTAGGGCAGATACCGGCCCGTTTTTTCGGCGTAGCTTTCTTCGAGAGCGGCCCCCGACACCACCGTCGACAGGCAGCCTTTCTTGCCGCAAATGCACAACTTATCGTTGTCGAAAAAGGTGACGTGCCCAAATTCCCCGGCAAAATAGGAATGCCCGTTGTGGATGTGCCCGTTCGAGATCAAGCCGACGGCCAGCCCCCGGCTCAGGTTTACATAGACCACGTTTTGTTTGTCGCGGGCCAGCCCGAACACCTGCTCACCCATGGCCATGAAATGGGTATCGTTATCGATGTAGACTGGGTATGGCCAGAGTTTTTCCAGCCGCTCGGTCAGGGGTTCGTCGAAGTTCAGGAATGAATAACTGATGCCTTTGGCGTGGTTGACCCGCCCGGTGATCCCGATGCCCACCCCCAGAATCTTGTCCTCGGCAATGCCCTTATTTCGGATAAGGGCCGGCACCGTGCGGGCCACAAACTCGAACGATTCGTCGCGCTGGCTGATATCGAAATTGTCGGTTTCGTAATCGTAAATGACTTCGTGATGCAGGTTGATAATACTCATCCGAAACGACTTGAGCAGTAACTCAACCCCCACGATATAGCCCTGGTCCGGGTTCAGATTGTACACGGTTGGCCGACGCCCCCCCGACGACTCTTTCTTACCCGACTCGATCAGGATGTTCTTGTCGACCAGGTCATTGACGAACTTGATGGTGGTGGGTAGACTGAGCCCGCAGAAGTCACGGATTTCGAGCACCGTTTTCCCTTTTTCACGCAACAGATACTGGATGATTTTTCGGGTCTGCAGACTATGGTTATTGCCGAAACCCAGACCCTCAAGAAAGCTTCTCATTCAATGTGCCTCTACAGAACCCTCCGAACGTGGTTTCGGAAGCCCTGACAAATATAGAGTTCTGCCATCAAATAATGCGGTCGACCAGTCCGGGTAACGTTCTGAACAGATGCTCGCTACCGGGCTGAACGCACGCCAGATCGGTAGCTGGTGTAGGTCTACAGAATGCTTTCGACCGGTGACTCAAAGGATTAGTTACTCAACCGTTCATACGGATTATATTCACCAGTCCGCTTGATGTGTGACTTTCCAAACGACTACCCTTACCCTCATCAATCGTCCTCTTATGAAAACCACAATCCTTTATTCCTGTCTGGTCGCATCGCTTCATCTGCATGTTCCTGTGAATACCCTCTGGCGAGCCGCTCCGCAGGCCCCGGTTCCGTGCACCATGTCGAACGGGCAGACCCGCCCCTACCCCTGCGAATTCAAGATCCAGGCGATGTATTTGCTCGGTAAAAACAACGAAGTGGTGGGAACCCTCACGCCCGCGAATACCAGCGTCAAGTTGCCCAGGAGCAAGGCTGTTCAGGTTATAAAGTCATCCAGTGGCGAGTCTTTTATCTACAACGTATCGCTGGATATTCGCCGGATCAACACCGCCAGTTTCCCGCCCAAGCCTTCTCCCATTCCGGGTCTGAAAGTCGGATTTTACGAAGTGGGAACGTCTACCGTCACCAGCCCCATTTCGCCGGGCGAGGTAAAACCCGTCAAGCGGGTCGACATCGCTCAAGCGCTGCCCAAACCGGGCGTCCGCCCTACCCGCATCAGCTTTACCCTGCAGCTAAACTATACCACCGGTGCCGGGGCTACGATCGTGGCGCCCGTTCAGTACGTACAGGTTAAAAACCCGATTACGTTCACGAAATTCCCGGCCTCGATCAACCAGTACCGCGACCGCGCCGAAGCGTGGCTGGCTTTCAATACCAGCGTAGATATGACAAAATAGGTGGCCTTTCCCCTTACTTGTACTGAAGGGTTCGATACTCGTTGGGCGATTGCCCCACCCGTTGCCTGAACAAACGGTTGAAATGCTGCGGATACGTGAACCCCAACTCGTAGGCGATCTGGCTGATCGATTTGCCGGGGTCAAAGAGTCGTTCCTTAGCCAGATCGATGAGTTTCGTCTGGATGTATTCCTGCGCGGTTTTACCTGTTTCTTTCTTGATGAGGTCGCCAAAATAGTTGGCCGACAGGTTTAGCTCGGCGGCACAAAAGGCTACCGTTGGTAAGCCGGTGGTCTGGGGTTTGTCGGACTGAAAATACGCGTTCAACAACGTCTCAAACCGTTCCAGTATCCCTTTATGCACCGTTTCCCGGGTGATAAATTGCCGATCGTAAAACCGGCTGCAATAGCCCAGAAACAGCTCAATCGTGGCGACGATCAGTTTTTTGCTGTGCTTGTCAATGGCGTGTTGTAATTCAAACTCGATTTTAGCGAAGCAGTCCAGCACCAGCTGACGCTCCCGCGCCGACAGGTGCAGGGCTTCGTAGGACTGGTAACCGAAGAACGTGTATTCATGTATGTGCCGACCGAGTGACGTACCATGAATCAGGTCCGGATGAAAGACCAGCGCAAACCCTTTCGGCTGGTAGGTTGCCCCGTTGCTGCTAACGCCCGCCACCTGTCCGGGCGCCATGAATACCAGTGTTCCTTCCTGGTAGTCATAGGTATGCCGCCCGTACACCAGGTCCCCGCAGTTGACATCTTTCAGGAATATGGTATACAGGCCAAAATACATCCGCGAACCCTGACGCGGAGCGGCCTTCGACAGATCAACGACGCTGACCAGGGGGTGAAGCGTTTCATGATTGTTGAAGATGTTGTAGTCGTTTACCGTTTCAAATCGCTGCAGGGTATCCATAGCGTGGATCAGTTTCATCGACAAAAGTAGGGCATTCCCCCTCTCCCCACTTTACCCGTGAACCCGGATCGGTAATAATGGTAAGAAAGTCCGTAATCCGTATACCTGGCCGAAGCAGAACAAGCCAGACCTTTGCCCGAGAGAAGAGTGAAAGCCAGGGTAACGGTTGGTTACCATATTGGCGAATAGTTCCACAAACCAGGCAACGTACATGCACGCAGAAAATCACCTCCGCTCCCGTTCTATCAGTCAGCCGACGACAAAATTGAGTATGATCCCATTTTTTCTCGCCCTGTGTTGTCTCTCGTTAGGTGTGCCGGGAGTTCTGGCTCAGGTAACCCACCTAAGCGCGGGTGTAACCAGCCGGCCCCCTGCCGAACAGGAACTCATTGCGCTCTCGAAACAGAAATGGCAATGGATGGCCGACAAGCAGATCGACAAGCTGGCCCTGCTTTTCGATGACAAAGCGAAGTTCGTTCACATGAGTGGAACCTGGAAAAAAGACGAAGAACTTGACATCATTAAAACCGGCAGCATCTGGTATAAGAACGCCGAGGTGCATGATGTAGCGGTAGAGCTGTTCGACAACACGGCTATTGTCTGGAGCCGCCTTAGGCTGGATGCCATCGTTCGGGGTGCCGAGGTCAGGACCGAGTTCACAGCGACTGAAGTCTACCAGAAACAAGCCAGTACCTGGAAAATGACAGCCCTAACCTTTTCCAGTGTGCGCGACACCCATCAAATAAAGCATTGACGCGACATACGGTCGGTTATGTGAAGATCGGTAGGCGTATGGCGAACAGGAAAGCAGAGAAATCTGATTATCTTTAACCAAATTTTTTCTTCCATCGATCTGACTATCAGCCCATACGACACGAACTAACGTTCAGCCTGCATGCAAATGTCCGGTCGGACGGCCGCTGTCGGGCCAGACCAGATTCCATTCAATGACGAATCGAGCGGCAGTACGGTTATCCCCTCGTTCCTAATCATCCTTACGTTTTAAACATGGCAAAGTACAGTCTTAAAATCAACGGTAAAAGCAGGCTGGTGGACGTAGACCCATCCACGCCTGTGTTGTGGGTACTGCGCGACCACCTCGACCTGACCGGCACCAAATACGGCTGCGGTATGGCCCAGTGTGGCGCCTGCACCATCCATCTCGACGGAACGGCCGTCCGCTCCTGCCAGCTGCCGGTTTCGGCGGTTGGCAATCAACCCCTTACCACAATTGAAGGCTTATCGGCAAAAGGTGACCATCCGGTGCAAAAAGCCTGGCAGGAACATGACGTGGCCCAGTGCGGCTATTGTCAGGCGGGGCAGATTATGAGTGCGGCTTCGCTGCTGAAGGTGAACCCGAACCCGTCCGATGCGGATATCGATACCTACATGAGCGGGAACATCTGCCGGTGTGGTACCTACGTCCGCATTAAAGAAGCCATCAAATCTGTTGCCAGGAAGTAAGCTGGTTATTGGTAACCCCTAAACAAAACCGACCATGAAAACCAGCCAAACAACCTACAACCGACGTTCTTTTCTTAAAGCCTCCCTCCTATCCGGTGGCGGCATGATGCTCAGTGTGAGCTGGCTCGCCAACGCCAAAGCGGCCGATAAACTACAGGCGCTCAACCTGCCCCAACAGTGGACCCAGCTGAACGGCTACATCCAGATTACCCCCGATAACCAGATCAAACTAATCTGTCCCAACCCGGAGTTCGGGCAGAACGTAATGACGTCGCTGCCGATGATGATCGCCGAAGAACTGGATGCCGACTGGAAAAACGTGGTCGTGGAGATGGGTCCGCACGACAACGCGAAACTAGGCCCTCAGTTCTCGGGCGGCAGTAACTCGGTTCGTATGTACTGGAAACCCCTGCGCGAAGCAGGTGCCGCTGCCCGCCAGATGCTGTGCGAGGCCGCTGCCCAAACCTGGAATGTGCCGGTTGGGGAAGTGACAACCAAAGCGGGGGTGCTGTTGCATGCGAGCGGGAAGTCCGCGAAATACGGCGAAATGGCCAGCAAAGCGGCTACCCTTCCCGTGCCCAAAGGGATGAAACTGAAAGCCCCTAAGGATTTTACCATTGTCCGAAACTCGAAGAAAAATGTGGAGGGGTTAAAAGTCGTTACCGGCAAACCCCTGTTCGGCCTGGACTACCGGGTAGACGGTATGCTGATTGCCATGATCCAGCATCCACCCGCCTTTGGCATGAAGCTTAAATCGTTCGATGCCACGCAAGCCCTCAAAATGCCGGGGATCAGGGATGTGTTCAGCCTGAAGTTGTACGAAGATGGTTTTGAGCAGGGCGGTTTCGATACCCGCTCGTTCAACGATATGGTAGTTGTAGTGGGCAAAACCACCTGGGAGGTAATGAACGCCCGCAAAAAACTGCAACTGGACTGGGAGCCCATTGGCGATACCAAAGACACGATGATGGGCCGGGGCGGCAAACAGGAAGTTGTGGTTCCAGGTGAGCTGGAAAGCACCAGCGCCCAGCTTGAAAAAATGGCCGCCTGGGCCAAAAAGCCAGCGAAACAATTGCGGAAAGACGGAGATCCCGAAACGGCGTTCAAAAATGCGGCTCAGGTTATCGAACGCACCTATAACGCACCCTTTCTGGCCCACAACTGCATGGAGCCGATGAATTTCTTTGCCCATGTGACCGACGAGAAGGCGGTAGTAGCCGGACCACTACAGGCACCGGGCTGGTCGGAGCCGACCCTGTCAAAGCTGCTGAACCTTCCTGCCGATAAGATCGAGATTCAGATGACGCGCATGGGTGGCGGGTTTGGTCGTCGGGCCTATTGCCAGTATATGTACGAAGCGGCCCTGATCTCAAAACGAACCAAGGCCCCCGTCAAACTCATCTACACCCGCGAAGATGACATGACCTATGGCATCTACCGGCCTATGTACACCGCCACCTACCGGGCAGCTCTGGATGCCAACAAGAACCTGATTGCTTTCCATGTGAAAGGGGGCGGCATACCCGAACATCCGATACACGCCAACCGTTTTCCGGCGGGCGCTGTCGATAACTACCTGGCCGAGGGCTGGGAGATTCCAACCAATATCACGATTGGCGCTTTCCGCGCACCGCGTTCCAACTTCAACGCGGCCGCCGAGCAGTCGTTCCTCGACGAAGTAGCCGAAGCCATGGGCATAGACCCCATCGAGTTACGGCTGGAGTTGCTGAAGCGGGCCAAGGACAACCCGGTTGGTAAAAACAACGAATATGATCCCGATCGGTACGCGGGCGTGCTCAGGCTGGTTCGCGATAAATCGGGCTGGAACAAACCAGGCAACGAGACGTATAGCCGGGGGGTAGCTGCTTACTTCTGTCATAACTCCTACGCAGCCCACGTCGTCGATATGGTCAGCCGGGATGACCAGCCCTACGTAGAGCGCGTGTTTAGCGCCATGGACTGCGGCATCGTGGTGAACCCGGATTCGGCTAAAAACATGGTGCAGGGAGCCGTAGTCGATGGGATAGGCAATGCGCTTTATGGGTCACTGACGCATAAAAACGGAGCCGCTGAGCAAAACAATTTTCACAATTACCGCCTGATTCGGCACAACGAGGCTCCCAAACAAATTGAGGTCTACTTCGTCGACAACGACCTCGACCCTACCGGCCTGGGCGAACCCCCCTTCCCGCCGGTGTTTGGGGCGGTGGCCAACGCGCTGTACAAAAAAGAAGGAAAACGGTTTTACAACCAGCCGTTCCAGCCTGACATCAAGAAACGGGCCTAACCCGGCTGAACCGTTTTTTTGCGCCGGAATCGATTGGTTCGATACCGGCGCTTTCCGTTAATAGCGGATAACCTGTTAATCCAAATAAAAAGGTTTCTCTTTACAATAGATGAAGGGTGATTACGACGTGAAAGCCAATCAGATAATGGGTTTCTTCTCCCCCGCCCCTAAGAGATTTTTTGGGGAAGCTTTTTGCTATGCTGTGCACCCCCCAGCCCCCTAAAGGGGGAGCTCATTCGGCGGAGCTAACTCCCCCTTTAGGGGCTGGGGGGTGTAAAAGGCAGCCCATCTAGCCGACTAACGTCCGCAAGTATGTTCCCCAAACAAGCTCTAAAGGGGCGGTCGGCCGCTGCCGGAGAAAAAACGGCGGGTCTAACTCCCCCTTTAGGCCGGGCCGCCGTCGCGGGGCTGGGGGGTGAACAGCTCAATCAGTCCAGCAATCCCTGTGAATTGTCGGTTCATCGCGTCAACTGCCTCCAGATGCATCGCCCGACGGGAGCGATACAACTAAGCCGGCATCAGAACCGTACCCTCAGGGGGCTGTTCCTCCCAGAATGCACACAGCGTTTGTTTAAGCGGAAAAACCAACCCATGCAAAGCAATCTGCGTCCGGTAGGTCTTGTACTGGGCAACCAGCGCCGGATACAATCGAAGCCGGGCCGATTCCAGAGGCTGGATATCGAACAGAGCCGTTACGTCCGGATTGGTTACCCTCATTACATCTTCCCCGGTCAGTTGCGGACGATAGGGGCTCCTTTCGGGCTGCACAGCTCCCAAACACGTATGTAGATAGTGCCCATAAGCGGCCAGCCAGAATGCCAGTCCAGCCGTAGCATGCCCCTGATTCAACTCTTGCGTCAGAACAGGAAGCAGAAACGTGGGTAAGACAGAAGCCCCTTCGGCACATAAGCGCTGTAGCGAATCCGTATCTACCGTTTCGGCAAACTGGTTCAAGAGCTGATCAACCCAGGCGCTCTGATCCGCGTCTGAAACCACGTTGTCGGTAGCCCCATCGAAGCGAACGACAAAGGAGTGCAAAAAGGAGTGATATAACCCGCCGGAACGTATGTCAGCCGTTGGTTCAGCCAAAACAAGTGGATAAGCCAGCCAGGTAAACGCGGCAGCCCGCATCGACTGGTCTGTATCGCCGACGGTCTCAATCAATTGTTCAACACCGTCGGCTGCGGGGCTATATCCCGGCAGGTTGGCGCCAGTCCTGTCTACGGTCAGCAACTGATTTATAAGTGTCAACATAGCTGGGACAGTTTTAGGTGGATAAATCCGGTAGGACCAAATGAGTCTTTTCGGCTGGTAAGTCAACCCTAGGCAAACAGGCTTGGCCGATGTAGGTCACCAACCGGCAGCCAGCCTGCATCCCGACGGCGAAGCGACTGGGCAATGGTGATGATCCGGTTGCCCTGATCGCCCTGTTCCCCGATGCTGGCCTGTTCGTAGTTTTGCTGGCGGGATGGTTCCCAGTCGAATAACTCCGTCTTGGAATCGTAGATACCAACCGGCTTCCGTTTTTTGTCAGCGGCCAGTTTATGCAGCACCGATTGAGCCTCGGTCTGTGTGTTGCAGCCAACATGATGATACTGCTCGTTGAGCAGGTAAAGCACTGAAAAACGTTTCATGACTTGGTTGTTCAATAATGAGTGAGCACGACCACAACGGACCGACAAACTGGAATACCAGTGTCAGCCTGTCTGGAGTGAAAATTGTAGTTACATGCTGGTAGAAAACGAACTAGGCGTTTTCCTGCTGGGCGCGAAACCGATCAAGTCCGATTCCTGTGGTTTGGGGCACTTTAGAGCCTACTCGGGAGGAAAGCGTACGAGAGCTGACAGCCGGCCTCAAAACGGATAGCTGGGGTTGGCCCGGTTGCTGATCGGCGGGCAGCCAGTTGCTGCCAAATGGGTTGCCACTGCGGGCGAGCGCTTCAAAAACCTGCACCTGTGTGTTAATAAAGGTCAGTAGCGTTTGTTGAAGCGGGTTGGCCAGCTTCGTCGGGCGAAGGCTGGTCCTATGTGTTTGTGTAAATTTCATAATCGGTAACGTTGTCGGTCGGGTCGCTGGCTTCCTTTCCCATCAGGATGGTGAAGCGAAACAACATCGGCTTTGGTCTTTGCTGGATTCGGCCGATCCCACCCGGTTTCGGGCGGGCCACTCGCAACTGTCTTGTTGTCAAGTGTTCGTCAAAGTAACGGCATCGTTGCGTCGAAAGTTTAATCGTTTAAACCTAAATAGTACAACAAACCTAAATTTCATTATATAATACGACAAATCTATAAAAATAGTACAATTAAAATGAGCATTTTAGAATTTTTCATTGAAGTTTCAGAGCCTGCAAACTTTATATGACCGTTTATTAGTTTAAACGATTAAACTAATTTGTTGCATTTTATTTTGTTGTTGGCATGCAAAAGAAGACCTCTCTCAAAGACATTGCTCAGGTCGTAGGCGTATCTACAGCCCTGGTATCGTACGTACTCAACAACAAGAAGGAAAACCGCATCAGCAAGGAGGTCGCCAAACGCATACGACAGGTTGCCAAGGACTTAAACTACCAGCCCAATCAGATTGCCAAGAGCCTCAAAACGAGCCGGACCCGTACGCTGGGGCTCATTGTGGCCGATATAGCGAACCCCTTCTTTGCCACACTGGCCCGGTACATCGAAGACGAAGCCGATAAACACAACTACACCGTCATATTTGCCAGCTCCGACGAAAACCCGGATAAGTGCCAAAAACTGATTACGACCCTGCTCAATCGCCAGGTCGATGGCCTGATTCTGGCCCCTCCCGCCGGGGTAGAGTCGCAGGTGATTGATCTGCAGAAGAAAGGCATTCCGCTGGTACTGGTAGATCGGTACTTTCCGGACATCCGAACCAGCTATGTGGCCCTCAACAACTTTCAGGCCATGTACACGGCTGTCGGCCACCTGGCCAAAGCCGGTTACCGCAGGGTTGGCATGATCACCCTCGACACTGACCTCTTCCACATCACCGAGCGAACGAGAGGGTATCTGGCTGCTCTTCAGGACAACCATCTCACCACCCGGCGCAGCTGGCTCAAATCGATTGGCCCATCGAACCTGCCAGCCGACGTAGCCAGAACCCTGCAGGCCTTCACTACTGGCCCCCAGCCGATAGAAGCCGTTCTGTTCGCATCAAACGTGATCGCTATGGCGGGCCTGAAAGCCATTAAATCGTTGTCGGTAGCCGTCCCCAACGAGCTGGCGGTGGTCTGTTTCGACGAGACGGATGCCTACGGACTTTTCGACACGCCCCTCACCTACATTCGTCAACCCGTTCAGGAACTGGGCCAGCTGGCCGTTTCGGTCCTTCTCGACACACTGGCCATACCGAGCCAGATTACCCAGATCAACCTGGATGGTCAGTTGATTGGGCAAGCCTCCACCCAGCCGGTCTCCATCCTGCTCCCCGACTAAAGTGAATACGATTTCCAGACCTGCGCAGGACGCAGCACGTTCGGACCAGACTCGGCCAAACTGCTCCTGAGTTGTTATTTGAATTTCGTAACTTTCTGTTTGTATTTCGTCCTTTTACGACGCTGGGGCCTGGTAGCTTTGTGTCAAATTTTAACCCCCTATGGTATGAGTACAACCCGTCAAAAACGCACACTGGGAACGGCCGGTCTCGAGGTATCAACCCTTGGCCTGGGCTGTATGGGCATGAGCTTTGGCTACGGGCCTGCTCAGGACACAAACGAGATGATCAAGCTGATTAGGTCGGCCGTCGAACAGGGCATTACCTTTTTCGATACCGCCGAAGTGTACGGACCGTACGCGAACGAAGAGCTGGTCGGTGAAGCGCTTGAACCGTTTAAGGGTCAGGTTGTCATTGCCACCAAATTCGGCTTTGCCATTCAGGATGGGAAGATGGCAGGCCTCAACAGCCGCCCCGATCACATCAGAGCCGTTGCCGACGCATCGCTCAAGCGGCTGCGGGTCGAGGTGATCGATCTGTTCTACCAACACCGGGTCGATCCCAACGTACCGATCGAAGAGGTGGCGGGTGCCGTTCAGGACTTGATACAGGCGGGTAAGGTGAAGCATTTCGGACTGTCGGAAGCGGGTGCCGGCACCATCCGGCGGGCCCATGCGGTACAACCCGTAACGGCGCTTCAGAGTGAATATTCGCTCTGGACCCGCCAGCACGAGCAGGAAATCATCCCGACTATCGAGGAACTGGGCATCGGTCTGGTGGCTTACAGCCCGCTCGGAAAAGGGTTTCTGGCGGGTAAGATCGACGAACGTACCCGGTTCGCAGCGGGCGATATTCGCAACACGCTGCCCCGCTACACCGAAGAGGCCCGCGTGGCTAACAAGGCGCTACTGGATCTGATCGATCAGTTTGCGAAACGCCACGAGGCCACACCGGCTCAGATTGCCCTGGCCTGGGTACTGGCCCAAAAGCCCTGGATCGTGCCGATACCGGGAACAACGAAGCCGCATCGCCTGACCGAAAATATTGGCGCTGTGGCTGTTCAGCTAACCGCCGAAGAACTCGCCGATATCGAAGCGGCTACCGCCCGGATCGATGTGGTGGGCGCCCGGTACACGGAGCAGATGGAGAAATCGACCGGTTTATAAACCAGCTTACGCGGTCGGAACAGTGGCACTGTTTCGACCGCAATTTTCTAACTCCTTTCCAGTTTCTTATTCCTGGTCAATGGCTAACCTACCCAAACCACAGCCGACAGCGGGCAATTCGACAGATTTGACGTTGAGGGGCTTTAAAGTCTATGAGGTTAACCTGCCCGCCACAAAACCGCACCCGCACAGCCGCCGGGACTTTTACAAAATCGTTTTGAGTACGGGACACCTGATCATTCACTATGCGGATCGGCGCATTGAAGTCAACGGCACGTCCTTATTTTTTGCTAATCCGATCGTTCCCTACTCGGTAGAACGACTCACCGACCACCAAACGGGACTTGCCTGTGTGTTTACAGAAGACTTTCTGAAACCAACCGATCGTTCAGCGAGTTTGCAGCAGTCGCCCCTGTTCAAAATCGGGGGTACGCCCGTTTTCGCGCTGACCGATGACCAGGCGGCTACCATGACGGCGCTCTTTCAGAAAATGCTAGCGGAACAGGCTACCGACTACCCGTTCAAAGGCGAATTGATTCGCACATACATCAACCTGATCATTCACGAAACGCTGAAACTGCAGCCCTCGAACGATCTGGTCAGACCACAAAATGCCTCATCGCGTATAGCGTCGCTATTCCTCGAACTGCTGGAGCGGCAGTTTCCCATCGAAAACCCTAACCACCCGCTTACCCTCCGTACGGCCCACGATTACGCGCTGCAGTTATCGATTCACGTAAACCATTTGAACCGGTCCGTTAAGGAACATACGGGACGACCCACAACGGCTCACATTGCCGACCGCGTCATCAGCGAAGCTAAAGCCCTGCTGCAGTTTACGGATTGGAGCATCTCGGAGATTGGGTACGCGCTGGGCTTCGATTACCCCACCCACTTCAATAACTTCTTCAAAAAAATGACCGCCACAACTCCCAAAGCATTCCGGTCCCAATAAACCCGAATCAGGCACGTTTAACCCGATGCTGTAGGTCAGGGCAAACCGTATCTAATCATCTGATTTACTACAGAACAGACCAGTGATGGCGAGCTATAGCGTCTTTTCACGATCGGGGAAATGCGTTTTTTGGGCACCACCCGCTCCCAAAGCGGGTTATGTATGAAACGTTGAATTTTCCCGCATGCACCTGTCCGAACGATACAGCCAGTTGAGGGCCCGAAGCGAAGCCATTTGTCAGGGTCTGCAACCCGAAGATCATGTTGTACAACCCATAGTCGATGTGAGTCCGCCCAAATGGCATCTGGGGCATACGACCTGGTTCTTTGAAACATTTATTCTTATCCCCTTTGCCGCTGATTACAAGGTATTTGACCCCAGTTATCCGTACGTATTCAACAGCTATTACGAGTCGGTGGGGGCCCGGGTGGTCCGAACCGACCGGGGCAACCTGAGCCGTCCGTCAGTGGCTGACGTGATGGCGTACCGGGCCCATGTCGACAGGGCCATGCAGGCCTTTCTAACCCAACCGGCTCCTTTATCCGACTCGCTGCGGGCAACTATTGAACTGGGCATCAACCACGAAGAACAGCACCAGGAACTGCTGATCACCGACATCAAATACATCCTGGGTCATAACCCGCTCATGCCGGGCTACAGCACCTCGTACCCAAAACCGGACGTCCCAGACTGCCAGCAGCCGGACTGGATCTCCTTGCCGGAGGGCGTTTACGAGATGGGTGCCCAGGGCGGTGAGTTCTGCTTCGACAATGAACTGAACCGGCATAAGGTGTATCTGGCCGCCTATCAGGTTCAGTCTCAGCTGGTCAGCAATGCCGATTATCTGGCGTTCATCGAAGCGGGCGGCTATTCGGACTTTCGGTTCTGGCACGCAGAAGGCTGGGAATGGGTTAAAAGCAAGCCGATCAAGGCCCCCCTCTACTGGCACTGGATCGATGGTAGCTGGTACCACTACAGTCCGGAGGGGCTTGTGCCGCTGCCGCCCCACCAGCCCGTCTGTCACGTCAGCTATTACGAAGCCTGGGCGTATGCGCAGTGGCGCGGGTTGCGCCTGCCCACCGAGGCCGAATGGGAAGTGGCTCAACGCCTGTTTCAGTGGGGCCCGCGCTGGGAATGGACCGAAAGCGCTTACCTGCCTTACCCCGGCTTTACGAAGGCAGAAGGGGCCATTGGCGAATATAACGGCAAGTTCATGGTCAGTCAGATGGTGCTTCGGGGGGCTTCAGAAGCAACCACCCCCGGTCACAGCCGGCCCACCTACCGTAATTTTTTTCACCCTCCTTTACGCTGGCAGTTCACAGGTATCCGCCTGGCCAGATCCATATGACAGATTCTACTGGTATGCAGCTTACTCAAGTTGACAGCGCCTTTCGTCGGGATGTCATCCGCGGTTTATCCGCCAGCCCGAAATTCCTGCTGTCGAAATACTTTTATGATGCCAGGGGCGATGCCTTGTTTCAGCAGATCATGCGCTGCCCGGAGTATTACCTAACCCGGGCCGAAGAAGAAATTTTACGGGACAACAGCAGGGATATTCTACGGGCCTGTACCGCTCTGCACCCCACGTTCGATATCGTTGAACTGGGAGCGGGCGATGCCTCAAAGACCACGTACCTGCTGCGGGCCGCCATGGACCTGACATTTAGCAATCGCTACGTGCCGATCGATATTTCGGCCAGCATGGTTGAGCAACTTACGCAAACATTACCGGCACAGCTCCCGGGTCTGGCGGTCGACGGCCTCGCGGGTGAATATTTCCCGATGCTGGCCCAACTGAAGAACAACGGACCAACCCCCAAACTGGTGTTGTTTCTGGGAGGAACCATCGGGAACCTCCTGCCAACCGAAGCCATCGGGTTCTGCAAGGAACTAAACAGCTACCTGAAACCGGGTGATTACGCGCTGATGGGATTCGATCTGCGAAAGGACCCACAGACCATACTGAATGCTTATAATGACAGGGGCGGACTGACCCGCGCGTTTAACCTGAACCTGCTGCACCGGATCAATGAGGAACTAGGGGGTACGTTCGACCCGGCTGATTTTGTTCATTTTCCCGTGTATGACCCCGTAACCGGAGCCTGTAAGAGCTATCTGGTCAGCACCCGCCGGCACGACATCCGCCTGGACGACGGCACACGTTTCCAATTTGAAAAAGACGAGCCGATCTACATGGAAATCTCACAGAAATACACCCAGACGCAGATTGCTGAACTGGGTCGTGAAGCGGGTTTCGAGCCGATACAGACGTACATAGATAGCCAGCAGCGGTTTACGGATGTGCTCTGGAGAAAACCCTGAACTACTGCCATTAGACCCTGGCTTCCTGTGGGTTATACCGTAGTTGACCACCTATAGTTAGCCCAGCCTTGTTTTCCCAACGGGGAAGCCGGGATGGCAGGGCTGGGCCATTATTCGTCACATACAGCCAAATAGGGGCCCTTCTGAGCCAGACCCGGACGAATACGGGCGACGTTATGCTTCCGGCAGCAAAGCACGCACAGGCAGTCTGCCACTTAGTAGATAATTGGCCATTTCCCTATCAATTCTGAACGCATTGGGTTCTGTATGCACAACGAAGAATTGAAAACGTATGGAAGTAAACGGTCCTATCATCTGTATTGACGACGATACAGATGACGAAGTGCTTTTAACCCCTATTCTCAACGAAATTGCCCCGCTGAGTCCGGTCATTTTTTTCAGCAGTGCCCAACGCGCGCTCGACTACCTGAAAACAACCAAAGACCGGCCCTTTTTGATCATCTCAGAAGTCAGCCTGCAGGAAATGAGCGGAATCGAGCTGCGCCAGCTGATCGAAGAGGATTCAGCCTTGCGCAAACGCGCGATTCCGTTCATTTTCTTTACCCATCCAGTTTACAAACACCTGGTCGAAGAAGCCTATGAGCTAACCATACAGGGATTTTTTGAAAAGCAGCAGAGTCAGCAGGCCATGCGTTCCCAGCTACAGGCTATCGTGGATTACTGGTCTAACTGCCTGCACCCCAACCGGTTTACCGAGGAAGACTAACCCACCCCCTACTTGTCGTCCTGTAACGTAGCCAGAAAACTGACCACGTCCCGAATCTCGCGTTTGGTGAGCAGGTACTTCATGTCCGGCATACTCGACGGCGAATCGGTGCGGGTCACTATCTGGCTTTTACTGATCACGGCATCGGGCTGATCACCGGCCTTGATGGTCAGTTCGGTGGCCGTTTCGCCCTGAATGATACCGCTGATCGTCTTGCCGTCTTTCAGCGCGAGCGTGGTCGTGCCAAAACCGGGAGCCAGCCGCGCGCTGGGGTTGATTACGGCTTCGAGCAGTTGTTCGCGGGTCAGCCGCCGGGCTACCCCGTTCAGACGCGGACCGGCATTACCACCCAGGTCATCGTAGGCATGGCACCGGATGCACTGTGCCGTCTGGTGCCGCATGAAGATCCGGCGTCCTTTATCGGGTTCACCCCCCAGCAAACTGCCCTTGTACGACGCCATGACCGCATCCGCCGACAAACGGCCGGTGATGGTTTTGTAACGGCTGGCCAGTACCGGCGATCGGGTGCTGGCAATGGCTTCTTCCAGTTCCAGGCTGATTTCGGGCGAGAGCGTTCCACCCTCCAGTTTGGTCAGCAGTTGATTAAACACAGTCTGCGTGTTGGCAACGGGCAGTTTGCCCAGCGTCAGCAGAGCCGCCTGCTTCTCTTCGACGGGTTGATTGTTGATTACGTCGGTCAACAGGCTGGTGATGCGGTCCTTTGCCATGGTGGTTTTTCCAACCAGATCCAGCGCGGCCACCCGTACCTGTTTGTCTTTATCGGCCAGACCCAGCTCAATGGCACTGCCAATTTTAGGGCTGTTTAGCCCCGCCAGCGCCCGCAGCGCTTCGACCCGAATCGTGGCCGAAGCATCAGTTTTGAGCCGGTCCAGCAGGTTATCCGACGCCTGGGCCAGACCCAGCTTCTGGATGCCCCGCACCGCGCTGAGCCGTAAATTCTGATCCGAATGGGTCAGCAGCTGGGTGTAGGTAGCTGCCGATTTGGTCTTTACCAGGTTGGCGTCCCGTACGGCCGGACCCCGATACCGCCCGTCGACGCGGTCCAGCACCGACGGCTTTGACCAGGTACTGAGCGCATCGAGGGCATCGGCCCGCATCGCAACGGGGGCTCCTTCCCGGCTGGCAAAGCTGATCAGCTGCTGCATGGCCGCTGGCGTTCCTACCCGCAGGTTGGCACTGATAGCCCGACGAAGCAGTGGCTCATTCGTGAAACGGGTCGTGGTCAACAGATTGCCCAGGGCAGGTAGTGCACCCGGAATAGACAGGTCGTCGTTGATACCCCGGGCGGCTTCGGTAACGATAAACTCATCATCGTCGGCCAGAAAATTGGCAATGCCGGGATGGCTCAACCGCCGAAGGGCCACCACAGCCGCAATTCGTACCCCCCGCGACGGGTGCTTAGCCAGCGCTACGACCGGCTCTGCCTTGCCGATCCGGGCCAGCGCCAGACTACCCGCATGACGCAGGTACGCGTCTTTGTCGTTGTTGGCCGCCAGCATGGCAATGATCGGCTGAATAGCGGGTTCATAGGCCATCCGACCGAGGGCCTCGGCCGCAAAGAACTCCACCCGTTCGCTCGGATCGCTTAGCAACGGCAACAGCGACGGGGCGGCTTCGGCATGGCGACCATCGCCCAGCCATTTGGCGGCCTGTGCTTTGATTTCAGGGTCTTTATCCGTCAGCAGGGGCACCAGCTGCTGGGCGTATTTCTTATCCTGCCGGGCCAGCTGGCCGATACCCCATATGCCGTGAATGCGGGCCAGCTGATCGGTAGTTTGCCGGATGGCTGCGCTGAGCACCGGAGCGCCTTTAGCCCCGCGCTTCACCAGCTCGAACTGAGCTTTCTGGCGCACGCGCATGTCGGGATTCCTGAGGTAATCGCCCAGTTGGGTTTCGGACACGCGGGCGAAGTTCTCGGCCAGCAGCTTTTTGGTCAGCAGCCGTTCGGCCGAGCCGGCCCCATCTTTATCGTCGAGTTTCCAGATCCGACCGTAGTCTTTGGAGTCCCAGCCGTTGATCCAGTCGGCTACGTACATGGCTCCGTCGGGACCGAAATCGATCCCGGTGGCCAGCACATTGCCCAGTATCTTTTTATGTTCACCCAGCTCGAAAGAGGCTCCTTTGGGCTTCAGGCTAAACATATGAATACCCGACCGGGCCGGGCTACCCACAAACTCGCCAATGAAAAACTTGTTCTTATAGGCCGGACTCAGCGCCGTACCCGGGTTGAACAGCATACCCGTTGGCCCGCTGACAAAGTTGGCGATGGTCGGCGTAAAATAAGCGGCCTGACCGTCGAAACGGGGTTTGTACATACCCTCGTCCATCCAGACTTTGTAGGTATTGTTGTTCGGGTCGCGGTATTTACCGTACTGCCAGTTGCTGCGCCAGCCGGTATCGGAGCCGTTGACGATGTATACGAGCCGTTCGCGTTCGCCGGGGTGATCGCCGTCGTTGTCTTCGCTGATCAGGTTACCGAATTGGTCGAAAACGAATTCGTGGGTGTTGCGAACGCCGTAGGCAAACACCTCGAAGTCACTCCCATCCGGATTCGACCGGACAATGACGCCACTGTTAGGATGCTCCCACTTTTTACCGTCGGGACCTTTGCCGTTGAAACCGATATCCCCAATCTGCCAGTAGATACGCCCGTCGGGGCCCATCTTGATGCTTGACATCCCGTGGCCACTGAAGCCGACGTGGACCCCGTAGCCGTGCGAAATGGATTTTTTCTCGTCGATGATGCCGTCGCCGTTTTTGTCTTTCATGCGCCACAGGTCCGGCGCTACGGCTACGTACAGATCGTTGCCATCGGCCATCACGCCACCGGCAACGTCGGTTACTTCGTCATGAAAATCACTGACGACCCGTTTCGACAGATCAGCCAGTCCGTCGCCCGAAGTGTCTTCGAGCCGGTAGACATGTTCACGCTCGATGGTCAGATCCCGCCAGTCGTGCGAGCCGTCGCCGTTGAGGTCTTTCAGCCATTCGTTTTTCTTGCTGTTTGCGGGCGACAGCACCTGGCGCAGAAACGCCTGCCGATCGGCTACATTCTGCAGCCGGTTCGATTCGATTTCCCAGTCCTGGTGCCCCCGAATGTCGAATTCTGAGTTTTTCTGGCGGTTGGTACGGGTGTAATACAGCCGGCCCTGGTCATCCATATCGATGGCTATCGGGTCTGCTACCAGTGAGTCGACCCCCCATATTTTCAGGGTCAGACCGCTGGCCAGCTCGGGCGAAACCTGGGCTTCGATGGCTTTCGCCTGCGTGGTGAGTTGTTCGGGGGTCAGGCGTTTGATGGCTGACCCGATCGGATTTTCTTTAAAGCCTACCAAGACCAGTAATGGAGTGAGCGCTATGCCTGCACACCCCGCAATCGTTCCTATTCGGTTTCGTCTGAATGTCGTCATGGAAAAAGTAACTACGCACTATTTACAATCTATGTATCAAGTTCGCATTCGACCTTCTTTACTGTTCAATCCCAAAATCGTTAGCTAATTCATTCAAACCAGAAAACTATCGACTTGTATCTATACCAATTCGAACATTGTTTGTAATAATTCTAAATAACTCAGTTTTTATTTGGATTAATTTTAAATAAGGAATACGTTTGCAGCGAACCTTTGCAGTAATGATCCAGGCAAATGCTGGATTCACCTGTATAACCACCTCACTGCCAACCTATTCACCATGCTATCGATTCTACTTCTTCTGGCCATTGAGCAGGTACCGGACCCGGTAGTTGACACGAGTCGTACCCAACAGCTGGACCCCGTTGTCGTTACGGCGACCCGGACCGAGCGGCAGGTTGGCTCGCTGCCGATGCCGGTTACCCTGATAGGCCAGCGGCAGATTCGGCAATCGGGGAGTTTGCGGCTGAACGATATTTTACGGGAGCAGACGGGCCTGGCTATTGTCAACGACCACGGGCAGGGGCTGCAGGTGCAGGGGTTCGGACCGGACTATACCCTGATTCTGGTGGATGGCGAGCCATTGGTGGGCCGTACGGCCGGTACGCTCGAGCTGAGCCGGTTAACAGTGGGTAATATCCGACAGATCGAAGTAGTTAAAGGTCCTTCGTCCAGTCTGTACGGCTCCGAAGCCCTGGCCGGCGTGGTGAACATCATCACCGCCAATCCGGCGGAGGGAATGCGGGGTAGCCTTTCGGGTCGGTACGGTGCTAACCAGACCAGCGACCTGACCACCGATGTATCCCTGCGCTCCGGCAAAACCGGTCTTTACCTGTTCGGCAATCGGTACCAGTCGGGTGGCTACGACCTCAGTCCCGAAACGCCGGGCACCACCGTGTCTCCCTTTCTGAACTACACCGCCAGCGGGCGGCTCACCACGAGCTTCGGTCCCCGCCTGAAACTGGGCATATCGGGTCGATTCTTTACGGAACAGCAGGACAACTCGCTGGCCACCGTTGATCAGCGGCTAGTCTCGGGCACCGGCCGGGTTCGTGACTACTCCATAAACCCGGTACTGACCCAGCAGCTTACGGACACCTGGAAGCTGACCTACCGCTATTACCACACGGGTTACTCTACCACCACAAAACTGGCCTATCAGGATACCCAGGCTCCCTACGACGACAGCTATTTTCGGCAAAACTTCGACCGGGTAGAGATTGTCACGGAGCGCACCTTCCGAAACCGGCACTACCTGACGCTGGGAGCCGGCTACATTGGCGAAGGCGTGGAAGCCACCCGCTATCCCGGCCGCCAGCAGTTCAGCACCCGCTACGGACTGGCTCAGTTCGAGTGGCAGCCGTCGACCCGACTGACGTTCATTGCGGGAGGCCGCTTCGACGCCCACAGCCAGTATGCCTCGCAGTTCAGCCCTAAGTTATCGGCCCGTTATGAGCTTAATCAAACCCTGGCCATACGGGCTAGCGCAGGCGTTGGGTTCAAGGCGCCCGATTTCCGCCAGCTCTATCTCAACTTCGACAATGCGGTGGCGGGGTACAGCGTGTTTGGCACTCAGGAGGTGGGCGCGGGTATCGCGCGGTTGCAGCAACAGGGTCAGATTGCCGAAATCCTGATCGATCCGGGCCGATTTGGGGCCATCCGGGCAGAGAGTTCAGTGGCGGTTAACCTGGGGGCGGTGCTCGACCTGCGCAAAGCCTACGACATCCCCGTTCGGATCAGCGCAAATCTCTTCCGAAACGACATCCGCGACCTGATCGAAACCCAGGTCGTGGCCCGCAAAACCAACGGGCAAAACGTGTTCAGCTATACCAACCTCAGCCGGGTATACACCCAGGGCATCGAACTGGATGGCAGCTACCGAATCGAACTGGGCGGCTCTCAGCTAACGGTCAGCAGTGGGTATCAGCTCCTCGAAGCCAAAGACAAGGCCGTGGTGTCGAGCATCCGAAACGGGGACGTGTTCCGCCGGAATCCGGAAACCCTGCTTACCGAACGGGTCAACCTGTCAGACTACGGCGGGCTGCTGAACCGGTCCCGGCACATGGCCAACGTAAAGCTCTTCTATGAGCTGACCAAATCCGGTGTTTCTGCCTCGCTGCGGGGCATCTACCGGAGTCGCTACGGCCTGGCCGACCGGAATGGCAACCTGATTCTGGACGAAGCCAGCGAATATATCCAGGGATACACGACCTGGCACCTGACAGCCGCCAAGACCATTAAAAAGATCACCCTGCAGGTCGGGGTCGATAACCTGACGGGCTATACCGATCCGTCATTCATCCCCACCCTCGCCGGGCGGCTCTGGTACGCCAGCCTGCGCTGGGACTGGGCCACGACGAAAAGCAAATCCAATTAATCAGTACATACTCTTATGAAAACTACGTATCCCGTTTTACTCCTGGCAGCCGCTATGTCCCTGCTCCTGGCCTGTAATGACGACGACACCGCTACCAACCCAGTGCTGCCGGTACAGGCGCAGACGGTAACGAACCTGCCCGCCGACCCGACCACCCCCAGTTCAACGACCGGCCAGCCACCGCTCAGCACCGGCAAATACACGCTGTTCAACCTGAGAGATAACAAAACCGTAGCCAATACCGACTCGGCCAGTACCAAATGGGACATTGGTTTCCGGGGTACATCGATCATCGTCAACGGTGGCCCGATCCGGTCTGGCCAGGGCGGAGCCTATGTGCATACCGGCACCTTCGATGAACTGACTACCCTACCCACCTCGGCCACGTTCGCGCAGGATCAGAGCCCATCGAGTCTGGCCATTCCGGCGGTGTCGGGGGCGGGCTGGTATAATTACAACTCCAGCACCAACCTGGTTACGCCGATTCCTGGTCGGGTGCTGGTGATTCGTACGGGCGACAACAAGTACGCCAAGGTCGAGATCCTGAGCTATTACGAGAACGCACCTGCCGCGCCGACTTCGGCCAACCGGTCTCGGTTCTACACCTTCCGGTACCTGTACCAGCCCGACGGTTCCATGAAACTCAACTAACCCCGCCCCGGCGGAATCCCAAAGTCCTCGGCGTGGCAGCCAGCCCGGTTCGTGATCTGTACTGGCTGCCCGCTTAGGCACAAACCACTCAACAGAACGACGCTTACCGCTATGAACCACAAACACCACTTCCGAAGTTTTGCGCAGAACGAGTTTGGGTATATAGGCATGTGTGAAGATTGCCGCGTGGTCAATGTGGCGTTCAACAACTCGCTCTTCTGCCTGTCTCTTGACCAGTTCGATGCATTTGCCGAGATGATTTTTGACCGGCTGGCCATGCAGCCGTTCGGTACGACCCACGGGAAGGAACTGCTCCTGCCTACGCCCATGCCGAATTACTTCCTGCTTTTTTCGGAAGACGACCTGGCAAACCTCTGCGCCTTACTGACCGAAGCCGCCCCGGTTCTGGAAGCACAACGTATTCTTGATCTGAGTCAGCGACTCTCCTAACCATCCTCTGATTATGACGGCTGTTTCTCAACCAACAACCCTTCTTCGCCGGCTGGCGCGCTGTGTATTCGCGTTGTTCATGGCAGTACCGCTGGCTACATCGGCGCAGGTACCCCGCATCGTCTCGCTCGACGGAACCGTCAGCGAAATTCTGTGTGAGCTGGGGCTACAGGATCGGCTGGTGGGCGTCGACGTGACGAGCACCTATCCCGAAAGCCTGCAAAAGCTCCCTAAAGTAGGTCACAACCGAACCGTTTCGGCCGAGGGCGTGCTGGCCCAGCAACCGACACTCGTGCTAACGACCGAAAAAGCGGGTACCAAACCGGCCGTGCTGGACCAGCTACGGGCGGCCGGGGTGCAGGTAATCACCTTCGAACAGGAGTTTTCGGTGGAGGGCACCAAAAAGCTGATTACCGATATAGCGGCTACCTGTCGGGTATCCAGCAAGGCCCGGGCCGTTGTCCGGCGGCTGGAGTCGGATATGGCCCGGGTTCAGCCGGCGCCGGGTCGGCCCAAGGTCCTGTTTATTTACGCCCGGGGAGCGGGAACCATGCTGGTAGCAGGCCGGGGAACACCGGTCGAGAAGATGATCGAACTGGCCGGTGGCCAGAACGCTACCCGCCAGTTCGATGAGTTTAAGCCCTTAACGACCGAGGCTCTCGTGGCTGCCAACCCAGATGTTATTCTTCTCTTCGACAGTGGGCTCGAAAGTTTAGGCGGGGCCCGGGGCTTGCTCGATATTCCGGGCGTGGCCCAGACCAACGCGGGGAAGCAAAAACGATTGGTGACCATGGATGGCCACCTGCTCACGGGCTTTACCCCCAGGCTGGGAAAAGCCATCAGCGAACTGGCCCGTAAAATCAGCCCCTCTGGCTCGCTCTGACCGATGGCAACCGAACAGCTATTCACCGACCAGCCAATAGCCCGCATGCCGATTACCCGGACCGGCGCGCTGCCGGCCGTGCGCCGACCCTGGCTCCTGCCGGTGCTGGTCGCGGGCCTGCTGGCTACCGTTCTGGTTTCGGCCGGGGTCGGTGCGGTATTCATTTCGCCTGCCGAGGTGCTGGCCATGGCCGGCCATCATTTTGGACTGGCTGCGGCACCTGACGAGATGAAAACGGTAATCCTGACCACGATTCGCCTGCCGCGGGTCTGTCTGGGTCTGCTGATCGGGTCGGGGCTGGCGGTAGCGGGAGCGGCCATGCAGGGCTTGTTCCGCAACCCGCTGGCCGACCCTGGGCTGATCGGTATTTCATCGGGAGCCTCGCTGGCCGCCGTTTGCATGATCGTTCTGGAACTTACCCTCTTTCAGCAGCTGGGTGGCCTGCTGGGGTATTATGCCCTATCGCTGGTTGCTTTTCTGGGCGCCTGCGGTACTACCCTACTCGTTTACCGGCTGGCCCGGGTAGCCGGGCAGTCGGTCGTGACGACCATGCTGCTGGCCGGTATAGCCATCAATGCGCTGGCGGGGGCGCTGACGGGGCTGCTAACCTACCTGGCCACCGATGATCAGCTACGGACCATCACGTTCTGGTCGCTGGGCAGTCTGGGCGGGGCTAGTTGGACCACCGTGCTGGCGCTGCTACCCTTTACGGGGGTGGTTCTGGTTGGTTTGCCCCGGCTAGCCAAGTCGCTCAACCTGTTATCGCTGGGCGAAAGTCAGGCAACCATGCTGGGGGTGAACCTGACGGGCCTGAAGCGCCAGGTGATCGTGCTGAGTACCCTAGCCGTGGGCACTTCGGTAGCCGTGGCGGGCATCATCGGGTTTGTCGGCCTGGTCATTCCCCACCTGATCCGGCTGGTTGCCGGAGCTGATCATCGGCGGGTTCTGATCGGGTCAGCGCTGGGCGGGGCTACCGTGCTGACCGGTGCCGATGCCCTCGCCCGAACCATTGTGGCCCCGGCTGAACTGCCCATCGGCATCCTGACCGCCTTACTTGGAACGCCCGTATTTCTCTGGATGCTAATCAACGAACGAACCCGCTCCTGACCATGCTAAACGTTGAGAACCTAAGCTTCCGAACAAACCAGCGAACGCTGTTGACTCAGCTGTCATTCGAGGCCCGGGCGGGCGAACTGCTGGCCATTGTCGGACCTAACGGAGCCGGGAAGTCAACCCTGCTCAAGCTATGCGCCGGTGAGCAGAAACCCACCGCTGGCACCATCGCGCTGCACGCTACCCCGCTGAGCGCGTACAGCAGTAAACAGCTGGCCCAGTGTCGGGGTATGCTGCATCAGCAAAACACCCTGGCGTTTCCGGTTCGGGTCCACGAGTTGGTGCTCATGGGCCGCTACCCCCACTACGGAGCCCACCCCTCCCCCGCCGATTATTCGATTGCCGCAGCGGCCCTGGAAACGGTAGGTATGCAGTCATTTAACAACCGGATCGTGTCGACCCTGTCGGGTGGGGAGCAGCAGCGGGTTCAGCTGGCCCGGGTACTGGCCCAGGTCTGGACCATACCAAACGGCTTACTGCTGCTCGACGAACCGACCACCGGCCTCGACCTGCTCCATCAGCATCAGCTGCTGGACGTAGCCCGGCAAATGGCGCAGCGGGGGTTTGCTGTCGTCGCTGTTCTACACGACCTGAACATGGCCGCCCAGTACGCCGATCAGATACTGATGCTGCGGGCCGGTCGACTGGAAGCCTACGGTACGCCCAATGACGTGCTGACGGCTTCGCTGGTGGAGCGGGTGTTCGGCCTACCGGTCAAACGGCTCGAAAACCCCTGTCATCACTGCCCACTGATTGTTCCTGTACCTACTTTTTCACCCGCCTTTACACAATAACCTATATCATTTATGACAACCGACCTCCTTTCTCTCAAAGCACGCTGGGCCGATTTACGCCAGCAGCAGCCCCAAAGCCGAATTCGTGATGCGGCTCAACAACTCGGGGTCAGTGAAGCCGAACTGCTCGTTACCGGCCTGGGCGAAACCGTTACCCGACTCACCGGCGACTTCCGGGAGCTGCTCAAACAGGTTACCTCGCTCGGTTACGTGATGGCGCTGACCCGCAACGATGTATTGGTGCACGAACGCAAGGGCGTGTATGAGAAAGTATCGTTCTCGAACCACGTAGGCCTGGTACTCGGACCCGATATAGACCTGCGGCTATTTATGAACCGCTGGCAGTGGGGCTTCGCGGTGCAGGAAAACGGCCGAAAAAGCCTGCAGTTCTTCGACCCGCAGGGACAGGCCGTACATAAAATGTACCTCACCGATCGCTCCGACGAGATCGCCTACAACCGGTTGGTAACCCGCTTTCAGGATAGTCAGCAATCGACAGAACTAGCTATACTGCCCGCTGCTGCCAAAGAGATCGAAAAGGACGACACAGATATTGACGTGAGCGGGTTTCGGCACGGCTGGCTCGACATGAAGGACACCCACGAATTCTTCAGCCTGCTTCGTCAGTACGGGGTGGGTCGTCAGCAGGGACTACGGCTGGCCCCCGAAGGCCATGCTCAGCTGCTGTCGATGGAGGTGTTGAAACGGATATTCGCCGAAGCCGCTGACCGGCAGGTGTCCATTATGGTTTTCGTATCCAACCCCGGCTGCATTCAGATTCATACCGGGCCTGTCCATAAGCTCGCAACAATGGGTCCCTGGTTCAATGTGCTCGACCCCACGTTCAACCTGCACCTGAACGAAACCCGTGTCGATCAGGTATGGCTGACCCGAAAACCAACCACCGATGGCATTGTCACGGGCCTGGAGCTATTTGACAAAGACGGGCAGAACGTGGCGCTCATCTTTGGTGAACGAAAACCCGGCAAGCCCGAACTGACCAGCTGGCGCACCCTGGTCGATGACATTACCGCAGCCGCCATTTCCTGATAGCAGTACCATTTTTTTGGCGTCTATAGTGTCCATTCTCTACCGGCGGGTCAACCCGAACGGGCGATAGAGTGGACACTTTTGGTTACCCAAGCTCACATAAATCGCTGATCATAAAAACAGTATGGCTAAACGTGGGTTTTACTACCCATTCCTACTCATCTCCATTTATGATCATGCGATTTTACTCATTCGTCACCGGCCTACTTCTGTTCACAGCCTGGGGTTGTCAGCAGGAATCCGTAACGGTCTCACCCGATGCGGCCTCACTTGACGCACGTACGCCGACGGCGGCTACCAATCCAGCGGCCGCGCAGAATTTTCGGCTGAAGCAACTGTTCGTCGAAGGCTATGCAGGCGGCCTGGGGCCCTATTTCGTGACGACACACTTTGAGTACAACGAGGGGCGCGCGCTGAAACGGGCTATCATTCCACCCACGTCGGCAGCCGCTCCCGAGCTAACGAACGAGTATACCTATGATCAGCAGGGGCGGGTTGTTTCGTACTTTGTTCGCTACAGCCGGCCCAACGGCGATGGGAGCGTGGGAGAACTAAACACCTTTACCTTCGGAGACAATCGTATCGAACAGTTGTTCGCCCGGCAGCTGGCCGACGGGCAGAAGCTGCCAACCGCCGAAACGAATCCGCGGCATATATACCGCACCAACGCCGACGGCCAGATGACGGAATGGATACAGGAAGGCATCATTCGGTACGGCAAGCCTACGCGTGCCCGTTACGTATATACCTATGAGAACGGGAATATTACCCGGGCCACGTACCTGGATGCGAACGACAAAGCAGAGTTCACCATCAGCTACGAGTACGACGATAAACCCAACCCCTTCTACCGCTGGATGTATACGATCGACCCGGTGCTGTACAACAGCCGGAACAACGTGGTGAGTACCCAGGTCAACGAGAGCGCGCCGTCCCGAACCGAATATACCTACACCGACAGCGGATTACCGGCCACGAAAAAAGACGTGACAAAAGGAGCCGTGTTGACCTACGAATACGAAACGTACTAGGCAGACAAACCCGTCAACGAGTGAACCCCGGACCGATCTGGGGTTCACTCGTTGACGAAGATACGCTTCTGTTAGAAAATGGCTGGGAAGCCGGTTTCACCCTTAAACAACCTCCTGGGAGTGATTTGTCGAGCCATTAGAAGTTTGAAAACTACCAGACTAACCCCCTCTACGTAGATGGCCCTGGTCTGACTCACCAGCAATTATGTCTGCTCTATACCCGCCTTTAACTGACTGATTTTAAACTGGCTGGCGTTGGCGCCGTATCCGTTTGTCATCTGTCGCTTGGTTTGGCCGGGGTAAGGTTTTTACCTTTGCGACCAGATTACGCAACTTCATGAAAAACAAACTAATCGTAAAACGAAACTGGCTGTGGCTGGTTTTCGTATCGTTAACTCTCCAGGCATACAGTTGGAACAAGCCGACCCATATGGCGATCGGCGCCATTGCGTACCGTGATCTGCAGCAGAAATCGCCGAAAACGCTGGCTCGCGTGCTGAATTTACTTCGACAGCACCCCGACGTGAAAACGCGCTGGGCACCGATGATGGCCGACACTACGCTCACTCCTGCAGAAAAAGACAGGTACCTCTTCATGCTGGCCGCGCGCTGGCCCGACGACATCCGGGGTCAAAACAATCCCAACGACCACGCCACCTGGCATTTCATCAACTACATATACAACCCGTCGTTGGGTATTGCCCGCACCGATTCATCGCTGGCCACGGGCGAAAATATCGTGCAGGCGTTTGTCCTGAACCAGCAGATCCTGCAAAGCAACGCCCCCGACAGTGAGAAAGCGATTGCCCTTTGCTGGTTGTTTCACCTGGCGGGGGATGTCCATATGCCCCTGCACACGGCGGCCCTGATCAGTCCGCAGTTTCCGGAAGGCGACCGGGGTGGCAATCTATTCAGGATCAAGGTGAGTATGAGCAATCCGACCCTGAATCTTCATTCATTCTGGGACGGCATGCTGTTGGGGAAAGACCAGTTTCGGGCGGCTGACCAGCTGGCCATCGAACTGCTGAAGAATCACCCGAACCGCAAACGGATACGGGGTCGAAAACCGGCCATACAGGCCTGGTCGACCCAAAGTTTTGACCTGGCCCGATCGCTGGCGTACCGACAGGGGGCACTCGTTCCGGGCACCGGTGCCGAAGGGGCCGTTCTCCCTGCCGACTACGTAGCCACGGTAAAACCGGTTGCCGAACAGCAGGTCGCCTGGGCCGGTCACCGGCTGGCGGGTACCTTACGGGCCGACATGACGCGCCACTGACAACGTGAGCTAGGCCCGTCTGCCGGTCGATCCGGCCGGGCGCGTCCGCGATGGGCGGGGTTTTGTCAGGTACCAGGCCGTAACGACCAGGGGAATACCCAGGCTGATCCACGACAAGATATCCCAGCCGTCGTTACCGACCAGGGCCGCAATCAGGCCAATCAGACCCAGGACGTTCAGTACCAGCGGTATGGTCCAGATGTGCCAGAATTCACGCTTCATGGGCCGACGTTTTTTCCAGGTTGAGGGATAGAATTTCCTGCTCATCTACCGCACCGTCTCGTTTCGACAGGGTTCTGGCGAGCTGGGCCTGGGTGGCTTTGTACCGGGCGAACCAGAGATAAAATCCACTGATCAGGATCACGATCATGATCAGATCGAAAAATGCCCAGATAATTTTGAGTGGCAATCCGCCATAGTCTCCGAAATGAAGCGGCTGCGACAGAAAGAAGGCGTTGACGTACCAGGGCATGGTACGAACGTCGGTCAGGGCACCGGTTTTGGCATCGATGAGTACCGGTTTCACCAGCCGCTCGGTCAGGGGCGTATTCCCCTTCATGAATACCGCATAATGGTGCTGACTGGAGTAGGGCGTACCCGGATAG
This sequence comes from Spirosoma sordidisoli, assembly GCF_004138325.1. Taxonomy (GTDB): domain Bacteria; phylum Bacteroidota; class Bacteroidia; order Cytophagales; family Spirosomataceae; genus Spirosoma; species Spirosoma sordidisoli. The sequence goes on along the minus strand of NZ_SBLB01000009.1, from coordinate 33,867 downwards.
GCAATAAAGGACGGACTCATGTCGGGAGCGGTGCGGAGCGCCACCTGCATTGCCTTATCGAGCGGACTGAGCCGACCCGTTAACGGTGCTTCGTTTTTGTAGGGCGCCACCATCTCGGCCAGCTGCCCCTGCTGCCAGAAACCCAGTACCACTTCGGCCAGGGTGTTGACAACCCCCGTCAGGCCAACCACCGAGGCCCAGATAACCGTAACTACGCCCAGCATATTATGCATGTCGAGCCACTTGAGCCGGGTTGATTTTTCGGTCCGGATCATACCGAAGTCGAACCTGCGCATGATGGGGCTGTAGAGCATCAGACCCGAAAGGATAGCCACGAAAAACAGCAGGCCCATCAACCCCAGAAACAGCTTACCTCCCAGGCCCAGAAACATGTCTACGTGCAGCTGAAGCATGATGTACATGAATCCCTCCTTAACGGCCGGCTCTTCGAGGACCTGAGCGGTCCGGCTGTCCAGAATAAGCAGGGTGTAGTCGTCGGCGGGCGACGTGATCGAGTCAGACAGGGTGAAGGTAGTCGTGTTTGGTTCGTGCTCGTCCCAGTAGGTGTACCGGATCACCTTGTTCGGGTAATGCTGGCGGGCTTTTTCGGCCAGTTTTTCCAGCGGAACCTGGGGCGTACCGGCCGGCAGAACCTGAGCCAGGGGCGCTTTGCCCTCCAGATGCTCGATCTCCTCGTGGAAAATCAGGGGTAAGCCCGTCAGGCAAAGCATCAGCAGAAACGCCGTGCAGATGAGGCTGGTCCACTTGTGAATCAGAAACCAGGCTTTTATCTGTTTTGTGGTACTCATAATGGCCAAACGTTACCGGTAAGAAACAGACTGCCAGCCCGGCGTGTCCGGGCTGGCAGTTTACAACTAGAATGCGTAGCTCACACTACCCGCAAAATTCCTCAGCTTCTGCGGATTAGCCGTTGTATAGCCGACCCAGTAACGCTGGTTGGTGAAGTTGTCGACTTTACCCGACACGCGGAATTTTCGGTAGGTATAGAAGACCGATGCGTTCAGGACCGTGTAGGCCGGTAGGATAAATACCCCCTGGCTGACGCTGTTAAGAATTTTATTGTCGCTGGCGTAGTTACCACCTACGCCCACGCCAAGCCCCTTGACGAGATTGTCGGGCAGCCGGTAGCTGACCCAGAGGTTAGCCAGGTAAGGCGACGAAGCCGTTGACGGTCGGCGGCCGTTTACGTCGGCATCGGCCCGTACCAGTTTGGCGTCGTTGTAGCTGAAGCCGGCCACTACGTTGAGCCCCCGGGCCGGGTTTGCAATCACTTCCATCTCTACGCCCTTACTGGTCTGAACGCCGTCCTGAATCTGGGCAAAGCGGGCGGCTGCCAGCGGGTTCGGATCGGTACGAAGGATGTCGTTTACCCGAATCGAGTAATAGCTGATGGTCGTGCTGAGTTTACCCCCGAAAGCGTCCAGTTTAACCCCGGCCTCTACCTGGTTGGCCCGCTCCAGCTTAGCCTGACGCTGGCTGGTGCTGTCCGGAGCCTGCAGATCAAACGCGTTGTAGACGCCCCGGTTGTTAAAGCTGTTCTGATAGTTGGCGAAGAGGGCAACTACGTCTTTCACGGGCTGATAAACCAGACCGAATTTCGGCGAAAGGGCGGTTTGCTGGTAAGCGGCTACGGCTCCCCCTTCCGAACCGCCTTTGTTGTCGTAATGATCGACCCGCAGGGCGGCCAATACGCTGAGCTGATCGGTCAGGTTCAGCACATCCGATGCATAGGCGCTGTAAATGTTCCGCTTGTTGATAATAGGATACGTGAACTGGGGAGGACCGCTGGCGTATATCGAATCCATCCGGCTCCCGCTGAAACGGCTGTAGTCAAAGCCCGGCACGTTGAGCGGAACCGTATCGAACGTACTGCCGAAGAAACGCTGGTTCGAGTTGATGCGCAGGAAGTCGAGCCCCACGACGACCCGATTGCGAAGTGAACCGATGCGAAAATCACCGTTCAGGTTCTGCTGTACCTCGAACACAGTATTGCGGCTGTTGTCTGTCGACTGGTCGGCCCGGGTCAAATAATTGGCCTTACCCGCATCGGCCGGGTTGCCCGTAACCACATTGTCTGGTACGAGGTAGAAGTAAGCGCCCTTGCCGTCGGAAAAACTCTGGCTCGAGGTGATGTTTGTGGACGTAGTGAAGGTAGGCGACAGGCGGTAGTTGATCTGCCCAAACAGGTTGGTGCTTCTCGAATTCAACGACAGTCCGTCACCCATGTAGGAGTTGCGGTAGTCCAGGTTCAGCTGATCGGCGCGGGTGGCACCCAGCTGATCGGCCGGGAAGTAGAAGAATATCATTTGCTTGCCAACACTCTGCACCCGGGTAATCTCGGCGTCGAGCAATATCGATAGCCGCTCGTTCGGTCTGAACATCAGACTCGGCGCCAGCGCGAAACTGCGGGTGTAGCCCTGGGTCTGGAAGGTGCCTTCGTAGTTGTAGGCGGTGTTGACGCGCAGTAACAACGAACGCGACGCGTTGAGGGGGGTGTTTACATCCAGGCTTACCCGGTTAAAATCATAGCTACCGCCTGCCAGGGTAACCTCACCGCCAACCGTTTCGTAGGGTTTCTTGGTCACCCGGTTCATCAGCCCGCCGTACGACGTCAGCGCACTCCCGAACAAGGTAGCCGAGGGTCCTTTGATGACTTCCAGCTTTTCCAGGTTAACCGCATCGATACCGCTCGATACGTAACCGGCCACGCCATTTCTCAGCGAGCTCTGCAGAATGAAGCTGCGGCTGTTGTAAAAACCACCCCCATCGCCCGAGCGGCCGGTGGCTTCCCACATCCGCTGCACACCCGGCGCGTTCCGGATGGCATCATCGACCGAGAACACAAGTTGTTCGGCCAGCAACTCCTTGCCGACCGAGGTATAGACCTGCGGATTTTCCAGATTTTTCAGCGGCATCTTCGACACGTAATCACTCGTGGTGCGTGAAAAACGATTGATCTGGCCCGCGCTGATGATGACCTCTTGCAGCTGAGCGGTGTTTTCGGCCAGCACGAATGACACGGTGGTGGTTTCACCGGCCGTGACGGTAATGGTTTGCTCGGCGGTTTTCAACCCGACCGACGATACGCGAATGGGATAGGTACCTGCCTTGACCCGGTTGATAACGAAATCGCCCTGGCTATTGGTCAGGGCGCCCAGACCCGTTGTGCCTAGTGTAACGGTGATGCCTTCGGCAGGATTGCCATCGGCGGTAGTGACATTCCCCCGAACAGCCGGGCCCGTCTGAGCCAGCACCTTAGCTGAGGAAATGGTAACGAGTATAAACAGGAAAAAATAAACTGATCTCATGGTGGTGCGCTTTAATTAGCGCACAAAACAAGCAGGCAAACGCGAGAATTAAAAATTATTTTTAATTATTCTAAATAAATTGCCTACACAACCGACCTTGTAAACTGAGTATACGGGTGTTCAGATTACCATTTTTTAGCAGCAAAAGGTCACTTTCCTTATTGCTCCTTTCTCTTACTCGACAGGGTTATAGGGAACATATAGCCCGTTAGGGCCTTCCCATCGCATCGTCCGTCTACCAACGCTACGCTGTTAAGGCCCTATCGGGCCATATCGATCCTCATTTCCTTAGCTACCAACGCTACGCTGTTAAGGCCCTATCGGGCCATGGCGATTCTCATTTCCTTAGCTACCGACGCTACGCTGTTAAGGCCCTAACGGGCCATATCGATCTTAACTCTTCGCATACCGACGCTGCGCTGTTAGGGCCCTAACGGGCCATGGGTGTCCTGGTTCCCTTGTTTACCGACGCTGCGCTGTTAAGGGCCCAACGGGCCATGGCATGGCTTGAATTCAAGATAACTGGTGATGAGAGATGAATGCATGGTAAAAAGTCCATTGCAACTTACCGGTGCCGACCGCTTATCAGGCCGTAACCAGGACGTCGCTCATGCGTTTGAGCAGGGTTTCGACATCCTGCTGGCGGGCCAGCCGATACCGCGCGTACGAAGCACCGGAGCCAACTTTCAGCGTGTAGGCCCAGTTAGGCAACTGCCGGAACATGTCCTCGTCGGTGGTGTCATCGCCAATGCTGACGATAAAGTCGTACGGAATTTGTTCGAAGATCGACAGAGCAACCGTTCCTTTGCTATGCTGGGAGGGCTTCACTTCAACGACCTTGTTCCCCTGAATGACGGCCAGAGGTGTGGAGGTACTGACATCGCGGAGCTGAGTGGCCAGTTCTACACTCTGGGTGTCTACATCGTCGGCCTCAACGAGCCGGTAATGCCAGGCTATAGCCGTTTCTTTCTCTTCAATGAACGAGCCGGGAAACCGGTCGACAAACTGGCTCATAACCGTCCGGATCGGCTCCACCCAATCGCCAGCCGACAGATCGAGCCGTTCCCAGGGCTGCCCGGGCTTTTTGAGGAATGCGCCATGCTCGGCCACTAGATGAACGGGTATCGAGTCGAAGGTTTTTTCCAGAAACGCCCGATTACGGCCACTGATCACGACCAGGTCGGTAGCCTCGGCCAGTCGGGAGAGCGACTCGCGCAGCGTATCGGAGGGACGCGCACTAGCCGGATCATCGACAATCGGGGCCAGCGTACCGTCAAAATCGAACAACAGCAAGCGCTGTTGTGCTTCGGCAAACGCCGTCAGGAAAGGGCTCAGCGACAGGTCTGTTTCCAGACCCGGCTGACTGCCCGGAACTTCGTCAAAGGCCATAAGAAAATCGTGACTCCAGCGAAAAACATTGTAATTCTGTAAGTGATGACGCATGCGCTGCATCCGGCGCTCCTGCTCCTCGGGGGCCATGTGTAGCCCCTGTTTGATGGCATCGGCTACCTCCTGCGTATCGGTCGGGTTGATGATCAGGGCGTCTTTCAGCTCCTGGGCCGCACCGGCCAGTTCACTCAGGATCAACACCCCCCGGTTGTCCTGTCGACTAGCCACGAACTCTTTGCAGACCAGGTTCATACCGTCGCGGATGGGGGTTATCAGCGCCACATCACAGAGGGTGTACAGCGCCATCAGTTCGGTGAACGTCATCGATGCGTAGGAGTACACGATAGGACGCCAGCCAATACTGCCGAACAGGCCGTTGATGCGCCCGACGGTTTCTTCGATCTCCCGTTTGATCTCCTGATACTGCTCGATCTTGTCGCGCGAGGGCACCACCGTCATCACGAACGTTACCTTATCGTGCCAGTCGGGATTCTGGTTCAAAAACCGCTCGTACCCCAGTAGCCGGGAGGTGATCCCTTTGGTATAATCGAGTCGATCGACGGAGAAAATTACTTTATTCTGCCGGAGCTCGGAGTGGTAAAAATGGCGGGTGTCGATGACGGCCGGCTCCTGGCCCGAGCTGTTGAACTTATTAAAATCGACACTGATCGGAAAATCTTTAACCACCACCGGCCGGTCGGGCAGCACGATCCGATTCCCGATAATGGGCAGGTTCAGCACCTCCGATACGCTCTGGATAAAGTGCTGCACATAATCGGCGGTATGGAACCCAATCACGTCGGCCCCCAACAGCCCCTCGATGAGCGCCTGTCGCCAGGTGCGGGGCAGCAGTTTAACAATTTCGTAGGTCGGGAACGGTATATGAAAAAAGTACCCGATGGTTGCATCCGGCCGGGCCTCTCTGACCTGCCGGGGCAATAACATAAGCTGGAAGTCATGGATCCAGACCAGATCGCCGGGCTCGATCAGCTGGTCGAGTTCTTCCAGAAAACGATTGCTGGCCTGCTGATAATCATCAAAATTTGGTTCGCTGAACGATGCATAGGACGGAAAATAGTGAAAGAGGGGCCAGATCAGGTCATTGCTAAACCCTTCGTAAAACCCCTTGTGCACGGCTTCGTCCATAAAGACCGGATGGGCTACAAACGTCTCGTTCTCGAAAACCGACTGATCGATCGATTTCAGTTTCGGGTCGGCATGACCCACCCAGTGTATTTTGGTAGCCTGACCGTCGGGGTTGTTCCCCATACGCTCGGCCATCGACAGCACCGCGGAGACCAGACCGCCCGAGTTCTGCACAAGCTCCAGCCCTTCTTTGGTCTGCTTTATGGTAAATGGCAGACGGTACGAAACAATAAGAAGGCGTTTAAAAGATGGCTTCGATACTTTCATTCAGTTGGCACGTTGCTTTTTACAAATCACGCTTACACGATTTAGAAGCGGATTAACTACATGTTATGACTCGAGTCCGGGGCGGTAATGACCTGATGCGTTTGCCCCGGATCGGCCCTGCTAATTTGAAAAGTCCGGATCGCCGGCCGGATTATCGGGCTGACGATCGTCGTTATCCCGGTCCTGCTCCCGGCTGATCTGACGACTCAGGCGGTAGCTGAACCCAATAAATCCGATCCGGCTCTCGCGCTTGCTCAGGCTCGTCGCCAGGAAGTTGGGTCCGAAGCTGTCGCTCTGGAACTGGAGGGTGTTGAACACATCGCTGACCCGCAGCGACAGGGTACCTCTCCCCTTCAGAACCGTTTGTTTAACGCCCAGGTCTACGTTTGTGAAACTATTGATAGTCCCCTGCGCGACCAGAAACGGCGACCGGTAGTTGTACACGAGCTGAATGGCGGTTTGCCGGGTAGGTTTCAGATCAAACGTCACCCGGCCGGTCCAGCTCCGGTTGGTCCGGGAGAGAATGTCGGGTACGTCGGCGCTGGCCAGGATCGACCGCTGAAAAAACGAGAAGTTTCCGCTTGCTTTCCACCAGCGGGTAATGTCCTGATTGAGGACCACCTCCAGCCCGTAATTCTGGGACCGGTTGAGGTTTAGCGACGTTTGTTCGGTTATGCCGTCTTCGCGCAGGGTGCGGTAGTTTGTAATCTCGTTATTCGTCTGTCGGAAAAACAGCGACGACGTCAGCGAGGTACTCTTCCCGTTCCAGAGGTGACTCAGCTCGAAGGAGTTGATCAGTTCAGGATTCAGTAGGGGATTTCCGAACCGAATGTTGAGTGGGTCCGAGAGATCGATGAACGGGTTCAGCACCCGAACCGACGGCCGGTTGATTCGCCGGGTATAATTGATCTGTAGCTTTTGCGCCTGGCTCAGGTTGTAATTGACGAAGGCGCTCGGGAACAGATAGATATAGTCGGTGGTGTTGCGCTGGCTGGTAGTCCGCTGGTCGGTGCTGATGCTGGTATATTCGGTCCTTAGCCCAACCTGATAGCTGAATTTTTTTAGTTCATTCCCCAGGTTTACATAGGCAGCACTGGTCTGTTCGTCGTAGATGAAATTATTGCTGATACCGGGGTTGAGCACCCAGTCCGGTCCTTCCAGGTTCTCGAACACGTAGTTGGCACCCAGCTGGCGTGTGGTGTACTTAAGTCCTCCCTCCAGCCGCTTTTTGCCTTTCAGCGGCTCTACGTAGTCGAGCTGCAATACCCCAACCCGGTTGTCGCGGTCGTTGGTGGCCCGCTGATCGCCGATCAGGAAATTGGGGGTAAGCAGCGTTTCGGGCAAGGTGGTTGTATTGGTAAAGCGCTGAAATTCGGTCCCTTTGTTGGTCGACAGGGTCGCATCGAACGACAGCTCCCGCCCTTTTTTCGGGAAAGTCCGTCGGTAACCGAGAGTATAGTCAATCCCCCGTTCGGGTTCCCGCTCTTCGTTGGTACGATAGATTTGCCCGAGCGAAAGCCGGTTTTCGTCCTGCGTATCGAAGGTTTCTACCTCGCTGTCGTAGCTATACCCCGGTCGGTAGAGCGCCGATACCGTAATATTGTCCCGTTCTGAAAGCGTATAGTCGAAGCCCAGCCGCAGATTGTTATTGACCCGGCGTCTGACCGCATCGTTACGCTGCGCCAGGAACGATGTCGAATCGGTAAAGAGATTCTGCCGGTCCGAGATCCGGTACTGAAACCGCCGGTCTTCCCGGAAGTTGTAACTGCCAAACAGGTTCAGCTTCTTGAAGCGGGCGTTCAGATTAATGGACGCATTATACTTGTCGCGCGTACCCACGTTCAGCTGAACGGTACCGTTGAAACCAGCCGCCCGCTCTTTCTTCAGCACAATATTGATGATCCCCGCGGCCCCATCGGCGTCGAAGCGGGACGAAGGGTTGGTGATAATTTCGATGCGCTCGATGTTACTGGCCGGAATCTGTTCCAGAATGGCCTGCCGGTCCAAACCCGTCAGCCCCGATGGCTTCCCGTCTACCAGGACAATGACGTTACTGCTCCCCCGTAAGCTCAGCACCCCATCCACATCCAGGGTAACCGACGGTACATTCAGCAAAATATCGACCGCCGAGCCGCCCTGCGCAATGGGGAGCTGGTCGACGTTCACAATTTTCCGGTCGAGTGAGTATTCGTAGGCCTGCCGCTGTCCCTGAACAACGACCTCTTCCAGCTGCTGCGATGTTTCGGTGATGATTACGTTTCCCAGGTTAACGGCGGCATTGTCGGCCGACACCGTAATTCGGGGAATCCGCTTGGGGGCATACCCCAGGCTCTGAATCAGAATATAATAAATGTCGGGGCTCAGGTTAGCGATGCTGAAATACCCGTTTTCATCCGTCAGTCCTCCCGTTACCGAACTGGAGTCGCGGGTGCGGAAGACGCCCACACTAGCAAATTCGATGGGTTGATTTTTTCCGCCCTGTACAGTTACCAAACGGCCCCGTAAGGTTCCCGTCGCGGCCGTAGCCTCACCAGCCGGTTGACCTGGCTGAGTCGGGGCCGGTGACGTCTGGCTACTATCCCGGGTAGCGGGCAGGCTTATACCAGCGTTTCCGGGTGTCGACTGCCGCACCGTATCGGGCCGATCGGCCGAGTTGAGCTGGGTTGTATCGGGGCGGGTAGGGCTTAGGGGCTGCAGGGTGTCGGGTGCCATACCCAGCGCCTGCCTGAGCGAAGCGGGCGACGGCTGCTGCGCCCGGCTAATCGAAGATACCAGACAAATACAGACTATGGAGCAGCTAATAAGCAAATGATTCATTCAGAAGATGTTGAGTAGAAAAGGTCGTACTTAGTTAACCTTTTCCCTGACGCTGTGTTTGAACGCAGCGCCCCTAATTACCAATCATTACGTGTCAGACGCTGACGTGTTCATCGGCGCAGGCCTGGGGGTCGGGCTGGTCGCAGCCTTTATAGATCAAAATCGACTCGGGCTGCAGGGTAATCGTATCACCGTCCGACAACCATTCGGGTCCGGCTTCGGGGCCAAGCCAGGCCGGATCGGCCGAGTCGATCAGTTTATGCCAGTAGGTGTTGAGGGCAGGTACGGTGATTTCTCGTTTCTCTTCCGAAAAATTCATCAGGCATAAGATGTCATTCCGTTCGTACCAACGGTGAACCACCATGGTTTCCTGATCAGGTTGCTGATTGACCGACGTTTGTTTCCGGTTCAGATGATACAGGGCCGGTTGCTGTCGACGAAGGCGGGTAAGCGCCTGATAGTAGGCATAGAGCGTCTTATTCGTCTCGTCGGGTTGGGCGTCTGAAGCAGCCGCAGCCAGATCCTGGTCGGTGTCAGCAGAGGCCTCCGTACCGCCCTCAGCAGGCGTCAGCACGGCGAAGGGATTGGTCCCGCCCCATTCGTCGCCCATGAACAGGGAAGGCACGTACGGACTCACCAGGATGGAGCCAGCCATGAGTTTCATAGACTCGAAGCTTGGCTGCCCCCCCCCCTCTTCAGTTGCCGAAAGTCCGTGTCCGGCTTCGTGGGGGCGGGTAAACATCACACTGGGCTCACTAACGATCGTCTCTGCCTCCCGACCGAAGAGTTCGCGGAGCACCGAAGAGAACTGCCTGTCGTAGATAAAATCTTCGCGGTAGGCTTTCCTGGTATGACCGTCTGTTTCGTAATAATTCCGATAGGCCTGGTCAGCTTTGACAGGGCGTCCCCCGCCCATCGGTTCGGCATCCTGATCAGCTTCCTGTTCGGGACTATCTTCGACCAGGAGGTAATAATGCCGTCCGGTTAACCCGGTCAGCGCGTCGGCCTGCTGCCGGATGTCGCTCAGAACGGCTTCCGCATCGGGCAGCACCTGAAGATCGTTTAAGCGGAGGGCATCGACGTGAAAATCACGCAGCCACATCAACGCGTTTTCAACGATGTATTGCCGACGCGCCTGCCGCCAGGCCCGACCGTTATTGCCCGTTCGGCGCCGGTTGCGATCATCCGATCCGGTGCAACGCGCGGCTACGTCTTCCAGATACTGCTTCTGCTGGTCGACATGATTGTAGGACAGGTCGACCGTTACGGCGATGCCTTCATAATGGCAGGCATTGACCAGTTTCTGCAACTGGCCTGGCCCGCCGTACGAAGCCTGCACCGCATACATAAAAATATCGGGGTGGTGCCCCTTCTGGGCATCGGGAAAGGGCGTGACGGGTCGTATTACGATGGCGTTTACCCCCAGCGCCTTTAGGTACCCGAGCTTGTCGGCAATACCCATAAAAGTGCCCTCGGCCGAGAACGTGTATACATCCAGTTCGTAAATGATGTATTCATCGAAAGGCGGATTGACCCAGCAGGTATCCTCCCAGTAAAAGGCGCTGGTGTCGAACGCCTGGGAGGGGCCGTAAACCCCATCGGGTTGAACCAGCGAGGCCGGGTCAGCGTACTCTTCTTCGTTTTCAAGGACAAACGAATACCGATCGCCGGGCTTGAGCTGATCTGTTTCAGCGGACCAGTAGCCCAACTCAGACCGGGTGAGCGGCAGTGTGAGGCTGTCGCGATTGATGGTGAGGGCCACCTGACTGGCATACGGAGCCCAAAGACGTATCTTCGCTTTCTGCCCGGCATCGAACGTAACGCCGAGTGTTCGTCTGTTTAATTCTACCTGGCCCATGGTGCTTTTTAGTAACGTGAGTTGAGAACATGACATCGGTCGACATATCAGCCAAAAACCCGGCCTATGAGTAGCCGGTTAGCCGTCCTCTCTGGTTGTATAAACCAGAAATCCGCCAAATTGTATGCGTTTGCGCAGCATGTTGACAGCCCTGCATAGCTGCACAACGGAAAAGAGAGAGGCAAAAACCGTAAGGACAGCCAGCGGTTTTAGCAGTCGGAGCAGTAAAAACATAGGCTTATTGTTGATCAACCAGCGATAACCAACAAACTACGGGGCAACTACTTAGAATGAACTTAACCTAATCTTAGAAAAACATTAGATTACCGCGCCGGCCATTCCCTTGTTTGGCCATCTACCATTCAGTAAACTATCGGTCTGGCCCTAAACTTTACCCTTCTGATTTAGTAGATTATTCAAATACTATTGATTATGTCTGCTTTGCCTTCCGCTCTGATCAATGAACTTTCGTTTCTGCGCCATATCCTTGATTCGACTCAGCTAGGGGTTGCCATTTTTGAGCCTATAACTGACGAGCAGGGGCAGGTAATCGATTTTAACTTCGTGTATGTCAACAACCGGATACGGGAAATGTATGGGGGCGCCTTACCGGCCGATTTGCCCCGGCCGGTTTCCTACCTCCAGCTTTTCCCCAGCGCCAAATCAAGGGGATTGTATGACGAATACCTGAAGGTGCTGCATACCGGCCAACCCTACCAACGATCAGAGCTGGCCTATGCCTGGGACGGGATTGACGGCTGGTTCGACCTGGTAGTGAGCCGGTACGAAAACAGACTGGTGCTTATCACGTCTGATGTTACCTCGGTCAAACAGATGCAGCTCGTGCTGAAGCATCAGACCAGTGAGCTGGTCACCCTTAATCAGGAGTTGATGCGCTCGAACCAGGAGTTGCTCGAATTCTCGTACGTAGCGAGTCACGATCTACAGGAGCCACTCCGAAAAATTCAGCAGTTCGGCGACATGATGATCGATATCTATGCCGCGCAACTCGGGAACCACGGAACCGACCTGCTCAATCGAATGAAAAACGCGTCGGTCCGCATGTCGGCGCTGATCAACGACCTGCTCGACTATTCGCGATTGACCCGACAGCCCGATACCTTCCGGAAAAACAATCTGAACGACATTATTGACACCGTGCTGACCGCCCTTGAAGTTGTCATCGGCGAGACTAACGCCCGGATTGAGGTTGCCCCCATGGCCGAAGTAAAATGCGACGCAAGCCAGCTCAACCAGCTCTTTCAGAATCTGCTGACCAACGCCATCAAATTTACCCGCCCCGGCGAATCCCCCCACGTTATCATACATAGCCGAACGGTTCAGGCCCACGAGCTACCCGTCGAGTTTACTCCCATCAGCGCCCGACCGACCTACCATCTGATCGAGGTTCAGGACAACGGCATCGGCTTTGATCAGGCCTACGCGGATCAAATTTTCGGTGCCTTTCAACGGCTGCATAACCGCACCGAATACCCCGGAACCGGCATAGGGCTGGCCATTGCCAAGAAGGTGGTTCTGAACCACGGCGGATTTATAAAGGCAACTGGTAATCCGGGGCAGGGCGCTGTCTTTAGCATTTATTTACCGATCTAGCTGGTTTAGCGAACGAAATTCGTACCCTTGTTCATCGGTAAAGCCCAGGGCAGGCCCGATTTGCTTACCCTGGCTTTGTGTGTATACATCTAAACCCATCGTGCCATGAAAGTAGTCGCTCAGATTTTCGTTGGACTGGTTGCCGTTGAACACCTGTACATTCTCTGGCTGGAAATGTTTGCCTGGACAACCCGGGGTCGTAAAACCTTCCGGTCATTCCCGCCCGAACTGTTCGAGCCGACGAAATCGCTGGCGGCCAATCAGGGGTTGTACAACGGTTTTCTGGCGGCCGGGCTGGTTTGGTCGTTGCTGATTCAGGACCCGGTCTGGCAGGTTCATGTCGCCTGCTTTTTTCTGGGATGCGTGATTGTTGCCGGTGTGTTTGGGGCCGTAACTGCCCAGCGCTCTATTTTCTTCATCCAGGCGGTACCGGCCCTGATCGCGCTGGTATGTACGCTCCTCAGCCGGGGATAGGTCAGCAGCGATAACTATCAGGTCATGAAATAAGCCAGTCAGGGTCTTTGATATCAAAGGCCCCGCCTGGCTTTATAAACTAGATTGGCTTTGGCTTATCAGGCAACCGAAGGCATTTCTGCTGGTTCGGGCCTGGCCTCACCTGCCTGCTTGGTTTCGGCGATTTTGATGGGGCTACCGAACACGTAGAACAGCTTCTGGCGCAGACCACGGGCTTTCTTCACATCGCGGGCCATGTCGGCAAACTCGTGAAAGTTGATGTGAAACGGGTTACCTTTCTGTTCAATATTGGTCGTGATGCCATAAATCGGCCGCTCTTCTTCGGGTTGATAGGTGCCGAACAACCGATCCCAGAAGATAAAGGTGGCGCCGTAGTTCTTGTCAATGTATTTGGGTTGCGAACCGTGGTGGACCCGGTGGTTCGAGGGCGTCGCGAAAACATACTCGACCCAGCGGGGCAGTTTACCAATATATTCCGTATGCACCCAGAACTGAAACAGAACGGCAATCTGGTTGGTGGTGAAGAAGATAACCGGGTGGAACCCGATCAGCGCCACCGGCAGGAAGAAAATAATTTTCAGATGCTGCACCCAGCTTAGCCGGAACGAAACGCTCAGGTTATAATGCTCACCGGAGTGGTGTACCACATGGGTCGCCCACCAGAACCGCTGCTCGTGCGAGATGCGGTGCGCCCAGTAGCTGAAGAAGTCAAAAATCACGTAACACGGAAGCAGTGTCCACCAGGCCAGCTCCATGCGCCAGGGAAGGGCATTGTAGATCCAGACGATGGCATACAGTAGCGCGAGTTTGGTGGCTGCTCCTACGGCCAGCGCCCCCAGCCCTACCAGCACCGAACCGACCGTTTCTTTGCGTTCGTAAAACGGCTTTTCTTCCACATAGGCCGCTATCATCTCGATTGCGGTAAACAGGATCATAAAGGGAACAGCCCATAGGATGAGGTTGGGAGCCGACTGCTCGACGGGACCAAGCTGGTCTAATGAAATGGGGGGAGCACCGAAAAAAGAAGTGTTCATAGCGGAGTACTAACAGGTTGCTGATAAAAAACGTAGTCAACTGGCTGTCCTTGTCTACGTCACGACGAAAGGCGTTCTGCAGGATCTGCATCTTCACAACGCTGGGTTGACTTTTCTAAACCAGGGACGACTCACTCAGGCCGTCAGGTTTGGCCCAAAAGAACCGGAATTTGCTTAGAAACTACTTAGCGGCTGCTTAGAATCTGATTAGCCTGACAACGATTCGCTAGACTAAAGTAGGCGTTCTAGCTTAAAATTCAACCCTTTTTTGCTCGTTTTGCTCAAACCGGGGTCAATTCCGGGCGGGTTGGCTTCCTGTCCCGAGTCAGGAGTTCATAGGTCAGCCGCCCCCAGATGGCGATGCAGAAGACGCCTTTGAAGACATAAGGCTCAACGAGTGACTGGCGCAGGCCGGCCGGAAAAACATCGGTCGGCGAGAGTGACGTAAAGACAAAAGCCAGCAGAACGAGCACCCGGTCCATAGCGGTAGCTGTCCTGGTAAAGTACCAGATGGCCACCCCCCCCATGGCAATAATAAAGGTCGGCGACTCGGCCTTGTGGTTGAAGATAACCACCCAGATCAGCACCGAAGCCAGCAGCAGCAGCCGGTAGCCGTAGTCGGCATAGAGCGACAAGCGGACTAGCGGAACCAATAATAACATCGCCCCGAGCCCAACGACGAGCAGTTTGGGAGGTTCCGCTGAAAACCAGGTCGATAACCAGCCCATGACCGAATAACCCAGCGAGCTTGAATGGTCGGCCTGTAACATGACCCACCAGTTCTGATACTGGGCCAGCAGTTGCGGGCCCGTTATGACCACCAGGGGCAGAAGTAGTAAAATCAGGGTCCAGACCAGGGTATACGCCATGGCTACCGGTTTGCGGGGATATAGCAGGAACAGCATAAACGCTACAACCCCAAAGATTTTTATAAAAACACTGCCCAGCATCAACAGGGTGGCCCAGATCAGCCGCCCCCGCTCCAGGAAAATAAAACTCCAGATCAGCATACCCAGAATCAACCCGTTGCTTTGCGAATTCTGAATGGAGGTCAGCAGCTCGATCAGGACAAACCACCTCAGTTTAACGGTTGTTTCCCGGGACAATCGGGGTAGATGTTTTATGCCGAAAAAAAGGACCAGCGTGTTGAGCGCATTCCAGAGAAAGAGACCCAGCCAGTTGGGCAGCCACGCCAGCGGGGCCATGAGCAGCGCAAACGTAGGTGAGTACTTATACAGATCCCACTGTTCGGCCAGGTAGTAAGTGTACAGGTTTTGATTGGCGAGCAGGTGGAAGAACGAATTCTTGAAAATTACATAGTTGTTGTAATGCGTATACAACTGTTCACTACCGGCAACAGACGTGGGCGTCAACAGATACTGCTGGATACTGGCGAGCAGGGTGATCAGGCCATATACAGTGAGCAGTACCGGTTCTCTGCCAAAAAACAGGATGACTTTTTGATAACGTGAGCGATTCATGCAGGCTGTATCGGTGACTGGCGCCAAAACTACAACAGTTGCCTCTGTATACTAAATAGATTTTTATGGATTATAAATCATCCCCCGTTTTTTTCGCTGGGAAACACCCCTCAGCCTGTATTAACAAATCTTGAAGTCAGTCTTAGTCCGCCATCGACTAGCTAGTTTTGTGCAATTAACCAGTCAACGATGCTATCATTTACCAAACAACTTGCCCTTGGCTTTCTGGGCTGCGCAGCCGTTATCGGATGCCGCACACCTAAAGCGGAAACCAATAACCGGGCCGACCAGGCGCCCATTTCAACGATCGCGTTCGGGTCGTGCAGTGATCAGAAGCGCCCCCAGCCCCTGTGGGATGATATCGTGGCCCAAAAGCCGAATGTGTGGATTTGGCTGGGTGACAACGTGTACGGGGATACCGAAAACATGGATACCCTGAAAGCGAAGTACGATCGTCAGAAAGCCAACCCCGTTTACCAGCAGCTACGTCAGTCGGCTTCGATCATCGGCGTATGGGACGATCATGATTACGGGGTGAATGACGGTGGTAAAGAGTACCCGCGTCGGAAGGAGAGCCAGCAGCTAATGCTCGACTTTCTGGATGTACCGGCCAGCGATCCGCTTCGCAAGCAGGAAGGGGCCTACTCAGCCCACGTCTATGGCCCGGCCGGAAAACGGGTAAAGGTCATCCTCCTCGACGGCCGCTACTTCCGCGACCCGCTCAAGAAAGAAGGCAAGCTGAACGTACCGGATCCTTCGGGCGATCTGCTGGGCGAGGCTCAGTGGACATGGCTGGAGAAACAGCTCACGAACTCTGATGCGGATGTTCATCTGATTGGCTGCGGGATTCAGTTCCTGCCCGAAGAACACCCTTACGAGAAATGGGGCAATTTTCCCGTTGCCCGCCAGCGCTTTCTGGACCTGCTGGCCAAAACAAAGCCGAAGGGCGCACTGTTGCTTAGTGGTGACCGGCATATTGCCGAAGTGTCGCGCGTTCGGGTTCCCGGCCTCGGCTACGACCTCTTCGACATTACCAGCAGTGGTCTGACCCACGTGTCGAAACCGCATGAAGAACCAAACCGCCACCGCGTGGGTGAGATGGTTGCCAAACTGAACTACGGTTTGATCACCATCAACTGGGAAGCTAAACCGCTGACGGCTACCGTCCGGATCAACGGCGATGGCCAGGCCACTCACCTTACCCAGACGGTTAGCTTCTGAACGGTCTGAACGGGTCGGCGTTGCATTTGTCACACGTTAACCCCTACAGGCGTGCCCATTCTCTGGAAATATCTGTATCCATACCGCTGGCTGGCCGTTCTGGCGCTGGGCCTGGCGGGCGTTGCGCAGGCGCTGGCCCTGATCGACCCGATCATCTTCGGTAAACTGATCGACGAGTATGCCACCAATCCGGGGCAGAAAACTGAGTCGGAGAAAATACGCGGTGTTTTACAACTGCTGGGTCTGGCCGTTGGGGTAGCCATTCTGGCTAATGTCATGAAAGCCCTGCAGGAGTACGTCACGCGGCTGGTGGTGCAGAAATTCGGTACGGATATCTTCAACGATGGACTGAAACAAACCCTTCGGCTGTCGTATCAGGAGTTTGGCGACCAGAGCAGCGGGGCCACACTGGCCATTCTGCAAAAGGTCCGTACCGACACCGAGAAATTCATTAACTCGTTTATCAACGTACTTTTTGCGTCGGTAGTGGGTATGGGCTTTTTGATCTGGTACGCCGTCACGAAACACTGGGCGCTGGTTCCTGTGTTTCTGATCGGGGTGTTGTTGCTGGGCGGGCTCACGGGCCTGCTCAGCCGACAGATCAAAACGACCCAGCGCTCCATCAACCGCGAAACGGCGCTCCTGTCAGGCGTCATAACCGAGTCGCTCCGGAACATCGAGCTGGTTAAGAGTCTGGGCCTTACCTTTTCGGAGATTCGGCGGTTGACGGGCCAGACCCGTAAAATTTTCGAGCTGGAGATGTTCAAAGTCCGGCGGGTGCGGCTGCTGTCGTTTTGGCAAAGCAGTACGCTCAGCATCCTGAAACAATCGGTATTGTTCACCCTGCTGTGGTTGATTTTTCGGGACATTTTGAGCACCGGCGAGCTGATCTCGATGCAGTTCATCTCGGTCGCCATCTTCACCCCGCTGCAGGAACTCGGTAATATCATTCTGGCCTACCGCGAAGCCGAAGCCGGGCTGAACAGTTTCGCATCGCTGATGGATAAACCCATCGAGCGCAATCCCGAATCACCGATCGAGGTGGGTCCGATCGAGCGGTTGCGGTTCACTGACGTGATATTTCGGCATAAAGGAGCCAGCCAGAACGCTATTGACGGCGTATCGTTCGATGCTGCGCTGGGCGATACCATTGCCTTCGTCGGCCCCTCTGGCTCGGGTAAATCAACGATGGTTAAACTGCTGGTGGGCCTGTACAGACCCGTAGGCGGTGAAATCTATTACAACGACATCTCAACGAAAGACCTCCGGTTCAACCCGATGCGTCGGCAGATTGGTTTCGTCACGCAGGATACGCACCTCTTTTCGGGTACCATTCGGGAGAACCTGCTCTTCGTCAAACCCGACGCTTCGGAAGCCGAGATGCTCGAAGCCCTCGACAAAGCCGCCTGTAACCACCTCCTGGCCCGCTCCGCAAAAGGCCTCGATACGCCCATCGGCGAAGGGGGACTGAAAATGTCGGGGGGCGAAAAACAACGCCTGTCCATTGCCCGGGCGCTGGTTCGAAACCCACGGCTGTTGATTTTCGACGAGGCCACATCGGCGCTGGATTCGCTCACCGAAGATGAAATTACCGCTACGGTTCGGGCAGTGTCGGCGCTGCATGAACAGATCACTATCCTGATTGCCCACCGGCTCTCCACCATCCTGCACGCCAACACCATTTTCGTGCTCGAAAAAGGAAAGATCGTGGAAACAGGGAGTCATGCCGACCTGGTCGAGCGCAAGGGCCTGTACTACGCCATGTGGCGCCAGCAGATCGGCGAACGGAAGGTCATTGACCCGGCCACGGTAGAACCCGACTAACCCCTCTCCTACCCCAGGGCGGCTCACGCAAACCGGTCGGGTCGGAACGGGTCGAGCTTAACCCCGGTGCTGGTTCCGGCAATGGTTTCGGCAACGAGCTTCCCGGTAGCGGGCCCGAGACTCAGCCCCATCATGCCATGACCGGTGGCCAGGGTTACGTTATCGAAACGACCTGTACGACCAATGTACGGCAAACCGTCGGGCGAGCAGGGCCGCAACCCTTTCCAGACTTTATCTACGGTTGGCATTTGCACCGGAATGTCCGGATAGTACTGGCTGATGGATTCGTAAATACCCCGCACCCGATTCATGTTGATGGTCTGATCGGTGCCGGCCACCTCCAGCGTACCCGCAAACCGCAGGCTGTTCCCCATGGGCGTGGCCGTGGCCCTTGCCTCCAGCATGATGGCCGGAATCTGCACGTTACTGGCCAGATTTGGTACCATGAAACTGTAGCCCTTTCCTCCCTGCAGGGGGAGGAAAAACCCGAGTAGCCGGGCAAGCTCCGGCGACCAGGCCCCGCCCGCTACAACCACTTCATCGACCGGATAGTCACCGTGTTTAGTATGGACACTGCTCAGCCGACGGTTGTCGGTTTTGAAACCCGTAACGGACGCTTCTTCCACAAACTGAACCTCATAAATCCGCAGCCAGCTGATCAGCGAGCTAATCAGTTCTGCCGGGTTGAGGTGCGCATCGCCGGGGTAATACACCGCCCCCCGAACGTCGACCCGGACCTGCGGTTCAAGGGCCTGCACCTGCGCGCCGGTCAATACCTGGGCTTCAATACCCACCCGGTTGGCTACCCGGGCCTCCTCGCCCATTTCATGTTCGGCAGATGCGGTTTTGTAGAGCATGAAAAGCCCCCGCTCCTGCCAGCCAAAACTCAGCTCGTCCGTAGCGGCCAGTTCCTGATACAGTTGCTTGCTGAGCAGGCTGATATCGCGCAGCGCGGGTATGGCCCGCTCTACGTGCTCGTCTGTGGCGTGCCGGTAAAACAGCCAGCCCCAGCGCACCAGATCGGCGTTGAGCCGGGGCTTTACGTAAAACGGACTGGTCGACCGAAGCATCCAGCGAAGTCCTTTGGCGATCATACCCGGCTGCGCCAGCGGAATAATATGGCTGGGTACAATCATACCGGCATTGCCGAATGAACACCCATCGGTAATCCGGTTCTGGTCGAAGATCGTCACCCGGTAGCCAGCCTGTCGCAGGTAATAGGCCGAGCACAGGCCCGCAATACCGCCACCAATGATTCCGACATGGAGGCCTTTGTTCTGGATCATAAAACCTGGAAGCCAAACCGGTAGGGATCAGCCTCGTTTACGATAATATGGTTGTAACCGTGGATAACCGCCCACCCTTCAATACTAGGCACGATGGCAGGCTTACCGCCCAGCTCGGTTTCGGCCTCGATCCGCCCGTTGAATATAGAGCCGATGATACTTTCGTGGACGAAGGTTTCGCCCGGTTTGAGCCGACCCTGGGCGTACCATTGAGCCAGTCGGGCCGAAGTGCCGGTGCCGCAGGGCGATCGGTCAATGGCTTTGTCGCCGTAGAAAACAGCGTTTCGGGCTGTAGAGGTCTGTTGTAACGGCGCGCCCGTCCAGAGGATATGGCTTAGTCCGTTGATCGTCGGGTTTTCGGGATGAACGAAGGTGTACCGCTCATTCAGCCGCTGACGCATGACGCGGGCCCAGGCAATGAGTTGTTCGGCCTTGTAATGCTCCAGCCCGGGGAACGACGGTTGCGGATCGACGATGGCATAGAAATTACCGCCGTAGGCCACATCGACCGTCAGCTCTCCCAGATCGGGACACTCGACCGTCAGTTTCTCGGCGGCCAGATACGACTTCACGTTGGTGATCTTTACTGACCTTACCCGCCCCCCTTCCTGCTTGTATTCGGCACGAACGAGACCCGCCGGCACTTCCAGCAACAGAACCCCCGGCGTTTTCGGTGTGATGAGTCCCTGCTCGATGGCTACTGTAACGGTACCGATGGTGCCATGCCCACACATGGGTAAACAGCCTGAGGTTTCGATGAACAACACGCCAGCATCATGAGCCGGGTTGGTTGGCGGGTAGAGAATACTTCCCGACATCATATCGTGCCCGCGTGGTTCGAACATCAGCGCTTTGCGAATCCAGTCGTACTCGCGCAGAAAGTGCTGCCGCTTCTCGCTCATCGACTCACCGATCAACGCAGGAATGCTGCCTCCCGTAACCACCCGTACCGGATTACCACAGGTATGCGCGTCGATGCAGAAAAAATGAAAGTCTGGCATATGGAATAGGTATTATCGAGCAGCCGTTAACTCCGGCCGACAGGCAAGCTGCGTTTGAATCAGCGACCAAACCTGTTCGCGCTCTGCCGCATCGAGGGTGAGACGGGGGGCGCGAACGTGTTCAGACCCGATGCCGGTTGCGGTGGCCGCCAGTTTGATATACTGAACCAGCTTCGGATGAATGTCCAGCTCGAGCAGGGGCATGAACCACCGGTAAATGTCGCGGGCTTCATCAAACTGGCCAGCTTTCGTCAACTCATAGATGGCCACCGTCTCCGCTGGAAACGCATCGACCAGTCCAGCCACCCAGCCGTCGGCGCCCAGTACGAGGGCTTCGAAAGCCAGCGTATCCACCCCGCCCAGAATCCTGAATCGATCGCCGAATGCATTGCGCATCCGGGTGATGTTCGTCAGATCGCGGGTCGATTCTTTAACGGCCTGTATGTTCGGTAACTCAGCCAGCTCCCTGAACATAGCCACAGTGGTCATAATCTTGTAATCATACGGATTGTTGTAGATCATGATCGGCAGTGAAGTTGCCTCCGCCACGGTCTTAAAGAACACCACGGTCTCGCGCGGGTCGGCATAGTACCGCATGGGGGGTAAGACCATCAGCCCATCGGCGCCATGCGCTTCGGCCTCCCGGGCGCAGGCTACCGCTTCGCGCGTGGCCTGCTCGGCAATATTCATCAACACCGGTACACGGCCGTTACTGACCGACTGCGCCGTTTGCAGCAGGGTTATCTTTTCCGGCCGGGTCAGTGTACTGGCTTCGCCAAGGGACCCTCCCAGTATCAGGCCATGTACACCAGCCTCAAGCTGAGCATGAAGATTGGTCTCAAACAGCGGCAGATCGAGCTGATCGTCGGCCGTAAACGGAGTGAGCAGGGCGGGATATACGCCCTCCCATTGAACAGGTTGTGCCATATGAGCTATCCGGTTGAAAAAGGTACAGACAAATGTCCGGCAGATCCGCTTCTGCTAGATATGGCGAATTAGCGAATACTAATACATTTTTCACTCATTTTAAGTATTTATACGGCTTGTGTATGCTTTACTGTATCATGAAACCTTTACTGTTTCGTGTTCCAACGGTCGACTCCCGTTCGTTTCGGGTACAGGTCGATGATGGACCGCACCTGTATAACCGACTTCATTTTCATCCCGAGTATCAGCTTACCCTGATCCGCGAGGGGGTTGGTACTCTGGTTGCCGGCGACCGGATTGACCGGTTTCAGCCTTTCGATGTGCTGTTGCTCGGAGCTAACCTCCCGCACGTGTTTAGAAATGATCCTGCTTACTTCGAAGCCGGATCTGCCCAGCGGGCGTTGTCGTACTCCGTGTTTCTCCGGTACAATCCGGCCGATGGGCCATTGTTTGGCCTGCCCGAACTGGAACACCTGACCCACCTGCTGCGGGATTCGATCTATGGCGTCCGTATTCGGGCCACCCAGCCGAACGCCCTGACCAGCCAGCTTGAAGAGTTGCACCGGCTTCGTCCGTTCGAGCAGCTGACCTGTTTGTTTTCGGTGCTCGACCAGCTGGCCGCCCATCCGAACCGCGAAATGCTGTCGGCCACGGCCTATGAAAAACCACGCCGACCCGATGACCACCAGCGGCTCGATAATGTGTTCTCTTTCATCATGAACCGGTATGCCCAGCCCATTACCCTCGAGGATGTAGCAGCAGAAGCCAGTTTGACCCCCGGTGCCTTCTGCCGGTTTTTTCGACTGCACACCCGAAAAACATTTTCCCGCCTGCTGAACGAAGTGCGGATCAAACACGCCTGCCGCATGTTGCAGGAAACACCCGACAGCATAAGCCAGATCGCGCTGGCCTGCGGCTACGGTAACCTGTCTAATTTCAACCGGCAGTTTAAAGCCATTACAGGTTTGACCCCAGGTCATTATCTTCGCGCCGTCGATCAGACTCCTCTCCCGGGCAATACGGACCTCAAAAATCGGGTTAAGAACGTATCAGACCCGGTAAACGCTTATTAAGCCGCTCATTTCTCCGGGTTCTCACAAGCCCGTGAACGTACCTGACACTGTGGTTTCCAGCTTTCGCATCCGCCTGCTCCGTCCCCTCGATCTGGGACTATGTTTCCTGCTTATTTTCCTGGCCCTCCGGCCGGCTCCCGGCTACGCCCAGCACTATGCGTTTACCCACGACGATACCCTTCGGGGCACCATCACCCCCGAACGGGCCTGGTGGGACCTGGCCCACTATCATCTTCGGGTGCGGTTACACCCCGAAGACAGCACCCTGAGCGGTAGCAATACGGTTCGGTACCGGGTTCTGAAACCCGGCCAGGTTATGCAGATTGATTTGCAGCGACCCGTGCAGATCGAAAAGGTAGAGCAGGATGGTCAGTCTCTCCCGTTTCGGCGGGACGGTGATGCCTATTTTATTCAGCTGAAAAAACCCCAGCGCGTTGGCCGGACCGAATCGATCACGGTCTTCTACGGCGGCAAACCACGCGTAGCGCGCAAACCACCCTGGGACGGCGGCATGGTTTATTCGCGGGATAAAAAAGGGCAGCTGTTCATCGCTACGGCCTGCCAGGGACTAGGGGCCAGCGCCTGGTGGCCCTGTAAAGACCATATGTATGACGAGCCCGATTCCATGCAGATAGCGGTAACGGTTCCTGAGCAGCTGACCGACGTATCGAACGGGCGGCTGCGTAGTGTGGTAAAGAACAGTGACGGAACCCGCACGTTTACCTGGGCCGTCGTTAACCCGATCAACAACTACGGGGTAAACCTGAACGTCGGCAACTACGTACACTGGTCTGATACACTCCGGGGCGAAAAAGGCCCGCTGACCATCGATTATTACGCGCTGGCCGAAACCGCCGACTCAGCCCGGCAGCAGTTTAAACAGGTAAAGCCCATGCTGCGGGCCTTCGAGCACTGGTTCGGGCCGTATCCGTTTTACGAAGATGGCTACAAACTGGTTGAGGCCCCCTATCTGGGCATGGAACACCAGAGTTCGGTAACCTACGGAAACGGCTTCAAAAACGGGTACCGCGGCCGGGATCTGTCAGGAACCGGCTGGGGGTTGCTCTGGGATTTTATCATCATCCACGAATCAGGTCATGAATGGTTCGCCAACAATATTACCTACAAAGACGTGGCTGACATGTGGGTACACGAGAGCTTTACCAACTACGCCGAAAACCTGTACGTCGAGTATTATCACGGTAAAAACGCGGGGGCTACCTACGTCATTGGCTGTCGGAAACTGATTCGCAATGACCGGCCCATTGTCGGTATCTACGGGGTAAACCACGCCGGTTCGGGGGATATGTATTACAAAGGGGGCAACATGCTCCACACGATCCGGCAGCTGGTAAACGACGATGTCAAATGGCGTCGGGCCTTGCGCGGACTCAACAAGACGTTTTACCACAAAACCGTGGAGGGCAGGCAGGTCGAAGCCGAGCTGAGCCGGCTAACCGGGCTTAAATTACAGAAGGTATTTGACCAGTACCTGCGCGACACCCGGATACCGACCCTTGCCTACCGGTTCACTGGCAACACGCTGGAGTATCGCTGGACAAACTGCGTTGACGGTTTCGACATGCCGGTAAACGTATGCCTCGGCGAATCGGGGCCGACCCAGCTCCTGCGGCCAACCACCCGCTGGCAACGGATACCGGTCAGGGACAAAACCCTCACGGCCGACCCAAATTTTTACGTGCTTACCCAGCTTGTAACCGAAACCGCCCCCAGCGCTCAGACCAATTAGCCGTGAACGCCGGGGGCGATTAGCTCACCACCTTTGGGTTCACTACTCCATGGCCATATCGACATGGGCCGGGGCCTCAATTTTCTAACCGACAAACAGCAGCAACCCGCAGACCAGGAAGAAACCGCCAATAACCAGAAACGCAGCGGCATACCAGAGCCCAGGATAAAATTGAATAGCAAACCGACGGCAAACCGGAGACCTCCCGCACTACTGGGTCTTTCGAAACCAGCTGATCGGTTGGCCGGGTTGAAGTCGGCCATTTTTTCGTTCAGTCCACCGCCGTCAACCTACCCGGATACACTTCAGATACCCGACGGTGTACGATGGTACTACTGCACCGACGGGTCGAAGAGCGCCAGTCTCTGACCGAAGTGGTTAAACATGTAGACACCAGTCCGGTGCAGGGTGGCGATCAGCTCGTGCTAGCAATTTTGATGTTGTTTGTCCATGGGGTCACCCGCTAGCCAGTTGCCGGGATGGCCCGTTCCTGCTTATTTGCGGCTATTGTTTCTTAACCCGGCTAGTTTGTATGATCAGAAAGGACGATCGATTACTCAGGGTGGGCCTACTTGGGTGTGGGCCAATTGCTCAGTTTGCCCATTTCGAAGCCTGCCAGAAAGCTCGCAATGCCGAACTCTACGCGCTCTGCGACGCGGCCGACGACCTGCTCGATCGGATGGCCACCATCTGGCAACCCCGCCGGGCTTACCGCGACTATGACGCCATGCTGGCCGACCCGGCCGTTGAAGCGATTCTGATTGCGACGGCCGATGCCTTTCATTTGCCGATGGCCCTGCGGGCGGTCGAAGCCGGTAAACACGTGCTGGTTGAAAAACCGATGGGAACCTCGCTCACCGACTGTCTGCGGCTTCAGGAACTGACCAGGCAGCAGCAGGTACACGTCCAGGTGGGTCACATGAAACGCTTCGATCCGGGTATTGCCTACGCACGGCGGTTCATCCGGGACGAGATTGGCGAGCTTATGTTTTTTAACGGCTGGTACAGCGATAACACCCATCGATATACAGTTACCGACAATGTGCAGCCATTGCCTGTTTTATCCGCCAGGGCACTAAAACCCGGTCACGACGAAAAAGCCGACAAAGTACGCTATTACCTCCTGGCTCATGGTAGCCACCTGCTCGATACCGCCCGGTTTCTGGCGGGGCCAATCGGGTCGATCCGGGCGCGGCTGGTGCAAAAATCCGGCGCCTATCACTGGACGCTGCAAACCGAATTTACGAACGGCGCCGTTGGGCATCTGGACCTGACCATCGGCTACCGGGGCGACTGGCATGAAGGCTTTTCAGCAGCCGGTCAGTGGGGCAGCGTTCAGGCAAAAACCTACAACCCCTGGTATTTCAGAGGCAGCGATGTCAGCTGCTTTTCCGAGCGCGATGCCATGTACCATCAGGTTCTGGGTGCCGATGCCCATTTTTATCGTTTACAACTCGAAGGACTCGCCGATACCATTCTGAATGGGTTGCCGCAGCAGGGTACCACCGTGGCCGAGGGGCTGGATAACGTTCGCGCTATGCTGGCAGTGCAGCAGGCGGTTGCTACGGGCCAGCTGGTTTATCTGGACAACCTACAGGAAGGGGAGCTATGATGGAGGTAGGCATCTTCGCCAAAACGTTTGCCGGGCCCCTGCCCGACGTGCTACGGACCGTCGAGGACCACGGGCTGAGCCGCATTCAGTTTAATTTTTCCTGCGCGGGACTGCCGTCCATGCCCGATGCTGTCGATGCGTCTGCCCGCTTTTTCATCCAGCAGGCGCTGGCTCAGTCGCCGGTAACGCTCGAAGCCGTTTCGGGTACGTTCAACATGATCCACCCCGATCGGTCGGTGCGGGTTAACGGCTTGCGTCAGTTGTGGGTTATTGCCGCCCAGTGCTCATGGCTCGGTACCAATCTGCTTACACTCTGTACCGGAACCCGGCACCAGACCGATATGTGGACAGCCCATCCGGACAATGATCGGCCGGACGCCTGGTACGATCTGCGCCAATCGCTGGACAAGGCGCTGGAGCTGGCCGAGCACTATGATCTTTACCTGGGTATTGAGCCAGAGACCGCCAACGTTATCAATACCGTCGAAAAAGCCGCTCAGTTGCTGAAGGAGGTTCGTTCACCCCGGCTGCGAATCATTTTTGACCCGGCAAATCTTTTTGAACACGAGCCCCTTGCGGTTGTTCGTCAACGGATTGCCCGTGGTCTCGATCAGCTGGGTGACGCCATCCGGTCAGTCCATGCCAAAGATCGGGATGCATCGGGGCAGGTTGTGGCGGCCGGTACAGGTCGGCTCCCTTACAATGACTTTATTCAGGGGTTACGGGCCATCGACTACCGGGGCAATCTAATCCTGCACGGCTTATCCGCGGCCGAAGTAAGTACCAGCGTTGCCTTTATCCGGGAACTCCTACACCAGACCTAGCGCTTGTTGCAAACGAAATGACCTATCCCCTACTTCCCTACACAAACCTTGGCCAGGGGCAGCCGCTGGTACTGCTGCATGGCCTGGGGGGTAACCGGCAACAATGGCCATCGCTACTGCAGCCAATTCCCGGTTATCAACTTCTTGTCCCTGATCTGCCGGGGCATGGCGACGCCCGCTGGTTACCAACCACACCCTGCTCCTTCGATTCATTTGCTCAGGCGGTGGCCGATTGGCTGGATCAACTGACTCAGGAAGGTCAGATAACGGGCCCTGTTGTGTTGGGCGGCCTATCGATGGGAGCCGGCATCGCCATTCGATACGCGCTGAACCGTCCGGATCAGATTCGGAGCCTGGTGCTGCTGCGGCCCGCCTGGGTAGACCAGCCCCTGCCTTCGCCACTGATGATCCTGTATCGACTCGGGAAACGGCTGGAATCCGGTCATGACACCCTCGCGACCCGAGCGTGGTTGCTGCAGGATGAGCCATTTCTTACCCTTCAGGCCAAAAACCCGGCCTGTGCAGATTCAATAATGGGTCAGTTGAACCGACCCGACCCACCACTGACTGCCCGCACACTGGTAGAAATCGTCAATAGCGCGCCCATACAGGATTGGGCGGAGGTGTCGCGGCTCGCTCTGCCTACGCTGGTTATGGGTTCTCCGGATGACCCGCTTCACCCCGTGGCTATGGCCACGACCTGGGCGAACGCACTACCGAATGCCTCGTTTCGGGAGATTGCCTCCCGGTATACGGAGCCTGACCAGCATACCGCCGATGTGAACCGATGCATGATCGAGTTCCTGACCGTCGGAAACGGGGGGAACTAAAACCGGATCATTCGGCCGGATCGGTCACCACGACCGGGCCTGCGTTGCGCCGATCCAATCGGTTCATGGCGGGGGTAGACAAGATGCCGTGCAGAAAAACCGAGAGCAGGATTGTCCATCCCGTCAGCGCCCATATCCGCTCCGGCTGGTCGAAAGATACCTGCTGGAGCGCGAATGCGATATAAAACAAAGAACCGATACCCCGAATCCCGAAACTGGCTATGATCCATCGTTTCAGGCCAGTAGCCCCGGTGTTGCCCAGGGTCAGCCAGCCACCGAGCGGACGGATAATCAGTACGAGACCCGCGCCCAGGAGCGCATCCCGCCAGGTCAACGAATCCAGCAACCCTTCGGCTATGGTTCCTCCGAACAGCAACAGCAAAACCGCAATCAGCAGCCGCTCAATCTGATCGGAGAACGCGTGCATGTAGGTGTGGTACTCGTGGGTTCGTTCGTGGCTCCGGATAGTGATGGCCGCCACAAAAACGGCCAGAAATCCGTAGCCATGCACCAGTTCCGTAAGGCCATAGCTGATCAGCGTCACGGCCAGGGCCACAAAGCCGTAGGCCGTTGTTTTGATGCTGATCCGCTGAGGTAATCCGAAGATCAGGTAAGACAGCAGCCGGCCCGAAAGCCACCCGCCCAACACCCCCACGCCGACCCGAAGCCCAATATCGTACAGTGCCCACTCGGTAATCATTGCCGAGGATAGCGACCCCGCCTTAGCAATCGCAATGGCCAGAAAAACAAACGGAAACGCCATGCCGTCATTCAAACCGGCCTCGGCCGTCAGCGCAAACCGCACCGAATCTTCTTTCCCTTCGTTCGGGTCACCCACCTGAATGTCGCCCGCCAGTACCGGATCCGTGGGAGCCAGTCCACCCGCCAGCAGAATCGCAGAAGCCAATGGCCACCCGGCCCAGTCGGCCGCGATCCAGGCGAATACGATAATCGTTACCACCATCGTAAGCCAGACCAGCCGGATTGGTAAACGCCAGCCGCGCCAGCTGAACCGCCGATCTATTTTCAGGCCCGTACCCGTCAGTGCTACGATGACGCAGAGTTCCGTTAGCCGGGTCGTCAGCTCAGGATGCAGCATGGGCGATGGATCGGGCAGCGGCAACGGAAGCTTATACAACAGCCAGCCCGCCACTACAAACAAAATCGGGTACGACAGCGGATAATCTTTTAACAGGGATGGTAACCAGGCTACCGCCAATATGGCGACAGCCAGGATTACCAGCCATAAATCATAGTTGTATGAAAGCATTATTCGCTCGGAGAAAATGTGTCGATGCAGCCACTAATGCAGGGGCCGCCCCTTAACCATTCCGCCTTTGGTATCATCAACCCCATGATTGACAATGAACGCATTGGCATCAATACGCTCAATTCTGTCTTTCAGGCGGGTCAACTCCAGGCGGGTTACTATTACATAAAGAATATTGGTGTCATTTTGTTGAAGTCCCCGCTTGCCGTACCCTTTTTCGCCCTTGAAAACGGTAATGCCCCGCCCCAGCTCCTGGGTAACCATTTCGCGGATCACCTCATGATAATCCGATATGATGATCACGGCCGTGTATTCCTCGATACCGTGGATCAGAAAGTCGACGGTTTTGGAAGCAGCCAGGTAGGTCAGCATGGCATAAAGCGCCGTTTCTACGGTCAGCAGCATGGCCGCGGCTCCAAATACCAGCACGTTGATGACCATGATAACATCGCCAACGGTCAGCGACGACCGGCGACTTATCCAGATGGCGAGAACCTCCGTGCCATCCAGCACCCCCCCACCCCGAATGGCCAATCCGATGCCGGCTCCGAGGAAAAAACCGCCAAAAACCGATATCAGCAGCTTATCCGTGGTTACGACGGGATACGGAACCACCACCAGGCAAAGAGCCAGCAGGCCGATGGCGATAACGGTTCGTATGGCAAACCCGGTCGAAATCTGCCGATAGCCCATCCAGATGAACGGCAGGTTGACCAGGACCACCAGCAACGCCAGCTCCACACCCGTCGTTATTTCGAGGAGCAGCGAGATGCCCATGGCCCCGCCATCGATGAAATCGTTTGGTAACAGAAATCCCTTCAGGCCCATACCGGCACAAAGCACACCGGCGCACAGCAGGGCCAGATCTTTAAGCCGTTGAACATGAGATTGTGAAGAATCTATAGAAGCAGTTTGAGTAATCATATGAAGAAAATCAATTAGTATGGATCAATGGATACAGATCGGGGAATGAGCGCACGAGCCGGGCTCACCCCATCAAAACAGGATACGGGAAACATGCGGGGAACTGATGCAGCCTCCCTTTGACGAGAAATGGGGGTATGCACACGCCTATCCCACACAATTGGCGGTGGGGTATTCTACCGGAGGTGTCGGGTCAGCTATGCCCCTGATGGGCCTGACGAACCGAACCTTTTCAGGTCTACGGATTGATGCACGTGGTCCAGGAAGCCGATACCGTTTGCGGTGATACCTACCCAGACAACCGGTAATGAAGAAGACCCCGGCGGATCAGGGCGCGTTAATCGCAATCTGGTGTTCAAAAATCGGTCTGAGGAAGCCGAACCAGAAATACGAATCACCCGACTGACCGAGCAGCTCAATACAGAGTGTACGACAGAAAGCCGAGAATAGGCTGGGCAGGAAAACGACGGATGGCAGAAACGAAAAACCGGCCCTGGGGCTCACAACCGCAATCCGGTGGTCGTGGTAGGCCGAGGAAGAATAATCGGAATCAGTATCCCAGTTTTCGGACGAAGCGGTAGTCAAAAAGGCCTGTTCGCTGACAGCCGGCAAGTCAGCAGCCCGAACAGGCAACAACAGCAACAGCCAGGCTGCCAGGAGGCCACCTATCCATTTTACTGATTGCTGTATGTCTAGTCCGCTTTTTCCCATGCTTCAGGTAAAGAAAGTATTTTTTTCAGGAAGAGCCATTAAATTAGTAGGCAAACTCGCAACTTATTATCGTACAACCGACTGCTGCTCTCCTTCTGGGTGAATAGCCCTCTGGCCGTTCGCCCGGGCGACGTTGGTAAGGCCGGGTCGATCTGCTCTGTAGTTCCGGTGTATTTCATCCGTCCCGATCCGACCGAATAATTTCCTGCCCGTACATTCGCTAACGTTTCCGTCCCCTTGCCGCCTTCGACCAGCCAGTTTTTGTAAATTAGGCCTATATTTCAGCGTTCATTCGTTGTTTACCTTTATCATCGCTCCTATGGCCACTCCTGTTGGCAAAAAGTTTGACACAGTCGCTCCCCCACTCTACCGTGATCTTTTCGAGTTTATCGATGTCATGGGTATCAAGCAAAGCAGAGTGATCGAAGCGTTTGGTGTTGGCCGTTCCAACTGGTACAAGCTGAAGCAGCAGCACCTGAACGGCATCTCGCTGGAACATATGCACAACTTCGCTACCTATTTCGGGCTTCCCCCCGAAAAGGTGATGTCGCTCTGTTATATGACCTATGTTCGCGGTTTAACGGTTCAACAGGCCGTTGACGCTCCAACTGAGCAATCCGCTGTTGACCACAGCCGTACCGAAGTGGACTCTGATTTCCCACCCATCAACTAGGGTATTTTTCTATTCAGGGCCAGAAAACGAACACAACGCGTCCCTCTCCCTCATTTTTTAAGCTAATTCTTCTAAAAATAGTTTGGTTTGTCTTAAAATTAAGACATAAGATATACTTTTGCCCTAATTATAAGACAATTCTAAACTCTACACATTACCATGATCACTCACGAACAGGCTGTTCAGTTTCTGCGCAGAAACCCGGCGCTGTCAGCTTCTGTATTAGAAAAGGAAGCCGGATTGCCGGCCAGCACGCTGCTGAAAGCCGTGGCTGGCGATCGGGTTTTGAACGTAAAACACCTCGGCGCCCTGTTCCCGGTCCTGATTCGATATGGGTATCAGAACCAGCCTAAAGCCAGAGTCATTTCGGTAGTCAATCACAAAGGGGGGGTTGGTAAAACGACGACGACGCTGAACCTGGGCAGGGCCCTGTCGCGGATGAACTACCGCGTGTTGCTGATCGACATGGATTCGCAGGGCAACCTGTCTCAGGCGCTGGGGGTCGACGAACCCGAAAAACAGGTTAAACACGCCCTGCTCGACAATGAACCCTTACCCATTCTCAACATCGGCGAACGGTACGATCTGTCGCCGAGCGATCTGGAGCTGGCCTATGCCGATCTCGAGCTGGTACAGGTAGTCGGGGGCGTCAATCAGCTTCGGAACGCGATCTCTCCCCTCCGATCGGAGTACGATTACATTCTCATCGACTGTCCGCCGGCGCTCAACATTTTTACCAACTCGGCCCTGGTTGCGTCACAGTCGTGTCTGGTAACGCTCCAGCCCGAGGTGTCGGCGCTGAAAGGCATAAACAGCCTGATTGACCGCATCACCCAGGTCCGCGACCGCATCAACCACGAACTGACGGTGGAAGGTATCGTACTGACCATGGTTGACCGACGGCTGAAGCTGCACCGCGACATGATTGAGTACGTCCATACCAACCTGAGTAACTTCCGGATATTCAAGACTGAAATCCGGCTGAATGTATCGTTGAAAGAGTCGCAGGTAGCGCAACGTGATGTGTTCACCTACGCTAAAGAATCACACGGCGCTCAGGATTATTTAAAATTGGCCCACGAATTCACTCAGCCAGCTCCTCAACTGCTTACCGCCTAAACTGCACCCGGTATGAAAAAATACATGGAATCGCTGAGCACGAAGAAAATCATAAAAGATCAGAGCCTGCTCCGGCACGAAGACATTCGTCGAAACATCCGGGTATTGCCCGAGCTACAGGCCTTCATCCCCCCACTCCTCCCCGACGAACAGGCCCAGCTGGAAAACAACATTCGGAAAGACGGCTGTCGGGAAGCGCTGCTGGTATGGGAAACAACCGAGGGTAGCCTGGCCGGTTCGGACGATATAAGCCCGGTATATGTGCTGGTAGACGGCCACAATCGATACGGCATCTGTCAGCGTTTCGGCATCGATTTTCGGGTTAACCTGGTCTCCTTCTCGGGCATGGATGAGGTCAGGAGCTTCATGATCGAAAATCAGCTGGGACGCCGGAACCTGACCCCGGAACAGACCGCCTATTTTCGCGGCTTACGCTACCTCGATGAACGCGGGACACGGGGCAAATACAAACGGGACAACCATAAAGGACAAAATGTCCCATATGCTTCAGCCGACTTTATCGACACGGCTTCGAACCCGGAGGCAAAAGCCGAATCGACCGCCCAGAAGATAGCCAAACAGTACAACGTCAACGAAAAGACGATTAAACGCGATGCCGAATTTGCCGCAGGCATGGACAAACTGGCTCCTGCCCTGAAAGCTTCTATTCTGGCCGGTAGTGTCTCGGTAAGCAAGTCGGTGATACAACAACTGGCAAAAAGTGATATACCAGCTGGTAGCCTCACTTCCATCGACAGTTTGTTGACCGGGTCTGATCAACTCGTTGCGGCAGACAAGCCAGCTTCGGTATCTATCGGGCGTCAGATGAGCAAACCAGCCAAACCGGCCGCACTACGCAAACGGTTACACTCCTTACTAGCTTCACTGACCGCTACCGGTGCCGATGAAATAGGTATCTGCGATCAGATCATTGACTGTGCCGCGATGCTTAAAAAGACGCTTGTTGAAAACCATTCAGGAGAGAGGGCGAAAAACCTATAAGGGGGCGGCCGCAACAGGGGGTTAAGGGAAAAGTGGAAGAGCGGTAAAAGGAAAGTTTAAAATTTGAAAAAAGAAAAAAACACCCACCCAGTCTTGCGGCAGGTGGGTGTTTTTTTAGAGTGTGTTTTTTCTATTATTTTTAGATACTATTTTTTCTATTTTTAATATATTTTTAGACCCCGCCTAACCTGTTGACTATCAGGTTTTTATAAGCTAATTATGTAAGTCGTTTGGTACGGATATGTAAGTCGTTTGGTACGAGAATGTAAGTCATTTGGTACCGGATGTAAGTCGTTTGGTACGGATATGTAAGTCGTTTGGTACGAGAATGTAAGTCATTTGGTACCGGATGTAAGTCATTTGGTACGGATATGTAAGTCATTTGGTACGAGAATGTGGAGGGCACTTTAG
>NZ_SBLB01000008.1 GCF_004138325.1 Spirosoma sordidisoli | reverse complement strand
GAGATGAGTCATCCGGTATAAAGGGGCGTTGGAGACGACGACGTTGATAGGCGGCAGGTGTAGGCACAGAGATGTGTTGAGCTGAGCCGTACTAATGGCCCCGGACGCGTGTGCTTCGCTTTGTCTGGTACTATAGTGGCTATTGTTTTCTGGTTTTCCTGTGGGGAAAAAGACTTGAGCTATCTGATCGAGCCGGTCCCGTGAGGGGATGGTGTCGATCGACGAACAACAAGCAGGTTGGTGCTGGTAAGGCGGGTGAACACCTCTTCCATTCCGAACAGAGCCGTTAAGCCCCGTACTGCCGATGGTACTGCTGTCACAAGTGGGAGAGTAGGAAGGTGCCACCTGCTGTTATTAAACGCGAAAGCCGTTACCCGATCCGGGTGACGGCTTTTTGCATATATAAGCTATTTTACGACGAGGAGCGAGATCCGCATGCCTGAATACAATATAAGGGCGGCTATAGAGACCCCAGATGGGATTCACCATAGCCGCCCTTATGTTATAAGTGGTATTAAGCGAGTTCGAGTTCGCTGAACGTTGGGAGGGTGATTTTAGCAAGCAGCTGTTCTTCGAGCAGATCGGCCCAGGCGTTCATGTATGCCACTACATCATCCCGGACATTATGCTTGAGGTATCGTTTTTCGAGCGGAAAACGAGCCAGTACTGCCCGATCATCCAACCGTTCGAGGTGCTTGAGATCTTCCAGCATCAAGCCAGCGTTCAGCATTTCATTGATCACAATATCCAGCGGCATCTGACTGGTGGGGCAGTAATCATCGACCTGTTCATTCCAGTCACCGTAGCGCTGCATGGCGTACTGGTGAATTTGATCTTTGTTTAGCTTGGTTAAAACCTGCGCCAGATTGCCACAGTTGCAGCCACCCATATGACCCCACTGGTAAGGAGATCCATTAGCCAGATTACGAGCCGTACGGCGCAACGCATCAATAAGTTCGGGGGTTGGTCGTGCCATGATAAAACAAGGTTTATTGATTGACTGGCTAACAGCCTGTTAATCCGTTTTGTTCGCCGTTGGCGTTGGGTGTTGATAGATTATCGAACCAGCTCCATCAGGTCTTTATCGTTCACTTCTTTACGGATATCGGCCATGTCCAGGAAGCGCGTGTAAATGCCATCCAGGGTTGGTTTATCGTAACGGAAGCCCAGCAGTTCGAGCCGATGTTTGAGGGCATGACGGCCGCTGCGAGCCGTCAATACGATAGACGACTCCGGTACACCCACATCATGCGGATTCATGATCTCGTAATTCTCCGAATGCTTTAGAAAGCCATCCTGGTGGATACCCGACGAATGCGCGAAAGCGTTGCGACCAACAATGGCTTTGTTCGCCTGTACTGGCATGCGCATCATCTGCGAGACAAGATTGCTGACGGGGAAAAGACGGGTTGAGTCAACATTGGTGTAGTAGCCTAGTTCTTTGTGTACTTTAAGCGCCATGACGACCTCTTCCAGGGATGTATTGCCCGCCCGTTCGCCAATGCCATTCATCGTAACCTCAACCTGACGAGCGCCGTTCATCACACCCGCCAGCGTATTGGCGGTGGCCAGGCCCAGATCATTGTGGCAGTGGATCGAAATAGTAGCCTGATGGACGTTGGATACGTTTTCGTAGATGTAAGCGATTTTACGACCATACTCGTCGGGCAGGCAGTAACCGGTCGTGTCCGGGATATTGACAACCGTAGCACCGGCCCGGATGACAGCTTCGGTCAGCTGCGCCAGGAAGACCAGGTCTGCCCGTCCGGCATCTTCAGCGTAAAACTCGACATCTTCAACGTACGTTTTGGCGTGTTTGACGGCTGCTACGGCCTGCTCCAGGATCTTCTCCCGCGTACTACCAAACTTGTTCCGGATATGTATATCCGAAGAGCCTATGCCCGTATGGATACGGCCCCGTTTAGCCAGTTTCAGCGCTTCACCAGCCGCGTCGATATCACCCTTGACCGCCCGGCTTAGCGCGCAGACGGTTGGTTCTGTAACAGCTTTGGCAATTTCAACAACCGAGCGAAAATCGCCGGGGCTGGAAACCGGGAAGCCGGCTTCGATAATGTCAACCCCAAGTCGCTCCAGTTCTCTGGCCACAACAATCTTTTCTTCGGTGGTTAGCTGACAGCCGGGAACTTGCTCACCATCGCGCAGGGTGGTATCGAAAATATAAACTCGCTGGCTCATACTTAGTAGTAATGACTGATTGGCAATTTATCTGATTGTATAAAAAATGCTCTTCCTGTTGCGAGAAAGAGCATTTATAGGAAAGCCTATCTTTCTCCGTCAACAAACGTAAGGTTTCTGCAGTCGGTTAAGTGAAGGCATCAGGATCATCGGCGAAATTTCGCTGGTTGCGTAAACACGCTACAAAAATAGAGTTTTAAAAAAGATCTGCAAATGAAATTTTATTTTTAATACCAGCCTATCTGACAGCTATGCCTGAAGGAGTTGCAAAATTTGCTGCCCCATGGCATCGGTTCCTAACACATGCTCGGGCTGGGTGGTTGGACCAGCAATGTCACGGGTCCGGTAGCCGGCTTTCAGCACAGCGTCTACGGCGCCGACAACAGCTTCGGCTTCGGCTTTCAGGCCAAAGGATATGTCGAGCATCAGTGCTACCGATAATACAGAAGCCAGCGGGTTAGCTACTCCTTTGCCGGTAATATCATGCGCAGAGCCATGGATAGGCTCATATACGCCGGTATTGTCGCCAACAGAAGCCGAGGCCAGCATACCCATCGATCCGGCAATCTGGCTGGCTTCGTCGGTCAGGATATCGCCGAAGAGGTTGCCCGTAACGACAACGTCAAACCGTTTTGGATCTTTGATGAGCAGCATGGCGGCAGCATCGATGAACTGGTGTTCGACCTCTACGTCGGCGTATTCGGGGGCAATTGCCTGAACCACTTCCCGCCACAGTCGGCTGCTTTCCAGTACGTTAGCTTTATCTACCGAACAGAGCCGCTTGTTACGGGTGCGGGCGGCTTCGAACGCCTTCCGAACAATACGTTC
The DNA here is from genome assembly GCF_004138325.1 of Spirosoma sordidisoli. Classification (GTDB taxonomy): domain Bacteria; phylum Bacteroidota; class Bacteroidia; order Cytophagales; family Spirosomataceae; genus Spirosoma; species Spirosoma sordidisoli. The sequence continues at coordinate 321,857 of NZ_SBLB01000008.1, read as the reverse complement.
TACTTCGTATTTGCTGTAGATCATTGTATCGTAGGCGGTATTGCCTTCGTCGAGTCGTTCGCGTTTGCCAAAATAAACATCGCCGGTCAGTTCACGGAAGAACAGGATGTCGGCACCCCGCAGAATTTCGGGCTTGATACTCGATGCATCGAGCAGTTCGTCAAAGAGTTTGATGGGCCGCAGGTTGGCGTAAAGTCCCAGTTCTTTGCGCATCTGCAGCAGACCCTGCTCGGGACGGACTTTGGCGGTAGGATCGTTATCGTACTTGGGATGGCCAACGGCACCGAACAGGATTGCATCGGCTGCCCGCATTTTGGTCAGGGTTTCGCCGGGCAGGGGCGAGCCGGTTGCTTCGATAGCGACGTGGCCAATAAGGGCTTCGTCGTAGGTAAATTCGTGACCAAATTTCCGGGCAATGGCTTCGAGAACCTGCTTGCCAACGGTTGTTACTTCGGCACCAATGCCGTCGCCGGGAACTACAAGGATGTGTTTTTTCATGAAAAAGAGAATGGAGAAACGCGTAGATAAGAGGAGACGGTGCTGCGAACGTATACGATCGGACCGGCTCTCTTTCAGCAGGCGTTTCCTTTAGTCTAAAGTATTCAACATTTTTTGGGTTGCCTTAATCGCCGATACGGTCTGATCAGAGTCGAGGCCCCGGGTTTTGAATTCGTGATTTTTGACTTTCCAGGTGATGATGGTCTCGCAGAGCGCATCCGTACGGCCACCGGTCGGAATCCGTACGGCGTAGTCGGTCAGTTCGGGCAGAACGAGCTTTTTACGGCTGTAAATTTTCTTCAGCGCGTTCATAAACGCATCGTACTGCCCGTCGCCCTGGGCATTTTCTTCAAACTGTTCGCTATCGATGCGTACTCGTAATGTAGCCGACGGCTTCAGGTCTTTAGAATGAGTCAGCACGTAGTTGAGCACTTCTACCCGCGATGCCACCGCGTTGGTGTTGAGCACGTCGGCAATAACATAGGGTAGGTCCTCGCGGGTAACGACCTCTTTCTGGTCGCCCAGTTCGATAACCCGCTGGGTCACTTTCCGAAGGTCATCGTCCGATAGCTGAATACCCAGCTCACGCAGGTTGTTCTCGATATTGGCTTTGCCGGAGGTTTTACCGAGGGCGTAGCTGCGTTTGCGACCGAAGCGTTCGGGCAGCAGCGCGTTAAAGTAGAGATTGTTTTTCTTGTCGCCATCGGCATGGATGCCGGCCGTCTGGGTGAACACATTGTCGCCCACTACGGGTTTGTTATCCGGAATCCGAAGGCCGGAGAACGTTTCGACAATTTTGCTGACCTGATAGAGCGATTTTTCGACCACCCCCAGTTTTACCTCCGGCATGAAGTCGTGCAACACGGCCAGGGTACTGGCCAGGGGTGCATTACCGGCCCGCTCACCCAGCCCGTTTACGGTCAGGTGAATGCCGTGGGCGCCGGCCCGTATGGCTTCCATCACGTTGGCCACCCCGAGGTCGTAGTCGTTATGGGCGTGAAAATCGAAGTGGAGCCTGGGATAGCGGTTTACCAGCTGATAAACGAACTGATACGATTCAGACGGGGTCAGCACCCCCAGTGTATCGGGCAGAAGAACCCGGCGGATGGGTTGGGTTTGCAGAAAATCCAGAAACTGAAATACGTAGTCGGGCGAGTTACGCATGCCATTGCTCCAGTCTTCCAGATACACATTGATCTGGAAACCGGCCAGCTGGGCCTGGCTAACCATCTGTTGAATATCGCCAAAATGCTGGTCGGGCGTTTTCTTGAGCTGATGAGTCAGGTGGTTCATGGACCCCTTCGTCAGCAGGTTCATGACTTTAGCGCCCGATTCCCGCATCCAGTCGAGGGAGGCTTGCCCATCGACAAAGGTCAGCACCTCGACCCGGTCGAGCAAACCCATACCGGCTGCCCAGCGCGTAATCTGCCGAACGGCCTCCAGCTCGCCCGCCGACACCCGTGCCGACGCCACCTCTACCCGATCAACCTTTACCTCGGTAAGCAGTACCTGGGCTAACGCCAGTTTCTCGGACGCCGAAAACGACACCCCGCTGGTCTGTTCACCATCGCGGAGGGTCGTATCCATAATTTCAATATAACGGCGGGTTTTCATGAAGCAAAATGAGTGGTTGAGCAAACGATTGACGGAGTGGCCAGTGCGCCTGATAACGCGCCCCATTCACTCCATCGCCATTTACTCAATCACTCAGTAAGGTTAGAACGGTCTGGTATCGGCAAAGGCTTCGATTTCGGATTTCATCGACAGGAGGTAGTCGATGTCGTCGTAGCCGTTGAGCAGGTTGTGCTTCTTGTACTCGTTGATGGCGAAGCGCTCACTATCGCCCGTTGCCAGGAGGGTAATGGTCTGCTCAGGCAGGTTCACTTCCAGTTCGGTGCTGGGGTCGGCTTCGATGGCTGCGAAGATTCTGTCCGCAAACTCGGGGCTAACCGTAACGGGCAGGATGCCGACGTTGAGGCAGTTGTTCTTGAAAATATCGGCGAAGAAGCTCGATACGACGCAGCGGAAACCATAGTCGTAAATAGCCCAGGCTGCATGTTCGCGGCTCGATCCGCTGCCGAAATTTTTGCCACCCACCAGAATTTTACGGGCTGGGCCATTGCTCGAATAGGTTGGATTGTTGAGTACAAAATCGGCTTTGGGGGTATTGTCGGGGTTGTAGCGCCAGTCGCGGAACAGGTTGTCGCCAAAACCTTTGCGCTCCGTCGCTTTCAGGAAGCGGGCAGGAATAATCTGATCCGTATCGACGTTCTCGATGGGCATCGGAACGGCCGCACTGCGAAGAATGGTGAAATTATCGTAAGCCATGTTTACCGTAATAAGTTATGAGTGATGAACGATGAGTGATAAGTGTTAAGGTCGGTCGGTTCATATCGGCCGCTCATAACTCAGCACTCATAGTTCATCGCTATATGAATTCTCTGGGATCTGTGACTTTGCCTGTTACGGCGGCTGCAGCGGCAACGAGCGGGCTGGCCAGCAGGGTGCGGGCGCCCGGCCCCTGACGACCTTCGAAGTTGCGGTTCGAGGTAGAAACGGCGTATTTACCGGCCGGAATCTTGTCTTCGTTCATGGCCAGACAGGCTGAGCAACCCGGCTGACGGAGTTCAAAACCGGCTTCGGTCAGGATGTCCAGAATACCTTCTTCTTTGATCTGTCGCTCAACCACGTGCGAGCCCGGTACGAGCCAGGCCGTAACGTTATCGGCTTTCCGGTGGCCTTTTACGATCGACGCAAACGCGCGGAAATCCTCGATCCGACCGTTGGTGCAGCTGCCCAGAAAAACGAAGTCAATGGGTTTGCCGACCATCGATTCGTTCTCGGCGAAGCCCATGTACTGCAACGATTTTTTGTAACTGGCCGCGCCGTCTTTTACCGCTTCGGCTATTGGAATCTGCCGCGATATACCCGTGCCCAAACCGGGGTTGGTACCGTACGTAATCTGCGGTTCGATAGTGGCCGCATCGAAGGTCAGATCTACGTCGAACTCGGCCCCGTCGTCGGTGCTGAGCGACTCCCAGTACGGAACCAGCTTATCCCAGGCTTCGCCTTTAGGCGCCATTTCGCGGCCGTTCAGGTAGTTGAGGGTGGTCTGGTCGGGGGCAATGATACCACCGCGCGCGCCCATCTCGATGCTCATGTTACAGACCGTCATGCGGCCTTCCATGCTCATGTTGCGGAACACCTCGCCGGCGTATTCGACAAAGTAGCCCGTTGCGCCACTGGCCGAAATCTGCGCGATGATGTAAAGAATGACGTCTTTGGGCATGACCGCCTTACCAAGCGTACCGTTTACCGTGATCCGCATTTTCTTTGGCTTCGGCTGCATGATACACTGCGAGGCCAGCACCATTTCTACTTCCGAGGTACCGATTCCGAACGCAATGGCCCCAAACGCACCGTGGGTCGACGTATGCGAGTCGCCACAGACGATGGTCATGCCGGGTAGGGTGATGCCGTTTTCGGGGCCGATTACGTGCACAATGCCGTTTTTCTGGTGGCCCAAACCCCAGTGTGAAATGCCATACTTAGCCGTGTTGACTTCCAGCGCCCTGAGCTGATTGGCTGATAGCGGATCGGCAACGGGTAGGTGCTGGTTGAGGGTAGGTGTGTTGTGATCGGCGGTGGCGAAGGTTCGGCCGGGAAACAGTACCGGCGCGCCCCGGCCCTCGAGACCCAGAAACGCTACGGGGCTGGTTACTTCATGGATGAAATGACGGTCGATGAACAACACATCGGGGCCATCTTCGACGTGCCGGATGACGTGCGCATCCCAGACTTTATCAAATAAGGTTTTTGGGGTACTCATTGTTGTAGCGGAAACTTTGTTCGTAGCTACAAAGGTGATGAGTTGTTATCAGGCCGGCATCTCGTTACGCGTCCAATAAATAGCGTTTTTGGTTCTTGATTGGCGAATGGACGGAAAACTACATTGGCTGGTAATGATGATGCGTGAATATAATCAGCTCTATCAACGGTTTGCCGCGTTTTGCCGCATTCGCTTGGGGCCGTACCAAAGCCAGAATCCGGTTACCGTAAACAGCAGCAGGGCCAGGCCGGTAATGGTAGTGTAAACGAGTTTGATCTGGCCGTCGCTGGTTCCGGCGTAGAAGTCGAGGATAGAGCCGTCGTGGATTTTCTCGATAAAGTCGGACCGTCGTTGTTCGATGTGGAGCAGTTTGCCGGTGGCGCCATCCAGCTGTACACCCCAGAAATGATCGGCAAACACGAATTTGACCATGCCTTTATCTTTCCGAACGTCGATCCGCTCCAGCTCCAGCGACAATTCGGGCGATATCGAGTCCTGTACTATCCGACAGGCGTTTTTATGCAGGCTATCGAGCGGCAGCCAGTCTGCCAGATTGGTCGATGTGCCTTTGTAGGATTTGGGGAGCAGGAGCCCACCGCTATTTTTCTTCCAGCCCAGCAGTAAACCGGTTACGGAGATAAACAAAAAGAACACAAATAACAGAGCCCCCGTTGTTCGATGTAGTTTTCTGGAAATCCGTAATACTTTGGCTTGCTGTTGTCTTTTCTGGCTCTCCGTCATAATGGATTGTAGAGGGTATTGCAGGGTTTTCAGCGCTGCATAAACTAAGCCGCAAACTACAGCGATTTCTGGTAAGAAGTAAGTACCGCCCAGGTTACTAAGACGTCGATGACGCTGCTCGCAGCAAGTAATGGATCGTTGAGCTGCGTATTAACACAAGGCGGTAATCAAGGCCCCAACCCGTTGATCAGGAAACGTGTTTTTAGCTTGAGGCTGAGTTGCTGAAGGACAGTCCTCCTGTTGTGTCTGTTTCGAGCATGAGAACGAACGGTGGTTCGTGTCAAACTCAATTACCCCGTTTGGGCGTGGTGCCGTACTGCTGTTTGTAGGCCTTGATGAAATGGGAGACGCTCTCGTAGCCGATCTCCATGCTGACTTCGGAGACGTTTTTGGTGGTGTTGCGGAGCAGAAATGAAGTGTATCTTACCGAATGACTATATTTGTTCATGGCATATCGATTAGATAGAAGCGCCTTTCATGCAGGTACCTTCGAGCAGACCGAGCAATATCACATGGCCTGCCAACCCACTGCATATGCTGATCGTTTACGTGTAGCCGCCTACTTGAACAGTGTGGCTTACCGCTACGATCCTGATAAACCGCCCCGCCTGGACAGAACCGCCTTCTCGGCGCGCAAGCACACCAGTTAGGATGGCAAATCTCTTCAATGATGATTTTCGTGATTTCCTGCACGCGCTGAAGGTGTGTGGCGTTCGCTACGTGTTGGTGGGTGGTTACTCGGTGATTCTACACGGGTATAGTCGAACCACGGGCGATATGGATATCTGGGTTGAGAAATCGGTTGACAACTATGCTCGTTTAGTCGAGGCTTTTGCGCTTTTTGGCATGCCAACATTTGACATGACGCTCGATAACTTCCTTAGCAATCCTGCTTTTGACGTATTCACATTTGGTCGTCAGCCAGTAGCTATTGACATCATTACCGCTATAAAAGGGCTTGTATTTGAAGAGTCGTATGAGCAGGCTTCCGACGTTGATGTGGAGGGTGTGCAGGTTCGGCTCATTCATTACAATCATTTACTTCAGGCCAAGCGAGCTGCCGGGCGCCCTCGTGATCAAAACGACATCGATAACCTTCGGCAGTCAAATCAATAGACAGTTTTTACTCAGTTACCCCGTTTGGGCGTGGTGCCGTACTGCTGTTTGTAGGCCTTGATGAAATGGGAAACGCTCTCGTAGCCGATCTCCATGCTGACTTCGGAGACGTTTTTGGTGGTGTTGCGGAGCAGAAAGTGGGCGTGCTCGAGCCGTCGCTGGCGGATCCAGTGGCCGGGCGAGGTATGAAACTGTGCTTCGAAGTCGCGTTTGAAGGCCGATAAGCTCCGCCCCGACAGCCGCGCCAGCTCGTCCATCGATAAGGGTTTGAGCAGGTAGGTATTCATCAGGTAGTTGAGATCCGCTTTCTGGCCCTGGTAAATGTGGAGCAGAATGGCCCGCAGCTGACCGCTTGTATCGAGTTCGAGCAGGTGGAGCAGTAACTCCTGAAACTTAAGCCGAAGCAGTTCGTTCAGAAACGGTGTGCCCGACCCGAAATACGGCAGCAGCGACTGAATAAATGTCGTAAAGGCTGGCGAAGAGGTCAGCGACAAAATAGGCTCGTCGGGCAGCGGACGGTGCCGGTCCTGAAAGAGGGAGAGGTGCTGGTTGACAAACTCCTTGAGCATCTTCTCATTAACGAAGAAGACCAGGCTTTTGTAGTTCGCGTCGATGGACTCGTTCATGGAGTAGCACCCCCGCTGAAAAAACAGGATCTGCCCTTTCCGGACGTGGAGCTCCTGGGTGGGCGAGTTGAATTTTTTCTCGCCTTCCAGCACAACGATTACGGCATGCTCCTCAAAAAAGACCTCGTTCCGCTCGGGATACACATCGCTCCGATACGCCACAAAAGTCATCTCCGAACCGTCGGACCGCGAACCGTCGGCCGGGTCGGTGCCAGGTCGGCGGATGCTCAGCGACGCAAACTGACTGGGCTGTATGGACGATGGGACGCGAAGCATGTAGCTATAATTTATTCAGCTCCTGCTCAACTAGTAAATCTATCCATTCCTTGTTTGAAGGAACTTCTGTCAAAATAGCATTCCAGATAATTTGATACTCAATACCCCAATAGTGGTGAATCAGCCGGTCGCGTAACTTGGCAAAGCCACTCCAGTTAAATTCAGGATTACTGAAACGAATGTCTTCGGGCACATTTTTACAAGCCTCTCCCACAATTTCGAAACTTCGGACAAAGGCCCGAATCAAATCGTCATTCGTAATAAAATCATCATAACTCATATCGGCTGACCGCCCCATTAAATACGTCAGTTCTCGTTGTATATGCTGTAAAAACTCAAGCGTTGAACGGGACATATTCGATCTCTTTTTCAACTTCTCGTTTAACAAACGAAGCCATTCCTTCCCAAGTAAGCAAGTCGACTTTTCGATTGAGAACCTTTTCCAGATAATCGGCCATGTTCATGAAATTCCGAAAGGTTTTTTTCCCTTCCTGAAATTCAACCACAAAGTCTACATCGCTATCCGGAGTCTGTTCATCTCTCACAAACGATCCAAATAATCCTAGTCGGGCTGCCCCAAACAATTCTATAGCTGATCGGTGCGAATGAACCCGCTCAAATACTTGCTGCTTATTGGTAACGGCCGTTTGCATAGGTGTTAATTGGGGACAGCCAAATTTAGATCAAAAACTGGAACAAATCGGGTTTGTCATTGACGTGCTCGAACACGATATTCTGGGCCTGCATACGCTGGATGAGCGGCTCAAAATCGTCGCGGTTTTTCAGTTCGATGCCGACCAGCGCGGGGCCGGTTTCGCGGTTGGTTTTCTTGGCGTACTCGAAGCGGGTAATATCGTCGGTGGGGCCGAGCACGTTCAGGAAGTCGCGGAAAGCACCGGAGCGTTGCGGAAACCGGATAATGAAATAATGTTTGAGCCCTTCGTACAGCAGCGACCGCTCCTTGATTTCTTCCGTACGGGTAATGTCATTGTTGCCGCCCCCTACCAGACAAACTACGTTTTTGCCTTTGATTTCGTCTTTCAGCAGATCGAGCGCGGCAATGCTGAGGGCGCCGGCGGGCTCGGCCACGATGGCTTCTTCGTTGTAGAGTTGCAGGATGGTTGTACAAACCTTACCCTCGGGTACCAGCACCACCCGGTCGAGGTTCTGGCGGCAGATTTCGAAGGTGATATCGCCCACGCGCTTCACGGCCGCTCCGTCGACGAACTTGTCGATATGGTCGAGCGGAACAACGTGGCCCTCATCCATCGATACTTTCATGGAAGGCGACCCCAGCGGTTCCACGCCGATCAGTTTGGTTTTAGGGCTAAGCTGCTTAAAAACCGTCGACACCCCCGAAGCCAGTCCGCCCCCGCCAATGGCCATCAGCACGTAATCGATCTTGAAACTGGCGTCTTTGAAAATTTCCAGTCCAACGGTTCCCTGGCCTTCCATCACCAGTATGTCGTCGAAGGGGTGAACAAAAGTGCTGTCGTGGGTCTGTACGTACTCGTTGGCAGCCATGTAGGCATCGTCGTAGGTATCGCCGATCAGGACCACGTCAACGAACTCTTTACCGAACAGTTTTACCTGCTTCACCTTCTGGTTTGGGGTGGTGGTAGGCATGAAAATCGTGCCTTTAACGCCCATTTTCCGGCAGGCATAGGCCAGGCCCTGCGCGTGGTTACCGGCGCTGGCGCAAACCACGCCTTTGGCGAGCGCTTCCTGAGGCAGCGACGCCATTTTGTTGTAGGCACCCCGAATCTTATACGACCGAACCACCTGCAGGTCTTCGCGCTTCAGAAAGATGTTGGCTTCGTAGCGATCCGACAGGTTCAGATTTTCCTGCAGGGGCGTATGGGTCGCAATGCCACGGAGCCGGTCGGCCGCGAGGTATATATTGTCGAGATCGGGAGCGAGGGTATGCTGATCGGTGTCTACCACGGCTGTTGCTGATGAGTGCTTTTTGTACAAAAATACAAAATCTCTGCCGGGGATAGGTAACGAGCCAAAAGCCCGTTAAGAAAACAAAGTAAGGATAACAGCCTCGGGGCTAAGGAAGCGGGTGGCTGTCCAAACCTGGCTCAAACCCGCAGCGAGCCACGAAAGCCACGGGCGGCATAGTAGGAGGGGGCGCTGTTGTGGAAAACAAAAACATGGCCGTAGCGATATTCGGCAAAGAGCGCACCGCCCAGTTTTCGGATAGCAGCCGGTGTCTGGATCCAGCTCGACGTTTTGGTATCGAAGGCGCCGAGTTGCTGCAGCGCCCGGTAGTGCTCCTCGGTGAGCAGGTCGATACCCAGTTCGGCCGCCAGATCGACCGCGTTATGTTCCGGCCTGTTCTCTTTTCTCGAGTCCTGACCCTGGCGGTCGTAACAAACGCTCCGACGACCTTTTGGGCTTTCGGCCGAACAGTCGTAAAAAACGTACTCGTCTGTCGCGCTGTCATACGCAACCACGTCGGGTTCGCCACCGGTCAATTCCATTTCGTTAAGCGACCATAATTTGGCTGGGTTCGCGTCCAGCTTTGCCGCCACGTCGGCCCAGGCAACGTCCCGATGACGGTTTTTGTTCTTCTCAAACCGCGCTTTCAACACACGGAGCATTTCTTCGCGTTGGTCTGGAGTCAAAACGGGTTGGTTTGCCGGGGCCATGCAGTTGAATTGTGTAGAGGTGGTTTATAGAACTAGGTCAGTTATCATGTGATAATCCCTATAATAGTCGCTGTTGTTTATTCTTTTGTTGTTTTTTTGTAGTCTTTAATAATCAAATAAATGGCTATAATGAATGTAATCAGGAAAAGTATATCTAACACAGGCATTTTGAAGCTGAGCGTTTGAAAATTAAAATGCCTTAGCAGCGTGGTTCCCAATGTGAACGCTACAATGATAAACACAACATTTACTCCCTTTTTGTTTTCCATGCGTTTGCTATTTTATAATGAAGTCGATCAAAAAACCTAGGAGAATGGCGGCTACAGTAAACGTTATCATGCCAAGCATATAAGCAAAGAATGCTTTCACATAATTTGTAATTTTATCCCTTCCGAAAAAACTGCCTATTGCCCAGGAACAGTAGATAATACCCACTAGGCCACCGATGGCCATCAAATTTGCTTTTGTTAATCCTTGTGCCAAAGCAAACAGAGCAAAAATCAGCATGCCTATTCCCATCACAAAGCAAAGTAGAATTAAAACCTCAAATAGGTTATAATTAGATTTTCTGAAGAATAGTTTTATCCACAAAGTAATGAATATACCCATAATGATGTTGGCATAGCCATAGTGCCCTTGTATCCACGAGAAAATTTTTACCGTTGTTGTTAATTCAGCGCCTTTAAATTTTACATAATCGTCTTCTATGTGAAAAAAACTGATTGCAACCGAATAGATTAATGAGGTTATAATGATGAAAATAATTGGCTTTACGAGTCGGTTCCTGTTCTCAGATAGATAATTTCTGACGTTTTGCCCCGGGTTTGTTATTAGCTCCCTGATTGTATACAAGATACCACGCTCAAAATGCAGCACATGTTCAATTTCATGAACAATGTAATGACCATCGATCCGTTTCAGATTCGTTGGATGTCCACAATCTGGACAATAATTTGAATGTACTTCGGTAGTACAGTTTTTACAGTTCATTTTGTTGGTCAATGTTTGTTGATTCTTTAATTAAAGTTGGTTTACTATCGTTGTCATAAATGCTAGATATGGATGATATGCCGACGTTCTGCTTTTCATATTATTGGTATTGAAATTAATTTAAAAAAATTTTAATATCAATTCTGATGGTTTGTGTTTTTCATCGACTGAAATCAAAACCAGTTATTGCTCATAAAAAGGCGTTTTATGCTATAACTTTTTTTTGTTTGCTAGTGTCGATTTAGTGGTTTGTAGCGATAATTATAAATTCATAAATATGCGAAATGTTCGTTATTTTATTTGTGATTCATAGCTATGACCTGTAAAGCTAACTATTCAAAAGAAAGTAGGTTGCTTCTTGGATTGTCAAGAGTTTCAATGTAAATTTTTACTTGCACTTAATGCTCTTTCATTTTTTTTTCATTCAATATGACTTAAAGCTTTTAGGCTGTAGGATAGATTATTTGTTGCTGTATCATGTTGGCAATATTGTTGTTGGCTAATGACTCTCAACTATATTCGATATCAGTTCCGCTTTAGAATAGGTATGTGGCAATGTAGTAGCGTAGACCAAATATATCAACAGTTTCGTTCAATTATGACCCTTCTACAAACAGCAATCGGGTAGTAGCTGGCCCGATGGCTGCTCTCTACCCGATTACTTGTCAACAGGTATTTGGTTTAGTTGCGCTCGGGCCGCAGGTTGCGCACGGCGGCACCGGCCTGCCACATTTCGGAGTCGCGGAGTTCAGCCAGCTCGACTTCCAGCTTCTCGCGGTAGTCGGGCTGCGAGTTGCGGGTGATGCTGATTTCGGCCTGCTCCTGCGATTTTACCGAGTTGTACAGTTGTTCGAAAACCGGCTTGGTGGCGTCGCGGAAGGGTTTCCACCAGTCGAGGGCACCGCGCTGGGCCGTGGTCGAGCAGTTAGCGTACATCCAGTCCATGCCGTTCTCGGCTACCAGCGGCATCAGCGACTGGGTTAGCTCTTCGACCGTTTCGTTGAAAGCCTCGGAGGGGCTGTGGCCATTGGCGCGCAGCACTTCGTACTGGGCCGCAAAAATACCCTGGATCGCGCCCATCAGCGTGCCGCGCTCACCCGTCAGGTCGGAGGTTACTTCTTTGTAGAAATCGGTTTCGAACAGGTAGCCTGAGCCAACGCCGATTCCCATGGCGATGCATTTCTCGCGAGCCTGGCCGCTGGCATCCTGATAAATGGCAAACGACGAGTTCAGGCCTTTTCCTTCTACAAACAACCGGCGCAGCGACGTACCCGAGCCTTTCGGCGCTACGAGGAATACGTCAACGTCGGCCGGGGGAACGATACCGGTTTTCTCTTTGTAGGTCACGCCGAAGCCGTGGGAGAAGTAGAGCGACTTACCCGGCTTCAGCGCGGCTTTTACCGTTGGCCACAGTTCGATCTGGGCGGCATCGGACAGCAGGAAGCAGATGATGGTGCCGCGCTCCAGCGCTTCGTCAATGTCAAACAGCGTTTCGCCCGGAACCCAGCCATCGGCCACAGCCTTGTCGAAGGTTTTCCCTTTGCGCTGGCCCACAATGACGTTGAAGCCGTTATCGCGCATGTTGAGCGACTGGCCAGGACCTTGTACACCGTAACCAATAACGGCGATCGTTTCGTTTTTAAGGGTTTCCAGCGCTTTCTCGAGCGGGAATTCTTCGCGGGTTACGACGTTTTCTACGGTTCCGCCGAAGTTAATTTGTGCCATTTGTGGTACTCTTTTTAGTTGTAAAAAAATAGTGGTTGCAATCGTGTTACTGCTGTCCCAGTGCCATTTCTGTTCTTTTGTCACTCCGACGCAGGAGGGATCCCAGCCCTTAGCAGTCCGGTCGATGACTATCCGTTGAGATCTCTCCTTCGGCGGGATGACAAAAGGAACGGGAGCGCAAAAGCCAGCCAGGACCCGGAGCGGCCCGGCGGTCTAGAGGTAGTAGGCCCATTCGGCTTCGGGCAGGTACTCGACCAGGCCCTGCTCCGTTTTGCCGACGGCGACCCGGCCCGACCGGACGAATTCCAGAATGTCGTGCTGCTGGCGGATGTAGGCAAAGAAATCGAAGATGTCCGTTTCGGTGCCGGTCTTCTCGACCACCACATAATCCAGCCCCCAGTATACGACCCAGGCTTTGTATTTGCTGTTGATCGTTTCGACGTCGAGGGGTTTGGCGCCCAGCGGAGTCGAAATCTTAAACATGGCAATTTCGTTGTAGACGATCTCGTCGTTGAGATAGCCGAAAACGGCCATTACTTCTACAATTTTCCGGATCTGCCGGACCAGCTTTTCCACTTCTTCGCGCGACTCGTGCTTGATTACGATCGTAAAACGCGATACTCCTTTCCGCTCGGTTTCGGATACGGTCAGGCTTTCAATATTGATGCGCCGGCGCGTGAAAATGATCGTGATGCGGTTCAGCAGCCCGATCGTATTCGACGTAAAAACGCAAATGGTGTAAGTTGTCATGGTATAAGACATTTATTGTCACTGAACCAGTCTGTCGGGAGCGGCCTAACTGCCGGGCACCCGCAGCCATAAGTAGTCAATGACGAATGGTCTGCCAACTTGATTGTTATAAACAAGCCCCGGGCGGGCGTGTGCGATCATACCCGTCAGGCAGCATCGCCACGCTGCACACTAGGCCAATCGAATCTGCGATACGCTGGTGCCGGCGGGTACCATCGGAAACACGTTTTCTTCTTTCTCCACAATGACTTCGAGCAGATACGGGCCGTCGTGGGCCAGCATCCGGTCGAGCGATTCGGACAGCGTCTCGCGCTCGGAACAGGTGTGCCCGTCCATACCGAAGCCTTTGGCAATGGTGATAAAATCCGGGTTTTGCAGTTCTACGAACGAGTAGCGCCGTTCGTGGAAGAGCTGCTGCCACTGCCGAACCATGCCCAGGAAGTTATTATTCAGGATGATTGCCTTAACGGGCTGTTTGTTTTGCACAATGGTGCCCAGCTCCTGCAGGGTCATCTGGAAACAGCCGTCGCCGATGATAGCCACTACTGTGCGGTCGGGCGCACCAACTTTGGTGCCGAACGCGGCCGGTAACGCAAAGCCCATCGTGCCCATGCCGCCCGACGTGACCAGGCTGTTGGGTCGACGGAACTGGTAATAGCGGGAGGCCATCATCTGATGCTGCCCTACGTCGGTAACCAGAACCGCTTCGCCGTTGGTTTTCTTCGACAGGAGATCAATGACCTCACCCATCTGGATTTTCTCACTGTCGCCCGAGAGGCTCGGCACGGTAATGGTCTCGTTTTCAATGACGTCGTACTTCCTGAACTCGTTTCGCCAAACGGTATGATCGTTGGGATGAACGAGCTTGAGCAGCGCCCTGAGGGCTTCTTTGGCATCGCCCACCACGGGCGCGTCGGCTTTGATGATCTTATCGATCTCGGAAGGATCGATCTCTATATGAATAACTTTAGCCTGCCTGATGTACTTGCTGGCGTCGCCCGTGACCCGATCGTCGAAGCGCATGCCGATGGCAATGATCACGTCGGCTTCGTCGGTCAATACGTTGGGGCCGTAGTTGCCGTGCATGCCGAGCCAGCCCACGTACAGCGGGTGATCGGTCGAAATGGTCGACTGGCCCAGCAGGGTAGTAGCTACCGGAATGCCGGTTTTCTCCGCAAACTGCCGCAGTTCGTCTTCAGCTTTTGCCAGCTGCACCCCGTGTCCGGCCAGGATGTAGGGTCGTTTGGCACCGTTGATCAGTTTGGCGGCTGCCTCAACCTGTTCGGGTTTAGGCACCATACGGGGCCGGTAGCTGATGATGGTCCTGCACCGCTCGTAGGAGTAGGGTTGCGTCATCAGCTCCAGCTGGGCACTTTTGGTGATATCGATCAGCACCGGTCCGGGACGACCCGACTGGGCGATGTAGAACGCCCGGGCTATGATTTCGGGAACTTCGTCGGCGGTGGTGATCTGATAGTTCCACTTCGTAATCGGCATGGTAACGCCCATCACATCGGCCTCCTGAAAGGCGTCGGTGCCGAGCAGCTTTTTACCGACCTGACCCACTATGCAAACCAGCGGGGTTGAGTCGATTAGGGCATCGGCAATGGGCGTAACGAGGTTGGTAGCACCCGGTCCGGAGGTGACCAGACACACGCCCGCCCGCCCCTGCATTCGGGCATAGCCCTGAGCGGCATGGCCTGCGCCCTGTTCATGACGCACGAGAATGTGGTTGATGCGGTCCTGAAAGTCGTACAGAGCGTCGTAGACGGGCATGATGGCACCGCCGGGGTAGCCGAAAATGGTATCGACCTGCTCGGCAACGAGGGAGTGCATCAGGGCCTGAGCGCCGGAGAGGAGCTGAACCGTCTCGGGCGTAGTATCTATATCGGGTGTCACGCTGGCCGTTTCCATAAGGGGGTGCGTTTGAATAGGTTCCGTTCGTTTGTTGAGTGCTGTTATTAGTTGCGGCTGGCAATCAGTAGCCCGGTCGACCAGGCCAGTTTGACCAGGTGCAGGTCGTGGCGGCCTTCGAGTTCGCGGACGAGTTTATCGACATTGTCGCCATGACCGTCGGGCCAGTTAGGTTGGGGCAGCATGTCGTCGAGTACGTACAGGCCACCCGGCGCCAGCGCGTTCAGGGTGGCGTCGAGATTGGCGTATTTGCCCGGCCAGGCGTCCGCAAAAATCAGGTCGAATGTCTGGTCGGTAGTTTCCAGCCAGTTTCCGGCGTCGGTGCATACGAGCTGAAGGCGGTCGTCGGCACCCAGGACCTGGCGGGCTATGGCCTGATAAGCCGGTTCGTTATCGATCGATGTCAGCGTTGAGTCGGCGTCCATACCGGCCAGGAGCCAGGCGGTAGCCAGTCCGGTACCCGTACCGATTTCCAGCAGCTTCGACTTGGGCTTCGAAGCCGCCAGCATTTTCAGTATCGCCCCCGTTTGCCGGTCCGATGGCATCGAGAAGCGAATGGTCTGGCTGGCCGCTTCAATGTCGGCATAGGCCGGGGGCAAAGTATGGATGTCGTCGCTGTACATGCTATAAGTCGTTTTCTCAGAATTCGTCGGTTACGCAGCCTTCGCTGGCCGACTTCACGTTCCGGATATATTTGCCCAGTACGCCCTTGCTGAACCGCGGCTGGGGCTGTACCCAGTGGCTTCGGCGCTCGGCCAGCTCGTCGTCCGATACGTGCAGGGTAAGCTCACGGCCAACGGCATCGAGCGTAATCAGATCACCATCTTTTACCAGCGCGATCGGTCCGCCCTCAAAGGCTTCGGGGGTGACGTGACCCACCACAAACCCGTGGGTGCCGCCCGAGAAGCGCCCGTCTGTGATCAGCGCTACTTTGTCGCCCAGGCCCGCGCCCATAATGGCCGAGGTGGGCTTCAGCATTTCGCTCATACCCGGACCGCCTTTAGGCCCGCTGTTCCGGATTACGATGACCTGACCCGGCAGAATTTCTCCTTTCGACAGCGCTTCGATGACTTCACCCTCGTGTTCGCAGACTTTGGCGACGCCTTCGAAGCGTTCGCCTTCCTTGCCCGTAATTTTGGCTACGGAGCCGGTAGGGGCGAGGTTGCCGCGCAGAATCTGAATATGGCCGGTTTTTTTGATCGGCTGGGTGAGCGGGAATACGATTTTCTGGGTATCGAAATTCAGGTCGGGCGCATCGGCGAGGTTTTCGGCAACCGTTTTGCCTGTTACGGTCATGCAGTCGCCGTGGATCATACCTTGCTGATAGAGGTATTTCATCACCGCCGGCACCCCGCCGATAGCCAGCATGTCTTCCATATAATACTTACCGCTGGGCTTCAGGTCGGCCAGTAAAGGCGTACGGTCGCTGATGGCCTGAATATCGTCGAGTGACAACGACAAGTTGGCGGCCCGGGCAATGGCGAGGTAGTGCAGTACCGCGTTGGTAGAGCCGCCGAGCGCCATAACGATGGTCAGGGCGTTCTCGATGGATTTGGGCGTAATGATGTCGGCCGGGGTGATATTCTGTTCGAGCAGCACGCGCATGGCGGCTCCGATCTTCTTACACTCTTCCTGTTTACCTTCGTGCGTAGCGGGGTAGCTGCTGCTAAAGGGCAGGCTGAGGCCCATTGCTTCGATGCTGCTGGCCATGGTGTTGGCCGTATACATCCCTCCGCAGGCTCCCGCGCCGGGAATGGCGTTTCGGATCACCCCTTCGTAATCTTCGTCGGAGATGTTGTTGGCATATTTTTTGCCAAGGGCCTCGAACGCCGACACAATATCGAGTTTCTGACCTTTGTAATGGCCCGAACGGATCGTGCCGCCGTAGACCATAATGCCGGGCCGGTCGAGACGAGCCATCGCCATAACGGCGCCGGGCATGTTTTTGTCGCAGCCAACTACGGTAACGACACCGTCGTACCACTGAGCCGCCACGACCGATTCGATGCTGTCGGCGATCAGATCGCGGCTGGGCAGCGAATACTGCATACCGGCGTTCCCGTTGGTCATGCCGTCTGATACACCGATGGTATTGAAAATAAGCCCGACCAGCCCATTAGCCTGAATGCCCTGTTTCACGTAAACGGATAATCCGTTCAGGTGCATGTTACAGGTATTTCCCTCATAACCGGTACTGGCTATACCGATCTGAGGCTTTTGCATATCATCTTCCGTGAGTCCTACCCCATACAGCATGGCTTTGGCAGCAGGATTGCTTACTTCCTGAGTGAGGGTGCGGCTAAATGCGTTTAGTTCGGTGTTTTTAGTAATCATGCTTATAGCGAAATTTCGCTGATTGCGTAATGTTGCCGTAAATAAACAGCCTCTGCTTAACTTATCAAAATTTTTGGCGCAAATCCTAACCAGAGCAATTCGTAGACTAACTGCAGTGCCTGTATCCTGTTTCGCTCTGCCAGGAAGGATCGGAGCCGTCTGTTGCGGATCTGTGATATTACTTTTACTTTGTACTTAATTTGGTGATTGATATCCCTTTGTAAATCCATGTTTATATGAAACAAACATGTACGCTGCTTCTGACTGCCGGTTTTTGTGCTACCCTTACTCTAGCACATGCTCAAAGTCAGATTGTAACCCCCGATAATCAGGTGGTCAGCATTCAATCTGTAAACGGTACGAACAACCTGTTCATTGGGCAGAGTACTACGGCCACGATTGGCGGAACCGGAACTTTCAATACGTTCATGGGGAGCCAGTCGGGGCAGAGCAATACCTCGGGTTCCTATAATACGTACTACGGCTACAAAGCGGGTTTTCCGAACACTACCGGTAGTAACAACACGCTGGTTGGTTACGAAGCCGGCAAGTTAAATGTATCGGGTAGCGACAATGTGTTTATCGGTTATAACGCCGGCCAGCGTAATCAGGGTGGTCACCGAAACGTGATCATGGGGACGGGGGCCGGGTTCAACGATCGGGACGGTAGCGACAATACACTGCTGGGCGCTAATGCTACGGCCATCGGGGTCGGTCTGTCGAATGCTACGGCGATCGGGGCCAATGCCCGTGTGCTGAGCAGCAATGCCCTCGTGCTGGGTAACGGCGCAAACGTCGGCATTGGTACCTCGTCGCCGGTGGCCAAACTCGACGTGGTGGCCGACCAGCCCGACCAGAGCGGCCTGCGCTTTGGCCAGCTGAACGACCGTAGCCCTGTTTCGGCTCGCACCGACCGGTTCCTGAGCGTCAACGAGCGGGGTGAGGTCGTGATGGCTACGTACCGGCTGCGTATCAATGAACCAGCCGACTGGGCCGACCGGGTTTTTGCGCCAACCTACCGGCTCCGATCTTTGAGCGAGGTGGCTCAGTTCATCAAAGCCAACCAGCATTTGCCGGGGGTTCCGTCGGCCGAGGAGGTCACCCGCGAGGGGGTCGATCTGGTGCAGATGAACGCCAAACTGCTGGAAAAAGTAGAGGAGTTGACCCTGTACGTGATTGAACTGCAACGGCAGGTGAATGAGCTGAAGTCGGCCGGTGCCGCTCAAAAGCCGGTTAAGTAAACGGGAGTCAGACCGCTTTCCCTTATTTTTGCGGCATGACAACCGAAACCGCTTCTCACTACGATCATCTTGAGCAGATGTCGGTCCACGACCTGCTTACCAATATTAACCGCGAAGACAAAACAGTACCGCTGGCGGTTGAAAAAGCCATTCCTCAAATTGAGGCTCTGGTCACCGAGATCGTCAAACGCATGAAAGAAGGCGGACGGCTGATCTACATCGGCGCTGGTACCAGCGGTCGGCTGGGGGTTGTAGATGCGTCAGAGTGTCCGCCCACCTACGGTGTATCGCCCGATCTGGTCATTGGCCTGATCGCCGGTGGCGACAAAGCCATTCGCCGGGCCGTTGAATATGCCGAAGATGATCCGGATCAGGCCTGGCTGGATATAGCACCTTATCATCCTGAACCGCTCGATACCGTGATTGGTATTGCCGCTTCGGGTCGTACGCCCTATGTGATTGGCGGCTTGGAGAAAGCCCGGGCGGCCGGATTGCTGACCGGTTGTGTGGTTTGTAACGAAGGGTCGGCGGTGGCGGCAGCGGCCGAATATCCGGTAGAGGTTGTGGTAGGCCCCGAGTTTGTTACGGGCAGCACCCGCATGAAGTCCGGTACGGCTCAGAAGCTGGTGCTCAACATGATCTCGACTTCGGCGATGATTCAGCTGGGCCGGGTGAAAGGTAATAAGATGGTCGACATGCAGTTATCAAACCTGAAACTGCGCGACCGGGCGGCCAAGATGGTCATCAGCGAAACCGGGGTCGACTACGAAACCGCCGAGCAGCTGCTGGCCCAGTACGGCAGCGTCCGCAACGCCGTCGATCACTACCTGAACCCCTGACGGCCTTTCCCGCCGGTGCCTGTCGATGGGCTAGGCCGGCCGTTTGCGCTGCCCCTTCTGGGGTAGTTTAGCACATTGCGATAAGGTCTGCGCTGTTTCGGCCAGGCTATGAATAAAAATACCAGGCTCAGCCGCTGGGGTCGCTCTAGCCGATGCCAGCGGCTGATTGGTTTGGTCGAGGACCATATGCCAGCCGGGCTGGGTCGGGTCGGGGAAATAGCGGAACACGTACTCCTGAATACGCCTGAACCACTTCAGACAGTCGGGCTGTCGGGTGTGGTAATAGCTTTTGATCAGGGCCGCGAGGGCTGTGGTATGAACCCAGGCCCATTTATGTCGCGAATCGGGAAAAATGGTCGGCTGGTTTTTCAGATCGGTGAAGGCCGCCAGGCCACCCGCGGTTTCGTCCCAGGCCTGTTCGCAGACACGCAGCCCCCAGCTTACGACCTGACTCGCCAGTTTACGAGCCCCATTCCGATCCTGAATAGCTGCCATCAGATCCGGCTCGGCGCATAAACTCAGCTGGGCACTCACCACCCGGAAGGTCAAGCCAACGTGTTGCCGACGACCTTCGGGCGTGTTCAGAAAAGCGCCCTCGGGCAGGATAAACTCGCGCAGGCTGTCAGAACGCCGGTCGAGAAATTCGGTCATCAGGTCGGCCTGTGCCGTTTCTACCGCGTCTTTAACCCCTTCTTCGTCCAGCAACGGCCAGATAGCCAGCACCGCTTCCAGCAAGGCTGCCGGCTCGCTCAGGTGACGCACCGACCGAAAGCCGCCAACGGTGCCGGCCTGTTCGGTACGGACCGAGAGTCGCCGGGCCAGCAGGTTGGCAAAGGTTTGTTTGGCCAGCATAGCCCATTCATCGTTGCCGGTGGCCCGGTATAGCTGAACGTAGGCCATTACCGCCGAGCAGTCCGGTACCAAATCAGTCGCGGGGGCGATCGGTCGCCCCAGCCGATCCAGGATGCTGTAACAGTTGAGCGTCGGATCGTGGGCAAACTGGCTCAGAAAATCGCCCCCCCGTTGTGCATGCTGAAGATAAGCGGGCTGGGCGTCGAGCTGGTTATACAACCAGGCGAAAACCCAGGCTTGCCGGGCCTGCGCCGTAACGAACTTATCGCCTTCAATGACCTCACCCGTTGTCGATAGCAGGTCGAAGTAGCCTCCGTACTGGGGGTCAGGGGCGTTTTTAAGGTAAAAAGGAAGGATCTGCCGGGTCAGGGCCTGTACATAGTCGGCAGCGGATTTCTGGAAGTCAAGCACAAGGGTAAAGATAAGCGCCCGGCCAAACGAAGCAGGCGGGCTGGAACAGAATTTATCCGCTCCAGCCCGCCTGTTGTGTCTATGTTGCTGTTAGTAAGACCGCTCCAGCTCACGCTGTTCTTTGTCTTCGGGCAGAATAAACTTCATGGGTTTACCAACCTGACCGGGCAGCAGCGCAATGTCGAGTACCTGATCAACGGTATCGGCATAATGGAACGTCAGGTCTTTGATGTAAGCCAGATTGATCTCGTCGATGTCTTTCCGGTTCTTCGAACACAGGATGATCTCCTTGATGCCCGCCCGGTTAGCCGCCAGGATTTTCTCTTTGATACCGCCAACGGGCAGCACTTTGCCGCGCAGGGTTACCTCGCCGGTCATGGCCAGGTACGGCCGAACCTTACGCTGGGTATAGATCGACGCCATCGATGTCAGCATAGTGATACCAGCCGACGGGCCATCTTTAGGAACAGCCCCCGCCGGTATATGTACGTGCAGATCATAATGGTTGAACGTGCGGTAGTCGATGCCCAGATCGTCGGCATGGGCCTTCAGGTACGACAACGCCGTTATAGCCGACTCTTTCATCACATCGCCCAGCTGGCCCGATAACGTCAGGGTTCCTTTGCCGCGACTCAGGCTGCTTTCGATCAGCAGAATTTCGCCACCTACCTGGGTCCAGGCCAGGCCGGTAACGATGCCCGCAATGTCGTCGTCGGCGTAGAGTTCTTTGTCGAAAATCTCGGCCCCGATCATTTTCGGGATGTCCGCTGCTTTCACGACATGGTTATATTCTTCTTCCATCGCGATCGATTTGGCCACTTTCCGGACTAGGGCGCCGATTTTCTGCTCCAGATTCCGGACGCCCGACTCGCGGGTGTAGCCTTCAATGATGCGCAGAATGGCTTTATCTTCGATGACCAGATCTTTGGGTTTCAGCCCGTGATCTTTGCGTTGTTTCGGAATCAGGTACTTCTTGGCGATCTGTACTTTTTCTTCGACCGTATAGCCCGCAATATCGATGATCTCCATCCGGTCGCGAAGGGCGGGGTGGATGGTATCGAGCGAGTTGGCCGTGGCAATGAACAGCACCCGCGACAGATCGAATTCTGTTTCGAGGTAGTTGTCCATAAACGTGCTGTTCTGCTCCGGGTCAAGTACTTCGAGCAGGGCCGACGACGGATCACCGCGGAAGTCGCTGCTGACCTTGTCGATCTCGTCCAGAATAAAAACCGGATTGGCCGTGGCGCACTTGCGGATGTTCTGGATAATCTTGCCCGGCATGGCACCGATGTACGTTTTGCGGTGGCCGCGGATTTCGGCTTCGTCGTGTACACCACCGAGTGCCATGCGGCTGTATTTACGCCCGAGTGCTTTGGCAACCGATTTGCCCAGGGAGGTTTTGCCGACGCCCGGCGGGCCATACAGACACAGGATCGGCGCCTTCATGTCGTTCTTCAGCTTCAGAACGGCCAGGTATTCGATAATCCGTTCCTTTACCTTCTCGAGCCCGAAATGGTCGGTATCCAGAATTTTCTGCGCCCGTTTCAGGTCAAAATTGTCTTTCGTATACTCATTCCAGGGCAGGTCGACCATTAGCTCCACGTAATTCATCGTGACCGGATATTCCGGAGCCATGGGATTGATGCGCTGTAGTTTGTTGAGTTCCTTATCGAAATGAGTCCGCACTTCGGTCGACCATTTTTTCCGATCGGCCCGCATCCGCAACTCGTCGATTTCCCGGTCGGGGTTATCGATGCCCAGCTCGTCCTGCAGTACTTTCATCTGCTGCCGCAGGTAGTAATCGCGCTGTTGCTGATCGAGGTCCGACGACGCTTTGGACTGAATTTCGCGCTTGAGTTCGAGCAGTTGCACCTCGCGCAGCATGTACTCGAGCAGGAGGTTTGCCTGCTGACCACCGTCCAGCGTTTCGAGCAGCCGCTGTTTGTCGGCTACCTCCGTATTAAGGTTCGATGAGAGGAAGTGAACCAGAAAGGTAGGGCTTTCAATATTGTCGAGAGCAATCCGGGCTTCCTGCGGAATTTCGGGATTGAGCCGAAGCATCTTGTAGGCCGCATCCTTCAGCGACTGCAGCAGTGCCTTGCCTTCTTTGCGGTGTACGTTCGGGAAGTTATCGTCGACCTGACGGACCTGAGCCGTCAGGTACGGATCTTCCTGGGTGAACTGCTGAATTTCAAACCGCTTCTTACCCTGAATAATAATCGTGATGTTGCCGTCGGGCAGCGTAATCATCTTGATAATGTACGCTACCGTACCGAGCCGGTAGAGGTCATCGGGGGTCGGTTCATCTTTCTGCTGGTTAAGCTGGGCTGTTACACCAATGATGCGATTACCCTTGTAGGCTTTCTTGACAAGACGAATTGACTTAGAGCGCCCAACCGTTACGGGAATAACCATGCCGGGAAACAGCACGGTATTACGTACGGGCAGAATGGGCAGATTATCGGGTATATCATACTCCTCATCCAGGCCTTCTGGGGGTCCGAACGGCACAATCTCCAAATTGTCCGAATCGAAATCGGCCAGCAACAAACGAGTAGCTAATTCTTTTTCTGAAATCATACGTACACTGCCAGTTTGGCAGCATTCAAACTAGTATTGGGTGTCTGTATCAATAAAAGGTAAGGAAACCTAATTGGGGCAAGAGGTGTGCCAATAATAACAGTAAGACGAATCGGCACGTGGGTTGTTACAGCCGCAAAATAAGTATCCAATCCCCGGCTTAGCTAACGGGCTTGAGCTATTGGATAGAAATCTCCTGAACGGACTGATTTTTACGAAAAACGAAGGTCTTTTTCTGCCCCTGGTACTGAACGTTAACCATATTGACCTGATCATCAAACAATTCCATAAAGACATTTTGCCTTAACAGCCCCCCTCTGAATGGCTCTGCATAAGGCATTTCCAGATACAGCCAGTGAGCATCGGCTTCGGTTTCGTAACCGATGTACTGAAACGGCTTCGGCTGCTTCTGTGGATTTACGTAGGCAAAGTGGGTACGGATATATTTCTCGATCAGCGGATCTGTCTTGGCTTTCGAGTCGAGATTGATTTTCTCGCTCGTCAGCGTACCCAGCGCCTTTTCCAGGTCGTCGGTGAAAACCCGGATACTGATCTCAAAAACCCGGTCTTTCGGGTTGTACTGCATTTGCGTCACGCTGGCATGGAAGTCGTGCGCCGGTCGACCAGCCGACAGTCCAATGATAAGAAAGCAGAGGCACGCCAATCTGAACACAGGCAACGGGTGATTGTACCAGCGCGACCTGACCGTTAGTCTTCACCTGGGTCAAGCCGCGCCGATGGGCTTAAAAAACAGCTTTGAATACGTCGTTAAAGATAGCAAAAGCCATCAGACCCAGGAGAATGACCATGCCTACGCGCTGGGCTCCTTCCAGGAAACGGTCAGAAGGCTTGCGGCCCGAGATGATTTCGTACCCCAGAATAGTAGCGTGGCCACCGTCGAGGGCCGGAATTGGCAGGGCATTCATGAACGCCAGCGCCATAGAAAGCAGACCCGTTACGGTCCAGAACCGATCCCATACCCAGATGCCGCCAAACAGATTCTGGGCAATACCGATCGGGCCGCTCAGCGCTTTCGACGCCGACACTTCGCCCCGGAAGATCTTGCCGAAGCCTTTGATGTTGTCATAGACCACGCCAAACGCTTTTTCGGTACCAACCCCCAGCGCCTGCCCGAACGTATACTCCTGGGTGGTCAGCTTGAGCAGCGACTTTTTATAAAAGCCAATAGTTCCGTCCGGATTGGTGGTCATCCTGATGGTCAGGGGTTGTCCGTTCCGGCTGATACCGAGGGCGAGCGCTTTGCCTTTAAGGGGCTTAACCTGATCGATAAATTCGTGATAGAACTGAATTGGGTTGCCGTTGATGCTGGTGATGAGGTCACCTTCGCGCAGGCCGGCTTTCTGGGCGGGCTGCCCCGGTACCACTTCGCCTACTTTAAACGGCTCGCGGGCTTCGAGAAACTGCCCCGATGCGTTTTTCTTGTCGGCCAGTTTGTCGATGAAGTTATTCGGAATATCGATGTCGATCAGCTGACCGTTGCGATCAACCGTGTAGGAGCTGTTGTTGCCCAGCAGCACTTCGGAGCTGCGCACGTCGCTGAAATCGGTGATGGGTTTGCCGTTGACCTTTACGATCTTGTCGCCGGTGCGAAGGCCGATCTGCTGAGCCAGGTCATAGGCTACGATGCCATATTTCGCATCCTGCACCGCCAGGTACGTATTTCCGTTTTTATAGGCCAGTACGACGAAGATCAGAATACCGACAATGACGTTTACAATAATACCGCCCAGCATAACGATCAGGCGCTGCCAGGCTGGTTTGGCGCGAAACTCATACGGCTGCGGTTCGGTATCGGTATGCTTGGTATCGAGCGACTCGTCAATCATCCCCGAAATCTTGACGAATCCGCCGAGCGGGATAGCGCCGACGCCATATTCTGTCTCGCCCCGCTTGATGCTCCAGATTTTGGGCGGAAAACCAATGAAATACTGTTCTACCCGCATGCCAAATGCTTTGGCCGCTACCAAATGCCCTAGTTCATGAAGGCCCACTAAGATGGACAAGCCCAGAATGAGCTGTCCGGCCATGATTAAAACTTCCATTCGTTACAAATTATGCTTTTTATACTACCGGCTGGCTGGTAAACGCTGTATGGAAAGGTGCTACAGTGAGTGGGAGTTGTACCGGAAAAGTCCCGTTTTTATACCTAATTACTTGGGTTGCTGTATCTGACCCGATTATCTGGCGAATATACCAACATAAAACGCTGCAATCCCGATATGAAGTACAGCATAGTAACGCTTAAACCAGGGTTTTGATTCGCTCGTCGGCAATCCGTCGTGTTTCTTTGTCTGTCGTTACGTAATCGTCGTAGGTTGGGTTCTGTACAAACGGTACCGTAGCCAGACAGGACTCGATGACGTCCGATATGTCGAGGAAACCGATGCGGTCGTGCAGAAACGCGTCGACGGCTACTTCGTTGGCCGCGTTGATGATGCAGGGGGCGTTGCCGGCCCGGTCCAGCGCATCGAAAGCGAGCTGAAGGTTGCGGAACGTTTCCAGGTCGGGCTGCTCGAACGTCAGCGCCGGGTAGTCCAGAAAGTTGAACCGTGGGAAGTCGGACCTGAGCCGGTTCGGATACCCCAGCGCAAACTGAATGGGTAGGCGCATATCGGGCAGGCCCATCTGCGCTTTCAGGCTCCCGTCTTCGAACTGTACCAGCGAGTGAATGATACTTTGCGGATGAACGATCACCTCGACCTGCTCGGGCGAGAGGCCAAACAGCCATTTCGCTTCAATAACCTCCAGGCCTTTGTTCATCAGCGTGGCCGAATCGATAGTGATTTTAGCACCCATCGTCCAGTTCGGATGCTTCAGCGCCTGCGCTTTGGTAACCCCTTCCAGAAAAGCCCGGTCTTTACCCCGGAACGGCCCACCCGACGCGGTCAGGATAATTTTTTCGATGGGGTTGTGAAACTCGCCCACCAGGCACTGAAAAATAGCCGAGTGTTCAGAATCGACGGGGTAGATGTTGACGCCCTTGCTGGCCGCCAGCTGGGTAATCAGTTCGCCCGCCACAACGAGGGTTTCCTTGTTGGCCAGCGCAATGGATTTGCCGGCTTCGATGGCTTTGATGGTTGGCAGCAGACCTGCGTAGCCAACCATAGCCGTCAGCACCATGTCGATGCTATCCATCTGCACCACCGACGCTATGGCGCTGGCACCGGCGTATACCTTGATGCCAAGCGGGTCGAGGGCCGAAAAAACCTGGTCGTACCGGTCTTCGTTGCAGATAACGACTACGTTCGGCTGCAGGTCGATAGCCTGTTGAATCAGGAGTTCAGCGTTGTTGTTGGTCGTCAGCACGTCAACCTGAAACTGGTCGGCATGCGCTTTAACGACGTCTACGGCCTGCGTACCGATCGAACCCGTTGAGCCAAGGATGGCAATATGCCGTTTGGGAGATTTAGTCATGTATGCTCTAATAAGTCAAAGTTAACTTTGACGTTCAGTTCTTCTTCGACGGCGCGGATGTAGTATATAGTGCTTTTATAGACAGGCGAAGCTAGCCGCCAGTCAATGAACTCTTGGCCGGTCAACCCAGACAAGGCAAGGTCATCTTTAAGCCGTTGAATGTAATAAATACGGGCTTTGTCTAGCTGTTCATCGTCCAGCTTCAAATAGCTTCTCAAATTTTTAGCTTCAATATCGTCCTCATTGCTTAAAATATACTGCCCGTTACTGTATACAATACGCTCCTGAAGATCCTCAGAGGTTGGATGTAAGATTGGCTGATATTTGAGCCAACGTGCTGTATGGCCTTTCTCTGTATTCCATTGTGCTTTCACAAGAAACCAATTTTGGTAACCATCCTGGTCAGTATTTTTGAGTGTTGGATTAAAATGCTCAACATCAGCTTTGTCAGCCCTCCCCAAATATTCTTCAGTATAAGCACAAATAGAATTTTGTTCAGCTCGTAATAACTTCGCTATTTGTTTTCCGTTTCCTTCCCGGTAAGACAAATTTTCCTGAACAATAAGCGAATCAGATTTTTTTTCAATTCTTCTCATCGAGAGTAGCTACAGGAAAATTATAATCGTTTCCAAGTTTTGCTCTTTCAGCAATCAGTTCCATTCTACGTTGAATATCCGGCTCATTCTTTATTCGAGAAGCCAGATCCAGATACTTTCGATAGGCATCTACACCTTCGTCTGGCACTAAGGGACTCATGCCAAAATCCTTTCTTAAAATATCGTTTGGGTCGTCACCAATTGGAGCCACGCCGTTGCGACATTTCACCTCACCGTTCTCATCAAAATGTAAAATGAATCGTTCACATGGCTCAAACGCTGATGCGATAATAGGCGAATGAGTAGCAAAAAAGAACTGAGCTTCGGGAGCAAGAGAGGTATAATAATCGATTAGACCTCGCTGAATATCAGGAAATAATGAGCGTTCGGGCTCATCGAAGAAAATTGTGCTTTCTTTGGTGTCAAGTCTATAAAGAGGTAAAGCCGTAGCAACCAGTTGCTTTGTGCCTGTGCTAAGGATAGAATTTACGATTGTGTTTCCAGAACGGGTTTTTACCACGACAGGCGCACTTGCATTTTCTGTATCAACCTCTAGATAAAATTTATGAAGTAATGGATTCAAACACTTCTCTGCAAGAGTTATTCTTGGATTGATGTTTTCTGATTTCCATTTTTTCAAATCATCAATAAGTTTATTTGTAGAAAAGCTATCAGTATTTTGAATAAGTTTTAATGCAATATTTTTTGACTCTAAGTCGTAGTCATTTATATCTGATAATATGTATTCCCATAACGACTTTGGTGCGCCTTCACCTAGCCAAATACCTTTTAATTTTGAAATTCTGTTTATTTCTTCCTTTTTTTTGTTTCTGCCTTCGTCGATCTGTTTTTGCGTATTTATAAATCCAAAAGGATCTTTATCCTCCACTTCTTTCATTAATAGTTTTTCTGCTTCATTTGCTACAGAGTCAGATATGTAAATACTTAATTTGTTGGTATTTTTTAATTCATCAACGAGTTTATTTTCTTCTATCCAACTTGATAAAGCTTTTATTTTAATGTCTTTAGGAATGGTGAGCTTTGTAGAAGTGTTTCCGAAAGAAGAAGAAATTGCTAGATTTTGTAAAAATCCTGAAGGTATTTCTTTCTCAGTTAAGTCATATAGAGAGCCGTTTTCCAAAAGGTTGTTGAGTCCATACACTAAATAGCGGCTATACTCGCGAAGCATTTTCAGTAACGTTGTCTTACCCGTCCCACTTTGCCCAATGAAGCACACTTTCTCTAAGGGCTGCCCTTCTTTCGGGTGGCCTTCGGGATATGTAAAATCAAACTTTATATTTTTAAATTGGCGGTAGTCACCAATCTCGATGCCAGTTATCTTCATCTCTCCTCTTTTCTAACTGAGAATAAAACTATTATTTGAGAAATAGCCACTAAACATAGAGTACATCTTTGAGCATGGTATGTCGCGTAAAAGGATTCATAAACCGTTGATTAATCAAATCGGGTTTCCGACACATTTTTTTCTGCAGAACGCGTTGCAGACGATCCCGGTCGACTAACGATAAACGATGCCCTTCCGCCAAATCATAAACCAAATCGACATCGCTTTTTTCTGTCTGCTCATTTCGGGCAAAACTACCATAGAGCCCAATACGCTCAATACCAAACTCGACCCGCAGGCGGTCACGATTGGCTTTTAGGGTCTCCAGAATGAATTCGCGATCGATGCCGATTATGTTCATTGTACATTAGCCATTATACAGTACTCATTGTTCTCAGTAACCCGTCGGCAATAGTGCGGTCGTTGCTCAGGCGGGGTACTTTGTTCTGTCCGCCGAGTTTGCCCTGACTCTTCATATACCGCTGAAACGCCCCGCGCGGCAGATTCGTTAGCCGGAGTGGCTGCAGAATAGCCCCGGTAATGAGGTCGTCATAATAGACATTGAGCTCGGTCAGGCGCGTATCGACGTCGCGCGCAAACGCGGCCGGGTCGTGGGGGGGCGTGGCAAACTCGATCAGCCATTCGTGGTACGGAAGCCCTTCTTTGGGGCTGACCATCGGCGCCACGGTAAACTCCACCACTTCGGTTTCGGGATGTTTGCTCATGGCATCTTTCAGCGCCCGTTCTACCTCCTCGCCGATAACATGCTCGCCAAACGCCGAGATAAAATGCTTGATCCGCCCCGTTACCAGCAATCGATACGGGTCGCGGCTAACGAATTTGACCGTGTCGCCGATGGAGTAGCCCCACAAACCCGCGTTGTTATTGATCACGACGGCGTAGTTTTTACCCAGTTCGACTTCATCCAGCGTCAATCGGCGCGGGTTTTCGCTGAAATAGTCGTCGGCGGCAATGAATTCGAAAAAGATACCGCTATCGGCCAGCAGCAGCAGCCCTTCTTCGGTCTGCGTGTCCTGGAAGGCGATGAAACCTTCTGACGCGGGGTAGGTTTCGATGCTGTCGACGCGTTTGCCGATGCTGTCGACCAGTTTGGCGCGGTACGGCTCGAAGTTGACCCCCCCGTACACAAACACTGAAAAGTCGGGAAAAACGTCTTTTATGGGTTTGCCGGTGCGCTCCTGAATCCGGTCGAAATACATCTGCACCCAGGGCGGAATGCCCGAAATCAGCGACATCGGCTGGCTGATCGTTTCGTCGATGATGCGTTCGAGCTTGGTTTCCCAGTCGTCGATAATGTTGGTTTCGTAGCTGGGCAGCTGGTTGGTACGCAGGTAGGCCGGCACGTGGTGATTGGCAATACCCGACAGTCGACCAATGTTGATGCCGGCTTTCTGATCCAGCTCCGGACTGCCCGACAGGAAAATCAGTTTCTTGTCGAGGAAGGCGCTGTTGCCCGTTTCGTTGATGTAGTTGAGCAGGGCGTCGCGGGCCGAGTTGATGTGGTTGGGAATTGACTCGCGGGTGATCGGAATGTATTTCGTGCCTGAGGTCGTACCCGATGTTTTGGCGAAATAGAGCGGTTTTCCAGGCCAGAGAACATCGCTGCCGCCGTTTAGAATCTGCTCAACGTAAGGTTTCAGATCTTCGTAATCGCGTACGGGTACGGCCTGTCTGAATTCGGCTACGGTCTGCACCTCGGCCAGCCGGTGGTCCCGTCCGAACGCGGTAGAGCGCCCCCCTGTCAGGAGCCGCTGGAGCCAGCGTTGCTGCGCTTCGGCCGGCCGATACATCCAGTCGCGCTGCCGTTCTACAACCCACTTTGCCAAAGGCTTACTTAAAACCGAACGTATTCCCATAATAGCGCAAAAGTAAGGCGAAATTTAATGACCCTTGTCGGCGCCCGTCCGATATCGGGAAGATGGGGCCGTAAGGTCAACATCTATTATTCAGGATTTATATTTAATCAATCTCGAAAATTATCCATTAATTTTGCTCACCTTTCAAAAAACTGCATTCGTAACACGGCGCACGGCGTCAACCTGAAATGGGACTTTTCAACTTTTTAACCAGCGACATTGCAATCGACCTGGGCACGGCGAATACCTTGATTATTCACAAGGATAGGATTGTGGTGGATGAGCCTTCGATTATTGCAATGGACAAAGCCAGCGGCAAAGTGCTGGCAATTGGCCATAAGGCCATGCAGATGCATGAAAAGACCAACGAGAATATCAAGACGATTCGGCCGCTTAAAGACGGTGTTATTGCCGACTTTACAGCCGCCGAACTCATGATTCGGGGCATGATCAAGATGATCGACACGGGAAGCAAGCTGTTTTCGCCTTCGCACCGGATGGTCATCTGTATCCCCTCGGGCATTACAGAAGTAGAAAAACGAGCGGTCAAAGACTCCGCCGAACACGCAGGTGCCAAAGAGGTATACATGGTCCACGAGCCGATTGCCGCTGCGATCGGTATCGGTATCGACATTACCCAGCCCAACGGGACCATGATCGTCGATATCGGCGGTGGAACTACCGAGATTGCCGTCATTGCGCTGTCGGGCATCGTCTGCGAACAGTCGATCCGTATTGCCGGCGACGTATTTACCCGCGATATCGTTGACTATATGCGCCGGGAACACAACCTGCTGATCGGGGAGCGTTCGGCCGAGCAGATCAAAATGGAAGTCGGATCGGCCCTGCCCGAACTCGACAACCCGCCGGCCGATTACGAAATCCGGGGTCGTGACCTGATGACGGGTATCCCGAAAGAAATCAAGGTGACTTACAGCGAGATTGCCTACGCCCTGGATAAGTCCATCTCGAAAATTGAAGAGGCTACCATGAAAGCCCTCGAAATTTCGCCCCCGGAGCTGTCTGCGGATATCTACACGAACGGTATTCACCTGACAGGGGGCGGAGCGTTGCTGCATGGCCTCGACAAACGCCTGGGTGCAAAAACCAAACTCCCGATTCACGTAGCCGACGATCCGCTCAAAGCGGTTGTGAAAGGTACAGGCGAGGTCATCAAGAATCTGGACATGTACAGATCCGTATTGATCAGTTAACACAAGGCCGGGCCGCACGGTAGTTGTACGCCGGTCTGGCTATGGAACATTAATTACACAGCCGGATCGGAGCGGGGTTCCCGTGCGATCCGGCTGTTCAGGTATGGGAGAGTTAGTCGATTTTTTCGTTCGGAGCCGAAACTTTATCCTGTTCGTGTTGCTCGAGGTGTTGTGTTTCTACTTCATCATCAACACGAGCAATTACTGGAGTGTGACCTATTTCAACACCTCGAACCGGTACGCGGCCGAGGTGCTGGCGTGGACAAACGCGGCTAACGAATATGCCAGTCTCCGCCAGGTAAATGCTGATCTGGCCCTGGAAAACCAGCGGCTCAATACCCAGCTGACCAAACTGCTCCAAAGTAAACCTCTGGCCCCGGCCGAATACCGGGCCGACTCGGCCTTTGCCGACCGGTTCAACTTCACCGTAGCCAAGGTGGTCAACAACACGACCCAGTTTGCCAACAACTACATCACGATCGACAAAGGCACCGAAGACGGGGTTATGCCGGGTATGGGCGTTATATCGCCGACGGGCGTAGTGGGCACGGTAAAGACCTGCAATCGCCACTTTTCGGTCATTACGTCTATTCTGCACTCAGAATTCATGGTGTCGTCGGAGCTGACCAAGGCCCAGGAGATTGGTTCTGCCAAGTGGGATGGTGTTGACCCACACCTGATGAAGCTGGATGCCATCTCGCGTTACAAGCCTGTTGCCAAAGGCGATTCGGTGGTTACGTCGGAGTTCAACAAGAAGTTTCCGCCGGGTATTCTGGTGGGGCGGGTCAGAACGGTGGGGGTTCAGCCCAACATGACATTCCACGATATTACGCTTGAACTGGCTACCAACTTCAGCAACCTCTCTTTCGTTTACGTGGTCAGGAACCGGCTGGAGAGCGAGCAGGAGCAGCTGGAAAAACAGATCGAGACAGAAAAATAACCCTGTGGTATGCCGTTGTTGACGCTGGCCAGCGTAGCCTGAGCCGACCCCGGCATACCGCAACCAGAAAACTATCCTACTGTGACTTTTCGCGAAATCGTATCGGCCTCGCTGCTGTTTTTGCTTTATCTGACGCTGCAAATCCTGCTGGTGCGGAATCTGGTGCTGTTCGATTATGCGTTCTGTTTCATCTACATCGCCTGCGTACTGCTGCTGCCCAACGAAACCAGCCTGACCTGGCTGTTGCTGATCGCCTTCGTGACGGGAATTATCGTCGATACGTTTTACAATACGCTCGGTATGCATGCCGCGGCTACGGTGCTGATGGCCTACTGCCGGCCGCTGGTCGTGCGGTCGCAGATCGATGTGCCGGGGCTGGAATCGCGTATCGAGTTTTCGCTGAAGGAGCTGGGCGCAGGGGCTTTCTTCCGGTACGTATTGCTGCTGGCCCTGATTCATCATGCTGCGTTGTTTTTTATCGAAGCCAACAGCCTGGCCCTGCTGATTCCTACGCTGATCCGGGTAGGCGCCAGCACCGTCTTTACAACCGTCAGCATTGTGCTGATCCAATTCTTTACCCGTAACTGATATGGCTGAAACACTCATGCTGCCGGCAACCACAGACCGTCGGGCGCTCTACGAAAGCCTGCTGCCGCAGGTAGAAGCCCTGCTGGCCGGCGAGTCAGACCAGATTGCCAACCTGGCCAATATGGCGGCTGCTCTCAAAGAAGCGTTTGATTTTTTCTGGGTAGGCTTCTACCTCGTCAAAGACGGGCAACTGGTGCTGGGCCCGTTTCAGGGGCCGATTGCCTGCACCCGGATTGCATTCGGCAAGGGCGTTTGCGGAGCGGCTTACTCGCGCCGTGAAACGATTGTGGTGCCGGATGTGGAGCAGTTCCCGGGGCATATAGCCTGTAGCTCGGCCTCTCGTTCCGAGATCGTTGTGCCCGTATTCGATCCGCAGGGTAACGTAACCATGGTTCTCGACGTAGACAGTGATCAGCTCGACGACTTCAGCGATGTAGACGCCGAATGGCTCGAGCGGCTGGTGACGCTCATTCGCTAACCAAAAGGTTATCTGATTGCAGTAAAGTTTACGGACAACGCTCTTTTTTCGTAAACTCAGCAATCTTATGCCCTATTCATTGTCGCGCCGGTCGTTTGTTCGGCAGGCTTCGCTGGCCACGGTGGCTGGAATGGCAAGCCCGTCCTTTTTGCCGGCAATGCCGCAGCCGGGCGATGCGGCTATTCTCGGTCACAATGGTTTCCGGTACCGGGTAGTGCCGGGATGGGGGATGCTCGACGCGGGCCGGAACCCCGTCAACGACTGCCACGAACTAGTGCAGGATGCGAAAGGCCGGATCATCCTGCTCACCAACGAGACCAAAAACAACATTCTCATTTACGACAAATCGGGTCGGCTGCTCGACACCTGGGGACACGAATTTCCGGGCGGACACGGCCTGACGATTGGGGGCGAGGGCGCTGACCAGTACCTGCTCATCTGCGATACCGATCGGCATCAGGTTATAAAAACCGACCTGAAAGGCCGCGAGCTGATGAAACTCGACTACCCCCGCGAGACGGGCAAATATGCCTATCCATCCCAGTTCAAACCCACCGAAACGGCCATAAACCCCGCCAACGGCGATATCTACGTAGCCGATGGCTATGGGCTGAACTACATCACGCAGTACGACAAATCGGGTAAGATCATCCGCTCATTCGGCGGCCGGGGCGAGGGCGACGCTACCTTCGACTGCTGCCATGGTATCGTAGTCGACCGGCGCAATGCCCAGAACCCCACACTGCTGATCACCGACCGTCGGCGTAATGCGCTGAAGCGTTTCTCGCTGGATGGCACGTACCTCTCTACTATTGCGCTGCCGGGATCGTACATCTGCCGACCCGTTATTCACGGCGATTATCTGTTCGGTGCTGTATTCCGAAGCACTTCCGATGCGTACCCCAATTCGGGCTATGTACAGATTCTTGACCGGAACGACAAAGTGGTGTCTACGCCCGGTGGTTCGGAGCCCGTTTATCAGAACGGCAAACTGACCGAGCAGCGCAAAGACCGCAGTCTGTCTATGTTCATGCATCCGCACGACGTGCTGGTCGATGAGGACGAGAGCCTGTACGTGGCGCAATGGAGTTCCCAAAAAACCTACCCCATCAAGCTGGAGCGGATCTAACTTACTCTACACGTTATTTTTTGCCGGTTTTCAGGCCGGAATGTCGTTTATGAACGCATTGATTTTAGTACAAGCCGTTGCGGCACAACCTTCTGACTGGGCCTTGTTTTTTGGCCGGTTTCATCCGCTTATTGTTCATCTGCCCATCGGGTTTCTGGTAGTAGCCGGTATTCTGGAAGCAGGCCGGCGCCTGGGCAAGATCGGTGTCGACGATTCAACGATTACGGCCGTGCTGTTCTGGTCGGCGGTTAGCGCTACGATGGCCTGCGTGTTTGGCTATCTGTTGTCGCTGGGCGGGGGCTATGACGAAGAAATCCTGGACGAACACATGTGGCAGGGCATCGGCGTAGCTGGCTTCGCCTGGGTAGCCTGGGCCGTCAAGTCCGACTGGCTGGGCGACCGGATTCCGCTGGGATCGGTGTTGTACGTGCCGGCGCTGGTCGTTTCGCTGGTGCTGCTGGCCGTAGCCGGTCACCATGGTGGCTCACTGACGCACGGGTCCGACTACCTGACGCAGTACACGCCCGAACCGTTCCGGACCCTGGCCGGCCTGCCGCCCCGGGCTGAAGCCGTCGCCATGAAACCAATCACCGATGTGAACCAGGCGCTGGTGTACGAACAGATTGTCAACCCTATCCTGCAAAGCCGTTGTGTTCAGTGCCACAACGCCGAAAAGTCGAAAGGTGATCTGCGCTACGATAGCCCCGAGATGATTCGGAAAGGGGGCGAAAACGGGCCGGTGTTCGTGGCGGGCAAAGGCACCGACAGCGAGATGATCAAGCGGTGCTTACTGCCCGAAGAGGATGATCACCATATGCCCCCGAAAGGGAAAACCCAGTTAACCGAAGGGCAGGTAGCGCTGCTTACGTGGTGGATTGATCAGGGCGCGCCGTTCGACAAGAAAGTATCGGACCTGAAAGTCAACGATGCTATCCGGCCCGTGCTGGCTGCGCTGGGCGGTGGCGCTCCGGCGGGCGGTGGTACGGCGGTAGCTGCAACCAGCGGCCCGGCTCCCGAATCGCCGGTGCTGACTATGAAGGTTCCCGCTGCGCAGCCCGGCGTGATCGATGAACTGAAAAAAGCCGGCCTGCTGGTTCTGCCGCTTTCGAAAGAACAGAATCAGTTAGAAGTGAGCGCCGTCAACGCCCGTTCCTTCAACGACACCCAGGCTGCGTTGCTGCCAAAAATCAGCGATCAGCTAGTCTGGCTCAAGCTGAGCGATACCGGTATCACCGATGCCGCGCTGGTACAGGTGGCTAAACTGAAGAACCTGCAAAAACTGCATCTGGCGCAGACGAAGGTAACCGATGCCGGACTGAAACAGCTCAAAGGGCTGGCCAACCTGGAATACCTCAATCTCTACGGAACGGGGATCACAGATATGGGGCTGGCCGAACTGGCTACTCTGAGCAAGCTACGAACAGTTTACATCTGGCAAACCAAAGTGACCGAAACCGGCCTGGCAACCCTTAAAAAGGCCCGCCCCGGGCTAGAAATCATTGGCGGTATCAACGAGCAGGCCGTTGCCGAGTTTGCCAAAGCGGGTCAGGCTGGTGATAAAGCCATCGAACCGGCAAAGAACTGAAAAACCGGGTGACAACCTGAAACCGGCTCCCCGCAACAGTCTGCTACGGATCGGTTACGCGTCTCCATGCACTTTTCCTGGCTGAAAAAAGTTATATTGCAACAAGCTTAAATCCTTTCGCATTGAAAGCCGCCGGCCGTTGATTCTGTTTGGCGGTTGTAAGCCTGACTGCGTAAGATTATAGCAGCCAGCTGGTTGTGGGGATGACGTAGGCAGGCTAACCGAATCGCCCCGCTGCCAGGCCGGGAAAAGGCAAAGATTGATCAAATAAGAGGCAAAATAGTGTCGTGGTTAGCCACCAATCCGACGTTCTTTTGTGTGACCAACTATACCTAACCTATCTGTATAATGATTGTCTGGTCTGACATGCGATTGCGCTATACACTACTTACGGCCACCGTTGGTCTGTTTGGCGCTTCGGTCTGGCTCACCGCCTGTCACTCATCGGTCGACAAACCGGCTGAGCTGGTAGCTGCCGAAGCCAGCCTGCCCGAAAAAGTAGATTATAACCTGCACGTTAAACCAATTCTGTCAGACCGATGCTTTGCCTGCCATGGGCCGGATAAAGCCAAGCAGCAGGCCGGGCTTCGGCTCGACACGCCCGAGGGGGCTTACGAGGCCCTGGCCGAAAGTGGGAAGAAAGCCATTGTGCCGGGTAAGCTGGGCAGTAGCGAACTGTTTCACCGTATCATAAGTACCGATCCTGATTATGTAATGCCCACGCCCGAGTCGAACCTGACGCTCAGTGTGGAAGAGAAAGCCCTGTTGGCCCGGTGGATCGAGCAGGGAGCCGAATACAAAGAACACTGGTCGCTGATTCCACCGGCTCAGGTGGCGGTACCTAAACTGGAGAACGACAGCTGGAGCCGTAACGAAATTGATCGGTTCGTACTGGCCAAACAACGCGAGAAAAAACTGAGTCCGGCGCCCGAAGCCGACAAAACCACCCTCATTCGGCGGGTAACGCTGGACCTGACCGGCCTGCCGCCCACACCGGCGGAGGTCGATGCCTTTCTGGCCGATAAAAGCCCCAATGCCTACGAGAAGGTGGTGAACCGGCTGCTTAAAAGCCCTCATTACGGCGAACGGCAGGCTGTTGAGTGGCTCGACGTAGCTCGCTATGCCGACACCCATGGCTATCAGGACGACGGGCTTCGTACCATGTGGCCGTACCGCGACTGGGTTATCCGGGCCTATAACCGGAATCTGAGTTTCGACCGGTTCATTACCTGGCAGCTGGCCGGCGACCTGTTGCCCGCGCCGAAAAGCGAGGCCGAACGGCGCGAACGGCTCATCGCAACAGCGTTCAACCGAAATCACCAGCAAAGCCAGGAAGGGGGTATCGTAGACGAAGAGTACCGGGTCGAATACGTCGCCGACCGGACCAATACCTTCGGCAAAGCCATGCTGGGGCTAACCGTCGAGTGTGCTCGTTGCCACGATCATAAGTACGACCCTATCAGCCAGAAGGACTATTATTCGCTGTTTGCGTTCTTCAACAGCAACAACGACCGGGGGCAGATTCCGTACAATGGCGAAGCCGCGCCGACCATTACCCTGACCAAACCCGAAACGGAAGCCAAACTGAAATTTATCCGCGAAAAGCTGACACCGATCCGGCAAAAAATTAATCCGAACCGCTCCGATTACCAGCAGCGTTTTGGGCAATGGCTCAGCAAAGCCCGGCAGCAACCGCTGTCGTCGGCCGATTCGGGCCTGATCGCGCATTACACCTTCGACGAAGCCGACCGGACCGATATCAGCGCGTTTGTAAAAGCCCAGGCCGAAAAGAAAAAGCTCGAGGAAGCGAAACGGAAAGCCGACGAGGCCCGGGGTAAATCGAAAAAGGCGGAAGCCAAACCGGAAGCCAAACGAAAAACTAAAGAAGAACTCTGGAAAGACCCCCGAAACGCATTCGCCAATACGGTCAACGACACCCTGCCGGCCCGGCTCGGGGGCGACCCCGACAAAGTTCCCTATGCGGTGGCGGGGCGCTTCGGTAAGGCTCGTTTTCTGCCCGGCGACAGCTTTATCGAGTTACCGTGGAATTTCGGCGCTTTCGAGCAGAATCAGCCGTTTACGGTGAGCAGCTGGTTTAACCTGGCCAAGCCCAACATGGCGCTCACCCTTATGGGTCGCACGACCGGTCCGATGGATGGCCAGCGTGGCTATCAACTTGACCTGCTCGCCGACGGACGGCTCAAGCTGACCTTCAGCCACGTATGGCCTGCCAACGCTATCGATCTTGAGTCGGTCGAGAAAGTGCCGGTTCGCCAGTGGTTTCAGGTAGCTTTCGCCTACAACGGCATGGGCCGCGCTGATGGAATTACGGTATACCTGAATGGTAAACCCATGCGTACCCGGGTCATCGCCGATAACCTGATCCACAGCATGGTGTATGGGAAAGACCGGACTCACTGGGCTCAGCATGCGTTCTATGTGGGGCGGATGCACGACTATTTTTACAAGGATTTTGCGGTCGATGAGCTTCGCATCTACGATCGCTGCCTGACTCCGATCGAAATGCCCAAACTGGCTGGCCAGCCCGACGCGTTGGCGGCCGCACTCCGTACGCCAGACTCGCAACGGACGGCCGCTCAGCGGGCGGGGCTGTATACGTATTACGTAACGGCGCAGGATCCGGTGTACCGGTCCGAATATGCCAAAGCGATGCAGCTACGGGGCGAAGAACTGATGCTGTATACCAACCAGGATCAGGTTATGGTCATGCAGGAGCGGTCGGTACCGCGGGTAACTCACCTGCTGAAGCGGGGGGCCTACGATGCCCCCGGCGAGGTGGTAACGCCCAACGTGCTGCACAGTCTCGAGCCGATGCCGAACGATATGCCCAAGAACCGGCTGGGTCTGGCTCAGTGGCTGTTGATGCCCGAGAATCCGCTCTTTAGCCGCGTTGTGGTGAACCGGGTCTGGCAGCAGTATTTCGGGCAAGGGCTGGCCAGAAACAGCGACGACTTCGGCAACCAGGGCGCTCTCCCAAGCCATCCGGAATTACTCGACTGGCTGGCCATACGATTCCGCGAAGGAAGCGGGCCCGCGTCAGACCGCTGGAACATGAAAGCCCTGCACAAGCTGGTCGTCATGTCGGCTACGTATCGGCAGTCGTCGGTAACGTCGGAGAAGGTCCGCGAGATCGATCAGGATAACACCTTTCTGACGCGCGGCCCGAGCTACCGGATGAGCGCCGAGCAGGTGCGCGATAACGCACTGGCCGCTAGTGGTCTGCTAAACCGGCGGGTTGGCGGCCCGAGCGTCCGGCCCTACCAGCCGTCGGGTATCTGGGAGGCTCTGGCCACCCGAAACACGGTAAGCTATGTGCAAAACCACGGCGACAGTCTGTACCGGCGCTCGATGTATACGATCTGGAAACGGAGTTCGCCCCCGCCTATGATGCTTAATTTCGATGCGGCTGAACGACATACCTGCATCGTAAAACGGCAAAAGACCAGCACGCCCCTGCAGGCGCTGGTCACCCTGAACGATCCGCAGTTTGTGGAAGCGGCCCGGGTACTGGCGCAGAAGAAAGCAGGCACCGGAACAACAACCGAGCAGGCCATCAGCGAGTGCTTCAAAGCCGTAGTCAGCCGGCAGCCCCGATCTGGCGAGCTTGCGCTGATGCAACAGCTGTACGACGAAGAGCTGGCTGATTTCCGGAAGAACCCCAGCCGCGCCAGGGAACTGCTGTCGGTTGGCGAATACCCGCTCGACAAAGCGCAGAACCCGGCCGAACTGGCCGCTCTGACGGTGGTAGCGAGTACGATTATGAATTTCGACGAAGCGATTATAAAACGGTAAAAGCCAGCGGTCCGGAGGCTGTACGAAACTGGCCGATCCGGCGCCATCTCATACTATGGATATTCAGGACCAATTGCATGATCAGCTGAGCCGCCGAACCTTTTTGGGGCAGAGCAGCGCGGGGTTAGGGACCATTGCGCTGGCGTCGTTGCTGAACCCGGCCAATCTGTTCGGCGGTACGTCAGCGGGCGAGAATCCGGCCGTGGGTAAGCCGCATTTTGCGCCCAAAGTGAAGCGGGTGATCTACCTGTTTCAGAGTGGGGCGCCGTCGCAGCTCGAACTGTTCGATTACAAGCCGCGGCTCGAAGCCATGTGGGGGCAGGACCTGCCCGAGTCGGTTCGGAAAGGGCAGCGCCTGACGGGGATGACCGCTGGCCAGAGCCGGTTTCCGCTGGCTGCGTCGAAATACAAATTTGCTACCTACGGCCCCGGGCAGATGACCATCAGCGAACTCCTGCCCCATACGGCCCGTATCGCGTCAGACCTGACGTTTATCAAGTCGATGCATACCGAGGCCATTAACCACGACCCCGCCGTTACGTTTTTTCAGACGGGAAGTCAGCAGGCCGGTCGGCCCAGTTTTGGGTCGTGGATCAGTTACGGGCTGGGTTCCGACAACCAGAACCTGCCGGCGTTTGTGGTACTGCTCAGCAAAGGGCGTGACGGTGACCAGCCACTCTACGCTAAACTCTGGAGCAATGGCTTTTTGCCGTCGGTGCATCAGGGCGTCGTGTTTCGGTCGGGCCCTGACCCGGTCTACTACCTCAATAACCCGCCCGGTATCGACAAAACCAGCCGGCGCCGGATGCTCGATTACCTCGGTAAGATGCACCAGGAGCAGTTCAAACACGTGCTCGATCCCGAAATTAACAACCGGATGGCTCAGTACGAAATGGCCTACCGGATGCAGACCTCCGTACCCGAAACGCTCGATATCTCGAAAGAACCGGACTATATCTTCGACATGTACGGGCCCGACAGCCGGAAGCCGGGAACGTTTGCTGCCAACTGCCTGCTGGCCCGCAAGCTGATCGAGAAAGACGTTAAGTTCGTTCAGCTGTATCACCAGGGCTGGGATCAGCACGGTAACCTGCCCAACGACATCAAGATCCAGACAAAAAGCGTTGATCAGCCATCGGCCGCGCTCATTATGGACCTCAAACAACGCGGCCTGCTCGACGATACGCTGGTTATCTGGGGGGGTGAGTTCGGGCGGGGCGCCTACTCGCAGGGTAAACTCACCCGCGACAACTACGGCCGCGACCACCACCCGCGCGCTTTCTCGATCTGGATGGCCGGGGCCGGTGTGAAAAAAGGAATGGTCTACGGCCAAACCGACGATTTTGGCTACAACGTGGTCAACCAGCCCGTTCATGTTCACGATTTCCAGGCGACCGTATTGCATCTGCTGGGGGTCGATCACGAAAAACTGACGTTCAAGAGCCAGGGGCGCCGGTATCGCCTGACCGATGTACATGGTAAGGTAGTAAAGCCATTACTGGCCTGACAAACAGGGTCGTATGGCCACAATCCGGCGCTTATTAACGCGCTCGGTAATCCGTAAACCGAGTTAATAGACCTAAAAGGTTCTGAGAAACCTTTTAGGTCTTGTTATTTTTGCGCCATGCTACAACAACTTGAAACGTGGATCCGCGCCCTGATCCGGTGGGCAGGCTACCAGCCAAATCGTGATTTGTCGGGGTGGGTGCTGCTTGTTTCGGCCGTCCTGCTGGGGCTGGCGGTCAATTTGGTTGTGACGCAGACAATTCGGTTTGTGAACCGGCGCCGGTCGTTTAAGACGCTGCTTCTGCTGCGTACGCACGTGCGCTGGGCGTTCTGGGTGTTTGTGCCCTCGTTGTTTTTTTTGCTGGCCACCAATATTCAGTCGGCGCGTTTTCTGCGTCGGCATCC
The DNA here is from genome assembly GCF_004138325.1 of Spirosoma sordidisoli. Classification (GTDB taxonomy): domain Bacteria; phylum Bacteroidota; class Bacteroidia; order Cytophagales; family Spirosomataceae; genus Spirosoma; species Spirosoma sordidisoli. Next base: position 279,570 of record NZ_SBLB01000008.1, on the reverse strand, counting down.
CGTGGCTGATAAGTCGGCCGAGGTGCTGTTTCTGGTGGCGAGTACGTGGCTGGCGGTGCAGTTGCTCAAGTTTGGGGAGCTGTTTCTGATTCGGCAGTATGACACCACCCAGGATGTGAACCTGTCGCAGCGCAAGTTTGTGACGCAGGTTCGCTTTGCCCGCCGGATACTGGCCATTGGGGTGGTGATCATTGGTACCTCGCTGCTGCTGATCGCCTTCCAGGGTAGTCGTAAAGTGGGCCTGAGTGTGCTGACGTCGGCCGGGGTGGTTTCGGTCCTGATTGGTTTTGCGGCCCAGAAAACGCTGGCCAACTTGCTGGCCGGGGTTCAGATCGCTTTCAACCAGCAGATCCGGCTCGACGATGCGGTAGTGGTCGAAAAGGAGTGGGGGCGCATTGAAGAAATTAACCTGACCAGCGTTATTGTACGGCTCTGGGACCGTCGTCGGCTCATTCTGCCCATCACCTATTTCGTTGAAACACCCTTCGAAAACTGGACCCGCTCCGACGCGTCTATCACCGGCTCTGTCTTTCTCTACCTGGATTATAACGTACCGGTCGACAGAATCCGGGAGAAAGCCCGCGAACTGACCGAGGCTAACCCGCTCTGGAGTGGCGATTCGTTTGCCGTTCAGGTGACGGACACCCAGCCAACCTGTATCGTAGTACGGGTGCTCGTATCGGCCCGCGATGCGCCATCGGCTTTCGACCTGCGTTGTTACCTACGCGAGCAGCTCATTGCGTTTGTCCGGGATGAATACCCGCAGAGTTTGCCCCAGACCCGCCTGATGCTCAGCGAAGAGCTGAAGCCCAAAGCGTAGCGCTGCCACGTAGAGACGCAACCCTTTGCGTCTCCTGCCCGGATGGCTGGCGTTTCCTGTCCGGATGGTTTTGTTGCTGTCGCGCATGTGGTCCGTGGGGACACGGACCACGGTGTAGAGACGCAACCGCCCGGCGGCCCGGCCTTTGCGTCTCCTGGCCGGATGGTTTTGTCTCCTGTCGCGTATGTGGTCCGTGGGGACACGTACCACGGTGAGAGGTGAAGCGTAGAGACGCAACCGCCCGGCGGCCCGGCCTTTGCGTCTCCTGTCCGGATGGTTTCGTCTCTTGTCCGGATGGTTTTGTTGCTGTCGCGTATGGGACGCGAAGGCCGGGCCGCCGTCGCGGTCGCGTCTCTACATCCGACGACCTGGTCCTTATGGTTTGTCCGAAACGCAGTCGGGCGGGTAGGCTGCAGAACACAGCTTACCCGCCCGACACCCGTCAGAACGGTAATTAGGCGTTTACGTCTTCGAGTTCTTCCTGCCGCACAGGCTGGCCGAGCAGCGTAGCAAAGCGGTTGATGTTGAAGGTAGGCTCAAACCAGACCTCACCCATAACCGGATGTTTCACCGGTACATCGGGGTTCTGAATCTCGTTCAGCAGGACGCCCGTGTCGCCAGTGGTGTGGCGCTTCACCTGCCGGATCGTGTAGAGTTGATCCTGCTTGGGGGTCTGTATGCCAAACTCGGCATAAAAGGCCAGCACCGGTGCCGGAAACTTATCGTTCGTGCAAATGACTTCCATAGCTTTATTGAGGTATACTGATCAGGTGACAATAACTCATCGTCTGTTGATCAGTATACATTATCTGCGTAAAGTTTGTTCAATCCAGCAGTCCGCCCAGCTGGCCTAGCACTGAGCCGCTTTCCTTGTTGGCCTGTCCACCACCCGGCGATAACCGCTGAACCAGTTTCGAGATCGGCATGCTCTGAATCCAGACTTTGCCTGAGCCGCGCAGGGTAGCCAAAAATAAGCCCTCACCGCCAAAAATCATACTTTTAAGCCCGCCCGACCGCTGAATGTCGAAGCTCACGCTCGGCTCGAAACCCACTACGCAGCCCGTGTCGACGCGGAGCAGCTCGTTATTCAGCGTCCGCTCGATAACGACGCCACCGGCGTGGATGAACGCCATCCCGTCGCCCTGTACTTTCTGAAGAATGAACCCCTCACCCCCGAAGAAGCCGGCCCCCAGTTTCTGGTTGAGGTGAATACTAAGCCGGGTGCCAAGGGCCGCACACAAAAACGCGTCTTTCTGTACGATAATGGTATTGCCAAATATGTTGGCCAGGTTCAGCGGCATAACCGTGCCGGGATAAGGAGCCGCGAAGGTTACCTTCCGCTTGCCGTTGCCCCGGTTGGTGAAGTGCGTCATGAACAGCGACTCCCCCGTGAGCAACCGCGAGCCGGCCTGAAACAGCTTGCCCATAAGCCCCTGGTCCGGCTGCGAGCCGTCGCCCATTTTGGTTTCGAACTGGATGCCGTCTTCCATATACAGCATCGAGCCTGCTTCGGCAATGACGGTTTCGTTCGGGTCAAGTTCGATTTCGACGATCTGGATGTCTTCGCCGATGATTTTGTAGTCGATTTCGTGAGAGTACATGTGCGTTAATTAGTTTCAGGTCTCGGTCATCTATGGACGAAAACTACAGAAAGCTGCGCATTTGGTCGGTGATATTTCTGACTAACGGCCAAAAAAAAGTCCAACCGGGCATTTTCGCCAGTCGGACTTTTTTGAGTATGCGTTTATACGATGACCTGGTCAGGTAGCCTAGCGGGTATTGATGTCGTCGGGCAGGTCGTTATCCGACTCGTCGAAGAGGGTGTCATCGTCTTTGGTTTTCTCATCGGCATCGTCGGCCTGCGGATCGCCCTTCAGGTTGAGGTCAGTTCGGTGCCGCAGCTTCTTATCGTCGACGGTCCGGTTCAGAAACTGGTTGATACGATCAATATCGAAGCTCGTCGTGATTTCACCGAACGAGTTGATCTGAATGTCGAACCCTTCCAGTTCTTTATGAACGCGGGGTTTTTCGTTTTCGTCGGGGTTGGGTTTTTTCTTAGCCATAGCCGGGTGATGCGTTGCCAATTTGTATACAACTGAAAAAAGGGGGTGAGGGTTAGTTTCCGCTCACCCCCGTGAGGCAATCTACCGCGCCAGCGTTTGCAGAGCCTGCTTCAGCCGACTAACGGTTTCGTCTTTTCCGATGATTTCCATCGTCAGCATCAGGTCCGGCCCGGCGCCTGAACCGGTCAGGGCTACGCGCATGGCCTGCATAATTTTCCCCTGCTTGATACCCGCCTGGGTCATGGTGTCGGCCAGCAGATGCTTGATGTCGTCGGCCACAAACGGGCCCGCATACGTCAGCAGCGCGTCGTAGAAGGCCGTAGCGGCCCGGATGGCATCGTCGTTCCATTTGGCAGCCACGATGGCTTCGTCGTAGGTAGCAGGCGCATTGAAGATCGTGGCGGCTTCACCGTAGATTTCGTGGGCGAAGTTGACACGGCCTTTCAGCAGGGCCACAATCTTCTCGGCTTTTTCGGGCGGACAGTCGTATCCGGCGGCTTCGGCCTGCTGCTGAACGGCGGGGGCCAGCTCGGCGTCGGGGCGGAGCCGGATATACTGGTGGTTGAACCATTGCGCTTTCTGGATATCGAAGCGCGCACCGGCTTTGTGGACCTGGGCAAGATCGAAGCTGGCAATCAGCTCATCCATCGTGAACAGCTCCTGCTCGGTACCGGGGTTCCAGCCCAGCAGGGCCAGAAAGTTGATAGTCGCTTCGGGCAGGTAGCCATCTTCCCGGAACCCACGTGCCACCTGTCCCGTAACGGGGTCGGTCCATTGCAGCGGGAAAATCGGGAAGCCACCCAGGTCGGCGTCGCGCTTGCTGAGTTTTCCGTTGCCCTCGGGCTTGAGCAGCAGCGGCAGGTGAGCAAACTGCGGCATGGTATCTTCCCAGCCCAGGTACCGGTACAGCAGCACGTGCAGCGGAGCCGACGGCAGCCACTCTTCGCCCCGGATCACGTGGGTGATGCCCATCAGGTGATCATCGACGATGTTGGCCAGGTGGTAGGTAGGCAGACCATCTGACTTCAGCAGCACCTTATCATCGATAGCCGACGAGTGGACATTGACCCAGCCCCGGATCAGGTCGTTGAGCCGCACTTCTTCCTTGCGGGGGGTCTTGAGCCGGATCACGTGCGGCTCGCCAGCGTCGATGCGGGCGCGAACCTCGTCGGCCTTCAGAGTAAGCGAGTTACGCATCTGCATCCGCGTAATGGCGTTGTACTGGGCCGCGGGTGCGTTGGCGGCTTCGAGCCGCTGGCGCATGGCATCCAGCTCGTCGGCCGTGTCGAAGGCATAGTAGGCTTTGCCCTCGTCGACCAGCCGCCGGGCCTCCTGCTGGTATAGGTCGCGCCGTTCTGACTGGCGGTAGGGCGCGTGTGGCCCGCCAACGCCCTGGCCTTCGTCGATCTGGATACCTGCCCAGGCCAGGGCATCGAGAATGTATTGTTCCGCACCCGGCACGAACCGATTCTGGTCGGTATCTTCAATGCGGAGCAGCATCTGGCCCCCCATCTTGCGGGCAAATAAATAATTATAGAGTGCGGTACGCACCCCACCAATGTGCAGCGGGCCAGTAGGGCTGGGTGCAAACCGTACGCGAACAGGTTTTGACATGATATATAGTGGGGAGGAAGACATAACAGCCAGACAACCGGAACCAGCCGCAAGGCCAGCCTGATTCGGCTCGTTGGATATATCCTCTAGTTAGTCAACAGCAATGACAGAGATTTCGACGTTTACATCTTTGGGCAGGCGGGCCACTTCAACGGTTTCGCGGGCGGGGTGGTAGGGCGAATCGGCATCACCGGCGAAAAACTCGCCGTACACCTCGTTGATGGCTGCGAAGTTGTTCATGTCTTTTACGAAGATGCTCGTTTTGACGATGTTACTGTACGAGAGCCCGGCCGCCTGCAGAATAGTCCCGATGTTCTCCATTACCTTCCGGGTTTCGGCCCGGATGTCGCCCAGCGGAGCCAGCTCAATGGCTACCTGGCCTGATACATACAGGGTTCCGCCCCCGGCTGCCGGCTTCACGAGAATCGCCTGGCTATAGGGCCCGATGGGTGCCGGGGCCTTATCGGTATAAACAATTTGCTTGGTCATACTTGTTAGTAGATGGTTAACAGTCGATTGCGGCTCGTCAGGTAAGGCAGAACTGTCAGCACGGGCTACCGACGATCGTGCGGGCGCGCCAGCATCGACTATTTTTGCAAAGTTACGACCGCCAGGGCGGTCCGACAAACCACCGTATGGCTGACCGACATCTTATCATCTTCGTAAAAAACCCGATTCCGGGTACGGTTAAAACGCGAATTGCCCGCACCGTTGGCAACGAACGGGCGGTGCAGGTATACCGGCATCTGCTGCAGCATACCCAGCAGATTACGCGGCTGCTGCCCTGGCCGCGGGTGGTATACTACGGCGACTTTATCAACAGCAACGACGGCTGGAACGGCTACCAGAAACGACTACAGGCCGGTAACGACCTTGGCGAACGCATGCTGGCCGCTTTTCGGGAGCAGTTTGCCGAAGGCGCCAGGCAGGTAGTCATCATCGGCAGCGACTGCCTGGCCATTACCGCCGACCATCTCCGGCAGGCCTTCTCGGCTCTCGACGAAGCCGATGTGGTGATCGGGCCCGCTACCGATGGGGGATATTATCTACTGGGTATGAATGCATTGCATTCGTTTCTGTTCGAAAAGATGCCCTGGAGCCAGCCCGAACTCCGGCAGCTTACCGAACTGGCCCTGCAGCAAAACAACCTGACGTTCGAGCGGTTAGAAGAACTAACCGACATCGATGAGTGGTCGGATTACGAACGGGTATCCAGTACATAGCATGACAACGTGGAAAGACTTTTTAGTGAATGCATCTGCCGATGCCGAGCTGCACTTCGATCGGTTGAAGAATCGCCTGTTCGGACGGCTCGACGCCAGTAAACCCTACAAAATCGTGTATTACCGGGGCTTCGGGAGTCCGTCGGCCGTGTACCTGAAAGGCCGCGTACTGCGCGAACGCGACCTGTCTACCCAGTCCGATAATGACACGTTCTGGGAGAATCTGGTCGCTACCTATCAGCGGTTCGAGAGCGACGAGGTACCGGGCGTAACCGTCCGCGTAGAAGCATTCGGGCAGGCCTACACCACCCAGACCGACGAAGAAGGCTATTTTGAGGTGACGGTCAACCCACCCGACGATCTGCTGATGGCCTACCCGGGCCGGGTCTGGTTTCCGGTGCGGTACGCGCTCGATGACATTGTGCAGCCTGATACCCGGGAGCCGGTCGTAAAAGAAGGGCATCTGATGGTGTCGCCCCCGTTCAGTCAGTTTGGGGTCATCTCCGACATTGACGATACGGTGCTGGTTACGGGCGCCACGAGTATTCTGCAAACGGCACGGCTTACGTTTCTGGGCAATGCCTACACCCGGCTTCCGTTTGCCGGAGTGGCCGCGTTTTACCGGGCGCTGCAGAGCGGCCCCGTCACGACCCTGTTCAACCCGATCTATTATGTATCGAGCAGCCCCTGGAATCTCTACGATCTGCTGATCGATTTTTTCCGGATACAGGGCATTCCGAAAGGGCCTATTCTGCTGCGTGACCTGGGCCTCGATCCTAAGCTGCTGGCCTCGTCGAGCCACCATACCCATAAGCTGGCCATGATCCGGAAAGTACTGGACGTGAACCCCCAGCTGACGTTTGTGCTCATTGGCGACAGTGGTCAGCAGGACCCCGAAATTTATACCCAGGTCGTTCGCGACAATCCGGGCCGCATCCGGGCCATCTACATCCGCGACGTTACGCCCGAAACCCGCGACGCTTCCGTGCGCGAGCTGATCCGTACTGCCGAGACGCACCAGGTGCCGATGCTGCTCGTGTCGGATACCGTGGCGGCTGCCGAACATGCGGCCTCGCTGGGGCTGATCGACCCCGATACGATCCCCGAAATCAGGGCCGACCGCCGGGCCGATGCGGAGGGATAAGAATAGTAAGTAAGTAGCGTTAAGTATATAAGACGGGTTGATTATCTTTATTGCTTCGTTTACGCTTAACGCTACTTACTTCTCGTGCAAAGACGCGCAGCTCTTCAACAACTGGCCGTAACGGTCGGCGGATTTATCAGCCTGCCAGCCTGGGCAAACGGCTGGAATGCCAATACGATTGGGTCCTCTTCCGGTCTATTATCGGCTCCGCAGGATGAGCTACTGGCCATCGTTGTGGATACCATCATTCCCGAAACCGATACGCCGGGCGCCAAAGCCCTGGGCGTTCATTCGTTCCTGCAGAAAGTAGTAGCTGACTGCTACGAGCCCAAAGCCGCCGAGACGCTGAAACAGGGTCTGGCCGCTACGGAGGCTATGGCCCGGCAGACCTACAGCCGTTCGTTCGGCGAGTGTGATACGCCCCAACGGATCGACGTGCTGAAACGCCTGAATCAGTCGGCGGAGCAAACCCAGACCGATTTCTACAAACTGGTAAAGGCGCTGACCATCCGGGGATATACCAGCTCGGAGTACGTCATGACCAACTTGACCAAGTACGAAATGGTGCCGGGCCGTTACCACGGTTGTGTGCCGGTGCCTGCCAAAGCAATTCCCCAAACCAAATAAAAGTCTTGTCGACGTATGTCTTATTTGAATATTGATGCGCAGGCAGCCAATACCTACGATGCCATTGTGGTTGGTTCGGGAATCAGTGGCGGCTGGGCGGCTAAAGAATTGACGGGTAAAGGACTTCGGACCCTAGTACTGGAACGCGGCCGCGATGTGCAGCACGTGACGGATTACCCGACTACGATGATGAACCCCTGGGAGTTTGAGCACCGGGGCCAGCTGCCGCGCGAGATCAAAGAACAGAACCCGATTATCAGCAAGTGCTACGCCTTTTACGAAGGGTCGACCCACTTTTTTGTCAAAGATGCCGAACACCCGTACGTGCAGGAGAAACCCTTCGACTGGATTCGGGGCTATCAGGTGGGCGGCAAGTCGCTGATGTGGGCGCGGCAAACCCAGCGCTGGAGCGATTTCGATTTTCAGGGACCCGCCCGCGACGGGTTCGCCGTTGACTGGCCGATCCGCTACGCCGATCTGGCTCCGTGGTACACCTACGTAGAAAAGTTTGCCGGTATTACGGGTAACAAAGACGGACTGCCGCAACTGCCCGATGGCGAGTTTCTGCCCCCGCACGAGTGGAACTGCGTAGAAAAGCACTTCAGCGAGCAAATGGCGAAGCGCTACCAGAACAGCCGGCCCGTGATCATGGGCCGGGCGGCTCATATCACCCAGCCCAAGCCGATTCACCTGCAACAGGGCCGGGCGCAGTGTCAGCACCGGACCATCTGCGAGCGTGGCTGTCCGTTTGGCGGCTATTTCAGCAGTAACTCCAGCACCCTGCCCTGGGCCGCCAAAACCGGCAAAATGACCCTCCGGCCCCATTCGGTCGTTCACTCGATCATCTACGACGAGAAGAAAGGTAAAGCAACCGGGGTTCGTGTTATCGACGCCAACACGAAGCAGATGACCGAGTTTTATGCCCGCGTTATCTTCATAAACGCAGCCGCGCTGAATACCAACCTCATCCTGCTGAACTCGACCTCTGCCCGCTTCCCGAACGGGCTGGGCAACGACAGTGGCGTGCTGGGTAAATACGTAGCGTTTCATAACTACCGGGCCGGCGTATCGGGTGAATACGATGGCTTCCTGGAGTCGACTACCGACGGGCGCCGTCCGAACAGTCCCTATATCCCGCGTTTCCGCAACGTCATGAAGCAGGAAACCGACTTCCTGCGTGGCTACGCGGCTGGCTTCTCGGCTGGCCGAATCTCGCGTACCAACCAGGACGGGCTCGGTGCCGACCTGAAGTCAGGCCTGCTGAACCCAACGCTGGGCGGCTGGTACGTAGGTTCCCACATGATGGGCGAAACTATCCCGAAAGAAAGCAACTACGTAGCCCTCGACTCCGCGCAGAAAGACCCGTTCGGTATTCCGCAGCTGAAAATATCGGTGGCTTACGACGATAACGACGAGAAAATGGTGAAGGATTACCTGGAGCAGATGACCGAGATGTTTACGGCCGCCGGCTTCACCAACATCCGCACCCGCGATGACAAACGAAATCCCGGTCTGGACATTCACGAGATGGGCGGTGCCCGAATGGGAAAAGACCCGAAAACATCGATCCTGAACAAGTGGAACCAGATGCACGCGGTCAAAAACGTATTCGTGACCGACGGGGCCAGCATGACCTCTACCTCTACGCAGAACCCGTCGCTGACCTACATGGCTATGTCGGCTCGCTCGGTAGACTATGCCGTGAAAGAAATGAAGCGGCAGACTTTGTAGGTATGGTATTTACCGTGAATCATGAATAAACTTCCGGTCAAATAGTTGACAGTCATAACTCACGTTATTTACCCAAAAGCCCTGACACGATGGTATGGTGTCGGGGCTTTCGGTATGTTAGGGCCGCTACGGGCTGCTCATACGCCAGCTACCATAGCCTTCATCTTCTGAAAAGCGATTTTGGCGACGGTATCGGCGGGTTGGGCATAGTAGGTTTTATTGAACACCTCCAGCGACAGCACGATAGGCCGGGTCGGGTCCTTGATCACGCGCAGGGTGTCGCGGATGGGTGCTACGCCATCGCCGGGGAAAACGCGGTCGGCGTCGGTGATGGCTTCGCGGCTGAGGTTGGCCGGGTAATCGTTGACGTGGAAGACTTCGATAACCGGTTTCCCGACGAATGGCAGACCGGCCGGAGCCGATCCGCCTTTGTAGAGGTGGTAAATGTCGAGCAGCACCCGCGCCGACGGATGGCCGCTTTCCAGGGCCACGTACATGACTTCGCTGAGTTTGTTCAGGTTTCGGGAGAATCCCCAGAGCTCCAGCTGCGGCACTACGCCGGTCTGGTCGCCCAGGTCGAGGATGGCCCGGTAGCGTTCGGCAGCCCGGCGCAGATCGACCAGTGGGGCGTCGGGGGCCTGTACACCAATGGAGGGCGCAGCGGTGCGTTTACACCCGATCTGAGCCAGCAGCTCCATTTCGCGCTTGAGCTGGTCGAGGCCCTTGGCGCGGGCACTGGCGTCGTCAACGAGCCAGGGCGCGAAGCCAATCGTATTCTCAACGGTTATGCCGAGGTCGCCCAGGAGTTTCCGGGCGTCGGCGGGGGAGTGGCTTTTGAGGTAGTCCTGGTAGGTGTCCATCCAGATCTCCACCGATCGGAAGCCAGCTTTTGAGGCCGTTTCCAGTTCTTTCACAAACCCCAGCTTATGGCCCCGGATGGTACTCATGTTCAGACAGAGCGTAAACGGGGCCGCCGGGGCCGGGCTGGCCGGTGAAGCATCCGCGTTGCGGGTCAGTTCAGGCGCTGACCGGACCGGTTTGGGAAGAAGAGAGGCACCTGCCGAAGCGGCCAGGGCAGTAATCGTTTGACGACGGTTCAGAGACATGATGAGTGAGTCGGTTGTTTCAGGGGTTGGCCGGGTCTGCCAGCGCAATCGACCGGAAAGCCACGCGCCAAACCCTGAAACAAAGCTACAGAAGCGGTTCTTTTACTTCTGTGTCGAACACCCCCGTCAGAACCTGCCCGTTGCGTTTGACCTGCACCCAGATGCGGTAATGCCCGGCCCGCGGAAAGGCGTACGGAAACTCGACCATGTTATTGACGGCCATTTTGTGGTCCATAGCTGGCATACCGGCCATGAGCAGCTTATTTTTCTCGGCATCGGGAAGCGTATTGAGCCGGGCCACGTAGCGGTCGATGCTGTCGCGGAACTGGTTGGCGTCGGGGTAGCGGAACGTGCGGGCGGTATCGGCCAGGCGACCCACAAACGAGCCCTCGGCGGCCATGGAGTAGGTGCCGACCGGGTGCAGGTGGATGTAGACCGTACCGTCGGAGCGCAGAATGGCTGCGTGCCCGCTCATGCCCAGATACGGCTCCAGGGCTACGGCCTTACCCTGGGCGTCGGCTACGGCAAACTTCAGGGTGTAGAGCTTACCGGCGTCCAGCACCGACTGCGGCTTATCCATCCAGATCATCGACGAGCCATCGGTCAGCTTCATACTGGCGCCGGGCTTGCCACACACCACCATGTTGTTATCGAGGTGCGGTACTCCCTCGGCCCCGGCCTTGATACCCATCGGGTTTGCCACGAGCCAGCTATCGTCCGGATCAGACGGTGCCGGGGCCGAAGCGGTTGGTGCCGATCCGGCAATATCGATGGTATCTGTCAGGGTTTCGGTGAAGCCCGATCGGAACACAATGTCGGAATAGAGCAGATACCGCCCGGCCGGGAGCGCGGGTATGCTGGCTTCGTAGGTCAGCGAGTCGCGCCGGCTGGGATGGAGGTGGGCAAAGGCGTCGAGCCCCGGCATCCGGACCAGAAAGGTGTGCATCAGCTTGCCATGGTCGGGCAGTACGTAACTCAGCAGCCGTTTTTTCTGCCAGTTCTGGCCAAAGCCGGTCGTGTCGATGCGGATCGATAACCGTTGGGTACCGTTGGCGGGGGCAACGCTGGTCAGAATGGACGTTGGCCGGTAAAGCTGCTGGTCCTTGTAGACCTCGACTTCGCTGGTCCACCAGCTTCGCCAGCCGGTCAGCAGCAGGGCCAGTACCAAAGCGCCAGCGCCCATACCCACCAGTCTACGGCGGCCCAGCCCGGCCGAAGCCGCCTGGTCCGGTTTCGTAATGCCGTCGGCATTGCTGGCGCCTATGATGGTAATCATCATCACGACCAGCAGCAGCCCCATCAGCGCCAGACCAATACCGGTGCCTTCGGGCATGTCGCGCACGGCGGTGGCTACCGACATTACGGGTACGACAACGGTCTGTTTGCCGTCGGGACCGTTCAGCTCCAGTTCAACGCTCGACGACCCCGAGTCCATCAGCCACAGATCACCTTCATACCGGCCGTTTTCGACCCGGGTCAGGATATCGTGCGTGGGCGCGCCTTCATCTCCCGAGCGGAAATAGACGGGGCGGGCGCCGATCTGCGCTACGCGGCCCTGCTCCACATAAACGGTAACCTTAGCCGTTCCGGGCACGACATCGGGCGGCTGAACGCTGACCAGGAGCCGGTACGCACCGACCTGTTTCTGAACAATAACCCCCGAGCTGCCCACGTGGGCCGATGCCGCCGGGGCCAGTATAAGCGCGTGCAGGAGCACCAGTAACCCGGTTAGCAGGCCTGGTAACGCCCTGTTTTTTGATGTACTCATTCGTTGTTTCATCCGTACAGAATACGCCTTTAGCTTATCGAACCACTTTTTTCATCCAGTTACCCCACAGCAGGCCAATCCGGGCCGAGAGAATCGCATAGAGTAGCGCTTTGCCAAAACCCAGCGCAAACTCGGCCGCCGACTGCTTGTACCAGGGGCCGAACGCAAACCGGTATTGCCAGTCCGCCGGGTTGTCGTACGACCAGGAGTAAGACAGGAAGAAGCCATTACGGGCCAGGGGCGATGTCAGCAGAAACTCGCCGAAAGGCCACTGCACGAGCAGGACGACAACCAGCAACGTAACGCCGTAGATGACCGACAACAGCCAGTCGTTGGGCTTCCGAGCACCGTCGGTCCGCTCGAACCGGCGCATGAGCCAGTCGACGGCCAGGGCGGGTATGACCAGCAGCATCGGAAAGTGAAACGGCTGATAATGGGTAATGGGGTTCAGGACCGGACCCAGCCGGGGCGTAGCCGGGAAGTTCTGAATCACCCAGCTCGGCACCACCAGCGCCAGCATATAGATACCGGCAATGGTGGTAAGCGGCCAGCGCAACATCGACGCCCGCCCCACGGCCAGTAGGTAAAATGGCAGCACAATGGCCGCTGTGGCGTAATAAACCGAGTTATGCGACTCCTGCATGCCCATCGATTCGGACGCCAGCGTGAACAGCATGGCCAGCAACAGCCCGGCACTGATCGCGAACAGCCACTTCAGCCGCGTAGCCCGGCTGTCGGTCGGTAAACTAGCTGCTGGAGCCGAACTGGTTGTCCGGTACTGGTTCTGCAAGGTCAGCACGCCAACCATGGCGCCGAACTGTACGGTCATGATGCCAATGGCCAGAATCGTATGCGGAGGGGTCAGAATCTGGACATCGAGGCCGTAGGTGTTGTGCCACCAGTCGTCGAAGGGTGCCGACGTCAGCATAGCCAGCGCCCCCCATACGCAGAACATCGCCCCGAGTGGCGCGTAGAAAACACCCCAGAACCGCACCGACTTAATCCGGTCCGGATGGTTGCGGGTCAGCGTCAGGTTCAGAATCTGATAGGCCGAAAACAAACCGGACACCACGGCACCGACGTAGATAACCACGTGGGGTGGCGCAAACAGTCCGTCGCGGCCAATGCTGATGTGCCACATGATGTCCCAGAGCAGCCCTACTACGACGCAGAGCGATGAAAAGACGACCGCGTATACATACACCGGAATGGAATTGCCCGTACGGCTCACGGGCCAGACGGCCGACCGGGTACCCAGCAGCGGTTGATTGGAAGAAGGAATAGCCGATTGCATTAGCTTTAGTATAGTTTGACCAGTAGATGCTGAAAATTACGAAAACGTTGCCTGAAGCAATGCGCTTCCCGGATGAAATGACAGGATAAGTGGCTGAATGGTAGACTTGTGAAGGTAAACCGCAGGCTTTCGAGGGAATGGGACAATAGATGTGCGGATTTACTACGTTATTCGTAGAGAAATCAGTCAATACCCGCCACCATGTGTTTACTCTTAAAATCAGGTCGTTTGTTTATCGCTTTACTGCTGACCAGCGGGTTGCTCAGTGCCTGTGTCCCCGATTTTCTGTCATCGGAGCCAGACTGGGTCACCATTGAGCGGGGCGACCATGAACCGATGCCCAAGCGTAAAGTCGGCATCGTCATTGCGCCCGGCGAGCTGACGGCTACGGTTACTTTCGATAGTTCCTGCATCTACGACATTGGCGCGGTCGACTCTCAGGACTGGAACAAGGTCATCGGCATGGGATTCGTTGGCTCCAAAAATCAGGATGTAACGACGGGTGTGCCGCCCCACCAGGTCGATGGCATACGGGTTGGCTGGCGCTGGAATCCGCAGCGGGGTCGTATCGACCTGGGCGCCTACGCCTATGTCGACGGGAAGCGCACCGACTTCAAAGTGGCCGAAACGGGTATCAATGTGCCCACCCGGATGACGATCAAAATCGACTACGACCGGAAGGTGTACCAGGTGCTGGGCGGACAAACCATTCCGTTTACGCACAACAAAACTTTCGGCTACAAAACCGGCCTGTATTTCGGTGGTAGTTTCCCCGCCCCCCACAAGATCCGCGTCAAGATCGAAGATTGATATAGTCGTAGGTGGTGCCCTGGGCAGTATTTTCCCCCACCGTGGTCCGTGTCCCCACGGACCACCCATGCGTCAGCAGAAAAATTATTCAGTCGGAGCTAAGACAGTTTGTTTACATGGGTTTGTTGCTGACGCATAGGAGACGCAAATGGTTGCGTCTCTACGGAGTCCACGCGCAACAGCCAAAATCATACGGACAGCGGTAGCTGCTGCATTTTACAGGGCGATTTGCCAGACGCCGTAGACGCTGACGGCCAGAATGGACAGGATGCTGAGCCAGAGCCAGATGTCGTAGGCCACGGACGGCTTGAGTGAGGGTGGTAGCTGGCGATACCGGAACTGGAGCGCGCCCCAGACCACCACCAGCAGCAGCACCGAGGTAGCCGCTCCGCCCAGCAATATCATCTGTACCGGTAGTTCGATAAACAGAAACAGCAGACACCAGATGGCCGGAAACGCCCATGACAAGGTCGCCAGTGCTTTCTGCCGGGCCGTCACATCGTGAAAGTTCAGCCAGCCCAACTGTCCGAACGCATCCGCAAAAATCCGCGACCAGCTCGCCGTGGCGGTGAATAAGGTAGAATACAGCACGAAAAACGCGCCAATCATAAACGCCACCCTGGCCCCCGGCCCCAGCGAAACCGTGAACAGCCGGGAGAGCGTTTCGACCATGGCGTACCCCTCCGGAATAGATCCTTCTTCGTGCAGCAGCGAAGCCCCGAGCAGGTAGAACGCAGCCGTTACGGTGGTGTATACGACCATTGAACAGAGCGCATCCAGGGTCATGACCCGAATCCAGCCCCGGGCGCGCTCGGTCCAGGCGGGCGATTCTTCGTACGGACCCACGTAGGCCGCGTAGCCTTTCTCGATACACCAGTAGGTGTAATACATGATCTCGTCGCCACCGACACCAGTAATGCCAAAGGCGGCTATGGCCACCCCCACCGTAGCGGGCGGCAGCGAGAACGTCAGTCCGTCGGCCAGCTCGGCTCCGCTGATGGCATAATCGGTACGTTGCAGCAGAAACAGCGAGAGCAGAATCAGTGCCGTAAAGAGAATGATCATCAGCAGGGAACCGCGCTCGACCCAGCCGTACTGACCTCCGTAGATCAGCAGACCCGCCGAGGCCGCTGACAGAACGGCCCATATACTGACCGGAACCGCCGGAAAGGCCATGTTTAGCACCAGCGCCACGCCCCCCACAATACCACCGACCTGCAACACCTTCAGCGTTTGTAAACTAAGCCAGAGCCAGATTGTCCAGTGCCCCCGGCCCAGTCGGAGACCCGGCAGCCGGTTGAGCGATTGCATGCTGGGCAGGCCGCTGTAGATGGCATTTTTGCCAAACTCAAGCTGGAGGGCCACCTTTACAAAACAGCTGACCAGAATAACCCAGAAGGTGATGAAACCCGCTTTGGCGCCCAGCGCCGTGGTCGCGATCAACTCCCCCGACCCCACAATGGCGGCCGACAGAATAAAGCCGGGGCCGAGGTGCCGTAACTGGTCGCGCAGGGCCGTTGGCGCTGGTTTTATACGATCGGTAGTCAGTACGTACAGATCGGCTGGGGGCCGGGTATCCGGTGGGGCTGGAGTCATGGAGACAGCGTTTAGCGAACTCTTAGATGCATAAAGACCAGTCCGTAATTTTCATACGCAGTAGGCTTCGGTTTCCGGCTACTTTTGCGCCGGTATCCCGGCCTGTTTGTTTCGTTTCCCGCCATGACCATCGCCCCGCTTGACCTGATTTTACTGCTCGGCTCCGGACAGGGGTTTATCCTGGCCATCCTGCTCTGGACAAACCGGAAAGGCAATCGCCTGTCGAACCGGTTGCTGGCGGTGCTGATCGGTTTGCTGGCGCTGATGAGCCTGGCGGTTGGCATACCGGTCGTTAACCGATGGATGAGCCTGGCGCTCGATCTGCTGCCCCTGGTTATAGCGATGCCGCTGGGACCACTCATCTTTTTTTATACCCGCTCCGTTCTCGACCCCGCCTTTCGGCTCGGACCGGCTGAACGACCGCATTTTTACCCGGTTATTATCGATCTCGGCTCCCAACTGATGGGCTGGGTCTTTGTGTTGGGAGCCATCGTCGGCTTGTTTAGCCCGAAGGATGGACCGGCCTGGGGTGACGTGATGGATGAGTATGAGGCCTACGCCGACATTCCGCGCTGGATTTCGCTGACGGTTTATCTGGTCCTGACCCGCCGACTGCTGGCCCGGCAACCATCGGCCGCTGAGCTGTCGGAAGCAGGCCGGCAACGCCGGCGGTGGCTTCGGCAGTTTGTCCACGCGTTTCTGATTTTTCAGGCTATCTGGCTCGCATTCATGGTCCCCTATATCGTTCCTGGCTTACGGGCGCCCCTGCTGGATCGCCTTGGGTGGTACCCAATCTATATTCCTATTGCGGTGCTGATTTACTGGCTCGGGCTGCGGGGCTATCTGCAAAGTCGGGTCGAGGTGGCCGATCCTGCCGGTCGTAAGGTCGTCGGTACAAACCTGCCCGCCGAAGCGGTGGCGTCGGTGGTGAACGGACTGACGCGGGCTATGGAGACCGAACGGCTTTTTCTGGACCCGCTGCTGTCGGTCGATAAGCTGGGTAAGCATCTGCAACTGTCGCCCAAGCTGATCTCTGCCGTGCTGAACCAGCACCTGCTGACCAACTTTAACAGCTACGTAAACCGGTATCGGATCGAAGCCGTAAAACAACGACTGAGCGATCCGGCCAGTGACTACCTGACCCTGACCGGTATTGCTCTCGAATGCGGCTTCAACTCCCAGGCCACCTTTCAGCGGACGTTTCGGCAACTGACGGGCCTGTCGCCAAAGGAATACCTCAGCCAGACGGGCAAAACAGCGCTCAAATCCGGATTTGAGTAGACAGAACCGGCCATTGTGGCGTGTTTTGGCCTAAAAACAAGCTATGAAAGCCCTCGCCTGTCTGTTATTGCTGCTGCTGTCTGTTGACGGATATACCCAGACCGATACGCTACGAAACCGGATGCTGTCGCCCGCCGACCTGCAGGCCGATTTTCGGTATTTCCGCCAGCTGCTCGAAGAAACGCACCCGGGCCTGTACCGCTATACGTCCAAGCCGGTCATGCAGGCCCGACTGGACAGCATAGCCGGGTCGTTGAACCAGCCCCTGTCGGTGTTCGGTTTTTACCAGATCATTTCGGGACTTATAGCCGACATTCGATGCGCGCACACCCATGCGCTGCCCAGCCAGGCATGGCAAACGCTGTTTGCCCAGCGCTGGAAGACCCTGCCGTTTTTCATGTTTCCCATCGACGGTAAATCGTATGTGCTCTTCAACGGCACGGCCGATCAGCGCATCCGGCCCGGTTTCGAACTGCTCAGCATCAACGGACGATCTATTCGGGAGATTCAGCAGATCATGTACCGCTACCACTGGAGCGATGGCTACATCCAGACCTCGAAAGACGCTTCGCTGCAGGGGCAGCTGTTTGCCTTATTTTACTACTGGTTCATTGGCCAGCCCGACACGTATGCGCTTACGTTCAGAAGCCTGACCGGCGATACAATACGGGTTGAGGTCCCCGCCGAACCCTTTGTAACATCGCTGAAGATGATGAAGAAAAACCCCGTCAACAAACAGATGATGGCTTGGTATAACCGCCGGAAACCCAAAACGCCCTGGCGGATTTCGTTTCCGGACGATGTGCCACAAACCGCTTACTTACGCATCGATAGTTTTGGTGGCGGGAAGGATAGTGACGAGGCCGCGGCCCGGTTCCGCGCGTTTATGGACAAAAGTCTGGCGACTATGAAGACGAAAAACGTTCGGCACCTTATTGTCGATCTGCGCAGCAACCCGGGCGGCTGGGATGTGCAGGGCGTTGAGCTGTTTACCTATCTGGCCAAAGCCGATACGGCGGTTCGCTACTACTACCGTCATCATACCATTACCGACAGCTCCTCGTTTCTGCGCTTTTCGGATATACCGGCCGACGTGCTGAAATCCATCAAACAACAGCTGATTCCTGAAAAAGACGGTACGTTTACCGAGGTCGCCGATGACGACAGCTGGGAGCTACGGCCGCAACTGCCCAAACCGAACCGGTTCGGCGGGCAGGTCTATATCCTGATGGATGGCCGGAGCGGGTCGACTACGGCCGAGTTCCTGGCGGTGGCGCATGCACACAGGATAGGAACGTTCATCGGCACGGAGTCGGGCGGTGCTTACGAAGGCGGGAACGGCGGTAGTTTCATCAATCTGGCCCTGCCCAGGTCTCGCATTCAGGTGACCACACCGCTGGTCTATTATACCAACGGAGTAGGAAAACCCGATCAGCCAGGGCGCGGCACCCTGCCCGATTATAGCCTGCCGCTACAGATCGATAATGTGCTCAACCATACCGACAGTCAGCTGGACTTAGCGAAAAAGCTGATTCGGGAGCAGAGCCCGGGCACGGCTGGCCACACCAGCAAGTAAGCCACTGGTCCTGCCCGAAACACTGTTCTGCCTGGGCGGTTAGGGAGACATGGCCCACTACCAACCCATTCATGACTGGACGGCTGTTACGCCCGCCGAAGCCGTTGCCCTACAGCAGCAGTTGCGTTCGCAAATTCGGATTCAGCCGCTGACCGAGCCGGTACGGACCATTGCGGGCTGCGACATATCGTTCAATAAGTACGAAGAAACGGTTTACGCGGGCATCGTCGTGCTGGACCTGGAGACACTCGACACCATCGAAGAAGCGGGGGTAGTCAGCACGGCTACGTTTCCGTATGTGCCGGGCTTGCTGTCGTTCCGCGAGATACCCTCCTTGCTGGAAGCCTGGCAGAAACTAACCATCGAACCCGACGTCGTCATGTTCGACGGGCAGGGTATTGCGCACCCCCGCCGGATCGGGATTGCGTCGCACGGGGGCCTGTTTCTGAACCGACCTACGTTCGGTTGTGCCAAGTCGGTACTGGTCGGTAAATACGAAGAGCCCGCGCCGGAACGGGGAAGCTGGTCGCCGATGACGCACTACCGCGACGTGATCGGCGCGGCCCTGCGCACCAAAAACAAAGTCAATCCCGTTTACGTCTCACCCGGTCATCTGATCGATCTGGAAACGGCCGTCGCGCTGACACTCGCCTGCGACAAAGGCTACCGGATTCCTGAACCGACTCGCCGGGCGCACAACCTGGTCAACGCCCTCCGGCGCGGTGAGCGGCCGGCGAGTTAGTAGCTGGTATGTTCGTCCAGCTTCACCTTGCCCCGGAATGTCCAGAACATAAATACCGTATACGTGGCGACGAGTGGCATACCGATGGCCGCGAAGAGCAACATGGTCCGCAGTGATCCGTCGGACGAAGCCGCTTCGTAGATGCTGATGTGGCCGTTCGGGTCCACGTTCGACAGGACCAGGTTCGGATACAGGCCCATCGCAAACAGAATCAGCAGCAGTGCCGTCGTAACCGCCGACGAGATGAACCCCCGCCGATACTGCCGTTTTTCGATACTTCGCCGAATGTTCAGCACGATCAGCACGGCCGCAATGGGCAGGATGAACAGCTGCGGATAAGCCTTGAAAATAGCCGTCATGTGGGGTACGTAGATGAGCGTAGCCAACGAGGTAGCCATGAAACAGAGGATGAAAAACTTGCTGGTGTTGTTGGCAATGATGGTCAGTTTGGCATACAGCCGGTCTTCGGTCTTCATGATGAGGTACATGGCGCCGTGCATCATAAACAGCGACAGGACCGTTATCGAAATCAGCCCGGCATAAGGGTTGAAAAAATCGCTGAGCCGCCCCACAAACTCGTGCCTGGCGTTCAGCGGCAGTCCCTGAATCAGGTTGCCCAGAATCAGGCCCAGCAGCAGCGAAATGGTAATGCTCGACACCGAATAGCTGATATCCCACATCGTTCGCCACCAGCGCATCTCTTCCTTGCTCCGAAACTCGATCGAAATAGCCCGGAAAATAATGGCGAACAAAAACAGCATGAACGGCAGATAAAACACCGACAAAATGGTGCCGTAAACCAGCGGAAAAGCCGCGAACAGCGCCCCGGCTCCGATAACGAGCCATACTTCGTTGCCGTCCCAAACCGGCCCGATGGCATTCAGCGCAATGCGTCGGCTCTGTTCTTTCCGGAAAAACAAATGCAGCGCGCCAGCCCCCAGATCGAAGCCATCCAGAATACCATAACCGCTGATGAGCGCGCCGATCAGTAAGAACCACCAGGTAGGTAAGTCAAGTCCGAGTACAGTGTCCATAATGAGGAATAGTTTGTTGAGTGATTTTTTATATTGAGTGATTCGTGGTTGAGTGCATTAGTCATTTTAGCTTTTCATTCAATCACAAATCACTCAATCGCTCAATAGGCTCAATCACTCAATGTAAAATGGGATTCATGCGGGAGGAGGAGTCGAGACCGGGTTCTTGCGATGTGGTCTGGATATCGGGGCCATGCTGTATTTTTTTGTTCAGCAGGTACAGGAACAGGGCAAACAGCATCATGTATACCAGCGTAAACAGGATCAGCGAGGTCAGCACGTGCTCGGCCCGCACCGCCTGCGAGAGCGCATCCGAGGTGCGCAGCAGGCCATAGACCACCCAGGGCTGCCGACCTACCTCTGCCGTATACCAGCCAACCTGATTGGCAATCTGCGGGAGGAGTACGGCGCCCACGAACACCCCCATCAGCCAGCGTGTCTGAAACAACCGCTTCCTGTACAGCATGACCAGCGAAAACAGGGTTAGCCCGATGAGCGTCATGCCGATACCGACCATGAGGTGGTAGGTCTGGAAAACAAAGTTGACGGCCGTGGGGCGGTTTTCGGGTTTGATGCTGTTCAGGCCGGGAATAGGCTTCTTAAAATCCTGATGAACCAGAAACGATAAACCGCCCGGTATTTTCAGACCCGTTGTTGTCTGCGTTTTGGCATCAACCCAGCCAACCAGATACATATCGGCGGGGGCGGAGGCCTCAAAGTGCCCTTCCATAGCGGCCAGCTTGGCAGGCTGGTATTTTGTAACGACTTCGGCCGACTGATGGCCCGTAAACAGCTGACCCAGGGCCGAGATGGCGGCTACCCACAGGCCAATCCGAAAGGCCGCCTGGGCGTGAACCACGTGTTTTTGCTTCAGGATGTACCAGGCGCTGACGCTCAGTACCAGAAACGACCCCGCCAGCAGGGCACCGATCAGTACGTGCGAATAGCGCTCAACCGACGAGGGATTAAAGACCATGGCCCAGAAATCGGTCACGATAGCGCGGGCCTGCATCCCGGTTCCTTCTATGCGGTAGCCGGCGGGCGTTTGCTGCCACGAGTTGGCGATCACGATCCAGAGGGCCGAGAAGATAGACCCCAGCGCCACCAGCACCGTAGCCAGAAAATGAACCGGCGGACTGACCCGGTTCCAGCCAAAGACCAGAATGCCCAGGAAGGCCGACTCCATGGCAAAGGCAAAGATGCCTTCAGCCGCCAGGGCCGACCCGAAAATGTCGCCCACGTAGCGGGAGTAGGTTGCCCAGTTGGTGCCAAATTCAAACTCCATCACGATACCGGTAGCCACACCGATGCCGAAGATGAGCGCGAAAATCCTGATCCAGAAGCGGGTCAGTTCTTCGTAAACCTTGTTTTTGGTGCGCAGATACTGGCCTTCCATGATGACCAGACAGACGCCCAGCCCGATGCTCAGGGGTGGGTAGATGTAATGAAAAGCAATGGTGAAGGCAAACTGAATCCGGGAGAGCAGTTCCACATTATCCATACCCTTAGTGATAGCCGGGAAGACAAAAGCCGGGGCTGCGCACGGGGGAGGAGAGGTGCGCATTCGGCGCAAAAACTATCGCCCGAAAGGTACAATCGGAACCAATACGACGGACGTATTTTTTCGACTTTCTACCCGCCAACGCCAATTCGTATGGTTTGTTGTTATGTAGAGACGCAACCGCGACGGCGGCCCGGCCTTTGCGTCTCATGCGCGTCAGCAACAATCCCTCCCGGAATGACCGGATCGTTAAATAAAATAAGACTTCAGTACAAACGCGTTGCCCGTTTTAAACTTTGCCGTACTTTTGTTCGATCAAAAACCGTATGCATGCATACTAATTTGTTGACCTACCTATGGCAGATGCATTCATTTACGACGCCGTCAGAACGCCCCGGGGCCGGGGCAAAAACGACGGGTCGCTGCACGATGTGCAACCTATACAACTCCTGACCAGCATACTTCGCGAACTCCGCGACCGCAACCAACTCGATACGGCTCTGGTAGACGATGTCATCATGGGCTGCGTAACCCCCATCGGTGAGCAGGGCGCCGACATTGCCCGAACGGCGGCCCTCGAAGCCGGTTATGCCGAAACCGTGGCGGGTGTTCAGCTCAACCGCTTCTGTTCGTCGGGGCTCGAAGCCATCAACATGGCCGGTGCCTACGTGATGTCGGGGCAGGTCGATGCCATCGTAGCGGGTGGTGTCGAGTCGATGTCGCGGGTGCCGATGGGGTCCGATGGGGGCGCTATCTTCATGAACCCGCAGATTGTGGCCCGCCATAGAATTGTACCGCAGGGTATTTCGGCCGATCTGATCGCAACGAAGCACGGCTACAGCCGCAGCGACGTTGACGCCTTTGCGGCCGAATCGTACCGGCGGGCGGTCGATGCGCAGGCGGCCAATCGATTCCATAAAACGCTGGTGCCGCTGAAAGACGAAATAGGGCTTACCGTGCTCGATCGTGATGAGGGCGTTCGGCCCGGTACGACCGTCGAGAGCCTCGGCAAGCTGAAACCCGCCTTCGAGATGATGGGGCAGATGGGGCTGGATGCCCTCGCGCTGCTGAAATACGCGCAGTTCGATAAAATCAACCACGTTCACCACGCGGGTAATTCATCGCAGATTGTTGACGGGGCGGCTGCGGTCCTGATCGGGAGCCAGGCCTTTGGCGAACAATCGGGCCTGAAACCCCGCGCCCGGATCAAAGCGTTCGCCATTGTCGGTTCGGAGCCGACCATCATGCTAACGGGACCAATTCCGGCTACGCACAAGGTGCTGAAGCGGGCGGGCATGAGCATCAAAGACATCGATCTGTTCGAGGTAAACGAAGCCTTCGCGGCTGTGCCGATGCTGTTTATGGATGAGTTTGGCGTTGACCACAGCCAGCTGAACGTAAACGGTGGGTCCATTGCGCTGGGGCATCCGCTGGGCGCTACGGGGGCCATTATTTCGGCTACGCTCATCGATGAGCTGGAGCGTTCGGACAAGCAGTTTGGTTTGTCGACGCTCTGTATCGGGGGCGGCATGGGCATCGCCACCATTTTTGAACGCGTCAACTAAGCCAGTTCAGCCACAGAGCGGATAAGCCGGATACCTTCGGCCTGGCATGCGGTTTCAAAGTCGGCGTCGTAGCTCGCAATCTGCTTGATGTTATTGAGTTGGCAAGTCGCCAGAATCAGCGCGTCGTTGGGCAGTAGATTGTATTGCATCATTAAACGAATATGGATGGCCACAATTCGCTCATCCGTCTCAAGCCAGGTTAGTTTGGTCAGCAGGTTGACCGGATTATATTGTTGTAATACGGTCGGAATTTTGCCATCCCGCTTTAGGGTAACCGGCGCTTTTTGGCCACCAACCGCTAGCCAATAGTAGCTGAATTCACTTAACGTAATCTGACTAATGCATAACTCATACGAGCTATTCTGTAAACCAATAAAGAGTTCAGGTTGCGTTTTTTTAGCCCATTCGACTAAAACAGAGCTGTCTAGAAAGATTTTATTGCTCATAGACATTTAGCGCGTTCCAGTCAAAATCCGGATTAGGATCAGGTAAACAGTCAAATAGTTGCTGCGCGGTTTCTACCAGCGATACACGATCATCGTCATGTATAGGCCGAAACTCAATGATGATCGCTTCATCGCGCATTTCGTCGGGCACGGTAAAGGTAATCTGGCCGTTCTGCGGCTTCTGAATGAGTCGAATGGCTCGCATAGTTCGCGTCTTTTCTTATAAAATTACAAAAAGAACGTTTGTATGATTCAGTACACCGTTGACAATAATATAGCCATCATCTCATGGGCCATGACCTCGGCCCCGATGAATGTTCTTAACGATGAGTCGATTCCTGCCTTCGAAGCGGCTCTTCGGCAGGCGTATACCGACGAGGCCGTAAAAGGCGTAATCATTACCTCGGCCAAACCTGAGTTTGTGGCCGGTGCCGACCTGAAAATGATCCTGCGTAACAACGATAAAGACCCGGCCGAGATGCTGAAGGTATCGTCGGAGCTGAACCGGGTATTTCGGTCTATCGAAACAAGCGGGAAACCCACCGTGGCGGCTATAAACGGCACGGCGCTGGGGGGCGGTTACGAAATCTGTCTGGCCTGCCATCATCGGATAGCCCTGAAAAATCCGAAAACACTCATCGGTCTGGTCGAGGTGACCATCGGCTTGCTGCCGGGCGCGGGCGGAACCCAGCGGCTGCCGCGGATGATCGGTATTCAGGCCGCTCTGCCGCTGATTCTGGAAGGCAGGAAAGTAGGTGTCGAGGAAGCCAAAAAGCTGGGCATGATCGACGACATAGCCGATACGCCGGAGCAGCTGCTGGATAAAGCCCGCGCCTGGATTATGGCCAATGAGAAACCGCTGAAACCGTGGGACGAGATAGACCGTAAAACCGGCCAGATTGTGGGTAAAGACAATTTCAAGGTACCCGGCGGTAACGTGCAGAGTCCGGTGGGCGCGCAGACGTTTGCCGCCGGCACGGCCATGCTGATGGATAAAACCAAAGGCAATTACCCCGCTCCGCTCGAAATCATGTCGTGCGTGTACGAGGGCCTGCAGGTAAACATTGACCGGGCGCTGGTCATCGAAGCCCGCCATTTTGTGAAAGTGGCGACCTCCAAAGTAGCAAAGAGTCTGATCCAGACCATGTTCCTGGGGATGAACGAAGCGAACAAAGGAGCCAGCCGACCCAAAGACCAGCCCAAGACCGAGGTGAAAAAAGTAGGCATTCTGGGCGCGGGGATGATGGGCGCCGGTATCGCTTACGTGTCGGCACAGGCGGGTATCGAGGTCGTGCTGAAAGACGTCTCGGTCGAAGCCGCCGAACGCGGCAAAGACTACTCCCGCGGACTGCTTCGGAAGGGGGTAGAGCGCGGCAAGGTTGACCCGCTGAAGGTAGATGGCATCCTGAACCTGATCAAACCCACCGCCGACTATGCCGATATGCAGGGCTGCGACCTCATCATCGAGGCTGTTTTCGAGAATCGCGATCTGAAAGCGCAGGTAACCCGCGAAGCCGAACCGATGCTGGCAGCGAACGGCGTATTTGGCTCGAACACATCCACATTACCCATCAGCGGACTGGCGGAGGCTTCGGCCCGACCTGAGAACTTCATCGGTATTCACTTCTTCTCGCCCGTCGATAAAATGATGCTGGTGGAGATCATCGTGGGTAAACAAACGTCCGACTACGCGCTGGCGGCAGCGATGGACTATACCCGTAAGATCCGTAAAACACCCATCGTGGTCAACGACTCGCGCGGATTTTACACCTCCCGTTGCTTCGGTACCTATACCTCGGAGGGCATGGAGCTGCTGAAAGACGGGGTTAGCCCGGTGCTGATCGAAAATGCCGGAAAAATGGCCGGTATGCCGGTTGGTCCGCTGGCGGTTCACGATGAAGTAGCGCTCGACCTGAGCCTGAAAGTAATGACCGAGTCGATCAGGGCCGGGGCCATGCGGGCCGATGAGCCTACCTATCAGATGGTCAAAACATTCAACGAGCTGGGGCGTATCGGTAAGAAAGCCAAAGCCGGGTTCTACGACTATCCGGAAGGCGGCACCAAACAGCTCTGGCCGGGACTGGCCGATCTGTACCCGGTAGCCGATCAGCAGCCCAGCCTCGACGAGGTCAAAACACGGCTGCTGTACCGGCAGGCCATTGAAGCCGTACGCTGCTACGAAGAAGGCGTTGTACGTACCAGACTCGACGGCGATCTGGGGTCTATTCTGGCGTGGGGATTCCCGGCTTATACGGGTGGAGCCCTTTCTTTCGTCGACTTTGTCGGGGCCGATACCTTCGTCGAAACCCTCGACCGGCTTGCCGATCAGTACGGCGACCGGTTTCGGCCGACCGAAAAACTGCGCGAGCGGGCGAGCCAGCCACAACTGGCCTGAGTAAGCCTGCCCCATAGCTGCAACCGCCCGGTACGAGTCGTTTCGTACCGGGCGGTTGTGGTTTATGCGCAGTGTACCCGGTCAGTTGGTCCGGGAGAGGTTAACCGTTGTCGGAATAACATTAAGCCGGGCGCCGGTCTGAAAATTGAGATTCCCCTGCAGCAGCAACGAACGGGCTGACCCGGTATAATCGACCGGGATCGTGACCCGATGGCCGGTCCGAATCGTCACTGGCGTAACGGCCGATGGAACCTGGTTGCACGACCAGACCGACGGGTCAGACCAGTTGCCGCTCCGGACCGTAACCATGTCGGGCAACACGACCAGCGTGGTTGTACGGCTCACGCGACACCCCCCCGTGGTGGTGCAGGTGGCCGTATAGCTTGTTGTCTGGGTTGGGTTCACGACCAGCGTATTGCCCGATCCGCTCGGAAGCCAGCTTACCGTACCTGTGCAGTTTGTCACGCTCAGGGTGGTGCTCTGCAAACAGCTGGCTGTCGAGGCCGACAGGTTGATGGTTGGGGGCGGGGCACAGTCCGGCTCGATATAAACCAGGTAATCTTCGGTTTCGCCGTAGGAGAGGGTGTTGCAGGGATCAGTAATGGGCGAGAAGTATTGGTTTCGGATGCGCATGCGTCGGGTAACGCCACCGGTAGCTGTACCGGGAATGACGAAAGATGCCGAAACCGGAGCTATAAATTGCTGACTGGTAGCGTATACCAGCTCACTGGTCTCGAAGTCGTAATTCTCGTTGAAGTCGATCCAGATCGTTAGGTGCTGCGGATTGAAGTAGTTGATGAAGTCAACGATAAAGGTGTTGGCGGTTGTTTTGGATACTCTGCCGGGCGTGCCCGGGTAGAACGTAAAATAGCTGGGCGAACAGCCCGTGTTGACAGAAAGTGCCGTGTTGTTGACTACTACCTGCTTAATACCGATGCTAAACGGGCAACCATCGTTACTGTACATCGGTGCGCAGTAGATTGCCTGTCCGGAGCTGAAGGTAGCCTCGGCAGAGTAAGCGCCGGAGCACTCGCCGGTTACCCGCCATACGTAGGTTGTGTTCGGTTGCAGATCGGTCAGGGTTCGGCGCGGACCCGTAAATGGCCCAACGGTTGTCCAGGTGCTGCTGGATACGGGGCGATATTGCACCAGGAAGCTGGTACTGCCCGAATTGGACACCCAGTAAACGGTAGCGCCTGTAGCGCTAATATTTCTGGTCGCCAGACTAACGGGCGGATCGGCCGCCGACGGAACACAGCTGCTGGTCGTAACCCGGCTGCGCATCAGGTTTCCCGGTAGCTGGCCGAAGCCGTTGGCCAGGTTTATCCCATAGCCGGTATTATGACAGTAGCTCATGATCGTGCCACCGTTGGTCGGAGCCGGTCCCGGCGGACAGCTGCCCTCGGTAGTGTAACAATTATCGATGGCGCCACCGGGCCAGGTGCAGCTCTGGGTGTGGGGGGAGCCGAAATTATGCCCCAGCTCGTGCGCAACGACCATGACTTCCCACGAGTAGTTGGGGAACTCCGGATAGGTCGTCGACAGGTTGGCGCTGACGCCGTACTTGAAAAACGGATTGCATAACACGTCCAGATAGGCCTGTCCGCCCCCCAGGCCACGGGTCGACAGCAGATGCGACAGCTGGGAGGTGATGCCAGGTGGCGGGTTACTGTTCTGGTAGTTTCTGAACGCATCCAGCGCATCGCCGGTGGAGGTAGCCGACGCGTACGGATCAGATGAGGTCCAGACCTTGATACCCGAAATCCGGATGGCAATGTTTTCCCGATTGTAGATAGTAGCTACCTGGTTGAACAGGTTCATGATAAAGCTGGTCGTGGCGGTTACGCTCGATCCGCTGCTGAGGTAAGTCTGGTAGTCGGCTTCCAGATAGATGCCAACTACTTTACAACTGATCGCTTCCGGCGCGATCGGCGACTGATTCAGTACCGGACTCGTAGGGCTGGTGTTGTCTGTCAGGCAGGTGAAGGGCTGCTTTTTGCTGATTGTATTGTCGGCGTAGAACAGGTAATTGCCGGGGCTCCGGGCCAGTCGGCTGATGGATCGGGTGCCGGTTTCGTCGGCTACGAAACCGTTGAGTTCGCCATCCACGATGCTGATGGATACCAGGGAGGCTGGCTTGTTTCTTATGAAGCCCTGGTAAAACAGGCCCGGATTTATGGGACTTTCGAGGGTACGGTTGCCGTTGCCGATCAGTATTTTGCCGGACGGTGAAAAGAGGTCGATGGGGACCAGTTCGAGCTCAATCGCGGTAGGTCCGTTTGGGATAGTAAATTCCAGCAGGTCCGGACGTTCTTGTGTAATCTGGTCGAGTACGTTCGGGTCTATACGAAGGGTTACGGGTTTTTGGTCGGGCTGAAATACCCCCGCGTTATAAGACACGGTACTGGTCGGGCTGAAGAGCGGGTAAGCCTGCGCTTTCGATGCCTGCCGGGCCTGGTTAACCTGTTGCTGTAGGGGAACAGGTGTCTGTTGTTGCGCTACCACAGCCGGGAAGCGCACCATCAAAGCAAGTACAAAGAGGAAGTACGACCGGAGATTCATCAACAGGACGCGGTGGATATTTTGTCGCAAGTTTATGCGCAAATCCATCATGAGCCTATCAAGGATAGGTAACAAAGGCTAGTGTTTAGTAAACGGTGCTTTACATTTTCAAATGTCTAGCGTGCGTATACATCCATAGCCAGTTAATCCGCACCAGTCGGTGTCGGGGCAGGAGACAAGGCTGTCCTGAACTATAGCAACCGGAACGACATTCTATGGTGGGGGGTGGGGCCAAACTCCCGTAAAGCGGCCCGATGGATTGGGGTTGGGTAGCCCACGTTCTGTGCCCAGCCATAGGCGGGGAAAGCTGCTCCCAGCTTCTCCATGAGGGTATCGCGGTATACCTTGGCCAGTACTGACGCGGCTGCAATGGATAGATAGTGCGCGTCGCCCTTGATGATACAGGTGTGCGGAATCATGGGATACGGCACGAACCGATTCCCGTCAACGATCAGGTGATCGGGCCGGACAGTCAGAGAATCGACCGCCCGGTGCATGGCCAGAAAGCTGGCTTTGAGAATATTGATCTGATCAATATCGGCCGGCGATACTTCCGCAACCGCCCACGCCAGCGCATCCCGCTCGATATCCAGCCGCAACGTTTCGCGCTGGGCGCGGCTGAGCTGTTTGGAGTCGTTCAGCACCGGATGGGTGTAGTGTCGGGGCAAAATAACCGCAGCGGCTACCACCGGCCCGGCCAGACAGCCCCGGCCTACCTCATCTAAACCCGCTTCAACGGCGTCGGCGTTGTAATAAGAGCGTAACAACAGACAGGTCGGTTAACTCACTAGCGAAGTCGGTCAGAGCCGCGCACCAGCTTCTCGTCGCGTCGAATAAAGCGGTTGGCGAGGGCGTTGAACACCAGAGCCGCCACGATGGCGTAAAAGCCCAGCAGGAATGTGCCCTGGTCTGCCGGGTTGCCGTAAGCCTTGCCCGCGTAGAGCGTCCGGTACAGGATAATCCCCATAATAGCCGTCAGCATCAGGGCGTTTACCGCGCAAAGGGCGGTCTGGGTGAGCCGGTTGCGGTACTGGAAAATAGCATACAGTGACGACAGCGCTACCAGACCCATCAGCAGACCCAGATACCAGACTGAGGTGATCAGCGTAGTGGGTGCCGTAGTGGCGGGTACGCCCGGCTGTTGCGGAATGGCCTGTTGTTCGCTGTATTGCAGGGCTGTCAGATACGCCATTTCGGGCAGTTGCCGGCCAGCCTTCTCCCAAAGCGGGTTGGCCAGAGCAATTCCCATGGCTATGACGATAAGAAACAAAAAGATGGTCTGAACGCGTTGAATCATTGGGGGTAATGAAAAAATATAACAAGTACTAACGTGTACAGGGCAGTCCCGGCCGTGGGCGGATCCGGTAACCGACTGTAACCCCGTTTATAGAGGGCAAAAGTAGCCGAAAAACTAATAGAATATGAAAGCAGACGTGCGTTTGATGGTAACGGCCGACGGGTCACACACGGCCCTGAGCAAGCCGTTCGATACGACCTATCACTCCCGGTTCGGGGCGTTTCAGGAATCGGAGCGGGTATTCATCGAGTTGGGCCTGCAGGCTGCGTTCGACCGGTTCCCGCAGGATGAGCTGAGTATTCTGGAAATGGGTTTCGGTACGGGACTGAACGCTTTGCTGACTGCCCGCGAGGCCGAAAAGGCCCGGCGCCGGGTCCGGTATACAGCCCTGGAGGCTTACCCGATGCAGCTAGCCGATGCGGCTCCGCTTAATTACGATGCTCTGCTGGGTACCGACTACCTGTCTAAGCTCCACCAGTCAGCCTGGAATGAAGTCTGTTCGGTTAGCCCGTTCATGACCCTGACCAAAGTTGACCAGCGGCTGCAGGATTTCAGCACCGGCGAGCAATTTCACCTGATCTATTATGACGCATTTGCACCCAGCACGCAGCCGGAGTTGTGGGAACTTCCTATTTTTGAAAAATTGGCGCATTTGTTGCTGCCATCTGGAATATTAACCACCTATTGTTCCAAAAGCTACGTACAGCGTAACCTGCGGGCAGCCGGCCTGGTCGTTGACAAACAGCCTGGTCCGGCCCGGAAACGGGAGGTGTTACGGGCTATGAAGCCATAAAATGGTTGTTCTCCTAATTTTATTCGTGATCGGGCGTTACTTTTTAAACAACCTCGCTATGAACCGTCTCCTGCTTACTGCATTCGTGCTGATCGGGCTTACGATCAGTGCCTTTCGCCTGCCGACACCCGTGCTGTCGGCCACCGATCCAACCCCTGCGCCGAAGCGTATCAAATGGCTAACGGTCGAAGAAGCGTACCTGGCCACGCAGAAGAAACCCAAAAAATTCGTCATCGATGTCTATACCGACTGGTGCGGCTGGTGCAAAGTGATGGACCGCGAGACATTCACCAAGCCGGCTATCGTTGATTACGTCAACGAAAACTTCTACGCCGTTAAACTCAACGCCGAGCAAACCGCCGACATCACCCTCGGCAAGCAGACGTTCAAATACGTTGGTACCGCCAGCGGACGCGGAGCCCATGAACTGGCCGCAGCCCTGATGCGAAACCAGATGAGCTACCCGACCACCGTCTTTCTGGACGAAAAGTTTAACCTGATCCAGCCCATTGCCGGCTATCTGGAACCCCGTACGTTTCACCAGATCATTACCTACTTTGGCCGCGACTACCACCAGAAAGAGCCGTTTGACCAGTATAAAGCCGGTACCTACGCCAAAACCTTTCAGGGTTCGCTGACGGCCGGGAAGTAAACCAGCACATAACGCGGGTGCCAGTTGGCTCTTTACAGAATTTCTGTGAGGTACCGACTGGCACCCGCGTTATTTTGTTGCGTATTTTTGTTGCTTCTCATCAACCCAATCAATAGAGTACATGAATCAACAACTGACTTTTCTTTCGGTGATTGCCGTCTCCATGGCGCTGACGGCAGCTACCCCTCCGAAGAAAATCGGGAAGCCGGTCCCCGGTCGGCCGGCCGCTGCTCCCCGCAAATTCATCGACCCTCAGAACATGGATACGTCCGTGAAACCGGGCGACAATTTCTACCAGTACGCCAACGGGAACTGGCTGAAACAAAACGCGATCCCGGCCTCCAAAACATCCTGGGGCAGCTTCAACGAGCTGCGGGAGAAAAGCCTCGATGCGATGAAGTCGCTGCTCGAGGACGCGTCGAAAACAACGACTAAAGGCCGGTTGTACCAAATGGTTGGCGATTATTACGCCAGCGGTATCGATAGCCTGACCATCGAAAAGCGGGGCTTCGATCCCATCAAGCCTGACCTGGCCCGGATCGAGAAAGTCAACAACAAAACCGCCTTCCTCGACGAACTGGCTTACCAGCGTAGTCAGGGTAACGGTATGCTCTTCGGCTTTTTTGTGGCGCAGGACCGTAAAAACGTGTCGAAGTACCTGCCGCAGTTTAGCCAGGGAGGTACAACCCTGCCCGACCGTGATTACTACCTGAAGACCGATGCCCGTAGCCTGAAAATCCGGGATGCGTACCGCGACAACCTGACCAAGATGTTTGCGCTCATCGGCGAAGAGCCAACGCAGGCCTCGCAGGATGCCGACGTTATCCTGCGGGTCGAAACCGCGCTGGCCAAAGCCCAGATGGCCCGCGTCGAGATGCGCGATCCCTACAAGACCTACAACAAGTTTACGGTAGCGAACTTCAGCCAGCAGACACCCGGTATCAACTGGGCCGATCAACTAAGCAAGTATGGTGTAAAAGGACAGGATACGGTGCTGGTGCAGAGCCCGACCTTCTTCCGGTCGCTCGATAGTCTGGTGGCCGCTACGCCAATCGAAGACCTGCGTACCTACATGCGCTGGAATATCCTGAAAGGCGCTGCACCGTATCTAAGCGACGCATTCGTGAAACAAAGCTTCGCATTCTCGCGGGTGCTGACCGGACAGAAAGAGCAAACTCCCCGCTGGCAGCGGGTGAGTGGCCTCATCGACGGTACCCTGGGCGACCTGCTGGGTCAACTCTACGTACAGCAATACTTCAAGCCAGAAGCCAAGCAGCGTATGCTGACCCTGGTCGATAACCTCGAAGCGTCGTACAAAGAGCACATCAAAGGGCTCGACTGGATGAGCGAAGACACCAAAAAACGGGCACTGACCAAGCTGACGTCGTTTAAACGGAAAATCGGCTATCCCGACAAATGGAAGAACTACGATGGGGTCACGATTGCGCGGAACGACTTCTACGGAAATGTGAAATCGGCCGGCAAATGGTCGTATAACTACATGATCAACCGGCTCGGCAAACCCGTCGACCGAACCGAGTGGGGCATGACTCCGCCAACGGTGAATGCATATTACAACCCCGTCAATAACGAAATCGCGTTCCCGGCGGCTATTCTGCAATTTCCCTTCTTTGACTTCGACGCTGATGATGCCATCAACTACGGCGGTATCGGTGCCGTAATCGGCCACGAAATGACCCACGGCTTCGACGATCAGGGGCGGCAGTACGATGCCGACGGTACCCTGCGCGACTGGTGGACCAAAGCGGATGCCGACAACTTCAAAAAACGCGCCGATCAGGTGAAAGAGCAGTTCTTTGGGTTCAAAGTGCTCGACTCGATCAAGGTAAACGGGCAACTCACCCTCGGCGAAAACCTGGCCGATCTGGGTGGCCTTGCCATCGCCTACGATGCCTTCAAGAAAACTGCGCAGGGAAAAGCCAACGGCAAAAAAGCCATGATCGACGGCTTTACCCCCGATCAGCGGTTCTTCCTGTCCTGGGCACAGGTATGGCGCATCAACGTCCTGCCCGAAACTCAGGCTCAATTAATCATGACCGATCCCCATGCGCCCGGCCTTTACCGCTGCAATGGCCCGCTGTCCAACATTACGGCCTGGTATCAGGCATTCGATGTGAAGCCAGGCGACAAAATGTACAAAAAGCCCGAAGACCGGATCAAGGTTTGGTAGGTAACCCAAAACCAGAAACAATAGCCGCGTTCGCCTGGGTGGACGCGGCTGTTGTGTTTTTTGCCGCGGCTTCGTGTAGATTCTCTTCTCCGGCTGCTTTTGTTTGTGACGTAACCCGTTTTCGCATGAAGAAATTAGCCGCACTGCTGACCATCACTATCCTGCTCATTGGGGGCTGTCAGCAAAAGCCAGCGCAAGAAACGACCGGCAAGCCCGCTGCCGAGCCAACCACTGCCGCTGTCGACCTGACCAAACGACCCGCTGCCGACGCCCCCCGATCAGCGGCCGACCGGCTGGTGCGCGCGCTTTACTTCGAGCACGATACCAAAGAAAATCCCTTCCTGGAGGCTAAAGATCCGGCGCTGGCCGAGCAGTTTTTTACCAAACCGGTTGCGGAACGATTGTACAAAAAAGCAGCAGCAGCCAGCGCCAGCCGCAAACAGATAAATCCGCTTTTCAATGTGCCCGATGCGCAGATTCAGAAGCGCTGGGTACTGCCAGCCGCTGTATCGGGCGCAAAAGCAGTCGTATTTGTCACGTACAATACCAGTGGAAAAGAGCAGGAAATGCGGTGCGAACTGGAGCAGCAGGCCAACGGTCGCTGGCGAATCAGCGACATTATTTACGCCGATGGAAAGCGCCTAACCGAGTTGATTAAGTAGCTGTTAGCCGGTGTCCTGACAGAATTGTTCCTGTCAGATTCAAATTATTTTTAGTTGACATGTTGACAACACCGTAAAAGCTTGTAATTTTGCAACTCCAAACCGGAAACGGGGCGGAAATTGTTCTTTAACAGTGTGTTTTTGGGGAGTTTCCAGAGTGGCCAAATGGATCAGACTGTAAATCTGCTGGCGTACGCCTTCGGAGGTTCGAATCCTCCACTCCCCACTATTTGGTAACTGAAGACGACGAAAGTAATCTTGGGTTGCTGAGTTTGCGGAAGTAGCTCAATTGGTAGAGCGATAGCCTTCCAAGCTATAGGTTGCGGGTTCGAGACCCGTCTTCCGCTCAACAGAAAGCAGTTGGTACTCAACAGCGTTCGGCCCCGGGCTGTCGGCTGTTTTAGTGGTATCTGCTAGCTGTGTTAAGTTAGTACAAGCCGTTATAGCTCAGCGGTAGAGCACTTCCTTGGTAAGGAAGAGGTCCGGGGTTCAAGTCCCCGTAACGGCTCAGGACTTCGCGGAGAGGTCTGCTTTGAGTTAAGCCGTGTCGTAATTACGTTCCTTAAGCGTGGTTCCGGGCGGCTTGATTGACGTTCAGCGAGTTTATTTCAAAACAAACAACAGTTCACAATAGCGTTTTAAACACATGGCAAAAGAGAATTTTGACCGCTCGAAACCGCACGTAAACATCGGTACGATTGGTCACGTTGACCACGGTAAAACGACGCTGACGGCTGCCATTACGAAAGTGCTGGCCGAAAAGGGTCTGGCCGCAATTCGGGACTTCTCCTCGATCGACAACGCGCCTGAAGAAAAAGAGCGCGGTATTACCATCAATACATCGCACGTTGAGTACGCTACGGCTTCTCGCCACTATGCGCACGTTGACTGCCCGGGCCACGCTGACTATGTGAAGAACATGGTAACGGGTGCTGCTCAAATGGACGGAGCTATCCTCGTGGTAGCTGCTACTGACGGACCGATGCCCCAGACCCGTGAGCACATCCTGCTCGCCCGTCAGGTAGGTGTTCCTCAGCTCGTTGTGTTCATGAACAAAGTGGACATGGTCGATGACCCAGAGCTGCTCGAACTGGTTGAAATGGAAATCCGTGAGCTGCTGAGCTTCTATCAGTTCGATGGCGATAACATCCCGGTTATCCAAGGTTCGGCTCTTGGTGGCCTGAACGGCGATGCCAAGTGGGTGAAAACGATCGAAGAGTTGATGGATGCCGTTGATACATTCATCCCGCTGCCTCCTCGTCAGACGGATCTGCCGTTCCTGATGCCGGTAGAGGACGTATTCTCGATCACGGGTCGTGGTACGGTTGCTACGGGTCGTATCGAGCGTGGTGTCATCAACTCGGGCGAGCCAGTTGAAATCCTCGGTATGGGTGCAGAAAACCTGAAGTCAGTTGTAACGGGTGTTGAAATGTTCCGGAAAATTCTGGACCGTGGCGAAGCCGGTGACAACGTAGGTCTGCTCCTCCGTGGTATCGAAAAAACCGATATCCGTCGTGGTATGGTAATCTGTAAGCCAGGTTCTGTAACCCCGCACATGAAGTTCAAAGCTGAGGTTTATGTACTGTCGAAAGAAGAAGGTGGCCGTCATACGCCGTTCTTCAACAAGTACCGGCCGCAGTTCTATTTCCGCACCACCGACGTTACGGGCGAGATCATGCTGCCTGCCAACGTTGAGATGGTGATGCCAGGCGATAACATCACGATTGATGTAACGCTGATCAACAAGATCGCCATGGAAAAAGGTCTCCGTTTCGCTATCCGCGAAGGTGGCCGTACCGTGGGTGCTGGTCAGGTAACGGAAATCCTCGACTAAGTAATACGCGTAAAACAAGTGCATTTCTTCACAGGGGTGCACTTGTTTTTTGCAATTATTCCGTACTTTTGCAGTCCGTTTCAGAGGCACGCTGTTCCGGGTTTACGTAAAGTCACTATAAACGGGTGTAGTTCAAGGGTAGAATAGCGGTCTCCAAAACCGTTGATGGGAGTTCGAATCTCTCCACCCGTGCCAATCCCTTACATACAATGGACAAGTTTCTCTCGTTTCTGAAAGCCTCCTGGGAGGAAGTTCAGCACAACGTGACTTGGCCGAAATTCAGCGACCTGCAATCCAGTTCGACCCTCGTACTGGTAGCTTCGCTGATTTTTGCGCTAATGGTCGGACTGATTGATCTGGTGTTTGAGAATGGTCTCAACGTCTTCTATCAGTCGTTTTAGAATTAGTCATTTGGTGTCGTTCATTATCATTAATTGTCATCTACCGCAACGGGTCTGACAGTAAATCCTGACAATGAATGACTGGCCAACGGCTACTTAAGGACAATAATTATGAGCGGCATACAATGGTACGTCATTCGGGCGGTTTCGGGGCAGGAGAAAAAGGTTAAATCTTATCTCGAAAATGAAGTCATCCGGCAAAAGCTGGACGAGGTCATTCCCCAGATTCTGATTCCGGCCGAGAAGGTCTACGAGATGCGCAACGGCAAGAAGCGCGTTCGGGAGAAGTCATTTTTTCCTGGCTATATCCTGATTTCGGCCGACCTCGGCAATAACCGGGCCCTTGACCTGATCCTTAATATGCCCGGCGTGTTAGGGTTTTTGGGGAACTCACAGGTTGGTACAACAACCAAAGTACCCGTACCGCTCCGCCAGTCTGAAGTGAACCGCATTCTGGGTAAGGTTGAAGAAGAAACGCAGGAAGTCTCTATTCAGACAGTTGCCTTCCTGAAAGGAGAGAACGTGAAAGTCGTCGATGGTCCATTCGGCGGGTTCATTGGTACAGTAGAAGAAGTTTTTGACGACCGGAAGAAGCTGAACGTCGTCGTAAAGATATTTGGCCGGAATACTCCGGTAGAACTCAGTTACGCACAAGTAGAAAAGGAAAGCTAAGCTTCCACTTGGCTTTTCGAATCGGTCAGGCGTCCAATGCTTCCCTCAGTGGACAAGCGGCTAAAAAAGTTGGTCTGTGGTGTGTAGAGAACAGTCTGGTATGTGACGATCAGCCGCCCCTCGTTCATCATCGATCGTAAAATCAGTTTCACAATGGCAAAAGAAGTAGGTGGCTACGTAAAGCTGCAAGTCAAAGGCGGGCAGGCTAACCCCTCACCTCCGATCGGTCCGGCGCTGGGTTCCAAGGGTTTGAATATCATGGAATTCTGCAAGCAGTTCAACGGCCGTACGCAGGATAAAATGGGTATGGTACTGCCGGTTTTGATTACGTATTATAAGGACAAGTCCTTTGATTTCGTCATCAAAACCCCACCGGCCCCGATTCTGCTCATGGAAGCAGCTAAGCTGAAAGGCGGCTCTGCTCAACCGAACCGTAATAAAGTCGGCTCGGTTTCCTGGGATCAGGTACGGACCATCGCCGAAACGAAGATGCCCGACCTGAACGCCTTTACGGTTGAAGCCGCCATGCGGCAGGTAGCCGGAACGGCTCGCAGCATGGGTATCACGGTGACGGGTACTGCTCCGTTTTAAGAACCAATAGACTTGCCGAGGCAAATACAGAAATGGCTAAGTTAACGAAAAAGCAAAAGGAAGCCCTGTCGAAGTACGATGCTGCCAAGGAATACTCGCTGCAACAGGCGGCTGAGATCCTGAAGGAGATTTCGTACACAAAATTCGACGCTTCCGTGGATATTGACGTTCGGTTAGGCGTTGATCCGCGTAAAGCCGACCAGATGGTACGTGGCGTTGCTACGCTGCCCCATGGTACGGGTAAAACGGTTCGCGTTCTGGTGCTCTGCACGCCGGACAAGGAGAACGAAGCGAAAGAGGCTGGTGCTGATTTCGTAGGCCTGGATGACTACATTCAGAAGATTGAACAAGGCTGGACGGACGTTGACGTGATCATCACGATGCCGAACGTAATGGCTAAAGTTGGTCGTCTGGGTAAAGTTCTGGGTCCGCGGGGTCTGATGCCGAACCCTAAATCGGGTACAGTAACCCCCGAAGTAGGTAAAGCCGTTCGCGAAGTGAAGGCCGGTAAAATCGATTTCAAAGTCGACAAACAGGGTGCCATTCACACCAGCATTGGCAAAGTGTCGTTTCCGCCCGAAAAACTGGCTGAAAACGCACAGGAGATCATCGCTACGTTGCTGCGCCTAAAGCCCTCATCGGCTAAAGGTACCTACGTGAAGACGATCAACATGTCCAGCACGATGAGTCCGGGAGTAACGATAGATAAAGGCACAGTAGCCGGAGTATAAGCCATGAAACGCGAGGAAAAAGGAGCAATTATTGAGGAATTAACTGGCAAGTTCCAGAGCATTCCCTTCTTCTACATCACGGAAGCAAATGGCATGACGGTTGCTGAAACCAATGACCTTCGCCGGATGTGTTTTGAGCGCGGTATCGAGTACAAAGTGGTGAAGAACAGCTTCATCAAAAAGGCACTCGAAACGCTGGAAACGGACTACGCTCCGTTCAACGAGACGGTACTACATGGCCAGTCGGCGGTGATGTTTCACCCCGAAGACCAGAAAGCGCCGGCCAAGCTTATCAAAGAGTTTCGCAAGACCAGCGATAAGCTACAACTGAAAGCCGCTTCAATTTCGAGCAGTTTGTTCATCGGTGCCGATCAACTCGACGCACTGATTGCGCTGAAAAGCCGCGAAGAACTTATTGGCGAAGTTATTGGTCTGCTGCAATCGCCTGCCAAGAACGTCATTTCGGCGCTCCAGGGTGGTGGCAACAAACTGGCCGGTATCCTCAAAACGCTGTCGGAGC
This sequence comes from Spirosoma sordidisoli, assembly GCF_004138325.1. Taxonomy (GTDB): domain Bacteria; phylum Bacteroidota; class Bacteroidia; order Cytophagales; family Spirosomataceae; genus Spirosoma; species Spirosoma sordidisoli. Next base: position 240,328 of record NZ_SBLB01000008.1, on the reverse strand, counting down.
GCGAGGAGGCAGCCTAGCTGTAACGCGGGCCAACACCCGCCTTTCGACAAAAAAGCGGACACGACGTTCGCAATTCACAAACAATTGTATCACAATCAACTAAGAATACTACAATGGCAGATTTGAAAGCGTTCGCTGAGCAGCTTGTAAGCCTGACGGTTAAAGAAGTTAACGAACTGGCTGCTATCCTGAAGGATGAGTATGGTATCGAGCCGGCTGCTGCCGCTCCCGTAATGGTAGCTGGTGGTGCTGCTGGTGGTGGCGATGCCGCTCCGGCCGCTGCTGAAAAAACCTCGTTCGACGTGATCCTGAAATCAGCTGGTGCTGCTAAACTGGCAGTTGTTAAGCTGGTTAAAGATCTGACGGGCCTGGGTCTGAAAGAAGCGAAAGAACTGGTTGACACCGCTCCGAAACCAGTAAAAGAAGGCGTTGCCAAAGACGAAGCCGAAGCCCTGCGTAAGCAACTCGAAGAGGCTGGTGCTGAAGTTGAAGTAAAATAAGCAACTGCTTGTTTGCATAGTACTCCAAGCAGGGGAGGCCAGGTTTAACATCTGGTCTTTTCCTGTTTGGAGAATTTTTGTCTGTGCCCTTGCAAAAGACAAACTTATTCTTATTGCCTTACGTTGTCTATTTACGCCCCTTAGGTCGGGTGACACCCGGGGTCTGAATAGCCGTCTACTATACATGCCGTTGTAAAACCACGCAACGAGCTCATTGAGAATCGGTTACGCAACTAAACAGAGTACAATCTTGGCTACAAACGCGAAAATCAGTACGCGCAAAAATTTTGCGACGATTCAGCCAGTGATTGGGTATCCTGATTTCTTAGATATCCAAGTTAAGTCTTTCAAAGATTTTTTCCAACTTGACACCCCCTCCAACCAACGGTCGGAAGAAGGGCTGTTCAAAGTTTTTCAGGAAAATTTCCCCATCTCCGACTCCCGCGAAAACTTCAAGCTGGAGTTTATCGATTACTCCGTCGATCCGCCCAAGTATTCGGTCGATGAGTCGATTGACCGGGGATTAACCTATTCGGTGCCACTCAAGGCCAAACTCCGCCTGTCGAACAACGATCCTGACAACGAGGATTTCGAGACAATCGAGCAGGAGGTGTTCCTGGGTAACATTCCGTACATGACCGAGAAAGGCTCGTTCGTCATTAACGGAGCGGAGCGAGTGATTGTTTCGCAGCTGCACCGGTCGCCAGGTGTGTTCTTCTCTATGAGTAAACACACAAATGGTACCAAATTGTATTCAGCCCGGATTATTCCTTTTAAAGGGTCCTGGATTGAATTCTCGACCGACGTGAACAATGTCATGTATGCCTACATCGACCGGAAAAAGAAATTCCCGGTTACAACGTTGCTGCGTGCCATTGGTTTTGGTTCGGACAAAGACATTCTCGACCTGTTTGGTCTGTCGGAAGAAGTACCAGCTACGCCCGCCAACCTGAAGAAAGCGATCGGTCGCCGGTTAGCTGCCCGGGTGCTGCGGACCTGGACGGAAGACTTCGTTGACGAAGACACCGGGGAGGTAGTATCGATTAGCCGGAACGAAGTGCTTCTCGAGCGCGATTCGGCAATCTCGGTCGATGACATTGATACGATAACGGACTCGGGTCAGAAGTCGGTCATCCTGCATAAGGAAGACATGAACATGGCCGATTACAATATCATTTATAACACGCTGCAGAAAGACAGCTCCAACTCTGAGAAAGAGGCTGTGGAGCAAATCTATCGGCAGTTACGGAACGCCGACGCGCCCGACGAGCAAACCGCTCGGGAGATCATCCAGAGCCTGTTCTTCTCGGATAAGCGCTATGATCTTGGCGACGTTGGCCGGTACCGGATCAACAAAAAGCTCGGTCTCGACATTTCGTCGGACATGAAAGTACTGACCACCGAAGACATTGTCTCGATTGTGAAGTACCTGATTGGCCTGATCAACTCGAAAGCCGTTGTCGATGATATTGACCACCTCAGCAACCGGCGTGTCCGGACGGTAGGGGAGCAGTTGTACGCGCAGTTTGGCGTCGGTCTGGCGCGGATGGCCCGTACCATCAAGGAGCGGATGAACGTGCGTGATAACGAGGACTTCAAACCCGTTGACCTCATCAACGCCCGTACGCTGTCTTCGGTCATCAACTCGTTCTTTGGTACGAACCAGCTGTCGCAGTTTATGGACCAAACCAATCCGCTGGCCGAAGTGACGCACAAGCGTCGGATGTCGGCACTGGGACCGGGTGGTCTGAGCCGTGAGCGGGCCGGTTTCGAGGTTCGTGACGTACACTATACCCACTACGGGCGTCTGTGTACCATCGAAACCCCGGAAGGTCCGAATATCGGTCTGATCTCGTCGCTTTGTGTCTATGCTAAAATCAACAGCATGGGCTTCATTGAGACGCCGTACCGGATTATTGAAAACGGTAAGGTATCGATGGATAAACCCGTCATGTACCTGACGGCTGAAGAAGAAGATACGCACTACATAGCTCAGGCTAACGCAGGCATCGACAAGAAAGGTAATTTCATGGTCGACCGGCTCAAGGCCCGTTTCGAGGGTGATTTCCCGATGGCGGAACCCGCCAACGTGACGTTCATGGATATTGCGCCGAACCAGATTGTTTCGGTGGCTGCTTCGATGATTCCGTTCCTTGAGCACGACGATGCGAACCGCGCCCTGATGGGATCGAACATGCAGCGTCAGGCCGTTCCGCTCCTTCGTCCCGAAGCGCCTATCGTCGGTACGGGTCTGGAAGGCCGGGTGGCTGTTGACTCACGGACGCTGGTGATTGCCGAGGCCGATGGCGTTATCGAGTTTGTTGATTCGACAAAAATCGTTGTTCGCTACAGCCTCGATGAAGATCAGATGGCCGTTACGTTTGACGAAGACCGGAAGACCTACAACCTCATCAAGTTCCGCCGGACCAACCAGGATACCTGCATCAACATCAAGCCGACGGTGCTGAAAGGCCAGAAGGTGAAGAAAGGGGATGTACTCTGCGAAGGCTACGCTACGCAGGCGGGTGAACTGGCGCTGGGCCGGAACATGAAAGTTGCGTTCATGCCCTGGCAGGGATACAACTTTGAGGATGCTATCGTGATCTCGGAGCGGGTTGTGCGCGAAGATATTTTCACGTCGATCCACATTGAAGAGTTCGAACTGGAAGTACGTGACACCAAGCGGGGTGAAGAAGAACTGACTTCTGAGATTCCGAACGTGAGCGAAGAAACGGTTCGTAACCTCGATGAGAACGGTATCGTACGCGTCGGTACGGAGGTGAAAGAAGGCGACATCCTGATCGGTAAGATTACCCCGAAAGGAGAAAGCGATCCGACACCGGAAGAAAAACTGCTGCGGGCCATCTTCGGTGACAAAGCCGGCGACGTTAAGGATGCTTCCAAGAAAGCACCACCGTCGCTGAAAGGCGTCGTGATCGACACCAAACTGTTTGCTCGTCCGGCCAAAGAAGACCGGGGTAAGCACAAAGATGAGGTGAAAGCGCTCATGAAGAAATACGGTCGTGAACTGACCGATTTCCGCGCCCGCATGATCGACAAGATGGTTACGCTGCTGGATGGTAAAACCAGCCAGGGTGTGAAGCATAAGTTCGGCGATGAGGTCGTGAGCAAGGGTGTGAAGTTCAGCCGTAAGAACATTACGGATAACCTCTTCCCCGACAAGAACCCGTATCGCGACGAGAGTGGCTATGCCGTTCCTGAAGAAGCGAACCTGCTTTCGGACATCAACCTTGATGGCTGGACAGAAGACGACAAACTGAACCAGATGATCGTATCGCTGGTGAAGAACTATAACAACCGTCGGAGCGAAATCACGGGCCGGTTCAAACGCGAGCGCTTTACGCTTGAAGTAGGCGACGAACTGCCGGCGGGTATCGTGAAACTGGCTAAGGTCTATATCGCCAAGAAGCGGAAGCTGAAAGTAGGGGATAAAATGGCCGGTCGTCACGGAAACAAAGGGGTTGTTGCCCGGATTGTGCGCGACGAAGACATGCCGTTCCTGGAAGATGGTACCAAAGTAGATATCGTGCTGAACCCGCTTGGGGTACCTAGCCGGATGAACCTGGGCCAGATCTATGAAACGGTATTGGCCTGGGCTGGTCAGAAGCTGGATCGTAAATACGCTACGCCGATTTTCGACGGAGCCACGGAACAGCAGGTGGCCGACGAGCTTGACGAAGCAGGCCTGCCCTCGTTCGGCCGTACGTACCTGTATAACGGTCTGACCGGTGAGCGTTTCGATCAGCCGGTAACCGTGGGTATCATCTACATGCTCAAACTCGGTCACCTGGTTGACGACAAGATGCACGCCCGTTCGATCGGCCCCTACTCGCTCATTACCCAGCAGCCGCTGGGTGGTAAGGCGCAGTTTGGTGGTCAGCGTTTCGGAGAGATGGAAGTATGGGCGCTGGAAGCATTCGGCGCATCGAACATCCTGCAGGAGATTCTAACCGTAAAATCAGATGACGTTGTAGGCCGTGCCAAGGCATACGAAGCCATCGTGAAAGGGGAGAACCTGCCGAAGCCAAACATTCCTGAGTCGTTCAACGTACTTGTTCACGAGTTACGCGGTCTGGCTCTCGAAATTACACTTGAGTAAAAAACGTTTTCAGTTTACGGTATTCGCCGGGTCGCCGGAACAGTTTTCAGTTGGTCAGTACAAGACGTGTCCTGTATTGACCAACTGAAGGCAGTAAACAGAAAACTGTAAACTCCACTAATTAAATCTCCAACCAATGTCGTTCAAAAAGAACAAGAAACTCAACAGCGACTTTGCCAGTGTGACAATCAGTCTGGCGTCGCCGGAGTCTATTTTGGAGAGTTCCTACGGCGAAGTGACACAGCCGGAAACCATCAACTACCGGACGTACAAACCCGAGATGGGTGGCTTGTTCTGCGAGCGCATCTTCGGACCGGTAAAAGACTGGGAATGTCACTGCGGTAAGTACAAGCGGATTCGTTACAAAGGCATTATCTGTGACCGTTGTGGTGTTGAGGTAACCGAGAAAAAGGTTCGCCGGGAGCGTATGGGTCACATCGAACTGGTTGTGCCGGTTGCGCACATCTGGTATTTCCGCTCGCTGCCCAACAAAATCGGATACCTGCTGGGGCTCTCGACCAAGAAGCTCGACCAGGTTATCTATTACGAGCGCTATGTAGTTGTTCAGCCCGGTGTAAAAGCCGAAGACGGTATCAACCAGCTTGACTTCCTGACCGAGGACGAATACCTCGACATCATGGACAAGCTGCCAAGCAGCAACCAGCACCTGGACGACAAGGACCCGAACAAGTTCATCGCCAAGATGGGGGCCGAAGCGCTGGAGATGTTGCTGTCGCGTCTGCAACTGGACGAACTGTCGTATCAGCTGCGCCACGCAGCGGCTACCGACACGTCGCAGCAGCGTAAGGCCGAAGCCCTGAAGCGTCTTAAAGTAGTAGAGGCTTTCCGGGAAGCCAACGGCCGTATCGAGAACCGCCCCGAGTGGATGGTGATCAAGATGGTACCGGTTATCCCGCCCGAACTGCGCCCACTCGTCCCGCTGGATGGTGGCCGGTTTGCTACCTCTGACCTGAACGACCTGTATCGCCGAGTAATTATCCGGAACAACCGTCTGAAGCGCCTGATCGAAATCAAAGCGCCGGAGGTAATTCTGCGTAACGAGAAGCGAATGCTGCAGGAAGCGGTCGATTCGCTGTTCGACAACTCGCGGAAAGTGAACGCCGTTCGTTCGGAAGGTAACCGCGCCCTGAAGTCACTGTCTGACATGCTGAAGGGTAAGCAGGGCCGTTTCCGTCAAAACCTGCTCGGTAAGCGTGTCGACTATTCGGGTCGTTCGGTTATCGTGGTTGGTCCCGAGCTGAAACTGCACGAGTGCGGTCTGCCGAAAGACATGGCGGCTGAGCTATTCAAGCCGTTTGTGATCCGGAAGCTGATCGAGCGGGGTATCGTTAAAACGGTGAAATCGGCTAAGAAAATCGTTGACCGGAAAGACCCTGTTATCTGGGACATTCTGGAAAACGTGCTCAAAGGTCACCCTGTTCTGCTGAACCGGGCTCCAACGCTGCACCGACTGGGTATCCAGGCATTCCAGCCTAAGCTGATTGAAGGTAAAGCTATCCAGCTGCACCCGCTCGTCTGTACGGCTTTCAACGCTGACTTTGACGGTGACCAGATGGCCGTTCACGTGCCGCTGGGACAGGAAGCCGTTCTGGAAGCATCGCTGCTGATGCTGGCCTCGCATAACATTCTGAACCCCGCCAACGGCGCGCCGATCACGGTACCGTCGCAGGACATGGTACTCGGTCTGTATTATGTGACGAAAGGTCGTAAGAGCATTCCAGAGTACCCCATTGCGGGCGAAGGCATGACGTTCTACGGTGCCGAAGAGGTAATCATCGGTATCAACGAAGGAAAAGTCTCCAAGCACGCCAATATCAAATGCCGGGTGAAAGTTCGGGACGAGAATGGCGAGCTGGTTTATAAAGTCATAGACACCGTGGCGGGCCGGTTGTTGTTCAACCAGGCCGTACCGGAAGAAGTTGGCTACATCAACGAACTACTGACGAAGAAAAAGCTGCAACAGATCATTGCGCTTATCTTCAAGATTTCGGGTGGTGCGCGTACGGCGCAGTTCCTCGATGAGATTAAGGAACTCGGTTTCCAGATGGCGTTCCGGGGTGGTCTGTCGATTGGTTTGAGCGATGTCATGATTCCTGAAGCCAAGCAGGGACTCGTTGAAGAAGCCAAAGCCGAAGTACAGAGCGTGTGGGATAACTACCTAATGGGTCTGATTACGGAAAACGAGCGTTACAACCAGGTTATCGACATCTGGACGCGGGTTAACTCGCGCCTGACCGAAACGCTGATGAAACAGCTCGAAGCCGATCAGGGCGGGTTCAACTCGATCTACATGATGATGCACTCGGGCGCACGTGGTTCGCGGGAGCAGATTCGTCAGCTGGGCGGTATGCGGGGTCTGATGGCCAAGCCGCAGAAAAACCTGCAGGGCTCGGTTGGTGAGATCATTGAAAACCCGATTCTGTCGAACTTCAAAGAAGGCCTCGACGTACTGGAGTACTTTATCTCGACGCACGGTGCCCGGAAAGGTCTGGCCGATACAGCTCTGAAAACGGCTGATGCCGGTTACCTCACCCGTCGTCTGCACGACGTAGCGCAGGACGTAATTATCAGCGAAGACGACTGCGGTACGCTGCGGGGTCTGCAGGTGTCGGCGCTGAAAGATAACGAAGACATCGTCGAGCCGCTGTCAGAACGGATTCTGGGTCGTACAACCGTACACGACATCTACGATCCGCTGCTCAAAGGCGAAGATGGCAAACCCCTGCTGATCGTTGGATCGGGTGAACTGATTACGGAAGAAGTAGCGGCTCAGATCGACGAAACGAGCATCGAAACGGTTGAAATCCGCTCGGTACTGACCTGCGAATCGCGGCAGGGTGTCTGCGCCAAGTGCTATGGCCGCAACCTGGCTTCGGGCCGTATGGTTGACATCGGTGAAGCGGTTGGGGTTATTGCCTCGCAGTCGATCGGTGAGCCGGGTACACAGCTGACTCTCCGTACGTTCCACGTGGGTGGTACGGCGTCGAACATTGCGGTCGATGCGTCGATCAAAGCGAAATTCGACGGTCTGATCGAGTTTGAAGAGATGCGTACGGTAGAGTCGGAAGATTCGGAAGGCAATCCGCAAACGGTCGTTATGGGCCGCTCGGGCGAGATCCGGATCGTTAACCCGAACGACCGCAACGTGGTCCTGATCAGCAACAACGTACCATACGGGGCGTTCCTGCGGGTAAAAGATGGCGATATAGTGAAGAAAGGCGACGATATCTGCGCCTGGGATCCCTACAACGCCGTTATCCTGTCGGAACTGACCGGTACACTGACGTTCGATGCGATTGAAGATGGTATCACGTATCGGGAAGAGTTTGACGAACAGACTGGTTTCCAGGAGATGGTTATCATCGAAAGCCGCGACAAGGCGAAGAACCCGGCTATTGTGGTTCAGGGAACAACCACCCTGTCGCTGCACCTGGCCGATATCGAAGGGGGACTCTTCCAGAAGAGTTACAACCTGCCGGTAGGGTCGCGTCTGGTCGTAAAACCAGGGCAGAAAATTAAAGCTGGTCAGCCGCTGGCCAAGATCCCGCGTAACGTAGGTAAAACCCGCGATATTACCGGTGGTCTGCCACGGGTAACGGAATTGTTCGAAGCCCGTAACCCGTCTAACCCAGCCGTGGTGAGCGAAATCGATGGCGTAGTAACCTACGGAACCATCAAGCGTGGTAACCGCGAAATCTTTATCGAGTCGAAAGACGGCACGAAGAAGAAGTATCTCGTACCGCTGTCGAAGTTCATCCTGGTACAGGACAATGACTTCGTACGGGCCGGGGCACCGCTGTCTGACGGCGCCATTACGCCGAGCGACATTCTGGCTATCAAAGGGCCAACCGCCGTTCAGGAGTACCTGGTGAACGAAATTCAGGAAGTATACCGCCTGCAAGGGGTGAAGATCAACGATAAGCACATCGAGGCCATTGTTCGGCAGATGATGCAGAAAGTGGAGATCATCGACTCGGGCGATACCAACTTCCTTGAAGGACAGGTTGTTGACAAGTGGGCTTTCCGCGAAGAGAACGACAAGATGCTTGATGCAAAAGTCGTGATGGACGCTGGTGACTCGGTCAACTTCAAACCGGGTATGATTGTAACGAGCCGTCAGCTTCGCGACGAGAACTCGAGTCTGAAACGTCGTGACCTCGCGCTGGTAACCGTTCGGGATGCTATGGCCGCTGTATCGCAGCCAACGCTGATGGGTATCACGCAATCGTCGCTGGGTACGGACAGCTTCATCTCGGCCGCTTCCTTCCAGGAAACGACCAAGGTGTTGAGCGAAGCGTCGATCCGTGGTAAGATGGACACGCTCGAGGGACTGAAAGAGAACGTAATCGTAGGTCACCTGATCCCGGCTGGTACGGGTATCCGCCGGTACCAGAATGCGATTGTCGGCTCGAAAGAGGAACTCGAAACGCTGACCGAATCGCGCGAGCAGTTTGCCCGTACGAAGAAGAAAGTAACAGTATAGGCGCAAGCTTATAAAGTTATAATCCCCGGTCAGCCATGACCGGGGATTTTTTTTGCCGTCAGATACGTGCTTTCTTAAAGCCAACTTTTCTGCACCATGACTAGGCCAAAACTGGCTAAAAGCTTGAAAATAGCCGGACTATCCTTGTTTTGGCTAAACCTATTTTTGCACGTCTTCTTTTTTGAAGACGTGCTGTTCCGCACAAACAGACCCCTTTATCTGTATTTGGTTTCGCTGATTTTGGTAGCGGCTGGTTCATCAAGTCGATATCCAAAAAGGAGTGGCTGGTTTGAGCAGAGCCAACGCTGGCTATACTGGGCCATTGCCTGCCTGGCTGCGTTCGGCCTTTGTCAGCTGATCAGTACACACTACTACGCAAAGGCGCTGGAATTAATTTCGGGCCAGTAGGGGTTAAATGCGCCTGAATCAGAGAATCGTTCCGGTCAGTGATGATCGGGGCGGCTCTCTGATTCAGGTGGCTGGGTATTGACTGTAGTCATTATAAGTACAGCAACCACCGTCAGGGTCTTCGACCACTGACGGGGTAAAATGCTGCAAACCACGTCAGTGGTCGAAGACCCTGACGGTGGTTAAAAGTCGGGGAAATGAAAAGAAAGCCGCCCCTATCCAATTCGTTTAGGGCGGCTTTCTTTCTTGAATGCTGTACTTTTGAGAAACGATTTATCCGTATGAATACACAACAGCAAAATCCCGAAGGTACCATAGATGTTGAACTCAGTGAGGAAATTGCCGAAGGCGTATATGCCAATCTGGCCATGATTGCTCACTCTAACAGTGAATTCATCCTGGATTTCATCCGGCTTATGCCCGGCGTACCCAAGGCGAAGGTAAAAGCCCGCATCATTCTGACTCCCGAACATGCCAAGCGGCTTCTCGATGCCCTGCGGGAAAACATAAATCGGTTCGAGGAAGCCTACGGCGGTATCAACGAGCCGACCGATACATTCCGGTTTCCGGGTGGCGGTTTCAGCGGCCCGGTAGGGCAGGCCTGATCAGGTCCCCTACGGAGCTGGGTGTCCGGTAGTTGCGGTGAGTAATTCGTCGAGTTTTGGCAGCGCGAATCCGGCCCCGGATTGCTGAAATCTTTTCGTCTTCTGCTTTGGCGTTCAACTGCTTATCCGTATCTTTGCACCTCAAATTTCGGGAAGACTGTTTTTCGTAAACAAATCAAAGAATGCCTACCATACAACAATTGGTGCGTAAAGGGCGTGAGAAACTGGTAGATAAGTCGAAATCACCAGCTTTGGACGCTTGCCCACAACGTCGGGGCGTGTGTACGCGCGTGTACACAACGACGCCGAAAAAGCCGAACTCGGCTCTTCGGAAAGTTGCCCGGGTTCGTCTGACGAACCAGAAAGAAGTGAACGCCTACATTCCGGGCGAAGGCCACAACCTGCAGGAGCACTCGATCGTGCTGATCCGCGGTGGCCGGGTAAAAGATTTGCCGGGTGTTCGTTACCACATTGTACGCGGTGCCCTTGATACGGCCGGCGTAAGCGGCCGTCTGCAGAGCCGGTCGAAATACGGTGCCAAGCGTCCGAAACCAGGTCAGGCTCCTGCTGGTAAAGGTGCTCCGGCAAAAGGAAAGAAAAAGTAATTAATCCGACTGCCCGTTGAAAGACTACGGCAGAGTAAGATCAAAAATCTGAAGCAATCATGAGAAAGGCGAAACCGCCCAAGCGTTACGTACTGCCCGATCCTAAGTATAAGGAAGTACTGGTAACCAAATTTGTTAATAACCTGATGTACGAAGGCAAGAAAAGCCTGGCGTACTCAATCTTCTACGATGCTCTCGATGTGGTTGCCAAACGCACCAGCGAAAGCGGACTGGATACCTGGAAAAAGGCGTTGAACAACGTCATGCCATCGGTAGAGGTGAAAAGTCGTCGTGTGGGTGGTGCTACCTTCCAGGTGCCGACCGAAGTACGGGCAGACCGGAAGGTCGCGGTAGGCATGAAATGGCTGATCCGGTATGCTCGTTCACGGGGTGAGAAGACAATGGTTGACCGGCTCGCAGCCGAAATCGTAGCCGCTTCGAAAGGAGAAGGTGCCGCTGTGAAAAAGAAAGACGATACGCACCGCATGGCTGAGGCCAACAAGGCGTTCTCGCACTTCCGGTTCTAATAGTCAATACATACAGTTCTTTCCGCAGACAGGCTCCCCAATTGGGGAGCCTGTCATGTTTTAAGGATATTACCCGTCGCCACCTACAAGCGCATCAGCTTAAACGATTCGCCTTATTTCCGAAAAATAACGGGGCGTCAGCCTGGCCGCAGAACCCCGTGAGGGTCCATAGCCTCGGTTCGGTGGATAAAGATCAGCGCATACGGATATGCATAAGCGGCTTTTCTTATTTTTGGCCGTATGACGACCCTCGAAAACGACCAGCTACGAGTATCCATTCGGCCTAAAGGGGCTGAACTCACATCTATCTTTCATAAGCCGACGGCTACTGAGCACCTCTGGCAGGCCGATCCCACCGTCTGGCCATGGCATGGACCCAACCTGTTTCCGGTAGTCGGAGGCTGCCTGAATAACCAACTACTGATCGATGGGCACGCTTATCCGACAGAGCGGCACGGGTTTGCGCGGCATACGGTCTTCGAAACGACCGAATCGTCTGACGCGCACGCTATTTTCTCGCTGCGGGCCGATGATAAAACCCGGGCCGTGTACCCGTACGAATTTCTGTTCCAGATCATCTACGAACTGGAGGGGCCGCAGCTGACTATCACCTACCGGGTCGTGAACGAGGACCAGAAAACGGTTTTCTTCTCCGTCGGGGCACACCCGGCTTTTGCTGTCCCGTTCCGGGCCGACGAAGCCTATGAAGATTATTTCATCGAGTTTGACCAGGCTGAACCGCTGGAAACGCATCGGCTATCGGCAGGTGGCTTTTTTACGGGCGAAACGGAACCAGTGTCCACGGCCGGTAACCGGCTCCCGCTGACAGCGCATTTGTTTGATCAGGACGCGCTGGTATTCAAGAATATGCGCTCACGGCGGGTCACTATCCGGACAGATAAACACGAGCAGGCCGTAACGGTAACCTTCCCCGAATTTCCGTATCTGGGGCTGTGGGCTAAACCGGGCGCGCCCTTCGTCTGCATCGAGCCCTGGCTGGGGTGTGCCGATAGCGAGGGTTCGCCAGTACCCATCGAGCAGAAAGAGGCTATTCAGCAGGTCGAGCCGGGGCGCGTATTCGACGCCAGCTTTACGATTCGTATTCAGTAAAATACGCGCATAGAAAAAGGCCAGACTCATGTCTGGCCCTTTTTCTATGCGGCTGCAATCAATTACTTACCACCAGCCTGGCCGCTCGACAGTAGATTGAAGAACTGATCGAGTTTGGGGGTGATGATGATTTCGGTCCGGCGGTTCTGCTGGCGACCAACCGATGTTGTGTTGTCATCCTTGGGCGAGTACTCCGAACGACCACCGGCAGTCATCCGCTCGGGCTGAACACCAAACTTGCTTTGCAGCGTACGAACAACCGAAGTAGCCCGCAGTGCGCTCAGATCCCAGTTGTCTTTGATCGACGCCGTCGAGATGGGTACGATATCCGTATGACCTTCTACCAGGATATCGAGTTCTTTGTGGTCGTTCACTACTTTGGCCACTTTACCCAGTACCGTTTCGGCTTTGGGGGTGATGTCGTAGCTACCCGACTTAAACAGGAGCTTGTCCGAGATCGATACGTAAACGACACCTTTCTTCACTTCAACCTGTACATCCTGATCGTTGATGTCGTCGAGTGAACGTTTGAGGCTCATAACCAGGGCCAGGTTCAGCGAATCTTTCCGCTGCATGCTGGTGTTCAGGTTATTAACGTATTTGGTCTGTTCGTTCAGGGTTTCGAGCGATTTACGGATACTCTCAGCGCCCGACTTGCTCACGATCGACAGATCTGACATCCGGTCGAGCAGGTTGGTGTTGGTCCGTTTCAGGTAATCGACCTGAGCCTGCAGATCGCCCAGTTGTTTATCTTTCCCCTGCAGGTCGTTGTCTTTGGCCGACAGCTGGTTGCGCAGGTCGGCTGTACGCTGGTCGCAGTCGTTGAGCGAAGCAACAGCTTTGTCACGGGCTTCCTGAAGAGATTTAATTTCGGCCAGCCGCTTCTTACTGTTGCAGGACGACAGCATAGCTACGGCCGCAAAAAGAATCAGTACTCGTTTCATGCTAGTAAGTGGAGTTTTATCGAAGAACGAAAAGTTAGGTTTGACTGGTATCAATCGGGTCAACACGCAAATCATCCTACAAAAGTAAGTGATTCTGATTAACCACGTTAACACATCATTTTTATCTAAAAGAAATCAACTCAAAATTTTCCTCATGTGTCTACATCTTTTTTGCAGAACGCACTGGGTAAGCTAAAACCGTAGACATGGCCGCTCACGCGAAGCGTCTGCCAGTCAGCCCATAGGGGCCATTTACTAAAAGATGTTGGTAGTTTGCCGGCAATGCTGACTTTTGCAGGTACCTTTTTCTCAGAATCATGATTAGACACTTACTTTGCCTGGCTGGTTTACTGGCCAGTACAGGCTCCGTTCTTATGGCACAGTCAGGCAGCCGGGAGATCATGTACGTCGGTACTTACTCCGTTCGCAGTAGTGAAGGAATTTATGTGTTCAGCTTTGATCGGCAGACCGGTACCATGCAGCCCGTGCAGTCGGTGTCGAACACCAAAAGCCCCTCTTTTCTGGCGCTGCACCCATCGGGCCAGTTTCTCTACTCGGTCAACGAAGCCGCCGATGCGGGACCGACGGGGGCCGTGAGCAGCTACCAGGTCGATCGCGCAACGGGAAAGCTTACGTACGTCAACAGCCAGTCGTCGCTGGGTAAGGGGCCCTGCCACATCAGCATCGACCAGACCGGCAAAACCGCTTTCGTCTCAAACTACGGCGGAGGGAGCCTGGCCGTATTGCCAATCAAAGCCGATGGAACCCTGGGCGCCCCGACTGATAGTGTGCAGAACGCCGGTACCGGACCCGACCCCAAACGGCAGGAGAAAGCGCACGTTCACTCGGCTACCATCGCGCCCGACAATCGGTTCGTCTACGTGGCCGATCTGGGTACCGACAAACTCCACATCTTTGCCCCTGACCTGAAAGCCGGCACGGTGAAACCAGCGCAAACGCCCTTCGTAACGGTTAAGCCCGGCTCCGGACCGCGCCATTTCACATTTCACCCCAACGGCCGGTACGCGTATCTGGTCGAGGAAATGATATCGTCGGTAGCGGTGTTCAGCCGCGATGCCAAAACCGGGGCTCTTACGCTGATTCAGGATGGCATACCAACGCTGCCCCAGGGCTTCAGCGGCAACAATACCAGCGCCGATATTCACATCGACCCATCAGGAAAGTTTCTGTATCAGTCGAATCGGGGCGCCAACACCCTGGCTATTTTTTCGATCGGGGCCGACGGGAAACTAACGAAAGTGGCCGATCAGCCCGTTGAAGGGAAAACTCCGCGTAACTTCCTGATCGATCCGAAGGGCGACTTTGTGTTCGTGGCCAACCAAGATACGGATAACATTACCATTTTTCGGCGCGATCGTCAAACGGGCAAGATGACTTATACGGGGCAATCGGTGTCGGTTCCGGCGCCGGTATGCGTCATTATGGCTCGTCAGTAAACCCAACTCAACTCTCGTTCTTATGCGAACCCTCTGCGTACTCCTCGTTACCATCGTCAATCTAAACGCCTGTACGGGCCGCAAAACCGAATCGGCAGCCGCCGACTCGACTGCTACCCAGGCCAACGACGCGGGCCTGGGCGCCAGTCAGTGCTATCAGCAGGTAACAGGCCGGGATACAACTACCCTGCAACTGACCATCAACGGCTCAGACGTGACCGGCGAGTTGCTCGTTCTACCTTATGAAAAAGACCAGGCACGGGGTTCGATCAAGGGCACGATGGTAAACAAAACCATTAAAGCAGACTGGCAACGCTCGGGCGAAGGCGTCACCCAGCCTTATCTGATCGACTTCGAGATGCAGGGCGACTCTATCATGTGGCGCGAAGGCGAGCGGGTTGAGGAAGGCGGCAAGTGGGTATTAAAAGCACCGGATCAGGGTTATCGGTACGTATTGACAAAAACAGACTGTCGATAATGGCTTAGTTTTGTGTTGACCGGATTCGGATGCATGAGCGGATGCGCTGCGGTCCGGATTCGGTCAGCACCGTTTTTTATTAACCAATTCTATTCGTATGACACGTTTTCTGTTAATGGGGGCCGTACTGGCCGTAATGGCGTTTACGATGCCAACCAAAAAAGTTGTTCTCTTCAACGGCAAAGACCTGACGGGCTGGAAAATTTACGGCACAGAAAAGTGGTATGTCGAGAACGGAGAACTCATCTGCGAAAGCGGACCTGACAAACAGTATGGCTACCTCGCTACAGAGCAGTTCTACAAAAACTTCGACCTGTCGGTTCAGTTCAAGCAGGAAGCCAACGGCAACAGTGGCGTGTTTTTCCGGTCAACCGTCGAGGGTACCAAGATCAGCGGCTGGCAGGTCGAGGTAGCGCCCAAAGATCACGACACGGGCGGCATCTACGAATCCTACGGCCGGGGCTGGCTGGAGCAGATCCCGGCCGAAAAGGAAACCATTCTGAAGCCCGGCGAGTGGAACACGCTCCGCATCCGGGTCGAGGGCGATCACGTACAGACCTTCCTCAACGGCAAGGCCATGGTTGACCGGCACGATGAAAAAATTGGCGCGGCCAATGGCTCCATTGCCCTGCAAATCCACGATGGCGGTGGCATCAAGGTTCGCTGGCGCAAACTGGTGCTGAAAGAATTATAAGGTTAGTTACTTCGGCAGATCGATATACGACATGGTATGTACATCATCGGCTTTGGTATTCACGAATTTCTTTTCGGGCTTGTCGAAGTTGGTGATGTACAGTCGGTTTCCTTTTAGCAGAACCTCGGCGGGCTGATCGATGCGCCCGTCTTTCCCGTCTGTATCGCCATTTTGAACCAGGGTAGTTACCTGGCCCGTTGCCAGATTGACCGACTGGATGGCATTCTCGCGGGAGTTACACAGGTACAGTATATTCGTGTTCCGGTCAACAATCAGGCCGTCGACGCACGAAATAGGCTGACTCACGTTCACCACTTCTTTCGACGCCAGTTTACCATCGGGCCGGAGCGTCATCTTGTACAGCGTGCCGTCGCCAAAACTACCCGTATAAAGATTCCCCTGGCTGTCGTAGTCGAGTCCGTCGGCTCCGTTATCGACCCCCGTCTCGTTCACCTTGGTCGTAAACATAGCCAGCACGTGCGGGTCGGCCGTTTTGGGCTTCAGGGCTACCACGCCCCGGTTGAGTTCATCGAGCGTAAAGCTCAGTACGGCGCTGCCCTTATCATCGGCAGGCATGTCCCACTGGCTGTCGGTAACGTAGATGGTATTGCCTTTCCAGACAACAGCATTGGCCAGCCCGAACCCCGTCACGACCGGATCGACACCCAGCACTTTGTTGCCCTTCATCCGAATCCGCATCAGCCGCGACTTGAAATTCTTGTCGTTTTCGTACTGATTTTCGGCATAGTACAGATTCCCGTCAGGACCGAAAGCCAGGTCCATGGGGGCTGCGTGCCTGGTATCGGGGTGCGCAGGCAGGCTGGTGACGAACTGTACCGAATCGGGGGCGAATTTTACCAGCACACCGGGAGAGCTGTTATCGGCCAGGTTAGGCACCGAGAGGTAGACGGTACCGTCGGGGCCAAGCGCCATACCATCGGGGGTGTTGTATTTATCGGGTAGGGTGTAGAGCAGTACCGGATTCCCGATGGTCGAGATCGACTCTTTGGCCTGAGCACTGTCCAGATTGCCGGTGTCTACCCCTTTGGCATTTTCTTTTTGCTGACAACCCGCGGCCAGACAGAGGCTCAGCAGCGCGGGCATAACATATTGTTTCATAGAATCACGTCGAGTATACAAACTGTCTTCGTACAACCGGCTGATTCCTGAAATGTTACGAACCCTTACTTCCTGTATTCAGCGCGTTCCTAGAGGCCGGGCCGATGCCAGACCGATGCGTAGGTTCGGGTTGGAATCAACGGCCTGAGCCGTAAAATCGGGCTGCGCAATGCCTACCGCAGTTCGGCCAGCAGGTTGTTCAGGTCGAGCGAGCGGGTATACATGTCCAGCGAGCCATCGGGCCGCTGAGGCCACTGCTCCATGGGGCGATCCCAGTACAGTTCTACACCGTTCTGATCGGGGTCGTTCAGGTAGAGCGCTTCCGAGACGCCATGATCCGAGGCACCTGTCAGCGGGTAGCGCGCATCGACCAGTCGTTTGAGCGCAACGGCCAGATCCCGGCGGGTCGGATACAGAATAGCGGTATGAAACAGGCCGGCGCTACGGGTTGGGGCGGGTGGTGCGTCTTTGCTGTACCAGGTGTTGAGGCCGATGTGGTGATGATAGCCGCCAGCTGAAATAAACGCAGCCTGATCGCCATAAAGCAGGGTGACCGAGAACCCCAGCAGGTCCCGGTAAAAAGCCAGCGACCGTTCCAGATCAGCTACTTTAAGATGAACATGCCCAATTCGGGTCTGGGCAGGAATGGTATACGGTGTCATAATCAGGCGGGAAAGATCAGATGCCAAGTTGGCGATAAAGTGGTTCCCACAGAAATAGCGCCGGTCGTTTGTGCCAAAAACCGCGGTTATAAACCGCACGGCGGTCGGTTGTGTGCGCTTCCGGCTTATTTTTAAGCATGAAAACCGCCTGTCTGTTCCTCCTTGCTGTTGTTCTATCGGTAAGCACCTTGCTGGCTCAGTCAGCCAAACGACCCCGTGAGTACGGTATCCGCTTTGGGGTTATGCCAACGGGACCCCTCAATGCAATTACCGACGTGCCCGGCGTTCGGGTGGGGCAGGTTACCTTGCAGCAGGGCCAGAACGTTCGAACGGGGGTTACGGTTATCCTGCCCCACGACGGGAACCTGTTCCAGCAGAAAGTACCGGCGGCTATCTACATCGGCAATGGGTTCGGTAAGCTGACCGGATACAGTCAGGTCGAGGAGCTCGGTACGCTCGAAACGCCCATCGTCCTGACCAATACGCTGAATGTACCTGTAGCGGCCGATGCCGTCATTGACCATACGCTGGCGCAGCCCGGAAACGCCCAGGTCCAGTCGCTCAACCCGGTGGTGGGCGAGACCAACGATGGATTTCTGAACGACATCCGGGGGCGGCATGTCAGTAAACAGCATGTACTCGACGCCTTGCGCACCGCCAGAACGGGCCCGGTCGAAGAAGGCAACGTCGGGGCGGGTACCGGAACGGTTTGCTTCGGCTTCAAAGGCGGTATCGGTACCGCATCGCGCAAGCTGCCGGCCTCGCTTGGGGGCTATACCGTAGGTGTACTGGTACAGACCAATTTTGGCGGTGTGCTCCAGATCGGGGGCGTGCCGGTGGGCGTTGAACTGGGTAAGTATTCGTACCGGGAAAAGCTGGACGGGTCGTGTATGATGGTAGTGCAGACCGACGCGCCCCTCGACGCCCGCAACCTGAAACGACTGGCCAAGCGGGCGTTTATGGGGCTGGCCCAAACGGGTGGCATCGCTTCCAACGGCAGTGGCGACTACGTCATTGCCGTATCAACGGCCTACCGGATTCCGCACGAAACGTCCAGCAACTTCGACGAAATGAAACTCCTGCGGAACGACGCTACATCGCCCCTGTTCATGGCGGCTATCGAAGCGACCGAAGAGGCTATCATCAACTCCCTGTTTATGGCCCGAACGCTCAGCGGTCATCAGGGGCACCGGGTAGAGGCCCTGCCCGTCGATAAGGTGGTTGAACTCCTCCGGAAAGCCGGTCAGATCAAGTAGCGAGCCGTTTCCGATCGTAGCTTACCGGACGCGGTTGAACACGAACAGATCACTAAACGCCCAGGCTCCGTTCTTCGACTCACCCCGCCGGATGACGAGCTGGTCGGGGCCACGCTTTTCGTAAATAATCCGGATGGAACCGTCTTCTTTCTCGAAAAGTGCGCGGTCTTTTTCGGCGCTGATGAACCCGTAGCGGTCCGACTTATCTTTTTCTTCAACGCCGATCAGGCCCGGCTTGAAGTGTTTTACCAGCGCAACGGGGCCACGCTCGGTCTGCTCGAAAGCAAAGAGTTCGTACAGCGTCACCTTGTTGTCTTTCATCATCCGGATGTAGCCGACAATATTATCCCCGGCCGGGGCTGTCCAGGAGGCTTCGATCGGGCCATCGTTGAAACGGCCCTGCCAGTGCCCTTCCAGCAGTGCCATGTCGGCCAGCGTACCCGGTTTGGCCGGTGCTGTCTGAGCCTGGGTATTCAGTCCGCCGAGCAGGAAGCTGGCAAAAAATACGAGGAGAATACGGGTGCGAAAGCCGTTCATGGGGAATGGGCAACCAGGGGTTATGCAGTGGTTGACTTCTTAAAGACAGCAGGAGCCGGTTTGCTACCGGCTCCCGCTAGTGATCGTGGCTAAAACAGTTTCTCGTTGGGCGGCTTGATGCCTTTCATCCGGATGTAGATTGTAGCCTGGCCCCGGTGGTGGGTCTGATGCTCGAAACCTTTGGCAAAAGCCAGCTCCCGCGACAGTTCGTTCTTCCCAAATTTGATGGATTCGGCTAGTTGGGCGTCGCTCATGCCCTTTAAGCCGTCAATGACGAAATCATAGCTATCCAGCACGGCTTTGGTCAGAGCCGCTTTGGTTTTCAGCTCCTCCATTTTTTCCATGGATTTGCCCGCCATCGGGTTGGTTTTGCCGGTAGCGGTAGAGCCGAAGAGGTAGTTGCCGCTGGCCAGATGAAGCATCTGCTCCCCAAAACTGCGAATCTCGGGGGTTGGCTTGTAGGCAATCCCATCTTCGGGCATCGCGTCGAGGTATTCTTTGGTATACTCCCGGGCGCGTTGCCATTCGGTAACCAGCTGGCTGACGCTGGTAGCTGGTCGGTGGCTGCTGAGAACAGTCAGCACCAATACGAGTAATAAGGGCTGGAGGATGTGTTTCATGGGGTTCGTTAATCGGATACGCTGCCAATGTACAACATGCGATCCATAAACAGCTATACTATTTAGCCAGCGTCGACGCGTGCGTTTTCGGGAACCGCCTGTCGTGTGGTATCTACGCCCGATCGGCCAGGCGGGCCTGGCTACCAGTCAGTTGACGTGCCAGTCCGTACAGCACCAGTCCGAGCACCACCATTGACACGCCCCATTTCAGGTTGGTAAAGACCGAACAGAGCGAGGCAACCGTGGCCGACGAGGCCGGGTAGGTCCGGAGCAGGTACACGATGCAGGCGTTCTCGAGCAGGTCGAACCCCATAATACCGAGCGGCAGCACGTTTACCCGCCGAAAGGGAGCGTAGGGCCGGTTCCGGAACAGCATCGACAGGATGATACAGAACAGAAACGTGTAGATGACTGGATACGCCAGGTCGGCGGTAAGCTCGCCCTGGGCGTAGATAGCCCGGCCTTCGGGGCCGTATGCCGCTACCATCTGCCGGATGCGGTCGGGATCGTAGCCGGTAAGCAGATCAATCGGGCCGATGGGCCGACCGGCCAGCGTGTTCATGCGTTCTTCCAGGCTCTTGAACACATAGGCCGGAAAAGGTACGTACAGAACAACCGCCAGTAAGAGCGTTTTCCAGGACGCGATGCGGTAGAAAAAACGGGATAAGTTGTTAGTCATGAGGAAGATAGGGTTGTGGTCGGAAAGCTAGCGCTTTGTGGCCACACGTCCTAACAGCAGGGCTAGCCCCACAAATGCCAGCGCCCCCAGCAGCAGGTAGCCGCCTTCGCCCAGCACGCCCGTCAGCGCCGGTTCGAGCGTCAGGCCCGCCAGGCTGTTGAAGATGGTATCGTTGACCGACAGCAGCGCCACCGCCACCCCCGCCAGCGCGCCACCGGCCACCAGACCTGTAGCGAACAGATTCCCTTTGCCCAGATCGGGGTCTTCATCGACGGTGCCGCTGCGTTTGGCGTTCCAGTCGACAATAGCCTTGACCAGACCACCCGCAAAAATGGGCAGGGTTGTCGACAGGGGCAGGTACAAGCCCACGGCAAACGCCAGTGCGCTTACGCCCACCAGCTCGAACACAAAAGCGGTAAAGGTGCCCACCAGCACAAACTGCCAGTCGAGGTTGAACGACAGCAATCCTTTGATGAGCGTGGCCATGAGGGTACCCTGTGGAGCCGGAAACTTGTCGGAGCCGATTGCGTGGGTGATGCCCTGCGCAACCAGGTCGGGCGTGGGCGTATCGAGAATCTTTACGGTAGCGCCAACCACCAGCGACGAAACGATGACGCCGATAAACAAGGCCAGCTGCTGGTAGCGGGGAGTCGCGCCGACGAGGTAGCCGGTCTTCAGATCCTGCGAGGTAGCACCGGCATTGGCAGCCGCCACGCAGATCATACTACCCACAACCAGTACCGCCGGCTCGTACAGATTCCCCGTCAGGCCGAAGCCGATAAAGACGAGGGCAGTGCCCATAATGGTGGCAATGGTCATACCCGACACCGGCGACGACGACGACCCGATCAGACCTACGATCCGACTGGCTACGGTAACGAAGAAAAAGCCAAAGACAATCACCAGCACGGCAATGAGCAACTTCGTCAGCACCGAGTCGCCCGGAATCTGTGGCAGAACGACCATCAGCGCGATCAGTATTGCGCTGCCAATGATCACCACCCGAACGCTCAGATCCTGCTCCGTGCGGGCCAGGGTAGTGGCCCGATTCGACGTCGTGCTGCCGCTACCCACCCCACTAAAGCTCTGGCGGAACGACGATACGATGGTTGGTATGGTTTTCAGCAGCGTCATGAACCCACCGGCCGTAACGGCGCCGGCACCGATCTGACGGATGTAGGCCCGGTAGATGGCAGCTGCTGTGTCGGAAAATGTGTGGGTCTGCGGATTCCAGCCGCCCGGTCCACCTGCCGTTTGTAGGTCGGTGAGGTACCCTAGTTTCTGAAGCTGTAGCGCAATGGTATCGCCCGGTACGACCGACGCCAGTAGCGGGATCAGGCCGAGCCAGGCCAGAATACCACCCCCGACCAGAACAGCCGAAATCCGGAAGCCAATGATATACCCAACCCCCAGGTACTCGGGGGTAATCTCACCGGCTACCTGTGCTGATGGAAAGTAGCGGTTCGTTTGTCGGGTGGCCCAGACGGGTACTTCGGCAATAACGTGCAGCACCTTTTGCAGAAACGCATAGAGCAGTGCCACCCCCAGCCCCTGGTAAGCGGTTTTGGCAAAGTCGCCCCCGCGTTCGCCCGCCATGAGTACCGACGCGCAGGCCGTTCCTTCGGGGTAGGGGAGCGTGCCATGTTCCTGCACGATGAGCGACCGGCGCAGGGGAATCATCATCAGTACCCCCACCAGTCCGCCCAGAATCGACAGGGTTAGAATGGTCCAGTAGTTAAAAAAGTCGGTGCCGATGCCATCGGTCAGGAACAGAAAGCCCGGCATCGTGAACACTACGCCGGAGGCAATACTTTCGCCGGCCGAACCCGTTGTTTGAATGATGTTATTTTCGAGGATGGTCGTGTTCAGAAACCGCCGGCCCAGCGAGATGGCCAGTACCGCAATCGGAATAGAGGCCGAGACCGACAACCCCGCTTTCAGCGACAGGTAAACGGTAGCGGCTCCGAATAGCACTCCAAATACGGAGCCGGTAATGATGGCTTTCAGGGTAAACTCAGCAGGCGATTCGGAGGCAGGGATGAAAGGTTTATGCGTAGGTTCGGTAAGCATAGATGAAGGGTTTATCCGGCCGTCAGCGCTGATGAGGCAACCGTAGTTGGGGCAGCGGCCCCGTCCAGCGAGCTGACCGTTGAGCAATGTAAAGCAAACCCCTTGACATTTTCTAACGAAATGACCAACTTTGTTCACACAAGCTCCACGCGGGAGTAGCTCAGTTGGTAGAGCGGCAGCTTCCCAAGCTGCAGGCCGTGGGTTCGAGACCCATTTCCCGCTCCTGTTTCTGAAAGGCCCTGTTCGTAACCGAATGGGGCTTTTTGTTTTCGTTGTTTTCGTAAACAATCGCCTTTTTCAATAGGTTAAGTCGGAAGAAGCAGGTTCTCAACCCCTGTTCGCTCAACGCTATGGAACGGAACACGAATCACACACAACGCTGGTGGCTGATGATTGGCCGGGGCGTTTTATATGTCCTCATCGGGGCAACTATGTTTTTCTTCGCTAGCTCGTACTCGGCCCAGTCGGGTCATATTCTGGGCGTGCTGGCCGTACTGGCCGGCGGTTGCCAGCTGGTTTTCTCGTTCTCGAATCAGCGCGATGAGAAAAATAACCTCTGGGGCATTCTACACGGCATTACCGACGTTGCCTTTGGGGTAGCGATCTTCGTTTTTTCGGAAGGTACCATCAAAGGATTTGTCGACGTGCTCGGCTTCTGGGCAATGATGTATGCGTTTCTGCAGGCCGTTCAGGCTATGTACTCGTTCCTGGCCGCACGCGGAGCCGGTACCGTTAGCGGAACCAGCCTGGTCCATTTCCTCAACGTGCTGACCGCCGGTGCCCTGGCCTTTACCTTACTGCTGCGGCCCGCCGGATTCGATAATTCGCTCGGGTTTATCGGCGTCTTCCCGATCGTACTGGGCGCGTTGATTATTGTATTAACGCAGCAGATGCGGGCGCAGGTGGCGCAACGCTATCATTGACCGAACGCGCTGGAACAAGCGAGGGGGGCAGAAATCATTTTCTGCCCCCCTCGCTTGTTGTTTTTAGTCGACCAGACTCTGCTGCTGGCGTACCTGCTGACCGATGGGTACGTATTCGACCTCGCAGGGGTATCCGAACAGGCATTTGTCTTTGATGCGCTGGGCCACCCGGTCGGGTACCATGGACTCCCAGCCGTCTTCGCCCCGCTGAATCATTTCGAGTACGCTGTCGGTCGAGATGTGCAGATTCGCTTCGTTATAGTCGCGGATGTCTTCGATTTTATCGTTCCGAACCAGGTACTGGTACAGCGGCTCCAGCGTAGGGGGCAGCTGAAAGTCGTTGCAGGTATAAACCGCGTCGTTTCGCAGGGTCGGGTAAACGAACAGCTTCACCTTCCGGCTGAAGAGGGTGGCGAAGCCTTCCAGGATACCGCCCGGCAAAAACTCATAATGCCCTTCTTCAAAGATGTATTCGAGGTTCGGGATACCGACCGTAAGCCCGATCTTGAGCCGGGTGAGCCGCGCCAGATACGCCACCAGCCGGTAGTATTCCAGGTAGTTGGAGATCATCACGGCCTGCCCCATCGAGCACAGAATGTCGACCCGGTCGAGGAAGTCTTTCTCGTCGATGCCCTGGTCGCTGGCTTTCAGGTTATGCAGGGTTAACTCGGCCATCGATACGACCTTGCTTTCGTCTACGTCGGGTTCGGCTTTGAACTGTTTCAGCCCGTTCTCGATCATGTCGAGCTGAACGTTGGTGAGGGGCCGCAGCCGCCCGCGCATGACCAGGATGTGTTTCTTGTAAAGAGCCTCGGAGGGTTGCAGCACCTGCCCGTCGGGACCGAAGAGGGCCGCGTCGGTGAAGCCGTTTTTGACCAGATGCAGACTCATCAGCCGGTTGTCGACCTCCGCAAAGTCGGGCCCGCTGAACCGGATCATGTCGATCTGGATGCGTTCGGGCGCGAGGTCGTCCATGAGCGAGAGCACCAGCGTTTCGGGCGATTTGGCGTAGTAATAGCAGCCGTAAATCAGGTTGACCCCAATTACGCCCAGCGCCTGCTGCTGCAGCACGTTCTCGTTGTCGAGCATCCGGACGTGAATGATCACATCGTTGTAGCCCGACTGGGGCGTCAGCTGAAACCGGCAGCCAATCCAGCCGTGGGCGTCGTTGGTTTTCTGGAAGTTGAGAGCCGCTACGGTATTGGCAAAGGCAAAGAAAGTCGTATCGGGGCCGCGTTTTTCGGCCAGGCGTTTTTCCAGCAGGCTGTATTCTTTATTGAGCATTTTCACCAGCCGCGATTCAACCACGTAGCGGCCGCTTTCTTCAACGCCGTAGATCGAGTCGCTGAAGGTCATATCATAGGCCGACATCGTCTTGGCGATGGTACCCGACGAGCCGCCCGCTTTGAAAAACATGGCCGCTGTTTCCTGACCGGCACCAATTTCGGCAAACGAGCCGTATATCTTCCGATCGAGGTTGACGCGTAATGCTTTCTGTTTCGTGCCTATATTCTTCTCGTACATGATGGTGGTGCTTATGCTGATAAAGATACGATGCAAAACTACAAAACCGAAGTCGCCACTGAGGTCTCAACGCTTGTTATGGAATTGTTGTTTTGCAGCGTACCGCTCAGGCCGTACGGGTTTCTGGTAACCCGTACGGCCTGTTTCCCCATCAGCAGAACGCATCTTCTATGTGTTTGATTCGGACCTCGTTAGTGGCAATGGTGACGGCTATGATGTCGAACCGGACGTCGTAGGGCCAGTTTTGAGCGAAGATGTAGTGCTCGGCTGTTTTCATAACGAGCCGGGCTTTGGTGTAGTTGACAAACTCCTCCGGGTTGCCGTAGCTGACATTGGTACGGGTCTTGACCTCCACGAATACCATCAGCTTGTCTTTGCGGGCAATCAGATCGATCTCGGCATGCTGGTGCCGGTAGTTGGTGGCTACAATCTGATAGCCGTTGTCCAGAAGATAGCGGGCGGCTTCGGCTTCGCCCTGTTTACCGGTTTCATTGTGCTGTGCCATGGGATAGGGGTTAGTTACGGGCGGGAGATCGAACGAAAGAGGCCGATTCTAGTGTTATTTGAGGAGGTGGAAGCAGACTTCCGCGTAAAGGAATGAATACACGCATCAATAAGCAAGTTGTCGTAGAAAATCTGGGACTGATTGATTATCAGGCTGCCTGGGACGAACAGGAGCGCCTGTTTGCGCAGATCGTGGCGCAGAAAGTGCAGAACCGCGAACGCCCGGACGCGGAGCAGGTGTCCACGCCCAACTACCTCTTGTTTTGCGAACACCCCCATGTCTATACGTTGGGAACGAGCGGAAGTATCGATAATCTGCTGGTCGATGAAGAGCGGCTGGCGACCGACTACGGCGCTACGTTCTTTAAAATCCGGCGCGGGGGCGACATTACCTACCACGGCCCCGGCCAGCTGGTTGGTTACCCTATTCTGGATTTAGCCAACTTTTTTACGGACATTCACCGCTATATGCGGTTGCTGGAAGAAAGCATCATCCGGACGCTGGCCGACTACGGGCTGCGGGCGGGCCGGGTAGAAGGGGTAGGCGCCGACCGGCTTACGGGCGTCTGGCTCGACTACGACGGGGGCCCACGGCCGCGAAAAATCTGCGCCATGGGGGTAAAAGCCAGCCGCTGGGTAACGATGCACGGATTTGCGTTGAACGTCAATACAGATTTGTCGTATTTTGGCCATATTGTCCCCTGTGGCATCAGCGATAAGGCCGTAACCTCGCTGGCCGCCGAACTGGGGCATACCGTACCGCTCAACGAAGTGGCCGGTCGGGTGAAACAGCACCTGGCCGATTTATTTGAGATGGAGTTGATTCAACAGGAAAAAACGCAGCCGAACGAAACGGTAACCGCCGTTTCCGGCCCGTTGTGAGGCATGTACCCGCACCGGCTGGCTGTGTTCAGGAAACCAGGTAATGAAAAAAGATATTAATTTTTTGCCCGTTGAGGGCGTACAGATTGTGATTGCCCGCAAAGAGAACATAGCCGGCGGGTATGACTGGCAGGTTTTTTTAATCAACCAGAACGATGTGCCGATCCGGACGGTTTTCGTAACCTCCAAAGGATACGGGCTCAAAGACGATGAGGAGCAGAAAACCTCTACTCTGCGGCACTTCTTCGTGGAGGTACAGCCCGGTGCGCACGAAGTCGTTGAAACCATCATGCCCGATGTGTTTCATCTGAACAATGAATATTGGGTGAGTTACTACATTGATAATCAGATATTCGATAAGAAATTCATCTTTGTTCCCGATAGCATCGTTGAGGATAACCTCGTTACGGTGCCAGCCCTGGGGCTGGAGGGAATCCTGCACGAATGATGGCCAGCCTGCTGCGGTGGGCACGATGACCCGACAACCCTGAACCCCGATGCCGCAAGCCGTCTCCTGGAAACGCCGACTCAAAAACGTTTTATTCATCGATCTGAAAACCGTGGCGGGCGAGCCATCGCTGCTGGCGGTCGATCCGCGTCTGCAACGGCAGTGGGAAGAAAAAAGCCGCCATTTCCGGGCCGAAGATGAATTGTCGGCAGCGGGCTGGTACGACCGGCGGGCGGCTTTCTACGCCGAGTTCGGCAAGATTATCTGCATCGGTGTGGGCGGTCTTTTTTTCAACGATGCCGATCAGCCCAACCTGAAAGTCAAACTGCTCAGCAACGACGATGAGCGAACCATTCTGAACGAGTTTCTGACCATCGTAAACCGATACCCACCCGGCGAACTGGTGCTCTGCGCGCATAATGGCAAGGAGTTTGACTTCCCCTACCTGTGCCGGCGACTGATGGTAAACGGGTTGCCGCTGCCGCCGGCCTTGCAGATTGCCGGCAAGAAGCCCTGGGAAATACCGCATCGCGATACCCTGGAGCAGTGGCAATTCGGCGATAAACGGCATTTCGTACCGCTCGACCTGCTGGCGGCTGTGCTGGACGTACCCGGCCGACCGCTCGAATGGATGGGCGACCGCACCAGCGAAGTCTACTACCGCGAACACGACTGGCCCCGGATCGAACAGTATGCCCGCGATTCGGTGGTCATGCTCGTACAGGTTTATCTGCGCATGGTGGGTGCCCCGCTCGTGGCCGACGAGCATATTGTAAATAGTGACTGAAATCAGCCACCAGAAGAGAAGAACGCAGGGCGACCGGCCGTTTCTGTACCGGCTTAAAACCAATGCGTTCGCTCTGTGTTTAACTAGTTAAGCTCGCCCTTCAGGCAGAGCATATTACATGAGAAACGGAAAACCAAAACAAAATAAATACACCCGGCCCGACCGCGGTGACAGCACGAAACCACGTGCCCGCGAGCGAGGTTCGGAACAAAGCAAAGCCCGGCCTATTCAACAGGCCGATAGCTTTCTTGACGAGATGAAAAACGACCTGATGGCGTTTTTCCAGATCAACGATCAGCAGTCGTTTACGCAGGAGCAGGTGCTCGAGCATTTCGACATCGGCGACCGGCGGATGAAACTCATTCTGCACGGCCTCATCGGCGAACTGACCGACGAGGGCGCCATTGCTCGCCAGCCAGACAACACCTACCGGGCCGATGCCGACGCCAACGTTGTAGCAGGCGTAGTCGACCATGTTAACTCGCGGTTTGCGTTCGTCATTGCCGAGTCGCCAACGGGCGGCCGGGGCGACCGCGACGATGATATCTGGGTATCGACCGATGACCTGAACGGCGCCGTCGATGGTGACCGGGTTCGGGTAGTTCGCTTCGCCGATTCGCGCAACGGATCGGGCGGGCGCTCGCGCCGGCGGATCGAAGGCAAAGTGGTCAGTATAGTCGAGCGTGGCCGTACCGAGCTGGTTGGTCGTATCGACGTATGGCCCACCTACGGCTTTGTCGTTCCCGATAGCAAGAAAATCTACGACGACATTTTTATCCCGAAAGAGAAACTGGGCGGAGCCAGTGATGGCGAAAAAGTCATTGTCCGGCTCACCAAATTTCCCGATCCGGGCAGTAGTAAGCAGCGGTTCGAGGGCGAGGTCGTCACGGTGCTGGGCGTAGCGGGGCAGAATAATACCGAAATGCACGCCATCCTGGCGGAGTTCGGGCTGCCGATCCATTTCCCGGCCGATGTGGAGCAGGAGGCCGAAGCCATTCCGACCAAAATCCTGAAGAAAGACCTGACCAAACGGCGCGACATGCGCGAGGTGACAACGTTCACCATCGACCCGGTCGATGCCAAGGATTTTGACGATGCGCTGTCGGTGCAGATCCTGGACAACGGGCATTACGAAATCGGCGTACACATTGCCGACGTAACCCACTACGTGCGGCCCGGTTCGAAGCTCGAAGAAGAAGCGTTCAAGCGCGCTACGTCGGTCTACCTCGTGGACCGGGTGGTGCCTATGCTGCCCGAAAAGCTCTCCAACGGCCTGTGTTCGCTCCGTCCTAACGAAGACAAGCTGACGTTCTCGGCAGTATTCGAGCTTACGCCCGATGCCCATATTGTAAAAGAATGGTTTGGCCGTACCGTTATCCACTCGAACCGGCGGTTCAGCTACGAAGAAGCGCAGGACATCCTGAACAACAGCAACGGCGATTACCTGGCCGAGCTGCAGCTGCTCAACGAGCTGGCCTACAAGCTGCGGGCCGAGCGCTTCAGACGGGGCGCCATCAACTTCGAAACGGTAGAAGTTCGTTTCAAACTGGATGAGAACGGCGTACCGCTGTCGGTATATCCGAAACTGCGGCAGGATACCAACAAACTCATTGAGGAGTTCATGCTGCTGGCCAACAAACGGGTAGCCGAGTTTGTCCACTCGCTGAACAAAAAAGGCGATGAGAACACCATGGTCTACCGCGTACACGAAGGCCCCGACGAAGATAAACTCCGGCAGTTTGCGGACTTTGCCGGTCGGCTGGGCTTCAAACTGAAAGTAGACGAAGAGCACCTCTCGAACTCCATGAATCAGTTCATGGCCAGTATCGAAGGCAAACCCGAAGCCAGTATGCTATCGCAGCTGGCGGTGCGGACCATGTCGAAAGCGCGCTATAGTACCGAAGATCTGGGCCACTTCGGTCTGGCTTTCCGGCGGTATTCGCACTTCACGTCGCCGATCCGGCGCTACCCCGACATGATGGCCCACCGGTTGCTGCAACACTACCTCGACAAAGGCAAACCGGTTGAGCGCGATACGCTCGAAGACCAGTGTAAACATGCCTCGGCCCGCGAAAAAATGGCGTCGGATGCCGAACGGGCCAGCATCAAATACAAGCAGGTCGAGTTCATGAGCCGGATGGAGCCGGACCGGACGTTTGCGGGCGTGATCTCGGGCGTTACCGAGTTCGGCATCTTCGTCGAGATCACCGAGAACAACTGCGAAGGGCTGGTGCGGATGCAGGACCTGAGCGACGATTTCTACGATTTCGACAAGGAGAACTACCGGATCGTTGGCCAGCGGAACAAGAAAATATACACCTTCGGCGATGCGGTAGAGGTACGGGTTAAAGAAACCAACCTGGCCCGCCGGAGTATGGATTTTGTACTCGTCGGCGACAATGCCAGCCGGGCCACCGGTGGCAAAACATCGGGTCGGCGCTCCGATGGCAAACGGGATTCGGACGGTCGGTCGTCGGCTTCTTCGGCCCGGCGCAGTAGTTCGGGTCGCAGCGACGCGCCGGCGGCCAAAGGCCAGAACCGGCGGGGCGGTCGCGGACGGCGGTAGGTTGTATACAAGAAAAGCAGTTTCATTGATAACTTATTGTTGAGTTCAGATGGATTGCTTTTCTTGCGTTGCAATACCTACCTATCCGTAATGGTGCATGGATGATAATTCAACGCTCAAGCTACTAGACTTCTGGGTTAATTTTTCGGCGAATTTCTTGACAATTGTAGCGTCTGGTATTGCCATCTATGTCTTTATTAAAAGCAAGGACAAACTGGCGTCAGCCCTGAACGCAATTGTCAACTACTCAATCCAGCTAACTTTATCAGATTTGAAGTACAAAGTTGAGCGGTTAAATGATTATACGACCAACGATAAAGATCAGCTACAGGAAGTTATCGGTATTCTTCATGAAATAGAGGGTCAGATTATTGGAAGCAAATCATTAGAAGCTGCCTTGTCTGAACAACTGGCTAAAATTTCTAACTTTACCAATAACCCAAGGCTACTCAGCGAACCAAAGAAACGTAGTCTGGTAGCCGAGTTAAGAGAAAAAATCAGGCACATCGACGTGTCTAACTATGGTAAAATCATTAACTAATGTAGGCCATGTACAAGATAGTAGCCGCAGTCAATTCAATGATCGAAAATCAACACTTGATTGAACCAGTTATTAAATCGGCCTCAGGTGGACTTTTCTTCACATATAACTCAAAATTCAAATGGTCTATAATCGAGAATGAGCAAGGTATTTTTTCTCTCTTTTATTATCCAGGAAATCAGTCGTTAGAAGAACTGGCTGCTTATACATACGATGATTGGCGAAAATTTAAAGAAGAAGTGGTCTACAGCACTCAAGAATTGAAGACCAAAGAAGCTATAGAATCATTTTCAGAGCTTTATAAAATTCTCCAAACTAAGGTATTTGGGATCGACAGTGTCTTAGATGACATTATAAAGACTGCTGCTTAAATTTTATGGATGAATTCATGCAGGAGGCCATTAACCAGGCCCGTAAAAGTCTGAACGAAGGCGGTATTCCGATTGGGTCGGCGCTGGTTAAGAATGGCTCATTGGTAGCCTCAGGGCATAACAAACGGGTGCAGGAAGACAACCCCATTCTGCACGGCGAAATGGACTGCCTCAACAACGCCGGTCGGGTGGGGTCGTTTCGCGATACGGTAATTTACTCGACCCTGATGCCATGCTACATGTGTGCCGGAACGATCGTGCAGTTCAAGATTCCCAAAGTGATCGTGGGCGAGTCGCGGACGTTTGCCGGGGCGCGTGCCTTCATGGAAGAGCATGGCGTTGAAGTCGTTGACCTCAATCTGCCCGAATGTGTGCAGATGATGGAGCAGTTCATTGCCGACAAGCCCACGCTCTGGAACGAAGACATCGGCGAGCTGTAGCGGTTACTTCACCGGCGTCGTGCGTCATACGAAGGATTTTTACTTCCGTACCGCGCGCGTATGTTCCGACTGTTTTGTGGCCTGGTGTTGTTTCTGGAGCTGACTATTTCGCTGAACTGCCGGGCTCAGAAGTCCCGTTACTGGGAAGATAAGCCCGGCAGCTGGCAGATCAGTGCGGGGCTGGGCGCTACCCGCTATGCCGGTGACCTGAACGAATCGGGTAATCTGGCTCACCTGCGGCTGGGCGCTGCCATCAACGGAGCCATCACCTACCGACTGTCGTACCGGCTGTCGCTACGGGCCGAAGGGCAGATCTACTACATCTACGGAAGCCAGAAAGACACGCGTAATTTTTATAATAACCTGTCTTTTTTCAGCCTTAACCCCGACATCTGGGCGGGTGTTCAGCTGGATCTCTGGCCGATCGATCATCCTACGATGGGCCATGCACCCTACGCGCTGTTGGGAGCGGGGCTTACCTACATGCGGCCCCGAACGACTTTCGAAGGGAAATCGTATGGTCTGGCCGAGCTACGAACCGAAGGCGTCAGCTACAATCTGTTTCCGCCGATCATTCGCTACGGGATGGGTATGCCGGTGTACAGCAACAACCGAATCCGGTTTCAAATAGAGGGTACTTATACGCATGTGCTGAGCGACTATCTGGACGATGTCAGTACGGTTTACGTGGATCGAACTACCCTGACGCCACTGGCTGCGGTGCTGGCCGACCGGCGGGCCGAGATCGGATGGCCGCTGAATCGGCCCGGCGAGCAGCGTGGAAACAGCACCAGAAACGACGGATACTGGGTGGTTTCGGGCCGGGTTGTCTACGTACTTTCGACCCCACTCTATCAAAACTACCGGCAAAAGTTTGGACGGTGACCCCGCCCGCCCAGCGGTTAGGCTTTTGGGGGCTTTTGCCTTATTTTTGGCCCAAAACCCATTTGCATGAGTCCCGCTGCTTTCATTGACGCGATCCAACAAGAACTTCAACGCACTCAATACGGTCAGTACCCGCCCGAACTTTACGACCCTATCCGCTATATCATGAGCCTGGGTGGCAAACGGATGCGGCCTTTGCTTACGCTGATGGGAGCTTATCTGTTCACTGACGACTGGCAGAAGGCCGTTCGGCCAGCGCTGGGAGTAGAGGTGTTCCATAACTTCACCCTGATGCACGACGACATTATGGACCAGGCTCCCATTCGGCGGGGCCAGCCAACCGTGCATGAGAAATGGAACCATAATATCGCTATTCTGTCGGGCGATGTGATGCTCGTCAACGCCTATGAACTGCTGCTGCACGTAGATGCCGATAAAATAAAGGCGGTGCTGAGCCGGTTCAACCGCACGGCCGCCGAGGTGTGCGAAGGCCAGCAGATGGATATGAATTTCGAGACCCGCTGGGACGTGACCGAAGCCGAATACATCGATATGATCCGGCTCAAGACCTCGGTGTTGCTGGGCTACGCGCTGGAGCTGGGTGGCCTCATTGCCGGCGCCGACCCCGAATCGAACCAGCATCTCTACGAAGGGGGCGTCAACATCGGTATCGGATTTCAGCTCAAAGACGATCTGCTCGATGTCTACGGCGATCCAGCCAAGTTTGGCAAGCAGGTAGGGGGCGATATCATTGCCAACAAGAAAACGTTTCTGCTCATCGAAGCCCTGGAGCAGGCGCAGGGTGATGTCCGCGATGAACTCACCAACTGGCTAACCCGAACCAGTTTCGACAAGGCCGAGAAAGTACAGGCCGTCACGGCGATCTATGATAAACTGGGTATTCGGGAGATTACGGAAACCCGAATCAACACCTATTTTGAGCGCGGTTTCACCAATTTCGAGCAGATCAACGCCGACCCCGCCCGTAAATCGTTATTAAGTCAGTTTGCGCGGCAGTTGGTCGAACGCGAAAGTTAACAAACCTCCATGAGCACCACCCTTCTTATTATTCTGGTTACCGTTGGCATCAGTCTGGCTGCCTGGAACAATCCGGCCCTGATGGATCGCTGGATTATGAATCCCTACCGCGTAGCCAGCCGGGGGCAGTATTATCGGCTCATCACATCGGGGTTTCTGCATGCCGACTGGAGCCATCTGCTGTTCAACATGATCAGCCTGTACTTCTTCGGCGGGTTTATCGAGCAGGTGTTCGACGTGCTTTTTCCGGGTAGTGGGGCGCTGTATCTGGTGGGGTTCTACCTGATCGGAATACTGGTGTCCGATATTCCGAGCTTTCTGAAGCACAGGAACGATCCGGGCTATAACGCGCTGGGGGCGTCGGGTGGGGTGTCGGCGGTGCTGTTTGCGGCTATCCTGTTCCGGCCACTGATGCCGATCTCCATGTTTTTTATTCCCATCGGCATTCCCGGCTTCATCTTCGGCGGGCTCTACCTGGCCTATTCCTACTACGAAGCCCGGCGCGGTTACGGGACCATCAACCACGACGCTCACTTTTACGGGGCTTTGTTCGGTATTCTGTTCATGATCGTGGTTTACCCGGCTGTACTGCCTCAGTTTATCGAGCAGATTGCCGGGTGGCGGCTTTTCTAGGACAATATGCTCCATCTCCTCCGTCAACCGTATCCATCCAGCGAATCGGCCGGTCGGCAGGTTCGAAAAGTGGCTTTCATCGGGTTGTTTGTAGGCCTGTTTTTGCTGACGTTCGAGCCGTTCGGGATCAACCTCTGGAATACCGACCACAAATCGCTCAAGCTGCTGGGCTTCGGCCTGGTCACCTTCGTGGTTACGGCGCTAAACTTTACGGTCTGGAATCGGCTGTTCCCGCGTCAGTTTTCGGACGAGCGCTGGACGGTAGGCCGCGAAATTCTGCTCATAACGGGTAATATTCTCCTGATTGCGCTGGCCAACCGGTTGTATATGGAGTGGCTGCTGCGCCTGGAGGGCTTGTCGTACTCGGTCAACTGGGTGAGCATGATCCTGATTACGTTCCTGGTCGGCCTTTTTCCGACAACGGGGGTGGTGCTGCTCAACTACGTTCGGCAGCTGAAGAAATACCGCGAGTCGGCCGCCCAGCTGCCGGTTCATCCGCCTGTTCAGCCGGGTATTACTCCCATCACGCCCTCGCCGACCGGTCATTCGTTAACGCTCGTTGCCGACAACGACAGAGACACGCTCAGCCTCGACCCCGCCGATCTGCTGTTTATCGAATCGAGCGATAACTACTGCACTGTGGTCTACTGGAAAGATACCGATCGGAGCAAACCCGCCAAACTACTGCTGCGAAGTAGCCTGAGCCGGCTGGCTGCGCAGATCGACGTACCCCATATTGTTCGGTGCCACCGGTCCTACGTGGTCAACCTCGACCGGGTAGAGCGGGTTACGGGCAACGCGCAGGGTTACAAGCTGCATCTGGCAGGTGGGCAGCTGGCGGTTCCGGTGTCGCGCCAGTACAATGATACGCTCGTGGCCGAGCTGAAATCGTTGTAGAACGTCCCGGCTGTTTGTCCCAAAGGCGCTATTTCTTTGCCAAACGCCCCAAACGCTGTTGTTTGTCCCTTCTTGCTACCCGGAACAGCCAACAAGCTTTAGGTTTGTGTCAGATCTATTTCTGCACAAGCCATGCGATTCGTTACGGTTCTCGTTTTTTTTCTGCTCGCTTACCAGCTGACGGCCCAGCCGGTCGATACGGTGTATACCACCACCTATCTAAAGAAAAGTACCTCTTTTGCCTGGACGACCTTTGGCGCCGATGTGCTGACGCTTGGGAGCGGCCGGGCCGATTACCAGACCCCCGAAGGCGACCGCCGGACGACTGATTTTGGGGCGACCGCCATGCCACGGCTAACCATCGGGGGTGTTCACTTCTGGGGCCATGCCGACTTTTACGTCTCCTTTCCGCTGCCGGTTCGGGTGTCGGCCCGGCCGTCGGTTTTTTCGGCCATGCAGTATCGGCAGGGCGTCGAGACGGGGGCGCGTATCTATCCGTTTCGGCTGCGGCCGGGTCGGCTGAGTCCCTATGCGGGCGTTAGTTTCCGGCTCCTGTCGTACGGTCACCAGACGGCCGGTACCGACTATGCCTACAAGTATCCGGAAGTGCAGCGGATGATTGTTCCCGTTCAGGCCGGTCTGACCTATACCACGTCGAAATACCTGTTCACGGCCGGGGTGCATTACCAGACTACCCGCCAGCTGCCCTACGCCATCTCGCCCACGGCCTTCGGCACCACCTCGTTCAACCCGGTTTCGGTCAACATAGGCCTGGTACGCTACATCGACTCCGACAGAAACCTGACCGAAGCCAAAGCCGTCGATCAGCTCAACATCAAGCATGAACTGCTGAAACGGAACCGGCGGCTCAGCGCCTGGTATGCCGGGTTTGGCCCGTCGGCGGCTTTACCGCGCCCGCTGAGCCGCTCGTCATACATGGAGCGGTACCGGCCCTACCTGAAGGGCGAAACCCTGGGCGGAATCATGCCCGATCTGGCGGCTGGTCGCTATTTCCACAAAGCCGACCTGAACGTAGGGGTGTCGTACCGGACTATGGGCGCCCGCAGCGACGGCTTCGACGCCAACGTTCGGTTCCGTCGTCACTCCGTTGCGCTCGAAGCGTACAAATACCTCTTCAACTACCTGGGGTTTGCGCCGTACGTAGGACCAACGCTCTCCATCGAACGCCTGTCGATGAACGATACCGGACAGCGTTTTCTGGAAACCAAACCGGCCGTTGGGCTGATCTTCGGCTGGGACATCCGGGTGACGAGTACCGAAGTGAACCTGCTCCGGACCAACCTGCGCTGGGTACCGAACCTGCACCTGAATGCCAACGGAGAGCGGGTCCTGTTCGACAATATCGAGTTCAACTTCATCCAGTACGTTCATTACTTCGGCCGCAAGGCCGTATACCGCCAGCATCGGGCCCGCCCCTGATGGGTTCTCTTTGTCAAACGTCCCAACCGTTGCTGTTTGGCCCTTTCGCCTTGTCGGTCGCGCCGGATCCGCCTACGTTTGTTTCATCGATCGCATCCCAAAAAAACCTGAAAACTATGAAAACGGTACTTGCTCTATTTCTGATCATTCATATTGGAACGGGCATAACGGCCCTGCTGGTTGGGCTGATTCCGATGTTTGCCCGGAAGGGAGGTCGCCTGCATAACCGCGCGGGTCTTGTGTTTGTCTACTGCATGATCACCGTAGCCATAACGGCCCTGCTGCTCTGCGTGCTGCAGCCGTTCAAGATGATGCGGCTATTCCTGACCGGCATTGCCGTGTTCAGCTTTTACCTGAGCATGACCGGCTGGCGGGCCACGAAACAGAAAGACGGACAAATCAGCGCGTTCGACCGGGGGCTGACCTACGCGACCATGCTCGTCAGCATCGGTATGATTGGTTTTGGGCTGTACCTGCTCATGCTGAACGGAGCGTCGTTCTTCCCGATCGTGTTCTCCTTCTTCGGGGTACTGACCTTTGTTTTTGCGGGGCGCGACCTGCAGGCCATGCGGCAGCCTGCCCGGAAGATGCAGTGGTATTTTCAGCATTTCACCCGGATGGGCGGGGCTTACATTGCCACATTTACGGCAGCCGTCGTTACCAATGTCGGACGAATTGCGCCAGCGGGCTCACCCGAATGGATAGGTACGCTCTTCTGGATCGCTCCGTCTGTA
The DNA here is from genome assembly GCF_004138325.1 of Spirosoma sordidisoli. Lineage (GTDB taxonomy): Bacteria > Bacteroidota > Bacteroidia > Cytophagales > Spirosomataceae > Spirosoma > Spirosoma sordidisoli. Next base: position 202,820 of record NZ_SBLB01000008.1, on the reverse strand, counting down.
ATTGGCAGCATCATCATCGGCCGGACCGTGCGGCACTATCTGATCAAGTTTAACCTGGTCTGATGGGGGCGGAATCCAGCTATCGGGCCAGGAGGGCTTTGGCCACGGGCAGGACTTTGTCGGCCCACAATTTCATCTGCTGACCCGAGTAGTGCAGCCCGTCGTAGGCAAAGGCGGTGCGGTTATCGGCAGCCTGGCGGGTCAGGGGGGTGATGTCGACGTACACCACATTGGCCCGGCGGCATTCATCCTGCGCGATGGCGTTGAAGGCGTCGATATCCCGGGCAATGCTGGCTTTGTCGCGGCCGGCGGCAAAGGGCGAAACACCCCAGTCCGGAATAGAGAGGACGAACACCCGGTCGGCCCGCTTGCCCGCAAACCGGATCGCCGTCTGTAACAGCGCCCTGAACTCAGTCCGGTAGCGATCCTGGCTTTGGCCACGGTACTGGTTATTGACGCCGATCAGCAGCGATACCAGGTCGTATGTTTTCTGATTACCACTTTGTTGGATAGCCTCCTGAAGCTCGGCCGTTGTCCAGCCCGTTCGGGCAATAATATCGGGAGCGGCCACAGCTATCCTGTCGTCGCGCAGGCGGTCGGCCAGCTGTACGGGCCAGCGCTCGTACTCCGACACGCTTTCGCCAATGGTGTACGAGTCGCCGAGAGCCAGGTAAGTAAGCGAAGGCGGGGCTGGTGCGGGGCTGGCAGGCATAACCGGTTCGGGTTGTGGCCGGGTGCAGGCCAGCAAAAGCGAGGTGATAATGAGCAGTAACTTCATAGGGTACGTAGCGGGCTGTTTACGGGATTACCTACGAGCCAGGTTGTAGACCGGATTGCCGGTAACCCCGCAAACGCCCTGCCGTACCTTACTCCTGTTCGAGCAGGAATGCTTTGATAAACGGGTCGATATCGCCGTCGAGTACCGCGTCGGTGTTCGACGTCTGATAGCCGGTGCGGTGGTCTTTCACGCGTCGATCGTCCAGTACGTACGACCGAATCTGCGACCCCCACTCAATTTTCTGCTTTCCGGCTTCTACTTCGGCGCGGGCTGCGTTTCGTTTCTGCACTTCAATCTCGTACAGCTTCGACTTCAGCAGGCGCATGGCTACTTCCTTGTTCTGCAGCTGGCTCCGTTCCTGCTGACATTCGATAATCAGTCCGGACGGGCGGTGCCGTAACCGAACGGCCGTTTCGACCTTGTTGACGTTCTGGCCACCCGCCCCGCCCGACCGGAACGTATCCCAGTCGATGTCGGCCGGGTTTACCTCAATCTGGATGGTGTCATCGACCAGCGGATAAGCAAAAACCGACGCAAATGAGGTGTGACGCCGGGCGTTGGAGTCGAAGGGCGAGATGCGCACCAGCCGGTGAACCCCGTTCTCGGACTTCAGAAAGCCGTAAGCCAGTGGCCCATCGACCTCAATCGTGGCTGACTTGATGCCGGCGGTATCGCCTTCCTGATAGTCGACCTGTTTGAGGGCATAGCCGTGTTTTTCGGCCCAGCGCATGTACATCCGGTAGAGCATGTCGGCCCAGTCCTGGCTTTCGGTGCCGCCCGCGCCCGCGTTGATTTCGAGAACCGCGCTGAGCTGATCTTCTTCATTGCCGAGCATTTTTTTGAGCTCGAGGTCGTCGAGGATAGCCGATACTTTCTGGCCTTCGGCATCTACTTCTTCTTCGGTAACGTCGCCGGCTTCGTAGAACTCGAAGAGCGTTTCGAGATCGCCGAACTGGCTGTTCAGTTTCTCGTAACCGCCGGTCCAGCCTTTCAGGGCGCGTACCTGTTTCATCACGCCTTCGGCCCGGGCCGCATCGGTCCAGAACTCGGGCTGGAACGTCTGCTGCTCGAGTTCGGCTAGCTGTTCTTTCTTGGCGTCGTAGTCAAAGATACCTCCTCAGGGCCTCTACTCTGGCCCTCAAGTCGGTCAACTGGTCAGTTGTCATGAACTTGTCGTAATTGATGGACGAATGAATGAGCCAAACCTGAACCCGCCTGCCGGCGAGCGTGCGTCGGCTCATGAATGCAAAGATAGAACAAAAGGAGCGGGGGGCCTTGTTTCTGCCGAAAGCGGATCGTTGCCAGAAAACAGGACGCAGCGGCTCGGCACGGCGTTTTTTCGGAGCGGCCGGCCGGGCCGGTCGCCATGGATTGCCCAAACCGGCTGATTTCGTACAGACCCGCTGGCCGGGTCCGGCACGAACCAACTTTTCGCCCTACCTTTGCGTTCTCAAACCAAGAGATTGTTGCAGACGGTACGCCGGAGCAGGGTACTTTTTTTAGTCTACATTTTTCATTCATAGAAATGGCTTCACAGTACGATGTAATCGTGGTAGGTAGCGGGCCGGGCGGATATGTTGCCGCCATCCGCGCTTCGCAGTTAGGTATGAAAACGGCCGTTATCGAGCGCGAGAGCCTCGGCGGTATTTGTCTCAACTGGGGCTGTATCCCCACCAAAGCGCTGATCAAATCGGCGCAGGTTTTTGAATACATCAAGCACGCCAAAGACTACGGTATCACCGTACAGGGCGAGTCGGAAGCTGATTTCGGCGCCGTTATCAAGCGGAGCCGGGGTGTTGCCGACAGCATGAGCAAGGGCGTTCAGTTCCTGATGAAGAAGAACAAGATCGACGTCATCAGCGGGAACGGGAAAGTAAAGCCCGGCAAAAAAGTAGAGGTGACCGGGGCCGATGGTAAAGCCACCGAATACGAAGCCAAACACATCATCATTGCCACCGGTGGCCGCGCCCGTCAGCTGCCGGCCGCTCCGATCGATGGTGAGAAAGTGATTGAATACCGCAAAGCCATGACGCTCGAGAAGCGGCCCGATTCGATGGTGATCATCGGCTCGGGGGCTATCGGGGTCGAGTTTGCGTATGTATATGCCAGCATGGGCACCAAGGTGACCATCATCGAGTTCATGCCCAATATCGTACCGGTCGAAGATGAGGATATCTCGAAAGAACTGGCCAAGAACTACAAAAAAATGGGCGTCCAGCTTTTCACCAACTCGGAAGTGACGAAAGTCGATACGAGTGGGAAAGGCTGCGTAGTAACGGCTAAAACGCCGGAGGGCGAGAAAACCTTCGAAGCCGATATCGTTCTGTCGGCAGCGGGTGTGGTCGCCAACATCGAGAACATCGGCCTCGAAGAAACCGGCATCGCTACCGACCGGGGCAAGATCGTCACCGACGATTACTACCGCACCAGCACCGAGGGCTACTACGCCATCGGCGACTGCACCAAAGGCCAGGCCCTGGCCCACGTAGCCTCGGCCGAAGCCATCATCTGCGTAGAGAAGATTGCCGGTCTGCCGCATGTTGAGCCGCTGAACTACAACAACATCCCGGGCTGTACGTACTGCACGCCCGAAATCGCGTCGGTAGGTTATACCGAGAAAGCCGCCCGCGACGCCGGGTACGAGCTGAAAGTCGGTAAGTTTCCGTTTACGGCTTCGGGTAAGGCCAAAGCCGCCGGTGCGCCCGAAGGGTTCGTGAAGGTAATTTTCGATGCCAAATACGGCGAGTTCCTGGGTGCTCACTTCATCGGGGCCAACGTAACCGAAATGATTGCCGAGGTCGTAGCCGCCCGCAAGCTGGAAACCACCGGCGAAGAAATCCTGAAGGCCGTTCACCCGCACCCAACCATGTCGGAAGCCATCAAGGACGCCACCGAGGCCGCTTACGGTGAGGCTATTCACTTGTAAGAACCCGCAAACGCCGTCTCGACGCGCGATCTGCAACTAGTACTACTGCCGCCAGTTCGATGCACTATGTGTGTTGGGCTGGCGGTATTTTTTTTGGCCTTTCTGCTTTTTACTGCGCCGGCCGCCGTGGTCTGGTTATGAACGCCGTCTCGCCCGGAAAATCCTTATATTTAGGCGGTAAAGTGCAAGATGTAAACCTATAATCTACTGACGATACCTTCCATGCGTAAACAAACTGTTTCTTTTCCGCGGACCGTAGCTCTCTCGGCGGCCGGGCTGCTGGTAGCCGGGGCTCTGGTCAGCGCCTATCAGAACCGGAGTCTGAACGGTGCTTCAGAAACGTATCTCACCAGCCTCTTTGCCCGGCTGACCGACGATGACAAGCGCGATCCGAAATATGCCGTCGGCAGCCTCAACGTCGCATCGGGTCTGGAAGCAACGCTGTTTGCAGCCGAACCCATGCTCACCAACCCGACCAACATCGACGTCGATGCGCGTGGCCGCGTATGGGTCTGCGAAGCGTATAACTACCGGCCTGCCATTACCGGAAACCCGACCCATAAAGAAGGCGACCGGATCGTTATTCTCGAAGACACCAACCAGGACGGCAAGGCCGACGTCAGCAAGGTATTTTATCAGGACCCCAGCATCGAGTCGCCCCTGGGTATCTGGGTGCAGGGCAACCGCGTTATCGTATCGGACAGCCCGAACGTATGGGTTCTGACCGACGATAACGGCGACGACAAAGCCGACCGTAAAGAGCTGCTCTTTACCGGGATTGGTGGCGAACAGCACGATCACGGCATGCATACGTTCGTCTTCGGGCCCGATGGTAAGTGGTATTTTAACTTCGGAAACGAAGGCCGGCAGCTGATGGACAAAGACGGCAACCCCGTTATCGACATAGCCACGGGCAAGGCCATCAATCGCCAGAATTTCAAGCAGGGGATGGTCTTCCGCTGCGATCCCGACGGGAAAAACGTAGAACTGCTGGGCCAGAACTTCCGCAACAACTACGAAGTGGCGGTCGACTCCTACGGGGCGCTCTGGCAATCGGACAACGACGACGACGGCAACAAGGGCGTTCGGATCAACTACGTCATGGAATACGGCAACTATGGCTATTCGGATGAGATGACCGGCGCGGGCTGGCAGGCTAACCGGACCAACCTCGAAGCCACCATTCCGCAGCGGCACTGGCACCTGAATGACCCCGGTTCCGTACCGAACCTGCTCCAGACCGGCGCCGGTTCGCCCACCGGTATTATCGTGTACGAAGGCAAGCTGCTGCCCCAGGTCTTTCAAAACCAGATCATTCACTGCGATGCCGGCCCGAATGTGGTTCGGTCGTATCCGGTAGAAAATGACGGCGCTGGTTATAAGGCCAGTATCGTCAACGTGCTGGAGGGCGTGCGCGACCAGTGGTTCCGCCCGGCCGACGTCTGCGTAGCGCCCGACGGCTCGCTGATCATTGCCGACTGGTACGATCCCGGTGTGGGCGGTCACCAGGCGGGCGATCTCAACAAAGGGCGGGTCTATCGGGTAGCGCCCCCCAACTCGGCCTATACGATGCCGAAAGTAGATGTGACATCTATAGAGGGCGCAATCGAGGCTCTGCAAAACCCAAATATGAACGTTCGGTATGCAGGCTGGCAGGCGCTTCATGCGCAGGGTACAAAAGCCGAGAAGTCGCTGGCCCGGTTCTACAAAGCCACCACCGACCCGCGTCAGAAAGCCCGCGCGCTATGGCTGCTGAGCAAGCTACCCGATAATAAATGGGCGCGCTACGTTACGGCGGCTCTGAAAGAAACCGACCCGAACCTGCGCATGACGGCCCTGCGCGCGGCTCGCCAGATGGGTAGCCAGGCTACGCTGGCCGCGGTAAAGCAACTCGTTGCCGATACCGATCCGCAGGTGCGTCGCGAATGTGCCATTGCCCTGCGTCGGCATGCATCGCCCGAAGCCCCCGCGCTGTGGGCCCAGCTGGCCGCCAAACACGATGGTAAAGACCGCTGGTACCTCGAAGCGCTGGGCATTGGTGCCGATGGAAACTGGGATAGCTATTACAACGCCTGGCTCGGGCTGATGAACAACGATCCGCTGGCCAACGCCGGTGGCCGCGATATTGTCTGGCGGGCGCGTACCAAAGCGTCGGTTCCACTACTGGCCAGGCTGGCCGGCGATAACAACTTTGAGTTGAAACAGCGGCTTCGCTACTTCCGGGCCTTTGATTTCAACCCCGGCGCTACGGACAAATCGAACGCCCTGCTCAGCATCCTGCAGGCCAGCAGCAACGGCAATAGCGCATCGGCCACCGACGTTACCAAGCTGGCCCTGCGCCACCTCGACCCAGCCTTCGTCAAAACGTCGCCCATCGCCACCAGTGCTTTGAACAAACTGATGAACGATGTGTACGGCACCCAGGAGTACATGGAACTGGTATCCCGTTATGAACCTGCGGCCGAAAACGCCCGGCTGCGGCAACTGGCGGTAGCCAAACCCCTCGACGGTCTGGGACGTGATGCCGCTCGGCAGCTGCTCAAGCAGGGGGGCGGTGCTATGGCCTGGGAAGTCGTCAATGGCAGCGATACCGAAGCCGCCCTGAGTATGCTTACGGCCCTGCGCCGGGTAGGCAGCAAAGAGTCGATCGAGATCCTAAAGTCGGTGGCGCTGGACGAAAAACGGGCAGTAGCCCTGCGCCGGGAAGCTACCCGGTCGCTGGGGGGCAGTAACGACGGCGAAGATATCGTCATTGCGCTGCTGAAATCCGGCGACATCAAAGGCGACTACAAAGCAGCTGCCGTTCAGGGGGTGTCGGGCGCCTGGCGCAAGAGCATCCGGAACGAAGCCGCCAAATACATAGACGGGGGAGCCGCTACGGGAAGCCGTAAACTGCCTGCTATGACTGAATTGCTGGCCATGAACGGAAACGCCATTACCGGCGCCACGGTGTTTAAGGCCAACTGCTCGACCTGCCACCAGATCAACGGCGAGGGCATGGACTTCGGCCCCAAGCTATCCGAAATCGGCTCTAAGCTGCCCAAAGAAGGTCAGTATCTGGCCATTTTGCACCCCGACGCCGGGGTTAGCTTCGGCTACGAAGGCTGGGAGGTGAAATTTAAAGATGGCAGCACCCTGTCGGGCATCGTGTCGAGTAAAACCGAAACCGACCTGCAGATGAAGTTTCCGGGTGGCGTGGTGCAGAACTACAAAATGTCGGACGTGGTGTCGATGAAAAAAATGGATTCGTCGATGATGCCATCGGGTTTGCAGGAGGCCATGAGCACGCAGGAACTGGTTGACCTGGTCGAGTACCTGGCCAGTTTAAAGAAAAAACAATAAGCTTTTGTCGACACGACAGGGCATCCCACTAAATCATTATTATGCAACGACGCAATTTTGTCAAATCGACGCTGGGAGTGGCAGGGGCCGCTTTTTCTGGAGAAGCTGTAGCCGGCAACTGGCATTCGCAGCCCGCACTACTGGCCAAGAATTCATTCAAACTCAAGTACGCTCCTCATATCGGCATGTTCGAGAACAGCGCCGGGAAAGATCCCATCGATCAGCTTAAGTTCATGGCTGATATGGGCTTTACCGCCCTTGAGGACAACGGCATGATGGGACGCGACGTGGCCATGCAGGAGAAGATGGGTAAAGAGATGGCCCGGCTGGGTATGACCATGGGCGTATTCGTGCTCGACAAAGGTGGAAACTCGCAGAATACGCTGGCAGCCGGCAAACCGGAGTATATCGATATTTTCCTGAACGGCTGTCGGCGGGCGGTCGAAACGGCCAAGCGCGTTAACGCCAAATTCACCACCGTTGTGCCCGGCGATTTCGAGCGTAACCTGCCCATCGGTATTCAGACTGGCCACGTCATCGACGCGCTGCGCCGGGGGGCAGAAATTCTGGAGCCGGCCGGTCTGGTCATGGTACTGGAACCCTTGAGCGACTCGCCCAATCTGTTCCTGCGCACGTCAGACCAGACGTACGAAATATGCCGGGGTGTCAACAGCCCATCGTGCAAGATCCTGTTCGACATTTACCACATGCAGAAAAACGAAGGGCATATCATTCCGCATATCGACTGGTGCTGGAAAGAGATTGCCTACTTCCAGATTGGTGATAACCCCGGCCGGAAAGAACCGACCACCGGCGAGATCAACTACAAAAACATTTTCAAACACATTTACCGCAAGGCAAAGGCCGAAAATAAGGAGTTTATTTTCGGTATGGAACACGGCAACTCCATGCCGGGTAAAGACGGAGAAGCCGCGCTGATCAAAGCGTACCTCGAATCAGACAGCTTTACCATCTAGGCTGAAAACAAAAAAGGGCTGCGCTGGCAGCCCTTTTTTTGTTAGCTCTTTACAAGACTACTACCGAGTTCTCTTCACCCGCAATACCGCTGGCAACGTATTTGTCAGCAGCCCAGTCGTTTTCCCATTTCGTGCCATCGAGGATGTAACGGAATTGATACTCGCCACCAATGGGCAGTTCAACCGTGGTTTTGTACGAACCATCTTTTTGCTTTTTCAGCACCTGGGCAGCGGGATCCCAGTTGTTGAATTCACCGGCCAGGGCGACCGTTTTGGCACCATTGACGGCTTCGGCGGGCAATTCAAACGTTACTTTTGCAATAGGCTTACTTTTTAGAAACTGTTTGGCAACTGCCATAGTAGATCATTGTTTGGTTTGACGCAAAATTATATCACAAAAAAACTAAGATAATAATTATCAGTAGGTTAAGCATTAATATTCTTTTAATAGTACTATTTGTTTTTTTTAGATTTATATTTATCTACCAAACTCGCAGATTAATTTATGAGGCTGGCTGGCTTATCGATCTAGTAGTTTATTGGCCAGTTCACGAATCGTCTGCAAGCGCGCTGTGAACGAGCCGCTTACGATTTTGTAATCCAATTGTCGCCGGTCTAACTCCGCCCGAAACCGGTTCATCATGTCAACGCGCCGGTGGCCCAGGTCGCGCAGACCGTCGGCTACCCAGGGTACATCGATGTCGAGCAGCACATAGGCATCGTAACGTACCTGCTTTTCGAGTTCGTAAAGAACGGGGGGTATCTGGTGCAGGTAGATATCCGAGTAGATCTGGGTCGTAATCAGATCGGTATCGCAGAAAAGTATCCGGTTGGCTCGCTGTTGGGCGGCCTGAACCGCTGCCGTCTGTGCGTAACCGATCCGGATGATGTCATCGGCCGTAAACTCGTTGGACGTGATCATATCGCGGGCTACTTCGGGTACAAACGTAGTATCGAACGCCAGTGCCAGCTGCCGGGCGGTGGTGGTTTTTCCCACGCTCTCGGGACCGTACAGACAAATTTTCCGGACAAAATACGGGCGCACCAGGGCCGGCAGATAGTCCCAGAAGCGGGCGGGATTTTGTCGGATCTGAGTGGCTGATACCGGAACCTGCTGCCGTGCCGGATCGAACGATACGTAGCGCAGGCCGCTGTGATAGGCCAGGGGGAGCCCATAGGCTTCGGAAGCGAAAAAAACGCTGACCGACGGAAACCGGCGTTTGATAAAAGCCGCCCACAACTTTGTCGCTTCATGAAGCGGTAGCGTCGGGTCGTGGAAGTCGTCGGCTTCGGCTACTACCTCGATGGTCGGGTAGGGAGCCAGCAGCTCGGTGAGCCAGGCCAGCCGTTGTTCGGGCGCGATCGGGTCCGCATCCGTGTAGCTCATCGATACAATGAGCCGGTCGCACTGCTGGCGGGCAAAGTCGATGAGTGCCAGATGCCCTGTATGAACCGGCATAAACTTGCCGAAAACCAGTCCGGTTGTCATGCCTCCTGATGCAAAAAATCTAGTTCTGTCGGCGGGGTACGCCAGTTTTACTGCCGGACAAACACGTAATCGCCGGTGCTGAACGGCCGAATGACGATGCGGTTACTGGTCAGAAACGTAAACGGCATCAACCGCCCGTTTGACGACGACATGCAACCGGCTATAATGCGAACGTCATTGCCCTCTACCGCATACCGACCGGGACCGCAGCCCAGAAACCCGTATTCAACGGGGATCGTATTCTCGTAAAACTCGGTAAAGGCCCCGCTGTGGTCAAAGGTAATAAATACACCCTTTCCCGACGGAATAGTAACCGTCGTACAGGTCGAGCTGGTAGCGGGTTTGCAGTAAGTGATAAGTCGCCAGGTGCCGGCAAGCTGATCGGCCGGGTCGGGGTTGTCGGTTGAGCAGGCGAGGCCGAAACCAAGCAGGATGAGGTAGAGGTACGATTTCATATCAATCTGATTCACAGATTTTCGAATTTTCCCCGGGTTGAAACCCGGGTCTATGCATGGTCAGAACAGATTGCGGTTCGCATTGAGCTAAACCCATGAATAGACCCGGCATTCATGCCGGGTATTTTGTATACCGATTTCCCTAGGTTTAAACCCGGGTCTATTCATGGTCAGGACAGGCCCGGATTTGTATTGAGCTAAATCCATGACTAGCACCGGCATTCATGCCGGGCATTTTTATATAGATTCGTCGGATTTCAACCCGGGTATTTTACAAATCGATGCCCCGGATTAATCAGACCCGGGTGGGCGGTAAAGCGTTGTAATGGTCAGGGATGCAGCGGGTTAGGCTGGGCGTAGCCACGATACTCGCGGGTCCAGTTCCAGGCGCCGAACAGAGCTACGAAGCAGAACAGGAAATACTCGGCCGCTACCAGTTTGACCCCTTTTACGAAGTAGATGTAGGTCAGAATAGCGTCGACCAGCAGCCAGACGTACCAGCATTCGACGCGCTTTTCGATCATCAGAAACGTAGCCAGAATGCTCATTACGGTCGTAAACGAGTCGATGTAGGGGAAGGCGCTGGGCTGGCTGAACAGCACGGGAAACCAGGCGTGCAGATTGCTGGCAAAGGTACCGAGCAGTAGGGTAGCGACGCCAGCCGCCAGGGCCCAAACGGTAAACTGACGCGTAGGCATACGGGTGATGCGCAGCTCCTGGTGCTGGTTGGCTTCGTCGGGTTTAGGGTGTTTCCAGCGCCACCAGCCCTGCAGGTTCGTGATCAGAAAAAATACCTGCAGAAACATGTCGGGGTAGAGCTGAATCTGGTAAAACAGAAAAAAGAACAGCACCACACTGACCGCACCGATGGGCCAGCTCCAGACATGGGCCCGCGCCGATAACCATACCGCCACCGCCCCGCTCACGACGCCGAAGAACTCCAGATAACTCATGGGATAGCCCCAAAGCGTAAAGAAAAGCGTGTCGATGTCAAAAAAGTCAGGCATTCGGGCAAGTAATCAGCGGATGTTTCAGCGTTTAGAAAGACGAAAGTACGCTTAAAACCCTTTTCGGACTCATGCAAAAAATTGCTATGCTCGGGGGCGGCTTCATCGGTCGCTTCTATGCCGACTCCCTTCACGGCCAGCGCAGCCGCGACAAAGTGGTGGCTATCTACGCCCGCCGTGAAGAAACCGCCCAGAAATTTGCCGATGATTACGGCTGCTCGTTCCTGTCGACAAACATGGAGGAGGTAATCGCGCACCCGGACGTGACGATGGTCTGTATTGCGTTGCCCAATAACCTGCATGCACCCGCTGTTGCGTTATGTGCCAAACACAAAAAGAACGTTGTCTGCACCAAACCCCTGGGGCGCACCGCCGAAGAGGCCCTGCAGATGATGAAGCTGGTTGAAGAAGCCGGTATTTTCGGGGGCTATCTGGAAGACCTGTGCTACGCGCCCAAGTTCCTGAAGGCGCTCGATACGGTAAAGAACGGGGCGCTGGGCCGGATTCTGTGGGCCAAGTCGCGCGAGACGCACCCCGGTCCGCACTCCAACTGGTTCTGGGATAAGGAACAGGCCGGGGGCGGCTGTATGCTCGACCTGGGCTGCCATTGCGTAGAAATTGCGCGCAACTTTATCGGTAAGGAGGTTCGGCCGGTCGAGGTGATGTGCTGGGCCGCTACGCAGGTGAAACCCATCGATGCCGAAGACCACGCCATCGCGCTGGTGAAGTACGAGAACGGGGCCATCGGGCAGTTTGAAGTGAGCTGGACATTCCGGGGTGGTATGGACCTGCGCGACGAAGTGATGGGCACCGAGGGCACCATCTGGATCAATAACTTTCTACGAACCGGCTTTGAGATGTTCACGACCGGCAAAGCGGCCGACTACGTAGCCGAGAAGGCCGAGAGTAATGCGGGCTGGCTATTTCCGGTTGGCGATGAGGTAAACGACCTGGGCTATAATCACATGTTTACCGATATGTTCAGCGCAGCCGAAGAAGGCCGCCAACCCGCCGAAACGTTTTACGATGGCTACGTCGTGAATGCGATTCTGGATGCCGCTTATAAGTCGGCCGAAACAAAACAGTGGGAGCCGGTACAACTGCCCGTATGGCGGGGTCAGGAAGGCTTGTCGCAGCAGACGACGCTGACGGATTACGACGCCGACCACTACCTGATCAAGGAAGAAATCACCCATGACGGGCGGCATAAGGTCATTCTGAAAGAAAAAGCTGGCGGTAAAATCGTCGAGCGCGATCTGGCGTAAGGAGCAGGGGCGCTGGCTCTGGTCAGCGCCCTTATCTGAACAGGTAGCCCAGGTCAATCTCCAGACTCGTTACCGGGTCGCGGAGAATACCGCTTGTCCAGGTTTGCATAGAACCGTCGGGAAGTACAATCTGGATGATGCGCAGGGTAGGAATAACAATCCAGACGACCTGAACACCCGCCGGAAAATATTGCTTTAGTGCCTTGTCTGTCAGATCGGTAACGGCTTGTTTGGGCGACAGGACCTCTACCGCAATAATAGGTGCCTGCGTAAAATAAATGATGTCGTTGAACCAGTCGGTGGGCATCTTTTTGTAAACAGCCACATCCGGTTTGCACTTACCGGTTATCAACTCCAGCTCCAGCTCCGGAAGTATGTCATAGTCACTGTCGTACCGGTCGAGGGCAACGCTTAGCCTGTGAATGAGTTTAGAGTGGTTCAACGACATGATGTCTTCAGACTGGTATGCTTCGATAAAATCGGTCTGATTGGTCTCCATAACGAACGGGGTTTGGTCAAAGATAACAAAAGTTGACGATCCGTTTGGGGTTGAATAAGCCCGGCCATGAAGACACAGGATTGGCAGTAGCCAATCAATTTTGTTTCTTGCAGGCCTTAAATCAACAAGCACAACGTCGAATCTCAATGTGGTTAGAAAATAAGCGAATTGTAGTGGTGGGCGGCACAACGGGTATGGGCCTGTCGGCTGCCCTGGCATTTGTTCAGGAAGGCGCGCAGGTCGTTGTGGTAGGTCGTAATCCCGACAGCTGCGCGGCTGCCGAAAAACAGCTCGACGGTAACGGACTGGCGATGTCGGGCGATGCGTCGGACCCACAAACGGCTCCGAAAGCTATTGCCCTTTGTCAGCAGATCTTTGGTGGTTTCGATGGATTGTATCACGTAGCGGGTGGTTCCGGACGCCGGTTTGGCGATGGACCCCTGCATGAACTGACCCTTGATGGGTGGCACTATACCGTCAACCTGAACCTCACCTCGCTGATGCTGTCGAATCAGGCCGCCGTGCGGGCGTTTCGGGCGCAGCGGTCGGGCGGTACCATCCTCAACATGGGGTCGGTGCTGGGGTCGCATCCCTCGCCGGTTCATTTCGGTACCCACGCCTACGCGGCCATGAAATCGGGGGTGATCGGGTTTACCCGGTCGGTAGCAGCCTATTACGCTAACGACAACATTCGGGTCAACGTGCTGGCGCCGGCGCTGGTCGAAACACCCATGGCGCAGCGCGCGGCTACCGACGATACCATCCTGGCCTTTACCAAAACCAAGCAACCCCTCGACGGTGGTCGCATCGGGCAGCCTGACGATCTGGACGGAGCCGCTATTTATTTCATGTCAGATCAGTCGCGCTTCACAACCGGTCAGGTGCTGACGGTTGACGGCGGCTGGAGTGTTAGCGAAGGACAACTATGAACGCAATCGGCATCGACCTCGGCGGCACCTGGATCAAGGGTGTGCTGATGGATATGCAGACCGGCCAGATCGGTAAACAGCTCTATCATCCGACCAATGGGGAAAAAGACTGGAAACAGGCCGTTGCCGAAACGGTAGCCGAGCTGCGCGAGGCTGCCACAACCGGAGTGCTGGCCATTGGTTTGTCGGCGCCCGGTCTGCCCGATGCCGGTAACCAGTGCATATCGTTCATGCCGGGTCGGCTGGATGGGCTGGAGGGTTTTTTGTGGAGTAACTTCCTGAAGGCGCCCGTGCATGTTGTCAACGACGCACACGCGGCCTTGCTGGCCGAGGCTCGTTTCGGGGTGGCCAAAGGGCTGAAAAATGTGGTGATGCTCACGCTGGGTACGGGCGTTGGCGGTGGGATCCTGATCAACGGAAAACTGTATCAGGGTAACCAGCAGAAAGCCGGCTCGCTGGGACATATCACCGTCACCGCCGAAAGCGACCTGAGCATTACGGGTCAGCCCGGTAGTCTGGAAAACGCCATCGGCAATGCCACCATCGAAAAACGGTCGCAGGGGCGATTTACGTCGACTTACCAGCTGCTCGAAGCCTATAAGCGGGGCGACTATCTGGCGCAGTGGGTATGGCTGTCGTCGGTACGGCATCTGGCCATCGGCATCTGCGCGCTCACCAACGCCTTTTCGCCCGAACTGGTCGTGCTGGGGGGCGGTATTACCCAGGCCGAAGAGGACCTGCTCAGGCCCCTGGCCGAGTTTATGGGGCTGCACGAATGGCGACCCGGCGGGCAGACAACGCCCATCAAAATCGCTCATTTCGGTGATATGGCGGGCGCTATTGGAGCCGCCAGCTTCGCCATCCAGCGTACGGCCGACTGAGGGTCACCTCCCATTCTGTAAGTTATCGGGCTAGTATACATCAGGTTTATCGGTTCAATCCGTATTTCGCTCTCATGACGGTTGAGTACATTCAAAAATGCCGGGCTATTCTCGACACGGTCGAAGCCCAGACCGAATCAATTCAGCAGGTGGCGCGCTGGTACGCCGATACCATCCTGGCCGGGCGTATGGTTCACGTGTTCGGATCGGGCCACAGCCGGATCATGGTCGAAGAAATGTGGCCGCGCTACGGGTCGTTTCCCGGTTTCAACCCCATCGTTGAGCTGTCGTTGACCTTCCATAACCTGGTTGTAGGGGCCAACGGGCAGCGGCAGGCCATGTTTCTCGAAAACGTACCGGGGCTGGCCGATCGCATCCTGCGTAACTACGACCTGAGCGAACAGGATTCGGCCCTCGTTATCTCATCCAGCGGCTGCAACGTCGTACCCATCGAAATGGCCGAGCTGTTTCAGCAGCGGGGCGTTCGGGTTGTCGCGCTCGTTACCAAAGCGCACTCAGACGCCAGCACCAGCAAACGGGCCGACGGTAAAAAACTCAGCGATTTCGCCGATCTGATTCTGGACACGGGCGCCCCCGTTGGCGATGCGATGCTGACCGTACCGGGACTCGACACGCCCGTAGCGCCGGGCAGTACGGTAGGTGGCGCTGTTATCGTGAATAGCATCAAAGCCGAAGTAGCCCGGCTGTTAACCGAAGCGGGTCACCCGCCCACCGTACTCAGTGCCGGTGTGCTGGTCGGGGCCGACCGAGCCGTTTCGCTGTTCGAAAGCGCTTACGACGAACACGCTCACCGGTTGGCCCGGCTGTATGCAAAGGTCGGGGTGCCTAGCTATGTGAGCGGGCTATGATGGAGACCGCCCGCCTGACTCTGTTGCCGTTGACACTGGATCAGCTTCGGCTGCACGTAGCCGATGGGCACCGGCTGGAGCAGGCGCTGGGGTTGCAGAAAGGACACCGTAAGGTAACTGAGCCGCTACTCAGTATTATCAGGCATTACACGATACCCCGCCTGAGCGATCCCAGACTGGACCCGATGTATCATACGATCTGGATCGCCATCGACCGCGACCGGCAGCAGATTGTGGCCGATGCCAAATTCAAGGGCGAGCCCGACGAAACCGGTGCGGTCGAGATCGGGTACGGCACCTACCCGGCTTTTCAGCGACGTGGCTACATGACCGAAACCGTAAAAGGTCTGGTCAGCTGGGCCAGTCAGCAGCCCGACGTCCGGCGAGTTGTGGCCGATACCGATGTGGAAAATACGGCGTCGCAGCGGGTGCTGGAAAAAGCCGGGTTTCGGCTGTTCGATCGTATCGAGACCATGTTATGGTGGGAGTACCTGATCGGTCAGGAAACCGGTAGCGCTGAGTAAACAAATCCGGCCTGGTACTTACCTCCCCAACAGCGGTCATACGCCACCCCGGTCATGAACTTTGTTTTAACCTATGGAACAGCTCATTCGACAATACATAACGGCCTACAACGCCATGGACGTAGCCGGCATGATGGCCCTCCTGCACGATGTCATCGTATTCGAAAACGTCTCGAACGCGTCGGGTATCACGGCTACCAGCGGCAAGGCCGAGTTTGAGGCCCTGGCCCGTCAGTCGCTGGGCGTCTTCAGAAGCCGCGAGCAGCGCATCCGTTCACTGACCCTCGGTGACCGTACGGCCGCGGTAGAAATCGACTACAGCGCCATTGTAGCCGTCGATTTGCCCAGCGGGCTGAAAGCCGGGCAGGCGCTCATGCTGCGGGGCGTTACCATCTTCGCCTTCAGCGATGGTAAAATCAGCCGCATCAGCGATTATAGCTAGCTAAAGACGGGGGCGGTGCGGAGCACTCCGACCAGCCTCCCGCTTTTCATCGTTCATTTCTTCGTTTCCTATGCAACCCATTCCTATCAAAACTACCGTTGTCGGGTCGATGCCTTTTCCGGGCTGGCTGGAGTTTTCGAGCCAGAACCTGAGTCAGTTTGGTCCGGCCGATATCAACGAGATGATCGAAGACGCCGTAGTGACGTCCATTCATGATCAGGTGTCGGCGGGCCTCGATGTCATCACCGATGGTGAACAGACCCGTTTCGATTTCAACCTGTCGTTCTACGGCTATATCAACGGCATCCAGAATAACGATACCGAACTCCGGCGCTACGGCCCGCCGGCCCACGACCAGCGTGGTAAACACAACATCGTGGAGGCCCTGACGGCCCCGCGCGGGCTCGGCGTCGTGGAAGAATACCAGCGGCTGAAACGACTCGCGCCCGACGGGCAGGGATTGAAAGTATCCATTCCGGGTCCATACACGCTGAGCGGCCGGTTGCTGCCAGGCAGTCTGTACAAAGACCGCTGGGAAGTCACCGAAGCCCTGCTGCCGCTGGTCCGCCAGGAAATTGCCGACCTGGTGGCGCTGGGGGTTCCGGAAATCTGCGTCGATGAGCCATCGATGTCATGCTACGCCTATCGGGAAGATACGAAGCGGTTTGTCGATATTTTTAACCGGACGGTAGCGCCGGGCGTCGGAAAGACCCGGCTGTCGATGCACCTCTGTTTTGGTAACTATAAAGGCCGGTCGGTGGGTAAAAAGACCATTGCCCCCATGCTGCCCGACTTTCTGGATATGACCGTCGATGAACTCCATTCTGAGATGACGATTCTGAACTTTTCGGAAGTAAATCTGCTCGAACGGTTCGCCGAGAAATTCGATGTGGCCGTAGGCGTCATTGATGTGAAGAGCTATTACATCGAAACCCCCGACGATGTAGCCGAGCGGATTCGGAAGTGCCTGCCCTACGTTCCGGCCGAAAAGCTGGCCGTAGCCCCCGATTGCGGGTTGAGCCAGACCGCCCGCTGGGCCGCCAAACAAAAGCTGGCCAACATGGTAGCCGGCGCCAAACTGGTGCGTGCTCAACTGTAAAAACGCGAAGGGGATGTGCGTTGTAGTCCGCGTCCTCACCGGGACGCGTAGTCCGGGACGCGTAGTCCGGGACGCGTAGTTGGACCACTTGTCCGGATGGTTTGTTGCTGACGCGCGTGAGACGCGAGGGGTCGCGTCTCTACGTGCGTAGCTGTTCTCGTAGGGCGTCGGTCATTTGACAGCGTTCCTGGGTTAGCTGGCTGATGTTTTCGTTGAGCAGCATGCGGTTCCGGGCGTTGTTGAAATGTTCGCTGTAGGTGATGCGGAGCTCTTTCCGCTTCCTGCTCTCCAGAAAACGACGGGCATCGTCGGGCGTTTCGAGCAGCAGGGGCGGTACCGTTGTCGGCTTGTCAGCATCGTCTTTCGCGACCATCGTGAAGTAGCTGGTATTGGTGTGCTTGACGAAACCCGTTTTGACATTTTCGGCAACGACTTTAATACCCACAACCAGCGACGTGCGCCCTACGTAGTTGACCGATGCCATCAGCGATACCAGCTCGCCCACCTCGACCGGCTGCCGGAAGTCGACGCCATCGACCGACACCGTAACGCAGTAGGTACCGGCATGTTTGGCCGCGCAGGCATACGCTACTTTATCCATCAACGACAGCAGAATACCACCGTGAACGCGCCCGCCAAAATTGGCATAGGACGGAATCATCAGCTCGGTCAGCGTGGTGCGTGAGTAGCTAACGGGTTTGGCATCGGGATGATTTGCGGAGGTAGAGTTCATGAAGTTAATCGGATTGGGTACAGAATAAGGCAAATATGGGCGAAACCAACCGGAAAAAAGCCATGGCTGACCGGCGCGCTCCGGCCCAATAAACAAAAAGCCAACCCGCGTACGGATTGGCTTCAACCGGTAAAGAAGAGAGGAGGTTAAACCGCGAAGCTCTCGCCACAGCCGCAGGTACGGCTGGCATTGGGGTTCCTGAACTGAAACCCTTTGCCGTTCAACCCATCCGAAAAGTCAAGTTCAGTGCCTGCCAGATAAAGCAAACTCTTGCGATCGACCAGAATCCGGATGCCTTTATCTTCGACGACATGATCGGTCGGTTGTTGGGTCGCGTCGAACTGAAGATCGTACATCAGACCGGAGCAGCCTCCGCCCTGAACGCCGACACGGATGGCATAGTCTTCGGCAAGGCCATCTTTCTGACGCAGCTCAATGATTTTATTTTTGGCGATTTCCGAAACGGTAACCATGGCAAGTCAATGTATAATGATGAATAAACACCAGTCATCGGCCAGACAGGCTGCTGGCCGCACTCTGCCTTAGTAACTTTTGCAGAATCCGTAAAGTTTCATTAACCATCAGGTATCGAATACTATTCCTGACCTGTCAATCGTCTTTTACTCATGGTTACTAATCTCGAACACATCGGCATTGCCGTCCGCGACCTGGCCGCATCCAACGACTTATTCACAAAACTGCTGAACGTACCGCCCTATAAAGCCGAAGCCGTAGAGGCCGAGGGCGTAACGACCTCGTTTTTTCGGGTCAACCAGACCAAAATCGAACTACTCGAAGCCACCAGCCCCGACAGTCCCATTGCGAAGTTTCTCGATAAAAAAGGGGAAGGCATTCACCACCTGGCCTTCGAGGTAGACGATATTGCAGCCGAAATGAAGCGGCTGGCCGCCGAAGGCTTTACTGTTCTCAACGAAACGCCCAAACGCGGAGCCGATAATAAATGGGTTTGTTTCCTGCATCCCAAAGGTACCAACGGCGTTTTAGTTGAACTTTGTCAGGAAATTAAGGAGTAAAAACGAATGAATAAAAAGGGGGTTTGGACTGCGCTGTTGCTAATACCGGCGCTTTTATCGCACGGACAGGCTGTTACCAGTGCTGCCCGTTATACGCAGCCGGGAGTCGACGTAGTACATTATAACTTCTCATTGACGCTGAGTGACTCAACGAACCAGATCCAGGGCGAAGCCACGATCCGGTTCACCCGTGCCGACGACCGGCAGTCGGTCTGGTTCGACCTGGTCAGCAGCAAGGCCGATTCGGCGCTGGGGATGCGGGTTCGCGAGGTTCGGCTGGCCGACGGAAAAACCGCACCGTTCAGCCATCGGAACGACCGGGTGTTTGTTAACCTGCCTCCGGCACCGAACCAGCCCACAGAGGTTATTATTCGCTACGAGGGTACGCCCGCCCAGGGGCTAATCATCAGCCGGAACAAGTTCGGTGAACGGACCTTCTTCGGCGATAACTGGCCCAACAACGCCCGGCACTGGCTCCCAGTTGTTGACCACCCATCCGACAAAGCGACCTGTGCCTTTACGGTCAATGCCCCCGCTACCTATCGCGTTGTTGCCAACGGGAAACTACTGGGTGAAGACGCCCTGCCGGCCGCCGGGGGAGGGCCAGCCCGCAAGCGTACCCGATGGCAGGAAAATACACCTATACCGACCAAAGTGATGGTGATCGGAGCTGCCCGGTTTGCGGTTGAAGACGTAGGGGCTGTGAGCGGTGTGCTGGTCCAGAGCTGGCTGTATCCCAACGACAGTCAGAAAGGATTCATAGATTACCGGCCGGCTAAAGATATTCTCCAGTATTTTATCAATCAGATCGGCCCGTATTCGTACGAGAAGCTGGCCAACGTACAGTCGACGACGGTGTTTGGCGGTATGGAGAACGCGAGCTGTATTTTCTACAACGAAAAAGTCATTGTAGGCCGGAAAGACTCAGATGTGGAAGCTCTGCTCGCCCACGAAATTGCGCACCAGTGGTTTGGTAATTCAGCTACGGAGGCCGACTGGTCGCAGTTGTGGCTGAGTGAGGGGTTTGCCACGTATTTCTCGGCGCTCTACCTCGAGCAGGCTTACGGACGCGACACGCTCAACGCGGTGCTGAACCAGAATAAAGGGCAGATTTTTCGGTACACAGCGCTCAAGCCGAAGGGCACGGTAGTTGATTCGGTCACGACCAATCTGAATGATCTGCTGAACCCCAACTCGTACCAGAAAGGCGGCTGGGTACTACACATGCTCCGCCATGAGCTGGGCGACGATGCGTTCTGGCGGGGTATTCGGGCCTACTACGCCCAATACCGGAATGCCAATGCGCGCAGTGCCGATTTTCAGGCGGTGATGGAACGGGTTTCGGGTAAAAAACTGGACCGGTTTTTTCAGCAGTGGCTACATCAGCCGGGCTACCCTGAACTGGTGTGGGGATCGCGCTACGACGCGGCCCGCAAAGCGCTGGTGATCGATGTGCGGCAGGCCCAGTCGACCGGTTCGTACTTCACCATTCCGCTTACGTTTAGCATCCGCGACAGTCGTAACCGCGAGGTTCAACGTACGGCCCGGCTCACCATGGACCAGCCCGCCCAGACCTTTACCGTACCGCTGACCACCCAACCCGCCCAGGTCGTGATCGACCCCGATAATACGGTCCTGATGCGGGCCGAGCAGATGAAATGATTTATTTTACCGGCGTTCGGGACGTCACCGAATTGATTGCCCGGCATAAATGCCGGGCCTATTGATAGTCAGAACACATGAGGTCGTTGAATTGATATTACCCATGACTAGCCCTGGCATTCATGCCGGGGCAACCAATCGGCCGAATCGATGCCGGGGCGGGGTGTCACCAAATCGATTCCCCGGCATAAATGCCGGGCCTATTGATAGTCAGAACAGATCAGGTCGTTGGATTGATATTACCCATGACTAGCCCTGGCATTCATGCCGGGGCAACCAATCGGCCGAATCAATGCCGGGCCTATTGATGGACGAAACACATGAGGTCGTTGAATTGATATTACCCATGATTAGCCCCGGCATTCATGCCGGGGCAACCAATCGGCCAAATTGATTCTCCGACATTTATGCCGGGGTGCCCAATTAATCGAACCAATTCTCCGGCCACCCGGATACCAATTGAACAAATAACCCGATACGTACAGCAAAACTGCATCAACATGAACTATTACAAGTCAATTGTCGACACCATTGGCAACACGCCCCTGGTCAAGCTGAATAACGTGACGAAAGGCATCCGGGGAACGGTGCTGGCTAAGGTTGAATATTTTAATCCCGGCAACTCCGTGAAAGACCGCATCGCCATTCGGATGATCGAAGACGCCGAAAAGCGGGGAGAGCTGAAACCCGGCGGGACCATCATCGAAGGGACGAGCGGAAATACCGGCTTCGGACTGGCACTAACGGCTATTGCCAAAGGCTATAAGTGCATCTTCACGATGGCCGACAAGCAATCGAAAGAAAAGATCGACATTCTGCGGGCGGTAGGAGCCGAGGTCGTCGTTTGCCCCACGAACGTAGCCCCGGATGATCCGCGCTCGTATTATTCGGTGGCCAAAAAGCTGCACAACGACATCCCGAACTCAATTTACCCCAACCAGTACGATAACCTGTCCAACACCGCAGCTCACTACGACACGACCGGCCCCGAAATCTGGCGCGACACCGACGGACGAATTACCCACTTCGCGGCCAGCGTCGGTACGGGTGGTACCATCAGCGGTACGAGCCGGTTCCTGAAAGAGCAAAACCCCCATCTCGTGACCATCGGGCTGGATACCTATGGGTCAGTGTTCAAGAAATACAAAGAAACCGGCATCTTCGATCCGGGCGAAATCTACCCTTACCTGACCGAAGGGATTGGCGAGGACATACTGCCGCAGAACGTAGACTTCGATGTAATTGACCAGTTTATCAAGGTAACCGATAAAGATGCCGCCATTATGGCCCGGCGCCTGTCGCGGGAAGAAGGACTGTTTATCGGCTGGTCGTGCGGAACGGCCGTACACGGGGCGCTGGAGTGGGCCAAAGACCACCTCACCGACGACGATGTACTGGTAATTTTGTTGCCCGACCATGGCACGCGGTACCTGGCCAAGATTTACAACGATGCCTGGATGAAAGACCACGGCTTCCTGGAAGACCGGGCCTTTAAGACCGCCCGCGATATTGTTCACAGCAAAAACGGCGGAACATCTAACCGGCAGGCACAGCTTACGACCATCGGCGCCGGCGTGTCGGTCAGTCAGGCTATTCAGGTGCTGAACCGGTACGGCATTTCGCAGATTCCGGTTACCGACGAGGAAGGTCATATTGTGGGCAGTCTGACCGACAGCACGATCCTGAATCGACTCATCGACGACCCAACGGTGAAAGACCATCCGGTCAGCGAAGTGATGGATAAGCCATTCAAATTCGTAGGGCTCGACAATACAGTCGATGCACTGTCTTCGCTCATCGATCGTGACAACAAAGCCCTGCTCGTTCGTGACGAGAAAGAACAGGTTCATATCATTACCCAGGCCGACCTACTGGCCGCCATGACCAACTAAACGGGAGCCCGAGGGCGGGTGCTCCGGAGCACCCGCCCGCTTATCGTCTGTTATCTCCGCCTTCTACCATGCTCAGGTAGCTCATGTAGCGGCTCTCGGCAATGTCGCCCTCGCCTACGGCGTCCTTGATGGCGCAGCCAGGCTCGTTCAGGTGCAGGCAGTTATGGAAACGGCACTGGTTCAGTCGGTTGCGCATCTCCGGAAAATAATGGCTGATTTCTTCTTTCGAGGTGTCCATCAGCCCCAGCTCCTTGATGCCCGGCGTATCGATGATAAACGTATCGGGCGCGATCTCGAACATTTCGGCGAAGGTCGTCGTATGAACACCTTTGTTGGCAAACGTCGACACTTCGTTCGTACGCAGGTTCAGATCAGGCGCAATGGCGTTTACCAGCGACGACTTGCCAACGCCCGAATGGCCTGAGAGCAGGGTCACTTTGTGGTCGAGCAGCTGCCGAAAGGCGTCTACGCCTATGCCTTCGGTGGCCGAAGTCGACAGGCAGTGGTAGCCGATACGGCTGTACATATCCATGATCTCCTGCTGATAAGCCAGTCCTTCGTCATTCAGAATATCACTTTTGTTGAAAACAATCGTGGTCTGAATCCGAAACGACTCGGCCGATACCAGAAACCGGTCAATGAAGCCCAGCGACGTACGCGGAAGGGCCAGCGTAGCCAGCAAGACCGCTTGGTCGAGGTTGGCGGCCAGAATATGACCGTGTGCCGTTTTGTGCACCGATTGCCGGATGATGTAGTTCTCGCGGGAGACGATGTCGGTGATGATGACCGTATTTTCGGCCTCGTCTTCCACGTCGAATACCACCCGGTCGCCCACGGCAATGGGGTTCGTTACTTTCAGTCCCTTGATTTTGAATTTGCCCTTGAGCCGACCCTGATAAATATGGCCATCGACGTTTCGAACGTCGTACCACGAACCGGTTGAGCGAATAATTAAGCCTTCTTGCAAGAGTGTTTTCCTCGTTAAAATGGTTGACTTACGGGAGCAGTACCTGATCGATCGTGTGAACGACGCCGTTGGTAGCGGGCAGGTTCGGGGTCTGAACAACAGCAGCCGTCGTGTTGCGGGTGCCCCGAACCGTGATCTGGCTGGTCGATACCACCAGGTTCAGCCGGGTGTTGTTCAGCAGCGTGTTGATCGTGCCTGTTTGCAGCTGGTTGGAAAAAACTACCCCCGAAACGACATGATAGAGCAGGGCGTTGGCCAGCGTCTGCGGGTTCGCGGTTTCGATAGCCGCCAGGGTACCGAATCGCCCGTCGGCCCGAAAGGCCGCGTCCGTAGGCGCAAAGATGGTAACCGGATTCGTCGATGACGAGTTGTTGAGCGCGGCCAGCAGCGTCGGATTGGCCTGGCTTACCCGGCGGAGGGCCGCCGAGAGCAGCGTCAGGTTCGGATTAGCCTGGATAGTGGCCAGGATCGTACCTGTCGATGGTGTTAGTACCCGGTCAATCACGTGAATCAGCCCGTTAGCCGTCGGCAGATCGGGTTGGGTTACCTGTGCATTGTTGACAAAAAGCGTACCTGTGGTTGTTTTATTGACGAACGCCACACCCCGGCTGGCGGTTTCTACCGAATTCAGACCCTGCGGCAGCGCCGACGACGCTACCGATGCATAAAGAGCATGGTAGAGGACCAGTGATCGTACCTGTTCCTTGGGCAAAGCCGTAATGGCGCTGGCGCTGCCCAGCCCCGAAGCCTGAAAAGCCGCATCAGTAGGCGCAAACAACGTCAGGTTTCCAGCCTTCAGGGCGTCGCCCACGTCGGCGTGCTGGATAGCGGCCCGCAGCAGGCTGAACTGGCCGTCTTCCAGAATCTGATCGGTAATGGTTTTAGGAACGGCAACTTCCGTATCGTTCTGCTGGCAGCTGCTTAGCAGCATCGACAGCATCAGGGTGATGATTGCCAGTGGGCCAGGCCCGGTACGCGCACAATTGTTCATAAAGAAAAAGCGGGTGTATACTTAGTTGATAGTCAAACGGCCACCCCTGGTTTATGGTTTAAAGATAGCAGTCGGCAGGCTGTTCCCGACAGATCGCTGTTTCTGCCCATCCTCGAACGCCAGGTTGCAGTGGCAACAAATAGCGTCGTATAGACTGAACACTACTCCACTAAACCACTGACCTTCTGCTAAAAATTCCGTATCTTCGCGGCCTTGTTAAAGGTTGTTAAAATACCCCATTTGGGATGAAGGAACATATAGACCCGAGCAATCTGCCCCAGCACATAGCCGTTATCATGGACGGAAACGGTCGTTGGGCCAAACGGCAGGGAGCTGCCCGGGTGTTTGGGCACCGGAATGCCATCAAGGCTGTTCGCGAAGTAACCGAAGGTTGTGCCGAGCTGGGCGTCAAGTATTTGACCCTGTACGCGTTCTCGACCGAAAACTGGAATCGCCCGAAAATTGAAGTCGACGCGCTGATGACCCTGCTGGTGCATACCATCAAAGGAGAGATCAAAACGCTCATGGACAACAACGTGCGGCTAACTACCATTGGCCATACTGAGAGCCTGCCTGGCGACTGCCGCCGGGAACTGGCCGAGGCTATGCGCGAAACGGCGGGCAATACAGGACTTACTTTGGTGCTGGCCCTTAGCTACAGCGGCCGGTGGGAGATTCTGGAAGCGGTACGGCAACTGGCGGCTGAGGTGCGCGACGGCAAGCTGACCCCCGAAGCCATCGACGAAGCAACGTTCGGCAGTCATCTGAGTACGGGTGGTATCCCCGATCCGGAACTGATGATCCGGACCAGTGGCGAAATGCGGATCAGTAACTTTATGCTCTGGCAACTGGCTTATTCTGAGTTGTATATGCCCGATGTGCTCTGGCCCGACTTCCGGAAGGAGCACCTGTACGAAGCGTTACTCAGTTACCAGCGACGCGAACGTCGTTTCGGTAAAACCAGCGAACAGCTGGTCAAATAGGGTCAATGATGATAGGCTATGGTCGGGCCGCGCGGGTGCTTGCCTGCCGTAAACAGAATACTGAAAACTGTACAAAATTGAAACACCGTATAAAGTACATCCTCGGAATCGGCCTGCTGCTTAGCAGTTTAGGCAATCTGTCGGTTCTGGCGCAGGTGCGTGTTGGCGTGGGCGTCGGGCGTAACGATACGCCTGCGGCTGCAACAGATGATTTACTCAACTATGCCAGCCCCAAAGATTATGAAATTGCGGGGCTGACTGTAACCGGTACCCGCTACCTCGACCCCAACTCGCTGGTGTCGCTGGCCGGGTTGAAAGTAGGGGACAAAATCCGGATTCCGGGCGAGGCCGTCGGGTCGTCTGTCCGTAAGCTGATGGAGTCGGGTCTGCTCGACAACGTGGAGCTGTTTGCCACCAACGCGGCAGAAGGCAAAGTAGCGCTGATGTTCCGGGTGCAGGAGCGCCCCCGTCTGTATCGCGTCTCGTTTATGGGCGTCAAGAAAGGCGAGCAGGATCAGCTGAAAGATAAGATCAAACTGAACCTGGGTAAGATCGTCACCAACACCATTACGAAAAACACCCAGCTGGCCGTCCGGAAGTTTTTCGTCGACAAAGGATATCTGAACACCAAGGTAAAAATTACGACCATCCCCGATAGTGCCCGTAACAACGCCACCATGCGCGTACTGGTCGACAAAGGGCAGAAGGTGAAAATTGCCAAAATCAACTTCGACGGTCGTACCGAAGTCGATGAGTCGGCAGTACGGCTCAAGATGAAGGGAACCAAAGAGATGCGCTTTGGCCGGTTGTTCAGCCCGTCTAAGTTCGTTCCCAAGAAGTACGAAGAAGACAAGCAGAAACTGATCGAGTACTATAACAAACTCGGCTACCGCGATGCCGCCATCGAGCACGATACGGTCATCAACAACGGCGGCAACACGATCACGCTGAACATCAAGCTGGACGAAGGTCGTAAGTACTACTACCGGAACATCGACTTTTCGGGCAACTACCTCTACAAGACGGAGCGTCTGCGCGAAGTACTCGGTGTGGCAAAAGGAGACGTCTACAACCCCGAAGATCTGGAGAAGAAGCTGAACGGAAACCCCGGTCAGGACCTCAGCTCGCTCTATATGGACGACGGCTACCTGTACTACAACGCCCAGCCCATCGAGAAAACCATCGACGGTGACTCGATCGATCTCGAAATCCGGATCTACGAAGGAAAGCAGGCCAGCATCAACCGCATCGTTCTGAACGGCAACACAAAAACCAGCGACCACGTGGTGATGCGCTCTATCCGGACGCTGCCGGGCCAGAAGTTCTCGAAAACGAACCTGATCCGGACGCAGCGCGAATTGGCCACCCTTGGCTACTTCGACCCGGAAAAAATCGGAATTACGCCCGTACCACAGAATGACGGCACCGTAGATATTGAATATACCGTAGAAGAAAAACCGTCTGACCAGATCGAGTTGTCAGGTGGCTGGGGCGGTTATGTCGGTTTCGTGGGTACGCTCGGACTGACGTTCAACAACTTCTCGGCCCGTAACATCCCGAACATGAGCGCGTGGCGACCCCTCCCGGCCGGTGATGGGCAGCGGGTACAACTGCGTTTTCAGGCCAATGGCCGTCAGTATCAGGTATATTCGCTGTCGTTTACGGAGCCCTGGCTCGGTGGTCGGAAGCCAAACGCCCTGTCATTCAGCGCCAGCCATACGGTTTACCAGACGTTCTTTGATCCAACCAACCCGGCCAGCTATTACCAGCCGCTGCGCGGTCAAACGCCATCTGGCTCTTATCAGAACACGGCGTTTACGGTCGGGCTGGGCCGTCAGCTGAAAGTGCCCGATGATTATTTCTCGCTGAGCAACTCGATTACTTACCAGCGGTATAACCTTAACAACCTGGATATTTTCCAGATCGGGTACAATAACGGTATTTCCAACAACCTGACGCTGAATACGACGCTGGCCCGGAACAGCATCGATAACCCCCAGTTTCCGCGCTCGGGCTCGTCGTTCTCGCTGAGCGGTACATTCACACCACCCTGGTCAGCATTTAAAGGAACCTCGGAGGCCTCGTCGCCCGAAGACCGCTATAAACTCGTCGAGTACCATAAATGGATGTTCGACGCTAGCTGGTTCCAGACCATTTTTGGTAAGCTGGTTCTGAGCACCCGGGCGCACATGGGCTTCCTGGGCAGCTACAACCGGCGCACGGATATCGGTCCGTTCGAACGGTTCGTACTGGGTGGATCGGGTCTGGCCGGACAGGGGCAGTTTGCGCTGGCGCAGGACATCATCGGTCTGCGGGGTTACGACGACCGGAGCGTATATACGGCCGATTACGACCGGAACACCACCGCTCAGGAACGCAGCCGGGGCGGGGTCGTTTATAACAAGTTCGTTGCGGAGGTGCGTTACCCGGTTTCGCTTAACCCGTCGGCCACCATCTTCGTTCTGGGCTTCCTGGAAGCCGGTAATAACTGGGGGAGCTATAAGCAGTATAATCCGTTTGATCTGAAGCGTTCGGTTGGCTTTGGCGCCCGTATTTTCATGCCTGCGTTTGGCCTGATCGGTATCGACTATGGCTACGGCTTCGATAAGATTCCGGGGGTAAAGGACAAGGCATCGGGTCAGTTCCACTTTACAATTGGGCAGCAGTTTAGATAAGATTTGGGGGGTGCCCAGCGTTATATGAATTTATGAACGAGTCTTTTGAAGGGAGTTGCCCGATTTTTGCAGCGGTACAGACCAGTTGCCAACAGAACTCATCGGTTAAACCATCGGCAACAAACAGACTCTAACAACCAGGTGACGCTGGCCAGGAGATTGAAACTGAAAATCAATCACTTCCCTTGCTAATTTTAGGATAACAGCAATGAGAAAAGCCCTTTTTTTCGTACTTTTGCCCTTCGTTTGGCTGGCTACACCGGCGCAGGCTCAGAAGTTTGGGTACGTAGATACGGAGTTCATTTTTAGCAAAATGCCCGACTACCAGAAAGCGCTGGCTGAAATTGACAAGTTCACCGACAAATGGTCGAAAGACATTCAGGATAAGTACGTAGAGATCGAAAAACTGCAACGTACCTACCAGGCCGAAGAGATTCTGCTGACGGAAGATATGAAACGTGACCGGCAACGGATCATGAGTGAAAAGGAACGCGAAGCGCGGGAGTACAACAACAAGGTGTTTGGCTACGAGGGGCTGCTTTTCCAGAAGAAAAAGGAACTCATGAAAGCACCGATGGAGTTAGTAAACCGGGCTATAGAGAAAGTGGCGGTGCAGAGAAAGCTGGACTTTATGTTCGACAAAGCGTCAGATTTTGTCATGCTGTACACCAACCCGCGCCATGACTATACCGATTATGTCATGGAAGAATTAGGCCTGGATGCTGCTGGTAAAACAACCGCCGGTACCACGCCTGGAGCAAAAACAACCACAAAACCGACTAATACAAACAAGTAAACTGAGATGAAGAAAAACCTCGTCATGGCGTTTGCCGCAGCAACCCTTCTGGTTGGTGGTCTGAACGCACAGGCACAAGGCCAGAGCGCTACAACGACGCCGACGACTGCCGCACCAGCCGCTGGAGCGACGGCTCCCGGTCCGTTGAAACTGGGCTATACCAATATTGATTACGTATTAGCTCAAACGCCCGAAGCAAAAGACATTCAAAACCAGTTGACCATTCAGCGGACTCAGTCAGAAAATGAACTGAAACGGATGCAGAAGGAGCTGGAAGACAAATATAGCGCCTACGAAAAAGGAGCTGCCCAAATGTCGGATGTGATTCGGAAAGACCGCGAAACCGAACTTCAGGGCCTGCAGCAGCGCATTCAGGAGTTTGGCCGTACGGCTGAACAGTCGCTGCAGAATAAGTACCAGCAGCTGGTAAATCCGGTTGTTCAGAAAATTCAAAAGGCTATCGACGCCGTGGCTAAGGACAACGGGTATACCTACGTCTTCAACCTGGATGCCGGTGCCAATACCATCCCTATTCTGCTGGTAGCGCCGGAAGAGAACAACATTACCGAACTGGTACTGCGCAAAATGGGTATCGATCCGGCCAAGGCTGCTGCTTCGGCTAAACCAGCTACGGCAGGTAGTGGTGCCGCCAATACACCAGCACCGGCTACCCCGGCTCCCAAGAAAAACAAATAGAGGCTGACGCTGATATAGTCGCTTTTTACCTTTAAAAAAGGCCTCTCTGATGATCAGAGAGGCCTTTTTTATTCGACTTTTTCTTTGAAATAGTCAATACAAGGCTCAAAAAGAGGGGTTTTACCTAAGAAAAATATCAATCTTATCTAATTACAAAATCTCCGGTTATACTTTTACGTTTTTCCAGGTAGATTGTCATTTATCCATTGCCTATGAACCGTCTTGCCAGTATTGGAGCGGGGTTGCTGGGTCTGCTACAGGCCACCTTTACTCATGCTCAGGATACCAAATCAATACAACTGGTTTTACCAACACAGCCTAACTGGAACGTAGTACCGGAAGGAAGTACCGTGCGGTTTGACCTGAAAGCTACCGGTTCAGCTCAGGATACACTGGTCTTTTCGTTCGGACCTGACAAGCAGGATGGTATGCAGCTCGACTCGCTCGGCCATTTTAGCTGGACCCCCAGCTACGACCTGACCGATCGGGTGCAGTCGGCCAAATTGTATCCGGTTACGTTCGAGGTTCGCAATAGCCGCGGGCAGGTCGCTACCCAGCAGGCTGAGTTCAAAGTACTCCACGTCAACCGTCCGCCGGTTGTGGGCGCTATGCGGCCTTTCTACGTGCGCTACCGGACGCCCAACACCTATAACCTCAACTCTGATTTCGTGCGCGACGATGACGGCGATCCGCTCGTCTTTATTCCGATTCCCGATCAGATGCCCGAGGGGAGTAAACTGACGTCGCAGGGAGAGTTGTCCTGGACCTTGTCGTTCAACCAGTTTAGCCGGCTCAAACAGAACCCGCAGTATATTGAGTTCTGGGTTGAGGATCAGCCGGCCAAAACCCGTACCAAAGGTCGGCTGAAGGTTGAGGTAACCCAGATGGACCTGCCGCCCGATATCGCGGTTATCCCGAAGCAGACGCACTATCGGATGCGCGAAAATGCGACCGTGAACCTGAAGTTTTCGTTGCTGGACCCCAACGGCGAAGATGATGTGGCAACCTTCGGATTCCTCTCCGATAATCAGAACATTCCGAAAAGTGCGCTGGTCAAGAATACCGAGAACCAATATGAGTTCATCTGGCAGCCGGACTATGATTTTGTGAAAGATCCCTACGATTCGCTGGATGTCCAGATCACTTTCTACGTGCTCGACAAATCGCAGAATCGGGAAGAACGGCGAATCACGTTCACCGTATTTAATACCATCAACGAGGGTGAAAAAGACCGGTATTATTACGCTCAATATCGGCAACTGCTGGTACAGGCCTGGGGGCTGGTTGAGCAGTTGGGCGAGAAAGAAGAACAGCTGAAGCGCGACTATCGGAAAGCCAAAAGTGGTAAGCGAAACCGGTCGGTAGCCAACGCTTCGCTCGGAGCGGTAACTGGGGTCACTCCGGCGGTAACCGGGGCCAGCACCAGTCCTGAAGTTCAGAAGAACGGTCGGTTAGTGTCGGCCGTCGGGGGGACGGCGGTGCTGACCATGGGGACCCTCGAAGCCACTGAAGTAATTGGAAAGTCGATGAAAGATCTGCTCGACCGGTACAATTACGTGCTGGGCAAGCGGGCCGAACTACAGAACAAAGGGGAGGTGTTTGCGCGGGAATTTGCGCTCAAATCGACCCGCCGGACGGGTGAGTTTGTGAAAAAGCTCGATGATTTCCGTAATTCGATGAGTCTGAGCGGACTAGTTGCGCTTGAGCTGGATGCCAACTGGCAGAGCAAGAAAGAAGCCAACGACAAAGCTATCAAGCGGACGTTCAAGGATTTCCAGCCGCTGGACGAAACGCAGTAGCCCGCAAAACAGGCTAGTCGGTCGGTTTCGGCTCGTCCTGGGTTACCGAAGCCGGTTTGGGGTGGGGCCGATCGGCTTCGTCCGGGAGCGGGTCCGTGGAAGCCGGTTGGTCGGTTACGTCGCTGGCTACTGGCCTGGTTGGCTGATCGGCTTCATCCTGCACTTCAGCCATGGGCAGCACGGCCGCTTCGGTAGCATCCGGGCCCGACGTGGGCAGGAGGTTATCTTCCAGGGGGGGCTCACCGAAGAAACGGCGCTGGAAAAACAGGATCAGACAGACCCCGATGAATATGCACGAGTCGGCAATGTTGAAAATAGGGGTCGAGTAATACTGACCGCCCCAGATCGGAACCCACTCCGGAATGAAGCCCTCCCATACATCAACGAAAATCATGTCGATAACCTGGCCGTGGAACCAGGGGGTGGGAGAGCCGTAGGGTGCATTGTTCAGAAAAACACCGTAGAACGTACTGTCGATCACGTTACCAACGGCACCCGCCAGAATCATCGACATGGCCCAGAGCAGACCATTTGGCGCCCCCCGGTGGGCTAGATGGACCAGGTAGTACCCGATGCCGACCATAGCAAACAGCCGGAACACACTCAGGAGCAGCTTGCCGTATTCGTAGCCCAGCTGCATACCAAAGGCCATACCGGGGTTAAGTACGTAATGGAGTTTCAGCCAGTCGCCAACGACTTTAATCTGACCCGCAAAGCCCGGAGCCATATAATGGTGAACGGCTAATTTGACACCCTGATCGAGCGCAATCAGCACCAGCGTCAGCAGGAAAAACTTAAACGGGTTCTTACGAATCATATAAAAAAGTACGGCACAGCACCGGAGCGTAAAACCACCCTGCTGTGCCCGTTTAGCCTTGCGGCTGGTCAGTCAGTAGCTGCGGGCAGACACTGACTGACCGTACAAATACTACTTGCAGCCTTTCCGGCGCTTCAACTCGTTACTGATCAGCATAAACTCGCGGCTGCTCTGACCGGCAATCGACTTATTCTCGTCGGCCCTGCGGAACAGGTAAGGCATAACGGCTTCTACTGGCCCGTAAGGCACGTATTTAGCCACATTGTAGCCTGCATTGGCGAGGTTATACGAAATATTATCGCTCATACCCAGCAGCTGCGCGAAGTAGATATGCGGATCGCCGGGGGCAATGCCGTAGTCTTTCATGTGCTGCACGCAGTACTGGCAACTGTATTCGTTATGCGTACCCAGACAGATTGAAACGATGTCGCGGTTTTCCAGGCAGAAGTCAATGGCTGCGTTGAAATCATGATCCGTATCTTCTTTGGTAGGCTGGATCGGATCCTGGTATTCTTCTTCGTGAGCCCGGAGCCGTTCTTTCTCCAGATAGGCACCCCGAACCAGCTTAACACCCAGGTAATAGCCTTTGGCACGGGCCTCTTCGGCATCGCGCCGGAGGTGCTCCAGGCTCTCCCAGCGGTACATCTGGTACGTGTTGTAAACAACGGGCCGCTCGTGGTTGTAGCGATCCATCATCTCGTAGGCCAGCGTATCGATGGTGTCCTGAATCCAGCTTTCTTCGGCATCGATAAAGATGCGTACGTTGCGCTCATGGGCCCGGCGGCAAAGCGTATCGACCCGCTTCAACACCCGGTCAAATTCAGCTTTCTGGTCTTTATCCAGCGAGTCGCCGATCTGAATCGCTTCGAGCAATTCAGTGGAGGCAATACCCGTAATTTTAAAGACAGAGAAGGGAATATCGGAGGATTCGCTGGCGCGTTCTATCGTGCGCAGAATTTCGAGTGTTGTCTCGTCGAAACTTTTTTCGGTTTCTTCCCCTTCAACTGAATAGTCGAGGATGGTTCCGACGTGGTACTTCTGGAGATGCCTGATGGTACGTTCAGAATCGTTGATACTCTCACCTCCACAGAATTGCTCAAAAATCGTGTTTTTGATGAGGAATTTGATGGGGAGCCGTAAGCGTAGGGCAATCTTTATAAAAAATGTCCCTATATTTACCAGCCATCCCTTATTCATCAACGCAAACAACCAGTACGTTTTTCGAAGTTTGAAATTCGACTGGCAGGAAAAAGCAATCGAAGTGTCTTCAAAAGAGACTGGCCGGGATTCGTCCAGTTTCACGCCCGCGACCCGCTCAGCGGTTTCCGGCATTAGATTACTTCGGTTCGACATATTAATGCTCCGTTTTGGCGGTGCTACGTCCATAGCGTTAGGTGCGTGTCGGTTAACACGACCGAAATATAAAACGAAATTTCGGTCAAACGGTTAAACTCACCGGCGCGACTTGTTCGAGAAACTTAACCTGTGATAAGACAAATGAAGGAACCAGCTTGACAAACAGCCGATTCCCTCTGCAAATATACCACAAAATTGCATTGAAAAGTTCCCGATAGAGTATCCATATTACCTCCAGATTACGCGTCATTATGAAAGTCGATTTAGCCGTAGAGCCGCTTGAATCGTGGATTGAGACCAACGGCAAGCCCCTCATTATTGCCGGTCCGTGCAGCGCCGAGACCGAAGAACAACTTGTTGAAACCGCGCGTCAGCTGAAACAGCTGGATGCGGTTCATGTTATCCGGGCCGGCGTTTGGAAGCCCCGGACCCGGCCAGGCAGCTTTGAAGGCATGGGCGAAGCCGCTCTGCCCTGGATTCAGCGCGCCAAAGCGGAAACAGGTCTGCCGTTTGCGGTTGAAGTAGCTACCCCTGAGCATATTGAGCTAGCCCTGAAATATGGTGTTGATATCCTGTGGGTAGGCGCCCGCACCACGGTGAACCCTTTCAACGTACAGGAAATTGCCGACGCGCTGCGGGGTGTCGATGTGCCTGTACTGGTGAAAAACCCGGTTAACCCCGATCTGGCCCTGTGGGTGGGTGCGTTCGAGCGGATTGCCGGTGCCGGCGTTTCGAAGCTCGGTGCTATTCACCGGGGTTTTGCTACGGGCGAGGCTACCAAATACCGCAACGTACCAATGTGGCAGATGGCGATCGAACTGAAGTCGATCTTCCCGCAGCTGCCAATCATTGGTGACCCGAGCCACATGGCTGGCAAACGGGCTTACCTAAACGAACTGGCGCAGATGGCGATGGACCTGAACTACGATGGTCTGATCGTTGAGTCGCATATCGATCCGGATAACGCCTGGAGCGACGCGGCCCAGCAGCTGACGCCAGCCGCTTTCGGCGACATGCTCGACCACCTGCAAATTCGTCAGGTTGAGTCGCCCAGCACCGAGTTTAACAGCGTAGCCGACCAGACCCGTCGTAATATCGATAACGTAGATCGGCAAATCGTTGAGATGCTGGCGGCCCGTATGGCGCTGGTCGAGCGGCTCGCCGAGTACAAACGTGACAATAACGTAACCCTGTTTCAGCCCGATCGCTGGAAAGAAATTCTGAAAACCCGTGGTGAACTGGGCCAGCGGCTGGGTTTGTACCCTGAGCTGGTCGAAGAAATCTACAAGATCATTCACATGGAGTCGATTCGGAAACAGACCGAAGTGATGAACAATCAGGCGGTTTAAGCCAGATAGCCAATAGAAGGGGGCGTCCTGATCGAAAGAATGCTGTAACGGTAATTCTTTCGATCAGGACGCTCTCTTTTTTTACCTGAACGTTACGGAGGCCCTGGCTTGATTGTAGGCGCCGAAGCAGCCCAGTCCGCCCTGAACGTTGGTCTGGATGGGTACGGGTTCGGCAAACGGATTACCGCCTACCTCGTTCTGGCGTTCTACCGAGTCGTGGTACCGGTAGTAGTTTTCATCGACGCTGAGCAGATAGGCATTGATCGGGCCCGTAGGTCGACTTACCTGCTGCTGACCGTTTATCCAGGAATAGGCAATAGCCAGCCGCGCCCGCTGCGACACAATATCCTGGCCGTCGCGGCCAATATCGGTCGTGGTAGAGCCGTTGTTGAACGTCCAGCCCGACCGTGTTTTGATGAGCGTATCCTTAACGGGCCCACCCGGCGTTGGTACATACTGGCTTCTGTAGGTGTACTCGTTATCACCCGCCACCCTGTAGTAGTTTGGTTGGCCGGCCGGGTCGCGCCAGCGAAGGCGGGCGTGGTAATTCTTGGTGGTCAGGCCAAACTCACTTGTGATGCTGGAGTCCAGCACGACCTGGTCTATGGGTACCGGACCTGGCACTGTGCAGCGGGCGGTAACCTGCCGACCATCGGGCACACTGACCGTTAATGTGTAGGTTTTTCCAACTATAATAGGCATCTCACGGGCGTCGGCGCGATAATCGTAAGCTATCAGGGGTAGCCGTCCAATTGTACTGGTCATGGTGATTGTCTGGCTGCCATCCGAAAGGGTTACGGTGGCGTCCCTGACCGAGGTAGGGGTGAGGATTGGATCAGCGGTGCCTAGCACGGGTAAAGAGCGTGTCACCAGGGCTACCAGTACTGTATCCTGGGGTGAAATGAAGCAGGTAACCACCAGTTTTTCCCCTTCCCGCGTGATTCCTTTTGGTTCCACTTCCTGCCGGAGGCTGTCGCAGCCCGCCAGCAGCAGCCCGCTCAGCAGGCCACTATAAAACAAGATAGATAATTTCATGATCAGAACTTGAAGTTATAGCTGAATGACGGAACGACGGGGAAAACGGAATACCGGAACAGGGCCGTACGGCTGAGCTGGCCCTGCCCCTGGCTGACTGATTCGAGCTGGTAGAAGAACGGGTTTCGGCGGTTGTAGGCGTTGTAGAGGCTGAACTCCCAGGTGCGCTCGTGGTGCTTTTTCTGCTTATGAAACTGGATCGACACGTCGAAACGGTGATACGCTTCGGCCCGGAAACTGTTCTTCTGCTGGCCGTAGTCACTGACATCAGTTCCGTAATCGAAAAGCGGAGCAATCGACGACGGGGCTCCGTTCGAGCCAAAAAGGGTTTGCAGACCGGGCTGATGCCGGAAGGCGCGGTAGTTGGCCACGGGCACGGTAAGGGCATTACCGGTACCATAGACCCAGGTGCCCGACAGGGTCACGCGCTTGCTGAGTTCGTAAATACCCACTACCGATATATCATGTCGCCGGTCATAGCGGGGGAAGAAGGGCTTCCCGGCGTTCAGTTCGGCAAACTGCCACTGGGTCCAGGAAAGCGTGTAGCCGAGCCAGCCCGACAGCCGACCGGTTTTGCGTTGCAGCAGGACCTCGGCACCGTATGACCAGCCCCGGCCGGCCGTAACGTTGTCTTCCCACCGTACGCGTTCGGCCGAGGTCGGGTCGTCGATGAGCAGAAAGCTGGCCCCCTCGCGGTAGTTGATGATGTTCCGCATGGTTTTGTGATACCCCTCCACCGTTAGGGCGAAGCCCTTTCCCAGTACGAAATTGTCTGAGAAATCATTGGCAATGCCTACCGCTACCTGGCTCGACTGCTGCGGGGCGATGCGATCTGTAGTAGGCACCCACAGGTCGGTTGGCAGGCCTATGCCGGTGTTGCTCAGCAAATGAATATACTGGTTCATGATGGCGTACGAAGCCTTGGCCGACAGGCCCGGCCGCAGCTGGTACGAGGCCGACAGGCGGGGTTCGGGTCGCAGGTAGTTGGCGGTTCCCTGCGCAAACAGGCTCAGTCGCAGGCCGCCGTTTACGCGCCACCGATCATTAGGTCGCCAGGTATCCTCGGCGTAGACACCAGACTCAACGGCGTCAATGGCCTCT
Organism: Spirosoma sordidisoli; assembly: GCF_004138325.1. Classification (GTDB taxonomy): domain Bacteria; phylum Bacteroidota; class Bacteroidia; order Cytophagales; family Spirosomataceae; genus Spirosoma; species Spirosoma sordidisoli. The sequence continues at coordinate 165,452 of NZ_SBLB01000008.1, read as the reverse complement.
ACATTCTGGGTAAACTGGTCGACCAGGCTGTTTTGTACCACCACGGCGCTGGGCGTAAACCGGTGAAAGATAGTCTGCGTACCAAACCGGACCGAATGTTTCGGCGAGGGGTAATAATCGAAATCGAGCTTGGCCGAGAGGTCGCGGATGCCCGAGCTGTAGCGGAGCGAGGTGTTCAGATTGTTGCTACTGCCCCGCTCATCGGACGAAATCTTGAACTCGTAATCGCTGTAAATGAGCGATAGGTTGGAAAACAGTTTCTGGTTGAAGAGGTGGTTCCAGCGAAGCGTACCTGTGGCATTACCCCAGCCAATGCCAACATCGGTTCCTTCGCCGGCATCGCGGGCGTAGAAGCGGTCGCGGCCGAAATACCCGCTCAGGTAGACCTTATTTTTTGGGCTGAATTCGTAGTTGGCTTTGGCGTTGAAGTCGTAGAAATAATACCCGGCATTGGTTTCGCCCTCGCTCTGCGCCCGAATCAGCGGAGCCGCTACTACATCCAGGTAGGTTCGTCTGCCCGATACCAGAAACGATCCTTTCTTGTTCTTCGTAAATGGGCCTTCGAGCGTTAATCGACTCGATATAAGGCCAATACCGCCTTCGCCGTGGAGTTTATCGCGGTTGCCGTCTTTCATGTTCAGGTCAATCACCGACGACAGCCGCCCGCCGTACCGCGCCGGGAAACCACCCTTGGTCAGCTCGACGCTTTTCAGTGCATCGCCGTTGAATACCGAGAAAAAACCGAACAGGTGGTTGGCATTATAAACGGTGGCTTCGTCCAGAATGATCAGGTTCTGATCGGGCCCGCCCCCGCGTACGTAGATGCCGGTTTGCCCTTCTGATCCTTTCTGTACACCAGGCATCAGCTGCAACACGCGCAGCACATCTTTTTCACCCAGAAAAGCCGGAATCTTCTTGATCTGTGAAACCGGCACGTCGATCCGGCTCATCTGCGCGCTTTCACTCACCCGCTCGTCGGTGCGGCTGGCCACAACGCTTACCTCCGACAGGGCCTGACCGGGGGTGAGCTGTACGTCGAGGCTGGAATTTTGCCGCAGACCGATAACCCGCGTCAGGGGTTCGTAGCCGACGAACGAGAACGCCAGCCTGACGCTGTCCTGAGCCGGTAACGTGAGCGAATAAAAGCCGTAGGTGTTGGTCGTGGTGCCGACAGCGCTGCCTGGTAAATAAATGTTGACGCCAATCAGGGCTTCCCGACTACCGGCTTCGCGCACGTATCCGCTCACGGTAACGCCCGACCGTGGGCCGCCGGGCTGGGGCTGCGCCAGGAGCGTATGCCAGGGAAACAGACAAAGGAAAATGTAGAACTGAAAACGCATAAGCTTAAGATGAACAGGTAAAGGATTCAATTTTGATGCCAAAGCGAGATAGAAGGTTGTAAGAGCTGATCAGCGCATCCAGAAATTAACATTTATTAATAAAAAGTTTGTTATAGAGATAGAGGATCAATTCAGGCTCCAAATCCGAACAAAAAGGCTGATTACGAGGTCTAGTAACAACGGGAGCCGTCAGAAGAAAACGATTTACGCAAGATGCTGCAATACGATAAACTATCACTGAATATACCCGATACAACCAAACCTCGCGTCGTGATTATCGGCGGAGGGTTTGGCGGGATGAACCTGGCCAAAAGCCTGCGCACCGCCGATGTGCAGGTAGTGCTGTTCGACAAGCAGAACTACAACGGTTTCTGGCCATTGCTATATCAGGTGGCTACGGCCGGTCTGGAGGCCGATGCTATTTCGGAGCCGTTCCGGAAAATGTTCGACAACCACACCGACTTTCACTACCGAATGGTGCGGGTCAACAAAATAGATCCGGCGGCCAAGACTGTAACAACGCTCATTGGTGATCTTACGTATGATTATCTGATCGTAGCGACGGGCTCCAAATCGAATTTTTTCGGCAATGAGCAGATCCAGAAATATTCGTTTCCGCTCAAAACGGTGCCCGAAGCGCTCAATATCCGGAGCCAGTTTCTGCAATGTTTCGAACAGGCCAGCATCACCCGCGAACCATCGGAACGGCAGAGTCTGCTGAACTTCGTCATTGCGGGAGCCGGGCCAACGGGGGTCGAAATGGCGGGCTCACTGGCCGAGATGCGCAAACACGTGCTGCCTGCCGACTATCCGGGCCTCGACTTCAGCCAGATGAACATCTACCTGGTTGAAGGCATGGGCAAGGTGCTGCCTCCCATGTCGGACGAAGCGGGTCAGAAAGCCCGGCGCTACCTCGAAGAACTGGGGGTAATCATCAAGCTCAACACCATGGTCGAGAGCTACGACGGCGAAACCGTTACTTTCAAAGGTGGGGAGCAGATCAAGACCCAGACGCTGGTTTGGGGAGCGGGCGTAACGGGTGCCCTGATTGAAGGCATCCCGGCCGAGTCGACCGAGCGGGGACGTATTCTGGTCGACCCCATCAACCGGGTGCAGGGCCTGACCGACGTGTTTGCCATCGGCGACATTGCGTTCATGAAGACCGAAAAATGGCCGAAAGGTCATCCGGGCGTGGCTCAACCCGCCATTCAGCAGGGTAACCACCTGGCTAAAAACCTGCGCCGAATGCTGAAGAACGAACCAACGGAACCCTTCGAGTACTTCGACAAAGGCTCGCTGGCTATCGTCGGGCGCAGCCGGGCGGTGGCCGATCTGCCGGGTAATATTCACCTCGGCGGGTTCATTGCCTGGATGGCCTGGCTGTTCGTACACATCTGGTACCTGGTTGGCTTCCGGAGCAAGCTGATTGTGTTCAGCAACTGGATGTACCGGCTCTTTACTTACCAGCGGGGTACGCGGCTTATTATCAGGCCGTTTATCCGAAAAGACGATAAGGTAGCGAACGAGATCATGCTGAAGAACGAAGTAGCCTGATCCAGTCCGTTCTTTACACTCACCCGCTGGCGCGTTCTCGTCGAGACATGCCAGCGGGTGTTTATATTTGTTTTCCTATATAATGCTGCTGATGCGAAAACAACACCTACGCCCGGCTATGCTGTCGGGCCTTTTGCTAACGGGCCTGCTGACGGCCACGTTTGCCCAGTCGGCGCTGGAGACCCAGGCCGATACCGCCGGTGGGCCGCTCGACCTGGGTAAGATGTGGACATTCGACGCACCCCCCACCGCGTATTTTCAGAAAACCTACAACTTTACGGCCGATCAGAAGTGGTTCGACGAAGCCCGGCTGGCCTCGCTGCGGTTTGCCGATTACTGCTCGGCGTCGTTTGTGTCGGCCAACGGGCTGGTTATGACCAACCACCACTGCGCGCGTGAATCCGGTACGGGCGTACAGCGAAAAGGCGAAGACCTGAACGCAACGGGCTTTTATGCCAAAACCCTGACCGAAGAGCGGCCGGTCGAAGGTCTGTTTGTCGATCAGCTCGTCCAGATCGAAGACATCACCAGCCGGGTTCAGCAGGCCATGAGCGCGGTGAGTTCGGGGCCGGGGCAGCTGGAAGCGCGCGAGCAGGTATTTTCGGATATAAAGGCCGAGTATACCAGCAAAGACAACTGGAAAGGGCTCGAACTCCAAACCATTACGTTCTACAACGGCGGGCGCTATGCACTCTACGGCTTCAAACGATATACCGATGTGCGGCTGGTGTTCATGCCCGAGCTGCAACTGGGCTTTTTCGGGGGCGATCCCGACAACTTCACCTATCCACGCTACGCCCTCGACTGCTCCTTTTTTCGGGTGTATGACAACGGTAAGCCCTTAAAAACGAGCCATTTTTTTAAGTTCAATACCAACGGGGTACGAGACGGTGAGCCCATCTTCGTGATCGGTAATCCGGGCCGTACCGAGCGGCTGAAGACCGTGGCCGAGCTTGAGTTTGACCGCGACTTTCAGACACCGGCCACGATCCAGCTCATTCGGAACCGGTCTAACGCCCTGCAGGCCTATAACGTCACTGCCAAAAACGATAGCGTCCTGAATGAGATCTTCAGCTATGAAAACAGTCTGAAAGCCTACGGTGGTCAACTGGCCGGGCTGCGCGACCCGGTGCTGATGGCCCGGAAGGCGTCGTTCGAGAAGCAGTTCAAAGCCGCAGCCCAGGCTAAAAACCTGCCGGCCGACCAGCTCAAAACCTGGGACGAGCTGGCGGCCAATACGGCCCAGCTGCGGGGCTTGTTCAACGATGCCAACTTTCTCGGCCCCAGCGAACGTACCATGGGCGAGCTGCTGACCTTTGCCAACGTGCTCACCCAGTATAACGAACTGCTGACGTCGCGCCCGCAGGATGCGGAGCGGGCCCGTTCGCTGGTGGTATCGCCGGTAGTCAGGAATTCGGCGCTGGAAGAGGCTTACCTGGCCGCTCACCTGACCGAAGCGCAAGCGGGTTTGGGTACTGACGACCCGTACGTAAAAGCCGCGCTCAACGGGCGGACGCCCAAGGAGGCCGCGGCTTACCTGCTGAAGACCACCAAACTGAACGATCCGGGTTTTGTGCAGGAGCTGCGTACGCGGCCCGGCGCCATCGGCGCGTCGAACGACCCCATGCTGGTACTGGCCCGTATTGGCTTCCCGCGCTATCTGGCCGCTGCTCGTCAGGCCCGCCAGATCAGCCAGCGGCAGGAAGTGCTCCGGGGGCAGCTCGGCCGGATGCTGTATGCCGTCTATGGCCCGGCTGTGCCGCCCGACGCTACGTTCTCGCTGCGAATCAACGACGGCGTGGTGCGCGGATACCCGTATAACGGCACCCAGGCGCCGATCATTACGACCTTTGCCGGGCTGTACGACCGCAACTACTCATTCGGCGACAAAGCGCCCTGGAACCTGCCCGCCCGCTGGAAAAATCCGCCTATGGCGCTGCTGAAAGAGCCGATGTGTTTTATCTCGACCAATGACATCATCGGCGGTAACTCGGGTAGTCCGATGATCAATAAAAACCGGGAGGCCGTTGGGCTCGTTTTCGACGGTAACCTGGAGAGCCTGCCGGGTGAGTTTATTTTCGTGCCCGACCGCAATCGTAGCATCTCTGTCCACGCGGGCGGTATGGTAGCGGCCATGCGGTACATCTACAAAGCGGACCGGCTGATCGGCGAACTCACGGGAGCACCTGCTCCTCCGGCGGCCAAAGCAAAGAAATAAAGCCTACCAATCGAATGGGTCCATGGGGCCATAAACCTGGTCAGACCCGGGCGCTGCAGACGTTCCGGAAATTTGGCTAAGTTTATGGCCCCATCGTTTATCGACGCCCATGACTAAATCAGACATTGCCATCATGCCGCAGTTCTTCGACCGGTATATCAACCTGGCCGATGATATTGACCTGCTGACCGCCCTCGCTCAACCCGCTACGTTCGACGGGCTGATTCCGGCCGAAACCCTACTGGCGCTCGGCAACCAGGTTTACGCACCCGGGAAATGGACAGTCCGGGATATTGTTCAGCACGTTATCGATAACGAGCGCATCATGTCGTACCGGGCCATGCGATTTGCGCGGAACGATAAAACTCCGCTGCCTGGCTACGACGAAGAACTGTTCGGCCAGCAGGCCAACGCCAACCGTCGGTCGCTGTCGTCGCTGCTGGAGGAGTTTGCGCTTGTTCGGCAGTCGAGCCTGGCCCTGTTCAGAAGCCTCGATGACGAGGCCCTGCAGCGTACGGGTGTCTGTTACAACCAGACCATATCATCGCTGGCGCTTGGGTTCGTCCTGGTGGGCCATGCCCTTCACCACGCCCGTATCATCCAGGAACGGTACGTGCCGCTGCTGACCGGGAAAGCACAATAAAGAGCCAATTGGCCTTTCTGAGCCAGTTGTCACGCTATCAGTCGGTCAAAATCTGTACTTTAGCCGGACTATCAAAACCGGCTATGCTGAACCGAACACTTCTTCTTGTTTTTCTGACTGCGCAGGTCGCCCTGGGCCAAACAAAGACCAAAATTACCGTTACCGACATTACCCGTATCAGGCAGGTATCGGGCATTGAACTATCACCGGATGGCAAGCGGGCGGTTTACACGCTTACCACGACCGAGCCCGCCACCGAAGCCAACGAATACGATTACCGAACCCACATCTACCTGACCGGCCTCCAGCCCGGCGATACCAAAGCCCTGACGCGCGGCAACGAGTCGGCCCGCCAGCCGGTATGGTCGCCCGATGGTCGGTACGTGGCGTTCTCGCGAACCGTAAAAGGCAAGAGCCAGGTATTCGTTATGCCGATGGATGGGGGAGAGGCCTACCAGCTCACCAGCCTGCCCTACGGCGCTTCGGGGCCGATGTGGTCGCCGGATGGCAAACGAATCGCGTTTTCGTCGACCGTATCGATGGCCGAGATGCTGAAAGATTCGTTGCTCAACCCGGGCCGTAAAACCCCCGCCTGGTCGCTCGAGAAACCCGGTTTCCGGACCAATGATTTCATAAAGGCCGACCCTAAAACGAAAGCTAACCCCGACGGGTCGCTGGCCGAAATCCGGGCCTATCTGAATAAAGATGTAGAGGACAAAAAGGCGAAGGTCATCAACCGACTCAACTTTCAGGGGGAGTCGACAACGGAGCCGGACCTGAGTTTTACGCACATGTACGTCATCGACGTGCGCGAAGGCGCGACGCCCAAACCCCTGACGCGTGGCTTTGCCTCCGTACAGGCCGGCACCTGGCTCCCCGGCGGGCAGGGGCTTCTGGCCGTTACCGACCGCGACTCGACCCGCCACCCCGACCGGGAGCAGGATAATGCCATTATTTTCATTCCGGCCGATGGGTCGGGTAACCGCACCACCGTACTGGCCGAAGCTGGCAAAGGATACGGCTCACCCGAAGTATCGCCCGATGGCCGGACGCTGGCGTTTCTGGTCAGCGCATCAGAAGGCGTCAATTTCGGGCAGATCGGGCTGGCTACGCTCAACGGTAGCCAGGCGTCGGACATTCGGCTCGTTACCTTCGATCGGGCGCCCGGCAGCCTGACCTGGTCGGTGACCCCGGCCGCCCGGAAAGGCGCTGCCGCCACCCCCGTACTGTACTTCACCGCATCGTCGAATGGCGGTACCCCGCTGTACCGGCTCGACCCGTCTACCCGGCAGGTAACCCAGCTGTCGGACTTCGAGAGTGGCGTTACTTATTTTGACGTGGCCGGCAACCAGCTGGTATACGCCAAAACCGAAGTGGCTAACCCCTCAGAATTGTATAAGGCTGATTTCAGTAACGGCAGCAGCCGACCAGCGGCTACCCCCACGCTGGCGGGTGTCAAGCTGACCAGCCATAACGACTGGGTGGCGCAACGGCAGCTGAGCTTCCCGGAGAAGCGTACGTACAAGAACTCGCTCGGGCAAACCGTCGATTACTGGATCATGAAGCCCAGCCAGCTGGAAGCGGACAAAAAATACCCGCTGCTGCTGAATATGCACGGCGGCCCAACGGCCATGTGGGGACCGGGCGAAGCGTCTATGTGGCACGAATTTCAGTACATGTGCGCGCAGGGATACGGGGTCGTTTACGCCAATCCGCGCGGATCGGGCGGGTACGGGCTGAACTTCCAGCGGGCCAACATCAAGGACTGGGGCACCGGACCCGCCGAAGACGTGCTGGCGGCCGTTACCGACGCGGCCCGCGAAGCCTGGGTCGATACCGCCCGGCAAGTGATTACGGGTGGCTCATACGCCGGTTACCTCACTGCCTGGATTGTTGGGCACGACAACCGCTTCAAAGCCGCGTTTGCGCAGCGGGGCGTTTATGATCTGACCACCTTTCTGGGCGAAGGCAATGCCTGGCGGCTTATTCCGAACTATTTCGCCTACCCCTGGACACCCGAGGCCAGGGTGTTGGACGCCAACTCACCGTATACCTTCGTGCAGAACATTCGCACCCCGCTGCTGATCAAACACGGGGAAAACGACCTGCGGACGGGTATCATCCAGTCGGAGATGATGTACAAGAGCCTGAAAATTCTGGGTCGTCCGGTCGAGTACGTGCGTATGCCCGGCGCTACCCACGAGCTGAGCCGGACCGGCAACGTGCGGCAGCGTATCGACCGGCTGCTGCGCATTTACGAGTTCTTCGAGCGATACGTTGGTCCTGACGCACAGGGGCTGACGCAGAAATAAGTACCCGGCCACGGATCGATGTTATCCGTGGCCTTTTTTATCCTTACCCACCACCGTATATGTACAATCGACTACTTCTTTTTCTCTGCCTGGCTTTTCCGGCCTGGGCCCAGACCCCTGACCAGCGGGTAACGAAAGTGATAGCTGATGTATGGGCGTTCCGGCTGGCCGATGAACCTTTGCTGGCTGTCATGACCGGTCAGGGCCAATCGCCCGATCGGCTTTTCTCCTACAGCGAAGCCGCTTTTCAGAAAAGACATGCCTTTTACCAGCAGAAGCTGACCGAGCTGAAGGCGCTGCCGGCTCACCAGCTTAGCGCTGCCAACCGTACGAACGCGAGCCTGCTGATCTATCTGCTCGATAGTTACGTCAGCGACTACAAACTGAAAACCTACCTGAACCCCCTCCTGGCCGAAGGTGGCCCGCATACCGACCTGTCGTTCATACCTGCTCAGCTCCCGTTTCAGACCGTAGCCGACTACGAGCGATACATCCGGATGCTGATGGGGTTTCCGGCGCAGATGACCGAGGTGGTGGCGCTCCTGCGTGACGGGCTGAAACTGGGGATGACCCAGCCCCGGGCCGTTATGGAAGGCTACCAGACGACCTACCAGGCGCACATCGTCAGCGATCCGGCCAGCTCGGTTTTTTACAAACCGTTTGAGCGGATGCCCGCCACCTTTTCGGCCGCTGATCGGGAACGGCTGAAGAAAGCCGGTCGTCAGGCGGTTATGGACGGAGCCGTTGCCGGTTACCGTCAGTTCGGCGCGTTTATGGATACCGACTACCTGCCCAACCTGCGCACTACGCTGGGTGCCAGTGCGCTACCCAACGGCGAAGCCTATTATCAGGAACGGGTGCGGTATTACACGACCTTAGATCTGACCCCCGACCAGGTTCACCAGACGGGGGGGGCCGAGGTAGCCCGAATCCGGGCTGAAATGAATGCGGTGATGGTCAAAACCGGCTTTACCGGCTCGTTTGCCGACTTTCTGAAATTCCTCCGAACCAGCGAGCAGTTTTACCCGAAAACCGCCGGTCAGCTCCTGCGCGAAGCGAGCTACATTGCCAAACGCGCTGACGATAAGCTGCCTGCTTTCTTTGGTCGGTTGCCGCGTCAGCCGTATGGCGTATCGCCGGTGCCGGATGCCATAGCGCCAAAATATACGGCTGGCCGCTACGTGGGCGCTCCGCTGGGCGGTACAACGGCGGGTCAATACTGGGTCAACACCTACAACCTGCCCAGCCGGTCGCTCTACACGCTCGAAGCGCTGACGTTGCACGAAGCCGTGCCGGGCCATCATCTGCAAACCGCCCTATCGGCAGAACTGACCAGCCTGCCCGTATTCCGGCGGTTTCTGTACGTCGACGCGTTTGGCGAAGGCTGGGGGTTGTATTGCGAATGGCTCGGCCGCGAAATGGGATTCTATACCGATCCCTACAGCGACTTTGGCCGGCTGACCTATGAGATGTGGCGCGCGTGTCGGCTGGTGGTCGACACGGGTATTCACGCCAAAGGCTGGTCGCGCGAGCAGGCCATGCAGTTTATGGCCGAAAACACCGCGCTTTCGCTCCACGAAGTCCGCACCGAGGTTGATCGGTACATTTCGTGGCCGGGGCAGGCGCTGGCTTATAAAACCGGCGAGATGAAAATCAAACAACTGCGCAAACAGGCCGAAGTAACCCTGAAAGAACGATTCGACATCCGCCAGTTTCACGATGCGTTACTCGGGCAGGGCACTGTTACGCTGCCCATTCTGGAACAGGTAGTGGCGGACTATATCCAAAAAGCCAGGAAGTAACCCGTTACAGACTGGCATGAAGGCCAGCGCTGATCATTGGCTCCACGAAGCAGGGTATAAACTTACAGTTGCCCCCTGATAGCCCGGAGCTTCCACGTTGAGCAACCGTGCTTTACGATGCCTCCTGAAGTCGGTATGCCAAACACTGTAAACCAGCGAGGGCCATTAATATCATACGAACGACCCAAACAACCCTTCAGGCCTGCCCAGGTCAATAACTGAATCTCAACCGATCATGAAAAACAACCTCTTTTTCGTTATGTGGCTGGTCACCAGCGCCAGCCTGTATGCCCAGCCAACTTCCGATTCGACCCAGGTGACGAAGGCCCGCTGGCGTACTACGCGCCTGACCCGGCACCTCCGCTGGCAGGAAGCGCAGTTCGACAGTTTGTTTGGGTCAAAGCAGAATGTCAACCTGGTGGTACTCAAAAACCGACGCCGACGGCCGGTTGTAGCGTTCGGATCGGCGGGCGACAGCCTGAAGCCAACGAGTTGGTTTGGGAAACGGGACCGGGCGCTGGTAGCGCTGAACGGGACGTTCTTCGATGTGAAGCAGGGAGGCTCGGTCGATCTGATCAAAATAGACGGGCGGCTGATCGATACCACCCGGCTGTCGGGCAAGAGCATGCCCGAGCATCAGCAGTCGGCCATAACGATTGATCGAAACCGGGTGCGTATCGTACACGGCGGTAACCAGCCCGGCTGGGATCGTCAGCTTCCCGACGAGAACGTAATGACAACCGGCCCGCTGCTGCTCCAGAACGGCCAGCCGAATCCGCTGGCGAAGAATGCCTTCAACGACAATCGCCATCCGCGGACTTGCCTTTGCCTGGGCCCTGGCCGACGGCTGGTGCTGGCCACGGTCGACGGGCGCAACGCCAACGCACAGGGTATGAACCTCCACGAGCTAACCCGGCTGATGCGCTGGCTCGGCTGCCGCGACGCGATCAATCTGGACGGGGGCGGGTCAACGACGCTCTGGCTCCAACCCAGTTTGCCGGGGGTAAAGCAAGTGTCCGAACAGGGCGTTGTGAACTATCCGTCAGACAGTAAGCAGTGGATTCATACCGGCGAACGGGCCGTTAGTAATGTAATTCTGATCCGATAAACCGCATACTCAAAAGGGTGAGGAACAGGTTACCTTATTTTCCTACGTTTATGGGAAATAAGATAGCCCAATCACACAAGTGCGATGAAAACGGTTTATGTTCTGGCCTGCTTTCTCCTGACGGCTGTAGCCGCCATCGGCCAAAAAATTGCGAATGACAATACGCTCAGCGTCAAGGTCGATGGGAAAGACTATACGACGCAGCCTCGCCGAATTCGGGTCGGCAACTACTGGTGGGTTACGGCCAACGCCGTCAAGCCCGACAAATCGCTCCGCATCTGGCTCGGTACGTTCGACCGGCGCGATGCGCTCGAGTCCGGTACCTACCTGGTTGTTGATGCCGACAAGCCCGATACGAAGGAAAACCGGCAGAAGTACGAAGATTTCGGCAAGTACAAAGGCATTGCCATCATCAAATACGTCGAAGAAACCCGGGAGCCCCGCATGGAATACCACGTGGGTAAGTCGCAGAATAACGACGAAACCATCAGTGTCAAACTCGGTACCGACGGGTTTCTGGAGGCTACGTTCAGCGGTAAGCTGGCCGGCACTTACTGGAAAGAAAAAGCCACGGCTACGGTCTTCGGCGGTATGGGCCGGTTGATCAACAAGATGGAAGATAAAGCCATTACCAAGGCATCGGGCTATGATTCGGACATCGACCCCGAAGGCAATGGCTATAAGAAACAGGACAAAAAAGACGAGATCATACTGACCGACGGTAAAGTCCGCCTGAAGGTAAACTAGCTCGTTGGCCGGTACCTGCGGAGTCTGGCGCTACCAGTCAAATGACCTTCTGTTCTCTTAAAACAGCCCGTAAACGCGCGTTGCGGGCTGTTTTCACAACCAAGCTCGCTAACTTGCGGTTACCCGATTGGCTGGCCATGTGCATAGGGTCAGCCGATGGATGTTGTTATGAGTGATAAACGCAGGCTGGAAGCCATTCAGGACGCACCGAAATTCCGTTTCTGGAAAAGCCAGATGGAAAGTAACGGTCTGACCATAAACGAGATAAAAGACTTTTACGTCCGCCACCGTCACAACGGCGAAGTACTGTTTGCCATGCTGGAGGTAGATGCCGACACCCCCGAAGGCGACAAGATCCCGCCCGCGCTGTTTCTGAAAGGCCACGCAGCCTCGGTGCTGGTTTGCCTGATTGACCAGGACACCCGAGAAAAATTTGTGGTGCTGGTCCGCCAGCGACGTATCTCCGACGGCTCGCATACCTACGAACACCCGGCCGGTATGGTCGATGCCGACGACGCCCCCGACGAGGTAGCCGCCCGCGAGCTGGGCGAGGAAATCGGTCTGGAAGCCACAGCCGCCGACCTGACCAAACTGAACCCCCGGCTCTGGTTTCCCAGCACCGGCACCAGCGACGAAGCCATGCATTTTTTCTACATCGAGCGCGAGCTGCCCCGCGATCAAATTATGGCTTTCCACCACAAAGACATGGGTAACGCATCGGAGTTTGAGCGGATCACCACGGCGGTGACCACCCTGCCCGAAGCGCATAAGCTGGTCAACAACGTAAACGGCCTGCTGATCCATTTTCTGTACCTCCAGCACGTCGGCGACTACGAAACCATGAAGCTGTTGTAAAGAATTTCCGGGTCGGGGTTGCGCTCTAGTCGACTAATCTATTATATTTGCACTCCCAAACCGGGGATTATAGGCTTCCGTAGTTCAATGGATAGAATTTCGGTTTCCGGTACCGACGATAGGGGTTCGAGTCCCTTCGGGAGCACAAGCCGCAAAACCGCCGACACAATCGGCGGTTTTTGCTTTTTATGGCCTTGTCACTGCTGGTATATTCCCGAAACAGAACAAAGATTTCCTGCTTTCGTTTTATTTTTGTTGAACTACCAAATAAGCCCACTTCACATGGATACGCAGTCAACAGAAATAAATGCATATCCCTGGCGTCGCTTTTACCCTAAAGGCGTACCCCATGAGATAAATCCGGATGCCTACCCGTCTTTGGGAGCTATGATGGAAGAAGCGTTCCGGAAGTTTGCCGACCGACCGGCATATGCCTGTATGGGTAAGCAGATTACGTTTGCCGAACTCGATAAGCTGTCGCTGCAGTTTGCGTCGTTTTTGCAGAATGACCTCGGTTTGCAGAAGGGCGATCGAATTGCTATTCAGATGCCCAACACGCTGCAATACCCCGTGGCTATGTTCGGGGCGCTGCGGGCCGGGCTGGCCGTGGTCAACACCAATCCGCTCTATACCCCCCGCGAAATGCAGCATCAGTTCAAGGATTCGGGGGCCAAAGCCGTCGTGATCCTGACCAATTTTGCCGCCAACCTGGAAAAGATTCTCGACAAAACCGACATCGAACACGTTGTCGTAACGAGTCTTGGCGATCTGCTGGGTTTCCCCAAGAAGCAGATCGTGAACGCGGTGGTAAAATACGTCAAGAAGCTGGTGCCACCCTTTAACCTGCCTGCCGCCATTTCGTTTGGCGATGCGCTGAGCCGGGGCAGTCGGCAGCCGTTCCGGCCGGTAGACGTCAGGAATACGGACATGGCTTTTGTGCAGTACACCGGCGGCACCACAGGCGTTTCGAAAGGGGCTGTGCTGACCCATCGGAATATCATCTCGAACGTAGAATGTCAGCACGTCTGGATGGCGCCCGGCAACGTACCCGATGGACAGGGGATTATCGTCGCGGCTCTGCCCCTTTATCACGTATATGCGCTGACAACCAACGCGCTGGCGGCCCTGAAAAGCGGGGCTATGAACCTGCTTATTACAAACCCGCGCGATCTGAACGCCTTTATCGACGACCTGAAAAAATACAAGGTTACGGCCTTTACGGGCGTCAATACGCTTTACAACGGCCTGCTGAATCATCCGCGCATTGGCGAGGTAGACTGGAGTCGGCTGAGCGTAACCTCGGCGGGCGGCATGGCGCTGCAAACGGTGGTTGCCGAACGCTGGACCAAGCTGACCGGTAACACCCCCTGCGAAGGCTACGGCCTGACCGAAACCTCACCCGTGCTGTCGTCGAACCCGATCGATGGGTCGGTGCGCGTCGGTACGATCGGGATTCCCTGGCCCAGCACCGAGATGAAAATCATTCGCGAAGACGGTACCGACGCTTCCATCGGCGAACCCGGCGAAATTGTGGCGCGGGGGCCGCAGGTGTTCAGCGGGTACTACAACCGCCCCGAAGAAACGGCTAAATCGATGCTGAACAGCTGGTTCAAAACCGGCGATGTGGGCGTGATGAACGAAGATGGGTTCTTCAAAATCGTTGACCGGAAAAAAGACATGATTCTGGTGTCGGGTTTCAACGTATACCCCAACGAGATCGAAGACGTAGTAGCTCAGTGTCCCGGCGTTATGGAGGTGGCCTGTATCGGCGTACCAGACCCTAAGTCGACGGAGGTGGTCAAGATTTTCGTGGTCCGGAAAGACCCGGCCCTGACCGCCGAGACCATAAAAGCGTACTGCCGCGAGAACCTGACACCCTATAAGGTCCCGAGGATGATTGAGTTCCGCGATGAGCTGCCGAAGTCGAACGTTGGCAAGATTCTGCGCCGGCCGCTGCGTGATGAAGAAATGGCCAAACAGGCCAAATAAAAGAAACAGGGGTTTAGCACCGTTCTGGTTGGCTAAACCCCTGTCTATTAAGCCGCCAGGCGGCTGTTGGTCCTGAAGTCAGAGAGGGTTACGAGCTCCTGCTGAAAGCCCTTTACCTGTTTTATGAATCGGCTGGCTTTCCGGCGCGACACCTCTACGCGATGCCCGTTGATCAGGCTTACGCTCAACTGCTGCTGGTCAGGGTGAATACCTTCCAGATACAGCAGGTTGATGATGTTCTTCTTGTGCGGTCGCACGAACACTTTCGATGAGAGCCGGCTCTCCATCTTCTTCAGCGTCAGCGACACCATCAGCTGACTGCCATCGGCAAAGTGAAAAACGGTGTAATTGCCTTCGCCTTCGAGCCGGACAATCCGATGCATCGGCATTTTTTTGCGGTACCCCCAGAACGGCAGGGTCAAATCAGGCATCTCAAACTGACCGGCAATTTCTTCGACATGTGCTTTGGTCAGCGGCTTGGTCAACAAGGTTGATTTCATGATACTATTCAATAAGATGGTGTGAATAAATAGACAGGATGGTAACGCAAACTGACCTTTCGGTACGTTGCGCGCACACTGTCAAACAAGTTTACACAAAATTCACTGTCAAGCCATTAGCCAGCGCCGAAATTTATTAAATAAGCCCGGGCTACGAGGATGCCGCCGGGTAGTAACGACAGCTGGCGAACTAATTGAGCCGCTTTAGCCTTGACTAGAACACAAGAATAAATCAGTTCGCATGGCTACTTTGCTTGATTTGGTCGGTAACACGCCCCTGGTGTCGTTAGATCGCCTGAATCCAAATCCCAACGTACAACTCTACGGTAAACTAGAAGGAAATAACCCCGGCGGCAGCGTGAAAGACCGGGCCGCAGCCAGCATGATTCAGGGGGCGCTGGAGCGGGGTGAGCTGAAACCCGGTATCAAACTCATCGAAGCCACCAGCGGAAATACCGGTATTGCCCTGGCAATGATTGCCCGGCTTTATGATATCGAGATTGAGCTGGTTATGCCCGAAAATTCAACCCGCGAACGGGTGCTGACCATGGAGGCTTTCGGCGCCCGCGTGATCCTGACCGAAACCATAGAAGCCGCCCGCGACTATGCCGACGAGCAGGTCAGAAAAGGGGGGTATTTCATGCTGAATCAGTTTGCCAACCCCGACAACTACCTGGCTCACTACCGGACAACCGGCCCCGAAATCTGGCGCGATACGAATGGGCAGGTTACCCACTTCGTTTCGTCGATGGGTACGACCGGTACCATTATGGGTACGTCGCGGTACCTGAAAGAACAAAACCCGAACGTACAGATCGTTGGCTGCCAGCCGACCGATGGCTCGTCGATTCCGGGTATCCGGAAATGGCCGGTCGAGTATTTACCGCGCATTTTTGAGCCGCAGCGTGTGGATCGGGTAATCGAGGTGTCGGCCGACGATGCGACCGACATGACCCGCAAACTGGCGAACGTAGAAGGGGTCTTTGCCGGGATGAGCAGTGGCGGCTGCGTATGGTCGGCTATCAGGCTGGCCCAGGAGCTGGAGTCGGGCATCATTGTTTGCATCATCTGCGACCGGGGCGACCGGTATCTCTCGTCGGGCTTGTTCGGGTAGGCCGGTTCTGCCGGGCAGGACCGGTAAAAAAGCTGGCTTACCGCCCCGACCCTTCGTCGGTTGGCCGTAAGTTCGGTACCTTTGTAGCCATGTATACCCGTATTATCCTGCCGTTGCTGTTTCGGTTCGATGCCGAAACGATCCACCATACCGTTACGTCAATCCTGAAGTTTGCGCTGGCTATTCCGGGGCTGTCGGCCCTGTGTCGACGGCTGTATGTGCTGGAAGATAAGCGCCTGGAGCGAACCGTTTTTGGCCTGACGTTTCCAAACCCGGTGGGGATGGCGGCTGGCTTCGACAAAAATGCCGAACTGGTCAGCGAGTTGAGCGATCTGGGGTTCGGGTTTGTCGAGATCGGCACGGTAACTCCGCGGCCGCAGCCCGGTAATCCGCGTCCGCGCCTGTTTCGGCTCAAAGCCGATCGGGGCCTGATCAACCGAATGGGCTTCAACAACAAAGGAGCAGGGCCTGCGGCTGAGCGGCTGCGTCAGTTCTCGGCGAACCGGGGTGGCCGACGGGTCATCGTAGGCGGTAACATCGGTAAAAATAAAGATACGCCCAACGAGCAGGCACTGAACGATTACCTGCTGGGCTTCCGGGCTTTGTTCGATGCCGTCGATTACTTTGTCGTTAACGTGAGTTCGCCCAACACGCCCGGCCTGCGCGACCTGCAGGAACGTGAACCATTGACCAACCTGCTGACAGCCCTGCAAACCGAAAACCGGCAGCGACCGGCGCCCAAACCGATTCTGCTCAAAATTGCCCCCGACCTTACCGACGGCCAGCTGGACGATATCATCGCTATTGTAGCCGAAACCGGCATTGCGGGGGTTATTGCCACTAACACAACCATCAGCCGCGACAACCTCGTCACGGATGCCGCTCAGGTCGGGCAGATCGGGGCGGGGGGCGTCAGTGGACAACCGCTGCGGGAGCGCTCTACAGCCGTGATTCGGTATCTGCACGAGCGGTCGGGCGGCACCTTTCCAATCATCGGAGTGGGCGGGATTGCTTCGGCCGAAGACGCCCGCGAGAAACTAGACGCCGGTGCCAGCCTGGTACAAGTCTATACCAGCTTCATCTACGAAGGCCCCGCCCTGGCCAAACGAATCAACCGCGGCCTCCTGTAGAGATCGGTCCGTCGTTACGGCAACCCTTTACGTCTTTACAGGCGTCAGTAACAACATAACACCCTCTTGCATTGGCTACCCCGGCCACCTCGTTTCAGCTGCTTCTGATTGTCAATGGGATTTGTGGTTTTTAGGGTTGGCAGATCTAGTTTGGTCTAGTTACCAGGCGGTTATGTAGGGCTGAGATAGCGCATGGGAGACGGTCTGGCTGACGCGTAGGAGACGCGATGGGTCGCGTCTCTACCGTAGACTCCTTTTTCACGCGCTAGTTCATAATTTTTCGTTAAAAAGGCGGAAATTTACCCCTGCCGACACAGCCTTACTACCCAACGCATGGCCCAACCGACCACTTCACCCCGTCAGAATACGCTTCGCCGATCTCCTGAGCCCCGTCCGGCCGGGCGCACTGGTGAATCGGGAAGCCGCCCCCGACCCAAATCGTCATTTAACTGGGGCCTTGCTCTGGACCGCTGGCTGACCGATCAACGTTCGACCCTGACGCTGGGGGTGTTGTTGATGGGACTGGCGGGTGGCCTGCTGTTTGCCTTTGTATCGTATCTGCTTCATGGCAACGCCGACCAGAGTGCGGTTGACTCGGCGCTGTCGCGACCCCTGGCTGAGTCGGGTAGCGAAACCCGGAACTGGCTCGGGCTGGTGGGCGCTTCGGTTGCTCATGCCTTCGTGTTTCGCTGGTTTGGGGTAGGGGCGCTGGCCCTGCCCGTGATCGTGTTTCTGTCGGGCTACAAACTGGTGTTTCGGCAGGAGCTGGTGCCGCTGAACCGGGCTACGATCGGTCTGCTCTTTGCCGCGGTCTGGACCAGCCTGATCATCGGATACGTGGTGCTGGTGACCGACTCGGCCGAAACGGCCAGCGTCTGGTGTGGGGGTATCGGGTACGAAGTCAACGTGGCTCTATACAGCCTGTTTGGCTGGGGCAACCTGGCCTTCATCGGGTTCATGCTGTTTTTCTTCATCGTTTACTTCTTCGATGTCAGCAAGATCCGGCTACCCGATTTCTCCCGGAAAAACCCCTCCCGCGTTCGTCCCTACGCCGATGATACCCTGCAGACCTTTGAGGACACCGAAGTGGACGAGGCTGAGGCCGAAGCCGATCTGGACGAGGAAGAAGAGCAACCACCGGTACCGGCTCCCGTGGCCAGCGCCCCCGTACCACCGGCTCCCGTAGCACCGATATCGGCTCCTAAACCCGTCAGTGAACCACCGGCGGCTCCCGAAGTCATTGCCCAATCGACCGGGGTAACGCTGACGATCAAAAACCGCGACGCCGTAGCCGACCAGGAACCAGCCGATGAACTCGCAGCAACGCCCGCGCCTACCTACGAGCCCGACCCGTTCGAGGAAGATGATCTGGTAGCGG
This sequence comes from Spirosoma sordidisoli, assembly GCF_004138325.1. Classification (GTDB taxonomy): domain Bacteria; phylum Bacteroidota; class Bacteroidia; order Cytophagales; family Spirosomataceae; genus Spirosoma; species Spirosoma sordidisoli. The sequence continues at coordinate 146,762 of NZ_SBLB01000008.1, read as the reverse complement.
TTCATGGCCTGTATGATCCAACGCTTGACCTGCCCCAATACCAGTACCCAACCATCGACCTGTTGACCGAATACGCCAATAGCCGAAAAGCGTCGGTGTCGGACGATGAGCTGACGGCCAACAAAGAACGTATCGAGACAACCCTGCGAAACTTCGGTATCGAAATTGACTCGATTCAGGCTTCGATCGGACCAACCGTCACCCTGTATGAGATCGTGCCGGCCAAAGGCGTACGGATTTCCAAAATCAAAAGCCTGGAAGACGACATAGCCCTCAGCCTCTCGGCGCTGGGGATCCGGATCATCGCACCCATGCCGGGGATGGGTACTATCGGTATCGAGGTGCCGAACAAGAATCGGGAGATGGTGTCCATGCGCTCGGTGGTGATGAGCGATGTGTTCAGTAACAGCAAGTTCGATTTGCCGGTTGTGCTGGGTAAGACTATCTCGAACGAAATCTACGTGGCCGACCTGGCTAAAATGCCGCACCTGCTCATGGCCGGGGCTACCGGACAGGGGAAGTCGGTTGGGCTGAACGTACTGCTGACGTCGCTGATCTATAAGAAGCATCCGTCGCAGCTCAAGCTGGTGCTGGTCGACCCCAAGAAGGTGGAGCTAACCCTGTTCAACAAGATCGAGCGCCATTTTCTGGCTAAACTGCCCGACGCCGAGGAGTCGATCATTACCGATACCAAGAAGGTCGTTAACACGCTGAACTCGTTGTGTATCGAGATGGACAACCGGTATAACCTGCTCAAAGATGCTGGCTGCCGGAACCTGAAAGAATACAATGCCAAGTTTGTGAAACGGCGGCTGAACCCCGAAAAAGGGCATCGCTTCCTGCCCTACATCGTGCTGATTGTCGACGAATTGGCCGATCTGATGATGACGGCCGGTAAAGAGGTAGAGCAACCCATTGCGCGCCTGGCTCAGCTGGCCCGGGCTATTGGTATCCACCTCGTCGTGGCTACGCAGCGGCCATCGGTCAACGTAATTACGGGTCTGATCAAGGCAAACTTCCCGGCGCGTCTGTCGTTTAAGGTGACGTCGAAGATCGACTCGCGGACCATTCTTGATACGGGCGGGGCCGAACAGCTGGTAGGGATGGGCGATATGCTGCTGTCGTCCAACTCCGATATTATCCGGTTGCAGTGCCCTTTCGTGGATACGAACGAGATTGAAGACATTTGTGAATTTGTCGGCAATCAGCGGGGTTATGACGATGCGTATGCGTTGCCCGAATTTGTTGGCGACGATGGCGGGCAGGGCGACGAAAAAGATGTGGACCTCGACAACCGGGATCCTATGTTCGATGAGGCCGCCCGGCTTATCGTTATCCACCAGCAGGGCAGTACATCGCTCATCCAGCGCAAACTCAAACTTGGTTATAACCGGGCCGGTCGGCTGGTTGATCAGCTGGAAGCGGCCCGTATTGTTGGACCGTTTGAAGGAAGTAAAGCCCGCGATGTGCTCGTAACCGACCTGCAAACGCTCGAAGAGATGCTAAAACGCCTGAAGGGCGAGTAAGTACATTTGGTAAGCCGGTACCGTAAAACCGTACCTGACCTACAGTTAAACTATTGTCCGTTTTTTTGATCCAATGCTTATACAGGTGGCCCGGCATAGGCGGCTGCCTGCATCCCTGATTAACGTATACCCAATGAGAAAAATAGCATTCATATGGAGTCTGGTTATGGTTCTTACCCTACCGGCCATGGCTCAGAAAGATAAGCGGGCGCAGACCATTCTGGACGCGATGAGCAAGAAATACCAGGCCCTGAAGTCCTATCAGGCCAGTTTCACCTACGCCAGCGTGGGGGGCGGTGCCAAAGATTCGTACAAAGGTGATTTGACCGTTAAGAACGATAAGTTTCGGCTGGTGCTGGGCGGGCAGGAGGTCTTCACCGACGGCAAGACGATGTCGACCTACGTGAAAGAAACGAACGAAGTAAACGTACAGGATTATGACGCCAGCGCCACCAGCGAGCTGAACCCTACGCAGATCTACACGATCTACAAGCGCGGCTTCGATTATCGGTTCCTGAAAGAGCAGAAGCAGGGCGGGCGTACGCTGGAAGTGATAGAACTGACCCCCAACCGGAAGAAAAGTCCGATTGCTACGGTGCAGATTTCGGTCGACAAAGCTGATAAGTCGGTGCGCAACTGGGAAATCATTAACAAAGACGGCAAGCGCACGACTTACTCGATTACGAAGTTCACGCCCAACGTCAACGTGCCCGATAGCTACTTCGTTTTCGACAAAGCCCGCCACCCCGGCGTTGAAGTCGTCGATCTTCGATAGGCGCGTCACCTGAGTAAAAAGCCAGCGGGATGGGGGCCAATGAGCGTGCTACTGCGACGTTCATTGGCTCCCATCCCGCTGGCTTTTCGGCTACACCTTACCGCCATAGGCCAGGTCGCCCGCGTCGCCGAGGCCGGGCACAATGTAGGCATGCTCGTTCAGATGGTCGTCGATGGCACCCAGCCAGAGGTGGCATTGGGGTAACTGACGCTGCACATGACGGACTCCCTCGGGGCTGGCAATGGCAGCTGCAATATGGGTCTGCGCCGGAATACCGTAGCGTAGTAAGGCATGGTACACTTTTTCGAGGGAACGGCCCGTGGCCAGCATCGGGTCGCACAGGATAAGGGTTTTTCCGCTCAGGTCGGGACTAACGATATAGTCCATCGCGATCTCGAAGGTGTCTTCTTCGCCGGGCGTATAGCCCCGATAGGCCCCGGCAAATGCGTTCTCGGCCTGATCGAAATAGTTCGTAAACCCCTGGTGAAACGGCAGGCCAGCCCGTAAAATCGTGGCTAACACCGGCTGTTGCCGGATTACCTGGGTGTTTGCCGTACCTAAGGGCGTCTGTACCGCAACGTTATGATACGATAGCGTTTTCGAGATTTCGTACGCCATCAGCTCGCCGAGCCGCTCCAGGTTCCGCCGAAACCGCAACCGGTCCTGCTGAATGGATACGTTACGAAGTTCGGCTATGTACTGGTTAGCTAACGAGGGTTGCTGCGTAAAAACGAACATGGCGAAGGGGGTTCTTTTGGCGTAAATTAGCCGGATGCTTGTCGTATATCCAAGCCATTTGTTTAATTTGACCGTTCATACGGTCAAATGTGAACACGAGCGAGAGCCAGAACGACCGATAGCCGGTAACATGCATGCGTAGTATCGTTTACGTTTTCTTTTTTTTATTCATTTCTGTTTCAGTTTGGGCACAAAGTCCGTTTGTACCACTCAACACAGATTATTATCATCTGATTGATCGACTGGAGATTCGTCAGAACCGATGGGCCGAAGGATTTCACAGTTCCGTAAAGCCGTATAACCGGCATAGTATCATCCGCCTGACGGATAGTCTGGCTGCTCACCCCACCCGCGAACTGTCAGATACCGATTATTTTAACTACGATTACCTGCGCGATGACAGCTGGGAACTGGCGGGTTCCTCAATCGATTCGCTGAACCCCGACCCCTTTACGCGCCACTTGTTGCCGCCCGCCGGGCCCGGCGATAGCCGTAAACCGTTCCTGAAAAATTTTTACCGTAAAAAAGCCGATTTCTACAGTCTGCAAACGCCCGATTTCGACCTGCATGTCAACCCGGTTTTCAATCTGGGCCTGGGGCTGGAGAATGTCAACTATCGATATGCCGTAGAAGCCGGACAACCCGGCGGTCGCCAGGAATTATTTGTTAACACCCGCGGTCTGGAAGTGCGCGGAACGATTGGCAAGAAGTTAGGCTTCTACACTTATTTTTCGGACAACCAGGTCATTTTTCCGGAATACATCCAGCGCTATGGCGACCGATACAGCCGCGACAACGGCATAGAGGGGTCGGCTCCGGGCGAAAGTTTCATCAAACGGTTTGGGCAGAACGGAGTCGATTACCTGTCGGCCAGGGGGTACATTACCTTCGACGCACTCAAAATTATCAACATACAGTTTGGGCACGACCGCAATTTCTTTGGCAACGGGTTTCGTTCGCTCTTCCTGTCGGACAACAGCCCGCCGGCACTTTTTGCCAAGTTCTCGACCCGCTTTGGCCGCCGGATTCAGTACACCAACCTGTTCTCTCATCTGCTGAACACCCAGGCCCCCCTGCCGCAGGGTGATCGGCTGATTCCGCCCAAATTTGCCACCATGCACCACCTGAGCGTCAATATCAATGACCATATCAACGTGGGTGTTTTTGAGGCCACGGTATTCAGCCGCGACCGGATCGATCTAAATTACCTAAACCCGATTATTCTGTACCGGTATGTGGAGTCGGGGCAGGGGAGTGCTGATAATGCGCTGCTGGGTATCGACTTCAAAGCCAATTTCCTGTCGCATTACCTGGTCTACGGCCAGCTGATGCTCGATGAATTTCGGATCAACGCACTCCGGGCTGGTAATGGCGACTGGACCAACAAATACGCCTTTCAGCTGGGCGCCAAATACATCGACGCTTTTGGGGTACCCAACCTCGACCTGCAGGCCGAGCTGAATCTGGCCAGACCCTATACCTACTCGCACGAAGCCTCGCCGAGGGTAAGTGCCGGGCAAACCAACTACGCCCACTTTAGCCAGCCGCTGGCTCATCCGCTGGGCGCTAACTTCATTGAGCAGTTGTTCATTGCCCGGTATCAGCGCAAACGCTTGTCGGTTAACGGTATTTTTGGACTGATGACCTTCGGAACAGATCCGCCGGATGTTGAGCCTGATGGAAGACCGAGTCGCAATTACGGGGGTAATATCCTGCTCGACTATACGGACCGGGTCAGTGAAGACGGAAACTTTATCGGGCAGGGGCGCAAGACCATCGTTACCTACGCCGACCTGCGGGCTTCGTATATGGTTCGGCACAATGTCTTTCTGGATGCCCGCTTCCTGTATCGCTATCAGGACAGCCAGTACCGCCCTTACAGCTATACCAGCCAGGTAGCGAGCCTGGCCCTCCGCTGGAATCTGCCGTATCGGAACTGGGTCTTTTAAGAAGTTTTCGGTATTCTGTTTCCTGCTTCCGCGAAGAGTGCTCAACTTTGGGGTCACTTACTACCCCAGTTACACTGGAAACAGAACCTGTACACTGTACCATGCTTGACCTGATTCGCCAGGAACTGACCGAAGCCCAGTCAGTCTTAGATACCTTTTTAGCTAACCCTGATCACTTGTTGGCTATTGAGCAGGCTGCCCGGCTCATGGGCGATGCTCTGAAAAACGGACGAAAAATTATTTCGTGCGGTAACGGCGGTTCCCACTGCGACGCGATGCATTTTGCCGAAGAACTGTCGGGCCGCTACCGCGATGACCGCCGGTCGCTGGCCGCCATTGCCATTTCTGACGTGAGCCACCTTTCCTGCGTCAGTAACGACTATGGCTACGAATACGTGTTCTCTCGCTTCATCGAAGGGCTGGGCAACGAGGGCGATGTGTTGCTGGGCATCAGCACCAGCGGCAACTCAGCTAACGTGATCCGGGCTGTAGCAGCCGCCCGCCAGAAAGGCATGAAGGTGGTGTTGCTGAGCGGTAAAGACGGCGGTAAACTGGCCGGGCAGGCCGATGTCGAGATTCGGGTGCCTCATTTTGGCTATGCCGACCGGATTCAGGAAATCCACATCAAGGTGATTCACCTGTTCATCCTGCTCATCGAAAAACAGGTCGTCTAAAACTGTTTCAGATACGAGATTTTACCGATCAGATGGCGTTCCTGCTGCCGGGCTATAAGTCCGTCGGCCGACGCTACCGAACCGGCGTAGACTCCGCGGTTATACACCAGGTACAGGAACGACAGGGGCTGAAACTCCCACGCCAGTCGAACATTCCAGACGTTTCGGTCGGTAAAGGTATTGCGCTGGAAAAAGCTGATCAGTTGCAGGCGGGGGTTTACGGCCAGCCGGTTCTGGATGCTGTAGAGCGCAATGGTGCCGGTATAGCCGCCTACGTTACGAAACTCGTTTAGCTCGCTGCTCAGGGTGAAGGCCGCGTGCGGAACAGGGGCCAGAATCAGCGACGCCCGGCCGTAGCTAAGCCGGCCGTCATAGTAACGCCCGGTTTCAGCCGTCAGGTTGTACGATACCCGCCGGGACGGATCACTGCCGAACAGAACCGAATACCGTACATAGCGGTACTTTCCCGATGCGATCGCGAGACCGAGCGGGCGGAAATCGCCATCGTCGAGACGCTGGAACGTAGGGTTTACGAACAGGCCGAAGTTTCCTGCGTTCTGAAAGGTGAACCAGATCGGGTTCAGGTTCCACTGTGCTTCCTGCAGATAGCCCGTAGAGGCTTTGTGATACAGCTCGGCAAACGCGCCCGGCTCGAAGTTGCGTACCCATTTCGGCAGCCAGCTGGCCCGGTTGACCAGAAACCCGCCAAACGAATTCGAGATCACATCGGAGCGGGAAACAAAGCCCATGGCCGGGTTGAAATTCCGCGTCACAACGGTCTGGGTCAGCCAGCCAACTACCTGGTTGGAGCGGTAAAAAAACTGACTGTAGCCCGCCATACCCGCCCCACCGCCCTTGGCCGGCGACGATTCGGACGACTGGGTTCCGATCAGCATCGCACTGTAATTGAGCGACTGACCGAGCCGGAAAAAGCCATCGATCGCGACTGTACCATCCTGTCGGCTGTCGGTCGTGTCGGTGGCGTGGGTGTTTTTTCCCGTGACCAGAATGCCAATCCGGTTCTGTTTCCCCACGTTTTCGACATACCTGCCCACCAGAAAATCCGTAGCGGGGCTACCCGTGATGCCGCGTTGTCGAATGAGCATGCCGCCATAGTTACGCTCCAGCGATCGGTATACCAACCGCGCACCCGCATCGATGGGTACGGGGGCACTGGTGCCGTCGGGCAGGGTCGCCAGGCCGATGCGCCGGCTGAAAAACGGCTGAATGCCCATGCTGCCCCCCTCCCCCAAGCCGTTTACTGCCGACAGCCCTGCACCGAACAGACTCGCATTTTCCAGAAAAAAGGCCCGCCGTTCAGGAAAAAGCACCGAAAAGCGGGTCAGGTTGTTGACCTGCCGGTCTACGTCGGCCTGGGCGAAGTCGGTATTGAACGTCAGGTCGAGAACGGTGCTGGTGTTGATGGCCCATTTGATGTCGCCCCCCAGTTTCAGGCGGGTGGTGCGGTTGTTACTGGTTTCGGAGCCGTTATACGCATCGTCGGAGAGGAGTACGTACGGCTGAACGCGAACGTTGGGGCGGGGTGGGGGTGGTTTGAGACCGGTTACCTGCCCGGCATACTCCATGCGCAGGCCCGATGGAAACGCCCTGGGAAACGCCGACCAGGCCGACAGCTCGTTCGTGGCGCGTCGATTTCTGAAAAAGTTGATACCCCAGGTCTGGGTCGAATCCGTTGATTGCGGATACCGGAGCGTTTGCCAGGGTATCTGCAGTTCAGCGATCCAGCCCGAGTCGGTTCGGGTGGTGCGTACTTTCCAGAGGCCATCCCAATCGGTGTCGTATAGGATATCATCAAAGCTGAGCAGGTCGCGCTGGGTTCCGTAGGCGTTGGTCATGAGCGCCATGGCGTTCCGGCGGTCGTTGAACCCATCGAAGGTAATACCAAAGAAGTCGTGGGCTCTGGACTGAAAATCACGCTGAAAGTTGGGCGTCCGCAACGATCGCCGACCAGCCGTATCCCGGTTAACAGCGGCTATGTACAGATACTGGCGGTTGAACAGCATTCGAACTTCGGTATCGAAGGTGGCGGCCCGGCCCTGCTGCGGGTCTACCTGAACAAACTGGCGGATAGGTTGCGCCTGCTGCCACTCAGCTTCGTCAAGCCGACCGTCAATTCGTAATCGGCTGCCGACCTCAACGGCCTCTACGCTGCGACGACGCGTGGGTGGGGCAAAAATGACGGCCTGTCCACCCCGGTTGTTGGTATGAGCCTCTTCCCGAACGGTATCCGACTGAGCCGTATTGGCTATATCCGGATTCGTTTGGGCCAGGGTATAAAAGGGTAAAAGGAGAAGGGTATAGCGCCGTAAAGAAAGAACCATAAACGCAGATTAAGCAGGCGCCAAAAATAAGGTCATGCGGCTATGCGTAGGGTACTTTTTCGCCGAACGGTTGCCTGATTGGATGAAAAGCAGGGCGCCTGGCGGATTCCAGCGTTCGGTTCATTGCCGTAGGATGTATCAGGAAGAAGGCGCTCGCTGGCCAGCCGGCAAGGGCTATGATCAGCCGTTTTCAGAACCTCTATATCACTGCGCTGGCAGGTATGTCTGTAGCTTAATAGTCGCCACCGGCGCCACCGCCCCCGAAACTGCCGCCCCCAAAGCCCCCGAAGCTGCCACCGCCCCCGCCAAAGCCACCACCGCCCCCCGACGAGCCGCCCCAGCCTGAGTAGGTTGACGTGGGGAAGAACACCGGTGGAAAAAAACCTCCACCCCGGTTTCGGTTGCTGCCACCCCCTTTGTTACGGCGCGAAATCAGGAAGATGATGACGAAAATAATAAAGACCCAGATCAGGATACCGAACCCGTCGGAGTCATTGCCGGACCGGGGTTCGGCTTGGTACTCGCCCTGCGCCCGCCGAATGATCTCGGTAGTGGCTGCGTCGAGTCCCTGGTAGTACTGTTCCTGTTTGAAGGCCGGTACCAGGGTGTTGCTGATGATCCGTTTAGCAATGGCGTCGGGGATGGCTCCCTCCAGCCCATAGCCGGTAGCAATGTAAATTTTTCGCGTCTGGGTGGCCCAGGCCAGCACTAATCCGTTGTTTTTCCCTTTCTGGCCAACGCCCCACTTGCGCCCTACCCGGAAGGCAAAGTCGCCGATCGGATACGGTTCGGTAGTCCGAACAATAACGACGGTGATCTGGTTAGAGGTCGAGTCGTTGTAAGCGCGGAGTTTCTGCTCCAGCTGGTCGCGTTCAGACCGGCTCAGCGCGCCCACAAAATCATTGACCAGCCGGGGCGGGTTGGGCCGGGCCGGAATGACCGAATCGGCGCTGCTGACCTGGGCCCGCAGACTCGGCGCCAGCAGGATAAGCAGCAGCGCAACCGACCCTGTTTGGCTAATCAGGCGAAAAAGACGGGTAAGTACGTTCACAGAATTAATGATCAAACGAAATGTCGTCGGCGAGTTCGTTCTTGTCCGTCTCGCCATCGTACGGAAAATACTGGTGGAGCTGCCGACCTGCCTGGGCTATCCCCTGCCTGAGGCCACCGACATAGTCGCCAACGGCAAAATGGTTACGCAGCAGGTCTTTCGTCTCTTCCCAGAAGCCGGCCGGCACAACCGCATCGATGCCTTTATCGCCAATGACGGCGAATTTGCGGTCAGCGTGGGCCAGATAAAACAAAACCCCGTTTTGCGCTTTGGTCTGGTGCATACCCAGCTGGGCAAACACCTCAATGGCCCGTGCCAAGGGGTCCGCACCGACGCAATGTGGCTCAACGTGTACCCGGATTTCACCCGATGTGGCTTTTTCGGCCTGTTGGATGGCCTCCACAATACGTTGCTGCTCGGCAGGAGAGAAAGGGGCTGTCATGGTTTAGAGCGGGGTAATGCATACGGCCTGCCGGACCGAAGCCCTGCCTGCCGTATGCATTGATCACTGTACGTTAAAACTGTACGGTCGGAGCACTCTGGGCGGCCTGCGAGGCTTCGAAGAGGCCTTTGCGCTGGAATCCGAAGACGCCCGCAAAGATGTTGTTTGGGAATGACCGAACCGACTGGTTATAGCTGGTGGCTACCCCGTTGAAGTCGTTACGGGCCACGGTGATGCGGTTCTCAGTGCCTTCCAGCTGCGCCTGTAATTCAGAGAAATTCTGGGTGGCTTTCAGCTGCGGGTAGCTCTCGGCCACCGCCAGCAGCCGCGACAGCGAACCGCTCAGCTGATCCTGGGCTGCCTGAAACTTCTGGATATTCTCGGGCGTGAGCTGGTCGGCGTTGAGGTTGATGCCCGTCGCGTTGGCACGGGCCTGGATTACGGCCGACAAGGTGCTTTTCTCGAAATTAGCCGCTCCCTGCACCGTCCGAACCAGGTTCGGGATCAGGTCGGCCCGGCGCTGGTACTGGGTCTGCACATTAGCCCAGGCGTTTTCTACCTGTGTATCTTTAGTCACCAGGCCGTTGTACGAACTGCAGCCGTATACGCCCAGAATAAGCAAAACAGCAACGACGATAATGGTTGTTCTTGACATAATTGTGGTACCGAAAAGGTGTTTATCGGATTCAAAACTGCTTAAAACTATGGATTTGTTTTTACTTTTTTTGGTTACCGGTTTTTTTCAGCCGTAAGCCACTTGTTTGGATTGATAATCGGCATGGGGTAGTTATCGCCCAGCGCTACGCCGTATTCGTTCAGCTCCTGCTGGGGGATGTTCGAAACCATATGCACCCTATGGGAAGGTACACTGGCCAGCTCCGGTAGCCAGTGTTTGACGAACCGACCTTCCTCGTCGTAACGCATGGCCTGGCTGTAAATGTTAAAGTACCGGTCTTCGCGCGGGTCGTTGCCCACCCCGGCTACGTAGTTCCAGTTGCCCCAGTTGCTACAAGGGTCGTAGTCGACCAGCAGGCTCTCGAAATAAGCGGCCCCCCAGGTCCAGTCGATGCCCAGATCCCGGACCAGAAAGCTGCCTACATTTTGACGGCCCCGGTTGGACATGAACCCGGTCATGTTCAATTCCCGCATGTTGGCATCGATAAAGGGAATACCGGTTTCGCCCCCTGCCCATCGCAAAAACAAATCCCGGTCGCGACGCCATTTTTTGCCGAGCTGATGGCGGATACCGCTGGGTTTGAAAAGCCGGGTACCGTAGCGCAGCGCCACGAACCGAAAAAAATCGCGCCAGAGAAGTTCGAAGATCAGCCAATAGGTCGAGTCGTTCTTGACCCGTTCCTGCTCATACCGCTTCACTTCTTCGTACACGAACCGGGGCGACAGGCAACCCAGCGACAGCCAGGCCGAAAACTTGCTCGAATACGCTTCGCCGAGCATACCGTTGCGGGTTTCTTTGTACGTTCTGAGCAGGTCACGATCCCACAGGTAGTGCTGAAGCCGGCTAAGCGCCATGGTCTCGCCCCCTTTGAAGGGTACAGCGGCTTGCGCGCTGGGCGAAAATTCGGACGGAAAACCAAACGTGGCGATTGTAGGCAGCGGTTCAGGATCAATAGCCGAGCCGGCTCCGTCGGTGGCGAGCCGAATTCGGTCCGGTGTTGAAATCACCTCCCGCACCGGCGCATATTTCTCGATCCGGTTCCGAAACTGGGTAAACACATCGGGCAGTCTGGAAATTTCGAACGGCAGATCCCGCACGTGATAGAGCGTCGATTGCCAGAACAGATCCAGGTTGATGTTGAGCGGCTTGAGTCGTTTGCCGAGATCCGATTCTACGTCTGTTTCTTCCTGGGTTACCTCTTTGCTGGCGTAGATGGCAACGGCTTCGATATCTTCGGCCAGTTCGGCCAGAATGAGTGCGGGATTACCGATACGGACAATCAGGTCGGCTCCCTTAACCTGTAGCGACTGGCGCAGATCTGCTACCGACTCGATTAGAAAACTGGTTCGGTACAGACCGGTTTTGCGGAAGTTGAGGGGTGTGTCGGGGCGCCGGGCGCTGTCTGGTTCGGTAAACCAGCGCGGGTCGAATACAAAAACGGGAAGCACTTCGTCGGCGTCGGCCAGCGCCCGGGAAAACCCGTCGTTGTCGTGTAGCCGCAGATCATTTCGGAACCAGTATACAATGCGTTTCATCTGTAAACAGCTGAGTAAGGAGCAGGTTGACCCGGACCATCGTTTCCAGAGAACCAACGGCGTAGAGGCAATCACTCCTTACTGATAACTGACAGCAGACATCACTGTTCGTTCAGGGCCCAGTTATAATCCAGAAAAGAAATATCGGTGTCTTTATTGATTTTGGTTTTCGAATACCGATTTACCCAGTATTCAATGGACTTGTTGTCTTCTTTCCAGTCGCCTTTATACCAGTCGAAGTACTTCGACAAGCTGGCTTTCTGTGGGCTGATTGCATTCTTTGCCGGGTTGTTCAGGAAATCGCTCCCCTGGTCGTCGAGCTGGGCATCCAGTTTGGCGCCTGTGTAGGCTTCGTTACGGAGACGGGGACACGAGCGAGCTGCACAAACCAGCGCAAAGTGAATCCGCTGGTCGTTGAACTTCTTGCGGAGGGTCCCGTGCTCGATGTTGTCGAGGCTGATCTTCTCCGACCCAATCGGGATAAACTTGATGGCCCAGGGGGTGGTCACGAACGGAATCTTGATTTTGCTGCCGATGTCCTTGATGCTTTTAACCGGGTAATGGTTCAGAATCAGCTTGATGGTGTAGGCGTTATAGGCGTTGATCCAGTAAGCGATCTGGGCGTCCTGATTCCATTTGTCGGTAGGCGGGTTTTTCGAAAGCAGGTCGAGGTACTTATCCAGTTCTTTCTCGTCGCTCCTGAAGCCTTTGTAGTTGACCAGCCCTTTTTCATTGATGTGTTTTTTGGCCAGCCGGTCGTAGATGCTGTGATCAACGGGGTCGGCTGCCAGCGTCATGACCGGGGCTGTCGGTGTAGTGACCGGGCCCGGTTCGGTGAAGGCCACCAGGCTGGTTAGAGCAAAGCCTGTCAGGGTTACCAATATTCCTTTTTGTGTGTAGCGTTTCATGCGTATCGGCATTTGTTTAGAGATACATACGCCCACAAGTCGAAAAAGGTTTAGTCGGGACTCTGGTCAGCCCGGTCCCGAGGGAGCGCCAGCCCCCTTATCTTATACCAGACTATTCTTGAACGCGTAAGCTACCATGCCGGCCGTATTTTTGGTGCCGGTTTTCTCCAGAATGCGCAGGCGATGGCCTTCTACCGTGCGCGGACTGAGAAAGATCTTTTCGCTGATCTCGTTCGTTGACAAACCTTCGCAGATCAGGGTCAGCACTTCTTTCTCCCGCTCCGAGAGCAGTATTTTGCTGTTGTAGAAGGCGTTGACGGGCTTCGCCACGTTTGTTTTGTTGGTCATCTTCCGCAGCATGGCCTTCGATACGAATTCGTTCAGGTAAACGCCTTCGTCCATCACCTTCCGAATCGCTTTTTCAACCTCATCGGCCTCGGCATCTTTAAGCAGATAGCCGCTTACCCCTTTTTCGAGCAGGTGCAGTACCATACGGTCTTCGTCGTGCATAGTCAGAACAACGATTTTAACCAGGGGCCAGTGTTCGCGGAGGTAGTCGGCGGTGGCGGTGCCGTCCATGACCGGCATTTGCAGGTCAAGCAGCACGACGTCGGGCATTTTTCGGGGAACGCGTTCGATCAGTTCCTGCCCATTGCCTGCTTCCAGGATCAGCTCGAAGTCGTGAACCTGACCAAGAATGGTAGCCATGCCCACACGAAACAGCGTATGGTCGTCGCAGAGGGCCAGTTTTATTTTTCTCATAGGAGGAAGCCAGTAAAATTGAGTCGATAGTTAGTCGTTTTGGCGGTGCTGCGGGGAAACAAATTAACGCATAAAACCAACAGTTTCTGCGTCTTCGAGCCTGACCTGTACGTGAATCTGTGAGCCCCGGCCGGGTGCCACATCGAAGGTGACATGGCCATCGACCACACTCAGCCGGCTTTCGATATTGCGCAGACCCAGCCCGGCGCGTTTGTCTTCCATAATGGCGTCGAAATCAAAGCCGACGCCGTCGTCGATGACCGACAGGCGAACTTCGCCGACCGAGTTGTTCATGTGCAGGCAGTACAGCTGAATATCGATCTGGGTAGCGCGGGCGTGCCGAATGGCGTTGTTGAGCAACTCCTGCGCAATGCGGTAGAGCGTCAAACTCAGCGGGGGCGATAGCTGCTGGAGATCATCGGGGCAGTCGAGCCGAACCAGAATGTCGCCTTCTGAAGCGCGTTCGGCCAGTTCTTCGAGGGCGGGCAGCAGACCAAACCGGTCGAGGGTAGTAGGGACCAGGTCGCGGCTGATGCGCCTGACGTTGGTCATGGTCTCGTCGATCATGGCCCGGGTTTTCTGAACCTGGAGGGCCGTTCGCATGTTCAGCGTATCGCCGTTCAGTTGCCGCTCTACCTGGTTGAGGCTCATCTTGGTAACCGACAGCATGGTGCCAATGCCATCATGAAGGTCGGCGGCCAGGCGTTTGCGTTCGGCTTCCTGACCCCGGAAGGTCGCTGCCATAAGCTCACGCCGGTGCTGTTCCTGTAACTCCTTGAGAGCCAGTTGCTGCTTTGCCTGTTTTTGTTGGTAATAGGCCACGAAAATGATGATGAACACGGCCATCATCAACAGTACGGCCGTTCCGACCGCAATAACAAAACCGGAGTCCATCGGCGTTATTCATCCATTCGGCCGTAGCCAATTGCTGTAAATATGACGAATCGCAGGTCGAATGTCAACCCGGGAAACTACCCGTTTGAGGAAGTGGTAAAATGAGTTGACAACCCATCTGTTTCCAGCTCACTTTCTCTACCTTTGCTTATACCGATGCCGAACCCTTTTACGAAGAGGGTCGTTACTTCGTTATTCACCAAAACACTCTTCGCTTCAGCGACAACCCCTCATGAGCGACGCCATCAAACATGAGTGCGGCATTGCCCTAATCCGGCTCCGCAAACCGTACCAGTATTATATTGATAAGTACGGAACGGCTCTTTATGGAGCCAACAAGCTCTACCTGCTCATGGAAAAGCAGGTAAACCGGGGCCAGGACGGGGCCGGTATTGCCAACATCAAACTCGACGTACCACCGGGCCATCGGTACATCAGCCGCTACCGCTCCGTTGATCAGCGGCCGGTGACCGACATCTTCGAGAAGGTCAACAAGAAGTTCCGGAAGGCCATCAAAGGCAACCGGGACAAGGCCAAAGACGCGCAGTGGCTCCAGGAGAACGTGGCTTTTACAGGCGAAGTCTGGATGGGCCATCTCCGCTACGGCACCCATGGCGCCAACGAGATCGAGAACTGCCACCCTATGCTCCGGCAGAGCAACTGGCGCAGCCGGAACCTGGTAATGGCCGGCAACTTCAACATGACCAACGTAGACAGCCTGTTCAACAAACTGGTTTCGCTTGGTCAGCACCCCAAAGAAAAGGTCGATACCGTAACGGTGATGGAAAAAATCGGCCATTTTCTCGACGAAGAAAACCAGCGCGTCTTCGACCGGTTCAAGGGCATCTACGAAAACCCCGACCTGTCAGACATTATCGAAGACAACCTCGATCTGCAACGGGTTCTGCACCGGTCGTGCCGCGATTTCGACGGTGGCTATGCCATGGTTGGTATGACGGGCTACGGAGCCTCGTTCGTAGCGCGCGACCCGGCGGGTATCCGTCCGGCCTATTACTATGCCGACGATGAAGTGGTGGTGGTAGCCTCGGAGAAACCGGCTATCAAAACGGCATTCAACGTAGAATACAGCGAAATCAAGGAAGTACAGCCCGGCCATGCGCTTATTGTTGACAAATACGGTGAGTACGGCGAGTACGAGTTCATCCAGCCGGTCGAAAAAAGGTCGTGCAGCTTTGAGCGGATCTACTTCTCGCGGGCTACCGACCCCGATATTTATAACGAGCGTAAGATGCTCGGCAAACTGCTGGTTCCGCAGATTCTGAAAGAGATCGATTACGATCTCGAAAACACGGTCTTCTCCTATATCCCGAACACGGCCGAAACCGCGTTCTTCGGTATGGTAGAAGGGCTGGAAGAATATCTCTACAAGCAGCGGAAAAAAGCCATCATGGAGGGCATTCTGTTCGAGCAGGAGCTCGACCGGGTGCTGTCGTTCCGGCCGCGGGTAGAAAAGCTGGTTTCTAAAGATGTGAAGCTACGCACCTTCATTACTGACGATAGCCAGCGTGATGATATGGTATCGCATGTGTATGACACAACGTTCGAAGTTATCCGGAAGGGTAAAGACAACGTGGTCGTGGTTGATGACTCCATCGTACGGGGAACAACGCTTGAGAAAAGCATCCTGAAGATGCTCGACCGGCTGGGTCCCAAAAAAATCATCATTGTCTCGTCAGCTCCGCAAATCCGTTTTCCCGACTGCTACGGCATCGACATGTCGAAGTTCAAGGAGTTCGTTGGTTTCCGGGCCGCGCTCGATCTGCTGCGTGAGCGGAACCAGGAAGACGTCATCGAAGAAGTCTATGCCCAGTGTGTAGCGGCCATCGAGTCGGGCAATGCCGCCAAAGAAAATTACGTAAAAGCGTTGTTTGAACCGTTCACGCACGATGAACTGTCGCAGCAGGTGGCCCGGATCGTTACGCCATCCGATCTCAAAGCTCAGGTAGCCGTGGTATACCAAACGGTTGAGAACCTGCACCGCGCCTGCCCCAACCACTCGGGCGACTGGTACTTTACGGGTAACTACCCAACGCCGGGTGGGAATAACGTCGTTAATAAGGCGTTCGTTAACTTCATGGAGGGTAAGCTCGTTCGGGCTTACTGAGCCCTTCTTTATAAACAACAGTTCGGCCCCCGAACGTACCGCTTATGTACGCTCGGGGGCCGAACTGTTGTTAGACCTATTTCGTCCAGGCGAGAGCGTTTATGTTAGCGCCGATCTTCCTGCCTTCAGCCAGCCCTGTTTCGTTATCCTGTGCGGTATGTATGTTGCCGTAAAAACGCGAATCTGCCGATTCTTTCGCCGAAGCGGAAAATGATGTAAATGTACGGGCTTTGAATTCTACATTCCGCGCTGCATCCTTAACGCGGTTGACGTGCGAATTGTCCGTAAAGGTGAATTTTTCACCGTACATAGCCGCCAGTACAGTAGCTGCCGACGAGGACTGGGTAGCATGACCAGACGGGAAGCCCGGGAAGGGCGGAGCTGGCCAGAACGGAACCCAGGCGGGGTCAATGGCGAGTCGCACGTAGGTGTAGGGGCGCAGGTTGTTGTAGAGAAACTTGCATCGCCAGCACAGTATGAATGCATCCGAGACTGCCAGGCCGGTACGCGCAAATGTCTCTGCCGCCTTGGCCAGATTGGCTTTGGCAGTCGTTACTACAATCTGGGCAATGTTGTAGGAGTGACCAGGTGGTGTAAACGTTTCGCCGGGGTTGTCGGCCCACCAGACGGCAATTTCTTTCTCAGTCTGGGTCAGCACTTTTGACTTGTTATAGACATCCATGTACTGCTTGAAAAACGCCGAGTTAGTGTTGGTTGAATAAGCCAGAGGCTTCGGTACAGCCAGTTCATCATTGGCTTTTACAAACGTTCGGTTACGTCCCCAGTAGGGCTGCATCGGAATTTTTATACCGTTCTCGGTCGGTTGCCACATACCGGCACCTGTTGGAACGACGTAGCTGGTCGGGAAGTTACGGCTGTACCCTTCATGGCCACCGTCTGACTTTGAGTATTCGAATACCGCATTGGCAATTGCGGTGCCGAAGGTTACCGACCGTTGATTTATGGTTTCGTCTTTGTCTTTAAATTGAGTTAGCAAAGCCGTTTCGAGCGAGTCGATAGTGGTTTTGTTAGCAGCCGAGGTATTGGCATACAGACTACGAAGGATAGCGGCCTGTGCAGCATTAGCGCTAAGTGCCCAGTTATAGGTTTTGCCGATCTCTGGTAAAGGCAAAGCTGTCAGGCCCTGGAGCTGCCCTACCAGCGATTTGCGGTTGGTGATACCAGGTACGACTGACTCATACATAGTAAGGCCGGCATATCCCAAAGCACGCGACGCAACGGGCGGGGTAAACCCAGCCGTAGTTTTCGTTAGCTTAAGTTGAAGGGAGGCCCATTTGGTAGCCACATCCGCCGAGTACAGGTTGGTTGGTTTGCCGTTAGGGGCTACTACATCGTCAGGCTGTTTGCGGCACGACTGTAGCAGAACCAGCAGAGAAAGTATAGCTATCGAAATAAGGCGATTTTGGCCAGGTGGGGGCATATATCTAGCGGGAAGTACTTGTCGGTTCATACGGTGTTACGTGATTTTGAGACCCACTCTACGCATGATCACATTTGCGATCAACTATATAAATAGCAAAAATACTGCCAAAACAGGTGTGAGCTATCTGTATGAAACCGTCATTGCGACGCGTTTCGGCGTAAATTTGGGTACTCATTTACGTAATGAAATCCAATGCGAATTCCTGAAGAAACGGTTGAACGAATCCGGCAGGCGGCAGATATCCTGGAGGTGGTCGGCGATTTTGTCTCGCTCAAGAAGCGCGGTAGTAACTATACCGCCTGCTGTCCCTTCCACAATGAGAAGTCGCCTTCGTTCAACGTAAACCCGTCGCGGCAGATTTACAAGTGTTTTGGTTGCGGCAAGGCAGGAGACGCTGTCAAGTTCGTCATGGATATCGAGAACATTGGCTATGGCGAAGCGTTGCGCTATCTGGCCAAGAAATACGGTATCGAGATCGAAGAACAGGAGCAGACACCCGAAGATCTGCTGCGCCAGAATGAGCGGGAGAGCCTGCTGATCGTGCTGAACTTTGCCAAGACGTTTTTTCAGGAAACCTTATTGCAAACAGACGAAGGCAAGAGCATCGGCCTGAGTTACTTTCGGGAACGTGGCTTCACGAACCCAACCATCGAGGCTTTCGACCTGGGATACAGCCTTGATCAGTGGGACGCCCTCCTGCAGGAAGGCAGCCGCCGTGGATACAGCCGCGATTTGCTCGAGAAAGCCGGACTCATTTTAAGCAAGGAAAATAACAAGACCTTCGACCGCTTCAGGGGGCGCGTCATGTTCCCGATCCATAATGTGTCGGGTCGGGTCATTGCCTTTGGCGCGCGTATTCTAAAGGCCGATAAAACGCAGCCAAAGTACCTGAACTCGCCCGAAACAACGGTCTACCACAAGAGCCAGGTGCTATACGGCATCTTTCAGGCCAAGCAGGCCATTCGGCAGGAGGATGTATGCTACCTGACAGAAGGGTATACCGATGTTATTTCGCTGCATCAGGCTGGAATAAAAAACGTTGTGGCCTCGTCGGGTACCTCGCTGACTACCGAGCAGATCCGGCTGATTGCCCGTTTCACTCCCAACGTGACCATCCTCTACGATGGCGACGCAGCTGGTATCAAAGCGGCCCTGCGCGGTCTCGACATGGTGCTGGAAGAAGGGTTGAACCTGCGGCTGCTGCTGTTACCCGATGGCGAAGACCCGGATAGCTACGTGCATAAAGTAGGGGCCGATGCCTTTAAACTGTATATCCGGAACCACTCGAAAGATTTCATCGATTTCAAAGCCAGTCAGTGGCTGGCCGAAGCCGGCGATAATCCCCTCAAACGAGCCGAAGGAATTTCGGACGTATGCGCCAGTATCACCCGAATACCCGACCCGCTTAAACGCCAGACCCTGTCGCAGCGGGTGGCGCAG
The DNA here is from genome assembly GCF_004138325.1 of Spirosoma sordidisoli. Classification (GTDB taxonomy): domain Bacteria; phylum Bacteroidota; class Bacteroidia; order Cytophagales; family Spirosomataceae; genus Spirosoma; species Spirosoma sordidisoli. Next base: position 127,481 of record NZ_SBLB01000008.1, on the reverse strand, counting down.
GTATTTCACGTGAGTGAACAGTCGGTCATCTCGGAGATCAACCGGCTTCTCAGACAACAGCAGGATCAGCGGCAGAAAGAGGCCGAACGCCAACGCGATCGTAACAACCGCCAGCAACCAGCCGGCGGCAACCCCGAACCCGATGCGTCGCTGGAGGAGATCAATGCCCTGCTTAACGGACTGAGCGTTGATATGCCTCCCGATGAAGCAGCAGCGCCCCCCAGGCCCAGTTTGGCGGCAACGGCCCGTACTCCGCTCTCGTTTCAGGAGGAAGAATGTATCCGGTTGCTGATGAACTACGGAGCCCGGGAACTGGAGCCCGGCATTACGCTCTGCCAGTATGTGCTCTCGGAGTTGCATGAGATCGAGTTTCAAACTTCGCCCTATGATCTGATGTTAACCTTGTATCGGGAGGCTTATAGTCGGGGAGAGATCCTGCTGGCCCACGACTTCCTGAACCGAAACCCGGCCGTTGTGCCGAATGCGAGTGCTGCCGACATGCAGCACCAGGCTATCAATCTGACAACCCCCCGGTACGAGATCAGTGATGGGTGGGAGAAACACGAGATATTCGTCCCGTCAGAAGAGGAAGTGAAAATCCTGGCCGAAGCAGCCTGGAAAAACGTGCTGCGCATCAAGAAAATGCTGGCCGAGCAACGCATGGTTACCCTTCAACAACAACTCCGCGAGGTCAGCAGCAAAACTCCTGAAGAAGCTGATCAGCTTATGACCGAGTTCATGCATTTCAAGCGAATTGATATGCAGATTTCGTCCCTGTTGGGAACCGTTATTTCGGGCTGATCTGTCTGAGTTAAAATTGGATTTTTCCTGGAAAGTAACTATTTGTGAATTTGTATGTGTATTAGCAATAATGCTAACATTTACTATTCATTTAATCAATTTGTGTTCATCGCGTAGTAAATATTTACTACGTTTACCATAAAAAAAGCCCCTCGACGAATCGAGGGACTTACCTTTATCAATAGGGAAGTGAACACTATGCTTGGGCTACATTGCTGAAACTGACCAATTCAGCGTCAATTTCGCGGTTTAGCTCATCCAGGAGGCAGGTATGCGAACGCAGCTGACCTGGTTTTGATGGTTGTGCAGAACGTCCTGGTTTTTGACCAGACATATCCAGCAACAGTGTCATAAGCGCATCGCTCATGTGTTGCCGCAGGGCGACGAGCCGACGCAGCTTTGCTTTATTGGCACCAGGATTTCGCCGGGCCGTAACTTGTAAAACGTTGATAACCTCAGTTAGCTTTCCATAACGCTGATGAAACGCTTCGGCAGCTTTTGCCCACTCGATAATCACGTTTTGTACTTCTACTGATGACGCTTCGTATCCAGACGACATTACCTTTTCTTCCTGATTCATCACACAAAAAATTTGAGTACGTGATTCTTGACTGATGATCAAAATAGGCCCTTCTATTTCGTTTAGACAAGTCACCATGCGTGAAATCACCCTTTTTATGCGTGAAATCACCCATAAAGTCGGATGGCTTTAGACGCCAACAAACCTTTATGGGTGATTTCAGACGGAAAATAGGTGATTTCAGACATCGACCCTTGCCTTGTCGGGCAGGTGAGCTTTAGATTTCAGCACCTATGCAACCTAGTATATTATGAACTACTCAACCGACGGCCAGGAAGCCGCCAAAAGTTTTGCGATTCGACGCCGGGATTTTTCAATACTCGTAGCTCAGTCAGAAGTGTTCACGTGCGAGGTATTAAGCCAGCTCCTCAAAGAGCAGGGATATAATGTAGTAGGTCGTGCGGTAGAGGTTGAAGATACACTACAGCAGATTCGGGTCAAGCGTCCGCAGTGTGTTATTCTGGAGTCAGAGATATCAGGCCGGCAGAGTTTCGATATTGTTCATCAGATGCGGCAATCGAACCAGCAAACCAAGTTCATACTGTACGCCAGTAAACCGGATTTACGGATGATTGCCAATGCGATGCAATTGGGTTTTTTCGGGTTTCTGTACGCCAGTGACGGTCTCGAAGAACTGCACCGCTGTTTCCAGACGGTAAGTAGCGGAGGGTGTTATTACAGTACGGGATTTATGGCGTTGCTCAAGAATTTCGGGGTTGAAATTCTGGCCGACAGTACACGCAATGAACTCAAGCGGCTCACCGATCGGGAGCGAGAGGTACTAAAGATGGTTGCCAACGGGCATACGGCTACCGAAATAGCCGAGCAACTGGGCATAAGCTACAGAACAGCTATTAACCACAAGGCTCATATCGCCAAAAAACTGGAGTTGAGCAGCTGCAGGCAGTTACCGCGCTATGGTATTGCTGTCAAGAGCTACTTGTAATGATCAGGAGGTGAGAACGAACGAATCCGCAGCGGTGTCTGTCTGTGATGACTGGGTGTTTTGCAGCCATTCTCTGAATTCCTGCATACGAGCCCGGGGAACAATGATCTCGTGTGCATCGGGGGTATTAAGCCGTACTATATACTTGCCATTCTCCCAGTATGAGTAATGCTGAACAGCCTGGCGGTTGATGATATAGTCTCGCTTTATTCGGAAAAAGACACTTGGGTCGACTTCGGTTTCGAGTTCATTCAGCGTTTTGCTCACCAGATATCGCCCTTTGGTCAGCTCTGCGTAATAACTCCGGTCTTCTACCGTAAAGAAGCAGACTTCGTTGATCGGAAAAGTTAGCTCACCACCGCCATTTTTGCCTTTCAACTGGGTCAGATAAGGCGATGGCGTGGTAGGAGTGGGTTTAGGTACAAACGTGGCCGATAGGGCCAGCGCTTCCTGAGCGGCTTTGGTGGCTTTGGCCTCGGCGGCTTCCTGGGCTTCCCGGCGCTGTTTCAGAAAGTCTGACAGCAGCGAAATATTTAAGGCTATGTAACCGATTAGTATGACTGGGAATAAATACTTAAAGTAAGTGGCCCAGTTGTAGGTGCCTACCAGGTAAAAAGTGAGATAATCTGATAGCGAATAAGTGGGGAACTGTTCCAGTATGTACCGGACGGTTTGTGTGAAAGGATTGAATATCCAGAATGCCATCCCCAGAACAGGCAGAAATTTGAGCTCGTACAGCCCTACAGCCTGCCAGTCGTTTTCGACCGAAACCAGCTTTATCCACTTGTGATAGCGGTTAATGAGTGCAATAGTGATGATAAGCGTAACCAACTCAGGCAGGAACAAAACCCGCACCACCAACCCGACATAGCTGAGAAAGCCGCCTGCTTTCTCTACTTTGTCAAGTTTAATGGCGTAGCCAATCGACCATGAAACCGCTTCAATGAGCAAAATGATACCCAGCAAAATCAGAATGCTGTTGATCGGTTTGCTCAGAAAACTGCGGGTGAGTCGGATCTCCTTCATGCTGTCCCCTTATTCAAAATCTCGACTAAGATACTGGTAATAATTAACTAATTCCAACATGCTTTTGTGACTTTTTCGTGATTGTCAGCCCCTGGGCCACCTGGTAGCTTTGTATCAACAAAACGGCACTACAAACGCCGGCTTACAAACAACCAAAAAACAATCAAACTGACAGTCACCATGAAAAAGCAATTTGCCATCAAACCAGCCAGTGTTCTGAAATCTTTGTCGAAATCAGTTGCCAAGTCCGAATCAGCCAACGTATTCAAATTCGTAAAGAGCCCAATCTGCTGTGATTCTGTCATGCTGATGAACGGACAGAACAAGCCAGTTTTCTCGCTGTAAGCCGCACAAACCATGCCAACCCCACGGACATTATATAGGCAGGAGTTGGCCCGCTGTCGTGAACATTTTGAGCGGGTCGACTTGCAGCGGGAGAGGGGCTATCTGATGAGGTTCACGACCTTTTCGGCGAACGTAGAGAACGTACTGCCCCATATCCCCCGAACCGAACACGAAAGCCTTTTCAGGCAGCTTCTGTTGCAGCAGATCTTCGCCACCTTCGATCAGCAGTGTCTGACGGCTGGCGACCTGGTGAAACTGAACGGAACGCGTACGGCGTCGTTTGCGGCCAGTTCCCCAGCTATTTATTGCACCTATCACCTCGGCTCGTACAGGCTGTTGACCAGCGTACTGTTCAGACAAGGAGTTGACTGTGTGCTGCTGGTGGGGAACAACATGAATCGTAGCCAGGGCGATGGTATGGTTGAACACATTGAGGGTCTGCGCCAGAAACATGGACTGACCAATTCATTCCGGATAGTCGAAGCGGGGAGTCCGACCGCCGGCTTAACGGTACTGCGAGAGTTGAAAGCCGGGCGATCACTGATCGTTTATGTAGATGGAAGTCCTGAGACGGCTCCCGAGCCGGGCCAGGAAGATCAATTTCTGTCAGTCAGGTTTGGCAAGCGACGGTTATTGACCCGCAAAGGGGTAGGGTATCTATCGCATGCTGCTGGCGTGCCAATCGTACCGGTCGTGAGTTACCGGCAGGATGACTTGACTAACGTGTTGCAGTTTCTGGGTGCAATACGCCCCATTCGGCAGAGTGACCGGGAAATGTACTGTCGGGAGGCTATGCAACAGCTTTACGACGCTTTCTGGCCGTATCTGAACCGATATCCGGAACAATGGGAAGGGTGGAATTTTGTTCACTCTTTCCTCGAGCCAGAGAAATTTCGTCCTCATTTGATGCGGAGACGGATGTTAAAACCGGCCTTCAATGCGGATCGCTATACGCTTTGCGATCTGGAACAGGCCCCCATCCTGTTCGACCGGCGTCTGTATCAGACGTATGAGATTACGGAAGATCTGCGCGATCTGCTGCTCAACCTGAATAGCGTTGAGTCAGTAGAAGAAGTAGTTGGACAGGAAGTATTCGGCGAACTCGTCGAAATGGAAGTGCTTTACTAACTATTACAATATTAACGATACAAGAAAGGCTTACCATCTGGTAAGCCTTTCTTGTTATCTGCTGGTTCAGACAATGCCGCCGAGGTCTATCTCGTCGCCTGATTTGTTAAAGAATTTAAAATTAACAATGCCCAGCGAGCTGTCTTTAACCAGTTTTACCCAAGTTTTGTACTTCATATACCACTGCATCTGTTTTGAATAAACGCCTTTGGTATAGTATGAATACAGAAACGGGTGCATCGAGATTGAAATACCACGCTCGTTCTGTTTAGTCAGCACATAGTCGAGGTTGTTCTCGATTACGTCGGTAACCAGCACACTGGCCTGGATGGTACCGGTGCCACCGCAGGTCGGACAAACCTCGCGGGTAACAATATTCATCTCGGGCCGAACGCGCTGTCGGGTAATCTGCATCAGGCCAAATTTGGTCAGGGGCAGAATGGTAAACTTGGAGCGGTCGGGTTTCATCTCGTCGCGCATGATGTCTTGCAGGAGCTTTTTATTCTCTGCTTTCTTCATGTCGATAAAGTCGACAACGATGATCCCGCCCATATCGCGCAGCCGGAGCTGCCGGGCAATTTCTTTGGCGGCCTCGCGGTTAACACTGATAGCCGTAGCCTCCTGATCTTCCTCTGAGTTTGACTTGTTGCCGCTGTTAACGTCGATGACGTGCAGCGCTTCGGTATGCTCGATAATCAGGTAACCGCCACCGGGTAAGCTTACCGATCGGCCAAACAGGGATTTGAGTTGTTTCTCGAGCCCCAGCGCTTCAAATACCTTTGTTTTGCCGTTGTAGAGCTTAACAATTTTTTCTTTGTCGGGCGCAATCGTGTGGATGTAATTCCGGATTTCGTCGTACGATTCACGCGTATCGACGGTAATGCTTTCAAAGGACTCGTTGAGCATGTCGCGCAGAATCGACGACGCCCGGTTCATCTCACCCAGCACCCGATCGCGGGGCTTGGCCTCTGACAGGGTTTTGACTGCCTGTTCCCACTTGGCCAGTGAGTTCTGCAGGTCGCGGTCAAGTTCTTCTACGTCTTTTTCCTGAGCTACTGTACGAACGATAACGCCGAAATTCTGGGGCTTCAGGGATGACATCAGCCGCAGGAGCCTGGACCGTTCGGCACGGTCGGTAATTTTTTTCGATAGGTTTACGCCGTCTGAAAACGGCACCAGAACCAGATAGCGGCCTGCTATTGAAATGTCGCAGGAAAGGCGTGGGCCTTTGGTTGAGATGGGTTCTTTAACCACCTGAACCAGGATGGGAGCGTTTTTCGTCAGTACCTTATCGATCTTCCCAATTTTTTCGATAACCGGCTCCAGCTTGCTGCCGTTTAGCCGACCGGTGGTGACGCGCTTGGCGATAACATCTTTGACAAACTTGTTGAGCGAATTAATATTCGGCCCCAAGTCCTGATAGTGCAGGAAACCATCTTTTTCGTGGCCTACATCCACAAAGGCTGCGTTGAGCCCCGACGATAGTTTCTTGACTGTTCCTAAATAAAGATCGCCAACAGTAAAGCTGCTGTCTAACTCTTCTTCGTGATACTCGAGCAACCTCTTGTTTTGCAAGAGTGCGATCCGATCACCTTTCTGAGTCGAACTGATAACTAATTCATTACTCACAAGATGAATGTACGGTTAAAATGGCTGTGTAAAAAGAAAGAAGCCACGTTCGGACTTTGCAGGCCGGCCGAGGCTTCTATAAAATGAGTTTCCAGTTTCCAGATCGTTGGTTTTCACGGGACGTTCCCGCAGACTGGCGGTTTGGTCAGCTACTCGTACGAGGTAGCGGGCTACTGAAAACGGCGAACTGAAAACGGTAAACTATTTCTTTTTATGCCGATTTTTTCTGAGCCGTTTTTTCCGCTTGTGGGTGGCAATCTTGTGCCGCTTCCGTTTCTTACCGCAAGGCATTGTATACAGTGTTTAATGGTTGAAAATAAATGTCGGCCAGCCAACCGGCAGACCCAACTAGTGATAAACGAGTTCAGACAGGTAATGTACCTGTAGTACCTGTTATTGTGACAGCCGCTCTTCGTATTCACGAATGGCAGCCAGAATCTGCGGGTCTTTCTCCTGCTGTTTCACCTGCGCCAGCACCTTTCTGGCTTCTTCCTTCTGACCGGCTTCGGCCAGACTGATGCCCAGATAAAACTGGGCTTTACGACTCGCGGGATTCACAATCAGAATCTGCCGGAACCGCTCAATGGCCCGCTCATACTGATTTGACCGCATCGACAGCAACCCCAGGTTAAACAGGGCCAGCTCGTTCGTAGGGTCCTGCTGCAACACCTGCCGCAGCAGCATGATTCCCTGCATAGGCGTTTCGGTATTTACATACGTCATCGCCATATTGGCCTTAGCCTCCAGCAGGTTCGGATTTTTGGCCAGTACTTTCTGGTAAAAATCACGGGTTTTCTGGCCCAGCGCTGCCGTTTTCTGCTGATCAACGGCAAACGTGTACGCTTCAAAATACTGATCACCCGCCTGCAGCAGATTCTGTTCGGTAGGCTGTTCGAGCGCCAGCTGGCCCGCGTAGTGGGCGGCACTGTCGAATCGATTGGCCTGTCTGAACACGTCGATCAGCTGCTTGCCAATGGTGAGCCGTTTGGCGGCATCAGCCGATGCGTACTGTTGCTGTAACGCAACCACACGTTGCTGAACCGCTGCCGACAAAGGCTCATTGTGCATAGACGAGCGGTCGGGCTGGCTCGGATCAGGAGCACCTACCGAAGCCGCCTGGTTGAGCGAGTCAGTAGTAGAGGCCCGGTTGCCAGACGTTTGCGACGCTCGTTCACTTAACTGCTTATCGGTGTTGCGTACAACGACTTTGGGTCGGGTATATAAGCCCGCTGTCAGAGCCGCTGCCAAAACGATAACAAGCAATACGTACTTATTCATAAGACTACATGATGCGTCGCAAACGTCAGGCGCCCGGAAACGTCAGGGCGTTTTCAGTTACTCAGCCGCAACTTTGGCTTTATCGCTGGTTTTTACCTGCTCAACAAAAATTTTGGCGGGTTTGAAGCTGGGAATATAGTGCTCGTCGATCACCATAGCGGTATTCTTCGAAATATTCCGCGCTACTTTCTTCGCTCTCTTTTTGTTGATGAAACTGCCGAACCCTCTCACGTAGATGTTCTCCCCCTCTGCCAATGAGTCTTTAACCACCGAGAAGAAGGTTTCCAGCGTGTTGGTTACCTCGGCTTTGTCAATCCCGGTCTTATCGGCGATCTCTGCAATTACGTCTGCTTTCGTCACGACTTTTTAAACTTTAACGTTTACTGTATTGTTGAAAATTCGGGTGTCAAAAATGGGACACAAAGGTAGGGGTTTCTGGTAAATTATAAAACCCCGGCTTTCCCATTTCTTTACCCAACGTTGTATTTTCTGCTTTTATTTTGAATTGGCAATCAGACGCTAACGTCACCGAAACGATACTTGCGCCCGTTCTGGAGGGGTGGTACGACCACCATAAACGGGACCTGCCGTGGCGCCACACGCGCGACCCGTACCGCATCTGGCTGTCGGAGGTAATTCTTCAGCAAACCCGCGTGGCGCAGGGAAAACCCTACTACGAACGCTTCGTTGCTGCCTACCCAACGGTTGCCGATATGGCCCGTGCCGACGAGCAGAGTTTACTGCGTCTATGGCAGGGGCTGGGCTACTATTCAAGGGCCCGAAATTTGCACCAGACTGCCCGCTACGTAACCGAACACTGTGCCGGTAAGTTCCCCGATACCTATCAGGAGTTGCTGAAAATGAAGGGGATAGGTGCCTATACAGCTGCGGCTGTCGCGTCGTTCGCGTTTGGCGAGCGGGTAGCGGTGGTCGATGGCAATGTATACCGGGTGCTGGCCCGGATTTTTGGGATCGATCAGGATATCACCACGACAACAGCTAAGAAGACGTTTGCCGCGCTGGCCGCCCGCCTGATCGAGCGGGCCAACGATCCGGCTACCTATAATCAGGCCGTTATGGAGTTCGGGGCTATCCAGTGTACCCCCGTCTCGCCCGACTGTTTGCTGTGTCCGCTGCAGCAGTACTGCGTGGCCTACCAAACGGGGCGGCAAAGTCGTCTGCCGGTCAAGGCAAAAAAATCGCCTGTGCGGGATCGATATTATTCCTATCTCGTGTTCAGAAACAACGGCCGGCTCGCCCTTCGTGAACGTACGGCCCGCGACATCTGGCAAAATCTGTTCGATTTCTACCTTCAGGAAACCGACGAGCCTGTTACGACGCTGCGCGATCTGGCGTTGCCTGATCCGGTGAGCGGACTGGTGCAGCAGGGAGTATCGACGGCCTATGTTGTTGAACTGTCGCAGCTTTTATCGCACCAGCGAATTCGGGCATTTTTCCATCTGATCGACTTGCCGGACAGGCTTTTAGAGCAGCTGCCAACAGGCCTGAACTGGTACACTATGGATCAGGTAAACGAGCTTCCGAAGCCCGTTCTGATCAGTAACTATTTGGCCCGTGAATTTGGATAAGTACGTTTGTTTCAGTATCTTTATCTCTCTTAAACCCCTGGATTTTTATACGTAACCAACTAGAACAACAATGGCAAGTCTTAACAAAGTGATTATTATCGGCAACGTAGGCAGCGACCCGGACGTGCGCTATTTGGACGGCGGTTCGGTAGTGGCTAAGTTCAGCGTTGCTACCAATGAACGATATACGACCCGTACCGGAGAGCAGGTTGAATCGACGGAGTGGTTCCGGGTTGAGGTCTGGAATGATCAGGCAAAAACTATAGAAAAATACGTTCGCAAAGGGCAGCAGATTTATGTTGAAGGCCGTTTGCGCACAGAGACTTATACCGATCGGGAAGGAAAAGAACGGTTTGCCCTGAACGTACGGGCTACGACGTTCCAGTTCCTGAGCGGACCGAACGACCGTCAGGAAGGAACGGGTTATGACGCTCCGGCTGCCGCTCCGCAGGCACAACCCGCCCCAGCCCGTCAGCAGGCGGCCCCCGCTCCGCAACCGGCCGCAACCCGTCAGCAGGCCGCCCCGGCCCGTCAGCAGGCGGCTGCGCCAGAGCGCCGTCGGGAGCCCGACCCGATGCCTTTTGAGAGCAACAGTGGTGATGATGACCTTCCATTCTAGCCACGCTCGATTGTTGAACGAGATTTGACGTACATGGACCTTAGCGATCCTCTTCCCCGACAGGTGCTCCCAGCCGCAGAAGGCTGGGGCACCTATTTTGATTTTTACGGCCCTTATGCGGCCCTGCTGCTACTTCTGGTGACGCTGGCAGGCCTTGTATCTGCCTCCGAAGCGGCTTTCTTCTCCCTTTCGCCTGATGACCGGGCCCGCTGCCGGGATAGTGTACAGCCCGACGAGAAACGTATAGCGAGCCTGCTCGACAGGCCCAAGCGGTTACTGGCTTCGCTGGTTATTTTCAATAACCTGCTGAACATAGCTATCGTCGTTATCGTCACCTACCTGACCTGGATCTACTCGCAGGCTTCGCACGAATCGGGCCTCGTTCTGTCGGGGGTGACCCTGCTCACTACGCTGGTCATCGTACTCTTCGGCGAAATTGTTCCTAAAGTATACGCCAGCCAGAACAACCTGACAGTGGCCCGCCGGACGGCTCCGCTGGCGCAGGTCGGTTTGGTTTTGTTTCGCCCGCTCTCAGCGCTGCTGGTGAGCCTGAGTAACCAGGTCGACAAACGCATTGAGCGCCGGGGCTACAAACTCTCGGTCGAGGAGCTTAGCCAGGCCGTTGAACTGACCGGCACCGATGCCACTACCGAGGAAAAAGAAATTCTGAAAGGGATTGTCAACTTCAGCAACCTGAATGCTCGGCAGGTGATGCGGGCCAGACCCGATATTTCGGCCGTTGCCGACGATCTGACGTTTGCTGAACTGATGGAACAGATCAACGCATCGGGCTATTCAAGGGTGCCGGTTTTCAGCGAATCGCTGGATAAAATAGAAGGGGTACTGTACATCAAGGATCTGCTGCCCCATCTGCATCAGGACGATTCGTTCCGCTGGCAGTCGCTGCTCCGGCCCGCCTTTTTCATTCCCGAAAACAAAAAAGTCGACGACCTGCTACAGGACTTTCAGAAGCGACGGGTACATATGGCAATTGTGGTCGATGAGTACGGCGGCACCCGCGGACTTGTAACCCTGGAAGACATCATCGAAGAGATATTTGGTGATATCAACGATGAATTCGACGATGACACGCCTACCGGCTATCGACGCGAAGATGAGCGCACGGTTGTATTTGAAGGAAAAGTGCCTATTACAGACGTCTGTCGTGTGCTGAATGTAGATGCTACCACCTTTGAAGCGGTGCAGGGAGATAGTGAATCACTGGGTGGCTTGCTGCTCGAATTGTTCAGCCGGTTACCAAAAGCGGGCGACGAGACAAGCTATGCCGGGTTCAACTTCCACATAGTATCTGCCGACGATAAACGGATCAACGAAGTACGGGTTATCCGGAACAGCGTTGCCGTTACCCCTTCCTGACATGCCCAGTTCGCCAGGTTGCCGAAAAAGCATGGGTTACCTATGGCTACCAATAGAAATGATTGGATTAGTGCCCCCTACTAAGTATCAGAACTAATTTTTCTGGTATATTTAGCGCGTACTTATCCAACTAGTATTAATGAGTCTGATCAGTAAGTTGAAGGCTGTTGTTCGGCAAACAATAAGCCCGCCGGTTAAACCTGTCACTGAATTCGATTACCCAACCCTCCCCTGGATCGACAAGAAAGACGCCGATATCGATGGCTTTCTGCGGCAACGCGAACCCGTTACCGACCTGCCATATGACCTGGTCGAGAAGATGCGATTCTGGAAAGCCAATGGCTATGTGATCCTGGAGCAGGCCATCCAGACGGCCTGGGTCGAACAGCTCTGGCGCGAAGTAGAGGAGCTGATTGACCAGCACCAGAAACACCAGACGCTGGTTCGGGTCGATCTACCCGCCTACACGCAGAAACCGGTTCAGCCCGTCCGGGACGTGCCGAAAGAGGTCCTGAACGGTCCTTACATCAAGTTCATGGATTTTCACGACAACTCGGTGATTGGTAAGAAGATCATGCTGCACCGTAACATCGTAACGTTCCTGAGCGCGGTATTTAACGACAAGGTAATCGGTATGCAAAGTCTGTTGTTCAAATACGGTAGCCAGCAGGCAACCCATCAGGATTTTGCCTATGTTGTTTCCGAAATTCCGAGCCATCTGGCCGCTGCCTGGGTCGCTCTGGAAGATGTTCACATCGACTCAGGCCCGCTTTTCTATTACCCCGGTTCGCACACGCTGAATAAATTCAATTTCGGCAACGGTATTTTCTTCAACGGGCAGTCGACCCGCGATCCCAACGATTTCGCCAACTACCTCGACAAGAGATGTCAGGAGGCTGGTCTCAAGAGGAAAACGTTGCTGATAAAAAAAGGCGATGTATTGTTGTGGCATGCCGCCCTGGCCCATGGGGGCGATGAAATTCGAAATCCGGCCCTGACCCGCAAATCATTCGTTTGCCACTATTCATCGGACAAGGCATACCGGCATCACCGGCAACTACCAACTGCCGAGCCTATCCGCCGTACTATCAATGGGGCCGATGTGTTCGTGAACCCTCATATGCCTGACCAGGAAGACATATTCGACGCGGGCAAAACCCTGTAAGTGGTTGATATACTTATATGAAAAAGGGGGAACAGCCATATAGTCGTTTCCCCTTTTTCATATAAGTTGTGTCGTGCCTTTAGACCCAAAGGCCCCGGCCGGCATTGTATTCGCTGCCGATCCGCTGGATGTCTGCGGGCTGGTAATTACTGAGGAGTCCTTTCCGGCGGAGTTGCCGTAGCCGACGTTTTTCGAACCATGATAGTTTGCCGTCTACCAGCACGCCGAACACCAGCAGGCGTTCCAGACTCCGGCGTACCTCAACCGGCGCGTTGGCTACCTGTTCGGCAAAATGGCCCGTTAGCGTGGCGTTGGTTTGTAACTCAAACCGATGCACCAGCGTTTCGGTTAGCAGGAAGTGAGCGTAATTATACTGCCGTTTCAGGATGGCTACGTACTGAAGAGCTTCCAGAATGAGTGGTTTAAACTGAGGATTGTTGCCCCACTCATCGTAGAGCTCATTAACAAATTCACGGATTGTCAGCGGAGCCATAACCCGTACCTGCGCTTCATGCAATACCTGCCACGAAGCCCACGCATTCCAGAACGCATATACTGGCAGGCCGGCCAGATCGGTAACCTGCCGCAGGGCAAACCGCCCCGCTACCCGGCGTAGCAGAAACTTCAGTACGAGGCTGCTCAGCGCCCCCCTAATCATATTGACCAGAAAGAACATGGTCAGGCCCCAGCGGGGCAGGTTCAGGTACGGGTCTATGCCGAAGCGCAATACGCCCCGATTCGTTTTCTCCAGGGCCGCGTCGGCCAGTGCACGCAGGTGACGTTCGTACTGAGCATCGTGGGCCTTCGGAAACTGACATACCTGCATAATATTTTTTACCCCCCGTAAATTGATGGCGATCAGAAGGTTGATTTCGAGATAGACCAGCAGCAGACCGTACAGCATCGTGACCAGCGGCAGGGCATAGGTAGTACCGAAGAGGGTAATGGGCGTACTGACAAACAGGTCGGGCCAGCTGTACTGGGGCAGGTATAACATCAACACCCCCAGTATGCCGAGCAGAGCGGCCATAGTGAGCGTAACAACTTTGGTTCGGCGGATGACGCGGCTCTCAGTCGGGTTCAGTACATAAGGCTCATCGGTAGGATGTGCCGTGTCCAATGCCTGACGCAGATAGCGAAGTGCCAGATGATCAAGTGGTCCTGAGCTATTGTTTGGTGGCCGGGTTGACATACGTGCAGAGTGACAGTGGAGATATAGCTACAACCGGTAAAGGGGAGCGGTTGTTAGCAAAAAGGCCGGATTTGATACATCTGTATTGATTGAGCGGTTAAATTCTGGAGCCTCCCGACCGGAGCCTAACAAAGCCATTTACCGAAAGTAAATCCACTAGTATCAGGACTTTAGCGTAACGTTATTAACTCTATTCGGTATGATCTGTTTCCGACTACTCGCGGGGGGGCTGCTGTTTTTGCACAGCGTTGTATACATGGGCGCGTCGGCGCAGACAGTGGCTGCCCGGAAAGCCGTGCTGGACGACATGCGCGAGTCCGGAAAGGCGTTCCTGAGCGCTTTGTCGCCCGATCAGCGGAAGCATATTATGTTTACCTTCGATGACGAAGAACGGTTCAACTGGCATTTTGTGCCACGCGAACGCAAGGGACTACCGCTGAAGCAGATGACCACCAACCAGCGGAAACTAGCCATGGCGCTGCTCAAAACGGGGCTCAGCGAACAGGGCTACGAGAAAGCTACGTCGATCATCGACATGGAAAACGTGTTGCGGGTTATCGACAACCGCCCGCCCAACGACACCTACCGCGACCCCGAGAACTACTCGTTCAGCATCTTCGGCGACCCATCGACCGATAAGCCATGGAGCTGGCGGCTGGAAGGGCACCACCTATCGCTTCAGTTTATGTCGCTCACCGGGCGGGTGCTGGCGCAGACGCCAACGTTCTTCGGCAGCAATCCGGGCATTTTGCAGTACGACCCTGAGATGGCCGACAAACGGATGGGCGATGTACGGGTGAAGGACCTACCCCAGAAAGGCCGGCAAATTCTGAAGCTGGAAACGGAGCGGGCCTTTGCGCTGCTCAAAAGTTTATCGGCCGACCAGCGGAAAGAGGCTGTACTGGCCGCCGTGGCCTACCCGGATATTGTGACGAGCAACAAACGAAAAGCCTCGCTGGAACGGATGGACGGGCTAAAGCTGGCCGATATGACCGCCGATCAGCAAAAGTTATTCATGGATCTGCTGCAAACCTACTTGGCCAACTACCGCATCACCCTGGCCAAACAGCAGCTGAATAAACTCGAGAAAGCCGGACTCGACAGCCTGCGGTTTGCGTGGGCCGGTGATCTGACGCCTGAACTGGGCGAGGGGAAAGGCTGGTACTACCGCATTCATGGGCCTACTATCCTGATCGAGTATGATAACACGCAGACGAGTGCCAACCACATCCATACCGTTGTCCGCGATTTGACAAACGACTGGGGCGAAGACATGCTCCAGGAACATTACCGCGCCAGCCAGCACGGGAAACCGTGAAGGTTAGGTTTAACGTAACGGCTGTGAGAATAATATGACCAGCGTTTACACCAGCTCAGTTTGCTGCTGCCAGTAGTGCCGATACGTTTGCCCATTTTGAAGCAAGTCAGCATGACTTCCCTCTTCAATAATTTTACCCTGCTCCAGCACTATAATTTTATCGGCCTGCCGAACGGTACTCAGCCGATGGGCGATAATGATAATTGTTCTGCCCGATTGTCGAAGATGCTGAATAGTACGTTGTACGAACTGTTCGGAACCGGAGTCGAGGGCGGAAGTGGCCTCATCTAAAATCAGGATAGCCGGATCACGGTATAGGGCTCGGGCAATGGCAATTCGTTGACGCTGACCGCCCGATAGAGACACGCCATTTTCGCCGAGGTAGGTTTGAAAGCCAGTGGGCAGTTTCTCGATAAAGTTCAGAATGCCCAACTCGCTGCAGATGCTGATGATACGCTGCATATCGGGCTCGGGCTCGCCAATAGCAATGTTTTCCAGAACACTACCTGCAAACAGGTCGATCTTCTGGGGCACAACACCTACAACTTTTCGCAGACTGTCGGGGTGCAGGTATTTAATGTCATAGTCGCCAATATGAATACTGCCTTCCTGAAGCGGGTACAAACCCTGAACCAGCGACAGTAAGGTACTCTTACCCGAGCCACTTTCGCCAACTATGGCCGTAACCTGCCCGTGCGGAATGGTGAGCCTAAGTCGATCGAACACGGTTACGCGGGTGCCATAGCGGAACGTCGCATCGATAAATCGAACGTCGCCAACGAGATCAGCTGTCAGCCAGACTTTGTTGTCGGTCTGCTCTTTTTCCAGATCCAGGATCTCGAACAAACGGTCGGCCGCAATGCGAGCATCCTGAATGCTGCGATTGGCGCCAATCAGGCCGGCAGCCGGGCCGGTAAAGTACCCGATCAGGGCATAAAAAGATAACAGTTCACCGGGTGTGATCTGCCGGTCAAGCACAAAGGAAGCCCCCAGCCATAGCACCATGATCGTGAATAGTCTCGAGATAAACTCCGAAGCTGATCCGGCCCATATGCCGATACTGCCCGATTGGTAAATGGTCTGCAGCAGTTTTATAAACCTGGTTTCGGTTTTTTCATTGGCGAACGCTTCGAGGCCAAACCGCTTGATAGTCGATACGGCGTTGAGCGACTCAACCAACTGCGATTCCAGTTCCGCGCTATCTTCCATTAACCGGCGCTGATAGGTCCGGTTAATTCGATTGACTACATAATAGATAAGCCCATACAGTGGTACAATCAGGCCCATGACAACGGCCAGCTTCCAGTAATAGGTGAACATCAGGCCGAACGAGAAGAGTATCACCAGCCCGTTAACGACCAGCCCCAGGGCCGTATCGTTGATGAATGCCCGGATCTTGACCGCATCGTTAACCCGCGAAATGATTTCGCCGACGCGCATGGTGTCAAAAAATGACTGTGGTAACGTCAACAGGTGTTTATAATAGCCTAAAATAAGGGCCGCGTCGATTTGCTGCCCGGTTTTGAGATTGAAGAAGTCTTTGACCGTATCGATGAATACCTGGAGGAGCAAGAGTCCAATCATTAACACGCTCAGTAGGTTCAGCAGATTGCGATTGCCATCGACCAGCACGTTGTCGACCAGTTTCTGTACGTAGATTGAGGTAGATAATCCCAGGAGCGTGTATATGACAGCGCCAAAGAGTGCCTGAAGCATTACGGCCCGGTGTGGGCGTAACAACTGCCAGAATCGTTGCCCAACCGACGTTTGCACATTGGCGGTCTGAAAGCCGTTGTCGGGTAGGAGCAGCACCAGGACACCTGTCCATTCCTGCCGGAACTGGTCGTGTGTTTTGCGGTGCAGCCGACCATCGGCGGGGTCCATCACAACAACATACTTGCTGGTTACGTCGTAGATAACCACGTAATGATGAAGTCCATTTCTGACAATTACGTGGGCAATGGCCGGTTTGGGAACCTTGCCCAAACTCTCGAAGGGGCCTTTTACCCCTTTTGCCTGAAACCCCATTTTGTGGGCGGCTTCGATGAGGCCCAGCACATTGGTACCTTTCTGGTCGGTACTGGCCAGCTGCCGAACCCGCGCCACGGGCATCAACAGCCGGTAATGAGCGGCTACCGAAGCCAGGCAGGCAGCTCCACAGTCGGTAATGTCGCGCTGTTTGATTCTGACGCGCTTGTTCATGTAATGAATAGTTTAGACGGAACCGGCCTGGTTTTGGCGCGTACGGTTGGGGTTGAGCCAGTCATCGGCTTTGTCGTAGAGAAGCTGGAACAGCGAGCGTTGCGTAACAACAAATCGCGCTCGTAAGGTCATGCCTTTTTTCAGCGAACCCCGGTACCCGTTGGGTAGAGTCAGGTAGTTTTGCCGAAGCTGGCAGCGTACCCGAAAAACGGGTTGCCGGGATGACGGGTTGTTCTCCACAATCGTAAAATCGTTGTCGATGTCAAGTATGTGTCCGTCTATCAGGCCCCACTGGTTATAATCGAACGCGTCGACCTGAAACCGGGCCGCTTGGCCGGGGCGAAGCAGGCCAATGTCTTTCGGGGGTACGTAGCACTCGACTATGAGTGTAGAGTCTGGCGAAATGATGCCGATAGTCTCGCCTGCCTGTATGTAGCTTCCTGCATATCGCCCCGCTACCTGACTGACCGTGCCACTGACCGACGCCCGCACCGTATAGAGGTCGCGCTCCTGCCGGAGCTGTTGCTCCTGTGCCCGTAGCTCCGTGAGGGCCAATTGGTGCTGAGTCAGGGCCGTTTGCCACTCGCTGCGCTGCCGCTCCATCAATGTCTGATACTGCGTCACTACGCTGTTCAGCGCAAACTCTTTGTCTTCGTGTTCGAGCCGGGCTACGACCTTATCGCGTAACAGCAACTGACTGGTTTCAACGTCGCGCCGGCGTTTTTGCTGAGTTTGCAGATTTTCCTGGCCCACTAATCGGAACTGCTCGAACTGTTGTCGGTAAAGCGGGGAGCGGAGCCGCGCCATAAGAGCCGGATAAGTAGCTGAAGCCAGAAGTTCATCGGGTTTTTGATCCAGGAGAAGTGTTAGATCATGAATAGATTGCTGCTTCTCCTGTTGTTGTGCCAACAGCAGGTGTAGTTTGGTATCCAGCACGGGGGTTTGCAGCCGCAGCAGTACGGCCCCTGCCTGCACGGACTGGTTCTCCCGGACCAGGAGCGCAGCCACGCGCCCACTAACCAGCGGTTTTACGTCGCTCCGTTCTGCTACGGGCCGTACCAGTCCACTGGCCTGCACCGATACGTCGACAACAATGAACGGCAGCGAGGCCAGGGCAACCGCTATCGCTACTAGCACGGACGTGTAGATGAGCTGGCTACGAACGGTAAGAGTAGGGAGGTAGGTGATCGCGTCCATAAATAAAATTACTCTACGAAAAAAAATCCGTACATATTATAGACAGAATGAAACAGGATTGTGTATAATACGGCTATTTTATTATGCTTTAGCGATTCCAAGTAAACTACACTCAATATTATGCCAGCAATAAACGTCATGCACATATATGATATACTGTATGTGTGAATTATTGAGAAAAATGAAGCCGATATTATAGAGGATAACCATTTTCTTTTAAAATACTTGAATGTTACCTCTATTGGTATGTATTGAAAGACAATAGTTTCTATAATCGGAGCGTGTAAAGCAATCATTAGAAATAAATCCTTCTTAGATAGCAGCGCAAGGCTATCTTGGTTCGTGTCAATAGAAAGCGAGGTATTTATCCATGAGAACAAATAACCGTTAGTTATAGATAAAAATAATAAAAAACAAATTTTTTTCCAATAGATGAAGTCAAATGATTTACTAGTGTTTTGATGCATATTTATTGTTATTAATAGTTTGAGCAGGATATTCCCTGCTCAAACTAAATATTACTTGCCGAATTCCATTCTGTGAGCACTATAGTGAGAAACACCACTATGGACAGCCATCGAAAACTTAGTACCGTAGTAAGAGATCCAATACCAACCTGACTCTCCACCGTCGATAGTGAGCAGCTGCTCACTAGAAAGTGGCTCAAGTGTTAACTGTTTCATTACCTGTTGAAATGTCGAATCGTTCGTTTTCATCTTGCTAAAAATTTGATTATTAATCTGATAACCGTGGGACTGAAATCTATGATTGCCATGACACCATAGATTAAAATCAAGTCAGAAATCATTTTGATAAAATGCCGTTTGTATTTTATCATTTGAAAGAAATTGTTGAAATGTGATTCGAGTCGGACGAGATTGTTGAGATAGCTTCACATAGCAACTACATACAGTGAATGAGAACTCCGTTGGAAGTCTTCGTTGCTATATCATACAATATAAACGGGTGATATACCACCTTGTATGGAAGCTTTACAATCGTGGCTAACCCAAAACCATCTTAATAGCGAGGAGCACGATGGTGTTTCGCGTCATCATATCCAGCCCTAATATCTCCCCAATTATTAATAGCTGATATTATGACAGCAGCAGCGACAGCCTGCCACCAGCCTCCATTCAACTCTTGGCACTCGGTTCTAGATATCTCAACGACATTGTAATCGTAGGGCACTATATTAGTCATGTGATTTGAGTTTTTAAGTCTCCCAATCTTTCAACTTTTCTAACCGTCTCGAGCCAGTAGAATAAGTAGCGACTGGTTGGTACAAAGTTGATAGTAGGTTCTATACGAAGCTATGCGTAAAATGCATAATTTATGCAAATTGTGCATATCGTCATGCGTTTTACGCATAAACCAAAATAGGTATCGATTCTGGAGAGTTTAGTCTTTATAAAATATAGAAGTTATATGTATAAAAATGTGTCAATTAAATCTGAGAAAATAGACGTAAACGTAATTTTAGCTATCATTTCTATAGAATTAGTAATTATTTTTTTTGGTTGATTTCACGCATAAAAAAGGTGATTTCACGCAATACAGCTTTACTGGTAAGTCTCCTAATCGAAACTTTGGTGTCTAAACTGTCCGTAGCTTAAAATTGCCTATCTATGCCAAACTACATGACCCGAATCCGGCAGCTGCGCGAGTTCTGTGGTCTCTCTCAGGAAGCGGTTGCCGATCAGCTCGGTATCACGCAGTCGGCCTATAGCCGACTGGAAAGCGGCACCACCCGGCTGGACCTGCCCCGGCTGCAGCAACTGGCCGCGCTCTATGGACTTACTGTCCAGCAATTGGTGGATCTGAATTCGGTTGCTCTTGTTGATATCATCAGCCAGACGCCAGCCGTTGTTGAGCGGTTGCGGCTTGCTGACATTCGTAAGTAACGCAACGAAGCGCGCCATTTAACAACTTTTAAGGCTTTAAATCACCGCTTTCTTCGTAATTTGTGAAGAATATTTGTTTACAATTCATGAAGAAACTCCTTGTTAGCGCGTCGATTTGTCTGTTCTCGGTGGCAGCATCGGCGCAGGAGAGCCAATGGTATCTCCGCGATAAAACCGATAATTCGGCCGGTATCAGCGTGGAGCGCGCTTACCGCGAACTCCTGAAAAATCGCAAACCTACGCCGGTGCTGGTAGCCGTTATCGACGGCGGTATCGACACCACCCACGAAGACCTGCGCCGGGTGCTGTGGGTCAATCCTAAAGAAATTGCCGGTAACGGGAAAGACGACGATAAAAACGGCTACGTCGACGACGTTCACGGCTGGAACTTTATCGGTGGGAAAGATGGCCGAAATGTCAGCTACGAAACGGCCGAGGTAACCCGGCTCTATGCCCAGCTGAAGCCTAAATACGACGGTAAAAGCCGGGCCTCGCTGAAGCCGGCCGAGCAGAAAGAATACGATCTGTACGTGAAAACGAAGGCCGAAGTAGAAAAAAACCAGGCACAGTATAAGGCGCAGTATCAGGGAATCAGCCAGTTCTACGAGCAGTATTCTACCGCCGTTACGACCCTGAAAAAAGCGCTCAACGTTACCAAACTCGACACTACTACGCTCAGTAAAGTATCGGATACGATCACCAACGCTGCGCTGAAACGGCCGGTGGTCGGTATTCTGCGGTTATTGCGGCAGCAGGGTGCGGCCGATGCCGACGCAGTAACGGCCGAGCTGGAAAAAGCCAACGAGCAGCTCAAAGCCCGCGCCGAGTACAACTACAACCCCGACTTCGACAGCCGCGCTATTGTAGGCGACAACCCCAACGACCTGAAAGAGCGGAACTACGGTAACGCCGACATCATGGGCCCGCGCGCTGACCACGGTACCCACGTTGCCGGTATTATCGGCGCCGACCGGACCAATACCCTCGGTATCATGGGCATTGCCGATGCGGTACAGATTATGGGCGTCCGGGCCGTACCCGATGGCGACGAGCGTGATAAAGATGTAGCCAATGCCATCCGGTATGCCGTAGACAACGGCGCGCAGATCATCAACATGAGCTTCGGAAAAGATTATTCGCCCCAGCGCGAGGTGGTTGAAGAAGCCGAGCGGTATGCGCTCTCGAAAGGGGTTCTGCTGGTACACGCGGCCGGTAACGACGGAAAAGACATCGACACGGCGGCCAACTATCCGTCGCCCCGGTTCCTGGATGGCAAAGAGATTCCGAACGTGATTACGGTAGGCGCCAGCGCCGAGCCAAACACGAACGATCTGATAGCCAGCTTTTCGAACTACGGTAAACAAACGGTCGATGTGTTTGCGCCTGGTAAAGACATTTACTCTACCGTGCCGGGCAGCAAGTACGAGAACAACAGCGGTACCAGCATGGCCTCGCCGGTCGTGGCGGGGGTGGCGGCTGTGCTGAAGTCGTATTTCCCTAAGCTGACCTATGCCGATCTGAAGCGGATCATCATGCAGTCGGCCACGCCGTATAGCACGAAGGTGCGCAAACCCGAAACGAGCGACTCGGTCGATTTCGCCAGCCTGTCGAAAACGGGCGGTATCGTCAACCTGTACGAAGCCGTTAAACTGGCTATGGCTCAGGAAGCCGGTTCAGGTACGAAGGGTAAATAATCAACACATTTTATTTTCGGTCGGCCCCGGCCTGGCAGCGCAAACGCTCTGTCGGGTCGGGGCCGATGCTGTTCGGGCTACTGTCTGACAAAACGGATGGTCTGGCTACCCCGTTCATCGAGGAGTTGCAGCAGGTAAGGGCCGGGTGGCAGGTCGGTCAAGGGAACTGTTCCGGCGTGGCTTCCGGCGACACGGCTGAGCCGCTGCGCAGGTAATACCTGCCGGCCTCCGGTATCGAACACCCGAACGTCTACCTGCCGGGCTACCGGATTCGTATACTGCACCGACAGAGCAGTGTGAGCCGGATTGGGAAAGTACCGAAGCTGCGCATCAGCGGTGGTCGTTGTAGCCGTCAGAACCATCAGCTGTACGGTTCGGGTCGAAGACCAGCCTATGCAGGTTTTCTGCGTGATCCGCACGGCATAGGTGCCCGACTCCGAAACCGACAATTGGGCCCGGGTTGCATAGGGCAGCGCCGTCGAGTCCCGATACCACTGGTATTGGTAGCCGGTGTCGACGGGCGCACGGAGGGTCACGGCGGCTCCGAGCGGTAAAAAAAGCTGGGTTTCGGTGGGAGTGAGCGGTATGGAGTCGACGGTGGTTTGCCGAATCGTAGTGGGTTCGGACCGGATGTCACAGCCCAACATATTGACCTGTAGTTGATAACGGCCTGGCTGGGCTGTGGAAAATGATGGACCGGATGCCGCAGTAATTACCTCGCCATCGCGGAGCCAGGTCAGGCGGGCATTTGCTGTCGACAGCCCGCTGGCCTGTAGCTGAATCGGTTTGCCGTCGGTGCAGAGCCATTGTTCGCCGGCTGGACTGATCTGCACGTCTGCCGTGTGGACACTGACGCTAACGGGAGTCGAAGTAGCCACACAACCGGCCTGGTCAGTGATACGAAGTGCATAGTTGCCGGGCTGGGTTGTTACGTACCGGGCTGTCTCGGCATTGGGTATGCTGATGCCGTTTAGCAGCCACTGGTACTGATAGGAAGCTGACTCGACCGCACTTTGTAACGACAGGTCGCTGCCGGGGCAGAGAATGGTATCTCGTCTGGGGCTAATCTGTGCGGTAAGACCGCAGCTGGCCCGGCGAAGGCCACTCACAATGATGGAGAAAGGCTGGTTACCGTAAGTCAGTTTTGCTTTGTGGGCTATCTGTAAGGTATACGCCTGGCCCGGAATGGGGTTTGCAATATAAATCTGTTCAATGTTGTCGCGGCTGTTATCGCCCCGGGTGGCGGGGGCTGCCGGGTTGGCGGGGTCCAGTACGAACGGAAAAAGGGTCGACTGGCTATCGGTCAGGCGCAGGTCCAGGTCGTTGACGAGTTTGGGAGTTGGGTTGTTGACCGATACCGGCGCTACCGGGCTGGCCGTCCCCTCGGGGTCGGTCCAGCAGAGGGTAACGATGAGCGGTTCGTTGCCCTCTGCCACCAGTCGGCGGCTAAACAGCTGCCCCGGCGCCAGTGATTGTTCCATGACCAGATGGGCCAGGTCGTCATTAAGTAGCACCCGGGCGGCAGCTTCGGTATTGAGCAGCCCCCAACCCATGCGGTAGTTGGGGCCTGCCGCCGGGTTGGGCCGGGTGGCGGTATGCAGAGCCAGCCCGCGCAGGGTAGCCGACCGCATAAACTGACCCGGTGCCGATGGGCTGGTGGCCCGCTGCTGGGCGTAGAGTTCCTGAAGCAGAAAGAGCGAACCTGTTACATTGGCCGAGGCCATACTGGTACCGCTGTAGGTGCCGTAACTGGCGTTGCTACTACTCATCGACGAGTAAATACGGGTGCCCAGACCCATCAGGTCGGGTTTGATACGGCCGTCGTCGGTCGGGCCCCAGCCGCTGAAGTCGGTTGTGGTTACCTGCTGAACGCCCTGGCTTATATCGGCAGCGCCTACCGTCAGCACATTCTTGGCCGTGGCTTCGGCTGGAATTACGTCATAGGCGTCGTTGCGTTGGCGGGGCAGGGTACTTTGGTTGTTGGAATCGCGCAGGAAATACGGGGTTCCGGCGGGTGGGCCGGTATCGACCCGTTTGTTATCGGCCGACCGGACCATGAGCAGAAACGGATTGTTGTAGGCGAGCCGGTCGAGGTCGCGGGCTTTGGCGGTGTAGAAACCGAAAAGGTAGTCATCGGTAGCGCTGATGGCGGTGTTGCCCCACCATTCCCACTTCAGATTAGGGTCGGTGCCGGGGCGCGACGGGTTATAGACCCAACCCGTTACGGGGCCGTAGGCATGATTGGACAATAATAGTTTCGGAGCCGCCGAGGTTAACTCAGACAGATCATTGGTATAGTCCCAGACGGTAAGTTGAGCACCGTAGGCCATACCCCTGGCCCGGCTATCTGTTCCATTGCCGATGAGGGTTCCGGCGAGGTGGGTGGCGTGGTCGCTGAGTGGGGCCGAGTTGTTATTTTGCTGAATACGAACCGGGCCCAGTTCCTGATGCGTAGCCAGCACGCGACCGCCATCCCACAAGCCGAGCCGCCCGGCCATGCGGGCTGAGTTGCCCACTAGCGTGACCGGCAGAGAGCTGCCACCGTATAAGGCCGTGGTATGGGTAGCGTCGGCGGCTTCGGCATTATGGAGCCGGTAATAGACGGGCTGCCCCGTATCATCGACGTCCTGAAGGCGAAAGGTCTGCTGACCGGAATACCGTTTGATGAGGGGCCAGCCATGCTGTTTCGCCAGCCGGGCGGTCCGCTGCTGCCGGGCCGTATACTGCCGGAGTAAGTCGGTTTGCCAGTCAGGTGACCGCGTTGCCATACGCGGCTGGGCGCTAACGAACGGTTGCAGAACCGGCAAACAACTGAGCAAAAAGAGACTCCTGATCCGGCTCCCGACCGGATGATGGACTAATCGATTGATACAGGCAGCTGCCTGCCGCCGGATTGAGGTACGCAGATGAGGTAATGGTTTATTGCTTACTAATACGTTTCACCCGAACGCGCTGGTCGGGTCCGTTATCGACTACTACAAAAAACGTACCGCCGGGTAAATCGCCCATCTCCAGAATGGATCTGAATCGGTTGCCGTCTCGTTGCAGCGGGGCCGACCGAACGGTGAGGCCCCGGCCGTCGGTGAGCCGAAGACGGGGGGTGGTTAGTCCCTCGGCCGATACCGATACGGTTAGCTGACGGGTAACCGGGTTCGGATAAGCCTGTATCGACAGGTCGTCGAGGGTGGGTTCTTCGGCCAGGATGGTCAGCACGACTTCGGCGGAGATACCTTCGCCACAGCCGTTGACCCCGCCCCGGATCGAGTAGCGCCCCGCCCTAACGGCGGTATAGGTCGGGGCCGTAGCGCCCGCAATCGGAATGCCATCCAGCAGCCACTGAATGTTGCTGACGGCATTGGTAGTCAGGGTCAGCCCGCTGGTTGCTATCGTCGGAATTTCGGCCGGGCGTACCGTTACCGGCACCGCAGCCGAAAGGACCGGGAGGCAGGTTCCGGTAACCCGAACGGCATAACTTCCCGTTGTTGACGCGGCCAGGGTACTGCTGGTGGCTCCGCCCAGGGCTTGCCCGTCACGAAGCCACTGGTAAGCCAGTCCGCTGCCCGTATTGGCCTGGAGGGTAACGCTGCTTCCTTCGCAGAGGCTGGTAGAGCCACTGGTCGTAATGGCGGCCGCGGTGGTGGTACCAGCCGTTGGCGTAACCGCCACCCGGGCCGGGGCGGGGCAGTCGAGCGATCGTACCTTCAGGTCGTAGAAATAGTACCAGGCCGCTGTCAGGGTATCGGTAGTCGTGCCGTTGTTGAACAGCGAGCCCCTGATGGTCACGACGGGCTGGCCGGTCTGGGTTCGGAGCTGGAACGGAAACCCCGATACACTTAGATTACTCCGGAAGATAGAAGCCCCATCGGCATAGTCGATCGTGATCTTATACTGACCCGCTTCGGGAAGGCGCAGGTTGAGCGGATAAACGGCACCCCGGTCGGCGGCATCGTCGGGGTAGGTGCCGCCGGTGAGGGTAGTCACGCTCTGGCCACGGGTCGGCACTACATCCAGCGTCACGCTCGACACGGGGGTATCGTCGTAACGCCGAACGGTGAAGGTCAGCTGTCCCGCCGATCCTATGTAGAGCCGGGCACTTTCGATCAGGAGCGGTACGGCCGTAGTCACGAGCGGAGCAGGCTGGAAACCGGTGCCGTAGGTCCCCCCGCCGAACGAGCGCTTTTCGACCGGGCCAATACTGCCCGAGAACTCGTTCAGGCTGGCGTAGAACTGGCCGCTTGCTGGCAGGGCCTTTACGTCGGCCCGGTTACCGGCCGCCAGCAGGTTGCCACCCGTGGGGGCATCGTACCAGAAGGCGGTGCCACCTCCGGTGTTGCGGAGGGCAATGGCCGTATCGCTGCCGCAGCGTACTACCGCAAACAGGCCGGTAGTGGGTTGGGTAGCGACTACGCGGGTTTCGGAGAGGATGTTGTTGGCGGGGTTCAGGTCGGTATCCAGCCCCGTCGATACCGTAAACCGATACGGTCGGCCCGGCGTCAGTACGGTCGTAGCCGGCAGGGTAAGGGTGAGCTGGGCCTGCCGAAATGCCGACAAAAGCGGTAGCGTACTGGTCAGGGTAGCAACGGGTGTGTTCGTCGTGGTATCGGTAATCGTGACGCTGACGGGTATGTCGCGCTGGGTTGCCGAGCCGAAGTTCCGGATGCGCACCGTTACCAGGGTTTCGCGGTTGGTTTGGCCGCAGAAGCCGCTCTGGGGCGATAGCAGCGCCACGGTGCCGATGTCGTTGACGGTCTGTATCACCCGCAGGCCGTAATCCTGCGTTTCGCCGTTGCCGTACGTGCCACAGGCGCTGATGGTGGCTGCATCGGCGGTTTCGACGGCCACGATACGGAGCCGGATGAACTGGCCGTTCTGCGCCGTAGCCGGAATGCCGACCGTGGTCGAGAAAACGCCCGTGTTGGTCAGTGTGCCGGACTGGGCAATGGTTTCGCCGGGGTCGGTAAAGGTGCCGTTCTGGTTCCAGTCGGCAAAGGCTTTGAGGGTTACGGTGCGCGCTTCTCCGCAGGTACCCAGCGATACGGTGAGCGGCAGTTGCTGACCGGCCTGTACCGACGTAGTGGTCTGCGAAAAATCGGAGTAGGTCGTACAGTCGTTGCCGCCTGCCTGATCGATCGTGCCGAGCTGTACCCGGCTGATCTTGCTGTTGGCCGACGAACTGGGCCCCGATGCGCAGTAGGCCTGGCCGCCAATGCCGCTCACGAGCAGGGCGTAATCCTGCCGGGTGCCGGACAGGCTGCGTTTGTGCGACACGGTAATGGTGTAGGACTTGCCCGGCTCCGGACTGGCCAGCAGCACCTGTTCAACGTTGTCGCGGCTGTTGTCGCCCCGGGTTGCGGAGGCTGCCGGATTGGCGGGGTCCAGTATCCAGGGTAGCGTACTGGTCGGCCCGTCGCTGATCCGGATGTCGAGGTCGTTGACGAGCTTGGGGGTGCGGTCGTTGAGCGTAACCGGCGAGGTTGTGGTACCGGCGGGGTCGGTCCAGGCAATGGTTGCCATGAGCGGGCCCCGGCCCGAAGCGACTACGGCCAGGGTGTACGACTGGCTCTGGGTCAGGGTCTGTTCGCTGACGAGGTAATTCCGGTCGGTGTTGAGGATGGCCCGGCCGGCGCGTTCGGCGTTGAGCAGGCCCCAGCCATGGCGGTAGTCGGGGCCGGGGGCCGGGCCGGCTTCGTCGGCGGTATGGATAGCCAGCCCCTTTAGCGTCGACGCCCGCATGAACTGCCCGTTGTTGCGCTGCGCGTACAGTTCCTGAAGCAGGAGCAGCGTTCCCGATACGTTGGGGGTCGACATGGACGTGCCGCTGAGGGTGGTGTAGGCACTGTCGCTGGCCGAGCTGGTCGATAAGACGCTGACCCCCACGCCCACCAGATCGGGCTTGATGCGGCCGTCATCGGTGGGGCCCCAGCTGCTGAAGTCGGCAATCTGTACATCGCCGGGCTGGTTGTAGCCCGCACTCAGGTTACTGACGGCCCCGACGGTCAGTATATTTTTGGCGGTACCCTGGGTCGGAATGTTGTCGTAGCCGTTCTGGCTGGCGCGGGCCACGGTACTGATCGTGTTGCTGTTGCCCAGGTAGTAGGGCTGTCCGGCGCCCGGCCCGTTGCTGCCGTGGTTGTTACCGGCCGATTTGACAATCAGGTAATAGGGCGCATTGGCCATGATCTGATCCCAGGTGCGGACCGAGCTTTCGTAGAACCCAAACTTATAATCGTCGGTCTGGCTAACGGCCGTATCGCCCCACCATTCCCATTTGGTGGTGGTTGTGCGGCTATCGTTGAACCGCCAGCCCGTTATGGTGCCGTACGAATGGTTGGAAACCAGCAGGTTCGCGGCTGCGCCGGTCATCTCGGCCGCATCGTTGCTCTGGTTGTACGATTGGAGATTGGCGCCATAGGCCATACCCCGGGCGAGCGGATTCCGACCCTGTGCGATCATGATGCCAGCTACGTGGGTGGAGTGAAGTATTTCATCGGGCGAGGTGGTCTGTCCCACATCGATCTGGTTGATGCGCCCCCCCATTTCCAGGTGCGTAGTTCTGGGTAGCCCGCGCACCTCCCACATCCCCAGCCGGTTCCGGACCGATTCGCTGCTGCCCGACAGGTTGAGCCCGAGTGAGCCGCCGGTATACAGGGATGAGGTGCGGGTCGAGTTACCGGCCCGGGTAGCGCTGGTAGTACCGACGTAGCGCAGATTGCCGGTATCATCGAGACCGTCGAGAACAATAACCTCGCCCCGGCGGGAGGTCTGGACAAGCGGTCGGCCCAGCCGGTTGGCTAGTTGAACGGCGCGGTTGTAGTTGTCGGTGCGCGCTGCCTGAACCAGTTGCTTCAGGGACTGAAGCTGCGCCTGCTGCCGGGCGTTATACTGAGGCAGGGGCTGGGCTAACCCGCTGTTCATAAAACTTATACCCACAAAGCCGGTAAAAAACCACCGGGCCAAAGACCGTAAACGTTGATGCATAGTAACCAGAACAAGCAGAACCAGAGAGCCGGCAGAACCAGACTAGCGAAGGTATGAAAACGATACGTGAATTCGGGTCGTATCGTTGCGGATCAGACCAAGTTTATCTACCTGATTTCAGGCACCGTAGAAACGACTATCTACGAGCCGCATCGACCGTGAGAGTGGGCGGGAACCAGTTCGGCATGGCAGCCATTTGCCCGGTGGATCGATGGTACAGACTGAACCGATAAAATTTAATTCAGTCGGACGGGGCATTCTCAGGGCTTGGCTGTGTTTGGGGCTAAACCAGCTTCATTTCGACGATATTCGATCAACAGGCAGGTGGTCCTTGGTAACTAGATCAGATCCTGCCAGCTACTAACGCGCTCCTGCCACGTCTAACTCCCAGCTACAAGACAAAACTCAGCATGAGCAAGCCACCTGTCCCTAAACGAGTCCAACGATGACTACTTTCCTGTTCCTGCTTCTGCTGTTCCCAGCGGGCCAACCCTCGTTGATCCGAGATACCCCACCTCGCGTGGATTCGACCTTCTTAGTGCAACTCGACAAAGCGCATACGGCTGTGATCAGGCGCTACATCAAAGCTAATCAACGGCATGGCCTGCAGAAAGACACGACGGTGATATCGATAGCTATCTCAAATAAGTACAACAACCCAGATTACCATGAGATCCAGATTGGGGCCACGAAAAGCCGTGAGGGCTTGAGGGCAGAAATTCCGGCTTACCTCAGTGAGGTAGATGGGTATAGTATCGCCATCTATTTTGACTGGTATCAGACCAGTCCGGGTATCGTGTATCCCAAATCGTATATCAAAAAATTTGAGCAGGTCGTGGCCAAGCTTCGTCTGGAAAAGCACAGTCCGTATCCCATTGACCACTGTGAGAATTGGCGCGTGATTTTCAAACAAGGCGAAGAGCCTGATATCAAGATTCTTTTGTAGCGCGAGACCGATGGCTTGCCTGACAGCTAACCAAATCACTATGAAGATAAGCCTGGCCATGTCTGTTTGTAGGTGGGGCCTGGCGGTGGCCCTGCTGGGGCTGCTGTTGGCCAACCGGGCCACCGCCCAGCGCGCTGACTCGCTGCAACTGCAGCAGGCGGCTATCCAGGATACGTTTCTGCTGCGCATCATCCCTGACTACATCAACCGTCGAATGAACGAGCCCAGGGATAAGCGATTCCATCAGAAAGGGGTGATTTTTGTAATTGTGCCCCGGGTCAGGCGCGATACCATGGTGTGTTACCGGCTTTATACGACATATGAAAATTATGGTTTTCTAAAATCAGCTTCGCTGGCTCACCCGCTGTTTTACACGCAGATCATGGGTCGGTATGTGGTGGTGTGCGACGAGTGGACGGGCTCGCTGGTGGGCCTGTCTCAGCGCAGTTTGCAGCGGGCCATCAATCGGTTCACCCGGGCCGGTTGGCTTTACTCGGTTAGGAGTGATCTTGAGAGTATCACTGAACTTCACAGCCTTGTCTATTGCTGGCGGCCCAAGCCCTGGGAGGGAGAGCGGTAATGCGTTGGTTGACAAACCGGCCACGGAATAGGAAGATAGAAACTCGTTCTCTGCTCTGTTGCTTTGTAAACAGCCTACGTTTACAGACCTGTTTACCGGTTCGTACTGACCCCCAAATCCGCAAAGAAGACTTGATCGGACCTGATCTGGATCCGAAAAGCCCCCTTCAAGGGATGTTTAGTGAAGAGTTGTTAAAAAGATAAAACCGTGAAGAGACCCGATTTTACACCCCCCAGCCTCCTAAAGGGGGAGAAAAAACGGCGGGGTTAACTCCCCCTTTAGGGGGCTGGGGGGTGTAAAAGGCAGCCCATCTAGCCGACTAACGTCCGCAAGTATGTTCCCCAAACGAGCTCTCAGGGGATGTAGGGGTGATTATCGGATGGCGCCCCTACATCCCTGACAAAAAGAAAATTCTGAACAGCGTCTAAACCTTGCTCAGGCCGGTTTGTCCTATCAGCATAGCTACTCGCTGAACCGTATGGATAAACTTACCAAACAGCAGCAACGGAAACATCTGCTGGATCGGGCCGCGTTTGGGGCTACCCCCGCCGAACTGGCCGAAGCCAGCCGACAGTCGCTCCCGGCGGTAGTGCGTCGGCTGATGGGACGGCCCGATACCCTGCCCGAACTGAAGGTAGTCGACCCCGAGACGGCCGTAACGAAGCGGGGCCTGCGGGGCATGGTGCGCGATGGGCAACTCGACCGCGATGCGCTGAAGGAACGTATTCGGATGAATGCCGAAAAAGTGCGCGACCTCAACCTGCAATGGCTGGATCGGATGGCCTCCGGCGAAAACGCCCTCCGCGAGAAAATGGCGCTGTTCTGGCACGGCCATTTTGCGTGCCGGACCATGGGCCAGAACCCCCTGTTCATGCAGCTGTATGCCAACACCCTGCGCCAGCACGCGCTCGGTACGTTCAGCGACCTGCTGATGGCGGTATCGAAAGAACCGGCCATGCTCCAGTTTCTGAACAACCAGCAGAACCGCAAAAACGCGCCCAACGAGAACTTTGCCCGCGAGGTCATGGAGCTGTTTACCCTGGGCCGGGGCAACTATACCGAGCAGGATATTAAAGAAGCGGCCCGCGCCTTTACGGGCTGGCAGTTTACCCTCGACGGGCAGTTCGTGTTTCGCGAACGGGTACACGACGAGGGTGAAAAAACGCTGTTTGGCCAGACGGGGGCGTTCCGGGGCGAGGACGTGATCAGGATGCTGCTCGACAAACCGCAGACGGCCCGCCACATCACCGCCAAAATTTACCGTTTCTTCGTCAACGAAACCGAAGACAAAAAACGGGTCGACGAACTGGCCGCCCGGTTCCGGAAAAACGGCTACGACATGGCCGATCTGATGACGCATATCTTTACCGCCGACTGGTTCTACGAGCCCCAGAACGTAGGGACGCACATCAAATCGCCGGTTGAGCTGCTGGCCGGGATGCGCCACACGCTAAACATCACCTTCGATCAGCCGCAGCCGCAACTCTTCGTTCAGCGCACGCTGGGGCAGGTGTTGTTTTATCCGCCCAACGTAGCGGGCTGGCCCGGCGGAAAAAACTGGATCGATTCGTCGAGCCTGTTGTTCCGGATGCAGCTGCCCAACTACGTGCTGAAAGCCGCCGACGTACCCGTTCGTCCGAAAGAAGACGGCGACGTGAATACCGAAGCCCTCGCCCGCAAAGGAGGCCAAACCTTTCGCACTACGGTCGACTGGGCGGGTTTCGAGGAGTCGTTTGCCAAAACCCCCGACGCTGACCTGCCCGACGCGCTGGCGGCCGTACTGCTGCCCCTGCCGCTCCGCGCCGAACAACGCAGCCTGATCGGGAAGCCGAACCAGCCCGGCCAGACCCGCTCCGAACGCATCCGTGCCCTCACCACCGCCCTCATGAGCCTGCCCGAATATCAACTAACGTAAAATATTGAGTGATTGAGTGAATTGGTGATTGAGTGACTGATTAATTTACTCAATCGCCATTCACTCAATCGCTCAATAACACACTAACATGAACCGACGCGATTTTATCAGACAATCGGCTTTTACGACGGCGGGAACGATGCTGATCCCGCAATTTCTGAAGGCGTACGAAGCCCAGGCGATGGGCCAGACCATGGCGCCGTCGGGTAAAATTCTGGTGGTGGTACAACTGTCGGGCGGAAACGACGGGCTCAATACGGTGGTCCCTTTCCGCAACGATATCTACTACCGCGAACGCCCGACCATCGCGATCAGGCCCGAGAACGTGCTGAAGCTGAACGATGACATAGGCCTGCACCCGGCCATGACCCCGCTGAAAGCGCTCTATGACGAGGGACTTGTTACGGTGATCAACAACGTTGGCTACCCCAACCCCGACCGGTCGCACTTCCGGTCGATGGACATCTGGCAAACCGGCAGCGACTCGGACCAGTACTTGCAAACGGGCTGGCTCGGTCGTTATCTGGATAAAACCGACAAGGCCCGACCCTATAACGCGCTGGAGGTCGACGATACGCTGAGCCTGGCTCTGAAAGGCGACCGGCTGAACGGACTGGCGGTGCTGGATCCCAAAAAGCTCTACAACCAAACCCGTAGCGGCCTGGTCCGGAACCTGAGCCAGCAGCACGACCACGACCACGAAACGGTAGGCTACCTCTACAAAACCCTGGCCGAAACGGTATCGTCGGCGGAGTACGTGTTCGACAAGGCAACGGTACGGTCAACGATGGCAACCTACCCAGCCCATGAGCTGGGGAACCGACTCAAGACGGTGTCGCAGCTGATTCAGTCGGGCGTGGCTACGAGTGTCTACTACGTCTCGATCAGCGGGTTCGATACGCACATCAACCAGCCGGGGCAGCAGGAGCGACTGCTGAAGCAATATGCCGAAGCCGTTGGCGCGTTCATGGCCGACCTGAAAGCGGCCGGTCGGCAAAACGATGTGATGCTGATGACGTTTTCGGAATTTGGCCGGCGCGTGAAGCAGAACGCCAGCAACGGCACCGACCACGGTACGGCCAGCAACGTGTTTCTGATTGGCGGTGGCTTACCGTCGCAGCGGGTGCTGAACGAGGCTCCCAACCTCAGCGACCTTACCGAAGGCGACCTGAAGTACACGGTCGATTTTCGGCAGATCTACGCTACGCTCCTCCGCCACTACCTCGGTGCCGACGATGTAGCCATCCTGGGTCGCCGGTTCGATGCGTTGAAGCTGGTGTAGGTTTATAGTGTGGGCTTGATGTGCGGTTGGCGGGACCACCGTGGTCCGGATGGTTTTGCTGACGCGTATGAGACGCAAGGGTTGGAGACGCAATGTAGAGACGCAAGGGATTGGAGACGCAAAGGGTTGCGTCTCTACATTGCGGGCCTCATCGTGTTCCATGCCCTCACCGGGACGCGTAGTCTTGAGCGACGGGTGGCCTGTGATTTTACCGCCAGTCGAACCAGACTTTCATGGGGCCGGGCTCGCGGTTGTCCCAGGCATAGTAGGGGATGAGGGTAAACGATCCGGTTGGGTTGGTGGCCCGAATGGTCGTGATGCCCCCCAGCAGGCTGGGCTGGCGCTGGGCTACGAACTTTGTATCGGCCGAAATGATCGCGTCGGTCAGGCTGGTATCGGCGGGGTTGTCGGCGGCTTCGGCGCAGTAGACCAGTGGCCCGCGCCGGATGGCCCGCTTACCGACGTTAGCCTGCACGCGCGGGTCGTCTTCGATCACTTCGACGGGCATATCGAGGGTCAGCGATACAACATCCCCTTTTTTCCAGGTCCGGTTCAGTGACAGATATCCCTGGCTGGTTCGGGTCGATGTGGTGCGGCCGTTTACGCGAACGGTATGCGAGCGGCACCAGTCGGGCAGTCGCAGGTTGAGCACAAAGGTACCCATCGTTGCCGGGTCGATCCGAACCGTAATGGCGCCGTCCCAGGGGTAGTTCGTTTCCTGCCGGACCCGCACCGTGCGCTGGCCCACGCTGGCCGTTGTTTCGCTACCGACGTAGAGGTTGACATAGAGTGAGTCGCGGCCGGCGGCATAGACATACCCGCCCAGCGAAGGCAGCAGGCGCGATACGTTGCTGGGGCAGCAGGCCGTACCATACCAGGGTTTGCGATGGTGTTGCCCGGCCGACGCCAGTGGGTTGACGTAGAAAAAGCGGTCGCCGGTTAGCTGCACCCCCGCCAGGGCCGCGTTGTACAGCGACCGTTCGAGCACGTCGATGTAGCGGGCGTTGCCGGAGTAAAGATTCATCCGCTGGTTCCAGAACACCATACCGACCGACGCGCAGGTTTCGCAGTAGGCCGACTCGTTGGGCAGGTCGTAGTCGTGGGTGAACCCTTCGTTATGAACCGACGAGCCGATGCCTCCTGTCACGTACATATTTCGGCCGACCACATCGTCCCAGACGCGGCTAGTTGCGGCCATGTAGCCGGGGTCGCGGGTTTCGGCGGCTACGTCGGCCATGCCGGTATAGAGATACATGGCCCGCACGGCATGGCCTTTGATGTCGCTGATCTGCCGCACTGGCACGTCGTCCTGGCAGTAGGCGGCTCCCCAGGTTTTGTTGTTCCAGATAGCGCCTTTGCCATGGCCGTGACCGCGCTGTTCGAGGTACCAGTCGGCTAGTTTGAGGTACCGGTCCTGCTGGGTAGCCTGGTAGAGCCGGACCAGCGCCAGTTCGATTTCCTGGTGGCCCGATACCCAGGGTCGGTTGGCCAGGCGGAATGTCTTGTCGAGGTAATCGGCCAGCCGGGTGGCTACGGTCAGTAGTTTTCGCTTGCCGGTGGCGTCAGCGTAGGCCACGGCCGCTTCGATCAGGTGACCGGCGCAGTAGTCCTCGTGCTTTTCCATATCGCTCCAGCGCTGGCTGAGGTCGCCGAGGGTGTAGTAGGTGTTGAGGTACCCATCGGGCCACTGAGCCGCGGCAATCTTGTCGATCCAGGCATCGGCTTTCTGCTCGAGCGCGGGGTCGCGGTTGGTTTTGAGGGTGTAGGCCATGCCCTCGATCACCTTGTATACGTCTGAATCGTCGAAATAAATGCCTTCGTGTTTTCCCGCGTTGCCGGTCCGGATTTTCTCGGCGGCCCGCTCAAAATTCTGCATGCGGGCGGTTTTGACTTCGGTTTGTTCGATACAGACCGGCAGGGTGGCTGTCTGCACCCGCTCCATGCGGGGTCGCCAGAAATTATCCGAAATCGTTACCTGCGAAAAATTCACCGGACGAATGGCCCGCTGCGCCTGGGCGTAATACCCCGGGCAAAGAACCAACAGGAGGAAGATGTAGCTGCGACGGGTAAGCATATCGATAGACGACAATCTATCGATCAAAAGCGGCTGAACCGGTAAGAACTACTTGATGGTGATGATGCGCTGATGGGCGCCATTGCCGTAATCCGGGACGCGTAGTCCGGATGTGTTGCTGACGCACGAGTGGTCCACCACCGTGGTCCGTGTCCTCACGGACCACGGTGGTGGGCGCTATCACAGTGTTCTGTGCTGTCTCTACCGTAGTCCGTGTCCGGATGTGTTGTTGACGCGGACCACGGGTGGGGAGGAGCTACTTTTTAGTTGTTATGGCGATGGTGCCTTGCTCTTTGTTGACGTCCATGCGGACGATGGTCGCTGGGGGAATTGCTTCCAGCTCTGCTTTCGTGACCTCTTTGCCGTCGACGATAAAGTACCTGATGCCAGCGTACGGCTCCGTTTTACCGGCCGATGGCGTTGGCGTGTCGTTCAGCTGAAAGTTGATGGGGAGGTTGAATTTCAGGTTGACGGGCTGACCGTTTTGCCGGGCGGGTTCCCAGCGGGGCATCTCGGCCACAACGCGCATCGCTTCTTCATCGGCGCCGTAGCCAATGCCTTTCAGCACGTTTACGTCGGTAATGTCGCCGGTTTTGGTAACGACGAAGCTGACAAATACCCGGCCCGTAGCCTTTGCTTTCCGGGCAGCGGCCGGATAAGTCAGATGCTCACCCAGGTAGACGCTGAGTTTTTCCATGCCGCCCGGAAAAACCGGGGGCTGCTCAACAACGGTAAACACCTCACCCTCGATCGGGCGGGCGTTGGCTCGCTCAACGGCGGGGCTGTGATCCGGTTGCGTGCATAAGCTCAGCAGGGCCGCCAGGGGTAGAACGAGAACATAACCGAACAGAGCCCGGCGGCTGGAGTGTGATTTCTGTAACATAAGGATACGTTGTTTTAGGGTTGACGCAGACGCAAAAGGAGTAGTTAAAGCCGTAGGAGTAACATCGAGCGCGTAGGCTACCAGCGCGCGGGCGTAGTCGGCCTGAAGGGTAGCCGGCGCTTCGGCGGTTCGTTCTGACGCGGCCCGGTCGGCCAGAAATTCGTGGACTACCTGCAGGGCGCGTTTGTAGAACCACAAAATCGGATTGAACCAGAAAGCGGCTCGAACAATCTCCAGAAACAGCACATCGACTGTATGACGCTGGGCGATGTGCGCTTCTTCGTGGCGCATCAGTGCGCTGGGTTCGGTCAGGGCGTCGGCATGATTCAACACCAGATACCGACCGAACGAGAACGACGGATGAGGGCCAGCCAACCCGGTATGTTCGGGCAACCGGACAAGTGTGTAGCCGTTTCGGGCTTGCGCCACGCCCGAACGGATGAGCTGAAACACGGCCCGCAGATGCATAAGCAGCCGAGTGAGCATAGCCAGTACACCAAGCCCGTATACCAGCCAGAACCACTGATCGGCTGTCAGCCCATACAGGGTGTCGGGCGCGTCGGGGCTAACCGCGAAGGTGGGCAGGGTAACCGACTCCATGACCGCCGGGCTGTCGGCACCCATGAGCCACGAATCGGGCAGGCTGATCAGCGGTAATGCCAGCGATAGCGCAACAGACGCCAGCAGATAGGCGCGATTGAGCCCGAAGAAAGTATTCCGGCGTAACAGGAGCCAGTAACATCCGTAAAACAGAATCAGAAACAGGCTGGCTGTGAGGAAGTAGGGGAGCGCGTTCATAACTCTTTCTTTTGGTTGAGGAGCCGGATAATCTCATCCGCTTCGGACAGGCTGACATTTTTCTCGCTGACAAAAAACGACACCAGCTTCTTCAGCGACCCGTCGAAGTAGTTGGTCATCAGCTGCTCGGTCTGGAACCGCCGGTACTGCTCCTCGCTGATCAGCGGAAAATACTCGTGCGTTTTCCCGTAGGCGGTATAGCCTACCAGTTCTTTCTTCTCCAGAATCCGGATAATGGTCGATACGGTGTTATAGGCCGGTTTAGGGTCGGGTAGTTCGGCGAGAACGTCCTTCACGAACCCTTTGCCGATCTGCCACAGCACCCGCATAATTTCTTCCTCGGCCCTGGTCAGTTCGCGTATTGGCATGATGGTACGGTGCAATTTCTATCCTAACCCAAAGCTATGACTAATAGTTTAGTTTTACAACTAATTTATTAGTTATTTATGATACGTAGAGACGCGACCCCTCGCGTCTCCTGTGCGCCAGCCATTTGGTGTCTCCTGTTCAAGTGTTGGGTGGCTGACGCGAATGAGATGCGAGGGATCGCGTCTCTACGGGTGTAAATCTTTGATGTTTAGCCAGTACAGGCCGGCGAAGAGGAGGCTGAAGAAAACGCCGAACGAGGTGTTGAGGGCGCCGAAACCGGCCAGCGCTACAGGGGCTACGATGCCAACCAGCACCCCCGCCAGGTAAACCCAGAAGCCAATCCGGCGCAGGTTGAACATCAACACCGCCCCCAGCAGGGTCAGCAGCGAATAGGCAAACTGCGCTACCGACAGGGCCCGAATCTGGTCAGGGTCGCCGGGCATGGGCGCATCGCCCGACGAGCGGTCTTCGAAGTATTGTTTGGGTTCGTTCTTTTTCTCCTCGGGGGTCAGCGTACGCTCGATCAGGGGTGTTTCGGAGACGGCATCGGTCTGCGCAAACGACACCACCGCATCAACGAGGCCCCAGGCGCAACTCAGAAAGGTCAGTACACAAAGCAAAGTCAGAAATTGAGAACGCATAGGGAGCGAGCGGCTTTACCCACTCGGTTTAAATAAGCCAGGCGGACCGCCTGCGCAACCGGAAAACCTTATTTTCGCGGCACAGTTTACAAAGAAACGAGAAAACAACATGACCTTACAGGAACTGACCGAACAGATTCGGACCAAAGCCACCCACGCCGACAGCCTCAACGCGACGGCCAAGCTCGTCACCGATCAGGGTGTCGTGTATATCGATGCTACCCAGTCGCCCGCGGTGGTGTCGAACGAAGACAAACCCGCCGACTGCGACCTGCACGTGAGCGTAAACGATCTCGTCCGGATGGGTACCGGCGATCTCAACCCGATGATGGCCTTCATGTCGGGTAAACTCAAGGTAAAAGGCGACATGGGCATTGCCATGAAAATGGGCCAGGTGATGGCGTAGTACCCAGTGACTTATTGGGCGATTGAGCGAGTTGTTAATTGAATGATTTGTAGAATCCGTTGGATTCCTGCCGAAACATTCGCTAATTCGCTCAATCACTCAATGACCATTTCGTACAATGACCAACCCAACCCGTCGCAAATTTCTGCAAAGCAGTGCGTTAACGGCCGCGGCCTTTTATATCGTACCGAGACATGTACTAGGTAAAGGATTTGTAGCGCCGTCGGACAAACTCAACATCGCGGCCATCGGCTGCGGTGGTAAAGCCGATTTCAATATTCATCAGGCTTACAACGGCGGTACCGATAACATCGTGGCCCTCTGCGACGTCGACGACCGGCAATCCAAAAAATACCGCGACCAGTTTCCTAAAGCCCCTTACTTCCAGGATTACCGGCAGCTGCTCGATAAAGCAGGTAAGACCGTCGATGCGCTAATCGTCACCACGCCGGACCATATGCACGCGCCCATTGCCATGGCCGCCATGCAGCTCGGTAAGCACGTGTACGTCGAAAAACCCCTTACCCACGATATTTACGAAGCCCGGATGCTGACCGAAGCGGCCCGGAAGTACAAGGTCGTGACGCAGATGGGTAATCAGGGCAGCTCGGGCGATGACACCCGCGTGATCGAAACGGCCATTCAGAAAGGCATGATCGGCCCGGTGCATACGGTCTACTGCTGGACCAACCGCCCCGTATGGCCGCAGGGCGTTCAGTCGCCGAAAGATAAAGGCGAGAAACAGCCCGTTCCGGCCGAGGTAAACTGGCCACTCTGGCTCGGTACGGCCCCCACCCGCGATTACCACGAAGCCTACATGCCGTTCCGGTGGCGCGGGTACTGGGACTTCGGTACGGGCGCGCTGGGCGATATGGGCTGCCACTTCATGGACGTTCCGTTCCGGGCGCTGAAGCTCAAGTATCCAACCTCCGTAGAGTGTAGTGTCGGCTCGGTCTACGCCGACTTTTTCAAGGAAGCGTACTTCGACGATGTATGTCCGCCGTCGTCGGCCATTCACCTGACGTTCCCGTCTGATCATAAAAAGGTAAAAGAAATCCGGCTTTCCTGGTTCGACGGGGGCATCCGGCCCCAGCTCCCCGAGGGCGTGGCCTACGAAGACGTTTTCCAGAGCATCGATGGCGGTATGCTGTTCATCGGTACCAAAGGCATGCTGACGGGCGGGCTGTTCGGCGAAAAACCGAAGCTGCTGCCCACGGCCAAGTTCGCCAATACCGCCCTGCCCACGCCCGAAAAGCCGCTGGTCGAAGGTAAAACCGAGGGTCACCAGCAGCAGTGGGTGAAAGCCTGTAAGCAGGGCTACGGCGCCTATACGTCCTCATCGTTCGACGAGGCTGGTCCGCTCACCGAAACCGTACTGATGGGTAACCTGGCCACCCGCTCGTACCTGGCCCGCGAAGACGGCAAGTTCACCGGCCGGAAGAAACTCCTCTGGGATGGTAACGCCATGAAAATCACCAACTACGACTACGCCAACCAGTTTGTCAGACGCCAGTATAACGGCGGCTACACCCTCTAACGGCCAGCCCCGGGCTGGAAGCCGGTAGTCAGCGTCCAGCCCGGGGCTGCTGAGCGTGCGCCCATGGGTAATCAGTGGCCTATCAGGTGCAGGTCCGTAAAGTAATAGGTCGACCGCTGTTCGGCGCCAGTGTCAGTTTGGTAGGTGTAGTGCTTCTCTACCGTCTCGCCGGTCTGGAAGCGAATGGGCTCGCTGAAGTACGGGGCCTGGTACACAAACGTATGGAACTCGCCGTTTTCGCCACAGGGGTCGACCGCTGGCGGCAGGTCGCTGACAAAAAGCCGGTCGAGCACCCGGCCGCAGAACGACGCATCGAGATACTGGCTGTTGACGCTGACAACGACTGTCCTGAAACCAGCCGCCCAGAACGTTTCGAGCAGCTGGAGCGACGACTGCTGCCAAAGCGGAAAAACGGCCGTCAGTGCCCAGCGGGCCAGCTGCAGCTCCCGCCATTGGCGTAAATCGTCCAGAAAAATATCCCCGAAAACGGCGTGCGTAATCCCCGTTTCGACCAGCGGTGCCAGGGCGAGCCCCATCTGCTCCTGGTAGCTGGCCATACTGCTGTCTTCGGGCAGGAACAGTTTGGTCTGCGGCAGTCCGATTCGCCGGGCCTGCGCATCGAGCAGCGCTTCCGGTACGCCATGCATGGAAATACGACGGTTGGCCGCGTTGAGCGTGGTCAGCAGCGTTTCGACCTGATACTGGCCGCTCTGCTGTACCTGCCACAGCGCCAGCGCCGAATCCTTACCACCACTCCAGTTCATTAGTGCCCGATTCATAGTAGCGGTTGTTTAACGGCCAGGGGCAAACCGCTGACCATGAGTGTAACGGCGTCGGCCCGGCTGGCTACGTACTGGTTGGCCCAGCCCTGCAGGTCGGTGAACGCCCGGCCCACGGCGGTTTCGGCATGAACGCCCATACCAAGTTCGTTGGTGACGATGATAAACTGTCCGGGTAAGGTCAGCAGCGCGTCGATCTCCTGCCGGAACAGGGCCAGCGATTCATCCACATCCTGCCGGGTATCCACGAAAAACGTAGTCAGCCAGAGCGTTACGCAGTCGATCAGCACAACCCGGCTGGCCAGGGGTAACCGGCTAACGTGTCGGGGTTCTTCGAGTACGGTCCATTCCGGGCCGCGGTCGTGCCGGTGGCGATCGACGCGCCCGGCAAACTCATCGTCCCAGACCTGGGCAGTCGCTACATAAACCGGATTGGGACTCCAGGCCCGGGCGAGTTGCTGGGCATACCGGCTCTTACCGCTGCGGGCTCCACCCGTAATCAGCTGTAGAAAAGTGGGTTGATGTGGCATAAACCGGATGGATTTTGGCCTGCAACGCCGTTGGCACGCTGAACAGGTTGGGATGAAAACAGGACGCCAGCAGTTCGATGCCGTCGACGAGCGTAGCCGCCGAGGGCTGGGTGAACAGGTCGAAGTCGGCAACGTAAACGGCCTGGTCGACTACGGCCTGTAGCTCATTCCAGCCGGGCAGGTGCTCGAGCAGCGGAAATTCCTGGAGCGTCCGTTCGATGGCAAACCCGCAGGGCGCTACGACGAGAACTTCGGGGTCGTACCGGCGCACCTTTTCCCAGATCGTTACGATGCTGTCGCCCGAGGGGTTGCCCAGCATGTCGACGCCACCCGCATAGGCGATCTGGTGCGGAATCCAGTGGCCACAGTTATAAATCGGCGCCATCCACTCCATAACCATGACCCGTTTGGGCAGGGCCCGGCTGGCCCGCAGCCGATCGACTACCGCGTCGATGCGGCTACGCAGCTGCTGAAGGTAGGTATAGGCAGCTTCTTCACGGCCCAGAGCCGAGGCAATGGTGATGGCCGAATCGAAGACATCGCTCAGGCTCTGGGGCGTCAGCGCCACGACGGTCGGCTGCTTCGGAAGCCGGTCCAGCACCGCCTGCGTGCACTTGGTGTCGATCTGACAAACTTCGCAGACGTCCTGGGTGAAGATAAGGTCGGGGGCGATGGCGTGCAGCGCTTCTTCGTCCACGTAATAGAGGCTGCGCCCTTCGGCTTTCGAGGCCGAGAAAATGCGGTCTATCTCCTGACTGCTGTAGTCGTGACCTTCCAGCACGCATCGCACCAGAACAGGATGGTCGGCCCGGGCTGGTTCGGGGCATTCAAACGTAACCCCCTGCAGCAGATCCTGCAGACCCATGTCGTAGATCATCTGGGTAGCGGCCGGCAAAAATGAACAGGCTTTCATCGTGAGTCGGAAAAGCGCCGGTTTCCGTAGTGGAAACCGGCGAATGAACTAAATATCAGAGAACAGCCGCTATCAGGCCAGGGCCAGCCGGGGGTAGCGCGTCTGCAGCCACTCGAACCCGCCAAACAGGATCGTACTATAGACGAGTGTACCGGCCAGGAAATTGCGCATGAACGGAAAACCCTGTAGCAGGCACTGCTGCCAGCCAGCCAGATCGCGGCTGAGCGGGAGCTGGGTGCGCAGGTCGATTCCGCCCGTGAGCCATACGCTGGTGTCGGCCAGGACCCAGTGCGAAACCGAAGCCACCAGGGCGGCCAGCAACACGTTCCGAATCGACACGGTCCGCAGCAGCACCTGCCCGTACCAGACTAAAAGGGCAAAGATGCCGTAGATCCAGTACCAGCCGTCATACATGATGCCGTACCGGCCCCCGAGCAGCACCCCGTTGATAACCAGATCGCTGATCCATAACGTCAGCAGTGGCAGACCAAATGCTTTCCAGCGGTTGCTGAAGTACGAGCCGCCAAACAGGGCCATGGCGCCCAGCGGAGTGAAATGCGCCATCGGCGACCAGTCGGTCGAGTTGGCGATGCGCAGGGATGCCGCCAGACCAATGAACAGCAGCAGCACCAGCGAGCGGGGATTGAGGGATTGTTTCATACGTACGAAGCGAAAAAATTACCAGGTAAATCGAATACCCGCGTTGGCGTTGCGGCCGCGGGTATTATAGCCGTATATGTCAAAGTAGGTGGTGTTGAGGCTGTTCCGAACGTCGGCATAGAGCCGGAGGTGGGGCGTCAGCCTGCCTTCGGCGTAGAGATCGATAGTAGTGTAAGCCGCCAGGGTTACGTTGTCGGTCCGGAAGGTTTCGTCGTTGTAGAACCGGTCGGTACGCGCGCCCACCGACCGGCCCGCCACGCTGACAAACAGCCGGGGCGTGAGCTGGTAGCCCAGGCTGATGTTAAGCTGGGTTCTGGGCCGCCGGAACAGGTTGTTGTACGTGGTATCCCGGCCGGCTGCCCGGGTGGTGACAGCGCCCGTAAGCAGGGTCAGGTTACCCGTTACCGACAGTCGGCTGAGCTGCGTCTGCGCTTCGAACTCCCAGCCGCGATCGTGCTGCCGGTCAAAATTGATATACCGGCCAAAAGGAGCCGTATTCAGCGACTCGAAAAAGATAGCCTGCTGAATTTGTCGGTCGAAGTAAACGGCCCTGACCCAGGCGTTCCGGCTTTTGCTGAACAGTTGCAGACCTACCTCCGTCGACCGGCTACGCTCGGGGCGGAGCGCCTTGTTGCCGTAGGGCGAGAAAAGCTGGTAGAGGGTAGGCGCCCGGAACCCCGACGATGCATTGATAAACACTTTGACGCGGTCCGCCAGCAGATAGGAGGGGTTGATCGAATAGGTGAACACGTTGCCGTAGAGCGAGTTGCGGTTGTAACGACCACCCAGCTCGACCGAGAGACCCCGGTAGGGCGTCAGGATGGCGGTGGCATACAGGCCCAGCTGCCCGATGCGGGCGGTGTCGGCTCCGATTGGGGGCGCTTCGTAGAGGCCGAACGAACTGATGGACCGGTAGGTCTGATCGGTGTTGCTGAACCGGTAGTCGGCCCCGGTCAGCAGTTCGCCCCAGCGCCCTACGGTCAGCGTATGGTAAGCTTCGGCGAAATGAGCCAGCCCGCCATAGGCCTGCTCCGAATACCGCTCCGACGCGTTGGGTTCGATGGCCGTCGAGTCGT
This sequence comes from Spirosoma sordidisoli, assembly GCF_004138325.1. GTDB lineage: Bacteria > Bacteroidota > Bacteroidia > Cytophagales > Spirosomataceae > Spirosoma > Spirosoma sordidisoli. The sequence continues at coordinate 83,124 of NZ_SBLB01000008.1, read as the reverse complement.
TGCGGTAGGTACGGCGGCTGTCGCTGAGGCCGTAGTTGACCGTCAGCCTGCCGTGGTTATGCCGATAGTCGAAGCCCGTAGCCAGCTGCTTAAACTGATTGCGGTAAGTAAAGTCTTTCTCATCGGCAAAGGCACCGGCATCCAGATCGGCCGAATAGGCGGTTGTGATGCCGTGCAGTTTCCAGCTCAGCCGGGGACTGACCTGCCAGCTCAGATTGGCCAGCACCGCGTTTTGCCGGTAGCCGTCGGGGTCGAAAGCCTGCTGGCCGGTCCGGTCCGTAGCCGCCGAAAACCCCGCCGACGACAGCCGAGTGTACTGAACGGCGTAGGAGAGTTTGTCGGTCTGGCCGGTCAGCCCCAGCGTTCCGCGAAACGTCTGGTAGGTGCCGTAGTTCAGCGAAGCCGTTACGCCCAGCGGCTTCCGGGCATTTGCTTCGGTGCTGGCCTGCCGGGTCGAGATGCTGATGACTCCCGCAACGGCGTCGGCCCCGTAGAGGGTAGACTGAGCGCCCCGCAGAATCTCGATACGCTCGCATTCGCCCACCGTCAGCAGGTTCAGATCGAAGGTGTTGGCCGTGCCCGACGGGTCGTAGACCGGAATGCCATCGAGCAGAATAAGGGTGTTCCCGGCCGACGCCCCCCGCAGGTAGATGTCGGGGTTGGTACCTAACGGACCGTTGGCGCCAACAATCTGGAGGCCAGCCTGCCGCGTCAGCAGCTCGCTCACCGACTGGGTGGCGTAGCGCTGCAGCACCGAGTCGGGCAGTACCGTTACGACCTTGCCCGTCTGGGAAAGTTTCTGCCCGATGCGGTTGGCCGAAACGGTGACCGCGTCCAGTTGCAGGGCGCGTGCTAGGGGGGGAGTGGGGTTGTCTTGCGCCAGGGCGGGCAGGGCGGATGCGGCCCATACGGCCGACATCAGGGTGGTAAACTTGCTCATCATTAATCGGATGGATTAAGTAATGAGCCGTCGGAAAGAGAAAATAAAAGACAGACAGGCCAAACGCCCATCGGTGACCGCCGGGCGGCCACGCCATTCTACCGAAAAACGTCTTTCATTCCCGGCTTTTTACCCGAAAGCTCGATCATGAATTCGCTGGCGGCAGGTCTTCTGGCTTGTTCTACCGGCAACGCCTTCCCGCTGGTGGCAGTGGCTTGTTGTTGTCGGCCTGGTACTAGAACTTACAGCTACGGGTATAGCCCCGGTTTTGCACCGGTGTTCCCTTTTAATTGCCCTTGTTGAGGGGGCAAACCGTAAACGTGGCCCAAAAATAAACACAGAAACGGTATTTGTCGGGTTTTATCCGACAAATACCGTTTCTTCTATAGACAATAAACTTCTATATGCCGATCTACAGCAGCCTGTCGAGCTGGATCGGTAGGTCGTGGATGCGCTTGCCGGTGGCGTGGAAAACGGCGTTGGCAATGGCGGCCGGCATGGCTACCAGACCCACTTCGCCCACCCCTTTTACCCCGAGCGGATTCACGATATCGTCGACTTCTTCGACAAAAATGACGTCGAGGTCGCGCACATCGGCGCAGACCGGAATGTGGTATTCGGCCAGGTTTTGGTTCATGTAGCGACCGTAGCGATGGTCCATGACGCTCTCTTCCTGCAGGGCCGAGCTGATGCCCCAGACCATGCCGCCGATGATCTGGCTGCGGGCCGTTTTAGGGTTCAGAATCCGACCGGCCGCTACGGCGCTCACCGCCCGCGTAACTACCACCGTCCCGAAGTCTTCATCGACTTCTACTTCGACAAAAGCGGCTGCGTGTGCGCTGCGCGAATAGTCTTTCTGTTTGAGCATGTTAGGCAGCGAGGTACCCGTTTCGCTGATGGCCCGGCCGCCGTTCTGGTCTACGATAGCCTGCAGCGGAACCGCTACACTGGGGTCGCGCCGGAGCCGGATGTGGCTGTTGGCAAAGAACACATCGGTGAAGTCGGCGCTGGCCAGGGGCGAGCCGGGCATCTTTCTGGCCAGTTTAAAGAGCTTTTTGGCGAGCGCTTCGCAGGTGACTTTTACCGCCGATCCTACGGTGGCTGCGGTCCACGACCCGCCCTGGATGGGGGCCAGTGGCATATCGGTATCGCCGAGCCGGAAGATTACGTTTTCCAGGGGCATACCGAGCAGCTCGGCCGCAATCTGGGTCATAATCGTATAGGTGCCGGTGCCGATGTCGGCGGTAGCGCTGCTGACGCGCAGTTTTCCATTCACGGTCAGTACGGCCTCGGCGCGGGCGGGTACCTGGTTGGCGTCCCAGATACCGGTTGCCATGCCCCAGCCGATGAGCGTATGGCCCCGACGCATGGAGCGGGGTTCGGGCGTACGGTTGCTCCAGCCAAATCGTTCGGCTCCCTGGGTAAAGCAAGCCCGCAGCTCTTTACTCGAGAAGGGCTTATCTTTCTCGGTCCAGTCCTTTTCCGAATAGTTTTTGAACCGGAAGTCGAGCGGGTCGATACCGGCGTTGTAGGCGAGTTCGTCGATGGCGCATTCGATGGCGTGAACTCCCGTTACGCCACCCGGTGCGCGCATATCGAGGGGGGAGTACATATCCAGCGACTTTACCTTGTAGCTCAGCGTTGAGTTGGCGCAGTCGTAGAGCTTACCTGTCCAGTTCACCACGGTTTCGGTATAATCTTCAAACTGCGAGGTTTCGGCAATGGCTTCGTGCTCTACCGCGGCCAGCGTACCGTCGGCGTTGGCGGCCAGCCGGATGTTTTGTACCGTGGCGGGGCGGTGGCCGAAGCTCCACATCTGCTGGCGGGTCAGCGATACCCGAACCGAGCGTTCCAGCGCACGGGCCGCCATAACGGCCAGAAACAGCTGATACTGCGGTCGTAGCCCCGACCCGAATCCACCCCCGACGTAGGGTGATATGACCCGCACCTGGTCGAACGATAGGTTGAAGGCCTGCGTAACGTACAGCTGACTGTTGGTAGCGCCCTGCGTTTTGTCGTAGATGGTGAGGTGGCCGTTTCGGCCGTACTCCACCGTGGTCGCAAACATCTCCATGGGGTTGTGATGCTGCATACCATGAATGTACCGGGCCGACATGCTGACCGGCGCATTGGCATAGGCCGCAGCCGAATCGCCCCGGGGTTTGGGCGGGAGCGGTTTGAACAGATTGGCTACCCCTGACTTCGGGTCGCGGGCTTCGTGCAGGTGCTTGAGCAGATCCGTTTCGCAGGGTTCCGGGTCGTAGTCGATCTCAACCAGCGTGGCGGCATAGCGGGCTACCTCGAAGGTTTCGGCCACGACCAGCGCAATGGGCTGACCGTTGTACTTCACCTGGTCGTTGTGCAGCGGCCGGAAAGGCGAACCCGGTGGGGAATCCTGGTCTTTGTAACTCATGTCGAACCAGGCCGTTTTGGGACGGTTCTTGTGGGTGAAGACCTCCAGAACGCCATCAAGAGCCAGCGCTTTGCTGGTATCGATACGGGTAATGGTGCCTTTGGTGATGGTGCTCGACACAACGACGCCGTAGGTCAGGTCAGGCACGTTAAATTCAGCGGCATATTTAGCCTGTCCGGTCACTTTTTCAGGACCGTCGACGCGGCTTATGGGTTTTCCGATCATAAGATAAAGAGTAGATGGATGATTTGTTTGGCGTATGGGCACATCCCCGTCAGTGGTCGAAGACCCTGAGGGTGGATGTACCCGCGTGGCGATTTACCACCGCCTTACCACCGCCAGGGTCTTCGACCACTGACGGGGTGCTGGCGGTGGCCGAAGACCGTTACTCTACCGCACCATTATCCAATCCGCTTTTCAGTACGGCCCGGATGATGGCGCGGTGGGCCAGCTCGATTTTGAAGTCGTTATGACCGTAACCGCGGGCACCGGCCAGCAGCGCGTCGGCCACGGGACGGATCGTTTCGGGCGAAAGCGTTTTGCCGATCAGGAGCTGCTCGGCTTCGGACTTACGCCAGGGCTTATGGGCCACTCCGCCGAGGGCAATGCGGGCGTCGCGGACAACATCGCCGTCCATCTCCAGTCCTACGGCCACCGATACGAGGGCGAAGGCATAGGAAGATCGGTCGCGCACTTTTATATACGTGTAATGATCCGGGAACCCGCGAGTGGGCAGGTCGATGGCCGTGACCACTTCGCCGGGCTGGGTCGTATTGTCGCGCCAGGGCTCGGCACCGGGTAGCCGGTGAAAGTCAGCCATAGGAATGCTCCGGTCACCGTTGGGGCCGGTAACCTGCACCACGGCGTCGAGCGCGGTCAGGGCTACGGCCATATCGGATGGGTAGGTAGCCACACAGGACGACTGCCCGTTGGTGTCGTCGGTTGTACCCAGGATGGCGTGGATTCGGTTGTAGCCTCCATAAGCTGCGCAGCCGCCCGGGCCGTTGTTGGTAGCGGCCCGTTTGTTACACGGCATGGAGGTGTCGTAGAAGTAATAGCAGCGGGTTCGCTGAAAGAGGTTGCCGCCGTTCGTAGCCATATTCCGCAACTGGGGCGAAGCACCGGCCAGGATCGTCTGCGACAGGAGCGGATACCGCTGCTCGACCAGTGGGTGATAGGCCGTGTCGGCATTGGTGACGAGGGCGCCCAGCCGCAAACCGCCGTCGGGTAGTTCGTCGATGGTGCTGAACGGAAGCCGGTTGATGTCGATAAGCTGGGCGGGCCGCTCCACGTTCTCCTTCATCAAATCGATGAGGTTGGTGCCGCCCGCAATGATCCGGCTTCGGCTGCTCCCGGCCAGCTCGTTGACCGTATCCGCCAGCGACGCAGGCCGACTGTATGCAAATGGATTCATAAGTATGTTGAGTTTGCGTGTACGGTATATTGGTTTCCTGGCCGTGGTCTTACCGCTCTTATCACCATGGTGACACGGCAAAACACCATCCGGACAAGCGGTCCGTGGGGACACGGACCACGGTGGCACAGCGCCGACCGCAGGGACCACGATCTTACCGGTCTTTGTTCATTACCTCCTGAATGGCATCGACGATGTGGGGATAGGCTCCGCACCGGCAGAGGTTGCCACTCATCAGCTCGCGAATCTGATCGGCTTTGTTTTCGACTTTGCCTTCGTTCAGCATACCAACCGCCGAACAGATCTGACCGGGCGTGCAGTAGCCGCATTGAAAGGCGTCATGGTCGATAAACGCCTGTTGCAGTGGATGAAACTGCCCCGTGGCGGAGTCGGCTAAGCCCTCGATGGTGGTGATGGTATGATCTTCGTGCATGACGGCCAGGGTCAGGCAGGCGTTCACCCGCTTTCCGTCGATCAGTACCGTACAGGCCCCGCACTGGCCGTGGTCGCAGCCTTTTTTGGTGCCGGTCAGGTTGGCGTATTCGCGGAGGGCGTCGAGGAGGGTTGTCCAGGGTGCGAGCCTGAACTGACGTTTTTTGCCGTTGATAGTCAGCTCGATAGGCCGGGTGGCGGGCAGGGCGTCGGGCGCGTTGGCCACGGGCAGCGTTTCCGTTAGCATAGGGGATGAGTAGTCGGGTTGATAAGAGTCAAACCAGCGTAGCCCCGAATGAACACGGGTATATTATTGTGCGGGACAGATTCGCGCCGGGCAACGCTAAAATCCAACACAAGTCCGGGGCTGCGTGTTGTAGGGTAAGGGGCTCCGGTTCGTTGGCTCCCTCCTCAACGGTTGTTTAACAGACTCAACATTATGTATAACCCGGTCTCTACGTACCGCTTTCAGTTCAACAGCACCTTCACGCTCAGCAAGCTCGACCGCCTTTTGCCCTACCTCGAAGCCCTGGGTATCAAAACCATATACGGATCGCCGATCTATGTATCGACTCCGCAGAGTTCGCACGGGTACGATGCCGTAGACCCCACCCGCATCAATCCCGAAATAGGTACGGAAGCCGAGTTGCGCGCTATTAGCGAGCGGCTTCGGGCGGCCGGCATGGGCTGGTTTCAGGATATCGTGCCTAACCACATGGCCTACCATCCGACCAACGAATGGCTGATGGACATGCTGGAGAAAGGCGGTATGTCGCGCTACGCCCGCTTTTTCGAAACATCGCTGAGCAGCTCGTTCTTTCGGGGTCGTATCGAAGCACCTTTTCTGCCCGGCCCGCTCGATCAGAGCATTGCCGACGGGGCGCTGACGCTGGCCTATGTCGACGATCGGCTGGTGCTTCAGGTGCAGGGCAACACGCTGCCACTCAATCCGGGGGGCTATGCGAAAGTTATACGAGCCGGGGCGGGTGAGCCCAATACGGCCCTCCAGCAGTTGCTCGACCTGATCGATCAGCTGAAACATAACGACGAACCGGAAGCCTACGCGGTGGCCTGGGATGAGTTCCGGCAGCAGCTGGTGGCGCTGATGAAAAATGAAGCTACGGCGACCTATATACAATCAGCTATCGATCAGATCAACGAATCCTCGGAGTTGATGACCGACCTGGCCACCAGCCAGTATTATCAGTTCCGGACCGAACCGGAAACGCGACGGGAGATGAACTACCGGCGGTTTTTCACCGTAAACGGGCTGATCTGCCTTAACATGCGCGACCAGGCTGTCTTTGATGCGTACCATGCGCTCACCAAGCGACTGGTCGACGAGGGCCTGTTTCAGGGGTTGCGGGTCGACCATGTCGATGGTCTTTATGACCCGACGCAATACCTCGACCGGCTGCGGGAACGAATGGGGCCTGACACGTACCTGATCGTCGAGAAAATCTTGCAGGCCGACGAAGACATGCCCCACCACTGGCCCATCGAAGGGGCATCGGGCTACGAGTTTCTGGCTATGGTCAACAACCTCCTGACCGACACCCGCAGCGAACCGGCTTTCCGGGCGTTCTACCGGCAGCTGGTCGGCAACGAAACGTCGGTACACGATCAGGTTCGGGACCGCAAGGCGTTTTTTCTGGCGCAGTACATGGGCGGAGAACTCGATAATCTGTACCATTATTTCCGGTCGCTGAATCTGGCTGACGAAGCTGCCCTGGCTCAGCTGCGCGAGGGCCAGCTGAAACAAACCATCGGGGAGGTGCTGGTACGCTGTCCCGTTTACCGGTACTACGGCAACCAGTTGCCCCTGCCGACCGACGAAGCCAACGCCCTGCGCGCTATTCTGGCCGAAACGCTCGAGAAACGACCCGAACTGACCGACGCGGCTGCGCTGCTCGACGACGTTCTGCTGACCCGCCCCCAAACGGCCGATGCGGATTATAACGGGCGCGCCCGGCGGTTCTACCAGCGGCTGATGCAGTTTTCGAGTCCGCTCATGGCCAAGGGCGTTGAGGATACGCTGCTCTATACCTACAACGCTTTCGTGGGTCATAACGAAGTGGGCGACGCGCCCGAGCGGCACGGTATGCGGCCCGACGCCTTCCACCAGCTCATGCAGCACCGGCAGCAGCACTGGCCACTGGCCATGAATACGACCACGACCCACGATACCAAACGGGGCGAGGACGTGCGGGCCCGGCTCAACGTGCTGACCGATCTGTCGGACGAATGGCTGACCGAGGTGCAGCAGTGGCTGGCGATACTGGCCGAAACAAACTCCAGCGCCGATGCGTATGCCGGTGTGCCCGATGCGAACGATGCGTACTTTATGCTGCAAAACATGATTGGCGGCTATCCCATGCCCGGTCAGCACGACGACGACTTCCGGAACCGCTTCGGGCTGTACATGGGAAAAGCGCTTCAGGAAGCCAAACGCCATACGACGGGCTGGACGGTTGAGGAGACTTACCACGAGGGAATCCGGCGGTTTATTGACCGGATGTTCGATCAGCAGAGCGAGTTCTGGCAGCGGTTCGAGCCGTTTCACCGGCGCGTGGCCGACCTGGGGGTGCTCAACTCCCTGGTACAAACTACGCTGAAATGTACCTGTCCCGGGGTGCCCGATGTGTACCAGGGGGCCGAAAACTGGGATTTGAGCCTGGTCGATCCCGACAACCGCCGACCCATCGATTTTGACCGTCGACTGAGGTTCCTCGACGCGCTTGGCGAACCCAGCTCCGCCGACTGGGCCGACCTCTGGGCCAACCGGTTCGACAGTCGTATCAAGCTGGCGCTGCTCCGGACGCTGCTGCATCTCCGGCGTGAGCACGAAACGCTGTTTGCCGAGGGTGCCTATCTGCCGTTACCCGTAGCGGGTACGTATAGTGACCACGTGCTGGCCTTTTCGCGGCAGCTGGATACCGACTGGTGCGTGGTTGTCGTGCCGCTGCACGTAGCCCAGCTGGTTCGGCAACAGCAGCAGCCCGATGCCCGGCTGCTCGACTGGCAGGACACCCGCATCACCCTGCCTGCCGACGCCCCCTCTAGCTGGACAAGCCGCCTGACGGGCGAGTCCGTATCGGAGCTATCTCTGCAAACCCTGTTCCGCGCCCTGCCCATATCGGTGTTGACATCGTAGGGCCCGGTCCGTTGTTACGGCGACCCCTCGCGTCTCTACAGGCAATCCGATAAAAATTAGGGGCCTTTCTGTCATACTGTGCCGCAATCTGCGTTATTTCGCAGACAGTCAACTTTATCCACCCCCAATGGTAGGTATTATCATGGGCAGCCTCTCCGATCGAAACGTGATGCAGGAGGCCGCCGACATTCTGAACACCCTGGGCGTTGCTTACGAAATGGACATCGTTTCGGCACATCGCACGCCCGAAAAAATGGTCGACTACGCCCAGAGCGCCCGGGATCGCGGGCTGCGCGTGATCATAGCCGGGGCGGGCGGGGCCGCTCATCTGCCCGGTATGGTAGCGTCGCTGACTACCCTGCCCGTTATTGGTGTACCGGTCAAATCGAGTAACTCCATCGATGGCTGGGACTCAGTGCTGTCGATTCTACAGATGCCCGCGGGCGTTCCGGTAGCGACAATGGCCCTCAACGGGGCCCGCAACGCCGGTATTCTGGCTGCGCAGATCATCGGTACCGCCGACGAGACGGTGGCGCAGAACCTGGCCCGGTTTAAAGAAGAGCTGAAAGCAAAAGTGGCCGAAATGAGCCAGCAGCTGCTGGCAACCAAGTGAAAACGAACAAGGCTATGGAAGAACAACCCAAAAATCCCCGGCCTACGGGCAGTAACAGTTTGCCGGCGCTGACTCTGGTCGTGCTGGTGGGGCTGATTGCTGCTCTGCTGTACGTAGGCTACGATTATTTTGTCGACAATACCGACGGCTCCGACGAGCTGACCAATGTGGCGCTGGACACGACCTCGCAGCAGCCCCTGGCGCAGACCGATCCGGACATGCTGATGGCTCCCGAAGAAGTCGATACCTCGTCGCAGCCCGCGCCGGTCGATCTGTCGCAGGCCGAGCCGCCTGCCGGGGTGGCCGATGCCAGTGCCCAGCCCGAAGAAGTGGCCGAAGACAACCGCGAAACCACGGCCGGCAAACCCGCTCCGGCCGACGAGAAGCCGGCAGCCGCTGCGCCGAAGCCCGAAAAACCAGTCGAGAAACCGAAGGACGAGAAGCCGAAAGACGAAAAGCCTAAGGAAGAGAAAAAGGTAGAAAAGCCGAAGACCGAAGTGGCCGTCGTGGAGAAGCCTAAAGTGAAACCCGGGGGCGTTACCAACACGCATACCGTCGGGTCGGGCGAGACGTTCTATGGGGTGGCCAACCGCTACAACATGAAGATCAACACCCTGAAAGAGCTGAACCCGGGCGTTACGGAGCAGCAGATCAAGGCCGGCGTGACCAAACTGAACGTGAAGGTCATGGCCGTCCATACGGTCGGGCCGGGCGACGTGCTGCGGGTGGTGGCGCAGAAATACGGCGTCAGCAAGGAAGCCCTCATGCGGGCCAACCGAAAAGACAAGGACATAGCCACCCGGGGTGAGAAACTAATCATCCCCTTCCCCGAAAAACAGTAACGATAGGCGGCCATTGGTCGCCTATTTTCGTTCGTAGACGAGCCCGGCCGTGAAGCGCAGGTCGTTGTTCTGACGGCCGGGGGCCACGACGCTCTCGTAGGCATTGGCCAGCGACGAGCGCAGACTGATAACGGTATTCAGCTTGATGGACAGGCTCAGGCTGGCATTCCAGCGAACGTTCCGCTGGTTGAGGGCGGGCTGGTAAAAAGCCGTATGCGTCAGGGTCCAGCGGTCGCTCCCGAAGGTGTATTCGCCAAACAGCCGCGTCGAATTCCGGATGACGTTGATGTTGGCCAGCTCGACAAAATTGGTGTACTCCTGCAGCACCACGTTGGTAACCGACAGATAAGCCCGTTTGCGGTCAACGAGTTTGTAGCCGGCCCCGCCCGCAATGGTCCAGCGGTGGCTGATCTGCCGCAGGTTACTGCGCTCGTAGGAGCCGAAGGCCAGGTAATACAGGCGTTTTTCGGGTCGGTACGTAGCCCGGAAATCGCCGAACCATTCGCGCTCGGCCAGGATGCCGTTCTGCCGCCCGTATACAAACGAGGGGGTGGTCGATAGTTTGAACAGATTGCTCAGCTGATAATCGACAGCGCCCGCCAGCTGCACCAGCGCCCGGTTGATGTTGCCGGCCGTGAGGGTCCCGTCGGCCGCCAGGCGATATCGGACAATCCGGGTAACCGGTTTGGGGGCGGCTGGAGCGGGCGTTTTGGCCAGTGTGCTGTCGGTCTGAACCGAATCGGCGGTGGCCTGGGTACTGTCGGGCGTAGAGGGGCGAAGCGGGTCGGGCTGTTCCACAATCTGGGCCAGGGTCAGGATCGGGCTCAGTAAGAAAACAAGCAGGAGAAGCAGATAATGACGTTTTTTCACAACGGAAGCCAATGGTACAGGCCGCAACTTAGGAAAAAAGGATAAATTCAGCCGGTAAAACCTATCGACTGAAGATTCAGCACTAACCCTATTCGTTATGACCCGCTGGGGAATTCTGGGACCCGGGCGCATCGCCCACAAATTTGCGCAGGACCTGCTAACCGTACCCGACGCACAACTCTACGCCGTAGCGTCTACCGATCAGCAGCGGGCCGAGGCCTTTGCCGGGCAGTATGGCGCTCCGCATGCACTCGATAGCTACGAAGGCCTGCTGACGTTACCCGATCTGGACGTGGTTTACGTGGCTACCCCCCACGTTAAACACTATGAAAACGTGATGATGCTGCTCAACGGGGGCATCCCTGTGCTGGGCGAGAAGCCATTCGCCATGAACAGCCAGCAGGTGCAGACAATGGTCGATACGGCCCGGTCGAAGTCGGTTTTTCTGATGGAAGCGTTGTGGAGCCGGTTCATGCCGGTCCTGCTGCGGGCCAAACAGCTCGTCGACGACGGCGCCATCGGAACGGTTACGGGCGTGCGGGCCGATTTCGGCTTTGCGGCTCCGTTTACGCCCGACGGCCGGCTATACAACAAGGCACTGGGGGGCGGCTCGCTGCTCGATATCGGTATTTATCCGCTGTTCTGGTCGTACCTGATGCTGGGTATGCCGGCTTCGATCAAAGCCTCGGCAACGTTCGGAACAACGGGCGTTGACGAACAATGCGGCATGGTGCTGACCTATCCCAACGGCGAACTGGCCCTGCTGGATAGCACCCTGCGTACAAAAACGCCCTGCGAAGCATTCATCCACGGTACCGAGGGGCAGATTCGCGTACACGGCCGCTGGCACGAAACCGAGGGGCTTACGCTGGTGCGGAACGGACACGAACCCGAAACGTTTACAGCTGCCCGTTCGACCTTCGGCTACGAGTACGAAGCCCAGCACGTGATGCAGTGTCTGCGCGACGGCCGTACCGAAAGCCCCCTCTGGTCGCTGACCGACAGCCTGAACCTGATGAGCCTGCTGGACAGCGTTCGGGCCGAGGCCGGTATAGTTTACGAATAACGTCTGGTCTCTACTCAACCTGTTATCATGCTCCGCCTATTTCCTCTGTTCATGGCCCTGCTGGCTTCGTGGCCCGCGCTGGCTCAATCCTGGAAACCGTATCACGAACTCGGCGACCTGTACCCATCCTATGCCATAGCGGTGGCGAACCTGGTTCCTGATGAAGACAAACGGGCCTACTCGCTGGGCGATCCGAACGGGTTTATGGGCATTACCCTGACCACGAACCAGCCCAACACGAAGGTGCGGCTGGAACTCCGCTCCGACGATGCCCTGAACCTGTTTGCGCCCGTGGTGCTGGAGGTTACGGCTCCCGAAGCGGGCCAGGAGTATCTGATAACGCCCCTGATCCCGTTCAGCCCCAACCGGCTGGCCGCGCTGCGGCAGGCTACAACGACCTATGTTACCTACCATGTAACCATCAACGACCAGCCCCAGCCGCCCCGTACCGAACGGCTCCGCGTCCGGTCCATCAACGACTGTCCGTTTGCGGTGGTCGGCGATGACGACGAGCTGGCTATCGACTTCATGTTTGCGGCTTATGTGAACGAAGACCACCCCTGGATTCAGGAACTCCTCCAGGAAGCTCTGCGTAAAAAATACGTCGATGCATTTGTTGGCTACCAGGCCGGACCGAGCGCCGTTTACCGGCAGGTGGCGGCTATCTGGCGGGTGTTGCAGGAGCGGGGTATTCGGTACAGCAGCAGTCCGGCGGTCGTTCCGGTGCAGAAAGGGGTTGCCTCGCAGCCGGTTCGGCTCATCGACGACATGGCGCAGTATACCCAGGCCAACTGTGCCGACGGCTGTGTGCTGCTGGCGTCGGTGCTGCGCCGGGTGGGGCTGAACCCTACGCTGGTGGTGGTGCCGGGGCACATGTTTCTCGGCTTCGACCTCGACGATGACGGTGAACAGCAGGCGTATCTGGAAACAACGCTCCTGGGGGCCGACACCCGCCGAACCGCCATCCAGAACAATGCGCTTTATAAAACCCTGCTGAACGGCCAGGCCACGCTGGGTGCGCAGCTGGCCATGAAGTCGTTCGTGGCGGCTGTCGAAGCCGGCAACCGTACGTTTGTCAACCACCAGGATTCGATCGAGAATGAAGAAACGGGCTATGCGCTGGTCGATATCGGGGTAGCGCGTGCGGCCGGTATCGTGCCCATTAGCTACGTTGCTCCGAAGTAGCTGGTAGTCTTTTAAAAATCAGCAGGATGTATATAAAAACAGCCGGGCTAGAAGCCTGGCTGTTTCCGTTAACACCCCAATATCAGTTCACACTGATGGTCCTACACTTTTCTTTTAGCCTTACCTGTTTTGTTGTGGAGCAAAGGTGCGTAACAAGCGTAAGAGGGAAATTAGGAGATGGTTAGAAAACGATTAGAAATTACTGGCACTGGTATAAGCCGCTGAAAATAACGGTTGACTGGCCGCTTTTTCCTGTTCATCGGGGAAGGGGTTGAGCGCAGGGGGGGCGTTGGACAACTTTGTTCCACCAAACAACGACTACTCATGACAACACCCCCACGCATCCTCTTTGCCACCATGCCGATGGATGGCCATTTCAGCCCCCTGACGGGCCTTGCCGTTCACCTTCGCGAACTGGGCTACGACGTCCGCTGGTACGTAGGCGGACACTACGGCGACAAGGTAAAGAAACTGGGCCTGCACCACTACCAACCCGTTCGGGCCAAAACCGTCAATCAGGAGAACCTCGAAGCCCTGTTTCCCGAACGGTCGGCCATCAAAGGCACCGTAGCCCGCCTGCGCTTCGACATCAGCCAGGTGTTTCTGCTGCGCGTACCGGAGTTTATCGACGACCTGCGCGAGATTCACGCCCGCTGGCCGTTCGACCTGATCGTTCATGACGTGGCCTTTATGGCTGGGTCGTTCCTGCAGGAGTTGTTGCCGGTCAAAGCCGTTGCCGTTGGGGTGGTGCCGCTGGCCGAATCGGACGAGCTGGTGCCGCCTTCGGGTATGGGGAAGTTACCCGCCAAGGGGATGGTGGGGCGCTGGCTGCAGAGCCTGTCGCGGTTTGTTGTACAACGGATTCTGTTCAAGCCCTGCAACGACCTGCACAACGAGCTTCGTCAGCAGTACGGACTGCAGCCGGTGCCGGGCTTCATGTTCGACACCATGGTTCGGTCGGCTGATCTGTACCTGCAGAGCGGGGTGCCGGGCTTCGAGTTTCCGCGCAAACGCATCAGCCCGAACGTTCGGTTCGTGGGGCCGCTGCTGCCTTACAGCTCGGGCCGGAAACAGCCGTTCGAGTATGCCGCCAAAGCGCTGAGCTACAAACGGGTTGTGCTGGTAACACAGGGTACCGTAGAACGAAACGTAGAGAAAATCCTCGTTCCGGCGCTGGAGGCCTTTAAGAACGATCCGTCGACGCTGGTCATTGCCACAACGGGCGGCTCGCAGACCGACGAACTCCGCCGGCGATTTCCGCAGGACAACCTCATCATCGACGATTTTATCGATTTCAACGCCGTCATGCCCTATGCGCATGTGTACGTAACCAACGGGGGCTACGGGGGCGTTATGCTGGCTCTGCAACACCAACTGCCGGTCGTGGCGGCCGGGGTTCACGAAGGCAAAAATGAAATCGCAGCCCGGATCGGCTACTGCCAGGTCGGAATTGATCTGAAGACCGAAACGCCCAGCTCGGCGCAGATTCAGAAAGCGGTTCATACGGTGCTGGCCGATGGGCACTACCGCCAGGCCGTGCATACGCTGGGCCTCGAGTTCAGCGCCTACCAGCCTAACCAGCTGGCCGGGCAGTATATCCAGGCGCTGACCGGGACCCCGGCGGCATCGGCTACGCTGGTTAGTTACTAGTTTCTGTCTAGGCCAACGATCCTCTTTCACCCGAAAATCATGAAAAAACTGCTCAAACTAACCGGTCTGTTCCTGGGTGGGCTGCTGCTGATGGTAGCTGGCTTCTGCGCCTACGTGGCCCTGTCGGGGGTGCCTACCTACGATCCGCCAACGATTCCGGAGCTATCCGTCGAACGTACGCCAGCGCGCATTGCCCGGGGCGAAGTCATAGCCCAGATTCAGTGCGCAGCCTGCCATGCCGACCGCGACAACCGGCTCACGGGTAAACACATGGCCGATGTACCGGCTATGTTCGGAAAAATCTACACCAAAAATATTACCCAGGACAAACAGAAAGGTATCGGTAGCTGGACCGACGGTGAGATCCTCTACTTCCTGCGGACGGGCGTTCGGCGCGACGGTTCCTTTGCGCCCATCATGCCGCAGTACCCCAACATGGCCGACGAAGACCTGAAAGCGGTGGTGGCCTGGCTGCGCTCAGACCGGTTCCCGGTGCAGCCGTCGAGCCGGGAAGCGCCCCCTTCCGAACTGAGCTTTGTCTCGAAACTGCTGACCCATACGCTGATGAAACCGCTGCCGTATCCGCAGCAGCTGATCGCTTTCCCCGACAGTACCAACCCCATTGCGCTGGGTCGCTATACGGCCGATGCCATCGGCGACTGTTACGCCTGCCATTCGGGCGATCTGATCGACCAGGATAAAGTACATCCCGAAAAAACCAAGGGGTATTATGGGGGCGGTATCGAGATGACCGGCGACGGAGGACAGCCGATTATCACGGCCAACCTGACGGCCGATCAGAAAACCGGCGCCGTGGCCCGATATACCAAAGAGCAGTTTATCCGGATGGTAAAAGCCGGGGTTCGTCCCGACGGGAGCGTAATCAGATACCCGATGGAGCCCAAACCGATGCTGTCTGACCGGGAAGTCGGCGCCATTTACGAGTACCTGAAAACGGTGCCCAAAATCCAGAACGATATCGCCCGGAAAACCGCGGAACTGCAGCTGGCGAAGAAGTAAACGAGTTGCGTCTGTTCAAACCCGCTATGATTCGGTTCATGGCGGGCTTTTTCCGTTTCGGCAGGTCGGGTATTGGGCCAGCGCCCGCCACCGCCCACTTTTGCAGCAACCCAAACAACATCTACCCATGACACCCCGCAATGCGACCCTGCTGCTGCTGGCTGGCGCTACGCTCTGGCTGGCGGCCCGCCCCGCTGACGTACTGACCGAGCTGAAACTGACCACCGAAGCGGTACACGATCAAACATTTTATCAGCTAACGACCGAAGCCGCGTCGGTCGATCTGCCTTACGAAGCCCGCCAGGTTGGCAAACGGCTGTCGGTCAGTGCCCGTACCTCGGCGGTTCGGGCCATGGGGGCTGTAGTTCGGACCTATGTTCAATCGGCCGGGTTCCGGAGCCGCTACGATCGCTGGCTACAGGAGCAGTACCAGGTCAGCGATCAGCAGACCGCCGACGCCCGCCAGACGGAACAGACCTCCATGGCCAATGTTCGCGCCCTGGCCGACCAGCAGGTAGGGCAGACCAACGCGGCCTTTGCGCAGATGCCACCGGCTACGCTGGCCATGATGCTTCAGCAACAGATGACCCAGCTGCAGCAGCAGATTGCCGACGCCGATGCACCCGCCAAAGCCGCCCTGACCCGCGACCTGATGGTCTTGCGGCAGCTACAGCCGCTGGCAACTACCAAACCGGCCGAGTTTAAAACGCAGTACATGGCTTTCCTGAACCGGTATATGGCCCGCCAGATGAGCCACGGGCTGGACAACGAAGAAACGCGCCTGGCCGACAGCAAAGCCAAAGCCGCCGATTACCGCAGCCGTCTGGCGCAGTACCAGGCCAACGCCAATCCCAACCCGCTCCTCAAAAAACGGCTGGCGGCATTCGTCGCCCTGGCCGAGTCGGTAGATTTCGATGCGAAGGTCAGTCGACAGGGCGATAAGCTGGAATTTGTCCGGGCCGACTACCGCCAGCAGTCCGACGACTGGAAACTGCTCTACCGGATCGGTCGCGAGCCGGTGATGGCGGCCCGCGACATGGCCCGCGCCTGGCTGAAGGATTTGTCGTAAAGAACTGACTCCGAATCGGTTCGGTTTCTTCAACCTGCCAGCGGGCCGGAGGGAGTACACCACGGCTGGGCGTAGTGACCGATTATGAAGTATAGTTGAGTACCTGACCAGGGGAGTCGTATATTTAACCTGCCTGACTTAAAGCCTTAACCCCTTGGATACTGTTAACGATAAATGGCTGCGTGTGATCGGCATTACGCTGCTGTTTCTGATGAGCGTACTGGGCAACGGCTTCCACGAGCAACCGCTGACGGGCTTTGTCCTGCTCCGTATGCTGATCAGCCTCGTGTCGATTACCGTTACCTGGCATGTGATCCGGGCGCTGATCATCTATTTCCGACGGCGGTTTTTTGCCAGACACGACACCGGCAAGCGATTGCTCCTGACGTTTCTGGCCGGTAGTATAGCCAGTACCGTTATTACCTGGATAACCAGTGCGCTACGGTACCTGGCGCTGCATGGTAACCTGGACAACTTCCGGGATTCGGGGCAGATGGCCAGCATAACGGTCAACAAAATGACCATTGCGCTGAATCTGTACGGGTTCGACTTTGTGCAGGCCACCACGAACTTCATTTTCTTTCAGGCCATTTACGAAACGCTGTTCTTTGCCCGGGATTCGTCGCAGTACCAGAAACGGCTCAAGCAGGCCGAGGTCGAGAAAGAAAAGCTCCGGACCGCCAATCTGCAAAGCCAGCTCGATGCGCTCAAGCAGCAGGTCAATCCCCACTTTCTGTTCAACAGCCTGAACGTACTCGACTCGCTCATCGAAGAGGACCCGAAGCAGGCCCGCGTTTTCCTCGACGAGCTGAGCACGGTCTATCGCTACCTGCTGCGCTCGAACGACCAGCACCTAACCGAACTCGACTCTGAACTGGCCTTCATTCAGTCGTACTACCATCTGCTCAAAACCCGCCACGGCTCGGGCCTGACCATGAACGTAAACGTCGATGCGCGCTACCAGACCTACCGGCTGCCTCCCCTGACGCTGCAACTGCTGGTCGAAAACGCGGTTAAACACAACGTCGTTTTGCCCGATCAGCCGCTGATAATCAACATACAAACCGATGCGCAGGCGCAGCTACAGGTGCGGAATAACGTACAGCGTAAGACTGTACGGGTGGCGTCGACCGGCGTCGGCCTGTCGAACATCTGGTCGAAGTACCAGATGCTGAACCTGCCCGAGCCAACCATCCGCGAAGATGAAGGGCAGTTTGTGGTGACGCTGCCGCTGGTTGGCGCTACGCCTTAGGACCGCCTGCCCGCTAACGTTTGCCGAAAAAGCCGCTTCACCAGCGGCTTTTTCCGTTTCAGCCGACTGCTGGTTTCGGAGCCCAACGGGGCCGGATACTTTTGGGCAGGTAAACACAAATCACCCCTCTTTTTTATGAAAACCAGTCAATACATCGCCCTGAACATTCCCGTTCCTGTTGCCTCGCTTGCTGTCTCGTACGCATCGAGATTCGTATTTATCGCCCTGATAGCCAGTCTGTTTCTGATGACAGGCTGTAAGAAAGATACCGAAGTAACGCCAGGCGGCTCGGTCGTGGCCAACGCCGGGCCCGACCAGTCGGTGCAGGTTGGGCAGCTCGTTACCCTCGATGGCGCCGGTTCGCTCGACAGCGATGGCAAGCCGCTGACCTACCAGTGGACCCTGATCCGTCGACCCGCCAAAAGCAGCGCAGCGCTGAGCAGCCCCGCCACCGCCAAACCGACTTTCAGACCCGACGAGGTAGGGGAGTACGAGCTGGAGCTGACCGTTACGAGCGCCAACGGCAAAAGCACCGACAAGGTAATCGTGGCGGCTTCGGTGGCCGAGCCAATCGCCATCAGCGCCAACATCACGGTCAAAACCGTGCTGGTCGACCGGATCGTCAACCCCGACCTGCCCGACTATATTGTGACCAAATCCGTCGATGTCAGCCATGAACTGACCATCAACCCCGGCGTGGTTATCGCCTTCGAACGCGACGTACGTCTGAACGTGAATGACAACGGCGGCCTGCTCATCGCCAAAGGCGAGCCCGAGCGAAAAATCAGGTTTGTTGGGGTGCAGAAAATCAAAGGTTACTGGCTGGGTATAGCGCTCTATTCGGGCAGCAACGCCAACCTGATGGAATACGTAGAGGTGATGCATGCGGGAAGCCGGCCTATCTACAGCACCACCAAAGCGGCCCTGTTCCTGTCGGGCGGCAGCCGGGCCCAGATAGCGTTGAAAAACAGCCTGTTTACCCAGAACGACGGCTATGGGGTTTACGTCTACGACGGCGGTATCCTGCGCGAGTTCGAGAAGAATACGTTTACCAGCCATACCGAAGCAGGTATGCTGCTGGATGCGGAAAACGTGCGGAAGCTGGATGCGGCCTCGACCTTCACGGGGGGGAACGGCCGAAACGTAGTCGAGGTCACGCCCTCCTCGGTCAACGGCACCAACGAGGTAACCTGGATGGCCTTCGCCGACAAAACGCCTTACCGCATCAATGGGGAGTTCACGATCAATACGGGCTTCCGGCTGAGTCCGGGGGTTACGATGGAAATGAACCGCGACGCCGTTATTCGGGTCAACAGCAGTGGGTACCTGAGTGCCAAAGGAACGGCTACTGAGAAAGTCGTGCTGACGGGTGCCGAGCGCACGGCCGGGTACTGGCGGGGCCTCATCTGCTACTCGCAGGATTCGAAAAACGTACTCGAAAACGCCGAAGTAACCAATGCCGGCAGTGGCATCATTGTGTCGGGTAAAAAGGCGAATGTGGCCATCTACGGCACAAAAGCGGCCATGACGATCCGCAACACCCGCATCAGCGGCAGCGGTGGCTACGGCGTCTTCGTGAGCTACGGCGCATCGGCCAACACCGACCTGATGACGGTCAATACCTTCGAAACCAACGCCCAGACCAACGTCCTGATCGAAAAATAACCGGATCAACGAAACAGGCCAGGCGCTGCCCTAACGGGTGGTTCCTGGCCTCTTTATTTCCGCCACCCGTGCCCGTGTCCCGCCACCCATGTCCGTGTCGTCACCCGTGTCCGTGTCCCCACGGACACCTATGCGTCAGCTAGACAAACCCTCCGGTCAGGTCGCGGACTACGCGTCCCGGTGAGGACACCGCGACGGGTGTGGAGAGGAGACTTCACTCACCCGTGCCCGTGTCCCGCCACCCGTGTCCGTGTCCCCACGGACACCTATGCGTCAGCCGGAAAACCCCTCCGGTCAGGTCGCGGACTACGCGTCCCGGTGGGGACACCGCGACGGGTGTGGAGAGGAGACTTCACTTCATCCGTGGTTTTCGGCGCTTCATCCGGTAACTCATTGATAGCTGGCGCCCAAAGGCTGATCTTTACTATAGTAAACAACTCCTAAACAGGCTGTCGCGCAGGCTGCCTCTTCCCTTATGAAACTCCTTGATCTTGATCTGTACACAACCGATCTGACCGCCACCCGGCACTTTTACGTTCGTCGGCTGGGCCTGCCCGTTCTGTCGCGCTCGTATGACCACCTGACCCTGATGATCGGCTGGACCCGACTGACCTTTCACTTGACCAATCGACCCGTAGCGCCGTACCACCTGGCGATCAACGTACCCCGTAGCTCGCTCGATGTGGTCATGTATTATTTCGATCTGGATTATCTGGATACCGACAGACCGGACAACATCATCGCCGATTTGCCGGACTGGCGCGCTAAAGCCTGCTACTTCTACGATGGTACGGGCAATCTGCTGGAGTTTATTGCCCGTACGGACCTGCCGCTCGACGATCCGAACCTGACCATCAATGACCTGTTTCAGGGCGTGAGCGAGATCGGCATCGGCACCGAAGACGTAGCCAGTACCGCCTGTCAGCTCCAGCGCCGGTTTGGGGTACCGCCTTTCAGCCGGTCGGCACCCACGGCCGATTTCACGGCGCTGGGCGACGATAACGGACTGTTCATTCTGTCAAAAGTGGGGCGCAACTGGTTGTTTACCAATACACCGGCGGGGCTCAACTACTGCCGGGTCCGGTTCGTGAATGAGCCGGGTGGGGTGGTGCATGAAATGACGTCGTACGAGGTGAACCAGCTGCCGATCGGTAAAGTCGTGTCGGCGTTGTAAGCGCAAGTGAGTGTACAGGTACACTTACTTGCCCATCCATTTCTTAAAATCAGTGGCCCGTTCGCGGCTGACCAGAACTTCGTCGTCGGGGCTGGGTTTCAGGGTCAGTTTCAGTTTGTTGTTGAAGTAGGGGTGGATTTGCTGTACAGAGTTGATATCGACAATAAACTGACGGTTGGCCCGGAAAAACTGGCCGGGATCGAGCATCGACTCCAGCTCATCGAGGGTATAGTCGACGGAGAATTTCTGGTTGCTGCGCGTACGAAACAGGCTTACGCCTTCTTCGGAATAGAAATAAGCGATATCGCTCACTTCGATGGGTACCCACTGCGACAGATGCCGGACCAGAAACCGGCGCCGGTGTTCGGTGGGGGCTACCTGTTTGCGGAGCTGCTGCACCAGGGCGTCGATGGATACCTGCGGGGTGGGGTCGGTGGCGGCTCCGCTGCTGAGCCGGCGGTGTTTTTCGAGGCTGGCTTCCAGCTCCTGCCGTTTGATGGGTTTCAGCAGGTAATCGATGCTGTTGACTTTAAAAGCCCGCAGCGCGTATTCGTCGTAGGAGGTTGTAAAAATGACCGGCGCCGTAACGGTCGTCTGCTCGAAGATTTCGAAGCTCTGCCCATCGGCCAGTTCAATATCCATCAGAATCAGATCCGGCGCCGAGGGCTGACCGGGTGCGTTGGCCTCGAGCCAGCTGACCGAAGCTCGTACGCTGGCGGCTGTGCCCACAACATGCAGGGTAGGGTCAACGTCCTGTAGCAGTTTGGTCAGCTTGCGGACGGCTAATTCTTCGTCTTCGATAATAAGTACATTCATGGTCAGCGAGGGTTTACGCAAAAGAGGTAAAGATTAAAAATACAGTACGGGCCAATGCCGGAGCAACCTGACTCGCGGCCAACCCGCAGAAACAGGCACTGAACCCACCCAAACGCAGCATCAGCCGTCAGGCTTCGCTGAGCAGGGTGGTTTGGCCGAGCAGGGGCAGCGTTACCGTAAACTGCCCGTTGGTTTCTTCAATATGCACGGCTGATCGGCTCAGCAATCGGTATTTAGTGGTAATGTTAGCCAGCCCGACGCCGTTCGACAAGACGGTTTGGCGGTCGGTGCGGGCCGGCTTGCGCTGCAGGTTGTTGCTAACGACCAGGCAACCGGCCGAATTGGTGGCCAGGCGGATGTGCAGCGGCTGATCGGCCGAGACAATATTATGCTTGATGGCATTCTCGACCAGCAGTTGCAGCGTCAGGGGCGGTATGCGGGCGTCCAGCCAGGTATCGGCCACGTCGATCTGCATGGTCAGGCCGTTGCCGTAGCGGGTGCGCTGCAGATGGAAATACGACCGGATAAATCGCAGTTCGGTAGCCAGGGTGGTCAGCTCGTCGGTGTTGTTCTGGAGCAGATAGCGGTATACGCTGGCCAGCTCCGCTACGAATTCTTCGGCCCGCCCGGGGTCTTCGTCGATTAGCGACGAGAGCGAGTTGAGGCTGTTGAACAGAAAATGCGGGCTGACCTGCTGCTTTAGTCCGTCGAGCTGGCTTTGCAGGTTGGCTTTTTTCAGTTTCTCGGTTTCGTTCAGCGCCTGCGACCAGCGCTCGAAGGTATAGACGCTCTCATGGATAACGTTCACGATCACGTTGCCAACCACGCTCAGCAGCAGCGCCCGTTGGAGCCGCCCCGCATCGAACGTATAACCCGGAAATCCGATCCAGTCGTAGCCGTAAAAGAACAACAGGACAACAAGCCAGCTCATCACCACATGAGCCAGCAGCGACAGCAGCATCCGTTGCCAGGTTTGGCGAATGGCTGGGAGCCGCTGGCGGAAGTAGAGAGCCGGTATCGCGTGCAGAAAGTAAAGGGGTGTCAGAACCAGTACGATGCTGAGCGTGGCGTAGACGAACACATCGAGCCGCCGGACATAGGTCGCGCCGAACAACAGGTAGTTGAAGAGCAGGTAGTAACAAGGCAGCACGCCTAACGCAATCAGATTGTCTCGTCTGGTATAGGCCGTCGTCTTCATGGTCGGGAGCAGGTTAGGTCAGACTTTCAGCAGCACCGCACTCTCTACACTCTTGGCAACGAGCGGCAGCCGAACGCTGAACAGAGAGCCATCGTCGACGATCTGGGGTGGGGGCAGATGCAGCACAAGGTATCGGCTGATGAGCCGATCCAGGCCGCCGGGCTGGGTATCGAGCAGGCGGGTTCGGCGCTGGAGGGTGTTGCTGACCAACAGCGCGTTATCTTGGGTGTAGATACGGATGCAGAGCGGTTTGGCTGCCTCGATGATGTTGTGCCGAGTGGCGTTTTCGACCAGCGTCTGGAGCGTCAGCGGGGGCAGAAGCCGGTCGAGCAGGGCGTCGTCAACGTCGATCCGATACGTGAACGCGGCCCCGTAGCGGGTTTTGAACAGGTAGAGAAACGACCGGATAAAGGTAAGCTCGGTCTTTAGCGGCACCAGCTGCTGTTTCTCGGTCTGGAGCAGGTAGCGATACACGGTGGCCAGCTCATCGAGAAAATCGTTAGCGCGGGTTCGGTCTTCGCTGATCAGGGCCGACAGGGCGTTGAGGCTGTTGAACAGAAAATGGGGATTGACCTGGCTCCTGAGGCTGTCGAGCTGGCTTTGCAGGCTGGCCTGCTGTACGGCCTGACTCTCGGCAACGGCCAGCCGATAAAGCCGGAGGTAGTAGATGATTTCATAGATAGCCCCCACCAGAACCGTCGCGAAAAAGCCAACCAGCACATTGACGACGTAGGAGCGGATAGTCAGCGGTTTAGCAGCCAGACCCGAATGGTCGATGGCGGTGGTGAACAGCAGCTGCGACACCAGCGTGATCAGCACATAGCCGATGAAGGTGACCACGATCCGGCGGTGCGTCTGCCGAATCCGGTGGTAACGCCGACGAACGAACATCAGCCACTGAACCACCAGCGCCCAGACCGGAATCAGGTATACGACCCCCACGGCTACCCAGCTGAAATACGTTACCAGATTGTACTGATAGTCACGCAGGTAAAACAGGTTCACCAGCATAATCAGGGCGGGTATACCCAGGCGTCTGAACCATTTGTCGTTGGGGCGCTCCACAAAAAATAAAGGAAACGGTTGCTAACTAATTCTTGCTCAAACTTGATCCATTTTGTACGAACCCCCAATTGGAACGCCGATGAATACGCAGGATTGGCGGTTGAAATGCAATTTATTCCGGTCTAAGGGCCGACTCTGCGCTCTGATCCGGAACAGCACTGGCAACCCGCCCGGGGGAGGCCACCTTTGCCCTGTCAAACGACAGCACTCTTTCCTCTAAAAATCAACAACAATACGATGAAACGCATGATAATTTTATTGCCCGGTGTTCTGCTGGGCGTTCTGCTCGGAACGGTAGCCTGTAAACAGGATAAGGCCAGCCCGGCACCCGGCAGCGCATCCGTAGCCGCTCCGGCTTTTGTTGGACCCCGCTGGCAGATGACGGCTTTTCGACTCGATCCGCAAACCGATTTCGATGGCGATGGGAAGCTGGATACCGACCTGCTCTCGTTCATGCCCGCCTGCGACCGCGACAATGCGCTGGTGTTCGACCCGGCCGGGAAGCTGATTACGACCGACGGCCAGATCACCTGCGACACCCCCGAAACGGAAGCCGTGCGGGGCGGCAGCTGGACGTACAACTACGCCACCCGAACCATTACCATTACCCACGGCTCTGCCGGCAGTGTAACGACCTGGGAGGTGGCCGACCTGACCAGCCAGACCCTGACAATCCACGCAACCGTTACCGAAGAAGGCAAACCGCTCCGGACTACCATAGTCTGGAAAGCTGTTCCCTAGCCGGCTCGTAGTCTTCCTAAACCCGCCGAGCCGACCCGTTCGGTTCAGCCCCCTGGTGTGACGGTTCATCGGGGGCTTTTTCCGGTTCATCAGGCCTGCCGTTGCGTTCACCTACCATTATTGGCAAATTTTGCTCTATTTCGCCTGACTAAGAGAAGTTCGCCATCATGACGTTTGCCACCTGGAATCTGCTGTTTACCGGCATGATCAGCTCTATTCTATTGCTGAACGTGGTGCAGTGGATTATCTACCGCGAGCGTATTTATGGGCTTTATACGCTGTACATGCTGGCCTGGCTCGTTTATTTCGGCCTGCGTGTCGACGAGATCAATGCTTACGTGCCGGGTTCGGTTCTGTATTTTGTCCGGGCTGTGGCGCCCATGCTGGCTTACCTAATCTATTTCGATTTTGCCGATGCGCTGATTCAGCTACAGGCACGGCTGCCGGTTCTGTTTCGGTTGTTTCGGCTGGCCCGGCTCGTTATCATACTCTATGCCATCCTGATCGGCGTGCTGTGTTTCGGCCTCGACACCTGGTACGCAGCCGCGTATGATACGGCTCATACCAGTATGCGGCTGCTGATTGTTGTCCTGGCCACGTTCGGTATTGTTCAGATTCGTGGGCTGAGGGGCGTGGTGCCGCGCTACGTATCGACGGGATCGGGGCTGTTGCTGATCGGTGGTATTATAGCTATGGTGCTGACCATGACCGGGCTACCCGCCGATACGCCCCTGCTGTTTTTGCAGGCTCCGCTGACTTATATGGAATTCGGGATTCTGGCCGAGTTGCTTTGTTTCACGCTGGTGCTGGGGTACCGGCAGCGTCGGGGGGCCATCAGGAGTGCCATTGTCGAGCAGCGAATTGCCCGCGAACACGAATACCTGCAGCGGAAACGGGTAGAGGCCGAGCTGGTTACGGAAAAGCTTCAGCAGCAGATGGCTACGGTACAGATGATGGCCCTGCAGGCGCAGCTGAACCCCCATTTTCTGTTTAATAGCCTCAACTCGCTCTCGTCGCTGATTGCCGATGAGCCTGCCAAAGCCGAACGGTTCGTCGATGAGATGTCGAGTGTGTATCGATACCTGCTCCGAACCAACGATATCGAGCTGACAACCCTGCAAACGGAGCTGACGTTTGTCGACTCCTACTACCACCTGCTGAAAACCCGCTACGGCAGTGGGATCGACCTGATCAGGGACATCGACGCTTCGTTGCTGGCCTATCGACTTCCGCCACTGACCCTCCACCTGCTGCTCGAAAACGCGATCAAACACAACATCGTCTCGGCCGATCAGCCGCTGATTATCCGCCTGTCGACCACGCCCGACGGTTGGCTAACGATCAGTAACACCCTCCAGCGCAAGCCCGCCAACCGGGTCAGCTCCACCCAGAAAGGGTTGCTCAATATCCTGAACAAATACCAGCTGCTGGGCCAGCGTACCCCCCGTGTCGAAGAAACAAACAACACCTTCGTCGTATCCCTGCCACTCTTGCCCCCAACCCCAGGCCAATAGGGTAACGTCGATACCCATCGCATCACCCATACCCCCGTCCACCGTCCCGTAGGGACACAACAGCGCAGCGTCGGTAGGTACCCATCACCCCCATCCATCGTCCCGTAGGGACACAACAGCGCAGCGTCGGTAGGTACCCATCACCCCCATCCATCGTCCCGTAGGGACATAACAGCGCAGCGTCGGTAGCGCAGGTAGCAAACGTTCAGGATCATCCACAGGTCCATAGGACCTTCACAGCGCAGCGTCGGTAGGTACCCATCACACCCCGTCCACCGTCCCGTAGGGACATAACAGCGTAGCGTCGGTAGCAACACGTAACCACCGGTGCCATTAATACCCCATCGTCAATAAACGATACCCGTTTTTACGATACCCGACGCAGCAGGCCATAGCCCGCCAGACCGGCTACCAGAGACGCCAGCAGGATAGCAATCTTCGCCGAATCCTGAAGAGCGGGCTGTCCGTCGAAGGCAAGCAGGGTGATGAAAATCGACATCGTGAAGCCAATACCGGCCAGTACCGAAACTCCCAGGAGCTGAGACCAGCGTACATCGGCGGGAAGGGCCGCCCAGCCCAGCCGTACGGTACCGTAGCAAAGCAGAAAAACCCCCGCCGGTTTTCCCACGAGCAGCCCCGCCATAACCCCCAGTGCCAGCGGTTCGGTAAGCTGGCCCAGCGTAGACAGATCGATGGTGATGCTCGTGTTACAGAACGCAAAGAAAGGAATGATAAAAAATGCCACCGGGCTGTGCAGAACCTGTTCGAGTCGCTGCGAGGGTGAGCTGATCTCTTCTGAAAGCGACTCCAGCTCTTCGCTGACATCGCGGGCTATACAGCTTTGGGTACCTACCATCGTCTGGATGGTATTCAGCCGTTGCTGTACGGCAGCGCGGTCGGTCAGGCGGGTCCGGAAAGGAATCGCCATGGCCAGCAGTACCCCGGCTATGGTAGCGTGTATGCCCGACTTAAGCGTCAGATACCACAATACCAGCCCCAGCAGCAGATAGACGTTCAGGACCCGTACGCCCAGCCGGTTGAGCAACAGCAGGCCAGCCCAGACCAGTCCGGCCCCGACCAGATAATCAACCGCGATAGACTGGGTGTAAAAAACGGCTATGACGAGTACGGCGCCGAGGTCGTCGACAATGGCCAGGGCCGTCAGAAACACTTTCAGCGAGAGCGGAACCCGGTTGCCCAGCAGGTTCACGATGGCCAGCGCGAAGGCAATATCAGTCGCCATCGGAATGCCCCAGCCGCCCGCCGTGGGGGTGCCCTGGTTGACGAGCCAGAACAGCCCGGCGGGAAGCAACATGCCGCCCAGCGCTCCAACCATGGGCAGAACGGCCTGCTGCACCGACGCCAGCTCCCCCTCCAGCACCTCGCGCTTGATCTCGAGGCCGACAATCAGGAAAAACAGCGCCATGAGCCCGTCGTTGACCCAGTGCGACAGGCTTTTTTCGAGCTGAAAGCTACCCACCGCTATCGAAAAATGGTTTTCCCAGATGGCCGGGAAATAGCGGCCGATGCCGACGTCAGTATTGGCCAGAAGAAGCGCTACGATGCTGCTCAGAAGCAGGATAATGCCGCTGGAAGCCTCCCGCTGGAAAAACTCGGCAAAGGGCTGTATCAGCGGCTTCCCTAGTCGCCGGAGTAAAGAACTGTTGCTCATAAGCGGCTATGTAGTCATGGAAAATTCACGCAAATAA
Source organism: Spirosoma sordidisoli (assembly GCF_004138325.1). Taxonomy (GTDB): domain Bacteria; phylum Bacteroidota; class Bacteroidia; order Cytophagales; family Spirosomataceae; genus Spirosoma; species Spirosoma sordidisoli. Next base: position 55,322 of record NZ_SBLB01000008.1, on the reverse strand, counting down.
ACGTAAGTTCAACCTGTAAATCCGCTAGAGATGCTAAAACAAACTCAACTCTGTACCCATCTGTCGGCGCTGACCGACGTTCGTTCGGCTCAGGAATATGTCTGCGAGGAGTGCATAAAAACCGGCGACTCCTGGGTCCATCTCCGAACGTGCCAGACCTGCGGCACGACCCTCTGCTGCGACTCATCACCCAACAGACACGCCACCCGGCATTATCATACCAGCCAGCATCCGGTCGTAGCCTCGGCTGAGCCGGGCGAACGCTGGCTGTGGTGCTATGCCGATGAGCAGATGGCTGGCTATTAGCCCGGTAACCCGCCGTTTGTCCCCGGTACGTTCCGCTCTTCCGATAAGGATCGGGCTGCGGGCACTTGCCAGACAATATTTTCCTTCTGTTTCCGACTACCTGTATGTACGAACGAAACCGAATGTGAATCCAGCCCGTAGTAGTCAGTTTATCGACGCCCTGTCTCCGCAATATGCCCTGACCCTGACCAGTGCAGGATTGGGCGGTAATGAGGAGTTGGGGCCGACACGCCCGCTGAGCGAGACCGTTCGGCAGGAGCGGGCCCGGCTGCTGGCCTTCATACGCCGGCGACTGCCCGACCCCGACGATGCCGAAGATATAGTGCAGGATGTCTTCGTGGAGTTGACCGAAGCGTATCAGGCCGCCAAACCCATTGGGCGAGTGGCGTCGTGGTTGTTTGCCGTGGCACGTAATAAAATCAGCGACTGGTATCGTGGCCGGAACCGAACCCCAACCATTTCGCTCAGCGAGCCGCCCTATGCCGACGACGACCCCGACCAGCCAATCCTGGGAGAATGGCTCGCCATGACCGACGAGGCCGGACCCGAAAGCGAGTTCTTCCGCGAAACGCTCATGGAAGCCCTGGCCGATGCGCTGGCCGAGCTACCAGCCGAACAGCGCGATGTTTTTGTGCAGCATGAGCTGGAAGGGCGCAGTTTTAACGATATAGCAGCCGCTGGTCAGGTGCCGCTCAACACGCTTCTGTCGCGCAAGCGTTATGCGGTGCTGCACCTGCGCAAGCGCCTGCGCGACTGGTACGACGATTTTTTCAACGAGTAATCACGTCTGGTGTCCGTAACGAACTATAACACCCTGCGGGTAACCGCATCTATCGACAAATGAAACGATTCTGGATTCGCCGGGCGGCCCGCTTTCTTGGCTTTGCTATCGTACTGGCCGGATTGGCTGGCCTGACCGTTATGACGCTCTGGAACGCGCTGCTGCCCTCTATCCTGGGGGTATCGGCCATTGGTTTCTGGCAGGCGCTGGGCCTGTTACTCCTCAGCCGCATCCTGTTCGGTGGGTATGGTGTTCGGGGCCGGGGCTGGGAGGGTGGCTGGAAAGGCCGCAGAGCCTGGAAAGAAAAGATGGCCGAGCGCTGGCAGCAGATAACCCCCGAAGAACGCGAACAGATGAAAGCCCGCTGGCGTGACCGCTGTTCCGGACGTGGCCGGTGGAGCAGCCCCCCATCTGACCCCCGCGCCGAATAAAACCGGACCGCCCAGAATTATCCAAAATAACAAAACCCCGATCCACCGGATCGGGGTTTTGCACGTAGAGACGCAACCGCCCGGCGGCCCGGCCCTTGCGTCTCCTGACCGGATGGTTTTTGCTGTCGCACGAGTGGTCCGTGGGGACACGGACCGCGGTGGGGTGGGGCGTCTTCTGGCCGGATGGTTTTTGCAGCCGCGCCCGGGGTCCGTGTCCCCACGGACCCCGGATTCGGATAGTTGGGGCCCTTACTGTTTATCCCACCAGACACGGGTGTCGAGGTTGTCGGCACCCTGCCGTGCCGAAGCTTCGCTTACGTTGGCCTGGTTGACGGCGATCTCGGAATCGGGATACGGAATCCGGTTGATGAAACTGCCTTTGATTTCCTTGCCCGGATACGGGTTGGGCGTCAGTTTGGGGAAACCACTGCGCCGGAAGTTGGCAAATGCTTCGGGACCGTTCAGGAACGAAGCGAGCCAGTACTGGGTGTTGATCAGCTCCAGACCCCGGGCGGCATCGTACGGATTCTTCTCCAGATAAGCGGTGATGGCTGCGGCCGGGACTGCTGCGGTAGCGTCTGCATCGGCAAGTTGCTGCATGTGGGCCGTAACACCCGCTTTGTAGTAGTCGGCTGCGCTGCCGGTTGTCCAGCCCCGTTGGGCCGCTTCGGCCAGCAACAGCTGGGTTTGGGCATAGGTGACCAGGAAGGTTGGTGCATCCAGCTTGCCCAGGCGCGTGCGGTCCAGCTGTGAGTAGTCGTAGAAGCTCGCCAGCTTGTCGGCGGCTACCTGCGTGGCTACGGTGCCGTTGTCGAAGCCGAGCGGCATACCGATCTGCACCGCCGGATCGCGGTTGATGCGGGCCGCTGTTTGCTCCGATCCGCTCCGGGCCCCTACATACCGAGCCGCAATCGACGCCAGGCGGGGATCGCCGGTTGTGCGGAGGTAATCGACAAAATAGCGGGTCAGGTAAAAGTTAGCCGCTTCGGTCGAGTTCAGCAGCGATCCTACCAGGTTGTTGAAGGTAGCGTTGTTACGAACAATACCGTTGTCGGCATTAGACTGCATGAGTCCGCCGGCAATGGCCTTCTGGGCCGTCGACTGCGCCAGCGTCGGGTTGACTTTCGTCAGACGCATACCGGCCCGAAACAGTACCGAGTTGCCGAACCGTTTCCAGCGGGGAATGTTACCGCCGAACATGACCTCACCGGCTTCGGTTGGTTTGCTGGCGTCCAGAGCCGCTGTGGCCTCGGTGAGTTCTTTGATGATATCCTCATAGATAGCCTGCTGAGCGTCGTATTTGGGTCTGATGTTTCCGCTCAGATACCCTAGTCCAGCCTCTTTATACGGCACATCGCCATAGGTATCGGTCAGGACCATGAACGCGTAGGCTTTCCAGATGCGGGCCATGTGGTACAGGTTGCTCCGGTTGGCATCATCCTTCGTTTTAGAAATCACATCGACCACGTACCGGATCACGTCGCGGTAATACCGTTGCCACATGCCCGCGTTTTGGCCGGTGGGGCCGGGGTTCCCAACGTTGAAGTTGCCGCCGGCCAGTACGCCCGAGTTCGGTGAGTACATGTACTGCACAATGGCATGTTCAAAAACCAGGGTCGACGTCGGGAACGACGTGTTGACAACGGCATTGTTGAAGACAAAAACCGGGTTAATCGTGGTAGCCGCCGTAGGGTTCACGTTTAGCGTGTCGAATCCTTCTTCGCAACTGCTCATCCAGGTCAGGAGGGCAACCAGCGTGAGCGTAAGGCTTATTTTTTTCATGGATGCTGTCTGAGAATTAGAATCTGACATTGAGGTTGAAACCGGTGCTCCGGGTTATGGGTAGGCCTGTCGATTCCAGACCGATCAGGTTGTCTGAGCTAAAGCCGAATTGCTCCGGGTCGATATTGGGGACCCACTTCTTCAGCACGGCTACGTTGTTCGATACCACGTTGAGCCGGACACCTTTGATAAACAGGTTTTTGGGTAAGAACCGGGTGAAGTCGTACCCGAGCGAGATCTGGCGCAGTTTCCAGAAACCGGCGTCGTAAACTACCTGCTCGCCCAGACTTCTCGACCGGCCCACCGAATAGTAATCCTGCACGAAGGCACGAACCGCGTTGGTTTCGCCTTTGTCGTTCACGCCGACGCCCACCATCTTGTTGTCGGCGTCGCCCCGACCAACCAGCGACTCTTTATGAAGGCCATGCCGGTACGCATTCAGGTTGGTGCCCGAAATCATTTTTCCACCCAGCTTGAAGTCGATCAGGACAGACAGGTTAAGGCCTTTGTAAGTGAACGCGTTCGTGATACCGCCTACGTACTTGGGCAGGGCTGAACCAAACGAGATGGGCGTTGCCGTACGGGCGGGTAGTCCGCTGCCATCGTGCACAATCCGGCCCTGCGCATCGCGGAGGTAGCCGAAGGTATAAAGCTGACCCAGCGGCTGGCCTACCACGTGGCGCAGCTCACCAACATAGATGCCGTTACCGACCACGATCTGTTCGGCCTGCTTGTCCTTGTTGTAGTCTTTTTCGGGGCTACCGTCGTCGTCGGTCAGCAGCTTGAGGAGTTTGGTCTCGTTATACGAACCGTTCAGGGTTATGTCCCACTTGAAATTGGTGCTCTGGATCGGAGTCAGGTTCAGCAATACTTCGATACCCCGGTTGCGGCTCTGCCCGCTGTTGATCAGGGTGCTGGTATAGCCCGATGCGTCAGACGACTGAGCGGCAACAATCTGATCGCTCGTTATTTTGTTGTAAACGGCCAGGTCGAGGCCAACGCGCCGGTTGAACATCCGTAACTCAAGGCCTAATTCGGTCTCGGTGGTCCGGCTTGGTCTCAGGCTGGCGCTGGGAATGGTATTGGAGGTAACGAACGCCAGCGGCTGTCCCTGAAACAGGTTGGCATTGACGCCGTAGAACAGGTTGTTGGAATAGGGCGCTACGTCCCCGTCGCTACCCACCTCGGCATAGGCGCCCCGGAGCTTTCCGAAGTTCAGCCAGGAAGGCAGGTTGTTGAACGCCTGCGAGAACACGAAGCTACCCGTTACCGACGTGTACAGAATACTGCGGTTAGCCGGAGCCAGGGTCGAGAACCAGTCGTTGCGGCCCGTAACGCCAAGGAACAGGTAGTCGTTATAAGAGAATTCGGCGGCTCCATAGAGGGAGTTAACTTTCCGCTCGCTCAGCCCGAAGGTGGGGTCTTTCAGACGGCCGTTCTGGGGGGTATACAGATCCCGGATAATGAAGTCGGTTACCTGTACGCTGTTCAGGTCGCTCCGGCGGTAGAGCTGGTTGCCGCCCGCTGTCAGGTCAACACCAAATTTGCCGAAGGTCCGGTTGGCCCCAATCAGGAAGTCGCTGTTGAGTTCGCGGAACCGGCGGGCCTCCTGCACGTAAGCCCCGTTAACAAACCCGGCGGGTGCGGCAGAGAGCGATGCCTGTCCGGTCGGGAAGTTGTAGTCCTGATCCCGCGACCAGTAATCCTGACCAACCCGAACCTGCGCGTAGAGCCAGTCGGTGAAGTTATAGCGGGCGGTCAGGTTGCCGAACAGGCGGTCGCGCCGGATGGTCTCGAATTTCCGGTTCAGCACGAAGTACGGGTTGGTTCGGTTCTGGAAGCGCGAGTAGATAAATTCATTGCCCGTAGCCGGGTTGATCTGGTTGGCTTCCAGCACGTCGAGCGGCATCGAGTTGGCCAGGGTGTAGATAACCGTAGGGGTACTGTTATCCTGCTGGGCGATCTGGGGCGGGTTTTTGTTGTACTCGTTGGAGTAGTTCAACGTTCCCGACACGTTCAGCTTGGGCGCGATATTATAGTTGAAGCCCAGGTTGATGGTTTTCCGGTTGAAGGTGTTGTTGCGCACAATACCCTTGTTGTCGGTATTGGAAACGGATAGGTTGAACCCGCCTTTCTCGCTGCCCGACGAAACCGCTACCGAGTTGGTCCAGGTAGAGCCGGTGCGGTAGAACTTGGCGATCCGATCCCGAACTGGCTCGTAAGGAACGGTAACGCCCCCAAACAGCACCTGGGTCTGCCCCGCAAACTTTTCGCCGAAGCTCCACACGCCCGATGTTGGGTTAGGTGCCGTTGGCCGTACGCCGTATTCACCCTGGCCGTATTCGTACTGATAATCTGTAAAGTCGAGGGGCGTATCGGTGGTGAAGTTGGTGTTATAGGTAACGCCGATACCCTGGCCGCTGGCTTTTGTTTTGGTGGTAATCAGGATAGCGCCGTCCTTGGCCCGCGAGCCGTACAGGGCCGCTGCGGTACCACCTTTCAGCACGGTCATCTCCTGAATATCGTCCGGGTTGATCGACGACAGGCCATCGCCCCCGTCGGAGTAGTTGCGGTCGCGGTTGCCGATGGAGTTGTCACCGCCGGTGTTGCCGTTGTTCTGGCCAAAGTTCGTATTATCGATCGGTACGCCGTTCACTACGATGAGCGGGCTGTTCTGCCCCGAAAATGACGACTGACCCCGAATCCGGATCTTGCTGGTGCCCGCAGCGCCGGTACCCAGGCTGCTGATGTTAACCCCGGCAATTTTGCCCTGCAGGGCGTTCATGAAGTTCACCGTCCGGTTGGTCGTTACCTGTTCCGGGCTCACCGTAGCGGTGGCGTAGCCCAGGCGTTTGGCTTCTTTCTTGATACCGAGTGCCGTTACAACGACCTCGTTCAGGTTCTGTTCCCCTTCCTGCAGGCTGACATTCACTTGCGACTGGTTACCGACGGCTACCTCCCGGCCCACGTATCCGATGGCACTGAAGACCAGCGTAGCATTTGGCGAGACGCTCAGCGCGTAGTTGCCGTCTGCATCGGAGGTAGTACCCGTCTGGGTGTTTTTGATCAACACGTTAACGCCCGGAATAGGCGTCTGATCTTTTCCGGAGGTTATGCGGCCTGTTATCCGGCGGTCCTGTGCGTGCGTAACAGCGGTGGTGAGCAGAAGCAGCGCCCACAGCAGCGCACGCAACGTGCCTGTTGATTGGGTTAGTAAATGGTATTTCATACAGGGTTATTTATAAGTTACTGTTCTCTTGTTTGAATAACGCAACTATTTCTTGGTAGATTACCAAGCCAGATAAAGCCCCTGTGCACGTATTTTCTACTATAGTTCGATGAGTAATTTCAGGAAAAAGCTGCGTATAGCTCACCTGATGACAAGCCTGTTACCAAAAAACGCCCGAACCTACAGGTCCGGGCGTTTTTGCCGCATAGTATCGTTTTTTACAAGCGGGCTGTAGCCACGACCGTTCAGGGCTTGGGGGCTCCGGCTGATGAGCTGCTGCCAGTCGTTGACAGCGAGTTGATCCAGGCCGCAATCTTGAGCGCATCGGCTTTCGGTACCTGCGGCATAGGCGGCATTTCGGTAGCGTAATCCGGCCAGTTTTGTGGCTTGGGGTTGTAGATCAGGTCAACGATCTGATCATTGGTGTATTTCCGTTTAGCCACGTCGACATAGGCCGGACCGACCTGCCGTTTGTTGGTCTGGTGGCAGGCCAGGCAGGTATGGCGGGTCAGGAGGCCTTTTACCTCATCGTAGGTAGGCGCTTTGGCCATCGTAACGGCCTGTCCTTCTACCAGTTTGGGTTTAGCTCCACGCGTGGGGTCAGCTTTGGTGCCTGGTTTGGCAGGAGTTCCTGCTTTGGCCGGGGTGGCTTTCCGGCCGGCTGGTGCCGCAGTCGCGGGGGCAGCTGCCGGAGCAGCGGCCGAGTTGGTCGTACTCACTTCGCTCAGGGCCAGTTTCTGACCGTCGGGAATGTTGTTGAGCGTGTAGTACGCAATCGGATGAACGAGCGAATAGGAACCCTGGGCGCCCCGAACGCCATCGAGCGTCAGCTGGTGGATGTAGTACCGACGCAGGTCGCCCACGATCAGCCGGGCCTTCATGCCGTCGGCCGATACTTTTACCCCTTTCAGCGGCAGTGCTTCCTTGTTGATGGTCGGGCTACCGTATACAGAATGGTATTTATAGATGAAACTCTCTACCCGGTACGATGCCAGATCCTCGGCCGACTTGCGGTCAACGGGCGAGGTGAACTCCACTTCGAACCCGTCGGGCATGGCCTTCACTGTGCGCATTTCGAACGGCAGGGCGTTGTTCCAGACGAGTCGCTGCAGACCCTCGTTGGCTTCGCCGGCCGATCCCCAGCCCCGGTTGGTTTCGCCCACAAACAGCGAGCCGTCTTTACCCCAGGCCATGCGCAGTACGCCCGACCGGAACCCGTTGCGGAACTCGATGGCACCGCCCTGGTACTCGCCGTTTACCTTCTCCATAAACACGCGGGAGATCTTGCTCATGCCCTGATCGCCCACCAGCAGCTGACCCGCAAACGGCCCGAACGTACCCTCCGGAATCTCCAGAATCTCCGAGTTCGAAATGCCCAGAATACCGTGCGGTAACCAGACCGATGGCGTTTGGATGTCGGCGTTCGGAAACTGATCCTTCATCGTATAGAGAAGGGTGGGCGTTTCGTTCACTACGTTTTCGGGTTTGATGGCCCGGCCATTTTCGTCCCGGCGCCGACGCTCGTCGATCTTGGCGTTGAACTGCTCGGCGGTGAGTTTCACGGGTGAGTTGGCGGCACCGGTCCAGCGCAGACCGGCAGGGTGGCCCACAAACGAGCCCCGCTTCACGTGAACAATACCGCCCGATCCCATCCAGTCGCCCTGGTTGTCGGCGTAGAAAAGCTCACCGTCGTAGATGCCCAGCCCGCAGGGAGAGCGCATCCCGGTTGCCCAGGGCTGCATGCTGCCGTTTTCGCTGATCTTCATCGTCCAGCCGCGCCAGGGAACCCGGCTTTCGCCCCGCCACCACTCTTCGTCACCGAAGGCTACGTTACCCGTTACGAAGAACTGCCCGTCGGGTGCCACCTTGGGGCCGAAGCTATACTCGTGGTAATGGCCCGAGAGCGGCCAGGCATAAACGGTCTCGAAGAGGTCGGCTTTCCCGTTCTGATCGGTATCGACCAGCCGGGTCAGTTCGCCCCGCTGGGCGCAGTAGAGCGCCCCATCTTTATAGGTAAGCCCCAGAATCTCGTGCAGACCCGATGCAAACTTGCGGAAATAGGGTTTGCGGCTCGTCGGGTTTTCAACGATCCAGACGTCGCCCCGGCGCGTCGCCACGCCCAGACTCCCGTCGGGCAGGGTGGCCAGTCCACCTACTTCGAGCAGGGTGCCTTCGGGGGCCGTAACCTTAAGAATTTTAAAGAAATCCTCTTCCTTGGGCGACTCCTGCGCCCGAACGGCTGCCAGACTGGCAACGGCCAGGAAGGTTGTGAGTAATTTTTTCATGGTACGTAAGATGGGGGAGGAGTGGTTTAGAACAGGATCGAATAAACCACTTTGCCTTTTACCGGTACAATCAGCTCCTGTCGGCCATTGCTTTCGCGGACGGTCGGTTTGGCACCGCCGAGGTCATCGATGCGGACGTAGTGCTGGTCGTCAATAACGTACAGGCCGTTTTCCAGGGCGCTGATGCGCATGCCGCTGGCCAGCCGGGCGTAGAGGTTGCTGGCCGGATTGGTAATGGTCACCTCCCGCCGAACGCCCTGTCCTTCGGGCAGCACCCGAATCTTATCATCGACCGATGCGCCGAAACTCTGGTAACGGAAGGTCGGCAGATCGCTGGCGTCGAGGGCGTAGCCTTTGGGCCGGAAACCCGAACCGGTCGTGTCGGTTGGCCAGGCCATCTGGGTCGATGCCAGCTGGGTCAGAAACAGCACCGGTGCTCCCAGGCGCTGTACCATACCACGGGGCCGCGACGAACCGTCGCCCCGGTCGTGCCACATGGGCGTGGCATCGAGAAACGCCCCCCGCCATACCTGGGCCAGGGCGCCTTTGTCCAGATCGTAGGTATAGTGTACAATATCCGGGCTGCCTACCGATACGGCATGGGTAATGCGCAGGGTGCCGCCCTGGGCGTTTTTCTCGCCCGGCATATCCATGAAGCTACGCAGGACGGTGCTGGTCGGTGCATCGACTACGATCGGGTCGGTTTCTTCGCCGTCGCCCCCGTTTTGGTCGCTGATGACGTACTCCCGAATGCCGGGACCCGCAACGGTCAGGCCCAGCGCGGGCTTGGTCCAGTCGACGAACTTGGTATACATCAGTTCAAACGGCAGATCGCCTTTAGGCAGGGTAGCTTTTCCGCTGCCGTTCCACTGGCCGGGCCCAATGAGCTGCTGATTGTTGATTTTCAGCAGACCCCCACCCCCTGGTACGCCCAGGTTGAAGCGGTACTCGCCGGGTTCGCTCACGCGCAGGGTGCCCGTATAGCGAATCAGGAACTCGTTCGGAATCCGGCTTACCGACGATGACAGTATGGTTGAGGTGCCCTCCGACTCGGGGGCGGTTTTGTCGTACTGGGGTTCCTTTTCATACTTGCCTTTGTAAACCGCGTATTTCAGGTCACGCAGTTCGGGCCGGGGTTTATCGTAACTGACGTACCGGATGTTGCGGAACGCCACGGGGCCGTGATCACCCTGGAGCATCAGCGGGCCGGTCGGTTTCTCGTCGTCGAAAGCGGCTGCGCGGGTAGGGCCGGTCAGTTCAACATCTTCGTGAATGACAACCCCGTTCAGTTCGACCCGAACCATGCGGGCGTTCTGGGTTTTCTGGCCGTTGGCGTTGAAGCGCGGAGCCTGGAACGATATTTTCAGATGCTGCCACAGCCCTGGTGCGCGGCTGGCGTTCTGGCGGGCGGGGTGGCCGTCGTAGCCATAGCGACCTTCGCCCCGTTTGGGATCCCAGCGTTCGTAGATCGAACCGTTGTCGATGGTTTTGGGGGTACGGATATCCCAGCTGTCAAACAGCTGTACTTCGTAGCGGCCCTGCAGATAAACGCCCGAGTTGGATTTGGACGCCAGCAGGTAATCGAGTTCGACATCAACGTCGCCGTGGTCGAAGGTGGTAAACAGGCTGGCCTTCGGGTCGGTTGGCTGACCGGGTTTGGCGGGGGTTGGCTGAGCCACCACAATACCGGTTCCCTTGTCGATAATGAGCGTATTGGGTTTGTTCAGGTCCGCGCGAACGGCACCCACCACTCGCCAGTGAGCGGCTGCGGGTTTAAACGCACTGAGGTCGTTGAGCGTGAGCGGAATACCGGGTGTGGGGGCGGGCTGAGCCGTAAGAAGCCCCGTGCTCAGCGTCCAGCCGATACCCATCAGCCCGCCGAAGCGAGCCATTCGTGAAAGTTTGATCATGTAGCAATTGGAAAAATTTGGGGGCTGAAATTTACCAATTTTTGAGGAAAAAAAGCCGTAATGTGCCTTTTACCCTATCTTTGAATGTCAATTAACCCCCTTTCTTTTTCCATGAGAAATGTGCCCACATGGCTGGTTTTTGGTGTAGCCAGCTTATTCGTAATGAACCAGGCTTCTGCCCAGACCGAACCTAAAAAACAAACGCCCGAGTCGACCGAAATCTGGGAACCCGTTCCGCCCGTTGTGACACCCGGCACCTACTCGGGCAGTACGGCCGGTACCACCCCGCCCTCCGACGCGATTATCCTGTTCGACGGTCGCAATGCCGATCAGTGGGTCGCTAACAAAGGCTATAACCCAACTAATAGCACGGATCCGCTGAAGTGGCCGGTGCGCGATGGTGTCCTGTACTCGTCTACCGCATCGTCGGCCAAAACCAAGCAGGAGTTCGGCGACATGCAGCTGCACATCGAGTTCCAGACGCCCGCCAAAGTAGAAGGCAACGGCCAGGGCCGGGGCAACAGCGGAATCTTTCTGCAGGGCCGCTATGAACTGCAGGTACTGGATAACTACAACAACCCAACCTACGTAAACGGGATGGTTGGCTCGATCTATAAGCAGGCTATTCCGCTGGCTAACCCCAGCCGTAAGCCCGGCGAGTGGCAGAGCTATGATATCATTTATACGGCTCCGCGCTTCAACAAAGCCGGACTCATGCTGGAGCCTGCTTTCGTAACTGTACTGCTGAACGGCGTACTGGTGCAGAACCACGTAGCCATCCGCGGCACTACCGAATATATCGGCTACCCCAAAGTGCAGGCACACGGCAAAGGCCCCCTCATCCTGCAGGATCACGGCAACCCCGTTGGTTTCCGCAACATCTGGGTGCGCGAACTGTAACCCCAGTCTATAGTCTGTCAAGTAAGAGTCCCTGGTTTACAGCCGGGGACTTTTTTTTGTATCATTGTGAGACAAAATAGTAAAAGAACGATGCGCTTTATCTACGGATTACTGATCGGCTGCTGGCTGGCTACGGGTTGCTCGACAACTACAGTTTATGTGGTGCGCCATGCCGAGAAAGTGGACGAAACCGACTCGACCGATCTGAGCCCGGCCGGGCGCCAGCGCGCGCTGGCCCTGGCCGACACCCTGGCCCGCGCGGGAATCGACTCTATTTTTACGACGCCCTACCGGCGCACCCGCCAGACGGCCGAACCGCTGGCCACCCGGCTCCGGCTCCCGATCGTCAGCTATTCGACCAAGTCCATCAGCGATGTGGCGGGGCGGGTTAAACGCATCCGGCGGCAGTCGGTGCTGGTAGTGGGGCATAGCAACACCATTCTGGAGATTACGCAGGCGCTGGGTGCGCAGCCAAGGGCCGCTAAAATTGCGTCGGGCGATTACGACAACCTGTTTCAGGTTCGCATCCGGCGCGGACTCTTCGGGCCGTCGGTGAGCCTGACCGAAAAAACGTACGGCGTACCGACACCCCCCTGACGGCTGATACCACCGGGCCAATTCATAGCCGCTGAAGTACGGTTCCCCCGATTATTCAGTCGATTCATCCGGGTACGTATTGGCGAAGGCTGACCCTATATATACATTTGTCGATAACTTCCTGATTCACTCGTATGCAACGCCTTGCTTTACTGATTGCTGCTTTGGGGGTAGGTCTGTTGGCTGCACAGAGCTGTACGAAGCGGCTGGTAACCCGACCCGACAGCTATGCCGGGCGGCAGCTGCTGGCCGGTAGCGGGGGCGGGTTTACGGGCTTTACAACCACCTATATCCTGCTCGACAACGGACAACTTTTCCGGAAGCACCATGGGGATACGACCTATCTGCCACTTGGAAAGCAGAAACGCGCGCTGGTCAGGCGGTTCTTCACCGCTGCGGAGGATACCTGCCAGATCAAAACGACCCGCTACGACCAGCCCGGCAACCGGTCGCGGTTTGTGGGCTGGCAACAGGGTGAACAAACGTATCGGGTGACCTGGTCCGTAGCCGACACAGCCGTACCGGCCGCCTATCCTGCCTTGTATAACGCATTTATGGCCATGATTCCGGATTCGGTCCGGCTCAACTAACGCTTATCCATGAAAGCACCTGTACTTTTTCTGACCCTGCTCACGGCATCGGTCGCGCTGGCTCAGCCACCCAAAACAGGTTTCAGCCGTAAAACCAAAACAACGGTCCCGTCGGTAAACGTAGCTCAGCGGCTGGCGGCACAGGTTATACCGACGCCTAAGAACCGGCTGGGGCAGCAGACGCTCCTGGCTACCGGACTCAGCCGCCCATCGGCCGAACCGCTGCGGCTGCGGGTCATCCGCGACACCAGTACCGGACTGCCGGTATTCATTGAACGAACCCTGAGCAAACGACAGAAGCTCAACCAGAACGCAGGCGCCCGGCTGTCGGCGGCCGCGGCTTCGTCGGCTGCGTTTCAGTTTATGGGCCAGATCCGGGGCCTGTTGCAGATCGACGCACCGGAAGCCAGCTTCACCGTGGCCAGCACCCGGGCCGATGAACTGGGCCAGACCCACGTTCGGCTGACGCAGCTGCACCGGGGCGTTCCTGTGGTGGGGTCAGAACTGGTGGCCCACCTGACCGGTACCGACGTGACGGTGCTCAACGGCCGTTACCAGCCCATACCCAACGAGCTGTCGACCCAGCCGAAGCTGGCCCTGGCCGAAGCCACCAAACGGGCCCTCACCGATGTACGCCAGGCCGTGCGCGTTCGCTCGTTTGGCGACAATATCCTGAACGTACAACCAATCGAAGGCTCGCTATGCGTGTATCCGATGGCGGGAGGGGCGCGGCTGGCCTATCAGCTGACCGTTCGGCCCAACCTGCTCGACCGCTGGGAGTACGTCATCGATGCGCAGACGGGCGAGGTGCTGGACAAATACAATCATACCTGCTCCATCACCCGGCCGCTGGTTCCGGTATCGGCCGGTACGGACGCAGCCACTGCCGAACGCCCGGCAGCTGCTCCGCTGCTGGTGGCGGCTTCGGGGCGCGACCTCAACGGGACCAACCGCACGTTCCAGACCTATCAGCAGGGCGGGACTTATTTTCTGATCGATACATCGCGCCCCATGTTCAACGCGCAGGCATCGACCATGCCCAACGAGCCGGTAGGGGCAATCTGGACAGTTGACGCGCAGAAAACCTATGGCGATAATCAGAAGGTGTACCAGATCACCTCGGCCAACAATACCGACTGGTCGCCAACGGCCGTATCGGCCCATTACAATGCCGGTATCGCCTACGACTATTACCGAACCACCTTTGGCCGTAGCGGCCTGAACGGCAGTGGCGGCACGATGATTTCGCTCATTAACGTAGTCGACGATGACGGTGCTGCGCTGGATAATGCCTACTGGAACGGTAAGATCATGGCATACGGTAACGGAAAGCTGCTGAAACCCCTGGCCGGTGCCCTCGACGTGGCGGGCCACGAAATGACGCACGGCGTTATCCAGAATACGGCTAACCTGCAATACAAAAACCAGTCGGGCGCCATCAACGAGTCGATGGCCGATGTGTTTGCGGTGCTGATCGATCGGGACGACTGGCGGCTGGGTGAAGATGTGGCGCAACCCAACGTGCTGCCGTCCGGTGCCCTGCGCGACCTGTCGAACCCGAACCAGGGCGGCCCCACGGCCGACCCCAACGGCTACCAGCCCGCTACCATGCTTCAGTATGATAACACGACCGAAGACAACGGCGGGGTGCATATCAACAGCGGTATTCCGAATTTTGCCTTCTATAAGTTTGCGACGGCCGTTGGGCGCGAAAAAGCCGAGAAAGTCTATTATCGGGCGCTGACGACCTACCTGACCCGCAGCTCGCAGTTCGTTGATCTGCGGCTGGCCGTCATCAAAGCCGCTGCCGACCTGTACGGAACGCCCGGCGCTGAGGTAACAGCGGCCCAGAACGCGTTTACGGCCGTTGGTATTCTGGACAGTGCGCCCACGACACCAACCCAGCCCGACGTGCCGATAGCCGCTGGTCAGGATCTGCTGCTGCTGTCCGATGCCGAAAGCAGCCGGCTGTACTCGACAACGGTAGGTACCTCAACGGCCAAGTTCGACCAGAAAACCAGCTCGTCGCTGCTCCACCGCCCCAGCGTAACGGACGATGGCAAAGTGGCGTTTTACGTGTCGTCCGACAAGCGGATTCGGTCGGTGAACCTGACCGGTACTCCCGTCGAAACCATTATTTCCGACGAGCCGATCTGGGATAACGTGGCTATCTCGAAAGACGGTACCAAGCTGGCGGCCCTGACCGCCGACCGCGATGGCTCGATCTATGTCTACAGCTACGCTAAAAAGAAGTGGGCCGAATTTAAACTGTACAACCCTACGTATACAGAGGGCGTTGAAACCGGCGATGTACGCTATGCCGACTCGTTTGAGTGGGACTTTACGGGCGAGTTTATCGTATACGACGCCTTCAACGAGCTGCAGAACGCCAGCGGTGAAAACATCGACTACTGGGATGTGGGCTTTATCAACGTCTGGGACAACAAGGCGAACGATTTTGCTACCGGTACCATCGAAAAACTGTTTAGTGATCTGGACGAGGGCGAAAGCATTGGTAACCCGTCTTTCTCTAAAAACTCGCCCGGCATCATCGCGTTCGACTACGTGCAGGAAGCGAATGACATCTACTACGTGGTGGCCGTTGACCTGAGCAGGAACGCCGATAACCTGCGGGGTATTTACCGCAATAACACCCTCGGTTTCCCGAGCTACTCGCGGCTCGACAACCGGATCGTGTTCAGCACCGAGTCAGGCACCAGCGAAGATGTGGCCGGCATCAGTCTGGCAGCCGATAAGCTTACGCCCTCCGGCACGGCCCAGGTGTTGTATACTGGTGCCAAATGGCCCGTCTGGTATACGCAGGCTACGCGGGTGCTGCCAACCAAAACTACCCAGACGATAACGTTCGACGCTATTCCCGACCGATATACGGATCAGGGCGATATGACGCTACGGGCTACTTCGTCGGCCGGGTTGTCGGTTGGGTTTCAGGTGATAGGTGGTCCGGCGGTTCTGACCAGTGCCAATATATTGAAAATCAACGCGGCTGGGGCCGTTAAGGTGCGGGCCTATCAGGAAGGGAACACGCTGTTTTATGCCGCCACACCTGTTGAACGTACGTTTACGGTGCTGGCCGTTACGGGTACGGAGCCGGCCTGGTCCGAGGCCATGTCGGTATACCCAAACCCGACCCGCGCCACGCTGACCGTCGACCTGCCTGCTTCCGAAACGCTGGAGGCCATATCGCTCCGGTCCGTAAGCGGGGCTATTGTTACGCAGCCTGCTATTCGGGGTCGTCAGCGAACCGCCACGCTCGATCTGCAACACCTGCCCAAAGGCTTGTATTTTCTGCACGTTCAGACGCCCAGTGGCACGGCTCACCGGAAGGTGATGAAGGACTGATCCAGACCTCCAGCCTGGGTTACTCGACCCAGACGGTCTTGATGTTCACGAATTCCCGGATGCCAACGTCGGACAGTTCGCGACCAAAGCCCGACTGTTTGATCCCGCCGAAGGGAACCCGAACGTCGGACCGCATCAGGCCGTTGATGAACACCGAGCCGGCTTCGATCTGCCGCGCCAGCCGGTTGGCGCGGTCGAGGTCCCGGGTCCAGATGGCGGAGCCAAGGCCGAAGTTCGACCGATTGGCGAGCCGGATGGCTTCCGCTTCGTCTTTGGCATCGATCAGTACGGCCAGCGGTCCGAAGGTTTCTTCGTCGAAAGCCGCCATGCCGGTTCTGACTTTGTCGAGCAGCATGGGCTGAACGTTGCAGCCGTCGCGTTTCAGGGCACCCGTCAGCGATTTGGCCCCCTGTTTCAGTGATTGATGATACTGCCGTTCGATCGAGTCGGCCAGGTCGAGCCGGGCCATCGGTCCCATGGTCGTGGTGTCATGGGTCGGGTCGCCCTGCCGGATCTGGCTGATGTGTTCAACTACCCGTTCGGTAAAGGCCTTTTTCACGGACTTCTCCACAATGAACCGTTTGGCGGCAATGCAGCTCTGGCCTGCGTTCTGCATCCGCGACTGCACGGCTGTTTTAGCGGCCTGATCGAGGTCAGCGTCGGCCAGCACGATAAGCGCATCGGAACCGCCCAGCTCCAGTACCGATTTCTTGATAGCTTTGCCGGCCAGGGCCGCTACCGATGCCCCCGCCCGTCCGCTGCCTGTCAGTGTGACGGCCTTGACGCGCTGATCGTTTAGCAGCGTTTCAACGGGTCCCACATCGATCAGCAGCGACTGAAAAACGCCGTCGGGCAGGCCAGCATCCCGGAAAACCTGTTCAATGGCCAGCGCGCAGCCGAATACATTGGGCGCGTGTTTCAGTACGCCAACATTGCCCGCCAGCAGCCCCGGAATGGCGAAGCGGAATACCTGCCAGAACGGGAAATTCCAGGGCATAATGGCCAGTACCGTTCCCAGCGGCTGGTACGTGACATAGCTCCGGCGGGCGGGACTTTCTATAACCTGATCAGCCAGGAACGACCCGGCCTGGTCGGCATAAAACGCGCAGGCATCGGCGCATTTCTGAATTTCTCCTTCGGCTTCCTGCCGAATTTTGCCCATTTCGGCCGTAATCAGTTCGGCCAGTTCTGACCGGCGACTTACCAGCTGAGAGCCGACCCGGCGCATAAAGTCAGTCCGCTCCTGAAGCGACAAAACCGACCAGTCGGCAAAGGCCCGGTCGGCTTGTTTGAGTTTTCGTTCGATAGCGGCCGAACTGTCGGCCCGGTACGTCTTCAGCCGACGCTGATTGTAGGGGTTGATGGAGGCAAACATAATTAAAGGACGATGAGTAAGTTGTGAATGATGAGTGATGAGCGATGAGCGATGAATGATGAGTTATAAATGATGAGTTATAAATGATGAATGATGAATGATGAATGATGAATGATGAATGAGTACTTATTACCGTGGTCCGTGTCCTCTCGGACCACATGACCGGATGGTATGGCTGACGCACGAGTGGTCCGTGGGGACACGGACCACGGTGACGGCGCCGACCGCACGGACCATGGTGACGGTGCCGATCGCACGGACCACGGTGAGCGCCCGCACCACGGTGACAGACGCTCATCGCTCATCGTTCATCACTCATTCACTCTCCGCTCGTTGGGTTGTCGGCTTCGAGGACGGTGACAAGTTCCAGCAGGGTGTCGATGACCTGATCCATGCGGTCGTGTCCCACGATGGAGTCGAACTGGTCGCGGGCCTCCTGCATGCTGTCCTTGAGCGCCATGAATAGCTCTTTGCCCCGATCGTTCAGGAAAATGACGCTGGAGCGCGAGTCCGCGGGGTTTTTCTGGGTGTATATATAGCCGTCGGCTTCGAGCAGGCCGACAATCTTGCTCATCATCTGCTTGGTAACGCAGGCCCGTTTGGCCAGTTCGTTATTGGTCGTTCCCCGTTCGCCGATGTTAGCCAGGAACATCAGGTAACTCATTTTAAAGTCGGTGAAGCCCTGCTGGTGCAGACGGGGCTCAACGAAGCTTTCCATGTACCGCTTCATCCGCCAGAGCAACCGGCCAATAGACCGTTCGCGCATGATGCGGTATTGTTCAAAATCAAAGGAATTTTTATCTGTTTCCGTGGTCATAGACACAAAAATAATCTTTTCAATCAATCAAAGTGGGGTACATAAACAAATATAGTCAACTTGTTTGACTTTATAGTCAACCTGGTTTACTTTTGTACCCATAAAAGCCAACACTTATTAACTGTTTCATGGCTATTTCTACTACAACAAACAGCAGCCCGGATATTGCTCAAAATAATGGCGTACGGGCTTATTTACCCCGTATCATTCTTGTTCTCGTGCTGCTGATTGGGGGCTATTTCGGGTACAGGGCCTACGTACACGGCCGGCAGTACGAATCGACGGATAACGCGCAGATCGAGGGCAACTCGGCGCCGGTACTGGCTCGGGTAGCGGGCTATGTGCAGGCTGTCAACGTGGCCGACTATACCAACGTGAAAAAGGGGCAGCTGCTGGTCACGATCGATCCGCAGGAGTACGATGTGGCGCTGGCGCAGGCCGAAGCCGATTATCAGCAGTCGCTGGCCGATCTGCAAAACGCCCGCGCCGATCTGCAGAACGCGCAGGCCAACGCCCGTAACGTGGTGCAGAACGCCCGGGTAGCTCAGTCAAACGCAGCGGTGCAGGAGTCCCGGCGGAGCAAGGCCCAGCGTGATTTGCAGCGCGATCAGAATCTGTACAAAGAGCAATCGCTGACGCGCAAACAGCTCGAAGACAGCCAGAACAACGTTGAGGTGCAGAGCCGCCAGTACGAGGCTAACGTAGAGCAGATCAACCTGGCGCGTACGTCGCAGGGGGTAGCGCAGGCGGGTATTGCCAAAGCGCAGGCCAACATCCAGAAGATCGAAGCCGTACTGAAGGTCAAACAGGCCGCCATCGATAACGCCAGACTGCGCGTTGGCTACGCCCGGCTAACGGCTCCTATCGACGGGAAAATAGGCCGCAAGAACGTAGTTGCGGGTCAGTACGTACAGCCCGGCCAGAACCTGTTCACCATCGTGGCCGATTCTACGTTCTGGGTCGTTGCCAACTTCAAGGAAACCCAGCTCGAAAAAATGAAAATCGGGCAGGAGGTCGATGTAAAACTCGATGCGTATCCCAACCTCGCTATCAAAGGCCGGGTAGCCTCGCTGTCTGATGCAACAGGTGCTCGTTTCGCGCTGCTGCCGCCCGACAATGCCTCGGGTAACTTCGTCAAGATCACCCAGCGCGTGCCGGTCAAGATCGAGATCGTGAACCCCGAAAAGTATCGGAATCAGCTGCGGGCAGGGCTCAGTGTAGAGGCCGACGTGCGCGTCGATGACTAATGAATACTATGTACGGGTTTGTCCGTGAGGCCGGTGCCCGGGACAAGACATGCTACCTGTTTCAGGCCTAGAACATGAATCAACCAACCGGGTTTCGTCGGTGGATCGTGGTGATCACGGCCATTTCGGCAGCTATAATCGAACTGATCGACATCTCGATCGTAAACGTGGGTCTGACCGACATTGCCGGTAATCTGGGCGTTACGATCGAAGATGTATCGTGGGTGGTGACGTCCTATGCCATCGCCAACGTGATCGTCATTCCGATGACGAGTTTTTTGCAGCGGTACTTCGGCCGCAAAAACTACTACATCGGCTCTATCTTCCTGTTTACGCTGGCCTCGTACGGCTGTGGCCTGTCCGACAATTTGTGGATGCTGGTGTTTTTCCGGTTCCTGCAGGGCGTTGGCGGGGGGGCGTTGCTGTCGACCTCGCAAGGGCTGATGTATGATGCGTTTCCGCCTTCGCAGCGGGCCACGGCGTCGGCCCTGTTCGGGATGGGTATTGTGCTGGGCCCCACGCTCGGTCCTACGCTCGGGGGCTACATCATCGATAATTACCACTGGAGCTGGATGTTCTACATCAACGTGCCGATCGGGATTGTGGCCGTCATGCTCAGCTCGGCCTTCATCGACAAAAAAGAAGAAGAGCTGAATATTAACCGCGCTGCTATCAAAATTGACCAGTTCGGTATTCTGCTACTGGCCGTTGGGGTAGGTAGTTTGCAGTATGTGCTGGAGCGGGGCGAAGCCGACGACTGGTTCGATAGTTCGCTGATTACGGGCCTGACCTTTGCCGCTGCGGTGACGCTGCCGCTGTTTGTCTGGTGGGAGCTGCGGGGCACCCGCGAGCCGGTAGTGGATCTGCGCACGCTCAAGAACCGAAACCTGGTGGTTGGCTCACTGCTGATCGTTGTGGTTGGCTACGGGCTGTTTACGTCGGTATTGCTGTATCCGCTGTTTGCGCAACGAATTATCGGCATGACGGCGACCCAGACCGGCAAACTCCTGATTCCGGGCGGGCTTATTACCCTGCCGATGTTTGCGCTGACGGGGCGGCTGCTGGCCAAAGGAACCTCACCCCGGCTGATCGTGGTCTTTGGCTACATTGCCTTCGCTGCGTTCTGCTTTACGATGTCGACCTATAACATGGACGCGTCGAATGGCGATTTCATCGGGGCGCTGATCATTCGGGGCATCGGGCTGGCGCTGGTCAATGTGCCGCTTATCAACCAGTCGGTATCGACGCTCGAGCCGCGGCAGTTGCCCACGGGTATCGCCATCGTGAACATGATGCGGCAGCTGGGTGGGGCCTTCGGAGTAGCCATCACAAATACCTACGTCACCCAGCGCAGCGCCGTTCACCGGGGCGACCTGGTGTCGAACCTGCAACCCGGCGACCCGCTCCTGACCGAACGGCTCAACGCGCTCACGCAGGGGTTGATTGCGCGGGGCGTCAATGCGTTCGATGCCACGACGGGGGCATACCGAAACCTCGATCTGATTATTCAGAAGCAGGCGCTGATGGTCTCGTACCTGGACACATTCCGGCTGGCGGGGCTGTTCTTCGTGGTGTCGTTTCCGCTGCTGTTCTTACTGAAAAACAAAAAAATGGACCCGGCCGCTGCCAAAGCAGTAGCCGATGCCGCTCACTAGTACCTGGCTCCCGGGAGCGGTATGCATGGCCGGATATGCCCACACAGATAGTCAGTACTGCCGACCGCATATCCTCATAATGCCGCAACCCGCCGGGGCTGACAAACACGTATTCGTATGCAGTTAAATTACCTTGTCTGTATAGCCTTACTAACGGCCAGTGGCGTTCGGGCGCAGCAGCCTCAGCCGGTTCCGGTGCCTGCCGACCTGCGGGCGCTGCTTCAGCAGGCCAACACGAACTACCCCGTGCTCCGGCAGCAGCAGGAGCTGATTCGGGCGGGCGAGCTGCGGGTCGATATTGCCCGTACGGCATTACGCCCCACCGTTAACCTGAACGGTAGCTATACCTACCTGACCCCCGTTCCGCAGGTGACTTTTCCGGTCAACGGGCAGGATGCTACGCTAAAGCTGGCGCCCAACAACAACCTCAACGGCAACGTATCGATCGGGCAAACCATCTACGACTTTGGCCGAACGGACGCGTCGGTCCGGCAGGCTGCCGACAACGTGCAGGTGTTGCGTCGGGGGCTGGAGATTACGCAGCAGAACCTGGCCTTTCAGGTAGCGGCAGCCTATTATGGGGTGGGCTTTCTGCAGCGGAGCCTGGTTGTGCAGGATTCGGTAATCCGGACTGCCGGGGCCAACGTGCGGCTCCTGGCAACGCGGCTGCAGAATGGCGATGCGCTGCAATACGACGTATTGACGCAGACGGTTCGGGTAAAAGCCGCGCAAAACCGCCGGATCGAGATTCAGAACCTGCTGGAGCGGCAACTGGCTGCGCTGACCTTCCTGACTGGCAATCCCAGTCCGGACGTGAGCCAGGCCATTACCCAGTTCGACCTGACCGATGCGGCCAGCAGCGCCACCCAGCCCTACAACCTCGACGGCGACCTGGCTCCGGTGCTGGCGACTAACAAAGATGTGCAGCTGGCGCAGGACCGGCTCCGCGCGGCCGAAACCGAAATTCTGGTCAACAGCCGGGCGGGTAAGCCGAGCATCGGGTTCAGCGGGAATGCGGGGTTCAAAAACGGCTATCCGCTCAACGTAGAGCAGCCGCGTGCCAATCTGGCGGCCGGTGTTGCGGTGGTGGTTCCTCTCTACGCCGGTAAGCGCTATCAGTTACAGAACCAGGCCGCCCAGCTGAATCTGAACGCCAGCCGCTACGCCGTAGAAACCGCCAATGCGCAGCTTCGGCAGAACCTCGCCCAGCTCAACGCCGACATCCGCAGCAACCAGACCCGCCTGGCCAACCTCGAAACGCAGGTGCAGCAGGCGCGTCAGGCGCTCACCATCGCCAATGCCCGGCTGCGCAACGGAGTGATCACGAACGTAGAGCTACAAAGCGCCGAAACCGGCGTCGAAGAAGCCGAACTGGGCCGACTCAACTTCAAATACCAGCTCCTGCTCAACCAGCTCGAACTGAAACGACTGCTGGGAGAAGGGTTATAAGTGATGAGTTAGTAGTGATGAGCGATGAGTGGGACGCGACCGGCACCCGCTCATCGCTCATCACTACTAACTCATCACTCCCTTTACATTTCCATGGCTACGAGTGCGTTGCCGCGGAGGACGGGGACGACGTCGTAGAGGTCATGCTGGAGGCAGTAGGTGATGTCTTTCTGGATGCCGAGCCGCTGGAGTCGGCGGATGTGTGAGGCATTGGCCATGTAGCCGACCAGGTTTTCTTTCCCGTCGCAGTAGAGCCGGTGCGCTACAATAGCGCTGTCTTCGGCCAGGGCGTAGCTGTCTTTGAGCCGGTCGATGAGGGCGCCGGCGAAGAGGGTGTCTTCCAGGTTGACGCGGCCTTTCCAGCCCGCGCACAGCACCATGACGTCGTAAGGCTCGGTTTTCAGGAAACGGGCCACCGCGTCGAGGTTCAGGAACGAGCCGACCAGCACTTTTACCGCCGACCGCGATTTGGTGATGGCCAGCGTACCGTTGGTAGTTGTCATGGCCACGTTGGCCCCCCGAATCTGCTCGTCCATATACGTGAACGGCGAATTGTCGAGTTCGAAACCGTCGACCCGGTGCGCGTTACGCTCGGCCGCGGCCAGATACCCACGCTCCTGCCACTGCTGACATTCTTCGATGGTCGCTACCGGTACAATGGTTTTCACTCCATAGGCAAACGCCGTCACCATGCAGGAAGTAGCCCGGAAAACGTCGGCAACGACTACGATGGTGTTTTCAACCGTGTGTAGATGCAGCAGATCCGGGGTTAAACAAACGTCAATGTGTTTCATGTATGTCGCTGGCCGATAGGCGGCAGGTAGTGTCACTACCGCCCATCGGTATGAGTTAGACCGTGTTTAGATGAATCGATTGGCTGGCGGCCGGGCCGTGAGGTCTCAGCGCCGGACAAAGGGGGGCTTTACGACTTCGGCCTTCAGGAGTCTGTCGCGCACGTTTACGAAGATTTCGGTACCGGGTTTGCTCAGGGCGGTAGGTACGTAGCCCAGGCCTACGCCTTTGCCGAGCGTGGGCGACTGCGTGCCGGACGTTACTTCGCCAATGGTATTGCCGTCGGCATCGCAGAGTGCATAGTGGCCGCGCGGAATACCCCGGTCAATCATGGTAAAGCCAACCAGCTTGCGCGGAACGCCCTGCTCTTTCTGCTGTTTCAGCACATCGGCATCTACAAATTCGTGGGTGAATTTGGTGACCCAGCCCAGCCCGGCTTCAATAGGCGAGGTGTCGTCGGTAATGTCGTTGCCGTAGAGGTTATAGCCCATTTCGAGCCGGAGGGTATCGCGGGCGCCGAGGCCGATGGGTTTGATTCCATAGGGTGCTCCGGCTTCCATGATCGCGTTCCAGACGGTTTCGGCCTGGTGGTTGGACACGTAAATCTCGAAACCACCCGCGCCGGTATAGCCCGTTGCCGACACGATGACGTTGGCCATGCCCGCAAAATCCGTTTTCTCGAAGGTGTAATACGTCATTTCCAGATCGGCGGGGGTCAGCGACTCCAGCGCTTTGGCCGCCATCGGACCCTGTACCGCAAAGAGGCACATATCGTCCGATACGTTCACGAGCGTCAGGTTATCGGTGTCGCGCACGTACTGGTTGATCCAGTTCCAGTCTTTTTCGATGTTCGACGCGTTGACAACGAGCATGTACTCTATTTCGCTGATCCGGTAAACGAGCAGATCGTCTACGATACCGCCCCGGCCGTTGGGCAGGTAGCTGTATTGCACCTTGCCATCGAAGAGCGTACTGGCGTCATTGGCCGACACCCGCTGAATCAGGGCCAGCGCGTCATCGCCTTTGACGATGAACTCGCCCATGTGCGATACGTCGAATACGCCAACGCCGTTACGGACGGTATGGTGCTCATCGAGGTCGGACGAGTAGCGAACGGGCATCTCGAAGCCCGCAAACGGCACGATCTTCGCGCCTAGTTGCTGATGAATATGATGAAGGGGAACTTGCTTGAGGGACATCTCGTGCCGGAGGTTATCGGGCAAATTTACGAACAGATGGTCGGCTTTCCACGCCGGATGTTTGTGACCACAATAACCGCCGGGTATTTATCGGAACTTACAGGCTAAAGTTGATGGGCAGAACATACGTCACCCGCACAGGCTGACCGCGCTGATAACCCGGTGTCCAGCGGCTACTGCTCCATTTGACCACCCGTGCCGCTTCTTCATCGGTACCGTAGCCCAGTCCCCGAATTACTGTTATGTCGTCTACAGCCCCTTCTTCGCTGATCACAAAACCGATAACAACGCGGCCCTGTACTCCGCGTCGCTGTGCTTCGGCCGGGTAGCGTAACGTGTTGTTCAGGAAGTCGCCCAGTGCGGCCATACCGCCTTTGAAAGAAGGAGGCTGGTAAATTTTGGCATAGCGCAGGGTATCTCGCGTGCCAACCACCGCTTTGCCGCCCAGGTCTTCGCCTTTATCGTAACGGTCTTCGTAAAAAAATGACCCATCGGCATAACGCCCCGTCCAGACGCCATCACGGAAACCATCGGTAAAAGAACCTTCTTCCATAATGTCAATGGGAGGCTTACGAGGTGCTCTCGAAACGACGCGGGAGCGAATTATGGCCCGTCCGTTGCCCTCCGCCACCATCTGCTTTCCCGACGCATCCCAGATCGATTCGAATTTTTCGGCTTTGGCGCGCGATTGATTATAGCGATTGATGGTAGCGATGGATTCCTGCTGGCCGTTGCTGTACCATCGCCACCGCGTCTGTTGCACTGGCTCCTGACTGTTGGACTGGGCTATATCCTGTTCCGACTCAACCAGCATCCCATGCTGATCAAATCGATTAATGGAGGTTTGGTTACCATTGGTGAAGCTGCGGATAGCGATCCGGCGACCGGTCTCTGTATAATCATAGACCTGACCCTGCCATTGGTGATTCGGGGCTTTAAGGCCGATGCGGTATATCAACTGCCCGTCAGGCGATGTGTCGGACTGCTCCTCCCGAACCAGCTTAAGCGTTAGTTTTTCAGCCCAGCGTTTGCCATGGCGCTCATAAATAACGGCATCGCCCGTTGGTAAGCCCGTACTGTCCGGGTGCGATACTTCTTTGTACCGGGCTAGACTACTACCAGGCTGGACAGGACTGAATTGCTCGTCGAGATAGGTAGTACACTGACCGTCGGCATACTCGTAGAGCGGGGGGCCTGCCTTGATGATGAGCGGAAAAACAACCTCCTGACGTACCGGCTGTCCTGCTTTCAAGGCCGGTTTCCAGGCATTGAACAACCTGAAGACCCGCAGCGCTTCCCGGTCGCAGTCGGGCCGCAGACCGCGTATGATAATTGCGTTGCTGATCTGACCATCTGGTTCCGCAATACCACCCAGGATGATACGACCGCTAAGGCCAGCCGCTCCGGCTGCCAGTGGCATCCGAAAATTAGTGAGCAGGAAGGAATGAAGTGCTTCGGGGCCACCCTGGGGCCGGGCCGCAGTGTCGACCTCAAAAGACTTGTAAACCGGCCACTGGCAAAATCCGCATGCTGGTATCAGCAGCAGTATAAAAAAGCGTACCAATTTCATAAGAAAGGCGGATAGTATGAAGAATGTCAAATTACTGTATTAGTACACAAATTAAAAAATTGTATACTAATGGTCTTGCATCTTCACAGTCGACCTCTCGTTAAAAATTTGATATGTCAGGAGTAGATTCGGCTGTAACTTAGCCATCGCTCTATGGATACGACCGACAAATAAGCGTAGTGGGGAGGCTACTCGCAGTAATCTTACTCCAGCGCAAAATTGATGGGCATACGATACTGAACCCGCACGTTCTGGCCGCGCTGAGCCCCTGGTTTCCAGCGACCATTCATGGCTTTGACAACGCGCAGGGCTTCCTGGTCGATGGCGGGATGTAGTGGCTTGACAACTTCGTAATCACAGAGCGTGCCGTCGGTGCAGACCACGAAACTAATCATGACCTGGCCCTGCACGTGCGCCCGTTGCGCATCGGGCGGATAGCGTAACGTACTGGCCAGAAACTGGCCCAGCCCCTGCATCCCGCCTGCAAATTCGGGTTGCTGCTCGCGTTGGGTATACCGGACCGTATCCTGCCCGGCCGTCCTGGCTTTACCTGTTTGGCAAATACCTTTCTCGTACTGCTCTTCGTAAACGTAAGACCCATCGGCGTAGCGCCCGGTCCAGCGACCCTCCCGCAGCCCGCCCGCGTAGGTGCCTTCTTCGATGAACAACGTCTGCCGGGTAGAGTCAAGCTTCGACTGTACCAGCTCGGTGAAGGAGCCGCTGCCGTTGCCTTCGGTGACGAGCTGGCGGCCGGTGCTGTCCCAGTAGGCCATAACCTGATCCGGACTTTTTGGGGTTCCGGGTTTGGGTTTGTCTGCGGTCCAGATCTGTTTGATCTGCCCGTTGGGGTGCCAGGCGTTGAAGACATACAGGCCATTGGCATCGTCGGAGCGCTGGGCTACCAGGCCGTTGCTGTAGTAGTCGAGCTGATAGCCAACCCGTTCGCCATTGTTGTAGAAGGACTGTCTGACCAGCGCGCCCGTTTCGTCGACATCGGCTACGCGGCCTTGCCACTGGTTGTTCTGTTGTACGACCCCAATCCTATAAATCGCTTTTCCGTAGCGGCTGTATAGGTCGCTCCGTTTCCGGACAAACGGCAGGGTTGCCTGTTCTTTCCAGACCTGCCGTTTCAGCTGATACACAAGGATGTTGCCGTTGGGAAGCCCGTTGGAGTCGGTCGGGGTGAGCTGTTTGTACCGGGCCAGGTCGCTGCTGTCGGGCAGCAGGTTCTGATTGGCGTCGTAATAGCTGATCCGGTTGCCATTTACGTAGGGGAAGGGCTTGCTGGCTTTGAACGTAACCGGAATCGAGACGAACTGCCGTACCGCTTTGCCGTTCTTATAGGCCGGTCGCCAGGCCTGAAACCGGCTGAAGACCCGCAGCGCTTCCCGGTCGCAATCGGGCCGCAGCGATTGTACGACGTTGATGTCAGACAGTCGTCCGTCGGGTTCCACGATACCCGAGAGAACCACGCGACCGCCAATGCCCTGAGCCTCGGCTTCGATGGGTTTACGCAGATTCGTTTGCAGAAAGGTACTCAGCGAGGGCATACCGCCCCGGGGCTCAGCTGCGCTGTCGGTCTCAAAGCTTTGGTAAACAACAGGTTGAGCGAATGAGGAGATGGTCGCTAGGAAAAGAAGGATAAAAGGAAAGAGTTTCATAGGATGAAGGCGGTGTAAACAAGGGTTAAAATAAGCCAAACGTTCTTTTCAGCCAAAAAAAGATGTCCCGATGATCATTCATGATAGCGAACGGTCATCGGGACGGGGTATGTATCGATTCTATTTACTGCCGTACTACCTTCACGGTTCGGGTCATGGTGGGGGTTTGGACCTGCAGCAGGTACAGACCTGACGAGCGGCCCAGTTCAACGGTCTGCTGCTCAATGGCTTCGGCCTGCTTTACCGCCAGGTCGCTTACCGTACGGCCCTGTACATCGCGAACGGTCAGCCGCAGGGGCTGCCCCTCCGCTCCACGCACACGAACGAGCACCTGATCTGCGGAGGTGGGGTTGCCTGCTACCGTGACGGTAAAGGCCAGTTCGGCTTCCGCAGCGGCTTTCCGGGCGCGGCTCACGCAGAAAGACGCGAAGTCGAAGGTAGTGCTGACGGTACGGTTACCCTGCGTAGCCTGAATGAACAACGGCTTCGGATCGCCCCGCAATTCGGCTTCAACTGTACCGATCGGACTCGTTACCGACGCCCGACGAATACCGGGCGCAAAGAATGTAATCGGTGAGCCGTCGCCCCCGGCCGTTACGAACGTGATGGCTCCGGTCGAGCAGTCGTACGTGGGTGTCAGCAGCGTCAGGTCGTTGCCCGGGTTCTGACCGGCGCAGTAGGCGGCAAAATCGAAGGTAACGCTGACTGACCGGCCGCTCTGGGTAGCGGTGATGGTAATGGGTTTCGGGTCGTTTCGTAGTTCGGCTTCGACAATACCGGTCAGGCTGGTTGGCCCCGAACTGCGGATACCGGGCGTCTGGAAGGTAATCGGTGAGCCATCGCCCCCCACCGGCGTGTACGTGATCAGGCCCGTAGCGCAGTTGTAGGCGGGTTGCGCCAGCGACAGGCTGCTGGCCGGGCTGCTGATCTGATAGACCGAAACCGAGTTGCTGACCTCATTGGCCAGCAGCACCAGCCCTTTGCCGGTAGGGCTGTCGGCGGCCGCGATGTAGACGATGCCTTCGGCACCCCGGTCGTCGGTGGCGGCCGTAGCCGTAGGTGCGGTGCGGTTTACCGAATAGGTGATGAACTGCGGAGCGGTGGGTATCGTCACGTCGTAGACCATGACCCCACCAATGCGTTCGAGCGCAATGAAAGCATAGGCCCGCCCGTTGATGATAGCCGTTGTAACGCCTTCGGGCTCGGGGCCTTTGTCGTCGCTGCGATTTTTGACGGCCGGGTTGCCATCGGTATTGCTGGCGTTGAAGAGCAGGGGTGTCTGGGCGCGGGTGATGCGTTCGAGCTGATCGCCACTGTCCCAGACGAGGTTACCGCTAAGATCCCAGATCGAGAACGACCGGGCCCCGAACGCGTGAATCTGGTCGAAGTCGCCGTCGCCATCGAGATCGCCCGATTGGTTCGTCACGTTTAGGCGTCCCAGCAGCAGATTGTTTTTCAGGTCGGCCGCGTTCGGAAAAACCGTTGGGTCGAGTACATAGCCACCCGCTCCGGCCCGCACCACTTCGCTCAGGGCGCTGTATTCGCGGGCATCGCCTTCGTTGGCCGTAATCAGGTACGACTGGCCCCCCGAGGTAAACGTAGCAATTGCATCGGGCTGATATACGCCGAACACGGGCAGTTTCTGCAGCGCCGGTATGCCACCCTGGTCGGTCGGGTCAAGGGCGTTGCTGTCGAGGTTGTGGTTCTTGAGTCCCAGCGGCTTGATGGCCGATACCGTTTTGCTGGTCAGGCTGATGACGGCCAGCGCGTTGTTTTCCTGAAGGGTTACGTAAACCGTGCGTGAGTCGGGTGAGAACGTTACGTATTCGGGCTCGAGATCTTCGGCTACGCTGCTCCCGTTATCCACATTGCCTTTTCGCCCGTAGAGCCGGACGCCCGCGCTGCGGAGAGCCGCTTTCTGATCGTTAAACGCGGTGAACCGGACGGTGGTCACCTGGCTCTGGGTCAGTGAGGCTATGCCACCCGCCAGGTCGATTACCGTAACCGATCCGTCGGGGTCGACGCTGTAATCGTCGTTGGGTTCGCCTTCGTCGGCGGTTACTACATAGCGGCCATCGGGCGAGAACGCAACCATGTCGGGTAGTGAGCCGGTTATTACTTCCTTCAGAATCTGGCCGTTCGGGTCAAAAAAAAACACTTTCCCGGGCAGCACTTTATTCGTGTTTTCGATGGCTGCTGCAACAAGGCCGTCGCGGGTGGCAACGCTGTTGATGCTACCACCCAGCGCAGCTACGTTGATCGACGTGAGCGCTACGGGGGCCGATGGGTTGGCGAAGTTGACAATGTCGATGCGGTTGGCTACCGAGTTGGCGATAAACAGCCGTTTACTGGTTTTCTCGTAGGCCACAATCTCCGACGAGCCGGCCGTTGGGTTGCGGTAGCTGGTCAGCAGTTGCAGGCTGAGCGCCGAGCCGGGCGCCGGTGCCTGTTTGTCGTCATCGAGGATAAAAACAAGCTGTGAGCTGACCGAGCCAAGCTGTACGCCACTGCCGTTCTGTAGCCGTAGTGTCAGGTATTCGTCGGCTTCGGGCAGGCCATCGTTAATGAGCGGAATCCGGTACGTGACGGCGCTGGTATTGGCCGGAATGGTAACGGTCACGGGCGCCGTGGCCAGCACAAAATCCTGACCGTTCTGGGCCGATGCGGAGCCGAGCGCCAGTTGTACCGATCCGGTCGAGCTGCCGGGGCTGGTTACGGCGAGGGTTACCGAAAGCGTACCCGACGCTTCGCCGACGCTCCGGCTGGCTGCGCTGAAGGCTACCGTTGGCAGCGGGCAACCGGAGCCAAACGTAAAGGCCGTCGTGCTGAATGGCAGATCAGGGGCAATACCATCGGTAGACTGATCGCCACTACTGTTGGGCTGTACCTGCCAGTTTACCGGGTTGTTCAGGACTACCGGATAACAGCTGCGGCTGATGGCCGTACGCGGACCGGTGTAGATACCCACCGCAATTTCGCCGGTTAGCGCCAGGGCTGTGCCGCCCAGCGTCAGTCCGGTTCCGGCCAGCGTGCCGAAGGTATTGGCCGCCACGCCGTTGTTCGAGATGGCGCCCAGAAACGTGGTCGGGGTATCGGCATCGGTGCCCAGGTAGGCAAACAGCGCATCGTTCTCGTTCGAGAGGCCCCGGTTGCCGCTGATGGTGGCCGAGCCGACGCTCACCACCACGGGCGAAGCCGGACTGGGGTTGATATTCGAGAACGCCACTACCGTACCGGCCGGAATAACGGTTCCGCCCGTGTTCCAGACCAGAATGCTTTCGCCGATATTGAAGCCCGGGTTCTGCCACTCGTCGTCGCGGAAAAAGATAGTGGTGTTGGCCGGCAGGGCGTCCAGGGCCACAATGTTGAAGTTGTCGGTTCCGTCAGCGTTGACACCCGTAAAGGCGATACTGCCCGGCGAGAGCTGCCCAAACGATAGAAGGGGCAAAAGCAGCAGAAGGCACAGGTAAAGTTTTTTCATGAACTTTGGGTCAGATTAGTAGTCGGTTAGAACTGACGCAAAGTTCAATACTGACAGATTATCAGTATTTTAAGAATGAATCGGGGGGCTTAATGTGCCGGTTATATTAATCCGGAACCGACCGGATGGCCAGCCGATCAACCCCGGCCGCTACCAGCGCTTCCAGCTCGGAGAGGGTAGCTCCGTCGGCCGCGATCTTGACGCCGACCGAGCGGGAGACCTCCTGCCGAAACCGAAGGGCGGCATCAAGCGAGAAAGTCGATGGAAAAGCGCCGGTCCGGTCTTTGAGGAAATCAGCACCGGCGTCGGCTGCGAGTTTGATCATCTGCTGGCGCTGGTCATCGGTCAGCAGGGCCGAGTCCAGCACAACCGTTAGCAGGCGTTCCTGCGCGTGAACCATGGCTACCAGCTTGGCTACCTCGATTTTGAGCCAGACCGAAGCCGGCGAGAAGAGCGCTGATGTGTTCATGACCACCTCAATCTCGGTAGCGCCATCCTTGAGGGCGAGCTCAACTTCCAGCTGCTTGACCTCCGTCCGCTGGTACCCGAACGGGTAGCCAACCACCGCCGACAGTACCGCCGGATGATCGTCGCCGAGTTCCCGCCGGATTTTTTTTACCCAGAACGGCGCCACGGTCAGACCCGCCAGGCCAAGCTGGGTAACATCGTCCATCGCTTCGTACTGTTCATTGATCGTCACGCTGGCGTGTACCAGCGTCCGCTCTATGTACGGGAAGAGGTGATTCATAGCTAGTGAGTGATTGGTTGAATGAGCGATTGAGTGGAAAAACGGTAGATGCCTCCACTCAATCGTTCATTCATCTCAATCGCTAATTCAGGTATTTCAGCTTCACTACCTCTTTCGGGTCGAGGAAGCGCCACTTGCCGCGGGGGAGTTCTTTCTTGGTCAGCCCCGCAAAGGTGGTCCGGTCCAGCTTGGTAACCTCGTAGCCCAGGTGCTCGAACATCCGGCGTACGATGCGGTTGCGGCCCGAGTGAATCTCGATGCCAACGACCTGCGCGTCGGGGGTGATGATGCTCATCGAATCGGGCTTGATGGGGCCGTCTTCCAGCTCAATCCCTTTGAGCAGCGTTTCGAAATCCGCTTCGGTAATGGGTTTGTCAATTTCGACCTGGTAGATTTTGCGGACGTTGTTCGAGGGGTGTGTCAGCTTGTCGGCCAGTTCGCCATCGTTGGTCAGCAGCAGCAAACCGGTCGTTTTACGGTCGAGCCGCCCCACCGGATACAGCCGGAAATTACCGGCGTCGGCTACCAGCTCCATCACCGTTTTGCGTTCTTCCGGATCGTCGGTGGTGGTGATATAATCTTTGGGCTTGTTCAGCAGCACATAAACGAAGCGCTCGGGGTTCAGCACCTTGGTGCCGTACTTCACGGTATCGCCGTCTTTTACGCGGAAACCCATCTCGGTTACGACTTTGCCGTTTACCGTAATGTCGCCTTTGCTGATCAGCTCATCGGCTTCCCGACGCGAGCAAACGCCCGAGTTCGCGATGTAGCGGTTCAGCCGGGTCGTGTTCGGATCGCCCGGTTCGCTGGTGCGCGACCGATCGTCGACGGGGCGCGCCGGGGCTTTGCGGTCGGTACGGTCGGCTTTGGCAGAACGGTCTGCCGATGGGCGCGATGGTTCGCTGTCTTCCCGGCGCGACCGGCGTTCGTAGGGCCGCTGGTCGATATTGTAGTTGGGCGCTTTTTCGTAGCGGCCGGTGCGCCGTTCGCCCGATTCCTTGCGTTGCTCCGGCGTAAATTTATACGGTCCATCGGTCCGGTCGCGGTCGTTGCTGCGCGAATCATCGTTCCGGCGGGTGCTGCGGGTATCTTCATCGCGGCTGCGGTCAAAACGCGGCCGATCGTCGTTGCCCCGCTCGAACGAACGGTTACGCTCGTCGGCGTCGCGGTTGAAGCCGCCTACGCGTTTGAAAGCTGGTTTGTCGGCGCGGTCGGGCCGGTCGTTTCGGCCGCGATCGAAGCGCGGGCGCTCGGATGCCCCTTCGTCAGACCGACTCCGCCGATCCGAAAAAGGCCGGGGCCGGTCGGTGTTGCGGTCATCGCGGCCGCGGTCAACACGGGGCCGATCGCCAGGGCGGTCGTTGCTGCGCGAATCATCGTTCCGGCGGTCGAAGCGGGGCCGGTCGCCGGCAGGCTGGTTGCGCCGGTCAGAAAACGGCCGTTCCGGGCGGTCGTCGCGGCTGCGCTCGAAGCGGGGCCGGTCGGTATTGCGGTCATCGCGGCTCCGGTCGTTCCGATCAAACCGCTCGGGGCGGCTGTCGCGGTCGGTACGGGTACTGTCGGGGCGGTCGTTGAACCGGCGTTCGTTACCGAACCGGTCGGTTTTATTGGCGTACGAGCGGCCACCCCGGGGGTCTCCACCCCGGGAGTCTCCACTCCGGGAGTCGTTGTTCCGCGAGTCGCCACTGCGGTCCGAAAAGCGGGGCCGGTCGCTGGTATTGTCTGTGCGTCGGGCCGGGCGAGGCCGGTCATTTCCTCTGTCATTGGCGCGGTCGGCTGACCGGCGTTCGTCGTTCCGCTCAAAGCGGGGCCGATCTGTAGGGTTGCTATCCCGGTTGAAGCGGGGGCGTGATGCGTCATCACTGCCGCTGCCGCGGGAAAAGCGGGGCCGGTCGTCATCCCGACGACCGAATGAACGTTGCTCACCATCACGGCGCGGCTTTTGGCCGCCGGCTCTGTTCTGATCAAAATCCTGGTCCATGGAAAAATACAGTAAAGTGTACTGTTTTGCTAAGTAAAAAGCGCTGATAATCAGGCTGTATTGTTTGTACGGAGAAAAAAGGAGTGCAAAGTTACGGCTTTTCGCCACAACCCCTGCGAAGCCGTCTGAAGAGAAACGCATTTTATGACAAAAACAATCCAGAAGAGCCGTTAGTCGTTAGTCGATTAGCCGCTACACCCGAAAACTTCTGTCAACAACGTATTCCTTAGCACGCTTTTTATGTCCCGCCCGACACTCACCCCGCTCTACATACCCGACTCGCGTACGGCCAGTCAGTCACTAATGAAGAAATACATCGACTGGCTATTCGTCAAAAAAGGCCTCTACT
The DNA here is from genome assembly GCF_004138325.1 of Spirosoma sordidisoli. Lineage (GTDB taxonomy): Bacteria > Bacteroidota > Bacteroidia > Cytophagales > Spirosomataceae > Spirosoma > Spirosoma sordidisoli. Next base: position 20,824 of record NZ_SBLB01000008.1, on the reverse strand, counting down.
TCCGCGACTACGACGATTTGTGGGACTGGTCAGTTACGGATCTCGAAGATTTCTGGGAAAGCATCTGGCAGTTTTTCGATGTGCAATCCCGAACGCCTTATACCCAGGTGGTGTATCGACCGACCGATGCCGACATGATCGGCACCGACTGGTTTACCGGCGCTACCCTCAACTACGCCGAACATATTTTCCGGCATAAGAGCAACCAGCCCGCTATCCTCTACGCAGCCGAAGGGCCCGAGTCGCGCCGGCAGCGGTTGCTGGCCCTGTCGTGGGCCGATCTGGAGTACCAGGTTGCGGCTGTGGCTGCGTATCTGCGGCAGCAGGGCGTTGGGGTGGGCGATCGGGTGGTGGCGGTGTTGCCCAACTGCCCCGAAGCGGTGGTTGCTTTTCTGGCTACCAACGCCATCGGAGCCGTTTGGTCGAGCTGCTCGCCCGATTTCGGGACAGCCAGCATCGTTGATCGGTTTCGCCAGATTGCGCCCAAGGTGCTGATCGCCGTCGATGGCTACCTGTATGGCGGCAAAGCCATCGATAAAACCGAGGCCATGCGTGAGCTGCGCCGGAGTCTGCCATCGCTCCGGCAGGTGGTCTGGATGCCCTACCTGGACGAAACCAGCCAGCTCGAACGGGCCGACCTCTGGGAAGACGTCCTGCAAACGCCCGCCCCCGACGGGCTGACCTTCGAGCCGGTACCGTTCAACCACCCGATCTGGGTACTCTATTCGTCAGGGACGACGGGTAAACCGAAGGCGATTACCCATAGCGTGGGCGGCTGCCTGCTCGAACACCTCAAAGCCCTCGGTCTGCACCAGGACGTACGCGTTGGCGAACGTTATTTCTGGTATTCGACAACGGGCTGGATGATGTGGAACTTCGCCGTCGGGTCCATGCTGGTGGGAGCTACGCTGGTGCTGTACGATGGGGCGCCGGGGTATCCGGATATGGATATTCTGTGGAGTCTGGCCGAGCAGGCCCGCATTACGCACTTTGGGGGCGGGGCGGCTTATTACCTGGCCTGCCTGCGCGCTGGCCTGAATCCGGCCGCTACGCACCGCTTCCCTTATCTGCGGACCATCGGCTCAACGGGCTCGCCCCTGCCAGCAGAAGGATTTCGGTGGATCTATGAATCGATCAAGAAAGATGTCTGGCTGATCTCGTTCAGCGGAGGTACCGATGTCTGTAGCGGGTTTGTGGGCGGTAACCCCATGCTGCCTGTTTACGAAGGCGAAATTCAGTGCCGGTTGCTGGGCTGCAAGGTAGAAGCGTTCGACGAGCAGGCCAGGCCGGTGCGGGGCGAACTGGGCGAAATGGTAATTCTGGAGCCGATGCCGTCGATGCCGATCTATTTCTGGAACGACCCCGGCAACGACCGATACCGTAAAAGCTACTTTGCCGATTACCCCGGTATCTGGCGACATGGCGACTACATCCGGATCACCGAGCGGAACGGGGTTATCATCTACGGCCGTTCCGACGCGACTCTTAACCGCGACGGCGTCCGGATCGGAACCGCCGAAATTTACAGTGCCGTAGAGAGCCTGCCCGAAATAGCCGATAGCCTGGTCGTAGGAGTCGAGCAGCCGGGCGGGCAGTATTTTATGCCGCTCTTCGTTGTGCTGCACGACGGTGTCGAACTGACCGACGAGCTGACCAAACGCATCAAACAAACCCTGCGCAGCCAGTTCAGCCCCCGGCACGTGCCCGATGCCGTCTACCAGATCAGCGATGTGCCGTATACCATCAGCGGTAAAAAGCTCGAAACCCCCGTCAAGAAGATGCTGTCGGGTATGGACGCTACCCTGGCTACCAGCAAAGACACGCTGCGGAACCCGGCCTCGCTCGATCAGTTCGCCGAAATCGTGCTGAAACGGAACTAAAGCGTCAGTTGGGTCGGCCCAGGAGCTTCTCGGCAAAGTGCTCGTCGGCCAGCAGCTTCCTGATAATGTCGACGTCATCGTCGTTCAGCAGATCGCCAATGGTCAGTTGATACAGAGTGGCCAGGTCCTGCAGTTTAGCAATAGACGGCTGGGTCTGGCCACTTTCCCATTTGCAGTAGGCGGGCTGGGTCATACCGATAGTGAAGGCCACGTATTCCTGCGAGTAACCAAACAACTGGCGCAGCCGACGAAGCTTTTCCGATAGCACGTGCATAAAACAAGCGGTTTATAACGAAACGTAGCCGATCAGTCCATATGATGTAATCTAGATCATGTTTGTAGGCTATTTATACGACAGAAAACGGGCGTTCAGATTCCTTATATAATAGGCTGCCTAAACCAGTCCAGCCTATACCCGGCGCTGGAGTGGGAGTAACTGCTTGTAAACGGGTTGGTTAGATGGTCGGGGTTGCCGATCATTTTTTTTGACTTTCTGAGCCAGAGGGTGCTTATACCGATGGGTTATAAAATTATAACCGATGGCTATGAAACTATAAAAAACCGTTATCAGAGCCTGTCCATTCATCCCCCACCTTTGTCACAGGCAAACGGCAGTCCGATGCGCGCAGTCAGCCGGGTCGGGTCGTCAGGAGTCCAGCGGAAGCCGAAAAGCTGATAGAGTAGGCACTTTTCTCAGTAAATCTATATCGTTATGAAAACGCTTGAAGTAGCACAATTCGGAATCGAAGAACTGACCAACGGAGAAATGATCAACAACCACGGCGGTGGCGACAGTACCAGCCTGCTGAATATCGGCTCCATTGCCATCGGCGATTTGGTAGATGTAAGTGGCAACAACGTACTGAGTGGGGATAACGCCCTGTTTAGCGGCAACAGCACCAGCCTCAGCACCGTAACCGACACCCTGTTCAGTTTTGTGTCGGGCCGCTCATAAGCGACGGCGCGTATCCTGGCCGGGTGGTCGGGGGTATTCATTCTTTTCACCATAAACTGTATCGGTATGAAAACGCTAGAAACAACCCAGTTTGGTATCGAAGAACTGACCAACAGCGAAATGATTAATAACCACGGTGGTGGCGACAGCACGAGCATCGGTACTATCGGCTCGCTGCTGGTAGCTGACCTGGTCAATATAAGTGGTAACAGCCTCCTGAGTGGCGACAACGCCCTGTTCAGCGGCAACAGTACCAGCGCCGACACCAGTACGAGCAGTAGCTTCGGCTTTCTGTTCAGCCGGTCGTAGGTAAGCGGATCGGGCCCCGTATAAGCCCGCCATAGTAATGTTTCAGCAGGGATTTCGCCCGGAAATACAGGAACCCGTTCCCTCGTTTCCGCTCATGGGCAAAATCCCTGCTTTTTGTTTTCCCGTAGGTACACACCAGGAATTTGCTCAACGCGACCATGAACGAAACCGATTTTTCCTATGGCCTCGTCACCTACCTGCCCCGGGTCAGCGTACGCAGCCAGATAATCTATACTACGGTACTCGGCGCCATCGTGCTCACCTTACTGGCCCTGCCGTTTATCTATGTCGACGTAACGGTACAGGCAAACGGACTGGTGCGGCCCGTCTCCGAACGCAGCGACGTGAAGGCTACCGCCGGAGCGGTTGTCGAAGCGGTGCTGGTTCGGGAGTGGCAGACTGTCCGAAAAGGCCAGCCCCTGTTCCGGCTCCGGTCCGAGCAGCTTCAGACGCGCCAGCAGTTGCTCGATCAGCAACGAACCGAGAAACAGGCGTTTGTACGCGACCTCAGCCAGCTCACCACCCGCTCCTGGAAACAGATTGCCGGCCTGTCGGCTCCGCTTTACCGGCAGCAGTACAACCAGTTTCGGTCGGTGGTGGAAGAGAGCTGGAATCTGCAGGAGAAACGCCGTCGGGAGTACGAGACGGCCCGCCAGTTATACGGCCAGAAAGTCATTGCCCGGCTCGAATACGAAGACGCGCTCTACGCGCACAAAGCGGCTCTGGCCCGCTACAACACGCTGGTCGAGCAACAACGGAGTGACTGGCAAACCGATCTGACGCAGGTACGGCGCGATCTGAACAACCTCGAATCGGAGGCTAAGCAGCTGGCCGAGCAGGAAGAACTTTACATCCTGAAGGCCCCCGTCGGCGGAACTGCCAGCCAGCTGGGAGGGCGTTATGCCGGCAGCTACGTACAGCCCGGCGACGTGATGGCCGTGATTTCGCCCGATTCTACCCTCATCGTCGAAACGTACGTGCCGTCTAAGGATATTGGCCTGATCCAGCCCGGCCAGCCCGTTCGCCTGCAGGTCGATGCGTTCAACTACAACCAGTGGGGCTTACTCACCGGCCGTGTGATCGACGTAGCCAACGACTTTACCGTAACCAATGGCGAGCCTGTCTTTAAAGTCCGCTGCCAGCTGGACCGGTCGTATCTGTCGCTTGCCAATGGGTACCGGGGCCAGCTCAAAAAAGGCATGACGGTACAGACCCGTTTTCAGGTAGCCCGCCGGTCACTGTTTCAGCTCCTGTACGACAAAGCCGACGACTGGCTGAACCCGGCTGTCAATCCGAAGTCATCATCCACGAAAGATCTGGCGCAGCAGGAGGGCGGTAAAGCAGCATGAGCCAACTCACCCCACTCAAAACCCGCGCGTCGGCCTGGCTGGCGCGGCTCAAAGGGCTGACAACTGACACGATCAGCGCCCGCGTAAAGGTCAAACAACGCGACGTAACCGACTGCGGGGCGGCCTGTCTGGCTTCTGTAGCGGCCCATTACCGGCTGTTGCTGCCCGTTGCCCGCATTCGGCAGATGGCCGCTACCGACCAGAAAGGTACCAACGTGCTGGGTATGGTGGAGGCTGCCCAGAAGATGGGTTTTCAGGCCAAGGGGGTTAAAGCTACGGTAGAAAGCCTGTCCAAAATTCCACTGCCTGCCATCGCCCACGTAGCCATCCGCGACGGCGCACTGCACCATTACGTGGTCATTTACCGGATTACCGCCGAACAGATTACCGTCATGGACCCGGCCGATGGGCTGCTGCACCAGCTATCGCCCCAGGCGTTTGCGCAGGTCTGGACCGGGTTGCTGGTGTTGCTTATTCCGGATGAGACGTTTCGGGTAGGTAACGAGCAGGTGCCGGTTCTGCAACGGTTCTGGCAACTGCTGCAGCCGCATCGGTCGGTTATGCTCCAGGCCCTGTTCGGCGCGCTGGTATACACCATCCTGGGATTGTCGTCGGCTATTTACATTCAGAAGATCGTTGATAACGTGCTCGTCAACGGAAACCGCAACCTGCTGAACCTGCTGAGTGTGGTGATGATCGGGTTGCTGGTTCTTCAGGTGTTCATCAACGCAACCAAGAGTTTTTTCAACTTAAAAACCGGCCAGCGGATGGATGCCGCGCTGATTCTGGGGTATTATAAACACCTGATGACCCTGCCGCAGTCGTTCTTCGACACCATGCGGGTAGGGGAGGTCATCTCGCGAATCAACGACGCGGTCAAAATCCGAACGTTTATCAACGACGTAGCGCTTGGGCTGATCGTGAACGTGCTGATCGTACTGTTCTCGTTCGGACTCATGTTCACGTACTACTGGAAGCTGGCGCTGATTCTGGTACTCATCGTTCCGTTCTACGCGGGCATCTACTGGGTGGTGAACCGGTTCAACCAGCGTAACCAGCGGCAGCAGATGGAAAACGCGGCCGACCTCGAAGCGCAGCTGGTCGAATCGCTGAACGCTATGCCAACCATCAAACGATTCGGGCTCGAACAGTTTGCCAGCCAGAAAACCGAAGATCGGTTCGTCAGGTTGTTGCAAACGATTTTCCAGACCGGCAGCATGGGGATCTACGCCGGTAATGCATCGGAGTTCATTACCCGTCTGTTCACGATCGTGCTCCTCTGGGTTGGGGCGGGGTACGTACTCAGCAACGACCTGACTCCGGGCGAGTTGCTGTCTTTTTACGCGCTGATAGGTTATTTCACCGGGCCAGCCGCCAGTCTGATTGGCGCTAACCGCAGCATTCAGGAAGCGCTTATCGCGGCCGACCGGCTATTCGAAATTATGGACCTCGATCGGGAGTCGAACGAGAACAAAGTGCAGCTCAAGCCCGACATGGTGGGGGATATCCGCTTCAAGAATGTCACCTTTCGGTACGGCACCCGGGCGCCCGTTTTCGACGACCTGAGTCTGGTTATGCCAAAAGGAAAAATTACGGCCGTAGTGGGCGAGAGTGGCTCGGGTAAGTCGACCCTGCTGTCGCTGGTACAGGGGCTGTACCCGCTGCAGAGTGGCAACATTTTCATAGGGGAGTACGACATCCGGCACCTGCACGCCGATAGCCTCCGCCGGGTGGTGAGCGTAGTGCCGCAAAAGATCGATCTGTTTGCTGGCAACGTAATAGAGAACATAGCCGTCGGCGAAGAAGACCCGGACATGCAGCGGATCCTGACCATATGTGGCCAGCTCGGCATTACCAACTTTATTGAGCGAATGCCGAATGGGTTTACAACTTATCTGGGAGAGAACGGAGCTACCCTGTCGGGCGGGCAGAAGCAACGTATGGCCATTGCCCGTGCACTCTATCGCGACCCGCAGATTCTTATTCTGGACGAAGCTACTTCGGCTCTTGATTCAGCCTCTGAAAACTACGTTCAGCAGACGGTGCAGCTGCTCCGGAAAGCAGGAAAGACCATTATCATTATCGCTCACCGACTGAGCACCGTTCGTAAGGCTGATAAGATTATCGTACTGGAGCAGGGGCGGGTTATCGAGGAAGGGAAACACACAGAATTATTGCGCAATGGAAAGGCGTATTCGCAGTTCTGGCAGCAACAAACGGAGTCGGTGTAGATTAAAAAGTGATTAAAATATATAAGTATACTAGCCCTTTCTGGTATATGGGTAATTCGCGCTATGGCTTAAGTAAATAAAAGAATTGAGTTTGTATACAATATGCGGCTTACGTATTGATTATAAGCCCCCTGATAAATCAGGGGGCTAACATTTGGTAAAGTATGGGAGAGGCCGATGGCCGACTTCACTGGCTTTACGGACCGTCTAATAAATTTAGGGCACAAGAGTCCCCTCAACCCACCAAATTAAGCTGGGATTCAAGCCATAAGTAGGTTCGGTTAGCCGGATTAAAAGTTGTGGTTTTTTTATTAATCCGGTAACCGATAGAAATAGATACAGTCTAAACTTTCAAAACGCTCAATATATGGACCGTAAACACCGACTACTCATCGTGGACCAAAATCCGTACGTAGCCGATATTCTTGTACAAACGCTCCGCCAGGATTTTGCTATTACCGTAGCAAAATCTGGACAGGAGGCTGCCCAGCTGATTGTGCAGGGCTGCCGCTTTGATTGCGTACTTACCGAACTGAACCTGCCCTCGCTGGGTGGGCTTGAACTAACTCGGCTTATTCGTACCAACCGGCTAATGAGTCACATTCCGGTTGTTGCCCTCTCCGACGCTCATGACAGCAATACACGTATTCGTAGTCTTGAAGAAGGAGTTGACAACGTCATTCTGAAACCATTCAATCCACTGGAAGTAAAAGCAAAACTTCATGCTCTGCTACGGAGAACCGTATTCCCGGCTGAAGAAGGTCTTAAGCGACCCGTTCTAGCCCGGATGCAGCCACGGACCAATTTGCTCCGGCAACTGAGATCACGCGTGATGTCTCTCATACTCTGAAAGAAAACGCGGTTGCTCAATGCCATTCTTCCTGATTATTAATTAAACGGTTTTGCAGCACTATTACCTGATATACTCACCCAATAACTTGCAAAATGTGTGCCAAAGTGTTGAACTCGGAATTGAAAAATGTAGTGACTCAGGTCAATTCCGTGAGTAAATCGTCCGATTTGTGTCTGATACTATCGGAAAATGGCACCGCTGCAACGCATAGGATAACCTCAATCGTCGGAAAGTACGGTCCGGTTGAGCGTTGTGAGAGCATAGGTGAGTTCGAAAAAGGGCTATCGGAAGCGGTAGCCCTTAGCCTTATCATCGTGGATATAAGCTACGAAAAAGACGTAGCCAACCTGATCCGTACCCACGCCCGACATCGACTGGTGCCGGTTCTGGTGATGTCGTACTCAGCCGAACCCCGGCTATCGTCAGCCCTTTTTTCGAGCGGAGTAACTGATATTCTGTTACTTAGTGAAGGAGATGGCCGGCTCATCACTAAAGTTCAATATTACATCGATCTGAAAAAACGGATTCAGACGAATCAGCACGTTGAACGCACAGCACCGTTTCAGCATTTTCGGTTACCCTGGTGGAAACGCCTGATTGATATTGCCGTTTCGTCAATTGCCTTACTGATTCTATCGCCTTTGCTGCTGCTGGTAGCGATCGCTATTGTTATCGACAGTAAAGGCCCCGCTTTTTATATGTCAAAACGCGCGGGAACAAATTTCCGGGTGTTCAATATGTATAAATTCAGGACGATGAAGGTGCAGGCCGACCAACAATTGAACAGCATGGCCGCTAGCAATATTTATGCCAGTATTTCGGAGGAATCGCCAGCGCTAAGAGATTTGTCGGCGGGCGGAGAACGGCTGTGCACCGATTGCCAGCAGCAAGGAACCAGTTGCCAGCGACTGCTGATCGATCACAACCAGACCATCTGCGAGAAGCAGTACCTGCGGCAAAGTAATGAATCGGCTAAGTTCATGAAGTTCCGCAACGACCCACGCATTACCCGGCTGGGCACGTTTCTGCGGAACAGTAGTATTGATGAGCTGCCGCAGTTGGTAAATGTGCTGCTGGGCGACATGTCGCTGGTGGGGAACAGGCCGCTGCCGCTGTACGAAGCCGAAAAGCTAACCTCCGACGAGTTTGCACAACGGTTTGCCGGACCGGCGGGCCTGACGGGTTTATGGCAGATAAAAAAACGGGCCAAGGGGCAGGGGCCCATGTCGGATCGGGAGCGAACCCTGCTCGATATTGATTATGCCAGCAGTTTCTCGTTCCGAACGGACGCGTATATTATATGGCGAACCTTTTTCAGCTTATGGCAGAAGGAGAACGTCTAACCCCCGCGTCTGCCTGCGTTTCTATTGTCACCATCAATTATAACCAGGCCGAAACGACCCGCGAGTTTCTGGAGTCAGCCCGTATGCTAACCTACCCGAATGTTGAAATCGTGGTGGTAGACAACGCATCTGAACCCGCTTTACTTACCCAGATCGACCCTGCCCGGTACCCGAATCTGAAGGTCGTGCGGAGCGATACGAACCTGGGCTTTACGGGGGGCAACAACCTGGGCATGGACCACGCGCGGGGCGACTATTTCTTTATCGTCAATAACGATACCGAGCTGGATCCGTCTGTCCTGGAAGCCTTGCTGGCACCTTTCGACCTGAATAGTCAGGTTGGTGTTACCTGCCCAAAAATCCGCTTCTACGATTCGCCCCGGCTGGTGCAGTATGCCGGCTACAATCCGATGAATATGTATACGGGCACGGCGACTATAATTGGTTACAATCAAACCGACGACGGACGCTACGATCGGCCCGGCCCGACCAACTTTGCCCACGGCTGTGCCATGCTCGTGAGCCGGAAAGTAGTTGAGCGGGTAGGCCGGTTTGCCGATCGGTTCTTTCTGTATTACGAAGAACTGGACTGGTCGCAGCGCATACGCAATGCCGGTTTTCTGATTTATTACCAGCCGGAGGTTACGATTCTGCACAAAGAGTCGGTCTCGGTTGGTCGGGAAAGTCCGCTGCGCACCTATTACCTGACGCGCAACCGGATTCTGTATATGCGCCGTCACTGTTCGTTGTTTCAACGTTTGGTTTTTTATAGCTTCTTTGCGGCATTAGTGTTACCGAAGCACGTGATTTCGTATCTTGCAAGGGGGCAGTTTACCCATGCCCGTGCCTTCCTGAACGGCGTGCTGTGGAACGTCCGATCGGCCAGTGTCTCCCCGGTTTAGCCCCTTCATCTCCCCCCATGATCAGTACCCTCTACGACCTGACGGCCTACGCCTTTTTTCTACTGGTTTTTGTGGTTCTATATACATACATGGGCTATGGAGTACTGGCGTGGATACTGGTGAGCCTGAAGGCGCGGCTGGGCAAGTCGGCCGATTTGCCCGGTCCGGCCGGGTCGCTGCCGCTGGTGACGCTGGTGGTACCTGCCTATAACGAACGGGCTTACCTGCCCGAAAAGCTCCAGAACTGCCTGGCCCAGGATTATCCTTCCAGCCAGCTTAACCTGCTTTTCGTGGTAGAAGGATCAACCGATGGGTCGGCGGAGTACCTGGAGCAGCGCCGGGCCGATCTGCCGAATCTGACCATACTGTCGGGATCCGAACGGTTGGGGAAGGTAGCGGCCATGAACCGGGCTATGCAGCAGATCACGACGCCGATCACCATTTTCACCGATGCCAATACACATCTCAACCTGGAAGCGATTAGTCGGCTGGTACGTCGGTTCAACGCGCCAACGGTAGGGGCCGTAACGGGTGAAAAACGGATCCGGCAGGCGGGCTTCGAAGCGGCAGCGGGCAGTGGAGAGGGGCTTTACTGGCGGTATGAGTCGTTCCTCAAAAAGCTCGACGCCGAACTGTATACCATTGTTGGGGCTGCGGGAGAGCTGTTTGCCATCCGAACGGAACTGTACGAACCCGTTGAGACGGATACGCTGCTCGACGATTTTATGATTTCCCTGCGCATTGCGGGCCGGGGCTATCGGGTGGCCTACGCGCCGGATGCCTACGCGCTGGAGTCGCCTTCATTTTCGGTTGGCGAGGAGATGAAACGCAAGGTTCGCATTGCTACGGGGGGCTTCCAGGCCATGAAACGACTGGCTTATCTGCTGAACGTGTTTCGGTACGGCTGGCTCAGCTTTCAGTACGTATCGCACCGGGTGCTGCGCTGGGCCGTTACACCGTTTTGTCTGCCATTGCTGCTGCTGCTCAACGTCATCATGCTGACCCGGCCCGACCCGGCTTCGACCCGGTTCTGGTGGTTACTGTTTGGGATACAGCTTGTTTTCTACGCAGCAGCCATGCTTGGCTACGTGCTGGAGAATCGGCAAACGCGCTGGAAACTCACGTTTGTACCGTTTTACTTCGTGTTTATGAACTGGTGCGTACTGCTCGGTTTCTGGCGTTATGGCAACGGCTCGATTTCGGGTGTTTGGGAAAAAGCACGTCGGGCCGCCTAATTTTTTGACTTTGTATGTTCGATCAATCGCTTTCTCTGGAAAACCTGTTCCGCGACAGCCGCTGGGTGTATGGCCTGATCGGGGTTGTCTGTGCGCTGATAGCCGGCTCGCTCCTGGGCGCTTACGGGATAATGGGGGCGCTGATGGCCGTTGGAGTACCGGTAGGGCTGCTGACGCTGGTGGGCATACTGCTCGAACCCCGCCTGGGCCTGCTGATTTACATCAACCTGAGCTTCATCCTGGGCTTCACCCGCTTTCTGCAAACCGAAGCCCCGCTGGGTATGTCGCTGGATGCTATTCTGTCGCTGACCCTGGTCAGTGTGTTTCTGAACGGGAAACGTATGGCCTGGTCGCGGCTCAAAAATCCGGTTTTTTACCTGCTCATTCTCTGGCTCACGTATACGCTGCTGGAGTATTATAACCCCGATGCGCCCGCCCGGCAGGCCTGGTTCTACCACATCCGGTCGTTTTCGATCAACTGGTTCTTTCTGGCCATTATCGTCTTCGTGGCTCCCATTACCCGCAGCGACATTCATACGCTGATCAGAGTATGGGTAGGCTGGTCGGTGCTGGCGGCTTTCTGGGCGTTCAAACAGCAATACATCGGGCTGGCGGCTGCTGAACAGCGGTGGCTGGCCGAGGGAGCCGAGCGCACCCACATTCTCTGGGGGCAGCTACGAAGCTTCTCCTTTTATTCGGATGCCGGGCAGTTCGGGTCCGAGATGGCCGGCGTTACGCTGATCTGTCTGATCTTCTTTTTCGAGAGTAAACGCTGGCTCAACAAAATTGGCTACCTGATTCTGGCGCTGATTATGTTCTGGGGGTTTGCGGTGTCGGGTACCCGCAGCGCCTTGTTTGGGCTGCTGGCTGGTTACCCGGCCTACCTGTTTCTGATGCGGCAGCTGAAGCCAATTCTGCGCGGTATTGCGGTGGCAACGCCGGTGCTGCTGGTGCTGGTGTTTACAAACTTCGGTGATTCTATTTACCAGATCTACCGCATACGCACGGCCCTGCGTCCTACCAAGGATGCGTCGTTCATCGTGCGGCTCGAGAACCAGGCTAAACTGCGGGCCTACCTGAAAGACCTGCCGTTCGGAGCCGGTATCGGGTCGTCGTCGGGGGCCGGGCAGCGCTTCTCTCCGAACCATTTTGCGTCGCAGATTCCGACCGATAGCTGGTATGTTCAGATCTGGATCGAGACGGGCCGGGTTGGGCTGTCGCTGTATCTGTTCGTACTGGCCGGCATTATCCTGACGGGCGTATACAAGGTCTGGCAGATTCGGGACGATCGATTACGGATTATCATGATTGCGCTGCTGGCCGAGTTCATCGGGATTGCCTTAGTGAGTTACTCGAACCCGATTCTGGGTCAGTTTCCTACCAGTACCATGCTATTCATCAATTCTGTCCTGTTTGCCACCGGCGAACGCTGGGACATTCCCACCCTCCCCAAGAAACCTCCTCTTCACCGCTATGAACCCCAACCTCTTCACAGACAACACTCCTTTTGACGGTATTGTCTGCATAGGCCAGACGTCGTGGGAGGGCAATTTTCAGAAGGCAGTCGTGCAGCTGATGACCGAACTCTCGGCCCGGCACCGGGTGGTGTTTGTCGATTATCAGTACACACTTAAAGACCTGGCCAAAGGGCTGACCGGCCGTACCGACATACCCGTACGGCCTATGCTGGGGCTGGCCCCCTCGCTCAACCGCAAACTGTTCGACAACGGCACCGAAGCGTATATCTGGCATCCGCCCGTTATGTTGCCCATCAACTGGCTGTCGGCGCGGTCGCATGATCGGGTGGTGCGCTGGAATGTGAACCGCCTGACGGCCGGACTCCGGACTGTGATGAAACAGCTGGGTATCAGCCGTCCGCTGGTCATCAACGCCTTCAATCCGGTGTTTGGTCTGCCCATGCTGAGGCAGCTGAACGAATGGGCCACTATCTACTACTGCTTCGACGAGATTACCATGTCGCGCTGGATGAGCCGCCACGGGGGGCGCTATGAACCGTTGTACCTGCAGGGCGTCGATGCCGTCGTGACAACCTCCGAAACGCTCCGGCAGTCGAAGTCGCTGCTGCAGCCCCGCACCTTCTGCGTCAAGAATGGGGTCAACTTTGAGCTGTTTAACAAAGCCCGCTCGTTTACCGACCAGACCGTGCCGGACCGACCGGTTGTCGGTTACCTCGGTACCGCTGATGATCGGATCAATCTGCCGCTGGTAGAGCACTGCGTTCGGACAATGCCCGACCTTGATTTTATGTTTGTGGGCGAAGTAAACGAACCCACGATCCGGGTTCAGCTGGCTCCGTATCCCAACGTAAAATTTGTTCCGCCCCACCAGCCAGCCGAGTTACCTCCACTCCTGGCCCGGATGAGCGCAGCCATGATTCCGTTTGTCTGTAACGAGCACACCTATACCATCTACCCGCTGAAGATCAACGAATACCTGGCGGCCGGGTTACCGGTGGTGTCAACCCCGTTCTCCCTGCTGGACGATTTTGCCGGTATCGTCGAGCTGGCCGACACGCCCGACGCCTTTGTGGCGGCCCTTCGGCGGGCGCTGGCCGATACCAGTCGGCAGCGGCTCGATCAGCGAATCGCGCTGGCCAGGGCCAATTCCTGGTCACACCGCTCCGAAGAATTTGAAGCCGTTATCAGACAGCTGCAGCCCGCCTGACCGGGTAAGCGCCATCTTCTTTAGTTTGCCTATTAATTCTACCAATTAATAGATCTCCGTTTTGTGCGGTTACGGCTTCGTAAAAATGGCGTAACTTAAACCTTTCATTCAGCAAGAAGCATCCGCAATGAATTGGTTTAAGAACCCTGACTGGATCAGCCAACACGCCTACCCCTATGAACGGCTGGCCGACGTACCCGGGTCAGTGTTTGAGGCAATCAATGCCCGGCTGGATAAACAGCCCACCGGAAAACCCGTTGTATCTATTGTTATTGCGGCTTATAATGAGGAAGTTAACCTGATTCGCTGCATTAGTTCGCTGGCTGCTCTCGAAACCGGTATCCCGTTCGAGATCATTGTCGTTAACAACAATTCTACAGACCAGACGGCAGAAACTCTGGATCGGCTGCATGTCCGGTCGGCTTTGCAACCCATACAGGGCTGCGGCCCAGCCCGGCAGATGGGGCAGGAGCTGGCGCTGGGCGATTACGTGCTGCTGGCCGATGCCGACTGTCTGTACCCCCCTGTCTGGCTCGATGAGATGACCAAAAAACTCCGCAAGCCGGGCGTATCCTGCGTCTATGGCCGCTACTCGTTCATTGCTCAGGATGACATGCCGCGCTGGCAACTGGCGCTGCACGAAACCCTGCGCGACATGATTGCCGAAGTGCGGCACGTTAACCGGCCCTACCTGAACGCCTTCGGTATGAGCATGGGCTACAACCGGGAAGCTGGCCTGAAAGCGGGGTTTGTGATGCAGAACATCCGGGGTGAAGACGGGCGGATGTGTTTCGATCTGATGCAGTACGGCCGGGTGGCAGCCATGAAAAATAACGCGGCCCGCGTCTGGACCGGCCCCCGGAGCCTGCTGCGCGACGGAAATTTCTGGCAGGCGCTGGGCAAACGCGTGCTCACCGAATTGCAGCGGCCCTTATCTTACCTGAAGCCCCACCCGCCCCACGATACGAAAACGTCGAAGAACTAAGGGCCTAAAACAGGCTGTCTACGAACCCGAATACCTCCTCAACAGTGCGGGCGTGCCGGATGCTGGCGCCCGACAGGGCCGGAAAAATCGTTTCGTATTCGTTGAAATCGTGCTCTTTGCCACCACCGGGCTGCGACAGAATAATGTTGATCCCGCCAAAATAGCTGGCCAGCGCAGCCGTACCACCGTGCATCGAGATGAAGCGGTCGCAGTTGGCGTATACCAGCAGCTGAAAGTGATTGTAGTTATCGACCGACGAGCGGTTTTGCTCGTACAGATCGTTCATCAGCAATACGTCGGGGTGGTGTTCGCGGAGCCAGGCGTGTTCGTGTAGATCCAGCGTTTCGCTGTTGTCGCCTACGATCTGGGTCGCCAGCGGGCGGTTGTAGATAATCTGGTACTTGTCTTTGCAGGCCGTAACGATCCGATCCAGCGCCGGGATGTCGAGAAAGTTAATGGGCGGCTGGTCCCACTCGATGTTGTATTTATTGGCTATGACGAGCGTTGGCTTGCTGTAGCGGAAGCGGGTATTCTGATAGTGGGTTTTAAACGGCACGCGCGCCCATTTCGAAAAATCGAAGGTAGGGCTGTGGGTCATGTTCGGAACGTCGTAATACCCGTAACCGGCCTGCCACACCCGCTTTTCATACCGCTCTACGTGATCGGGGCTGAAGAAGTAAAACGCCTTCGTGTTGGAACAGCCAATGGTTTGTTTCAGGGTTCCGTTGCAGTAGTGCCAGTACGCAAAGGGTAGCACGTAGCGTAGCTCCTGGTCAAATTCGCCGTGGTAATCAATGACTTTGTAGGGCTTTTTGCTGACAAAATCCTGCCGGATAAACCGAAGCTGGTTCAGACGGGCAAAGTAATTGTCGCGTACGAAATACCGCAGATCGCGTCGGAGCCGGGGGTAGTTCAGGGTGGCTACAACGTAAAGTGCTTTGAGAAAGAAGCGTTTCATGCAGGCTGATCAATGAATACATCGGGAAACGACCGTTGGGTCGCCTGGGCGCTGACCTGCTGATAGACGTTTAGCAGGCGGTTGGCGGTATGCTGCCAGGAGAACAGAGCGGCCCGCGCCAGCCCTTTCAGCCGTAATGTCTCGCGCAAAGCGGGCTGGGTGAGCAGCCGGTAGAGCTGGGTAGCCATGTCTTCGACCGAAGTCGGATCGGCCAGCAGGGCTGCGTCGCCGGCCACTTCGGGCATGGCCGAACTGCTGGCCGTCAGCACGGGGGTACCGCAGGCCATGGCTTCGAGGATGGGCAACCCGAAACTTTCGCGCAGAGACGGGCACAGAAAGATCGTGGCTGCATTGTATATCAGGGGTAAGGTGGCGTTCGGGATGTAGCCGGGCAGGATGATGTGATCGGCCAGGGTATGGCCGCCCATTTCGCTCAGCAGTTCGTTGACGTACGAAGGCGATACGTTCAGCATCACCAGCGGCAGCGAGAGTTGCTTGCGTCGTTGCAGTAACAGCAGGGTTTTCAGTACGTTCCGCACGTTTTTCTTGGGGTCGGTATTGCCCAGGAAGAACATGAACTCGTCGGGCAGGCCGTACTGGGCGCGCACCTGGGCCAGCCGGTCGGGATTGTCGATAACCCGGAATTGGCTGCTTACGGCATTATGCACGGTAACGACCCGTTCGGGCTCCAGGCGCAGATGTTCGATAATGCGCTGCCGTTCGTAGTCCGAAACGGTAACGATGCGTTCGCAGCTGGCTACGACCCGCGGAACGTTCCAGCGCCGGTACAGGTTGCCGATCCGCTGGTACCAGTTACCGCCCGTCAGGAACCGGTTTTCCAGAAAAATGATGTCGTGTAGCGTTACCACCAGCGGTACCGGTCGGCGGAGGGGCGCGGTATTGGCGGTGCAGTGCAGTATGTCGATGCCGTACTGGCTGACGGCTTTGGGGAGCGTATACTGCTCCCAGGCCGGATAAGGGCCACCTGGTAGCTCAACAACGGTCAGGTTGGGCGCACTGGGCAGACTATCGGGCGCGGTGTCGGGCTTCACGAAGACTACGTATTCGTGCTCCGGGTTATTCACCAGCGCCTGTATGGTTTCCTGCGCTACGATGTCCATACCGTGCTTGTGGGGGCGGAGTAGGCGCTGTGCTTCGATGCCGATTTTCATAAGTTGCAGGAGTCTGTTAAGCCTAACATGAGAGCGTATATTGAGTAGCCGACGCAAGCCGGCAGAGAGAATCGGGGGTTAGGGTATAGAATTCCGGCCTGTCAGAAAGGTCGTTGCTGGCCACGGCCGCGCTGTACGACCCGGCCAGGTCGAAGCTGCGGACTGCCCAGTAACCTGGCTGTCCGATGGCCGACGCCGATGCCCGGTGCTGGCCATCGAGACAGGGAATGGCCGCCGGGTCGTTGCCCAGCCCCTGGCCGGTGGCTTTGACCAGCGCTTCCTTACGCGTCCAGAGCTGGTAGAACCGGCGTTGCGGCTCGGTGACACTGGTAATGTACTGCTGCTCCGAAGGGCTGAAGGTCGATGGGAGCAGGTCGGCAGCCGGAAAGTCCGGCCTGATTTCTTCCACATCGACCCCGATAGGCCGACGCGCTATGCCGATCAGCACCCAGCTGCCTGCGTGCGATACGTTGACATGCCAGCCCGTAGCCGGGTCCAGTTCGGGTTTCTGGTTCGGGCCTATAGTGATGCGCACCTGGCCGGGCTGCTGACCCGTATAGGCACTGACCAGCAAACGAAGCCAGCCGCGCGCGCAGCTGAAGCGGTGCTGGTCGGCGGCCTGCCGGTAGCGGCTGGCCCGATCCAGTTCGTCGGGGCTGAGCCAGCTGCGTAGCCGGGGCAGGCAGGTCGTATGGTCGGGCAGGAATACCCGAAACACCGCCAGCGGCCCCGCCAGGGAGCCAGGTCGGATAGGCTGCCAGTCTGGGGGCAGCCACGACGCACACGAAACGAACGCAGCAGGCATATAAAAACAAAGAAAGACCTTCTCAAAAAGTGACATAGATGACACCGGTACGAGGCTTACTACGCTTGTTGGTCACCAGTAGTCTTTTTGATCTCTATAGTAGTGACGTCATTTAGTGCGATTAGTCATAATTAAGAAGAAAAAATCTTTCTGCGTTTGGTCGCGGTGGTCGTTCATGGTCAGTGCAATAGCTTGTCAGGTTGGTTGGAGGGTATGCCGGATGGGGCGAATGATAAGGGCGCTGGTCGTTGGCTGGCTGAGTATGGCCGGAACCATGGCGCAGACCTGCCCGGAGTCGGGAGGACCGTTGATTGTCAGCGAAACGTTCGGTCGTACGGCCGGCCCGCTGCCCGATAATCAGACCTCGTACCGGTATGTAGACCGAACCTGCCCCGACGATGGCGAGTACACCCGTACCACGGCGCTCGACAGTGCCTGTTTCAGCAACACCTGGCACGTTATTCCGCGCGATCATACGCCGGGCTCGACCGGTGGTAATATGCTGATCATCAACGGTAATTTCGAACCGGGCGAGTTTTATCAGCAGTCGGTAACGGGGCTTTGTCCGAATACGACCTACGAGGTGTCGGTCTGGGCGCTGAACCTGCTGCGGGCGGGCATCTGCGAAAACAGCATCAGGCCCAACCTGACGATGCGCGTCGAATCGGCCGACGGGGAGGTGCTGCAGCTGATCGATCTGGGCGAGATCATAGAGACCGAACGACCCGACTGGCGCCGGTACGCTACCGTCTTCAGCGTCCCTAAAACCTCGGCTACCGTTGTGATCCGGTTTATCAACAACCAGGGCCTGCGGGGTTGCGGTAACGATATGGCCCTGGACGATATTCAACTCAGGCAATGCAGCGTCTGCGCCACCAACCCGGTTCAGATTCCGGATGTGTTTACGCCGAACGGCGACGGTATAAATGATGATCTGGCCGTCTATCTCGACACCATGATCTCCTACGATCTGTCTATTTTTGACCGCTGGGGTACGGTCGTTTTCACCAGCAACACACAGTCTCGCCGGTGGGATGGCACCTATGCCGGGCAGCATTGTCCGGCGGGTGCTTATACGTACCAGATTGCTTATCGACTTAGTGGGGTCAACAGCCCCGATAAACCTTACGTGCAGACCGGCCGAGTTTTGCTGCTGCGCTAACCGTCATCACCGTAATGAGTAACACCCGTAAGGCCATGAATGGCGGCAAGTGGATCACGATTGCCACGGCCATTTCTACCGTGTTTCAGTTTGCGCAGGTAGCCGTTCTGGCCCGGCTGCTGGCTCCCGCCGACTTTGGCGTTGTGAGCGTCAGCAACCTGATCATTGCTTTTTTCGGGGTGTTTGCCAACCTGGGTTTTTCTAACTCGATCATTTACAAGCAGGAAAGCGACCGGCGCGTTCTGTCGACGCTGTACTGGCTGAACCTGGCGGTTGGAGTGCTGCTCTTCGCGATCATTTACATCAGCACACCGCCCATCGTTGCGTTCTACGAAGAACCCCGGCTGGGGCGGGTGGTCCGGCTGGCGTCGTTCTATTTCCTGATCGTTTATTTCGGGCAGCTGTACCTCTTCCTGCTTGAGAAAGAGCTGCGGTTCAAGTCAGTGGCCATCATCGATATCATAGGCAGCGTTGTGTCGACAGGAGTAACGCTGTCGCTCGCGTTCAACCAGTATCAGGAGTTGTCGCTCATCATCGGGTCATTGGTGGGGCAGGCGGTGCGCAGTGCCCTCCAGGTTGCGCTGGGCCGGCCGTTTTTTCGACCGATGCTGGCCTTCAGTCTACACGATGCCAAAGAACACCTGCGGTTTGGCATATACAACATGGGCGATGGGTTTCTGGGCTTCATCCAGTCAAACTCCGACAACATCTTTATCGGGGGCCTGCTGGGGGTGGAGAAACTCGGGTTTTACACGATGGCCTACCAGCTGGCCATTTTCCCCGTCATCAAGCTCAACCCCATTATTTTGCAGGTAGCGTATCCGATTCTGGCAAAGATGAAAGACAGTGCGGCCGACCTGAAGAAGTCGTACCTGAAAATTCTGGATTTCATCAGCTACTGCAACCTGCCGCTGCTGGCGGGTCTGTTTATCACGGCCGAAACGGTGGTGCCGCTGTTTTACGGGCCGGGCTGGGAAGAAACCATTCAGCTGATCCGGATTTTCGTGTTCGTCAGCGTTTTCTTCTCGCTGAGCCACCCGCTCTTTACCCTGGCCTTCACCAAGGGCAAGCCTAATCTGTTGTTTTACCTGAATCTGGCCACGCTGCTCGTGAAAATTCCACTGGTTTACGTGGGAGGCCGGTATTTTGGGGTTACGGGCGTGGCTTACGCGTTTCTGATTACGACCTTCCTGAATATGCTGGCCAACTTCGCCATTGTACATTACCTGGTCGGCAGCTTTCTGGGCGTTTTTCTACAAAATATAGCTAAGCCGGTGCTGTTCTGCGGGCTTATGATTGGCGTGGTTACGCTGTACAAAGTGACCGTTGGCCATGAAGGCTGGCTAAATGCCGGTGCCGAGATTGCGCTGGGCGGGGCGGTGTATCTGGCCCTGACGCTGGCCTACAAACTGCCCTTCTCCGAGATCAAAGCCTACCGCCAGGCGCTCTAGCTTTATTTCTGTTTGTTGACGATGAAGCCCGGTAGAGGGCATAACATGCCCCCCAACGGGGTTTGCGGTGCGGGCCTGGTGGTTTTGCTATGGACATATCACCCCTACGGGGTTTGCGCTGCAGGAGCGAGCATAGTTTGGCTTTAACATGCCACTCTCACGGGGGGGCGCTACGGTCGGATGTACCTCCGGGCCATGGACATGTCGCCACAAGGGGTTTCGATGCGGTGGGGGTTTGACCGCAGGTATGCCATGGGAATGGGATGGTAGGCCGGAGAAGGCGCCGGGTCGCCAACGTGCCGTGCCGTAAGCACGAAACGTTGGTAGCCGAAGAGGGGCGGGTGTAGATGGCGTGCCGTAGGTACGCGACCCGGCCCCGGTATATATTAAATAATGCCGGTGTGCATGGGACACTAAATGCCAAACATGAGTCATCCCGAATTTTAGGGAGTTGACAAAAAGGAACCTCCTTTCTTAGCTTTGAGCATCACCACAACGCCAAAGCCAGAAAGGAGGTCTTTTTATGTCAACGACATGCTCACAAAAAAA
>NZ_SBLB01000007.1:29946-391494 GCF_004138325.1 Spirosoma sordidisoli | reverse complement strand
CTTGTTCAACCGGCTCACCGAAGTGAGCAGGACTGAATGATAATGTGCTGCCCGTTTGTCAAAGAACTGTTCGCCTGGCCCGTTGGCCGAAGCGTGGTGAGAAGTGGGTTGGCTCGGTGGCCGTTCCGTGTCTCGTTGTTTGGGAGTGCAAAGGTACGTCTTTTTTCCCGGTTGTCAAGTAAAAACTGAAAATATTTTTGGGTATTGATTGTCAGTTTGTTACTCGTAACTCACTGACCGTTAGCGTGTTGCTTTGGATCAGCGCCCTGTTTCTCTCGATTTGGGACTGCAAAGGTAGGGCGCTTTTTGGCCTCTGTCAAGCCCTGGCGGAAAAATAGTTGGGAGCCCCGGCCCCGCCTATCGGATAAGTGGCCCAACCTCAGCCACTTACTCTCCGTAAATTTTTCAAACTTTTTTTGAGCTTTTTGGATGCTTTCGCAGAACTACAATTTATTCTTTCCTGTGTCCTACGGTTAGCTCCCTTCTCAGGTCCTATATCCGTGTCACATGCCGTATATTGCATCTTTCTTTTTACCTCTATAGTGCTTATCCAGCCTCATTCCATGAAAATTTTACATACAGCGGACTGGCATTTGGGAAAGCGGTTGCAGGATTTTAACCGACTTGCCGAGCAAAAAGGGGTGTTGAACGAACTAGTCGAGCTTGTCGAAGCCGAAGACGTTGATCTGGTACTGGTGGCTGGCGACCTGTTCGATACCTTTAACCCCTCTGCCGAAGCCGAAGATCTATTATACAGTACGCTGAAACGGTTGACGGGGGGCGGTCGTCGGCCGGTTGTCGTTATTGCCGGCAACCACGACAACCCAGATCGGATTGAAGCACAAGACCACTTTGGCCGAGAGTGCGGTATCATATTCGTTGGCTTCCCGAAAACGGAAGTTCGGTCACACTTGCTCACCTGTGAAACGAAATTACTTCAGGTTGCGCCCGGCTTCGTTGAACTGAAGCTGCCCCGGCACGATTTCCCGGTTCGTATCATTTTGACTCCATACGCCAACGAAGCCCGGATGCGTACGTATTACGGGATGACCAACGCTACGGATCAGTTTCGGGAACACATTCAACAGCATTGGAGCGACCTGGCCAGCACCTACATGGATGACCAGGGTGTTAATCTGCTCGTAGCGCATCTGTTTGTTATGAAACGCGGGGGCGAACAACCCGAAGAGTCGGATGATGAACGCAGCATTCTACAGGTAGGGGGCGCTTCGGTAGTGTATACCGATATGATTCCTGCACCGGTACAATACGTAGCGCTGGGGCATTTGCATCGGCAGCAGGAGATTGGGGGCGGTCCGTGTCCGGTTGTGTACAGCAGCAGTCCGCTGGCATACAGCTTTGCCGAAGCGGATCAGCAGAAATATGCGATGCTCATCGATGCCGAGCCAGGCCGGGCGGTCGACGTTCGGGCGGTTCCGCTGAAAACGGGGAAGCGGCTTCTCCGAAAACGATTTACCCGCGTCGATGATGCCGTCGAATGGCTGGAGGCTAACCCGGAATGTTATCCCGAGATTACCCTGCAAACCCCTACCTACCTGACAGCCGAAGACCGTCGGCGGCTGGCGAAGGCGCATGAAGCCCTGTCATCGGCCAGTATCATTCCGGATATCCGTGATATTGAAACGACCGAAGCCCAGCGCAGTCCGGCGATCGACCTGACGCAAAGTATGGATGTGCTTTTTACGGAGTACTTCAAGAACAAGAACAAAGGGCAGGAGCCCAATCAGCGACTCCGGCAGCTGTTCAACGAGATTTTAGCAACCGAGTTAGAATGATACCCATTAAGCTGCGCATTCAGGGGCTGTATTCCTACCAGGACGTTCAGGAAGTAGATTTCAGGCCATTGGCTGGCGCGAGTGTGTTCGGCATTTTCGGTAAAGTGGGAAGCGGTAAGACATCGCTGCTCGAAGCCATCAGTTTTGCCCTCTACGGCGAGACCGAGCGACTGAATGGCCGTGATAACCGCCAGTACAATATGATGAACCTGAAGTCGAAACAGCTCATGATCGACTTCGAGTTTCAGGCGGGCCCGGATCAGGCTATCTACAAGTTCACCTACGAAGCCCGGCGGCATCCGAAGAAACATCACGAAATCGGGGCGGGTGAACGGCGCATGTTCATCCGAAAAGACGACGAGTGGACCCCCATCGGTACCGAAAAAGATGACGTCGCCGTACTGACGCGGGATATTCTGGGGATCGACTACGACAACTTCAAGCGGATCATTATTATTCCGCAGAACCAGTTTCGCGAGTTTCTGGAGCTGGGCGCTGCCGAACGGACCAAAATGATGAACCAGCTGTTCAAGCTGGATCAGTACGACCTGGCCGGGCGGGTTGCCAAACTGAACAAAGCAAACGACGAGCAACTATCCGAACTGCGGGGTTTACTGTCTCCCCTGGAAGCGGTTACGCCCGAAGCTATCGATGAGGCCCGGTCGGTCATTGCTGCCGTCACGGAAGCTCTGACCCGGAAAGATACCGACATCAACGAACTGCTCCCCACCGAGCAGCGCCTGCTCGATCGGCAGAAGCAGCGCAAAACCCTGTCATCACTCCAGCAGGAACTGAGCCTGCTGCTGGGGCAGGAAGCGAGCTACCGGGAGCGCGAGCAGACGCTGGCTTTGTACGAAAGCTGTCTGCTGCTGTTTCAGGCCGATCTGGCGGGTCTTGAGAAAGCAAACGCCCGAAAAAGTCGGCTGACCGAGAGCGAACGGATCGCCCAGCAGCAACTACTATCCGTTACCAAGCGGCTTGCGGGGCTGGAGCAGCTCTACGAAGCCGCCCGGCAGGCCTACGAAAGCCGGGATGAGCTACAGCAGAAAATTGACGAGCTGGATACGGTACAGCAGATCAGAACCCTGCAACAGACCATTGGCGAGCAGACCCATTATCAGACAACCTTATCCGGACAGCTCGACCGGCAGGCCGCTCAGCTCGAACGCCACAAAGCCGCCCGCACTCAGCAGCAGCAGGTGCTGGATCAGGGACTCGGCCGGACGTCTGACCTGGAACGGCTGTACCAGGTCAAGAACTGGTTTGCGGTCTATGCGCCCTTGAAAAAGCAGGCCGACGATCTTCAGGCTGGGGTTGAACGATATGACCAGGCCATAAACGATCTTAAGCAGGAAAAGAACGAAGTACTGGCCGGTTTTCCGGCCGAATGGGCCGACCTGACGCTTAAGGTCCTGCCCGACTATATCGACAACGCCCTGACCAACCTTAAAACAATTCGGCAGGAGCGCGAGCAAAAGCACCGGCAGCTGCTGATTCAGGACGAGCTGCGGAAGTATGCCGATGCGCTCAGCGAAGGGCAGCCCTGTCCCCTGTGCGGATCGGCCCACCACCCTGACCGCCACCGGGGCGACGCCGATCCGGCCGATGTGCAACGCAGCGAAGCCGCTCTGGAGAAAGTTATACAGCGCATTGAAGACACCTCAACGCTTCAGTTAACGATTAAAGAACTGGTTACGAAACTGCGGGCCGAGCTCGAAAACGGCAAACGACTTATTCAGGAGCGCACGGATATTGTCAAACAGCTGACCGAACATGAAGACCGTTTTGTCTGGCCCGAGTTCTCGAAAGAGCGCGAAGGCGAGGTAACCGAGGCCATACGCCGGGAGAGCGATGCGCAACAGCAGCTTCAGGATGCCCAGCAGGCTATCCGAAACCTCGATCAACTGATTACCGACGCCGAAAAATCGTACAACGATCTGTCAAAAAAGGTCATCGAGACCGGTCATGCTATTGCGGGGCTGAGTGGCCAGCTGAAAACGGCCGCCGAATCACTGGCGCATTTCCGGCTCGATGAGGTCACCAACTGGCGGCTCGATCAGATTGACGCATTGCGGGCATCGCTGAGCGAGGTCTACAACCAGGCCCGTCTAAACTTCGATGCTACCTCGAAGCAGAAAAGCGAGGCCGAAAAAGAGCTGGCAACCGTTGAAGAACAGATTCAGCAGCTTCATAACCAGCTGAGCGAGGTCACTACCGAACTCGACGCGCTCGACGTTACCATTGCCCGGAATCTGGAAGCGCAGCGCCTGACGCTCTATCAGGTAAGCCGAATGTTGCGGTCGGAGCTGAACGTTGGGCATGAAAAGCAGCAGATCAACGAATACAACGAGCAGCGGAGCGGGCTTCAGCGCCAGGTCGACCTCCTGGAGGCTGAACTGACCCAGCACCCCTTCGATCCGGACGAGCTGGCAACTGTTCAGCAGCAACTGGCGATTTTACAGGCCGAAAAAGACGAGCTGAACAAAGAGCACGGCCGCGCTACGAGCGTACTGACCTCGCTCGAAACCCAATGGCAGCAGAAACTGAGCCACCAGAAGCGGCACGACGAGCTGGAACTTCGGCGGCAGGACCTGAAAAAGATGGACGAGATGTTCCGGGCGCAGGGGTTCGTCAACTACGTTTCATCCGTTTATCTGAAAAGCCTCTGCGAATCGGCCAACGAGCGTTTCTTCAAGCTGACCAACAACCAGCTCAAGCTGGAACTGGATGAGAAAAACAACTTCCAGATTCGCGACTACATGAACGGGGGCGAACTGCGAAGCGTGAAAACCCTGTCGGGAGGCCAGACCTTTCAGGCCGCCCTGTCCATGGCGCTGGCGCTGTCGGACAATATTCAGCACCTGACCAAAGCGCGGCAGAATCTGTTTTTTCTGGACGAAGGCTTCGGCACGCTCGACAAAGACGCGCTGCAAACGGTGTTCAAAACGCTGAAAGCTTTGCGCACGGAAAACCGGGTGGTCGGTATTATTTCGCACGTTGACGACCTGCAGCACGAAGTCGACACTTACATCCGCACCATAGCCACTGAGACCGGTAGCCGGATCGAGACCAGCTGGGACTAAACAAAAAGCGGGCTGTGCGTCGAGACGGAATCGTAGATACCGTTTCTGACACACAGCCCGCCCTTTTATACTGTAGTACTAAGGTTGCTTATTGATCAGGTCCATTACTTCTTCCGAAATACCGGTCATGCTAAAGCCGCCGTCGTGGAAGAGGTTCTGCATGGTAACCATGCGGGTCATGTCCGAGAAAAGCGTAATGCAATAGTCGGCGCACTGATCGGCGGTGGCGTTACCCAGCGGAGCCGTTTTTTCAGCAAATTCAAAGAACCGGTCAAAACCACCGATACCGCTGCCCGCCGTGGTTGGCGTAGGCGACTGCGACACCGTGTTGATCCGCACTTTGCGGTGCTGGCCGTAGCGGTAGCCGAAGCTCCGGGCAATGGATTCGAGCAGGGCTTTGGCATCGGCCATGTCGGTATAGAACGGGAAGGTACGCTGGGCCGCCATGTAGGTCAGCGCCACCACCGACCCCCACTCACTGATGGCGTCGAGTTTATAGGCAGACTGGAGCATTTTATGAAACGACACCGCCGAAATATCGAGCGTCTGTTTCAGCCAGTCATAGTTCAGATCAGTATAGGCGCGCCCTTTGCGAATATTGGGGCTCATGCCGATACTGTGCAGCACGAAATCAACTTTTCCGCCCAGTACTTCCTGCGATTTGGTGAACAGGTTGTCGAGATCGTCGGATGAGGTAGCATCGGCCGGAATAATTTCGGCGTTCGTTTGCTCAGCCAGCTCGCGGATAGCTCCCATGCGCATGGCGATGGGCGCGTTGGTCAACGTAAACGTAGCCCCTTCTTCTTTGGCCTTGAGGGCAATTTTCCAGGCAATTGATTGTTCATTCAGGGCACCCGAAATGATGCCTCGCTTTCCATTCAGTAATCCGTAAGCCATTTTTTCTCTGTTTTGCCGGGGTCCCGGCTCGATGGTCAAATCACAGGTTGCGGTCAAACACCACACGACTGTATTGCTTTCACTCCAGTCGGAACAACAAAAGTAGACTATTTTTTCAGGTTAAGGGCTACCGTTGTGCCCGAAGCGCCCGCTACGGGCATCTTCAGCACGTTCCGCATGAACGCTTCGGTCGTCTTGTACACCCCGTCCAGATCGCCCGACGTGAAGTGCGACGCGATAACGTGTTCCCCCGCTTCGGGAAAAGCAACCTTCTGTTTTTTATCGGCTGGCGTGCCCAGCTCGTCATACATCGCCAGCATGGCCGCTACCGACACTACTTTATCCTGATTGTCTTCATCCTTGTAATAATAGCCCATGAACACCGGCTGCTTTACCCGCTGAAACTGCTCCGGGGTCATATACTGATCGAGCATGGTTTGCAGCGTGATGAGTCCATTGGTATGATACTGGGTAAACCAGTACTGGGCCCGGTCGGGTTTGTAGTGTGTCATGATGGCGTGTTCGCCCCCAAAAGCCCGGTCCAGAATCTGTTTGCCCCATGGCCGGGTAGCCAGCTTCAGCGCCGGATTGGCCACCGCAATACAGGGCGAGTACAGCACCAGCCCTTCCAGCTCAGGATGGCGCGCAGCCAGGTACAGCGCCAGCATGCCCCCCGCCGAGGTGCCGATAACCACGACTTTCTCGCCCAGCGCCTTGCCGATGGCCAGCGCCCGCTCGGCCGAAGCTGCGTAGCTGGCAGGCGTCATCTCCCTGAGCGCATCGGGCGACTTAACGCCGTGGCCGTCGGTGCGGGCCAGATACAGGTTGCAGCCGAACTGCCGGGCCAGCTGCTTATGAATAGGGTCGCCCTCGGCCCAGCTCGCCGAGAACCCGTGAATATAAACCAGGCTGTAGGGCGTCTTTACCTTACGCGAGCTATCGGCCCAGATAATCCGGGCTTCGTTGTCGGGCTTCAGCCCCGCTTTGCCTTCTGACTCGGCAATGCGTTGTTCGAGTTTAACCAAATCAGAATCGAGAGTAATGGGCTCGTCTTTGATGGGATCGTAATGCGACGATGGCCCGAGTACATAGCCGCCAACCAATACAGCCAGCAGCAAACCCGTGATGGTGAACAGTCGTTTCATGCGTACTCTTTGATTTCCATTCGGATACGCCAGTCTTTCGGCAGGTAGTTGTTGACGCGGTTGCCTACGCCCTTCATCCAGCCCAGATTCATGCCTTTATACCGGGCCAGCAACCAGCCTTTGACGGGTTGATCGAACACCAGGTTTTCTTTCTTAAAGTACCGAAGTGCCTCTTCTTTACTGAGTTCGATAGCTGGTAGGTCGGCATGAACCGCCGTACTCAACGCCAGCGCATGCGACGGAATAAAGTCGGTTCCTTTAAACTGCCCGATCTCGAGGCCAAAGCCTTTGTTATGAATAGCCACGTCCAGAAACAGAAACTGCTTCTCCAGCACTTTGGGTAGTATCATCACGTCGCCGTTGGGTTTTTCCCAGAACGAAAAGTCGGCCGGATGCTGGAGCCACTGCGAAGCCGAAGCCGTTTCGCGCGGACGCAGCGCCCGGATGCTCCGGAACGTTCGGGCGTCCAGCCTGACCGTAGGCGAGAAGGCTGTTTTCCGGAAAACGCTGATAAAAAACCCTTCGCCCCGTACCCGATGTGGATAACACTGATAGCCAACGGCATCGCCCACGTGTTTTTCAACGATATTCCAGTCGGCGGGCAGTATCAGCGGCCGGCTGTCGAAGCCGTTATCCACCAGATACTGCATGTTATCCACATTTTCGACATCGTTATACGTACAGGTCGAGTAAATCAGGATACCGCCCTGATCGAGCAGGGGCGCAGCAGCGGCCAGAATCCGTTTCTGCCGGGCCGAACAGAGCTGTACGCTATCGGCCGACCACTCGCCAACGGCGTCGGGATCTTTCCGAAACAATCCTTCCCCCGAGCAGGGCGCATCGACCAGAACCACATCAAAGAACCCCGATAGTTTACCAAGGTCCTCGGGATCGTGATTGCTGACAACAACGTTCGGGTAACCCCACTTTTCGATGTTCTCGCGCAGCACCGACACCCGGCTTCGGATCACTTCATTGCAGATCAGCAGACTATCGGAATGAAGGGCCGACGCCAGCAGGGTGCTTTTCCCGCCCGGGGCCGCACACAGGTCCAGCACCCGAAGCGGCCGATCAGACCGGACAGACTGCCGCAGGGCTTCGGCCAGAAGCATAGACGAGGCCTCCTGTACGTAATAGGCACCCGCCTGAAACAGCGGATCGAGGGTAAAATTAGGACGCTGGGACAGGTAAAATCCATCCGCACACCAGGGCACCCGCTCCAGTTCCGTCGTATCGACGGCCGGTTTACGCGGATTTAGCCGGATGCTCACGGGAGCAGGCTCGCCTAACGCAGCTTCGAAAGCCGGAAATTCATCACCCAGCAGCGTCTGCATCTGGTCCTGAAACGCCGGCGGAAGCTGGTCCTTCGGTAGCCCTGTTTTTGGAAGAGTATTCATTACTCAAAGGTACGAAACCAGCACGCGGATTGATTCATTACCTTTGCGGGATGCTACTTACGCCTGACTTACTCAACCGCTTCGCTACCATCCGAACCTTTATTTTTGACATTGACGGGGTCCTGACCACCGGCGATGTTCATCTGCTGGCTTCCGGCGAACAATTCAGAACCTTCGACATCAAAGACAGCTACGCCATTGAGCACGCGCTTCGGGCGGGGTTCCGGGTCGGTATCGTTTCGGCCGCCACGGCCGATGGCGTTCGGAACTGGTTCGAGATCCTGGGGTAACCGATTTATTCATGGGCAACCCCTCAGATCAGAAGCTCAACACCTTCCTGACCTACGTTTCCCGCGATGATCTGAACGAATCGGAGATCCTGTACATGGGCGACGACCTGCCCGACTGCCCGATACTTAGCCGTCCTGAGGTGCTGGGGGCCTGCCCGGCCGATGCGGTCGATGAGGTCAAAGCCATCTGCAGCTATGTGTCGCAGAAATTGGGGGGTCAGGGAGCCGTTCGTGATGTAATCGAACGCGTCCTGAAAGCACAGGCGAAGTGGCACTCGTAATCCGTCAACAACCTATGCTCAATTTAGCAACTCGTGATCAGGCTGTCATCTGGCATCCGTTCACCCAAATGCAGACGGCTCCGCTACCCACTCCCATTGTTCGGGGAGCCGGCTCCGTTCTTTACGGCGCCGATGGCCGCGAATACCTGGACATGATCGCGTCGTGGTGGGTTAACCTCCACGGCCACGCCAATCCGTACATTGCGCAACGCGTATCGGAGCAGCTGAACACCCTCGAACACGTCATCTTTGCCGACTTCACCCACCAGCCGGCGGTTGAACTGGCCGAGCGGCTACTGGCTATACTACCAGCTGGGCAGGCTAAGGTTTTTTACTCCGACAACGGCTCTACGGCGGTTGAGGTAGCGCTCAAGATGGCTTTCCAGTACTGGTATAACCTGGGCCAACCCCGCCAGAAAGTCATTGCGCTGGAAGGAGCCTACCACGGCGATACGTTTGGCGCAATGGCGGTAAGCGGGCGCAGTGCGTTCACCGCCCCGTTTACGCCTTTCCTGTTCGATGTGGAATACCTGCCGGTACCGGTACCGGGGCAGGAAGAAGCTGTGCTTCGTCAGGCTCGCGACCTGTTTACGACCGACGTGGCCGCTTTCATTGCCGAACCGCTGGTGCAGGGCGCTGGTGGCATGGTCATGTACGAACCCGCCATACTCGACGAGCTGTTCCAGATGGCCCGGCAACAGGGCTCGCTCCTGATCGCCGACGAAGTGATGACGGGGTTTGGCCGTACGGGCCGACTGTTTGCCTCAGACTACCTGACCGAAAAACCGGACCTGATGTGTCTGTCGAAGGGAATAACCGGCGGCACGATGGCCATGGGCGTCACTACCTGCACGCAACCGATATACGAAGCGTTTCTATCGACCGAAAAGATAAAGACGCTTTTTCACGGACACTCCTATACCGCCAACCCGCTGGCCTGCTCGGCTGCGCTGGCCAGTATGGACCTGACGCTCTCTGACGATACGCGGGCCAATATTGACCGCATCAGTCAGCAGCACGCCGGTTTTGTGAGTCGATTGACAACGCAGTCGGGGGTGGGTAATATCCGGCAGCGGGGCACGCTACTGGCGTTCGATCTGCTGGGCGAAGGCGGCACATCGTACTTCAACGGCATTCGGGATCGGGCGTATGCGTTTCTGCTGGACCGGGGTGTGCTGATGCGGCCGCTGGGTAATGTACTTTACCTGATGCCGCCCTATTGCACCACCAATGAGCAGCTGCAGTATACCTATACCCAGATCGAAGCGCTGCTGACCCACCTGGCCGAAACCGCCACTGACTGATAACCGCTACGAGACCGGACGGGTAGTATACTGATCAACCACCTCGTTGGGATGGATTTCAAGCACGTTGGCCAGCACCAGCAGCACGAGCGTTCGGGAAGCTATTTTGCGCGATATACCCGCAATAGACGCGAACAGATCAACCGTAATGCTGTTGTGCTCGCCAAGGTGCTGCATCAGCTTACGCTCCTTCTCGCCGTAGTTGAACCGGATGTCGCGGGCGGCCTGTTCGCCTTTCAGGATCTCGCGCACTTCGCGACTGGCCTGCACGGATTTGTCGGCCACACGTACGTAGGCTTTCTTGTTGTCGGGCTCCTGGGGGTCAGGAATGATATAATGCGGCTTGTTAAGGCTGGGCGGCACCCGAATGACCAGAACTTCGCGCTCGTCGTAGAGCTGAACCCGTTCGATGGTGTATGAAATGCGCGGAAAACAGTACTTGTGAATAGCCCGAACGAGCAGGTACTCGTCTTCGTCGGCGTATTTCAGCCCCGGAATCGTTTTGTCGTCGCCGACGCCGATGAGCATGGTTCCGCCGTTGGTGTTGGCGAAGGCTACCACGCCCCGAATAATTTTTTCGGGATGGTTTGTTTTCAGCTTGAACTCTAAATGGGAACCCTCTCCCCGTTTAACCAGGTTCTTGAGCGCCTGATGGTCCATAACAGATGGGGTCATCTGGTTGAGCACTGAATCGCGATAAATATACGACTTTTCCACAACCTTGCAACTATTATTCTTGTATCTCTATTTTGCAGAAAAGTGGGTTATCTGCGGCCAACTTTTTAGTCGTACATACCGTTACAAATTGGCAGAGATGATTAACTCAATCGTATAAATAACATAAAAATGCTGCTAAACGTTGCGCTCGTTATTGGTACATTCCTGTTTATGGAGGGGGTAGCGTGGTTCACCCATAAGTACGTGATGCACGGTTTTTTATGGAGCTGGCACCGCGATCACCACAATCATCACAAAGGTTTTTTTGAGCGAAACGACCTGTTTGCGGTTGTTTTTGCCGGTACGGCCATCTCGCTGATCGTAGCGGGCGTAGAACTGCCCGACTATCGGTACCTGGCCTGGATTGGCGCGGGCGTTACGCTCTACGGGGTGTTTTATTTTGTATTTCACGATGTTATCGTACACCGGCGGGCCAGGCTGAACGTCAACACCAACGGGCGTTATATGCAGCGCATCATGCGGGCGCACTATATTCATCATAAGGTACATACCAAAGAAGGCGCCGAAGCATTCGGCTTTCTGTATGCTCCGAAAAAATACGACCGTCCGGTCAAGGAAAAAGCGAAATCAGAAACGGCCTGACCAACGGCCCTATCCGGTTACTCCCGGGCATAAAAAAGGTGTATCCGCTTCGCGCAGGTACACCTTTTTTGTACTGTCCTTTTAAGCTGGCTCAGTATTCGTCTTCATTGAAGAAGAAATCATCTTTGGTCGGATAGTCGGGCCAGATTTCTTCAATACTTTCGTAAGGTTGTCCGTCGTCTTCGAGTTCCTGGAGGTTTTCAACCACTTCGAGCGGAGCGCCGGAGCGAATCGAATAATCGATCAGTTCATCTTTGGTAGCGGGCCAGGGGGCATCTTCCAGATAGGAGGCCAGTTCAAGTGTCCAGTACATAGTGTGTTCGTAGTTAATGTCGATTTTTCAATGAGGGTGCAAAAGTAAAAAAAACTTGATTTCCAAGACTAATTCCTCAAAAATGTTGCAGAACGGCCTGTATGGGGATTTAGGCCAATAACGCACTAGCTTTTGTTTTGTTTTGGGTTCCTACTCAATGTTGCTCCCCGGCGGCTGAACCCTTATCCATATAGGCTGATTCTGAAACCAATGATTGTTGAAGTATGTGCTTACTCCCTGGCCTCCTGCCTGACAGCCCAACAGGCCGGCGCCGGTCGTATCGAACTGTGTGGGGGTATGCCCGAAGGCGGCACCACGCCGAGCGCGGGCCTGATCAGGCAGGCCCGGCAACACCTGCATATTCCCGTCTACGTGATGATCCGTCCGCGCGGGGGCGACTTCCTCTATAACGAGTCAGAGCTGGCGGTGATGGAAGACGACATCAGACTGGCTCAGGCCTACGGCGCCGATGGCCTCGTACTGGGGCTGCTGAACAGCGACGGCACGGTTGACGAAGCAACTACCCAACGACTGATTCGACTGGCCCACCCCCTGCCGGTCACCTTTCACCGGGCTTTCGATATGACGCGCGACCCCGCCGAAGCGCTGGAGGCCGTCATTCGCACCGGTGCCGTTCGGATTCTTACGTCAGGGCAGCAACCTACGGCCGACAGAGGAGCAACACTCCTGCGGCAGCTAACCCGGCAGGCTGCAGGCCGGATCGAGATCATGGCCGGATCGGGAGTCAACGCCCAGAATGCTCAGGTATTGATCGACGCCGGGGTGGATGCGCTGCACCTCAGTGGCGGTGTCCGGCACGACAGTGCGATGCACTATCGGCAGCCCGCCCTGTCAATGGCCTCGTCGGTACCCGGCGAGTATGACCTCGTTGAAGCCAACGCCGGTAAGATACAGGCGGTGGTGACGATTACAGCACAATAGCGCGGTTTCCGGCAATAAACACCCGGTCGTTGAAGACCAGCTTCAGCGCCTGCGACAGCACGATTTTTTCGACATCGCGCCCCTCGGTAGCCATATCCGCTGCCGAATGGCGATGGTCTACTTCCTTAACATTCTGGGCAATGATGGGTCCTTCGTCGAGGTCGTTATTGACAAAATGGGCCGTGGCACCGATAATCTTGACGCCCCGCTCGTAGGCCTGCCGGTAGGGATTGGCGCCCACGAACGCGGGCAGAAACGAGTGGTGGATATTGATGATCCGGTTCGGGAACAGGCCAACGAATCCGGCCGTCAGCACGCGCATGTACTTGGCCAGCACGAGGTAGTCCGGCTCGTAGATGGACAGCGTTCGGCGAATGGCCTCTTCGTGTTCTTCGCGGCTCCGGCCC
Organism: Spirosoma sordidisoli; assembly: GCF_004138325.1. Classification (GTDB taxonomy): domain Bacteria; phylum Bacteroidota; class Bacteroidia; order Cytophagales; family Spirosomataceae; genus Spirosoma; species Spirosoma sordidisoli. Next base: position 378,319 of record NZ_SBLB01000007.1, on the reverse strand, counting down.
TCGTGGGAGACGTAATGGAAAGGAATCCCGAACTTACTGACCAGCGGCTGCAAATGATTGTAGTTGCTGATCACGGCCAGTATATCGGCGTCCAGTTCGTCAAAAGCGTAGCGGATGAGCAGATCGCCCAGGCAATGGTGCTCCTTGGTAACGAAGACAACGATGTTCTTTTTCCGCTTCGGATTGAGCCGGAAGGTAATGCCGTCGGCGTTAGGCAGGGTATTGTATAACTCGTTTAGCAGGGCCTCACTATCAAACGTTCCCTCAAACTCGGTGCGCATGAAAAACTGGCCGGCCGGGCTCACATACTCGTCGTTATGAATGATATTGAGGCCGTGGCGATACAATACGCCCGTAACGTGGTAGATCAGTCCCTTACTGTCGGGACCGTCCATGAGCAGGATGTGTTTGCTGGTGTCGGGAGTCATAGAAACCAAGAAATTGGGCAAAAGTAGTACGGCGTCCCGGTTAATGCTTTATTTTTAGCCAAATCACAACACTCATGGTAAATCGTCGACGCTTTCTTACGCTCAGCTCCCTCTCCGGCCTGTTTCCTTCCCTGGCCTTCACGACTCAATCGCCCCCCCTGTCTTACGCATCCGGTCCGCTGGTTGTATCGACCTGGAACCAGCCCAAAGCCAACGCAGCCGCCGAGGCTGTACTGAGCCGGGGCGGGCGGGCCCTTGATGCCGTAGAAGCCGGAGCCCGCGTTCCCGAAGCCGACCCGAATGATACGAGCGTAGGATACGGTGGCCTGCCCGACCGCGACGGGCGGGTTACGCTGGATGCCTGCATCATGGACGAGCGCGGCAACTGCGGCTCGGTCACCTACCTCGAGCATATTATGCACGCCATTTCCGTAGCACGGGCCGTCATGGAGAAAACACCCCACGTTATGATATCGGGCGAGGGCGCGCTGAAGTTCGCGCTGTCTCAGGGTTTCAAAAAAGAGAACCTGCTCACCAAATCATCGGAAGCCGCCTGGCGCGAGTGGATGAAAACGGCCAAATACAAACCCCAGGTCAACATCGAACGCCACGACACCATCGGGATGCTGGCAATGGATACCAAAGGTGATTTCTCGGGCGCCTGCACCACCAGCGGTCTGGCCTATAAAATGAACGGCCGCGTCGGCGATTCACCCATCATCGGCTCCGGCCTGTTTGTTGACAACACAATCGGAGCGGCCTGTGCTACCGGGCTGGGCGAGCTGGTCATGCGGACCTGCGGTTCCTTTCTGGCGGTTGAACTGATGCGGCAGGGTAAGACACCGCAGCAGGCCTGCGAGGAAGTCATCAACCGAATCGTGAAAGGGCCTTCTATCAAAGACGGCAAATACGTTGACGGGCAGGGCAACCTGAACGATGTACAGGTGGGCGTACTGGCCGTAAACCGGCAGGGCGAAATTGGCGCCTACAGCATCCAGACCGGATTCAACTATACCGTTTCGCAGAACGGACGAACGGAGGTTCGGGAAGCTAAATCATTTCTGAGTAAATAGTTTGGGGTTTGTAGTTTGGCATACGTAGTTTGGGCAGTTTTTGAACCCTTGCTACTTAGTCAGGTTATGGAATCTGTTGACGCTGTCGTTTCCATTAGTCGGGTTTGCCGCTCAACGAATCGATCCAATAAACAGACCGCTGCAACAACACTATAGTTCTCAACCCAAAACCACAAATAAGCTCTTGGAATCGGTATTCTCCACGTCGAAGCGCAAACTCCTGCTCGAAATTGCCTGGGAAGTTTGCAACCAGGTCGGCGGCATCTATACAGTAATCCGGTCTAAAGTACCGGCTATGGTCGAGAAGTGGGATGATAACTACGTAGCGCTGGGCCCCTACTTCCCGCAGCGGGCAGCCGCCGAGTTTGAACCCATTACCGAATCTGACGCAACCGAGATTGGTCAGACCGTTCGTAAGATGCGGCAGATGGGGTATAGCGTCGAGTATGGGTACTGGCTCGTAACGGGTCGGCCGCGCGTTGTCCTTTTCGATATTACCTGCATCGGCGTTGACCAGCTTAACGCCATCAAAGGCCAGCTTTGGCAAAACCACCAGCTATCGACGCTGAATGTTGAAGACCTGGTAAACCAGACCATTGCGTTCGGTGAGATGGTTCGGGTCTTTATCACCCTCCTGGCAGAGGATCATGCCCGGCGGGTCGACTTCGTGGCTCACTTCCACGAGTGGATGGCCAGCAGCGGCCTGCCCGACCTGCGCCGGGATAACGTAAAGGTAGCTACTGTTTTCACCACCCATGCTACCATGCTGGGCCGGTATCTGGCGCAGAACGAACCCGGTTTTTACGGTAAGCTACCGTTCTTCGACTGGCTCCGCGAAGCCCGCCACTACGGTATCGAAACCCAGGCAACCATTGAGCGGCTGGCCGCTCAACAGGCCCACGTGTTTACCACCGTCAGCGATGTGACCTCGCGCGAGTGCGAGGTCTTCCTGGGCCGGCAAACAGACCTCATTCTGCCAAACGGCCTGAATATCACCCGCTTTGCGGCTGTCCACGAGTTCCAGAATCTGCACGTCAAGTATAAGGATAAGATCCATGAGTTCGTGATGGGCCATTTCTTCCAGAACTACTCGTTCGATCTGGAAAAGACCCTGTACTTCTTTACCTCGGGCCGCTTCGAGTTCACCAACAAAGGATACGACATTACGCTGGAGGCCCTGGCGCGGCTCAACTACCGCATGCGCGAGGCTAACATGGACATGACGGTGGTGATGTTCATGGTTACAAAGCAGCCCTTTACATCTATCAACCCCGACGTGCTTCACTCCCGGGCTTTACTCGACGAGATTCAGGAAACCTGCGAGAGCATCGAAAAACAGGTGGGCGAACGGCTCTTTCATGCAGCCGCTTCGGGACAGAGTGCCAACGCCCTCCCCGACCTCAACACGTTTGTCGATGAGTACTGGCGGCTCCGGCTCCGGCGAACGGTTCAGAGCTGGAAGAACAAGCAGCTACCGCCTTTCGTGACGCACAACCTCGTGCAGGAAGACGACATGACGCGGTTTATCCAGCAGGCCAACCTCGTTAATAATGAGTATGATCGGGTCAAGATCGTTTACCATCCCGACTTCATTGCCTCTACCAATCCGCTGTTCGGACTGGACTACAGCCAGTTTGTGCGTGGTTGCCACCTGGGGGTGTTCCCGAGCTACTACGAACCCTGGGGCTATACTCCGCTGGAGTGTGTCGTGCGCGGCATTCCGACAGTCACGAGCGATCAGTCGGGCTTCGGCGACTTTATCATGCAGATCATGCGGGACTACGAAAACCGCGGGATCTATGTCATCAACCGCCGGACCCAGAACTTCAACGAAGCCGCCGACCAGCTGACCAACGTCCTGTTTCGCTTCGTGAAAATGGCCCAGCGTGACCGTATTCAGCAGCGGAACCGGGTCGAGAGCATTGCGGAGGTCTTCGACTGGACGAACCTCCGTTCGTATTACGATACGGCCCACGACCTGGCCCTGAAGCGTAAGAAACCTTAGTTTCAGTTCATCATAGTCGGTTTACGCGGCTGGTGTTCGGCGGCCTGGTTTCCGGGTAGTCGAATACCAGGCACGTAAACCGACTCTCTGTTTTTACTAGTCTATGATACGTATTGGCGTAATCAATATCTCGGACCGGGCCAGCGCGGGCGTGTACGAGGATATTCCGGGCAAGGCCGTTGTGGCGCTGCTGACCGACTGGCTTAGCTGCGACTGGGAGCCGGTATACCGCGTTATTCCCGACGAGCAGGACCAGATCGAAGCAACCCTTATCGAACTGGCCGATAGCGAGGGCTGCTGTCTGGTCGTTACCACGGGCGGCACCGGCCCCTCGCCCCGCGATGTGACCCCCGAAGCGACCGAAGCCGTTTGTCAGAAAATGATGCCCGGCTTTGGTGAACTGATGCGCCAGGAAAGTCTGAACTATGTACCCACGGCCATTCTGTCGCGGCAAACGGCGGGTATCCGCGACCAGACGCTGATACTTAACCTGCCGGGCAAGCCAAAGGCCATCGGCCAGTGCCTGTCGGTCGTTTTTCCGGCCATTCCGTATTGTATCGACTTGATTGGCGGGCCGTTTCTGACTACCAACGAAGAGCAGATGAAGGTGTTCCGCCCGAAGGCGTAGGGCACTGATCAGGTCGGCAAACTAATTTTCCCCATAGTGATACTCGGTACGCCCTGCCGATTCCCGAAGGAGGTTGTACCGCCCGCCACGCATTCGTTGGCCAAAACGGCGAATAAAACCGCTTCTTTGGCGTCTCCATTGATACCCAGGTCGTCGGTATATCCGAAGCTACAGGCAGGCAGGCGTTGCCGGATGGCGCTGGTCAGCACCGGGTTATGCATACCGCCCCCACTCATATACACCACGTATGATTCACCGGCGCGCAGGACGCGGCTGATGGCATCGGTAATGGTATCCGCACTGAACTGAACCAGCGTCGCCATCAGATCGGCGGGTGCCAGGTCGGTGGTACGGCTACGCGCCTGAGCCGCGTCGACGTACTGGGTATTAAAGACTTCGGGGCCGGTCGTTTTGGGAAACGGGGCATCGAAAAACGGGTTATCTTTCAGAGCCGCCAGCAACCCATCGTTTACCTGGCCACTGGCTGCCAGCGCGCCGTCTTTATCGTACGGCTGGTTCAGCAGTCGGCGGGCGTAGGCATCGAGGAGCGTATTACCGGGTCCGGTATCGGTCGTAAAAACGGCGCTGGCATCTTCAGTGGCCGGCAGGTCGGTGAAGTTAGCGATACCGCCCATGTTCAGTAAGATTCGATTTTCACCGGCTTTGGATAACATGAAATAATCACCGTATACGGCCAACGGTGCGCCTTCGCCCCCGTGGGCCACGTGTTTTTGCCGGAAGTCGCTCAGCGTGATAATACCCGTTACAGCCGCTACATGATCGCCGTCGCCAATCTGCAGGGTTGCGTTCGGAAAGCCCGCCCGCCGATGCTGACTTTTGGGCGCGTGGTATACGGTCTGGCCGTGGCTGGCCACCAGATCAACCGCCCGGGGATCGATGTTCCAGGTACGCAGTGCATCCAGAATCATCTGGCCGTGTAGCTGCCCTATGTATGGATTTAGTAAACAAAGTTGCTCGAAGTCGATTTGTGTCTTAGCAAAGATGGCACGAATCTCGTCTTTCAGACCTTCGTCGTACGGCACTGTCATAAACTGTTCGAGCTTCACCCGGGTGGCCGGACCGCTCGCTGAAATCAGGCACAAGGCAATATCGAGACCATCGAGGGAGGTTCCTGACATGAGTCCGATAATCCGGCGATCGGCCTGCTGAGCCGCTGAATAAAGACGTTGTAGTTGTGCGTTCATGCCCTTGGGTTGTCTCTTTTTTGTCTGCCAGCCGTCTGTTCATCCGAAACAGCGCTTGTCGGTCCGGGACGCCCGAAGATACTTTCTTGCAGCCAAAGTGTATGAATTTTTGGGGAGACGAACAATTTTCCTTTTTCGAGAGCATTCTGTTTCAGACGCTGGGCCGTACTGTCGATGTCATCGAGACCCAGTTTTTATCGGGGGGCGACATCAACATGGCGGCTCAGGTCTTCTCGTCGGAAGGCGTTTTTTTTGTAAAATGGAATCATGCCGACAGCCAGACGACGCTGGGCGCGTTCAATCCATTCGAAACGGAAGCGCGGGGGCTGAACCTGCTCCGTCGAACCGATACGCTGGCTATTCCGGAAATTATGGGCTGCGGGCAGCACCAGGGTAAATCGTACCTGATCCTGGAGTTTATCTCGTCGGGTAAGCCAAATCAGCTGTACTGGGAGATGCTGGGGCAGTCACTGGCCGAGATGCACTCGCACACCCAGCCCCGGTTTGGGCTTCATTTCGATAATTTCATCGGCTCGCTTCCGCAAACCAACACGCTCACCAGCAGCGGTTTTGACTTTTTCTTCGATCAGCGGCTGTTGCCCCAGGCCGGTATGGCGCTGTACAAGGGGCTACTGACCAAACCGTATTACGAAGCTCTCTTCCGGCTGCGCGAGCAACTCCCCAACCTGCTTCCCAACGAACGGCCGGCCCTGCTCCACGGCGATTTATGGTCTGGCAATGTGATGGTTACCGAACAGGGCACCCCCGCCCTGATCGACCCGGCCGTTTATTACGGGTTTCGGGAAGCCGAGCTGGCGTTCAGCAAATTATTTGGCGGGTTCGATCAGCGTTTTTACGATGCCTATAACGAAGCGTTCCCCCTCGACCGGGGGTTCGACGAGCGGGTGGGCATTTATAATCTGTATCCTTTGCTGGTACATGTGAATCTGTTTGGGTCAGGTTACGTTAGTGGCGTAGAGCGAATTTTAAAGCGCTACCTGTAGGCGTCAGTGCGTTTTGGCTGTTGCACGTATGCAGCCAGCCCAACGCATGGCCCCCCATTATTGATTTGCATCATGGAGATTACATCGTTCGATCAGTTTGAGATCAACCGGCAGTTGTTGAACGCAGTAGCCGATTTAGGCTATACCGAGCCGACCCCTATTCAGCAAAAGACCATTCCGCTGAGTCTGGGCAATCACGACGTGCTGGGCATTGCGCAGACAGGTACCGGCAAAACGGCCGCTTATCTGCTGCCGCTGCTGATGAAAGTGAAATACGCCCAGGGCACCCATCCACGGGCGCTGATTCTGGCTCCTACCCGCGAGCTGGCACTGCAAATCAACGAAGCCATAAGCCAGCTGGCCAAATATACCGACCTGCGCCACCTGGCTCTGTATGGCGGTTTAGGCCCTAAAAAACAGATCGAAACGCTGAGCCAGGGCGTAGACATTCTGGTGGCCACTCCTGGTCGCTTCATCGACCTGTACCGACTCGGGCATATCGTTACCAAAGACATCCGGACGATGATCCTCGATGAAGCCGACAAAATGATGGATATGGGATTCATGCCCCAGATCCGGGCCGTTCTGGAGGTTATTCCGTCGAAGCGGCAGAACCTGCTCTTCTCGGCAACCTTCGGCGGACGCGTTGAGCGCCTGTCGTCAGAGTTTCTCGAAGCGCCGATCAAGGTTGAGGTTACGCCACAGGCTTCAACGGCTGCGATGGTAAACCAGGTTCTTTATCAGGTGCCGAACTTCCGGACCAAAATCAATCTGCTCGACTACCTCGTTACCCGCGACGATTTCACACGGGGTATCATATTTGCCCGAACCAAAGGCACCGCCGACAATATTTATAAGTTTCTGGCCCGTAAAGTGATTGAGTCGGATCAGATTCGGGTCATTCATGCCAACAAAGGCCAGAATACCCGTATCAACTCGATGGAAGCTTTTAAGGAAGGCAACATCCGGGTGCTGGTATCGACCGATGTGGCAGCCCGTGGTATCGACGTCGTCGAAGTCAGCCACGTCATTAATTTCGACGTGCCGCTCATCTACGAAGACTACGTACACCGCATCGGCCGCACGGGCCGCGCCAATCATACCGGCGAGGCTATCACCTTTATGACCATAGCCGAAGAGTATCACGTTCAGAAGATCGAAAAGATTATCCGGATGACGATACCGCGCGTTCCTATTCCGAGGGTCGTCGAGATTACCGAAACGCCTTTCGACGAGCAGCAGGCCCTGTTGCGCGAAGTCGACGAACAACGCCGGAAAGAAGATCCGACGTTTCTGGGCGCTTTCCACGAAAAGAAAGCAAAAAATATGGCACCGGCCCGATCCAGAACTGGCACGAGTCGCCCTGGCAGCAGCGCCAAACCAGCGTCGCGCTCTACGGGCCCGCGCCCCCGGACCGGCGCAGCAGCAGGTTCTAAACCAGGCGGATCGAAACGCTCGGGGGGCCGCGGCAATCGCCGTTAATTCCGTAAAAATGTACTAACTTGGTTGCCTTCTTCGTTCTACCGGAACATACTACTCCTCTGGTGTGCTGACCGTTATGCGTGTTCGAATGAATCTGATGCAGCTAAGTCTCGTTGTTCTGCCCCTGATTTCGGCAGCTCAACCCAAACAGCTCATTACATCAGTCCGCAACAACAGTACGTCGGGTGTTTCGCAATCGTCAGCAACCGCGCAGACGGAAACGGGCGCTCATGCCACCGAAGCCACTACAGAGGCTTCGGGCGGGGCAATCAATACCCTTCCACTTTTTGGCGAACGGCCTAAAACAGCCGAGCAGATCGATCAGGAAGTACATTTTCTGAATGATTGCGACCAGAATTTCGCCAGTCGTCCGGAAGCCAGCGATTTTTTTGCCGCGCGGGGATGGGATTACGTGGCCGATGGTCAACTCGATACCGCGGCTCACCGCTTCAACCTGGCCTGGCTGCTGAACGACAAAAATGCCGATGCGTACTGGGGCCTGGGGGTTGTCTGCTACCAGAAAAACCAGTTGCCCGACGCAATCAGGATGCTGAAGCGCGGGCTCAGCGTTGCCGACAGCAATGCCGTACTGATGACGGATCTGGCCACGGTGCAGATCAAATATCACCAGGAACATGCCTCTCCCGAAATGCTCGACGAGGCCGAAGCAGCCCTGCAGCGGGCCGTAGCACTGACCCCCGCCAATGCCACTTCTTTTCAGAAACTGTCGCTGGTTAGCTACCTGAAAGCGGATTACGCCAAAGCCTGGGATTATTTCCATCAGGCCCGCAACCTCGACCTCTCGCAGCTGGATTTGAATTACCTCAACGATCTGCTGGCCAAACACCCTGATCCGAAGGGCGTTTTCAAGTAGGGTGTCAGCTTAGTTTTCGGTTTCGTCTTCCAGAATCGTCTTTTCTTTGGCCCGCTCAAAGGTCACTTTCCCTTTCTCGTCCCACTCCGTCAGTACGATCGGCTCAAAGTCGGCGTCCCATTGGCTGCTGCCGTGCTGAACGATCTTCCGGCGCATTCGGCGACCGCCCGGCGTACTGGGGTAGAATTCTGTCCAGCGGCCTATTTTTACGCCATTGTCATACTTACCTTCTTCGGCCAGAGCGCCGTTTTCATGGAAGGCCATGTAGGTGCCGGTAATTTTACCGTACTCGACCGGTACGATTTCTTTGATCTTATGATGGGTCGAGTCGTAATAGGTCAATTTTGAGTCGGCCGGTACGCCCTGACGCCAGTAAGTTTTATCGATCAGCATGAATTTGCTGTCGTATTTTTCCCAGCGGCCGTCTTTCATGCCGGCGTAATAAAATCCTTCCTCAACCAGCTCGCCGTTCTGGTATCGTTTATAGGGTCCGTGCAGGAGCAGTCCGGTTCCTTCGTCGCGAATGATGGAACTCGATACCCGGGCGCTTCGCTGATAATAGCGGTAGATGTCGCGGACATAAGGCAGTGGCTTGGCGGCATCGTTACTGCGCAGAATCGAAAACTCTTCTACGATGGTTCGATCGCCACTTCCCATCTTCGTATAGGCCTTCACGATCGAGAGCCCCTCGTATTCAGTCTTCAATAATTTTTTCTTGCTTTTCCGGTCAGCCTTCAATTTCTTGAGCTGTTTCACCTTAAGACCCAGATCGGCCGGGATAATCGTTGACAGATAGGCATCCTTCTGTTCTTTCAACGAAGAAGTGGTGGGAACACCCAGCGTTGTCATGGTTGATGATACCGACGAAAATGAGGAAAAAGGAGATGGAGCAGCCCCCGACGGCTCAAGAACTGGTTTAGAAGCAGTTGTCAGCGAGGCCGGCGCAGTCGTTTGGGCCTGAGATTTATTTACAATTATTATATTCAGTAAACTTATTATATAATAATATTTGAAATTTTTGGCGAACATAGGTCTGGCAAACGATTGATAAACGATGTTTGTTAGCTTTGTGTAAAAGCAGGCGCTGGTCTTTATAAAACGCTCTGTCAGGTCTTACTATTTTGTATATACTCAGCCGGATGGTCCGGTAGTTCATTCATAATCAACCGTCGTGGAAAAACAGGCTCGCATTTACGTGGCCGGACACCGGGGCATGGTCGGTTCGGCCCTTGTCCGAAAGCTCCAGGCCGAAGGCTACTCTCAAATCATCACCCGTACTTCGTCCGAACTGGACTTGCGGAATCAGGCGGCTGTAGCCGATTTTTTTGCTGACGAACGCCCTGATTACGTATTCCTGGCCGCTGCCAAAGTTGGCGGTATTCTGGCTAACAACACCTATCGTGCCGAATTTCTGTACGATAACCTGATGATCGAGTCGAACATCATTCACAGCGCCTATAAAACGGGGGTGAAGAAGTTGTTGTTCCTGGGCTCATCGTGCATTTATCCGAAGCTGGCGCCACAGCCGCTCAAGGAAGAGTACCTGCTCAGCGGGTATCTTGAACCAACCAACGAGCCGTATGCCATTGCCAAAATTACGGGTATCAAGTTGTGCGAAGCGTATCGGAGTCAGTATGGCTGCAATTTCATCTCGGCTATGCCTACCAACCTCTACGGCCCAAACGACAACTACGACCTGAATGGCTCGCACGTACTGCCGGCGTTGATCCGCAAATTTCACGAAGCCAAGGTGAATAACCTGCCTACCGTAGAAGTATGGGGAACCGGATCACCCCGGCGCGAATTTCTGCATGCCGACGATCTGGCCGATGCCTGTTTCTTCCTGATGGAGAATTACGACGATGAGTTGTTTGTCAACATCGGAACCGGCGAAGACGTTACGATTCGCGAAGTGGCCGAACTGATCAAAGAGATCGTTGGCTTCGAAGGTGAACTCCGCTGGAACACCGATAAGCCCGATGGTACGCCCCGCAAGCTGATGGACGTTTCCCGGCTACACTCATTGGGCTGGAAACACGCCACCGAACTGAAAGACGGCCTCGAGAAAACTTATCAGGATTTCCTGACCAACGAGGTCATGTACGTCGAGTAGAGACGCAATCGCACCGGCGATCCGGCCTTTGCGTCTCATACGCGTCAGCAATAAAGTCACTCGCGTCTCATACACCTCAGCACTTTTAGTATTTTATACAGGAACGGCCTGCGTATCAACGAATCGTTGACGCGCAGGCCGTTCTTACGTGGTCATACTTTTTATGGCTAACGCATCGGAGACGCGATGGCCGGGGCGATCGCGTCTCTACAGTTTGCGGGCTGGGTTGCCGAATACGGTAGCGCTGGCGTCGATGTTTTCGATGACGACCGACCCGGCCCCGATGCGGGCGTTTTTACCGATTGTTACCCCGGCAACGATCGTAACTCCGGCGCCAATAAAGGCCCCCTCTTCAATGATGGCCCCACTGCTGATTACGCTGCCAGTTCCTACCTGCACGTAATCGCCGAGCTTCGCCTGGCTTTCGATAACAGCGCCTGATTGAATAATGCAGTGCTGGCCGACTTCGGCAAACGCGTTCACAACAGCTCGGGCCGCAATCAGGTTACCGTGGCCTATGGTGGCTAAAGCCGACACAACCGCCGTATCGTGAATGGCGTTGACGGGCTGTACTTTCCGCCGTTCATTCAGCATTTTCACGATCCGCTTCCGTACCCGGCTGTCGCCGATGGCAACGAACGCTTCACATTTTTGTCCAATCAGCTTCAGATACCCATCATCGTCCGTCTCGCCCAGCACCGAAACGTCGCCAAACTCTTTTCCGTGCAGGTCTTTATTGTCATCCAGCAGGCCGTATACAACGACGGTATTTCGCTGAAAAAGGTCTAATACAGTCAGTCCGAGGCTTCCTGCCCCAAAAATCAATACGGGGTTTTCCATCAATTATCTTATTAAGTCAATGTGAATTACCATCTGTTAATGGCTATATATTTACCAATTTGGTAACAATGTGGTAAATACTACTTCATGAATGAACGGTAGCTTCGTCCATGAAATCAAGTACACAGTTCCGAACCATTGTGCTTTCTGATATTCATCTCGGTACCGCCGGGTCGAAAGCCAAAGAAGCGACCGAGTTTCTGCGCAATTACTCCTGCCAGAAATTGATTCTGAACGGCGACATCATTGATGGCTGGCAACTGAAACAGTACAGCACCTGGAAGAAAAAACATACTGCCTTTTTTAAAACGGTTTTAAAGCAAATCGTTCACTACGATACCAAAGTTGTCTATCTGCGGGGTAACCACGACGACTTTCTGGACCAGGTGATGCCGCTGAAGGTAGGCAAGAATTTCTCGATCCGTAAAGATTACACCCTCAGCTCGGGCACCCGCAAATTTTACGTTACCCACGGCGATGTCTTTGATTCGATAACCTCGCAGATGAAGTGGCTGGCGTACCTGGGCGACATTGGTTATACATTCCTCCTTTGGGTCAATAAGTTTTATAACCAATACCGTAACTGGCGTGGTCTGCCCTACTACTCGCTCTCGCAGCAGATAAAAGGACGAATCAAACAGGCCGTCAACTACATATCGGACTATGAGCAGAAGCTGACCGAGCTGGCCCGCGCCCGAAACTGCGACGGTATCATTTGCGGCCATATTCACCAACCCGCCATTCATAATTTCGATGGTATCATCTATATGAACTCGGGCGATTGGGTCGAATCATTGAGCGCGCTGGTCGAAGACCACGACGGCAACTGGAGTCTGCTCTATTACACATCTGATCTATCTGACGAGGACGACGAAGAGGCCAGGGTAAAAAAAGCCGCCCGCAAAGCGCAGAAGGCTTTGTCTGAACCGGCTGTCTAACCATAAACCCGGTCTAACCGGTTGCCTAAATCGGTTAGACCTCATCTCCCCAACCAGTATGCGAGTTCTTTTTCTAGTCCAGGGCGAAGGTCGTGGGCACCTGACACAGGCCTTGGCTCTGGCCCAGATACTTCAAACGGCCGGGCATGAGGTCGTGGGTGCCCTGGTTGGCGTGACAGAAAACCGGAACGTTCCTGATTTTTTCAGCTCAGCTTTCGCGGCTCCCATAACCCCCGTTTTCAGCCCGGGTCTGGTCTATAACGCGGGTACCAACGCGCTGGAACCAACAAAGACAACGCTGCGGGCCATCCGATCTGTCAGGCCCTTCTGGCGCAGTCTGAAACAGGTGCGAAAAGCTATCGAGACGCTGCGGCCCGATGTAGTCGTCAATTTTTACGAGATGCTGGGCGGCTTAACCTACGCGTTGATGAAACCATCGGTCCCTATGGTTTGTGTGGCTCATCAATATCTGGCGTTCCATCCTAACTTTCAGCGGCCCCGACATCAGTGGTTATACGAACAGGCGTTCAAGCTCAACACCCGACTCACGTGCTTTGGCGCTCAGGAGCTGCTGGCCTTATCATTCGACAAGCAGGCCGATGCCCCCGAACGGCGGGTGCGCGTTGTTCCTCCCCTGCTCCGGCGCGAAGTTACCGAACTGAAGCCCGTTGCTGGTGATTTCCTGCTGGCCTACGTCACCCAGCCCGGCCTGCGTAGCGAGCTGGAGAAAGCGCACCTGAGAAACCCGAAGGTTCCAATGCATGGCTTTCATAGCGGTATTCAGGAAGCGGATCATGCTGTCGATGAGACGCTGACCTATCACGCCATCGATGGCCAGCGCTTCCTGGATTACATGGCCCGTTGTAAAGCCGTTGTCACCACGGCCGGCTTCGAGTCTGTTTGCGAAGCCGCCTACCTTGGTAAGCCCGCCCTGATGATTCCTCAGCCCAACCATTTTGAGCAGGCCGGTAATGCCCTCGACGGGCAACGGGCCGGTGTGGGCACAGCCGCTGACCGCTTCGACCTGGATACCTTACTGGACTATCTGCCTCAGCACGACCCGCAGGTTAGCGACCGGTTCAGAGCGTGGTATGGCCAGGGCTATTTCCTCTTCCTGGCCGCTATGAACCGGGCTGTTGCCTCGCGGCCCACTTCTCCGGGTGGGTTCTTCCTGAGCCGGATGCGGCAGTTACTACGGTCGTAACAGACAACGTTATTCTACGCGCCGTAGGGGAACTGGAGCGGGTCAGGAAACCGGAATGTATACGGTATCTGCTGTTGCAGTTTGCTCGTACCAATCAACTTGTATGGGATGGGCTGTTGAGGGGTAACGAAGATTGGCAGCGCGTAGCCAAAATCAGCGCAGCTTTTCCGGTAAATGGCCTCACGCGTCGGGTGTTCGGGGGCAACGCCGTTAAAAACGCCTGTAATGGCCTGGTCTATTACAACCGTAAGTATACCCACCGCATCGTCACGATGCAGGTAGTTGACCGGTACAGCTCCGCTGTCAACGGTTTTGCCGGCTACGTATTTTCCGGGGATACGATCATAGCCCATCAGGCCCCCAAACCGGAGGATGGTTACCTTACAACCGGGTTGCAGGCGCTGCACCAGTTTTTCGGCCCGTACAAGCGCGGGAGCGGCAGACTGGTCTTCGGTTGTTACATCGGCTTCGTCTAGGGTGCGGCTCAGTTCGGGGTACACGGATGTCGAACTGACGTAAATGACATGCGCTACCTTCGCCGACCGGATTGCGTCGGTCAGATGAGCCACCTGCTGCGGATGAAAGTCATCGCCGAGTTTGCCTGCTTTGGGCGGTACATTGATAACAACCGTATCAGCATTCAGCAGAGCCTCCAGATTACCGACCGGTTCGGGACCCAGTTGCAGTTTATAGGCATCGATGCCCCGCAAACGAAGCGTGTCGACTTTCTCGTCAGAAGTCGTGCTGCCCCGAACCTGGTATCCTTCGGCCAGGAGTTGATCGGCCAGGGGCGCGCCGAGCCAGCCACAACCGATAATTGAAATGACGTTACGCATCAATCAGAAGCTAATTCCAAAGCTGATGGCTCTCAGATCGGGACCAAGGCCTGCTTCAAACAAGGGGCTCAGGTCATATTTTACGAAAAATTCGGTATTCCGTATGCCCAGTTGCGTCATGACTCCATAGCGGAAGTCTGACAGATTGAAGTTTGAGTGACGACGATCTCTACTCCCATCGGCTTCTTTGATCTTGCGGTAGCTGTCGAGCCGGTAATTTCCATACATCCCGATCCCGATATGACCTGCCCGACGATTACGACTGTCGTAGAAGGTGAGCCTGGGAACGACCGGTATACCAATGGTACATACGGTCAGCTTGCTTTTACGCAGGTCGCGCTGGGCGTCGGGAAACGCAACACCGGTAGTTGTTTTCTCCGCATAGTTGTTGCCTTCAAACATGAAGTTATTCCAGGCCAGTTCCAGGCCGTAGTACAGCTTCAGCGACGCCCGCTTGCCCCGGATCAGGGTCGGTGTCGAGCTAACCGACAAAGCAAAATATCGGGATCCGATGGGCCTCAGGTCATAACTATCTTCCGGATAAGCCGGAACGTCGCTCTGTACGACGTAATTGTTAAGCCCGATGCTGCCGCCAAAATTCAGGCGTCCGAAGTCGCCCCGGTTGCGCCGGCGGGTCTCCTTATAATCCCGATCGGTCCGGCTATTCTCTGATTTTTTTTGGGTCGAGTCGGCACTGGCTCCGTCGGTATCGCCTACTACAATCCTGACCCCGTCTTTGGTTTTAGTAACCACCAGCACCGTATCTTTCAGATACTGATCACCATCGCGTTTGATAGCCGCCGGCCCGCCGGGAACCGAATCGAGCTGCATGCTCATTTCCCGGACAATTTTATTGAGATCATAATTGGACAGGGCCTGAATACCGGCTTTATCAGGTGCATAGATAACCATCCGGGTCCGGTTCGCGAATCGGATCACCAGCGAGTCGGCCGGGCTGACCGGTTTTGCCTGCGCGCTCATGCTGAGCAGTAAGACCAGGACAACGAAAGTCCCGTATAGGAGTCGGTTCATTGTTTGGTAGGTTTGTCTTTATCGATAGAGTGCTTGAGGCCATTGTAGGCCCGGCTGAGCAGGCTCCGCTCTTCGGTACCGGCGTCTTGTCTGGCAAAAATCTCGCCCTGCTTCACCCGCCGAACCTGCTGCCAGAAATTACCTCCTTTGGCCTCCTTTGAAAGGATTTCTTCCCCCTCCGGTTGACCCTCATCAGCCGAGCTTTTCACCACCTGCCGTGCCGCTACCAGCCGCTCAGGTTCGGCAATCGTTACGGTCAGCACCCGCTCAGCCAGTTTAGCTGATGCTACGGCCCGTTCGGGAGCAGAGGCCTGCCGGGGCTCGACCGGTGTCGTTTCCAGCCGGTCTGGCTCGGTTGTAGGAGCCGGTTTGTTTTGCGCCACCATAGGCTCGCTGATCGCTTCGACCGGCTGTTTAGGCTGTGGCATATCCACTGGCTGCTGTTGGAGTTGCCTGACCTGGCCAGCGTCGGGCAGGACATCGTTACCCGCCACTTGGTTTGCTGTCGGCTCGACCGAATTGGCGGTAGCCGGACCGGTTTCGGGCTGTGTAGTTGTTTCGGTTTTGGCCAGATCGACTTCACCGGCGCGTTCGGCAGCCGGTGCGCTGCTTTCGGGTTGGCTCTTTTTAGCGGTTTTGGCCGCAGCGACCTGCCCGTCGGTTTGACTATTTCCGGGTTGGTCCGCTGACAAATACAACCAGCCGAACAAACATACCAGCAGCACGCAGGCCGCAGCCGCCATGTAACGCTGTAGGGCCGGCTTGCTCCAGATCGGTACTACCGGTGTTTTCTGGTGTTGAGCGTTCATGCGAGCCTGTAACCGCTCGAAGCCGCCTTCAGTAGGCGGCAGGGCTGTATCCCGCAATCGACGCGCAAACAAGTCGTCGACAGGTGATTTATCGGCCGAGTGTTCGTTGTGTTTTTTCATAAGTGTCTTTCCTGATCTGGGCCTGCCCCGATGCCCCCAGTTCCGCTTTTTTAACGAGCGTCTGTAACATCATCCGGGCCCGGCTCAACTGTGATTTTGAAGTACCCTCCGAAATGCCGAGTGTATCGGCTATTTCGGCATGAGAATAGCCTTCAATAGCATAAAGGTTAAAGACCGTTCGGTAGCCATCGGGCAACTGAGCGATCATTCGCAACAAATCCGTTTCATTCAGCGACGCATCGGCCCATTCATAATCCGGCTCGACTGTTACATCGTCGAGCGGGAGTTCCTGCCGCCATTGCTTCGATTTTCGCAGGAACATTAGTGATTCGGTGACCATGATGCGTCGGATCCAGCCTTCAAAGCTGCCATCTTCCCGGAACTGGTCAATTTTTTCGAACACACGCATGAACCCATCGATCATAACCTCTTCGGCATCGGCCCGGTTGGCACAATAGCGCGTGCATACCGCCAGCATTTTGCCTGCATACCGTTCATAAACAACCTTATGCGCCCGACCTTCGGCCCGTCTTAGGGCCGCAATCAGTTGCGTTTCAGTCGAGAAAAACGGTATAAGTCGTAGCATACGAGTTCAGGTTCATTGGCAAGATGCATAATAGACACACTCGGGTTGCATGAACCTCAAAAAAAATAAAGCCCGAAACCCGTTTTGCGAACAAAATGGATTTCGGGCTTATGATTTTCCGGCAAAAAACAGTTTATAGTCCGGGCTGGTACTTTATTCCTGCCACGTAGTGCAGCCACAGTACCCGCGAAAACCGGAAGTTGACAGGTGCAATCAAAACCATGGCGGGTGCAATAACGGCTACGTATACCCAGCCACCGGGATCTCCTGCCAGATAAAACAGTAGAAATCCCAGCACCAGTGCCACACCACCCGATATGGCATAGCTTACGAACATAGCGCCGTAAAAATACCCCGGCTCTACTTCGTACTTCAGCCCACAATGTGGACAGAATTCATACATGTCGTCGAAACCGCGCAGTGAATAAAAGGGCCTGCTGAAGATTTTCCCTTTCCTACACCTGGGACAACGCCCTTCTGACACGGCCTGCAATTTCGAGACGTTTTCCATGCTCCAGTCTACTATTCCTGTACCAGAGGTAACCGATGCTGGCGACCAGTAGGTATGGAATAACCAACAAATACAAAATGCCGACGTTCAGTTCTGACGCCACAACGCTTCGTCCGTTGCTGACGGTACTTTCTACCGTTCCGCGGCACATAGCACACTGGGCCATCAGATCAGGCCCTACAGCCAGAAGAATAACAAATACAAACCAGGTTTTCCAGTTTTTCACGGCTTACGGTGATTTAGTGGAGATAATACGGCTTGATCAGCAGGTATACGATCACACCCGTTGTGCTCACGTATAACCAAATGGGATATGCCCATTTTACCGTTTGCTTATGCTTACTGATTTGGTTGGTGACCGCAAAGTAAACAGCCCTCAACACAAACCAGACAACTACGACCGACAGGACAATATGCGACACCAGCAGAAAGTAATATACTGGCCTGATCCAGCCTTGTCCGCCAAAGGGCGTCGACTCATTGGTCAGGTGGTATAAAACATAGCTCACCAGAAACAACGAACCTAGGGTAAAAGCGGTTAGCATTGTCCGCCTGTGTGCAGCAACATTTTTCTGCCGGATGAAATACAACCCCATAATCAGGAGCAACGACGTAGCTGAATTTATGACAGCGTTAATATGGGGCAGGTAGGTTGTCCAGCTTCCCAAGTCAACTTTCTGCCGGACCCCCAGCAGTACTGCCACCGCTACCGGAATGGCGATTGACAATACATTAATGATCCGATTAGCCTTCTGCTCCTGCACCGGCGATTGTAGCGTTTCCATGCGTGTATAGTGGGAAATCAGATGGAATCATCACTCAATTAGCGTTCCAGTCGGCGTCAGGTATCTTTGCTGTAGATGTCCAGCAGCACCCGGATTTCGAGTACCAGCCGATCTACATCTTCTTTGTCTGTTCCGTCGTAGAACCCTCTGACAATGCCCTCTTTATCTACTAATACCAACTTTTCGCTGTGAATAAAAGTTTCGTCCGGCTTGCCCTCTTTGACCCCGGCATCAACTACCGGCAGGTAATAACCATGCAGCGCCAGGTCATAGATGTCGGCCTTAGATCCTGTCAGAAAATACCACTTGCCCGGGATGGCTCTATAGCGTTCTGCGTAGGCCTTCAGTTGGGCTGGACGGTCATGTTCAGGATCGACCGAGTGAGACAAAAAAACCAGATCGGAGCGGTTCACAAATATGTCCTGCACCCGGGTCAGCTGCGATGAGATTTTGGGGCATACCGTTCCGCAGCGGGTGAAGAAAAAGCTGGCAACGTAGATTTTCCCTTTTACGACCGACTGGTCGATCGTTTTCCCATTCTGATCGATGAGTTTGAAAGGCGGGATGTGATTGTAAATGGTGTCGGTTATCTGACTACCATCTGCCTGGGTAACCTTACCAATCAGGGGTTCGCCCCGGGCCGAGTCGATTTTTGGCAGATAACGTGGTAAAACGTAGTGATTCTGCGTACGAAACCGCAAAAATAGATACAGCAAAGCCGGGACCAGCAGCGTAGCGAGCAGGATCCCGGCTTTTCGTGTAGTCGTCATGACTTACCTAAGTTCAAAAATGGACCCGCCTTCTGTGAGTAGGGCTGCCAATAACCAGACGATAAAGATTACTGGTACAACGATAGCCCAGATCAGGCTTTTCACTTCATGGCGAAGGTGCATAAATTCACCTACAATGTAGAACGCTTTAACCAGCGTCATGATGATGAAGAGCGACGTGCGGAACCCGCCAGCATGCATCAGAAAGGCCAGTGTAAATTCAACAGCCGTAATAGCTGCCAGAATCCAGAATGTGCGCCAGATAACTCCCGTGTTGGCGGGTTGAATCTCGGTACCACCGTGACCGTGATCGTCGTGATAGTGTGTATTTTCAGTCATTGCTGTAGTGATGCTTACACCAGATAGAAGAACGTAAAGACAAATACCCAAACCAGGTCAACAAAGTGCCAGTACAGACCTACCTTTTCAACCATTTCGTAGTGACCACGACGATCGTACAAGCCGGTGGCGGCCCGGTAGAAAATCAGGATATTCAGCACAACGCCACTCAATACGTGCGTACCATGGAAGCCCGTAATGAAGAAGAACAGATCGGCAAAGGCCGGGGGGCCATACTGGTTCTCGGTCAGGTTAGCGCCGAAGATAGTCCGCTGTACGGTTTGCCCGTTTACCAGTTCGCTGATTACGGTGCCGGTCTCGGTGCCATGGATAAAGTGCGACCATTCCCACGCCTGGCTTCCAAGGAAGGTAATACCACCCAGGATTGTCCAGAGCATATATTTCTCCACATCCTTACGGTCCATCCGGTGACCAGCCTCAACGGCCAGTACCATGGTCACGCTGCTGAAGATCAGGATAAAAGTCATGATACCCACAAAAATCAGTGGCGCATCAATACCGTGCAGGAACGGAACCGCATTGTACACTTTCTCAGGTGTTGGCCAGTACAAGTTCGAGAACTTGAATACTTCGCCATAGATGGCTGGGTCCCAGGCTGGATAACTGTAACGAATCAGACCGTAGGTTACCAGCAGGGCTGAGAACGTGAACGTATCTGAAATCAGGAAAAACCACATCATCAACTTGCCATAACTGGCATTCATCGGCTCGACACCGCCCATCCAGGCTTTCTTGTCGAACGTTTGTGCTGAGTCAGTTGCTACGGTATTTGTCGTCGCAGTAGCCGCCATCGTTTAAGAGATTATCAATGAAAATAGACTAAAAAGAAAAACAGGTACAGCCACAGAATGTCTAAAAAATGCCAGTACGTGGCGGCAATTTCAATCTGGTTTAAGCTTTTCGCATGAATACGAAGCCGAAAAGCGGCTACCAGCGCAAACACCAGCACGATAAGGCCGGAAATGAGGTGGAAGCCGTGCAGGCCCGTAAATATGTACATGAACGAACCGGCCGGGTTACCAACAAAGAAGACCTTTTGTTCAACTAGTTCGACCCAGCCCTGGAACTGCATGTACAGGAAAGCCATTCCAAGTGCAAAAGTAATAGTTATCGCTGTCCTCAGGCTGTTGAAGTTATCTTTTTTTGCAGACACGTAGGCCCAATGCATAGTCAGACTGCTCAACACCAACACCACCGAGCTGTACGAAAATATGGGTGGAATTGTATACTCCAGCCAGTTACCCTCGGCTCTGCGTACCAGATAGGCACTTGTCATAGCCGCAAACAACATGATAATACTCACGATGAATAACCACAGAATGAACTTCCGGGGATTCATTGAGAGGGTTTCTTCGGGTTCTTCCAGAACCGCTATATCCTTTACGATCTCACTCATGGGGCCTTATAGTTTGTCTAACAGATAAACAATCTGCACAACGGGCAGGTACAGTAATGATCCAAACATCATCTGTAATGCTGCTTTATCGGTGCAGGTCCTCATTAAATGAAACGTTTGCGCCAGAAACAAGATTCCGCCGATCATGGCTATAAAGGCTGAATTAATTCCGGTCATTCCCAGGGCATACGGCAGCCAGCCAACCGGAATCAGGAACAGGGTGTAAATCATGATCCGGAAGGCCGTATTTTCGTCTTTAGCTTTACCAGGCATCATTTGAATACCAGCTTTCTTGTATTCGTCGAAAGCGAGCCAGCCAATGGCCCAGAAGTGCGGAAACTGCCAGAAGAATTGAATGGCAAACAGAATTCCGGGAGCCCAGCCGAAATGATTGGTAGCGGCAACCCAGCCGATCATGGGAGGAAAAGCGCCTGGTAAAGCACCAATGTATACGGCAATCTGGCCTTTCCGTTTCAGGGGGGTGTACACAAACCCATACAATAGCAAAGACAGAACCGCCAGTGCAGCCGCCCGTAGATTGAATACTTCGACGTACAGCAGGCAGGCAGCCGAAAAAAGGATGAACGCAAATCCGGCGGCTTCGTTCACTGACAATCGACCGGTTGGCAACGGTCGGCCAGCTGTGCGCTTCATTAGCTTATCTGAGTCTTTTTCTATGATTTGGTTGATGATATTAGCGGCCCCCGTGATGGCAATAGAAGCTATTACCAGTACAGCCACTTTCCACCATACAATTACATCAGCTGCCAAACAATATCCGAACACACCAGAGAAAACAACGGCCAGTGTCAGCTTCAGTTTTAACAACTCTATATAGGCTTTCGCTTTCTCGTTGACGATACGAAGAGCAATTACTTTTTCCATGTTAAGTAGTCTGTAAACTGAGCTTGTGAATAGCCAGTTTCGATGAACTTAAAGCGGGGTTTATAAGCAGCCAAATCATAAACTGCACCCCAATCATGATAATTGCCAGAAACAGGTGAATAGGTTGAGCTGCAGCGGGCACTTCGAAGTACCCCATGATAGCACCGGTACCTATTTCGGCCAGTACGGTAAGAATTAGTAGTATGGTCAGTGAGGGTAAAACCCCGGCCTTACTGATTGACCTCACCTTGCTGATTACAGCAACGTGTAGTCCGAAAACTATAAGCGAGAAGGACCGATGTATGTAAAAGCGCCAGTCGAGATTATTGATCCACTCGGCTCGCTGGTTGTAGCCGAGTTGCTTTACGACTTCATCCAGTGCTTCTCGCACCTGCGTTCCTAACAGCACCTGACCTAGTGACAAAATAATTGTCACGACCACTAATCCATTCAGTGACTTCTTACCAGCGCCTGGCAACGGGATCTGCCAATTGGCAGCACTGGCACGCACATACACGAACAACAAGGCAAAGACGACAAGCACTGCTAAAAACAGATGCAACGTAATCATGTAGTGCGCTAACTCAGTGGCAACAACACGGGAACCCAGCCATCCATTGAGGCCAATGAGTAGAAAAGCAGCGACACTACCCCAGAAAACGGGCTTGTCTTTTCGTAAATAAGGGAAAGAGGCCACCAGTGTGGCAAAAACAAACAGACCGGAGAGTACACCCAGCAAACGGTTTACGTATTCGATCCAGGTCTTGACGGCATTGAACTCAACCTCACCCTTTAGCTTAGCGCCGTACAGCTGCTGATAGTTGGCGGGAAGTTGAGAAGCGTCTGTAGGGGGAATCCATTGGCCGAAGCACTTCGGCCAGTCGGGGCAGCCCATTCCGGAGCCGGTTCCTCTGACAATCCCACCCGCCAATACCAGCAGGTATACGATGATGACTGTCAGAAGAGCCAGACTCCGGAACTGCCGCTCACGATTATTAGTGAGGTTGCTTGAACTGGTCATTCAGGTTTTGTGCCTCAATCTCTTTCTCCAAACCAATCAACTCATTCTCATGCGGAAGATTTGATTCTGGAGTTTGCGAATACGGCACGTTTTGAGGAATGAAGTCATCCTTCGCGCCAGGCTTGCTGTAATCATATGGCCAGCGGTAAACAGCTGGTATCTCACCAGGCCAGTTACCATGACCAGGATTGATCGGCGTAGTCCACTCGAGCGTGTTCGATTTCCAAGGGTTCTGGGTTGCTTTTTTGCCCTTGAACAGGCTGTATACAAAGTTCCAGATAAATACCCACTGAGCCGTGAAGGTGAAAATAGCCGCCAGACTAATGAAGCTATTCATATCCGTGAAGATATTCTTCGTGAAGTCATAGCTCGTAAAGGCGTAGTAACGCCGTGGAAATCCGGCAATACCGATATAGTGCATCGGGAAGAACACCAGGTAGATACCAATGAACGTCAGCCAGAAGTGAATGTAGCCCAGCTTCTCATCCATCATACGGCCAAACATCTTTGGGAACCAGTGGTATACACCCGCCAGCAGACCGAACGCCGATGCAGCACCCATTACCAGGTGGAAGTGAGCCACTACAAAGTATGTGTCGTGCAGTTGAATGTCCAGTGCCGAGTTACCCAAAATCAGACCCGTCAGACCACCTGATATGAAGAACGATACCAGACCGATCGAGAACAGCATGGCTGGGGTAAACCGAATATTACCACGCCATAGCGTCGTGATGTAGTTGAACGCTTTTACCGCCGACGGTACAGCGATGATCAGCGTCAGGAACATAAAGATCGAACCCAGGAATGGGTTCATCCCTGTTACGAACATGTGGTGTGCCCATACGATAAACGCCAGGAAGGCAATACCCATCATGGAGGCAATCATGGCGCGGTAACCAAAGATTGGCTTCCGCGCATTGGTAGCGATGATCTCCGACGTCATACCCAGCGCTGGCAGCAGTACAATGTACACCTCGGGGTGACCCAGGAACCAGAACAGGTGCTGGAACAGGATCGGGCTACCACCTACGTTTGGCAGTGCCTCGCCGGTCTGACCAATGTAAATTTCGGACAGATAAAAGCTCGTTCCGAAGCTGCGGTCAAAAATCAGCAACAGCGCAGCCGACAACAACACAGGGAATGAAATAAGACCCAGAACAGCTGTCAGGAAGAAAGCCCAGATCGTCAGCGGCAGTTTGCTGAACGACATACCCCGTGTACGGAGGTTGATTACCGTGGTGATGTAGTTAATACCACCCAGCAGCTGCGAAACAATAAACAGGGCCATACTGACCAGCCAGAGGGTCATACCCAACTGTGAGCCGGGGTGCGCCTGTGGCAGAGCACTCAGTGGCGGATAAACTACCCAGCCACCCGCGGCAGGACCTGTTTCGATGAACAGCGATACGAGCATAACTGCACTGGCCAGGAAAAAGAACCAGTACGACAACATGTTCAGAAAGCCTGACGCCATATCACGCGCTCCAACCTGCAGAGGAATCAGGAAGTTAGAGAACGTACCACTCAAACCGGCAGTCAATACAAAGAATACCATGATGGTACCGTGCATCGTCACCAGAGCTAGGTAGAAGTCTGGATCAAGCTTACCGCTCTCATTAATCCAGTTACCCAGAATCGGCCGCAGAAATTCCAGCTTCATGTCAGGGAAACCTAACTGAAGGCGGAACATAACCGATAAGCTAATACCAATAACAGACCAGATAATACCTGAAATCAGGTACTGCTTAGCGATTGTCTTGTGATCTTCTGAAAAAACGTACTTGCGCCAAAAACTTTGCGGCTCGTGGTGCTCATGTTCTGCTACATGCGCCACGGTTGCCGTGTTAGCTGCTACAGTCGCCATAGTATTTTGGTTTGTTGTCTAAAGATTAACGGATTGTGGTCCGGGCTATTGAAACACCACCGCCCTGTTGAGTGGAGGCTGTTGTGCTGTCTGCAGGAGCAGCAGGCGCATCAGCCGGCAAATACTTGGCCGCTTTTGCTTTCAGATTAGCAGGTATACGGGCTGCCAGTTCAGGCGTCGATGACAACAAAGGCTTTTGCTCTTTGCACCATGCCTGCCAGGAAGCTTCGTCTTCTACTACCAACCGGATACGCATTGAAAAGTGGCCGCGTCCGCAAACTTCAGTACAGGCAATCTCGTAACCGAAATCCTGATTACCTGTTATATTCCGCATTTCATCGGTGGTTTTGTCAGCCACAAACCAGAAGCGTGTTGGCATACCTGGCACAGCGTCCATTTTTACCCGCATGTGCGGAATAAATACGCTGTGCAATACATCCCGTGCCCGGATTTTCAGCAATACAGGTTTGTTAACAGGAATGTGCAACTCCGTTGTCGACGTAAAGTCGTCAAAAGAGGCCTGGTCCGTATAATCGATACCTGTATCGTTGCTGTTATCAATCAGTTTATAGTTGTAAGCACCCAGCTTGTTGTCATCAACGCCCGGGTAACGAACAATCCAGTTAAACTGCTTTCCTACAATTTCAAACACCTGAGCATCGGCAGGAGCTTCGGACATGATGTCCCGCCATGCACGCCATCCGGTGAACACCAGGACCGCCATCACAACCGCCGGAATGACGGTCCAGATCAGCTCCAGCTTGTGGTTTTCCGGGTAGTATGCCGCTTTGTATCCTTCGCGGTGCTGATAGCGCCAGGCGAAGAAAAATAACAGGGCATTGGTAATTAAGAACGCGACCGTAATGATGGCCATAGACAGCCAGAACAGGAAGTCAGTCCGGCGACCATGTGGAGACGAAGCTTCGGGCAGGAAGTAGTCCGATGCATACCAGAACGACCAGACGGCCCCAACCAATCCTACAACAAAGAACACCATGAACAGAGCAGCGTTGATGCGATTGCTCATCCCTATGCGTCCTTCTTCAACTGGCCCTCTGGTGCTTTTAACAACAGCTGCCATTCTGGATATAACCAATACGGCCAGCCCCAGGAATATAACCGATAACAGAGCGACTATATAAACCATGATCAGAAAGTTTAATCGTTAAATGTCGTGGTGCAGGGTTTCCTCCAGCATCGGGTGATTTTTGGCAATCAGATTAGCCTTCGTCAGCTGGGTAGAAATGGACCACATAAATCCGCAAGCGAAGATGAGGATCATCCCAAACTCGATCGGACCAAAGCCAGCGTGTTCGCCAACCGTTCCTGGCATGATATTCACATAGAAATCAAAGTAGTGGCCAACGATAATGCCCCAGGCGGCCAGCTTCAGGAAGATGTACGTACGCTTAGCGTCCCTTGTCATCAGAACAAGGAATGGAAAGACAAAGTTTAGCAGGATGTTTATAAAAAACGGCGCTTTATAAATACCACCGTAACCACTGAAACGCTCCCGATAATAGATCGTTTCTTCGGGTAAGTTGGCGTAGTAAATCAGCATAAACTGAGCAAACCAAACATAGGTCCAGAAGATACTGAACGCGAACATGAATTTACCCAGGTCATGCAGGTGGCTATCGTTCACAATTTGCAGATACCCACGTTCCTTCAGCGTAACTACCGTCAGTGTAATAATCGCCAGGCCCGTTACGTGCCAGCTTGCCAGCGTATACCAGCCGAACATGGTGCTGAACCAGTGCGTGTCAATCGACATGACGAAATCCCAGGCTGAGGTCGACGATGTAACGGCAAAAACAACCAGGAAAGCGGTTCCGAACTTGATACTCTTCTCGTAATATTCGGTGCCACCATGCAGATCTTCCTGCAGTGAGAAGTTACGAAGCATACGCCACAGTACGTACCACAGCACGAAGTACAGAACTACACGGATCAGGTAGAAAGGCGTATTCAAAAAGCCCTGTTTGCCGGCAATGATCGGATCATAGTCCGGACTGGCTTTATCGTACAGCCCTTCATGAGTCCAGTGGAACAGGTCATGGCCGGCAATAAAGAAAACAGCCAGCACCACAACTCCCATAAACGGCAGGTAAGCGGGTAGTGCTTCGGGAATACGTTTGAAAGCAGACGACCAGCCAGCCTGAGCCAGGTAGTTGTACGAGATGAAGAACATCCCGATCACCGATGCGCCCGTAAAATAGATAGCGTTCAACCAAACGTTTGCCCACAGGCGGTTAGTCCACTTGTACGCATGGTGGCCACCATCATGACCTTCGCTGGCGCCCGTACCATGAACGACTTCATGGGTACCATGTTCACCAACTCCTGAAGCCAGTAAATAAGCGCCGATTGCCACCAACGCAACACCGGCTCCAATGCCGATCAGTAAGCGACGTTTGGACTCTGCTGTAAATTCGAATTGTTCGTCTAGCGACGGTATTGCGTGAGCCGATGCCATTCTTATAGTTATAAGTTTTCGGTTCGCGTTTCAGAAAAGCAGGTATGTACGGTAGATCAAAGCCTGCGTTGAAAGCGGAACAATCAAATTATCCTTGTTGTAGTTTGTGTACGTATTGTACAATCTTCCAGCGTTCTTCGGGCGTCATCTGCGAACCATGGGGCCACATACGTCCTTTACCATGGGTGATGACATGGAAAATATGTCCGTCATTCATGGTTTTGTAGGCGTCTGCTGAATAGCTGGGAACACCTTTGTATTCCTTGCCAACAAGCCCGTCACCTTTACCACCTTCGCCATGGCAGTGGATGCAGTAACGGCCGTACAGAACCTTACCTTCCTCAAGCGTTTTTTCCGTTTCGAGTATAGGGTTTGTCAATACGCGTTCTGCCAGCCCAATGCTGTCTTTGGGAATGTTGTAAATCATCAGGTCGGTTGTGGCGCTGTCGCCAGTTCCAAACTGGGTATGATAATTAGGCCGCGCAACCGTGCCCCGGGCGGGCAGACGCATGTTCAGTCCTTCCGGGTTTATCGTGTTGGGACGGATTTGCCGATAAGGCTCATAGCCAACAGCATCGTACATCTGCGGAGCAAATTCAACATTCGTATCGTCATGCCCACGCTTACAGGCCGAGCCTGCAATGATGAGACCGACCATAGCGATGGTAGCCACGCTTCTATGTTTCGTAATCTTGCTCATTGTTCGAATCAGAACTGCTTAACGTTAACTTCGGCAGCTCCTGAATTTTTCAGAATCTGTTCAATGTCGCCTTCAACAAGGTTGTTTTTGCTAAGATCAATAGCCATCGCAAACTTGTTGTCTGTTGTGCGTAAATCGTACATGAGCGGCTTCACTGTGGGACCGAGACCATTCGAAACCAGGAAGGTGCCTACCATGCCCAGGGCGCAGAAAAGTACCGTCAATTCAAAAATCACCGGCACGTATACCACAGGCGAGTAGGAATCCTTACCACCTACAATCATAGGCCAGTCAAAGCTTTCCGTATAGGCAGTCAGGGTTAGGGCAGTAAGGGTACCGGACAGACCGAACAGGAAAGCGGCAATGCCTAACCGACTGCGTGGGTGACCGAGAGCAACATCCAGTCCGTGGATTGGGAATGGGCTGTATACTTCGTGGATTCGAACACCCGCTTTTTTTACATCTCTAACGGCTTTCAGAACTACATCGTCATCGTCATAGATGCCGACTAGAAACTTACCGCTACCATTTACGTCTGACATACTTTTTATTGGTCTGTTTCTGCTTGAGCCTTCAGGCCTTTTATCACCAGGATAAGAAAGCCTGAAGGCTTAACTATTCAATTAGTCAACATCTTTGTTAAACGTCGGATTGGCAACCCGCTCACCTTTG
Organism: Spirosoma sordidisoli; assembly: GCF_004138325.1. Taxonomy (GTDB): domain Bacteria; phylum Bacteroidota; class Bacteroidia; order Cytophagales; family Spirosomataceae; genus Spirosoma; species Spirosoma sordidisoli. Next base: position 349,702 of record NZ_SBLB01000007.1, on the reverse strand, counting down.
GCAACACCCGATACCGAAACGGGCAGTTTTTCCGAAGATGATTTGATGATTGTTTTCACTTCAGCCATGTTCACCACCGGCAGGAATTTGGCAAACAGCAGGAACAGGGTGAAGAACAAACCGAACGAGAAGATATAATCACTGATATCGAACAGAGTCGGGTGGAACATGGCCCAGCTCGATGGCAGGTAATCGCGGTGCAGCGACGTAACGATAATTACAAAGCGCTCGAACCACATACCGATGTTTACAACAACCGATAGGGTGAACGTCCAGACAACGCTCCGGCGGATAGCCCGCGACCAGAACAGCTGGGGAGAAATTACGTTACAGGTCATCATGGCCCAGTAAGCCCACCAGTAGGGTCCCGTGGCGCGGTTGATGAACGCATAGCTTTCAAACTCAACGCCCGAATACCAGGCAATGAAAAACTCAGTCAGATAAGCTACCCCTACGATCGATCCCGTCAGGGTGATGACTTTGTTCATCGACTCGATGTGCTCAACCGTAATGTAATCCTCCAGCTTAAACACGACCCGAATAATCAGCATCAGGTTCTGCACCATGGCAAAGCCCGAGAAGATAGCACCGGCAACGAAGTAAGGAGGGAAAATGGTTGTGTGCCAGCCCGGAATTACCGACGTAGCAAAGTCCATACTTACAATCGTGTGTACAGACAATACAAGCGGAGTAGAAAGACCAGCCAGAATCAAGCTCATGTACTCATAACGAGCCCATGTTTTAGCCGAACCGTTCCAGCCCAGCGAGAAAGCGCCGTAGATATAGCGAGATACTTTGCTGCGAGCCCGGTCGCGGATGGTAGCGAGGTCAGGCAACAGACCCATGTACCAGAACACCAGCGAAACGGTAAAGTAGGTACTGATGGCAAATACGTCCCAAACCAGGGGCGATTTAAAGTTTACCCATAGCGAACCGAAGGTGTTTGGCAGCGGCAGTGCCCAGTATGCCAGCCACGGACGGCCCATGTGCATCAGGATGAAGCTGGCCGCACAGATAACTGCAAAGATGGTCATAGCCTCAGCAGCCCGGTTCACCGCCGTCCGCCACTTCTGACGGAACAGCAGCAGAATGGCCGAGATTAGCGTACCGGCGTGACCGATACCCACCCACCAAACGAAGTTGGTGATGTCCCATGCCCAGCCGACTGTTTTGTTCAGCCCCCAGACACCCAAGCCTTCCCACCAGGTCCAGAACACGCAGGCGGTTCCGTAGATTAGCACAATCACCGAAATAGTAAAGGCAATCGTCCACTCTCTGGTGGGACGCCCTTCAACCTGACGGCTGATATCCTCCGTCACATCGGCGTAGGTTTTACCACCGGTGATAAGGGGAGTTCTTACGGCTGATGTTACATGCGACATATACTTACTGTATTTACGAGGTACGATTGACGATGTACGATTTACAATTTGTGGAATTACGTTGTTTTACTCAGCTCGTAATTCGTCAATCGTAAACCATGCTTGTGATTTAGGCTTGTGACTCCTGACGGGTTTCCTGCTTGGGCTCTTCGTCCTTGTTGCGGATTTTTGTCAGGTACGAGATTTGCGGTCTCACGTTGATTTCTTCCAGTACGTGGAAAGCCCGGCCCTTCATTTCTACTTCCAGCGTTTTGGAAATGGTGCTTTCGGGGTTGTTCATGTCGCCGAAAATGATGGCGTCAGTTGGGCAGGCCTGCGCACAGGCAGTCTGAATTTCATCTGGCATGGGCCGACGGCGCTCTTTCTTAGCCGTCAGTTTGCCTTCCTGAATCCGCTGCACGCAGAACGAACACTTCTCGATTACCCCCCGTGACCGAACTGTAACATCCGGGTTGATGACCATTTTACCGAGGTCATTGTTGAAATGGTAATCAAAGTTATCGTTATCGAAGTACTTGAACCAGTTGAAACGGCGTACTTTATAAGGACAGTTGTTAGCACAGTAACGGGTACCGATACAACGGTTGTAGGTCATCTGGTTGAGACCCTCGGTGCTGTGGGTCGTAGCCAAAACGGGACATACCGTTTCGCAGGGAGCGTTGCTGCAGTGCTGGCAAAGCATAGGCTGGAACGTTACTTCGGGATTGGCCGAAGCTACTTCTAGTGCTTTTACATCTTCAGCATCAGCATCGCTGCTGTAGTACCGGTCGATCCGGATCCAGTGCATCTCACGACGCATGATAACTTCGTCGCGGCCTACTACCTGGATATTATTCTCTGACTGACAGCCGATTACGCAGGCATTACAACCGATACAGGAGTTTAGGTCAATGACCATACCCCATGAGTGGTTGGGTTTACCGTAGCCGTGCCAGAGGGTAATGTTAGTCGCATCGGTTGGTCCTTCAGACGTTTCAACCCTGGGCGTATACCGACCGGCCATCGGATTCTTCACGTAGTCGGTCAGCTTGGCTTCCTGCACAACCGCCCGGCGACCCATTACGGTATCGTGGGTCTGCGTCTGCGCAATCTCGCGCTTGCCACTTGCTTTTTCTACTTTAGCACCAACCGCCGAGAAGTTCAGGTATCCGTTGGTCAGACTGGCGAGCGGGAAGGCGTTTTTACCAACACTGTTACCCGCTTTACCCGCTTTTTCACGGCCATAACCGATAGCTACCGATACGGTATTGTCGGCCTGACCGGGTTGTACCAGCACGGGTAATTCAATCGACTTGCCGTTTACGGTAACCGTCACCAGGTCGTTTTGTGCAACGCCCATATCATTGGCCGTTTTCTGCGACAGGGCTGCATAGTTATCCCAGCAGGCTTTAGAAACCGGATCAGGCATCTCCTGTAGCCAGGGGTTGTTAGCCATTGAGCCAGAACCGATGCTTACTTTCTCGTACAGGGCCAGTTCGATACCCGTCGTTGGCCGGTAGCGTTGCGTAATACCAGCGGCAGCCTGGGCCAGGTTACCAGCAAAGCTAGCGCCACCAGCAACGGCCTGACCTTTAGCGGGCTCAAAAACGCCATCGTGCAGACACTTGATCCAGAAAGCGTCAAATGACGAGAAGCCTGAAGCTTGCGGATAATAGTTAGTGCGCCAGTAATTCTTCAGGTACGTCTGGAAGTCGTTTGGCCGACCCGCCCAGGTGAGCAGACTCGACTGAAACTGACGGGTTTTGAAGATGTGCGTGATAGCCGGCTGCATCAGGCTGTAATGACCAGCCTTGGGTTCTGCATCGCCCCAGCATTCGAGGAAGTGCGGAGCCGGCGTGATGTATTTACAAACCGAAGCGGTCTCATCAGCGCGGTCAGCAAAGGAAATAGACAGGCTTACGCGTGGCAGGGCTTCAGCCAGTTCGGCACCACGTGGGTGATCATATACCGGGTTAGCACCGAAGAACAGAGCAGCTCCTACCCGTCCCGCTTTCGCGTCATCGATGAACGCATTCATCTGCTGATCGTTACCCTGCCGGTAATTCAGTGGTGTATCGAGGTCAATGGTGGAGCCGTAGCTGCCAAGCAGACCATTCAGGGCGTTTATCACCACCTGAACGTTTGGATCATTGGATCCAGATACGACCAGCGCCCGACCGCGTGAGCGTGCCAGATCCGTAGCCGCTTTGTCCAGATATTGTACGTCGACAGAAGCAGAACCCGCAGCCGTACCACCCAATTTCTGAGCTACTTTATTGTAAAGCGCCAGCGCAACCAGACCTTCCTGCGATGGTTTGTAGGTACCCCGATAATCGGCGTTCGCACCCGTCATCGACAATCCGGTCTCAAACTGGTAGTGACGTGACATCGTTTTCTTGCCACCACCAACGGCACCGATCTTACGACCCTGTGCGTACGGACGGGCAAAATCCAGCGGAGCAATCCAGGTGCCCAGGAAGTCAGCTCCGAGACTAACGATCGTCTGCGCTTTGCTGAAATCATAGGATGGGATAACGGCTTTACCAAACGAAGCCTGGTTGGCCTGAACCATACCAAATGCCGAGTTCACATCGTACATGATGTGGCGGGCCGTTGGGTACTTCGCTACGAAGTCAGCAACAACCGCCTTGGTGGCTGGACTTAAGATCGTAGACGTAACGATGCGAATAGCTCCACCGCGCGACGAAACCGTATTCAGACCGTTAATGATCTCACGGTCGGCAGTTGCCCAGTCGATGACGGCATCACCCCGGCGTGGTCCATTCAGCTTGTCAATGTCATACAGAGACAGAACCGATGCCTGAACGCGGGCGGTGGTCCCTCCTTTCGAGATGCTTGACTGCGGGTTACCTTCAATTTTGATGGGTCGGCCTTCGCGGGTTTCTACCAGGATAGCCGCGTAATCACCACCATCAACGAAGGTTGAAGCGTAGTAGTCTGAAATAGATGGGTACGTAAATTCCGGTTTGTTAATGTACGGAATAGCTTTATGAACTGGTGTCTCGCAGGCCGCCAGCGAAACGGCAGCCATACCAAAACCCATTGCTTTAAGGAAATCACGGCGTTGGGTGTTCGAGCCGCCCAGCAGACCATCGAGGTCTGAGGAAGACTCGTCGGGATTGGCAAATTCGCTGTTGGCGTTCTTGACGAACGTAGCGTCATTGCGCAGTTCCTCAACCCCTTTCCAATACCGTTTGGTTGTATTTTCCATGCGTATTTTGTGCGGCAGGTTAAACGATTAATAGTGGCATTTGGAACACTCCAGACCACCAATGTTGGCTACCTTGAGCGGCTCTTTGCTTTCTTTCCGGTGCAACGCAACCAGCTTATCGTAATAAGCATTGTCTTTGGTGTTGACTTCGGTTTTGCGGTGACAGTCAATACACCAGCCCATGGTCAGTGAAGAGCGTTGCTCCACTACTTCCATTTTCTCAATCTCGCCGTGGCAGGTCTGGCACTGTACGTTGCCGACGTTTACGTGCTGAGCATGGTTGAAATAAGCCAGATCAGGCAGGTTGTGTACCCGAACCCATTCAATAGGCCGGTTCTGCTCGATGGCTGCGTAGATTTTCTGAATCTCCGGCGACTCTTTCTTAATGACGCCGTGGCAGTTCATACAGATGTTGGCAGCCGGAATCGTTGCCGATTTTCCTTTGTTTACACCGGTATGGCAGTAATTACAATCAATCTTGTACTGACCGGCGTGTAGCTTGTGGGAGTAAGCAATAGGCTGCTTGGGAGCATAACCCTGCTGGATACCAACACTGTACAGACCATCGATCGATTCCTTCGCGACAACCAGTAAAAACAGCCAGATTACAACGGAGCGGAGCGTCGGATTGTTGAACGCACCGGACAGACCTTCTTTCAAACGCTGCCCCAGCGGAGCTACGGTCTGTGTACCGTCGCCGGCAGCTACCGGCGTTACCGCTTTCGACAGGATTGTTACGATAACCAGCAATACGCCCAGCACGAGCAGCATGACAACCAGCAGCGCAACGAGTACAAACGTAAACAGGTTGGACGGGCTCGAACTGATACCCCCGTTCTCGGCCGAGGCCCCACCGCCACCACGCACCTGAGCTTTGCCATCTCCATCAACGGTAGCCGTTGCGGGCGCACTCGCCTGGTCGATGTAAGCCAGAATACCATCGATGTCGGCATCCGTCAGGTTCGGGAAGTTCGACATCTGAATCTTGTTGAACTTGTTGTAGACCTGAACGGCGTATGGATCCCCAGCGGCAATCAGCGCCGATGAGTTACGAATCCATTTATGCAACCAATCTTTACTGGGGGCACGTTGTTGAATTCCTTTCAAACCGGGTCCAACAACCACTTCTTCAGTTACAGCATGGCATTGTGCACAGTTGTTTGTGAACAATGTTTTTCCCTTTTCAGCGTCTCCGCCACCACCCCCACCAGCAGGTGTGGCTGTGGCTGGACCTCCGCCGGCTGCCGCAACTGAGTCCTGCGCCTTGAGCTGACTACCGTTCAGTAACAGCGCCAGCGACAGGGCAAACACCCCGTAAACCTTAGACAAGCGACTCATTTTGAGATGTATAGTTAACGTGTTAATCACCATATTCACCACTAACTTTTCATTGGCCCACAAAAGTACGACACGATTGCTGTATAGGCAAAAATCAAGGTTTAGATATTTTTAGGGCTCAATTTTATTTATATTGGTTCTAAGCAGCGCCAATTCTGATTCGCCACACAGACTGGTAACGATTTGTTTATTTGGGTGTTCTGCAAAAAAAATTGCCATTCGGCTTCTTTTGTAAAGAATAGCCAAATGGCAATCATAATCGGAGAGGTTCCGAGCGGATTCGAACCGCTGTACGAGGTTTTGCAGACCTCTGCCTAGCCACTCGGCCACGGAACCATTCTACCCGAACACATGATAACTCTTCGTTTCGGGACTGCAAATATAGGTATTTATCTATCGCAGGCAAAAGTCACGCCAAAAAAACGCCCCGGTATTGTCGAATACCGGGGCGATACTATCTAGGTAGGACAACAGGAACTGGTCTTAGTTGCGGCCTTCCATCTGCTCTTTCAGGGCAGCCAGGGCATCGAGATCACCCAGGGTTGCACCACGATCCGACTGGTTGGAGGTCGAAGTCGACGGTGCCTTGGGGGCTTTCGGCTTCTGCTCTTTTACCGGCTCGTTTTTCTCCTGCCACGTTTTCGTGTGCGAGAGCATGATACGTTTCTCTTCTTTCGAGAATTCGGTCACTTTGAAGTCGAGGTTTTCACCCACTTCAGCGAAGGTACCGTCTTCTTTGCCCAGATTCTTGAGCGACGAGAAGCCCTCGATGCCGTAGGGCAGTTCGAGCGTAGCCATCTTGTCGTTTTTGCTCAGGATCGTGCACCGGTGAATGGTACCTACTGCAAACACAGACTCGAACGTATCCCATGGGTTTTCTTCGAGCTGCTTGTGACCCAGGGCCAGACGACGGTTGTCGACGTCCAGTTCCAGTACCACAACCTCCAGTTCTTCACCTACCTTGATGAAGTCCGATGGGTGTTTTACTTTCTTGGTCCACGACAGATCCGACACGTGTACCAGACCATCGATACCTTCTTCCAGTTCGAGGAACAGGCCGAAGTTGGTCAGGTTACGCACCAGGCCTTTATGCTTCGTACCGATGGCATACTTGGTCCGCAGTTCGGGGCGGGTCCAGGGATCTTCGGTCAGTTGCTTGATGCCCAGCGACATTTTCCGATCGTTGCGATCGAGCGTCAGCACCTGCGCTTCTACTTCGTCGCCTACTTTCAGGAACTCTTGTGGGTTACGCAGGTGCTGCGACCACGACATTTCTGACACGTGGATCAGGCCTTCTACACCCGGCATCAGTTCGAGGAACGCACCGTAGTCGGCTACGTTCACGATTTTGCCTTTTACTTTCGAACCAACCTGAATATCGTCCGACAGCGCATCCCATGGGTGAGCCTGCAGTTGCTTCATACCCAGCGAAATCCGCTTCTTGTCTTCATCGAAGTCGAGGACAACCACGTTGACTTTCTGGTCGAGGTGCAGTACCTCGGACGGATGGCTGATACGGCCCCACGAGATATCCGTGATGTGCAGCAGACCATCTACGCCACCGAGGTCGATGAACACACCGAAGTTGGTCATGTTCTTGATCACCCCTTCGAGTACCTGACCTTTTTCGAGGTTGTTCAGGATTTGGGCACGTTGTGCTTCGAGGTCTTTCTCGATCAGTACTTTGTGCGAAACAACTACGTTGTCGTTTGCATAGTTGATCTTGACGACTTTAACCTCCATTTTCTTGCCAACGAAAATATCGAAGTCACGGATCGGCTTCACGTCGATCTGCGAACCGGGCAAGAACGCTTCTACACTGTAAATATCAACGATCAGGCCACCTTTGGTCCGGCGTTTTACGAAGCCATCAATAACGAGGTCTTCGTCCAGCGCCTTCTGGATTTTCTGCCAGGCGGTGATTACTTTCGCTTTCTTGCGCGAGAGCACCAGCTGGCCGTTCGGGTCTTCCTGATTTTCTACGTAAACTTCAACTTCATCACCCATCTTCAGGTCCGGCAGATCCCGGAATTCAGAAGCTGGCACCAACCCATCCGACTTGAATCCGATGTTGAGCAGCACCTCCCGGTCTGTGATCCCAACTACGGTTCCCATCACCACTTCTTTCTCTTTAACCTCCGACAGGGTGTTGTCGTAGAGTTCTAACATCCGGTTGCGCTCGTCATCCGAATAGCCACTTCCAAATCCTTTGTTGTCTGCCCGGTCCCAATCAAATGCCGGCAGTTCGCGTTGCTGCGTTTTGCTCATAAAAAATGGTTTCCTGACCCACTCGGTACATCAGGCGCTGGGTCAATGGCGCGCTGACTTTTGGTTTATAGATTGTTATCCTTGAAAAAGGACTGCAAAGGTAAGCAATCTTTTCGGGCAAAAAGTTCTGACAGGCCGGAAAAAAGGCAGGGAGGCCGACAGAAAAGAAGCGGTTATCCCGTCCTTTCTGTCGGCCTCCCTGTCTGGCTACTGTTTTTTTATAAAAACGCTTTTTCTTTTCTGGCTAGAAACGGCATCCAGCTTTCTTCTATGGAGCCCGAAAATTCGCGTAAAAAAACCAGAAACGTAGGTTTGAACGGTTTCTGGCGCAGTTTCATGTTAGCTTCGTCGGGCGTGTAATCTCCTTTCCTGGAGTTACAGCGTTTGCAGGCGGTAGCCAGGTTATCCCAACTGGTTTTGCCTCCTCTCGATTTCGGCATAACATGATCAAGCGTGAGGTCTTCCGGCGTACCGCAGTACTGACAGCGGTGCCCATCGCGTTTGAATATATTCTGCCTCGTTAGCATAACGCCTTTGTAAGGCAGATTCACGTACCGATGCAGACGGATAACCGACGGCATCGGAAACTCGGCAGAAACGGTTCGCAGCATGAATTGCTCCGATTCGGCAACGAGTTCGGCTTTGTCTAAGTAAACCAGCAAAAATGCTTTGGGAACGGAGCAGATGCTGAGTGCGCTGTAATCTTGATTTAAGACTAATACTTTCCTGCCCATATCGCGTTTGGATGCCTCTGTACGGTAGCAATTTACAGACTTATCCACAAAACGACAAGATTTGTGGAAAATTAGTATCGCTCGCGCTGGAGATCCCGTTCGACCTCCCTTTCCTTTATGCTATCCCGCTTGTCATACAGCTTTTTACCCTTTGCCAGGGCGATATCGACCTTCGCAAAACCGCGCTCGCTGGTGAACATCCGGATAGGTACGATGGTCAGTCCCTGGTCCTTTAGTTTTTCGGTGAGCCGTCTGATTTCGCGTTTGGTGAGCAGGAGTTTACGGTCGCGCAGCGGCTCATGGTTGTAATGCGTCCCTTCTGCATACAGCGAGATATTCATCTGTCTGATAAACAGTTCATTCCCGTTAATGAGGCAGTACGCATCCTGGAGATTTACTTTTCCCTGCCGAACCGATTTGATTTCGGTGCCGGTCAGCACAATGCCAGCGGTGTAGGTTTCGAGAAACGAGTACTCGAACGAAGCCCGGCGATTGCGGATATCAACTTGTTTAACAATAGAAGCGGAGGCCATGTGTGCAAAGGTTAGACCAGTATGCTGGTCAGAAAAGGCGATGCAGTTTACACCCAGTTCCTGTGCCGACCTGTTTTGGTCAGGCATGAACGCCAAAAATATAAACCGGAAAAAGGCCACAAAGGTAGCCAGGTAAGAACACAAACACCGGGAAGCGGAGGGAGGTTTGCAAGGCCGGGCGAAAATAGTGTCTCGCCGGGGAAAGGTCGCCTGGGTAGGCCGATGTTGACACCCCGAAGAGTGGTAACGAAGTCACAGCCTCAAGACTTGTTACGGCATCGGCCCAACCCGGGCGGTGTTGGCCTTTTCTCCAGTCAGAAGCAATGACTCATCAAAACAGGATTGCTTAATTTTTAAGCAAAAACAATGCCTAACCCACAGGAATACCGGGAAATAAACAAAATTAGGGTCACGCCGAATCTGAAATTTAATTAACGGCTATACTGTGTCACCACAAAAAATAGGTCGTTAACAGGCCCAATAATCGTGCCACTTTTTGGGACGGCGCCTACCCATGAGATGACTAAAACAGCAAAAGGGAATCCGTCCGCTCTGGACAAATTCCCTTTTGTCGATTGGCCCTGAGCCGATCGGCTACTTCTTGGGTTGAGCCTGCTTGTCTTTGTATTCCTTGTTAAGCCCGTCCAGAATGGTTTTTGTCTGATCAGCATCGGGATTCGCGAACAGAATACCACCGCCTTTGGTGTAGCCCAGCACGAACTGGTATTTATTCTGTGCGTTGACTTTGTTCAGATAATCGTAGATCTGGTCGTAAAGCTGCTTGTTCTTCGCCTGTTCTTCAGCAGCCAGATTCTGGGCTGCGCGCTCGCGGAAAGCCAGGATATCCTGCTGCTCTTTCTGAAGCGAGGCTTCGGTAGCCCGGCCCTGCTCCTGCGTCATGGTAGCAGCCCGCTGCTGAAAAAAGGCCACCTTGTTCTGCAGGTTGCGCCCTTTGGAGGCCAGATCGTTTTCCAGCTGGAAGCGTTTGCTCTCGAGTACTTTCTGCGTGTCTTTGAAATACTCGTACTTGGTCAGCAGCGAGTCAACGTTTACGTAAACAATTTCTTTCCCCTTGGCCTGGGCTGGCTTGGTCACGGCAGTCGTCTCGGGCTGGCGGTCTTTAAAATGCAGGTAATACAGTACGGCTACGGCAATCGTCAGGACGACGTTAAGAATCAACGAAGCATTCTTCACGATAAATGAATTAGTTAGTGACTTGTTTATCTTACAAAGGTATAGGGATTTACGATTAGGAGATACGATTTGCGATTTGATTTCCGCTGGCCTGCCGGACAAAGAATCCGGCCACTCCGGCTAAACCACCCACCAGACCGCTCACCAGCGTTGTCACCAGGACCGGCAGCACCCCTCCGTTCGTTTTAAAAAGCAACTCGCTCATCCGCCCCACAAAAACCCCGTCGGTGCGGAGCTGTATCATCAGGGCGTACAGCAGCCAGACAATACCCACCCCGACGAAGCCATACACAAAGGCCCGTCCCGCGCCTGGACTCCGCCAGCAGCAGATAGCAAATGATACAACAGCCAGACTCCACCAGGGAAAAACGAGCTGCACCAGCAAACTCAGCACGGCAATGGCAATAATTTGACGCATATTCCAGAAACGACCCGTAGTCGCGTTGATTGATATATTGATCTGATCGTGACCTTATTTTATAGTAACCCGGCGCCTGATTCGGGCATGTTTCTCATCGGCCGACAGCAAAAAGAGCAATTCGTTGAGTTGCCCCGTACGCCAGGTTTCCAGCATGTTGAGGTAGTGTGGGCTCCCGGGGTTACCGGACTGCCCACCCGGATAAACGCCGTAGGCTCTCGGCTTCGGGCCGAGGGCTACCACCATCCGCCAGGAGGGGCCGGTACGCTCGGTCGTGGCGTTTACGATACCATTCCCTCCGCCAATCTGTACGTTCAGCGCGCTGAGGGCGTCGAGCCGGGCCAGGTGACTGATGCGGGTGGCTTTGTGCTTCCCCCACTGCCATGACGTACCGAGTGGGCCGTGCTGCCGGGTCAGCGAATCGACAGCCGCGCGGAAACTCTGCGTCAGTACATCATTGATGGTTTCGCGGGCGGGCGTGTTAACATCGTCGAACCAGCTGGCACTGGGGTCTTTTTCGGCCAGCTGGAGCGTACGGTCAAAGCTGGGGTAGCGCAGAGTGGTCGAGTCATTGTTCGGAAAATTATCGTTCCAGACCGCGTCCATGCATTGCCGCGTCCATTCGGTGAAGATGGTCGGTGCTATTTCGCTCACATCATTGGTGTAACGCCAGGCTTTCAGCACCGCCAGTGCCTTGGGCTGCTGGCCTGTCAGCTTTTGCGTCTGTACATAGTTCAGAAACACGGGCAGAGCGTTGGCCGCCCGCACGTTCATATTGTCGTTCTGTAGCTGCCGCAGACTGTCGGGAGTAGCCTGTTGCATGCGCGCTAACCGTTGGTTGATGCGTACACCCCGCTCGTAGGGAGCAAACTGCCAGTTGATGTAATACGGATAGGTTGGGTCGGTAGACGACTGGTTAGCGGAGCTGACAAACCCGCGCGGTGGGTTTTTAACGTGCGGATTATGCGCGGCCGGAATCCAGCCCTGCCAGTCATGAGCCGGGTTAGTCCCGTCGAGCAAAAACTTACCCTGATCTTTCCACTTCAACGGAAAGCGACCATTGGGCGAGATGGCAATGTCTCTGGCTACATCGGCAAACACGAAGTTTTGGGCAGGGGCTCCGTAATAACGCAGCGCTTCGCGATAATCGGCGTGGTTTTTAGCCCGGTCGAGGAGGTAATACGTCAGAAAATCGTTCGACTCTTCGTGGGCGATCCAGCGGGCGGCATACCCCACCGGAACATTTTTGGCGAACGGTTTCTGGCCAGCCATGTACATAACGGGGCCGTGGTGCGTATACAATACGGTATCTATTACGTCGGCCTGCCCTTTCACCTTGATTCGCTCGATACGACGGGTAACGGGTTTCCAGCGGTTGTCATGCCAGTACTCCCGCTGCGAGGCATCCCGGAAACGTATCTGATAAAAATCGAGTACATCAGCCCCCACGTTGGTGACGCCCCAGGCCACCTGTTTGTTGAACCCGATAATTACCCCCGGTGCGCCGGGCATGGTGGCCCCGTATACATTCATGGTTGGAGTAACGAGCTGCATCTGATACCAGATAGACGGCAGGCTGAGCGACAGGTGCGGATCGTTGGCCAGAATAGGATAGCCGGTGGCTGACTTTTGCGGACCAACCGCCCAGTTGTTACTCCCAATAGCCGGGTCGTGATCGGGCCATTTCATCGCCAGCGGTTCGCTGCTGGTAAACGCGTTGGGCGGAGTGGCCGGTACAGCAACTGGTTTGAAATCCCAGGACGTACCCACCGGAATGATAGGATCTTCGCGAAACGGGTAGTCGGGAAACAGATCGGCGGTAGCCGCCGGGCCAATCCGGCGGAGCACATTGCTCATGTTCAGGTCGTCGGCCCCAAGCGCCAGCACGCCCGACATGTATTTCAGGAAATAGGCGCACTTGATAGCCTGCCAGGGTTCGGGTTTGTAGCCGAGCAGTTTGTACTCCAGTGGGTACTGAGCCGGGCTGAGCTGGCTGATGTAAGCATTGACCCCGGCGGTATACGCTTCTACTGACTCCCGCGAGCGCGGATCGGTCAGCATGGCCTTGACGGATCGTTCGGCGCCGAACCCCATTCCCAGCCGCCGGTTGTACCGGTCCAGCTCCAGCGCCCGATCGCCCACAATCTCGGCCACGCGCCCGGCGGCAGCGTGTGTCTGAAATTCCATCTGCCAGAGCCGATCACGGGCCGTCAGGTACCCCTGCGCGAAATAAGCGTCGCGGTCGTTCTGCGCAAACACGTGCGGAATAGCCAGGTCATCGAATACGACAGTAACGGGTGCCCGGGTGCCTTTCAGGATCAGCTCTTCATCAGCGGCTTCAGTGGTCTCGGCGTTCTGCCAGAAACCCACAAATGGACTCAGTAAAGGCCCGAATGCCGGCACTACACCCCAGGGGCGATTCAACGCGTAAACCAATAAAACAGTCAGAATAACAAAGAGCGAAGCTTTAGCGTAGCGCATGCGTAAGGTGGGGCAAATTCTCGATTGGAAGTGCAAGTTTACGATTGCACCCAGCAAATAAAAAGTATTCTTATACTAACCAGACTTATTCTTTTTTACATTTGTCTACGATCAATTCTATAGGAGCTAGTGGTTTAAGAACGACTGCCGAATTATCATGGAAGTAACGGATGCCGAACTAACGTATCGTCTGAGTCAACACGACGAAACAGCCTTTGAAACGCTGTTTCGACGGTACTATCGTTATCTGTACAGTATTGCCGTTCAGTACGTGAAAGATCCGGAACTGGCCGAAGACGCGCTGCAGGAGGTATACCTGAAACTCTGGACGCACCGAACCCAGCTCGACGCATCGCAGTCGATAAAAGCCTATCTGGCTACTGCCATGCGAAACCAGATCATTAACCGGCTTCGCGACGACAGGCGGGCCATTCTGCGGCATATTGAGCGGCAGGCACTTTTGCCCGAAGCAGATACCTCGACCGAAGAGTCAATTACATTAAATGAATACAGCTCGGTTGTTCGTCAGGGCCTGCAGCTGCTGCCGCCCCAGCGCCGACTGGTATTCACCCTCCGCTCCGAAGTGGGGCTGACCAACGAAGAAGTAGCCTCACAACTTCGCATCTCGATCAATACGGTTAAAATCCATTATTACCACGCCTGTCGCTTTCTGCGCGACTACCTGCGGCATCATGCCGACCTGCCTACACTGGTGATTGCCGTGCTGAGCAGCCTATATCATTAAAATCAGAACTTTTTTTTTGATTCCAATAATACTTTAGAAACGCTGTGGTGTATAGTGAGTAAATGGACTCCTATACCCTATGACAGACGATGTACTCAATCGGTATTTTGCCAACCAGATTACGCCCGAAGAAGCCCAGCGTGTTCTGACCTGGTTCAATACAGATGAGGGCCGTGCGTACCTGGCAAACCGACTCGATAAGCAGTTGGGTCAGCCCAGCTGGCAAACTACCTCACCCCTTTCAGCTCCGGCAGCGGACCCGCTCTGGCAACGCCTGAACGAAGCCCGGCAATCACTATCTGCCCAGCCAACTCTAGCTATCAGACCATTGACCAGCTGGCGACAGCCTATGCGCTGGGCGGCTGTGTTTGTGGGTGCCCTGCTGATCGCACTCGGCAGTTTCTGGCTATATAATCAGCGCCAGCCCGCCGAGCTGACCCACCAGACGCCCTTCGGGAAAATTCGCACCCTCACCCTCTCCGATGGCTCCGTTGTAACGCTGAACGGCAACAGTCGCTTGCGGCTTGCCGAACAGTGGCGCCCTGGCCAGGCGCGCGAAGTATGGCTCGATGGCGAAGGCTTCTTCCGGGTTACCCACCAGCAAAACCACGAGCGCTTTGTTGTTCACCTCCCCAACAAGCTCAACATCGAGGTGCTTGGCACGCAGTTCAACGTGCTGGCCCGCGCCAGCCGGGCTAAAGTGGTACTGACTAATGGGAAAATCCGGCTCGACGTTGGTAAACGCGCTAAAGAGAAGTTGATCATGCGTCCCGGCGACCTGGTCTTCGCCGATATCAACAAGCGGATTTACTACCGAAAACGGGTCGACCCGGCGGTACAGTCGTCGTGGCAGGCCGACAAACTCCGCTTCGAGGATACCACCCTGCAGGAAGTGGCCGATATGCTGCGGGAAACGTACGGTGTCGACGTCGTTATTACCAATCCGGAGCTGGGCCGGCAAACCCTGTCGGGCAGCGTGCCCAACAACTCCGTAGAGACCATCCTGAACGGCCTATCCACCCTGTTCGATCTGCGTATCACGCGGAAAGGCAACCAAATACTCATTCAATAATCAATCAATTAATCTGTTATGAAGCAAATACTATCTACCCTGTGGCTGTTGTTGCTGATCGGAATTGGATCGGTCAGAGCACAGCTGCTCGCGTCAACGAGTCGGTACACCAGTTTACAGGCCAGAGCGAGCGACACCCGCATGCTTACGCTTCGGAACGCGCTGACCGAACTGGAGCAACGCTATCGCGTATCATTTATTTACCCATCCAGCCTGGTCGAAACCAAGGTGCTGGTGGGCCGCCATGCTGTCAATAATCTGGAAACCGAACTCACGACGCTGCTGGCCGGAAAAGATCTTTCGTTCCGGAAAATACAGCCTAATTTCTACGCCATCGTTTCGAATAAAGACAAACAGCCCCGGCTTTTTCGGAAAATCGAACAGGTACAGACCGGCACCAGCCAGCCCGCCGAAGCTACGGGCATACCGTCGCGAACGCTCGATAAACTGGAACAGATCGGCTGGACTACCACCTCCTCCCAGCCTCTGGCCGATATCAGCGGACGAGTAATTGACAAAACCGGCCAGGGTATACCGGGCGTCAGCGTTCTGGTGAAAGGCACCAACCGGGGTACTACCACTGACCCCAACGGTAACTTTACCATCAACGTACCGGCTCGTGGGGTACTGGTATTCAGCTTTGTCGGCTACGTGTCGCAGGAAGTGCCGGTTGGCGATCGCAGCCAGGTTTCAGTTACCTTACTCGACGACGTGAAAGCGCTGTCGGAGGTAGTTGTTGTTGGTTACGGTACCCAGAAACGGGCCTCGGTAACGGGCGCTATTTCATCGATCTCCGCGCAGGAAGTAACGCAACTTCCCGTTCCCAGCATCGAAAGCGCCATTCAGGGCCGGGTTCCGGGGGTAAGCGTTGTGAACAACGGTTCGCCCGGCGAGTCGCCCATCGTGCGCATCCGGGGTATCGGCTCCATTCTGTTTGCCTCTAACCCGCTCTACGTCATCGATGGCTTCCCGACCGGCGACCTCAACAACTTCGATTCACGGGATATTGAGTCGGTGGATGTGCTGAAAGATGCCAGTGCAGCCGCCATCTACGGATCGCGGGCGGCCAACGGGGTTATCGTCATCACCACCAAACGTGGCAAAGCCGACGGTCGGCTCCATGTGAGCTACGACGGCTACGCCGGTGTTCAGAGCGCCTGGCGGCAACTCGACCTGCTCAATACCGACCAGTATCTGCAATTTGGTACGGCACTGCTGCAAAATGCAGAGAATGATGCGGCCCTGGCGGCCAACCGCCCGCCGGTAGATGCGCGGCCCCGTCGCTTCCTGAATATGAACGACCCCATCTACACGGGCGCTACCCAGACCTACGCGCAGACCAACACCAACTGGCAGGATGAAGTATTCCGGAATGCCGCTATTCAGCAGCACAGCATTCAGCTGTCGGGTGGTAACGAGCGGTCCCGGTTCCTGTCGTCGGTTGGGTTCTTCACCCAGGATGGGATCATGATCGGTACAAACTACAAGCGGGGTAACTTCCGGCTCAACTCGGACCATACGATTAGCAAGCGGTTCACGTTTGGTCAGGCTCTGACCCTGGCCTACAGTGACCGCTATGGTGAGGTGAGCGCCGGCGGCCGTACGCAGGTGCAGAATATGATCAGAATGACGCCTTACATACCGGTTACGGATCCTTTCCTGCCCGGCGGCTATCGGGGTCCCGATGGCGCAGACGCGTCTGACCCGCAAAACCCGGTTCGGGCCGCGCTGCAGGATCGGACCAACTCCCAGCAGTTCAAACTGCTCGGTAGCGCGTATCTGGATGTGAAGCTGATCGAAGGGCTGACCTACCGGATTCGGGGCGGTGTCGATTACGTGTCGAACCGCGACTTTACCTTCCAGCCCATCTACAGCGAAAGCTTCAACGCCCGCACCCAGGCCACGATCGCCGACAACCGCAACGTTTACGTATCGCCCCTGATTTCTAACCAGCTGACCTACGACCGCACCTTTGGCAAACACAGCCTCAACGCCGTGGCGGTAGCTGAGCGCCAGGCTGCCAACTCCAACTTCCTGAACGGCAGCGGCCAGGCCCCTTCCAACGACATCCGGGAGATCTCGGCCCTGTCGCCGACCAGTGTGGGTCTGCAGGGTGGCCGTAACCAGAACGTCCTGTTGTCGTATCTGGGCCGGGTCAACTACGAATACGGCGGCAAGTACCTGCTGAGCGCATCGATCCGGCGCGACGGCTCGTCGAAGTTCGCTCCGGGCAACAAGTGGGGTAACTTCCCATCGGCTTCGGTAGGCTGGCGAATCAGCGAGGAGTCGTTCATCAAGAATGTGCCGGCTATCTCGGAACTGAAACTACGGGCCAGCTATGGCTCGCTGGGCTTCAACGGCATCGGCGACTACGACTGGCAGGTTGCGGTGGCGCAGAACACCAACGCCGTTCTGGGTGGTGTCCGTACGCAGGGGGTTTTCTACGATCGTCTGGGCAACACCTCGCTGAAGTGGGAAATCACCAAAATGAGCAACGTGGGCGTCGATCTGGGCCTGTTCAACAACAGCATTACCCTGACAGCCGAGTACTTTATCCGGAATACCGACGGGCTTATTCTGCCCCAGCCCATTGCGCCCTCGATCGGCTATTCGCAGTCGCCCATTGTCAACATCGGCAACATGCGCAACCAGGGTCTGGAGCTGCAGCTGGGCTATAACAAACAGAAGGGCGCTTTCCGGTACAACGCATCGGCCAACCTGAGCGCCATCCGTAACAAGGTGCTGAGCCTCGGCCCCAACGTATCGCCACTGTTTGCCGGTCTGAACGCCGACTTCGGCGGCAACGACATTACCCGCACCGTGGCCGGCGAGCCTATTCAGTCGTTCTACGGCTGGAAAGTGGCCGGTATCTACCAGAACACGGGCGAGGTCACGTCGGGCGCCAGCCAGCCGAATGCGAAACCCGGCGATGTCCGGTTTGTTGACGTCGACGGTAACGGCACGATCGATGCCAGCGACCGGGTGAACCTGGGTAGCTTCCTGCCTAAGTTCAACTACGGCTTTAACTTCAATGCCAACTACCGCAATTTCGACCTGGCGCTGTTCTTCCAGGGTGTACAGGGCAACAAAATTTATAACGGAACGAAAGTGCTGACCGAAGGTATGCTGCGGCTGTTCAATGCCGGCACCGGCGTACTCAACGCCTGGACGCCCGAGAACACCAACACTGACATCCCCCGTGCGGTCAGCGGTGACCCGAACGGCAACACCCGGACGTCGGATCGTTTCCTGGAAGACGGTTCGTACCTGCGCCTGAAGAACCTGAGCCTGGGTTACAACCTGCCGGGTGGTATGCTGCAGAGCTGGTCGCGCGGAACGCTCAGCCGGGCCCGGTTGTATGTATCAACCACTAACCTTCTGACGTTTACTAAGTATACAGGCTATGATCCTGAAGTGGGTTCACGGGCCAACGCAACGCTGACCAACGGCGTCGATTACGGTCAGTTCCCGCAGGCTCGTACCATGACGATTGGCCTTCAGCTCGGCTTTTAATGACTAAGTACACACAACAAACAGAGTAGCAGCCATTTCCATAAATTACTTACAGAAATGAATCGTCAATATATAACAACCAGCGTTGTCGCCCTCAGCCTGTTGATGGGCTGTAGCACCAGTAGCCTGGACAAGATCAACCCCAACCAGGTAACTACCGAAATCTACTACAAAACGGGTAGTCAGCTCGTTTCCGGCGTGAACTCGGTCTATGCCATCTGGCAAAGTCTGAACCTGACCGGGCGCGAGTGGTTCTTCACCCATGACCTCCGCAGCGACGACATGGCAACGGGCGGTGGCCAGCTGGAAGCGCCCCGTAACCAGATTCTGATTGGCGCCCAGCTGCCGAACAACGCGGTATCGGCCGCCGTCTGGAACGGGCTGTACCGGTCCATCCACCGGGCCAACGTCGTTATCGATAACGGAGCTACGGTCAACGATAACCCAACCCTGGCCAAACGGGCTGTTGGCGAAGCCCGTTTTCTGCGGGGACTGGCCTATCTTGAGCTGGTTACGTTGTGGGGCGGGGTGCCGCTCTATACCAGCGTTGTTACGGCGGTTGACGGCACCAAGCCCCGAGCCTCTGTCGATGAAGTGTATGCCGCCATCATTGCCGATCTGACTGCTGCCCAGGCTGACCTGCCCGCTTCCTACAGCGGTAACGACCTCGGACGGGCCACGTCGGGTGCAGCTGCGGCTCTGCTGGGACGCGCCTACATGCAGAAAGGCGACTACGCCAATGCTCGTACGCAGTTTCAGAAGGTAATCAGCTCGGGCCAGTACCGACTGATCGATCAGTACACGGATAATTTTACGGAAGAAAGCAAGTTCAACGCCGAAGGGGTTTTCGAGATCGGCTTCTCCAGAATTGGCGACTTTAACTGGGACGGCGACGGGAACGACGGCGGAGCTAACGAAACGACCACCCGCAGTCAGGAGTATAGCCCCATCGGCTGGCGTAACCTGATCCCGTCGGCTTCGCTGCTGGCCGAATTCGAGAATACAGCGAAGGGCGATGCCAAAACCGACCCACGGCTCAAGTTCAACTTCTACTTCATCGGTGACTCGTTCAACAATGGCACCCGTGTACTGGCCGACGCCGATGTTCAGGGCAATGCGCAAGTGTTCAACGGGGTAAGCCAGAAAGTGAGCTGGCGGAAGTATACAGCGCTCTACAAAAACGCCGAGACGTTCTACACGTCGGGGATCAACATGAAAATCATCCGCTACGCCGACGTACTGCTGGGCATGGCCGAGTGCGAAAACGAAGCTGGCAACACCGCTGCGGCCATTGCGCTGCTCAACCAGGTCCGGACCCGCCCGAGCGTAGCGATGCCTGCCTACCCGACCACCAATTACCCGGTCAACAGCAAAAACGAAGTATTCCGGGCCATTGTCCACGAACGCCGGGTCGAACTGGCGGGCGAGCAGATTCGGAACCGCGACATCCTGCGCTGGAGAGCCCAAAACAAGCTCGCCACCGAGCCTATTGCCTACTTCGTAAGAAACCGGCAGGAGCTGCTGCCCATTCCGCAACAGGAGCTGGACAACAACGCCCGTCTGAGCCAGCAGGATCAGAACCCCGGTTATTAAGTTATCTTTCATTTCGTGCCGCTACAAAAGCCTTCTCCAGCCGGGGAAGGCTTTTGTACGCCTATATTGCCTTATGCGCTTACTGCTCTTCATCGTTTTTGCGGCCTGGTTAGCCGGGTGCCAGTCCAGAACCGCCCGCTTCGATCGGATGACGGCCAGTCAGACCGGTATTCGATTTGCCAACACCATCACCGAAACCGATTCGCTCAACGTCCTTGAGTTCGAATACATCTACAACGGCGGGGGCGTAGGCGTGGGCGATTTCAACGGCGACGGGCGGCCCGACGTTTTCTTCGCGGGTAATCAGGTGTCGAGCCAGTTGTACCTGAACCGGGGCAACTTTGCGTTTGAAGACGTAACCCGCCCAGCGGGGGTAGAAACGCGCAGCTGGTGTACGGGCGTATCGGTAGCCGACGTCAACCAGGACGGGCGGCAGGACCTGTACATCTCCACCATCCACCCCGACCGCAACCGATCCGTACCGAACCTGCTCTTTATCAACACCGGCAACAACGCCGACGGTATTCCACAGTTTCGCGAGATGGCCCAGGCCGCCGGACTGGCCGATTCGAGCTATTCGACGCAGGCCACCTGGCTGGACTACGACCAGGATGGCGATCAGGATATGTTCCTGCTGACCAACGCGCTGGAAATTTATAATCGTAATACCGTAAGCGGTCCGCAAAACCAGGGACGTGCCCGCAGCCGCGACAAGCTGTTCCGCAACGACACCCCGGCCGGTGGCCCGCTTCGCTTCACGGATGTTTCGGATCAGGCCGGGTTGGTTCATGAAGGCTGGGGGCTGGGCGTGGTGGTCAACGACATCAACCTGGATGGCTGGCCCGACATCTACGTTGCCAACGATTTTCAGTCCAACGATGTCTGGCTCATCAACAACCGGCAGGGCGGGTTCGAGAACCAGATTGCCCGGCTGCTCAAACACCAGAGCCACAACAGCATGGGCGCCGACATGGCCGACATCAACAACGACGGACTGACCGATCTGGCGGTTGTTGATATGATGCCCAACGATAACCTCCGGCAGAAGACCATGTTCTCCAGCATTCCCTACGACCGGTTTCAGCTGGCCCGGCGCCTGGGCTACCAGCCCCAGTATGTCCGCAACATGCTTCAGCTCAACCGCGGGGGGGTAGCAGAGCCGGTAGCGGGAGAACCGGCGCCGAGTCCTCTGCCCCATTTCTCCGATATTGGCTACCTGGCGGGTACGTCGGCCACCGACTGGAGCTGGAGCGCGTTACTGGCCGATCTGGATAACGATGGGCTGCGCGATCTGCTGATCACTAACGGCTACCGCAAAGACATCACCGACCTGGATTTCACGAGCTACAACCGCGACGAAGGTACCTTTGGCTCCGACAACGACCGGCGCGCCAGCCTGCTCAAACGCATTGCCGACCTGGAACCGGTCGACAAGCCTAATTTCCTCTTTCACAACCAGGGCAACCTCCATTTTGCCGACGTTACCTCCGGCTGGGGCCTCTCGGAGCACTCGTTCACCAACGGGACGGCTTATGCCGATTTCGACGACGACGGCGACCTCGACCTGGTTATGAATAATATCAATGGTGAGGCCTTTCTCTACCGGAACCAAACGACCGAAACCGCTGCCGACTCCACTACGCATCACTTTCTACGCATCAGCCTGGTTGGCAGGCCGGGCAATCGCGAAGGGCTGGGTGCTAAAGTAGCCGTCTGGGCGGGCGGACAATGCCATTACCTCGAACACACACGCCAGCGTGGCTACCAGTCGTCGGTCGAGTCGGAACTGCACATCGGCCTGGGACCGGCCCAACGGATCGACTCGCTGCGGATCTGGTGGCCGGGCGGCAGTGGCCAGACGCTGCGGAACCTGCCGGTCAACCAGACGCTGACCCTCAACCAGCAGCAGGCCCGGCCGCAGCCGGCTTCGTTTATGCAGCTACAGACTCACGCCCAACCCCTGCTCACCGACGTTACGCAGGCGCTTGGGCTAACCTACCAGCATCAGGAAGACGACTTTGTCGATTATAAACAGCAGCAGGCCACCCTGCCCCGCAAACATTCGCAGATCGGCCCGGGGCTGGCCGTGGGCGACGTCGACGGCAACGGGCTCGACGATCTGTACCTTGCCGGAGCGGCCAACCGGGGTGGTACTTTTTTTCTGCAGCAGGCCAGCGGCCCGTTTGTCCGGCGCGACCGACCCGCAAAAATCCCCGAAGAAACGGGTGTACTGCTGTTCGACGCCGACCGCGACGGCGATCTGGATCTGTATGCCGTACACGGCAGCACCGAGTTTGGCCAGAACAAAACCCTGTATCAGGACAGCCTGTACCTGAACGACGGGCGCGGCCACTTCCGGGCGTCGGCCAGTGCCCTTCCCCCGACTACGGCCAGCGGCTCCTGCGTGCTGGCCGCCGACTACGACCAGGATGGCGACCTGGATTTGTTCATTGGCGGGCGGGTTGTACCCCAACGGTATCCCGAAGCAGCCCGCAGTTACATACTCCGAAACGACAGCGCCCCTCCGGCAGGTGCCCGGTCTTCGCCAACAGTTCGGTTTACCGACGTTACCGACCAGCTGGCCCCCGGTTTAGCCCGGGCGGGTCTGGTCTGTGCCGCTTTATGGACCGATGTGGACAAAGACAGCTGGCCCGACCTGTTGCTGGCTGGCGAATTTATGCCCATCACGCTGTACCGGAATAAGCAGGGGCGTTCGCTCGTGAACCAGGCTGCTCAGCAACCTGCCCTGCAGGCAGCTACCGGTTTCTGGAACAGCCTCACCCCCGGCGACTTCGACAACGACGGTGATCTGGATTACATAGCTGGTAATCTGGGTCTGAACAGCCGAATGCAGGCACCTCCCGGCCATCCCATCTCCGTCTACGCGGCCGACTACGACAAAAACGGCTCGCTCGACCCCATCATCAGCCTGTTCAACGGCGACAGGGAATACCCGCTCCACCCGCGCGACGCCCTGATCGACCAGATTCCTTCGTTCAAGAAGCGGATGACCTCCTACGCGGCTTATGGTAAACTCACCCTGCCCGACCTGCTTACCAGCGATGAGCGCGCCCAGTCTATGACCCGGCAGGCAACCTACCTGGCGTCGGCCTATATCGAGAACAGGAACGGCACGCTGTTGCTGCAACCGCTTCCCACCGAAGCGCAGTTCTCGCCTATCTTCGGAACGCTGGCTACCGACCTCAACCGCGACAATCAGCTGGACCTGCTCACCATCGGCAACGACTACGCCACCGAAGTCCTGTCCGGGTATCAGGATGCCGGCCTTGGCCTCTGTCTGCTGGGTGGGCGCCAGGGTACTTGGAAACCGCTCCGGCCCGCCCAGTCCGGCCTGCTGGTCGATGGTGACGCCAAGGCGATGGGGGCTGTGCTGCTGGCCAGTGGGCAGCTGCTGTACGTGTCGACCCAGAACAATGGCCCCCTGCGTGCGTATCAACTGGCTGATCATTCCATCCGATACCGGCGCCAGGCCGGTACTGACAAGGCGGCAAAACCGGGCCAGCGGCTGCCTGAATCCGGCTGGGGCGGGGGCTATCTTTCGCAGTCGTCGCGGGTGGTCAGAGAGCGATCCAATTAAACGGAAACCGTACATTTGGCAGATCAACCTACTAGTTTATGCGTTTCATCCTGGTTCTGTTTTGCATGGCTGCTACTGCTTTTGTTGACCCCGCCCCCCCGGCTTTCGACTTGCAGGGCCACCGCGGCTGTCGGGGACTGATGCCCGAAAACACGGTTCCTGCTTTTCTGAAAGCCCTCGACCTGGGCGTTACAACCCTCGAAATGGACGTTGTTATCAGTAAGGATCGTCAGGTAGTTGTGTCGCATGAGCCGTATTTCAACGCAGCTTTCAGTATCAAACCCGACGGCACGCCGGTCAGCAAGAGCGAGCAGAAGAGCCTGATCCTGTACCAGATGAACTACGCCGACATAAAGCGATACGACGTCGGATCGAACGGCAATTCGGCCTACCCGGAGCAGCAGAAACTGAACACCTACAAGCCGTTGCTGAGCGAGGTAATCGAACGGGCCGAAGCCTACCGAAAAGTAAATAAAGGGCCCGCTTTCTCGTACAACATCGAGCTGAAAAGCGAGTCGTCGGAATACGATAAAAGCCAACCCCAGCCGGCGGCCTTCTGCGACCTGGTGCAGGCCATCCTGAAGAAGCAGCTACCCGCTGATCGGGTGACTATACAAAGCTTCGATTTCGCCATTCTGAAGCACTGGCAGCAGCAGGCAGCGGCCGGCGTTTATCCCCGCGTCAGGCTGGCCGCCCTGGTCGAAAACCTGCGTAGTCCCGAAAAAAACCTCGAAGAGCTGGGCTTCAAACCCGATATCTACAGCCCTTATTACCGACTCCTGAGCCAGGATAAAATTGCCCGGCTGCACGAACAGAAGATCAACGTAATTCCCTGGACGGTAAACCAGCGCGACGACATGGAGCGGCTGAAAGCCTGGGGTGTCGATGGGTTGATTACCGATTATCCAGACCGGGCAAAAGGACTCTGACTACCCTCGCCAACCCGGGTAGTCCAAACTAACCCCCGTCTTTTCAAGTTTGTATGACTGACCAATAGGTTTAGGTCGGTTTTTCGTATTTTGGCACCATGACCCTTCTGAACACAACGCTCAAATGGCTTCTCGAACGGCGACTGCCGCGCATCGAAGCCATGAAAAAACACCCGGGAGCGGTGCAGCAGAAGGTGTTTGACCAGCTGATCCGAGCGGGCCGGCGAACCGAATGGGGCCGGGCCCACCAGTACCAGTCGATCCGGACGGTGGCGGATTTTCAGCAGCAGGTGCCGGTTTCGAGCTACGAAGAGCTGTATCCCTACATTGAGCGGGTGATGCGGGGCGAACAGAAAGTGCTCTGGCCATCGCCGGTGCGCTGGTTTTCCAAGTCGTCGGGTACAACCAACGCCCGCAGCAAGTTCATCCCCGTTACGCCCGAATCGCTCGACGAAAGCCATTTTAAAGGGGGTAAAGACATGATGGCCCTGTACGTAGCCAACAACCCGGATACCCGTACCTTTGAAGGCAAAGGCCTCTCCATTGGCGGCAGCCTGCACCCCAACCCAACCGGTACGAACGGCGTGGCGGGCGATGTGTCGGCAGTTGTCATGAAGAACCTGCCCAGCTGGGCCCAGGCCATCCGTACCCCCGGTATCGACGTAGCGCTGATGGACGACTGGGAAGCCAAGCTGGAGCGCATGGCCGAAGTCACCTCCCAGGTAAACGTGACCAGTATGCTCGGCGTGCCGACCTGGGGGCTGGTGCTGATCGATAAGATTCTGGCCCGGACCGGCAAATCGAATATTCTGGAGGTATGGCCCAACTTTGAACTGTTCGTTCACGGTGCTGTCAATTTCCAACCGTACCGCGATTTGTTCCGTCAGCAGATTTTCCCGTCCGATTCGGTTCGGTACCAGGAAGTGTACAATGCATCGGAAGGGTTTTTCGCCATTCAGGACGATCTGACGCGCGTTGGGGAGATGCTGCTGATGCTCGACTACGGCATTTTTTACGAGTTCGTGCCAGCCGCCGAGGCCGATAAGCCGTTTCCCAAAGCCCTGACCATCGACGAAGTGGAGCTTGACAAAAATTACGCCCTGGTCGTATCGACTAATGGTGGCCTGTGGCGATACCGCGTTGGCGATACGGTTCGGTTTACGTCGCTCTACCCCCATCGACTGAAGGTCAGTGGCCGAACCAAACATTTCATCAACGCTTTCGGCGAAGAAGTCATTGTAGAAAATGCCGAAGCCGCTATCACCCGCGCCAGCGAGGCTACCGGCGCCGTTATTGCCGATTATACCGCCGGGCCGGTTTATATGGGTAACGGAAAAAACGGCTGCCACGAGTGGGTTATCGAGTTCGCGCAGGACCCTCATGATCAGCAGCAGTTCAACCAGATTCTGGACGAAACCCTCCGGCAGATCAACTCCGACTACGACGCCAAGCGCTACAACAATTACGTGCTGAAACAGCCCCGCATCCACGTTGTTCCGCGCGGCACGTTCTATGCCTGGATGAAACAGCGCGGCAAAATAGGCGGTCAGCACAAAGTGCCGCGGCTGGCCAACTCCCGCGAATACCTCGACGATATTCTGGGCCAGTTCTCGGTCGGAAACTGGTCATAATCAGCCCCGAACCAGCTTCTTCTCTTTGATAAAGTCGTTGGTCATCACAGCTTTGTCCGGATTGAGCACCACCTGCTTCAGCACCGCGCAGACGAACAGTTCGTGATCGCCCGAATCGGTCGTGTGCAGCACCTGACACTGGGCGTACCCGATGGCTTCTGTCAGATACGGACAACCCCGCTCATCGAGTGCATACGGCAACGTTCGGAATTTATCCGTTTGTTTCCTTTTTCCTTCCAATCCAGGGCCGCCCTGGATTGGGCCACCCTGGATTGGACGGCCCGATTGCTGGCCCAGTTTCCGGATCAGGCTGGTCTGGTCGGTAGCCAGCAGGTTGACGTTCAGGATACCGCTTTCCCGCACCAGCTCAATGGTATAATCGGTTTTGTAAAGTGCCACCACCAGGTGCGTTCCTCCCATGGCCGTTTGCATCACCCAGGTTGCAATATTGGCGTTTTTCTGACCGTCTGATGTGATGGTAGTAATACTGTGAACGTCGTAGTTTTTGTATTTCAGCAGGCGTTTGGGCATAAGATCGTGTAGGATTGGGGGGCCGCTGGCAGAACGAAGGAGCCAGCCTGATTGTTGATTCTATGAGTCTGGTTAATTTTGACGTGAAGTTGGCAACCATACGCTGACCCCTAACGACTGCCGAATGAAATCGTTCGATATTCCCGAGTACTACCGCAGCAGCATCATTACCCCCCTGAAAGAATTCCGGCGGAGACGGGACAAGCTCAAGCGTGATTTTACCCCTACCGTGCTCGACTTCGGTCCGGTCCGGTTTCTGGTGGCCCGCCACTTCGGATTCTGCTACGGCGTAGAGAATGCGGTAGAGATCGCCTATAAAGCCATTGCCGAAAACCCCGGCAAACGCATTTTCCTGCTGAGCGAGATGATTCACAACCCCGATGTGAACGCCGACCTGCAGAGCCGGGGTGTCCGCTTTCTGATGGACACGAAAGGCAATCAGCTCGTGAACTGGGCCGAACTGACGCCCGATGACGTAGTCATTATACCCGCCTTCGGTACTACCCTCGAAATTCAGCAACAGCTGGCGGCCATTGGCCTCGATGTAGCGAAATACGATACAACCTGCCCGTTTGTCGAGAAAGTCTGGAACAAAGCCGGGCAGATCGGTCAGAAGAACTATACCGTTGTGGTACACGGTAAACCGACGCATGAAGAAACGCGGGCTACCTTTTCGCACAGTAAAGAAGCCGCCCCGACGGTAGTAGTAAAGGACATGGCGCAGGCGCAGCGGCTGGCTCGTTACATCACTGGCGAGGCCTCGGCGACCGAGTTTTTCAGCGAATTTGCAGGCCAGTACTCCGACGGCTTCGACCCGGGCCGCGACCTTCGGCGCATCGGCGTTGTGAACCAGACAACCATGCTGGCTTCGGACACGCAGGGCATTGCCGACTACCTCAAGCAGGTTATGATCCGGCAGTATGCGCTCCAGCCCGACCAGATCGACGCCCACTTTGCCAACACCCGCGACACGCTCTGCTACGCCACGAACGACAACCAGGACGCCACCTACGCGCTGCTGACCTACGAAGCCGATTTTGCCATCGTGGCCGGGGGCTACAACTCGTCCAACACCTCGCATATCGTTGAACTCTGCGCCGAAAAACTGCCGACCTACTTCATTGAGTCGGAGCAGAAAATTCTGTCAGAGACCCTGATCCGGCATTTCGACAACCACACCAAACAGGAGATCGTAACCGAAAATTTTCTGACGGCTTCAACGCAGCCCGATCGGCCGGTAACGGTACTGCTCACCTGCGGAGCTTCCTGCCCCGACGCGGTGGTAGAAGGCATACTGCTCCGGCTGGTTGGCTTCTTTCCGGATGCCCGGCCCGTTGGCGAGGTGATGAGCGAGTTTATGGTTTAGCGAACCCGGATGGTTACCTCACGGCTTTCGTTGTTGAGCCGGTCGAGGGCCGTTACCGCGTACACATACTTCTTTTTAGGATCGGCGGTCCTGTCTACAAAACGCGTTGTCGATTCGCCCTGACAACGCGCCACGATATAGCGAGGATCATCGAGCCGCAGGCGGGGTTTGCGCCCTTCGAACCGGTAAATGACGTAAGCACTGGCTCCGTCGCCATCTTCGGCCTCGGCCGACTGCTGCCAGAACAGTTCAACCCCCTCGGGCGTATCGGCGGCTTTGAGATCGCGCGGGGGCAGAGGCACGATGCTATCCAGCCACGTCATGGGCGGTACCAGCGCCGGATGCCGGTAGAAATTACTTTGCAGCGAATCGCGGATGGCCAGCGGATTTAGCTTCAGATTTTTGGCGCTGAAGAACACGCTCCCCTGCACAATGCGCTGGAGCCGGTTGTAGCGCATCTGATCGGGAAACTCGGTAGCCCGCGCCCAGCCCGGATCCCGTTCCGACCCGCGCCCAACCCGGTAGGCGCCGTGACCAATGTACAGATGGCATTTGCCCGAGTTGCGCGTCCACCACTCAACCAGCGTTTTATAGGGCACCCGCGTAAACTCCGAACTGAAATAAACCTGCGGCACGATGTAATCGATCAGGCCATCCCGAATCCATTTACGCGTATCGGCATACAGATCGTAGTACGACTGCCCACCGTTGGTAGCGGAACCATCGGGGTCATTGCTCTGATTTTTCCAGATGCCAAACGGGCTGATGCCAAACTTGACCCAGGGTTTGTTGGCCCGGATCGAGTCGCGCAGCTCGGCCACGAGTTTGTTCACGTTGTCGCGTCGCCAGTCGGCTTTTTTCATGCCGTTGTAATTGGCCTGATAGGTGCTGTCGTCGCGCAGGGTCTGGCCGGCAATGGCGTAGGGATAAAAATAATCGTCGAAGTGGATGCCATCTACATCGTATTCGCGCACCACGTTGGCGACGATACCGGCAATGTAGGTCCGGACTTCGGGAATGCCGAGGTTGAACAGTTTGCGCCCGCCGTACTCCAGCATCCAGCGGGGTTTTTGATAAACAATATTGCTGGGCGCCACACTGGCCGTTTTGCCGAACGTAGCCCGGTCCAGGTTGAACCACGCATGAAACTCCAGTCCCCGCTGGTGCGCCTGTTCGATCATGAAATCGAGCGGATCGTAGAACGGCTGGGGAGCCAGCCCCTGCTGCCCCGTCAGCCATTCTGACCAGGGTTCTGACCCGCGTGCGTAGAACGCATCGGCCGCCGACCGAACCTGCACCACCACCGCGTTCAGGTTCGTCTGCTGATACATATCGAACATCTCGACGATCTCCCGCTGCT
This sequence comes from Spirosoma sordidisoli, assembly GCF_004138325.1. Lineage (GTDB taxonomy): Bacteria > Bacteroidota > Bacteroidia > Cytophagales > Spirosomataceae > Spirosoma > Spirosoma sordidisoli. The sequence continues at coordinate 319,805 of NZ_SBLB01000007.1, read as the reverse complement.
GTTCGGCTACGGGCAGTCCCTTTTTGCTGGGCCAGTCGATATTCTCGACCGTTGCAATCCAGACGGCCCGAAACTCCCGTTTGGGCGGCACCGGCCCGATCAGCGGAACATCGTCTTCGAGCGTATCGGCCGGTACGAGAACGGCCGACGGAGCCGGTTTTGGTTTAGGAGGTGCTGGTTTTGGAGCGGGTTTGGCCGCTACGGGAGGACCAGCCGGTTTTTTGGTAACGACCGGTTCGGGCCGACGACAGGCATGTACCAGGACCAGACAAAACAGCAGGAAAAGAAAAGCAACAGAACGCATCATGGAGACATAAAAATCAATGCCCCAAAATAACGACAGAACAGCCAGAAGTCTTACGCTCCGGCCTGAACCTGGCCTCTTTTACTGGCGGCCCGGCAGGCATCGCTACAGTAAACGACGTTCTCCCAATCGCGTTCCCACTTCTTTCGCCAGGCAAAAGGCCGGTTGCATACGGGGCAGATCTTGGTGGGCAGGTCGGCTTTCTTACGCATCTTCATACGCCAATAACCCGGGTTATGCGGGATAGGTTTTCTGCCTTTTGGGAGCCTTTCGGCGATTCGTACAGCCTGAAGTCAGGCCTCTCTGGCTGACTGATTATTTTTAATGGCTTACTAATCCATTACCGCAAACGTTTCGCTTCCTACTTGGTTGTAAGTATATGAAAGACACCGACCTGATCGCTGCGCTAACCGAAGCCGACATTGACCGAATTGTTGAAATGGCCTGGGAAGATCGTACGCCGTTCGACGCGATCGAAGCCCAGTTTGGCTTGCCGGAGCAGGCCGTTATTGCGCTCATGCGTCGCGAAATGAAGCCGTCGTCGTGGCGTATGTGGCGGGCGCGGGTGCAGGGACGGGCCACCAAACACGCGCTCCGGTCAGCCGTTGATGACGCCCGTTTCAAGTCAAATCAGCAACGGGTAGTGACGCATAATAAGATAGCCAAACGCTGAAATGGTAATTTGGCGTCCGAACGAATTAGCGTAGTTTTGTACCGCTAAAGTAACGGGTCAGCAATCTTTATTCTGCCTATAGCAGAAAACCAATATCTTTTTAGACTATTTTATCTTTAAAGGTAGTAGATTTGCGCCGTTCTGCAACCAAGTTTCAAACAGATCACCTTGTTATGTCGAGCCAGAAGTTAGATCAGATAGATCGCAACGTACTAGAAATTCTTCAAGCCAACGCTAAAATTACCAACGCCCAACTATCTAAAGAAATCGGACTTTCGCCCGCTCCTACCCTGGAGCGCGTCAAAAAACTCGAAACCTCGGGCATTATCCAGAGCTACCACGCCCAGCTCAACCGGGAAAAGGTAGGACTCGGCGTTACCACCTTCGTTATGGTTACGCTAACGGGACACAAAAAGGAGACGACCATGTCGTTCGTCGATAAAGCCAACGAAATTCCTGAGATTATCGAGTGTCACCACATTACCGGCTCGGGCGATTTTCTGCTGAAGGTTATTGCCAAAGATATTGCCTCGTATCAGGCGCTGATGCTGGATGTGATCAATGAAATAGACGAGGTAGCCAGCACCCAGACGATGGTGATCATGTCGACCTTCAAAGAAAGCAAAGTCTTGCCAATACCCTGATATGAGTGATGAGTTAAGGGCGATGAGCAAAGTTCAATTAATTCATCGCTCATCACCCTTAACTCATCACTTCGTTTATCCTCTCCGCTTTCGGCGCTCTTCGCGTCGGGCTTTCTTTTGTTCATCGAGCAGCTTCTGTGCTTCCTTGTGCTGGCTCGACTTCCGATCCGACTTGTCCAGTACCTCTTTGAAATAGAGCTGGGCCTGATCGTAATTTTTCTCTTCCGTCGCTATTTTTCCGAGTGCCAGCACCGATGACCAGTAGTAGCCTGCGTTCGTAGCGTTGGTCTGCCGGGCAAAATCGATCGATTGCTGATAATATTTTTTAGCTTCGGGCAGGTTTTTATGAAACAGTTGGTTGATGTATCCCAGAATATAAGCCGCTGTTCGGCCGCTGACGCCTTCGTATCCTGATTGGGAGCGCGCAATTTTCTCCAGCATACTTTTGGAAATCCGCTCGGCTTCGGCCAGTCGCCCCTGCACAAAGGCCGACCGCGCATAATACCGCTCAAAGAACGGGTTATCCGGATACTGCTCCGACATGTATTTGGCCATCTCGTAGGCCTTGTCGTACTGGTTTTCCATACTGTAGATCTGAAGCAGGAAGTACCGGGCCTCGACACGGGTGTAGAAAGCCGAATTGGCCGTTTTTTCCAGCTGTTTGATTCCGTTCTGCTTGTTTCCTTTTGGGAAAAACATCAGAATAGGCTTCAGAATGGGGTAATTCTCCGGAATCCACTGGGAATAGTAATTGTACATCCCATCGCCGAAGAGCAGTTCGGGGCTGAAGTCAGCATTGCCCTTGCACTTGTCGAAATACTTGAGCGCGTTTTTACCGGCCAGGGTCGCCTTGGCCCATTTTTTCCGTTCCGAGTACAGCCGCCCTTTAAACGCATAGGCAGCCGCCAGGAAGAACGAAGGCTCCAGCTTGTTGTCGCTTTCGTCGTACAGCCGCTCGGCCAGGATGATGGTCGAGTCCATGTAAGCATGGCAGAGGTTGTCGTAGTCCGTAACGTCGGTATTCGGCACAATTTTCCACCACTCGGCCAGCCCCATCATGAAATACGGCATCGGGTGTTTCGGATAGCGCACCCGCAGCCATCGAAACTCCTTGTCGGCTTCGTAGAACTTGAAGTTGTACATCTGGTTGATGGCCTCCGCCGATTCGATCTGCACGCCCGGGTGCTTGAGGAGACCATCGTACTTTTTATCAAACGCCGACGGATCATAGAGTTGCGCCTGCGCTAAAAAGGCCAGCGCCGTCAGCCATACCGTCAACAGAGTCTTCTTCATTCGTTATTGATTCGTTATCAATCTATGAACGTAAACGGGTGTCGGTCCGTTTGCTCGTGCGTATTTTTCACTGAAATTTAGCCCCCTTTCCGGCACTGGCCGTATCTTTGACCTTCGCCGACGTCATCATGCTAACCATCAAGGACAAAACCTTCGTCCCGTTTATTGCCGCCGATACTATTCAGAACCGCGTACAGGAACTGGCCAGCCAGATCAGCCGCGACTATGCCGACCGGCAGCCGCTGATCATCGGTGTACTGAACGGAGCCGTAGTATTCACCGCTGACCTGCTCAAATGTATCGATATTCCCTGCGAGGTCACGTTTATTCGGGTAGCGTCGTATGCGTCTACCACCTCAACCGGCCATTTGAAACAAATTCTGGGCCTGAATGAATCCATTGAAGGCCGTCATGTGCTCATCGTGGAAGACATCGTCGACACGGGTCTGACCATGGCCGACATTTGCGAACAGTTCCAGGCCGCCAATCCGGCGTCTATGGCGCTGGTGACGCTGCTGTACAAACCATCGGCGCTGCAGAAAGACCTTCACCTGGACTATGTCGGCTTCGAGATTGAAAACCGGTTCGTGTTGGGCTACGGCCTCGACTACGACGGACTCGGCCGCAACACAAAAGATATTCTGGTGCTGGCCGACTAGCGATCGACCTCGCCCATAACCAGATCGAGCGAACCCGTTATAGCCACCAGATCGGCCAGCATAGCCCCCCTGGCTATTTCACCAATAACCGACAGGTTGTGAAAGCAGCACGACCGGGCCTTGCAGCGAACCGGCACATCGGCACGACCATCGGTGCGGAAGAAGAAGCCCAGTTCCCCTTTGGCGCTCTCGGCACGGGCGTAAAAATCCATCGCTTTCGGCCGTATTTTCTTCGGCACCACCGCCTGCGGATCGTAATCGCGGGTGCGTTTGTGAGGGCCGGTGAGTTGATCGAGGCACTGCTCAATGATCCGGATCGACTCGTGGCACTCCAGCACCCGAACGTTATTGCGGTCCCAGCAGTCGCCTACGGTTCCCATCTGGCCCTGCCCGATCGGAATATCGAACGCCAGTTCGGGATAGACCGAATAGCCATCGACCCGGCGCAGGTCGTACCGCAGCCCCGATCCGCGGAGCATGGGGCCGGTGCAGCCGTAGTTGATGGCTACCGCTAACGGTAAGACGCCAACGTTGGCCGTTCGTTTCACGAAGATTTCGTTCTCGATAACCAGTTGCTGCAACTCCACCAGCTTGGGTTTCAGGTAAGCTATGAATTCGCGGCAGCGCTCCTCGAAACCAACCGGCAGGTCGTAGAACAAGCCCCCGATCCAGATGTAATTGTACAACATCCGCGCTCCGCTGACCCATTCCAGTAGCCGCTGAATATGCTCACGATCGCGCATGAGCCACAGAAAAGGGGTGTAGGCACCAATGTCGAGCGCATACGTGCCGATGCCGACAAAGTGAGCGGCAATGCGGTTCAGTTCGGCGACCAGTACCCGGATGTATTCGGTTCGTTTGGGGATGTCGTTTTCGATGCCCAGCATCCGTTCAACGCCCATGACAAAAGCGTGTTCGCAGTTCATGGCCGCCAGGTAATCGAGCCGGTCGACGAACGGAATCGCCTGGTTGAAGGGCAGCGACTGCGCGTGTTTCTCGAAACAGCGGTGCAGGTACCCCACGTGCGGCACCACATCGACAATAATCTCGCCGTCGGTAACGACCTCCAGCCGCAGTACGCCGTGGGTAGAGGGGTGCTGCGGCCCCATGTTGAGAATCATCTCCCCTTCGGCCAGCATATCGGGGCGATAGACCGCCGGTTCTGACGCCCGAAAATGACCCGGCGCGTACTCGTATTGGATGGTTTGGGTTGTCATGAGCTCCTCAAAGGTCGGCAGTGGACGGTCTAAAGTCAAAAATCAGCGCCGGCTCTCGTCTAATCAACTACAAATCATTACTTTTTCTTGTCAGGCTATTGGGAGAATAAAACCCATTTCGTACCTTTGCGCTCCTTATCGAGAAAACGAACTGAGCAATGGCAAAGAAAGGCGCCAATAGAATCCAGGTTATTCTGGAATGCACCGAGCAAAAAGACAGCGGTGTACCCGGCATGTCCCGGTACATTACCACCAAGAACCGGAAGAACACGCCGGCTCGTATCGAGCGGAAGAAATACAATCCGTTCCTGAAGAAAGTAACGCTGCACAAAGAAATTAAATAAGGTTTCTGGTTTATAGTTTTCTGGTTACGGTGGAGCTCACAGGCTGCCCATTCCGAAAACTGAAAACCGTAAACCCTAAACTAACCATCTGTCATGGCAAAAAAGGTAGTTGCAACCCTGAAGACGAAGGACAACGGCAAGGCGTTCGCCAAAATTATCAAAGCCGTTAAGTCGCCCAAAACCGGCGCTTATACCTTCAAAGAAGAAATGGTTCCGGTTGATGAAGTACAGGCTGCCCTCAAAAGCTAGGCCCACTCTCAGCTACAACGGCCTGTTGTCTGCGACACAGACCGTTTGCGCAAAATTTCAGGAAGTCCCCCCAGCCCACGCGGCCCGGTGGGACTTTTTTTGTTGCAAATCAGTTAACTAGCAGGTAAGAATCCAGTACACCCCTCCAATCAGTAGACTGTTGGGCTGTTTGCACCCCTGAATCGGCTCCCTAACTGACAACTCATTCACTACGAACTATGGCTTTATTCGGCTTTTTCTCGAAGGAAAAGAAAGAAAATCTAGACAAAGGGTTAGAGAAAACCAAAGATAGCTTCTTCGCCAAGCTGGGTCGCGCCGTAGTCGGCAAAGCCACCGTCGACGAAGAAGTACTCGACGAACTCGAGAACGTGCTGGTATCATCAGACGTGGGCGTCGAAACAACCGTTAAGATCATTCGACGGATCGAAGAGCGGGTGGCGCGCGACAAATACATGGGCACCGACGAGCTCGACCGCATCCTGCGCGAAGAAATTGCCGGGCTCCTGGCCAGCAACAATACCGTAGACGTGGCCGACGATTTTGCGCTGCCGGCTTCGATCAAGCCCTACGTCATTATGGTTGTCGGCGTGAATGGTGTCGGCAAAACGACCACCATTGGCAAGCTGGCCGCTCAGTTCCACAAAAGGGGCAAACAGGTGGTGCTGGGCGCGGGCGATACCTTCCGGGCAGCCGCCGTCGATCAGCTCAAGCTCTGGGGCGACCGGGTGGGCGTGCCGGTCATTTCACACGGGATGAATACCGACCCCTCGGCCGTTGCCTACGATGCCGTGAAAAAAGCAACCGAAATGGGTGCCGATGTGGTCATTATCGACACCGCCGGCCGACTGCATACGAAAGTGAATCTGATGAACGAGCTGACCAAGATCAAACGGGTCATGCAGAAAGTAACCCCCGACGCGCCCCATGAGGTGTTGCTCGTGCTGGACGGGTCGACGGGACAGAACGCGTTTATTCAGGCTACCGAGTTCACCAAAGCTACTGAAGTGTCGGCACTGGCCATTACCAAGCTGGACGGGACGGCTAAAGGGGGCGTAGTAATCGGCATTTCGGACCAGTTCAAAATACCCGTCAAGTACATTGGTGTGGGCGAAAAAATCGAGGATCTGCAGACATTCAACAAGATGGAGTTTGTCGATTCGTTCTTCAAAAAATAACAAACCGGATGGCCATCGTGACGGATCTGGCGGCTGTGAACAATGATGTGATTAACATCATGGAGCGTTACTATGGCCCACGCCTGGATAGCGTCATCTTGTTTGGTTCGTACGCGCGGGGTGACTACAACGAAGAATCTGACGTAGATTACCTAATCGTTTTGACAGACGAAAACGTGTCGCCATCTAAAGAGGTATATACAACCATAGCCGCCCGTAACGAGTACTATCTACAAACACTGATTCCTATATCAACCGTCGTTGTCTCCAAAACTCAATTTCTAACGTCAAACCGTATGTTTTACCGCGAAGTTAAAAAAGACGGGAAATGCATTTATGAGCGACGACCTGAGCAATTGCGTTAGGAAGGCCACTGGCTACTTGGCAAATGCTAAAATTTTAGTAGCTACGGATTTTCCCAACGGAGCCATTACTTCTAGCTATTACTGTTTCTTCTGGCTTGTTCGTGGTTTACTGGCTAGTAAACATATTGTTACGAAGAGACATTCGTCTGCCCGTGAAATGTTTTCTCTACACTATATTAAATCCGGAGAAATTCCAGAGCAGTATAAAGATGACTTTGCGACCCTGTTTGAGCAAAGGCAGCTAGCCGATTATGATATAGACGGCGACTTTTCGTTAGAGGATATACTGCATCTAATTAGCCTATCCGAAAATTTTCTCGCTTTCGTCAACGAACGCTATGCATAAATACCTCATTTTCTGGGCCGTCTACGTTAGCCTGTCCCTTCCGGCTATAGCCCAGCAGGCGTCCCGTCAGAAAGCCACCAAGCAAGGAATCTGCGGCACCGTGGTCGAGAAAAAAGGAAACATGATGCCTTCCGTGGGTCCGGCATCGGCCCGTACCAACGGAGCAGCGGTTATTCGCGAGGTGCTTATCTTTCCCCTGCTGAACAGCAGCCAGGTCGACGCGGGTGAGAACGGGTTTATTACGTCCGTGCGTGGGGTTAAACCGCTCAAAACGGTGAAGTCGGACAAAAATGGCCGGTTCTGCGTTCGTATGCCGGTTGGGAAGTACACCCTCATGGTGCGCGAACCGAAAGGCCTGTACGCCAACCTGTCTGACAGTCAGAATAACATCTTCCCAGTCAGCGTACAGAAGAACCGTCAGTCTACTATCACTGTAGAGATTTCGCATAGTGCCGTATTTTAGCGGCTATGAACGTCCTGCTGCTGTTTCTGATCGTTTTCGCGCCCTTCGTTTTCTTCATCCTCCGCATGCTCCGTCATACCCGCGAGAGCCTGGGCGATGGCTCTCCGCTGGTTCGGTCCGTTACGGTTACGTGGGATCGTAATCGATTCTTCACCCGGTTCACCGTTCTACTTCTTTTACCACTTCCGCTGATGGGCCTGCTATATATCGGTATGGGGGTAGCCACCTTCGTTCGCCAGCCTGATCAGGTTCTGGGGGCGGTGTTTCTTATGCTGTTGGGCGTCGCTACGGTGGCGCTAGTGGCGTTCATTTTCAGCCAGCAATACAGGCTGTGGAAACAAGTTCGCGACAAGCGCGTAACCTTCGATCCGGGGCTAAAGACCATTACCATTGCGGAGGCCGATGGATCTGTTGTCGTCAGCTCACAGAATGTTTCGTCTATCGAATCTCACATTGCTCACCGAAGCAATAAGAGACCGGACTGGGCTTTTTATACGTTTGTCCTTACAGACGGGCGACGGTTTAGCCTGCATGACCTGTTTCTAAGGGCCGACGACTTACTGGAATCCTATTTTTCCGGTACCGCTCAAGTACTGGTCAGCCATAAGACCATTTGGTACGAGCCCGAAAACGACAGCCCCATCGGCGAACTTTGTCCAACCACCGGGCGTTAGTTTTTCTCTAACCGCCTGCTAATAAGTCCTGTTTTGAAAACCAAAGGAATACGTACCAATAAAATCAATATCGTTACGCTCGGCTGCTCGAAAAACCTGGTCGATTCGGAAGTTCTCTTCACGCAACTCCGGGGCAACGGCATGGACGTAACGCATGAGTCCAAAAAAGACGACGCCAATATTGTCGTTATCAACACCTGCGGCTTTATCGACAATGCGAAAGAAGAATCGGTAAACACGATTCTGCGCTACGTAGATGCCAAAGACGCGGGTATGGTGGATAAAGTTTACGTAACCGGCTGCCTGTCGCATCGGTACAAAGACGAGCTGGAAGTCGAAATTCCCGACGTCGATGCCTGGTTTGGTACCAACGAAATGCCCCGGCTGCTGAAGACGCTCCGGGCCGATTATAAACACGAACTGGTGGGCGAACGGCTGCTGACCACCCCCGCCCACTTTGCCTACCTGAAAATTGCCGAAGGCTGCGACCGGCCCTGTTCGTTCTGCGCCATTCCGCTGATGCGCGGCAAGCACGTGTCGCGGTCCATGGACGAGCTGGTCACCGAAGCGCGGTCGCTGGCCCGGCGCGGCACCAAAGAACTGATTCTGATTGCTCAGGACCTGACCTACTACGGCCTCGACCTGTATAAAAAACGCAACCTCGACGAGCTGGTGGCCCGCCTGGCCGACGTGGAAGGAATTGACTGGATTCGGCTTCAGTACGCTTACCCGTCGGGTTTCCCGCTGGAGGTGCTGGATGTCATGCGCAACCGGCCCAACGTCTGCAACTACCTGGACATGCCGCTGCAAACCGGCTCGACCGAACTGCTTCGGCTCATGCGCCGGGGCATCACCCGCGAAAAAACCGAAGCGCTCATTAACACCATCCGGGACAAAGTACCCGATATCACCCTCCGTACGACACTCATTGTGGGGCATCCCGGCGAAACCGACGCCATGTTCCAGGAAACCTACGATTTCGTAGACCGGATGCGGTTCGACCGGATGGGCGTGTTCACCTACTCGCACGAAGAAAACACCCATTCATACTCGATGCCCGACGATATTCCGGCCGATATCAAGCAGGAACGCGCCGACGAGCTGATGGACCTGCAACAGAGCATTTCGGCCGAGCTGAACCAGCAGAAAGTAGGCCGGACCTACAAAACCCTGTTCGACCGGAAAGAAGGTGGCTACTTCATCGGCCGCACCGAGGCCGACTCGCCCGAAGTCGACAATGAAGTGCTGGTTCCGGCCAGCCAGTACGTACGCCTGGGCGATTTTGCCAACGTCCGCATCGACCGGGCCGAAGAGTTCGACCTGTACGGCAACGTGGTCTAAGTAGCGTATTCCCTCAACCCGCAAGGCCCTCCCGAACCTTGCGGGTTCTTCATTTGTTGCGTCCGTAAATCCCAATCCTGCATGGACTGTCAGTACCTACCGCTTGTTCAAACCGGCCAGTTTTCTCCGCTCTTTCTCGATTACCTCGCCAAAAAAGAAAGTCTTCGCCCGTTTTACAACCGCTTTCCAGACCCAGCCCAGTTCAGGGAGCAAATGGCTGAAAAAACGGTTGATGAATCCAAACGCCGGGTCCTGGTCGACGCGCTGACGCGCCAGTACGAAGGACTAGCCAGCAAGCCCGACCTGTCGATACTGCTTCAGCCCAATACCTTTACCGTTACAACCGGCCACCAGCTCAACATCTTTACCGGGCCGCTCTACATTATATACAAGCTGATTACGACCATTAATCTGGCCCGACAGCTGAAACAAGCCTACCCGGACTACAACTTCGTGCCGGTCTACTGGATGGCGACGGAGGACCACGATTTTGCCGAAATCAACCACTTCTCGCTGTTTGGCCGGACGCATACCTGGCAGACCGAACAACGCGGGGCCGTGGGTCGTATGGATCCGCGGGAACTGAAAACCCTGTTTGGCGAAATACCCGAGAAACTAACCCTCTTTGAAGAAGCGTATCTTGGGCAGGAGACCCTGGCCAATTCGGTGCGGTACTTCATCAACGAGCTGTTCGGCGCCGAGGGGCTCGTTTGTCTCGATGCCGACGATGCGGCTCTGAAACGCGTATTTGCGCCCATCATGCGCGACGATCTGCTTCAGCAAACGGCCGGTGGCCTCGTACACACCCGTACCGAGCAGCTGGAGCAGCTGGGCTACAAAACCGTTATCACCCCGCGCGACATCAACCTGTTTTATCTCGACGATCAGCTGCGCGAACGCATCGAACGGCTTCCTAACGGCGCTTACAAGGTGGTTCACACCAAAATTCGCTTTACGGAACCGGAACTGCTGGCCCTGCTGGACGAGCATCCCGAACGCTTCAGCCCGAACGTCGTGTTGCGCCCCCTGTATCAGGAAACGATCCTGCCGAACCTGGTCTATATTGGCGGCCCGTCGGAGGTGCCGTACTGGCTGCAGCTCAAAGGCGTATTCGATCATTACCAGACGCCTTTTCCGATGCTGATGCCGCGCAACTTTGCCACTTACGTACCTAAAGTAACGGCCAAGCGCATCCACAAACTGGGGCTGACACCGGAAGAGTTGTTTCAGGATACCCTCACCCTCAAGCATAACTACATCGATACCCATACGCGTCATGCGCTGAAGTTCGACAACGAAAACCGGACCATCAACAAGGCGCTGGACGCTATTCTGCATAAAGCGCAGATCGTTGATCCGACCCTCGAAAAAGCAGTGCTGGCCGAAACCAAGCGGTTTGCTAACGCAGTGGCTCGTCTGGAGAAAAAAATGCGCCGGGCCGAAGAGCGAAATCAGGACACGGGCATCCGGCAGCTGCTGGCGGTCAAGAACGAGCTGTTCCCGAACGGCGGGTTGCAGGAGCGGACCGAAAACTTCCTGACGTTCTATCTCAACGACCGGGCGTTTCTGAAAAAAATGCAGGCCAGTTTTGATCCGTTCAACTTTCAGATGCAGCTCTGTCTGGAGAGCTAAGTAATTTCGGTTTTCAACGGTCTACCGTGGAAAAGGCAGCCCTCAGAACCCACTTCCTGACCCTGCGCCGGGCGCTGTCGGCCGATGCGGTTCGCGATCGCAGTGCGGCCATTGCCGACCAGTTTTTCCAGACGTTTTTTGGTTCCTCTCCTTCTGTTTCCTGCGTACATGTGTTTCTGCCCATTGCGCGGCAGAACGAAGTAAACACCTGGCCCATCGTTCACCGTATCTGGCAGGATTTCCCATCGGTTCGGCTGGTCGTTTCTATTACCGAACCTGGTACCGGACTACTCACCCATACTCCACTAACCCCCGAAACACCCCTCATCCAGAATCGCTGGGGTATTCCTGAACCCGCTTCGGCCAGCGCCACGGTTTCTCCTACCGAGCTTGACCTGGTGCTGGTTCCGCTGCTGATTTTTGATCAGAGCGGACATCGGGTTGGTTACGGCGGTGGCTATTACGACCGGTTTCTGGCCGAATGTCGTTCTGACTGTGCGCGGGTTGGTCTGTCACTGTTTGAGCCGGTAACGACCATTGACGACATCACGGATACTGACATCAGCCTGACCGCCTGTTTATCTCCGCAGAGGCTATACACCTTCTAGATTATCCCAGATACACATCGGTATCTTTTTGTCTACTGTATCCACAAGCGTGCAGTACGGCATTACTATTGTATACTTTCTACGTCACAAGGTATAGTTACCATTCCATTAATTATCATGTTCATACCTTACACATCACGCATGAAACCAGTTACACGCCTATTTTTTGTCCTATTACTAATTCAGACTGTCAGCTTTGCCCAGGTTCGCCTGGGTATAACGGGGGGCGGGCAGCTTGTTAATCAGGCTTATACGTTTGACGGTCAACCCATGTCCGGCAAGGGCATACTGGGTTATCATGGAGGTTTCATGCTCGATGCTATTGTTACCGACAACCTTTCATTCCGGCCGCAGCTGCTCTATTCAGTAAAAGGAGCCAAGCTACCGGATCTAGGGATCGGACAGTTACTGGGCGATTTGGGGGGTCTTACCGGATTGGGAAGTCTGGATGCGTCGGTGAAGAGCACCATGACGTATATCGAGATGCCGCTTCAGCTGGTTTACAGCCTGGATGCCGGACCAGGCTGGATCAACCTGGGAGCAGGGCCATATGTAGCCTACGGCCTAAGCGGAAAAACTGTCAGCTCGCTGGCAGGGCAGAATGAAACAACGCCGATCGATTTTGGATCGGGTGAAGACCAGGCCAAACGGCTCGATTATGGTTTACGCGTGTCGGTGGGCTATGAGTTGCCGTCTGGCCTGGTACTGACCGGCTTTTATTCGCCCGGTCTGAGCAACATATCCAACACGGCCGATCAGAAAGTAAAAAACACGGCTTTCGGCCTATCGCTGGGTTTCCTGTTTGGCGGAGAGTAACGCCATGCCTGCGGTCCATAGTCCGGGCCCCGATCACGCTGCATCGTGATCGGGGCTTTTTGTTGACAGCCCGGCGCCGATTATCCCGCCCGCGGAATCAGTCTGTCTATTTTTTCTGAACAATACACCCTGTCCATCAACGAATTTACCGTACTTTTGCGGGCGAAAATGGCGCGCAGGTGCGGGCCTTCTGTATAAACCAATTCGTGCGGACACCAATCCGCATTCTATCAATGAAAATCGCAGTTGTTGGGGCTACCGGCCTTGTCGGTGGCGAAATCTTGAAAGTACTGGAAGAACGCAACTTCCCCGTGTCAGAACTTATTCCCGTTGCCTCCGAGCGTTCGGTTGGTAAACAGGTTGAGTTCAAGGGAAAAGCGTACACGGTTGTCAGCTTTGAGGATGCCATTGCCGCCAAACCTGCCATTGCAATTTTTTCGGCGGGCGGAAGCACCTCGCTGGCCCTGGCTCCTAAGTTTGCCGAAGCCGGTATTACGGTTGTCGACAACTCATCGGCCTGGCGGATGGACCCGACCAAGAAACTGGTCGTACCCGAAATCAATGCCAACACCCTGACTCCCGAAGACAAGATCATTGCCAACCCGAACTGCTCGACCATCCAGATGGTCGTAGCGCTGAAGCCGCTGCACGATCGGTATCGGGTTAAGCGGGTCGTTGTATCGACCTACCAGTCGGTAACCGGCACCGGTAAGGCGGCCGTTGACCAGCTGTTTGCCGAACGGGAAGGACGCGCGGATATCCCGAAAGTATACCCCCACCCCATCGACCTCAACGTACTGCCCCATATCGACGTTTTCCTCGACAACGGTTATACGAAAGAAGAGATGAAGATGGTGAACGAAACGAAAAAGATCATGGGCGACGACTCGATCCGGGTTACCGCGACCACGGTCCGGATTCCGACCATTGGCGGCCACTCGGAGGCCGTAAACGTGGAGTTCGACGAAGAGTTTGAGCTGAACGATGTGGTCGAACTGCTGCGGAATGCCGAGGGCGTTGTGGTGCAGGACGATCCGGCCAATAAAATCTACCCGATGCCGCTGACCGCCCACGGGCGCGACGAGGTGTTCGTAGGCCGTATCCGGCGCGACGAAACCCAGCCCCGCACGCTCAACTTCTGGTGCGTTGCGGATAACCTGCGCAAAGGAGCCGCTACCAACGCCGTTCAGATTGCCGAATACCTGATGAAGCACAACCTCGTAGAAACGACCGAAGCCAGTCTGGCCTAAGCCGGTCTACTACCTGTTTTGAAAGGCGCGGTCTACGGACGGCGCTTTTTTTGTTGGGCATCCTGCAGGCCCGACTCCCTGACCCTACTATGCCAAAGCCTGGTGGAGTAGAGTAGGCAACCCGGGGTTTGGTCTTGTTCAGGTGTCAACCTACCGTTTTTCGCCCTATGTTCCGACCGGCCATCGTACAAGTTGCCCCCATCCTTCTCATCGTTTCGGGTCTGCTACTCAGTTTATCCGCCGTTAGCCAGCCGACATCGCCCATCTGGTATAAACAACCCGCCCGCAACTGGAACGAAGCGTTACCCGTTGGTAATGGCCGACTGGGGGTGATGGTATTTGGGCGAGTAGCCGAAGAGCTGTTGCAACTCAACGAGTCGAGCTTATGGTCGGGCGGGCCGGTTAACCGCAAGCCGAATCCGGGTGCCGCGGCTTATCTGCCGCAGGTTCGGGAAGCGCTTTTCCGGGAAGACTATGCCGAAGCGGCCAGGCTGACAACCAAACTACAGGGCCTCTACACCGAAGCCTACCAACCCCTGGGCGACCTGCGGCTCAAACAAACCCTCACGGGCGAACCAACCGCCTATACGCGCGAACTGAACATCGACGATGCCACCGCCACGACCCGGTTTACGATCAATGGGGTTACCTATAGCCGCACTGTTTTTGTGTCGGCCCCCGACCAGCTGATTGTTATCCGGCTCCGGTCGTCGAAGAAAGGGGCCTTGAGCCTGACCGCTTCCGCCACCAGCCCGCATCCCGTTACCAAACAGATAATGGCCCGGAACGAGCTGGCCGTTCGGGGAAAAGCACCGGCCCATAGCGATCCGAACTACGTTCAGTACAACCCGACTCCGGTGATCTATGCCGACACGGCCGGCTGTCGGGGCATGCGTTTCGACTGGCGAATCAACGTCCAGTCGACCGATGGGCGAGTATCGACCGACACCAGCGGCCTGCGCATCGATAACGCCACCGAAGCGGTCCTGCTCGTTTCGGCGGCTACCAGTTTTAACGGGTTCGACAAATGTCCCGACCGCGACGGTCTTGACGAGAAAAAGCTGGCCGCGGCTTACCTGGCTAAGGCAACCGGCAAATCGGCCGATGCGCTGTACCGCGCCCACGTAGCCGACTACCAGCAACTAGCCAACCGGGTGCGGTTCTCGCTGCAGGCCGACGCAGCGACTCCGCCCCTCAACCTGCCGATGGACGAGCGTTTGCAGCGCTACGCAGGCGGAGCGGCCGACCCGCAGCTGGAGAGTCTGTATTTTCAGTTTGGGCGATACCTGCTCATATCGAGTTCGCGTCCGAAACGCCCCGGCAACCCGGCTGCGCGCGCCATTCCGGCCAACCTGCAGGGCATCTGGAACCCCATCGTACGCCCTCCCTGGAGCAGCAACTACACGACCAACATCAACACCGAGATGAACTACTGGCCAGCCGAGATGACCAATCTGTCGGAGCTGCATACGCCCCTCCTCGACTGGATTGGGTATATGGCCACAACCGGCCGCGAAACCACCCGTCATTTCTACAACGCGTCGGGCTGGACCGTTCATCACAACTCAGACATCTGGGCCACCTCGAACCCCGTTGGCGACCGGGGCAAAGGCAGTCCTTCCTGGGCAAACTGGGCCATGGGCGGAGCCTGGCTCAGCCAGCACCTCTGGGATCACTACGCCTTTACGGGCAACCGGGCCTACCTGCAGCAATACGCCTACCCGCTCATGAAAGAAGCCGCCCAATTTTGTCTCGACTGGCTCGTTACCGACAGTCAGGGGCGGCTGGTAACCGCACCCGCTACCACCCCCGAAAATATTTTCGTTACCGAAAAAGGCGAGAAAGGCTCGGTGTCGGTAGCCACAACCATGGACATGGCCCTGGTCTGGGATCTGTTCAGCAACGTTATCCAGGCCTCCGAGCAACTCAATGTCGATGCTGATTTCCGGCAGACGCTGCTGGCTAAAAAGGCAAAGCTGTTTCCCTTACAGATTGGCCGCAAAGGCAACCTGCAGGAGTGGTACAAGGACTGGGCCGACGAAGATCCGCAACACCGCCACGTGTCGCACCTCTACGCCCTGCACCCCGGCCGGGAGCTGTCTCCCCTGACAACACCCGCCCTCGCCGACGCGGCCCGTCAGACACTGGCCATTCGGGGCGACGGCGGCACGGGCTGGAGCAAATCCTGGAAAATCAACTTCTGGGCCCGGCTGCATGACGGTAACCATGCCTATAAACTACTGCGCGAGCTGTTACGCCTGACCGGCCTGGAGGGCACTGACTATGCCAACGGGGGAGGTACCTACCCGAACCTGCTCTGCGCCCACCCGCCTTTCCAGATCGACGGTAACTTCGGCGGCACGTCGGGTATTGGCGAGATGCTGCTCCAGAGCCACGACGGCCTGCTCAACCTGCTGCCCGCCCGGCCCGACGCCTGGGCATCGGGCGAGGTAAGCGGCCTCAAAGCACGGGGTGGTTACGAAGTCGCGATGCGCTGGCAAAACGGAAAACTGACCCGGGTAGCGATTCGCTCGTCGCTGGGCGGCCTCTGTCGGCTGCGGGTGCCTAATGCACTCACCGGCACGGCCAATGCCCAACTGCGCCCCGCTACGGGCAGCAACCCCAATCCGTTTTTCAAGCTTCCCCAGAATCAGTACCAGACCCGCTCGCCGGAGCAGGCAACCAACGGGGTCAGCGTATATGATCTGGCTACCGAAGCCGGCAAAGAGTACATACTGGTCGGGAAACCGTAGCCTGTCAACCAGCTGTCCGGGCTTGTTTTTCTCCGCGCAATCTGTTACTATACAGACTGTAACACTAAAACTAACCGCTGATCGGCTGTGGAATGGTTTGTACTGGTTCAGCAAACGCTGGCGAGCCTGTTCGTTATCCTGATGAGCCTGTTTCTGCTCTTCTGGTGTTTGCCGGAAGGGTATTTCTTTCGGGATCTGCTGCACACAAAGCTGGGCCGGTATATCTGCTGGGCCGGGCTCGACAATTACTGGTCGTTGTTTGCGCCCCGCCCCATCTCCAAAAACTTCCTGATCGGGTTCGAGATCGAACTGGCCAACGGTACCGTTGTGGCCTGGAAACTCCCCCCCTACACCCTCAAAGACGACTATCAGCTGACGGATCATTTCCGGTTCATCAAGATGCATAACCAGTTGCTGTCGCAGAAAGACCCGATTCCCAAAGAGGCCATTTGCCGGTACGTTCTTCGCCAGTACCGACCGCAGCAGGATGCCGCCAATCCAGCCATCCGCGTACATCTACTCCAGTACTACGAGCCCCCGGTCAACGGCACGTTTCAGCTGATTCCCTGGATGAGTCAGGTAGTTTATACGCACGACGTAATCGAACAGCTTCGCACACCGGCCGTATGACACTCCTTTTCATCACTTTTGGCGAGCTGGCCGAGGGCTGGAATCAGCTGCTGTTCAGCGAGCAGTCCAGCCTGACGCTGTGCGTATTTAGGGTGCTGACGGGTATGCTGGTACTTACTGAAACCCGGAACTGGCTCAGCGTCTATAAACTCCTGTTAAGTCCCGACGGCTGGTTTGGCTACGACGAGTACATCACCCTTCAGCAGCCATCCCGTTTTTCGCTCCTCAACTACATGCCGCCCACCACCCGGTCGGTAGAGGTTGTTCTGGGCGTTCAGGCCATAGCCGGGTTTTGCCTGACCGTCGGCATCCTGCCCCAGCTGGCCGCGCTGATCTGTTTTGTGACGCTCGTTTCTATCCACAACCGAAATATGTACGTGCTTAGCTCGGGGGATGCGCTGTACCGCTTTTTCTGCCTGTTCCTGATCTTCGCACCGACCCAGACTCAGCTCTCGGTGATGGACTATCCGAACCTGCTCCGGCCCGAAGCCAAAGCCCCAGCCTGGCCCCTGCTGATGATTCAGCTTTTTATGGCGAACATCTACCTGAAAAACGTCTTTTTCAAACTACAGGGCAATAGCTGGCTTAACGGAACCGCCACCCAGCTAGTCTTACACGTCAGAATCTGGAATCGGTTCGTTGTTCCGACGATTCTGGACCGGGCCTGGTTTTATAAGGCAACCACCTACGGCACGCTCGTCGTCGAAACCACTCTTTTCACCCTGATCTGGATCGATGAGTGTCGGCTGGCGGTGGTGGCGCTGGGCGTCCTGTTTCACCTGGGACTGTGGGTGTTCCTGCGCATCGGTTTTTTTCAGATGGCCATGATCGTCGGCCTGGGGGCTTTTGTGAGCCCGCACGAGTACGGCTATTTATTCGGCCAGATTCAGCGATGGCTGGCGTAGCTGATCAGCCCCCCTGCATCGGGTGGTCGTACGTATCGGTTTTGGTCTGGAGCGTTTGGATAGCTTTCCGGGCAATGTCGGTAAACTCGGCGTAGGTATACAGCTTATCCTGCTCTAAGCCGTAAAAACAGGGAGGTAACGGTACGAAAAAATCAGCTTCGCGGCTATCGGCCCGCAACCAGACGGCACAAATTTTGAGCGAGAAGAGCCGCAGGAACGAGTACTCATAATCGCTGGTCCGGAGTTCTTTCTTCTTTTTCAGAACGGGATATAGCTCTTTCAACGCATCGACCATGTGGCCGGAATGGACCTCGTGAACATGATATTGCCCCCTTTTGCCAACTTTGGTCTCTACAGCCACGGTACCATGCTGATCCGTATGCAGGTGTCGCCAAGAAACAACATCCGCCTGGCTAAACCCAACTTCGGAAAGGATATCGCTCAGCTGCGCGTGGTAGACTTTATGCGGCAAGGCCTTCTCGTAGGTAAAGGTTCTTTTGAGCTGTACCGACTTCGGCTTTCGCTGGGTGAGCCAGCCCGTATACTTGACAACTGATTTTTCGGGGGCGAGTATCTGTCGGATCGGCATGGCTTAAGGCGTTGATGTTGGGGTCGAAAAGAACGTATATTCTACCAGACTATCTTTAACAGCGTGGCCCAGCACCGTGCCGCCATGGCATTTATAATTAGTCACAAACTCTTTGTAAGGCATTTCTGATTTACCGAAAAAAGAGTCATATATAGTTACGTTTTCTTCCGAATCGGTCCACTCGTAGCCCGCGATGGCTACGAAATGGGAAAATTCATTCCTGTTATTGATGGTCCCATCGATATCCATCCGGAGCAGGAACGCAATGATTCTGCCGGCATCCAGCTCGCCGACGAGTTTTTTGTAAGGAATAAATCCTTTTTCATAGCCCCGCGCAATGCCGGCCGTTACGAACGACCCTATGTTTTCATCATTCTGAAGATACCAGACTATATCGCAGGGTGAGTCTTCGGGATTAGTACAGCAATCGCCCGTGTTGGGTCCAATTGACTGACTGGCCAGTTTGCACTGGGTCCATTTACTGTCGGGATCATAAAAAAGCGCGCAGCTTGTACCCACAGCAGCCCAGCACATAGCATGTCCCAGTTGATGCTGCATGGTAAAATTAAGTGATACTTTTTTCTCTTTTTTCGCAGGCATAATACAGATAAGTTAACGATATAAAGAGAGTTAGCTAATTATACACTTAAATGTAAATAATCAATAAACACGTATTCCCTGTCTGTACCTTATAGTATCAGCAGGGAATACGTATTTGGTTTACCAGGTGCCTCCGCCCATGTGGTCGTCGGACTCATTATATTTCAGTTTTTCCATCTTTTCGTATGGAAAAATACTTTTACCATCCTTCATACGCATCTTGGCAAATTTCCGTAATGAACTAATCGTTTCCGGCTTAAATTCCTGATCCGTTTTACTATTCATAAAATCAGTAATCTGAGCTTTGGTTAGCTGCTGCGCATCGGGGGTTAGGTGTTTAACATACTTGGCATCGCCTATGCGTGTCAGGGCGTCTTTCAGGGTTTCAGAATCTTTCATGGTTTATGGCAAATTAGGTTAGTGAACTATTGACTATAAAAAACAATTAATCGCTTTCAATAAATACAGATGTATGCAGTTAGCCTGCATCACCCGTCGATCTAATCCGCCCAAACACATCAGCAACCATTGCGCAGGCGAATACCTGTCAGGAACCGTCGATTGCCCTATAAATGAAGCGTATAAAAGTAAGAAGCCGGTAGTAAAATCAAAGGGAGTAGCCAGAAAAAAGGAAATATTTGTGTGAGCGGTTGAGTAAGTTGCCCATTCGTTTCGTAAGCGGCTGAAATCAGCATCCAGCATCGATATTAACCCGGCTTAACCGATGGCTTCTTTCAACTATTTGCCAGTATACATTGCTTTGAATACGCCTTTTGATGATATTGACCTGCCTGCCTCAACCAGCACCCAACCCCTCTTTTACCAGTAACCCTATCCGTAACCGCTACCGTGTGTTCGCGACTACAGCCCTGTGTGTACCGCCCTATCGCCAGAAACGGCAAAAAAATGATGGGTATCGGTCCCCAAAAAATAGGAAAGAATGTTGATATTTTCCGAAGACTCACCCTGATATGCCAGACCGGTGGTATAAATTGTAACCCTATGAGATACCTCTATTTATTCTATTGCTGTCTGTTTTTTTCAACGGCTTTGGTGGCGCAACCGATTCTGTTACAGCAGGATCAACCAATCACGATCTCTTCCGGTTTTTCTTACCTGAATGATACTACCGGTAAACTAACCATTGCTGATGTCTTAAACCCTACGTTTACCCGCCAGTTCATACCGGCAGATAATACACCCTGGAACAAAAATATTCAGGTTTACTGGCTGAAATTTTCTGTAAAAAATAATACATCGTTCGATAAAGAGTGGATATTCGATTTCGAAAACTGGTCTTTTGTTAGTTTTTTTTACGGAGCAGAAAATAAGCTACTACGCAAAGAGACGGGCTATTTGTACCCATACCGAAAACGGGATTATCCGCACGCGAATAAAGTATACATAAAACTACCGCTCAAAGCCGGACAAACGCAGGAATGTATTGTTCGATTAGTATCCAAATTCAATATAGAAAAAGTACCGCTTACGCTTAATTTCATTGCAGCCCCCCGCGCTAAAATCGACGACGCAAATGCCTTTTCAGGACAGATTATTTTCATGTTCCTCGGCGTATTTATTGTCATGTTTATTTACAACGCCTTTATTTATATTTCGACTCGTTTAAAGAGCTACGCGTACTATCTATTAGTATTATTTTTCGCTTTCTTTTTCACGGCGGGCAATTCAGGATATCTTATTTCTATTTTTGGATTCATCGATGATTTTTCGATCTGGTTTTCAGATTTTGAATCGATAGCGTCCAATTTGCTGGCAATTGTCTATGTCTTGTTTGTCCAGAGTTTTCTTAATGTAAAGCAGCGGTATCCTTTCTGGAATAACATCCTGAACGGCCTGATCGGGTTATATATTCTTTCGGGTCTGCTGATCTTTATCTACTTCGAACTGGGGTTTGCGATGACCCAGCTACTGGGCCTGGCCTCGTTTCCGCTTATCATCTATCTGGGTATACGTAGTATTCGCGACCGGTATCCATCGGCTCTTTTCTTCTCCATTGGTTTCTCGTTCCTGTTCACCGGTATACTGTGCGTCATTCTGATGTTGCTGGGCGTGCTGCCCAAAAATGACTTTACGTTCAAGTACGCCTTACCCACCGGCTCGGCGCTGGAGGTCATTATGCTGGCTTTTGCGCTGGCCAATATGATTAATGTGCTCCGGCGCGAAAATGAAGAAAAACAGGCCCGCATCATTCACCAGTTCGAGGAGAATCAACAGCTTCAGATTACCCTGAATCGGGAACTGGAACAAAAAGTAGAGGAGAGAACCCAGGAGCTAAACCAATCACTCAACCAACTACGCTCTACGCAGGATCAGCTCATTATGCGCGAGAAAATGGCATCATTGGGTGAACTGACCGCCGGGGTGGCACATGAGATTCAGAACCCCCTGAACTTCGTCAATAACTTCTCCGAAATTAACACTGAACTGGTCGAAGAAATACAGCAGGAACTGAGCAAAGGCGATCTGACAGAAGCCAGTTTTATTCTGGAGGATTTAAAACAGAATATGAAACGCATCACGGCTCATGGCGGCCGGGCCAATGCGATTGTAAAAGGAATGCTGGAGCACAGCCGCATGGGAACCGCCGAAAAGCGGATGACCAATATTAATAACCTCGCCGAAGAATACTTAATGATTGTTTTCCAGGGACTTCGAAGCAAAGATGTATTATTCAGCGCCGAACTTCGTAGAGATTTCGACCCGACCATACAGCCTACCGAACTGGCCCCGCAGGAAATTGGTCAGGTATTGCTGAACATCTATGGCAATGCTTTTTATGCCATAAAAGAAAAAGCCCGGCAAGCGCAAACAGGGTATCAACCCCAGCTTTCGGTCCGAACATTTCTGGAAAAAAACAGGCTGGTACTTCAGATCAGAGACAATGGTATTGGTATTCCGGCTGATATGCTGAATAAAATATACCAGCCTTTTTTCACCACAAAACCAACGGGGCAAGGAACGGGACTCGGGCTGTATCTGGCTTATGACATTATTACCAAAGGCCATGCCGGTGAGCTGCGCGTACAAACCGAACAGGGCTTGTATACAGAGTTTACGATTATTCTGCCCTACGCACCCGCTGCCTGACCGACGAGTTCCCTGCTAGTCAGGCCGTCTGACCGAGCGATCGAAGTAAAGGTAGCCTTTCGCCAGCAGGGGTTTGCCCGGCTGATAGGTCAGCTTTACGTACTGCGCCATTCGTCTGATAACGGTCGGCTTCGGATCATGCCGCGGGGCGTCCGCTTCCGGGTCATACCACGACCAAAGGCCTGGGCTTGACTGGACCTCAAACTGACCGTTCCAGCCGAGCAGCGCATCCCGTTTCTGAGTTGAGCACAGCTTGTCAGCCACCAGCTGCCGCGTGAAGTCAGCCAGCTTCTCCTGCGCCTGATCTTCAGCAAACCAGCACTCTATACCGATTCTGGGCTGAAGCTCAGGTCTGATATCAATGGAAAGACCAAAGAAATCGCTACGGTCTGCGTACGGACTCATCACCCGGCTAAACTCAGCCAGGTTCCCGGGCCAGTGGTGATCGATGAGGAGTTGTAGCAGGTCCGAAAACGATTGCATCATCAGATACACCCGCAGTGCCTGTTTGTCGCGGCTGGTTGGCGCGCCGATGGAACAGATCTGTACAGCAGGCGCAATCGACTCGAAAAACGGCCGAAACCGCTCCCGAGGGTACTGATCGTTTAGGAGCGTAACGGTCTGAAGAACCAGTTCGGGTCGTACCAGCGCATCGTCGCTCAGTCGGTTTCTTCTGAAATGTATGTACAGCCACGGGGCAGGCGCTCTGCGCAACGGATCAGTAATATCATAGACCAGCCAGATTACTTTAATATGCGGATGGAGAATAAACCGGCTATCGCCCCAAAGACCACAAATAGATCGTATCTTATCCAGAACAGCCTGATGCCCGGCATCGTCGGCGTCCGAAGTTGCGGCCAGCCAGTCTATGACCACCTGGTGCTCGTTTACCTTACCCGTAATGGCCAGGTTCAGGTCGACCCGCATCTGATCCTGACCAAGCCAGCACTCGAAGCAACCGAACGATAAAGCCGGTAGCCGTCGGCCAATCTGTCGGATGCGGCTCAGGTAGTCGTCCGAAATCAGGTCTGTCGACAGCCAGGGGGTCAGTACGTCGATGTAGTCGGCTAAGTCTGCTTGCATGGCAGGTCGTGGATAAGGCCGGAAGCTGGCCGCAACAGGGCTTTGGCAGGCCAGTGGCGGCAGCCGATAAATATAACCGTAATGCTTGTAATCTTTTGAGTCGATATGAGTCAGTTTGATTTTCCGCGCGTCAACTTCTCGGGCCAGGCTTTCATTAACCCCGGCACGGCCAATAACAACATACTGCTGCCGCTGGTAACCTACGATCCCATTCAGATCAGGGCCTTTCTCCCCCCTCGTATCTACCTGTCTACCGATCTGCTCGCGCTCCATAAACTGGGCGGTTTGCCTGTTCCGCCGGGTCAGGTCATCCGGGAAGACGGCAATCAGCGGTATATCGACCTGGAGCCGATCAACACCCGCCAGACATTCACCGACTGGGCCACAACGCCCCTGGGCAGCTCCCCGCTCGACACCGCTTACCACGCGCTATACGAGCTGGTTACGATTAAACGGACGGGCAAACCCCTCCGCGGCCATTTGCCAGCTGGCTGGAATTATTACGGCGGCATGGAGTTCGGCTTCCGCGACGTACGGATAAGAAGCGTAGCAACAACCGATGAGCAGTTGTTTACACCCGAGTCGGCCACCTGTCCGTCCACCATCGCCCGGCTACTGGATGCGGTTATCAGCTTCGATAACGACGCCGGCCAGACTACGGCCGTCATGATCGACGTATTGCCCAGCCTGGCCATGTTCAGCCAGGTCTTCTGCGACTCGATCCGGGTTCGGCAGCCGGACAGCGTGTTGTTGTCAGGCAGACCTTACAAAGGCTCCCTGCGGCATTTGAATCTGCACAGAATCGTCAATCAGGCGGGGGTCTTCAGCAGCTCGGGTACCTTTTTCATGGCCCTGCCCCTAAAGGAACTAGATGGTGGGCCGGCGTCACCACTCATGCGTCTGTTTCAGGAATACAATCACCGGCAGGAGCCGCTGGCGGGGGTGCTGATCCGTTATAATCTGTTCGAGGTTCAGGAAAACCAACACCCCGATTATTCGGCGCTGGGTACCAAAGCCAATCCGGCCACGGCCACTGTTTCGGGGAGCCTCACGCCCTGGTACGAAGGCGAGCTGAAGTCGATGACGATGGGCCGGATACTAGTACCCGACAAGCCTTATTTGTCCGATAAAACCCTTTCATCCGTAGTCTGCCGGGTCGATCATGCCAAAGGCCGGGTACGCCTGGACTTGCTGGGCAGCATTCCCGAAACGCAACTCAGTCAACAGCCGCTCCGGTACGAAACTTACCCGCTGGGTGCCCTCTCGCTGGACCTTATCCGACCTGGCCGGGCCGACGTAACCCTCGGTACCTTTCAGATAGACACTCACCACCTGAGCCGGGAACGACTGCTGCAAACGGGTGGGGTTCTTGATATCGTCATAGATCCGTCGCTGGCGCTGACCGAAGCAGACGTTGACAAGGGCTTACTAGCCATACGTGCCCGATCAGCCCGGCCCGATCCGGACGACCCGCCGACCTACCTGCTCGAAAACGAGTACATGGCTATTGCCGACGAGTCGGGTCTGTATACCGATCAGGGGCAGGATGCCAGCCGGGGGTACAGAAGCTACGGCCCCGGGCAGGAGCCCTGCCGGGTCAGTGTTTACCGACGCGGCCAGCCCCTGACCGAACCCGTGCCCATGACCATCATGGCGCTTACCATCACTCAATCCGGTTCGTCGGCGGCCGTTAGTCAGTTTCTGAAAACCAGCCATTTTCAGAATGGCCAGGCGCTCGTCTTCCCTACCGATCAGGCGGCTAACTGTATGTATGTGTTCTATCCGGGGGCATCGGCTACGGTTTCCGACAACCTCTTGGCCGACCTGATCAGAACGGGTTTCTTCGTTAGCCTGCGGATATTGCCCGCGCCCGATTACGGCCCCTACCTCAACCCTGCCCATCCGGACTATCCCCAACCCATCCCGTTCGATTTTCTGTATCAGGAACTCCTGATGGCCTATGATCTGGTGTTTCCCAAGGCGTCGCTGATTACTCCGTTCACAGAAGCGTATTTCAGCCGGGGATGGCCGTTCATCTGGCAACGGATGGACCCCGCCAACTGGTCGTCGGCCACCTACATGCCGTCGAGCCGGGACATGCCGATGGCCAAATGGCAGCTATTCTGCCAGTGGGTATCCCAGCTACAGAGCCAGTCTCTGCCCCCCGGCCAAGCGTAGTATGTTCAGGAAACAATGCCAAACGATACTCTGAGCTGCAACGACCACTAAAGTAAACCACTACTAATCAAACCATTATGTTCTTTTTTTATCATCCGAAGGAGGGATCTTCGGGTGAGGCTGACATCACGTCCGGCTTGGAAAGATCCCTCCTTCATTGAGATGACAGAAAGGACCGTTTTCAATCCTCGATTGACTGAATAAACTGCGTTGAGATGCATAAAAACCCCATCAAGGCCTTAGTATTTGATTTGGACGGCACTCTGGCCAATACGCTTCCCTTGTGTATTCAGGCCTTCCGCCGAGCCGTTGAGCCGCTGGCTAATCGGGTACTCACCGATCAGGAAATTATAGCCACGTTCGGTCCTTCTGAAGAGGGAACCATTCAGGCGTTGGTACCAACGCACTACCAGGAAGGAGTCGCCAGTTATATCACGCAGTACGAGCAACTGCACGCACTGTGCCCAACACCGTTTGCGGGAATACCAGAACTGCTTCAGCATCTCAGAAACGAAGGAATTCGGTTAGGTCTGGTCACTGGCAAAGGCCCTCAAAGCACAGCTATTTCGTTGCGTTACTTCAAGCTCAGCCATTATTTCGACTTTATCGAAACGGGTTGGATTCACGGCCCCCGAAAAGTGGATGGTATCCGGTCGATCCTGTCTCAATGGCCTGATATAAACACCGGGCAGGTCTGGTACGTAGGCGACGCCCCCAGCGACATTCTCGCGTCAAGACAGGCTGGCATCTCCGTTGTTAGCGCGGCCTGGGCCGAAACCACCAACGTTGAGGAGTTAAGGGCTTTACAACCGGACCAACTCTTTATTTCCACTGACGCGTTTGATCAATGGGTACGTAGCGCTGTTCGGTAAATGAATAGGGCCTGATCGTAGTTCGACTAAAGTGCTGTTTAACTTTTTTAAAAGAAGGTTGCTCATCCATCGAAGTAGCCCCTTTCTACCTTTAGACGAGCACTGTAATTCCTCTTTATAGAACGCTTCTGCAAACAGTGCCATTTCTGGTATGGTTCTCTATTTGTATGCTGGGCACTACATTCTGTTTTGAACGACCAGAATTGTGTCACTTAAAGTTGTAGTTAACTTGTGAACGAAACCAGTTTATTTGATAAGTAATTTTACTTATTTACCTTTCTTTCAAAGAAATAGATTTGAATATAAGCTTACCTTCCTACTAATAAGCCTTATGAAACCAGCAATATATAGCTGGCTGGTGTTGCTCTTTGTGGGGCATATCAGCTGTAAACAGGCCTCTTCTGACAATTTAGTGCCGATTATCAAAGCGCCTGCTGTAATTAACTGGCAAAATGTGGACTCCCTGTTTGGCTCATCAGATCGAACAGCGCTAGGCGTATACGCTGATAGTGCGGGACTTATTTTGATGAAGCAGAACGGATTCACATTGCTTCGAAAAAATAACCCACAACCTACTCACTACATTTATTCACTTTTCAATGACTATTGGAGCAGTATTCGGCCTACCTTCTACCAAGGTGTCGCTTATGCGATTACTTCAGAGAATACCATTCAGGCATTTCCCTACCGACAACCCAATCAGCCACCATTTACGATTAGATTGGCCGACTTTAACCTTCCCGTAACCCCAAATGGTCGCGTAGCTTTTTCACGGCGGTCCTCCATTACCATTAACTCGTCTGGTTTACTCGTAGTGGAACTCGACGCAGTGACAGCACCTAGATATCTATACTGCCTGCAATTAGACGATAACGGAAGAGCTGTTCGTAACTCGCCAGATGGTAAAATTGGCCACCCGATTGTGTTAAGTGACTCAACATTTGTACCCATGTTCTGGGGCCTATATGCGTTTGAGGATCTGCTTTTTGTCGAAGCAGCTCGAAACTATGTGGGAGACAATCTAATTGCCAGTACACTCATGGGCGAGTTGCAACGAATTGGTCCAACTGGCCAACTGAAAACAGTCTTGCCAAGAGTAGGTGTACAAAACGTGTTTCTGTTCAACAATGCGCTCTATGCGGTCGGTGGCCCTCTGAACAGTCCGTTAAGACTATATAAATCAACCGACAAAGGTCAAAGCTGGTCAAGTCTGTATGAGTTAACGAATGCTAATTTGTATGGAGCTACCTTCTCGTCTTTTCATCAGATCGACAATCGATTGGTTACAGTTTATCTCCATCAGAGATTACAAGAATATGACGTTGAGTCAAATCAAGTCAAAACACTCCGGCTGACCGGGGTTCCTGAATTCAGAGGTACAATTACGGGGCTGGCTCAATATGAGGGCAAGGTGTATCTTACGACATCGAATGGTGGAATCTACGTAAAACCGCTGAAGGACTTCTGGCAGTATGCAGCGGATTAAAAGGCACTGTCATTGAACAATAGTTTGGTGTGCTGGCTCCGCCTGTAAAACACAGTCGGGCCGGCCTGCAGCAGCAGTTGGTAGCCAGCTTCAAAAAGCATCGTTGCCTGGGTCGATTTAATACGGCGCCAGGGGCTGCCCATATCGTATTCAGCGCGAACGTACCTGAGCCTGTCTAGTCAGCACGTTCCAGGCTTCGTTGAGCAACATCTCGTGCGTACCCTCGAAAATGAGCAGGTCGGCGGCTGGCAGGGATCGCTTCAGGATTACCGCCCGACCATTGGCCAGCTTTTCGCCGGTTCGCCGGTCGTGGCCCCGCCGGGTCAGCAACGCCTGAATGGTGGCGGCATCGACTTGCTGAGGATGGTTGGCCGATCCCGTAAAATCGCTCACCAGTTTGTTGAAAAACAGGATCGTCTGGGTGATGGGCACGGCCCCGGTGTACCCGTCGTGTACGCCCGCAAACAGGTGCAACCGACTATGCCGACGGCGGGCAACGGGCGTTTTCATGAAGTAAGGCGACCGGCTTTGGGCTTCGGGTACGTTCAGGCTGTTCCCCGTCTGCCCCACACAATCCAGAATATCCTGCGTGTGTTTTGGATCGCGCGACATGGTTTCGTAATACCAGTCGACGAGATTCGTAATGGGCACCCAGGCCGAAAAGCTGTTGATGGCCCGTCTGGTTTTCATGTACAGACAAAGCGTAGCATAGCCGCCCCCACTCACCCCGATGACGTGAATCTGACTCGTATCAACGTTGCCGTTGGCAATAGCGTAATCGATGGCGTCTTCCATATCCTGGAGCGCATACTGGCTGCAACAGGCGTTGGTCGTTCGGTTTGGCCCCCGAAAATTGGGGTGAATATAATTCCAGTCGCGCCTACGGGCCAGCAGAGCCAGCGAATCAACCTGCCTGTAGTCACCACTCCAGGTATGCAGGCTCACCACCAGCGGCTGCGGGCGGGGCTGCTGACTGGCGTAGAAAAAAGCGGGCTGCACCGCTCCATCCAGCCGGGACGGAATACGTACCT
Organism: Spirosoma sordidisoli; assembly: GCF_004138325.1. Lineage (GTDB taxonomy): Bacteria > Bacteroidota > Bacteroidia > Cytophagales > Spirosomataceae > Spirosoma > Spirosoma sordidisoli. The sequence goes on along the minus strand of NZ_SBLB01000007.1, from coordinate 290,517 downwards.
GCCGAAACGGGACCGACCAGAACGGGGATTCCTTTGCTGGTGCCGTTACTGGCGCAACCACCTGCTGAATACCAGCCAGCCAGGTGTTGGCCATGAGCCGGTAGCCCGTCGAATCAGGATGAAGACCGTCGATGAGGTGTTGGGCGGTACCATTGGCGGCTATGAAGTTAGCGTACTGATCGACCAACCGAATCGGTACGCCTTCCTGACGAAGTACCTGGACCAGAGCGGGCAACAGGCGGTTGAAGACCGGCACCCGACTGGCCGTGGCCGCGCTGATTCCCCGCCATTGGGTTGTCATGGGCGTGAGGGTACTCAGCAACACCTGAGCCGTTGGTCGCCGTTGGTGAATGTCCCCAATCAGGGTCGTCAGGCGGCTGATCGCGTGCGGCACAATCCGGGTCGAGTCGCCCTGCGGAGCCACCCGGTGTTGCAGGTCGTTGGTGCCAATTTCGAGCAAAATCACATCTACGGTGGGCGTGGGGCTGGGCGGCAGGCTGCTATCCAGCGCGGTCGGCAAATCATCGAGCAGGCCGCTGCGGGTTTGTCCGTCGAGCGCAACCCCGTCGGTAAAGGCCGTTGCGGTAATCTGCCAGCCCGACCGGCCTTCGTGCTCCGGGTCGGTCAGCCGGTCGCTGTTGGTGGTGAACCGTCCCCGAAAATCAACGGCATAACCCGCTTTGATGAGCAACTCGTGCAGGGGTTTCCGGTACCCGCCGGGTGCGCCTGCGCCCTGCGTAATGGAGTTGCCCATCGGCACGATTCGGATAATCGGTTGTGCCTGACAAACAGCCAGTTGGATGACCCATACACCGATAAACCAGGTACGTTGCCACATCATTTTACGGGGGCGGTGTCGATGATCACCGAATCGATTTTGTAGCGGTTGCCGCGTGCCTGTTTTTCGTCGGCGCCGGGCAGTCCCGCGTCTTTGGGGGCCAGCGTATCCGACGAGTACGCGTTGGTCAGGCGATACGGCCCGGTACGAAACTCAAGTCGCTCGACCGACGATACCGGTTCAAAAAAGGGGACTTTCTTCAGAATCACCTCGTCGTTCAGCGTCAGCGAGTAGGTCTGGCTGGCAACATCGACATCCAGCCTGACCGTATGATCCTTTTGGGCATCGAGCCGCCGAAGGTACGGCATGCCCCGCCCGTGGTTGGCCAGCAGGTAATTCCAGGCAATGTGGTCGTAAATCCGCACCGGTCGGCGCCCAGCCCCATCGGTAATATCTACCTCCAGATGCCCGTTCTGGTAATCGAGCAGGGTGAACTGAACGGTCAGCTTTTGGGTCTCCGGGAACACGCGAATGGCTTTGGCATAATCGTAGGGTTCTTCGTCCTGAAGCAGCAGAAACCGGTTTCCTTTTTCTTCGTCCACGCTGACAGTGCCCCAATACGGCTGATACGTATTCCAGCCCACCGGCTCCGACCCCACCGGCTGGTCATCAAACGAATAAGTGGCTTTTTCAACGAGTTTAACCTGGTCTTCGGGCGGAATTTTACTGATCCAGAGGTCTTCTTTATTCACCGAGTACACCACCCAGAGATCATCGCCGGGCGGGTTACCGTTGCCCTCGGCAATACCCCGAACATATTGAGCGCCAATATCTTTGAATCGGCCTGCGAACCGCAGGGGCGGAATGTCGCCGTGAACCACCCGCAGGTTGGTAAAGGTGATGCCATCGTCACTGGTGAGTATGGCCAGCGGAAGCCGCTCGTCCGTTCCCGACGGGTTGTACACCAGCGCATACCGGCCATTATCGAGCCGCTGCCCCCATTCTTTGGCAGTCCCTTCGGGCTTCGAGCTGATCACTACGGGTTTCGACCAGGTTTTGCCTTCATCGTCGCTCAGGGCCGCCCAGGCTTCTTTCCAGAGGCCTACGACTTTGCCATCTTTCCGGTGAAAAAAGCAGAATCCTTTGGCCGAAAACTCGTCGTTTCCCGCCAGCGCATAAAACCCGTCGTCGCTGCGGTCTTCTTCCCACCATTGCTGGGTCATCAGCTTGTTGTTGAGCAGTTCGTCGCAGGCAGTAATGAATCCGGTATCGGGGGCGGTTTTATAAAACGGAAACCAGTTGGCACGGGCCGGTTGCGGAATTTTGCTGTTGGCGTTGTAGCGGATGAAATAAATCGGCCCCAACCGACCGTCTTTATAAATTTCACGAACGGCCCGGCCAATGCCCTGTCCGTTGTTGGGGTTGTCGGGCAGGCCATAAAACGACAGGGTGAGCAGTCGACCGTCGGTGGCCACATAAAAACCCATCCGCTGGTGGGCAATCGTGAACTGCCCCGGCTGCACCTCAATGGCCGGGAAGGTGCAAGACGGTGCCGACCAGGTTTTCCCATCTGCCGAACTCATCAGGTACGTCTCGGTCGGCGTGCCGTTTTCCTGGTATTCATGGGCCAGGTATTGCACGTAGAATTTGCCGTTCCAATGGGCCAGCATCGGGGCGTGGTTGTAGGTGTTGCCCGCCCGGTTGGTTTCGGGTGGATGCGAGCGGTTGGCGCGCAGGATCTGGCGGTTCTGGGTACCGGGAATGGGGCGGAGCTGCCCGTCCATCTGCCGGTGATCCACAAATTTAGGCTCGCCGACGTACTGCAAGGGCATGGCTGCCGTACCCGCTTTGGGCGCGGTCTGGGCGTTGGCCAGCGAAGACAAAAAGAGTCCCGCAAAAACGAACTTCGTCATGTTCATCACAACAAAACTGCGATTCAACATACGGCTTTACCCCTAATTATAAATCAGGAATATCTACACTTTCCTGGCTGGCTTATTGGATGAGACCTGTACCCAGAGGGCCAGAAATCTATCGAAAAGCTCATGGTGGTTGTAGCCTTTGGCACCCACGGCAGTGGTTTTGTAGATAGTCCAGGTGTTGTTGTCCAAGATATTGACTTTAATCGTAAAGTCGATGGCGTGTCTGGTGTCGTTGTTGAGAAGGAGTACCTTTTTATTAAAGCCGGTCGTCAGAAATGGGTCTAATGGGTTCTTGGCTTTCACGCTCTATTCGTACCAGGGGCCTGGCCTATGGATTTCTTCATCTGCCACAGTTCATTATTATTACCAAACTACAAACCCAGCGACTCTTCGAACCTTGACACCTCCCGTAATCTCATAAGATAACTATTCCGCAAAGTTATTTCTATTCATAACCATCTTTACATCAATAGGTTATACTCTATTTCGTTAACGCACTAGACTTAACTTTATCAAAAAAAACCGCCTGTAAGTAGTTAACTTACAGGCGGTTGCAATGTGCCGAAGGCGAGACTCGAACTCGCATGTCCGTAAAGACACACGCCCCTGAAACGTGCGTGTCTACCAATTTCACCACTTCGGCAGATTCACTTTCCCGTGTTGGGACTGCAAAGATACGGCCGCCGAAATGGATCACGCAAGTGTTTTTTGAAAAAATTTCTCCTCTATCGGTTAAAAAGCATGCGCTGGCCAGGCTGATCCGACACAAACTGACCATGCTGGTATACCAGCTCGCCCGATACAATCGTGTGCGTGACCGAGGCACCAAAGGTCTCGCCTTCGAGCGGAGACCAGCCACACTGATAGAGCAGGTTCTCTTTCGATACCGTAAACGGCTGATTCATATCGACTAATACCAGATCGGCCCAGTACCCTTCGCGCACATAGCCCCGTTCGGCAATCTGAAAACAGTCGGCCGGCGCGTGGCACATTTTCCGGACCACCGTCTCGATCGGCATTTTGCCCTGCCGCGCAAACTCAAGCATCATCAGCAGCGGGTGCTGCACCAGCGGTAAGCCCGACGGTGCCTGCCAGTACGACTGGCTTTTCTCATCCCAGGTATGGGGCGCGTGGTCGGTGGCGATGATGTCGATCCGATCGTCGAGCAGGGCGGCCAGAATAGCTTCTCTGTGGTGGGGCGCCTTGATAGCCGGATTGCACTTGATCTGATTACCCAACCGCTCGTAATCGCGACTGTCGAACCACAGATGATGCACACAGGCTTCGGACGTAATACGCTTGTCGACCAGCGGAACACTATTGTCGAATAGCGCGAGTTCATCGGCGGTAGAGATGTGAAGAATGTGGAGCCGGGTATTGTGACGCTGGGCCAGCTCGACGGCCAACGACGATGATCTTAGACAGGCCTCTTCGTCGCGGATGAGCGGGTGCAGCTCGGCCGTAGCCCGATCGCCGTATTCGGCCCGATACCGTTCCGTGTTGGCGCGCACGGTGGCTTCGTCTTCGCAATGGGTAGCAATCAGCATAGGGCTCTGCCGAAAGAGCTCATTCAGAATATGCGAATCGTCGACCAGCATATCGCCGGTCGATGAGCCCATAAACACTTTTATGCCGCAAACGGTACGCGGATCGGTACGCAACACTTCGTCCAGGTTGTGGTTCGACACGCCCATGAAGAACGAATAGTTGGCCAGCGATGTCCGGGCTGCGATGGCGTACTTATCGGCCAGCAACTCCTGCGTCAGCGCGTTGGGAACCGTGTTCGGCATTTCCATGAACGACGTTACTCCCCCGGCTACAGCTGCCCGCGCTTCAGACCCAATGGTTGCCTTGTGCGTAAGACCAGGTTCGCGGAAATGAACCTGGTCATCAATGACGCCAGGTAGCAGAAACTGCCCCTTCGCATCAATCACCTGATCGGCCACCCGCCCCGATAAGCGGGGCGAAATTTGTGAAATCCGCCCATCTTCTATAAGTACGTCAGTATCAATGATGTTAGACTCATTTACTAAACGTACATTTAGTATTAATATACTTGCCATTTGAGTAACATTACGTATGTTTAATCATTTCTTAAAGCACACCATACTAGCCAGAAAATTCATACGTTGTCCATAGATATGATAGAATGAATCATGCTGTACTGTATAGCAAAAGTAAGGTAACAGTTCATTTTTCCAGTCTCATTATGCTGTCTACGACTCAACCTACTAAAACACATCCTATTGACTCTAATCCTTTAAAAACTGACTATGCATTTATAAACTGGGTACGTCTGATTGCCATGTTTTCTATAGTGATGGTGCATTGTCTTACGTTCCCGGCTCCTCCCGCTTCTACGCCCATAAACCAGTTACTTGCGTTTCCGACGGCCAACCTGATGACAAACGGCCAGGCAGCGGCCATCCTGACCCTGGAGCAATGTATGCGATTTGGCACCCTGCATTTCTTTATTGTAGCCGGGTTCCTGATCGGAAAAACATTGAAAGATGGGTCTGCCATTAGTTATTTCAGACGCCGTCTGACGACCATAGCGTACCCCTTCCTGATTGCATTTGGTCTGTATTATTTAAAATCACTGGGGTTCAATATTGCGAAAGGCGAGTTTGGCTCACTGGCCGATTTTTCGTCGTATGCTGTCGATAAACTGATAGTATCTCTGCTCGATACACCCTACTGGTTCATCCCGACCTACTTTTTCTCGCTGGCTATTCTATTGGCATGCAGGCTTTATCTGGCCAGGGCCTGGTTCGGCTGGATACTGGTTGCCGTTAATCTGTTATATGCTGTAAATGTGTATACCGGATGGCTCGCAGCCAGACATAACTATGCGCTGTTTGGCTTCTTGTTCTATTTATGGCTCGGCTATATAATTGGCAGTACAGATGCCGTGATGAAGAGTAGAGCTTATATATCAACCAAAGCGCTGGCAGGCCTGACGATTGCTTTATTCGGTTTCGCTCTACTCGAAATTTATATTCTTTTCAATGCCCAGTCGGGCGACCCGGTCAACTCCCTTCGCCTAAGTAATCAGCTGTTTGCTATCGCTTTATTTTTCCTGCTGACCCGGGTTAATTACCTCCATAAACTTCCCTTTCTGCACCCGCGTACCGAATCCTTCGGTATCTACCTGTATCACATGTTTTTTGTGATCGTGCTGGGGAGAGCAATAGACCTTATTCCCCAGATGAGGGCGTTCACGTACCAAGCCGACTATTCAGGCCTTACGCTCGTAATCCTTTCGCTATTGCGTGGATTATTGATCTACACGCTTACACTGCTATTCGTGAAAGCGATTGCAACCAGCCGGTGGCGGTGGCTTATTGGTCTACGGGCTGGTAAACCGGCGTAGGATCGAACACCTTCACCATCTCGTCGAACAGCACCTTATGCCCATTATCGTTGGGGTGAATACCATCAACGGTCAGCTCATCTTTGAAGACATCCGATGGGTCGGCAAGCGGGTCGAAGAAGTTAACGGCTTCTGACGGATAGATAGCCAGCGTTCGGTCACGCTGCTGAATCCATCGGGCCGTAGCCCATGCGTTTAGCCTGCGGGGCATGCTGGTTGTAATAAGAACCCGTTTTACTCCATTGGCCAGGGCCTGCGACCGAATGGCGCTCAGGTTATTCATGATCTCATCCACGCTGTACCCGTTGGCAACGTCGTTGGTAGTCATGCTGATGATCAGTACGCTGGGGTGCCTTCTCAGAGCCGCGGTGATGCTGCGCGCGGTATCGGAGGGCGGCCGGTTGGTTGGGCGGGCGTCGGTATCGGGCAGGATGTGATAGGTTGTATAGCCTCCTCTGGCAAGGTTGATTACTTTGCCTTTGTTCAGGTAAGCACTGAATAAACCCGCCCAGGCATGCTTATAGTCAGAAGCCCCCACGCCCGATGCGGTCGATGAACCCAGGATAACGATCAGCGGAGACTGTTCTGTTTCTTTAACTGGTGTGAATGGCGTTTTGTCAGGAATTACTTCATCCGACTGAGCACAGCCCAGCAACAGAAACAGTACTGATACCAATGCGTATACTTTTACCATAAGTAGTTTTGCCGAGAGGTTGCAAAGCTAGGATCACAACAACTCTACAAAACTACCTACTCTACAAACGTATAAACATTATACTTCGATTAAAATTTGTATTATTTCGCTATCGGTCGTTGAGCAGCTCAGCCATCTCTTTAGCAAAATAGGTCAGAATAACCGAAGCGCCGGCCCGCTTGATACTCATCAACGCTTCTGCCATAGCGCGCTGACCGTCAAGCCACCCGTTTTGTGCAGCGGCTTTGATCATAGCATACTCGCCACTAACGTTATAAGCAGCGATCGGCAGTTCATAATTATCGCTCAGTAGTTTAATTATATCAAGATACGGTAACGCAGGCTTGACCATCAGGTAGTCTGCTCCTTCGGCAAAATCCAGTTCGGCTTCAATGAGCGCTTCGCGGCTGTTAGCGGGGTTCATCTGGTACGTCTTCTTGTCGCCAAACTTAGGGGCCGAATCGAGCGCGTCGCGAAACGGGCCGTAGAACGCACTGGCGTACTTAGCGCTGTAGGACATGATCGCCACATCCTGGAACCCGTGTACGTCGAGCATCTGACGAACGTAGCCGACCCGGCCATCCATCATGTCTGACGGCCCCACAATATCGGCGCCAGCCTGCGCCTGCGCCACCGCCATCTTACCCAGTACTTCCAGAGTCGGGTCGTTCAGGATCTTACCGTTCTCAACAACGCCATCGTGGCCGTCGCTGCTGTAGGGGTCCATGGCCACGTCGGTCATGACAACGACATCGGGGAAGCGGTCTTTTACGGCCCGGATGGTTTGTAGATACAGCCCGTCGGGGTTGCAGCTCTCGGTGGCGTACTTGTCTTTTTTAGCTTCGGGCAGGTTCGGGAACAGATCGAAAGCCCGGACACCCAGGTCAACGCACTGCCCGATCTCATCGAGCAGCAGGTCCAGCGAGTACCGATAAATGCCGGGCATCGACGCCACTTCGCTGCGGATGTTCTGCCCTTCCATCACAAAGAGCGGGAAAATAAAATCGTTGACTGACAGGTGCGTTTCCTGCACCATATCGCGGATAACGGCCGACTGCCGATTCCGACGGGGACGTCTGATCAAGTTCATAGGTTCTGGTTGGCGGCTGCTGGCTGTCTACGCCGTCTGACGTGTCAGAAACCGCATACAGAGAACCGCTAAACAATTAATTTAAATCCTTCTCCGTGTACATTCACCAGCTGAACGGCAGCGTCTTCTTTCAGATACTTCCGTAGTTTGGTCACGTACACATCCATGCTGCGGGCGTTGAAATACGAGTCGTCGCCCCAGACCATCTTCAGCGCAAAGCTACGGCTAACGGGCTGATTGAGGTTCTGAGCGAGCAGTTTTAATAACTCCGATTCTTTGCTGGTCAGCTTTTGGGACGTGCCGTTCTGGATCAGGAGCTGATGTGGATAATCGAACGAGAACGAGCCGATCTGGTAAACCGTTGGCTCCGCCACATCGGCCGACCGCTGATACCGGCGCAGTATGGCCTGAATCCGCAGCAGCAGCTCTTCCATGCTGAAGGGCTTGGTTACGTAATCATCGGCGCCGACCTTGAACCCCTGAATGGTATCCTCCTGCATCGATTTGGCCGTCAGAAAGATGATGGGTACGTCACGCTCCGACATACGCACCTCCTTGGCCAGGGTAAATCCATCTTTTCGGGGCATCATCACATCGAAAATGCACAGATCATAGGGTTTGGCCATGAACTGCTGCAGGCCCTGGTTTCCGTCAGTGGCGCGGTCGGTGTCATACCCCTTCATGGTCAGGTATTCCTGCACCAGCTGACCCAGGTTTGGATCGTCTTCAACGAGTAAAATGGTAGGCATAAGCGGGATGGGCAAAGAAGCGGGATGAGCGGCAGGCGGGTAACCGGCTTTACTCTTTCGTTCGTTCGCTCAGTTTATACGGAATAATAAGTTCAAAGGATGAGCCTTTACCGGGCTGGCTCTCCACCAGAATCTGACCGTTGTGCTGGTCGATCATCTTTTTAACGTAACTCAGCCCCAGCCCGAATCCTTTAACGTCGTGCCGGTTGCCGGTTGGTACCCGGTAAAACTTCTCGAAGATGCGACTGAGCTGCTCTTTGGTCATACCAATGCCCTGATCGGCCACAACGATGCTCAGCGCATCGGGCAAACTGCGCGTCCTGATGGTAATGTGGGGCGCTTCGGGCGAGTACTTGATGGCGTTATCGACCAGATTGGTCAGAATATTGGTCAGGTGAATTTCGTCGGCTTCGACAATTTCCCGGTCGGCCTCGAAGTCGATCTCGATCTCGCCCCCGCGCTGCTCGATCTGCAGCCCAATGTTGTTGAACACATTTTCGATGACGGTATGTACGTTGACCGACGAGAGTTTGAGCTGAATCTCACCCCGGTCGAGCAGGGCCATCTGTAATACCTTTTCCACGTGCGACCCCAGCCGGCGGGTTTCGTCGCGGATAATGCCCATGTAGCGGGTGAGCCGTTCGCGCTCCTGGGTTCTAACGTCGGTATCAGTACGCGACTGAAGCCCCGGAGCGGTTACCTCCTGCGCCATCTCTACGGCCAGCGATATGGTCGAGATCGGCGTTTTGAACTCATGGGTCATGTTGTTGATAAAGTCATTTTTGATGTCGGCCAGTTTTTTCTGCCGCACAATGGTGCTGATAGCAATGTAGAAGCAAGCCAGAATGACCAGAATCAGGATGGCCGAAGCCGCAAACGTGAACCCCAGCCGACTCAGAATAAACTGCTGCTGGGTCGGAAAGTGTACATAAACGTAGTTACCCGTTTCGATCAGGTTATTCGGAAAAAGCGCAGCCTTGTAGCCGTTACTCTCGAACTGGTGCGCATCGGTATTGAGCGAGGTAAACAGGAAAGCAGGCTGCTGCCGGGTGCGCACCCCGTAGGCAAACGGAATGGAGATACCCCGTTCGGTCAGGGCCTGCCGCAGCAAGGTATCGAGCGCCAGCCGGTTCACCCGCTCCTCGATGGGCCGGTCTGACAGCAGAAGCCCTTTCAGAACGTCTTTAATCATGTGCGACTGCGCTTCGGTCCGGTTCGACGCTACGGCACTGGCGCTGACGGGCCGGCGGTTCGACGTGCTGTCGGCGGTGGTTTCTTTCTGACGAGCGGCCAGGCCAGCCCGCGTGGCTTCGGGTATGGCCTGACGAGCCCGTTTGGCGCGTAGCCGCGCCAGTCGTTTCAGCGAGTCGGCGCGCTGGGTGGCCTGCACGGAGTTGTTGATCTGGGTCAGCTCATCGGCCAGCACCCGCTCCACCCAATGATCGAACTGCTGCTGCTGCTGGAGCTGGGTCTGCCAATCGCCAACGGCCATCAGCACCTCCTGCTGACGAAAAAACTCCTCAACGACCATCATCTGCTCGGCCGATAGCGGGTGTACCGTTGGGTGGAGCACGTCAGACTGAACCACCATGGCTCCGGCGGGGGTCATACTTAACCCGACAACCGGCCGGTCGGCAGTGGGTGCTTCGGCAGGGCGACCCCGCTGGGCCAGCTGGTCAGATGCCCCCGCGCGCGGCCGCGGCCGGCTGATTTCCGGGGCGGGCGTTTTCTTTTCTTTGCGCGCAATGGCCATCAGGCGGTCCTGCTGCTGCTGGGCCTGAACGCGCTGTTTGTAATGGTATACAATCTCCTGCCGTTCCAGGGTTCGAACCACCTCCTGAAGCGCATCGGTCACTTTATAGGCAAACTGTTCCCGCTGCAGCCGAAGGGCACTACCGATCCAGTAGAGTTGCAAACCAACCAGACCCAGCAACCCCACCGCCATCAGGGCAACAATCCATTGTATGCGTTGTTTGGACATTTTTCACTAGCTCATGCAACCTTGACCTGCCTTTCTTCATCTATAGAAAAAGACGTGGCCCTGGTAAAAGTACGAAGCGAAGGGCCGCCAACTGGCGCCTTAACAAACTTTAACAAGCCGACTGGTTATCAGTCAGGTTCCTAACCGTTTCTTTGTCTGATTCTTGTAAACTGCTATGAAAAAAACAGTTTTTGCCGGATACCGGTTCGCATCGGTCCTACTGCTGATGGGTACGCTGGGTAGCGTGGCCGTCGCCCAAAAGAATGAATCATCGGATAAGAAAGCCGTCGACCGGGACGTAAACGTCCGCATCATTGAACGCAACGGCAACGAAGTACGCGAGATCGAACGCACCTACCGCATCGATGGCATGACCGATCCCGAACGCGACAAACTGGTGATGAAACTGGTTGACTCCCTCAAAGCAACCCGGAAAGACGGCGGCAAACGCCAGATGACCATCATCGTTGAAGACGGCGAGGGCGACCGGATCGTAACCCGCGAGCGGTATCGTACGGATGGCAAACCCGGCGACGCCTGGGTCATGCGCGACCGGCTACCCCGCACCGGCATCAGCCCCCGCAATCGGGAGTGGGAGTTTGAGCTTCGGCGGGGGGCCGACTCGCTGGCCGATCGTATGGACCGGTTCCGGTTTCAGTTTCCCCGCGACTTCGACCGGCAGTTTGCCCGCCCTTTCGAAGACTGGGCCCGTAACCTGAACACTAAAACCTCCACCATCCGCGGTCTCGACGCGTATCCGAACAATCCGGATCGGAATCAGCTCAATGTACGGTTCACGGCGCCGGCTAAAGGCAACGTAACCATTATTGTGACAAATCCGAAAGGAAAAGAAGTGGCGCGTCGCGAACTCAATGATTTCTCCGGCGAGTTTGTCGGACAAATCGATCTGGGCAAAAAGCCCCAGGGCACCTACTTCATTACGGTAACGCAGAACGAAGACGGCGCGGTAAAACGCATCGTTGTTGACTAACAGGTCGGTAGCTGCCCAACCGTTTAATAAACCCGTTGGGCAGCTACCCCCAAATTACCGCTTTTTGAGAAAAAATTTAGTACTATGTATTGCAAGATACCAATCTAAACCTATATCTTTGTAGTGTCCTTAGAGAAACGGCCATGAAAACCCTGTTGTTAGTCGGAATCATACTGATAGGCCTGTGTGGAGAAGCGCTGAGCATGGGGCATCCACATAACATGTTTGCCGCCCGTAAACTGATGCGGGCCAAGACCTCGGCCTCAGCTGCCAAGCCCAGAACCAGACCGGCAACGTATTCCTGCTGGCAGTCGGCGGTGGAGCAGGCTGAACTGAGTCGGCGGGTACTGGTTACCCTGAGCCGGCTGCGGCCAACGCGTACGTACTGATCTAGTCGTATACTTTTTCTCCCGTAGTCAGCCAGATACCCCAGGGGCGCGAATAGGCATGCACCCGCCGGGTTGGCTTCCCCTGATTATCGACAACCGGGTTACCCTGGTTCACCCATTCAAAAAGGCTTCCGTACAGGTTATGTACGTGCTGGTAGCCAGCCGCCAGCAACTTCTCTCCGACCCGCTCGCTCCGGTACCCCACCGAGCAATACAGTACCACGTTCGCATTTTTGGGAATTCCCTGCACCCGCTTCAGCTCGAAATCATCGTATCCTACCCAGCGCGCGTGGGGCAGATGACTCACGTCGTACTCCGCTCTGGCCCGGGTGTCGAGCAGTATTACGTTGTTCATTTTTTTCAGCTCCTCAACGCTGACCAGCGGTACCGTTTTCTTGTACATGGCTTCCAGCATAGTCTTGTAAGCGCGGCTCGTTGTCTGAGCCGAACAAAGCAATGCGCTTCCCAGCAGGACCCCCAATACCATCCAGATTCGTTTCATGAAGTAAAGATAGCTAAACCACTGGCACACATTATGTGCGGTGCCGATATGCCTTCTTTCGCTATAGAAGTAAATCGAAAGCTGTCCTTTTTCCGTTAAATGATTAGACAATTCGGGCATTGGCTATGGTTTTAGGCGGTCTTTGGCTACTTTTATGGTTTCGCGAAAACCACCGACAACCGACTGTACATATTTTACCCATTGTGTATCCATGCGTAACAACATCGTACGGCCGATCTTTATCCTCGGTCTACTGTCTGTCAGTTTGTTGACTGCGTTTGGCTTAACCAAACCGGGGCGCTCTGTCTGGCATCGGCTGGCCCGCCCCTCTCACGCCAAAGTCACTCGTACACGACCCGCTGCGCCGGCTATCCGCATTCGTACCTATGCGCCCGCTCAACCAGTCGAGGTTTTTTCGTTACCCGATAGTGGCCAGCGCTGGGTCGACAGTGTTTTTCAGACGCTGACACCCGAGCAGAAAATAGGTCAGTTCTTCATGGTGGCCACCTTTTCGAACCGCCACGAAAACCACTACCAATACATCGATCACCTGATCCAGAACAACCACATTGGCGGGCTGATCTTTTTCCAGGGCGGCCCGTACCGCCAGGCTGTGCTGACCAACCGCTATCAGGCTCTGTCGAAAGTCCCTCTCCTGATCGGCATCGATGGAGAGTGGGGTCTCGGTATGCGGCTGGATAGCACCATGGAATTTCCGAAGCAGATGGCCCTCGGCGCTATCCGCGACAACGAAGTCATCTACCGGATGGGCGCCGAAATCGGTCGCCAGTGTCAGCGGCTGGGTATTCATATCAACTTTGCTCCGGTTTCGGATATTAATAGCAATCCGGCCAATCCCGTTATTGGTGTTCGGTCCTTTGGCGAATCGAAAGAGAACGTAGCTCTGAAAGCGTCGGCCTACATGCGCGGCCTGCAGCAGACGCACGTAATTGCCACCGCCAAACATTTTCCGGGTCATGGCGATACCAACGCCGATTCGCACCATACCCTGCCTACGGTAAGCCGGTCGTCGGAGCAGATGCGCGAAGTGGATCTGTATCCGTTCCGCAAACTGATTGCCGATAGCCTGATGGGCGTTGTTACGGGTCATCTGCACGTACCCGTTATGGATAACACCCCGGCACTGGCCGCAACCCTGTCGGAGAAAATTGTGACGGAACTGCTCAAGAAAGAGCTGGGGTTCCGCGGGCTTGTGTTTACCGATGCCCTTAACATGGGTGGTATCAGCCGGTCGCCCAAGGCGATGGACGTGAACCTTCGGGCCCTGATTGCGGGTAACGACATTCTGCTGTATCCCGAAAACGTACGCGAAGCTACGCTGCATATCCTGAACGCCGTACAGACGGGCCTCATCACCCAGGAGTTCATCGACGAAAAAGTTAAAAAGATCCTGCGCGCCAAATACTGGGTTGGCCTCAACAAGTACAAACCGATCAGTCTGAGCGGCCTGTCGGCTGAACTGAACGCCCCGGAGGCCGAACTGCTGAAGCAGGAACTCTGCGAACAGTCGGTAACGATTGCCCAGAACAGAAACGAGTTGCTGCCTTTTGGCCGGCTCGACACCCTGCGGCTGGCGTCGATTGCCATCGGGGCCGACGCGGGCAATGTTTTTCAGAAGCGGCTGAACCAATATGCCCCCTTCCAGACCATAGCCATTCGCGACAAACCCGTATCGGAAACGGAGGTGAGCAACATTCTGGCCCAGCTTGGCGATGCCAATACGGTTGTGATGAGTTTTCACCGCATGAGCGAATCGGCCAGCCGCAAATTTGGCATTACCAAAGCCTCGACCGACCTCATTGCCCGGCTGAAGCAACGGGGCCTCAAAGTGGTGGTTACGGCCTTCGGTTCACCCTACAGCCTGCCCCAGTTTACGGAGGCCGACGCGGTAGTCTGCGCCTATCAGGAACTCGACGACATGCAGCAGGTTGTACCACAGGTCCTCTTCGGCGGGCTGGGGGCGCGCGGCATGCTCCCCATCTCGACCGGCGATCTGAAAGTTGGGCTGGGACATGTACTCAACCCGGAAGGTCGCCTGTCGGCGGGTTCGCCGGAAAGTGTTGGCATGAAGTCGGCGGTACTCGCCAGGATCGATGCCATTGCGCAGTCTGGCGTTCGGGATCGGGTTGTACCGGGCTGTCAGGTGCTGGTGGCCCGTAAGGGAAAAGTGGTTTACAGCAAGAATTTTGGCGCCCTGACGTACTCGCCCGGCGCCGAAAAAGTAACCGATGAAACCCTGTACGACCTGGCCTCTCTGACCAAAGTACTGGCTACCCTGCAATCGGTCATGGTTCTCTACGACCGGAAACAGATCGACCTGGCCCAGAAAGCGTCATTGTACCTGCCCGAACTGCGGGGCACTAACAAACAAAATATCACCCTGCAGGATCTGCTCTGGCACCAGTCAGGCATGGTTTCTTTCTATCCGACTACCTGGGATCGTACCCGTAACCCCAACGGCGGTCTGAAGGCCGACTACTACAACCCCACGCCCGACAGCCTGCACACCATTCAGATCGCCCCGACGCTCTGGGGCGTTCCGGCCCTGCGGGATTCGGTCTGGAAATGGGTGGTTCAGTCGCCGATGTCGCGCAAGCTCGACGGATCGGGCCTGCCAGCCTATGTTTACAGCGACCTGAATTTTCTGATGCTTCAGAAAGTAGTAGAGCGCGTTGGCAAATTGCCGCTGGATCAGTTCGTGACCGAGAACGTGTATAAACCGCTGGGACTGCACCAGCTCGGTTTCACACCGTTGCAGCGGCTCAAAAACCCGCGTTGCGCCCCCACCGAGCAGGACTCCTACTATCGGAATCAGCTCCTGGTCGGAACTGTTCATGATCAAATGGCCGCCGTACAGGGTGGTTTGTCGGGGCATGCCGGCCTGTTTGGAAACGCCCGCGAGATTGCGACCCTGCTACAGATGAATTTACAGAAAGGCCAGTACGGCGAGCAGCGCATCCTGAATCCGATGACAGTACCCTTTTTCACCCAGACACTCAGTAGCCGGAGCTTCCGGGCGTTGGGCTGGGATAAACCGAACCCGGATAACCCGACCAGCGTATACATGGCTCCGCAGGCTTCGCCCCGCTCGTTCGGCCATACGGGTTTCACCGGTAATGTAGTTTGGGTCGACCCCGATCAGGAGCTTATCTTCGTTTTTCTCTCCAACCGCATCTATCCCACAGCCGGCAACAACTCCATCAATACGAGTAAACTCCGCCGGCGAATTCATGAGGTTATTTACAGCGCAGTACAGCAATAAGCTGGACGACTGGGCTTTCTCTTCTCTCTTCTCAATAGCTGCAAATACGTACGCTACCGGCTAGCAGGCCGTCAGCTTTCTGGCACCATCCTTGCTGACGTATAGCATGATTTCAACTGTTTATTTCTACCTGAAAATATAGATAAACAGCTACATATCAACCCATTAACCTAAAGTTCTCCACATAATCCTTGCCCCATCGGGAAGTAACCCTTTGTGAGCTGGAGGCTAGTATAAATCTATAAACCAATACCTTTAGGTCAATAAAGTTTCTTTGAATTCATTTTTATGAAAGGACGCATTTTTTACTGTTATTTCCTTTTGTGCGTGTGTCTGGCTGGCGTCTCGTTTACGGGTCAGGCACAAACGATTACCACAAACGTTACCTCAACGACCCTTTGCTCGGCGGGCACCGTAACCGTCACCTTCACGACAACGGGCAGTTTCAGCGCCACGAATCAGTTTACCGCCCAGTTGTCAGACGCGAGCGGTTCATTCTCGAGCTCCATTTCGGTTGGCACAACTACAACCGGCGGTACCATCAATGCCTCGATTCCAGCCAGTGTGCCGGTGGGTTCGGGTTATAAAATACGGGTCGTTTCGAGCGCTCCGTTTCGGATTGGCTCAACAGGGGCGGGCACGCTGACGGTAGGGGCGCGCCCATCAGCGCCTTCTGTCAGTACCCCATCGCCCATCTGCTCGGGCGATACACCGCCGGTGCTGTCAGCCACACCCTCGGGAGGAGGCTCCTTGCGGTGGTATGGTACAAACGCGGTTAGCGGTTCACCCACTCTTTCGGCACCAGTTGCAACTAATGTAGCGCCGGGGGCCACCTATTATGTAAGTCAGGTCGTGGGCGGCTGCGAAAGCGAGCGCTCGGCCATTGTTGTTTCGGTGAAGAGCAGACCATCGGCCCCAGCGACAAACCCGGTTAGCTACTGCGTGGGTCAAACGCCCAGCCCCCTATCGGCCCAAGTTTCACCGGGAGGTACGCTCAACTGGTACGGTACCAACGCGACCGCCGGGACAGCTACCGCCACCCAGCTCCCCCAGGTATCGACGGTGGGTAGCCAGACCTATTACGTAAGCCAGACCGTGAATGGCTGCGAAGGGCCACGGGCGGGTCTGGTCGTTACCACCAATGCGTATCCGGCAGCCCCTACCCTCACAACCGCCACCACCGCTACCTATTGCGAAGGAGCAACGCCCCAGCCCTTGTCGGCCACAGGTCAGAACCTGCGCTGGTATGGCACCAACGCCACCGCCGGTACACCGTCCAACACGCCCAGCCCGGTAAACACGAGCCAGATTGGGATCACCAACTATTACGTGACGCAAACAGTGAATAACTGTGAAAGCACCCGTTTAGCTATTCCGGTCGAGGTGAAAGACACACCCAATGCCCCCGCCACCACGGCAGCCCCCGACTATTGCCTCAACCAGACGCCTGTTGCGGCTCTGGTAGCTACGCCTGTTTCCGGGGCCACCCTGAACTGGTACGGCACTAATGCTACCAGCGGTACGGGCACCAGCGTAGCTACCATTCCGTCAACGAACGTAGCCAACACCAGCACTTATTACGTAAGCCAGACACTGAACGGCTGCGAAGGCCCGCGGGCACCTATTCGGGTACTGACTAAACCACGTCCGCTTCAGCCAGGGGTCACAAGCCCGGTCAGTGCGTGTCTGAACCGGACAGCACCTGACCTGGCTACGTTTGTGGCCCTGGCATCGGGCGCCACGCCGAACTGGTATGGCACTAACCAGACCACCGGCACGGCCTCGCCAACCGCTCCCGTTCCCTCTGTTGCCACAACCGGCTCGGTCATTTACTACGTAAGCCAGACCCTCAACGGCTGCGAAGGAGGCCGTATAGGAATCACCGTAACGACCAACCCCATTCCGGTTGCGCCTTCCGTAGATGCAGCGGGGCCTTACTGCGAAGGGCAACCCGTACCCCCCCTGTCGGCCACCGGACAAAGCCTGCGCTGGTATGGCACCAACGCCACCGGCGGCACCGGTTCTACTCAGGCTACCGTTCCGGCCAGCAATGCGGTTGGTACGCAGACGTACTACGTGACCCAGACGGTCAGCAGCTGCGAGAGCGAGCGGGCCTCGGTACAAATCCGGATCAAGGACACCCCCGACCGACCGGGTACCAGCTCGCTGGAGTTCTGCCAGAACTCGTCAGCACCAGCTCTGACCGCCAGTCTGGTTAGCGGAGCGTCGCCCAACTGGTATGGTACCAACCAGACTGGTGGTTCGGCATCACCCTCGGCTCCGGCCATTACCAGCAACAACGTCGGCACTACAGTGTATTACGTAAGTCAGACGCTGGAGGGCTGCGAAGGGCCACGAGCCAGCCTGAACGTACGCGTAAAGCCAACACCCGGCCAGCCGGGCGTAAGTCCGATTGCCTTCTGTAATAACGGACCGGCTCAACCGCTGACGGCCTCGGGCGAGCGGCTGAAATGGTTCGATACAGCTGACAATCCACTGGGTGGCGCTCCTACGCCCGATACCCGTTCGGTAGGGGTACAAACCTTTAAGGTGTCGCAGACGAACGGCGAAAACTGTGAGGGACCCAAAGCAACGCTCACCGTAACGATCAACGCCCTGCCCGGGCAGCCAGGCGTGACCAACCTCACCTACTGCCAGGCGCAGCGCGATCAGCCCCAGCAGAACATACAGCCACTGACGGCCAACGGACAGAATCTCCGCTGGTACAATACCGACGGCAATGCATTCGGCAACGCCCCAACCCCCAGCATCGACCGCACCGGCACCCAGGCCTACAACGTGAGCCAGACCGTCAACAACTGCGAAGGTCCGCGCGCTACCCTGCTCGTTACAGTCAATACGGCTCCGCTGCCCGTTGTTCCCAAAACGCTGTATACGTTCTGCGTCAACGAAAAAGCCACGCCCCTACAGGCCACAGCCGAAGTAGGCGGAAGCCTGCGCTGGATTAACCCCTATGATCAGACGCTGACCGAGGCTCCGGTTCCGCCTACGCTGAACACCAACATCGTGCCCGAGGGCGACCCTTTCTACGTTTACCAGATTGGCGCCAACGGCTGTACCAGCGCCCGGACTACAATTCGGGTGGTTGTTAACACCGTGCCGACGCTCTCCCTGACGACGCTGACACCGAACGTTAACCTGGGGCAGCGCGCTCAGATCCGGCTGCGCTTCACGAGTTCAGGACCGTATAGCTATACCCTCAGCGACAACGTTACCGGCACTTCGCTCACGACCGACACAACCATATCGGTATTGCCCCGTGGCAACACGACCTATCAGATCATCAACGTCAACAACGGCTGCGGAACCGGTCTGCCAGGCAATCCGGCTACGGCCATCGTTACGGTACGAATACCCACCATCCAGACCGGTACGTTGAACAGTTCAACGCTATGCGCCGGAACATCCATCGTGGTTCCGTTTACTACGGGCGGGTCGTTTAACAGCGGCAACGTGTTCCAGACCGAACTGGTCAGCGTAGCCGATACCTCGCGTAAGATAATGCTCAACGCATCGACGGCCGGCTCGCCCATAACCGCTCCCATACCAACCACCCTGGCGGGCGGGCAGTACCTGGTTCGGGTACGGGCCACTAATCCGGAGATAGGTATCATCGGCAGTAACAGCCCATCGACGTTGACCATCCGGGCTCTGGCATCGGGGAGTCTGGCAGGTAGCCAGAGCATCTACGAAGGCGTTCCGGCCAACCTGACGCTCACCCTCGGGGGCGATGGCCCCTGGTCGGTCGTTTATGCCGACAGTATCCGGTCGTACTCGACTACCTCGTCGATAAGTCCACTGGTGGTAGAGGCCCGTCCGGCCCGAACTACCACCTACCGGCTAACCAGCGTCTCGAACAATTGTGGCGCCGGTGTCGTTTCGGGTACGGCCCGGGTTACGGTACTGCCCCTGCTGGCTCTCGACGATAACCCGCTCGATCCGCTGGTGAAAGCCTACCCGGTTCCGACCGGCCCTACGCTCACCATAGAGCTGGACCTGCCCCTCACCCGCGATCCGGCCGTTCTGTCGCTCACCGATCTGCGGGGCAGGCCCGTTCTGCGAACCACCACCCGCACCCGCCGGACCGAACTCGACATGAGTAGTCAGCCCAGTGGTTTGTACATCCTGCGGATTCAGGTTGGCGATCGGCAAACCGTCCGTAAACTGCTCAAACAATAAACCAAAGGGTTTCGGGTACCAGTCCGTGATGATCCGAAACCCTTTACTGCTTATGTCGGACGACTATTTTATGGAAATTGCGCTTGGCCTGGCTGAGGAGGCCGCTGCCGACGGCGAGATTCCCGTTGGTGCCGTGGTGGTGTGTCGCAACCGAATTATCGGGAAAGGCAAAAACCAGACCGAGCAGCTAAACGACGTAACCGCCCATGCCGAAATGCTGGCCATCACGGCCGCTACCCAGTCGCTGGGGGGTAAATACCTGACCGATTGTACGCTATATGTCACCCTGGAGCCCTGTGTTATGTGCGCAGGGGCTTTGTACTGGGCCCAGATCAGCCGGTTAGTCATTGGCGCTGCCGATCCAAAACGGGGCTACAGCCGCATTCAGCCATCGCTCCTGCACCCCAAAACCCGACTCGAAACGGGTATTCTGGCCGACGAAAGTGAACAGCTGCTCACGAACTTTTTTCGACGGTTAAGAACATAATTTGGAAGAGGCTTGTTAAATCAACCGAGTTAACTTCCATCTAACGTATCCTAAAAATGGCTTTTGTACTAGATCCGCTACCCTACCCCAGTGATTCGCTGGAACCAAATATCGACAAGCAAACCATGGAAATTCACCACGATAAGCACCACAATGCTTACGTGACGAATCTGAACAATGCTATTGCTGGCACCGATCTCGAGAACAAATCCATTGAAGACCTGCTGGCTTCGATAAGCCAGGCTCCGGTAGCTGTTCGCAACAACGGGGGCGGTCACTATAACCACACGCTGTTCTGGAACACGATTTCGGGCAGCGGGGGCGGGCAGCCGACGGGCGAACTGGCCGATGCAATCAACCAGAAATTCGGTTCGTTCGACGCCTTCAAGGAAGAATTCACCAAAGCAGCTACCACGCGCTTCGGTTCGGGTTGGGCATGGCTCATTGTTACCGCCGACGGTCAGCTGGCCGTAACCTCAACCCCCAACCAGGACAATCCGCTGATGGATATCGCCGAAGCGAAAGGGTTCCCTATCATTGGGCTCGACGTTTGGGAGCATGCCTATTACCTGAAATACCAGAACCGCCGGCCCGAGTACATCTCGGCGTACTTCAACGTGGTAGACTGGGCCGCTGCTGAAAAAAGATATCAGCTGGGCAAACAGGCCTAACCAACGGAGAATGAATAATGTACAGCAGACGGTGAGGAATACAGGCCTACTTATTCTTCATTAGCGGTTGTACATTATTCATTATTTATTATTTTTGCAGTCTCAAAACGGTGATTGTAGCTCAGTTGGTTAGAGCGTCGGATTGTGGTTCCGAAGGTCGCGGGTTCGAGCCCCGTCTTTCACCCTCATAAAGCCCTGCTTCGTCGGGGCTTTTTTCATGCCCACCGGCCAACTTTCTGGCGGTACAGGTAGTTGCCCATTCATGAGAGTCAGTCTCCCCATACCATCCCGATATCATTACAGAATACGTACTGTACTGCTGCTGGCCTATCTGGCCGGTATTATTGGACTGCAGCTACCGGCGCTAGCCGACTATTTCCGGCCGCTGAGTCCGCTTACGCTAATTAGCTCGCTGATCGTATTGCTCCTCTACCATACAGACTGGCGCCCCTCGTTTTATGTCTACATACTCGTTGCGTTCCTGACCGGTTATTTCATCGAAGTACTGGGCGTCCATACGGGGCTTATCTTCGGCCAGTATGCATACGGTCAGGGTCTGGGGTTTCAAATCTGGCGGGTGCCGCCGGTCATTGGCCTGAACTGGCTTACCCTTTCCTACTGCTGCGGTTCCGTCTGGGACCGGCTTCCCGCTCCTGCCTACGTAAAAACGCTGGCTGCTGCCACTACTATGGTGCTCCTCGATCTGTTCATCGAGCCAGTCGCGATTTCCCTCGACTTCTGGACCTGGTTTGACCAGCCGGTACCGCTTCAGAACTACATAGGCTGGTGGATTGTATCGATCGTACTGTTTAGTATATGGTATGCGTTACCATTTCGGAAAGAAAACAGGATTGCCAAATGGCTCCTGGGGTTTCAGTTCTTATTCTTCGTAGCGCACTATTTGTTGATTCTTTTGAAAAAATAGTTAAACAAACTCCGGCTATTACTGTTATCATATTGATTTTATTAGTAATATTAGGGTCTGGTTTCGTGCATTTTACCGCGACAGGACCAGCACAGTTCCAAGCTTCTCAACCGCGCCTACACTGCTTGTTCCGGTAGCCGCGCTGTCGGTAGCCATTCGTTAATTTGTCTCTCCGTAGCATTCACATATCATGAGCAATTACTCGATTAAGGATTTAGAGCAGTTGTCGGGAATCAAAGCGCACACGCTGCGCATTTGGGAACAGCGTTATAATATCATAACGCCGAAACGCACCGACACCAACATACGCACCTACGATGATCAGGACCTGAAGCTGGTGCTAAACATATCGCTGCTGAAAGATCACGGCTACAAAATATCCGAAATCTCGAAGCTGTCGGTCGAGGATATGTACCGGGAGGTGATTAAAATCTCTGACCGTCAGCTTAACTACCCCGACCAGATTCATGCGCTGACCATTTCGATGATCGATCTCGACGAAGAGCGGTTCGAAAAAATCGTCAGCACCAATATTCTCCAGTTCGGCTTCGAGAATACGATGATTCATATCATCTACCCCTTTCTTAGCCGCATCGGTACGCTTTGGGTTACGGGCTCGATCGGGCCAGCCCAGGAACACTTCATCACCAACCTCATTCGGCAGAAAATTATTGTCGCTATCGATGGTCAGGTCAGTAAACAACGCCCCAATGGCAAAAAGTACATGCTGTTTTTGCCCGAAGGTGAGCTCCACGAGATCAGCCTGCTCTTCGCCAATTACATCATACGGGCACGGTACAACAAGGTAATCTACCTGGGCCAGAGCCTGCCGTTCAACGAGCTGGTGTTTGCATATAATGTGCACAAGCCCGATTACATGTTCACGGCTATTACGTCGGTACCCTCGAATCACGAAGTGCAGCCGTTTGTTGACCGCATGGCCAAAGCCTTCCCGGAATCGAGCCTGCTCTTTACCGGCTATCAAATCGTGGGTCAGGACATCGACATGCCAGAGAACGCCACGGTGATCAACCAGATCGAAGATCTGATTCGGATTGCCGGTAACTAACGGCCAGCGACAAAAGCCAGCGCCCGGCGTTCGGCATACGTATGCGCATCGCGGGCAACCATAAACCCGACATGTCCTCCGGAGCGGGGCGTCTCCAGAAATATATGCGGATGGGTTTGGGCCAGCCAGTCGGGCGAGCACTCAGGAGATAACAACGGGTCATTCTGCGCGTTCAGCAGCAACGTCGGAATACAGATACCAGCCATGAAATTGACGGCCGATGCCTGCTCGTAAAAATCGTCGGCATCGCGGTAATCGTTGACGGGTGCCGAGAAATAATCGTCAAAATCGCGCCAGCGCCGGACCAGCCGGAGTTTTGTCATATCGAGCCGACCCGGATAGCGGTCGGCTTTCTGATTTAATTTGACGGCCAGTTTCTTCATGAACCGGTTCCGGTAGAACCGATTACCGGGTCGATCCAGCAGCAGCGCACTGGCTCCCAGATCGGTAGGCGACGAAATAGCGATGCCACTCGTCAGCACATCGGGTAGTTCATGGCCATGTACGCCCAGGTATTTCAGGGTGATATTGCCGCCCATGCTGAAGCCTACCAGTACAACCTGCGTATATGACTTTGTGCGAAGCGCATGGGTTATCACCTCGCCCAGATCGCCAATTTCGCCATGGTTATACAAGCGGAAAGCCTGATTCATTTCGCCACTACACGAGCGGCAGTTCCAGGCCAGCACGTCATAACTATGCTGCGCGAACAGTTTGGCCATACCGCGCATGTACTGGCGGTTGCTGTCGCCTTCGAGGCCATGGGTCAGGATGACCAGCCGTTTCTGGCCCTGATCCAGCCAGTCCAGATCAACGAAATCCCCATCGGCCAGGACAAGCCGCTCGCGTTCGTAGCTGACCCCGCTCACGCTACGGGTAAGACTGGGGATAACCGTTTGCAGATGACCGTTATATTGGTACGAAGGCGGACCCGGATACGCGGAAGAAATGATCGGCATATTGATAAAACAACGGCTACATTTGGCAGTTTACTTCAGCACCACCTTTTCACACGGGGTCGCCACCGACCAACTCGCATGCAGTTTGCCAAATACTTATCTGTTGCTATTGCCAGCACCATCAAGTTTGCTGGTGGTCCGCTCACCGGGCTGGCCCTGGGCCTGAGCTGGATCGAGACGGCGCTCTGCACCATTGTGGGTATGATGCTGAGCGTCATTGCCATCACGTATGCGGGGGCGGCTATTCAACTGCTCTCACAACGAATTCGGAAACAGACTCCCAAACGGTTTACCCGCCGGACCCGACTGGCGGTTCGTATCTACAAACGGTCGGGCCTGCTGGGTATCGCGTTCCTGACTCCGCTTATTCTGACGCCAATTGGGGGCACCGCCCTGGCCGTTTCGTTCCGCCTGGGACGAGGCCAGATCCTGCTTTATATGCTGGGCAGCGCCGTTTTGTGGGCCTGTGTTCAGACACTGGCGCTTTATCAGATACCGGGCGCGCAGGAGTTCTTCAAGCGATAAACGGCTTTGTTCAGGAGTGGCCTACCGGCTAACGGTTTGCGGAGCGGTACTCGTCTTCTTCCGAAAATCGCCCCTCGAAAAATACTTTTCAATCAGGCAGTACATCAGGATAAAGAAATAGCGGCTGCCCATCTCCTTGATCTTCAGCTTCGACTCCCCGTACTTACGATTGGTCCAGCTGTTGGGGACAACGGCATAGCTATACCCGCGCACGATGGCTTTTAGCGGCAGTTCGACGGTCAGGTTGAAGTGCGGAGACAGAAACGGTTTCACTCCCTCGATCGTCTCACGCTTATAAAGCTTGAAGGCGTTGGTGGTGTCGTTGTACTGAATACCCATTACCACCTTCACGATAAAGTTGGCTACGCGGTTAATGACTTTTTTCAGGGCCGGGTAATCGATTACCTTCCCGTCGCGGCCCCAGCGCGAGCCAAAAACCGCGTCGACGCCCGTTTCCTGCATTTTGTTGTAAAACTTGACCAGATCTTCCGGGTCGTCGGAGAGATCGGCCATGAAAACGGCAACGCAATCGCCGGTAAACCGTTCCAGTCCGTAGCGTACCGCATAGCCAAACCCATTGGGCCCCGGGTTGGTAAAATAGACCAGCGTAGGGATCTCAGTGGCTGCCAGTTCCTGCAGCACCCGGAGCGTACCATCTTTCGAGTTATCGTTGGTTACGCATATTTCGTGCGGAATCCCGTGTTTGGCCAGCGTCTGGTACAACGCCCGCAGGGTTGGCGGCAGTGATTCCTCTTCGTTATAGGCCGGTATGACGACGCTTAATTTCATAAAAGTCGGGCGCGGGCAGGTCCCCGCTCTAAGTCTCGTTTAGTGTACAGCCGGTTTCCAGTGATCGGGCACATCGGGTACGGCCTCCCGTATTCGTGCCAATATATCGTCGGGCAGTGGCCCGAGGGCCTCGGCCGCACAGTTGGCGGCTACCTGATGGGCGTTGCGCGCGCCCGGGATAATGACGGACACAGCCTCGTTCGACAGGCAGAAGCGCAGCGCCGATGTAGCCAGTCCGCCGGGCAGCTCCTCCAGAAACGCCAGGCTACGGACCGACGTAAGCAGCCAGTTACGGTCGCGGTCAGGCAAATAGTGGCGATACTGATCGGGCGGGAAGCTGGGCTCCTGCGTCAGATAAGTGGGATTCAGAAAACCAGACGCCAGCGGTACGCGACCAATAAAGGTGTATGAACCGGCTTCGGGGGTGTCGAACAGCACCGTTTCGGCGCGCCGGTCGAGGGCGTTGTAGATCACCTCCAGCACCGAGCCGAATCCGGCTTCCATTACCCGACGCGCTCCGTATACGCTCTTTGAGCTGACGCCGTACGCACCAATCTTGCCGGCCTGAATGAGCTGATCGAAGGGAGCCGGGTCGTACGTCGACCAGTCGAAATTATCGGGTGGGCTATGCAGCAACAGGATGTCGAGCCGGTCGCGGCCTAGACGGTCGAGGCTATCCTCAACCGCTTTGTGCAGGTAGGCCGGGCTGAAATCCTGGGGCTGGCTGGCTGGCGTCAGTACATTGCCAAACTTGGTGCAGATGATGGCGTCGGGCCGATTGGCGAGCGCCCGTTTCAGAAAGCGTTCCGACTGGCCGGCTCCGTAGCTATCGGCGGTGTCGAAAAAGCGAACGCCCTGTTCCAGCGCGACATGAACCGTTTGAACAGCCGCCGTTTCGTCAATGTCTCCCCAGCCGGTAGCACGTCCGTTCTGCACATTAGGTCCGCCGAACTGCCAGGTACCCAGGCCAATACGCGAGCCGTATCTGTTGGTTTGTTGATTGCTCATATAAATGCTTCAGCAGGTCGGACCGTATGAACAACTTCATACGGTCCGACCTGCTGAAACGAAAAAGCGAATTTATACCGTTTCGGTAGCCGGCGTCAGAATGATTTTACCTTTGATCAGGCTACGCTGGCCGGGGAACTCGGCAAAGAACGCGTTACGTCCGTGCAGCACCCGGTCATCGTGGAAGAACACAGCCTCACCTTTCTGCAACTGCAGCGGCATGACCAGACCAGCATTATGAACGCGTGACTCCATGAAATTCTGGAACCGCTCAACCAGATCCAGCACTTCGGGGCTGTTTTCTTCTTTCGAGATACAGTAGTAGTTGTAGTTGGCCAGATAGCCTTCTTCGTCCTTATCGATAATCTTACGCACTTTTCGGCTGCCCCCTTTTTCGTGGACAACGTCGGTACGCAGCAGTTCGTCGAGCAGGGTATCTTCACCGTCGAGTTTGAGGCACTCGACCAGTTCGTCCAGCTCGAAGAAGGTGGTGGCTCCGCCAATTTTGGCCCGCGATGCGCAGTAGAAGAAGTTGACGGCCTCTTCGCCGTACAACTCTACGTACGAGTCGTCGGTATGCAGGGGCTGGCGCGTGTTGCTTGACCGGTAGCGGTCCGGAATCTGCGGATCGTAAGTGATGTCGATCCAGCGGTTGCCGGTCTGCTGACCCGTTTTGATGTCTTCATCGGCCGCATGGATTTTTCCGATGGTTTCGGAAAGGCGGCTGTAGAAATCGTGTACGGGCAGTTCTTCTTTGAACCCGGCCAGATGCACCACTCTATTGTTCAGAACGGCTTCTTTCACGTTCTGTATGGTCTCGTCGAGCGTAGTGTAGGTAACCTGCTTGAAAAAATTCATAGCGTCCTGACGTTTAAAATCTGTTTACAAGGTACTAATCAACCAATTGACAACCAAAAAGCGACTGACGTACGCTTAATTATTTAGAATCCGGTATAACCCGAGAGCCACTTTGCTGTAGGTACGGGCTACCGCCGGGGGCAGCACGTAATCGCGAATCATATCTTTCACCTCGCGCCAGCCGGGTCGGGCCAGCGTTATGTACTTACCGACGATGGGCAAACGAGCCGTGTACGAATGGCGGTACCGTTCGGCGTTCAGCATCATCTTGTAATACCGGGCTATATTCCGCTGCAGCTTCCGGTCATACTGGTAATCCAGTTCGCGGTTGATGCTCTCGTACATAGCAATCCGGTTACGCAGGAACACTTCGTTGTCATACCGGTCTGTGAAACTGGTACCACCCTGATTTTTCCGGTATACCGACATCAGATCGGGCAGATAGCCGATCTTGCCCTGTTTCGCTTTCAGAATGAGCCGCGGAATGTCGCCACTGACGGACTCGCTGAACCAGGCCGGATACTCGCGTATACTGTTCCGGTACATGGTACTGGACGTAGCCATGAACCAGATTTCATCTTCGCCGATCAGGTCGTCGACCGTAAAAAACGGTTTCGTGTCGGGCCCGTTCAGTACGTGTTCGGGCGTGCCGTCTTCGTACGTAATCAGCGCGTTATGAAACACCATCGAGTAATCGGGATGGGCATCCAGAAAATCGGCCTGTTTCTGCAGTTTCAGCGGATCAGTCCAATAGTCGTCGCCATCCATCAACGCGTAGTATTCGCCCCGGGCCCGCTTCAGCGTTTCCAGGAAGTTGATACCCCCGTTTTTACCCATGTTGCGCGGGTGTAATACCCCGATCACCAGGCCCGGATGTTTCTGTTCGTACTCCCGGATGATGTCTCGCGTTCCATCATTCGAAAAGTCATCGCCCACCAGTATTTCGATCGGGAACGATGTTTGTTGAGCCAGTGCGCTGTCGATCGCTTTTCGGATGAACCGCTTCTGGTTATAGGTAATAATGAGAACGCTGACTTTCATTAAACGGCTACTTCTTTCGCCTGTGTAATTTGTTTCTTCCAGCCCTGCGGCTCCTCGTTATCGGCAGGCGTACCCCATGGATCGTAGAAAGGCAGGATGGCCACCCAGCGCCCGGCCGGATCTTCCCAGCTAAACCGGTCGGCAAAGCTCGACGGGCTAACCCAGTGGGGCAGGTCGTACCGGAACAGGATCATATCGCCCATGTCCTGGTACCCTTCGGTTTCCACGATATGGTCGTTGATCACGTAACCCGTACCGCCCGAGGTATAATCCTTACCGTACTGGTTCAGCGCCAGGATCATACCAACTTTCTGCGGGTTGAGCGGGTGCCAGTGCCGACCAAAGAAGCTGCCGCCCAGCGGGTAGTGGGTAACCTGCGGGTGGAAATAGGGCTGTCCGCGCCGGATGCCGAACGCTTCGTTGTTGCCGGTCATGTCGTTCCAGAAGCCACGAACCGGATCGAATACGTTCAGCAGGGTTTCTTTGAACGGCGCTTCGAGGTCCAGAATGGCATCGAACGTATGGTCGTGGAACAGCTGCGGAGCCTTTTGGATCTTGGCAATATGCAGCCGCTGTTTGTGCTGGTTGTTGTCAAACGTATCAGGACCTTCGGCCAGGGGCGTCTGAGCGGCCCACTGGCGGGTTTGCTCGATAACGGCCGATAAGGCTGCTTCTGGAAGGCCTGTCTTAATGATGACGATGTTTGGTTCGTTCACCAGCCGCATCACTTCGTCGAACGGAATTTCGGGTACGATCTGTCCGTCCTTAACTTCGGCGTTTACCTTGATGATGTATTTAGCTACTTCCTGCATAGTGTATTAGGATGTTGTAAGCAATTTAACGGTCAACTTGTCGAAAACCCAGACTCTGGGCGGTTTCTTAGCCAATGGAGACGTGCAAAACTATTCTGACCAGTTGGGTTAACGCGCTGATCCTGCTCATGGTTCGGGCTGATTAACCGCATAACCAAATCCGGACGCGCCGAAGCCGTTGCCGTTATACAGCATAACCAGCTGATCGCGGTGCGGGAAGATGTGACAGTAGTCCATCATCAGCGAGTCCCAGCCCTCGGCCGAGCGTTCAATACCGGCCTGATCGTCGGTACGGGTCCAGGTCAGCCCGTCTTTCGATTCGGCACAGCCAATCCGGTAGCTGCGCTGCACGTCGGTCCGGTAGTTGGTGGCGCTGCGGTAGGAGAAGTACATGCGGTAGAGGTCGCCGTCGCGAAATACCGTGGGCCGGCCAATGGCGTCGGTGAAGTCATCGTACCCCACGCAGACATGCCCGGTGCGTTCCCACTTGAGACCGTCTTTCGATTCGGCGTATTTAACGTCGTAGAACGGCTCGGGATGCCCGTCGATCACTTCAATTTTGGTGCACGACAGGTACCACATGCGCCATGTGTCGCCTTCGCGGATCACGCAGGGCTGCGCCACCCACACCTGGTCGTAAATAGACCGGTCGAGCAGCGGCCCGGTATATTTGCGGTCAAAGGTCAGCCCACCATCGCGGCTGATGGCCAGACCGATACCCAGCCGGTAGCTGGCAGTTTCGCTTTTGTTCCAGCCCGTATAATAGAGCCAGATTTCGTCTTCGCCCGCTTCGTTCGTAACCGGTACGAACCAGGATGGCATCGTGCCCGCTTCGTCGAACATACCTACTGCGCCTTTGCTCAGGCAGGCTTTGTCGTGAACATACGTAACCGTTGAGAGATTGTCGGGGTCGAGTTCTACAAAGGAGGTCGATGACGATGCGTTCTCATCGCGGGTCGAGAAATAAACCCGTAGTTTATCCTGAAGCGGATAGCCAAATGGCACCTGAGCGTGAGTCCGGCTGAACGGCTGATCACCAGCTGGTTTGTAAACGAGACCTTGTTTTTTCCAATTCATGTGTATTACTGGTTGCTGAACCCGAGCCAGGGGCGGAGAACCGGGCGGGGCCAGTAGCAGAAGCAACGGGCCGGGCTGATTGTTCACCAATTCTGGCCGGATTTAATGGTAATGCTGGTACCACTGCTGGAAAACCATAAGGGTCCAGAGCAGTTTGCGATGGTTTTGTTTGCCGGCATAGTGCTCCTGCTGAAGCTGCCGAACGTAAGCAGGATCAAAAAGCCCGTGCTGTTTCAGCGACGCGTCGGACAGCAGCTCGTTGCACAGGGGCTTGAGTTCGTTCCGGAGCCACTGCGAGAGCGGAATACCGAATCCTTTTTTAGGCCGGTCGATGATCTCGTTCGGAATCTTGTTACGCATCAGGGCTTTCAGGATGTATTTACCGGATAGTCCTTTCCGCTTGAACGACTCGGGCAGGCTGTTGGCAAAATCCACGATCCGGTAATCGAGGAAGGGCGCGCGTACTTCGAGCGAGTTGTACATGCTGGCCCGGTCTACCTTCACCAGAATATCGTCGAGCAGGTACGTCATGTAGTAGATATACGACGTCTGATCGAAGGCGCTGGTCGATGCGGGCAGATTGGCCAGATGCTTATCGATCAGGCCGAGCCCCGTTCGGTCGGTTAGCTGGGCCAGCACCTCGGCGCTGAGCAACGACCGTTTCTGAGCCGGCGAAAAGCTGCCCAGCCACAGCGTATGCGTATAGGCCGGTTTCTCCTGAAATCCTTTCAGAAACTGCTTGGCTTTAAAATCGAGGCTGATGTTATTATCGCTGACGGGTATCAGCTCGGCCACGCGATTGGCCAGCGAGTGCATCAGCCTGGGCATCCGTCCGTAAACCCCCCGTACGTAATCAGACGTAAAGGTTGGGTAACCAGCCAGCAATTCGTCGCTGCCGTCGCCCCCCAGCGCTACGGTTACCTGCTCGCGGGTAAACTGCGACAGCAGGTAGGTCGGAATGATCGATGCGTCGGCAAACGGCTCGTCGAGCTCGGTAGCGATACCGGGCAGCAGGTCGAGCGAATCGCGGGCAGTCAGCACTTTCTCGTGGTGGTCGGTACCCAGGTGTTTGGCCACCGCCCGGGCGTAGTCGGCTTCGTCGTACGACTTTTCCTTGAACCCGATCGAGAACGTCTGTATGGGTCTGTCGCTGTTTTTCTGGGCGTAATACGCAATGGTCGAGCTATCCAGCCCTCCGCTCAAAAACACCCCCAGCGGCACGTCGGCCACCAGCCGCGACGCCGTAGCGTCGTTGAGCAACTCGTCGAACCGGTTCAGGGCCGTCTCGAACGTAATGGGCTGGTGGTTGAACTGAACTGTCCAGAACGGTTGGCGGGCCGTAACCTGGCCCTTCTCGAACAGCAGGTAATGACCGGGTTCGAGTTTCTGGATATCCTGGTAGATGCTGTACGGCGTTGGTACGTACTCGAATGTCAGGTAGGCGTTCAGCGCATCGGGACTGATCGTTTTAGATACGAGCGGGTGCTGCAGCAGCGACTTCGGCTCCGAACCGTAGATAAGCGTATCGCCTTTTATGCTGTAATGCAGCGGCTTTTTGCCCATTCGGTCACGGGCCAGCAGCGTTTTGCCGGTCCGGAAGTCATAGATCGCAAAGGCAAACATGCCGTTGATTTTTTCGAACAGCGCTTCGCCATATTCCTCATACAGATAGAGCAGCACTTCCGTATCAGAGGTTGTCCGGAACGTATATTTCCCGGATTGCAGCAGCTCTTGTTTCAGGCTGAGGTAGTTATAAATCTCTCCGTTGAAGACGATACCGATGGTCTGATCGGCGTTAAAAAAGGGCTGGTTGGCACCTGAACTCAGGTCAATGATGCTGAGCCGGGCGTGTCCTAACCCAACAGCTGCATCGAACCGGCCGGGTTGCCACCAACCACCCTGAAAATCGGGCCCACGGTGCTTCAATTGCCGAATCATCCGCAACAGGTCGTCTTCTGTTCCCCGCCCGCTAAATCCCGCTATTCCACACATAATCGTTATAGTCAAGACCGGAACCGACGCGCTCATCGTCCGGCTCCGATGTTATGGTTTACGTATTACCGCACCCGAACCCGCTCCGACTGCGCGTCAGAACGGCCCGTATAGGCTTCTTCCGGCGCGTCGAAGTTGATCAGCTCCTTAACGGTGTAGGTTGTTTTGTGCTGCGACTCATAATACGTCCGCATCAGAATTTCGGCCATTACCCCCATCAGAATGAGCTGAATACCCACAATGAAGAACATCGACGCAATGGTTGGCAGGGGCGTTTCGACCAGGTCTTTCTCGCCGGTTATTTTGAAATAGGTTGCCAGCAAGGTTGCCACGAAGGCCACCAGAAACGCCAGAATGCCGGCTCCGCCAAAAAAGTGGATGGGCCGCTGCATGTATTTCTCCAGGAATTTGATCAGTACCAGATCCAGCAACACTTTATAGGTCCGAAAAATGCCGTAGTTGCTTTTCCCGAACCGGCGCGGCTGGTAGTTGACGGGCTGTTCGGTAACCCGCCCCCCCTGCCAGGCGCAGTAAACCGGAATGAACCGGTGCATCTGCCCATACAGGGTTACGTCTTTGATCACCTCCCGACGGTATGCCTTGAGGGTACAGCCGTAGTCATGCAGCCGAACGCCCGATATCGAGCTGATCAGCTTGTTGGCAGTCATAGATGGCAGTTTCCGCGTCAGGAATTCGTTTTTCCAGCGATTTTGCCGCCAGCCGCTGACCACATCATAGCCCTCGTCGAGCCGGGCAATCAGGTTTGGAATATCGTTTGGGTCGTTCTCCAAGTCGCTGTCGATGAGTACAATCACCTCGCCCGACGCGTGCTGAATTCCCGCATTGATCGCGGCCGTTTGCCCAAAATTGCGCTTGAAATTGATGGCCTTCACCCGTGGATTGCGCGTACAGACGGCCCGAAGCTGATCCAGCGAATCGTCTTTCGAGCCATCGTTTACAGCAATAATTTCATAGTCATACTGCCCTATCGCGCTTTCGAGCGTATCGAACAGAATAGGGATACTCTTCGATTCATTATAAATCGGCACTATGACGGAAAGATAGGTCATACAAACTGGGTTGTTGAGTAGGTCGCCGGGACCTGATGGCTGTGAATACGGATACGGCACTAAGTACTAAAAACGGATAGAACGGAACCAGATAACGGGTTTCGGCATGGCGCAGGGCAAACGCGTAAACAAAGACACAATAGCCTACCGCCATGGGCAGAAACAAAAGTATATCGTTTTTGCGCCAGCCGCGCCGAAGCAGCAGTACGAGTCCGACCAGACCCGGGATCAGCACCAGGGCGTAATGATACAGCCGCAGCAGCAACCGGGGCCAGTGCGCCGGAATCATATCGTCCAGAAACGAATATCCCCAGGTACCGTGCAGGAACGTGAATAGGTAACGCACCGGCGACCAGACGTAGTACACCAGCGGGTTATCCTCCCGAACGGAGCGGGTATACCGGCCCAGTTTGGCCCGGACCTGACTTTCGAGCATCTGTTTCCGCAGCGAATCGATATTTGGATTGTTGCCCAGCTCAAAATACAACTCCCGAATCTGAATCATCGAGTCGCGGTTGAACTTGTCGGTGTACACATAATTCGGGGGCGGGCCCAGCTGCTCGTCGACATACCAGCGCAGGGGTGGCAGGTATCGGTTGTTACCCCATCCCATCAGCCACCGCAGATCGGTATTTGGAAACCAGAACGCGAAATCTTCGCCGTAGGTCTGGCAGAACGCCATCATGTCAAAGTAGTTGGTGGGCCAGAACGCGTTGGCATACCACGGGTTTTTCAGCAGGGGTATTACTTCGCCGTACTGCCGGTAGTTGCGTATCATCCAGGCACCGTCAACGATCAGAAACGGCAGCAGAAACGTAAAACTATAGCGGGCCAGCTGCCGAAGTACCAGCCGCCCCCGCAGCCAGCGTATTGTCCAGACCGCCATCGGGATGGCCAGCAGAGGCAGGTGGGCCGGTTTCAGGAAAACAGACCAGGTCAGCCACGCCCCCGCTACCAGCAGCGGCAGCCGCCGGTCAGGGTTTTGCTCGAACCGAATCCAGGCATATAAAAAAAAGATCGAGACCGACGCAGCAAAGCTTTCGGTCAGGAAATAGCTGTCGAAGACGCTGGCAAACGGGCTGAACAAGTAGATAAAATACGCCCAGTAGAAGGCTCGCTCCGACTGGAACAAATCCCGCGCTACCAGCCCCAGTGCGTATACCGATACCACCGCCATCAGCAGCTGAAGCACGATGATGATGTTACAGGCCACGGCCGGACTGAACAGCAGCCGGAACGCCAGATACACGCCCGAATAGCCCGGCATCCGGTCATCGGTTTTAAAGCCATGATGCAGCAGCAACTCTTCAACGGGCTGTATATACGTCATCATGTCGCCATTGCTCTGCCCCCAGAATCCGTCTATGTCATGCTTGTAGGTCTGTGTCAGATACCAACAGAAAAACAGCCCTTTCACCACGAGGGCCAGGGTCAGCCAGTACAATCGGGACGAAGACGGACGGAGCCACGAGCGCACCATCATGTATATACGGTTTTATACCAGGTTACGAAACGACTTAATCCTTCTTCAAGAGAAACTTTGGGTTGATACCCCAGTAGGTCAGCCGCCCGCGACACGTCGGCGTAGGTACGTTCTACGTCGCCGGGCTGTTTGGGCAGGTGCTGCACCTGAGGGGTTTTATTCATCAGTCGGTACAGCGTTGTTACCAGCGTTTGCAGGGTAACCGGGCTGTTATTACCGAGGTTTATGATCTCATAGGCATGAGGATGGGTGTCAAGATAAGCTAATGCAGCCACAATTCCATCGACCGTATCGCTCACGTAGGTATAATCGCGCGAGGTGTCGCCCTGGCCAAACATGGGAATCGGCTGGTCGGCGGCTATCATGCGGACAAACTTATGTATCGCCAGATCAGGCCGTTGCCGTTCTCCATATACCGTAAAAAACCGCAGGTTAACCACACCCATCCCGTACAGATGGTGATAGTTATGCGTCAGCAACTCACACGACCGCTTGGTAAAGGCGTAGGGCGAGATGGGTTCGTCTACCGTGTCGGTTTCGCTGAACGGAATCTTTTCATTGTTTCCGTACACCGACGACGACGATGCGAACACCATTTTGCCTACCTGCTGCTCCCGCATCCAGTCCAGCAGATTATTGGTACCGGCAATGTTGGTACTGATATAATCGGCGGGCTGTTCGATTGACGGTCGAACACCGGCTTTGGCCGCAATATGAATAACCGCGTCGATACCGGAACCCAGTCGCGTCAGCCAGTCCCGGTCGCGAATATCAGCCTCAATGAACGTGAAAGCCTCGTTGTCCAGAACGGTCGACAGGTTTCGTTCTTTAACAGAGCGTTCGTAAAACGAATCAAAGTTATCGACGCCAATTACCCGGTATCCGCTGCCGAGCAGCCGTTCGGTCAAGTGGCTGCCAATGAAACCTGCGCATCCCGTCACTAAAAGTTGGGCAGAACGTGTCATGTGTTGTCTCTCGGGCGGGGCAACCGTTTACGGTTTTCGGTTCCCCAATCAGTTAGGTGGGTATGCTCAGCCGAGCCACCATACTATCATGAATCTGGGTCATCGTTTCGCGTAGATCGAAGGTCCAGTCCCAGCCTGGATAGTGTTGTTTAAATTTGGTCAGATCAGAGATGTACCAGATATGGTCGCCCGAACGGTTCGTATCCGAATACTGGTAGTTCATCTTGTTGCCTGAGATTTCTTCGCAGAGCGCAATGGCTTCGAGCATCGAGCAATTGGCGTAACGACCGCCACCGGCGTTGTACACTTCGCCTGGTCTGGGGTTCTGATAGAAATGCCAGAACATATTAACCAAATCCCAACTGTGAATGTTATCACGAACCTGTTTCCCCTTATAGCCGAAGATGGTATACTGGTTGCCGGTGATGACGCATTTCATCAGGTAAGACAGGAAGCCGTGGAGCTGCGCGCCCGAGTGATTAGGGCCTGTCAGGCAGCCGCCCCGGAACACGGCGGTCTTCATGCCGAAATAGCGACCATACTCCTGCACCATAATATCGGCGGCCACTTTGCTGGCGCCAAATATGGAGTGTTTGGTATGATCAAGGCTCATGTGCTCGTCGATTCCGTTCTGGAAATAGGGGTGATTCTGGTCTATTTCCCAGCGCGTTTCGGTCTCGATAAGCGGCAGGAAGTTGGGGTTGTCGCCGTAGACCTTATTGGTCGAGGTGAAGATAAAAACGGCTTCGGGGCAGTGCAGGCGGGTCATCTCGAGCAGATTGACAGTTCCCACTGCGTTGACGCCAAAATCGGTAAACGGCTCGCGGGCGGCCCAGTCGTGGCTGGGCTGCGCTGCGGTATGCAGTACCAGTTTGATGTCAGTCCCGTACTCCTGGAAAATAGTTTCCAGCTGCGCCACCTCCCGAATATCAGCCGCGCGATGCTGATAGTTCTTGTATGTTTCTGACAGGCGGTTGCGATTCCATTCCGTAGAGCCATCTGCTCCGAAGAAGTACTGCCGCATGTTGTTGTCTACGCCAACGACGAGATCGAACTTGTCGGCGAAAAATGCAACTGCCTCACTGCCGATTAAACCGGCCGAACCCGTGACTAATGCAATATTCATGGTGTATTCTGATGCATTTACCGAAAAAGCTAACCGAAAAATCCTATTGTTAGCCCTGCTTTACCAGACAAAGTAACGGAAAATTTACAATTCAGCACAAGGATATTTAGCAACCGTACAGGCAAAACAAAAGCGACAGGCTGATCTGTGAGAAATCAGCCTGTCGCCTGCGTGCCGTTTAATAAATTGAGTAACTACGCGCCTTCGCCAATCGTACCCGCTCCGAACAGCTTCTCGCGGATTTTTTGCGTCCGTCCTTCCAGAGCCGGGTTGGGCGTATACTTATATTTTGACTGAACAGCCGCCGAGTCTTTTCCGGGACCGTATACGTAGGGATCGTTCTGGCGGTAATCCGACTGCCGAATGGTGTTATATTTCTGGTAGTCACACGAAGCCAGCGACAGGATCGACACGGCCAATACTACTACACTCGTTACGCGTTTCATAGTCACTTGATTACGAATTGATTCAGCAAAATTAGTGATTACTGGTTAGTGGTTGGTGGTAATGGGCCGTTTTTTTTCGCAGATCGGTCAATTAGTGTCCGTTGCTACCGTCCGGATTTCTTCGGCGACGAAGGCCATCAGCTCCTGTATGTACGGCTTCGAAAAATCGAAGGGTACGTTGGCCGCAGCATAAATATCCCGAATGGGGGCTTTATACCCGAGGCTCAACGCGGCTTTATAACCCGCCAGACCCGCTTTGGGGTCGCGCCGGTAGTTACGCCAGATAGCAATGGCCCCCAGCTGGGCAATGCCGTATTCGATGTAATAGAAAGGCACTTCGTACAGGTGCAGCTGGCGTTGCCATATGTATTCTTTATAGTAACCTATGCCGCTCCAGTCCGTTATCCGGTCGGCAAACCGGTCGTGAATCCGGACCCAGTTCTCGCGCCGTTCCTCGACCGTATGATCGGGGTTTTCGTAAACCCAGTGCTGAAAAGCGTCGATCGTGGCTACCCAGGGCAGGGTTTCGATGATCGATTCCAGATGCTGCCGCTTGGCCCGGCGCAACTCATCCGGCTTATCGAAAAATACGTCCCAGTGATCCATCGACAGCAGTTCCATACTCATCGATGCCAGTTCGGCCACTTCCATCGGCGGATTCCGGAACGCTTTCAGCGGCAGATCACGCGTCAGGAACGAATGTACGGCATGGCCGCCTTCGTGGACCATCGTTACCAGATCGCGCAGGCTGCTGGTGGCATTCATGAAAATAAACGGCACCCCAATTTCTTCGAGCGGGTAGTTATAGCCGCCCGGCGCTTTCCCCTTGCGCGACTCCACGTCCAGGTGGCCCATGGCCCGCATGATGCGCAGGTCGTCACCCAGTTCGCGGTCCAGCCGATCGAAGCAGGCAATGGTTTTCTCGACCAGTTCGGCACCGGTAGCAAACGGCTTCAGCGGAGGGCGGCCTTCGGCATCGACTTTCAGATCCCAGGGCCGCAGGTGGTCGACGCCGAGTTTCTGTTTCCGTTCCTGGCTCAGGACATCGAGCAGCGGCACCACCGCTTCGGCTACCGACTCGTGAAACCTGTAACAGTCGGCGGGTGTATAATCGAACCGGCCCAGAGCCGCAAATGAATAGTCGCGGAAGTTGGCAAAGCCAGCATTGACCGCCACCCGATGCCGCAGATCGCGCAGCCGGTCGAACAGCTGGTCGAGCACGGCATGATCCTGATACCGGCGTTCGGCAATTTTGCGCCAGGCCTCTTCGCGCTCAGCCCGGCTGGTCAGCTGCAGCCGGTCGGTGGCTTCGGGCAGGGTCAGCTCACGGCCATCGATCTGCACGGTCATAGCTCCCGCAATGGCACCGTATTTCCGCTCTTCGGTCTGCATGTCGGTTTGCAGCGGAATATTCTCGTCGCGGTAAATCTCGATGGCTTTTTTCATACCCCGTACCATGATGTCGAAACCGGCATCGGTCAGCTCGCTCAGGAACGGGCTGTGTACGGCTTTCAAATCAAGCTCGTTGCCGTACTCGGTCATGGGCGGCTGAATGTCGGCGATGAAGAAATTCAGTTGGTTGACCAGCTCTTCATTGGCCGTGTCGCAGGTCATGCGGATGTAGCGCCACGCAAAGTTTTCGGAGAGGTACGATTCCAGCTCGCTCCGGTCAATAAGCCACTGCCGCAGCTCATCGGCATTGTTAAGAGGCCGGTTCAGCAGGTTGTCGTAAAACGGTTTAACGTCGTCCCAGCCGCGAAGCTCCATCGCTTCGCCAATGAACGGACGGGCCGGCCGGGCCGGTAGGGATAAGGTTTCGTTCGGGGTCATTGCATCGAATAAACAACCTGATCTGGCAACCAGTTTGGGGTAGCTAAGGGGTCGTTAAGATAAATTAACAATGCTTTGTTGCTATTTTTTGTTCAGCTCACTTGCATCTACGAAATCATTCGTATATGTTTGCTACGAACAATTTCGTAGATCGTCTGATGAAGCCAACCGACGCCGAACTGGAAATCCTGCACGTGCTCTGGGCCAACGGCCCCAGCACCGTACGCCAGGTACACGAAAGCCTGAGTCAAAGCCGCGATATTGGCTACACAACGGCGCTCAAGCTCATGCAGATCATGCATGAAAAAGGGCTGCTCAGCCGCGACGCCGAGAGTAAATCGCACACCTATACAGCCGCCGTCAGCGAAGAAGACACGCAGCGGGGGCTGGTTGACCGGTTTGTCGAAACCGCCTTTAAAGGATCGGCGTCTAAACTGGTGATGCAGGTACTGGGCCAGCACAAGGCCTCCCAACAGGAACTCGAAGAAATCAAGCAACTCCTAAACCAGTTGAATAATGAACACAACTGATTGGCTCAACAATCCCACAACCGACGCTCTGGGCTGGACCCTGCTCCATGCTATCTGGCAGGGGTTTGCGCTGGTACTTCCTGCTGCGCTGGTTTTACACGGGCTGCGTAACCGATCGAGCGTGCTGCGGTATCGCGTGGCCGTGCTCACCCTGCTGACCCAGCTGCTGGCCTCGGCAGTTACGTTCTGGTGGTATTACACACCCGCAGCTCCTGCCACAGCGGTCCTCCGCCCTGCCTACGCCAGTCCGGCGCTGTCGGTCCGCTGGCAGACGGCTACCCAAACACTGCCCTGGCATCAGCAGATGCAGCAGTTCCTGGACGCTCACCTGAGTCAGTTCGTGCTGGCTTACCTGATTGGCGTAGCCATTTTTGCGGTACGGCTGGCTGGCGGCTGGCTCTACCTGCAACGCCTGAGCCGGACGGCCACCCGCCCCATGTCCAGCCAGGTCGTTGAGCTGACCCAGTCGTTACGGGCATTCATGCAGATCGGGGCGGTTATTCAGGTGCGCGAGTCGGCCCGGGTAACGGTACCGATGGTGGTGGGCGTACTGAAGCCGGTGCTGTTGCTGCCCGTCAGCCTCGCCACGAGCCTGTCGGTCCAGGAGGTCGAAGCGGTGCTGGCGCATGAACTGGCACATGTCAAGCGTCACGATTACGCGGTCAATCTGGTGCAGTCGGTGGTTGAGGTACTGTATTTCTTCCACCCCGCCTTGTGGTGGCTGTCGGCCCGGATACGCGAAGAGCGTGAACACTGCTGCGATGATCTGGCGGTAGAAGCCGTTGGCGGCAACGGACGGGTACTGGCTCAGGCGCTGGCCCGCGTCGAAGAACTTCGGCTCACGCAGCTGGCCACCCCTACCCTGGCGATGGCCTTTGCCAGCAAGCGGCAACATCTGCTGCACCGGGTTCGGCGGGTGCTGGGCGTTCCGACGCGGCCTATGGTGTCGAATGGGAGCCTGGCGGGGCTGACGCTGGCCACGCTGCTGCTGGTCAGTGCATCGGTCTACGCGGTTCAGCAACAGCCACAGAAGCCCAAACCCAAAGCGGCTCAGGCCAAAACCAGCCGTCGCCACAAAGCCGACAACGGTACCGAATACGGCATGACTGACAACCAGAAGATCAGCTACATTGTCTGGAAAGGGCAGAAACTCCCGGCCAAACGGGTAGCGCAGCTCCAGCGCCAGCTCGACCTGGTCATGGCCGGCCAGCTCAACCTCGACGACGTAAAACAACCCGACCGCGACATACTGCTGACCATCATCGAAAATAATAATAGCAATGATCAGAACTTTCTGGCCAGCGCTCAAACTCCCTATGAGCCATCCAACCCTGATCTAGTCAATATACACTTAACGGATTCTGTTTTGACATCAACGGGCTGGATCAAAAGCACTGATCGCTTATTTAGTGCTTTGCTGGATAGCCTCGATCAGATGAAAGACCTCGCCGTGAATGAGATTATGGTTAGGCAGGACACTATTATCAATGGCTTGAAAACTTCAATCTCAATAAGCCGCAAAATCAATACAGATCAAGCGTTCATCCAGCAAAACCAGCGTCAGATGGACAGCTTGAGCCAGCTGATGGCCCAGCACGCGCGTCAGATGCAGGCGCTGCATCTCCAGATGGAAAAATTACGGTTCCCGGTCGAAGAAGCCGAGCGCAGCAGCGAGGTATTGCAGTGGAAGAAAGACAAACTCATGGAGCAGCGGCAGGCCCTGCTTGAAAAGCATCGGCAACTGTTATACAACGACAGCAAACAGAAGTTCAGTCAGGCGGATGTTGAAAAGCAACTGGCCGCGCTGGAGCCGGAGATCAAGAAGCTGGAATCGACCATGGACCAGCTTAGCCAGCAGTTTGAGCAAGCCAGCAGCCATCAGGAAGAACTCAAACAGCCACTGGAAAAGCTGGAGAAACAGGCGCAGCAGCTGGAGCGGCAAATTGACCTGTTATCCGACCAGCTGGTTCGGCATGGCGACGCCGTCGGCAGACTCACTCCTCCCGTACCTCCGGCCGCGGCAGGGGTACGCCCGCTGCGGGGTACGGCCCGGCCAGCCCGTGCTCCGCGCGTGCCACTGCCACCGCGTGCCGCCCGACCCGACCCGATCGATGCGCCGACCCCACCGGCCCGTGCCCTGGCCCCTGCGCGACCCGAAGCTACTCCGCGCCCCCCAGGGGTAGCACCGAAGCCAGCGGCAGCGCCAGAAGAGTATATGATAGAAAAAGAATATGACCTAAGAAACATTCGGCCGACTCGGGTTAAAAAATCACGAACTCCGCGTTAGTTCTTATAGATCGTTTCTTCAATTTTCACCACATTTTAAAGTTGGACAACGCGTAAGGAAACAGGCCAGTGTGACCCGGGCAGTGGGCTACGATTACGAACTAGTGTAGAAATACTGAGCGTTTTTTGTTGACTATATACGTTGACGATTGCCCCATTTCCCATTAGACGCTTCACCCACTGTCAGGGTCTGCGACCACTGTCAGGGGTGAAGCGCCCACACCCTGTCAGTGGTCGCAGACCCTGACAGTGGTAAAGGCAACAAAGATTCCGCCAACAACCAAGAAAGACCTCACCTGAAACCGGCTTCCAACAGCGCGACCCTAATCCGTAAAACAAAAGCTCTAATTACAAAAAAGCGTCTCTGTTCGCAGTCCCTCGTTGAGGTACTACGCGCAGAGACGCTTTTGTATCGGCTTCACAGCAGAGTACGCCCCGACGATTACTCGATTTCGATAACGACATCGCGGCCAACGGGGTGAGCCACGCACGTCAGTACGTATCCCGCCTTGAGTTCCGACTCAGACAGGCCGTCTTCTTCGTCGAGCTTTACCTTACCCGACGTGCAACGACCCAGACAGGCCGTACACATACCCGCCTGACATGAATACGGCAGATCGATATCCAGCTCCAGAGCCGCTTCCAGAATGGTCTGGTGGGGCGCTACGGCAAACTTGTATTCGCTGCCTTCGTACAGAACCGTTACCTCGGGCGAGCCTTCGTCGCCGGCGGTGAGCGGCTCCTCGACCACGTCACCCGCCGGTACGGGCGCACTGATGTAGCTTTCTTTATGTACCCGATCGGTCGACACGCCAACCAGGGCCAGCGCCGAACGGGCTTCGGCCATCATCCCATCCGGACCGCAGAGGTACACACTCGCGTTTTGCCGGTCAGCCGCGGGTAGCTGCTCCAGCAGGCGGGTCAGCATGTGCTGGTTGAGTCGGCCTTCGGCCCCGCTCCAGCCGTAGTCGGGCTGGCTCAGTACGTGGGTTACCTGAAAACGCGACGAGCCATAGGCCTGCTCCATAGCGTCCAGATGACTTTTGTAGATGATCGACGACTGGTTTCGGTTCCCGTAGATCAGCCAGACGCGGGTGTTGGGCTCCACGTGCAGCGTAGACTTGGCCATCGAAAACAGGGGGGTAATCCCACTGCCAGCGCCGATCAGGATCAGGGTCCGGCGGTTTTGCGCGTCGAGCTTCGGCACAAACGTACCCATCGGCTCCAGCGTTTCGAGCACATCGCCGGGGCGGATGCGGTCGCAGAGGTAGTTGGAAACCAGCCCACCCGGTACCCGCTTAACCGACACCGCCAGCGACACATCGACATGGGGCGAGGAAGCCATCGAGTACGACCGGCGTACCTTCTGACCGTTGACCGTCAGCAAAAACGTCAGAAACTGGCCCGGCTGGTAGCGAACCTCTTCGTTGATGGGATGCCAGAAGGTAAGGGTTACGGCGTCGGGGGTTTCCCGGATGACCTCTTTAACTTTCAAAAAATATCGTGCTGCCATTCGTATTCAGGTTGTTCATGAACACCCGTCAACCCGCCTGCTCAAAGCCAGCGCCGGCTTTGAGCTGTCCAGACGCGTCCGTGTGTCAACTTCATTCCACAAAGGTACGTCACACCGCCTTTTGATGGTACTCGACAAGCCGTTCGGCGGGTGCTTTCAGTATTCGTCCCATCGTCAGACCGGTTTGCCCGACAGCTTCCTGCAACGGCCCGGCAAAGTAGTGCGCTATGGACCCCACAAAGTGTACGGGCCACTGATCAGCCTCCGGAAACCGCCGAACATAGGTTGTCAGAAACAGCCTGAACGCATCGGTCACCAGACCAACGATATGTGGATGCGCGATGTTTTCGGACAGGAACGGAGTAAAGCCCGCAAAATACCGGTTCGGGTACGGCTTTCGATAGGCGTTTTCGAGCAGGGTGGCCCGATCCAGGGCGTAGCGGGCCTGAAACGCGTCGCGCAGTTCAGCAGGCAGTTGCTCCTGAAAAACCTCCCGGACAAGGGTTTTGCCCAGGTATCCACCGCTCCCCTCGTCGCCCAGCCAGAATCCCAGCGACTGAATACCGTGGGTTATATCCTGCCCGTCGTAGCAGCAGGCATTCGAGCCGGTACCCAGAATGCAGACAATACCCGGCTCGTGGCCCGAGGCTCCGCGAGCCGCGCCCAGCATGTCGCTGTTAACGTCTACGGTATTGAGCGCCGGCAGGGCGGCCCGCAGCGCATCAGCAACGCGCTGGTTGACCGCCGGACTGATGCAGCCTGTTCCGTAAAAATAGATCCGGTTTACCACGACATCATCGAGCTGGGGCAGCAGCTGGGCACGGAGGGTGTCGGTAATCTGCTCGGTGGACTGGTAATACGGGCTAATGCCGTCGGTCGGTAATGAGCGGCTCTGGCCGTCGGCGCTGACCAGCCGCCAGTCGGTCTTGGTCGCTCCGCTATCTGCAATCAGTGTAATCAAGGTAGTAAATGGTTTCAGGTACGGGCCACCGTTGTTGAAAAACTGTTTTCGGGGGCCACATGAGCGGTCTGCTAAATCGAATGAGTCGTCAAGCAAGCGCTCCGATTATCGGGAAACGATCAAAGACCCACTCGGCATGGGGGGCGTCGGCCAGTTCGGCCGAGAGGTCCTGACCCGCCCAGTGTTCGTAATGTTTTCCGTTGCGCCACAGCCTCGATGCCGACACATCGTAGATCAGTCCGTTGTAGGCGCACCAGATTTCAGGACGGTCCTGTCCGTTGCGCAGGGCCAGCTGTGAGCGGCTGAATACCGGTAGCCCGGCCCGGTTTTCAGTGGTCATGTATCCGTATAGTCAAACAGAGTAATAATTGAGCACAGTTTTTGCACGTGAAAACAAAATTAGCGTAACTTTAGCCAATTGTGATTCCTACGTTAATCATCACTATGAAAAAGAATACTGTACTTGCTTTTTTCTCGGCATTAACCCTGCTGGGTCTGTTAACAGGCTGTGGTGGCAAGAAAGTAGCTCCGGTTTCCGAGCGTATTGCCAAAGTCTGGACCGCCCAGAAGGTCGATGAGAATACGGCAACTGTATACACCAAAGGCGGCA
Source organism: Spirosoma sordidisoli (assembly GCF_004138325.1). Lineage (GTDB taxonomy): Bacteria > Bacteroidota > Bacteroidia > Cytophagales > Spirosomataceae > Spirosoma > Spirosoma sordidisoli. Next base: position 245,532 of record NZ_SBLB01000007.1, on the reverse strand, counting down.
CGGCCAACGTCCGCGATTATGCCAGATACCGGCTTGACTTGAGTAAAGCGCCTACCGTTACCTACACCGAGTTCGATGGCAATACGTTTACCGGCCAGTATTCTGTGCCCGCTGATGATCGCCTTGTACTGACTACCCTAACCCCTGCCCCGACCGGTACCAATGGTACCATTGAATTCAAAATCAGTAACCTGAACGACAACAGCGTTACGCTGACGCGGACTACGACCAGTCAGAAAACCGGTGGTTCGACCAACACCTATACGCTGTCGAACCCCTAAGCATTCGCAAACCATTTTGTGCGTTAAGCCGTTCCGTAGGTCAAGCGGAACGGCTTTTTTTTATTTATTTTTCTCATGACGGATCTTAATACACTGGGCCAGGTTGGGCTGATCGATCATATCCGACAGGCAACCCCGGCCCCGGCCCATCCCGAAACCGTACGCGGCATTGGCGACGATGCGGCCGTTTTCGACTGGGGTGATAGCTACGGGCTGCTGGCAACCGAACTGCTGGTAGAAGGCATTCATTTCGACCTGACCTACGTACCGCTCAAGCACCTTGGCTACAAAGCCGTAACCTTTGCCGTATCGGATATTGCGGCCATGAACGGCCTGCCTCTTCAGCTAACCATCGGCGTGGGCCTCAGCAGCCGGTTCCCGGTCGAAGCGGTCGATGAACTGTACGAAGGCATCCGGGCGGCCTGTACGGCCTACAACGTCGATCTGGTGGGGGGCGACACCACAGCCTCGCGGTCGGGCCTGATCCTGTCGGTGTCGGTTTTGGGCAAGGTAGCCAAAGATAAAATCACTTACCGCCATACGGCGCAGCCCAACGATGTCGTCTGCGTAACCGGCGACCTGGGCGCGGCTTATCTGGGTCTGCAGCTCCTCGAACGCGAAAAACAGGTGTTTCTGGCCGACCCCAACATGCAGCCGAATCTTTCCGAAGAGCGCGCCTATCTGGTACAGCGGCAGCTGCGGCCCGATGCCCGCACCGACGTTGTTCACGAACTGAACGACCTCGGCATCCGCCCCACGGCCATGATCGATATTTCGACCGGTCTGGCTTCTGAACTACTACACATCTGCCGCCAGTCAGGAACGGGAGCCGTACTTTTTGATGAGAACCTACCCATCGATGACCAGACGCACCTGGCTGCCGACGAGTTCAAGATCAGCCCGGTAACGGCGGCTCTGAACGGGGGTGAAGACTACGAACTGTTGTTTACGGTTCGGCCGCAGGAGTTCGACAAGCTGGCCAACAACGCGCGCATTACGGCCATTGGGTACCTGACCGCCGACCCGAACCAGGTGGTACTGGCTACCAAAGCCGGTCAGCAGACGCCCATCCGGGCGCAGGGCTGGGGCCAGTCGGCTTAGCGGTTACCGCACGCGGGTCAGTTTGAGGTAGCAGGGCTGGTCGCAGCGGGGCAGCAAGGTCAGCGTGTCGCGCTGAAAGGCCACGCCCTGCCGAAACGACACGTTGGCCCGATTGGTATAGATGTACAGGTTAACGCCCAGCCCCTCGAAGGTAGAGTCGACCCGAAAGTAGCGGATCGGATAAAAATACGTCATCTCGCTCCCCTCGGCCAGCACCTTTCCATCGGGGTCGAAAGTCAGCGTCTGGGGCGGCAGGGCGGGGTAACGCCGGGTGGTATAGAACGATGTGTCGCGCCGGACAAAGATGGTGTCGGTATAATTGATAACCGTGTCTTTCCGGACGGTCTGCCCGTTGATCGTCACCAGCACCGAGTCGCGTCGCTGCCGGGGCGTGGTGGTAAGCACCGAAAATGCCGAGTCTTTCTGAAAGCGCCGTTCGACCAGTCGCCAGGTTCCGGTAATCCGCGAATCGACCGCGCCGGGCGAGAATCCCGGCTCCGCTTCTTTACAGGCGCTCACGACCCCAATGACGACCAGAACGAAGGCAATGCCACACAGTTTTTTCACAGAAACACGCTAGTTTGGACTTTTTCGGACGTTGTTCAGCGTAGGCATAACGCTACAGCACGCAAAAAAGGTACGACCCGGAGCCGTACCTTTTTCTGCACCGGCCTCAGGCGGGTCTATACAAATTCTGCGCCACGTTCTTTGGCATCGGCCACGAACGCTTTGACCTTCTGTTCTTCTTCCTTGCGACAGATCATCAGTACGTTGTCGTACTCGGCCACGATGAAGCCATCCAGCCCATTGACGACCACGAGCCGGTCTTTCGGGGTCTTGATGATGCAGTTTTTCGTGTCGTACAGCATGATGTGGCCGTCGATCACGTTCAGGTCATCGTTCTTGTCCGAGACTTCGTACAGCGATTTCCAGGTACCCAGGTCCGACCAGCCGAAATCGCTCAGAACGACGTATACGTTGTCGGCTTTCTCCATCACGCCGTTATCGATCGAAACGCTCTTGGTGAGCGAATAGGCTTTATCGACAAAAGCGGCTTCGTGGTCCGTATAATAGGCGCTGCGCCCTTCTTCAAAGATTTCGGCCACCTCGGGCAGGTACGCTTCGAACGCGCGGATGATCGCCTGTACGTTCCAGACGAAGATACCGGCGTTCCAGACAAACTCACCGCTTTCCAGAAACTGACGGGCCAGTTCGAGATGGGGTTTTTCGGTAAAGGTTTTTACCCGCAACGGCGCCTGCTCGGTGTTGGCGGCCGGAATGTACTGGATATAGCCGTAGCCCGTATCCGGACGGCTGGGCTGAATACCCAGCGTAACCAGAATGTCCTGATCCTGGGTAGCCGCCAGGGCCGTGCGGATGGTCCGCTGAAAATCGTCCTGTTTCAGAATGATGTGATCGGCCGGGGCAACAACGATGTTGGCTTCGGGGTCGCGCTGGGCAATCTTGTAGCAGGCGTAGGCAATACAGGGGGCCGTATTGCGGGCTATCGGTTCGCACAGGACCTGATCGTCGGAGAGCTGCGGGAGCTGCTGCTGACAAAGATTTTTGTAGAGCGAACTGGTAACGATGAAAATATTTTCGGAAGGACAGATACCGTCGAAACGGTCGGCAGTTTGCTGGAGCAGTGTACGGCCCGTACCAAGTACGTCATGGAACTGCTTCGGGTAACTCGTTCGGCTAAAGGGCCAGAACCGCGTCCCGACGCCCCCCGCCATAATGATGACATAGGTATGATTCATTGTAACGATAAAATCAACTTGAAGTGATGCGGCCACAAAGTTGCCAAATCTTATGGATTTGCTCCGCAAAAGTTTATGGTATCAACAGATTATATGCCTTAAGTAAATATACTATCCAATTTCTATATAGCTGGAAGTCCATTTACCAGTCGCCACCGGTAGCCCGCAACAAGGCCACGATAAACTGCGCTTCCTGACTGCGAAGCTGAACCAGTTGCTGCTCGGCCCCCAGAATAGTGCGTTGTGCGTCCAGTACATCCAGGTACGTCGTTAGTCCTTTCAGGTATAACTCGCGATTGTACTGCTCGGTTCGACGGGCCAGTGTAAGGGTCTGATTCTGAAGGTCGATTTGTTCGCGAAGCAGGGTCAGGTTATCCAGCGCCGTTTCGGCTTCTCGCTGGGCCAGCTGTAGCTGCTGCTGGTATACCTGCTGACTGGTTTGCGCCTGTTGTCTCGAGAGCGAAACGAGTTCACGGTTGCGGTGGCCCTCGTAGAGCGGTACCGATGCGTTCACCCCTACCAGGTAGGTGGCGCTCGTCGGTACGAGCCAGGCACCGATCCGGCCGGACAACAGTCCCCCAGACCCCACCAGGTTGACCCGGGGCCGGGTAGTAGCCTGCTGTACCGCAATCTGCGCCCCGGCCAGCTGAATTTGCCGGTCGGAGCCCTGCAGATCGGGCCGACGCTGTAGCTGCTCGATCGATACGCCCGTATACGGAAACTGTGGGCCGGCGGGAAGCGGGCCGGGGGCTACGGTAAACGTTGCGGGGTCCTGAGCGCACAGCTGAGCCAGTCCATTTACCAGTTCGACCCGGGCGCGTTGCAGCCCTTTGAGCGTCACCTGCAGGCCAGCATAATCCGTTTCGGCCCGCTGTACGTCGAGCTGATTGATCAACCCGACCCGAAACCGTTCGCGAATGATAGAGAGGGTCGTATCCCGAAACTGGATATTGCGCCGGAATACCACCTGTTCGGCGTCGTTACCCCGAATCAGCAGGTACGTTCGGGCAATGTCCGACGCCAGCGACAGCCGGAAAGCCCGGTAATCGGCATCGGACGCCTGCGCCTGCAAATCAGCCACCCGAACGCCCCCGCGAATTCGCCGGAAGAGGTCGAGTTCATAGGTAGCATCGATGGGTAAGAGCTGAAACGTATTCAGCTGAAACCGGGGCAGGCTCTCGCTGGCCGTCGGAATAGCGATGGGCCGGTGTTCCGACAGGCTTTGCGTGGTAATCAATGCCGAACTGCGGATCGATGGCAGCAGGAACGATTGCGCCACCCGAACCCGAACGCGGGCTTCTTCGAGTCGGCTCAGTGCCGCCCGCAGGTTAGGGCTGTTGGTTAGCCCCAGCTGAATCAGCGATTCAAGGGTCGGATCAGCAAACCGGCCAAACCCGTTGACAAACAACTCGGGCACCGAAGGCGCCGGAATAGGCGTCTGCGAAGCGGCTGTACCGGATGCCGAAGGTCCGGTACCCGGCGCCGATGGCTGACTCTGGCCAGATCCGGGCTGAACGGTGACGGCCCCGCCCGGCGCGCTCAGTGGTACGGTCTGCGCGCCAGCTACCAGCCCGCAGGCCATCAGCCAGCTACTGACAAGTATACGTTTTTTCATCGTTGTGCCACGGTTTTTTCGGCTATAGGCTTACGAAGTCGAACGCGCTGGCCATCACGTAGCCGATCGTTGGGGTTCGTTACCACGCGCTCCTGACCGGTGAGTCCATCGGTTACCTCTATCGTGGTACCGTAGTCGCGTCCCAGCGTAATGGGCACGAATTTTACCCGCTGATCGGTGCCTACGATCACGACCCGGGGTCCCTGCGGAGTCATTTGGAGGGCATTGGCGGGTATCAGCACGGGCGCGTTGGCCGCAATCAGGTCGAAATGCACCGAACTGTAGAGGCCAGACGGAATTTCGTTCCCCGGATTGGGAATCAGTACCTCGGTCAGCAGCGTGCGCGACTCGTTTCGCAGTGTTCCTGAGGTCCGGACCACTTTGCCGACCAGCCGCCGGTTCTTCAGCTCAGGCACGACCACCGTGGCCGGGGTGCCTACTTTCATGTACTGGTAATACGTCTGGGGAACATCGACGAATACGCGCAGCGAACCCAGCTCCGACAGGGTGAACAGGGGCTGGCCCGAGCCGGGCGATACCAGATTCCCAACTTCTGCATTACGGCTGGTAATTACGCCCGAAAACGGCGCGTGAATCTGTTGCAGAGCCTTGAGAGCCTGAAGCCGCCGAAGGTTCGCCTGCGCCACGGCTACCCCCGACTGGCGCGTATCGATGTCCTGCTTCGAGATGGCGCCGGGCAGCTGAACGCTCTTCAGACGGTCGAGATTGGCCTGCGCCAGCTGCTGATCGGCCTGGGCGCGGGCAATGTCCTGCTCCAGCTCGGGCACATCGATGGTAGCCAGCAGCTGACCCTGTTTCACCTGAGCGCCGATATCGACGTACCAACGGCGCAGGAACCCCTGCGTGCGGGCAAAGAGCGGGGTTTGGCGGAACGGCTGAATCTGGCCTGGCAATGTTAGCGAACTGGTATCCGAAGCCTGTTTCAGCGGAACGGCGTTGACAACCGGCTCCCGATTGCGTTCGGCACTGGCCTCGGCCTTTAATTCCTGCGCGTTCCGGATGCGGGGCAGCACGCCGAAAAACACGAATACCGCAATCAGCAGCGCAAGCGGAATAAGTACTTTAACTAGTTTCATAGGTTAATAAATAAAGGAACAACGCGTCGAATCCGCATGACCGGGCTGGCCGTTTATGCGGCAACGCCGTTGTTATTTACTGAATCGATAGATACGATGGCCTCTTTATTGAGCGGGCCGTATAGATGCGGAAATAGTTCGTTGTTCGTAGCCGCTTCGTACTTCAGCTCGTGGGTCAGCCGGCTTTCGTCGACCTGCAGCAGCAACAGATCCGGTACGTTCTGGTAATAGCGCTCCAGCACGCCGGCTACCTGCTCCCGGGTCGACAGATGAATGAATCCTTCGGTCTGTAAACTAGCGGCTTCATAGACGGGCGCGTCCTGTTGGCGCGTCCAGTCCATGGCCGTCACGACATGGTAAATCATCAGGCGTTTTGGGGTTTTTGATTTTTTTCGCGAGCGAGGTAGCTGAATACGACCGGCACGAACAGCAGCGTCGTGAACGTAGCCAGCAGCAGCCCGCCAATGACGGCCCGGCCCAGCGGTGCGTTCTGTTCGCCCCCCTCGCCCAGCCCCAGCGACATCGGCAGCATCCCGATGATCATGGCTATGGCCGTCATCAGGATGGGCCGCAGCCGGGTACGGCCCGCTTCGAGCGCGGCTTCGTAGGCGCTGCCCCCTACTTCGGGCAGGTGATCTTTAGCGAAGCTGACCAGCAGGATACTATTGGCCGTCGCCACGCCCACACTCATGATAGCGCCCATCAGCGACGGAATGCTGAAGGTCGTACCGGTCAGGAACAGCATCCAGACCATGCCACACAACGCCCCCGGCAGGGCCGTAATGATGATGAACGGATACCGGAACGACTGGAAGTTGACAACCATCAGCAGGTACACCAGCAGCGCGGCAAAGACAATCCCTAAACCCAGCCGGGTAAAGGCGCTTTCCATACTTTCGACCTGGCCGCGTATGGAAATTACGTTACCGGGCTTCAGCTGCTCCCGGTATTCGGCGGCCAGCTTGTTGAGTTCCTTGGCCACCGACCCCAAGTCTGTCCGCTCAACGGCCGCATAAACGTCGTAGGTCGGCTGGGTGTTAACGCGGTTAATGATGACGGGCGTGGTTGAGCGTTTCACGGTCGTGACGTTGCTCAGCAGCTGCGGACTGACCGACCCGGTGGCCTGCCCCGGCACGATGGGCGTTCGGAGCAGTTTCTCGTAGGAGTCCAGTTTGTAGGGGGGCGTCTGTACGGCAATGATATATGGAAAACCCGTAACCGGATCGGACCAGAAGTTAGGCCGCGTCTGCCCGGAACCGCTCAGCGAAATGTTCATGTTTGTGGCCACGCGCTGCTCGGTCAGGCCGAACTGGGCCGCCCGCTCCCGGTCAATATCCAGAAACAGTTCGGGCGCGTCCAGCACCTGATGCAGGTGTACGTCCACGGCCCCCGGCACCTGCGCAATCCGATCGCGGAGGTCGCGGGCTACGCGCAGATTGTTGACCCGGTCGAAGCCCGACACCTGCACATCAATGGCCGAGGTAAGCCCGAAGTTCAGAATCTGGCTCACGATATCGGCAGGCAGGAAGAAATACGTCACCTCGGGCATCTCGTCGCGCAGCCGGTTCCGCAGTTCACGCACGTACTCGTCGGTCGGGCGCGAGCGGTCGTCGGTCAGCGAGATAAGCAGTTCGGCGTCGGCCGCGCCGAGCGACGAGTTGTCGGTAAAGATAAAGTTGTACCGCTCGGAGGTCAGGCCGATGTTGCTGATGATCGAGCCCACTTCGTCTTCCGGAATGATGTCGCGAACGATGTCGGCGGTCTGGGCCGCCACCTGCTCGGTTGCTTCGAGTCGCGTACCGGCCGGCGCCCGCATGTGAAGCTTGATCTGACCGGCATCGACACGCGGAAAGAAGTCACGCCCAACAAACGGCACCATGACGGCGGTGAACGCCACAACGCCCAGAAACACGACGAAAACGGATCGGCGGCTGTTCAGCGCCCATTCCAGCGCCCGCATGTACCGGGCCTGAAACCGGTCGAACCCCCGGTTGAACCGCGCGTACAGCGAGTTGGGGCGGGGCGCATGACCGGCACTGTGGCCTTCGCTCCGCAGCATCAGATCAGCGAGCATGGGAACGAGCGTTCTCGACAGCACGTACGACGCCAGCATGGCAAAGACGACGGCCTCGGCCAGTGGCCCGAACAGAAACCGCGCCGGCCCTTCCAGAAACAGCACCGATGTGAATACGATACAAATCGTCAGGGTCGAGACCAGGGTGGGCGTCGCAATTTGCTGAGCCCCCTCCAGAATAGCCTGGCGAAGCGGCATGCCCAGCTCCTCGTTGCGGTGAATATTTTCGATCGTTACTGTGGCGTCGTCGACCAGAATACCGATGGCCAGCGCCAGCCCGCCCAGGGTCTGGATATTGAGCGTTTCGCCCAGCAGATACAGCGCGATCAGCGACGAAAGGATCGAAAGCGGAATGGAGATCGCCACGATCAGCGTACTGCGCCAGCTGCCCAGGAACAGCAGAATCATGGCGGCTGTCAGCAGCGCGGCTATAATGCCTTCAACGACAACCCCGTGGATAGAGGCCCGCACAAACACCGACTGATCGAACAGCTCTTCGATCCGCAGGCCCGGGGGAGCAGCCGCCCGCACCGTAGGCAGAATCTGGTTCCGGATGCGGTCAACGATCTGCGTGGTCGATGCATTACCGGTTTTCACCAGGCTCATCAGTACCCCTTTGCTGCCGTCCTGTTTCACGATGTTGGCCTGCACCGCCGATCCGTCGTGTACGTTGGCTACATCGCGCATGTGCACGGTCGTGCCGCCTACTACCTTGATCGGTACGTCGTTGAGCGTGGCAACGGCGTCGGGTTTGGAGTTGAGTCGGATGTTATATTCGCGGTCGGCTACCCGCAGCGCCCCGCTGGGCAGGGTCAGGTTCTGAACGCTGACCGCGTTGAGCACTTCTTCGGGCGTTACGTTGTAGGCGATCATGCGCTCCGGCTCCAGATCGACCATGATCTGCCGGGTTTTGCCGCCAAACGCCTGCGACAGCCGGGCGCCCTGTACCGTGGCGATCTGCGGCCGAACGCGCGTCTGGGCATAGTCGGTGATCTGCGGTTCGGTCAGGCTATCCGACGACAGGCCCAGCTGCAGCACCGGCGCATCGGTAGCGTTATACCGAACAATCAGCGGAGGCTGCGTACCGGGCGGCATCCGGGTCAGAATCGTCTGCGAAATGGCCGTCACCTGCGCAATGGCTTCTTCGATCCTGACGGTGGGCTGAAAGTACAGCTTGATGGCAGCCGTACCGTTGTAGGTTTGCGATTCGACCCGCTGTATGTCGCTGACGTTGTTGATGATGGAGGTTTCGGAGAAGTTGGTCACCATCTTCTCCATTTCGTTCGTAGACAGGCCGTTATAACCCCAGAGGACCGATACAACGGGTATGTTTATACGCGGAAAGATATCTGTGGGCATCTGCACGATCGACAGACCGCCCATAATCAGAATCAGCAACGCCATGACGGCGATGGTATATTTTTTCTCTAACGCTAAGCGGACAATCCACATGGCAAGGCAGGCAATACGAACACTACAAGAAAAAAAGGCGGTTAATTCTACTCAAAGGACCATGAGTAGAATTGAACAGTTTTTAGAATAACAAAAGACAAGAGCTATCCTAGTAGGCTGAGAAGGGGCAAGTTAGCACTAATATGCCCTAAAAGTCAATCACTTATAATTGCACAATCAGAAGAATTAATTGCGGTAGACCACTATTGCCTGCAAATAGCGGAAACCAGCCGCGAGCCGTACCTTTGTGATCCGAACAAAACCAATTTCGATCATGCCGAAGGCACAGATGAACACCGACAAGGGCACGATGACTATCGAGTTTTTCGAGAAAGACGCGCCCAAAACAGTCGAAAACTTTATTACCCTGGCCAAAAAAGGGTTTTACGATGGCGTTATATTTCATCGGGTTATTCCCAACTTCATGATTCAGGGGGGCGACCCGACCGGTACCGGCGCGGGCGGCCCTGGCTACTCCATTGATTGCGAACTAACCGGCGACAACCAATACCACGACCGGGGTGTGCTGAGCATGGCCCACCGGGGGCGGAATACGGGCGGCTCGCAGTTCTTTATCTGCCACAACCGCCAGAACACGCAACACCTCGACCGGAACCATACGGTATTCGGTAAGGTAGTCGACGGCCTGGACGTAATCGACCAGATCCGCCAGGGCGATAAAATTAACAGCATCACGGTAACGGAAGAGTAATCCGTCAACCCCACCGGTGCTACCCAAACCGGTCTTGATTCAGCGTTTCATCGATACGCTGAATCAAGACCGGTTTTTTTATTAGCGGTCCGTGCAGCCGGCGCTACACCGAATCATGACTGGAGGGGTTGGTTGCTGACGCCAGAATTGCTGACACGCGAGAGACGCAAGGGCCGGGGCGCCGGTGCGATTGCGTCTCTATATGGCCGCCAATTGCAGCAGGACGTGGGTGTGTCAGCTGTAGGCGGGGGTTTTGCGGGAGGTGAATCCGAGGATGGCTAGTCCGACGGCTACGCCTATACCAAGGCCGCTGATTAGTTTGATCTGGCTGTAGCCGTCCTGCTCGGCGCTGATAGCGGCATAAGCCCAGGCAAAGACCAGGATATAGGCAATGCTCCGAAACCGGTTGAAGACGATGGCCCCAACGACCAGCCCCACAACTAGTACGGCAACGGCCCAGGTCTCTTCGCTCAGACTGAGCAGGCTGAACTCCGTTGCTTTCAGAAATACGGCTACGTTAAGAATAGTCGCTACGGTTAGCCAGCCGAAATAAATAGAGAAGGGAATACGGGCCAGCCAGGTTTCGGTAGCGGTGGCTGCCGATTCTGGCAGGGTAGCGTCCGGGTCGACCGATACAACCGGTACGTGCCGCCGGGCCAGCAGCCGGTGCTCGATCAGGGTGGCCGTGCCGAGCATGACCAAAATCACAAACAGAGCCACGCCGATCAGCTCGTTGTTAAACAGCGGACTCCAGATCGCATTACAAAGCGTGTTGATGACAACCAGCCACCCTACCGCCCGAAAACGCGGGTTGTTCCGCTGCGACGGAAGCGCCTGATAGACCGCGAAGGCCAGCAGCCCCAGAAAGATCAGCCCCCAGATCGAGAAGGCGTACCCGGCCGGGGTGATCAGCGTGTGATATTTATCGGAAATCTCGCCGTTGGTCATCCCGCCAAACGCGCGGGTGTTTGACAGGTAGTTCATCACGATCATCGTAATGACACTGAACACAACGAGAAACTGGCGTACCTTATCGGTTTGCATAAACAGGGAACGGGGTTGGATGTTCCTCAACAACCAACCCCGTTCCCGTTGTGTTTCAAACCGGCTCCCAAACCCAGACGGTCGTTGGGAGGCCCACCTTTACAGCTCCAGAATCTTGAACTCGGTCCGGCGGTTGCGCTGGTGTTCTTCTTCGGTTTTGGCGTTTTTCACGACCAGCTGTGTTTCGCCGTACCCTTTGGCGGTCATCCGGCTGGCGTCGATGCCTTTCGAGACAATGTAGTCTACCGCCGACTTGGCCCGGTTCTGCGACAGGCGCAGGTTATAGGCATCCGGAGCCCGTACGTCGGTATGCGAACTCAGCTCGATCTTGAGGGTTGGGTTATCCTGCAAAATAGCCACCAGCTTATCCAGTTCGGCAGCCGCATCGGGGCGGATGTTGTACTTGTCGAGATCGTAGTAAATATTCTCCAGCACGAACGTCCGGTTCAGCGTGGCCCTGTCCAGCAGCAGCGCTACGTTGAAGGTCGTGTCGGTCTGCGGTTTGGTCAGGAAAATCTGCGGAATGCTGCGGCCCTGCATCGAGAACGACTCCCGGCGGGTCAGGTAGCCTTTGCGCTCGGCCAGTACCGTATAGTCCTTGCCTTCCTGAACGGGATACTTGCCGAATGTACCCGGCTGCCCCGTTGTCACCTCGGCGATGGGCTGACCGGTAGCGTCGTCGATAATCCGTACCCGCGCCGAATCGAGCGGAGCGATGGGCGTCTCGTTAGCCGATACCGTACCGGCCAGGAAGTACCGAACCGTTTTGGGCGCTCCCGGCGGATTCTGCGCAATAGTCGTCGTATCGGGCGCAGGGCCTTCCTGGAAGAAATAAATATCGTCATCGCCTTTGCCCCCGCCCCGGTTCGAGGTCAGGTAGCCTTCGGTAGGCTTCGTGTAGATCAGGCCGAAATCGTCGGCGGGCGAGTTGATCGGCTGGCCCATATTCGCCACCCGCGTTACCCCGCCCGAGCGGGTAGCCACAAATACGTCGAGCTTACCCAGGCCCGGGTGGCCATCCGACGCAAAATACAGCTTGGCATCCGGAGCTACGTAGGGAAACATCTCGTCGCCGGGCGTATTGATGTCGCGCCCCATATTGACCGGGCGGCTGAACCGGCCCGACGCGTCGATGCTGGTGCGGTAAAGGTCGATACCACCTGCTCCACCCGCCCGGTTCGAGGCAAAATAAAGCGTTCGGCCATCACCCGAAAAGGCGGGGGAGCCGTCCCAGGCCAGCGAATCGCTGATGGGCAGGCGCTGCGGCTGGCTCCAGACGTTACCTTCGCCCAGGCGGCTGATGTACAGATCCACGTCCAGCCCGCCTTTGCGCTTGCCGGTATTGCCGCGGGCAAACACCATGGCTTTGCCATCTTTCGAGAAAGCCGGCGTTCCTTCGTTTACGTTGTCCTGAAACACGTTCTGGCTGAACAGCTCGGGCGCCGGTACCGTACCGGTTTCGTCGGGTTTCTGACCGGACAGCGCATTGCTCAGCTTCGTTTTGTACAGCCCCAGCATGGGCAGGCCGTTGTTCTTGTAGACCTGTTCTTTCCGCGAGGCCGTGAAGATCAGCTCTTCGCCCCGTACCACCGGCCCAAACTCCGAACCGGGCGAGTTGACAGCCCCTACGTTCTGCAGGGTGATGAGCGACTTGTTGGCGGCAATGATGTTGATGGCTTTCAGCGTTTCGATCTCGCGTTTGGCTTTGTCCAGCACCGGTTTGGCCGTTGTGCGGGGTGCGCTGGCCACATACTGCTGCAACTGCTCAAGCGCCCCGGCATAATTACCCTGCGATTTTAACGCATACGCATAGTTGAAACGGGCATCCGGCTCGGCCGTATTCGCTTCGAGGGCTTTCTGATAGAACGGAACGGCTTCGCCAAACCGGTTCGAAAGCCGGTACGATTCGGCCGTGTAATAGTTGAGCCGGGCGGGATCTACGCTGCCTTTGGTCGCTTTCTGGAACTGAGTCAGCGCCAGGTTGTACTCGCCGGCATCGTAATGACGAACGCCTTTCTTGTAAGCCATCATGGCCGAGTTACAACCTCCCAGCGACAGAGCCAGACCCAACGCGGCCAGCAGCGCCGACGACGTATTGATTTTCATAGAGATTGAAGAGCAAAAACCCACTGTGCCGCCAAGATATGAAGATTTCTGACGGGACTAATTTTTAACGAATACAATCCGCATTTATTGAGGATTGTTTACAATAGCGAACCGCAAAAAAAGGCGTTGCACCAGCCTCCTACCATTCAATCAACTTTATGCCCCGATTAACGCCAAAAAAGCCACCCCGCCCAGCGCTGACTACGGGGGTAGGGCGCTGCTGCGGGGTGGCTAATGAGGTCTCGTTCTACGGCTTAAACCTGCTCGACGGCGGCTATTTCTTCGACCACGTCGGTGGCGTAGGCATCGGTCGGTACGCAGGAGCAAACCAGATTGCGGTCGCCATAGGCCGAATCGATCCGGCTCACGCTAGGCCAGAACTTACGGGCACGAACCTGCGGCAGCGGGTAAACGGCTTTCTCACGGCTGTAGGGACGATCCCAGCTGTCGGAGAGCGCGACCGAGGCCGTATGCGGAGCGTATTTGAGCACGTTGCTGGTGCGGTCGGCCTGACCGGCTTCGATTTCGCGTATCTCGTTCCGAATGGCGATCATGGCGTCGCAGAACCGGTCCAGCTCGGCTTTCGACTCCGACTCGGTCGGTTCGATCATCATCGTACCGGCTACCGGGAAGGAGACCGTTGGCGCGTGGAACCCGTAGTCCATCAGGCGTTTGGCAATATCTTCTACCTCGACACCAACGGCCTGCTTGAACGGCCGGCAGTCGATGATCATTTCGTGAGCCGCGCGTCCCTTATCGTTGGTGTAGAGCGTCTCGTAGTGACCTTCAAGCCGGGCTTTGATGTAGTTGGCGTTCAGGATGGCCCGCTTGGTCGCGTTGGTCAGCCCTTCTCCACCCATCATGGCGATGTACGCGTATGAGATGGTCAGGATGCTGGCCGATCCGTAAGGTGCGGCCGATACGGCGCCCGCGGCTTCCGGGCTGGCGTTCAGCGAAACGTGGCCGGGCAGGAACGGCACCAGCTGCTCCGCTACGCCGATGGGGCCCATACCGGGTCCGCCACCACCGTGGGGAATGCAGAAGGTTTTGTGCAGGTTGAGGTGACAAACGTCGGCCCCGATGGTGGCCGGGCTGGTCAGGCCTACCTGCGCATTCATGTTGGCTCCGTCCATGTATACCTGCCCGCCATGCTGGTGAATAACGGCGCAGATTTCCTTGATGCTTTCTTCAAACACGCCGTGGGTCGAGGGGTAGGTCACCATCAGGCACGACAGATCAGCACTGTGCTGTTCTGCTTTGGCTTTCAGGTCGGCTACGTCGATGTTGCCGCGCTCGTCGCACTTGACGATAACCACTTTCATGCCAGCCATAACGGCGCTGGCGGGGTTGGTACCGTGGGCCGATTGCGGAATCAGCGCAATCTGGCGGTGATGGTCGCCCCGGCTTTCGTGATAGGCCCGAATAACCATCAGACCGGCGTATTCGCCCTGCGCGCCCGAGTTGGGTTGCAGCGACATGGCCGCAAAACCCGTAATCTCACACAGCCAGTCGTTCAGGTCGCTGAACAGCTGCTGATAACCCGCCGTCTGGTCTTTGGGTGCAAAGGGATGCAGTTTCCCGAATTCCGGCCAGGTAACCGGAATCATTTCGGTCGTTGCGTTCAGCTTCATGGTGCAGCTTCCCAGCGAAATCATCGAATGAACCAGCGACAGATCTTTTTCTTCGAGCGACCGCAGGTAGCGCAGCATCTCGTGTTCGGTATGGTGGGTGTTGAAAACCGGGTGGGTCAGGTAGTCCGACTGACGAACGAGCCGCTCGGGCCAGGTAATCGCCAGTTCGTCGGCCAGATCGGTCAGGTCGATCTTAACCCCGAATACCGTCAGCAGCTCCGATACGTCGTGCACCGTTTTGGCTTCATCGAACGATATGCTCACGTGCTCATCGTCGGCCCAGTAGCGCAGGTTGAGCTGAGCCGCCCGCGCCGATTTTTTCAGCGAGTCGACATCCTGCACTTTCACCGTTACGGTATCGAAATAATGCTCGGTCACGACCGTATGGCCGCAGCGGTGCAGTGCCGTAGCGAAGAGTTTAGTCAGGCCGTGGGTACGTTCGGCAATGGCGCGAATCCCCTCGGGACCGTGATAAACGGCGTAGCTGCCCGCCATAACGGCCAGCAGTACCTGAGCCGTACAGATGTTGGAGGTTGCTTTTTCGCGCCGGATGTGCTGCTCGCGCGTTTGCAGGGCCATGCGCAGGGCCGGTTTGCCTTCCGCATCGATCGACACGCCGATGATCCGACCCGGTATCTGCCGTTTGAAGGCATCGCGGGTAGCAAAGAAAGCGGCATGTGGGCCACCGTAACCCATCGGTACCCCAAACCGCTGGGCCGATCCGACCACCACATCGGCGCCCATCTCACCGGGCGAGGTCAGCAGGGCCAGGGCCAGCAGGTCGGCGGCTACGGCTACGGTAATACCCAGCTCGTGGGCTGCGGCAATCAGGTCGGTATAGTCGAACACGTCGCCGTTGGTGGCCGGGTACTGCAGCAGCATCCCGAACAGGTCGCCGGTGGTCAGATCGACCGACCGGTGGTCACCTACCAGCACCTTGATCCCGATGGGGGTAGCGCGGGTGCGGATGACGTCGATGGTTTGGGGGTGGCAGAACGCCGACACGAAAAACGTCTGGGCCGACTTCCGGGCCGCCGGACGCGTGGCGAACAGCATGGCCATGGCTTCGGCGGCAGCGGTGGCTTCGTCGAGCAGCGACGCGTTGGCCAGATCCATGCCGGTCAGGTCCGAAACGACCGTCTGGAAATTGAGCAGCGCTTCGAGACGACCCTGGGCTATTTCGGCCTGATAGGGCGTATAGGCCGTATACCAGGCCGGATTCTCCAGAATATTACGAAGAATGACGGTTGGCGTAATGGTATCGTAATAGCCGGTGCCGATATAGGACTTGAAGACCTTATTCTGACTGGCCAGCTGTTTGAAATCGATCAGAAACTGCGTCTCGGTTTTGGGCGCGGGCAGGTTGAGCGGGCGGGCGAGCCGGATGGTATCGGGTACGGTCTGTGCAATCAGTTCGTCGATTGAGCTGACCGGCTGGCCGGTTTTACTCACGGTCTGAAGCATGTCGGCGAGTGCCGCATCGGTTTGTTCGGAACGCCGACCGCCATGGTGACGATTTTCAAACAAGTCTGTTGGGAGAAGATTGAGTTTCATGCCGGGGTCGCCCTCGTGATTTTTCGTTTGATTGAAAACTCAAATTTACGGCAAAACGTGCGATTTGCGGGTGTTTACTACCAAGTCGATTTGGCAGGATAATAGGCTGTCTCTGTATGAAGTATATAATTTATACCGTTTTAAAAGATGAATCGCCCAAAACAGGTCGGCCCACCACCGACAAAAGCCATGGGCATATTCTGGCCTAGTTTTTGTGAAACTGCCTTTTAGTCATAAACCCAACCTCCTGTTATGCAATGTCGCGTGTGTGGAAGCGAGACAACTCCCCTCTTCAATACGGTCGTTTTACACCGGTATGAAGTGACTTATTTTGAGTGTCGAACCTGCGCTTTTGTTCAGACAGAGGACCCCTACTGGCTTCCGGAGGCATATAGCAACGCCTTTACCGCAACTGACACCGGCACGCTGCAACGGAGTCTGATTCTGGGCAGATCGGCCGCCACACTGCTCTATTTCGCGTTTGACAGAGCCGGCAAATTCGTGGACTACGCAGGTGGATACGGCACACTGGCCCGGCTGATGCGGGACATCGGATTTGATTTTTATTCGACAGACCTCTATGCCGAAAATTTTATGGCCCGTGGGTTCGATGCTGAACCCGGTCACTACGAACTGGCTACCGCTTTCGAATGTTTCGAGCATTTTGCTCATCCCCGACAGGAGCTTGAAAAAATCCTGGCGTATTCAGACAACATTTTTTTCACTACCCAGCCCTGCCCCGAACCGGCCCCGGCCATAACCGACTGGTGGTATTATGCCCCGCACCACGGCCAGCACGTAGCGCTTTACAGGCCCCAAACGCTGGCCTATCTGGGTCAGCAATACGGTTTGCATTATCATCGAATTCTGAATTATCATCTCTATACCCGCAAACGTATTCCTGCTTTTCTGTTTCCGTTCCTGGTTGTAGCGGGTCGGCTTGGCCTTTCGGCAATCGTTCGACTGCTTATGAAAAGCCGCATATTATCGGACGCAGCCCTACTGAACAGACGCGGACCCTCTCATAGCCTACCCACGAAATGAAAAGTTACAAAGACTACCCCCGCCAATCTGTATCGATGTCGAAGGATGACGTATTTCAATCGACGCTGAAACAAATTTTTACCGAAAACCAGATCGATTACGTCATCGAGACCGGCACCTGGCTCGGTACGGGCTCTACCCAGACACTAGCCAGGGCTTTTTCGCCTGGTCGATTACCGAAGGCGTATTATACGATCGAAGGCAACCTTACCTTCCATACTATTGCCCGGTTTAATCTGCTGAAATGGCCCTTCGTTAAGCCGCTCTGGGGCGATACTGTAGCCAAGGAAAAAGCCCTTCATTTTATCAAACATGACGAAGCCCTGCTTCATCATGAGCAATATGCCGACGTATTTATCGATACGCTCGAGGACCCGGTCCGTTTTTACACGAATGAGGTCGAAGGCAAGCTGGGAAAAAACTGGGTTATCAGTATGGTAGACTGGTTTGGCGAGACATTTCTTAGCCGACAGGATGATTTACTGCAAAACCTGCTGATCAAACACCGCGATGACCGTCCGCTGGTTTTACTGGACTCGGCGGGTGGTATCGGCTGGCTCGAATACCAGACCGTTCGCGATACACTCGGTAACCGGCCCTACTGGCTTATTCTCGACGATATTCACCACCTGAAGCATTTTCGCTCATTCAACGATGTGCGAACCAGGGCCGATTTCCGGGTTATTGGTCATAGTCTGGCCGATGGCTGGATGATCGCTGAGCACCTGGCTTAACCGCTACCCTACCTGATGCTGAGCCGGCAGCAGGCTCTGAACCGCACCGATGACCCGCTCAACCGATATAACATCGATCGAAAACGGAGATTCGGGATTGAACTGCGGAGCAATCTGGTCAAGCCGGTGCCGATGCTGCTCAACGAAGTCAGGATACAGATGGTGAATATGTGCCCCTGACGGGTGCGGATATGGATGCCATCGAACCAGTGATTTTCCCTGTGAAGCAACGATGGTAGGCGTTTGGGTAGAAGCCGCGATATGTACGATGCCAGTTTCAT
Organism: Spirosoma sordidisoli; assembly: GCF_004138325.1. GTDB lineage: Bacteria > Bacteroidota > Bacteroidia > Cytophagales > Spirosomataceae > Spirosoma > Spirosoma sordidisoli. Next base: position 227,046 of record NZ_SBLB01000007.1, on the reverse strand, counting down.
TGGTGATCAGCAGGCTGGCGTGGTTGACAACGTAAATCAGCTCGGCAATGGAAAGCCGGCCCGTCAGGTCAAGTATGGCCGAATGGTCGGCTAGCAGCGCCAGCATGGCATCGGAATAGACCTGTTCATTGGGCGCTCCCGTCAGGACAATATGATAGGCCGGATAGTTTTTCCGGATAAACTGAGTTACCTGAGCGTACCGGCTGGCGGGCCATATCCGAAAATCCTGCCCGGCACCCAGCGACAGAACAACGTAACGATCCGGCACTGCTACTGGTTTGGCCCGCTGGCTATCCAGATGTAGTGAGGAGGTGGGCACTGGCTGGCTTAGAAACTGCTCGGTAATACGCCGGTTACGCTCCTGCTCGAACAGAATACCCGCGCCAGAGTCGATCATTCGGGTGTAGAGCTGATTACCAAACCAGGCTTCCCAGCGCTTGATATTGACAAAATCGGTCAGGCAGCCTACCCGCTCCGGCGCACCCGATACGCGAGCCAGAAAATCGTCCAGTACCAGAACGCGGCTGAACGTGGGGCAGAAAACCACCTCGAAGCCTTGCCGACGGAGCTGCCGCATAAAACGAAACCGGTAAACGGGCTGAGTCGACAGTTTGTAGATATCGGTCCAGAGGAACGCGTCGACCAGGTCACTGTCAAACGTCTCCGCAATGGTTCGGATAGGCAAGTTGGCGCATAGGGTAATAGCATAGCCCCGGAAACGATCTGACTGACGGATAGTAGCCAGGTAATTCCGGAACAGCAGGTAATCGCCCAGAACGTCGACGCGAATTATGAGCAGCGATCTTGGCCGACGCTGCACACGGCCTGCCGATAGTATGGCCAGCGTGTCTACCAGAAACAGGGTAAGGTCGATGAGCGCCAGCACGGGCGTTAGCAAGGGTGACGTTTTAAGCGTTCGAATCAACGATTTGATAGTCATACGAAACAGTGCCAGCCTGTCATAACCGGCAAATTATTCTTACGGCCTGAAAATGAGCCTACAACCTTATGTTTTTACCCAATCGGGAATAAATTTACTGTTAACCTAACAACGATCTCCCCCAATGGCGAAGTCGAAACCTACCGCGTCGGCCCGGCAAAAAACGAAGCTAGCTACAAACCCCGGCCCTACACCCACTTTTGTCTCTAAACAGGGCTTATCCGCTGCCGCTGCTTCATCCGAAACACCAGTTGCGAAGCCGTTTCATCTGTCCAACCCACTGCGTCTCGGGTTAAGTGCGGTCATGCTCCTGGTTGCGTTGGTGCCTGTTATTCGGTACTACGACGTGGTTTGGCACAATGCGGTCAACGTTCCTTTCGAAGATGATTTCAACAGTACCCTCCAGTTCATTGCAACCTACGCCTTCGACACCCATTCGCTGGCCGATACATGGCGGCTTATTTTTTCTCAGCACAACGAGCACCGGATTGTTTTTGACCGGCTGGTTTTCCTGGCCGACTATGCCATAGGCGGACACGTCAATTTTCGTAACCAGATTCTGTTCGGGAATCTGTCGCTGGTATTTGTGGCCTGGCTCCTGTTCATGGCTTCGTTCAGGTCGTTAACCCTCCTGCAAAAACTGTTCTATTTCTTACCGGTTCCGTTTCTTTTGTTCCAGCTACATTTCTGGGAGTTGACGGTCTGGGGAATGTCCTCCATCCAGAATCTCTATATCGTTGTCTTTGCCCTGCTGAGCCTGTATGCGCTTAGTCGGGCATCGGAGCGGCCCGTCTGGTTTACGATAGCCTGTTTGAGTGCGGTAGTAGCAGCTTTTACCAGCGGGAACGGCATATTTACGTTTCTGGTGGGCCTGCCGGTGCTGATTCTGCTGAAGGAGTACCGTAAACTGGGTATCTGGGCAGGTGTTGCCGTAGTTACGGTTTCCTTGTATTTCTGGGGGTATGTCAAACCGGGTCATCATCCGCCCATACTGGAAACCTTTCTGCATAACAGCGGCCAGTTCTTCGATCATTTTTTTACGCTGACCGGCTCTGATTTTTCGGCTCAGCCCGCTTACCCCATCAGAGCCGGCAAATGGATGCTGGCCCTGACCCTCGCCCTAATCGCCTACAACGCGTACCGGAAGCAACTTGTCCGTTCGAACGTTACGATTCTGGCCTTGCTGGCATTCATGTACATCAGCTGCCTGTCGGTATCGGCAGGCCGGGCGGGTTTCGGAGTGGCCCAGGCAATGGGACCGCGCTACGGCATCCTGTCTGTCATGTTGTTGATAGGCCTTTATATTCTGTGCGTTGAAACGACGAGAGGCTCCTATTCCAGGGCTGCGCTGGTTGTATCGGGATTAGCCCTGTCCGTTTATCTGTACACCAATTCGTATCGGCAGCACCTGGCAAAAGTAGCCGATCGAACAACCAATCTTGAATTCAGTACCGCCCTTTACAATGACAACCCCAATAACCTCATCCTTTTCTGGGGCGACCCCAAACGGGCAAAAGAAATTTTTCAGGATGCGCTCAGAAAAGGTATTTATCAGGTACCGAAACTGACCCTGGCCGATATAAAGAGCCAGCCAACTCAGCTGGATAGCCGCCTGCTTGTGCCAACAAACGACGTAACCGCTGATGTGAAACCCTATCTTACTAACGACTATCTGGTAGTTTATCAGGCCTGGGCCGTCAACAGTCAGCCATCCGCCGATACGCAGATTGAGCTGGTGGCACAATCTGCTCAGGCTTCTTACCTCTTTACAACCCGCCGACAAATCCGGTACGACGTTGCCAACCAGTATCAGTCTCCGTTATTGCTGGAAGCTGGCTTTTCGAGTGTTATCAAAAAAACCGATCTGAAGCCAGGCCGTTATACTTTAGGCGTTCGACTAATTACCAAAGGCCAGCAGTCGTACCTGCCGCTGGCGGCCAGTTTCGACGTGTAATGGCCTATAAGCGGGGACGCAGAAGCCGGTAGATGGGCTGAAGCAGGGCATTCAGGACTTTCCCTACTCCACCGCCTACCAACTGGTCGAAGGGTAATGCAACGAGACTGTTCTGCAATACCTGCCGATCCGATACGCGCCGTTGACGTTGAATTTGCTGGTGTTGCTTTCGAATAACCGCCCCGTGCTGCCAGATCCACTGGTAAGCCCTGAATCGGGCGCTCATGTACGAAACGCCCCGTAGGGTAAAGCTCCACATGAGAGCTTCGGTCAGCAGCAGAGCGGGCAGTAAGCGCATCAGCGTCGACCTGGAAAACACCCGCAGAAATGTCAATAACCGGTTTCGCTCCAGGTAATAGAACTTATCGGGCGACATACCTAGCCGGTAATAATGGGTTATGACCGCCCTGGGTTCGCAGAGTAGCGTATAGGCTGCCAGCCGGGCGCGGAGCGAAAGATCGGTATCCTCGAAGTACATGAAGTAACTCTCCTCGAAGCCCCCCAGTTCACGCAGCGCCCGGGTGGGAGCCAGCAGCGCAGCGCCCGATAGCAGTGGCACCTCCTCGATGGCTACGTAGGCCGACGCGGGTTGGTTCAGCCCCCGGCAGCTGGTAACGCCCGTGTACTGCATCTGGTTACCACAGGCGTTGATAGTACCGTCTGGGTTGAGGAGCTTGGGCGTAATGAACGCGTCGGGGTTCTGGCGGGCCGTAGCCATCAGCCGGTCAAGGCTGTCCGGTTCGAGTTCGGTATCTGGATTGAGCAGCAGCGTCCAGGTGCCGGTTGCCTGACCGATACCCAGATTATTACCCCCCGCATACCCTGAGTTAACGGGATTGGCGATGAATCGACCGGCCGGATAATGCGTTTTTACCCAGTCGGCGAGGTGATCGTGGCCGTAGTTGTCGACGAGAATGACCTCGTGTGCCAGGTTCCTGGCCGCTCGGGCCAGGGTAGGTAAACAACGGCTGAGGTCGGCAAGACTATTATAGGCAACAATAACGATACTGAGTTCTGGCAACGGAGGTGCTGTCACGAGCGTACGTTAAGGTTCCGTTACGAGTGGCATATCAACCGACACCGGAGGCTCATTCTGACGCAGCTCTGCCAGTTCTTTCCGCAGAAAGGCTATTTCGTGGGTCAGTTCTTTTACCGATTGCTGCATCTTCGAATTGACAACGGAGAGGTGAACCAGAAAGATGATAATTGCAAAAATAGCGGCCAGAAAAATCAGCGATGGCGGATAAAAAACGCCCAGGGCCAGCGAGATCTGTTCGAGCCCTTTCCGCCAGATGGAGAAAACGATCAGGATGATAGTACAGGCAATCCAGATGAAGGAGTACTCCTCCCGCAGCTTCCCCATGACAATAAGCCGGGTGATGAAGTACATGAACCCCAGCGCCCCGATCAGACTAAGTATCTGAATGACAATCGGTAATGATTCCATGCGTGCGTTGTTTGTTCTGTAATCGAATATACACGAATAACGTCGCCATTGTTACTTTGAACATGTAGTAAATAGATTTGACCATCGTGATGGATGACGTGCCGCCCTGCCGCTCGCGCATCACGACCGGAACCTCGAGTATGCGTAGTTTGTGTAGACCAAACTGAACAATCGACTCCGGCTCAGGGTACTCGTCGGGGTAATAGCTATTCGTGATGCAGATGGTGCGCCGGTTGAAAGCCCGAAATCCGGACGTACTATCGTGAATAGACGTTCCGATCAGTAACTGGTTGAGCCACCGGAAATACCGAATTCCCAGCCGACGAACGTAGGTCGACTGAAAGCCGGTACGCTCCAGAAAACGGGACCCGATTACGACATCGGCTTTGTCGGCAAAAATCGGCTCCAGTATTTTCAGCAATTCGCCGGCCGGGTGTTGCCCATCGCCATCTATCTGTACGGCAATGTCGTAGCCCTGCCGAAAGGCGTACTTGTAGCCTGCGTGCATAGCCCCGCCAATGCCCAGATTGACAGGAAGATTCAGGTAGAGGCATTCCAGCGTCTGAATGATGGCCAGTGAATCATCCGTCGACTGGTCGTTTACCACCAGCACATCCAGGTTTAGTCCGTGTCGGCGTTTCACCCGGTTGATTTCGTCAACAACAGTAGCGATGGCCGCCTGTTCGTTGAAACACGGCACCACGGCCAACACCCGAAAATCGACAGCGTTCATAGGCCTTATTCGTTGATACGGTATATCTGAATGGACCCCAGCGTCGTCACTAGTTTCATACACCGTGTTTCAACTGGTTGCGGCTGTTTGTCGAACACGATGTATTTCACGTTGAGCTGTTTGAAGCGGGGCGAACACGGGTCCATAGCCACCACGTAGCCGTCTTCAAACGTATTCTGAATGATAACGGAGTCTTTTCCGTCGATGTACGAATTATAGATCGTATGGGCGTAGCGGTTATAGGCCGAGTCGCGCTTCATGGTCGGGTCCAGTACCTTCAACGTAGTACGGGGCGGAATGTATTTCACCCCGCTCAGCAAATCGACCCCGGTAGCGGTTATCAGGTAGGAGACAAACTGTCCGCCAAACACAGCCCATTTCCCGGCCGGGTCCTGTTTGTGAATATCCTGAACGGTGCGGTACAGCACATGATCCGTTATAGGCGTCAAGCCTTTCGAGACGGGGTTGAGCCGCAGGTTGGGCAGCAGGAACACCAGAATACCGGCGCCAAACATCAGATTCCGGTAAGCCGGTTGCCAGGTAAACAGCAGCAGCGAACCCAGAACCGTGAAAAACACAATCGGTATGATGAGTTGGTTTAGCCTGAAAAAACCAGCCGAATCAGCTACGTTCAGGTTAGCCGCGTAGATCATGAAGCCCAGCACCGCAGCTATGCCTGCGCCGGTATATACCTTATTCTGCTTGATATCGATAGTCGTCAGATAATGCAGATACAGAACCGTAAGTAACACATTACCAATACCAAACGGAATTTGTGTACGGCGGGTAGGACTCATGTTCAGAAGGGTAAGTTTAGCCAGCCATTCAGGAAATCCGACTTCGATCCAGACATACCCAATTACGACAAACACACTCAGGAGCAACACGGTCCAGTCGATCTTCCGGCTCATAGCAAAAGCCACGAGCGATAAGGGAATAATCAGGGGCGCGAAGGTGATATAATGAGACAACTCGCAGTGATTGAGCCAGTTAGACGGAAATTTCGTATCTTCGATCTGCCAGCGGAAAAACTCCGAGAACCAGTTGGCAACAAAACCCGTTCCGCCCAACTCACTACGCTTGCCCGGATAAACGGTATTCATAATGGCATTGAGCGTTGGCTTCACGTCAACGTAGAACGCCCAGAAAGCCAGGCCCAGCACAGCCAGCGACAGCAGTCCACCGGTCAGTTTCACCGGCCAGTTGCTGAAAAGCCGTTTTACATCCCAGTTGTTTATGAAATAACCGATCAGCAGAAAGAGCAGCACATACCCCAGCGGTACCTGATAGGGCGGGTACAGGATCAGGGCGTAGACCATCAGCAGCCAGGCCAGCGCTACCGACGCCACCAGCACCTGAGTTCGATTTTTGCCGTAAAGCAGGTAAACCGTAGCTACGAAGATAAAGCTGGTGCCGGCAATGAGCGGAGCAGGAATAAACGACCAGGATACTGTTCCGGACGAATAAAAAAGCCATATACTGCCAAATATGGAGAGCCAGAAATTATTGCGGGTCAGCAGCAACAGCATCAGCGTAGCCCCGACAATAGCCATAAAAGCCCGTGAGTTATAGAGCCACGCGTAAGCCTGGTCAATAGGCAAAACGAAGAAACCCCAGTGGTCGGGCCGGAAAATCTCGCTGAAATGATGGGTTGGCGTCACCAGAATGGGTGCGTGCTCCCCCCCTATCGTTTCATTGACTGTAGGAAACCCTTTGTTGGCCTGCGATAAAATCCAGGGTGTTCCTACCGCGTAATCATCCATCCGGATCCGGCGCGGCTGGCCGGAAATGAGCCCCCGCTTCGGATTGCTCCCGTCGGGCATCAGGTCATTCCACATGGCCAGTGAAATGGGATGAATTTTAGCCAGCGTGATCAACACGAACAGGGCTGCGCAAAGGCCCAGGTACCATTTCAACCGCTTGTCGAAGCGGATCAGTTCAAACGGACGGCTGGTGTCAGACAGGGCCTGAGCAACGGCTGGCCCAACAAGTTCTGAACGGACCCCTGCGGATTGTACGGGTGATGGTGGCTGGGCAGGTCGGCTGGGCGAAGGCGTTGCCGGTCCACCGGGCGACCCTTTCCTTTTTTTCGACATGAGAGGCTACGGAAGGATTATTGTACGGGTTGAGCGATAACGGTAGTTACGCAAAAATCAAAACTACTAATACCGTGCCAGTTCTACCAGCTACGGGTTGTCTGTTTACAAATTTACCTAATTTGCCCGCATGAAGAAGGCTATTGTCCGGCAGATCATCCCGATTGGATTGGCCATCGGACTGCTGTGGTACGTGCTGGACGGCATTCCGCTTACCGATCTGGCGGCTCAGTTCCGGCAGGCCGACAGTCGATGGCTGGCCCTGGCGGGCGCGCTGATTGTAGGGTTTTACCTGCTCCGGGCGGCCCGCTGGCAACTGACACTCCAGGCGCTGGGCTACCGGCCAACGTTGTTCCGAACAGCCGTAGCCCTGCTGGCGGGGGCCATGGCGAGTATGATCATTCCCGGCGCGGGTGAGCTGACCCGGTGCGGCACCCTTCAACGCACCGACGGCATACCCCTGGCGCAGGGGATCGGGTCGGTAGTTGCCGAGCGCGTTATCGATATTCTCATGCTGGGTGTACTCATCGGCCTCACCTTGTTACTCGAGTTCAACCGGGCAGGCCAGTATCTGCTCGATCTGCTGGGGCCGTCACTCACCCGCGTTTCCATCCGAACCGACACGGGCCTGTGGGTGGGGTTGGGCGTACTGACGGGGCTGGTTGCAGCGGGCCTGGTTTACTGGCTGGCCCGAACGCCGGCCATACGGCAGCATTGGCTGACGGCCCGGCTGCTGGGCGTTGGCCGCTCCGTGGGGCAGGGTTTCCTGGGCATTCGCCGGCTCCGGCAGCCGGGTTTGTTCATCGGCCTGACGGTACTCAGCTACGTCCTGATCGGGTCGGTTACCTACGTCCTCTTCCTGGCCTCCGCCCGAACCAGCGCCCTGCCGCCCACCGCAGCCCTGACTATCCTGACGGTTAGCTCGCTCGGCGGACTGGCCGTACCGACGCAGGGCGGACTCGGCACCTATCATTTTCTGGTTAGCCGGGTGCTGATGCTCTATGGCCTGAACGAGCCTGAGGGCGTTATCGTCGCTACATTTATTCATGCTGTTCAGATCGGGTACTCCCTCCTGCTCAGTGGCATCAGCTTCCTGATTGTGCCGATACTCATACAAACCCGCCCGCAGACCAATGGACTGGAAGGCTAAGAAAACAGCGGGCTTACCGGCGGGTGTCCCTATTTGTCGGCGCTCCGTCGTATATTGAAGCCATATTTTTCAACCAATCCGTTCAATGACCATTCAACAACTAACGCTGGCAGCGGGCCTGATTAGCCTGCCGCTGGCGAGTATGGCGCAGGAAAAGTTTGCCACGACCATTACGGCGGCTGACCTCGAAAAACACCTCCGCATTCTGGCGGCCGACGATATGGAAGGCCGCGAAACCGGCACCCGCGGTCAGCGCAAAGCCGCCGAGTACATTGCCGGTCAGTTTGCTGCCCTGGGGCTGAAACCCCTCGTCAAAACCGAAAGCGGTAAACTCGACTACCAGCAGCCGTATACGCTCTACAAAAAATCATGGGGCGACCTGTACGTCAGCGCCGGTGGCAAACGGTTCGAGTCCCTGAAAGACTTCATGCCCAACGGCCTGCTGTACCTCCCGACCGAAACCAGCTACGAAACCGTGCTGGCCGGCTACGGCATCAGCGACACCAACTACGACGACTACGCGGGGAAGGACGTAAAAGGCAAAGCCGTTGTCATTTTCGACGACGAACCTAAAGCCAGCGACGGCAAACGCCTGATCAGCGGCACCACCGATGCCTCCAAATGGGGTGGCCCCAACGGCTGGCGGGCCAAGAGTCTGCTGGCCAAAGAAAAAGGAGCGGCTCAGCTGTTCATCATCGCGGCTGAATCGGCCGACGCGTTCAAACAGCTGCTGGCCCAGCGCAGCGTCATGCAGAACCGCTTCAACCGGCTCAGCCTCAAACCCGGCGCCGAAAACGTAGGCTCGGTCGGCGTATTCCTGATCTCGTCCGACATGGGGGCTGCGCTGCTCAATACCTCGGCGGCTACCCTGACCCAGACCGCCACCCAGATCGCGCAGGCCCAGAAGCCCGTAGCCTCGTCGCTGGCGGGTACGGTAGCCGTCAAGGCCGACCGGGTCGATGAAAAAACCCAGGCCTCGAACGTACTGGGCTTTATTGAAGGCACCGACAAAAAAGACGAAGTGCTGATCATCTCGTCGCACTACGACCACATCGGTATCAGCGCCGACGGGCAGATCAACAACGGCGCCAACGACGACGGCTCAGGAACGGTATCGGTGCTGGAGATTGCGCAGGCGTTTGCCAAAGCCAAAGCCGCCGGTAAAGGCCCCCGCCGGTCGATCCTGTTCCTGACCGTATCGGGTGAGGAGAAAGGGCTGCTCGGCTCCGAATACTATGCCGACATGAGCCCCGTTATTCCGCTGGAAAAAACGGTCAGCGATCTGAACATCGATATGGTAGGCCGCGTCGATGATCTGCACCAGGGCAAGTCGGACAACTATATCTACGTAATCGGTTCCGACAAGCTCTCGTCAGACCTGCATAAAATCAGCGAGGAGACGAACAAGAAGTACATCGGTATGGAGCTGGATTATAAATACAACGATCCGAAAGACTCGCAGCGCATCTACTACCGCTCGGACCACTACAACTTCGCCAAGCACAAAATACCCATCATCTTCTATTTCAACGGCCTCCACGCCGACTACCACCGCCCCACGGACGACGTTGAGAAGATCGACTTCAAACTCGCCGAAAAGTCGGCCCGGCTCGTTTTCTATACCGCCTGGGACATCGCCAACCGCGACCAGCGCCTGGCCGTCGACAGCAACAAACAGTAAGTTTCAGGTAGTTGATCTGGTTATAAACCCTCGCTTTTGTCATTCCTGGGAATGACAAAAGCGAGTCTATTAAAGGGCATCGGGTATCCAAAGCTGGTGCAGACCCAATTGACCGAACCCGTTGTTTATCAGCCGTGAACACGTATCTTTATCAGAAACATTCTTCGTTCAGGTGAGTTACTGGCTATACTGACGAACGGGTATATCGGCTCGGTACAGGCTTACACCATTTATTCTATTCACAACATGAAACAACTACTGAACCACTCGCTTTGGGCCTGCCTTTTCCTGCTTAGCCCCCTACTCGCCCCAAGGGCTTATGGGCAGTCCGCCATTGACTTCGCCAGCGTCGACACGACCGAGACGCTGCGGAGTTGCCAGACCGTTTTGCGCGATTTTATAAAAGGCAGCAAAGCAACGGTTCTGATGGAGCAGCACTATACCCGCAAAGGAATAGCTCAGGCTTTTATCCCAATCCCATCTGGTCGAGGTACCAGTATCCCGGATATTTATGTTTTTTATTTTGTAGCCAAAGCCTCAGTCCTGTCAGCTCCCTGGCTAAATCTGTATTCCGTAGATCAGGACTTGGGTCGCCGAGCCGGCAGCTTCAGGATTACAAACGCCGTGGCGGTGAAGGATGGCTATATATTTCAGATCCGCCTTGACCGAGGGAGTGACGCTGTCTACCCGAGCCGGCTGGTTTCCAACGAGCTTCAGGTGGTTAGCTCAAACCCGGGCAGCCTGATCGCGTTTAGCCTTTAACGGGCTAACGCGAATTACGAGTAGATTCGCAAGTAAACAACTAGCTGTCAGCTACTTATTTTTATCATCCTTAACTCACGCTGGATTGCTCATTTACAGAGCACGATAGCAATGAGCAGGGCCAGCCGGATTGTCCGGCTGGCCCTGCTCATGTGGCTGAATACAAGTGCTGGCTAGTTTTTACCCCCACCTACTTTACTGGCTTTGGCGGGCTGGCCGGGCTGGGTGATTTCGAAGCCTTCTTTCTCCTTGGCGTCGGCAACGAGTTTGCGCACGTCGGCCAGGAGTTTTTTGGCGTCGTAGACCACCCCGTCTTTTACGGTATAGGTTACGCCCCCGACCCGCTCAACTTCGTTTTTGTCGTTGAGGTGAATGGCGCCGGTGCCATAGAGCGTTTTCAGGTTGGCCAGCGGGTTTTCTTTTACGATGACGAAATCGGCCAGTTTGCCAACCTCGACGGAACCGATCTGATCGGCCATACCCAGGGCTTCGGCCCCTTTGATCGTAGCGGCCCGAACTACTTCGAGCGGATGGAAACCAGCCTCGCGCAACAGCTCCAGCTCCCGGATGTAGGCGAACCCGTAGAGCTGGTAAATGAAGCCCGAGTCAGACCCCGTCGTCACGCGCCCGCCCCGGTTCTTGTACTCGTTGATAAACTCCATCCAGAGCTGGTAATTCTTTTTCCAGGCCACTTCCTGCTCGGTACCCCAGTTGTGCCAGTACGACCCGTGCGAGATGCGGCTGGGGCCGTAGAACCGCCACAGGCTGGGCAGGGTGTATTCTTCGTGCCACTCGGCGCGCCGGGCCAGCATCAGCTCCCGGTTGGCTTCGTAGATATTGAAGGTAGGATCGAGGGTGAAATCGAGGGCAATCAGCTCGTCCATGACCTTGTTCCAGCGCTCGGTGCCGGGTTTGGCGGCCTGCTGCCAGAGGTTACCCGCTTCCTCGAACCGGTTCTGCTCGTTGTTATAGTTGTAGGTGGCCGGGTAGTTCTGAACGGTGCGGTCGGCAAAGAGGGCTTCGGGCAGGCCGTACCAGTGCTCCATGCTGGTCAGCCCGGCTTTGGCGGTAGCCAGCACGTTCATCCGCGCCACTTCGAGCTGGGCGTGGTGACAGGCCGACCGCAGCCCCAGCTTTTTGTTCTCGTCGAGGGCGGCTTTGAAAACGGCCGGTTCGGCCCCGAAAAACTTGATACCGTCAGCTCCGCGCTGGGCGTTCTGCCGCACCCAGGCGCGGGCCTGCTCGGGCGTACTGATGGGGTCTTTGCTGCCCTGTCCAAATACGGTATAGGCCAGAATACGGGGGGCGGTGATCTCGTTGCGGCTGCTTTTGGCACGCTGGTCAAGTACCCAGTCGAGGCCGTTCCCGCAGCTCGGGTCGCGGATGGTGGTGATGCCGTGGCCGAGCCAGAGCTTAAACACATATTCGGCACTGGCCCCCTGCGCCTGCCCGCCAATATGGCCGTGCATGTCGATGAAGCCCGGCATCAGAAACATGCCGTCGCAGTTCAGTTCCTTATCGCCTGCGCTGGCCTGGGGGCGCGACTTAGGATCGATCGGCACGCCGGGGTAGCCCACCTGCCGGATCTGGGCAATCCGGTTTTTTTCGACCACAATATCGACCGGTCCAACGGGCGGGGCTCCGGTGCTGTTGATGAGCGTGACGCCCCGGATGATGAGCCGATTGTAGGGACCATCGCCCTCGGCGCGGGCCGGGGCTTTCGGAATCTGGGCCATGGCGACCTGACACCAGACCGCCAGCAGGATGGAAAGAGCCGTAAAACGTGAATGCATGGAGGGAATATCGGTTGGGTAAACAGTTGTAAGATAAGAGAAACTAGATGAATTTTGCGCGCTTGCCGGACCCGACGGTCCCATTCCCCCCATGAAACAGACGATCACCAAAAACTTTCTGCTCGTAGTCCTGGCCCTGGCGGTCGTATTTGCCTTTGCCATGAAAGCAACGGTTTTTCAGCAGAGCACCCCGGCCAGCGCGCCCCCCGCTGCCGCCCCGCCGAACCCGGCTTTTGCGGGCTACTGGTTTGCCGGCAAGGCCGAGCTGAACCACTACCGGCTCCAGCAGGCCCAATACGGCGTACTGAACCCCGGCGAAGCGGTCCTGATTTTCGTGACCGAGGATTTTCGGACCGACAAACAGGTTAAAGCCGAAACCGACGAGAGCCGCGACAAAGCCATTCCGGTGCTGAAAACAAACATCAGCAAGAAGTTTGTGACGGGCATCTATGACTACTCGCTGTTTACGTCTGTCTTCACCCCCATCAACAACCCATCGTTCCCCAACACGCTGAAGGTGAGCACCTCGGCGCAGGAATGGTGTGGCCACAGCTACCTCCAGGCCAACTACCGCAACAACGGCTACGAGATCAGCGGGAAGTCGTACTTCGAGAAAGAAGTCGACGAAGCCTATACCATCGACAAAGTGTGGTTCGAAGATGAACTCTGGAACCGTATTCGGCTGAATCCGGATAAGCTGCCGACGGGTGAGGTGCGCCTGGTACCGGGTACGATGACCGCCCGGCTGCGCCATACGACCCTGGAACCACTGCTGGCCAAAACCAAAGTCGATGCCTACGAAGGAGTGCTGTATCCGGGCAAACTGCTCAGGGCCTATACCATCCAGTATCCCACCGACGACCGCACCCTGATGATCGTTTTCGAGAGCACGTTTCCCCACAAAATCGTTGGCTGGGAAGAGACCTACCGGAGCAAAGATGCGCTGCTCACCTCACGCGCCGTTCTAACAAAAACCATTCAAAACGATTATTGGAAACATAACGCCCCCGCCGACAGTACGTTGCGGGCCGAGTTGATGAAATAATTTTTCAGTACGGTACGCGTTGATGTCATCAGGCACTGCCGAACGCGTACTTGCTGAGTAACGGGCACAAGCCACCCCATTCGCCATGAAATCGAATCTTGTCTTACTGGTTGTTCTGCTGATCGTCTGCGCCTGCTCGTCGTCTACCGACACGGCCACCCAGACCGGAACGCCAACCTATACGCTTATTTTTATCGATAAGACCCGAAGCGTAAACGTGAACAAAACGTTTGTGGCCCAGAAGTACCAGCAGGCCATCAACGACATCGTGGATCAGAATATCCAGCAGAAGGGCGATCAGCTCGACGTGTATTTCATTCACGAAAATACCAGCAAAGCCCGCGCCCTGAACGTTACCGCCCAGACCGAGCGCGAAGATGTCAGCTCGGCCAGCCCCACCGACCGCGAAGCCGCCGAAACCGAGTTCGGGCTGCTGCTGGGCCGCGAACGAACCCGGATCAAACAACAGGTGCTGCAGCAGCTGATGGCGCAGAACTCGGGGGCATCGAACCAGGAAACCGACATCTGGGCCAGCCTGCCCGTTATCCAGAAAGCCAACGAAACCGGTCTCTCGGTGAAGGTGTACTACCTGAGCGATATGATCGAGAGCGTAAAAGGATCCGACCGGCGCGACTTCCAGAAAGTCCCCCCGCGCGACAACGCCCAGGCCGAGGAGTGGGCCAAAGCCGACGCGGAGAAGCTAAAGCGTTACACCATCGGCTCGCCCACCATTACGATGATGCTCCCTTTCGAGCCCAACGCATCGGTGCGCGAGAACAACCCGGCCGTAACGCAGTACTGGCAAACCCTCTTCGCCGAACTGGGTGCCGGTAACGTATCCGAAGACTAATCACCAGCATACGCCTACTACCTGTACGAAGGGTCGGGATCACGGATTCCGACCTTTTTTTGCGCCACAATAACCGACTGTTGTTCAGGCAGATACAATCACTGGCAGCCACATTTTGTCATCCCGACGAAGGAGGAATCCTGAGTTCAGCGTATCCACGGTACATGAAAAATCGAGATCCCTCCTTCGTCGGGATGACAAACAGGGCAGTTGGTTTCGTAGCTAACAAATTAGTTTAAGTAATTCTTTACTGTTAATTGCCTGATTAAAAGTACCTTATTAAAAACATCTATTTTTATTTATTCTAATTAATACGGACTTAAACCTGAGCACTATTACCTTTGCATTGTTTCGAATCAATCTAAACAAGCAATGCATTTCATCGTATATATACTTAGCGTTCTCCTTTTTTGCACGTCTTCCTTTGCCAGCGTCCCGTCGATACCGCCCGCGCCCCGGACCGACTCGCAGCCGGGTGGCGCCCTGACCGGCACCGTACTGGACCGCGAGGGCTTGCCCGCCGAAGGCCTGTCGGTTCGGCTCAAAGGTACCGTTCGGGGGGTTCTGACAAACGCGCAGGGCCGCTTCTCGTTTCAGAACCTGCCCGAGGGTACTTATACCGTTCTGGTGTCGGGAGTCGGTATTGAAACCCGTGAACAGACCCTCAATGTACGTCGGCGCGAGACCACTACGGCGCAGTTTGCCATCAGCGAGAGCCTTCAGCAGCTGGCCGAGATAAAGATCGTAGCGGCCCGCGGCCTCCGCGAACGCGAAACCCTGCCCGACGTAAGCGCTACCGCCATTTTTGCCGGCAAAAAAACCGAAGTCGTCAACCTGAGCGCCCTCGACGCGAACCTGGTTACCAACAATACCCGCCAGATTTTCAGCAAAACACCGGGCGTAACGGTCTGGGAAAACGACGGGTCGGGCGTACAGGTCGGCGTGGCCGTACGCGGTCTGAGCCCGAACCGGTCCTGGGAGTTCAACGTCCGGCAGAACGGTGTAGACATCAGCTCCGACCCGTTTGGCTACCCCGAAGCGTATTATAACCCGCCCATGGAAGCCGTTGACCGCATCGAACTGGTACGGGGTGGCGCGTCGCTGCAGTATGGTCCGCAGTTTGGTGGCCTCCTGAACTACGTACTCAAACCAGCCGCACAGGACAAACCGTTCAGTCTGGAAACGCAGCAAACCGTTGGCAGCTACGGCCTTTTCTCGACCTACAACCGCATCAGCGGTACCGCCGGGCGGTTTCAGTACAACGCCTACGTGCACTACCGGCAGGCCGATGGCTGGCGCGAAAACAGCCGCTATTCCATCTTCAATGGCTATGCGTCGCTGTCGTATGCCGTTACCAACCGCCTGCGCCTGACTGCCGAACTGACCCGGATGTATAACGAGAGCCAGCAGCCGGGGGGTCTCACCGACAGCCAGTTTCAGCAGAACGCCCGCCAGAGCAGCCGCAGCCGCAACTGGTTCAGCACCCCCTGGACCGTACCGACCCTCAAGGCCGAATACGCCTTCAGCGACCAGACCCGCCTGACGGCTACCGTACACGGCCTCATAGCCGGCCGGAACAGCATTGGCTTCACCTCCGCCATAACAACGCCCGACCTGATCGGTATAACCGGCCAGTACGCCAACCGCCAGATCGACCGCGACACCTATACAAACTGGGGCAGCGAACTCCGGCTCCTGACCGGTTACCGGCTCCTGGGTCGACAGCACACCCTCTCGACCGGCGTCAAGTATTTCGACGGGCACACCCAGCGGCAGCAGCAGGGCCGGGGCGACGCCGGTAACGATTTCAACCTCAACCTCCAGACCGATCGCTTTCCCCGCGATCTGAGCCTGTCGGTAACCAACGTAGCCGCGTTTGCCGAGAACCTCTTCCGGATCACCGACCGCTGGACCGTAACCCCAGGCCTGCGCCTGGAATCGCTGCAAAACGACATTTCGGGTCGGTTCAGCCTCAACGCCAACGGCACCGAAAACCGGGTTGCCCAGCAGAGCAGCCGGCAGTTCGTGCTGGCCGGTATCGGTACGGACTATAAACTGGCGGGTTCGCTCAGCCTCTATGGCAATGCCTCCCAGGCTTACCGGCCGGTCTTGTTTTCGGACCTGACGCCAGCCGCCGTTACCGACTTCGTAGTCGACGAAAACCTGCGCGATGCCCGTGGCTACTCGGTAGATGCCGGTATACGCGGCTCGGTCCGGAAATACCTGAACTTCGATATTGGCTATTTCTACCTCAACTACAACGACCGCATCGGTACGCTTACCCTGCTGAACGCGGCTGGCCGGCCCTACCAGTTCCGGACCAACCTGGGCCGCAGCGTGAGCCAGGGCGTTGAGGCTTATGTAGAGTTCGATCCGGTGGTCGCCTTCGCGGGTCGCTCGAAAGTGGGCTATCTGAGTTTGTTTGCCTCCGTTGGTTATACCGATGCCCGCTACCGTTCGCTTCGCAGCAGTACGGTTTCGAACGGGCAGGTAACCGAAACAAACCTGAACGATCGGAAAGTCGAGAACGCGCCTGCCTTTACGGGCCGGTTTGGGGCCAACTATACCTACCGAACCCTGACCGTAACCGCGCTGCTCAACCGCGTGGGCAGGGCCTACAGCGACGCCAACAACACCGAAACGGCCAGTGCCAACGCACAGACAGGGGTGATTCCGGCCTACCAGGTGATGGATCTGTCGGCATCGCTCATCCTGAAAAAACGGTATACCCTGCGCACGGGCGTCAATAACCTGACCGATGCGCGCTACTTCACCCGGCGGGCTGGTGGTTATCCAGGCCCCGGTATCCTGCCGGCCGACGGGCGAACAGGTTATGTATCGGTCGGCCTTCGGCTGTAAGACAAACGCGGGCTTCGACGGGGGTTATACGCTGAACTGGTAGCCCTCGTCGAAGCCCGAAAAATCGTTTTTCAGACAGTACGACCTGAGTGCCAGGCCATCGCCCTCGCGCCGGACGGCCAGGTAGTGAAAGAGCGGTTTGTACGTACCGGCCAGATCGGGCAGTCGACTCGGCGACATATTGAGCGGCTGGCGCAGGCCACCCCCTCCCCCGATCACCAGAAAGGTTTTTTCCTCGAACTCGTAGCGCTCGAACGCGTGCGAATGCCCGGTAATGAACAGCCGGGCTTTCTGAGAGCGGGTATAGGGCGGCACAAACCGCTGCTGCACCAGTTTGGACGACCCCACCAGTTTGCTGTTGGAGTAGGGCGCATGGTGGCAGGTTACGATCACAACCGCTACGGATGGGTCGGCGTCGAGGTCTTCGAGCGTCTGCTCGTACCAGGTCTGCTGCTTTACCAGATTGGCCACCGAGAGGGTGCTGAAGTTGGAATTGAGCATCACAACGGCCACATCGCCCGTTTTCTGGACATAGCCGGTAGGACTGTGATCAGGAAAGCGCTGCTGGAAGTTACGGGCTCCTTTGCGGGGGCGTCCCATCACGTCGTGATTCCCCATGATGGCATAGACCGCCGTGCCTACCTCGGTGCATTTGGCCAGAAAGGTATCAATGATGCGCCACTTGTCGTTGCGGTAGCCCAGGGATACGATGTCGCCCAGCCAGTACAGCACCGGCGGTTTCCGACGAATAATCTCGGTAAAAATGGTTTGGGTAGCTTTGGTATTCTGATGCGTTCGCAGCACCAGCCGCTCGACCCACATGGGGGCCTGGGTATCACTCAGAAAAAGAATATCATTCATAACGTACACGCCGGGCAACAGCCCGCCTTTAGAACAACGGGCTGGCTACCACGTAAACGCCCGCCAGACCGCCTGTAGCTGTAACGTAAAGACGGCATCGCTGGTTGCGGTAATGCTGTACCATTTCAGCTCGGTAGCAATCCGGAACCGACGCCCGATGGGCTGGGTATAGGCCCCGGCCGCCATCCAGCCGATACTCAGCCGGCTCGCGTTGACATCGCCCCGATACGACAGATCCGAGCGGATGATATACGTACCCGTACCGCCCGACACCGACAGCCGCCGGGCCAGACTGCGCTCGGTGCCGCTCAGCCACGCCAGCGGCATAGAAAACACAACCAGCACCGGAATGGTCGATACCGCCACCCGCGCCTGCTCCCCCGCAGCCGTAACGCGGTAATTGTACAACGGAACCAGGCCGCTCTCCAGCCCGATCCGAAGCCGGTGATCGGGGTGCCACATGAGCCGGACCGTGGCCGGTATACCCGACCGGTTAATGGCTACCTGGTCAACATCGGGCGGCACTCCGATAAACGCCGGGTAGTAGGATAGCCCTCCGCCCACCGTCAGCACCAGCGCGTAGGGATCGCGCCGGTTCGTTACCGAATCGGTCGTCGTACTGGTGGCTTGGGCGTGCGTTGTCCGGGAGGCTCCTGCAGCCGTCAGGAGCAGGAGGAATAGCCGTAGCCGCATCTGCTTATTGGTCCACATAATGATAATAGGCTACCAGGGGCGAATAGTTGGACAAAATACCATCGAAGTTGCTCTCCTGAATAAACTGTTCGATAAACTTGGGCTCATCGAGCGTCCAGACAAAGACGGTTCGGCCCTCGGCCTGCATGGCCCGAACCTGTTCGAGCTGCGGCCCCAGTGTCCAGCGAGGGGCCCAGATACGCGCGTCCAGACTGCGGGTAATGGCCGTATCCAGTTCGCTCAGCACCGGCGTGTTTTCTTTGTTGGCCAGCGCCCGGTACGCATCAGCCGCCTGGGTCGTGGGCAAACCAATCACGATCCGCAGGTCGCGCCGACTCGCAATGGCCCGCTGCCGAAACCGCTGCTGAATGGCCTGTACTTTATCCATAGGCCCGTCATACTTGGTGTCGAGCCAGACAAAATTCAGGGTTGTACTGGTCAGCACCGTCTCCAGCGCTTCTTCCAGCGTCGGTATTTTTTCGCCGTTGACCAGCCGCACGAGCGTGTTCAGCTGCTGGTAGGTGTATTCTTCTACCGGCCCTTCGAGCCCGTTTTTCTGGATCAGCCGCAGGTTCAGCAGGTTATCGTGGTACAGGATCGGTACGCCATCTTTGGTAAACTTGATGTCGATTTCGATGCCGGTGGCCCCCAGCCTCGACGCCAGCCGGATCATATTGAGGGAGTTTTCCGATACCGACAGCAGATCCGATGTGCGGCCACCGCTGCGATGCGCCAGAATAGCGAACGGACGTGGATTCAGCGGCCGGTTGTAGGTCAGGGTCAGGGGCTGGTCCGGACTGGCTGTACCCGTTCCGTATAAGCCCTCCAGCACCAGCGTATCGCCTACCGCCAGTGTGCCCGTAAACCGCTGCAGCTGCCCGTTCCGGCGCGTGCGCAGGGCCAGCCGGGCCAGGCCCGTATCGGTGTTGACCAGCTTGCGCCAGTAGCCCCTTACGACCAGACTATCGACGCTCCGATCATTCTCGAGGTTGAAAAAACCGGCTTCGTTGCCCGAAAAAATGGATAAATAGTGGGTAGTGTCGGCTCCGTTCAGTACGTAGGTCCATTTGAGCGCTACCTGCGCCCCAAACTCACCCACCCCGTCTGTCACCGTATAAACCCCCTCCATCGTTTGCCGCACCGGCGCCGTAAACCGCCCCGAGCCGGTCTGTCCGGAAAACTCGTAGGGAATCGGCGCTTCGTATTGCTCGCGGCAGGCCTGTAGCAACAGCCAGCTCAGGCCGCCGACCAGCAGGTAGTAAAACGGCTTCATAAAATAAATCCGAAGAAGAGTTGTGGATAAAAAAAGTCGCGTTCGAACGTGTCGTAGAGCGACCAGAACTGCCAGTTGAAATTAGAATAGGCCGCCCGCAGCCCCAGCGTTACGTGCTGCTGTTTATAGAAAGGCTGCTCCAGGGCAAACGTAAACGCCACGCCGTTGAGCCGTCGCTGGTCATACTCTACCGCCAGCGGCCCTACCGTTGACCGGTAATAGAGATCCATAATGGCTTCGGTACGAAAGGTCAGCTGCAGATCGCGCGTGAGCCGATAGCCTAGCGTTGCATGCGGAATGGCCTCCAGTCCACCCGCCTGGCTGTTGAATACATCTTTAATAGCCAGCGCCCCGAACCAGCCCACGCCGTCGATACCCAGCCCCGCGTAAAGTTTATCCGTAACGGGCGTGGCATAGCGTACGCCCAGGGCCAGGTTGCTTTGCACGAGCTGCGTTTGTAGCCGGGTGCTCAGGTACCAGTTCTTCGACAGCCCGTGTTGCAGGTTGACGTCGATGGCGGGTACCAGCAGCCGGATTTCTTCGGTGATTTCGGGGGGTGTAGAGGTAAAGATCAGCCCGATCGATTTGCGCCACTCACCGGGGCGGGGTGCCTGCGGGAAGTAGATACCCGGCTGGTAATCGGCGGGTGGCTCATACGGCCGGGCAGCCCGTTGGGCCAGGGCCACCGAGCCGCAGAACACCAGCCAGCCCAGTAACAGAGCCGACCCGCCGGATCGTAGGTGTAGAGTCATATCGAAAACGCTGAATGGAGGTTGACTACCATAACTGCCCGATGCAGGCATATGTTGTGGCCCCCGTCTGTCAGACCCGGCGCCACGCTCTATTCAGCGCGCTCTGGTACGATCTGATCCAGGAAAGGTAACGTTTCAGCGCAGACCGCTCCTAGCTGGTTTTTACCTGAACTAGTCCACTCAGCGAAGCAGCTTCTAATAGCGACCAGGCTTCCCGAAACGTGGCTGACTTGGGCTTTCGTTGTCTTTTAGCCGTTTCGACTAGATGTATTTCAGACCCGTAAGCGATAAAGCAGTGGACAGGAATGACGTAGAAGACGTGGAGTGAGTCGATATAAACGATTGCAAAGTCGAAATCCGTTGGCGAGTACGTATCCCGGATCATTTCGCGCCGGTTGGTTTTCGTTCTACGCGTATCAACTACGTAGTTACCCCGCTTATCGTCAAACCAGGCACTTTTAACCTGAATTTTGATCAATTGTCCATCTACATCGAACACCAGGTCATAGGGCAAGCGGTCTCCAATTGGTTTGCATACGCCCCATCCTTGCCGTAAGGCCTGTAAGATAGTAGCCTGTTCGGCAATATCGCCCTTTTGCTTTGTCAACATTACGTTTCTGTTTGGTTGACAAATAAAGCATAAGCAAAGAAAAACCCCACTGAAATTCAGTGGGGTTTCTTAGTAGCGGGAGCTGGACTCGAACCAGCGACCTTTGGGTTATGCATACCACTACAACTTTCGTTGCCTCCGAATTATCGGAGTTTGTAGTCTGGACTGTCTCTTCACCCTCGACTCTACGTTAGGGTGCCTACCATTCAGTCTCTACACCTTCCGGAACTTTCGCTCCGGCTTGGCTCGGGATTACCACACGAACGGCTTCCCCGAATTTGGCAGGTTAACATACCGGCGTTTCCCCCGGTACCGCCCAAGAGTTGACAAAGTCTGAATCTTTCCATTCGCCAGGCAACAATGTGCTTGCAACCTGAACTGACTCTGCAACTGCTGTTGTCATTGCTGACAACCTTAAGCCCAACGAGCTACCAACTGCTCCATCCCGCGATGTTTGGACTGCAAAAGTACGGCGACTTTCTGTAAATACAACTACCTTTGTTAAAAAAAAGTTTACGCCTTTCTGAAACGTTTCTTGAAAGGGGAAGGTTGGTTAGAGAAAGCTGCTGGTAATCAAGCCAGCGGGATCACCTCGTATGAGTACAGAGACTGTAGAAAATTTTCCGGCCGATCATAAGGCCGGCTTCGTCAGCATTGTGGGCAAACCCAATGTTGGCAAATCGACCCTGATGAACCAGCTCGTTGGCGAACGCCTGAGCATCATTACGGCCAAGGCCCAGACCACGCGTCACCGCATCATGGGCATCCTGAACGGTACCCACAACGGGCAGGAATTTCAACTCGTTTACTCCGACACGCCGGGCATCATCAAGCCGCAGTACAAACTGCATGAGTCGATGATGAGCTTCGTGCGCGGCTCGATCGAAGATGCTGATGTAGTCCTGTTCGTGACCGACATCTTTGAGCAGCATGACGAAAACGATGTCATAGCCCGACTCCAGAAATCAGACGTGCCCGTCCTGTTACTGATCAACAAAATTGATCAGGCTACCCAGCAGCAGGTTGAAGAGAAGATGACGTACTGGCAGGAGAACTTCAATGCGCAGGAGATTATGCCGATTTCGGCGCTGAACGGCTTCAACATCGACCGGGTGTTCGAAGGAATCATCAGCCGCCTGCCCCAGCACCCGCCCTACTTCCCCAAAGACGAACTGACCGATAAGCCCGAGCGGTTTTTTGCGTCGGAGATCATTCGCGAAAAGATATTCCTCAACTATAAGAAAGAGGTTCCGTACAGCAGCGAGGTGGTTATTATCGGTTTCAAGGAGAAAGAAGACATTATCGTTATCCAGTCCGAAATTCTGGTCGAACGGGCTACCCAGCGGGCTATTCTGCTGGGCGAAGGCGGTAAGATGATCAAGAAAACGGGTATCATGGCCCGCGAAGAACTCGAGCGGTTCTTCGGCAAAAAAGTATTCCTCGAACAATTCGTAAAAGTAGAACCCGACTGGCGTCAGAAAGAGCGTATGCTCAAGCGGCTGGGGTACGACGAATAGGATGAGCTAGGACTGATCAGTGCGGCCGCGTTCCTGCGACCCACTCGTTGCCGATTACTCATCATTCATCATTCAGAAAAATGGCTAATATCGTTGCTATTGTAGGACGCCCCAATGTGGGGAAGTCTACCTTTTTTAATCGCCTGATCGAAGAGCGGCAGGCTATCATGGATAACCAGTCGGGCGTAACGCGCGACCGGCATTACGGCACCGCCGAGTGGAACGGCAGCTACTTTACCGTTATCGACACGGGCGGCTATGTTGTCGGGTCTGACGACGTATTTGAAGAATCGATTCGGGAGCAGGTCCAGATTGCCATTCAGGAGTCGACCGTGCTGTTGTTTATGGTTGATACCCAGACCGGCATTACCGGCCTCGACGAAGATTTTGCGGACGTGCTGCGCCGGACCAAAAAACCGGTCTATGTCGTAGCCAACAAAGCCGAAACCTCAGACCGCTCGCAGGGAGCGGCCGAGTTTTACGCGTTGGGCCTGGGCGAGCCGTACCCGGTTTCGTCGATGACCGGCAGCGGGACCGGCGACCTGCTCGACGAAGTGGTCAAGCATTTTCAGGGGCCCGGTGTCGAAGATCCCGACGCCGGTATTCCGCGCATCGCTATTCTGGGTCGCCCCAACGTGGGTAAGTCGTCGTTCCTGAACGTGCTGACCGGGCAGGAGCGCAGCATCGTAACCGACATTGCCGGCACCACCCGCGACGCCATCAACACCCGCTACCGGGCTTACGGAAAAGATTTTATCCTGACCGACACGGCCGGTATCCGCCGGAAAGCGCGTATTCAGGACAATGTAGAGTTCTACTCCACCCTCCGGTCGCTCAAGGCCATGGAAGAGTCGGACGTTTGTATCATCATGCTCGATGCCACGCGGGGGCTCGAAGCGCAGGACCTCAACATCATTGGCCAGGCCGTGAAAGCCCGAAAAGGCGTAGTGATTATGGTCAACAAGTGGGACGCCGTCGAGAAAGACCACCGTACCGCCGATATTCTCCGGAAAGAGATGATTGCGCGGATGATGCCGATCGATTACCTGCCCATCATCTTTGCTTCAGTCCACGAAAAACAGCGCATTTTCCAGGTCATGGAAAAGGCCATGGAGGTCTACGAAAACAAGAGCAAACGGATTGCCACGTCGAAACTCAACGAAGCCATGCAACCCGAGATCGAAGCCTATCCGCCCCCGGCGCTGAAGGGTAAGCACGTCAAGATCAAATACATGCTACAGGTGCCGACGCCTTCGCCAACGTTCGTATTTTTCTGCAACCTGCCCCAGTACGTGCCCGAGTCGTACCAGCGCTTTCTGGAAAACAAGCTTCGCGCCCACTTCGATTTTGAGGGGGTACCGCTGACGCTGTTTTTCCGCCAGAAGTAACGGAGCCGGGTGCGCTGCCGCCGGCGCGGCCGGGCCATGTTCGTTTGTGTTACCCTGTTCCGAAGCCGACTTGTTTATCCGGTTCACGCATGTCTGTTCAACACAAAAGGGTCCGGCCGACCAGTACCAGCCGATCGTCATGGATCGGCTTTTTGCTGGTCTTTCTGTCGGCCTTCTGTTTTGCCTGTAAAGGTATCCTGATCAAGCTGGCCTATCAGTATTCGATCGATTCCATTTCGTTGCTGACGCTCCGGATGCTCTTTGCGCTGCCTTTCTACATAGGCATTGCTGTGCATCTGTCGCGTATGGCACCGGCCCCTTCGCTGTCGGGGCGGCAGTGGGGGTTACTGGCCATCCTGGGCATTACGGGATACTACCTCGCCAGCTTCTTCAACTTTCTGGGTCTGGTCTACATTACGGCCAGCCTGGAACGCATTCTGCTCTTCACCTACCCCACCTTCGTATTGCTGATGAATGCGCTGGGGTTTGGCCGGCGGGTAACCCGGCTTCAGCTGCTGGCTCTGTTACTGACCTACGCGGGTATCCTGGTCGCGTTTGTAGGCAACATTGAAACGACCCGGCAGACCAATGTGCTGCTGGGCGGGTTCTGGGTGGTGCTGAGCGGGCTGGTCTACGCTATCTACCTCGTAGGCAGCGATCGGGTCATTGTGGGCGTTGGTCCGCAGCGCTTTACCTGTTATGCGATGATGGCGGCTACGGTACCGACGGTGCTGCACTGCGCCCTGGAGAACGGGCTGCAGCTGGGCGGTTACCCCTGGCCCGTCTACGCGCTTGGGCTGGGCATGGGCATCTTCGTTACCGTAATCCCTACCTTTATGATGGCCGAAGGCATCAGGCGGGTCGGCTCCGGCAACACCTCCATCATTGGTAGCATAGGCCCTATTTTCACCATCGTTCTGTCAACCACTATCCTTCAGGAAAGAATAAGCTGGCAACAGATGGTGGGCACCTTACTGGTTTTGACCGGCGTTTTTCTGATTGGCTGGCGCGGCAATAAACCGGCTAACTGACTCACCTCTACGTTTGTGTATAACTATCATATTCGCCTAAGTATATAGTTGGGTAGTATACCTTTTAAAGAAATCATATAATAATCAACAAGCTTACATTATAAAATAGGATTAGAGAACCAACCATTAAATAAATACTACTCACGTTCAAGGGCTTATTCGAGCGAGCCGTTTGAATTTAACCTATCTTTTCAACATTAGAGGGCATTCGTTGTACTATAAAATCATGGCTACAGACAAAGTAATGGACGATGAAAAGCGCATAGACAAAGCCGCATATGTACTCAAAGCGGTGGCTCATCCGCTGCGTATCAAAATCATTCAGATGTTGAACGAGAGTACCGAACTAAATGTGTCAACCATTTACAAAAACCTGAATGCCGAACAGTCGCTGATTTCGCACCACCTGATCAACATGCGCGATAAAGGCATACTGGACATCCGGCGCAGCGGCAAAAACATCTACTATTTTCTGGTTGACTCGGCAGTCTCTGACGTCATTGACTGCATTTACAAGAGTAAAATTCTGAACTAGGCATTTGCAGGCTATCCATTACAACGTAGCCTCGCAGAAGCCAAACGGTCGCCAGGAGCGGGACAAGTTGCTGGACTGTCCCGCTCCTGGCGACCGTTTGGCTATGCAGTACCGGGCTTACCCGAACAGATCGCCAGTCTTGTAGTTGGGTACAACCCCCAGGTGGATATAGGCTTTTTCGGTGGCTTCCCGGCCACGCGCCGTTCGCTTCAGAAAGCCTTCCTGAATCAGGAATGGCTCATATACCTCCTCGATGGTTTCAGACTCTTCGCCACAGGCTGTTGCGATGGTAGACAGGCCTACGGGGCCGCCCTTGAACTTTTCGATAATGGTCGACAGAATCCGGTTGTCCATATCGTCGAGTCCGTTCTGGTCGACTTCGAGCGCGCTCAGGGCAATCTCGGCAATCTCTACGTTGATATAACCGTTGCCTTTTACCTGCGCAAAGTCGCGGGTACGGCGGAGCAGGTTGTTGGCAATACGCGGTGTACCGCGGCTCCGACGGGCAATCTCATAGGCCCCCATTTCATCGATCGGCGTTCCCAGAATAGCCGACGAGCGCTGCACGATACTGGTCAGCAGCCGGGCGTCGTAGTATTCGAGCCGGCAGCTGATGCCGAAGCGGGCGCGCAGGGGTGCCGTAAGCATACCGGCGCGGGTCGTAGCGCCGATCAGCGTAAACGGATTCAGCTTGATCTGTACCGTACGGGCGTTCGGGCCCGAGTCGAGCATGATGTCGATTTTATAGTCTTCCATGGCCGAGTACAGATACTCCTCCACGATGGGGTTGAGCCGGTGTATCTCGTCGATGAACAGCACGTCGTTGGGCTGAAGGTTGGTCAGCAACCCGGCCAGGTCGGAAGGCTTGTCGAGCACGGGCCCGGAGGTCATCTTGATATTGGCGTTCAGCTCATTGGCTACGATGTGCGACAGGGTGGTTTTACCCAGGCCCGGCGGGCCGTGCAGCAGCACGTGGTCGAGCGCGTCGCCCCGCTGCTGAGCCGCCCGCACAAACACTTCCAGGTTGTCGAGTATTTTGGCCTGGCCCGTGAAGTCGGAGAACGAGAGCGGCCGGAGCGCCCGTTCGATCTCCTTATCGGTGGCGGTCATGCCGTCGGTAGAGCCTTTCAGAAAGTCGTTTCGCATAGTTTTTTTCCGTACAGACCCCGCCCGTTTCGACCCGAAAAGTCGGGGTATTCGGGCGGGGCCTTTCCTTCAAATTTACGAAAAAAAGCCCGTATTTCCGCTAGCGAATGACCATTACAGTACCCCGTTTTACCATCTTTCCGCGGTCCGGAAACGACTCACTTTTGTACGTTACCGTATACGGATAAACCATGGCCGGGTACATCGTTCCTTTGTAAGTTCCGTCCCATCGCTGCTCCGGACTGTTGCTCACGAAGATCACTTCACCCCAGCGGTTATAGACCTTGAACTCGTACTCGATCACGTAGGCGGTGAAGACCTGAAGCTGGTCGTTTACCCCGTCGTTGTTGGGCGTGAAGGCATCCGGCACGTTGACACGCGGTTCGCACAGATTCAGCACCCGCGAGGTGCCTACGGCCGTACAGCCCTGTACGTCGGTTACGCGCACGCTATAGTCGCCGGCGCGACTGACGGTAATCCGCTGGGTCGTATCGGTTCGCGGACTGAGCCAGCGGTACCGCAGCGTCGGTGCTCCGCCTGCCGATAGCTGAACAATGCCCTGGTCGCCTTCACATAAGGAGGCTTCGCGGGTGAGCGAGAACTGCGGGGGTGGCCGATCGCCGACGCGGACCGAGCTGCGGCCGACGCAACCGTTCTGCGTGTTGCGCACCACAAGGCTGTAAGCGCCCGGCTGGGTGACCGAGATGGTTGGCGAGGTAGCGCCCGTACTCCACTGGTATACGTTGCCCGGTACATCGCCCTCGCGCGGAGCCAGCGTAACCGGATTGCCCAGACACTTGAGCGTATCGGGACCAAGTCGGGCAAAGCCGGTACTGTCGAGCCCGACGGCTATGCTGTCGAGACTGGCTTTACACCCGTTCTGGTCGGTCACCTGCACCTGATAAACGCCCGGCGCAGCCGTGTTGAATACGGCGCTGGTCGATACCGGATTGTTGCTCCGATCCAGCCAGACGTAGGCGGTGGCGGTACCGCCCGTAACCCGCAGACTGATTGTACCGCTGTTAGGCTGGCTACAGAGCGCATCGCGTACCGTGGGCGAGATAGCCAGCTGATTGATCGGCGACCGGAGCGTAAAGGAGCTGTCGGCTTCACAACCATACACGGTGTCGGTGGCCGTTACGGCGTAATTCCCTTCGGGCAGACCGGTTATGCGGTTGATCGTAGCGGGCAGGGTAGCGCCCGCCCCGCCACTCCAGACGTAGGTATAGCTGCCTACCGGGCTGGCTGTCAGCTCAATGGTGCCGTTGGCCGTAGTACAGGCGGTGGGGCCGGTCAGGGCGGCACGAAGCGTGATCTTTGGCAGTTCGTTGACCTGAATCGTATCGGAATTTTCGCAGCCGATGTTGTCTTTAGCCGTAACGAAGTACGTACCCGCCCGCGACACCTGTGAATTTCGTTCCGTGCTGCCGTTGCTCCACTGGAACTGGGTCCAGCGCATCTGCGGCACCGTCAGCGTCACGGCCGATCGGTAGCAGAACACGGTGTCGGGACCCAGGTCGAGCGAGGGAACCGGCCGGATCTGCACTTCGATGGTATCGGTCTTGAAACAGCCTCCGTTGGCTGCAATACCTACCACGTCGTAGAAGCCCGGTCGGGTCAGGGTCAGGGTCTTTTGCCTGCCCGCCACGCGCCCGTTTACGAGCCAGACGTACAGTTTAGCCTCCACTTTCAGATCGAGCGTCAGACCTTTTTTGTTACAGATGGCCGTATCGGCGCCCAGGTTTATATCGGGTGGCGTTTCAACAATCGTGATGGTATCGGTAATGGTCGTGTCTTTACAGATACCGCGGCCGTTGCTGAGCTGGGTAACGATCCGGAGGCTGACCGAATAATCGCCCGGTTGTCGGTACGTATGGGTTTGCGGCTGCAGGGCCGTGGTCGAAACGGGGGCGCTGCCGTCGCCGAAGTTCCAGGTATACGTTTCTTTCAGCTTCGGACAGTTCGGACTGGCCTGAAAAACGGTTGGCTGGTTGGCGCAGGTGTCGGCATAGGTGAAGCCCGGCCCGTTTGACGGATCGTTGAAGTTGGCCACCAGGTTGGGCAGACCCAGCTGACTGGTTTTGCCGCCCAGCGACTGCCCCTCGGGGTTGAACCGCAAACTGTCGAGCAGACCGCCGTTCGGATTCTCGATGGTGCCCAGCGAGCTGCTGCCCTGAATGGCTACGTAGATCCGACCATCGGGACCGATCTGGATGGAGCCATACTGCCGGGTGGTGCTGCTGTCTACCACCGTTCGGGATCGGGTCAGCAGCGAGTCGCGCAGGTTAAGGTCGTATTTAAGAATGTACGACGAGCCCTTCTGGCTTCCATCGGCGTTGGTATCGGCCAGCATGGTTACGTACAGGCTTTTGCCGTCGGGCGAGAACTCGACCCCGTAGGCTTTGGGCGGGGCTGGCCCAAGATCGATCGTTCGATCGAAGGTCAGGTTACCCGTCGAATCGTTGAAGGTGAACAGATCGACGGAGTTTTTGGGTGGGCCGGGTACCACGACCGCCATGGGCCGGTTGCCTGCGTTCCCACCGGTCGTATCGGCCGGGCCGATCTTGATGTAGCCTTCGGCGTTGGCCAGTGAGTCGAGCGTTTGTCCGCCAGTGAAGGTCTTTACAGACGGATTTTCTTCGCGGGTCAGGTGTCGGACTTCAAACTGATTGGTACCGAAAACGCGGGTGATGACCCAGTAGGTAGAGTCGCGGTCGTTGCGGACCGAGGCCGATTGCTCGGTGCCTTTGCCCGGCTCGGTAACCGGAATGTTTTTCTGGACAACGGCTCCTTTACCGCCATTCTGCCGCATATCGACAATGCTGTAGGTCAGCTGTTTCTGGCCGCGCACCTCCGAGGTGGTATAGATGTAATACAGGTACTCGCAGCCCCGGCAGGTGGGTTTGGGAACGATGAGCGCCGATTGGGTAGAGTTTTTATTACCTCCCAGCGGAATGGGCGTAGCCGTAGCCGACGAGTCGCGCGGGTCCAGCGACTTGAGTGGTTTGCCGTCTTTGCCGTATACGGTTATTCCGTCGGTGTAGAACAGCAGTATGCCTTTGGTATTAGCAATGGACGACGAGCCTTCGATGGTATTTAGGGTTCCGTCTTCGATCGGTTCCGGATTGCCGCCCCCGGCAAAGTCGAGTCCGGCGTTCTGACCAAAGTACCATTTCACCCCCTGCGACTGCGGCCGTTCACCACAGACCGACACGTTGATTCGGTCCTGGTACGAGCAGCCCGTATTGGGGTCGATGGCTTCGACAGAATAACAACCCGAGCTATCGACCTGTATAGTCTGGGTCGTATCGCCTTTGGGGTACCAGAGAAATTTGTAGCCCGAAGGCGGGGGGCCGCTCGCGTAGGGATCGAGGGTGATTCGTTCGCCGATACAGATGGTCGTATCGGTTCGCCAGCTGGCAAAAGGCTGGGGCCGGTTATTGATGGTGATCAGTCGCTCTACGGTTTGGGTAACTGTGCCGCTAAGCGTTCGGGTCAGAGTAACCGTATAAGTACCAGCGGTCTGGTAGACATGACGGGCAAACGTACTATTCTGTGTAGTCAGCGACGATCCGCCATCGCCAAAATTCCAGACCCGGGTCGTTACGCCGGTACTGACACTATCGGTAAACAGCAGCGAATCGGCCTTACACTCCTGATCGGGAACACAGGCTTTGCCACTCACGCTAAATCCCCGCTGCGCCAGGGCTGTTGTCAGTCCTGCCAGCAGAAACAGCACCAGCCAGAGGCCGGCAAACCGAGTAAACCCATTAGACGTATACATGTATGATCACTGAAAAGCCCGCTCTACTCAAATTCAACCCTCCACATAACAGACAACGGGGGCATTACGTTAGTATAAACGAAGCAGTTGCTCTAAAATTTTATCGCCTGTTGGCCGTTAAAGGGCAATGAAACCGACTAATTTTATAGGCTGTTTCCGCCCCTAATACTGGTTTTTCGCTGCCAGCGTTGCAAGTCTAAAAATTGGCCCATTCTTTGCCCGAGTTAATCCATATGAGTAAGAAATACGTACTGATGTTGTGGGCGCTGGCCCTCGCCCGGCTGGCCGTTGCGCAGGACCCGCAGTTTACGCAGTTCTATGCGGCCCCGCAGTATCTGAATCCAGCGTTTGCCGGGTCGGCGCTGGCTCCGCGCATCACCGCCAACTACCGGAACCAGTGGCCTGCTATCACGAACTACGTAACCAGCATGGTTGGTGTGGATCATTACATCGACCGCTTCAACAGTGGCGTCGGTTTGCTGATCATGAACGATAATCAGGGCCAGGGCCGCATCCAGTCGACAGAAATTGGCCTGCAATATGCTTACCAGTTCCAGGTTAGTGAGACCTCTTTTATGCGGTTAGGGTTGCAAGGCTCCTATGTTAACCGGAATATCAACTACTTTGGTTTGACAACCGGCGATCAGTTCACCGACCGGGGCTTCATTACCGGCAGCGTATCGGGCGATCCGACCTTACAGGGTGGTATGCCCCGCAACAAATACGTCGACTTCTCAACGGGCGGGCTTTTCTATTCCGACTGGTTCTGGATTGGCGCTGCGGCTCACCACATCAACCGCCCCGACCAGGGATTTTTTGTTGGCGGTCAGGATCGGTTACCCATGAAGGGCAGTATTCACGCCGGGCTGCGTATTCCGCTGATGGGCTTCACGGGACTGGCCGACGAGCAGGACCGCGAAATCAGCTTCTCGCCGGTGATTCTTTACAAGTTTCAGGGCAAATATGACCAGCTGGATCTGGGCGCTTACCTGACCTATGCCCCGCTGACAGTCGGTGCCTACTACCGCGGCATTCCGTTCAAGAAGTACAACCAGACCATCAACAACCACGATGCGCTGGCGCTGCTGGCTGGCTACCGCATGGACCAGTTCTCCATTGGCTACAGCTATGACGTGACCGTATCGACGCTCGGCAACAGCGGAGGCTCGCACGAACTGTCGCTGTCGTACATTTTCGAGAAACCCGAAGGTCGTCGTGCTGGCGTACGGAAACGCAGCAAGAAACTGCCCTGCCCCAAATTCTGACGGGGTGTGTTGATTCTCTCTCTTACAGGTTCTTTACAACCAGTTGCGCCGTATAGCGGCTTTTTTGCTCCAGCAGCAGTTTCTTATCGACCAGTACGCGGTCGATGGTCGGCTGGTCGTAGTGCCGGATCGTGATCAGCTCCAGCCCGTCGTTGTAGGTTACCCGGAAATCCTGCCGCAGCACCGTCAGTAAGGCTGGCAACCGGTCGGGGTTGTTGTCGACCACCACCGAGAAGCTGATGGCCGTGTTCTGCATCAGGTTTATTTTTACCCCTACCTGCGCAAACCGTCCGAATATCCGGCTCAGGTTATCTTCGGCTATGAACGAGAAATCGTTCGGGTGCAGCGAAATCAAAACCTGATTTACTTTGAAGATAAACGACGGGGTGGTGAGTCGCTGCTCTACATTGCCGATCATCGTACCTGGCGCGCCGGGCTGTACGAACGATCGTACGTACAACGGAATCCCTTTGTTCTGCAGCGGTTTCATCGTTTTGGGGTGAATAACCGTCGCGCCGTAATACGCCAGTTCGATAGCATCCTGGTAAGTCAGCTTCTCGAGCAGCACTGTCTCGTCAAAATATTTGGGGTCAGCGTTGAGTACGCCCGGTACGTCTTTCCAGATCGTTACGCTTTCGGCATCGAGGCAGTAGGCAAAAATAGCGGCTGTATAGTCGGATCCTTCGCGGCCGAGTGTCGTTGTACGGTAGCCGGTCCCGTCGGGCGAACCCGTCTGCCCAATGAATCCCTGGGTAATGGTTGTCACCGGACCCTTTACGGTTTTCACTATACGTTGCTGGGTGGCGTCCCAGTCTACCCGTCCTTCGCGGAAAGTGGCGTCAGTACGAACCACTTCACGTGCATCGACCCACCGAACCGGTAATCCGATATGACTCAGGTAAGCAGCTACAATCTGCGTCGAGAGTAACTCCCCTATCGATACGATCTGGTCGTAGGTCTCGTCATACCGGGCCGATGGCGGCCGGCGGAGGTAGTCGGACAGCGTACGGAGGGTCTGGTGAACAGCCGAGAAATCGCCCCCTGCCAGCTCACCCATGATCGACTCGTGGTAGGTTTGCAGGATTTGCAGTTGTCGCTGCAGCTCGTCGGCCTGCCGGTTCATGTAGGCCCGCACCACTTCTTCGAGTGCGTTGGTTGTTTTACCCATGGCCGAAATAACCACAACGGCACCCTGACCCTGGGCCTGAACAATATCGGCCAGATTACGCACGCCGGCCGCGTCTTTTACCGACGCACCCCCAAACTTGAAAACTTTCATAGGTCTATAAACGACACAAACACGGGCCGAACCCATCAGACGGATTAGAACGGCTATGGTTTCCGTACCAATCGGTCTGATCGGTTCAACCCGTGTTGCTGATAATAACTCTTATACGACGACCGGCCGACCTGTAAACAGCAGTTCACGAACGGCTTCGGCAATACCGGCCGGGTCGAAGCCGCACTCGCGGTGTAGTTCAATCTGTTCGCCGTGTTCGATAACCGCGTCGGGGATACCCAGCCGCTTCACGCGGGCCATGTAGCCATGCTCGGCCATAAACTCCAGCACGGCGCTGCCAAACCCACCCATAACGCAGCCATCCTCGACGGTAACGATCCGATCGAAGCGGTTGAAGATCTGGTGGAGCAGCTCTTCATCGAGGGGCTTTACATAACGCATGTCGAAATGCGCCGGTTTGACACCTTCTTTAGCCAGCATCTGCGTGGCCTGAATGGCGTAGTTTCCGATATGACCGATGGTCAGAATAGCTACATCCTCTCCGTCCTGGATCATCTGGCCTTTGCCCACCACCTGTTTCTCGAACGGTGTGCGCCAGTCGGGCATAACGCCTTCGCCCCGTGGGTACCGGATCGTAAAGGCCTGTTTACCCTGCTGAACCTCGTCCGATGCCGCCGTGAACATCATGTTCCGCAGCTCCTGCTCGTTCATGGGTGCGGCCACGATCATATTGGGAACACAGCGCATGTAGGCCAGGTCATAGGCACCGTGGTGCGTTGGCCCGTCGGCACCGGCAAAACCGGCGCGGTCGAGGCAGAAGATAACCGGCAGCTCCTGAATACAAACGTCGTGGATAACCTGATCATAGGCCCGCTGCATGAAGGTCGAGTAGATGTTACAGAACACTACTTCGCCCTGCGTTGCCATACCAGCCGAGAACGTAACGGCATGCTGCTCGGCAATACCGACGTCGAAGGCGCGGTCGGGCATGGCCTTCATCATGATATTCATGGATGAACCCGAGGGCATAGCTGGCGTAACGCCCACGACGCGCGGATTTTGTTGAGCCAGCTCGACCAGCGTATTGCCGAACACGTCCTGGTACTTGGGCGGCTGGGGCGTATCGTATACTTTTTTCTGGATCACCCCCGTCACCTTATCGAACAGACCGGGCGCGTGCCATTTGGTCTGGTCTTTCTCGGCAGGAGCATATCCTTTTCCCTTGACCGTCAGCACGTGCAGCAGCTTGGGACCGGGAATATGTTTCAGATCATCGAGCACACTGACCAGATGATCGATATCGTGTCCGTCGATCGGGCCAAAATAGCGGAGGTGGAGCGACTCGAACAGGTTGCTCTGTTCCAGCAGCGAACTCTTGATGCCCGACTGCACCTGCGATACCAGTTCCTGGGCCGTTTTGCCGAGCTTGTCCATTTTGCCCAGCAGATTCCAGATCTCGTCTTTGACCTTGTTATACGTCTGCGATGTCGTAATGTCGGTCAGGTACTCCCGAAGCGCGCCCACGTTGGGGTCTATGCTCATGCAGTTGTCGTTGAGGACAATAAGCAGATTGCTGTCGGTAGCGCCGGCATGGTTCATGCCCTCGAAAGCCTCACCCGCGGTCAGGGCGCCATCGCCGATAACCGCAATGTGGCTCCGCTCGGTATTTCCCTGAAGCTGCGAAGCCACCGCCATGCCCAGCGCTGCCGAGATGGAGGTTGAGGAGTGCCCGACACCAAACGCGTCGTACGCGCTCTCTTTTCGCTTGGGAAAGCCCGACAGGCCTTTGTAGAACCGCTGGGTATGGAAGCGATCCCGCCGACCGGTCAGAATCTTGTGTCCGTAGGCCTGGTGACCTACGTCCCAGATCAGCTGGTCGTCGGGTGTATTGAAGACGTAATGCAGGGCAACAGTCAGCTCAACCACGCCCAGGCTGGCCCCGAAATGGCCACCATAGACCGACACATCGTCGATAATGAATTGGCGGAGTTCGTCGGCAAGTTGCGGGAGCTGGGTCTTGCTGAGCTTGCGAAGATCATCAGGCGTGTTAACGGTGGCTAACAGGGGGCCGGGGGTAATCAGCATGGTAGGTAGCAGAAAAACGTCTGTCTCACAACAACAAACGTACAAAGTACAATGTTTCCTTCGGCTGTTTGCTCATCCACTGGGGGTGCGAAAGTACGACTAAATTTGCCAATTATGAAAAATCGAAGCCCGGCCGTCTGCATACATACGTAGTGAACGGAGGCTTCGATTCGTAAGGGCAATAGAACCCGGGTAGGAGAAACACCGATACAAAGCGGTCGTTTAATTTCGCTGGCTGGCCCGGAAGAGCTTTTGTTTTTCTTCCCGGGTCAGGCTTTCGTAACCCGAGCGCGATATCTTATCCAGGATAGTGTCTACTTCATCCTGATCGGGAGTAGACAGGGTTGACGACGAGGTGCCGGCAGCCGCGTAGGTGCTGGCCTGGGTGTTGGCGTTGCTCCGCTGGCGGTACGACACTTTTACGGCTGGTTTCGGCTTCAGCAGGTTGCTCCAGCCATCGGCAATCCAGTAAATCGGTCGCCCGAGGTCGGTTCCGTTCTGCAGCATCTTCACGTACATGAAGCCCATCAGCGCCCCGCCGAGGTGAG
The DNA here is from genome assembly GCF_004138325.1 of Spirosoma sordidisoli. Classification (GTDB taxonomy): domain Bacteria; phylum Bacteroidota; class Bacteroidia; order Cytophagales; family Spirosomataceae; genus Spirosoma; species Spirosoma sordidisoli. The sequence continues at coordinate 191,008 of NZ_SBLB01000007.1, read as the reverse complement.
CCAGGTTGCCACCGGCGTTGGACCCCGCCGACTGGGCTACTGACAAAATGATGAAGAAAAAGACGATGTATTTGATCCGGACAGGACCGAAGAAAAGCAGGTGAAATGTGTAATTCGGCAGCAGTGTGGCAGCCCCTACCGCCACCGAGAACGCAGCGGCCGACGCACCCAGCATACGGGCCGTATCGGACTGGTTCTGGAAGTAAGGCACCGTGTTGTACATCAGCAGGTAGAGCAGACCACCGGCAATACCGCCCATAAAGTATAGCCCGATCAGCCGGCGGTTACCCAGGTATTCGTCGATGAGCCGGCCAAACCAGTACAAAAAGAGCATGTTGTACAGGATATGGAAAATTTCGTCATGAGCGAAGAAATAGGTGAACAGCGTCCAGGGTTTATGCAGGAACGCATTGATCTCACCCGGAATCATGATCTGCTCCCGAACCAGATAATAGAACGGCAGCCGGTCTGCCATAGTCAAACCAACTTTCGACAACAGCAGTACCAGAAATACGACAGTATTGACCAATATCAATTGCACCAACGTATTGTTGGGCTTATTGAATTCGCTCCGAAAATCATCTAACAACCCGCTCATCACTAATAAAACGTTTTTCGTTGTGAACCCCAGTATTTCACCAGTATAAATGCAAATAGCATACCACCAATATGGGCGAAGTGCGCTACGTTGTCACTTTGTGCCCGATACAAACCCGAGTAGACTTCAACAGCCCCGTAAAAGATAACGAGGTATTTGGCTTTGATCGGTATAGGTGGAAACAATAAAAATAGCTGAGTGTTCGGAAACAACAGCCCAAATCCCATGATTACACCAAATATTGCACCCGACGCCCCAACCATTGGCTGGTCGACCTGTTCCTGATACAACCGATTGACAATCTGAAGGCTACCGTCTATCAGTTGCGGGTTTGTCGGCTGCTGCTCGAAGCGATCGATAAACGCGGCTGCCTGATCGTAGAACGACTGCGCCTGTGTGTCAACGAACGCAATAAAACCCGCGGGTGTCGGATTGGCCCGGTAGTCCCGGACCGACTCATATACGTCGCGAATTTCGAAGTAGTTTATGCCGGAAAATAAAAGAGCCGCTCCGATGCCGCAGAAAAAATAAAAAAACGTGAATCGGCGCGCCCCCCAGTATCGTTCCAGCATCGGTCCAAACACGATCAGACCAATCATGTTACTCAAAATGTGGTTGAACCCGCCATGCAGGAACATGTGCGTGAGCAACTGAATGGGATTGAATCGATCCGACAGGAACGAGTGTAATCCAAACTGACTAATAATGGCATCGTTCGTGACGATGAAAACCAGGACATTAAGAATCAGTAAAGCACGAACAACCGGCGTAAAAGCAAACATCTTCTAGGGACAATTTACTCAAAGTAACCCATTTCTCATCGAAAAAGTCCCGCAATCTTATCCAACGTCAGCACAACGGTAACCGGCTCGCCGGTTGGTGTATAGCTCGGATTCGTTGACGCAAATAGTTGGTCTATCAGCGCTTTGCGTTCGGTTACACTGAGTCGTGATACATGCCGCTGCGACGACCGTCGGGCCAGCGACCGGGCCATGGACTCGACGCGGTCCAGCTTGAGCCGCCCTGTATCGACCCGGATCTGGGCCAATAGGTTGGCAAACAATTCTTCTTCGTTTTCGCCGGTTGTCAGGGCCGGTACGCCCCGGATCACCAGCGTGTTCTGCCCCAGCTCGTCAAATTCGAAGCCGAGACTCATCAGGTCGTCGCGCAGGTCGAGCGCCAGCTGGCAGTCAACGGGCGATAGGGTAACGGTTTTCGGAAACAGCAGCTGCTGCGACGACCCGCTCCGTTTGGTCAGCGCCGAATGGAACTGGTCGTACAGGATTCGCTCATAGGCGCGCCGTTGATCAATCAGCACCATGCCCGACTTGACCGGAGCCAGCAGATACCGATTTTGCAGCTGCATGATGTTATCGCCCTCCACACCGACCGGCACTGCCGATTCGTCGGTCTCGACGGGCACCTGAAGCTGGTTGGCGCGGCTACTCAGCGTAACGGGCTGCTCGGCCAGTGGCGGTGGTGTCTGGGCAGGGCCCAGCCAGTCGCCGGTGGGTTCGGGTGTCGATTCGGTACGGGCGGGCGTGTCGGCGCCCGCAACGCCTTCGTACAGCGCCTGCCAGTTATTGACCGACGAGCGGGTACTGGCCGAGCTGCGGGGCATGTCGAAGCTACTGCCAGCCGCCCGGTCGAGCGATTCGTTGCGGAGCGAAGGGCGTTCGGTAGCCGGGGACGAAGCAGGCCGGGAAGCCGCCTTGTCGGTTGCCCAGGACGGGGTAATCGGTTTGGGCAGTGAACCGCTGTCGGGGGTTTTGCTGGCTGGCCCGGCCGGGGCGCTGCCCGGACGGGCGCCCGACAGAAAGTTAACGTCCGAATCGAAGTCGAGCGAGGGCGACAGGTTATACAACCCGACCGCTTTCCGAACGGCCGCCATCATGATGGCATAAACCGACCGCTCGTCGTCGAACTTGATTTCGGTTTTAGTCGGGTGGATGTTAATATCGATATGCGACGGGTCGATCTCGATAAACAGGACATAAAACGGATGGCTTCCCTCGGGCAGGGTTCCCTCATACGCCCCCACTACCGCGTGGTGCAGGTAGTTGTGCTTGATGTAGCGGTTGTTGACAAAGAAAAACTGCTCGTTACGCGCCTTCTTGGCCGACTCCGGTTTTCCGATATACCCGTGTACGGTGACGTAGGGTGTTTTTTCTTCGCAGAAGTTAAGCTGCTCGCGGTAGTTCTTGCCAAACATGTCGACAATACGCCGACTCAGCTTCCCCGCGGGCAGGTTGTAGATTTCCTGATCGTTGTGGAAGAGCGAGAACGCCACTTCCGGATTGGCCAGCGCCACCCGCTGAAACTCGTCGAGGATGTGGCGCATCTCGACCGAGTTCGACTTCAGAAAATTACGCCGGGCAGGTACGTTGAAAAACAGGTTCTTGATGAGCAGGTTTGTACCGGGCAGGCACGAGATCGATTCCTGCGCTTTTATATCCGAGCCTTCTATACGAATCAGCGTGCCGAGTTCGTCGTCGGCCCGGCGCGTCCGCATCTCAACCTGCGCCACGGCTGCGATAGACGCCAGCGCTTCGCCCCGAAAGCCCATGGTCCGAATCCGGAACAGATCATCCGACGTGCGAATCTTGGAGGTAGCGTGCCGCTCGAAGCTCATGCGGGCGTCGGTTTCGGTCATGCCCAGGCCGTCGTCAACGATCTGAATCAGGTTACGACCAGCTTCCCGAATGATGACCTGAATAGATTTCGCCTTAGCATCGACCGAGTTCTCCAGCAGTTCTTTCACGACCGAGGCCGGCCGCTGCACCACTTCACCAGCCGCAATCTGGTTGGCAATCGAGTCGGGCAGTAGCTGAATGACGTTGTGCATGACAAAGAAGATGACGTTGGCCAGACCGGCCCGGATACAGTTCCGGAAACCGACGATCTACACGGGAAACAGGTTAGCCGGGCGTATAATTCAACTAAAATATAGAATAATTGATTAGCAAAAAGCCGCAAGCCCGAACCAGAACTGGTTTCGTACTTGCGGCCTGCTAAGCCATGCGCAACTACCGTTAGACTTTGATTTCTACGTCGACGCCACTGGGCAGTTCGAGTTTCATCAGGGCATCAACGGTTTTAGCGCTGCTGCTGTAGATATCGACCAGGCGTTTGTAGGTGCAAAGCTGGAACTGCTCCCGCGCTTTCTTGTTCACGTGGGGCGACCGCAGTACGGTATAAATTTCTTTATCGGTAGGCAGGGGGATGGGCCCGCTCACGATAGCACCCGTTGATTTGACCGCTTTTACGATCTTCTCGGCTGACTTGTCGACCAGCATGTGATCGAACGACTTCAGCTTAATGCGAATTTTCTGGCTCATTCTATTGTGGTTCGTTAGATGATAACACCCGCCGAAAGAACCATTTACTCCGGTCGGGTGGCTAAATGCGGGTGCAAAGGTACGAAAAATCTGTACGGCAAAAAACGGCCGCTCACAGAATCAGCGAGTTCCTGCAAAATTTTTGCCTTTCTGTCGGCCAATCTATCCGCCCGCCGAGCCGCCTGTTTCCGGTTGGTGCGCGTTGGTTAGGCCGTTCCGGGTGCGGGCGCGATAAAAAAAGGCGTCTGACTAGTCAGACGCCTTTCCGGTATTCCTATCAATCAAGGTCACATGACCTCTGGTATTATTTACCCGTTCCTTTCTCTTTCGCTACAACAGCGTCTGAGATGTTCTGCGGCACCACTTCGTAGTGCGAGAACGTCAGGTTAGCCGTAGCCCGGCCCGACGACATGGTGCGCAGATCCGTTACGTAACCGAACAGCTCTGACAGCGGTACGTCGGCCTTGATCACCTGCGATCCGGCTTTGCTATCCATTCCTTTCATCACACCCCGGCGACGGTTGAGGTCGCCCGTGATCGGACCGGTATATTCTTCCGGCGTCAGCACTTCAACGGCCATGATCGGTTCGAGCAGTTTCGGACCAGCCTGACGGGCTGCTTCGCGGAAGCCCAGACGAGCCGCCATCTCGAACGACAGCGAGTCGGAGTCAACGTCGTGGTACGAACCGTGGAACAGACGAACTTTCATGCTCTCGAGCGGGAAGCCAGCCAGCGGACCGTTCTTCAGCGACTCGTCAAAGCCTTTCTGAACAGCCGGGATGAATTCGCGGGGGATCACACCACCTACGATTGCATTGTCGAACTGAAGACCAATCGGCGTTACACCGTTTTCGTCAGCATCGCGGGGTCCGAGTTCAAACACGATATCGGCGAATTTACCCCGACCACCCGTCTGTTTCTTATAAACCTCGCGGTGTTCAACGTTTTTGGTCAGCTTCTCTTTGTAAGCTACCTGCGGAGCACCCTGGTTTACTTCTACCTTGAACTCACGACGCATCCGGTCGATGATGATCTCCAGGTGAAGCTCACCCATACCCCGAATGATGGTCTGACCGGTTTCTTCGTTCGATTCAACCTTCAGGGTCGGATCTTCTTCGATCAGTTTACCAATCGCTTTCGAGAAGTTATCCTGGTCGGCCGTTTTCTTCGGCTCGATGGCGTAACCGATAACCGGGTCGGGGAATACCATCGACTCCAGTACGATCGGGTTTTTCTCGTCCGACAGGGTATCGCCGGTTTTGATGTCTTTAAAGCCTACTACGGCACCGATGTCACCAGCTTCCAGACGATCGATCTGGTTTTGCTTGTTGGCGTGCATCTGGAAAATCCGCGAGATACGCTCTTTGTTACCCGAGCGGTTGTTCAGAATGTACGAACCCGACTCCAGTACGCCCGAGTACGAACGAACGAAGCACAAACGACCTACGTAAGGGTCGGTAGCAATCTTGAACGCCAGGGCCGAGAACGGCTCCGACGACGACGGCTTGCGGGAAATCTCTTCACCCGTGTCGGGGTTCGTTCCTTTGATGCTCTCTTTGTCCAACGGCGACGGCAGCAGGGCCATCACGTAGTCGAGCATCGTTTGTACACCTTTGTTTTTGAACGACGATCCGCACAGCATCGGCACGATTTTCATGGCGATGGTTGCTTTCCGCAGAGCCGCCAGGATTTCGTCTTCCGAGATCGACTCCGGATCCTCGAAGTATTTCTCCATCAGCGAGTCGTCGAATTCGGCAACGGCTTCGAGCAGTTTCTCGCGCCATTCGGTCGCTTCGTCGAGCATATCGGCCGGGATGGGCACTTCGGTGAAGGTCATTCCCTTGTCCGACTCGTTCCAGACGATACCCCGGAAGTTAACCAGGTCAACAACGCCTTTGAAGTTGTCTTCTTCGCCGATGGGCAGCTGAAGCGGTACGGCATACGAACCGAGCATTTCCTTCACCTGCTTGCAGACGTTGAGGAAGTCGGCACCGGACCGGTCCATTTTGTTGACGAAGCCCAGACGAGCTACGTTGTAGTTGTTAGCCAGACGCCAGTTGGTTTCTGACTGGGGTTCAACGCCGTCAACAGCGCTGAAGAGGAACACCAGACCATCGAGTACGCGCAGCGAGCGGTTTACTTCAACCGTGAAGTCAACGTGACCCGGGGTATCGATGATGTTGATGTGGTACTTTTGATCCCGGTAGGTCCAGTCAACCGTGGTAGCGGCCGAGGTGATCGTAATCCCCCGCTCCTGCTCCTGCTCCATCCAGTCCATGGTAGCAGCCCCGTCGTGAACTTCGCCAATTTTGTGGCTTACCCCGGCGTAATAAAGAATCCGTTCGGTTGTGGTCGTCTTACCCGCATCAATGTGGGCAGCGATACCGATGTTTCTCGTGAACGTTAAATCGCGAGCCATTAGCTTGTTTTATACAGAAAGTTATGTAATTCAATAACAGCCAAAGGGCACCGGTAAGTTCTAACCAAACGGCACCTCTTCAAATCAGGTCGCAAAATTACTGAAAGTCAACCGGAAAACCAATGTACATTCTGTTTTTGTCAGTCGCACGAACCGGAACCAGCCCGATTTTAGCCCCGGCCGGGTTACCCGGCGCAACCAGACCGGAAAAGCTGGTCAGTTAAATCCAGATTAAATCTATAAATCTAGCTGAACTTACGCCTGCCCCCCTGAACTATTTATCGGGCCTTTTCGTCAACTTTGCTATACGATTTCGACCCGAAATCGCTACCGTAACTTGACTAATGAAGAATCCCTACCTGTCACTGCTCCGCACGGCCTGGCAGTATGCCCGACAGGAAAAAAAGCAGTACGTACTGGTCTATGTCCTGTTCGTACTGGCCAACATAGTCGGCGCTTTACACCCGTTACTCTTCGGGTGGTTTGTTGATGCCATTCAGCAGAAAGGCGCGCTGGTGCCGGAAATTGCCGGCTGGTATGCCGGTGCGTTTCTGGCCCTTAAAGTACTCGAATGGGCGTTTCATGGCCCGGCCCGAATTCTGGAACGGCGCCTGGCGTTCAACCTGAGCCGGAACTTCCTGCACGAACTGTATCACCAGACACTGCACCTGCCCGTAGGCTGGCACAAAGATCACCACAGCGGGGCAACCATCAACCGGATCAACAAAGCCTATAACGCGCTGAAGTCGTTTTTTCAGAGCGGGTTCACCTACCTCCATGCCCTGTCGAAGTTCGTTTTCTCGTTCGGGGCCATGCTGTACTTTTCGCCCCTGTTCGGGCTGATCGGCGTAGCGCTGGGTGCGCTGACGGTCTACGTCATCCTGCGGTTCGACCGACCCTTCATCCGGGCGCTGGACGAAACCAACGAGCGCGAACACGAGGCTTCCTCTACCCTGTTCGACAACCTGTCCAATATCATGACGGTTATCACCCTGCGGCTGGAAAAGCGGATCGAGCTGAGTTTTTCGGGCAAAGTGGCGGCTGTTTTTCCGCCGTTCATGCGGCAGGTAAAAATCAACGAATGGAAATGGTTTGTGGCCAGTATGCTCGTGGCGCTGATCTACGTGGTGGTGGCTGCGGGTTTCGTCTACCAGCATTACGTACCGGGCGAGGTCTTTCTGATTGGCGGACTGGTTACGCTGCTGGGCTACGTGAATCAGTTTACGAGCGTATTCAACGACGTGGCCTATCAATACACCCAGATTGTGCAGTACAACACCGACGTTCAGACGGCACGGGGCATCGGCGACGCCTACCGGCAGCATGAAGATACGATTCGGCATGATGCCCTGCCCGACCACTGGCAAACGCTGACCCTCTCGAATCTGAATTTTTCGCACCCGTCAACGTCGGTCAGCCAGCGTAAAGGTCCGGCCCTGCGCTCGGTCAGTATCCGGCTCGAGCGGGGGAAACGGGTAGCGCTGATTGGCGAAAGTGGATCGGGCAAGAGTACACTGCTGACCTTGCTGCGGGGCTTGTATGCGCCGGAGCCGGGGGCGCTGGTCCAGGCCGACGGGCAGGATGTTCAGGGACTGAACGCCATCGCCGATACCGTTACGCTGTTTCCGCAGGAGCCCGAAATCTTCGAGAACACCATCGGGTATAACATCACGCTGGGCTTGCCTTTTGCCGATGATGAGGTGATGCAGGTTTGCAAAACCGCCCACTTTGCCGACATCGTTGCGCATCTGCCGCAGGGGTTGGAAACGAGTATTCAGGAGAAAGGACTAAACCTGTCGGGTGGTCAGCGGCAACGGCTGGCGCTGGCCCGCGGGGTACTGGCCGCCCGCAGCAGCGATATTATCCTGCTCGACGAGCCCACGAGCAGCGTAGATCCGAAAACTGAATTTCAGATCTATCATAGTATGCTGAGCGAATTCCGGCAGAAAGTGGTCGTATCGACCCTGCATCGCCTGCATCTGCTCCCTATGTTCGACTACATTTATATACTCCGCGACGGTAAGGTTGTAGACGAAGGCACGTTCGTTTACCTGCGTCAGCACAGCACTATTTTCGGCGAGATGTGGGCCCACCAGAAAGAAGCCATGCATACTGAAGAAGTAGCAGGCGCCTGACCTTACTCGACAGGTGCTTCTACAATCGTTACAATTTTCCACATGCCCCGAATGTCGTGCAGCGGAACCGTAACGTTGCCGCCGTTCGGGTTGTCGGAATGAAGGGTCAGGTATTTGCGGGTCAGTAATTCGTTGTCGCGGATGCGCTTGACCACAAAATAATCGCGGTACATAACGGCGTATACGCCCCCCGACTGGTATTCCCAGTCGCTCTCACTCACCGGTACGGCCAGCACTTTAGCCCCGTGGGCCAGCTGCGGGCTCATGCTATTCCCCGAAATTTCCAGCACAACGGCCTTTTTGTGGCCCTTCAGTACCGGCTTTCTGACCCGGAACATTTCCGTATCCGTGGCGCCGATCCCGTCGGCGTAACTTTCTACGAACGTAGCGTAGAACCGCACCGGCACGAACGGAATTTCGGCGGTGTCTTCGTCAGCGTCGGATACCATGGCGTTAGCCTCGGGGGTATTCAGTACAGGCAAAATACCCCGAATCAGATAGTCGGCGCTGATTTGCGGGTAACAGGCCAGCAAACTCATGATGGTATCGTACGAGGGTTTAGCCCGTCCGTTCAGAATGTTATAGAATTTGGACGGGTTCTCGCCCAACTCCTTGGCAATCTGATAGATGGTTATCCCCAGCGAATCAAATACCTGCTTCAGCCGATCCTGTATACTTGTCATGTTGTCTACTTTTTCCAAACAATTTTTCGCCATTATAGTATGGATATATTGGCATTATAATACAAGTCAAATATATTGCGCCTGTATCACAACAAACATACGACTAATACAGACGAAAGACGACACCAAAAGGAACGTTTCTATCCAAAAATTGATGAACCGGAACCGACTCACCAACCATACGCTGCCCACGGTCCTGTTTGTGGACATGAACAGCTTTTTTGCTTCCTGCGAACAACAGGATAATTACTGGCTACGGGGTCGGCCGGTGGGCGTCTGCGTCTATACGGGTCAGCACGGCTGCATCATTGCCCCCTCGGTAGAAGCCAAAAGGAAAGGGGTAAAAACCGGTATGCGGCTGGATGAAGCGATGCGGCTCTGTCCGGATCTGGTACCGGTCGAGACGCACCCTACCCGCTACCGCTCGTACCACGTCAAGCTGATCAGCGTGCTCAAACAGTTTGCCGACGATGTGGTGCCGAAAAGCATCGACGAAGCGGTGATTGACCTGACCAACTACCAACTGGTGTATAAGGATATGGAGCAGCTGGCCCGAACCATCAAAGCCGCCATTCGGAACGAGGTGGGCGACTGGCTGCGGTGCTCGATTGGTATTGCGCCGAATGTGTTTCTGGCCAAACTGGCCTCTGACCTGCAAAAGCCCGACGGCCTGACGGTGATCACCCCCGACACCATCGACGCCGTACTTCGGTCGCTTCGGCTTACCGACCTGCCCGGCATTGGCTACCGGATGGCGGTCCGGCTCGAAGATGGTGGTATCCGTACTCCGCTGGATTTACGGTACGCGTCGCCCCAGCGGCTGAAGGCCATCTGCAAAAGTATTGTCGGGTTGCACTGGCACCTGCGGCTCAACTTTGCGGGCGAAGTCGATCTGGATAGTCACGAGGAGTACAAAAGTATGTCGGCCATGCGGACGATCTCGCCGGAGCAGCGCAGCTCGGCGGAGCGGCTGGATGAGTTGCTGCAGTCGCTTTGTCTGACGCTCGAACGGCGGATGGTCCGGCAGGGCGTGTTTTGCCAGAACCTGTCTTTTTCGTGCCGATACCATACCGGCAAAACCTACAACTGCGAGGTCAGCTTTACCGATCCGATGCAGGACGGCCCCGACATGTACCGGATCATCAGCGAGCGGCTGGCGCGGTTTCAGGCATCTCACCACTGCGAGCCGGTACTGAACGAACACCTCCGCAGCATGAGCGTGGTGGTGCATCGGTTCGTACCGGCCGATGCCGTTCCGCTCAGTCTCTTCACCAACGACAGTCGTAAAAATACCCTCCGCAAAACGCTTTACGACCTGAAAACCAGGTTCGGTGCCGACAAACTGATACGCGCAACCGAGCTTCGCGACAATCCCGTCTATCGGGATGTCATCGGGTTTGGCAACATCAAGGATTTATAGAGCGATATACCATGTGCCGGATTGGACAGGCTGGTTAATTTAATACCCCCATCCGACCGTTCTGAAAATCGTCGAAGGCTTCCATAATTTCCTCGCGGGTATTCATCACAAACGGACCATATACGGCCAGGGGCTCGTTAATCGGCTCTCCCGACAAAATCAGCAGTTTGGCATCAGCGGTAGCCGTCAGCGTAATGGTATCGCCGTCAATGCCCGTCAACGCCACCTGCCCGCGGGTCATCGATTGCCCGTTGATCGTAGCAGAACCGGCCAGTGCATAGACAATCAGCGTATGATTGGCCGGTACGGTAATCGTTTCAGTCTGGCTGGCAGCCAGGGTCAGATCCGCTACCGTAATGGGACTGAAGGTATGCGCAGGACCGCGCAGTCCGCCCAGTTCGCCCGCAATGACCCGCAGTGTACCGCCCCCGAAAAGGGTTGTCTTCGGAATCCGCGTGGCTGCAATATCCTGGTAGCGGGGTGGACTCATCTTATCTTTAGCCGGCAGGTTGACCCATAACTGCACAAAATCCAGCCGACCACCCCGACGGGAGAATTCGAGTTCGTGTTTTTCCTCGTGGATGATACCCGACGCAGCCGTCATCCACTGTACATCGCCGGCAAACAGCTTGCCGTGATTACCGGCCGAATCGCGGTGTTCGAGCGCTCCTTCGTAAACGATCGTGACCGTCTCGAAGCCCCGGTGTGGATGTTTGTCAACCCCTTTCGGCCGACCCGAGGGCTGAACCTGCATGGGCCCGTGGTGGTCGAGCAGCAAAAACGGGTTAAACGGCCGTGAGCCCTGTGGGTGGAAAGCATTCAACCCGACAAAACCATCGCCAACGCTGTTGGGCGTAGCGGTCTGTATGGCAGCAATGGATCGATTCATATGTATAATTAAATGTATCTACACGCATTGTGAAAACGAAAGCGGCCCGGTACAAGTTCGTCAGCCAAACTGACTACGGCTCATCGTCATGCAGACGTCGGTTATACCGGCAACGGCTGGTCCTGGGGACAGAAGAATGTGGTTCGGCCACCCACCGTTGAGCGTTCGATGCGGGTACCGCAACGGGGGCAGAACTTATGCGCTTCCACATCGTCATAGGGCGAGTCGTCCCACTCCCGAACGTGGATCAGGAAACTGCTGGGAAAGTCGCGGTAGGTGGCTTCGTAGCGGATGGCGGTCTCCAGCACCAGCCGGATAGCTTCATGCAGCCGGGTCATCTCTTCGTCGGTCAGGGTGTTGGCGCGGTGTTCCGGATGGACGCGGGCCTGGAACAAGACCTCGTCGACAATCCAGTTACCCAGGCCCGCCACGACACGCTGATCGAGAAGAACCGGTTTGATAACCGCTTTTTTGGCCCGAACCCGCTCGGCAAGCTCAGCCGGGGCTATGTCGAGTCCGTCTTTACCAATTTTCTTCCGCCGTAAAAACGCATCGACATTATCGATAAGGCCAACCCGCTCAAACTTGCGCGGACACAAAAAGCCAAGGTTGAAATCCCCGTCGAACTCAAAAACAATACGGGCAAAGCGGGGCCGATCGAGCGAGGCATGGTAGTATTCCAGATCGCCGGTCATGCCGAAATGCATATGAACAATGACGTCGGGGTGGTCGGTAAATACGAACAGGTTCTTGCCAACGCGCTGCGTACCCGTAAACTGCCGTCCGGTCAGCCGTTCGCTAAGGGTAGCGTAGTCGGTGGTCAGCAGCTTTTTGTCTTCCACCTCAATATGGCGTATCGGCTGGTAAAGCGATGACGTTTCGAGATATTGGCGTCTAATTTCTACTTCGGGCAGTTCGGGCATGACTGTATGGCAGGGTCAGCGGGTGTCGGGACCGGTATCCGGTCCCGGCCGGGTGATTTCAGGTCATCTATTACTTACCTGGCTGACCCACATTAGGTAACGAGGGCCGGGGTATCGTTGTTTCCGGCGCGTGTTTGTCCCGTTCGCTAAATCAATTATTGATTATTCGGTAAAAAGCTTTGTTTTACAATGAATTATCTTCTTTTTTGCACAAAATCTATTGACTTAGATTACAATATTGAAAACCGTAAAGGCGTTGCTTTCGTACGTTTTGCAACTAATCGGTAAGTAATTCTTGTTAAGTGATCTCCTGTAATAAACCCGTTCAGATGTAACAACCTCTACACGAGTACAAAGTGCAAGTTCAATCGTTAAACTGACCATTACTATGGAGAATAGTCCGCAAAAGCCCCGCACCAATGGTGCCCTACTGGCCGCCCTTATCATTATGACTGGTTTAGCCGGGGTATCGAGTTATTTGTATTTCGATCAGAAAAAAGTTTCTGAGAACCAAGAAGTTACCATATCCGAGCGCGTAGAAGAACTCTCAACCACCCGCGTTAAACTGGATTCGATCTCGACGGCCTTAGACGCCAAAATTGCCGAAGTACAAAAATTAGGGGGCGACGTTACGGAGCTGCAGAAAGTAAAAGCCCAGCTGGAAGAAGACAGAGCATCGCTGCGCCGGGGCAACCGGGTTTCGATCGCCAAGTACGAAACCAAAATCAAGCAGTATGAAGCGTTCCTGATCGAGAAAGATACGCTCATCGCCAACCTGCAGCGTGAAAACGTGACGCTGGCCACGAACGTAAAAGTGCTGGACGAAGAGAATACCGGCCTTAAGACCGAGCGTCAGCGCCTGAGCGATTCGGTTGCTACCATCGCCACGCAAAACCAGGAGCTGAGCACCAAAGTAACCCGCGCTGCCGCCCTGAAAGCCCAGAACGTGAAAGTGTTTGCGGTTAGCTCGAAAGGCAAAGTCAAAGAAGACGACGCCTACAAAGCCAAGCGGTTAGACAAAATCAAACTGGTGTATACGCTGCTCGATAACCCGCTGACCCGCGAAGAGCCGAAAGAAGTGTTTGTTCGGGTGCTTGACCCAAGCGGTGCCGTTGTATCGGATATGGCCAACGGTTCGGGTACGTTCACGGTTGATGGTAACGAGACGATCTACACCACCAAGCAGACAGTCAACTACACCAGCAATGGTCAGAACGTTGAGCTGCTGTATACCCGTGGCATTCCCTACAAGCCCGGCAAGTACACGGTAGAGCTGTATTCGGAAGGCTTCCGGATCGGTGCCGGTGAGTTTGCGGTTCGCTAAGCCTACACCACTCCCTACAAAGCGCGATATCCAACGATATCGCGCTTTTTTTATTCCTTCACGCCCGCAAAGTACGGAATCTCGGTAGCGCCGTTCTGGTACGTAATCCGCAGCAGTTTCCCTTCTTTCTCCATGCCGTTGTCGGTAAAGACGCGTTCGGTCTGCACGCTGCCGAGGGTCGTATTGCCAACCCGCAGCTGCACCGAGCTGTCGGCCTGGCGGCTTAGGGCAACGCCCTCTACCCGGCGGGTACCTTTTTGTGGATACTGATAGGCATACAGTACCGATACCGCACTGTCTGACTCGGCCAGCAGGGTGACCGTTGGCAGCTGACTGCTGGACAACGCCACGCACGATGGGTCAAGGAAGACGTTGGTACGGTACCGACCGCCAATTTCGCCCGCGAGCGAGGCCGTTCCGGGCTGGATGTCCGTATCGGGCTGGCAGGCCGTCAGCGATCCCAGTAAAGCGCAGAAAAGCAGTTGTTTAGTCATAGTCTGGTATCGGTTTTCCGGATAGACCCCGCCGGTAGGAAAAGCGTTGGTACACCCGCCATTTTTTTAACAGAATTGCCTAAGCCCCTGTCGGTTGCGCCGGCTCGGTCTCTTCGGGTTCAGGCTCCAGCGCATCGACCCAGACCCGCATCGACTCCAGCGTCATGGGGCCAAACTGGGTAGTGAAGGCCACGTCGGCCGCATCGCGACCATAAGCCACTGTAATCCGGTTGCCGCGGGGTTCGCGCTGGGTAGCGTCGAAGGTAAACCAGCGGCCATCCACGTAGGCTTCGAACCAGGCATGGAGATCCATCGGGTCGAGCTGGTACAAATAACCAACGACCATTCGGGCCGGAATATTAAGGGCGCGGCAGAGTGAAATACCGAGGTGGGTAAAATCGCGGCAAACGCCAACCCGGTGCTGGGCCGTATCAACAGCCGAGGTGCTGGCGTCGCTGGTACCGTATTCGTAGCGGATATTCTCGTTGATCCAGCGCCGGATGGCTTCGGGCTGGTCGTAGCCGGGCTCAACCCCGTCGGTAATCTGCGTAGCCAGCTCGCTTAGCTGGTCCGACTGGCAATACCGGCTCGGCAGGGTGTAGTGCAACACATCATCGGGCAGATCCTCAACCGGCGTATAGGGCGCGCCCGGCGCCACATCGATGGCATCGGCCGTCTGGACGGTAGCCGTAAAATGAATCGAAAACGGCCCTTCGGGGGCCACCAGTCGCTGACAGAGGTTGCCGTACATGTCGGTAAACTCCGTTACGTTGACGGTTGGCGTGATCTGGTACTCTTCGCGAATGATCCACTGCCCGGCGCCAGACCGGGGGCGTAGCATAAGCACTAAAGGGGTTGGTCCCTCAGCCTGAAACTGAAGGTCGCAGCCGGCGTTGAGTTGCATGATTGTCCGTGTTGAGAATGGGGATACTCAACTAATCCGTTAACCGGTTTAAATGTTCTGAACGGATCGCGAAAAATAGGCGGGATTTACTCAAGCGGCTTGAACAGAAACGTTTCTACTTTGCCCTGCTTGTCCTGGCTGATGTAAAAATCGAGCGGGGCCAGCGCGAACGTGGCTTTGTAACGGGCAATGCCGTTCTGTACACCCCGCGACTCCATAGCTGTCCATTTGCCGAGCTGCCCCGACACCTGCCCCACGACCTCTTTCATCTTATCGGCCGAAATCTGTTGCTTGAACGCATCGCCCATGATGGCGTAGAGCGAGTCTGGCTGGTTGTTGTTAATAAAGCGCTGGGCCAGCTTCGCCAGCGAATCGAGTTTCGGGTCAACCGTCGGGGCCGACGGCGTCTGCGCCTGAGCCGCGACAGCTAGTGACAGCATGACTAGTAGAAAGAGGAAGCGTTTCATACGTGTGTTTTTTTGGTAAAGATAACCGAACCAGTCAGCGCGCTGCCCTAAAAAAGGAAGGGCACCGGAAGCTGGTTGTAAGCGGCCTGAGCGTTGGATGAACGGTTTTACATCTGTTTGTCTGACATAAAGTTTTGGCACCTATATTACACAAATTTCATTTGGTCATCTATTATATTTACAGAATAAAAGTACTATTCTTACCGTAACTACAACATGAACGTACAAACTGAATTGATCCCGGGTATTTATAATTATTGCGACACCTGGTGCGAGCGCTGCCTGTTCACCAGCCGCTGTCGAAGTTTTCAGATTCAAACAGAAACAGGCCTGACCAAATCCATGGAAGCCGGACCGGACCTGATCAATCAGTTGACCGATGCGCTGAACCTGACCAAACAGTATATCGAGAATCTGAGCCGGTCGGGCGCACTCACTGGCCCTGACGCCCCTGCCGACACAACGGTTCAGGCGCTGGAAGAAAACGCGCTCCCCAAACCAGTTCAGGTACGCCAGCATCCGGTTGCCCAGCTGGCCAATTCGTACCTGAAACATACGGGAGACTGGCTCCGTCAGGAGAAGCACCTACTCGAACAGGCTGGTGAACAACAGCTTCGGGAGGTATCGCTGGGGTTTCGTACCCAGGAGGAGTCGATGCCGATCCTGCACGCGCTCCGCGATGCCTGGGAAATCATCAACTGGTACCGCACGCTCATACCGGTCAAAACCCAGTCGGCATTACGAGCGCTGAGCGAGTCGGACGCCACGATGAAGGTCTATCACCTGGGAAAAGCCAAGCTGGTGCTGGTCAGCATCGATCGGTCGCTGGCGGCCTGGCAAACCATACTGGCTCAGTACCCCGACAAGATCGATAACCTCCTCGACATCCTGGCCCAGCTGAGCCGCCTGCGCCGGGAGCTGGAAACCCTCTTCCCAACCGCCCGAGCCTTCCAACGCCCCGGCCTGGACTGATGCTTGCAGTATACGTTGTCTTATTGAAGGCCGCATGAACCACGGTGAATCGCCGACGACCGAACCGCGTTGTAGCGACGCAACCGCCCGGCGGCCCGGCCTTTGCGTCTCTCTGCGTCAGTAACAAACAAACCACGCCCAGCGGGTAGTTATTTTTTAACGATGACGAACTCTACGCGCCGGTTTTGCTGACGGCCTTCGTCGGTATCGTTGGTAGCAACGGGTTTGGTTTCGCCGAAGCCTTTGCTGGCGATGCGGTCGGGTTCGATGCCTTTGCTGATAAAATATTCACGCACGGCGTCGGCCCGGTCCTGAGAAAGTTTGGCGTTGATTTCGTTCGAGCCTGTGTTGTCCGTATGCCCGCGTACCTCGATCACCATCTTGGGTGATTCGTTGAACGTAACCACCAGCCGATCCAGCTCGGGGCCCGACTCCGGCCGTAACTCAGACTTACCCGTGTCGAAGAAAATATTGTTGAGCCGAACCGATCGCCCTACTTCGATAGGAACGAGTTTCAGCTCTTTACCCTTGATTTCCTGATAGCCTTTGGTCTGGGTCAGATCTACATTATCGCCCTCGGCGATGAAGTTTTTAGCCACCGCCCGCATCGAGTACTTCTGTCCATACGGCAGCACGATCTTGTATTCGCCCGTAATTGGGTCTGACGTAGCCTCACCGGCTTCGGCCCCATCGGGTAAGGTCTGGTAAATGATTTTGGCTTCTACGGGCTTTCCGGTGGTCTGGTCAATCACCTTACCGCTGATGAGTGCTACCGGGTCGGGGCGTGTAGACGGACTTTGGGCCAGATCGCCCCCGCCCACTTTAGCCGGCTGGTCGGTCGGGCGCACGTCGGTCAGTTTGATGCGTACGATATCGCCTTTCCCGAGGGTGTTCTTGAAGGTGGTCAGGTAGGCATAATCGCCCGAGGCCGATAGCGTATAATAAGCGTCATAGCCATCGGTGTTGACCGATGGGCCCAGGTTAACCGGCTTCGACCAGTGTTTCCAGGTTTTGTCGACGCGTTTGCAGACGTAGATATCGTTGCTGCCCAGCCCCCCCTCGCGATTGCTCGAAAAGTAAAGCGTGGCGCCGTCGGGTGCCAGAAAAGGGGTTGTTTCCGTGAATTTGGTGTTTACCTCGACGCCCAGCTCCATGGGTTTGGTCCAGGAACCGTCTTTCTGCCGGAAGCTGACGTACAGGTCGTCTTCTTTGCTGTTCTTCTTTTCGCTGAACGCCATCAGCAGCACCTTGCCGTCGGCCGACAGAAATCCGCAGTCGAACTGGCCTTTGCTCATGTTCACGTAGCCGGGTATGTCGATCTTCTGCGGGGGCGACCAGCCGTTTGCGGTTTTCTTGCTCAGCGAGAATCCGCGGGTTTCGTAGGTTCCGTTGTTGTACTGGCCTTTGATGAGCATCGTCTGCCCGTCGGGGGTAATGCTGTAGGCGCAGTTGTACTCATCTTTATTGAGCGGAAACCCCATCCGGCGCGCAGGCCCCCACTTTTTGCTGGCTTCGTCGAAGTCGGAAAACCAGATGTCCTGGCTCCCTTTGTCGCCGTGGGTGTTGTTGGGGTGGCTGATCCGGGCAAAATAAAGCGTCCGGCCATCGGGCGAGATCATCGGGTTGATTTCGTTGTATTCCGAGTTCACCTGGTTGCCCAGATTTTCGACCTTTACCGAATCGCGACTGGGCTGGGCCCCGACAACGAGGGTAGCAACGCAGAATAAGCTGGTGACAACGACACCGTAAACGTTCATTGGAGTTACGCGAAATAGTGGGATACTTTCAGAAAGAACGAAAGCAGGAAGCCGTTTTGTATCCTGATGCCGAGCAACGCGTTCCAGACCGCTACGCGTAACGGCCTGGCCTGACGCGCCTGCTGCCATTTACGATACGACCCGCAGCTTGGCGAAGCTTAACAGCAGCACTTTCTCACCCGCTGTCTCGAACAGGATCGTGGCTTTGCGCTCGGTTCCGTTGACATCTACCGCTTTAACCGTGCCAAACCCGAATTTAGCGTGCTCGACCCGCTGACCAGCCGCCAGCTCAGCCGTACTGGTGGGCGCAAAATCGGCCGAGGGCGTATGGGTAACGGTGGGCTTGGGCGCCTGCCGCTGGGCCGTTTTCTGCGCCAGACTGCGCACAAACGCCATCGATCCCGTTGAGGTGGTTTCGCTTCGGTCGCGCTCGGGCCGATCGAAATCCATCCGACTCGGTGCCGAACGGAGTTTCGACATCTTCAGGTATTTCTGATCGATCTCCATCAGAAACCGGCTGGGTTCGCACATCTTCAGTCGGCCATAGTGGTAACGCGTTTCGGCATACGACACCGACAGCCGCCGTTCGGCCCGGGTAATGGCAACGTAGAACAGCCGCCGTTCTTCTTCCAGATCGTTGCGGCTTTCGAGCATCATCTGACTCGGAAACAGGTCTTCTTCCAGCCCGACGATGTGTACGTTCTTAAACTCCAGCCCCTTGGCCGCGTGAATGGTCATCAGCGTCACCTTATCGTTGTCGCCATCGTCTTCTTTTTCATCGGCGGTGGTGAGCAGCGACACTGATTGCAGGAAGGCGCTCAGGCTTTTGTCATCGTTATCAGGGTTGTCGACGAACTCCTTGATGGCGTTCAGCAATTCCTGTACGTTTTCGTAGCGGGCCAGGCCTTCTACCGTTTTGTCTTCGTACAGCTCTTTGAGCAGTCCCGATGCCTTGGCAATATGGGAGGCTACCTCATAGGCATCTTTCTGGTCGAGGAGGAGTTTGAAGCTTTTGATCAGATCCGCAAAGGCTTCGATGGCTATAGAGGCCCGACCGGTTACGTGTTTATTGATATCGGCTACGATCTCCCAGACCGAATCTTCTTTCTCGGCTGCGATCACGCTGATCTTGGCCACGGTCGTATCGCCTATTCCGCGCTTGGGCAGGTTGATGATCCGTTTGAACGCTTCTTCGTCCTGCTGGTTGACCGTAAAACGCAGGTAGGCAATCAGGTCTTTGATCTCTTTGCGCTGGTAGAACGACAGCCCGCCAATGATGCGGTACTTGATGCTCATCTTGCGCAGGGCTTCTTCAAACGCCCGCGACTGGGCGTTGGTCCGGTACAGGATGGCGAAGTCGTTGTTGGTCAGCGACTCGTTCATCTTGGCTTCGAAAATGGCCGATGCCACCAGCCGCCCTTCTTCGTTATCGGACGAGGCCTTGATAACGTCGATCAGCGGACCGGCTTCGTTGGCTGTGAAGACGTGTTTTTCGAGCTGGTTCTTGTTCCGGGCAATAATGGAGTTGGCTGCCTGCACGATCGTATCGGTCGAGCGGTAGTTCTGCTCCAGCTTCACGATCTTGACATTCTCCTTGCCGTAGTCGCGCTGAAAGTTAAGAATGTTGGTGATATCGGCGCCCCGGAACGCGTAGATACTCTGCGCATCGTCGCCCACGACGCAGATATTCTGATGAACGGCGGCCAGTTTGCGGGTAATGAGGTACTGCGACACGTTCGTATCCTGAAACTCATCGACCATCACGTGTTGAAACTTGTGCTGGTACTTGTTCAGGATGTCGAGGTGATCGCGGAAGAGTACGTTCGTATTGAACAGCAGATCGTCGAAATCCATAGCATTGGCCGCAAAGCACCGCATGGCGTACTGCTTATAGATCCGGCCAATATGCGGCATCCGCGCCGATTCATCGTCGGCCTGAATGACGGCATTGTTCAGGTAATCGTCGGGGCCGATGAGCCGGTTTTTAGCGCCCGAAATACGCCCGAACACGTTATTGGCGCGGTAGACCTTATCGTCGAGGCCCATTTCCTTGATGATGCTCCGAAGCAGCGACTTCGAGTCGTCGGTATCGTAGATCGAAAAGTTACTGGTATAGCCAATGGCTTTGGCTTCGATGCGCAGGATCTTGGCGAAGACCGAGTGGAACGTACCCATCCAGATATTGCGGGCTTCGGTACCGACCACTTTTTCGATACGCTGGCGCATCTCACCAGCCGCTTTGTTGGTAAACGTCAGTGACAGAATCCGAAACGGATCGACCCCGTTTTCGATCAGGTAGGCAATGCGGTACGTCAGTACGCGGGTCTTGCCCGAACCGGCGCCGGCTATAATCATCAGCGGGCCATCGCCGTGCATGACGGCCTCCCGCTGGGGTTCATTCAATCCAGAAATATAATCAACCATCAACGTCGCTTCTATCCATCTATAACAAGTAAAAGTAGGAAAAAATTTGGTCAGGCTTCCCCAAAAAAGGCATCTTCGGCCGGGAGTCAGGGCCGGAAGGAGCCGAACCAAAACTGGCGCCGTTACCGCGTTGATGGCTGCTCATTGGCAACAAAAGCCTGACTATACGACAGCAACAGGCCTGGGTCGAGACAACCCCTATGCCTGATGCAGACTTACCAGGCCAGTGCGGCTGAGTTTTACAGGATGTGGGCGCTAGATCATCGGGCCCAGGTCGACGTTCATCAGGGACGAAAACGACGAACCGGTAGCAACACCACCGTCGCCTTTGCAGTACCGCAGCCATTCGCCGGAATAGTAGTTATACACGAAACCCTCCAGAATCCCGTAGTCGTCGTCTTCGATAAGATTGATAATTTTGTGGAGATCCCGGTTGGCCGACCGGGGCTGGGCTACTTCGATAACGATACGGGTCAACTGCGCTTCGTTATCGAACAGCAGCACATCGGGAACCTGATGGCCCGGCCCCTCGCCGAGCGGTGTCTCTGGCAACGGCATCAGCGAAATGGCCCGTCGATGGTAATACAAGACCCCTAGTTCGATCGTCAGTTTGCTGATAACGATCTGATGGGCCAGTGGCGAGTTGGTACCATCTTCATGGACAACAAAGGGCGAGGGAAATGATGGTTCGTACATGACCAGCTTTTTTTACGTCAAGATATCGAAAAAACTTTATGCAATAATGCAACGCCCGACACCGTTGCGCTGTCTTTCTCCTGATTGCAACTTAAATTACCTGTTCCGCTGAATCTGTTAGAGTCCAAACCGTACCCAGACCGCCATGCTGATCTGGTTAAACGCTGCCAGCAGGGCGAGCGACGGGCTCAGTATGACCTGTATCAACAGTACGTGAAAGCCATGTACAACGTCTGTTTCCGGATTGTAAACAACGAAGCCGAAGCCGAAGACGTACTACAGGAAGCCTTTATTGATGCCTTTAGCCACATCGGCTCGTTTCGCGGACAAAGTACGTTTGGCGCCTGGCTGAAACAGATTGTCGTAAACCGGGCCATCAATCACCTGCGCAGCCGCCGAATGACGCTGGTCGATATCGAGTCGCACCGGCTGGGCGAAGATGATGGTCCCGACCTGGCCGATCCCGAGCCATACGACGAAGAAGGCGTACAGCTGGAGGTCGATCGGGTCCGACGGGCTATGGCTCAGTTGCCCGAAGGCTACCGGGTGGTGTTATCGCTGTATCTGTTCGAGGGCTATGACCACGAGGAGATCGGAAACGTGCTGAACATCAGCGAAACCACCTCCCGGACGCAGTACCTGCGGGGCAAAAAACGGTTGCTTGACTTATTAACCTAACAACAAAACGATGAAGAAAGATAATCTGGAACGCTTCGTCCGCGACAACCGCGAAGCCTTCGACGACCGGGAGCCACCCATGGGCGACTTGTGGAAGAAGATAGAAGAGGGGCTGAACCAGCAACCCGGTCAGCAACCGATCAGCGCCCCCTCGCCCTTCCGGCACGTGCATAAAAATACCGGCAAACCGGGGGGTCTACAGATCGGCTGGCCCAGCCTCGACTGGCGGGTGGCGGCTTCGGTGGCGATACTGCTGCTGGCCGGCGGCTTCTGGTACATGAACTACCAGTACGGCGTAACCCACCAGCCCGAGGTCGTTGCTGCCAGCCCCATGTACGCCAGAGAAGTTGTTCAGTATACCCGACTGATCGACGATAAACGGGCCGAACTGATGCAAATGACTCAGGACAATCCGGAACTGTATGCGGAGTTTGCCACCGACCTCAACCGACTCGAAAAGTCGTATCAGTCGCTGAAGGCCGATTTGCCCAAAAATCCTAATCAGGAAGTCCTGATTCAGGCCATGATTCAGAATCTGCAGATTCAGATCAACCTGCTCAATGAACAGTTGCGCGTCATACAGCGCATTAAACAACAAACCAATGAAAATCCTGTGTAGTCTGGTACTTTGCCTTTTGCCCATGCTATCGTGGGCCGGGGAGCCGACTGATCTCGGCGCGGTGGAGAAAAAGAAAACGATTATCAAACTGTTCGACGTAGATGCCAATGATGTGCTGACGATTGACAACCAGTACGGGCAGGTAACGGTCGGGCTGTGGGACAAGAGTGAGATCCGGGTTCAGATTACGGTTTCGGCCAATTCCGACTCCGACGAGCGTGTACAGCGATTTCTGGATGCCGTAACGATTGACGAAAAACGGGCGGGCAATCAGATTGTGGTACGCACCAACTTCAGCCAGAGCAGCCTCACGAACTGGAGCCTAACTAGCTGGAAAAACGATGGCGATCGCAACTTTGTCCGGATCAACTACGAGGTGATGATGCCCAAACAGAACGCCCTGACCGTCCGGAATAAGTTTGGCAATACCAGCATCCCGTCGTTCCATGCGCCCCTGACCGTGTACAGCCGCTACGGTAATTTCAGCGCCGACGAACTGACCAATCGCCAGACCGACATCGATGTGGCCTACGGTAAAGCCATGATCCGGGCACTCGAAACGGCGAAAGTAGACGTAGCTTACGGAAATCTGGACCTGAACCGGGCTAACGCGCTTACGCTGGTCAACAAGTTTGGGAAGATGCACATCGGCAACGTTGGTAAACTCGATGCCAACATCGACTACTCCGGCGCTACCATTGGCACCCTGCGCGAGTCGGGCCGGATCAATCTGAGCTTTTCGGGCGGATTCCGGATCGAGCAGCTTCCCAAAACAGTCGATAACGTGGCTATTCAGGCAAGCTATTCATCCGTGGCCCTGCCCATCGAGAACGGAAACGACTGCGACTTCGACGTAACGGTCAGCTACGGTAATTTCAACTACGGTACTGGTTCGACCATGCATTTTACCACCCAGCCCAGCGACAATAACAGCCGGGGGGCGCGTCTGACCAAGCAATACATCGGTAAGGTTGGCAGCGGCTCGGGCACGAAAGTAAAAGTGGTGTCGAAGTTCGGGAATGTGAACTTCAGGTAGTCAGCATCTCGATAACGGCCCGGTGCTGCGGAAACTCGGTCAGCAACGCAGCCCGGCTACCCATCTCGAAATCAGCGAAGTCGAAGCCTGGCGCCACGGTACAGCCGACTAGCGAAAAACCCGCGCTGTCTGTAGCGCCGGCCGGCTTCGCGCCGAACCAGCAACCCGCCGGTACAACCGCCTGAAATACCTCCCCCCGATCAGGTCTGTTTCCCAGCCGAATGATGCGCAGTGACGCGTCTGGATTGATCACGAATACCTCCAGCGGGCCGCCCGCGTAGAAGTGCCAGATTTCGTCGGCCTGAATCCGGTGCAGTGCCGAAACGTGTTGATTCTCAAGCAGAAAGTAAATAGCCGTTCCGAACGCCCGCTCGCCACCGAACCGCGCGGGCAGCGCTCCGGCCGGAATGCACTCCTCCGCCCGATAGGTTTCGGCAAAATAACCTCCTTCCGGATGCGGCTGAAGCTTCAGCGACTGAACATAATACGACGCAGACGTAACCATTTTGATTGAGTGACTGGTGAATGAGTGATTGGGTGATAGGCTAAACACTCATTCACCAGTCACTCAACCACTCATTAATTTACGGCTTTAACAACATTGGTGAATTCGCGGGATTTGAGCGAGGCACCTCCGATGAGGCCACCGTCGACGTCGGGTTGCGCGAAGAGCTCGGCCGCGTTTTTTTCGTTGGCACTACCGCCGTACAGGATCGTGATATCCTGCGCGATGGCGTCGCCGTACTGACCCGCAATATGCCGGCGAATCTCGAAGTGCATATCCTGCGCCTGGGCCGATGAGGCCGTCAGTCCGGTGCCGATAGCCCAGATCGGTTCGTAGGCGATTACGACTTTGGCAAACGTTTCGGCCGAGAGGTGAAACAGGCTGTCGGTAAGCTGATCTTTTACGAAGCCGATATAGTCGCCATTTTCGCGCAGATCGCGCGACTCACCGCAGCAAAAGATCGGCGTCAGGCCGTTTTCCAGCGCACTGTTTACTTTATCGGCCAGTTGAGCGTTGGTTTCGCCGAAGTACTGGCGCCGTTCGCTATGGCCCAGAATGACGTATTCAACCCCGATCGACTGGAGCATGGGGGCCGAGATCTCGCCGGTATAGGCGCCCGACGCTTTCTCGTGGCAGTTCTGAGCCCCGAGTGCTACCCGACCGCCGGCCGTGATATACTGCCGCGATGTGGTCAGATACAGAGCAGGTGGGCACAACACCACCGTAACGTCGCCGGTGACCTCATCTTTTACCATGTTAACGACCTCCGACAAGAGCGCTTTGGCCTCTTCGAGGGTCTTGTTCATTTTCCAGTTACCGGCAACGATCTTTTTACGCATAACAGATTAATAATGTGACAATAAACAGTCAGGCTGAATCAACAAGGCAAACAACTTGTTTGTCAATCGGGGGCGAAATTAGGGCTTTCTGACCGAACCCACTCCCCCACTGCCGGCTAAATTTCGTAGCCGAATACGCTATTCTCTCTCCCGTTAATAAAGTAATGAAACCGAATACCTGTTTTTTGTGTTATTCGGATAAAAAATACGTAGATTTCAATGCTTTAGACCATTTACATGAAACCGCTTTTCCTGGTTATCGGACTGTTTAGTGCTTATCTGACCGCACAGGCAGATGACCATACGCGCACGCCCGATCGGGACCGATATGGTTTCTTCATCGCCGGCAACCGTACCTGGACCCGCATCCCGTTTCAGCTCCACTCCAACCTGATTATCGTACCGGTTCGTATCAACGAGTCAGATACGCTCCAGTTCATTCTCGATACCGGCGTCAGCAATACCATCGTTACCGACCCCAGCGCCTTTAAACGGCAGCCGCTGCGGCTGGCCCGAAAAATTAAACTCTCAGGCGCCGGCGAGGGCGGCAACCTGACGGCCTCGGTAGCGATCGATAATTCGCTGGTGCTGGGTGGTCTGCGGGCGGCCCACCACAACATCGTCATGCTGGATGAAGACATTCTGAAACTGTCGGAATACGTGGGTACGCCCGTTCATGGCATTTTCGGCTACGAGATCTTCGCCAATTTTGTGGTGAACATCGATTTTCAGCGCCGGGAAATCATGCTGATGAGTCCCAAAAAGTACCGGTACAAGAAACGCAAAGGCGACCGCTACCCCATCATCATCCAGGATACCAAAGCCTATACCGACGCGTTGTCGGTCTATGACGGGCAGAAATCGATGCCGCTGCGGGTAGTGCTCGATACGGGCGCCGGTCATGCGCTCCTGCTCGATCGGTCGCGGAGTACGGCCATGATGCCGCTTCCCGAAAAGAGCATCCGGGCTCAGCTGGGCCGGGGCCTCAACGGCGTGATCAACGGCAGCATGGGGCGCATTCAGAAGGTAAAATTCGGCCGCTATGAGCTGGATAATATCCTGGCTTCGTTTCCCGACAGCACCGCTTTTGGCATGAAACTGATCGACATGCCCGAGCGGCAGGGCAACGTGGGCTGCGAGCTGCTGCGCCGGTTCAACGTAACGTTCAACTACCCCGATCGGTACGTGGTGCTGAAACCCATCAAACGCGCCATGCGCGAGGGCTTCGAACACGACATGAGCGGCATGGAGCTGCGGGCCAAAGGCGATCGCTTCCGCAATTACTATGTCGACAAAGTCATCGAAGGATCGCCCGCCGATCTGGCCGGCCTCCAGGAAGGCGACGAAGTGCTGTTTGTCAACAACAACTCCACCAAAGACCTCACGATCAGCGACATTTACAAGATTTTGCAGAAGGGCGAAGGCCGGGAAGTATCGATGCTGGTCCGGCGAAACGGCCAGGTTATCATCACCAGCTTTGCGCTGAAACGGCTGATCTGAGCCTTATTCGAGCCGATCCAGCTTGAACCGGAAGGTGGTTCCTTTTTCCAGCTTGCTCATAACGGTAATTTTGGCCTTGTGTGCATTCAGGATGTGTTTCACGATAGCCAGCCCCAGGCCGGTGCCGCCCCGGTCTTTGGAGCGGCTTTTCTCTACCCGATAAAAGCGCTCGAAAATACGGCTCAGGTGCTCGGGCGGAATGCCGGGACCATCGTCGCGCACCGATACCAGCACGTGTTTTTTGTCGCCCTCCAGACTGACCACCACCCGGCCGTTCTCGTTACCGTATTTTACGCCGTTCTCGATCAGGTTGGTCATCACCTGCAGAATACGCTGCGGATCGGCCTTGACCCAGACGGGACCCGGTTCGGTGGTTTTGAGCCGCAGGGTCGTGTTTTTCTTGCTGGCGATGTCTTCCAGCTGGTCAAAAATCTCTTTGGTCACCAGCGCCAGATCGACCCGATCAAAATTCATCTTGACCTCGCCCGTTTCCAGCTGCGACAGAGCCACGAGGTCTTTCACCAGGGCATCGAGCCCATCGAGGCTTTTGGCCGCCTTCGACAGAAATTTATCGCGTACGTTTTCGTCGTCAACGGCGCCGTCGATGAGGGTATGAATGAACCCCTGGGCTGCGAAGATCGGCGTCTTCAACTCGTGTGATACGTCGGCCAGAAACTCGCGCCGAAACAGCTCAAGCCGCTTCAGTTCATCGATCTCTTTTTGTTTTTTGGCGACGTAAACGAAGATTTCGTCGTTCAGCTTCTTGAACGGGTTCGTGTTCTTGATGATCGACTTGCGCGAGATAGTAAAGTCCCGAATCTTCAGCTTGTGAATGGTTTTGTACATCTTGTTCACCTCCCTGAATACCAATAGCTCAATAGCGTACAGAACCAGAAAGAACGAAATGACAAACGACGATATGCCCACCACGAAGAGCATGTTGTACGTGACCCCTTCCACAAACGTCAGAAACGCCAGCGTCAGCGCCGAAATCAGACAAGCCAGCAGAAGCGCAATAAATCGGGGACTGAGAGACATGTAGCGAATGCGTGAATGAGTGAATGAGCGCGTTGGGCCTGCCCGCCCTGTTCAGCTACCCGACTCAGATCTACCTGGTAAAATTATTCGCTAATTCACGCATTACCGAACGCGGCCCGCACTAATTCGCTCATTCATTCTGATCGGTGAACATGTACCCGACGCCTTTCAGGGTTCGGATGTGGGTGTCGCCGATTTTCTCGCGGAGTTTGCGGATGTGAACGTCGACGGTGCGTTCGAGCACGTAGATGTCGGCGCCCCATATTTTCTGGAGCAGTTCTTCGCGGCTGAACACCTTGTTGGGGTGCTGCGCCAGGAAGAAGAGGAGTTCAAATTCTTTCTTGGGCAGAATAACCGACTTATCGTCCTGACTAACGGAATAATTCTTGCGGTTGATGAGCAGGTTGGCAATGGTTATCTGCTCACCGGGATCGGCCTTCTGGGCTTCGCGCCGGAACAGGGCGTTGATCCGGCTCATGAGCGCCCGCGGCTTAATGGGCTTGGTAATGTAATCGTCGGCCCCGACATCGAAGGCTGCCACTTCAGAGTACTCTTCCGAGCGGGCGGTCAGGTACAGAATGTAGGTCTGGCGCAGTTCCGGAATGTCGCGCAGTTGCCGACCGGCTTCTATACCGTCCAGATGGGGCATCATGATGTCGAGTACAACGAGTTCGGGCAGGTAGGTACGGGCTACTTCAATGGCCTTGCGGCCATCGGTGGCAGTGCGTACGTCATAGCCTTCTTTGGAGAGGTTGTATTCGAGCATCTCGACAATGTCGGCGTCGTCATCAACGACTAAGATGCGGTGCAGGGGTTGAGCAGCTTTAGCAGCACTCATACGAAGCAGAGTTGGTGAGAACGACCTGTTTGGTATAGCAGGTGGCCCGAAGTTACGCGGCTTATCCACAACGTTACGACTACCGAGTCCATCCTTAACAATAATTTAACAGCTTACGGTACCTGAAGTTAATCGATTTCTATCTCAATACGAACTGGTTACCAACCCGATCCGTCTGGCTTACTCAGGTAGTTCCGCTCAGGCTCGCCAGCAATTGTTTGGTTGTATAATAAAGAAAATAACGATTAGCCGCTTCCCGATGTTTACCCCTCATCATGGATACTCGCTCACCGGAGGTTCAACTGCCTCTTTACGCTAAAATTACCTGCATACTTCTATCAATTGTCATCCTGATCTATGGGCTTCACACCTTACAGGGGCTGCTGATTCCATTGGTGTTCGCCATATTATTCTCGGTGTTGCTGTTTCCGCTGGCGCAACGGCTCGAAAACTGGCGAATACCACGCATCGTGGCCGTGTTGCTGTGTTTGTTGCTGACGCTGGCCGTTATCGTCGGCATTCTGTACGCCGTTTCGATGCAGATCAGCAGTTTTGCCGAGGTGATTCCGCAGCTGATCAAACGGGGCAACGAATACCTGAATCAGATTCAGACCTATGCCGACGAACAATTCAACATTGACCGTAAGCGGCAGATTTCCGAAGTCCGAAAATACCTCAACCAGCTCCTGTCGGAGGGCGGTACGATCCTGACGTCGACCCTGCTGGCCACGACCAGCACCCTCACCGATGTGTTTCTGGTCTTGCTGTTCGTCTTTTTCTTTCTGCTTTACCGCGATTTTTTCCGGTCTTTTTTCTACAAAGCGTTCCACGACACCCGCCGGTCCAAGATCGATGCGGTGCTGCATGGTATCTATACCGTTGTGAAGGATTACCTGGCGGGGCTGGTGCTGGTGATTCTGATCATCGGTACGCTGATGACGGTTGGCCTGCTGATTCTGGGTATCGACTACGCCGTCTTTTTCGGCTTCTTCGGCGCCTGTCTGGTGCTGATTCCGTATTTCGGTATCTCGCTCGGGTCGTTGCTGCCGGCGGCTTATGCCCTCGTTACCGAAGACAATCCGCTCAAGGCGCTGGGCGTCATCGGCGTTTTTCTGTTCGTGCAAACGATCGAAGGCAATTTCATCACGCCCTACATCGTGGGCTCCAAGGTGAGCATCAATCCGCTGGCGGCTATTATTGTGCTGATCCTGTGGGAGAACGTATGGGGGCTGGCCGGTCTGGTACTGGCGCTGCCCGTAACGGCCATTCTGAAAGTGATTTTCGACGCGGTGGAGTCGCTGAAGCCGTACGGATTTCTGATCGGCGAGGCCGAAAAGCCGCGCCCGCCCATCAGGAACCTGCAGCAACTTACCGATCAGCTGCCCCGACGAGCCAGAAAAGTCGGGAAAGTCGAGGAGAAAGACTAGCTAGCCAGAGAGCCGGCCCGAAGGCAGAGCCCTCACCGCACAGCCAGGCTTACCCATGATCGGTTACTCAGCCGGGTATAATCAGAAGTTGAGCGGGTCCAGGTTTTTGAAGTGGCCGTTCATGCGGATTCGTTGCTTGGTACGCTCCATATCGGCCACCACGGGCAGCACATTGTTGAGGTGCTGAATCAGAAAGAGCTGTCGTTCGGCTTCGGTTTCGAGCGTCAGCAGTTCGTATTCCTGCTCGACCGACAGCCCGACCTTGTGCGCCACGCGGTACGAGAAATTTTCGCCAACCGAGTCATAATCCGTTTCAATCTGAAGCAGGTCGTACAGGCGTTCCAGTCGCTGGGTCAGCGCGTCGGCATGGGCGCTGAAGCTATCGCCGGGCTCGACCAGCTCCACCTCGCCACCCGCGTAGAGCTTGCCAGCTACGGGGTTCTCGAAGTTGATAAGCCGAAATACCTTGAGTCCTTTCGATTTTATATCCATCCGGCCGTCGTCGTAGCGCTTGTGCAGCGTCGTTACGTGCATCTCGGTGCCGTAGCCGGGTAGTTTGTTATTGATAAACGCCGGGATGCCAAACGTTTTTTCTTCTTCCAAACATTCGTTGATGAGTTGGCGATAGCGTGGTTCGAAAATGTGCAGGTTCAGGTCTTCGCCCGGGTACACGATCAGGTTGAGCGGGAATAGCGGCAGCGTTTTTTCCATAGCGTCGAAAAGGTACGGGTTTTCGCTAAATACCCCATCCCGAGAGGGCTCAAAACTACCGCTGCGCCCGAAAAAGGGCCGTCGACTCGGCAAACCGAACCCCGCGCGTCCGGGCTTCGCGGTAGATCGGCTCGCCCAGGTGGCCCAATTTGCTTACGTCAGACATGCAGTCGGTAACTACTACCAGTTTAGGAACGAGGTGCGGGGCCGAATCGAGCAGCTGTTTCAGGCTGTTGGCTACGCAGTGCGACCTGGCCTCGCCCATCAGGTAAACCGTCTCGAACCGGTCCAGGTCCGCAATCAGACCCAGGTTGAGCTGGGTTTCGGGCACGGCGGGGTCGGGCACCTGCGCCCGGAAAATGCCGAAGTGCTCGGTGAGCGGGTAGAGCCCTTTCGGTACGGCCACATAGTCGCGGTCGCGCTGGCGGGACCAGCTTTTGAGGGCATCGAGCAGCGTA
Source organism: Spirosoma sordidisoli (assembly GCF_004138325.1). Taxonomy (GTDB): domain Bacteria; phylum Bacteroidota; class Bacteroidia; order Cytophagales; family Spirosomataceae; genus Spirosoma; species Spirosoma sordidisoli. The sequence continues at coordinate 159,916 of NZ_SBLB01000007.1, read as the reverse complement.
TCGTGCAGAGCCGCCCCCCGCGATCCGATCAGACAATGTTCGGGCCAGATGAAGTGCGAAAACTGCCCGTCGGCTTCGAGATCCCGAACGTACTGACGCGCCCGCGCGGCTTCGAACCGGGGTATCCATCGGCCAGCCTCTACCTCCGCGGCCGAGATCGGCGTAAACGGAGCCGGATGCTGACCACGGGCGTCGTGCCAGAACAGCGGGTGCGCAATGTCGAGTATGTGGTGTGTGTCGAGCGTTACGACAATATGATCGATCTGGTCGGCATGGTTCGTAATCAGTCCGGCCATCCGCTCAACGTCCCGATCTGCCCCCGGCACGAACAGCGCTCCGTCGGGATGGCAGAAGTCAATCTGCGTATCGATGATAAGAAAGGCGTTACCCATACGATCGAAGCTGGTTTTGCGGCCGGGCAGACCCTTTCTGGCTACCCCGCCCCGCTGCTAACACAGCCACGGGTGAGACGAATCTGCCGGTCGATACCGTTAAAACGTGTACCGTTTCGCGATGGTTTCTCCGGGGAGCAGCCAAACGCCCCGCGCCGACTGCGAATAGAACGACGATCCGAAGGGTAACTCCTCACGCCGGGTACGGCCGTTCTTCAGCCGGACATCCACCGCGCGGGTCCGAGCATCAACGGGGGCGAACGTCCGGGGGCTCTGGGTAGCCAGGATGCGCATCAGCCCCCGGTTCTGGGATATCGCTACCCGACAGCGACCCGCGGCATCGGGCCAGCTGACGATGGCGCGGGCATTGCCGGGCACATAAAGGCCACTTTGCTGCATGGTCAGGGGCACGAATCCCCCTTTGCCATCGCCCCGTAGCACCAGTCCGTTGAAGGCATCCATCCGGCCCGCTATCAGATCGCTGCCGTGTTCGTTCCCCACCAGCACCGCATCCAGATTACCATCGCCGTCGATATCCTGCGCCACCATGCCGAAGACCGGCGCGGTCTGCGCCATCAGCGGCAGCGGCCGAACGGCGAAGGTTCCGTTGCCCTGATTTTCGATGTAGCTGCTGGGCGTGTAGGTTACCGACAGTTTGAGCGCCTGCGACCGTTCGTCTTCGGTGAGCACTTCGTCCATGGTGGCCTGACCCAGGGCCGCATACTGCACGTAACGCTTCTTGATACCGATCATCTGCCGAACCATATCGTCCCAGCCGAAGTACGGATACTCATCGTACTGGCCTTTCTGGTTCTTGAAGTACACCGAGGTAAAGGCGTCGTAGAAGCCATTGTTATCAAAGTCACCGGCATACATCCGGACGGGTTGTTTGTCGGTAGCCCGCAGCAGGGTATTCTGCCCCAGATTACCGGCCAGGTAGTCGATATCGCCATCGTTGTCGAAATCGCCGGGGGTCAGGCTATTCCAGAAGCCGGTTTTGTCGGAAAGGCCCTTCACGTCGACGGGTTCGAGCCGCCCGTTGGTGTTCCTGAGCATGACGGGGGCCTGCCACTCGCCAACGACCAGCAGATCGACCCGGCCATCGTTATCGTAGTCGGTCCAGAGCGCGTCGCAGGTCAGCCCGCCTTTGGCCAGGGCCGGGGCCAGCTGGGTGGTTACGTCGGTAAAACGGGCAACCGAAGGCCCACCCGCCGAGCCGGGTTTGGCACTGTCGTTGCGCAGCAGGAAACTCCGCACGGGCGCCGGGTACCGGTTCGGTTCGACCCGTCCGCCCACAAACAGATCCAGGTCACCATCGCCATCGAAGTCGGCGGCTTTGACGCATGAACCGCTGACGCCCGTTTTGGGCAGCGCATTGGAGGTCAGCGTAAACGTGCCGCGCCCGTCGTTCAGGTACAGGCGGTGTTGCAGCGCTTCGGCCTGCTGATCGGGCCGAAACTCAACACTGCCACTGGCGGCATACAGATCCAGATCGCCGTCGGCGTCGGCGTCGAACAGCAGCAGCCCGGCATCTTCGGCCACTTTGACTGGCAGGGTCTGCGTCACAAACCGGCCGTTAGCCTGCTGGAGCAGCAGGCCCGCCGACCGACCCGCGCTGCCGCCCGAAATCATATCCTGCAAGCCATCGCCGTTGACATCGCCCACGGCCAGCGCAGGGCCGTATTCGGAGAACTTGTGGAGCAGCGTTTTCTGGCTGTTGAAATCGATGTAATCGTCTTCGTCGTGCCGGTAGGCCAGCGCCAGCGAGTCGGTAATATCGCGCAGCCAGGTGGGGCGGGCTGGCGTGGCTTCGCCGGGTGCACCTACCCGCGCATCGGCAGCCCGGATAGTAATGGTCTGGTCGGCGTTGACGCTGGGCAGCACCTGCACGCGCCCGCCGGGCCAGGTTATTTTCAGGTTTTTAAGGGTCGTAACCTCGCCCAGGCCCAGGTGCGCCACCGGCTCAACGCTCGACAGAAACCCCCGGTAGGGCGTATGTTCGTATAGCTCTTTGCGCCCGCCGGGCAGTTCGTACTCGACCATGGCACCAAACCCCAGCCGGTTGGCGCCGTCGCCCTCGAACCGAATCCGGAGGTAGTGCGCTTTTTCGGGTTTGCTGTCAGCCAGGTTGTTCCGGTAGATGAAAGCCTGGTCGTTGATGTTGTTGACCACGTAATCCAGGTCGCCGTCGCCGTCGAAGTCGGCATAGGCAGCGCCGTTCGAGAAACTCGGCTCGGTCATACCCCAGCGGTCGGTCACGTTCTCGAACGTACCATCGCCCCGCCCCCGAAACGCGTAGTTGCTCACTTTTACCTGGGGCATTCGCTCGGTCAGGTCCAGACGCATGGCATCGGTCAGCAGGTTATTGACGCCACTGTAGTAGTTGGTGAAGTCGCGGTCGGTCACGTCGCGCGGGAAGCCGTTGGTCACCAGCAGGTCGCGGTTGCCGTCGTGGTCCATATCGACCAGCAGCGGAGACCAGCTCCACTCCGTTTCGGCCACACCGGCCAGCATACTGATTTCGCTGAAGGTAGGTAGGCCTACGCCGGCCGTGTCGGCCGAGCCGGGCCGAACGCCCTGGTTGAGCTGCAGCGTATTGCGGGCATACTGGTGTTCGTAGCCCAGCCGGTCCCACTCCTGATACACGAAATAGTTGCTGCCGCCCATGAGGCTCTTTTTCCGGAGGTTATCTTCGGGCAGCATGTCCATGGCTACGATATCGGCCAGGCCATCGTGGTTGATGTCGGCCACGTCGTTACCCATGGCCGAGTAGCTGGTGTGCTTGAACGACTGGCGGGCGCGGTTGGTAAAGGTGCCGTTGCCGTTGTTGACGTAGAGCAGGTCATTGGTGGCGAAGTCGTTGGTGACGTAGATATCTTTCCAGCCGTCGCGGTTGATGTCGCAGATGTTGAGGCCCAGCCCGAAGCCTTCGTACAGAATCCCGGCCTCCCGCGACACATCCACGAACAGCGGGCCCGCTGCGGCCTGCTGCCCTTTTTGCCGTTCTGTTGTCATGTTCCGGTACAGCCGGTCAACGTTGGGCGACGAACCATCGGCTTTCTGTTCGCGCAGGTTGGTCGTGGTCTTCTCGTCGAAAATCTGGTCGACCAGCACGTACAGGTCCAGGTCGCCGTCGTTGTCGTAGTCGAAAAAAGCCGAGTGGGTCGTATAGGTCGTGTCGGCAATGCCGTAGTCGGCCGCCATCTCGCGGAAGCGTGGCGCCCCGCTGGCGTCGTTTCCCTGGTTCACGTAAAGCAGGTTGGCCCGGCGGGCGGCCTGTTTGTGCAGCGTATTCGAGACGTATACATCCTGCCTGCCATCGGCGTTGATATCGACCACCGTCACGCCCGAGCACCAGCGGCCACTGCCGCCCACCCCCGCCGTTTCGGTCACGTCGCGGAATTGTATGCCCCCACCCGATTCGGTATCGTTGAGATACAGCTTACTCGGCACCTGGTTGCCCGCAAAAAACACATCGGGTTTCTGATCGCCGTTGAAGTCGCCCACGCCGACGCCCCCGCCGTTGTAGATGTACTGATAATTCAGGATGTTGAGTGAATCACTGTCGGTAATGGTATTGGCGAAGGTGATGCCCGTATCAGCCGCGTCGAGCCGCTCGAACAGGGGTTTGTCTTTACAGCCAGTTAGCAGCGCCAGCAGCGCGAGCGGTACCAGCAGCGCGAGCGGTACCAGCCACGCGCCATTTCCTAAAGTTGGTTTCATGCGTTTGATGCGAATCTGAATCTGTCCTGGTGGTATGCTAGTCAGATTCTCTTGCAATTTACCCATAAAAAAACACCCCAATCGGCGATCGGCGTGTTTTTTCATAAAGATACCATCATGCGAGTCAGGTACGGGTCAGGGCTGGCCCGGGTCGGGCTTTACCCGCCCCCGCCGAAGCCGGGCCAGCGCCGGCTGCAGCGTATCGCGCTCCACCACCAGAATACCTACCAGAAACAGACCCAGCAGGGCCAGATGCACCGGTACGCCAATCCACAGATTATCGATCGGAAACCGCCACGATGCCCAGATCAGCAGGCCACCACCGGCTATATAGCCCAGCGCCGAGCCCACCTCGTACGGCACCGGATAGTACTTCTGACCAAGCGCATAGCACAGCACCAGCATCACCAGGCTCGACGTTAGAAACGCCAGTACGCAGCCCATATAGCCCATTACCGGAATCAGCACGATATTACCCACCACCGTAATGGTGGCGCCAACCACCGTAATCAGCGTGCCGAAGCGGGTCTGGTCGGTTAGTTTGAACCAGAGGCTGATGTTCTGGTAAACGCCCAGAAACAGATTGGCCAGCAGCAGCAGCGGCACGATGTTCAGCCCCAGCCGATACTGCGGAGAGAGCATGAGCCGCCCCAGCACGTCGACGTTCAGGCTCACCCCCACCCAGATCAGTACGCAGACGATGGTGAACCACTTGGTAACCCGCGCCAGCAGATCGGGCGCATTTTTATCCTCGGCCCGGGAGAAAAAGAACGGATCGGCCGCAAACCGGAACGACTGGGTAGCCAGGGCCATAAAAACCGACAGCTTGAAACAGTTGCCGTAAATCCCTAGCACATCTTCGTTGGTTAGTAGAGCCCCGTCGAGGCCGCGGTACAGGCCTTCGGGTAGGTAATGCCGCAAAAAAAGCCGGTCGGTCAGGCCGTTGACCACGTTGGCCAGCCCCGTCAGCATAATCGGATAGGCGTAGATAGACAGCGTTCGGATACGCTCGCTGTCGAGCTGGAAACGGAACCCCTTAAACGCATCGCGCAGCAGCACGAAATAAAACGCATTGCCAAGCAGGTTGGCCAGGAATATATAGCCCGGACCAACCGCCGGATCGTAGAAGAGCCGGATAAACGGCTGCAGTCCGCTGAGGTAGCGCCCCCGGTCGATATCGGGGCAGATAACCAGAAAAAACACGTTGAGCAGCACCACCAGGCCGATATTCAGCATACGGGCCCAGACGAACTGACGGGCTTTGTTCTCGACCCGCAGCCGCGCAAACGGAATGGCCATGATGGCATCGATGGCAATGATCAGCGCCGACCAGCGAATGAAGGTGGTCTGACCGGGGTAGTCGAGCCAGACCGTAATCTGGGGTGCCAGGTAAAGCAGCAGCGCCGTCATCGTGCCGGTAATAACCAGCACCAGGCTCAGCGTCTGGCTGAACGTATCGGCCACCCGGCTCGCTTTATCGTCGCCTTTGGAGCGGGCCGCAAACCGAAAAAAAGCCGTATCGAGTCCGAAGGTGTAAAAGACCAGCAACAGCGCGATATAGCCATAAAATTCGACGTTGGACGATAGCTGCTTGGGCTGGGCGAAGGCGTAGGTCTGGATCGGAACCAGCACGTAATTGAGCAGGCGACCCAAAATTGTACTGATGCCATACAGGGCCGTATCACCCGCTAATTTTTTAAAGGCACTCATTCAGAACGGACCCCGATTAGGAAAGGGGTCCGACAAAGTTACGGCGTTTGGCTATCTTTGTCAGTTGAATGAATAATGTATCATGACCCGTGTGTCATACGCTTTGGGTTCATTTCATTATTCATGGTACATTATTCATTGTGCATTAATGAAATCTATCTCTTCCGCGCTGATTTCCGTCTATTACAAAGACGGGCTCGAGCCCCTCGTCCGGTTGTTACACGAGCAGAACGTCAAACTCTATTCAACGGGCGGCACCCAGACGTTCATCGAACAACTCGGCATTCCCGTTACGGCGGTTGAAGACCTGACCGGCTACCCGTCGATCTTTGGTGGTCGGGTCAAAACGCTGCATCCTGCCGTTATGGGGGGTATCCTCTACCGGCGCGAACTGCCCGAAGATCTGGCCCAGGCCGAGCGGCACCGCATACCGCCCATCGATCTGGTCGTGGTTGACCTGTACCCGTTCGAGGAAACCGTGGCGTCGGGCGCGTCAGACGAGGATGTGATCGAGAAAATCGACATCGGCGGTATCTCGCTGATTCGGGCGGCTGCCAAAAACCATAACGATGTGCTGATCGTGTCGTCGCGCGATCAGTATGCCGATGTGGTCACGCTGCTGACGGAGAAAAAAGGCCATACCGACCTGGCCGATCGGCGGCAGTATGCGCGCCAGGCCTTTGCGGTCACGTCGCACTACGACACGGCCATTCAGGCTTATTTCAGCGCCGACGAGACAGACAGCACCGGCGCCCCCTCGATCAACGAAACGATCTATGATTTCAGGAGCCTGTCGGCCAGCCATCTGCGCTACGGCGAGAACCCGCACCAGCAGGCTACCTTCTACGGCGATCTGGAAGCGCTCTTCACGAAACTGCACGGCAAAGAGCTATCCTACAATAACCTGGTCGATGTCGACGCCTGCGTGCAGCTGATCGATGAGTTTACCGACCCGTCGGCGGCTTTTGCCATCATCAAACATACCAACGCCTGCGGAGTCGCCACGGCCGACACCCCGAAGCAAGCCTACCTCAACGCCCTCTCCTGCGATCCGGTATCGGCCTTTGGGGGCGTAATCATCACCAACGTACCTGTCGATCTGGAAACCGCCGAAGAGCTCAACAAGCTGTTCATGGAAATCCTGATCGCCCCCGGCTACGCACCCGAAGCGCTCGACCTCCTGAAGTCGAAAAAGAACCGGATTCTGCTTCAGCGGAATGCCATCGCGCTGCCGACAGTGATGTTCAAAACCATCCTGAACGGGGTGCTGGAACAGGATAAGGACAACCAGACCGAAACAGCGGCTCAGTTCAATACCGCCACCAACAAAGCCCCCACCGAGAGCGAAGTACGCGCCCTGGAGTTTGCACTCAAGATCTGCAAACATACCAAGTCGAATACGATCGTGCTGGCCAAGGAAAACCAGTTGCTGGCGAGTGGCGTGGGACAGACCTCCCGGGTCGATGCGCTGCGGCAGGCTATCGAGAAAGCCGGTTCGTTCGGGTTCGACCTGAACGGGGCCGTTATGGCGTCGGATGCGTTCTTCCCCTTCCCCGACTGCGTCGAAATTGCCAGCCAGGCCGGCATTACGGCGGTGGTGCAACCGGGCGGCTCTATCCGGGATCAGGACTCGATCGATTACTGCAACGAGCACGGCATGGCTATGGTCGTGACGGGTGTGCGGCACTTCAAACACTGATTGTTCAGACTGACGAGGCCCCGCGGCTTCGTCAGTCTTCTCTTACCCGCATCGGCTATGCAACTGCTTTACACCGCTTACTGCGCTGTTTACCTTGTGCTGCTGTACCTGCTGCTATTTCCGTTGCAGTTTCTTTTTCTGCAGCGGGAGGCCTGGAAACCGCTGGCCCACCGGGTAAACCGCATCTGGGGACGCCTGTTCTTTTTCGGAGCCGGTATTCCGGTGCGGATCGAGCATCGGTTCAGGCCCGACCCGCGGGGCACCTATGTCTTTTGCGCCAATCACTTTTCGTACATCGACATTGCTGCCATGGGGGTCGTTGTCGATAATTTCTTCGCGTTCGTTGGCAAGAGCGAGGTGAAACACATTCCGCTGCTGGGCTACATGTTCGCCAAGCTACACGTGCAGGTCGATCGGTCGCAACCCAACAGCCGGGCCTACTCGCTGGCCAAATCCATCCGAACGCTGGCGGGCGGACGGAGCATCATGATTTTTCCGGAAGGAGGTATCCGCGCTGCGCATCCGCCCACCATGGAATCGTTTAAGGATGGCGCGTTTATCATGGCCATTCAGCAGCAGGTCCCCATTGTGCCGATCTCGCTGCTGAATAACCACCAGATTCTGCCCGATACACCAAAAGTCCGGCTGTACCGACATCCCCTGCGAGCGGTCATCCACCCGCCCATCGATACCAAAGGCATGACACAGACCGATGTAGAGCGCCTGAAACAGGAAACCTACCGCATCATCAACGCCGAACTGACCAAAGAAAAACAAATCCCCGCGTAGAGACGCAACCGCCCGGCGGCCCGGCTATTGCGTCTCATTCGCGTCAGCAACCTTTGTATCAGCAGTCAAGTCTATAGCCGGGTTGTTGCTGACGCCAGAGAGACGCAAAAGATTGCGTCTCTACAAAAAAAGAAATTGTATGAAAGTCGATTCAGAAACACTGCAGAAAATTGCCCACCTGGCCCGGCTGGAAGTGAAGCCGGACGAAGAAGAAGCCCTGCTCAGCAGCATGAACGGGGTTCTGACCTGGATGGAGCAACTCAATGAGGTAGACACCACGGGCGTTGAGCCCCTGACGCATATATCGCCCGAAGTCAACGTCCTGCGCGACGATGTGGTGGGCCAGCACCTCTCCCGCGACCAGGCACTGGCCAACTCGCCCCAGCATAACGGGCAGTTCTTCGAGGTACCGAAAGTAATGGAGTAGCGCCGTCAGGCTGTTCCCATCCCGGATCGATTGGCCAGCAGGGTCCGGATTGGCTCCGCCACCGCTTCGGCATGGAAGACCAGGCAGAAATGGTCGCCCGGCACGTCGACAAACGGCTCGTCGGGCGGGCTGACGATCGAATCACGCCGGGCGTGGATACGCAGGTCGGGCTGAACCGTTAGCGGAGCCACTTTCGCAAAGAGCGTTTGCAGCTGCTGCCAGACGTACAGTCGCGCCATGGTGGTCGAGCCTTCCAGCAGCTGGTCGTACAAAGCCCGGGACTCCTGAAACGGGTATGCCTTCCGGAAAAAGCGGGTCAGCATCCGGCTCTGCGTCAGGCCCGTATTCAGCATCAGCTTCAGAATGGTCAGATTATCGGTCGGAAACAGAATCTTTTTCTGGTTCGTCCACGACGCCAGCTGAATAACCGTAGCCCCGCTCAGTTCCTTGATGTTGATGGCCACCCAGCCGCCCATCGAGTGACCAATGATTACATCGTCGGCCCTGATTTCGTACAGGTCGATCAGGGTCTGAGCCAGCTTCCGCACGTTCACCGCCCCCGCCGGTTGCCAGCGCTGGAACTCGTCGGCCAGGTTGATACGGACGTACTCGGCCGGAGGCAGCAGCGGCACCAGCGTATCGAAAATAGTAGGGTCTTCAACGTACCCGTGAATCAGCAGGATGCGGTTCCGCATACGATAACGAGTCAGCGTCAGGCCAGGATCGGCTTTACAATTTTGCCGGCCACATCGGTCAGCCGGAAAGGCCGGCCCTGAAACTGGAAGGTTAGCTTGGTATGATCGAACCCGAGCAAATGCAGAATCGTGGCCTGCAAGTCATGTACGTGTACTTTATCTTTTACGCCGTAGTAGCCAATATCGTCGGTTTCGCCGTAGGAAAATCCTTTTTTGACCCCGCCACCGGCCATCCAGACCGTAAACGCATCGAGGTGATGATCGCGGCCCATGAAGGGCAGCACCTGCCCATCGCGGTTCTCCTGCATCGGCGTACGGCCAAACTCGCCCCCCCAGACAACCAGCGTTTCGTCGAGCAGGCCGCGCTGCTTCAGGTCGCGCAACAGGGCCGCCACGGCCTGGTCAGATTCTCTACATTTTGTTTTGAGGCCGATCTCGATGGCGCCATCGGCACTGGTGCCATGGGTATCCCAGCCCCAGTCGAACAGCTGCACAAACCGAACCCCGCGCTCCACCAGCCGACGGGCCAGCAGGCAATTGCGGGCAAACGACCCCTGCGCCGGGTTTACACCGTAGCTATCCAGAATATACTGCGGCTCACTCTTGATGTCCATTGCATCGGGCACCGACATCTGCATCCGGAAGGCCAGCTCATACTGCGCAATACGGGTCAGAATTTCGGGGTCTTTCACCTCGTCGTACTGCTGCTGGTTGATCTGGCTGATGGCATCGATCGTTTGCTTTCGCACGTCGCGGCTGATACCCGACGGATCTGACGCGTAGAGAACCGGATCTCCGTCGGTGCGGCACTGAACCCCCTGGTAGACCGTTGGCAGAAACCCACTGCCCCAGACCGACTTACCCGCATCGGGCTGTTTACCGCCCGATGCCAGCACGATATAGCCCGGCAGATTATCGTTCTCCGTACCCAGCCCGTAGGTCACCCAGGAGCCCAGGCTGGGCCGACCCAGCCGCGCGCTGCCCGTATGCATCAGCAGCTGCGCCGGGGCATGGTTGAACTGATCGGTATGCATGGCTTTGAGGAACGTGATGTCATCGACGACGCCCTGCAGATGCGGCAGATAATCCGACACCCACGCCCCCGACTGCCCGTGCTGCGCGAACTTACCCTGCGGCCCCAGCATTTTGGGAACACCCCGGATAAAGGCAAACTTCTTGCCTTCGAGCAACTCCTGCGGACAGTCTTTTCCGTTGTATTTGGCCAGCTCGGGTTTGTAATCGAACAGTTCCAGCTGGCTGGGCGAACCGGCCATGTGGATATAAATGATGCGTTTGGCCTTGGGCAGATACGCCGACGGGCGTGGCGCCGTAGCCGATCCGTCGGGCATCAGCGCCCCACCCACCTCGTTCGTTGCCGAACTGTCTTTACCCAGAAAGCCGCAGCTTCCCAGCACGGAGCTGAGGGCCATGGCGCCCAGCCCTGTTGAGCAGGTGTGCAGAAAATGGCGCCGGGTTTCGCGTTGGGCAGCCGCGTGCTGAAGTTCTTGCAGGAGCTTGTTCATTATTCCTTCGTTATCACTTCGTCCAGGTTCAACATCGTATTGGCCGTTACGGTCAGGGCGGCCTGCTGGGGCGTTACCGGTACGCCGTCGGCTTTGGCGAGCAGCTTTTGAGCCTCGTCGGGCTTTTGCCGGTAATACTGTTCGGTATTGCGGTAGAGCCGGGTCAGCACGGTCAGCTTGGCGGGCGGCAGATCGCGCAGCATGACCCGCCGAAAGCCGGCCTGTATCTGAGCCTCGGGCGTTTGGCCGCGCAGGCGCATGTAATCGGCCAGTTTCTGGGCGGCTTCTACGTAGACGGGGTCGTTGAGCGTCACCAGCGCCTGCAGGGGCGTATTGGTCCGCAGACGACGCAGCTGGCAGAACTCCCGGCTGGGGCTATCGAACGTCACCATCGACGGATACGGAGCCGTGCGCTTCCAGTAGGTGTACAAAGCCCGCCGGTGCAGGTCTTCGCCGGTGCTCTGTTTCCAGATATCACCGTCGTAGGGCGACTGCCAGATGCCTTCGGGCTGGACCGGCATGACGCTCGGGCCGTACATTTTCCGGCTCAGGAGCCCACTTACCGTCAGCGCCTGGTCGCGTACCTGCTCGGCCGAGAGCCGCACCCGCGGGCCGCGGGCCAGCAGTTTGTTGAACGGGTCTTTGGCCAGCAGCTCGGGAGTCGCTTTGGCATGCTGGCGGTATGTGGCCGAGGTAACCATGCGTTTGAGCATCTTTTTCACGCTCCAGCTGTCGGTTTCCATGAACTCGGCCGCCAGATAGTCGAGCAGTTCGCGGTGGGTAGGCGGTATGCCCTGGGTACCCATGTCCTCTACCGTTTCAACGATACCCGTTCCAAAGAGCTGCTCCCAGAACCGATTCACGGCCACCCGGGCCGTCAGCGGATGGTCGCGGCTGGTCATCCAGGCAGCCAGGCCCAGCCGGTTGCGGGGTAGTTTGGGGTCCATAGCCGGAAACGACTTCGGCACATCGGGCGTAACCCGCTTGCCTTTCACCAGCCAGTTACCGCGGTCAAAAATATGCGTGGGACGCGCCAGATCGCCCGAACCGTCGAGCATGATCGGCGTTTGTTCAGGGTCTTTGTTGAGCAGGGCCAGGTACCGTTTCTCCTGTTGCGGATCGGGCAGCGCCTGCTGAAAGGCCACCCATTTGATCATGGTCCAGTTTTTTGGATGCTTCGGGTTACTGAACGACAGGTGCAGGCTGTGCTGACCCGTTACCGCCGGCAGCGCGAAAATCTGGATGGTATCTTTCCATTCACTACCCGTCTTCGGCACCGGCTGGGTCAGCAGCACCGGCCCGTTAGGTCCGTCCTGCCGGATGGTCAGGGTGGCGCCGGTTTCTTTGGTGCCCCAGGCAATCAGGAGCCGGTTCTGGCCCGTCAGCGTCACCTTGTCCAGCTGGCCCACGCCTTTATCCTGCGCGCCGAAGTACTTGGCATCGAGCAGCGACGCATTCATTAGCTGTTTGATATCGTGCGAGTTGAACTTGGGCTCCATGGTCCGCAGAAACCGCTCGTGAATCGATTCGGTACGGGCCGATACGTGGGTACGCAGCCACTGTTTCAGCGCCACCGCTTCGGCCGAATCGGCACCCTGGTAAAACCGGAGCGTCGGCGTTTCGCTCGTCACGTCTTCGTCGCGGGTGTTGTTAAAGAAGGCGAGGTACTTGTAATATTCGTCGTGGGTAAACGGGTCGTAGGGATGGCTGTGGCACTGGATACAGGCAAAGGTGGTACCCTGAAACACGTCCCAGGTGGTATTGACCCGGTCAATGACGGCCGCTACCCGAAACTCCTCGTCCTGGGTGCCGCCCTCATCATTGGTCATCGTGTTGCGATGGAAACCCGTAGCAATAAACTGCTCATCCGACGCCTTCGGCATCAGGTCACCGGCCAGCTGTTCGGTCAGGAACAGGTTATAGGGTTTGTCGGCGTTGAAGGCGTTGATGAGGTAATCGCGGTAGCGCCAGATTTTACGGCCCGGATCGCGTTCGTAGCCTTTGGTATCGGCATAACGGGCCAGGTCGAGCCACATGCCGGTCCAGCGTTCGCCGTATGCGGGTGATGCCAGCAGCCGGTCAACTACTTTTTCGTAAGCCGTCGGGGATGGATCGTTCTGGAAGGCGGCCACTTCCTGCTGCGTGGGCGGCAAACCCGTCAGGTCGAGGGTTACCCGCCGGATCAGCGTAGCCCGGTCGGCCTCGGGCATGGGTTTGAGCCCTTCGTCGCGGAGTTTATCGAGAATAAAATGGTCGATTTCGTTTTTGGCCCAGCTGGTTTCATCGCTGCCGCCCAGCCCCAGCCGCGACCAGAACGTACCGATAGCGGGTACATCGGGTTTTTCGACGCGCTGGTAGGCCCAGTGATCGCCCCATTCGGCTCCCTGGTCGATCCATTTGCGGAGCAGATCAATTTCGTCAGGTTTGAGGGGCGGGTGGTCGAGCGGCATACGCTCGTCGTCATCTTCGGCCAGCGTCAGCCGGCGGATCATCTCGCTGGCATCGGCATCGCCCGGAATAATGGCGGGCTTGCCTGACTTGGCCGGCGCTACGGCTTCGTGTCTGAACAGAAGTGAAAAATCCGATGCTTTTTTTACCCCGCCATGGCAGGCAATGCAGTTTTTGTTCAGCAGCGGCTTGACCTGCGTGTTATAATCGACGCGGCTTTCGAACACGCCAAGAAACGACGATAAAAACAACGCCCCGCCAATGCCGGCTACTCCCAATACGATCCAATTCGCTCTCATACGTTTCGTACAGATGCAACTGTCTTCTTTCCCTATATAAAAGGAAAAGCAATCGGTTTTACTCCAATTTAATCGTCGGTGAGTTCAAATTTAACCAAATCCGGTCAATAACCGTTCAGTATCAGCCATTCACTGAACCCGGATGTCGACCTGAGCGGTGTCGTCTTCGCCGTTGGTAGTGCCGTTATTGGGGGTCGAGTCCGGGTCGGCCTGACCGGATGCCGTCAGTTGAGCGGTGCAGACACCGCGCCCCGCCGAAACAGCCCGCGCCGAGAACCGAAAGACGTGGCTGGCTCCAGCCGCCAGGCTACTGATGCCTCCCGATAGCCCACCCCCGCCCGGCGCCAGATCATCGCCCGGCACGAATGACAGGTTAGCCGGCAGGTACGCCGTCAGGTTCACGCCCGTGGCCGTTAAGCCGCCGGTATTGGTGAGCGTAATGGAAAACGAAATGACCTCGTTGAGCCGCGGGGTTCGGTTGCTGACCGCCACGCGCAGGCTCAGGTCGGCCCGGGCGGGGTCGGGCGTGGGCTGGTTGCTTTGCACAGCGGGCAGCGGCACCTGGTTGGGATTGGGTGACACGAAGACGCCCGCGCCCGTTTGCGCGGTTCTGAAGTCAAGCCCGGTCGCATCGTCCTGCCCGTCGCCGGTGCCGGAGTTGGGCTGACTGTCGGGGTCGAGCTGGGTAACCTGGGCAATCTCGGCGGAGTTTCGGTAAAAACCGGTAGCGGTTGGTTTGACCGTAAACGTGAAGGTGCCCTGAGTACCGGCTTCCAGGCGGTCAATCGTTCCGGACACGACGCTTCCGCTGCTGGTCATGGACGATGGCACGGATACCACCGCCAGGTTGTCGGGCAGTCGATCCCGTACCAGAATGTCGGTGGCTGCGGCCGGGCCCTGGTTCCGCACCGTCAGCGAGAGGGTAACGGGTTCGTTCAGCCCCGGCGTCCGCTGGTCGACCGATGCGGACAGGCTCAGATCGGCAGCCGGAATCTGGCTGGTAATCCGGAACAGGTTCGACGGTACCGCCGGCATGACGGGTGCACTCGACACAACCCGAACCCGGTACCGGCCACTCTGATAGTCGGCAGGCAGCTTCACCCGAACCGGGCTGGCCGAGCCGCTCCCGAGGGTGGCTTTGTAGCGACCCAGCGAATCGAGGAGCTGTACCTGCCACTGGTTCCCGCTGCCAAACGTACCGGAGGTCACAAACGTAACGCGCAGACTATCGGCGGGCAGCACGTACTCGGCCAGCGTTCCGGTAGCGGCAAACACCTCGGGCGTGATGGGCTGGGCGGTCTGAAAAAAGCTGCTGCTGAGGCTGTTGTTCCAGTTGCGAGCAAAGCGCGACAGCCCCATATTGACCGGAATGCTGTTCGGATTGAGGTAATACTGCGGATGAACCGAGGGCCGGAGCGCGTTGGCAAAATGAACATCCGTATCACCACCGTTCCGGTTCTGGATTGTGTCGTTCAGCGGCCCCTGAAATACGTTGAAACCCGGTGTAGCAATGACCGCTTCCTGCTGCGACACGACGGCGGGGGTCGTTACCTGTCCGTTATACGACGCCCGCGCCACCACCCAGGCCATACTACGACTTCCATAATCCTGCCGCGCCTTCTCGATGACCGATCGTAGTATAGAGGCATACTGCGGAATCTGATCCCGCGCTACATCGCCTTCAGCCTCGCCCTGGTGCCAGAGTACGGCCCGGATGCCCGCCATCGATGCGTAATACTGAAGTACGTTTTTCAGGTTGGTGTAGGGTTGCAGGTTCTGCCAGTTTTCGTTGCAGAAATACGCGTTGCAGGTGGGTATGCCCCGGGCCGTTTTGTCCCAGTTGTCGATCGTTGAGCCATCCCAGCCAGCTACGTAGAAAGCGACCGGCACGTTATACCGGTTCACGATATAGTCGCCCAGTTCGCCCCAGCCCCACGAGCTTTCGGCCATCGGGAAAATACGCCGGCCGGCGGTCAGGGCTTTATAGACCGGAACCGGCATCGGATCGCCCGACGATAGCAGCGGCTGAGGACTGGGCGGGTAGTAATGGTTGATGGAGTCGATGGCGTTGACGCGGTCGGTAGCCGTGCCGAGATCGTTATCGCCGATCCCCAGCCCGCGCGAGTTAGATTGTCCGGCCGTTACGAACACTTCGCCGATGCCGACGGGCTGCACGGTAGCCTCACTGCTGACGGTATTGCTGACAATGGCCCGAACCGAGAGCGTATACCAGCCGCCCGTTCCGGTAATGTAGCCCAGAAATACGCCATTGACCGGGTTGGTCTGAACCGGTTGCCAGGCGGTTTCGGTGCCCTGCCCCGCCACAACGGGCGTTAGCCGGGCCTCGATCCGGTCGGCCTGCCCCCGTACTTGTCCCGACACGTATAGCCGCCCGTTGCCATCGTTTCCGCGCTGTATGACCAGCCTCGCCATAGGATGATTGATCTGAAGCTGGGCAATCGACAAAACCGGACTGCTGAGTAACAACAGCAGCCAAAGCAAACGGCTACACATGACGGCATACTAATATACCGCGAAGATAGAAAAAGTAACGTCGGTTCTCCAGTTCAGGCTTCGGGCCTGCCTTACTTTACCGCGTTCGGGTCGGCCGGTTCTTCAAACAGAAGGTAGGTGTTTCGCCGAACGAGTACAGAGGCCAAAGGGCCGGATCAGTAGCTTGACCTTACCCTTTGACATCCACGCGTCATTCTGCGTTTTGAAGGATTGCTACTCTACCTCACAACGACTTAACCACCCTGGCTGGCACCCCCGCCACCACCGTGTTAGGCGGCACATCACGACTGACTACGGCACCCGCAGCCACGATGGCGTTTTCGCCGACGGTAACGCCCGGCAGGATGGTGGCCCCCGCCCCGATCCAGGCGTTGCGTTTGATCACAACTGGCCGCGGAATCAGCGTTGTTCGGTCGGCCGGGTCCAGCGGATGATTTTCGGAGGTCAGGTTTACCCTTGGTCCAATCTGTACGTCGTCTTCGATGATAATGCCGCCAATATCCAGAAACGAGCAGGCATGGTTGATGAAGATGTTTTTACCCAACCGAATAAACCGACCGAAATTGGTGTGAAAGGGTGGGAATATCGTCGTCGATGGGTCGATATCCACGCCGATGATCTCACCCAGTTGGGAACGTACCTGATCGGTATCGGTTGCCGTCGCGTTCATGGTAACGCATAACCGGATGGTCCGCGCCACGACTTCGCCAAAGCGGGCATAGTCAGGATCGTCTTTGCGAAGCGGTTCTCCGGCCTGCAGGCGGCCAAAAATATCGGTACTAGCTTCAAGAGACATATTACTCGAACAATGTGAACAACATAGAGCAGTGCGCCTAACTGACCTTACCGTATTCTCTTTTTGGTCCTGCTGACGAAGAAAGCATCTCGACGCAGACGATCGACAGTGCTTCCTTCATCAGCAGGACCAAAACAGTCAGTTTGATAAAAGGGTAAGTTGATCCACTCTGTTTATTCTACGTCAGCTTTCTCAGGAGTTTATCCGGAGTAATCGGCAAGTCACGTACGCGTTGGCCAGTAGCGTTAAAAACTGCATTGGCTACCGCTCCGGCAAAGCCGATCAGCGCGATTTCACCCATGCCTTTGGCACCCATCGGATTGATGATCGGGTCGGGCTTATCGATCATGATCGTTTCGATGGCCGGTACGTCGGCATGCACGGCTACGTGATAATCGCCCAGGTTGTTGTTCACGAATCGGCCAAACCGGTGGTCAATACTGGCTTCTTCCGTTAGCGCCATACCAATGCCGCCGGCCACGCCACCGATCATCTGGCTGGCCGCCGTTTTGGGGCTCACAATGCGCCCCGAATCGGCCACGCTGACGGCTTTGGAAACGCGCACAACCCCCGTCAGTGGGTTGACACGTACCTGCACGAAATGCACCGAGAACGAGTACATCGAATACTTACTCTGCTCCGACCCACCTTTCGAGTCAGCACTTTTGTCGATCACCGTCAGGTTATTCGCTCGCATCAGCTCGCTCAGGGCTACTTTTTTACGGGGTTCTTTCTCCACCGACAGCACACCGTCGGCTATGATCAGCTCATCGGCCTGACGACCTGCCAGCGATCCACCTTCTTTGATGGCCAGTTCGGTCAGTTGTTTTTTAACCGCTGTGCAGGCGTCGAACACCGCCGAGCCTACCGCCGATACAATGGCCGAACCGCCCTGCGTGGGCGCTTTGGGCAGCGAGGTGTCGCCATACTCGACCTTGATCTGATTGAGCGGCACGCCCAGCACGTTATGGGCAATTATGGTCAGGGCCGTTCCGGTTCCCGGGCCAATGTCGGTCACGGCGCTTTGTATCGTCAGGGAGCTATCGGCTTTGAGCAAGGCCCTGGCCGAAGCTTCCCAGCGGAAGGCGCTAAACACGCCCGTGCTCATGCCGTAGCCAATCAACCAGTCGCCTTCCCGCTGGCTACCCGGCTCGTTCTTCCGGTTACTCCAGCCAATAGCGTCGGCCCCGCGCTGATACGCTTCTTTGAGATTTTTGCTCGAATAAGGCCGGTTGTGTTCGGGATCGGTTTCGGTATAGTTGCGTAGCCGGAACTCGATGGGGTCGAGGTTCAGCTTATGGGCCATTTCATCCATCGCCGATTCGAGGGCAAACGCGCCCGTAGCTTCGCCCGGTCCGCGCATCCAGATAGGTACGCTCCGGTCGAGCCGCACGATGCGGTAGCGGGTGCTCACGTTCGGGCAGTCGTACATAAATTTGGTCATGTTGACGGTCGCTTCCGTGAAGTCTTCGTAGCTGGCCGTTTCGGCGGTTGCTGCGTGGGCAAGACCAACCAGCTTCCCGTTCGTGTCGGCACCCATGTTGATGGTCTGCACGGTATAAGGGCGGTGGCCCACCAGCGTAAACATCTGCGAACGGGTAACCACCAGCTTCAACGGACGACCAATTTTCCGGGCCACCGCCACCACTGCCGTTTCCTGCGGCCACGTACGCAGGCCCATGCCGAAGCCACCACCCATGAATTCGGTATGCACGTGAATATTCTTCGGGTCGAGTTTGAACGCCTGGGCCATCGCCTGCTGCGTGGCGTTAACGCCCTGCGTTTTGGCGTAAATCATTAGCTTGTCGGAGGCTGTCCAGTGAGCCAGAATACCATGTAATTCCATCGGGTTGTGCACTTCAATGGGTATGGTATAATTGGCTTCCAGCCTGACAGGAGCCGACTGATAGGCATCGGCTTTGCCCCGTAAATAATTGCCGCCATCGGCGCCCTTCGGGGCAACGCCCTCCGACAGGTGCTTTTCCAGTTCGGTACGGGCTGCCTGTTTGTTGTAAGTTGCCTTGACAAGCGAAGCGGCATAGGTGGCCCGCTCGAAACTGTCGGCCACCACGATGGCGATGGGTTGCCCGTCGAACAGGATTTTAGGGCTGCTCAGAATTCGGTAGGTCTCCTCTCTCTTGGGCTTGGGGGCCGGTCCGTCGGCCTCTCCGCCAACGGGTGCATCCCAACCCGGAATGGGAGGCATATTCTGATGCGTGAACACGCCGAGGACGCCCGGTGCGCCCTGTGCTTTTTTAGTGTCGAGGCTGGTAATCGTGCCCCGGCCAACCTCGCTGCCGACCAATACGCAGTAGGCCATGTTGGGCAGCTCAAAATCAGCAAAGTAATTGGCCCCGCCGGTCACTTTCAACCGCCCATCGACCCGGTCGATGGGCGGATTTTTTGTGTCTTTTGTCATAATTAGGCGGTTTTGGTAGCTGTTTTCAAGGCGTCGATAATGGAGTTGGGGGCCAGGGTCAGCTTGAAGTCGTTCTCGCCGTAGCCCTTTGCGCCGTTCATCGCCAGCATGGCAGCTTGTTTGAAGTTGGCTTCGGTAGCAGATTTACCGCGCAAAAACTGCTCGGCTTCGATCAGTCGCCAGGGCTTATGGGCCACACCGCCCATGGCCAGGCGTATATCCTGAATGGTATCTCTCTTCATGTCAACTGCCACCCCAACCGACACCAGGGCGAAGGCATACGACGCCCGGTCGCGAACTTTCAGATAGTGTGAATGGTCGGCAAACTTATTCGTTGGGATATCGACCGACATAATCAGTTCGCCGGGCAGCAGCGTATTGTCTTTCTGGGGCGTATCGCCGGGGAGCCGATGGAAGTCGCCGAACGGAATGGTACGATCGCCCTTTGGGCCGGATACATTCACGGTAGCATCCAGCGCAGCCAGAGCGATACACATGTCGCTCGGGTGAACGGCGATGCATTTGGTGCTGGCTCCGAAAATGGCGTGCATCCGATTGATGCCGCCGATGGCTCCGCAGCCCACCGGCCCGTTGGTCTGTCCTTTATCAGCACCAGCCTGCACTGGGCTTCGCTTGTTGCAGGGCATGGCTGTATCGTAAAAATAAGCACAACGGGTACGCTGCATCATATTGCCGCCTACCGTCGCCATGTTCCGAAGCTGGGCTGACGCCCCCGCGTTGAGCGCCATCGTCAGCAGCGGAACATACTTCTTTACCAGCTCGCTTTCGGCTACCGCCGAATTTTTAGCCATGGCCCCAATGCGCAGGCCCGTAGCCGTTTTTTCGATGGTTGCGAGCGGTAGTTTGTTGATGTCGATCAGCCGCTCGGGCACCACCACTTCGCGCTTCATTAAGTCGATCAGGTTCGTGCCACCTGCCAGAAAATACGAACCGTTTCCAGTCGAAATGGCCGAAACGGCCGCTTTGGGGGTTGTTACCCGCGTATATTGAAATTGGTTCATACCCTGGCTCCTCCCTTTTTAACGTCCATAATGGCATCGACAATGTTGGCGTAGGCTCCGCACCGGCATATGTTGCCGCTCATGTATTCGCGAACCTCCTCGGGGCTGTCGGCATGGCCTTCACGAATGCAGGCTACCGCCGACATAATTTGTCCGGGAGTACAATAGCCACACTGAAAGCCGTCGTGTTTGATAAACGCTTCCTGCATGGGATGCAATGGCCCGTCGGGTCCACCGGGGGTTAGCCCCTCAATGGTTGTGACTTGGCTACCTTCTGTCGTCATCGCCAGGGTCAGACACGAGTTGACCCGCTGGCCATCGACGTGCACTGTACAGGCCCCGCATTGCCCGTGGTCGCAGCCTTTTTTGGTGCCGGTTAGATGCAGTTGTTCGCGCAACAGGTCGAGCAGCGTAACGCGGGGTTCAATGGCTAGGGTTCGCATTGTGCCGTTGATCTCGACATGCAGCGGCATCTGCTCGAAGGCGGCAGCCACTTTTTCATCCAGTCCGTTCGCCACGGCGGTCATGGCCGCTGGCGGAGTCATAGCCAGAGCTGCCAGGGCCGAAGATTGTTTGAAGAAAACCCGGCGGGATGCATTGGGGGCCTCTGACTTGCCCCCGGTGTTTTCGTACTCAGCCATAAGTTGGTTAGTTTAAGATCTGCATCTCCAGAATCTCCCTCCGCCCCCTGAAGGCAGTTGTTTGCGAATCCGGTTTTCAGCCCCAGCCTCTAAAGGTCAGTATTGGCAAGAAAGTGTTGATTACCGCCACCAGCCAAATCGATTAGTGTCGGATAGGTTTACGGTTCGTTGTTCGTGTTCACTGGCGCTCAAACGTAACCGTTACGCTTCCGGACCCGAGCGCGGCAGCGAGGCCCGCCGGATTGTCGACACGTCCTAGTTTTGTATAACTGTAGGCGGTCGGAAACGTTTTATAAAACAGTACCAGCGTGGTTGACCCGTAGAGCATCAGGTCGCCGGTTTGAATGGTTCCGGGCGCCGATGCGCGGGAGGGCAGGGCGTTGGGCAGCTCAGCGAACTTCTCGTTGCCGTTCAGTTCCTGCATCGGGATCGTCAGTGGCAAACGTGCTACCAGGGCCGTCGCCGTTGGATTATTCAGCAGCGTTGCGGTAAAAACGGTCGCGCCAATCCTGATATTGAGTCGGCTCTCGATCGCATCATTTGTCTGAGTTTCGGGACTTTCACCGTTCAGTATGCCGGAGGCTATCGGGTTCTCCAGTGTGCAAGCCATGATTGCTATGCAAAAGAGCAACAGGGAAAAAGAGATGACGAATGAGTTTTTCATTAGATACCTGCCTACTTGCTTAGTGAGCGATCCTGTACTCCTCATCCGTAACCGCCTGCAGCCAGTTGACGGCCCCGCCTTTGCTTACGTTCGGATTAATAGCGGTATGGGTAAACGTACCGTTGGGGCCGGCGCCATGCCAGTGTTCAACCATCGGCGGTATAGTCACCGAATCGCCTTCCCGAATAAGCCGGGCGGGTTTTCCCTTCTCCTGATAGAAGCCGATGCCCTTCGTAACAACCAGTAGCTGACCGTTGGGATGCGTATGCCAGAACGTTCTGGCTTTGGGGTCAAAGGTGACGCTACTCACGATGCAGTCGGTTTCTGCGTTGGGGCCGACCAGAGTAGTTACCCAAACCGTACCGCTGAAGCTGGTGGCAGGCCCCCGGGTCGCTTCGGGGGCGCTGTTTATTTTTGATTGCTGAGCCATAGCCAGAGGTCCTGTTCCCATGATAATTAGAAGGCTACCAAAGAGTAGCGTAACAAATTGATTTCGTACCTGTTTCATCCGAGCAGTTTGGTTTACCAAGATGAGGTCGGTGGCTTTTACAACGTCGCCATGTCGATGACCAATCAGTGACGAACGTTAAGCAGCAACCAGACATCCTCGCCCTATCGATCATACAAACGTACCAGCCACGAGGGAGCAACTTTATAGGAAAAGCAAAGCTCTTTTTATGAAAATCACATATCAACTCATAAGCTGAGCCAACGGCCCCATTGCTGGCAAGTTTCCACGTCGAACATTACCACCTGACCTGCAACTACTTACCTGGCAATATCTTTGATTTGTATAGGCACCGGCACTTTACCGCGCCAAAACACATTTTATGATTT
This sequence comes from Spirosoma sordidisoli, assembly GCF_004138325.1. Taxonomy (GTDB): domain Bacteria; phylum Bacteroidota; class Bacteroidia; order Cytophagales; family Spirosomataceae; genus Spirosoma; species Spirosoma sordidisoli. The sequence continues at coordinate 137,318 of NZ_SBLB01000007.1, read as the reverse complement.
ATGGAGACACGACCCCACCGCCGAACTGGCGAAGCTCAACCCATAACGATGGTCTATGATATGCCATCTGTCTTGCCACCCGGCACCACGCCCGTGAGTCGGCTGTATTATGAGGACTGGAATATTAAGGTGGTGGACCGTGAGAAGACCGGCTGTGACAACTACCTGACCCCCAACCGCCGTGATTTTTATAAGATCATGTTCATGACCAGCGGCACGGGCGTGAAAACGATGGGGAAGGATAATTACTACATCGACGAGCGTACGATTCTCTTTCTGCACCCCAACGAGATCGTGTGCTGGCGCAACGCGTCTCCCAAAGCAGGCGGGGGTATCTTCTGCATGTTCAAGAAGCGATACCTGGATCAGCACCCGTCGCTGAAACTGATTATCGACCGCTACAAGTTTTTTACGGAGAAAAAAATCCTTCGCCTGTCTGATCAGTCGGCGCAGATGATTCACAGCCTGCTGACCCAGATGAAAGCCGAAGCTGCCTCGGGCGGGGAACTGGCCGAAGAAGCCATGCAGGCCTATGTCCAGCTGATCCTGATAGAGAGCCTCAAAGGCACCGACTACGCCCCCGTCGGCGAGATCACCAACGACTACCGGCACGTCTATAATTTTTTCGAATTGCTCGAAAAAGAAACCAACCTTGCCAACCTCAACAACCCAATCCGGATGCGCACCGCCCGCGACTACGCGGAGACACTGAATCTGAACCCGAACTACCTGAATGGGCTCGTTAAAAAGCATACCGGCCAGACCATCAGCACCCTGATCAAAAATCGCCTGCTCGAAGAAAGTAAGGCCCTGCTGGTCCAGACCGACTGGACACTTCAGGCGATCAGCCATATCATTGGCTTCGCCGATCAGCCAAATTTTAGCCAGTTTTTCAAAAAGTACGTAGGCCTTACGCCCAACGAGTTCCGGCGCTCGCCTATCTCTCCCGATTACGAAGGCTGAGCCAGGCGCGCAAGGCCAACAGCGGTCAGCCCTGTTTTTTCATCATATCGACCAGCGGTTTGAACCGGGTGTCGTACAAGCCGGTGATAAAGTCCCTGTCCTGGTCGGAGAGCTGAACGATTCGGCGGGTATTCTGATCGGCCTGTTCGGGCGTACGGATACCGGGAATCACGGTCGATATTTCGGGGTGGCTCAGTATATAGCTCAGGCTGAGTTCGGCCGGGGTGACGTCATACGTACGACACAGCTCCCAAACGGGTTGCAGAGCCTCGTTGGTAGCGTCGATGATGGCGGGCGTGACCCGGTAATGCCGATGATCGCTGGGCGGGAATGTGGTCGAGGTTGAGAATTTACCAGCCAGCAGGCCAAACTGCAGCGGCATGCGGGCAATGAGGCCGTACCCCTGCGTGTGCATGGCCGACAGATACGGACGAATGTGCTGGTTCAGTACGTTGAATACCACCTGAAACCCGCTGCCCAGCTCATGGTTGAGGAAAAAGTCGGCTTCGGGCTCGGGCGCGAAGGTATTCAGGGAGATGCCCCAATACCGAATTTTACCCGCCTGTTGCAGATCCCTCATAGCCTCGATGCAGTCGCCCTGTTCCAGATGGCTTAGCTTAGCGACGTGCAGCTGGTAGAAATCGATGCTGTCGCGCCGGAGCCGCCGAAGGCTATCGTCGCAGGCCGTCATAATGTGGGCGCGGCTGTAGTCGATGGCAATTTTACCGTCCTGCTCTTTCTGACCGACTTTGGTGGCGATCACCACATCGGCGCGGTTGCCAAACACCCGACCGATCAGTTCTTCAGAATGGCCCAGCCCGTAGAAGTCGGCCGTATCGTACAGGGTAATGCCCAGATCGAGCGCGTGGCGAAGGGCCTGCTCGGAGGTCGTATCGTCGGCGTCGCCCCAGCCGATGGCAACCCCGCCAACCTCAGCCGGCCCACCAATGGCCCAGGCGCCAAAGCCTATTTCACTTACGGTCAACTCGGTACGGCCAAACTGTCTATACTTCATAGTGATGTGATGGGTACTGCCAGAACCAGCAAGGCCCCAGCCTTTGAACAACTGTATTTACTATATACCGATGGCCGCGCCGGAAGTTTGAAAAGGTGGCTCGTTTCTTCGATTAGATGCTGTGCGGTTGCGGGCTATTGACAGGCCGACGGGGCGGGGCGGCCTGTCAATAGCCCTTAGCAACACCGCTTAGACCCGGCGGAACGATAGCGTACTAACCGACACGAGCGGACGGCATCTCTATCCGCCTTCTCGAAACCACCCTACCAGCCTTGTTAAGCAATCCGATCTGCCCATACGCATCCGGCAGCAGTCATGCAAAGGCTTCTCACGCCCAGCACTTTATCGAAACTTGACTATTCGAACACTATTTATAATATATCGACAAATGAACTGTTAATAATGGTTAATTCTTATTTTTTCATTTTTTCTTATATAATATTTGGATGTACATAATCATGTCAAAATAAAATATTAAGTAATTTTACGCATTTCTGAACCTGGTAGGTTATACTCAGTCCCATTATGGTTGGCTTTATCGGCCCTGGCCTTGAGCCGGGGCCGATAGATAATCTATTAAATAACTATACCAATGAATCGTGTTGTCAGAGCTATTACCCGTTCACAGCCAGGGTAAAAAGGGTTAGCGCCGTAGCTATCTTGATCATCTATAGTCAATAAGTAGGTAGTGGCTTCGCGCCTACTTTTACGTTCATACCCATGCGTTACCAGCCCTTTGCCATGCCAATTGCCAACCCAACTTTAGATGCACCTGCCGACACACCGCTGGGCAGGGGTATTCGACATATTGGAATCGGAAAACATGGTAGCAAACCGCTGCCGCCCGACCTACTGGCGGAGTGCCGGGCGGCCCTGAATGACCCCATTACGCATCCACTCCAGCGCGGTGCTTTTCTGGGCGCCCTGCTAGCCAAGGGTCCCACCCCCGACGAACGAACCCTGGAAGATGAGATTGGAAAAGGCGCTTTTTCGCACCCAACTTTCTTTATCAATAAAGTCTGCCCCGACCTGCCGATGGGTATGCACCCCATTGCCACCAAACTGGTGCGGGGCCATAATCTACAGATCAGCGAAGCCGAGCAACTGGGCGACTATCTGTTTGGCAACGGCACCTGCGAAACCTTTCGGGGACTGGCCGCCAGCATTCTGCGGGTGCGCCACGAAACGAACGAAGAATACCAGGGTCTGATGCGGGCCGCCGAACGAACGTTCACACCCGCTTTCCGGGCCATGAGTTGCGCCGACCGGCCGCTGATCCAGATCGCCGAACCGTTCGATGGCGTCGAGAACAGCTACCTCATTACCCCCCTGCTGGCCAAGTTTTTTCTGAACCGGGGCTACGGGCCGGTGTCGCTGGTAGGACCGTCGGGCGGGCCCAAGTTCACGCTCAACGCGCTGGACCTCTACATGCATCTGAACTGCGAGTTTCTGCTCGGTAATCAGGAGCTGGGCACGCCCCTCGAACATTACGGCTGGGTACTGGATCAGAAAGCAATGTCGCCCGCCCTCAGCCGCTGGACCGATCGGCGTCGTATCCTGCTGAAACGGCCCTTTCTGGCTACCCTCGAAAAAGTGCTGAACCCCTGCCACGCCCGGATTCTGGTCACGTCGGTGTTTCACATCACCTACCAGATGAAAATGGCTGAGCTGGCGCTGATGGCCGGTTTCGACGCGGTAATTGTGCTGAAACGGGGGTTGGAAGGCAGCCTGTCGCCGTCGACCAGCCGGGCCAGTGGTATCCTGTGCGCCGTCAGAACCCCGCGCGGCCACCTGTTTTTCCAGCATTTTGACAGCGATCTGCCGGCGTTTGCGCCCTACCGTACGGAAGCCGATGTGGTTCATCAGCAACCGCTGGCGGCCGATAATGCCCGGCTGGTCAGGGAGTTCTGGACCCATGGCGAAACCCCCGACCCCGACTTCGACAACCGGGTACGGTTTGCGCACGCGCTCTACGGCCGGGGTCTGGCCTGGATTGAAGGGCAGTTGAAATAACCAGGCTACTGGAGGGCCTGCATCAGCACGTTGGCTTTCCGGATATGCTCATTGGCGCGATCCGTTTCGACCAGACCGTCGCGGAGCCGTACAATCCGGTGGGCGTATTCGGCAATGTCTTCTTCGTGCGTAACCATGATGACCGTATTGCCTTTGCTGTGGATCTGGTCGAACAGGTCCATAATTTCGTACGACGTCTTGGTATCGAGGTTACCCGTCGGTTCGTCGGCCAGCAGAATACTGGGGTCGTTGACCAGCGCCCGCGCTACGGCTACCCGTTGCCGCTGACCACCCGACAGCTCGTTGGGCCGGTGACCGGCTCGATTCTCCAGACCTACGTTTTTCAGCGCCAGCATGGCTTTTTCGGTCCGGTCGGCCTTGCTATAGCCGGCGTAGATAAGCGGCAGGGCCACGTTCTCCAGGGAGGTCTGGCGCGGCAGCAGGTTAAACGTCTGGAATACGAAACCGATTTCCTTGTTGCGCACTTCGGCCAGTTCGTTCTCGCCCATCCGGCTCACGTCCTGGTTGTTGAGGATGTACTGCCCCGACGTGGGCGAATCCAGGCAACCCACAATGTTCATCAGCGTGGACTTCCCCGACCCTGACGGCCCCATAAACGCGACGTATTCGCCTTTTTTGATGGATATGGTGATGGATTTAAGTGCATCGACCACTTCAGTGCCCATTACGTACCGCTTGGCAATGGTACGGGTTTCAATGATGTTCATATACGTTTAATTAGCTAGCGGCAACAACGGCAGCCCGACGACGACGTTGAAAATAATTACGGATAAACAAACCGGCCAGCACAATCAGATCGGCACCGGGTAACTGGGTATCGACCGATATATCACCGTGATCGGCAAAAAACTGGCGGGTCAGCGAGTAACTGACCACCTCCTGATCAGCCTGCCCATCGCCTTCGCGGATCATGTCCCAGTCGCGCATCAGCATATTGTGTCGTTTCCACTGGTAGGTTTCGCCGTTGGCCAGAATCAGCTCGGCCCGTTTGCCAAACGAAAGCGCAATGTGGCCAATCAGCTGCCGGGCGTTCGTCAGATCGTATACGCTGACCGAATGACTGATAAAACCGGTAACATCAAAAAGGACATGAACGTCGTTGAGGTGGGCCTCCACATCCCGACCAAATGTACCCTCGGGCCGCATTGTACCAACGATCTGGCCATTGTCGAGAATAGTAGTCGTACGCGCAAACGCTTCTTTGGTCCAGGTAAGGCTTTTGCTCATGGAGGCCGGAAAGTTTTTGTTAAAACTACATCATTGCCCGAATTTTTCCCGGCTCTTTTCGATTGACGCCAATTTTTCCTGATAAGTCGCCGTAAATGCCTGATAGTCGGTGGCTGGTGCTGCGGCCCTTAGCTTGGCCAGCCCGTCGCTGGCGTAGTCGAACAGGCTTTGGTCCAGACAGAGCGTTACGTATGTTTTGAGCAGCTCTGCGTTATCTTCATTGAATAGCAGCGCTTTCAGCACCAGTTCGTAGGCCGGTCTGATCCGGTTCCGCTGCCGCTCAAACTGGGCCGCAGCCGTAACGATCTGCGCGTTGAGCGGGGCCAGTTGCAGCGCTTCCCGATAGACCACGCCGGCTTTAGCGGGCTGGCGCGACCGTTCGTAGGCCTGGGCCAGCCAGTAGGCCCGCTCGGCCTGGTGCTGGGGCAGAATCGGCTGACGGGCCATGGTCTCGGCCGAGCCGATGCTCCGCCGGAACGCCGACAGGCGCAGGGCCGCCAGATTTCGTAACGACACCGCATAGTCGCTGATGGTTGTGTCGGCGGGCAGACCCGACAGCATCAGCTGGGTATTCCGCCACTGTACCGCGTCCAGGTAATCGTTGGCCAGCGCCACGCCGGCTACCGTTTTGAGGGTCGGGTTCCGGATGGTTTCCCAGTAGCGGCCCCGGTTGGGGTTGTCGAGCCGGTAGCTGACGTAGAAGGCTTTCTCCAGATCGGTTTGCGGGGTCCGTTCTTCATACAATACCTGTTTCAGCGCCGACACATTCGAGTCGCTACGGGCGGCCGTTTCCCAGAGCGACTGTGCCAGTGCCGGATCGCCCGCTTTGGTTAGCGCCACGGCCCGATGGTATATGGAGGTCGTGTCGCTGTTATCGGCAAACTGGTCGGCAGCTTTACGGTAGAGGCCCTGCTCCATCAGCAGCAACCCCGTAACAGACCGGTACATATCGCCCTGCTTCGGATCGCCCTCGGCCAGCTGGCTCAGCAGCCCGAACGCTGTTGGGTGGTTGTGCGCCGTATATTCGGCAACGGCGCGGGCCAGCAGCAGATCATCCGTAAAGTCCTGGTTGGCAGGCGCATCGGCCTGGCGCTGCAGGGTTCGGGCCAGGGTCGAGTCGGGTTGCTGACTGGCCAAGGCGTAATTGTATACACTGGCAAACCGCCCTACGCTCAGCCCTTCGCCGACCTGATCGGTCGTGAGCCAGGCGGGCCGCACCGGCTGGGCAGCCGGGCCGGTCGACGCCACGAGCCGCAGCGCCAGCGCGTTGGCCTGGTACGATTCGTACTCGAACTCGTTTGTGTTACGGGCCAGGCTCGAATCGGCCGAGAGCACCTGCGGATTGCGGGCATAGAACCCCAGCAGATTAGCCGCCGGCACGTCGCTTCGGGAGGTGTTGCCGGTAGCCGCCTGCAGGTAATAATAAGCTGAGTCGGCTACGCTGGTGCGGGCGTACAGGTAGCCCAGGTTATTCTGCAGCTCGCCACTGCCTGGAAACTGCCGTAGCCCCTGTTGTAGTGTCTTTACCGCTTCGAAGAACAGATCCGTTTGCAGGAACGTCTGGCTCAGAGCCGCGTAATCGTGCGGCTGCGGTTGCTTGAGGGTGGCCTTCTGGAAATAGAACGCAGCGGCTGTCTGGTCGTTCTGAGCCGTGGCCAGCGAGGCCAGAGCGTAGTTCGACTTGTGGTTCTGGAACTCCTGCTCCAGCGCCTGTTCGTAAAAAGCCTGCGCCGACGCCAGCTCGCCGGTGGCGGTGTACAGATCGCCGAGGTTATTGTAATAGCCCGCCATAGCCTGCTTCAGCGTAATGGTATTGCCCGATGCCACCAGCGTCAGCACCAGAAAAACCGCCACCAGCCTGAAGAGGCTCAGCTCCAGTCGCTTCGGTAGGTACAGAATCCGGTAAACGGCCCGCCCCTGCTGAAAAATCGGCAAAAAGTTGATCAGCACATAAACGATGAACGCCAGGCCCATAGCCAGATGTGTATAAACGATTACATCTTCGAAAACCTCGATGAGCGGGTCGTTGGCCGTGGCAAAGGCGTAGCCCATGGTCAGGGTGGTCAGCAGGGCCAGGCCCGCGTACAGAAACGCCCCGCCATCGCGAAACGAGACCAGCTGCTGCTGCTCCACCAGCCGCCGAAACCCCCAGATACCCAGCGTTACCGAAATCAGATACAACACGAACGGACTGATGGCCAGCAGCTCCCAGTCGATCATCCGGGTATTTTTTAGCCAGATCAGCACCAGGTTGACCAGATACAGACCGCTGATGAACAGAAAATTGCTTAACCCCAGTACCTTGCCGCTGCCCCCCGCCGTCGTGACCCAAACCAGCCCGGCCAGTATCTCGGCTGCGATGAAGAAAATAAACCCTATGCTGAACGCCAGCATAACCGGCATACTGTAACTCACGATCGTCAGCACCGGCTGCTCAACCGGCGACAGCGCCCCCAGGGTAGCTACCGTCATGCCAATCAGGCTGGCAAACACGCCGAGTCGAACCAGAATAAGCTGGTCGGACCGGAACGCGTGAAAAAAGTAGCTGACCGACCCGAACAAAACCGTCAGTATCAGAAAAAGCCGGCTTCCGCCCAGACCGGGCACTTCGAGCATCTCGAACCGGAAAAACGCCAGCCCCAGAATCAGCGCGCCCATACCGACCAGGTACCGAACCCGGTCGAAGCGGGTGATGGCGCTCAGCAGTAAGGTGAAGGCAATGCAGATGCCCGCCAGCAGAGCCGTAGCGATATGGGGGTTTACCTGCATGGGCGACGCCACAAACTGCTCCGACACGGCATAGGCTTTGCCATTGACGGCGTAGTCGAGCAGGCCATCGGTAAAGGTGCGGAAGGTAACGGGCAGTTCGTTGAGTTCGCTCAGTACGTCCCAGCGCACCACGTTCCCCAGACCACGCCCCCAGGCCACTATGAACAGAATCAGCGCAACAAAAACAGCCGACAGGCTAATCAGGTAGGCGAACCGGTACGGCCGGCTCCACTCCTTCCAGAAAAATAAGGATGACATGACACTGAAACGAAGCCGGGGGCCGGTTAGTGCCTGAAGCAACCGGTTAGGTGGCAACCCCCTAACCGGTTGTGTACCTACACGCGGCCGGTCAGCCGGGTCAGCGCCAGCAGCTTCTCGGCTACCTCAACCGTTAGCTGGTCGGGCTGCAGGCGCCACTGCCAGCTCCGGCCACCCTGTCCGGGGGTATTCATACGGTGCGTTTCGTCGAGGTTCAGCACATCCTGGATGGGCAGGATCGCCAGTCGCCCCACCGACCGCATCGTCAGCCGGATCATCTGGTCGACTATATTTTCTTCGGTAACGTCAAACCCGAGGTAATCGCGGATGCGGCCCCGCAGCTCCTCGTCCGACTCCCGGAACCAGCCCAGCGTCGTGTTATTGTCGTGCGTACCGGAGTATACGACCATGTTTTCGGTATGATTGTGTACCGCATAACTCGAGGTCGGCTGGTCTTCGCCAAAACCGAACTGCACCACCCGCATACCCGGAATGGCGTAGTGCCGAAGCTGGGGCTGAATATCGGCCGCCTTGGCCCCCAGGTCTTCGGCAATGATGGGCAGCTGCACAAACTGCCGGTACATCGATCGCATGAACGCTTCGAACGGCGCTTTTATCCATTCGCCTACGCGGGCCGTTGGTTCGCTGGCCGGAATCTCCCAGTACTCATAGAAGCCCAGGAAGTGATCGAGCCGGGTCAGGCTGTAGAGCGACTGCTGATGCCGGATCCGGCGCATCCACCACGAGAAGTCGGTCCGCTCGTGTTCGGCCCAGTCGTAAATCGGGTTGCCCCAGCGCTGGCCGTACTCGCTGAAGTAATCGGGGGGCGCCCCGGCTACAAACAGTGGCTGAAAATCATTGTCGAGTTTGAACAGCGCAGGATTGGCCCAGACGTCGGCGCTGTTGAGCTGTACGTAGATAGGAATATCGCCGATGAAATGAATTTTTTTGGCGTAGCAGTAAGCCACCAGCTCGTTCCACTGCTTCAGAAAGAAAAACTGTAGCACTTTAATCACCTCCAGCTCATGCCGAAGCTGTTCGGTATATGTAGCCAGCGCCGTTGGCTCACGGCGCATCAGCTCATCGGGCCAGCGCAGCCAGTACGGCTCGCCCGTTGCCTCCTGAAGGGCCGTAAACAGCGCGTACTCATCCAGCCAGTGGGCCTGCGCCCCGCAGAACCGCTCGTATTCAGATCGTTGCGCTGCGGTGCCATCGTTCAGGAACGCTTCCGCAGCCTGTCGCAGCAGGGGTCGTTTCTTGATCCAGGCCGCGTGCAGGGTCGACGGCGCAATGGTCAGCGGCCCCGACAGTACCGAGGGCGTTACATCACCCGAGGCAGCGGGCGCTTCGCTGACGGTAACGTCCTGTACCGGCTGCTGGTTGAACACCGCCAGATCATCGGCCTGGAGCCAGCCTTCGTCGACCAGCCTTTCCAGGCTGATCATCAGCGTGTTGCCGGCAAAGGCCGACGGGCTGCTGTAGGGCGAAAATCCGGAACCGGGGTCCAGGGGTGTCAGCGGCAGAATCTGCCAGTAGGCCTGCCCGGCGGCTTCGAGGAAGTCGGCAAAGCGGTAGGCTTCGGGGCCCAGGTCGCCCACGCCATGCGCCGAGGGCAGCGATGTTATATGGAGCAGCAGGCCGCTCGATCGAGTTTGAAGCATGAATCGTAACGTTGAGTCGGATTGAGTTGGGCGTCGCGGGTTGCCAACCAGTAGCAGGTCAGTACCTTTCGTCAGAAAAGGAGCCGTACCGGATACGCAAAGGCTACTGGCTGATAACGGACGACTTTCTTTTGTACAAATCGGCCAGCGCCGGTTTTTGTTTATTGCGTACGCTAAAAACCTTACTGGTAAACCCGTTTGGTAGTCGACCTGGCTGAAAATGAACAAATCGCGTCTTTACTTTACGCAGTTTTTCTCCTACTTTTGCAGTCCGAAACAACGGACAACTTTTCAATTAGCTATATCACATACAAATGATTACGGAAACGGCAGTCAATACGGGTAAGATTACGCAGATAATCGGGCCGGTCGTGGACGTGAGTTTCGAGGGCGAAGGCTCGCGGATTCCCGCCATCTTGGACGCCCTCAAAGTAACCAAAGCTGACGGGCAGTCGGTTATTCTCGAAGTGCAGCAGCATTTGGGCGAAGACCGCGTTCGGGCTATCGCCATGGACTCGACGGACGGCCTCTACCGGGGCATGAACGTAGTTGACCTTGGCACGCAAATCTCCATGCCGACGGGCGAAAGCATCCGTGGTCGTCTGTTCAACGTAGTAGGTGATGCCATCGATGGTATTCCTCAGCCGAAGAGCACCACGGCCCGCCTGCCCATTCACCGGTCGTCGCCCCGTTTTGAAGACCTCGCCACCTCGACCGAGGTACTCTTCACCGGTATCAAAGTAATTGACCTGCTCGAGCCGTACGCCAAAGGCGGTAAGATCGGTCTCTTTGGTGGTGCTGGTGTGGGTAAAACGGTATTGATTCAGGAACTCATCAACAACATCGCCAAGGCCTATTCGGGTCTGTCGGTATTTGCCGGTGTAGGCGAGCGGACCCGCGAAGGGAACGACCTCCTGCGCGAAATGATCGAAGCCGGTATCATTAAATACGGCGAAGGATTCAAGCACTCGATGGAAGAAGGGGGCTGGGATCTGAGCAAAGTCGATTTGGACGAGATGACCCAGAGTCAGGCTACGTTCGTATTCGGCCAGATGAACGAACCGCCGGGAGCCCGCGCCCGGGTGGCCCTGTCAGGGCTGACCATTGCCGAACACTTCCGCGATGGCGATGGCGAAGGAGCCGGTCGTGACATTCTGTTCTTCGTTGACAACATCTTCCGGTTCACCCAGGCGGGTTCGGAGGTATCGGCTCTGCTGGGCCGGATGCCGTCGGCCGTAGGGTATCAGCCCACGCTGGCTACCGAGATGGGTATCATGCAGGAGCGTATTACGTCGACCAAGCGTGGTTCGATTACGTCGGTACAGGCCGTTTACGTACCTGCCGATGACTTGACCGACCCCGCGCCGGCAACGACCTTTGCCCACCTGGATGCTACGACCGTATTGAGCCGGAAAATCTCCGAGCTGGGTATCTACCCGGCCGTTGACCCCCTCGATTCGACCTCGCGGATTCTGAGCGCCGAAGTACTGGGCGACGAGCACTACAACACCGCCCAGCGGGTGAAAGAGATTCTGCAGCGCTATAAAGAGCTCCAGGACATCATCGCCATTCTGGGTCTGGAAGAACTTTCGGAAGAAGATAAACTCGTTGTAAGCCGCGCCCGCCGGGTGCAGCGCTTCCTGTCGCAGCCGTTCTTCGTGGCCGAGCAGTTCACTGGTCTGAAAGGCGTACTCGTTCCGATCGAAGATACGATCAAAGGATTCAACGAGATCATCGACGGTAAGTATGACCACCTGCCCGAGGCAGCCTTCAACCTGGTTGGTACCATCGAAGATGCCGTTGCCAAGGGTGAGCGCCTGCTGAAAGAAGCCGGTCAGTAAGTAATCAGGAATCGACAGGTATTGGCCGTACATTGTTCAGCCAATACCTGTTGCTTTTTCGCTCAATGTCGTCTTAGCGTCGTAAACGAACAAACAAGTTGTTATGAAAACGATCCGAGTTGAGTGGAAAGCCCTGCTGCTGTCCGCTACCCTGCTGGCCACCACGACCGCTCTGGCGCAGGTCCCCGCCCTACCCGGCGCCGGTACTGCACCAACCACATCACCTACCTCCGTCAGGGGCGCTATTCAGGACACGGCCATTACGCCGTCGACTGCCCAAACGGGCGCTGCGGCTTCGACCGATAGCCTGCCCGACGCGCAACTGGACAAAGCCGTAGCCGCTTTGGAGAAAGGCGATAAAGCCGCGTCGGCCCAGGCCCTGCAAACCGGCATTGCCGCCGTAGAGGCCGAAGCCCAGCAGAAACCAAGCTCGTTTAAGGATAAGATCCTGAGCCAGGTGGGTAAACTAAAGACACTGCTGCCGCTGATTACGGGCGGAGGGCTGGGAGCGGGTGTTCTCGGTAAAGCCGTTGGACTGACCAAACTGGCCTCGGGAGCCGGTCGGATCGAAAATCTGGTCTCGGCCGGATCGCTGATCGGGAAAGCCAGCCAGCTAAGCAGCGGCCTGAGCGGCCTCGGCAGCGCCATGTCGGTGCTGGGTGGAGGTGGTTCGACGGGCAAATCGCTGGTATCGACGGCGCTGTCGGGGGTGAGCAAACTCGGCCAGGGTGGCCCACTGGCGAAAGCCGCTGAGCCCGCCGTAAAAAGCCAGATCGGCAGTGTGTTGAACTTCGTGAAGGGAGCTTTGTAAAATGGCAAATGATGAACGATACATGCACCGGGCAGATCATTCATCATTCATCGTTCATCATGTAATACTATGACAGTAGATATCATTACTCCAGACCGGAAGGTCTTTTCGGGAGAGGCCAGCGCGGTTACGTTTCCGGGCAGCGAAGGCCAGTTTCAGGTACTGAACGACCACGCTCCGCTGGTTAGCACCCTCGCCAAAGGCCCGATCGTTGTGCAGAGCGCAACCGGTCAGCAAACGTTCACCGTCGATGGTGGCGTGGTCGAAGTATTGCAAAATAAAGTGCTGGTACTGGCCGAAGCCGTAGTGGCCTGATAGCCCGTCCTGGTCAGGAAGCCCGGTACATACACAACCCTGTGTGTGTACTGGGCTTCTGTGTTTACCGGGGGGCCTCCGTGCTGATATCGAACGTCCGGTCAACGGTGTCGGGCAGGTCGCGCCGGTCGTGGGTAACAAACAGAATCGTTTTATCGGGCAAGCCATCGAGCAGCCGCCGGGCCAGCTCTACCCGGGCCGCGTCGATGGCCTGGAAGGGTTCGTCCAGAATCAGCACCGGCGGATTTTTGATCAGCGCCCGCACCAGCAGTACCAGCCGCTGCTCGCCCGCTGACAGCTGGCCGAAGGGTTTATCGGCTTTCTCACTCAGGCCGAAATAGCGCAGCATCGCCAGCAGGTCGGCCTGAGTGTCGGCGCTGGCCTGCCGGGGGATGGTCAGCGTATCGGTCAGCCCCGTAAGCACCACCTGGCGGGCGGTCAGCTGCTGCGGAAAATACAGGTGCAGTTCGGGCGAGACGAACCCGATCCGCCGTTTCACATCCCAGATGCTCTGGCCGGGCCGCCCCCGCCGATGATCGAACACATGAATCAGGTTGGCATACGCCTGCGGATGATCACCGTAGAGCAGACTCAGCAGCACCGACTTGCCGGCTCCGTTCGGTCCCAGCAGGGCCCAGCGTTCGCCGGGGCGCACCGTCCAGCTGACCCTGTCCAGGATAAGCTGATCACCGTAGCGCACCGTTACCTCGCTCAGCCGAAACGCTTCGCCGAAGTCGGCGGGTAGCGCCGATGTTTGCCAGATGGGTAAGGCCGTTTGTTGCGAAGGCCGCGCAGTGGGTCGATAGGCCTGAATGGGTCCCGCCCACTGAATCTGGCTCCCGCCCAGCTCGACCACATGGGTGACAAACGGCGGTATCGAATCGGCATCGGTAGCCAGCACAAGGGTGAGCCCGTGTTGGGTTAGTTCGGCCAGCCACTGGGTCAGTTCCTGTCGGAAAGCCGCATCGAGCCCTACGAACGGGTTATCGAGCAGCAGCACCGCCGGTTGTTGCAGCAGCGCCTTGCCGATGCGGGCTTTGCGGCTCTGCCCGTTCGAGAGTTTCAGGAACGTTCGGTCGAGCAGGGGGCTCAGGCCAAGCCGGTCCAGCAGCGGCCTGGCAGCCGCCGGGTCGGCAAGCTGGAGATAATCGCGCAGGGTGGGTGCGGCCTGGCCCCGGCTTCCTTCGTCGCTCATGGTAGCCTGGTACCGCTGCTGATAAAAATGGCCGCTGTACGAAAACAGCCGCGACTCCTCGCGAAACGACACGTAGGCAACCGACTGCCGCCGAACCAACCGACCCGCCAGCCGCGGCACTTGGCCAGCCAGGGTTTGAAGAAACAGGGTTTTGCCGCTGCCCGTTGCACCCACTACGGCCCAGCACTGGCCCGCGTGGAGCTGAAATAACGAATAGACCGCCGACGAACGACTGTTGTCGGGCAGCGATCTCTGATCAAGGGTAATGAGTGGGTCGGATTGATTCATGCGTACCTTATCTTTGCAAAATGACCACCAAACCGTTTATCGTCGGCATAACCGGCGGCAGTGCTTCGGGTAAAACATCGTTTCTGAAAGGCATACTGAGCGCCTTCGCCGAAGACCAGATCTGCCTGATTTCTCAGGACAACTACTACCGAAAAATCAACGAGATTGCGGTCGACGATCAGGGCGTCCATAACTTCGACCTGCCCGAAACGATTGATCACCATCTGTATGCGGAACATATTCATCAGCTTAGCCGGGGCGAAACGGTTCAGCAGATGGAGTACACGTTCAACAACACTGCCGTGACCCCGCGCCTGCTCACGTTTCAGCCAGCTCCCATCATTGTGGTAGAAGGCATTTTCGTGTTCCACTTCCGGGAGCTGGCCGACCAGATGGACCTGAAAATCTTTATCGACGCCAAAAATAGCATCAAGCTCGAACGGCGCGTCAAACGCGATGCCGAAGAACGGGGCTACGACCTCGACGATGTGATGTACCGCTGGAAATACCACGTCAAACCGACCTACAAACAGTTTATTAAGCCCTACCGCGCCGAAGCCGACATTGTTATCCCGAACAACGTACATTACCAGCGCGGTCTCGATGTGGTGATCTCGTTTCTGAAAACAAAGGTCTGACCCGCTGCTCATACGGGTTCACTGCTGATCAGCGCGGTCGATAGGGAGACAGCCTCGCCCCCTACGTACTGCGCCGGTTCAGCCAGCACACGCGTCTCCGTGACGCGGAAGCGGTTGGCCGCGAGCAGGTCGGCTACGTCAGCCGGTTCGAACAGCTGGAAGCCGTGCTGCACGAAGGGAAGCCGCACCATCACCGACCGGGGCCGGATGACGAGCAGCAACCGGCCCCCGGGCGCCAGTACCCGATGCAGCTCGGCCAGTTCGGCCGCCGGGTCTTCCCAGAAATAAATGACATTGACGGCAAGGGCTTTGGTAAAGCTATGGTTCGGGAACGGCATGACCGGCCCGCTGCGCCATATGAACTGAACCCGGCCCGTGTCGACCAGGGCGCGGTTGTGCGCAGCGGCCTCACTGACCATCAGGGCTGAATGATCGTAGCCAACGTAGCGCACCGACGGGTCGGACCCCAGCAGGTCCGGCACGAACCGACCGTTGCCCGGCCCGACCTCCAGAACCTGATCGCCGGGCTGTACGGCGAGCTGGTCGATGGCCCAGCGGTTCATCAGCTCGTTATTGATATTCATCCGGTTGGCAACGGCAATACCGGCCTCCCCTTCGGGCAAACGGAGTTGGGCGGCCAGCTGCCGAAGCGCCTGTTCGTTCATACGATCTGCGGTTTGTTCGCAGCAAAGATAGAACCGCCAGCCGGTCTATACGTCAATGACGACGCCGTTGCTGGCCGGGTAGCCGGTGCAGGTGAGTATCCAGCCCTCGGCCAGGTCGCGCTCGGTCAAGACATCGTTGATGGTCATGTGAACCGCGCCGGCCGTACAACGGGCCGCGCAGGTTGAGCAGCGCCCACCCCGGCAACTGTACGGCAACGGCACTCCTTCGTCCAGAGCCGCCTGCAGGATCGATTTATAGGCCGGTACGGCAATCTCGACGGACTGGCCCCGGTAGTGCAGCAAGACCGTCCGGTCAACGGCATGAACCGGCGGAGGGGCCAGCGTAACCGGCTCGACCACAAAGTTTTCGCGCCGGATCTGACGGGCCGGAATACCGCTAAAGACGAGGGTAAACTGAACCATCCGCATGTAATCGGCCGGGCCACAGACAAAAAACTGCACCGACGCCGGGTCGGCCGGACCGATCAGCTCGGGCAGCAGCGTTTCGAGCATGACGTTGTTGAGTCGGCCGGTGCGGACCGTGCCGTGCCGATCGGCCAGCTCGTGGGCGGGGTTGCTCAGCAGATGAATCAGCCGGAAGCGGTCGGTGTACTGCCGGTGCAGGTCGTTCAGCTCGTCGCGAAACAGAACGGTTCGGTCGGTGCGGTTGCTGTAGAGCAGGGTAACCCGCCGGTCCGGCTCGGTGCGCAGCGCCTGTTTAAGCAGGCTGAACAGCGGGGTTACACCGCTGCCGGCGCCAATCAGTACCAGGTCGCCGGAAGTGTCGTGATCCAGCACGAACCGACCGGCGGGCGGCAGACTCGTCAGCACATCACCAACCCGTAGCGTATCGAGCAGATGGCGGGATATTTGCCCGTTCTCCACCCGCTTGATCGTCAGCCGGAGCGGTTCACCGGCCGTCGAGCTGAGCGAATACGACCGCCGGACTTCGTGGCCCGCCTGGTCGAGGATGAGGGTCAGAAACTGGCCGGCCCGGTGCGGCACCAATCGCCCATCGGTCGACTCCAGGTAGTAGCTGGCGGCATCGAAACGGTGGCCCACCACGATTTCGGGCTGGATGCGGGTGATACGAAGGTGTAGCAGATCGCTCATGGCCTTAAAACTACACCATCAGCCGCGGTTGTTTGAAAGCCCGATCCATTTTCTCAAATTCGCCCGTAGATACAACTGCATCGGCGGGGCCGGTTCGGCGGCCGGCTTTTCGGCCCGCTGTGACATTTAGCCCGTTGTTGTTGTTTATGGTACAAACCACCTGCCAACCAGACATGGAAGCCTTGCTCGAAGAAGTACAACGCGTGGGTTATGTTAATAAGCCCGTTGCCGACGATATAGATTTAGTGGCCGAGATAAACCGGCTCAAAAAAGAAAAAAACGCCGTTATTCTGGCGCACTATTACGTCGACGGCGCCATTCAGGACCTGGCCGACTACATTGGCGACAGCCTCGGTCTGAGCCAGCAGGCGGCAGCTACCCCGGCCGACATGATCGTGTTCTGTGGCGTACACTTCATGGGCGAAACGGCCAAGGTGCTCTCGCCCCAGAAGAAAGTGGTCATTCCCGACCTGAACGCCGGCTGTTCGCTGGCCGATTCGGCGCCGGCCGATAAGTTTGCGGCTTTCAAGGCCCAGTACCCCGACCATATCGTACTGTCGTACATCAACTGCTCGGCCGAGATCAAGGCCCTGTCCGACATTATCGTCACCTCGTCCAACGCGCTGAAGATCGTAGAGAGCCTGCCCAGGGATCAGAAGATCATCTTCGCGCCCGACGCGAACCTGGGTCGTTTCGTCTCGAAAAAGACCGGCCGCGACATGGTGTTGTGGGACGGTGCCTGCATTGTTCACATCGACATCTCGCTGGAGAAGCTTCAGAAACTGCGCGTCGAGTATCCCGAAGCCAAATTTATCGCGCACCCCGAATGCCAGGAGCATATTCTGAGCCAGGCCGATTATGTCGGCTCAACGACCGCGCTGCTGAAATACGTGGTCGATAGCCCCGAGCAGACGTTCATCGTAGGTACCGAAGCCGGTATTCTGCACAAGATGCGCCAGGCGGTGCCGCACAAGAAAATCATTCCGGCTCCGGCCAGCCAGAACAACACCTGCGCCTGCTCCGAGTGTCCGTACATGAAAATGAACACGCTCGAGAAGCTGTACAACTGCATGCTGTACGAGCAGCCGGAGATCATTGTGCCGGAAGACATTCGGCTGAAAGCCTACGAGTCCGTAGCACGCATGCTGGAGCTGAGCAAATAAGCGGATTAAACACAAAGCGTATGAACTGGCGTGATTACATCCTTTCTGACCCGAACATTATGTTTGGGAAACCGGTCATCAAAGGCACCCGTATTCCGGTTGATCTGATTCTGGAAAAACTGGGTAATGGCGAAACCATGTCGCAGCTGCTGGAGTCGTACCCGCGCGCTTCAGAAGCGGCTTTGTATGCTTGCCTGCTGTTTGCTTCCGAAACAATAAAAAACGAGGTTGTCTATGCCCAGGCAGGATGACCTGACTTTTGTAGCCGACGAAAACTTTGACTTCGCCATTGTAAAACAGTTGCGGGCAGAGGGCTATTCCGTACTGGCCATTGCTGAATCGTTTTCCAGTATTTCTGATCCACAGGTGTTACAAATAGCCGTCGATAAAAAAGCGATTTTGCTTACTGAAGATAAGGATTTTGGTGAACTCGTACATCGGCTCAGGATGCCTCACTGCGGTATTCTTCTGGTAAGATTTCAACAAATGAGCAGTGCTGAAAAATCAAGGCGGGTTTGTGAGGTTATTGCCAGTCAGGGAGCTGAGCTATTTACCAGTTTCTCAGTACTAAGCAACGACCAATTACGAATCAGACCTGCTCAACCCAACTAAAAATGCCCCATCAATTCGATTTTTTAGTCATCGGCTCCGGTATTGCGGGGCTTAGCTACGCCACCAAGCTGGCCATGCATTTTGAAGACCGGCAGCAGCCCGTCAAAATTGGTGTCATCACCAAAGTGCAGGCCGACGAGACCAATACCAAATACGCCCAGGGGGGCATTGCCGCCGTCTGGTCAGAAGATGACTCGTTCGAGAAACACATCGAGGATACGATGGTAGCCGGCGACTACCTGAGTGACCGCCATATTGTTGAAATCGTTGTCAACGAAGGCCCCGGCCGCATCCGCGAGCTGATCGACTACGGCACCCGCTTCGACCGCGAGCACGACGGCACCGACTACGACCTGGCCAAGGAAGGCGGGCACTCCGACTACCGGATTCTGCACTTCAAAGACATCACCGGCGCCGAAATTGAACGGGCCCTGCTCGAAAAAGACCACTCGCTGCCCAGCATCGAAATTTTCACCCACTTCTACGCCGTAGAGCTGATCACGCGCCACCACCTCGGCGAAACGGTACATCGCTACGATACGAACAACGTTTGCTACGGCGCCTACGTGCTGAACACCAAAACCGGGCAGGTCGAGAAGTTTCTGGCCAAAACGACCCTGCTGGCTACCGGCGGTATCGGTAACGTGTATCAGAACACAACGAACCCCAGCATTGCCACCGGCGATGGCATTGCGATGGCTTACCGCGCCAAGGGCATCTGCAAGGACATGGAGTTCATTCAGTTTCACCCGACGGCGCTCTACGAGCCCGACAAGAAACCCAACTTCCTGATTTCGGAAGCCGTACGGGGCTTTGGCGGTGTCCTGAAAAACATGAAGGGCGAAACCTTCATGGAGAACTACGACCCCCGCCTGTCGCTGGCCCCGCGCGACATCGTGGCCCGGGCTATCGACTCGGAGATGAAAAAAACCGGCGATCCGCACGTCTACATCGACGTCACCCACGTCGACTACGACCGGTTTGTCGAGCATTTTCCGAACATTACGGCCTACTGCCGCGATCATTACGGCCTCGACCTGCGAAAAGATTTTATTCCGGTCGTGCCGGCTCAGCACTATATGTGTGGGGGCGTTCGGGTCAACGAATACGGGCAAACGAATATTCACTACCTCTACGCCGTGGGCGAATGCGCCTGTACGGGTCTGCACGGCGCCAACCGGCTGGCCAGCAACTCGCTGCTCGAAGCGGTGGTTTTCGGGCACCGGGCTTACCTGAAAACAATCGACAACTACCAGCAGGCATCGCTACCCGACGGTATTCCGGACTGGAACGATGCCGGCACGACGCACCCCGAAGAACTGATTCTGGTCACCGAAATTCAGCGCGAGCTGGAAGCCATCATGTCGAACTACGTTGGCATTGTTCGATCGAACCGACGTCTGAAACGGGCTATGGACCGGCTTGAGCTGTTGTATCTGGAACACGAAGAGCTGTACCGGCAGTCGAAAGTATCGGTGCGGATCTGCGAGCTGCGCAACATGATCGAGGTAGCGTATCTGGTCATCAAAGCCGCCATGGCCCGGCGCGACAACCGCGGTCTGCACTTCAACCTCGATAATCTGAAACAGGAGACCCGCAACGCTCTCACTTAACCCGCTCGAGCAGTTCGTCGCGGTAGCTTCCGCTGAGCGGCACCTGCACTTTACCGATCGTTAGCTGATGACGCTCGATTTTTTCGATGCGGTCCAGCGCTACGATATAGGATTTATGAACCCGCATAAACTGCTCGGCCGGCAACATCTCCATAGCCTCGCCGATGGTCATGCGGGTGAGGGTTTTTTTGCCCGTTTCCTGAAACGTCAGGTAATTGCCTTCCGACTCTACGTACTGCAACTCGGCCAGGCTGATACGGACCCAGTCGTAGCCATCTTTCACGAACACGTAGGGCGAACGCGCTGGCGTGCCGTTCTTGTCGGGACCGGCCAGGCGCTCGTAGGCTTTGTTGGCCGCCTGAAAAAAACGGCCGAACGCAATGGGCTTCAGCAGATAGTCGAGGGCGCTGAGTTCGAAGCCCTGCAGGGCGTACTCGGGATAGGCCGTTGTGAAAATCACCAGGCTCCGGTTGCCGACCACCTGCGCAAAGTCCAGCCCGGTCAGGTCGGGCATGTTGATATCGAGAAAGATCAGATCGATGGTCTCGGTTTTCAGGAACGCAAGCGCTTCGATGGCGTTGACGAAGGTACGCCGAAGGTCCAGAAACGGCACTTTGTCTGCGTGGGCCCTGACCACGTCGAGGGCAATAGGCTCATCGTCGATGGCGATGCAACGGAGTTGAGTAAGCATGGGTTATCGGCCCGTGGGCCGCTTCAAGCGTGTATACATCCGGTAGGCGGCCAGGCTGAAGAGCAGACTGATGACAACGTTCGACCAGTCGATGACCCCTCGTTTCAGGTACGTATTGACGAGGGTAACGACGGACAGGGCCGCAGCTATGGCGAAAAGACCAATCGATGCCATGATTAGCCAGGTAGTTGATTTCATCCGTTCGGGGTGAGGTTGATGCTCAAATCTACCGAAAATGTGTCGTTCTGATCCGTTATTCGCAGGGTGTGCTGGTTCGGATAGGCCAGGGCGAGCCGTTGCCGGACGTTGGCCAGCCCCAGCCCGGTTCCTTTTTCCAGGTCCGTACGGGGCAGAATGCTGTTCTCGATCCCAAGATGGAGGCTGTTGTCCTGAACCCGCAGTCGAATCCGCACAAAACAGGGCTGCTGGATGCTGATGCCGTATTTGAACGCATTTTCGATGAGCGGGTTCAGCAGCAGCGGCACAATCTGGGCCGGTTTCTCATCCCACTGAATGTCGGTGTCGATCCGGATATTGGCCTGGTCCGGAATCCGGACGCGCTGTAGCTCCACGTAATCGTCGATAAACCGCAGCTCGCGCTGTATGTCCGTCGTTTTCTGCCGCGACTCTTCCATCACGTAGCGTACAATTCCGGAGAGTTGCTGTATACTTTCGGCCGTTCGGGGGCTGTTTTCTACGATAGCTGTGCCGTAGATGTTGTTGAGTGAGTTGAACAGAAAATGCGGGTTCACCTGCGCTTTGAGGGCATCCAGTTCGGCCTGAATACGCTGCTGAATCAGCGCCTGCTGCCGACGGCGGCTATTTTGCCACGACGTAACCAGACTATAGCCAATATTCATCAACACAAAGCTGTTAGCCAGTGTCCAGTGGTAATCATACTCGGCCCCCCGTTGGCCGATTAGCATCGAAAAAATAGCGGCCAGGGTGAGCCATCCTACCACCGCAACAACAACATATACCCGACGACCGATAGCATCCCGCTCGAATAACACCTGGAACACGTACAGATAATGTAGCCGCAACAAAGCGGCAATCAGCAACGCTATGAGCAATAGAGTTGGCCATTCGTTCACGATAAGACGTACAGTGGTCCCTATAAGAATCCCGGCCCGGTACGACGAGCTGGCCTTTTGCCCAGTCTCTTTTGCCAATGCTCTATCCCGCTTTTCGGCTTTCTGGATACCGATGCTGATCCGCTTTTCGAGGCTGCTTTCCGTAAAATAATACACCAGGTAAGCCGGACTCACTACCAGCACAATCCACAGCCACCAGCGGGCAACAAAGGGCCGGGCCTGCTGGCCAAGCCAGCCAGCAAAAGAAGACCAGTAGCCAGTTTTTTCATTGTGCATACTCAAATTCGTCTCCATCAACTCGTCAAAGCTACAACAACCGGATTATTTCCAGCCCTATCGACAGGCTCATCATCAGGGCATGGACGGCTACGGCAAACCAGAACCCGTATTTCATCCGAACGTAGCCCAGATAAAGGCCGATCAGCCAACCGGGCAGCAGCAGCACCGGTAACCACAACACCTGCCAGTCGGTCAGCGAAACGGTATTGTCGACCCGAAACAGGGCGTAGACCAGCGCCAAGCCGTAAAACACCCACCGGAAATTAACCTGCCAGAACCGCTCGATCTGCGTGTAAACGGCCGGGCGCCGGATGCATCGGCTCAGCTGCCAGACAACGACTATCCAGACCGGAACCACCCAGAAAACAGCCTGCTCGTTCAATACGGCCTTGATGCCTTTGTACGACAGGTCAATCAGGACCAGCAGAAGCAGCGCTACGGCCACTTCGAGCCGGGCCGGGGTCAGCCGCAGCATGAACCGGAACAGGGTTTCAGACAGGACAGGCGCAACCAGACCCGCTACGATCAGTACCGTAAGCGGAAACCGGCTCGACGGGTTGAGCAGCCGCAGAACGTCCTGCCCGGTCAGGTGGCTGGTCAGCAGCAGCGACCCGATCGACAGGGCCGAAACTGTCAGAAAAAGTGGGTACTCGGCCAGAAACAGGCTGGCGGTCGCGGTCGTGCGCTGGCCGGGTGTTTCATCCAGCGGCAGCAGGTATCGGGGTTGGCGGGTAAAGGCGGTAAAATCGGCGAAGCGCATACGAAACGTTTTCATGACAGGCGTATAGGAAAAAACAGAAGGAATGCGCTACTGGCTGATGGAGACATACATCGGCATACCGGTGGGCTGCGGAGCGGGGGCTACCGACGGCCGGGGTTGAGGCTCGACCGGGCTAACGGCGTCGGGCGTATCCATCGGAATCGACTGCGGCCGGGCGTTGTCATTAAAAGGCACGATATGCACCAGCTGTACGCTATCGGGCCGCTCAACGGCCGACTGGGGCCGCAACGCTGGTTTGACGGGATCGATGGATGAATCGGCACAGGCAGTGAACGAAACGGCAACCAGCAACAGGGCGAAGGTTTTATAAATCGTTTTCATCGGTTTGAACGGGTAAAGTCGTTTTTGGGTCAGCCCGCGGCTTCGCGCCGGAGTTGATGGTTCAAAACAAGCACCGCCCCTCCGCCCCCGAAAATCGGTGTGACGAACCCAGCCAATCGTGGGAGGAACGGGCCGAAGTTTGGGAGGAAGCCTGCCGAAACGCATCTTTGCGTGTCCTGTTTGTCAGCCGATCCGTTCATGCCTCAACCAACACCCATGCCCATGACTCCGCAAGCCGTTGTTGACTTCCTCGTTGAACACGACATTCACAAAATCAAGTACGCCTTCGCCGACATCGATGGGGTGTTGCGGGGTAAGGTGATCAGCCGTCAGAAGTTCATCGACGGCCTGACCGACGGCTTTGGCTTCTGCGACGTGGTCTGGGGGTGGGACATGACCGATGCGCCCTACGATAACGCGGGCATTACGGGCTGGCACTCGGGCTACCCCGACGCGCCGGTGCGGCTCGACGTTGCTACGTTTCGGCAGATTCCGTGGGAAGACGACATCCCGTTTTTCCTGGCCGATTTCTCCCGGCCCGACGGCACTAGCCTGCCCGCCTGCCCGCGCTCACTGCTGAAACGGGTTGCGGAACAGTGCCGCCAGATGGGCTACCACGCCCGCATGGCGCAGGAATTCGAGTGGTTCAACTTCCGCGAAACCCCGCAGAGCCTGCACGACAAAGGATTCCGGAACCCTGAACCGCTTACGCCCGGCATGTTTGGCTACTCGATCCTGCGCCCCTCGCTCGAGTCTGCTTTCCACAACGATCTGTTCGATTTTCTGACGCGCTTCGACATTCCGCTCGAAGGACTCCACACCGAAACCGGTCCGGGGGTCTACGAAGCTGCTATCCATCATGACGAGGTAGTGGGCGCGGCCGATAAAGCTGCGCTGTTCAAAACCGCCGTCAAAGAAATTGCGTATCGTCACGGACTCGTGGCGTCGTTCATGGCGAAATGGAACGCCGACCTGCCCGGCTGCAGCGGCCACATTCACCAGAGCTTATGGAATGCCGACCAGACCCGGAATCTGTTCTACGCCGACACCAGCCAGGGGGCCCATAAACACATGAGCGAGCTGATGCAGCAGTTTATTGCCGGTCAGCTGCATTGCCTGCCGCATATCACGCCCATGTTTGCGCCCACCATCAACAGCTACAAACGACTCGTTGAGGGAGCCTGGGCGCCCACCACCGTAACCTGGTCGGTCGATAACCGGACTACGGCGCTCCGGGTGCTGAACCACAAGGAAGCCTACTGCCGGGTTGAACACCGGGTATCGGGCGCCGACACCAACCCCTATCTGGCGCTGGCGGCTGCGCTGGCGTCGGGCCTGTACGGCATCCGGCACGGCCTCTCGCTCGACATTCCGGCTTCCATCGGCAACGGATACGCCGATAAACAGCACGGCGTCATTCCGGGCAACCTGGCCGACGCCACCCGGCAAATGGCCGAATCGGCGGTGGCCGTCGAACTGTTCGGGGCCGAATTTGTTGACCATTTCACCCGCACCCGCGACTGGGAAGCCCGGCAGTATGCCCGGCAGGTCAGCGACTGGGAGCTGAAGCGATATTTTGAGATCATTTAACCCGGTTTTTTCTTCGGTTTACGGTTTGTGGACAGCCGCCCAACCAGCAGACAGGAAGCAGAAAACCGTGACCCGATGTTATGCGTCTTATTGATTACCCCACTATAATCCGGCAAGCGTGGGCCGCGTTTGACCCGAGCCAGACGGTACAGGCTATTGAAGACATCAGCGCCCGCGTATCGACCAACCACGTATTCCGGCTCACGCTCGACTCCGGCGACCGGGTCATTGCCAAGCTCTCGTACTTCGGTAAGTTCGAGCATTTTCGCGATGATCACCGCATCATTCAGGCGCTGGCCAACAACCTGCTGTATCCGTTCGAGAACGTGCTGGCCCGCTCGCTGTCTAAAAACGGGCAGGTATTTATCTACCGGCATCAGGAGCATACAATCGACGCCTGGGTTGTTTTTTACAACCCCATCCGGACCATGAATCGGATGCCGCGCCGGCTCGACGAAACCCATATCCGGAAACTAGGTGCCGAAATTGCCCGCTTCCACCTGGCCTGTAACCGCGCCAGCCCCGTACTGCCCAAATACGCCAAAACCCTCCGGTCCGACATTCAGGGGCTGCTCGACCTGCTCAGCACCGAAACCGGCCAGTACGAACACCGCCTGAACGAAGAAGCCCTGCGCCGGCAGTGCCATCTGTTTCTCGAAAACCGGCAGAAACTGGTTGCCAAAACGGTTGAAACCATGCCCGTCTTCGTCGACTGGAACATCGGCAACTTCTCGGTCACCGACGATCTGAAGCTCTATTCGCGTTGGGATTACGACTGGTTCCGGATCAGTTACCGGGTTATGGATTTTTATTTCTTCAGCCGGGTCTGCTCCGACGTGGGCGACCGTACCGTGTTCAGCTACGTGATCGGGCCGCTGATGGAAGAGCGGTTTGGCTGGTTTCTGGAAGAGTACCACAAAATATACCCGCTTACCGAGCGCGAAATCCGGTTCCTGCCCGAAGCCTACCGGTTCTTTATCCTGAACTACGTCATCAAATACGGCCGGTATTTTTTTCACCGTACCTACGCCACCAAACTCCAGCACGAAGCCTACGAAACCTATTTCCCATCTATCGACACCTTCGATGCCGATCCGATACTGCGGAGACTGAACATCTAGGCCGTAATTGATCGTTAGGAGCGATTTTTGCAGCCAGACAGACAACGGGCAATAAGCTACGTACCCGACTGATTGTCAGCCGGAACGCTTACCTTACCAGCCCGAACCGCAACAGCCGGTTGCTGCTGCGGGTAGCCACCGTGACCCTGCATGGCCGATACGTCTGACCTGATCGTCCTGCTCGACGCCGTTGCGGAGGGCAGCGAAGCCGCTTTCCGACAGCTGTATGAGCGCACCAAAAGCCGGGTGTTCAACACCGCGCTCGGCTACGTGCGCTCGCGCGAAGACGCCGAAGAAATTACGCAGGATGTTTTTGTCGAGGTATATCGGTCGGCGGGGCGTTTCAACGGCGACGCGCGGGTAACCACCTGGCTCTACCGGATCACGGTCAGCCGATCGCTCGATTACCTGAAGCACAAAAAACGGCAGAAGCGGTTTGCCTTTCTGACCAGCCTCTTCGACCCATCGAGCGGCAACCTGCTCCACGACCCGCCCGATTTCGTTCATCCCGGTATCGAACTCGACCGGCAGGAAAACGCGGCTATCCTGTTCCGGGCCATCGATACCCTCGCCGATAAACAAAAAACGGCTTATATTCTGACCCGAATCGAAGGGCTGAGTAATCGTGAAGCGGCTGAGGTCATGGCTGTCAGTGTAGGCGCAGTCGAGTCGCTGCTGCAACGCGCGGCCGACAACCTGAAGAAACAACTGGCAGGCTGGTATAAATCAGACCGGCCGTAGGAATGAAGAGCCACTGGCGTCTAACGAGCTATGGAACCGGAAAAAGAAAAATGGATTAACGACGTTCTGGGTAGTGTAGATGACCTGCAGCGGGCCGAGCCCAGTCCGTTCCTGTTTGCCAGCATCCGCAACCGGATTGCCGAAAAAGCGGCTCCGGTTCGTTTGCCGGTGCGAACGGTCTGGCTGGCGGCTGCGTCGTTCGGGCTGCTGGTGGTCCTGAACTGGCAGGCGGTCAGCGGTCGGTTGGCGTCTGCCCCGGCCAAGGCCAGCGAGCTGAACACCGTCGTTACCGACCTGAATCTCTATCCGGCTACCAACCAACTCTATGACGTATGGAGCGGACCAAACTATTAACCATCGCCCTGGTGGGATTGCTGGTGCTGAACCTGGTGACCATCGGGTTTCTGATCCGCCAGTCCGGCTCTCCTCCCGGCCCGGGCGCCCCCGGCGAAGGCCCCGCCCGGCTCATCATTGACCGGCTTCGGCTCGATGCCGCCCAGCAGCAGCAATATCGTCGGCTGATCGAAGCTCACCGTCGGCAAACCCGGACGCTGGCGGGTCAGTCGGCGGAGCTATACCGTCGTTACTACGGCCTGCTGGCCACCGACCAGCCCGACACCAGCCAGGCCAGCTCGCTGAGCCAGCAGATTGCCGATAATCAGCGGGCGGTAGCTCAACTGAACTACGCTCATTTTCAGGACATCAAAGCCCTCTGCCGTCCCGACCAGCAGGCTGATTTTGCACAGCTCGTCGATGAACTGGGGCAGCTCTTTGCCCGGCCGCAGCGACCGGGCCCCGGCAATAGTCAAAAAAATTCTTCGGAAGGGCCGTAGGAACGCGTTCGGAAGGTCGTCTAAGGTCATACCAACTCACTAATGACTATGACCCCATCTTCATTCCTGACGGCCCGTCGCGGGCTGACCCTGCTGGCCAGCTGCCTGGTTTTTGCTACCGCCTGCCAGTCTACTTCCGACGATACCGTAACGCCCGCCAATGATACAACGGTACCGGAGGTATACAAGAAAATCTACGGCGCCAGCGACATCTATATCGAAGGCACGAACGTCGTGATCAAGACTACCAGCCTGCCCGATCACAAGAGTCCTTATTACAAGGGTACTAAGTGGGAAAGCTCGCTGTACGAAGCGTATAACGGCACCAACACCCGGTTTGCCATCAACCCCAATACCATCAGCCAGATCAACCTGACGTTTAAGATACCGCTCAACCCAACGGTCGACGCGGCCCATGCGTCGACCCCCGGTGGTCCTACCGGGGTGTCGGTCAACGGGGTGCCGTTTTTCAACCAGTACGCGGCTATGAACTCCCCGCTTACCAACGAAATCAACGGATTCGATCAGTACGGCGGGCATCCTCAGCAGCAGGGCCTCTACCACTACCACCTCGAGCCGTTCTACCTGACCACTAAAAAAGGGAAAGATGCGCTGATGGGCTTTTTGCTCGATGGCTTCCCCGTATACGGCCCCGTCGAAAATGGCAAAACCATCACCAACGCCGACCTCGACAAGTACCACGGCCATACCCACGCGACGACCGATTTCCCGAACGGCATCTATCATTACCACATTACGGCCGAAGACCCTTACATCAGCGGCAGCGGATTTTATGGCAAAGCAGGCACCGTTACGCAGTAAGGTCTACTGGCTGCTGTTCGGGCTGTTCGGGGCCGGTTGCCAGCCACAGCCCGAACAACCAGCCGTTGCGGTGCCCTCGGTCTACCAGCCCACCAGCCAGGCGGGCTGGCAACGGCGCAGCGGGCGGTTGTGGCTATCGGGCAAACCCTTCAGCGGCTGGCAGTTCGAACTCGGCCCGGCTAACGACACGCTCTTTGTGGGCGCTTATGTCGACGGAAAAGCCGAGGGCGAACACCGGTTCTGGCACCCCAACCACCGCTTGAAAGAAAGTCGCCGGTTTCGGAACGGGTGGCAGGAAGGGCCGCAGCGGGGCTGGTTCGAGTCCGGAAAACCCGCCTTCGTTTATCACTTCCGGAACGATGTGTACGAGGGCAGTCGGAAAGAGTGGTATCCGAACGGCCAGCCCGCGCGCGATGGCAACTACCAAAACGGGCAGGAAGCCGGCCGCCAGCAGCAATGGTTTGCCGACGGTGGTCTGAAAGCCAATTACGCCGTTCGAAACGGACGCGCCTACGGATTTACGGGGGTTAAAAACTGTGTCAATGTCTGGGATTCAATTGCCGTTACGCATTAGTATGCTGCTGGGGCTATACGCCTGCCTGCTCGCCTGCCAGCCGAGGTCCGGCAACGACCGTTCGGCGGCCGTGCCGTATTACAACACCCCCACGTTTACGCCCGTCTGGCTGACCGACCCCGCCGAGGTCGACAAAACCATTACCCACCGCATTGCCGACTTTTCGTTCCGCGACCAGACCGGGCAGGTAGTTACGCAGGCTGCCGTAGCCGACCGGATTCATGTCGCCAACTTTTTCTTTACATCCTGCCCCAGCATCTGCCCCCGAATGACGAGCCTGCTGAAAACCGTTCAGGACAGCTTTCGGCACGAGCCCCGCGTTAAGCTCTTATCGTTCAGCGTTACACCCTGGCTCGACTCGGTACCCCGGCTGCGCCGGTACGCCGACCAGAAAGGGGTGCTGGACACCAGGTGGCACCTGCTGACGGGCAGCCGGGGAGCCATCTATGACCTGGCCCGTCAGTCGTATTTCGCCGAAGAAGCCATCGGATTCACCCGCGACTCTACCGAGTTTCTGCACACCGAACACATCATCCTGGTCGATCAGCAGCGCCGGATACGGGGGGTGTATAACGGCACCCAGCCGCTCGACATCGACAAACTTATTGCGGATATTCGGGCGCTACTCCCCTAACCCACCTGGGCTTTTACGTACTTCAGCGTCCCATCCAGCGCCCGGATTGTCCGGGCGCTTACCAGCGTTTGTGACCCCGCCAACGACCAAAAACTAGTCGACTGATCTTTAGCTGATTGCGATGAAAATAATAAGCCAAGTCGGTGTACTTTTGCGAGATTCGTTCGCTTTCCGTAACCTCTACTCCTCAACCCATGTTGTTTTCTACGACGCTTCATACGCTCCGGCAGTACAGAACCGCTTATCTGCCCAACGACCTCACGGCGGCTCTGTCGGTTTTTCTGGCTGGCCTGCCCCTCTGCCTGGGTATTGCGCTGGCCTCCGGCGCTCCGCTGTTTGGAGGGCTCGTTGCCGGCATCATCGGCGGTATCATCGTTGGTTTTTTGTCGGGTTCCGAAATAAGCGTCAGCGGACCGGCCGCCGGTCTGGCTGTTATCGTAGCCGAATCCATCAGCAGCCTGGGTTCGTACGAAGTGTTTCTGGTGGCGGTGATCCTGGCCGGTATCATGCAGGTAGTGATGGGGTTTCTCAAGGCCGGTCGGCTCAGCAGTTTCTTTCCCGACTCGGTTATCAAAGGGATGCTGGTCGGTATCGGGCTGGTTATCGTACTGAAACAGATTCCACACGCGCTGGGGCGGGATAGCGACTACGAAGGCGAGTTCGAGTTCAGCCAGCTGGCCGACCACGAAAACACATTCACCGAAATTTACCAGGCTTTGCTGACGGCCAGCCCGGGCGCCATGATCATCAGCCTGGTGTCGATCGGGATACTGGTGGTCTGGGACAGACTGGCCGGGCAGGGCCGCAAACTGTTTCGGCTGCTCCCGGCGGCTGTGCTTATGGTGCTGATCGGCGTATCGCTGAACCAGTTCTTTCGGTATTACCTCCCCGATTTTTATCTGGGCGACTCCAACGAGCACATGGTTCGCCTGCCGGTTTTATCGGCTCAGAAAGGCTGGAGTTCGATCCTCGACTTTCCGGACTTCAGCATCCTGACCGACCTGCGGGTCTACGGCATTGCCGCTACCATTGCCCTGGTGGCCAGCCTCGAAACGCTCATCAACCTCGAAGCCTCCGACCGGCTCGACCCGCTGAACCGCGTATCGTCGCCCAGCCAGGAACTCGTGGCGCAGGGGATCGGCAATATTCTTTCGGGTCTGGCGGGTGGGCTACCGGTAACGTCCGTTGTGGTCCGAACCTCGACCAACGTGTTCAGCGGCAGCCGGTCGCGGCTGTCGACCATCCTGCAGGGGGGACTGCTACTGCTGGCGGTATTGCTGGCGGGTTCCGTTCTCAACCATATTCCACTGGCCTGCATTGCCGCGCTGCTGATCGTTGTGGGCTACAAGCTGGCCGGTCCCGCAGTCTTCTCGGCCACCTTCCGGGAAGGTACGAGCCAGTTTGTACCGTTCATCGTTACCGTGCTGGGTATCATCTTTATCGACCTGCTCTTTGGGCTGCTGATCGGGCTGGCGGTAGGGTATCTGTTCGTGCTGTACACCAACTCGCAGTCGCCGTTTCGGGTCATCCGCGATGGCCATAACGTGCTGGTCAAGTTTCAGAAAGACGTGTATTTCCTGAGTAAACCCGCGCTGAAAGAACTCCTCCGATCGCTGAAACCCGGCGATTCGGTGCTGATCGATGGTCGGCACGCTGCCTTTATTGACCACGATATTTATACCTTGCTGACCGATTACGCCAAAACCGCGCAACGGCAGGGGATCAACTACGAACTTCGCGAGGTAACGCAGCGCAAAAAAAACGCACCGACTTATGCAGCCGTCTGAAAAGCTTTTGCTCTACAACAAAGCCTGGGTTCAGGATAAACTGGAGCTGGATACGACCTACTTCAGCGACCTGGCCGCCGATCAGAAGCCAAACTTCCTCTGGATCGGCTGCTCCGACAGCCGCGTACCAGCCAACGAAATTACCGGCACCGACCCCGGCGAGATGTTCGTTCACCGCAACATTGCCAACCTGGTTGTGCCTGACGACCTGAACGTGCTGAGCGTGGTGCAGTATGCCGTTGAGGTGTTACAGGTGCAGCACGTAATTGTCTGCGGCCATTATGAATGCGGTGGGGTGAAAGCGGCTATGTCGGGCAAAAAACTGGGGCTGATCGACAACTGGCTCAGCAACATCAGCCGGGCGCAGGCCAAACACCAGGCCGAGCTCGACCAGATTCCCGATCCCCAGGCCCGCTTCGACCGCATGGTGGAGCTTAACGTTCAGGAACAGATTCTGCACCTGGCCGATACCGCCAGCGTCCGGAATATGTGGGCGTCTCATCAGATACCGAGTCTCCACGGCTGGGTCTTCAACCTGCGAACGGGCCTGCTCAACGAGGTTATTACGCTCACCCCACCGGGCGCTACCCAGAGCCCGGGCCCGGTTCTGGCCCAAAGCCGCCATTAATCCGGTTTGCACCGACCGGAAACCCACGCGCCGAACAACCGGTTATACTTCTCTGACGACTTACCCTTCTATTATGACACTAGAGCCCTTCGCTTCTCTCGCCGACCAGTACCAGGTATTTTTCTTCGATGCATTCGGCGTTCTTAAAAATTACAAGGGCTTGATTCCGGGGGTTGTCGAAACGTTTGCCTACCTGCGCGAGCAGCAGAAAGCCGTTTATATTCTGACCAACGATGCTTCCCGCAGCCCCCAGCAACTGGCCGAATCGTACTGGCGGCTGGGCCTGACCGACATCGACCCCGATATGATTATCTCGTCGGGTATGCTGGCCCGCGAGTACCTGCAGCTCAAAGTCGATCACGGCACCGTGGCTTACCTCGGTACGCAGAACTCGGCCCACTACCTCGAATCGGCCGATCTGCATACGCTCTCCATCAGCGAGCTGACCCTCGAAAACATCAGCGAAGTGAACGCCCTCGTGTTGCTCGACGACGAAGGGTTCGACTGGAATACCGACATCAACAAAGCCGTCAACCTGCTCCGCCGACGCAATATTCCAGTTATCGTGGCCAATACCGACGCTACCTACCCGGTCTCAAAAAACCGGCTGGCCATCGCCATCGGCAGCATTGCCGACATGCTGGAGTCGATCGTAGGAAAGCAGTTCATCCGTTTCGGCAAACCCGATGCGCAGCTGTTCATGTTTGCCTACGAGCGCGTACAGGAGCGCCTGCCGGGCATCAGCAAGCGAAACATTCTGATGGTGGGCGATACGCTCCGTTCCGATATTCTGGGTGGCAACAAGTTTGGTCTCGATACGGCGCTGGTACTGACGGGCAACACCGCCCCCCACGAAGCCGAGCTTCGCATCCTGGCCACGGGCATCATCCCGACCTACGTCTGCGAAACGATCGGTAGCCTGGGCAGTTGAGGTCAGCCCGGTTCCTTGGCCGTAATTGCCCCGTCCAGACTAACCGTCCAGTAGGCCGATTCGACCTGCTGGCGCTGAGCGTAGTAGCGGTCGTATACGGGCCGGTAGCGCAACCGCTCGAGCATGACCGGCTCAAACTGACCCAGCAGCCCCAGCAGCAGCTCACAGCCCTCCCGCACCGCAAACTGCCCGCCGGTATGCCCCGTCAGGTAATCGGCCAGATTATTATTGACCACGTAGTTGGTCAGGAGCGGGTTGGCCGTGCGGTGAATCATAATCCGGACCCCGGCCACCTGCGCCACCGACAGGTCGAGCGCATCATCGAAGAAAAACGCCACTTCGTGCGGTTGCAGGCCATGCCGTTCCAGCAGATGGGTCAGCACATCGACTTTATGTTTCGCCTGGGAGTAGCAGGCATCGAAATGCTCACGCCCCACCAGCTTATCGGCCATGGTGTTGGTAACGCCCGTAATGACGGCCGCTACGGGCAGCTGCTCGCCCTGGTGCAGCCACAAGCCGAACCGCAGCAGGTTGGTGCCCATCGAGTCGACCTCGCTGAAGGGACTACTGCCCGATCCAGTTTTGGTACCGTCGTTGAACACCCCGTCCCAGTCGAACACAATGGCCCGTATGCGGCTTACCTTCCCGGCCAGCGTATCGACGGGGGTAACGAACCGGCCACCCAGGCCCGTAAACAGCGACTCTATCTCCTGATGTACATTCATGGAACAGACTATAGAAAAGAAGCCAACGCTGCAGGTTGCAGGTTGGCTTCAGGTAAAACAGAACCCGATTGGCTAGGCCAGCTGGGGCAGGGTATTGCGGTATTTGACTTCAACGGCGTGCAGCTCCAGCAGCGGCTTCATGAACTCTTCCAGGTAACGGATGTCCAGCTGGCTGGCCGCGTCGCAGAGGGCTTCGGAAGGGCAGGTATGGGTTTCGATAAACAGCCCGTCGACCCCCGCAGCCACGCCCGCACGGGCCAGTACGGGCAGGTACTCCCGCGCTCCGCCTTTCACATCTTTCGACGGAATACCGTACTTCCGGATGGCGTGCGTTACGTCGAATACAACCGGGTAGTTGGTACGCCCCATGTGGTAGAAGCTGCGCGGATCAACCACCAGGTCGTTATAACCGAAGGTATAGCCCCGCTCGGTCAGGATAATCTGGTCGTTGCCCGAATCTTCGATTTTTTTGACCGGGTGTTTCATGTTCTCAGGCGCCAGAAACTGGCCGTGTTTGAGGTTCACGACCCGCCCCGTCTGGGCAGCCGCTACCACCAGCATGCTCTGCATACACAGATAGGCCGGAATCTGCAGCACGTCAACCACTTCGGCCGCAGCCGCAGCCTGATCGGGGTAGTG
This sequence comes from Spirosoma sordidisoli, assembly GCF_004138325.1. Lineage (GTDB taxonomy): Bacteria > Bacteroidota > Bacteroidia > Cytophagales > Spirosomataceae > Spirosoma > Spirosoma sordidisoli. The sequence continues at coordinate 102,946 of NZ_SBLB01000007.1, read as the reverse complement.
AATATCGGTCAGGATGGGGAAGCCAAACTGCTCTTTCACCTTCGCTAGAATGGCAATACCCTTGTCGAGGCCCGGTCCGGAATAATAGGTCAGGTCAGAGCGGTTATCCTTCTGGAACGACGACTTGTAGATGACCTTGATATGGAGTCGTTCGGCAATCTCGCGGAGTTGCTCGGCAACGCTCATCATGATTTTTTCGTCTTCGATCACACAGGGTCCCGAGATGAGGAACAACTCGTCCGACCCACAGTCGATATCGCCGACGCGCACAATTTTCTGAGACATAGTTTGTACTGATAAGGAGGTCAAATATACCGAGATTGTTCGGAATAGCCGACGAACCAACCGACTCGCTCGGGGAGACACCGGAGGGGTAAAACACCATAAATAGCCTACCAAACTAATGGTCTATTCTCCCCTGAACGATGAACAAAAACCAGGCTTCGCTAGCAAAACTTTCTGTTTATCAACTATTTATAAATATAATTCAAAACACCAGGCCTGAGCAGAGCGACAAAAAATAGTTTGACAATACAAAGGTTAATCCGTTTCTTTGCGCAGTTTTTTAACTCCCAACGGGCTACTAAAATGTCAGAAATTGCACAAAAAGTAAAAAGCATTATTGTTGAGAAATTAGGCGTTGAAGAGTCGGAGGTAACGCCAGAGGCAAGCTTCACGAACGACCTGGGTGCCGATTCGCTCGATACGGTCGAACTGATCATGGAATTTGAGAAGGAATTCAACCAGTCGATTCCTGACGACGAAGCGGAAAAGATCCTGACGGTAGGCCAGGCTATTGACTTCCTGGAGAAAAACGCCGGACAAGCTGGCAAGTAAGCTTCGGAGGAGCGGCATTACTCCTACTGTATGAATTCCGTCTGCTTTTTGCCAGCTCTGCTGACAGATGGGTTCAACTCGGTATCGGTTCGTTCAGTCCGATACCGAAGGAGTTTATTTACGGGCCGATTCTGGAACACCTCGGCGCTGGCCTGATCTGTCGACAGCCCGCGCCGAAGTCGACCCCTGCGGCATACCTTCTTTTCTCATTACGCAGTAATTCTGTATGACACTCAGACGAGTAGTAGTGACCGGCCTCGGTGCATTGACACCGATTGGCAACGATGTATCCACTTACTGGAATAATCTGGCCGCTGGCGTGAGCGGGGCCGGTCCCATTACTAAATTTGATGCCAGCAAGTTTCGGACGCAGTTTGCCTGCGAATTGAAGGGCGTTGACGTAACTCAGTACATTCCGCGTCAGGAAGCCCGAAAGATGGATGCGTTTACGCATTACGCGTTGATTGCGACCGACGAAGCCGTTAAAGACGCCAACATCGACCTCGAAGCCATCGACCGCAATAAGGTCGGTGTGATCTGGGGGTCGGGTATCGGCGGGCTCCGCTCGTTCGAAGACGAGATGATCGACTACGCCAAAGGCGATGGTACGCCCCGCATCAACCCGTTCTTCATCGTGCGCATGATTGCCGACAGTGCATCGGGCCAGATCTCGATGCGCTACGGATTCCGGGGTACGAACTACGTGACGGTATCGGCCTGCGCATCGACCAACAACGCCATCATCGACGCGTTCAACTACATCCGGCTCGGCCGGCTGAACATGTGCGTGGTGGGCGGGTCCGAAGCGGCCGTAACCCGGGCGGGTATCGGCGGTTTCAACGCCAACCGTGCCCTCTCCGAACGCAACAGCGACCCCCAGGGAGCGTCGCGCCCCTACGATAAGGAACGTGACGGCTTTGTGCTGGGCGAAGGCGCCGGATCGCTGATTCTGGAAGACCTCGACCATGCGCAGGCCCGCGGTGCTCACATCTACGCCGAGCTGATTGGCGGTGGAATGTCGTCCGATGCGTATCACATTACCGCCCCTCACCCCGAGGGACTGGGTGCTTTCCTGGCCATGCAGGATGCCCTGAACGATGCCGGCATTCAGCCCAGCGAAATCGACTACATCAATACTCACGGCACCTCAACGCCCATCGGCGATCCGCAGGAGCTGAAAGCGATTTACCAGCTGTTCGGTGATCATTCGTTCCAGATGAACATCAGCTCTACCAAGTCGATGACGGGCCACCTGCTCGGAGCCGCGGGGGCTGTAGAGGCTATTGCCAGCATCAAGGCGCTCGAGCACCAGCTCGTACCGCCAACCATTAACCTGGTCAATGTTGATGAGGAAATTGATTCACGCTTTAATCTGACGCCCCTGACCGCCCAGGCTCGCCCGTTGACCACGGTGATGAGTAACGCGTTTGGATTTGGGGGTCATAACGCCATCGTCATTTTCCGTAAACTTAGCTGAGTCGTGCAACTCGCGCTGCCCCGTAGTTGGTTTAACCCGTTTGACTGGTTCCGTCCCGGCAAGGCTGATCCGCGGAAGAACCTGCGTCGATCTATTGCGCATATTATCGGGGCGTCGCCGTCTAACCTGGGTCTGTACCAGCTGGCCCTGCGCCATACGTCAGCGTCGAAGGCAACGGCGATTGAAGGCTTCCGCGAATCGAACGAACGGCTCGAATACCTCGGCGACGCCGTGCTCGGTATGGTCATTGCCGAGTACCTGTTCAAAAAATACCCCTACAAAGACGAGGGCTTTCTGACCGAGATCCGCTCACGGATCGTAAACCGCGAAACCCTCAACGGCATTGCCCGCAAGATCGGCCTCGACCAGCTGATCGAGTATGACGGGCAACGGACGCGCAGCCTGCCAACCCGCACCTCCATGTACGGCGACGCCCTCGAAGCCCTCGTGGGTGCTATCTACCTGGATAAAGGCTTCCGGTTCTCGCGTCGGTTTATCCTTAAAGACCTGCTGGCCCACTATGACATCGATCTGGTGGTACAGAACAATGTCAACTTCAAGAGTCGTCTGATCGAATGGGCGCAGCGGGCCGGTAAAGACGTCCGCTTCGAGATCATCTCCGAAAAAGGCAACAGCCACTTCCGCGAGTTCATTGCGCAGGTGATTGTAGCCGATGAGCCGTTTGCTACCGGTAGCGGCTATTCCAAGAAAAAAGCCGAGCAGTCGGCCGCCGAAAAAGCCCTCGCCCTGCTGGACACCAAACTATAGCCCCCCCTTGCCTACCGGCGTATCTCAACAACATGACATTTACCGATGATCCCGCCCACAGGCAGGGTCATGGCTCGTTGCTGGCCCCGGTTATCGCGGCCTGAGATCGGGTTTGTTTATTTGTCGCTTCCCTGACAGTCAAAATTGCGCCATAATGGCTGCATTTTGGAGGAAAGATCATAAATAGCTGCCATATTGTCTCTTTAATGCCCGGTAAAGGCGTTGGTACGGAATTTGAAAAATAGGCTTACAGAACCTTGAACTCAATTCCTAACACAAAACCAGCAACCGTTATGAACTCGCTAACGCGTTCGAACAACAACCTTCCGTCGCTGATCGAGAACTTTTTTGGCCGCGACATGAACGACTTTTTCAATACCAACATGCCATCGGTCAGTCATGTACCGGCGGTCAACGTCGTTGAACATCAGGATGGATTCCGGATTGAGGTAGCCGCTCCCGGTCTGAAAAGAGAAGACTTCAAGCTGAACCTGAATCATAATAACCTGTCGATCTCAGCCTATCAGGAAACCAAAAAGGAAGAGACCGATCAGACCAACGAGAAATATACCCGCCGGGAGTTTAGCTATTCGTCGTTTCAGCGGACGTTTACGCTGCCTACCTCGGTCGATGCCGATAACATCCAGGCTTCCTACACCGACGGTGTATTGAAGATCGAATTACCCAAACGCGAAGAGGCTAAAGTGAAGCCCGCCCGCCAGATTGAAATTGGTGGCTAAGCCATTGGGTGATTTAGGAACAATACCCTATAATTGCCTTGCCGAACGCATCGAACAGCCCGCCGGGATACACCCTGAACGGGCTGTTCGCTCGTTAAAAAACCCACCTAACAAAGGCCTGTTAAATTTTGTTAAGGACCAACACAAGCTGGATTTTTCGCCCCCCGGTTTCCGTTATATTCACAGACAGAAAGGTCAGTGATCTACACAAAAGACAGCAATCAGATTATTCCGTTTAACCATGAAAAGCAATTGGAAAGTTTTAGCGTTGATGGCACTCCTTTCGAGTGTAATTACGCTGGCCGCTTATAACCTCCTTGGGTTCAACCAGCGGGATGTGATTTTTAACGAATCGGCTCCTACGCCGACGATCACGGGCCGCCTGGCGGCCCTGACAGGTAACGGCCCTACGGCAGCTCCCGGCGATTTCTCGACGGCGGCTGAAGCGGTTACGCCTACGGTAGTGCACATCCGCACCACCATGACCCGCACGGTACGCCAGCAGCAGGTTCCTGACATCTTCCGGGAGTTCTTCGGCGATGAGTTTGGCGGACAGGGCGGTGGCCGTCCACGCCGTCAGCAGGGACAGGCTTCGGGCTCGGGTGTGATCATCAGCAAAGATGGGTACATCGTCACCAATAACCACGTGGTACAGGACGCCGACGAAGTAGAGGTGATCATGACCGACAAGCGGAGCTTCAAAGCGAAAGTGATCGGTACCGACCCCCTGACCGACCTGGCCGTAATTAAAGTAGAAGCCAACAACCTGCCGTCCATTACGCTCGGCGACTCTGACGCGCTGAAACTGGGCGAATGGGTACTGGCCGTTGGCTATCCTCTCGATCTCGAATCGACCGTTACGGCGGGTATCGTTAGTGCCAAAGGCCGTGGTATCGGTATCCTGAACCAGAATGCCCGCCAGCAGAACGATCCGAAAGGAGATACCCCGATCGAAGCCTTCATCCAGACCGACGCGGCTATCAACCCCGGTAACTCGGGTGGTGCGCTCGTCAACCTGCGGGGCGAACTGGTCGGTATCAACTCGGCCATTGCCTCAGCTACGGGTTACTACAGCGGCTACGGATTTGCCGTACCGGTGTCGCTGGTGAAAAAAGTATCGGCCGACCTTTTGAAGTACGGTAATGTACAGCGCGGTTACCTCGGCATTCTGCCTATCGAGCTCAACAGCACGGTAGCCAAAGAAAAAGGGCTTAAAGTAGGCCGCGGTATCTATGTAGAAACCGTAGTTGAAAAAGGCGCTGCCGAAGCCGCTGGCCTGAAGAAAGGCGACGTAATCGTGAAGATGGAAGGTCAGCCGCTGGATTCTGACGCACAGATGCGTGAGATCATCGGTCGTCGTCGGCCGGGCGATGCGGTAACGGTAACCGTCAACCGCGATGGTACGGAGCGGGACTTCCGCGTAGAGCTGCGCAACCGCAACGGTGGTCGTGACATCATCAAGAAAACCGAAGCGACCGCCAGCACCGCGCTGAGCACGCTGGGTGCCGAGTTTGAAGAGCTATCGGCTCAGCAGGCCAAGCAGCTGGGTATTACGGGTGGCGTTCGGGTGAAATCGATCCGGGACGGCAAACTGGCCGAAACCGACGTTGAAGAAGGCTTCATCATCGTGAAAGCCAACGGCCGGAACGTAAAAACGACCAAAGACCTGCAGGCTATCATGTCGGCGGTGAAAGAAGGCGAAGGCCTGATGCTGATCGGTATGTACCCCAACAGTTCGCGGATGTACTACTACGCCGTGCCGGTCTAATCGGCCCGTAAGCAATAGATACCGAAACGGCCCGTCAGGAAATCCTGGCGGGCCGTTTTGGTATTGTCTCGTCTGTAAAGGCCTACTCGTAGTAGTTCAGTACAGCATGGCCGCTTTGCGCCAGCAGCTGATCGCGCTGGAACAGAGCCACATCGGCCGTCATCATGTCCTTAACAAGGGCGGGCAGATCGTATTTCGGTTTCCAGCCCAGTTTGGTCATTGCCTTGGTTGGATCGCCCAGCAGCAGGTCTACCTCGGTTGGACGGTAGTAGCGGGGGTCAACGGCCAGCACTTCTTTACCAACTTCGATCGGGAAGTCGGGGTTCGACGCGCTAACGACTACCGCCGTTTCCGAAGCGCCTTCGCCCCGGAACGCCAGCTCAACGCCGATCTCGGCAAAGGCCATCTTCACGAAGTCACGAACGCTGGTCGTAACGCCGGTAGCGATCACAAAATCTTCGGGCGTATCCTGCTGCAGAATCAGGTACATAGCCTCGACGTAGTCTTTGGCATGGCCCCAGTCGCGCAGCGAATCCAGGTTACCCAGGTATACTTTATCCTGCAGACCCAGACCGATGCGGGCAACGGCGCGGGTGATCTTGCGGGTTACGAACGTTTCGCCCCGCAGCGGTGACTCGTGGTTGAACAGAATACCATTGCAGGCATACATATTATAAGCCTCGCGGTAGTTTACCGTAATCCAGTAGCCATATAGTTTGGCTACGGCATAGGGAGAGCGGGGGTAGAACGGGGTTGTTTCTGACTGCGCGTGGCCCTGAACACCGCCGTACAACTCAGACGTCGACGCCTGGTAGATACGGGTTTTTTCGGTCAGGCCCAGCAGCCGAACGGCTTCCAGAATACGCAGTGTACCAATGCCATCGACCTGCGCGGTGTATTCCGGCTCGTCGAAGCTTACCCGCACGTGCGACATGGCACCGAGGTTATAAATCTCGTCGGGTTGTACTTCCTGAATAATACGAATGATATTCGTCGAGTCAGACAGATCACCGTAATGAAGCTTGAAGTGCACGTTTTTTTCGTGCGGGTCTTCATACATGTGATCGATCCGCTGGGTGTTGAATAACGAGCTCCGGCGTTTGATGCCATGAACTTCGTACCCTTTAGCCAGCAGCAGTTCGGCCAGATAGGCCCCATCTTGTCCGGTAATTCCGGTTACCAGCGCTTTTTTCATACTACGGTCGTAAATAATGAGTGACTGCTAAAATTGTACAAATCTTATTAAAAAAGCTTACTATATACTCAAAAATGGTACTTATTTTATTAACAGGCTTCGGCGAACATCTATTTTATCGGGTTGCAGCTGAGCCGAGGAGACGAGCTGCTTAATAGAAGAATAATACCGTTCTGCATCCATACGTCGCATAAAATCGCCTACTTTAAGTTTATAGGTAGGCTGACTATAGCTCAAATATGGGCTAAGTTCGGGAAAATTTTGGTAAATCAGTAACTTAATCGATTCAACTTCTTTTCTCTGGTTGCCCACGTACACCTGAACCCGGAAGCCAGGGGCGTAGCGAACCGACCGATTCTTATCGGCAATGGTATCGAGCGCCAGTTCGAGCTGTCGGTTTACGTGGAGCGCTTCCGGTACGCCAGCTGGCTTTCGGGTATCATTTTTACGGGCGGGCGCCGTGGCTACTCCCGCTGTGGCCGATACCGCAGTTGGCCGCGTCGTTGTGCTGCCGGTGGTGGGGGCTGGCGCGCTGGCATATACCGGCCGGGCGGCCGTCAGATCCTCATTATACGAGTTATAGTCGGATGCAGACGCTGTCGACGACGAGCTTACCCGGCTGCCCGCGCAACTACTCAGCACCAGCGCCAGCCCCAGACAATTCAACCAAAGTTCGTGCCGCATATAGTCTTGATTTTGACCCGTAAAATTAACCAATTTGACTTTCTAAAGACAGTGGGGACCTCGGCAAGGTATCCCATGGTCTATTTTTGGTTAATTTTGGGGATTACTCTGACAACACATGCTGAATATACAAAGCAACGTGTCGCTCAAGCCTTACAATACGTTCAGGATTGACGTCAACGCGCGCTATTGGGTTGAAATTAATCAGGAAGATGATTTACAGACGCTGCTTCAGCTTACCGATCACCTCGATACTCCCAAGCTGATTCTGGGAGGAGGCAGCAACGTACTGCTGTGCCACGACTTCAACGGCCTGGTCGTTCGGCTCAACATACAGGGCATTGAGGTAGTTCGGGAAGACGATGCGCATATATACCTAACCGCCGGTGCGGGCGTCAACTGGCATAAGCTGGTCATGTACTGCGTTCAGCACAACTACGCCGGTCTGGAAAATCTGTCGCTTATACCGGGTACGGTAGGAGCCGCGCCCATGCAGAATATCGGAGCCTACGGCGTCGAGATCGAGCAGGTGTTCGACTCGCTGACGGCCATCCACGTACAAACGGGCGAGCAGCGCCGGTTCAGCCATGCCGACTGCCGGTTCGGCTACCGCGAGAGCGTATTCAAGCGCGAGCTGAAGGGCCAGTACATCATCACGAGCGTTACTTTCCGGCTCGATAAACAGCCTACCTTTCATACCCGCTACGGCGCTATTCAGGAAACGCTGACTGACATGGGCGTATCGGACGATGAGCTGACTATTCAGGCCATCAGCGAAGCCGTTATCCGCATCCGGCGCAGCAAACTACCCGACCCCGCCGAGATTGGCAACGCCGGGAGTTTCTTCAAGAACCCTGAAATCCCGAAAACCCAGTTCGACGCCCTCAAAGAGCAGTACCCGAACCTGCCGGGCTACCCGATCGGCGACGAGGTGGTAAAAGTGCCGGCGGGCTGGCTCATTGAGCAGGCGGGCTGGAAAGGACACCGCACCGGCGATGCGGGGGTACACGCCAAACAGGCACTGGTGCTGGTCAACTACGGCCAGGCAAGCGGAAACGAAATCATGGCCCTGGCCCAGCGGGTACAGGCCTCTGTTCAGGAAACCTTCGGCATCAGCATAACGCCCGAAGTGAATATTGTCTAGCGATCAGCCTTCCCAGCCATACTCCCAGCCCCTGTAGGGGTTGTTTGGGGGAGGAAGTTGAGAAGGTAAATCTGTGAAGAGCCCGGTCTCTTCACAGATTTACCTTCTTCTCAACTTCCTCCCCCAACAAACTAAGAGGCCGGGGCATACAGACTACTCGAAACACAGCGAGGCTGCGCCCAGCAGGCCCGCGTCGTTGCCAAGGGTGGCTTTCTTGATGGCCAGACCGTTTTTGTAGTAGGGGTTGAGCCAGTAATCGAGGGTGCGGTTCACGGCCGGCATGATGTAATCGAACGAAGCCGACAGCCCGCCACCGATCAGCACCTGTTTGATGTCGAGAATTTTGATCAGCGACGCCAGCCCTTCGCCCAGCATCTCGCCTACCTCGTCCCAGATCTGCTGCGCCAGCTCGTCGCCCTCGGCGGCTGCGGCTACCAGACCCGTTGTCGAGATGTCGCCATCGGCGGGGAGCTGGGTTTCGCCGGCGTATTCGCTCCGGCGCTGGGTGGCCAGTTGCAGCAGCTCTACCTTGCCGATGTTCCGCTCCAGCACCCGGCCGTTGCGCGACGGGATGTGGCCCGGCTCCATGGCGTTTCCGTCGCCCCCGGTAAAGATTTTCTTATTGATGATGGCGGCTCCGCCCACGCCCGTACCGAGCGTAATGAAGATATAGTTCTCGGTAATTTTTTCTTCGGCAAAATAATACTCGCCCAGCGCGGCTGCGTTGGCGTCGTTAGCCAGAAAAAACTGCACTCCTGCAAACCGCTTGGTGAGGATATCGACAATCGGCGTTCCGTTGATTTCGGGAATGGCCGTGATCTCGAGCGCAATGGTCCGGTCAGGACTGAGCATACCAGGCAGGCCAATACCGACCCGTTTTACCTCTTTGTTAGCCAGCAGTTGCAGCGCGACCGCATCGCCGAAGCGATCCATAAAGTGGCCCGACTGGCGCCAGCTGATGGTGTCGTGACTGTAGAAATTGGAAATTTTGCCGGTTGTAGCGTCAACGATTCCCATTTTGACGTTCGTGCCGCCAACATCGATACCCAGATACTCAACAGAAGACATGCTTAATTTTTAAGTTTACAGTTTGCAGTTTACAGGTTCGGGCAAGTGAAGTGGGCCGCAAGATACGAAGGAGTAGCCAGTAGGCAGTGCGTACTGGCCATTCCGGTCTGTTTTACCCCTATCCTTACCCACCGGCTCAGATATCGCCCAGCTGGGGCCGGATCAGAATTTCTTCGACCACGGCGCTCTTCGACAGCGTATAGGCCGCCCAGGCACTGTCGGCCACGTCGTCGGGTTTCATGAACCGGTCTTCGGGCAGGTCGGTGCCTTCCCAGCTGTTGGTCAGCGTAGCGCCCGGCAAAATGGCGGTTACTTTGATGCTGTGCGGCTTGAGTTCCTCGCGCAGCACCCGGCTCATGCCCAGCAGGGCAAATTTAGAGATGCAGTACGAGCCGCCGTTGGTATAGGCCGTAATACTGGCCGTTGAGCACATCATAAAGATATGCCCCCTCCGCTGAATCATCATATCCCGCACCAGCCCACGCGTCAGGTGGTAGGCGCTGGCGACGTTGGTATTCATCAGCTGCTCGAACGTACCCTCGGCTTCGTTATGGATCTGCCCCGGCTGAAACGTGCCGGTATTGTTGACCAGCACCTCAACGGGCCGGTTCAGCGACTGCACGTACCGGACCAGCGCATCGACACCCGTCCGCGTGGCCAGATCGGCCGCAAACGGCAACCGGTCGGGCCCGGCCAGCCCCTCGACCGAACGGGCGCAGACAACCGCTTCGAAGCCTTCGGCAACAAATTTATCAACAATAGCGCGGCCAATGCCTTTCGTACCGCCGGTTACAACAATGAGTGGTTTCATAGGACAAATAACGGTAGAAACCATTCTACCTTTGTTGAGGTTCTCACCAAAAGCCACCTTCTCCCGGCAGGCGGGCGATTATGGGCTTCGCTACACGCTTTTATGTCACGCATAGGCAGCTACTTCATTTTTTTAGGCACGCTCTTCCGGAACCGCGAAAAACTGCGGGTGTACCTCAGCCTGATTCTCAACGAGTGCGTCTCGATCGGGGTTGGCTCGATTTTTATCGTGGCGCTGGTCAATACGTTTATCGGGGCCGTTACCTGCGTACAGACGGCCTATAACCTGACCAATCCCTTCGTACCCAGAAATATTATTGCGCTCATTGTCCGCGACAGTACCATTCTGGAACTGGCCCCTACCCTCTCCTGCATCGTGCTGGCGGGTAAGGTCGGCTCCAACATTGCGGGCGAGCTGGGCACGATGCGTATCACCGAGCAGATCGACGCACTGGAGGTGATGGGTATCAATTCGAGTTCATACCTCGTCTTGCCGAAGGTCATCGCATCGGTGCTGATGTTTCCGCTGCTGGTGATCATGGCCGGGTTTTTGTCTATCCTGGGCGGCTACATTGCCGGTACGCTGGCGGGGGTTATCTCGCCCGAAGAGTACGTATCGGGGCTGCGGTTCGAGTACAAACCGTTTGGCGTCTCGTTTGCGCTGATCAAAACCGTCGTATTCGCCTTTCTGGTGTCGACCATCTCGGCCTACCAGGGCTTCAACGTACGGGGGGGCGCCCTCGAAGTGGGCAGCGCATCGACCTCGGCCGTCACCAACAGCTGTATCGCCATCGTCGTCGCCGACTTCGTCCTGACGCAGGTACTGTTAACTTAATGAGTGATTGAGTGAATGGGTGATTGAGCGGCAGGATAGTCCAGCCTCCGGCCTTTTCACTCATTCACTCAATCACCCATTCACTCATTGTTTATGATCGAGATCAAGAACATAACCAAGACGTTTACCGACCGGCAGGTGCTGGCCGGTATCGACGGTACGTTTCGGCCGGGCGATACGAGTCTGATCATTGGCGGCAGCGGTACGGGGAAAAGCGTGTTGCTGAAGTGCATGATCGGGCTGATTACGCCCGACTCGGGCGAGGTGCTCTACGACGGCCGCAATTTCCTGACCAGCAACATCGACGAGCAGAAGACCATCCGGCGCGAAATGGGCGTCCTGTTTCAGGGATCGGCGCTGTTCGACTCGAAAACGGTGCTCGAGAACGTACGTTTCCCGCTCGACATGCTGACCGAGCAGTCGGCGGCCGAGAAAAACGAGCGGGCGCTGGAGTGTCTGCGACGCGTAGGGCTGGAAGGTGCCGGCGACCGGATGCCGTCGGAGATCAGCGGGGGTATGAAAAAACGGGTCGGTATTGCCCGGGCCATCGTGCTGAACCCCAAATACCTCTTCTGCGACGAACCCAACTCGGGCCTCGACCCGCTGACCTCCATCAAGATCGACCAGCTCATCAAGGAGATCACCGACGAGTACCGCATCACCACCGTCGTGATTACCCACGACATGAACTCGATGATGGAGATTGGCGAGAAGATCATGTTCCTCTACAAAGGCAACAAACTCTGGGAGGGCAACAGCGACACCCTGACCCAGTCTGACGTAGCCGAGCTGAACGAGTTCATTTACGCCAACAAACTCCTCCGCGAAACCGCCCGCTAAGGCCAGCGCCCCGCACAGTAGCCCCCATACGACCCCGGCAGCCAGGCCCTCCCTCACCCGGAACCTGCCCGCCGGGGTCATTTTTATGCCCTCTGCCGGCGAAAAACTACCGTTAACTCACATGATGAACTTTTGATAGTATCTGTCACCACCAGACTACTTCTTTGTATACAGATTAACTAAAGTGTCAACTGTACGCTTAATGATATACAGCTCACTATCAAGCGAATACTATTAAGCGAAGTTGCGTACAATAGTATGTTGGGTGGTGTGAACAGCCAATAACGTAGCGTTCAGGTTTCGGTCGACAGACTGCACTTTAGCAATGGGAAGGTTTATAACAGCAGCTCATGATTTCGGCTGACACAGGATACTTTAGAACGACAAGCCCATAACGGCTTCGGTCGACACGATGTACGTACGAATTATCAAGTTTCACGCTCGGTGTCAAAAAGGCACCTTATATTCTTTTTAAATTAGATGATAATTATATGAGAGCAAGAGAGGTCAACAAAGTTGAACCAATACTCAGAGGATTAATTCACTACTCAATTATTAACTCAATTAACTTCATTGTAGATAAGTGCATGAAGCTTGGGAAAGAGCCACAAGAGCCTGACTTTGTTGCGGCTTTAACGCTGAAATTTACACCAGCCCTTTTCAATATTCTTAAAGCCGCGTTTCCTAAATATAGATTCTCTGTAACAGGTATTTTCTGTCATCAAAAACCCTTAGCTGAGATAGGATTAACAAAGTCTCCCGAAATAGGAGATCTTTTAATTATATACATATATACTGATAAGAGTGGAGTAAAAAAGTTAAATTCTGTTTTGCTCCAAGCTAAAATTTCTAATAAACCTACAGTTACTGTATCAACTGGGGATGAGCACCAACTCAAACTGTATACTGAGTGGCCTCTTTTTACTTATAAAAGGGCTGGTATCCTTACCGGTCACAAAAGAGACATTCTGCCAAAAACCATAAATGATGGAGCACAATATTTATTAATAGATGACCATCCTCTTTACGGGCTTTCTGGAATGACCGGCACTTTCCCGATGGGTTGCGCGACACCTTCTAAAACATTAGATATAAATAATGATTTGACGGAGGAAATAATTGACTTTCTAAAATTCAAATCAGGTAGAGCTTTTGAGGAAAATCCCACATCTACACAAGATGATTGGACAAAAATGATGTGGGATTTTTTAGAAGTGACCAGAAATAAAGCTATCAAAAGAAAAAACGCAGGAATATCAGATCTACCAAGACAAGTCCCTATGGATTATGATGGTTACTGTTTCTTTGAGACAGAAACGGATTCTATTCTCAGAGATTTACACAATCAGTTAGGTGGTGGCGATTCTATTCTCAATTATGATAACTACTTTGACGAAGACAATTTTTCTCCATCACTGATACTCATTGAGAGCAATGAACAAAATGAAGAGTAGAAAATTGTCCGCCCCGCGTGGGCGGCTTGCCGGGCGACAGGTTGCTCGCCCCCGAAGTAAGGCGGTCAGCCCAACCAAATGAGTGTGTAAAGGTTCAGGTACGTTTGTTTCAGTGAGTTGTTCGCCCACCATCAACACTCATTGACGTTGGGCGAGGAGCAAAAAGAGTGGCGTGTTTGTGGGCTTCGGTCGACAGGGAGCACGTCTCGACAGGCAAGTTGTTTGGCTCGTTGGTCGGCTTCAGTCGACACGAGAAACGCCCCAGTAAGCAGGTAAAATAAGAAAATATGGAAAACCCATTTGATAACATGGTTGACGCAATGATGAAGTTGCAACAAACCAACACTCTTAGAATCGTGAAACTTGAATATGAAATAGCAATTCTCAAGCAAATGGTTTTTAAAGATATTGCAGTCCGGTTAGACGCAGACCCGAAAGAGGTTGAGTCTAAATACGAGTCATTGACTCACGTAGCGTTATTAAGCGGTTTTGAAACGATTCTGCTTAGCCTTCCGAATCTCGACGAAGACGAAGTAAAGCGGCACTTAGGGCTGTAAGGTTATTAGGGTCTTGTCGTCAATTTTACGTGGTTGTATGCTCGCATGGGGCAGCTTTCCGTCGACAGGGCGCTTGCCCCGAGGGAAAGTTTGCAGCCCAACCAAACGAGGGTGTGAAGGTTGAAGTGACTATTGTTCAGTTGTGTATTTTACGTAACATCAGCCTTCGCGGCCGTTGGGTACGCCAGACAGGTATAAAATAAGTTTTTCCGTCGCTCCGGCGACAAGCCGCACTTGGGTGACAGGCGGGCTTTTGAGTTCGTTAGTCGGCTCCGATTGACAACATAAACGCCGGAGTTAGGGGATTTTTTGGGGTTATGTCGACACGAAAACCGCCTTGGTTAGGCTGATTTGAGACCCTTTTACCAATTTTAGCAACTATATAAAAGTGAACTAATGAAAATATATTTCACAGATTTTTTCAATGTTGATCCATTAGTTCTTGAAGAATATGGCGCATTCAATATTTCATTAATAAATGACTTACCGCTCTTTATAGACCCATTCCTGCTGTTCGGAAGTAAGAAAGATGAGTATCAAGGCTTACATAATGGTATAATTGAATACTTAACGTTTTTGAAGTCAAAAGCGGAAGCAGGTGTAAGTAATATATCCCAAATTAAATCTTGGTATTTATTTTCCGAAGTCAAACAAAATTGGTTTGGATATAGTATGGTTGGAAATGGGGGGAGTGGACTAGGTGAAAAATTTGGCAGAGCAATGTCCTCTACAATGCATATTGTTTTTGATGATTTAGGCAAAGAGAGGATTACTCAATCTTCACACCTTGAAAAAGTAGGCCTTTTTGAGATAGGCGTTGGGAAAGATAATATTAGTGATTTTACAACAAACCTTACTAAAGAATATCTACTTGAATATACAGAGAAATTTGCTTTAGAACATATTGATGAATCACTTTTGAAAAAGATAAATGTTGACAAGGTATATTTTGATTACCGCCTAGAAAGATGGATGCCTAAAGAATATACATTACCATATTTGTTTAAAGACTTTGTTATATTGACACCCAAAGATATATTAACAAAAGATGATAATTGGATTAACGCTAATGATTTGAGAGGAGATTTTATCAGTATATGCAATGCAATACCGAATGATCAACTTAGACATGAAATCTTTAACTATTTTCAGCATAAGCTGCCAAGACCACCTAAAAACAAACAGAACTCTCAAAAAGAAATATCATTAGCAGTACATGAAACGATTAAACAGTTTCCAGAAATTATAAAATATTACATTCAAAAGAAAGAAGAAAACAAAGAAGGAGCCAAAAATATTTCTCAACAGAGAGTTGAAGAAATTGAAACTATATTTATTTTCCAAATCACTCAGTTAGTTGAAAAATTACTGAGTGATTCTGAATTTTACAAGATAAGGCCTGATACTTCGTATGAGGAAGCCTTGAAAAGAGTGGAATATCTTAAAGACATTATTGAAAATAAAGACGGATACAGACTTTTCTACATTGATCAGAAACCAATTAAACGGGAAGAAGATTTACAAATTATTTATCGACTTACTTGGTTTGCTTCAAATTATGACGTAAACAGAGAAGTTAACAATGGCAGAGGTCCTGTAGACTATGCTGTTTCAAAAGGAGCAAAAAATAAAACTCTTATAGAATTTAAGCTTGCATCAAACTCTAAGTTAAAGCAGAATTTAGAAAAGCAAGTTGAGATCTACGAAAAAGCAAATAACACTCAAAACTCAATAAAAGTTATTTTATATTTTGACTCAGGTGAATTTGAAAAGGTAAGTAAAATTTTGAAAGAGCTTAAAATTGACGATAAACCTAATATTGTATTGATTGACGCAGGAAGGAAAATATCGGCCTCTAATGCAAAGTAAAAAGTTACAAGGCGAAATTTCCGGCGACAGGGATCTCGTCCTGAAGGAGAGTTTGCAGCCCAACCAAGGGGTGTAAAGGCTGGGCGTAGTTCGTGTTCAGGGTGGTTTTGGCACCATCCATTAGCCCCTACGGTCGTAGTATGCGTGTCACTCTCTTATTTCAAGCTAAAATCTACACCTCAGCAGACAACCCAAACGATCAAGTAATCTGGCGTAACAAGCAGGTACACCACTAATAACCAGTTAGTAACCTGATCAATACAGGACGATATGTTCGTAAATTCAGGCCGGTGTCGATATATTTGGGTAACGCATTTACCTGTATCCTGACCGACTTGTATGAAAAAAGTGGCTAAAGTTTTCCTGTATAGCCTGTTGGGCCTGATTCTACTGCTGGTAGCGTCGGCCGGGCTGTTCATCTACAAGGTAAAAAACGGGTTTCCCGTCAGCTACGAAACCGAACCCCCTGCCATTGATTTCCCCGCCAACAAACCGGCGGTGCTGCTGTTCTCGAAAACAACCGGCTATCGGCATGGCGAATCCATCGATGCGTCGAAACCGGTGTTTCGGCAGATGGCCGAACGCAACGGCTGGTTCGTCTACGAAACCGAAGAAGGGGGCGCGTTCAACCCCGAGCAGCTGAAGCAATTCAGGGCGGTTGTTTTCAATAACTCAACCGGGCGGGTGCTGAACGACGAGCAGCAGCAGGCCCTTAGCCAGTACGTCGAAGCGGGGGGTGCTCTGCTGGGTATTCACGGCTCCGGCGACGATTCGCACCACTGGCCCTGGTACGAAAACAACCTGCTGGGCGCCAGATTTTCGCACCACCCCCTCAACCCGCAGCTCCAGCCAACTACCGTGCACCTGGACACTACTACTACCGACTCGACCCTGACGCGGCAGCTCCCCCCAGCCTGGACGCATACCGACGAGTGGTACGTGTTTTTCACCCAGCCCGAGGGCGTTCGGGTTCTGTCGCATATCGACGGCGACAAGATCGTGGCCAACGGAAACGTGCTGCTGATCAACGACAAAAACTTCGGCATGGGCAAGTACCATCCGGTGGCGTGGTACCGGACCGTTGGGCAGGGAAAGACGTTTTATACCTCCATGGGCCACCACGCGCCCGTCTGGCAGGACCCCCATTTTGTCCGGCTCCTGGAAAACGCTCTCCACTGGGCCATCGACTGATTACCGGCTGGTTCGGGATGCGGCCACGTCCGAATGACAGCGGGCGCGACGCTCAGCCCTGTTCAGCCAGCTACCACCCTCCGCCAAATGCCTTCTGCTATGCAACTGCTGACGCTACGGTCTGTTTTTTATCTGCTTCTGTTCAGCACAGTACTGCCGGGATGCCAACAGAACGAGACTGCCCCTCCGGCTACCCTTTTTCCGAGCTATAATACTGCACCTGTAGCACCCGACCGGGCCGGTATGGGGCGCAACGCGCTTCAGCTGTCCACCGCTATCAGCCACGGCATCAACATCGGAAATACCCTGGAGGCCATGGGTGGCGAAACCAGATGGGGTAACCCGCTGATCACCAAAGCTTATATCGACCTGCTGAAACAGAGCGGTTTTAACGCCGTCCGGCTTCCGTGTTCATGGGACCAGTATGCCGATGCCAGTACAGCCCGCATCAGAACCGACTGGCTCGACCGCGTCGAACAGGTTATCCGGTATTGTATCGATAACGATATGTATGTACTGCTCAATATTCACTGGGATGGCGGCTGGCTGGAGTCAAACTGCACCGCCGAAAAACAGGCCATTACCAACGCAAAACAGAAAGCCTTTTGGGAGCAGATTGCCACCCGAATGCGGCATTTCGATGAGCATCTGCTTTTTGCCAGTGCTAACGAACCCGCCGTGAAGGATGCTGCCCAGCAGGAGATTCTGCTCACCTACCACCAGACTTTTATCGACGCCGTTCGCTCCACCGGCGGTAAAAATGCCTACCGGGTTCTGGTTGTTCAGGGGCCCATGACCGATATAGAAACAACCAACAAACTCATGACTAGACTGCCCGCAGATGAGGTACCTGACAGGCTGATGGTAGAGGTTCATTATTACACGCCCTGGAATTTTACCGGCATGACCAAAGATGAGGCCTGGGGTAATCAGTTCTTCTACTGGGGCAAAGGCAATCATTCGGCAACCGATCTGGCTCATAACCCGACCTATGGCGAAGAATCGACCGTCGACGCGGCCTTCAGGTCGATGAAAACGCAGTTTATCGATAAAGGCATTCCGGTCCTCCTGGGTGAGTATGGCTGTCAGTTACGCACCAATCTGACAGGCGATGCCTTCAGGCTGCACCAGGCCAGCAGAATTTATTATATCGGCTACGTAACCCGGCAGGCCAGAGCCAACGGTCTGTTACCGTTTTTCTGGGATACGGGCAGCTCCGGCGCTATTTTCGACCGGCATAGCAACCGCATAGAAGACTCGTCGGCGCTCGACGCTTTGCTGAAGTAGTTAACTACGGTAACGTACTGTAACACAATTACGTAACTGAGCCATCCCATCGGCCCCGGACCTGTTTACGGCTCCGGCTACCCTGCCGGCCTACGCCCCCCACTCCGCCAGACAGCGCCAGTCGGGTGCTGATTCAAATTTTTTTCGGAGAAAAATTGGTTATCCAGCCGTGAAGGCCGCTTATGAACAGCGGCTGGCGGGCCGGGAAACCTGACAGGCAGTACCACCGCCCACGGCAACGAACAGACTTAAGTCAACTTATTATGAAAGCAGTAGGGTTCACGACTTCGCTCGCCATTACAGAGCCAGCAAGCTTTATCGACGTCGACATCGACAAACCGGTTCCGGCCGGGCATGACCTGCTGGTCAAGGTCAGGGCCGTATCGGTCAATCCGGTCGATTTTAAAATTCGACAGAACTCGGCCAAAGATACGGTACTCGACCAGCCCAAAATCATCGGCTGGGATGCCGTAGGGGTCGTAGAAGCCGTGGGTAGCGACGTCAGCCTGTTCAGCGTGGGCGATGCGGTCTACTACGCCGGCGACATAACCCGGTCGGGCAGCAACGCCGACTACCAGCTGATCGACGAGCGGATCGTGGGCCGCAAACCGGCTACCCTTTCGGACGAAGCCGCTGCCGCCATGCCGCTGACCGCCCTGACCGCCTGGGAAATCTTCTTCGACCGGATGCGGCTGTCGGCCGACCGCGACCGGGACAAAACGCTGCTGATCATCGGCGGGGCCGGGGGCGTGGGGTCCATTGCGATTCAGCTGGCCAAAAAACTGCTGGGCCTGCGCGTAATTGCCACCGCATCGCGCCCCGAAACCATCGACTGGTGCCGCCAGATGGGTGCCGACCAGGTCGTCAATCACCGCAACCTGGTGGAGGACGTCCGGAACGCGGGTTTCCGGCAGGTCGACTACATTGTCGACTTCGTGGATACCAACGCCTACTGGGATGCGATGGCCGAGCTGATCAAACCGCAGGGCCATATTGCCTCCATTACGGGCAGCGCTACCCCGGTGGCGCTGAACAAGCTCAAGAGCAAAAGCGTCAGTTTTTCGTGGGAGCTGATGTTTACCCGCTCCACCTACCAGACCGACGACATGATCGAGCAGCACCACATCCTGAACCGGGTGGCCGACCTGCTCGACGAAGGGGTGCTGCAAACCACCATTACCCAGACCCTGCAGGGTCTGACGGCCGATACGCTGAAGCAGGCCCACGCGCAGCTCGAATCGGGAACAACGATCGGGAAACTAGTTATTTCGTTCTGAGTACGGACCGGATCAGTCGATACAAAAGCCTATCGGAGCCGCAGCAGAACTGGCTGGCGATATGCCCGGCAGGTTACCATCACGGTTTTCCGGTACCGTAGCTGTTTTTGTCATGATGACGAAATAAGTGCCCCTCCTGCCCTTAATTTTCCGGCACGTACCAGAAGGGGATGGTGACCAGCTCTTCGGCTTTGGCGAGCGAGTCGGGCTGAATGGCAATGCGCAGGTTGTTTCTACCGGTTTTGAGGTTTCCGGGCACCAGTACCGTCTGCCAGCCGCGCTGCTCCTGCGGGCCGCGTTTGGTAAAGAGCAAATCGGGGGTGGCGTAGAGTGAGTCGTTGACGGAAATACGCATGAGCCGGTTGGTCTGCTGGCTGCTCCAGTTGGCAAAAAGCCGGTATCGTTCGGTTCGTGGCAGGGTGTCGCTCCAGTCAGGTCTGGCAGACAGCCGGGTCAGCAGGGTGTCCAGCGCTTTAGGATAGGCGATGAACAGCCGGATGTAAGGCTCGCGGATCACGTCGGCCTGAATGGCGGCTGCATCGACATAATCGGCTTCGGCACGCTGGTTATCGTAGGCAACCGGGTTCAGGTACAGGCTATCGACCCGGGCGGTGTAGAGGTGCCGTCGGTTCAGGGTCGACACCCGCCGGTCCATACGCGACAGGTCCGCTGTAAACTCCACCATTATCAACACAAGAAAAACAACCATCATTACCCCTAATGCCCACATGATTTTTTTATAGGGCAGATGGCTGTAGAAGGTATTGGTGATGAAGGCAAACGGCTTGTACAGACCCCAGGATAACAGCCTGCTGATGGATGTGAACCGGTAATGGACCACAACGCCGACGGGATGTGCCCTCACCTGGGGTAAACTCAGCACAATGCTGGTCAGCATAAAAAGTCCAAACAATACCCCGGCTCCGATCTTGACGTACAGCCAGGCTTCGGCTGGTATCAGCGGTCGAAGCACCGAGTGAATCCCCAGAATGATCAGGTAGAAGGATGCCACCAGAACCAGGATAAGTACGAACAGGAAAGCCACGGCAAAAACGATGTTGCAGCGCTGGTCGAGCCGCAGGATATACCGGTCGAGCGAACCGAGTTCGTCGGCCATTTTTTTCTGCGCATAGGGTGTCGTAAACGGAATCCGGTCATAGTGAACGCCGGTCGGGTATACGGCCAGCAGGCCCACCAGCCCCACCCAGAACGCCCGCATCACGAAGTTGGTCAGGAACGCCAGGAACAGTACATAACAGGTTGCCTTTATCATGCTGTAAGCCAGCGAGAGAATGAGCGCCTGCATACCGGATGTCTGGCTCGTGAAGTTGTACCGGATGTAATCGAAGAACTGATCGAGCAGTTCGGGCAGTTGCAGTATGGCAAACAGGGCGGCCCCGGAAATAACGAGTTCCAGGTTCCAGCTCTGGGTGGTCAGTTCGCGCAGTTTTTCCTGCTGATCGGGCGGGAGGGCGGGCTCGGGCGTAATCGGTTCAGTCACATCGGTTGGGATAGGCATCTGCCGAAATTAACGAAAAAGCTAAAGTCTATGCGCTTCGGCGAGTATTATCCCCTCTTTTTTATGATGGATCGGTATACGGGCAGCCCCGCCCCTGTTGAGGTATCGTATTATGAATTTGTTATAGGCTATTGACAGGCTGCCCCTCCGGGGTTAGGGGTGCGCTGGTTAAAACGTTAAAGCCATGCAGACAGCCCGTCTTACACCCCCCAGCCCCGCGACAGCGGCCCGGCCTAAGAGGTTGTTTGGGGAAGGGTTGATAAGCAGGTAAAGTCATAGAGAGACCGGACTTTGCCCCCCAGCCCCCTAAAGGGACGGTCGGCCGCTCATATCTTTGTTTTGAGTTGAGTCTGTCAGAAAAAGTGCAATTTATGAGCAAGACCTGACACGGGTAGCCAGTACCTCGGGTCGGCCGCTGAGACACCCTCCGGTGATCTTGATCAGGCTGGTTGTGCTGGCTCCCCTGTCCCCTTTCCAATCAGCTCCGACAGTACCCATAGAAGTGGTTGTAACTACTATCTCCAATCGATGTGCCAGAGCCAGGAAAGCCGTCAGGTGGTTTCTGTTTCACTTTTCCCCCGCTTGGTTATGCAAACCTTCTTACGCCAGTGTGTTGGGCTGGACATCAGCAAAGATACCCTCCAGGTAGGCCTATCAGTGATTGACCAGACCGGCAAAGTCACCCTTAAAGCCACCACCAAAGTAGCCAACAAGCCAGCGGGCTTTCTTACCCTACTCAGTTGGGTGGCCCGCCATCGTAAGCAAGACTTACCGCTTACCTACCTGATGGAATCGACCGGCGTCTACCACGAAGCGGTGGCTTGGTTTCTCCATCAGCAGGATCAACCGGTCAGTATCTTACTGCCCAATAAAGCGAAATACTATCTTAAGAGCTTAGGCTACAAGTCCAAGAACGACAAAATCGATGCCCAGGGCTTGTCTCGCATGGGCCTTGAGCAGCGAGTACCACTCTGGAAACCTCTCTCCAAGAACCTATACGCCTTGCGGCTATTGACTCGCCAACACCAACGCCTGCAAGAACTGCGAACCCAGTCCACCAATCAGCAACATGCCCTGGAACACAGTGCCTTTGACAATGGCTTTATCACTAAACAACTGACCAACTTGGTCAAGGTATACGACCAACAACTAACCGCCTTAGAGCAAGCCATTATCCAACTCATCAACGATGATGCTGTGCTCAAACCACGCATCGAGCAGTTGGTCAAGATTAAAGGCTTGGCCTTACTATCGGTAGCGGTGCTGGTGGCCGAGACCAACGGCTTCGAGCGGGGCGCCCCGTGGCGGCTTCACCAACCAGCGCCACCTAGTGAGCTATGCGGGTTATGACGTAGTGGAGAATCAGTCTGGCAACCACTCAGGCAAAACCCGTATCTCTAAAAAGGGGAACAGTCGCCTGCGTCGTATACTGCACATGCCGGCCTTCAATGCCGTTCGCTTCAACGAGCCGACCTGTAAAGCGCTGTATGATCGGGTGTTTGAGCGAACCCACATCAAGATGAAAGCTTATGTAGCAGTTCAGAAGCGGTTGCTGCTGATGGCCTACGCCTTGTGGCGTCACGGGGTTGAGTACGACCCTTTGTACTTAGTGAACCGGGCCAGTGGGGACAAAAAAATAGTCCCGACCGGCGGGACTACCCAGGATCAACTGACCGGGGCCGAGTTGTCCTACTTGTAGTCCAAAGATATGAAAATAATCCTAACGTAAAACTTGACTTTCACGACAGTACCAGCCGGAGCCCATTCGGCGGGGTTACCTCCCCCTTTAGGGGGTTGGGGGGGTAAATAGGCTGCCCCCCAGCCCCCTAAAGTCCGCCAGCATCTTCCCCAAACAACCCCCAAAGGGGGTGTTTGGGGAAGGAGTTTATGTGAATTCCACTAGCCCGAATCGCTACCGTTTCACCCCCCCGCCCCCTAAAGGGGGAGCCCATTCGGCGGAGCTAACTCCCCCTTTAGGGGGCGGGGGGTAAATAGGCAGCCCTTAGAGCCGGTAGAAGCACAACGAATCCTACCTCCCCATAGCCCCGGAGGGGCGGCCTGTCAATGAAACCGCTGAACCCGAACGGCATTGCTCCCGACGGCGATTAAAAACGCCAGCGGGCCTGGACTTTAACTTCGGTTTTGTGGGGCGCGTCGATCTGGTCGAGGTCAGAGCCTACGGTGGTCTGGTTGGTGAGGTCGGTACGGGCCCAGCGGAGCCACAGGTCCAGATGACGGCTCAGGTTGTACTGCACCAGCACATAATGCCGGATACCCCGGTTAAAATAGGCCGGAAACGAAAACGCGTACAGTACATCGCGCTCGTATACATACTGCCGACTGTCGTAATCATCGGTACCAAAAAGAGCCGCCCGCCCGCTCAGGCTCCAGCGCCGGCGCTCGTACTGCACATCCTGCACCAGCGCGAAACCGGTAGACCGGGCGCGACCCGCGTAGGCAAAGCTCCCCTGCTGAACGCGGGACCGCAGGGCCAGCCCCCGCGCCAGGGTATATTCGGCATTGAGGGCCAGGCTTCGGCGCGTAGTCCGTACCACCTCGTCGGTCTTGCTGCCGGGCAGGTTCTTCTCTTTTCGCTCGTCGTGAAAAACGGCATAGAACGTGGTTTGCCGGTTGGGCGTGTAGCGGATCTGCATCAGGTAATCGAAACCCGACGACGGCGTATCGACCAGGTACTTCAGCCACGGAAACCGATACACATCGACGAAGCCGCTCACGGCCAGCTTCCGGTAAATGGTGTATTTCAACCCCGTATAAACACCCGTTTCGTTCTGGCTGCGGCTGCTTTCGCTGAACGCGTTGGCATAAAAACTGTGAAAATTACGGTCATAATGCCGCAGCACCACGGCCAGATCGAGCTGTTTGGTCAGGCTAGCCAGCGCACCCCCAACGGCACCCGTCCCCCCGCTGCTGGTCTGCGAGCCGCTACTCCGGGCCACCTCCCCGAAGAAATTCCAGTTGTTCCAGACGTAGCCGCCGTGCAGGCCGATGACCCGATTGGTTGTGCCGGTGAATTCGTAGCGGTTATACGGCAGGTTGCGCTTCCGAAAGAACAGATCGTAGGTTGTAGACAAGGCCGTCAGCCCCAGCTGCAGCTGGTGGCGGTTGTGGTAGAGCAGGTGCAGGCCCACGTTCGTTTCGAGCAGGCGACCCTGATCATCCCGTTCCGAGGGGGTTCGGTGCAGCCCCGACGTTTGCAGCGAGGTAGCGATGAGTTCGTCGGTGGTGCTGCCTGCCGTCGTGTTGGCGTCGCGCCGGTTTCGGGCGGCCAGCAGGGTCAGGTCAAGCCGGGGATGCAGGGCGTAGGTGGCCGTAGCGCCCCGAAAGTAGCCGTATTCAGTCAGCGAAGTGTAGGGCCGGGCACCCAGCGTCGGGCGTCGAACTGTCTGAACCGTTTCGGCACTCTTGCCCAGCACGAACCCCGCCGACAGAACCAGCCCCTGCCCGACCTGCATCTGGTAGTCGCCGAGCGTTATGTTGCGCCAGCGGCCCCGGTTCTGGAGTTGCAGATGAAACGAGACGTAATCCAGCCCATGCCGACGCGCCGAGGGTTGCCAGCCCAGTATCTCGCCGGGGTCTTTCTCAACGGTCAGGCCGAAGCTGAACGCGCGCGGCCGGCTGTAGCGATACCGGGCGAACCACTGCCCCGGGCTACCCAGATAGCGCGTGGGCAGGCTTCCGTTTCTGTTGGGCGTAGCCGCAGAAAATCCTTTTTGCCGTTCCAGTAGCTGCTCGAAGCGCAGCAGCACGTAGTGATCGGTGGGCGTGGGCATGGCCCCCAGCAGGCGCGGGCTGTCCAACACCGTCACGAACGGCAGCAGCCGACGAATGGTGGGCAGGTCGAAGCCCGGAACGGCCTGCAGCTCGTAAATAGACAGCAGGTCACCAGCGTCGGCGCGGTACGTAAGCAGGCTGTTTAGCTGGCGTTCGGAGAGCAGGTAGGTAGCGGCCAGCTCGTCGCGGGTGGCGGTATTCAGATCGAGCGGGCTGGCATAGAGCTGGGTCAGCACATCGAACACCGACTGATAATCGATGCCTTCGGTCTGTACGGGAAAGAGATCCTGCAAAAACTGGCTGATGTCGCCGTTGGTCCGGTCAGGGGGCGGCTGGGCTGCGGCCCAGCCGGCTATGAACCAGCAGCAGGCTGCGATCAGAACGAAAGGTTTCAAGGTACGGCGTCGTGATTCGTGGGGCTATGCTGACAGTCAGCCTACTCCGACGAATCACGACGCAGCCCGTCACGCAAACCGGCGCTTCAGAATTTCGACCAGCTCGCTCACCTCGTCGCTGCTCATGTCCCACAGGTACTGCGAGGCATAGCGGTACGAGATCAGATCGAGCGCCTGCCCGTAGTTGTCGAGCGAGTCGATTTCTTCGATGGCCTGGTTATAGGCGTTGGTATTGCCGTTGAACAACTGGTTGATAAACCGGAATTTCTGGTTCAGCGAGATGCTCCGCGCCACGCTCTCGATCGGCGCCCGGTTAAACGTCTCGGCCACGGTTACCGGCTCCGCCACCGCCGTTTCGCGCAGGGTCTGGTTCAGCGACGGGGCCTGCTCGGCCGGGCTCTCGGTGCGGCCCGACAGACCGATATCGGTCGAGGAAGGCTCGGACAGGGCACCGGTTGGCAGCTGCGACGGGTAGGCCGTTGGCGCAACAGGCTCGGGTCCGCTCACATCGCCCAGGAACATAGACCCACCCGACGACGACTCATCGACCGCCACCGGAGCGGGGGTTGGGTCGGGCTGCGGGGCGGTAGCGGGCTCCACATCGGCCGGCACCGCATCGGGCGGCACCATGGGCGCGGGGGGCAGGGCCGACTCGGTGGCCGCATCGAAGAACGAACGGGCCGGAGCCGCCGGAAATCCATCGGGTACGTGGCTCCGGAGCAGGGCCGCCACATCCATCGGCACTTTCTCGGAGAAGAGCGCCACAAACTTATCGTAATGCTCCAGCTCGTGGCCCCGCTGCGTCAGCGCTTCGTCGAGGTAGGTCAGGGCCTGGTTGACGTAAATGAACGGCTTCCCGTTCATCCGCTGCGCCAGATAGGCCGGAACAAACTGGTTGATTTTGGTATATCGGTTAATCTGTTTGATGGCCGAGGCCGTCAGGGTAAACTCGGGCTGGCTCCGCAGCAGGTCGTCGAAATAAGCCCGCGGGTCGAAGATCATAATGATCGTCCGGCGAACGGCATCGGCCAGGAGCGGCTCGAGGTGTTCGCGCCGGACGGAAATATGCTGCGACACCACGTTCATGAAATGCTGCAAAGCCTCCTGCACCTCCATGTGGGAGAAGTCGAAATAAGGGCTGCGAAACTTCTCCGCATCGGCCTGCCATTTATCCGACAACGCACTGACGACAAACAAATTGATCTGACTGATGGGCGTCAGCGACAGAATCTGCTGGCCGCTGATGGTTGAGTGCTGCTGGTAAAAATCGGCCGCAATCCGACGGGCGTAGGACTTGCTGTACTCGGTAAGAGCGTTCGTATTAAACTTGTTCGACATCAGTAAAATCCTTTGCTTTGTAAATATATCCTTTTCAAAGCTACTGTGCTTTGTGTTTGTAAATAAATCAAAAAAAGCGGCCTGCGAGCGAGATTTTAGCCACTGGCATGGCACAAGCAGCGGCTCCGGCAAAACCGCCGGCCGCACCTGCCTGGCAACAAAAACCAGTGAATAATCCTGACGCATACGCAAGTCCTTTCTGATCAACGCCTGGAGGCTGGCACCCGCCCGCCGGCTCCGACACCAATTGATGCAACATGTTCATTGAGCCCACTCGACGTCGTGAACCACCCCATCTCCGAACGGGCTGGATCGAAGTAATCTGCGGTTCCATGTTTTCGGGTAAGACCGAAGAACTGATCCGACGGCTGAACCGCGCCCACATTGCCAAACTGAATGTTCGCATTTTTAAACCGGCTCTGGACACGCGCTATCACGAAGACAACATCGTATCACACTCTGCGTTGAGTATTCCGTCCACTCCGGTGCAAACAGCGGGCCAAATTCTGGCGCTGGCCGGTTCCTGTGACGTGGTCGGCATCGATGAGGCACAGTTTTTCGACAAAGAAATCGTTGAGGTATGTACCACGCTGGCCAATCAGGGGCAGCGCGTTATTATTGCGGGCCTCGACATGGACTTTGCCGGAAACCCCTTCGGCTGTATGCCGCAGCTGATGGGCGTTGCCGAGTTTGTCACGAAAGTTCATGCCATTTGCGTGGTCTGCGGTGACATTGCGCAATATTCGTACCGATTGGTGCCATCGCAGGAGCGGGTGCTGCTGGGTGAGACCGATAGCTACGAGGCCCGGTGCCGACGCTGCTTCAACCTCGGCGACAAGGCCGGGCGGAAAGAGTGGGTGTATGAAGACGAAAACGACTAGCCAGCCTCGGGCCTATTTTCTGTATAACCCGGTACGCAGCCGACGGCGGGCCAGACTGCTGGCGGTTGTCGGCTGCCTGTTTTTCGTGGGTAGCGTTGTGGCGCCGGCCTTTGCCCAGCTAGGCACCTGGCGTTCGCACGTCAGTTACTTGCCGGGCCAGTCGGTCGCCGTAGCGGGCAACCAGGTGTACGCAGCCACGCAGAACGGCTTTTTCTCGTTCGACAAAACAACCAACGAAACCCGGGTCCTGGGGAAACAGCAGGGGCTGAGCGATGTGGGTATTACGCGGCTGCTGTACCTGCCCGACCAGAACCGGCTTTTCATCGCATATCGCAGCGGCCTCATCGATCTGCTCTCGCTCTCGGCCACCGGCGAACCGGGGTCCGTACAAACCATCGATATCATTGCCACGGCGCCTAA
Organism: Spirosoma sordidisoli; assembly: GCF_004138325.1. Classification (GTDB taxonomy): domain Bacteria; phylum Bacteroidota; class Bacteroidia; order Cytophagales; family Spirosomataceae; genus Spirosoma; species Spirosoma sordidisoli. The sequence goes on along the minus strand of NZ_SBLB01000007.1, from coordinate 74,800 downwards.
CCTGCCAGCCGCCCGCGCCATCAACCACATCAACCGCGTCGGTACCAATGCGTATCTGAGCACCGACTTTGGCCTGGTGGTTTTCGATCTGGCCCGGAATGAGATTCGGGATACGTACTTCAGCCGGCGCCCCAACGGCTCGCCCCTGCCCATTTTTCAGACAGCTGCCACTACCGACAGCCTTTTCGCACTGACGGGGCCGCTGCAACCGGCCGAAACCGGCCGACGCCTGCGGGCCATTCGGTTTGCCCCTACCGTCAACCTGGCCGATCCGGCCAACTGGCGGGCGGTTCCCGAACCCGATACGCGTATCGAAACCATCGTCACCGCCCAGAACCGGCTGTCGGTCGCCGTACTCGGTCAGGGTATTCTGGAGCGGCAGTCGGGTCGGTGGGTGCTGACCCAGGCGCTGAGCAGCCCGGTGGTGCGGCAGTTTGCGGGTACGACCGGCGTGGCGGTAGCGACCAGTCAGTCCGTTACGGTGCCGGGGGCGGGTGTCTTTGCGGGACCGCTGCTGGCAAACCCGCGCGAGCTGGTGGTGGATGGGTCCCGCATCTGGGTAGCCGACGGCCAGAACGGCCTCCTGTCGGGTAACGCCGGTACGTTTACGCCGATCACCCCCGAAGGCCCCACCCGCGACGTATTCGCGCAGCTGTACACCTACCCGAATCTGCTCATCACCTTACCGGCGGGCCCGCAGGAGGGCACGACGCTGGCCAGTGGTCAGCCCGCGGCCGAAGCCTATGCCGTACCCGCCGACCGCTGGCTGCGGCTGAGTGCTGCGAACCTGAGCCGTAGTTTCAACTCGGCCGCGTACCTGCCCGCCGAGCAGCGGCTGTTTCTGGGCAGTTTCGGGGGCGGCCTCTGGAGCCAGACGGCCGAGCAAGCCCTCGCAGCCGTTACCCTGCCGGCCTCGGTGGGGCCGTTTATCAGCAGTCTGGCGACCGACCGCGACGGGAATCTGTGGATCAGCACAGCCGGTTTTAACACCCAGCTGGCTACGCTGCATGTGCGCCGGAGCGATGGCCAGTTTCAGTCGTATCCGGCCGTGAATCAGACCAATATCGCGCAGGTCGTACCCGACGACAATGGGTTCGTGTGGCTCCGGCTCGACGGTGGCTTTGGCCTGCTGGTCTTCGATCCGCAAACGAACCGGATCCGGTCACTGACCACCTTACGCAACGAAGGCGGTTTGCTGTCGGGCAGCATCCAGACCCTCGTCAAAGACCGCAACGGGGCCATCTGGGTTGGTACGGACATAGGCCCTACCGTGTTCGACAATCCGGCCGGTGCCTTCGATCCGGTGGTCAACGCCCAGCCGCCCCTGCTCAACGGCCGGCGGCTGCTGGCCAACGAGGTCGTTACGGCGATGGCGGTCGATGGCGGCAACCGAAAATGGATCGGTACCCGTAGCGGTTTGTACCGGGTAGCCCCCGACGGGTCGCAGCTACTCGACACGTTCACTGCCCGGAACAGCCCCCTCCCGACCAACACCATTCAGGCCCTGGCAATCGAACCCATCGGCGGCAGCGTATATATCCAGACCACCAACGGCCTGATCTCGTACCGCGGCCCGGCTACCGAACCCGCCGAAACGCTCAGCGCCCTGACGATCTTCCCGAATCCGGTACGGCCCGACTTTACCGGCACGGTCGGTATCAACGGCCTGACCGATAACGCCACGGTAAAGATTCTGGACGCCGGGGGCCAGCTGGTTTACGAAGCACGCTCACAAGGCGGTACGGCAACCTGGAACCTGCGCGACTACCGCGGACGGACGGCCCAGACGGGTATCTATCTGGTCGTTGTCGTCAGCGCCAACGGCACTGAAGGGCTGGCCGGCAAGCTAGCCGTTGTGCGGTAGAACTTTGTCTTCGGTTTCGGGTTACATGCTTCGGGCCGGACGCTCAGCGCGTGACTCCCTGCGAAACCATCGGTCTGAACAGAAAAAAAGTATGCATCTGGACGCACAACAACCCAACGCCATACAGGATTACCTGCGCCGACGCGGCTGGCTCGACACCGCCGAGGTCGTTTCGTCGGCGGAGAAACCGGGCGAAGGGAATATGAACTACACCCTGCGGATTACCACCCCGCTGCGGACGCTGATCATCAAACAATCGAGGGGGTACGTCGAAAAATACCCGACCATTGCGGCCCCAGCCGATCGGGCCATCATAGAAGGCCGTTTCTACCAGAAAGCGCAGGCCGTTCCGATGCTGGCCGAACGGATGCCGCAGCTGCTGGGCATGGACGAAGAAAACAACATGCTGGTGCTGGAAGACCTCGGCACCGCTACCGACTATACCTTTCTGTACCAGCCCTGCCGCCAGCTCGATGAAGCCGATGCCCGGGCGCTGACCGATTACCTGTCGGTGCTGCACAGCCAGTTCTCGACCGATGTGCCCGATCCGGCTTTTGCCAACCGCGACATGCGGACGCTCAACCACGAGCATATCTTCAACTACCCGTTCCTGGCCGACAATGGGTTCGACCTCGATACCGTTCAGCCGGGTCTGCAGGCGCTCGCTGCACCTTATAAAAAAGATGCCGATCTGAAACGACGCGTCGGGCAGCTGGGTTCGGTATACAAGGCCGATGGGCGGGCGCTGCTGCACGGCGACTACTACCCCGGCAGCTGGCTCCAGACCACGGATGGCATTAAAGTAATCGATCCGGAGTTTTGCTTTTACGGGCCTCCCGAGTTCGATCTGGGCATTATGATGGCTCACCTGATGATGGCCGAACAACCGGCTACGGTGCTCAACACCATTCTGTCGTCGTATGAGAAACCGAGTGGTTTCGACGATACCCTGCGCCAGCAGTTCACGGGCGTTGAAATTATGCGTCGGCTGATTGGGCTGGCCCAGCTGCCGCTCAGTCTGTCGCTGGAGGCCAAGCGAGATCTGCTCGACGACGCCCATTCTTTGCTCAGCTGACTGTTCTTTTATGGCTACGCCCGCCAATGGCCGGAGGGTGGCTTTTTCTCTTTTTCGACTGTCGTTTACATGCGTTTACTAGTTTTCTGCCTGCTGCTCACCTCGTTTTCGGCCCTGGCCCAGCCAGCCGCCAAACCCCGCCGGATCTGGCTCGACACCGACATCATGATCGGGATGAAAGACAAGACCGCCCGCGAGGTCGACGATGCCATTGCGCTCATCATGGCCCTGCAACACCCCGATAAAGTAGAGCTGGTAGGGATCAGCACCGTTACCTATGCCGACTATGCCTATGCCGTAACCCAGAAACTGCTGGGCTGGTACAACCAGACCGGTCGCCGTATTCCGGTCTATAAAGGGTCCGATACGGCGAAGGATGCGGGCGTCGAGAACGACGCCACCCGGGCCATGGCGAAGGCCCTCCGGGCCGAAAAAATGCCGATTCTGGCCATCGGGCCCGTTACCAACGTCGCTACGCTGGTTAAAAACCATCCGGAGCTGATTCCGCAGATCGAAGAGGTGGTTGTCTGTGCGGCCCGGACGCCCGGCCTGCCGTTCAAACCCGGTCTGGGAAAGCTGAGCGTGGGCGATTATAACTTCGAAACCGACCCCGAGTCGTTCCGGATTCTGTTCGAGTCGGGCGTGAAGGTCGTCCTGTCGGGCTACGAGTGCAGCGTCTATACCTTCCTGGGCAAAACCGACATCGACTTTCTCAACAACAAACACACCGCCGACAAGTGGGTCTACGACCGGCTCCGGCCCTGGCAGCTGTTTAATCAGCAGCTCTTCGGCGTTGATGGGTTCGTACCCTGGGATACGACCCCGCTCGGTTACCTGACTCACCCCAATTACTTCACCTACTACCGCGATATTCCGGTCCGGATCAATACCCGGGCCAACGACACCGGTGAGGCCGGCACCAAACCGTATCTGGAGGTGTCGTACGACTACCGCGACACCAAATGGCGGGCCATCTACGCCTACAAAACCCTGCCCGGCTTCGAAGAAATCGTTATCGACGATCTGAAAAAAGCATCGGCTCGGCAACGCTAGGCTACCGGCCGCCCCCTTTGCTGTCGTCGTTGCTGATCTTTTTGCTTTGCTTGCCGCCCGCGTTCATCTGCCCGAATTTGTAGCTGAAAGTAAGCCGGGCCATGCGGTTCACGAACAGAAACGTGGTTTCGGACCGGAACGTCGGGGCAGCCATATCGCTCGTTTGCCGGACGTACCGGCCAAACGGGTTCGATACGTTCAGCGTCAGGCTGGCGTTCTTTTTCCAGAATTCTTTCTTGGCCGACAGGGCGTAATAGTACCAGCCCGAGTTACGGCCCTGCAGGCTTATCCAGCCCGAGCTGACGTAGGTGTTCAGCTGAAGGGTAAGATCTTTGGGCAGTTTGAGCGAGGAGTTGGTGTTGAGGCTACCGACCCAGCCCGCGTTCTGCTGGCTGATGGCCGGACTATAGAGGGTTATGTACGTCAGATCGGTACCCACCGATATGTTCAGGTTCTTATTGGGCTGCAGGGTCGTGTTTACGTTGGTGCCGTAGCTCGCGTTCCGCCCAATGTTCTGAAAGGTGCTGAGCGCCACCCCATCGGCCCCAACCGTGGTCAGAAACTCGATGGCGTTATTGGTCTGGCGCCAGAATAGCGACGCGCTGAACGACGAACCGCTCTTGCCGAACGTGCTGTACGACAGCTCGGTAGCGTGGGTTAGTTCGGGATTGAGGTAGGGGTTGCCGGTCTGTACGTTCTTGGGATCGCTGAAGTTGCGGAACGGGTTCAGGTACCAGACCATCGGGCGCGAGATACGCTGCGTATAGCTTGTCTTGAGGGTATGTTTTCCCTTGATGGTTTTAGCCAGGGTGAAGCTCGGAATCAGGTTGCTGTAGGTAGTGCTGAATGAGGTCTGCGTGGTCGGAAAGTCGCCCCGGATGGCGGTCTGCTCCAGGCGCAGGCCGGTTGTCAGGCTCCATTTCTGTTTCGTTTCCAGCTTGAACGAGGTATAGCCCGCCATCACCCGCTGGCTGTATTTGAACTCGTTGCTGCGGCTGGGATCCAGCCCATAATCGGCCGCCAGCCCCGTTGTCGACTGTTCGATCTCGAACTCGCTGCCGATATTCCGCAGAATGGTCTTGGCGCCCACTTCCACCCGCAGCGAAGCCGAGTCGCGCAGGGCTACCGGATGTACGTAATCGGTCTGGAACGTGTATTCGTTGTTACGGCTCAGGTTGGTACTGCGCTCCAGATACGACGGCACCTCCGACTGCATACTCCGCTGGGTAATGGTGTAGTAATAATTGTCGGGCATGCGGGCGTACTGCGACAGAAACGAAAACTCCTGAACCGGCTTGTCGGCCGAGTCGCCCGCTTTCCGGAACGACTTGGTCCAGCCGAGGTTGAACTCTGTATTGCCATACGGATTCCGGTACTGGATATCGCGCCGAAACTCCTGTACTACCCCACCCCGCGGGTCGGTCAGGCGGCTGTAGAGGTCGCTGTTCTGCGGAAAGTTACCGCCCCAACCATTGGCCGAGAAGTTGATCCGGTTGGTCGAGTCGGGGTCGTAGTCAAGGCTCATCTCGCCGTAGCCGCCGGTACCGGTGTTGTCGCGGCTGCCGCGCTGAAACAGCACGCTGCTGGGCTGACCATCGGTGAGCGCCGTTCGGGTGCTGGTGTTTTCGGAAATATTCCGGTACTGGTAGCCGTTGAGCGATACGGCCAGCCCCAGCTTGCTGCCCCGCACGTTCAGGTTACCGCCCAGCGAACGGTTCAGGTTACCCGCGGTAGCGTTTACGGTTCCGTTCATGCCCTTGAGGGCTTTCTTCGTGATAATGTTGATCACCCCCGCCGATCCTTCGGCATCGTACCGGGCGCCGGGGCTGGTAATGACTTCGACCGACTTGATGATGTTAGCCGGCATCTGCTTCAGCGCATCCGCCAAGTTGCGGGCCATAATGCTGGACGGTTTACCATTTACCAGCACTTTTATGTTGCCGCTGCCACGCATCTTCACGTTGCCGTCGAGGTCAACGGTGAGCATCGGTACTTTTCGGAGCACGTCGGCGGCTGTTCCGCCGGTGTTGGTGGCGTCTTTCTCGGCGTTATAGACCAGCCGGTCGCCCTTGTCTTCGATCAGCGCTTTCTGTCCGACTACGCTGACCTCGTTCAGATTCTGGCTGTCGGCCGTGAACCGGATCGTGCCCAGGGCCAGCTCGGGCGCGCCAGCAGTGATCTGAACGGGGGCGAGTATACGAGTACGGTAGCCTACGAACGAAATCTGAAGCCGGTACGTCCCAACGGCCAGGCTGGGTATCGTAAAAACGCCGGCTTCGTCGGTCGTCGTGCCCGTTATGAGTTTCCCATCGGGCTGTTGCAGGGCTACGGTAGCGTAGGGAACGGGCCTGGCTGTTGTCGAATCGGTTAGTATTCCGCTGAGTTTACCGGGCCGGTCGGGCGACTGAGCCGCAGCCCGGAGCACCGCCGTTACACACAAAACGATGAGTAAAAAGCGCATAAAAAGAGGAAGGTTGAGGGATATGGAAACAAATGTATGGGGGTAAAGAGTCGGCTGATTCGGCATTAAGAGTATTTAACAGATTAGCCCACAGACCAACTATACACATGATGTCTACAGGCAGGCCCAGGTTGCCTGGAACCTGTATTATATTTTGGTTCGGCCAACCTTTCACGAACTTCGCGGGCGGAGGGGGCCGGGTCGTTTGATGAATCAGCCGTTTTGCCTAATTTTGACCGGTTTTTCAGCATAGTCGTGTCAATAGCTCATTCAGAGCCTGACACACAGACCTAACCGAAACAACGCATTCAGCATGAGAGAAATACAGTTCCGTGAAGCCCTGCGGGAGGCCATGAACGAAGAAATGCGCCGGGACCCGAAGGTCTATCTGATGGGCGAAGAAGTGGCCGAGTACAATGGTGCCTACAAGGTGAGCCAGGGTATGCTCGACGAATTCGGTCCAGAGCGGGTTATCGATACACCCATTGCCGAGCTGGGATTTGCCGGTATTGGCGTTGGTTCAGCCATGAACGGCCTGCGCCCCATCATCGAGTTCATGACGTTCAACTTCTCGCTCGTTGCCATTGACCAGGTTATCAACTCAGCCGCCAAGGTCATGAGCATGTCGGGCGGTCAGTACTCCTGCCCCATCGTGTTCCGCGGACCAACCGGTAACGCCGGTATGCTGTCGAGCCAGCACTCGCAGAACTTCGAAAACTGGTTTGCCAACACGCCGGGCCTGAAAGTAGTGGTTCCGTCGAACCCTTACGACGCCAAAGGCCTGCTCAAAAGCAGCATCCGCGACAACGACCCCGTTATTTTCATGGAGTCGGAGCTGATGTACGGCGATAAAGGGCAGGTGCCGGAAGAGGAATACCTGATTCCGATCGGGCAGGCCAACATCGTTCGCGAAGGCAACGACGTTACCATTGTCTCGTTCGGCAAAATCATGAAGGTAGCGCTGGCAGCCGCCGAAGAACTGGCCAAAAACGGCATCTCGGCCGAAGTAATCGACCTGCGCACCGTGCGGCCCATCGACTACCCAACCGTGATCAACTCGGTGAAGAAAACCAACCGCTGCGTTGTCGTTGAAGAAGCCTGGCCCCTGGCCGCTATCTCGTCAGAGCTGACCTATAACATCCAGCGCCATGCGTTCGATTACCTCGACGCGCCCGTAATCCGGGTTAACAGCATGGACCTGCCGCTGCCCTATGCCCCAACGCTGATCGAGGCTATCCTGCCGAACGTGAAGCGTACGCTGCAGGCCGTTGAAACGGTGATGTATAAAAAATAGACGGGTCGGTACAGCTTTTGTCATCCCGACGACAAGAAAAGCAACGGTACGGCAGAGACTGTTGTCGGGACGACAGAAAAAACAGACGCCGTTATAGAAACAAAAAAGCACCGCTCGGTCAGGGCGGTGCTTTTTTGCTGGGCCACAAAAAAACCCGGCCTGGTGAGTGGTCGGGAGCTTTGCTGCGGTAGTTGATAGTAAAACGCCCCAGGGCGGCATTTAGTTTACGACTTGAAAAATAGCGCAATAGTTTTTCATAAAATCGTTATTTTCCATGAACTTGCGTCGAGAATAGGATTTATGCACGAAAAGGGGCTGTCACGACCTCCGGGTCGGATCATTTACGAGGTAACGATTCAGGCGGTAGGGTCGCTCAACACGATCCGGCAGCGCGAACCGGTCATCATCTTTTTCTCCAATCTGCGAAAAGCCGTCGATGCCATCACGGCCGAACTGGCCCTCAACAACTGGCCGCCCCGGGTTAACTACACGGCGGTATACAGAGGGGTGAAACAGCGCGAGTTTTACAGCTGCGATTTTGACGTGGCCGGTACCCGCGTCTTCCGCATCAAGGTAGTACCGCGCGTGCTGAACCCGGCCCTGCCCAGGCTGGGTATCGACGAGAATCCGGTTCGGTGAAGAGAGAAGCCAGACGGCTCAGTGAGTCACGTCGGCTACGATGGGGACGCCGGTCTTCCGGATGGCTGCGATGCCTCCTTCTACGTTGACGACGTTATCGAACCCGCGCGCTTTCAGAATAGAGCTGGCCACCATAGACCGGTACCCACCGGCGCAGTGGACATAAACTGGTTCGTCGGTGCGCAACTCGGCCAGGTGTTCACTGAGCGTATCGAGGGGCAGGTTTTCGGCTCCTTCTACGTGTTCCGGCTCAAACTCGGTGGGTTTCCGGACATCGACAACAACTGCGTCGGGAGCAGCGGCCCGGCGCCGGGCAAACGCATCCGCCGGGATCGACTCAACGGTATCGGTTTCTTTACCGGCCTGCCACCAGGCATCGAACCCACCTTCCAGATACCCGATGGTATGATCATAGCCGACCCGCGCCAGCCGCAGTACGGTTTCGGTTTCCTGCCCGACGGGGGTTACCAGGGCCAGGGGCTGATTCAGATCGGCGATGAGCGCGCCAACCCAGGGGGCAAACTGGCCGTTCAGGCCGATGTTGATCGCATTGGGGATAAATCCACGGGCAAAGTCAGCCGCTTCGCGCACGTCGAGCACCAGCGCCCCGGTTTCATTGACGGCCGCTTCGAAGGCCCCCGGCGACAGCGCCCGGCTGCCCCGCTCCATCACCCGGTCAACCGATTCATAGCCTTCCTTGTTAAGCCGGGCATTCTCGGCAAAGTAGGCAGGAGCCGCACTCAGTCCGCTGAGCACCTGCCGGATAAACTCGTCGCGGGTTTGGGCTTTCAGCGCGTAGTTGTAACGTTTCTGATTGCCCAGCGAATCGGTGGTTTCCTTGCTCATGTTCTTGCCGCAGGCCGAGCCGGCGCCGTGGGCCGGGTAAACGATGACCTCATCGGGTAAAGGCAGAATTTTAGCATGCAGGCTATCATAGAGCATACCCGCCAGATCCTGTTCGGTCAGGTCGCCTTTGATGGCCAGATCCGGACGACCCACATCGCCGATAAAAAGCGTATCGCCGGTGAAGATGGCGTGTTCCCGACCGTTTTCGTCGAGCAGCAGGTAGGTCGTCGATTCGAGCGTATGGCCGGGGGTGTGCAGCACTTTGATAGTCACCTGGCCGAGCGTAAAGGTTTCACCATCCTGTGCATGGTACACGTCGTAATGGGTATGCGCGTTGGGACCATAGACGATGGTAGCCCCCGACTTCCGGGCCAGATCCAGGTGTCCGGATACAAAATCGGCGTGGAAGTGGGTTTCGAACACGTACTTAATTTGCGCACCGGCCCGGTCGGCTTTCCGCAGGTAGGGGGCCGTTTCGCGGAGCGGATCGATAATGGCCGCTTCGCCCGCACTTTCTATGTAATACGCGCCCTGCGCTAAACAACCTGTATATAATTGCTCGATAACCATGTGTAGAGAGGCAGGCAAGGCCCGCGTTATACCAATTCTTTAACGATCATACCGGCCGCTACGATCAGTACGAACCAGCCAAATCCTTTTTTCAGCTGATCGGGCGCCACGAAACGGGCCAGATACATGCCAATGAAAATACCGATGATGGATAAACCCGTAAAGGGAAGCAGAAAATTCCAGTCGAGGTGCGTATGCTGGAGATCGCCCATAAACCCCACAAAGGAGTTGACCGCAATCAGGAAGACGGAGGTAGCCACAGCCCGGTGAATGGGCAGTCCGGCCAGCAGCACCAGCATCGGCACGATCAGAAAGCCCCCACCCGCCCCGATCGTGCCCGTCAGCATCCCCACAGCCAGGCCGTCGAGGGCCAGCAGATCGTACCGCGGGCGCGCGCCATCGGGCAGTAGCCCGGCCTCGCCCTGCTCAGGTCGGTCGTTGCGGATCATAGCCCGGGCGGCCAGGATCATCACGATGATGAAGAAATACAGGATAGCGGTTGGTTTTGACAGCGCAAACGACCCCACCTGCCACAACGGATCGGGCAGGGCCGGCACCAGAAACCGGCGACTCAGATAAACCGATATGAACGAGGGCAGCGCAAACGCAGCCGTAATGCGCAGGTTTACCCGCTTCTTCAACACATGATTGACCGAGCCTACCAACGACGTTACACCCACCACGAACAGCGAATAGGTCGTAGCCAGCAGCGTGGGTATGCCAAATATGTACACAAAAATGGGCACCGTCAGGATAGACCCACCGCCCCCGGCCATCCCGATGACCAGTCCTATCAGCAATGCCAGCAAGTACTCTATAGAGAATTGGAAATTCATGCTCCTGCAAAACTACGGCCTTCAGCCAAGATGTCGATTTCTGAACACGAAAAAGCCCCCGGTGCTGCCGGGGGCTTTTTGCATTGTTTCGTGGCTGGTTCTGCCTACAAATCGTTCAGTTTACTGTGTCGACGGCCGTAGATGAAATACACCACCAGCCCCAGCAGCAGCCAGCAGAACGCCAGAATCTGCGCCAGTTCGCTCAGGTTCACGATCAGGTAGAAGTTGGTCAGGATGCCCAGCGGAGCAATAACGCTCAGCAGCGGTGCCCGGAACGGACGCTCCCGCTCGGGATCGCGCCGACGCAGGATGAACACGGCCAGACATACCATGGCAAACGCGAACAGGGTCCCGAACGAACACATGTCGCCCAGAATGCTGATCGGTGTAAACGCAGCTACGACCGATACCAGCAGACCTACCAGAATGGTGCTCTGGTGTGGCGTTTTGAAGATGGGGTGAATAACCCGGAAGAAGTTGGGCAGCAGACCATCTTTAGCCATACCCAGGAAGATCCGGGTCTGGCCCAGCATCATCACCAGCATTACCGAAATCAGACCGGCCGTAGCAGCCGCCGTGATGATGAATACGGCCCAGGTTTGACCAACGCTGTCGAATGCAGCCGCTACCGGTGCTTTCAGCGCGTCGCCTACGATATCGTTGTAGTTGATCATACCCGTCAGCACGAGCGACACCAGGATATACAGGATGGTGCAGACCAGGAGCGAGGTAACGATGGCAAACGGAATGTCTTTACGGGGGTTGATAGCCTCACCCGCCTGGGTCGATACGGCATCGAAGCCGATGTAGGCGAAGAAGATGGCCGACGCGCCCGATACGATACCGGCCCATCCGTAGGCTTCGTGCGGAGCGCCGTTTTCGCCGGTGATGGTCCGCGCTTCCGGAATAAACGGAATCCAGTTGGCGGTGTTGACGTAGAATACGCCGACCAGAATCACGAAAATAACCGCGGCTACTTTCAGGATTACGATCAGGTTGTTGGCTCCGGCGGCTTCTTTGATACCGCGTACGAGTACCGCCGTTACCAGCCAGACGATCAGAAAGGCGGGCAGGTTGACCGAGAAGCCCGGATCTTCCAGCCCGTTGAGCCGGGCGAAATTAGCGGCCGAAACAGGGTCGTTTCGTAGCCAGAAGGGAATATCGATCCCGAACAGGTGCAGCAGCTTGTTGAAATAACCCGACCAGCTTACGGCTACCGTCATGGCGCCCATGGCGTATTCGAGGATAAGACCCCAGCCGATCACCCAGGCAAACAGCTCGCCGATGGTTCCGTAGGCGTAGGCGTAGGCCGAGCCTTCTACCGGCAGCATGGCCGCAAATTCGGCATAGCACAGGGCCGCAAAAATACAGCCTATACCCGCAATGACGAACGATAAAGCCAGCGCAGGCCCTGCATGAAAGTGAGCAGCCGTACCGGTCAGTACGAAGATACCCCCTCCAATGATGGCCCCGATACCGATGGCCGTTAAACTCCACTTGCCCAGAACGCGCTTGAGTTCGCTCTTCTGCATATCCTGCTCGTAGAGATACATTGGCTTCCGGCGCCATACGCTGGTGGTGTCACTTGGTTTTACTTGAGTTTCCATGCAGGAAAATTCAGTTTGGTGATTAGGTATTTTAGGGAAATAATATTGGGTACGATAGTCGCTAAGATACAAAATATAACGAGTGAATGCGTGAATGAGCGAAAGAGTAGCCGTATTCCCTTCTTTTTCGCCCGTTCACGCATTCACTCGTTCGCGTTTATTTCTGCGACGGCTTGATCAGCGGAGTCTTTACCTTCTTCTCTTTCTTGGCCGAGAACTCTTCGGGCGTTGCGGGAGCCGCGTCCGTAAAGTCGGCCGGAATAGCGTCGAAGCCGGTTTTCTTCTCCAGACGGGCCGTTACGGTTTCGTCTTTCTCCTGGTCACGGCTCAGCGCGTCAACGACGATCGGCGTAGCCACGAACAGCGACGAGTAGGTACCGACGATAACCCCGATCAGCATGGCGAACGAGAAGCCCCGGATGGTTTCGCCCCCGAAGATAAACAGCACCAGCAGGACCAGAATGGTGGAGAAACCCGTTACCGCCGTACGGCTCAGGGTGCTGTTCAGCGCGTTGTTGATGATAGTCGGGATGCTTTCTTTCTTACCCCGGTTTTCGTTCAGGTACTCGCGCACCCGGTCAAACACCACCACCGTATCGTTCATGGAGTAGCCCATAATGGTCAGCAAGGCGCCTACAAACGCCTGGTCAACATCGAGCGAGAAAGGCAGCAGGCCGTTGAACATGGTGAAAATAGCCAGAATGATCAGTACGTCGTGGAACATGGCCACTACCGCACCGTAACCAAAGGCCAGCCGCTTGAACCGGATCAGGATATACACAAATACGACCGCTACCGCCAGCAGAATAGACCACAGGGCCGAGGTCAGAATATCGTAGGCGATGGTTGGCCCTACTTTCTGCGAACTCTCGATCCGGGCGGGGTTGCCGCTGATGCTGGACAGTCCTTTGTAAATAGCCGCTTCGGCCCGTTTGTCGGCCCCCTGCGTCTCATCGTCAACCAGATACGGGGTCGTAATTTTTACCTGATTCGAGCCGATACCCGTTCCGCCGTAGGTTTTTACCTCGGGCGATGCCCCCAGAATACCTTCCAGCGAGTTCCGAACATCGTCGGTGCTGACGGCTTTCTCGAACCGCACCACGTACGACCGGCCCCCTTTGAAGTCGACGCCCAGGCCGAAACCGCGGAAGATGGCCGAAACGATACCCAGACCAATGATGACCGACGATACGGTATAGTACAGTTTCCGGCGCGATACGAAATCGAAGTTCGAATCCTTGAACAGGTTTTTGGCCAGGGTCGAGCTGAACGAGAGCGTTTTACCGTTCCGGATGTAGTACTCCAGAATCAGGCGGGTGATGAAAATAGCCGCAAACAGCGAGGTCAGAATACCGATGATCAGCGTGGTGGCAAAACCCAGAATCAGACCCGTACCGAAGATGAACAGAACGATACCTGTCAGGAAGGTCGTTACGTTCGAGTCGATGATCGACGAGAGCGCGTTCTTGAATCCGTCGCTGACGGCCAGTCTGAATCCTTTCCCCTCGGCCAGCTCTTCTTTGATCCGCTCGAAGATCAGTACGTTGGCATCTACCGCCATACCGATCGAAAGAACGATACCGGCAATACCCGGCATGGTCAGCACGGCACCCAGCGAGGCCATAACGCCCAGCAGGAAGAACAGGTTGACGAACAGGGCCAGGTCAGCAATCAGACCCGCGCGGTTGTAGTAGAACACCACAAAGGCCAGCACCAGCAGAATACCGATTACCGACGACAGTACGCCCGCGCTAACAGCTTCTGAACCCAGCGTGGCACCCACAATGCTTTCTTCAACAATGTTGGTAGGAGCGGGCAGTTTACCGGCCTTCAGTACGTTGGCCATGTCTTTGGTTTCTTCTACCGTGAAGTTGCCCGAAATGCTCGAACGACCGTTTGGAATCTCGTTCTGTACGTTCGGCGCGGTGTAAACCAGGTTATCGAGCAGGATCGCTACCGGCCGGTTGATGTTGGCAGCCGTCAGGTTCTTCCATTTACGAGCGCCTTCGGCGTTCATGTTCATGGTCACCTCGGGGCGGCCCCGGTCGTCGTAGTCGTTCGTGGCGTCGGTAATGACGTCACCCTCCAGCGGAGCGCGGCCACCGGGTTTCTTCAGGAAGAAAATCGGCAGAATCTCTTTGCCGTCGGTGGTAGCGAACGATTTGCGGTCCCAGGCGAAGAAAACATCGGCGGGGAACAGGCTGCGTACTTCGGGGGCATTCAGCACGGCATTGGCCCGGGCCGTATCTTTCAGGTAAACACCCAGCTGATCCTGACCAACGGGCAGGAACAACTGCGTCAGGGCAGTGCTTTGGGCAGCAGCAGCGGCCGTATCGGTAGCGGCTTTGCCGGTCGAATCTTTAGCACCCTGCGCCAGCTGCGACTCCAGGCTGGTGCCTTTAGCGGCCGTACCAGCGGCCGGCGCCGTGGCAGCACCCGTTTTCAGAGCCGCTTTGCGGGCTGTTTCTTCGCGCAGCAGGTAAGCACCCATGCCTTCGAGAGCCGGGGCCAGTTCGTTCAGGCGGTATACTTCGGTGAACTCCAGCTTGGCCGCGCCGGTTAGCAGGCGACGGATACGCTCGGGGTTTTCGACACCCGGCAGCTCGATCTGGATACGGCCCGAACCCGGCAGGCGCTGGATGTTCGGGTTCGCTACGCCAAACTTGTCGACACGGGCCTGGATTACCTGGTAGGCGCGGGTGATGGCGCCTTCAACCTCTTCGTTCAGCAGCTTCCGAACTTCGGTGTCGGTCGACTGATAGTTGATTTTGCTGCGGTTGGCGCTGGTCGCAAACAGGCTCGACAGTTTGGAATCGGGCGCGAGCTTCTTGTAGTTGCTCACGAACAGATCGACGTAGCTGCTTCCGCTCGACTTTTTGTCTTCGGTAGCCTGCTTCAGCGCCTGAGCGAATTTCGGATCGCGGTTGTTACCCGACAGGCTCCGCAGCACATCGGCGGGCGATACTTCCAGCACGACGTGCATACCGCCCTGCAGGTCAAGGCCCAGACCCAGCTCCCGCTCGGTTACTTCCTGAAGCGTGCTGCCCAGGAAGACGGGCTCTTTCCAGAGCGAATCCAGATACCGCTGCTTTTTGGCAGCATCGACCTGGCCCTGCTTATTGGTAGCGTAAGCCTCCGCATCGGCCTTGATGCTGCGCGAGACAAACGTAAACGACAGGAAGTAAATACAGATCAGTGTAATTACGCCCGTCAGAATGAGTATTCCGGTTTTGTTTTGCATTGATAGCCACAGGCATCAGGCCCGTGTTGTTTGACTGAATAAACTAGGGGTACGAGAAAAAACGGAGGGGCGCCCGGGGCGCAGACCACAACGACCCATGCCGGTGTTGCGGCCAATAGCGTAGCGCGGTCGCTGAACACGGTCAGCCGACCAACGAAACAGGAATAAACTCGTTAGGGAGCATTCGGCGCGATGGCGTGGCCAAAGACGTGCCTGAAATACGAGAAGTAATAATGCGGAATCGTAAAATAGCGCAGCAGCGGAACGCTCAGCAGCAGCAGAATCAGCAGCGTGGGCGCGGGCAGCAGAAATACCGTCTGGCTGCCACCGTCAATCGTGATAGCCGGAGCGGCTACCGCTTCAAAACCGGCCGCGCTGAGCTGAGCTTCGTGCTGGCTGGCATCGGTCGCTTTCCCCGAACGGCCTGGCTCTGCCGCGGCCCGGGCCTTACCCGCCTGCAACGCCTGTTTCTGCGCCAGACCGCCCGGCCCCCATACCGCCGTAAACAGCAGCAGGACAGCCAGCGTAAGGCTCGAAAGACGTTGAATGACGCGCGGTTGCTTCATAATTTTCCTATGGGGAAGACAAATTTCGTACCATTTCCGGACATGTGCAAGTGCTATTTTCAGCGCTTTGATCCGAACAACCGGCGGTCGGTGGCAGCCCTCTCAACCGGCAGCCGGGGCGGCTGATCAGATTCCTGTTTCGCTGAAAAACAAAACCGCTAACTTGCGTCTATGAATTTAACCGAGTTTATCCGGTTGGCCCTGGCCGAAGATGTTGGCGATGGCGACCATACTTCCTTATCGACTATACCGGCCGATGCGCAGAAACGGGCGCGTCTGCTGGTGAAAGAAGCCGGTATTCTGGCCGGCGTTGAGGTGGCCCAGGCCATTTTTACCGAAGTAGACCCCAGCTTTGAGGTAGAGGTACTGATGCGCGACGGCGACGCCATCAAGCCCGGCGATATCGTACTGACCGTCAGCGGCAATGCCCGCCGGATTCTGACAGCCGAGCGGCTGGTTCTCAACTGCATGCAGCGCATGAGCGGTATTGCTACCCATACGCGCCAGCTGGTCAACCTCCTCGACGGCACCCGCGCCAAGCTGCTCGACACCCGCAAAACAACCCCCAACTTCCGCATCTGCGAGAAAATGGCGACCCGCATCGGCGGAGCCGTCAACCACCGGTTCGGGTTGTATGACATGATTCTGATCAAAGACAACCACGTCGATTTTGCGGGGGGTATCGAAGCGGCCATCCTAAAAGCCGTAGCCTACCTGCAGGAAACCGGCCGGCAGCTGCGCATCGAGATCGAAACCCGCAACCGGGCCGAAGTCGAGGAAGTGCTGCGCGTGGGCCAGGTCGATGTAATTTTGCTCGACAATTTCCAGCCCGACGGGATCCGGGATATGGTCCGGCTCATCAACGGCCGGTTCGTCACCGAAGCTTCGGGCGGTATCGACGAAACCAACCTGCGGGCCTATGCCGAAACCGGCGTCGATTTTATTTCGTCGGGCGCACTGACCCACCAGGTCAACAGCCTCGATCTGAGCCTGAAAGCCTACTGACCAACCGGCCCGGACGGATAATCCGACCGGAGGTTACGGGGCCTCGGTCCGGTCATACGATGAGCATGACGAACCGGGCCGGGTTGACCGCTAGCGGGTGAAATACACTTTTTGGATCTTTCCGTTTTCTATTTTGTAAATCGCCACCGCCTGAACCGGCGGTTTGTCGGCCGCGAACGTTACCCGCTCGTGATCGATGACGGTGTTGCCGACCACGATCCGGTTCACCAGCTCGCAGTGCAGCAGCTTCACCCGCTCAAACATGCCGCTGTATTGCTTACGCATGGCCTCTTTCCCTTTTCCGATCAGTTTGTCGGGCAGGTCATAGAGTTCAACATCGTCGGCATAGGGCTCCAGAAAGGCGTCGATGTTGCGGGCGTTGTAGGCGTTGAGCTGCCGCTGGGCCAGATCGGCGGGCGAGTCGGGCAGGAGCCGCGCGGGCGTGGTCACGTACCCGCGGTTGATCACGGTTTCGATACTCCGAACGGCGTCGATGCGCTCCAGCGGGTTTTGCGTCAGGATCAGCAGGCTGGCCTGTTTGCCTTCGACAAGACTGCCAAACAGGGCCTCTTTCCCCAGAACACGGGCTCCGTTGATGGTGGCCGCTTTCAGCAGCTCGGCGTTCGACAGACCCGCGGCCTGCATGGCGTTGAGTTCGTCGATAAACGAGGTGCCGTGAAAGGTACCGGGGTTTCCGGCGTCGGTGCCGACCACGACGTTCAGTCCGGCGGCCTGTACGTTTTTCAGGTTGATGCGCTTGATCGAGTCGATCCGGGCCAGCCGCGCTTTGTAGGCAGGGCCGTTGAAAAACGTACCGTAGCGCTGGCGCATGTCGGGTTCGGGAATATGCCGAAAATCGGTCAGGGTACCCAGCACGTAGGGATTTGCCTGGGCAAACTCGTAGGCCGTGGGCGTTTTGTCGTCGGCCAGGAATCGGCTGCTTCCCCGGTTCACCACCATGGTTGGGCCGAAGCTGACGTTGTTTTTCTTCATCAGCCCGATCAGCTCATCGTCCATGATGCCGTCTTCGGGGCTATGTACCAGAAAATCGGCCCCGTATTTTACCCCCAGCTTGGCGGCCAGCAGCTCCTGCGTATGGATGGCGAGCTTCAGCCCGTGTTTATGGGTTTCGTCGATGGCGGCCTGCACCACCGGAATCAGTTCTTCGCCCGGTTTACCCACACCCCGGATCAGAAACCAGATTTTGATGAAGTCGGGTTTGTAGGGCAGTTGCTTCCGAACCAGCTCGCGGGCCTCTTCGGGGGTGCTGGCCTTCAGAATCGGCGAATCCTCGATGTTGAAGGCGGGGGGCTGATAGGTGGACACGAGTGGCCCCGTCAGCAGAATGGTCGGGCTGGTATATTGTTTATTAAAACGGTCGCGGTACGGATACTGGTAGAGCGGTCCGCCGATGTCGATAACGGTGGTGATGCCACAGGCCAGATACCGGCGCAGCAGATCGCCCATGTTGTCGCGCAGCCACTGGCGTTCGGTCTCGTAGGGCCGGTATTTGGTGAGGTTAATGCCATCGGGACGGGTGTACAACCCGCCCGACTGAAACAGGTGGATGTGGCTGTCGACCAGGCCAGGCAGCAGCCATTTGCCTTTGGCATCGATAACCGTAGCGCCGGGCGGAACGGGCAGGTTTTTGCCGATTTTCCGGATTGTTTCGTTCTCGATCAGTACGCTGACGTTTTCGCGGACTCTGCCGGTTTCAACGTCGATCAGGTTGCCGCCCACGATGACGACCGGCTGTTTGGGCAGGGCAGCGCTATCGGCACCCACGGGCTGGCTACGGCCGATCGATGCCGTACAATACAGAGCAAGAAACAGGTAGAGGAACTTCATGGACGTAACGGACGCGGATGAACGGTACGCCCGATTGACCAAAGATAACCGGTTTGCCGACGCCTGATGCCTCAGTTGTCAACATCCTTCACCAACGGTCGGCTATCGGCCTGCTGCCGTTCGTAGGTGACCCGAAAGCGGCTCAGATCGGGCTTTTGCGCCCGTTTCCGGTTCAGTTCGTACCGATAGATGATCTGCCCCAGCTGGTACAGAAACGGATTACCAACGGTATCGTACTCGTATTTGTCGTCGTTCAGGATACCATCGCGGTTCACATACATCGTGGCCGACAACATAAACTCGACCTTATTGGTGAAATCGACCACGTACGACGCGTCGGTCAGAAAGCCATAGGCCCACCCTACTTTGTTGAACACCCGAACGCCCGGCGGCATCTGGTGGTGCAGGCTATCCATGAAGAAGAACTTGACGTAACTGTCATAGTACTGCTTCGGATCGTACTTGGGGTAGTTGGTCTCGCCCGGATACTGCGACAGGTACTGGTACAGGAAGCGGTAATCAGATTCGGTCAGGTTGAACCGCTGCGGCTGCGGCACCGACGCCGGAAACAGAACCGACTGAAGCAGGCGCTGGAGGGTTTCGAGCGGCAGCTTGTTGCGGGTCGTAAAATCGAACGGCTGCCGCACCAGGCTGTCACGCACCATGTACCCGCTCCCGAGGGTGTCGATCCGGCGGGCGTCGAAGGGATCGGGGTTGTAGGCGGCCGGTTGGGTATAGATGGTCTTGCCGTCGGCCGACAGAAACCGAACCGGATTGGTATGGCGGTTCTGCTCGGGCGTCATCCGTACAAAGCGGTGCGTAATGCGCGTGTCGAGGTAGCCCCGGGCGTGCAGCGACCGGTTGATGGCCTGCTGCCCCACAAACTCGTACATACGGCTGTAGGGGTCGTTTTCGCTCACCAGCAACGCTTTCTTGATCAGATGCGCCACCGACGGATACCCGCTCTCGGCCGTGGGGTCGACCCAGTGGCGGGTTTGGCCGCTGTAGGCGCTATCGAACTGCATGGCCGTATATTTGGTCAGGTCAGGCCGCTTCAGCGCGTTCAGCTTCTCCAGCGAGAGCAGCGCCAGCGGCAGTTTTACCGTCGAGGCCGGGTTGAAATAAGCCGTACTGTCGACCCGGTAGTAGTAATTGGTAAAGGTCGGTACGTTGGCTTTGTTGCGGTTGATCTGGGTGTAAATAATCTGGAGCCGGTACCGGTCCGGATGGTCGATCACCTCCCGGAAAACGGGCTGCGGGTTAGCGGCAAACAGGCGCGTCAACAGCGCATCGGTTCGCGCCTGCCCCGAGCCGGGGGTCGATCGGAGCACGGTCAAGGCAGCGAGTAGCAGGAAAAATAGTCGCATAGGCGGTAAATGTCAGGTTACAGAACAAGCTGGGCAAACAGGCGCGCCAGCGTATCGGCGGGATTGGCGCATAAACCGGGGTGAACGGGTGAGGTCTGCACAACGGTGCTGCGGGCGGCTGCCAGCCACCGGAACCGGGCTGCGGTTGGCAGCTGACCGATGAGTCCGCCTTCTTTCCGGCCGGCGCAGATGCGTTCAAACGTTCGGAGCCGCTCCTGAATCTCGGCCAGGTCCAGCTCGACCGAAAATGCCCGGAGCCGCTCTTCGGGCACGGTATACCGCGTTTGCAGAAATCCTTTTGCCGAGCAGTACAGGATAACGCCCACATTCAAAAACTCTTCGCGCTCAACGCGGGGCACCACCCGGATTACGGCATACTCAAACAAGTGCTTTTCTGGCATCATTCGCAGCGTTGACAAAGGTTTGAGAATAGGTCAGCCGGGTTTCCAGAAAATTGGCGTACACCGCCCGCCGTTCGTCGGCCGACTCGGTCGATGACTCGTCTGTAAGCCAGGCGTCGGGAACGAGGGCTACGATAGCCCGGATGCGGTCGGGCGTCAGCAGCTGGCGAAATTCGGCATCGACGGCTTCCAGCTCGGTGGCGCGGGACAGCAGCACGTGGTCTTTGATGGGCGCAAACGGCCGGCGGGCCTGCTCGTCCCAGGGCTGGCCGCTATGATGGAAATACAGCGACGCGCCATGATCGATCAGCCAGAGTTCTTTATGCCAGATGAGCATGTTGGTATTCCGCACCGTGCGGTCAACGTTGGTGATGAAACAGTCGAGCCAGACGATCTGCGAGGCCAGCCGCGCATCGACGGTAGTGACGAGCGGGTCGAAGGTGATGGCACCGGCGAGGTAATGCAGCCCCAGGTTGAGACCTTCGCTGGCGCGGAGCAGGTCCTGTATTTCTTCGTCGGGTTCGGTTCGCCCGAAGGCTTCGTCGAGCGTGGCAAAGACGATTTCCGGGATACGCAGGCCAAGCAGCCGTGCCAGTTCACCGGCAATGAGTTCGGCAATGAGGGCTTTGGCCCCCTGCCCCGCCCCACGAAATTTCAGTACGTACAGGAAGTCGTCGTCGGCCTCGACAATGGCGGGCAGCGAGCCGCCTTCGCGCAAAGGCGTCACGTAACGGGTCACGTCGACGGTTCGGAGTTCAGGTTGATCAGCAGGCACAGCTACAAGCGTTGATGTCTGGATGTAACCCCGCGCGGGTCGGAGTTTCCGGGAAATGTAGGAATTTTTCGAGATAAACCCCGACGACAAGGCCGTTCGGCCCACCCGGTCAGTACATAGTCCACAACCCGTTGCCCCGCAGTCGTCACTCCAATCCGCCCGCCCACCCACCGTGGTCTGTGTCCCCACGGACCACCCCCGCGGCAGCAACAAACCATCCGGGCAGGTCGCCGTGAGGACACGGCGACGGGTGAACGAATACCGTGGCAGGGGGCGCAGCCCAGGCAGCATCGTTATGCGCCGTAGATGTTCTGGGTCAGGAACGCATTGCGGAACTTGCCCTGCGGGTCGTACTGCTGCAACATCTGGCGGAAGTCAGCCATTTTTTCGTAGCGCGACGCCAGCGTGGCAGGCGCTATAGAGAACAGCTTACCCCAGTGCGGCCGGACACCGAACGGAGCCAGCTCGCTCTCGATCATCGGCAGCACCTTCCGAACCGATGGCCAATCCTGCTTCCAGGTGAAGTGAATGGCTACCGAAGGCTGTTTGTAACACGGGCTCATCCATAAATCATCGGCGTCAATGGTGCGTAACTCCGAAATGAGCAGGTGCGGGCTAATGGCATCGCGCAGCCGTTCTACCGCCAGAATCGCATCGACGGCCTGGCGCCGGGGCACGAAATACTCCGACTGTAACTCTTTGCCGCTGCTGGGCGTGAACCCCATCCGGAAGTGTGGCATCCGTTCGTACCACGGCCCCACTACGCCCAGCTGCTCCGTACAGTTCTCGGCCGAAATTTCGGCAATGGGGTGCAGGTTTTTCGTAGCCAGCGTGGCGCCGAAAAAATTGGTGTCCGGTGTTTTTTCGTCGGTCCGTTGCTTGATCCAGACCTCGTTGAGCCGCTTTTTCTGCCAGTCGGTGAAGAGACTGACGCTGTAGCCACTCGACATGATGGTATCGAAATGGTCGGCCATCTGCGCCAGGGGCAGGTTCTCGAACACATACTGCCGCATCTGAAACGTGGGCTGCAGGTCGAGCGTAACTTTGGTGACCACGCCGAGGCCGCCCAGGTGAACAACGGCCGCCCGGAAGGCATCCCCGTCTGTCTGGCGCGACAGGCTTCGCACCTCGCCCGCAGCCGTCACGAACTCCAGCCCGGCCACCGCCGTGGAGAGATTGCCGTTTTTTACGCCCGACCCGTGGGTAGCCGTGGCGGTAGCGCCCGCGATGGAAATATGCGGCAGCGACGCCAGGTTATGCAGTGCAAACCCCTGCCGGTCCAGGTAGGGCGCCAGCTGGCCGTAGCGCATGGCGGCATCGACGGTTACCGTCCGCGCGTTGGCATCGAGCGATACGACCTCGCTCATGGGCTCCAGCGATACCAGATTGTGCGTGCTGTCGGCAATGTTGTTGAAGCAGTGGCGCGACCCCAGCACTTTCAACTGCGGGTATTTTCGGACCAGCTCCTGCACCTGCGCAACCGATTGGGCCGGGTGCAGCCGGTCAGTACTGTATTCCAGGTTGCCGGCCCAGTTTTTTAGCTTATCCCTGGTTGTAAACTGCATAAGTGGCGATAGCGCTGGCGTGGCCAGCAGCGCAGATGATAGTTTAAGAAACGTTCGCTTTTTCATCGGTCAAGGGGTTAGGGAATGAGGTAGCGCTACCGGGCTTCGGCCAGCTCCAGCACGACGCTGGTTCGGCGGCTGTCGACGTTCGGGTTGAATCCAATCGTCATCAGGTAATTGCCCGAGTAGACCGCGGGCTTATCGTTGATGGCCGATCGGGTACCCGGGAAGACGTTCAGCTCCCGAACCGTATAGTTCCGGGCTGGGTCGAGGCCCTGGAGCCGAATCGGAGCCACGCTGCCGGCTTTGTACCGGTCTTTGGTCAGGTAGGAGAACCAGACCGCCCGGTCGCGGGCTTCGGCTACGTACACCAGCGAGGCCACATCGCCCGCGTAGGGCGACGCCAGCCGGTACTGATCGCCCTGCCAGATCACGTTTTTGATGCGTTCGTAGGTTTTGAGCGCTTCCTGACTAAACTGCAATTCATTCGCATCCAGCTTGCTCACCACAATGTCATAGCCCAGTTTGCCCATCATGGCTACGTCGGTGCGGAACTTGATCGGCTGTTTACCCCAGTCCGTTACGTGATTGCAGGTGGCGATGGCCGGAAAAAAGTACGAGTAGTTCCACTGGATGAAGACCCGCTCCAGCCCGTCGGTATTGTCGCTGGGCCAGAACTCGGTAAAGTACTTCAGTGCCCCGTAGTCGACCCGGCCGCCCCCGCCCGAGCAGAGCATCATGGGTAGCTTCGGGTATTTGGTCCGAAGCCGCTCCATTACCTTATATAAGCCCTGTACGTATTCGACGTACAGATGCGACGGGTTGGGGTTGGTGGCTGAAAAGGCGTTGTAGATGACGGCGTTGCAGTCCCACTTGATATAGCTCAGCGTCGGGTTCTTCGTCATCACCTCGTCAACGACACCGTACACGAACTCCTGCACCTTGGGGTTAGTCAGGTCCAGCACGAGCTGGTTCCGGAAGTAGTATTCCTGGCGGTTGGGCAGTTTCAGCACCCAGTCGGGATGTTTTTCGTAGAGTTCACTCTTGGGGTTCACCATTTCCGGCTCCAGCCAGATACCGAATTTCACCCCGGCGCTCTCGGCTTCTTTGACCAGATGACCCAGCCCATGCGGCAGTTTTTTAACGTTCTCCTGCCAGTCACCCAGGCCCGCGCGGTCGTCGTTACGGGGGTATTTGTTGCCGAACCAGCCATCGTCGAGCAGAAACAGATCGACGCCCAGCCGTTTGCCGTCTTTGAAGAGGGCCGTTAGTTTCTCTTCGTTGAAGTCGAAATAGGTAGCCTCCCAGTTGTTGAGGAGCGTCAGCCGGTTGCCTTCGCCCTGCGGAATGCGGTGTTTGCGGGCCCATCGGTGCAGGTTCCGGCTGGCGGTTCCTTTGCCCGTGGTTGAGTAGGTGAACAGAAAAGCGGGTGTCGTGAACTCCCGCCCGGGGGCCAGCGTATAGGCCGACGCGTAGGGGTTGATACCGGCCGTCAGGCGCAGGTTATGCAGCGGGTCGACCTCGAACGCCAGCTGGTAGTTACCCGACCAGGCCAGCGTACCGGCCAGCACCTCGCCCTGCTCCTCCTGCGCCGGCTCGTTCATCGAAAGCAGAAACGACGGCGGCTGAAACAGATCGGCCCGGGTGCCCAGCTTGGTATCCAGCACTTTGATGCCTTCGGTCAGCGGCACCTCAGACGGGTTCATCTCGTTGGCCCAGTCGCCGTGGAAATGGGTCAGGTAATAGTGCTGAGCGGGTATGTACAGGTTGGCCGACGCGTATTTGTGCAGCGTTACGCTTTTCTTTTCCGTATGCCGGATGCTGGACCACTGTTCAATTACGTCTTCGTTCTGGTACGCTTTGAAATAGAGCGTCACCTCGAACGGGTACTGCGGATCTTTCAGGAATACGGTGGTCAGCACAATGCCGTCGCCGGCCGGTTTGGTTTCGTGGCGCAGGTAGCGCAGATCGAGCGAGGGGTTGCCGTCGGCGTGGGTCACCTGAATGGCGGGTTCGAGCAGGTTGCGGCTACCGGCGGGGGTATAAGCGGAGTTATAGATGCCGGTATAGTCTTCGCCCCGTTTGCCGTTGTTCGGTATCCGGGCGTACTCGTCGGGTCGGCTCAGCCGCTGACCCAGATGCACGATGGTTGGGTTTTGCTCTTTATCGACCCGGATAACGAGGGCCGTTTTTCGGGTTTCGACAGCAATATGAACCTCGCCGGTCTGGGGTTGAGCAACGGCTACCGACAGGCCGGCAACGATGAGCAGAAAAAGCGTTCGCATGAAAAGGAGGGCTATACATTGATACGGTAAATGTATCAAGAAACAGCCGAGCCACTATACGAGTTGGTTCATAGTTTATCCGAGCCATCCCATAAACCGAAGCGCCGGGCTCTCGGAAGGCTACTGTCCGAACCAGCGCGGGGCAGATTCGGGTAGCATGGCGTCTTTGGCCACGCCAACCGGCCCGATCACCCCTTCTCCCATTACCGACTCGATCTGATAACCAAACCGCTCAAGAACCCTTACGACCCGGTTAACGTCAGCGTCATTGAGTTCAACCGTCAATCGTGACAAACCGCGATCGGTTTGTTCAAAATGGCTTCTGAGAATCTTTACGCCCTGGTTCTCGATCAGGCGACCCAGTTCGGCCATCGAGTAGTCCTGCTCGGCGATGCGGATAACAAGCTTCGTTTTTTCGGCCAGGCGCGGCTCAGGAGGGGTTGGCTCTCCTCCCTCAAAATGAAAGCGGGCCTCTACCAGCCCTCGTTCGGAGATTCGGTAGCGTACCGAGCCACCCGACTGGTCAACCACGGCCAGTCCTTTTTTGACCAGTTCGCGCAGGTGATGATGAATATTTTTATCGGTTGTGGATTTCCCATCGGGCAGCAACCGGTTTACTTCGTGCCATACGGTCTGGTAATCGTAGGCCACGTAGCCGAATCCGCCATAGGCTATTGACTCGTACAGCACGCGCAGTACCGTTCGGCACACCTCATTCCGGGATCCGAGCAGCATGGCGTTATAACTCCCGGTAGTCTGGGCCTGAAGGTACAGCGTCATCTGGGCACAGAGCACCCGCAGTTGTAAGCCAACCCGTTGCTTTATAGTCATGTCGGGCAGACGTTTCATGTCGGGTTCGCGGAACAGGCTCTGCGACAGCGTCTGCAAAACATGGTTCACCTGGGTCGATTGCCCCCGGGCCGTCCAGTTCAGCAGTGCTATACCAATTTCATCGAAATAATGCTGATAAGCCTCTCTGGGCAGGGCTTTCAGATCACGGTCGTCGGCTTTGAATAGGGCGTTTGTAACGCGCCCAATATCAGACGGCGTGTGCTTCATCAGTAACATGGACTCATGAAGCGCATTGGCTGTCGGTTGCGTCATATGTTTCGTTCTATTGGATGCTGGCTGGATTAATCACGCAAAAGTAGAGCAAATGTTTTGCCAGAGTTTATTTTCATTTGATTTTCGTTTGACAATAAGGTTTAAGTTATTGAACGGTCAGTACTCAAATCAGGTTGAAAGGGGCTGTGTTGTAGTAAAATGGCTTCAGATCGAGCTGTACGGGTACCAAACCGGAAGGCGGTAGCACCTGCCGGTGGTTATCGGTTTGGTCGAGTTGCCGGAAGTATACCTGGCTTTTCCGTTTCTTCAGGTTTTCGCGGTCGTTGGGCAACCCCCAGAATATCACTTCTGTCTGGTCATCCGTTTCAGCAACTACCTGCGTGGCATTCACGTAAAACCCAGCCGAGAGCGAGAAGCGTTTTGCCCCTCTGCGCCACTCCTGCAAAAACTCACCACCCTTATTGTTCATCGAGACAATGAACAGGTAATCAGGCTCAACAGCGTTGTATCTGGCATAGAAGCTGGGCGTCAGAAAATCCTTGCAGATCAAAACGCCGACCAGCCCAATGGGAAGGTTCAGCAGCAGCAACCCGTTATCCTTGGCGATATCCTCCCGGATGTAATAGACCTTGTGGTTGAGCAGCCCATGCTCGCTGGCGTAGGCCTGTATGGCTTCATGACCGGGTATGGGCGGGGCTTTTGTATCGACCGGCGTACTAAACTGTTCGTGTTTGCGATAGGTAAACTCCGTAATCTCCCCAAAGTGATCGACAAGCCAGACAGCGGCTTCGTTATGGGCAACCGGCTCCTGATCCGTCCCTGATCCGTCGGTTCCGTTGTCGATATGGAAGCTGCCGGCAATAATAACCGATAAACTGGCCAGCCCCTCAGTCTGACCCCGCTCCAGCAGATAGTCTTTCAGCACCTGCCGCCCATTCAGACAAACCGACAACTCGGGTAAACAAAGGATATGAACACCGGCGTCGATGGCCCAGTCGATGCAGGTACGAAGCTCGTCCGTATAGGCCTCAGACGGCCTTACGTCTACCGATCGGAAACCAATCTGGGGCGTATCGATGCCTACGTTCCCCAATCGTTTGGTGGCTTTAAAATAGGTCCTGGCGGCTCCTGACAAAGCCGCCAGCCCGATAACGGGCGCTGTGCCGTTCAGCTTCTGCATACTGGGCGGATACAGCGCCCCATCAATGATATCCCGTTCGTGATCAATGACTCCGTTGGTAATCAGATGCACCCGCCGGTAAAGGCGCCCGGCATCCAGCGGAATCCGCTCGTCAGCCGCCGGAACGTCTCCCAGGAGCGGTCTGACCCCGATCATCAGGGTTCCACTACGCGTTCTGACCAGCATACGTTTACCGGCATTGCGTTTTTCCATGGCAAGCAGTTCGCTTTCCAGAACGTCGAAAAACGCATCCAGAGCCTCCAGTCGCTGTGGTCCGGTGGCAGGAACGCCGAGCTGGTCCCATATCGCTACCAGGCGATGAACGAGCGCGTAGAGGGCGATACTATCCTGGCGGGTTGTTGAGAACTCAGGTTCCGGCTCAGCCCCGTAGTAGAGCTCCTTTATGCTGGACTGCCATCGGTGTTTTCGCTGAAAATCGAGCGGTGGCTGACCCGCGTCCAACTGCATTCGCTCCAGTACTAATTCAGCAATTTTTTCAAGAAAGGGTGGTTGTTCGACGCGTACATTCGTTTCCATTGGTGCAGAGATAACCCGGTAAAGTTTGCAGTTTACGAACAAACCCGAGTAATGACCACAAGCCGCGGCTAACTATTTTACTATAAGGCGGATAGCCTGCCCGTCAGAACCGAAACTGTCAGAAAAACATCCACCAGATCCGCATCCAGTCGGCGCGGGTAATGACTGCCAGGAAGAAGATATAAATGCCTATGTAGACCGGTATCGCCAGCAGGTAAGGCTGGTAAACGCGGTTATGAAACCGCTCGTAGAGCAACAGGCCAAACATGATCACCAGGCCCAGCAGGGGACCCGGCAAGCCCAGCCGCCCCAAAGCCGGGTTGATAAAGGGCAGAGCGGTCAGCACCATGTAGCGGGCGTGGTAACTGACTTTATGACGGTAATAAATGGCCAGTCCGTAGGTTAGGCCAAAAAAAGAAAGGTCAGCCATGGCGATCATATTGGTATCGAAACTACCCGGTACAAAGGGCCGCATAAACACCTGACGCATCAGAATGACAATAGACAGCACCATGAGCGGAACCAGCCCATACGATAACCGACCCAGCTTCCGATGCCATGCAAACTGCCCGCGCCGAATCAGAATAGGCTGGGCAACCAGCACACCTATCCAGAGCAGCACCATAACCGCATGGAAATGCATCGCGAGGGAGAGGCCCTCAAAACGGGGGAAGAGACCGAAATAGGTACGGTAAAACCCCACGAAGACCATCAGCAGAATGGCCAGAAATAGATAGTAGCTGTTTTTATAAATCGTTTCCATGGTCCTGATCATGTTGATGGCTTATTAGTCGCGGGTTTAAGGCTACCCGGCAACAGACTGGCCCTCGACCAACCAATGCAGGTGCCTGTCTTACAAGGCCATACACCCCTATCCACAAACCGGGGCCTCCCCCAGGCAACCGCCACACCCGGAAACAAAAAAAGCCCGCTACTAGGGCGGGCCTCTTTTCATCATATAACCTCCTTACTGCTTCTTTTCGGGCAGGAGCACAAAGCGGGCGTAGTTGCTACTCAGGTACTGGTTGGCAGCCGCTTTCGTACTTTCGACGGTGACCTTGTTGAGCTGCTCGTTTTCGCGCAGGATTTCGGTGGGGTCGTCGTTGTTGTAGTACTGCGTTTGCAGGTAGCCGAGCCAGAACTGGTTGTCTTTGAGCTGCACCTCCGTTTCGCGCCGGGTTTCGGCTTTGAACTTGGCAATGTCGGCCGGAACGGCTCCTTTTTGCTTGAGATCATTGATCAGCTCCTGCGTTTTGGCAATCAGCTTCTCTACGTTCTCGGGCGCACAGCCGAAACTGATCCGGAAGGTATAGCGCGGCACGGGGTATCGGCTGTAGCCAGCTCCCGCTCCTACGCCGTATACGCCACTCTCCTCTTCGCGCAGTTTCTCGGTCAGTTTGATCTCCAGCACTTCGGCCAGGGCGTCGAGCTGCGTCGTGGTTTCCGGCGACCAGGTCAGGTCTCCGCTATAGACCAGCTGAACGCTGGCTTTGGGGTCGAGGCCGCGGTATACGGTTTTGCTGATCTGTCCCGCCGGAATCCGGATGCCGAGGTCTTTGAACTTCTCCGTTGCGCTGGTAGCCGGTAAGCCGCCGAGGTATTTCTCGATGAGCGGCTTCAGGGTCGCTTCCTTGAAATTACCGACAAAGTAGAACGTAAAATCGCCGGCATTGGCAAAGCGCTCCTGGTAAATTTTCAGCGCCCGGTCCAGATCGATCTGGTCGAGGTCGGCCGGTTTGAGCGGCTGTCGACGCGGATTGTTGCTTCCCAGCGTGACCGACACCGTATCCTGAAACACCCGGGCCGGGGTTGGCGTGCTGATCTGATTTTGCAGGGCACTGCGCTGGTTGGAGAGGAAACCGGCTACCACCTCGGGGTCTTTACGGGGCTGGGTAAAATAGCTGTATACGAGCTGGAGAGCCGTTTCGAGGTCTTTGGGAGCCGCGCTGCCGTTGATACCTTCGCTCAGCTCGCCCACGTACGGAAAAGCGCTGGCCTGCTTCCCCGACAGAAACTTACCCAGCTGCACCTGGCTGTAGGCGCCCGTACCGCCCAGGCTGGCCAGCGTACTCGAAAACCGCGCCGACTGGTAGTCTTTGAGGTCATAGAGCGACGTACCGCCAAAGCTGGTACCGGCAAACAGTATCTGGTCGTTTTTGAAGTTGGTCGGCTTCAGCACCACCCGCACGCCGTTACGCAGCGTCCATTCGGTCACGCCAATTTCTTTGATCTCGCGGGCGTTGGCTACCGGCGAGGGGGTCGGGGGCGTTGGCACCAGGGGCGCGTCGAGGGTTTTATCTTCGTAGGCCGTCAGGTTCTTGCCCGTATCGTCGACGTAGCTGATGATCTGGGCCACCGTGGGCAGCTTATCTTTGTCTTTCTCGGGCGCCATCACGATAACGGCCCGGTTCTCGTTGCGGATAAACTGATCGACGAGGGCGTTTACTTCCTGAAGCGTGATGCCGGCCTGCTGCTTTTTCAGGAAATCGAAGTAAAACTCGATGCTGGTATACGGCTCTTTGTCGGTGAAGTTCTGTACGTATTCGTTCACGAAACTGGACGAGCGGGTTTTGTCACGCTCGCTATAGCTCTGCTCCACGTTCGTGTAGAACTCCTGCTTGGCGCGGGCCAGCTCGGTTGGGGTAAAGCCAAACTGCTTCACCCGGGCGTTCTCGTCGAGTACGGCCCGGATGGCCCGCTCAACGTTCCCTTCTTTCGCGACGGCGATGGACGTAAAGGCGTCGATATTGCCGATAAAATCGCTGTAGTTGCTGTAGCCTCCCAGAAACGGCGGGTTCGCCTGCTGGGTCAGCTCCTGAATCCGGTTGCCCAGCATGGTGTTGAACAGGCCCCGCTTGATGCTCTCCCGCAGGTCGTTGAGGGTACGCTCTTTGATCTCGGGCCGTTTATAAATGACCTGAACCACCGTATTGGGCTGCTCAGGGTCGGTAACAATGACCACTTTGGTGTCCTTATGGGGCGGCACATCGTATTCGGTGCGCGGTTTAGGCGATTGTACGGCCGGAATTCGGCCAAACTTTTCCCGAATCATGGTTTCGACTTCCGTTGGGTTGAAATCGCCCACGGCAACGACCGCCATCAGATCGGGCCGGTACCAGTCTTTATAAAACTGCCGCAGCACTTCGGGCTTGAAGGTAGTCAGCACCTCTTCGGTACCGATCGGCAGGCGGCTGGCGTACCGGGAGTTGTTGAGCAATACCGGGAAGTACTTGTCGCGCAGGCGCTGGCCAGCCCCGCGGCCCAGCCGTCGTTCCTCCAGAATAACCCCGCGTTCTTTCTCTACCTCGGCCGGGTCGATGGTAACGTTATGCGCCCAGTCTTCCAGAATCTGAAACGCCCGCTCAAACAGCCGCGCCGAATCGGTCGGTACGGGCAGCTGATAAACCGTTTCGTCGAAGCCCGTATAGGCGTTCAGATCGGCCCCAAACCGAACCCCCGCCGACTGGAGAAAATTAACCAGCTCGTTTTTAGGGAAGTTTTTGGTGCCGTTAAAGGCCATGTGCTCCATGAAGTGGGCCAGGCCCTGCTGGTTATCCGTTTCCAGCACCGAGCCCGCCCGGATCACCAGCCGCAGCTCGGCCCGGTTTTTGGGTTCGGCATTCTTGCGGATGTAATAAGTCAGGCCGTTGGGTAACCGGCCTACTTTCACCCCTGGATCGACCGGGATCGGGCTGTTGAGCGAGACGCCACCCGCGGGTCCCGGCGCTGACCGGGGTGTTTTCTTGGATTGTGGGGTTTTTACCGGCGATTGCGCCAGCACCAGGGTTGCGCTGAGCAGCAGGCTCAGGCATAAATAAGCACGTACCATTCGGTCGTTGATGGTTGGTTAGGGGGTTTGTAACGCCATGTGGATGAATAACGATACAGGCCGACGAAACGTTTATCGCGCCGAATCAACCACCGGCCTGCCACCACAGACGCCCATATCCATACCAGCCGGGCTGGCGATATTACACTTTGATGATGATCTGTTTCCGATACATCCACCACAGAATCCCGAACCAGATCAGCACAAACGTAAGCGCCCCGGCCAGCGACGCGTTAATGGGATCGGCAAAAGCGGGAACGATGAACGATCGGTAGAGGTATTCGCGCAGGTTGACATCGGTACCGTCGGGGCGGCTTAGGTGAATCAGGCTCATAATTCGCGGAATCAAGCCCGACAGGAAAAAGACCGTAATGGCGTTGACACCGAACGCAACGAACGGCAATACACCCCGCCGGTATTGTTTCACATCGATCAGCCAGTAGCAGAGCGCCAGCCCAAGCATGGCCAGTCCGCCCGCCAGCAACACATACGACGAGGTCCACAGGGCTTTGTTGATCGGGAAAAAGCCGTTCCAGACCAGGCCAGCCAGGGTAGCCAGGCAGCCCGCAGCAAACAGCCACGCTACTTTTTCGGTAGCCACCCGCCCGCTCCGCAGCCACTGCCCCACCAGCAGACCAATCGTACCGGTGCCGATGGCCGGCAGCGTGCTCAGTATGCCTTCGGGGTCCCAGACCCGGGCGGGCTTATAGACGTGGGCGGGGGTCAGCACAATCCGGTCGATCCAGGCCGCCAGGTTGGTTTCGGGCTCGAGGTTCGCATAGCCAATGCCCGGCACGGGAACCACCGTCAGCAGCAGCCAGTACCCGACCAGGATCGAGAACAGGATCCAGAGCTGCTGCCGGGGAGTGGTTTTCAGGAATAGCATGGAGCAAGCGAGGTACACCAGCGCAATCCGCTGTAAAACGCCCGGAATACGAACGGTCGAGATATCGAATTTCGGGAAGAAATTAAGAAACAGGCCCAGCAGGAACAGGGTAGCGCTTCGTTTCACGATCTTCTGCATGACGCCCCCCTGCCGGGCGTCGGTCCGGCCCAGGGCAAACGTGATCGACACGCCCACGATGAACAGAAAGAACGGAAAAATCAGATCGGTAGGCGTCCAGCCATGCCAGGGTGCATGTTCGAGCGGAGCGTAGATATGAGCCCAGTCGCCGGGGTTGTTGACCAGAATCATGGCCGCTACGGTCAGGCCCCGAAAGGCATCTAACGACAGAAGACGAGGGGCGGCCTGGAGGGGCTCCAGTCCATCCCGAACCGGAGCGGAAGCAGTTTGCATAGGTATAACGATCAGGTAGCACGAAGATACGACAAAACTTCCGTCCGGGGTCGGCGGCCTGTTCTGCCTTCGTTACCGATACCTGATCATCATAGCCGGGCGGTGCGGCCATACCAGCCGCGACTCAGGCTGAACGGTCAGGGCTTTTCCATGATCCAGTCGAACCCTTCGCGTCGCCATACCCGGCGAAAGAAAAGCCGATAGACCAACCACGCGCCGACCACACAAACCAGTAACAGCAGTATGCTGATGTCTGAGCTGATCGGAATATGCATCTGATGCAGCAGCCACGTAATTGACGAATAGACCGCAAAGGCCGATACAAGGCAGATTGACCCTACGGCAAGCGTATACACAAGAGCTAGAAGTACAATCATTGACAGACGTTTTCGAAAAAACCTCACCCGGGATCGAATGTTTAACCAATCCGACACAGTAAAGACTACTCAGTTACTAAACTAATTGTTTTTTGTAAGATAGTCAGAAAAAATATACTTGTTCAGGCAAAAACTTTCGACAATTTTTTCTCCAGATCGGTTTCCAGCTTGGTTAGTCCTTCGCTGTTGGGCAGGTAGGTAAGCGCGCGGTGGTGGCGAAGGTCGAATGGAATATCGCTAACTGATTGAGTGATAGGAATAACAATCTTGCCCAGCGTATGCGCGACCCCGGTTTCGTAGAACACGTTTGGGTTCCGGTCGGTGAAGTCGGTGATCACGGCCCGGCTCGTGAAAATCAGATCGAATACGTCCTGAATCAGAATGCTGTTATCCCAGATGTCGTCGGCCCGCCGACAGTCGATTCCCAGACGCGCGCAGACGTTTCGGATGGCCGTATAGGTGCCCGCAAAACGCCCTTCAAACGGCATCATCACCGACAGCATGTTCGACTCGACGGGCTTGTCGGGAATGCTGAACACATCGGGCGCAAACGTGACCACCCGCTCGGGCTGCCGCGTCTGTACCGTCGATACAAAGGCCGAAGCGACCGGCGCGTACCGGCTCAGGCTGGCTTTCCGGCTGTCGACGTACCGCTCCAGCTCGGTCAGGTTGCTGGTTCCTTCGCCAATCAGCTTCGACAGCACCTGCAGGCTGTTCCCGTCATAATCGTCGTCCCGAAAGTCCAGACTCCGCAGCAGGCGCGGGTGGTCTTCGATCAAGTCGACATTATCGGTCAGGTAAGCCACCCGGAACCAGTCGGCCTTGGTAAAATAAGCCCGGACAAACTCATGCAGGGCAAAAAGGCGGGCCGTTCGTTGTTTTGTTTCTCTCGTCATTGCGTCAGCGTTAGGGTCGGAAAAAGCGGGGTTGATGAAGGCTATAATACAACTATTATATAATGACGCAATTATATCTAAATTTTATATCATAACGTATGTATTTATGAATTTTAATAACAAAGAAGCCAGCGAATGTCCCTTTTGCCTTTCGCAAAGGCACTAAACCGGGCCTAAACAAACGAGCCGCCCCTGGTTCAGGAGCGGCTCGTTTGTTACTGGAGTCTTGTCAGCGCTTAGAAATGCCAGCGGACAAACGCTTCCATCGCTTCGTATTCGGCCAGGCCGAGCCGGTTGTAGAGGCCAGCCGTAGCGCGGTTACGCTCTTCGGCCCGCTGCCAGAACTCGCGCGAGTCGGTACCCTGATAAACGACGCCATCTTTCTGCGACTGGTGTTTGAAGATACCCAGGCGCTTTTTCATGACCTGATCGGGCGACATCGGTACGGCCATTTCGATCTCGTGGATATCCCACTCGGCCCAGGCGCCCCGATAGAGCCATACCCAGCAATCGGCCATGAACGCTTTGTTTTTTAGCCGACGAACGGCTTCGAGAACGGCGTCCAGACAAACCTTGTGCGTACCGTGCGGATCGGCCAGGTCGCCCGCAGCGTAGATCTGATGCGGCTTGATCTCTTCGATCAGCGCCATCGTGATCTGAATATCTTCTTCGCTGAGTGGCTTCTTGGCCACTTTACCCGTTTCGTAGAACGGCATGTTCATGAAGTGCGCGTTCTCGACCGGGATACCCACAAACCGGCAGGTCGACTTGGCCTCGCCCTTGCGGATCAGCCCTTTCACGTAGCGTACCTCGGCGGTATCCATCTCGGAATCTTTCTTATCGCGCAGCGACGCGGCTGCATCCTTGAAGATCCGGTGTGCTTCGGGGCTGTTGATCCCGAATTTATCGTTGAAATCGACCACGTAATCGGCAAACCGCAGCGCTTCGTCATCAGCCACGGCGATGTTACCCGATGTCTGGTAGCCAATGTGGACTTCGTGGCCCTGGTCAACGAGCCGCTGGAACGTACCGCCCATCGAGATAATATCATCGTCGGGGTGGGGGCTGAAAATCAGGCAGCGTTTCTGAGCCGGTAAAGCCCGCTCGGGCCGGTTGGTATCGTCGGCATTGGGTTTGCCGCCCGGCCAGCCCGTGATGGTATGCTGAAGCTGGTTGAAAATATCGATGTTGATGTCATACGCCTGACCCGACTGGGCCAGCAGGTCGCTCATCCCGTTGTCGTTGTAGTCGCGGTCGGTCAGCTTCAGA
Organism: Spirosoma sordidisoli; assembly: GCF_004138325.1. Classification (GTDB taxonomy): domain Bacteria; phylum Bacteroidota; class Bacteroidia; order Cytophagales; family Spirosomataceae; genus Spirosoma; species Spirosoma sordidisoli. The sequence continues at coordinate 39,052 of NZ_SBLB01000007.1, read as the reverse complement.
ATGGGTTTGCCCAGCGCCAGCGACAGGTAGGTGACGGCCTTTTTGCGCATCTTGTTATCCCACACGACCGAGTCGACCAGCCAGGGCGTCTTCATGCGGGTCAGCTCCGACGCGGCAGCCTCGTCGATGACGAACAGCGCGTTGGGGTGGGTTTGCAGGTAGGAGGCCGGATTGAGTTCGGTTACCAGGCCTTCAACGGCGCCACGGATAACGGGTGCCTTGCGTTCGCCCCACGCCAGCAGTACCACCCGCCGGGCGCTCAGGATGCTGGCAACCCCCATCGTGATGGCTTTACGCGGGGTTTTGGGCAGACCACCAAAATCGCCCGACGCAGCCGCCCGGGTCGAGTTGTCGAGCATCATCAGGCGGGTGTGCGAGTTGATGAGCGAGCCGGGTTCGTTGAAGCCGATATGGCCGTTACCGCCAATACCCAGCAGCTGGAAATCGAGTCCGCCGGCGGCTTCGATCTGGGCTTCGTACTGTTTGGCAAACTCGGCCACCTTATCCGGACCAACGGTTCCGTCGGGCACGTGGTAGTTGTTGGCCGGTATGTCGACATGGTCGAAGAGCTGCTCCCGCATGAACCGCCAGTAGCTTTGCAGCGAATCGGGTTCCATGGGGTAATACTCATCAAGGTTGAACGTGACTACGTTCCGGAAACTCAGGCCTTCTTCGCGGTGCATCCGAACCAGTTCGGCATATACCGTTTTGGGCGACGAGCCCGTTGCCAGACCCAGGATAGCGGGTTTGCCTTCGCTTTGCTTCTGCCGGATCAGGTCGGCAATTTCATGCGCCACGGCCCGGCTGGCATCTTTGGCATCGGCGTAAATGTGCGTCGGAATTTTTTCGTACGTAATTGCCGACTGTAAAGGAGCTCCGGGGATTTGTCCGTCCGGATTGTCGAGTAGTGTTGACTCCGTAATCATGCGCTGCGCGGAGGGTTAGTAAGACAGCACAAAGGTCAAAAAAATTTGAGTAGTTTTTTGAGAGAACCGAATATTTTTAAATTTTTTACAAATACTAGCCCCTTAGCCGCGAGCTAATTATTGACGCGCCAGCCGATCGGCCTGCGCGGCCGTTTCGAGCGACTCCAGGCCATTCTCTTCCGAGATGATGCGGTGCGTATCGGGGTATTTGATGCCGCTGACCTGATCGCGGAACATGAGCCGGAGCAGTTCGGAGTACAGGTGCTGTTTTTCCTGCTCGAAACCGAATCGGATTTCTACCTGCTGATACGCATCGAACGTTTTGAACCGGCCGCGCAGGGGTTTGTCCTTGCCCGAAATATTGGCCGTTACGTTCAGCTGCGCCCCCGGAAACAGCGTCATCAGCTCGCGGCTGGTTTCTTCGTCGACAACCGCCCGCAGCACCATCCGGGTCGGCACCCATTCGTGCAGGGTAATATCGCCCCGCTCAAACAGCAGCCGCATCTCCTGCCGGTCCATGCGCCCGGTCTGCGTAAAGCCGTGGTAGAAATTGACCAGTTTCCGGCCGGTCGTATCGTCGCCGTACTGAACGGTAGCCTGTACCTGGTCTTCGAGGTCGGAGAGGCCGGGCCGTTTGATCACCTGCGATGCCACAACGGTGCCTTTACCGAGCCAGCCCGCAAACAGATCGAAGAAATGAACACCATGTTCAATAAAAATACCGCCCGACTTGCTGCGGTCCCAGAACCAGTGCTCGGGCGCGAGGCCTTCGTCGCCGGCGTAGTTTTCGAAATAGCCGTGCAGGAAATCGCCGAGCAGGTTTTTATCGATCAAGTGTTTGATGCGGGCATACATCGGGTTGTAGCGCTGCATCAGGTTTGTCACCATCAGCACGCCCTTTTGCCGGGCGGCTTCGATCATGGCCCGGCCTTCTTCGGGATTCATGGCCAGGGGTTTCTCGCAGATGACGTGCTTCCCGGCGTTGATGGCCAGCATTGCCTGTTCGTAATGCATGAACGGCGGGGTAGCGATATACACCACGTCGACATCGGGGTGGTTGACCAGCGCGTCGAGGCTGTCGAGCATATCGGCACCAAACCGGCGGGCCGTGCGGTGGGCTTCGTCGCGGCTCGATCCGGCAATAGCCACCAGCCGGGTGTTGGGGGTTTGCAGAAACTGCTGAACGGCAAACAGCCCGAAGCCGCCCATGCCGATGACACCAATACCTAATTCACGATCAGTCGATGCAGCGTTTGCCGGTGCGGTTGTATTCATAGCGTATGGGTTGTATCCGTAAGAAACAACCGCCAGCCGCCCATTGTGTTAGAAAACCTTAGCACAGCGGCCGGGTCCAGTAGACCATCGGCTTGGACGTCGACTCGGTTTCGTCCAGGTCGGGCCAGTGAAAAACGCTGCGTAAGGCGGGGTCGCGCTGATAGCCCCGTTTGGTCCAGAATGCATCGAGAGGCTGGTAACCGGCCGGACGCAGGGGGTGGTCAGACGGCCGCTCAACGGCGCAGAAGCAGGTGAGCCGGTAGGTACCGAACCGCCGGGCGTGGGCTTCGCGCTCGTCGAAGAACCGATGCCCCAGCCCCCGCCCCCGGAAGTCGGGCAACAGAATACTCTCGCCAAAGTAAAACACCTCATCGAGAGCGTAGCCGGCCTGCCGAAAGGGGGCCTGTACCTCGTCGGTCTCGTCGGTCAGCGGCAGGGCGGTGGTAGCGCCTACCATCCGGTCGTCGGCATAGGCCGCAAACAGCAGCGAGCGCTGACTCTGCATGTAGGTCTCGAGGTACTTCTTCTCGTAGTCGGGAGTGCCTTCGTAGAGGTACGGGAAATCGCGGAATACGGTAATCCGCAAATTGGCCAGTTCGGTCAGGACGGTGCGGATGGCGGGGCCGTAGATCCGGCTGAAGGTGAGCGTAGCGGGCATGGGGCCTAGTTTTTACCCAACACCAGCGACTCCCAGAGGGGCAGGTTGTAATAGGTCGTTACGCGGCTGATGAGTCCGTCGGTAAGTTCCAGAAAGGCCCCGGCCGGCAGCACGTAGGTTTGCCCGGTAGCAGCCGGCAGATCGCCGTCGGTTTTTTTGTAAACGCCGTTGACAACAAATTCGCAGGCAGCCCGGCGCCCGGTAGGCTCGGTCATTACGACGATGTCGGTCAGCCTTTCATCGTAGCATTCATCCATATGCTGCAAAAACTGCTCGAACAGCGCCTTTCCGACATGGGTTGAGCCCTGGTTGGCATCGTGGCGCACGTCGGGATGCAGCAGGTTCAGCATGGCGGTCCAGTCTTTCCGGTTAAACGCGTCGTAGTAGGCAGTAACGGTCTCGTTGGCGGTCATAGTTTCTGACGTTGAGCCGCAAAGATAGGGAGCCGCGTGGCTCAGCGAACAATACCGCGCTTAGCCAGCCACTCCTTTACGGCAGGTCCGGTACCGAAGGGCCAGGGTTTCAGCTCGTTGATGGGCACCAGCTTAATGGCTTGCAGTTCGGTTTCGTCCATGCGGATGGTACCGGTAGCCCGAACGTGATAGGTGAAAATAATTTCGTTGCGCTGAAAGAAGGGGTAGATCCCCAGAAACTCCACAATACGGGCGTCGGTCAGGCCAATCTCTTCTTCGATCTCGCGCAGGATGGCTTCGGCGGGGGCTTCGTCCCGCTCCAGAAAGCCCGTTACGATGCCGAACCACTCGGCGGGCCAGCCAATGTTCTGCGTCAGCACCACCGTGTCGTTATCATACTCGACAATGGCACCCACGACGGGCAGCGGATTATCGTAATAAATGTAGCCACAGGGTTTGGAGCAGATCAGGCGTTCGCGCCCGCTGGCCTCCCCTTTCACGAGCGGGCTGGCACACTGCGGGCAGTAGTTCATCTTGGGCATAAACCGATAACGGATAGAGAGGCCGAAAGTACGGGCTTTGTGTCCGTAAATTTTCGTTGAATCTCGCTAACTTTCGCTACGCTAACGCCCTTATCACCATGGCTACCTTAAAACTTACCATCAATAATCAACCCCACACGCTCGACGTGAACCCCGATATGCCGCTGCTCTGGGCCATCCGCGATGTAGTTGGCCTGACCGGCACCAAGTTTGGGTGTGGCATTGCCCAGTGCGGTGCCTGTACGGTTCACCTCAACGGCACCCCTACCCGCTCGTGCAGCGTTCCGGTATCGGCCGTGGCGGGACAGAAGATAACCACCATCGAAGGCATCGCCAAAAACGGCGACCACCCCGTTCAGAAAGCCTGGGTAGCCCACCAGGTACCCCAGTGCGGCTACTGCCAGTCGGGCCAGATCATGAGTGCGGTGGCGCTGCTCAAACAGAATCCCAAACCCACCGACGAGGACATCGACGCGGCCATGCAGGGCAACATCTGCCGCTGTGGCACCTATACCCGCATCCGGGCCGCCATTCATACCGCATCGGCCGACCTGAGCGGTGCGCCCAAGTCCCTGAAGTCAACGCCTAAACTCGGTAAGCGATGAGCCAGAAACCTACCCAACCCACCCTCGACCGCCGGCATTTCCTGAAAGCCGCCAGCCTCACCGGTGCGGCTTTTGCGCTGGGTCTGTCGTCTACCGAAGCGGCCGTTCAGAACCTGAGTACCGTACCGGGCGCAGCACCGGCCCCCTCATTTGGGCTGACACCTTATATCCAGATCGAGCCGTCGGGCCGAATCACGCTGCTGAACCCCGTCCCCGAAATCGGTCAGGGCACCTACCAGTCGCTGCCAGCGCTGATGGCCGAAGAGCTGGGCGTTTCGCTCGACCAGGTTACGATCCGTCAAACCAACGGCGCCCCCCAGTACGGCCCGCAAACGGCGGGCGGCAGCTACTCGGTGCGGGGCCAGTACAAAGCCCTGCGGCAGGTAGGCGCGTCGGCCCGCGAGATGCTCCGGCAGGCCGCCAGCCAGCAATGGAATGTTTCTGTTGACGAGTGCGAAGCCGACCGGGCCGTGGTGACCCACAAACCGACCGGCCGTAAACTCACCTATGGTCAGCTGGCCGAAACAGCCGCTAAACTGCCCGTGCCGAAAGAGCCGACGCTGAAAGACCCCTCTACCTTCAGGATGCTGGGCAAACCGATGCCCCGGCCCGACATACCGCTCAAGGTAACCGGCAAAGCCCAGTTCGGGATCGACGCCAGCGTGAAGGGCATGGTCTACGCGTCGGTTGAGCGATGCCCGGTCATTGGCGGCAAGCTGATCAGCTACGATGCCAGCCAGGCTACCCGGCAAAAAGGCGTGCTGAACGTTGTTCGGGTAGAGCGGGTGCTGAACAAGAACCGCTACGAGGGCGTGGCCGTCATAGCCGACTCGTACTGGGCCGCCCTGAAGGGCCGGAAGGCGCTCCGGGTGCAGTGGGATACCAAAGAACTCGATCAGTTTAACTCCGTCGATTACGAAAAAAAACTGCGCGATCTGGCTCAGGCAGACGGCATCACGGGCCATAACGTAGGCGACTTCGACAAAACCTTTGCCGAAGCCCCCACCAAACTCGAAGCCTTCTACGAGACGCCCATCGTCAGCCACTCGACCATGGAGCCTATGAACGCACTGGCCCACTGGCAACCCCAGGATAAGGTAGAAGTCTGGGTATCGGCCCAGGGGCCCGATCTGGTCAAGGATGAACTGGCGCGGGTGCTGAACTTACCCAAAGAGAATATTACGGTTCATGTACTGTTCAACGGCGGAGGCTTTGGCCGGCGGCTGACGCAGGATTACGCCACCGAAGCGGCTCTGCTCTCCAAAGCCACCGGCAAACCCGTAAAGCTGGTCTGGACCCGCGAAGACGACACCACCCAGGGCCCCTTCCGCCCCATGACGTTCTCGGCCCTGCGCGCGGGCCTCTCGGCCGACGGGAAAGCCATAGCCCTGCAGCATAAGGTCATTTCGCCGTCCATCGACGCCACGATGGACGCGAAGTACGACAAGACCAAGCCCGACGGCACCATGCTCGAAGGCACCGGCGATCAGAAATACGAAATTCCGAACCTGAACACCCGCTACGTACATGCCGACATTCAGATTCCGCTGACCTACTGGCGGTCGGTGACGAGTTCGACGCTGGCGTTTTCGCACGAGTGTTTCCTCGACGAAATGGCCCACAAAGCGGGTCAGGACCCCATGGCGTACCGGCTGTCGATGCTCACCAAAGACTCCGACACCAAACGCGTGCTGACCAAACTCCGCGAGGTATCGGGCTGGGACAAACCCCTGCCGGCGGGCTGGGGCCGGGGCGTAGCGCAGTGGGAGTTCTTTGCCGGGCTGGCCGGGCAGGTCGTTGAAGTCTCGAAACAGACCGACGGCTCGGTAAAGGTCGAGAAAGTGTACTGTGTCATCGATCTGGGTACGGTTGTCAACCCCGACGCCGTGAAAGCGCAGATCGAAGGCTCGGTAGCGATGGCGCTCACGGCGGCTACGAAAGACGGCATTACCTTTGCCCACGGCCAGGCCGTACAAACCAACTTCAACACCAACCGCATGCTGCGAATCAACGAGATGCCTGCCGTTGAGGTGCATATCCTTGCCGACGGTGGCCCAACCATCAAAGGGGTTGGCGAGCCAGGCCTGCCCCCGCTGGCACCGGCTCTGGCCAACGCGGTCTTTGCCGCTACCGGCAAGCGGATTCGGCGGCTCCCGTTCGATCTGGCCGCGGTCTAGCTACTGGTACATTCGTTCGCGTTCGCCGGTGGCAACGGGCTGCTGAGCCAGTTCCCAGAACACCTCCGCAATCCGAACCGGGTCGAAGTGGGTGCCGGGCTGTACCGCACCGTTTACGGTTAGGGTTGCCACCCGAATCGGACGCTGGGCCAGCTCGTCGGCCAGGCCCAGCGTCAGGTTACGCAGGCCTGCCTTACCCACCGACAGCGCCGTCGACGCGGCCGTTGGGTTGAAAGCCGAACCGCCCCCCGTGGTCAGGATCGTGCCCCCGCCCCGGCGCTCCATCTGCGGCACAAGGGCCTGCACCGCTACAACCAGGCCACCGAAGCAGATTCGCTGGCTGTGCATGAACGACTCCGGCTCGTAGGTGGTTGGCGTACCAGACAGGAACTCCGACGCGTTGTAGAGAAGCAGGTCAGCGTCGCCCTGGGTTTGCTGAATGCGGGTCAGGGTAGCGGCCAGGGCGTCGAAGTCGGCAATGTCGGCGGTATAGCCCTGCGCGCTGATGCCCGCAGCTGCCAGCTCAGCTACGTAGCTGTTCAGGGCTTCCTGCCGCCGGGCAATCAGGGCAAATGAATAACCCTCGCGGCCAAAGCGGTTGGCTACGGCCAGCGCAATACCGGGTCCGGCACCAACGATTACGCAAAGTTTAACAGGCATATCAGTCTGGAGTTTACGGTTGATTGATCTGTTTTTAATGGTCAGGTAATATAGTACCCATCCATCGTTATCATAAACACCACCGTCCGTTTGCGGTTGTTTATGATACAAATTCAAGGCATTTATGAAAGAGATAACCCGCATTGTCGACGTCTTCAACCAGATCAACTTTTCGGAGCGCAAAGCCGCGCTGGCGACGGTGGTGTGGGTCGAAGGATCCTCTTACCGCCGGCCGGGCGCCCGTATGCTCATTACCGACGACGGACGCTGGGAAGGAGCCATTAGCGGGGGTTGCCTGGAAGGCGACGCTCTCCGCAAAGCCCGGCAGGTGATGATAGATCGGCAACCGATGGTGGTTACCTACGATACGATGGACGATGGCGCCAACAGCTTCGGCGTTGGTCTGGGCTGCAACGGCATCATCGATGTCCTGATCGAACCCATCGACCCGGCCGATCCGAACCACCCGGTGGCGATGCTGCATGAGTTTGTTCAGAAACGCGACGTACGGGCGCTGGCTACCGTACTCAGCAGCGAAACGCCGGATCTGGCACCCGGCGCCCGCTTTGTGCTGACCGCGCAGGAAAACACCGCTCCCGACTGGCTGGTCGATGATATGCACGAGGTTCTCACCATCGGGAAACCGCTGACCCGGGTGGCCGAAACAGGTTCGGGCGCCGTTCAGGTGTTTATCGAGCGCATCGACCCCGGTATCGAGCTGGTCATTTTCGGCGCGGGCTACGACGTGGTGCCCGTAGCCCGGCTGGCCCGCGATCTGGGCTGGGCCGTTACCGTCACCGACGATTGCGTGGCCCATCTGGCGCCCAAACGCTTTCCGGTGGCGACCTGCGTACTCTACGCCGACCGCGCAGCCGTGCTCGACCAGCTAGCGATCACCGACCGTACCGCAGCCGTGCTGATGTCGCATAACTTCAACTACGACAAAGCCGTATTGCAGGCCCTGCTGGCTACCGATGTGCCGTATATCGGGATGCTCGGCCCGCGCAAACGCTTCGAGAAGATGCAGGCCGAGTTCGAAAAAGATGGGTTGTTCTTCGACGACGACGGGCTGGAGCGGGTTCACGCGCCCATTGGCCTCGACATCGGCGCCGAAACACCCGACGAGATCGCCCTGTCGATTATTGCTGAAGTACGGGCCTTCTTTACGAAACGATCAGGCGGCTTTTTAAAAGACAAAAGCGGGCCTATTCACGAGCGCCAGTCGGGCAACGCCAATCCGGTTACCACCCGCTAATGATAGTCGCCACGCTGCTGCTGGCCGCGGGTAGTTCGAGCCGGCTGGGTCAGCCCAAACAGTTAGTACAGTACGAAGGCCAGTCGCTGGTTCGGCGTATGGCCACGATGGCCCTATCCGTACCTACGGCGCCGGTCGTTGTGGTGATCGGTGCCAACGCGGACCTGGTCCGGGCTGAGCTGACAGACGTTCCGGTCCAGACCGTCGTCAATGCCGCCTGGACCGAAGGAATGGGGTCTTCGTTGCGGACGGGCCTGACCGCCCTCGCCGACCAGCCGATCGACGCCTTCCTGGTCATGCTGACTGATCAGCCATACGTTACGCCCGACCTGCTGCGGCAACTCATCAGCACTCACCAGGAAACCGGCAAAGGCATCGTGGCCTGCCAGTACGGCGAAGCCGATCACCTGGGCGTACCGGCCCTGTTCGACAGGCACTACCTGCCTGTTTTTCAGCAGCTCACCGGCGATGCTGGCGCCCGAAAACTGATCCGCCAGCACACCGACGACTGCGCCATCGTCTCCTTTCCCCTGGGCGCCATCGACCTCGACACCCCCCAGGACCTGGCCGCCTGGCAATGCCCCCCGTAGAGACG
>NZ_SBLB01000007.1:0-29936 GCF_004138325.1 Spirosoma sordidisoli | reverse complement strand
CCCCTCGCGTCTCATACACGTCAGCCATGAACCAGCTCGCCCGCAATCCTAACAGTCAGTAAGTCAACCCAATTGCTGACGCGCAGGAGACGCGAGGGGTCGCGTCTCTACATATCTTGTATCTTTGCACCACTATGGCTCGACTGCTGGCAATTGATTACGGACAGAAACGCACCGGTATTGCCGTGACGGACCCGCTGCAACTGATTGCGTCGGCGCTCGAAACGGTACCGTCGCACGAGATGATCAAGTACCTCAAAGCCTATGTACAGCGGGAGCCGGTAGAAGCATTTATCGTTGGATTGCCTAAGCGGCTCGACGGCACGGATTCGGAGAACGCGGCCCGGGTGCGGAAGTTCGTGGGGCATTTGCAGAACGCTTTGCCCGACATTCCGGTTTATTGGCATGATGAGCGCTTTACGTCCCAGATGGCGCTACAGGCCATGATTGCGGGCGGAAGCAGCAAAAAAGATCGACGCGAGAAAGGGAACATCGACAAAGTCAGTGCCGCCATCATTCTCCAGTCGTATATGGAAAGTAAAAAAGAAGGATAAGCCGTGAAAGGTGGCCCGCGAATGACTGAACACAGCCTCGTTCAACGACCCTCATTCATCGTTTATCGTTCATCATTAACTATATGATCCTCCCTATCGTTGCCTATGGCGATCCGGTACTCCGGAAGCGGGCGAAAGACATTGAACCCGGCTCAATCGACGTGAAAGCGTTGAGCGAGAATATGTTTGAAACCATGTATGCAGCTTCGGGCGTTGGCCTGGCCGCACCGCAGATCGGCCAGAGTGTCCGGATGTTTGTGGCCGATGGCCAGGTGCTGAACGAAGACGAAAAAGAAGAAGATATCGACCAGAGCGTTGTCGGCTTCAAGAAGGTGTTCATCAACCCCGAAATCATTGAAGAAGCAGGCGAAGACTGGGGGTTTGAAGAAGGTTGCCTGAGTATTCCCGGTATTCGGGGCGAGGTGATACGGCCCGAAATTATCGTTATCCGCTACTTCGACACCGACTGGAACGAGCACGAAGAAGAATACGACGGGATGGCCGCCCGCATCATCCAGCACGAGTACGACCACCTCGAAGGCAAACTCTTTACCGATTATCTGCCCAGCCTGCGCCGTCAGCTCATCCGGAAAAAACTGGCCGACATCACCAGGGGCAAAACCGACGCCGAGTACAAGATGAAATTTCCGAAATAAAGAACCGGGAGAAACTGTAAAGAACCCATTCAGCTTCTCCCGGTTTTGTTCCTGTCTCCGCATGCACCTCACCCTCCTTCAGCCCGACTTATACTGGCAGAACCCGGTAGCCAACCGCGCTATGCTGGAGGAACGGATCATGACCCTGCCCGAACCGACAGACCTGATCGTGCTGCCCGAGATGTTCACGACCGGGTTTACCATGGACGCGGCTGCCGTAGCGGAACCCATGAACCTGACCACGTTTCGCTGGCTGAAGCAGATGGCCACTCAAACGGGGGCCGTCGTCACCGGCAGTTACGTCGTACGCGAGGGGTCGGCTTTCTACAACCGGCTGGTCTGGATGCAGCCCGACGGCCAGTTCGACACTTACGATAAACGCCACCTGTTCCGCATGGCGGGCGAAGACGGCATCTACACCGCCGGCAACCGCCGACTGGTCAAAACCTGGAAAGGATGGCGCATCTGTCCGCTCATCTGCTACGACCTCCGCTTCCCGGTCTGGAGCCGCAACACCCCCGCCCCGTCGCCGACTAGTAATCCGGCCGCCTTTGACTACGATCTGCTGCTGTACGTAGCCAACTGGCCAGCCGCCCGGCGTCATGCCTGGAACACCCTCCTGCAGGCCCGCGCCATCGAAAACCTCAGCTACGTTGTTGGCGTCAACCGCGTCGGCACCGATGGAAACGGGCATCCCTATACTGGCGACTCAGCCATCATCGACCCCAGGGGCGATGTGCTGTTCCGGCAGTCGGATACCGAAGGGCTACACCAGCAGACGATCTCGCTCGACGAACTGCGTGAGTTCCGGGAGCGCTTTCCCGCCCATCTGGATGCCGACTTCTTTGAGATTCGGTAGCCGAGCCGCTGCTTTTTCGTTTTGGATCTGCGGAAAGTTGTAGCTATCTCCGGGCTCATCTCAACCGGCAACGTGGGCGGAGCAGGAAGCAGACGTCCCCTAATATACCGACATTACCCTACCGGCTACTTATCGATCAAGAACAGACCGTACAGAAGACTCTGCTACATTTGACTTGCGTAACGTTGTCGAAACACCCAACTTGCCAACCTTTCTTACTGACTTATTTCTTTGCCTGTATGACACAATTCACCGAACAAGACCAGGAGCAGATTCGGGCGCAGGGCGTCTCGCTCGAGCAGATCGACCAACAGATACAGCATTTTGTTCAGGGTTTTCCGTACCTCAATGTAATCAAAGCCGCCACCATTGGCGATGGTATTATCCGCGTTCCCGACGAGCAGATAACGACCTATATTCACCAGTTCGACCAGGCCGCCCAGGATAAGGATCTGGTTAAGTTTGTGCCGGCTTCGGGCGCGGCCACCCGCATGTTCAAGTCGCTCTTTGCTGCCCTCGATGGCAAATCCGACAAATCGGCCGATGAGGTGTTTGCCCGTCTGCCCGATTTTGCGTTTTACGATGACCTGAAAGCGGCACTGGCCAAAAACGGCGTCGACCTCGACGAGACCGTGACCGAAGGCAGGTGGGACACGGCTACCCGGCAAACCGTGCTCCATTTTCTGCTCATGGCCGATGGCCTGGACTACGGCAGCCTACCCAAAGGACTGCTCAAGTTTCACCAGTATCCCGACGGAGCCCGCACGCCCGTTGAAGAGCACCTGGTCGAAGGAGCCGCCTACGCCAACTCAAACGGTACCGTCCGGATTCATTTTACCGTATCGCCCGAGCACCGCTCCCGGTTCGAGGAGCTGATCAGCCAGGAAAAAGCCGACTACGAAGCCTGGCTGGGCGTTACGTTCGATATTAGCTTCTCCGAGCAGAAGAAAGCAACCGACACCATCTCCGTTGATACCGACAACAGCCCGTTCCGAAACCCGGATGGGTCGCTGCTGTTCCGCCCGGCGGGCCACGGCGCGCTGATCGAGAACCTGAACGACATCGACGCCGACGTTGTGTTCATCAAGAACATTGATAACGTAGTGCCCGACGAGATCAAGGAAACCACCGTTACCTATAAGAAAGTGCTGGCCGCGGTTCTGCTCGATGCGCAGCAGCGGGTGGCCCGGCTACAAAGTCTGCTGGAAGGTGCCGACGCATCCGACGTCAGCGACGGTTACCTGGCCGAGGCCGACGAGCTATTTCGCCGGACGCTGTTCACACTCCCGCCCGATGGCTTCGAGAGTCTCGCCAAAGCCGAAAAAGTCGACTACTTCCGGCAGAAACTGAACCGGCCCATTCGCGTGTGTGGCATGGTGCAGAACGTCGGCGAACCGGGGGGTGGCCCCTTCTGGGCCCGCAATGCAGACGGGTCAGTATCGCTGCAGGTCGTTGAGTCGGCCCAGATCGACCTGACCAACCCGCAGCAGAAAGAGATCTTCGATACGGCTACCCACTTCAACCCGGTCGATCTGGTTTGTGGATTGAAAGATCACCACGGCCGCAAGTTCGACCTACCCGCCTTCCGCGATCCGCTGACCGGCTTCATTACGGCCAAGTCGAAAGATGGCAAGGACCTGAAAGCGCAGGAGCTGCCGGGCCTCTGGAACGGTGCCATGGCCGACTGGAACACCATTTTTGTGGAGGTGCCGCTGATCACGTTCAACCCGGTCAAAACCGTCAACGATCTGCTCCGCAAAGAGCACCAGCCGGCCGACGAATAAGTTTTATCAGCCCTAAATCAGTAAGGCGACCCCGGGAATGGAGTCGCCTTACTGATTTATGAGGTACGATCCTTCAGCTAAGCCGACATACGGCCAACCGAGGTCTCTTCTATATCGGCAGCTTTCGAGCCAATCGAAATTTCTTTGGTCACCAGCGATTCCGGATTCTGGAACGTCAGCAGGGTTGTGTTTTCGTAAACGCCCAGGTTCGCATCCCGAACACGCTCCATAATCGGTTTCAGGGCGCAGGTCACCTCGTCCGTACAGTCGTCGCACTTCACGTAGAAGTTGAACGATACGCAGGGCGTTGGTGCAATAGGGCCGTCGATGACCCGAAGTACCTGAGCCAGATTAACCCGACCCGGATCGACCCGCAACAGATAGCCCCCTCCTTTTCCCTTTTGACTTTGCAGAATGCCATGATTCCGCAACTCCAGCAGGATAGCCTCTAAGAATTTTTTGGGGATACTTTCTTTCGCTGAGATGTAGGAAATAAGCACAGGTCCTTTCCCGTACTCTTCTGTCAAAACCTTTAGAGCTTTGATGGCATACTTGGCTTTCTTAGAGATCATCGTTACGGTGACTAAGAGGGTTGTGTAAACTTATTGGGTAAAATTACTTATCCGATGTGGGTTCGTTGAAAAATTAATTGGCCAACTAAACGGTTGTCGACCCGTCGCAAAGTTGAGTATTTTTTACACAAATCCAGCTACACTCCTTCCGCCACACACACCTTTTCGACACCACCTCCCCCTGGGTTTATAGCCAAACGTATTCTTATTGCCTAAAAGTTCATCGACTTAATTGGGTATTTGACGTGACTCTGTCAGATAAGTAACGGGCAAGTTTTTTTTTAATGCACTGACACGCCTTTATTTTTCCTCATTTCGCGCTCAATCACTTGTTTATACTGGTGAAAATCAACCTGTAACGTGTGTCTGGCCGATTGCGTGTACCTACGTTGGTTTCGCCTGGCCTCTTCATCGATAGCTTGTACCATCACCTGTCGATCTGGTAGTCTGCAAAATCTCTGTATTAACCGGGAAATCCAAATTGCCTGTATTTCTGCCAGCGGCATAATGGCGCCAAGGGGCTGGAGCAGGCCCAGAAAATACAGGCCCGGATAGTCGGGATGAATTACACGCCGGTACAATTGCAGATCATTGCTGTCTTCGACGTTGAAAAAATCCTGCCCGAAAAAGGGGAACGATACTCGGTAGCCGGTAGCAAAAATCACTAGATCGAACGACTCACGGCTTCCGTCGTCAAACACGACATCGTGGCCGTCGAAAAGCTGGATATTGGGCTTGAACCGGATCAGCCCGCGGCCGGCCAGATTCAGCAAATCCTGCGAAATGGTCGGGTGTTCACTGAGCATGGGCCGGTTGGGCCTGGGAACACCGTAGCTTTCCTGCCGCCCCCGCGCCAGCCAGAGCGACACGCCAAGCAGCCTCCGCTGGATAGACAACGGCAGTCGGCTCGTGAGCGGATTGGCCAGTGAATCGAACGGCAGGCCCATCAGCCAGTTGGGAATAATATAGGCGCCACTACGCGTCGAGATCGTTACCCCATGGTCGCCATACTGCCGGGCGGCCTCGCAGGCGATATCAACGGCCGAGTTGCCGATGCCGACGATCAGCAGCTTCTTCCCCCGAATCTGCTCCGGCACCTTGTAATCATGCGAGTGCATGGTTTCGCCGGCAAACGTACCCGGAAATGGCGGGTCCGGATAGCGCGGGTTCCAGTGATGGCCGTTGGCCACCACCACGTGGCTGTAGGTTTGCGTCCGGCCCGTATCGGTCGTAACCATATAACGGCCGTCTGGGGTGCGGCTAACGTCGGTTACGGCGGTTCTGAAGGTGATTTTGTCCCGGAAGCCAAAGTGATCGACATAACTATCGAAGTAGCGGATGATCTGGCTATGGTGCGGAAACATAGGGTACTCGGCCGGCATGGGATAGTCGGCGTAGGCCATTACGTTCCGGTTGGTGTTTATATGCAGCGACCGATAAGCCGACGACAGGCCGTTATCGTTATTATAGCGCCAGTTGCCGCCCACGCCCGATCCTTTCTCGAAACAGTCGAAGCGGATACCAGCCTGGTGACATGTTTTGGCGGCCACGATACCCGACGATCCCGCTCCGATGATACAGACGGCAGCTGTTGCCTGTTCATTCATCCCATTTTGCACTATACGTATATATTTTTATACCGATCTTAGCTAACGAAGGTAACGAAATTTATGAAAATATGCTTACTGACCGGCTGTGCCAGCGGTATAGGCCGCCACCTGACGGGTGTCCTGCTGCGCGAAGGCTACAGCGTTGCCGCTACCGACGTAGCCATCAGCCAGCTTCACCAGGCCGCCCGAACCGACCACTGGCCAGCCGATCGAACGCTGCTGCTGCCGCTCAACGTGCGGTCCGAAACCGACTGGCAGTACGTTATCCGCCAAACGCTCGACCGCTGGCAACGCATCGACATCGGCCTGAACATAGCGGGGGTAATCCGGCCAGGCTACGTGGCAACCATAACCCAGGAAGATATCGACTTTATGGTCGACGTCAACCTGAAAGGCGTCATGCTGGGTACGCGTTACCTGGCCGAGCTGATGATTCGGCAACAAACGGGCCATATCATCAATATAGCTTCGCTGGCGGGGCTGGCCCCCGTACCGGGCCTGGGCATTTATTCGGCTACGAAGTTTGCAGTTCGGGCCTTTTCGCTGGCAGCCGCGGGCGAACTGCGGCCGCAGGGCGTGGTGGTCTCGGTCATCTGTCCCGACCTGGTCGATACGGACATGCTCGCCCAGCAGCTCGGCCGGCCCGAAGCCGCCCTGTCTTTCTCAGGAAGCCGGGTACTGACCGTACAGGATGTAGAGCGGGCCGTTCTGCAGAAGGCGATCGCGCGCAGGCAGCTCGAGATCATGATCCCCAACAGCCGGGGCTGGCTCGGCAAAATCGGTAATCTGTTTCCGAAACTGGGCCTGGCGCTAACCAACCGCCTGATCAGAAAAGGACTGGCCCGGCAACAGCAGCTGCGGTAACGGGCAAGAAAAAAGCCGGTGCAAAGCCCCGGCCCTTTCGTGCGACACCAATATAAAATTAAGTAAGCTCGGTTACTGAATGACCGATTCTAGCGGTCATAGTTAGTATTCTGCGGATCGAAGTTGGTCCAGGTAGCCAGCCAGTTGTCGGTTCCGTTGAACGCACCCCGGTACGGAGCGGCCGTAAAGAACGAATCGGCCAGTTTGCCACCCGTTGCGGCATTGGCCCCTACCAGCAGCGCCGAACCCGACGGCGGCAGGAAGTTAGGCGTGGTCAGGTTAAACGACTGGGCGTTGAGCAGCGCAGCCACGTCAGACGACGCAACGATCGTGTTCTTTTTAGCCGTCGTGTTGAAGAATGTCGTGGCCTGATCGTTGGTGATGGCCGCAGCGCCCCGAACCGGCGTCAACGCATTGGCAATGGTAACGCCCTGCAGGTCGAGCGCCCCCGAGTTTACGTTAGCCAGCGTACCCGTAGCCGTACCGTCCAGACGAAGCCCTTCCGGCCAGCCCGCAAATACTGAGTTGTAGATGCTGATGGCCGTATTCCGGCGCAGGTGCATGGCCGACTGGTACGCACCGCTACCACCCGACGTTGGGTTGGTATTGGGCGCGCTCTGGAACGCAAACGAACTTACGTTGGCGAAGACGGGCTGCGTCAGCGGCAGACCGTTGTTAGGCGCTGCCGGACCCTGAGCGGCCGTATTTTCGCCCGGGTTGAAATTGTCCGACTCGAAGCTGTTCGAACCCGACTGGTCGGCCGCGTTCGGATCGCGCAGCGAAAGCGCAAACTGTACTTTACCAATGAAACCGAAGTCGGTATCGAAGTCATCGTCAAAACCCCGGTATGCGACCAGATACTTGGCATTGGCCGTACCGCCGAACCACTCGAACGAGTCGTCACCGCTGTACGAAACCTGGATGTGATCGAGGGTGGTACCCGAGCCGACGCCGTACAGAGTCAGGCCGTTGATTTCGCTGTTCGACGTGGTTGTCAGGGCAATACCAGGGAATTCGATCCGGACGTACTGGAGCGTGCCGGAGTTGTCGGTCGGCTCGTTAAACGTACCGAAGGTTCCTTCGATACCGCCTTCAAAGGTAGTAGCGCTGGGCCGGTTGGTAGGCGCTTTACCGATCAGGACGATACCGCCCCAGTCGCCGTACTTCCGCTGACCAGGAGCCGCATTCGAGGTAAAGACAATGGGTTGCGACGCCGTTCCTCTGGCTTCGATCCGGGCACCCGGCTGAATAACCAGCGTACCACCCCGGCTCTGGCCCGACGGGTCGGTAGCGGGGCCGCCCCCTTTGATGATCGTTCCGGGCTGAATGGTGAGCGTAGCGCCGGACCGGACGTAAACGAATCCACGAATCAGGTAGACGTTCGAGGCCGTCCAGGTCGTATTGGCTGTGATGCTGGTGGCTACTTCAACAACTGGTTTGTTAGCCAGCGAAAACTGACCGCTGAACTGGGCCGTCTGGCCGTTGGCCGCTACCGAAATGGGGTTACCTGGGTTAGCCGGAACGGTAACGACCAGTTGCGTGGGCGTTGCCGACACAACCTGGGCAGGTACGGTTCCGAAAGTTACACTGTTGCTGGCTGGCGTCGTGTTGAAATTCGTTCCTGTAATAACAATCGTCGAACCAACGGGGGCCGAGGTTGGGCTGATGCTGGTAATGCTGGTTACCGGAGCCGGCGTTTCATCATTCGTACAGGCAGACACAGCGACAAACACGCCCGCTATCAGAAGCAGCAAATACTGCCAGCGTTTCATAAACTTCATAACTAACACAGATTTGGTTTACGTTTATTGGGATATTGTCTTAAGGCACTATCGTGCGCCGACCGAAGGTGTATACCCCCGTTAGCGTGACGTACTGACCCCGGCGGAATACGCGCACGTTCTGGTCGGCGGTGGCGTTCAGCGAGCTTACGTCCTTACCGATTTTGCCGTCGTCGTTATAGTCCTGGGCGAAGCGGAACGGTGCGTTCAGGATGTCCTGTATACCGAGCCGAACCTCATACTGCTTCTTGAATGTCTTTGAAATATTCAGGTCGACTACGTTCCGGGCCATCTCGAAAACGGTTGGCTGGTTCTGGTTACCCACCGCAAAAATTCGGGGACCGGCTACGTTGTAGAGCACGTTGGCCTGCCAGCCCGACACCGGATCGGCATAGTAAGCACCGGCGTTGATCAGGTAGGGCGACTGGTTGGCCAGTGGCCGCTCGGCCGACTGAATGTTGGTCAGGTCATACGGTCCGATCCGGCCACTGAGATCGGGCCCGATAACGGTCTGCCCCAGGTCGATGCGGCTGTTGATGAACGAGGCATTACCAACCAGTTGCAGGTTCTGCAGGAAAACGCTCGATGCGTTGGCAAAGCTTTTTCTGACTTCGATCTCTACGCCGTAGTTGCGGGCCGACCGGGCGTTGATAAAGGTGTAGCCCAGGCCGTTGGCGGTTGGCAGCAGGAATGTTTCGATGGGGTTGCTGAACTGCTTCACGAAGCCCGTTACCGAAATCACCTCATTGGGCGTTGGATAGAACTCGTACTTGGCGTCGATATTCTGGATCGTAGCGGTCGTCAGCGACGGGTTACCCCGAACGTCGGCCAGGAGGTTGAAGTCGAAGTAGGTGAACGGAGCCAGCTCGCGCAGCTCAGGCCGGTTTACGGTAGCCGAGTACGCCAGTCGCAGGTTTTGCCGGTCGTTCAGTTTGTAGATGGCGTTGAGCGAAGGCAGCGGGCTAAAGATGCTCCGGTCTACCAGGTCCGTCCGTACCAGGTTGATATCCGACCGCAGGGTCTGGTTGTTGAACTCGCCCCGGAATCCCAGCGTCAGGTTCAGCCGTGAGCCCAGGTTTACGTCGCCCTGTACGTAGGCCGCGCCGTAGGTGTTGATACCCTCGTAGGAGTCGAGATCTTTGGTACCGTCGAGCAGCGACAGCCCGCCCGGCTGACCCGTTACGTTCCGGTCGTCGAAAATGGTGTTGATCGGCTGGCTGGTAATCTCCTGCGACACATTGCTCACCCGCTCGTAGCCGTAGAAACGGGCCGAGTACGTCCGGTTGCGCTGCTCGCCGTAAATACCGGCTTTGATGCGGTTGGGCTCCCGATCTGTTGGGTTGCCGAAGGTATGCTCGTAGTTGCCAATCAGCGATACGACGTTCTCGTTCAGGGTCGAGAAGAACCGGCCGTTGTCGATGGGGTTGGGCTGGTTCGGAATTACGGCCGCAAAAGGCTGACCGCTGTCGCTTTGCCGCTGAAAACGCGCCCGCTTCCAGTCCGGCTCCCACCGGCCCGAGTAGCTGTAGGCACCGATCCAGTTAAATTTAGACAACTCGCTCAGCGAATGCTCGCCCGATACCTGGGTGCTGACAATACTGCGGTTTTCGAAGCGCTCCGAGAACGCCTGTACGTCGACACCGTCGATAACGCGCTGGCCCATCCGGTTGAGGGTTTCGGTCGAGCTGAGCAGGTTGAACAGGGTTTTCCACTCCAGCGTGAAGCGGGGGTTGAAACGGAACGTCCAGTTGTGAAGTACCCCCAGTCGGGTTTGCCGCTGGTAGTTGGCATCGTCGTACCGCTCAAACACGTCGTTTGCCGTGGCCCCGTTCTGGTAGATACTGAGGTCGATGTCGGCGTACTGGTTGGTCAGGCTGTAGTTGATGCTGGTCAGGTTACTAACGCGGGTGTTGCCCAGGTCGAACCGGCGTCCCATATTGATTGCCAGTCGAACATCGGGCGCAATCGACACCTGGCGCAGGCCCCACGAGTTGGGCAGCAGCCGGGCGTAACCGGCCCGCTGGGCGGCATTCAGGGCGTTGAAGTCATTGGCCCGCGCCGGGAAACTGGTTGGAATCTGCTGGTCTTTGTTCCAGAGCCCCAGCACGCTCAAACCACCCCGGTCGTGGGTCTGTGCCGTCCGGAAGGTCGTACCGGGCCGGTAGCCGATGGTAAAGCCTACGTCGGTGAAGTTCTGGTCGGGCCGGCGCTTGGTATATATTTTAATGACGCCACCAGCAAAATCGCCCGGAAGCTCGGCTGCCCCCGATTTGTAGACGATCATCCGGTCGAGGATGTTGCTGGGTACGATATCGAACGAGAACGAGCGCGACTCAACTTCGGTCGAGGGTGTAATCACATCGTTGATCAGTACGGAGTTGTAGCGCGTTCCCAGGCCCCGGATCAGCACGAAGCGGTTGTCGACAATGCTGATGCCCGGCACCCGCCGGATGGCAGCAGCCGCGTCGCGATCCTGCGATTTCTGGATCTGCTGGGCCGAAATACCGACGGCCAGTGGCTTGAGCTGCTTGATTTCGGTGATAACGGCTACTTCGGTGTTGGTAGCACGGTTGGCCCGAACAACCACTTCCTGCAGCGATTTGCCTTCTTCGTCGAGTTCGGTATCGATGGTGGTGGTGTTACCCGACTCGACCCGAACGTTCGGAATTTCTTTGGTCTGGTACGAAACGTAGGAGATAACAACTTTCTGGGTACCGGCGGGCACGTTGGCCAGCGTAAACTTTCCGTCAATGTCGGTGGTGGCGCCGATCTGGGTTCCGTCGATGCGGACCGTACAACCGATGAGTGCTTCTTTGGTTTTGGCGTCTTTGACCAGTCCCTGCACGGAGCCGGTCTGCGCCAGACAGACCGTTGACAGGAACGTCAGTAAGAGTGATAATACAGTTGGTTTCATATTTCTTGTTTGGAGTCGCATTTGCGCTGCAAAGCTACCCGCCCAATATTACGCCAACGTTACGCCATTGTTACGCTTGAATTATGTTTAGATACAGTCGTAAATTGTTGATTATCAAATAATTGCAATTCAAATCCTATTGAATAGGTATTGTTTGGCAAATATGTACATAAACCAATACTTATTCGGTCTTCGTGCCAAAAAACCACCGTTTATTCGGCAATTCCGTTCGCCTTTATTATTGGACTAATCGGGTCGTGATTCCAGAATCCGTTGACAATAGTATACTCGATGCGGTTACCACGCCGGAGCAGGAAGGTCGGAATCTGGCCCAGCTGCAACGGCCGGGCCGGTAATTTGCCGTCAACGAGCAGGTGAACCAGCTGCGTTGGCAAGGTGTCTTTTTTTGCCTGCCGCACCCGAAACGCCGTAATTCCTTCTTTGTATAGCGCGGCCAGATCGAGCTTTCGGAGGCTGGCAGGCGTATCGAGGGTATCGCTATAAAGCCGCGCGGGGGTCAGGGTCAGCCCGGTAGCGTCGATCTCTTCCAGCCCGCCGAAGGTCGAGAGGTCGCCGATGTCTTCAATTTTGCTTTTGTAGCCAAAGGCTCGGGCCGAGTCGAGATTCTCTTCGTACCGGTTTATACCCACATCGACGGTAACACTACGGCCTTCGCGCACCAGAGTGACGTTGCGGATCAGCAGATCGAACAGCGCCCGTCCGTTTTCCGGAATGGCCTGGTAGTCTTCAGTCCGCTCCTGTCTGTACGACCCGTCGGCAATGGCTTTGAGCGCCGTCAGGATAGAGACGAAGTTGAGCCGCCGGATCGCCATTTTCTCAGAATCGCCCAGGTAGCCGCCCGACTCGATCAGAATCAGGGTTGTACCCCATTTCTGAATGTTATCGCCGAAGGCCCGCGGCTCGAACTCATCGTCGTACCGGGCCACCTGCCCCGGCACGAACTGCTGCAACACCCGGTTCATCCCCACAATGAGCTGCATCGACCGCTGCCGAACGTCGTTTACGTTCCGGTCTTCGTCGTAGGCCGTTGCCAGAAACGACACCACCGCCTGCTTACCGGTCTTGCCTACGCTGTACCGCGGGTTCTGGTCGTGCAGGTTGAAGCCTACCAGCGGCCGGAGCGTCTGCTGCAGGTTTTTGAGCAGGGCGCCTTCGGGCGTTTGCAGCCGCAGCGCATCGCGGTTCATGTCGATGTCGGTCGCCGTACGGCGCTGAAACCGTTGGGTGCCGTCGGGGTTGAGCATGGGGACCGCATGGATAGTGATCTGGCTCAGGATAGCCTGCCGCAGTTCATCGAATCCGTCGTTTTTCGCGCTCAGGAAGTTGAAGATGTCGAACAGGGCCATGGTCGCCGTCGCTTCGTCGCCGTGCATCTGGCTCCAGAGCAGCACGTTCGTTGATCCGGTACCGGCCTTAACCAGGTTGATGCTGCGTTTTTCGAGCGACTCACCCACCTGGCTAACCGACAGGGGCGTTTTGAGCGCGTTCAGCAGCGGCACTATGTCGCGATGCTTGAACCGCCGGTGGGTAAACGTCTTTTCTTTATACGTATCGTGCGCATCGTGGAGCCGACGCGCCATATCCTGTGCCTGGATGGATGAACTCATTGATAGGGCAAGTGAAATAATAGCCAGTAGCGTCTGTTTCATGGTGATGCCGGGTTCGTAGTGGCTGCAAGATACGCCGTCAAAGCCGCTGCCCCAGCGACAGCCCACCCGCCGATGCCAGCAGACACAGGCTCACGTTCAGGCCAATATTCAGCAGGGCGGCTCCGGTGCGGCCGTTTTGCAGCAGCAGCAGGGTATCGTTGCTGAAGCTCGAAAAGGTGCTGAGCCCTCCGCAAAACCCCACCCCGATCAGCAGGCGGGTTTCTTCAGCCGTTGTGCGGCCCATGACCCAGCCGGTTACAAGGCCCAGCACCAGACTCGCCAGTACATTCACGGCCAGAATAGCCAGCGGAAACGGCGAAGGGGTCAGCGTGGCCGGTATGATGCGCCCGGTCAGGTACCGCAGCAAACTGCCGGCCCCTCCTCCCACGAAAACCAGCATCCAGACTTTCATGGGCGCAAATGTAGGAAAAAGGCCAACGTAGACCGTTGTATGGCCTCTGGCGATTGGTTTTTCATTATCATTGTACAGTAAGCTATACGCTCCTGACCCACCGCAGACGGTGTTGATTAGCCCGTTACCAATCGAACTAACCGTCAAAAAAAGCACGTACATGGCCCAAAACCAGCTCAAGAAACTTCTCGGCGTCGGCTTCGGCATAGCCGTTACCATTGGCGGTACCATCGGCACCGGTATTCTGCGCAAGCCCGGTCCCATTGCCGAAGCCGTTGGCAGTCCATTTCTGATTATCGCCGTCTGGCTGATCGTAGGGCTGTATGCGCTGGTGGGGTCGCTGTCGGTCATCGAGCTGGGCACCATGGTTCCGAAAGCGGGGGGCTGGTACGTATACGCCCGGCGGGCCTTCGGCAACTACGTGGGGTTTGTGATCGGCATCAGTGCCTGGCTGGGCAGCGTGTCGGCCATGGCTTTCGGAGCCGCCGTCATGAGCGAATACCTGGCGCTGCTGATCCCAACGCTGGCCAACTACCAGAAAGCCGTGGCCATTGGTGTGCTGGTCGCGTTTGTGGGGTTTCACTGGCTGGGCGTTCGGTCGGCCAGCCGCGCCCAGGAGGTCATGAGCCTGCTCAAAGCCGTGGGGCTGCTGGCGTTCGTGATTCTGTGCTTCGCCGTTACGCCCCAGACGCCGGTCGTTGTCTCGACCGAGTCGGTCCGGACGGTTGCTCAGGGAGGTGTCTGGCTGGGGGTACTTTCGGCGCTGCAATCGGTTTTTTACACCTACGATGGCTGGCATACGGCGGCCTACTTTACCGAAGAAGACGTAAACCCGAGCCGCAACCTGCCCCGCTCGATGGTAAGCGGGGTGCTGCTGATTATCGGCATCTATATTCTGGTTAATGTGGCCCTGCTGTACGTGCTGCCCGTATCGACCTTGGCGGGGTCCAAGCTCGCAGCGGCCGATGCAGTACAGGTGCTACTGGGGCCAGGCAGCGCGCAGGTCGTCACGTTTTTGCTGATGATTTCTATTCTGGGCATTATCAACGCGCAGATGATGTTTAACCCGCGGGTTATCTTCGCCATGGGTCGCGATGGGCTATTTTTCTCTTTCGTCACGTACGTAAACAGCGGAGGTACACCGGCCTACGCGGTGGTGGTCACGGCGCTGACGTCGGTGGCCATGATCCTGACCAATACGTATAATCAGCTCTCCGACATTGCTACCTTTTTCTTCGTGCTTTGTTACGCGTCGTGTTTTGCGGCCCTGATCCGGCTGCGGCATACGGAACCCGACCTGGCGCGCCCGGTGCGGGCCTGGGGTTACCCGTTCTCAACCTGGTCGCTGCTGATTGCGTCGCTGGCTTTTCTGGCGGGCGTTGTCATCGGCGACTTTTCGAGCAGCCTCTACGCCGTTGGCTTCATTATCGTGAGCTACCCTATTTACCGACTCGTGATCCGGTCGTAAATTCGTAGTCTGTACGTCACTGTCAAAAACGGTCCTTATCCTTTTTCCGCATGAACCGCCCAACTGCCCAGCCCCCGATTCCCAAGGGTAAAAAATTCGATGCTATCGTTGTCGGCTCCGGCATCAGCGGTGGCTGGTCGGCCAAAGAACTGTGCGAAAAAGGGCTGAACGTGCTTCTGCTCGAACGGGGCCGCATGATCGAACACGTTTCCGACTACCATACCGCCACCAAAGCGCCCTGGGAGTTTCCGCACCGCAACCAGCAGATGCCGCCCGAGCTGCTGGCCAAGTACCCGGTTCAGAACCGGACGGGCTTTACCATTACCGAGGCTACGCACCATCATTTTGTCAACGACCTGGAAAACCCTTACGTCGAAGAAAAACCGTTCGACTGGATTCGGGGCTATCACGTAGGCGGCAAGTCGCTGATGTGGGGGCGGTACTCGTTTCGGTTCTCCGACCTCGATTTTGAAGCCAACGCCAAAGAAGGCATCGCGACCGACTGGCCCATTCGCTACAAAGACATTGCCCCCTGGTACGATTACGTCGAGAAATTTGCCGGTATTGCCGGCTCCCGCGATGGGCTGCCCCACCTGCCCGACGGCCAGTTTCAGCCGCCCCTGCCCGACAACTGTCTCGAAGCCCACCTGCGGCAGAGCGTCAACGCCCAGTTTCCCGACCGCAAGGTGATTTCGGCGCGGGCGGCCCACCTGACCGCCCCTACGGCCCAACAGATGGCGCTGGGCCGGGCCAAATGTCAGTTTCGTAATCTCTGCATGCGCGGCTGTCCGTACGGGGCGTATTTCAGCACCCAGTCGGCCACGCTGCCAGCCGCCCGGCGGACCAACCGCCTGACGGTACGGCCCCATTCCATTGTTAACTCCATCATCTACGACGAGCGAGAAGGCCGCGCCACGGGCGTGCGGGTCATCGACGAGCAAACCCACGAATGGCTCGAGTTTTCGGCCAGTATCATTTTCCTGAACGCATCGGCGCTGGGCTCGACCTATATCCTGATGAACTCCCGCTCGAACCGGTTTCCAACGGGTATGGACGAAAGCGGTCAGCTGGGCCGTAATCTGATGGACCACCATTTTCACGTGGGCGCCACCGCCGACTACGACCGCGATCTCGATAAATACTACTACGGCCGCCACCCCGCCGGGCTGTACATTCCGCGCTTCCGGAACCTGGGCACCGACCGGCAACCGTTCCGGCGCGGCTACGGGTTTGAAGTCTATACCAACCGCGAAAACTGGGAGCATGCTTATCGGGAAGAGGGGTTCGGTGCCGACTTCAAAACCAAAGCCACCCAGTTTGGCAGCTGGAAAGTAACCCTCGATGCGTTTGGCGAATGTCTGCCCTACGAAGACAACCGGGTGTACCTGACGAGCGAACAAACCGACAAATGGGGCCAGCCCGTTCTGAAGATGGACGTTCATTACCGCGAAAACGAAACCCTGATGCGCCGGGATGCGCAGGAGCAGGCGGTACTGATGCTGGAAAAAGCCGGTTTCTCAAACATCAGCGGCTTCGACAGCCAGGCGCATCCGGGGCTGAGCATTCACGAGATGGGGACCGCCCGAATGGGCACCAGCCCCAACAATTCGGTGTTCAACCGGTTCAACCAGCATCACCTCGTTAAAAACGTATTCTGTACCGACGGCGCCTGCATGACTTCGTCGCCCTGCCAGAACCCCTCCCTGACCTACATGGCCCTCTCCGCGCGGGCCGCCGACTATGCCGTCAAAGCCCTGAAACGGGGCGACATCCCCCGTTAGAATCACAGACGTCCAAAATCAACCCCGGCCCGTCAGGGCCCATACAGCGCAGCGTCGAGCAGGTAACAGACATTCAGATCACCCCAGCCCGTTAGGGCCATCACAACGCAGCGTCGGTGGTAGCAGGTACAGGTCAACCCCGGCCCGTTAGGGCCAGAACAGCGTAGCGTCGGTAGCATCATTCGGGGGCAGCAAATACAATGTGCCGTCAGGTACATAACAGCGCAGCGTCGGTAGCGTCGGTAGCAGCATCATGGGACCGGACCCCGTCCAAAGCCAGGTGCCATCAGGTACATAACAGGTCGGGTACCTGACGGCACACGGTTCCCACCTGGAGGGCTGTTTTCTACCGACGCTACGCTGTGATGGCCCTGACGGGCCAGGGATGGATGGGCGCCTGTCGATTCCTACCGACGCTGCGCTGTTTTGGCCCTAACGGGCCACGACTGATCCCGTACGTTTGCTACCCGCTACCGACGCTACGCTGTGATGGCCCTGACGGGCCAGGGATGGATGGCGAACACCGGGAAATAAACGCACGGTCCGATCGATGTTTCGAGTGTGTTATCCCAAACTGACCAGCTCTTTAAGGTCTTCGTCGCTGAGGTCGCCGATCCAGGTTTCGCCGGTTTTTACGCTGAGGTCGGCGAGTTCTTTTTTGGACCGGATCATGGCGTCGATTTTTTCTTCGAGCGTGCCCTGGTTCATCAGGCGGTAGACCAGCACGTTTTTGGTTTGCCCGATCCGGAAGGCCCGGTCGGTGGCCTGGGCTTCTACGGCGGGGTTCCACCAGAGGTCATAATGGATGACGTGATTGGCCTGGGTCAGGTTGAGGCCCGTTCCGCCCGCTTTCAGGGATAGAATAAAGGTGTGGTCAGACCGGTTGTTCTGAAACTGCTCAACCATGCGGTCGCGGTCGGGTCGGGTGGTGCCGCCGTGCAGAAACAGGGGCTCCTGCCCGAAGGCCTGCTGAATGAACTGTTGCAACAACATCCCCATCTCGTAGTACTGGGTGAAAATCAGCACTTTCTCGTGGTTGGCGTAGATCGTTTCGAGCAGGTTGAGCAGCAGCGTGGCTTTGCCCGACAGCGCCGGATCCGACGGGCCGGCGTTACGATTGCCTTTGGTGGCCTGTCCTTCCTTGAGGTACTGATGCGGGTGGTTACCGATCTGTTTGAGCGCCGTCATCAGCTTAAGAACCAGCCCGCGCCGGGCCATGCCGTCCTTGTCTTCGATAGCCCGGATGCTCTCCTGCACAACGCTCTCGTACAGCGCCGTTTGCTCGGGTGTGAGTGAGCAGTACTGGTTGTTCTCGATTTTATCGGGCAGGTCGCTGATGATGGTTTTGTCGGTTTTGACGCGCCGGAGCAGGAACGGGCTGGTAACCCGCCTGAACTGATCGAGCTTCTGGTGGTTGCGCTCCTGCTGAATGGGTTTGCCGAAGTCTTCGTTAAACTTGGTCAGTCCGCCGAGGTAGCCTTTGTTCACGAAATCCATGATGCTCCAGAACTCCGACAGCCGGTTCTCGACCGGCGTGCCGCTGAGCGCGATCCGGATGGGAGCCTTCAGCGATTTAACGGCTTTGGTCTGTTCGGTATCGGCATTTTTGATGTTCTGCGCTTCATCGATAACGATCGTGGCCCAGGTCGTCTTCTTCAGCTTTTCGAGGTCGGAGCGCACCACCCCGTAGGTAGTCAGCAGCAGGTCGTACGGGGCGTTTTCGTCGGGGAGCTTCCGGCCGGGACCGTGGTAGATATGCGGCTTCAGATCGGGCGCAAAGCGGGCTATCTCTTTCTGCCAGTTGGTCAGCAGCGTGGTTGGCAACACAACCAGCCCTTTCTGTTTTCTGAAGCGGCCTTCCTGCCGGAACCGCAGCAGCAGCGCAATCACCTGCAGGGTTTTGCCCAGGCCCATATCGTCGGCCAGCAGGCTTCCCATGCCCAGAGCCGTATTTTTCACGAGCCAGTCGTAGCCCCGCTGCTGATAAGGCCGGAGGCTGGCGTTGAGCGCGTCGGGGAGCGGCTGGGCTTCGGTATTGGTAAACTGCCGGATGATCTCGCGCACATCGTCGCCCAGGCCCAGCCGGTTGCCTTTGTATTCTTCCGACAGAGCCGCCCGCAGCATGTCGGCCCCGGTTAGTTCGGGCGGGTTGTCGAGTTGTTTGTAGAGCTTGTTGAGCTCGTCGGGATCGATCAGTACGTACTGGTCTTTGATCTTGACTAGCCCGGTCGAGTTACTGACCAGCTTCTGAAACTCCTTCACGCTGACCATCTCACTGCCCAGGGCTACCTGCCAGTCGAAGGTCAGCATATCGTCCAGGCGCATGAACGAAGGGTTCGACACCGAGCCTTTGGTTTTAGGACGAAGCCGCCCGCCAGCCGTAGGCCGTACCCAATGCCGGAGCGACTTCGGCAACAGCAGCGAAATACCGAGCAACTGCATGCGGGGCAGGGCTTCGAGCAACACCTTCACGAACTCGTCGGGTTTGTAGAACAGCGCGTCGGGCCGGGAGCCGCCGTCGGTTTTGGTGAGCTGAGCCAGATCAGGAAAATGCCTCGACAAAACAAGCAAATCCTGCAAAACGGCCATCCGGATCCCCGCGTGTCTGCGATCGTTCAGAATCTCGTGCAGCGGAATGGGCGGCACGACCGACAGGGCCGCAGCGGCTTTTTTGGGGGATCGGCTCGTTTTTTTGGCTACGTCGGCGGGGGGCGCTTCGGCAACGGCCTCGTTATCGCGGATGAGCAGGCTGACCCGGAACTCGTCGCTGAGTTCCGACTCTTCTACGGCCAAGATCGGCACGAACCGCTTGTGGGTCAGGAAGAAATCGTTCAGCCATAACTGCATGGCCAGCGGCATCTCGCGTTTCCCGAACCCTTCGAACCGAACCGTTTCGACGCCGAAAAACAAACGGTCGGCGTCTTCGAGCGGCCAGCGTTCCCAAAGCTCAACGGTCGAGGCATGGATGGTCGGGCGCATGAGCAGCGAACAGAGCATCAGTACCTGTTCGCGGCCGGGCAGCGCCAGCCACTCTTTCTGCCAGCGCATGGTCAGCAGCAGCGGAGGCAGCTGAGCCGCCAGCAGATCGGTCTGCTGCCGCACGGCTTCGTTGAGCGTAGCGGGCATCCACCGCACCCGGTACTGATCTTCTTTGACACCCAGACACAGCAACTGCGGCACTACGGCACCCCGGCGCAGCAGCGCGGCCGAAAACTGATGGGCCAGATAGAGCGCCCGTACCGAATCACTCATCTCGGCAAAATCGGCTTCGGTGAGCGTATCGAGCCAGCTGGTCAGGTCGGCCAGGTCATAGTCGCTAAAGGACCGCTGTTCGCCATGCTCGGTGAAGACGCCGATCTTTTTGATCTCCATCAATTCATCGAGCTGTAGCTCGATGCTGTCGCTGGGATCGGGATGCCCGGCGTCGGGCGCCGGTTTAGCCTGACCGTTCGGACGGGCGTGTCGGGTAACGGAGCGGCCCCGGCCCGGCTGGTCGACGACGGGCTTACTGAACAGGCTATACGCCCTGGCGAGCGACTTCTTGAAATCACTTTTGGTGAAGGTAACCTCGGGCTGCAACAGATCGAGCAGCTGATCGGCCAGGGGCGGAATGGTACCGAAGTCGAGCAGGCTCCGGGTTGCTTCGTCGGGTTTCCAGTCCTCATCGTCGGGCAGGTCGTCGGTGCCGAGGTCGCGCAGCAGCAGCACGGCCTCCATACCTCCGCTCAGCACGTCGCCCTGCTGGTCTTTCAGTTCGGCCAGGATATCGAGCCCTTTCAGCTGAAAAACCAGAAACGGATTGCGGTCAATCTCGTTGGCAATGACATACACGACAGCCGCCAGGTGTTTGCAGGGAATGGCATAGTCGGGACATGAGCAGCCCATCCCCAGATCGTCGAACGATTCGGGGAACAGGGTAATCTGGCGCGTCTGGGCAAACTGCACCAGCTCTTCGGGCAGTTGCCGGTTCAGCAGCTGCGCCAGAATAGCCGGGTTATCACCAATTTCGGTCAGCAGCCAGTCGCGCTCCTGACCGGTAAACAGCGGTACGGTCAGTTTTACTTTGTACGGCCGGGGCTTGGTTCCCTTTACGGAAGCGCTGATCTGATTGGTATCGATTTTCAGCCCCTGTACCGCCCCTTTGTTGGCGTAGGTTTTACCACGTGGCAGCCGGTTGGCGTCGTCAATCCGGGTTAGGGCGTTGAGCCACTGCTGCCCCCACCACGTCTTGCCGTAGCTAATGCGTTCGGCCATGAGTTACTTGATAGTTAGCGTATGCAATTGGGTATAAAAGTAGCAGATTCGCGCTTCGGATAGCGTAACGCTTTTTCACGTCATGGAACGGATTGCCACTAACCCTATATCAACTACTTCTATGAAAACGTTGTTCGGTATCCTGATCGTTTACGCCCTGCTGGTCACGTCGGCAGTGGCCCAGCCAGCGGTCCAGAAGGCCATTCAGAAACAGCTTATCCTGAGCGACGACGGCGCTACGATCCAGCTCGACGAGGGTACGTTCACCTTCAGCGGCAGCCTGTCGCTCGAAGACAAGAAAAACATCGTCATCCGCGGGCGGGGTATGGACAAAACCATTCTGTCGTTCAAAGGCCAGACCGACGGGGCCGAAGGCTTACGCGTCAGCAACGGGCAGAACATCGTTATCGAAGACCTGACGATTCAGGATACCAAAGGTGACTGCATCAAAACCATGAACGTAAACGGCATCACGTTTCGGAACGTAAAGGTCGAGTGGACCGGCAAACCCGGCCCCACCAACGGCTCGTATGGCCTCTACCCGGTGCAGTGCCAGAACGTGCTGATCGAACGCTGTACGGCCATCGGAGCTTCCGACGCGGGCATCTACGTGGGTCAGTCGAAAAACATCGTGGTGCGCCAGTGCGAAGCTCACCATAACGTAGCCGGTATCGAGATCGAGAATTCGCTGATGGCCGATGTCTACGAAAATAACGCGCACGACAATACGGGCGGTATTCTGGTGTTCGACCTGCCCGATCTGGTACAGAAACGGGGTGGCAACGTGAGGGTCTACAAAAACACGATTCAGAACAACAACTTCGACAATTTCGCGCCCAAAGGCAACATCGTGGCGCGGGTGGCGGCCGGTACGGGCATGCTGATTCTGGCCACGAACCAGGTCGAGATTTTCGAGAACCAGATCATCAACAACAAGAGCATCGGTACGGGTATCATCAGCTACTACATGACCGAGAACCCCATTGCCGACAAAGGCTATTACCCCTACCCGACCCACATCGACATCCACGACAACGTGTACCGCCGGGAACGCGGCTACCCCACCCGCAAAGGCCGCATGGGCATGATGTTCCGGTTCAAGCTCAAGTTCGGCAAAGACGTGCCCGATATTTTGTGGGATGGCATTACCGATAACACCTACGCCCAACCGGCCACGATGGACATCTGCCTGCGCAACAATACGGGCGCTACGTTTGCCAATATGGACGTGGCCAATAACTTCAGGACCATGTCGCGTGATCTGTCGAAGCACAACTGCGAACTCAAACCCCTCGCCGATGCGAAGTTGAGCCTGGGCCGGTAACCGCAGCCTGAGCTGAACGACGCCTGGTCGTCTTTTTTGTCATTCCGCACCGGCGTACCGGCGGGATAACAAAACCAACAAACGCTTACTCCCTCGCCCTATGAAAGTCCTTCTCCTATCGATCGGTGTTTTTTTGCTGTCGGTTGCCTTTACCATCAGGCAGGACTACCCGGCTGTGGCGGCACCGGAAAGCCTCTCGGCCTGGGACTTTTTTACGGGTAACCTCGCCGACCAGCAACCGGCGGCCGGGGTTGTTCCCTATCGGCTCAACACCCCGCTGTTTTCCGATTATGCCGAAAAACTGCGGTTCGTTCGGCTACCCGCCGGCCAGTCGGTGCCCTATACGCCCGACGACGTGCTGGCTTTCCCGGTCGGTACGGTGCTGATCAAGACGTTTTATTTCCCGATTGATTTTCGCCAGCCCGACAAAGGCCGGCGTTTGCTCGAAACCCGGTTGCTGGTCCACGAAGCCGCGGGCTGGAAAGCCCTCGAATACGTCTGGAACGCCGAACAGACCGACGCCACCCTCGAGGTAGCCGGTGAGCAGACGACTGTAGATTATACAGATGCCAGCGGCAAAAATCATCGCCAGCTCTATGTGATGCCCAACCTGAACCAGTGTAAAGGCTGTCATAACCGCAACGAAACGCTGATGCCCATCGGCCCGTCGGCGCGGCAACTCAACGGCAGCCTGACCTATGCCGACGGCGCAGCTAACCAGCTTACTTACTGGCAGCAGCATGGCCTGCTGACGGATCTGCCCGCGCTGGCCAGCGTGCCGAAGACGCCGGTCTGGAACGACCCCGCAACGGGGAGCCTGGATGCGCGGGCCCGTGCCTGGCTCGACATCAACTGCGCCCACTGCCACCGCCCCGACGGGCCAGCCAGCACCTCGGGTCTGAATCTGCGCCATACCGAAACAAACCCGACGGCCTGGGGAGTTCGGAAAACACCGGTAGCCGCCGGACGCGGCTCGGGCGGCCGGCAGTTCGATATTGTACCCGGCCAACCCGACGAGTCTATTCTGGTCTACCGGATGGAGTCGACGGACCCTGGCGTGATGATGCCCGAAGTAGCCCGTAAAGTCACCCACCGCGAAGGCGTAGCGCTCATACGCGAGTGGATTCGGGCCATGAACAACCAGACGCCGGTAAAATTCAGATGAATTACCGTTTTCGCGGAACCGGACACCTGACCCGCCCCGGTATGATGTACTGGATGGAGAACGTAGTCAACAGATATTTATCCGTACCGCTCGATTCGCCGGGCGCCGTTCGCTGAATGGTTTCGAATGGGGTTTGATTAGTATCCATCAGATCAAATAAAATGGAATACCGGTCCGGGTTGCCATAGTGCCGGGCTGCGTTCGACTCCTGCCGCCGATCGCTCATCAGTATGCCCAGTTCGGATAGGTTTGAAAAATCAGGGTAGGAATCATCATTGGCCACGTCATCCAGATAATCAGTCAGCGTATAGCGAACACCGATCTCGAAGCCAAGATTAATCTGGTCATTAAGCTTGTACCGGAAGCCAACGCCCACCGGAATACTTGCCGTCAGGAGCGGGTATAGTTGTTTGGCGTCGGGCTGCCCCTGGCCTGCTGTACCTAAAGGCTGCAAGTCGACCCACCGCTGCGGGTTTGTATAGGGATCGTAGGGGTCGACGGGCGTTAGTGCTTTCGGGTTATGGGCCAGCAGCGCAATGCCCGCAAACACGTAAGGCGTATACGCGGCTCTTCGGTTAGCCGTGTGGCCATCGGGCACCAGGTTATACACCCCCGTCAGGGCCAGCTCCTTCACATCATTCCGAAAGTGCAGGTTGCGAACGTACGCAAAGGCATAAGTGGCTGGGTTATCCAGACTGTAGGTATAGTCATCGCCCACCAGTCGGGCCCAGGTGAAGCTAGCCCGGGCCGCCAGCTTAGGGGTAAGCTGGCGGGCGTAGCCAACCGTCAGATTATAGCGTGGCAACGTCACCAAAGCTTTAGGAAGCGAGGCAGCCAGTTCGCCCAGGTAGGTCGATGTGCCAGCGCCCGCCGAAATGGTCGAGTAGGGCTTAAACGTGGAGCCTGACTGAGCCAGACAATTG
This sequence comes from Spirosoma sordidisoli, assembly GCF_004138325.1. Lineage (GTDB taxonomy): Bacteria > Bacteroidota > Bacteroidia > Cytophagales > Spirosomataceae > Spirosoma > Spirosoma sordidisoli. The sequence continues at coordinate 5,345 of NZ_SBLB01000007.1, read as the reverse complement.
GCCCCAAACCCTACGAACCATGCTATGCCTGCAAAGCCTAAACAGCTATACCTAAAAAATTTCATTACTAAGCGATTAAGTAAATAGTGTCGTAGGTAAACGTACCTAACAGATGTGCCCCTCATATGCCCGATTGTTTTCTCCTAAAGACGAACTAACACCGTTCAGGCTACATCAATGACTACAAAATGGCTTATAATGCGGCTTAACAGCTAACAGAGCTTATCTGGCGCAGGCGTTAACGGCTTTTTCATAGGTACTGATGCAGCTTGTTTTCTTCACAGCCGAAGCTATACCGCCGACCAGGAGACCTATGCCTAAGCAACCTACACCATCCATTAAGATAAGCTTGGACAGATGGTTGTCTATTGAGAATCGGAGGTTTGGGTCTGTAAGCACTATTCGATTAAAGGGTTCACGTGCCCTGGCCGTTAATCTGAATGTGTAATACAACGTTGCGAGTGAGGAAGCAGCCAAACAAGCAATTAAAACCTTTTTTGCTGGTACCGTTGAAGCAGCACCGTATAGACAATTTGCCTGATTGACTTCAGCGCTGTAAATACAATCGACATAATCCTGAGCTTTTATGAGTGCCCCTGATTCCAGCAGCCGGCTGAAAGCGGCTCCCAGCACCGACTCGGCCTCCGGCTGCGGCAGTGTGTGCAACTCCGGAAAATCAGCCAGCAGTCGATCCCTAGACGACAGTGTGGCAACTATGCTCTGTTGGTACGCTTCCCAGCTGGAGTAACCAGCCGCGCGCGCCAGTTCATCTTTCTGAGAGGTCAGCAGATATTCCGGATGGTCGAGCAGCACACTGATCCGGATCTGCTCAGCAGCCTGGCTAGCCTTGGTCTGAGCCTGTTGATGCCTTTGCTTATACAGGACAAGCGCCCAGGCGTTATCGGCAAAGTCCCGAAAGGCCTGGCTGATTACCAGCTTTTCAATGAGCGCCCGATGGTCCACACCGAGTGTTCGCGCAACGATTGACTGGCTGGTAACAAGCGGCAGTAATCCTATCAAAAGTATTTTGTAAATCGGCCACTTCATGGGTAGTACAGGTTTGGGTTTAGCAGATATGTAATTGACAAAGAAGCAGAATGAGTAGGTAAACGCTGGTGACGCCAATACGCTGGCGTCATGGATATATCAATGAAAACTCAGCGGCTATATAGAAGAGCGGTATCCGACCAGTCTGACCTCGATGGAATTAAACTATCATCGGTGTACACCGTCTGGACTTCGATCTCGTACATACCGGCCACAAAGCACCCGCACCTCGGATCCTTCAACTTAGAAAACAGCATATCCCCATCAGCGATGAAGTGATCACCCGCGTCCTGGATCAGCGAGTCGGGGCAGCCCAGGCTGCGGATGTAGGCCCGCACCGCCTGGCTCTTGTCGGCCTCTGTGGCCTGGGGCCTCAACGAGTCCGTAACGGGCTGGCAGCCGTTGATGAGCACCGCCAGACCGGCCAGCACCAAGCCTGTCAATGCCCAGCCCAGCAGGGGTAAAGGTGTTTGCATAGCAGTGGGGTTTGGTCGTATCGACGAACTCGGCGGCTTCCATGTCAGCGGTAAAGGTGTTTGCATAGCAGTGGGGTTTGTCGGGGTTCATAACAGTGGGTTGACAGCTAGCCTGGCCCCTTCGAAAACGCAGGCAAAGTGGGGGCTATCACCCAGGTATCGTCTATTTGGCCCTGGAGCCGCTCAATGTGATTGCAAGAAGACTGTCGCGGATTCAAGTGACCTTGACTGTTGTCCTGGCAACGGCACATCATCCATGTAGACCGTCTGGACACTAATCTCATAAAGAGTACCCACCAGGCAACGGCAGGTCACGTTCCGGATATCTAAAGCGAGCGCGTTTTTGACACGCACAAGGGCAGAGGATGGTTGATAATGACGAATAACGGGCCATTGAAAACCATCCACACCGATGGGCCTTATGATGATATTAGTGCCCTTGACGCGATGCATCGGCCCTTCCCAATTGATTATTACTGTGGTAGATGTGGGGGACGACCATTTTGCGGTAACTTTTCCGGGATGCGTGGGGTAGATGATGCCCAGCGCTTTTTTATCGCTAGGCGAAAGTTTGGTAGGCCAGCCGTTCGATAGAGAGCCATTCATGATAGATGCCAGGTCAATAACTGGGGTACCAACCAGGTGTAGTTCCTGGTGTCTAGGGCTGACTGCTTGCCAGTCAGTATGGGCAAGGCCGATCGTATGCCCCAATTCATGGGCCAAAGTATGTATTCGTTTAGGAAGATCAAGACGGGAAAAATTATTCATATTTACACTAATTGTATTATGGGGGAGTTCATTACGACTGGAGACTCTTTTTTCAGCATAAGCGATGATCTCTTTACCAACTTTTGATATATCAGCTTTGACCCTAATCATGATGTCGTAGTCATTCGGAGGCCGAACTACCCGAAAGCGAATCCTGCTGTTCGAAGCATTCCAGATTCTACAAGCTTCTGCCAGTTCAGTGTCATAACCGCTCAGGGGTTGCTCTAATTGCACTCGAATATTTTGCTGTCGCTTTCCATTTGCAATCATAGGAATTCCAGATAATGCAGCCTGTTCCTCCTGAGTGTCACTCACGTTAGCCGGGCTTGGCAGGGTCATATTCTTGGCAAACAGCATATCGCCATCGGCCACAAAGTGGTCGCCCGCGTCGTGGATGAGTGAGTCGGGGCAACCCAGGCTGCGGATGTAGGCCCGCACCGCCTGGCTCTTGTCGGCCTGTGTGGCCTGGGGCCTCAACGAGTCCGTAACGGGCTGGCAACCATTGATGAGCACCGCCAGGCCGGTCAGCACCAGGCCGGTCAACGACCAGCCCTGCAGGGATAAGGATGTGTGCATACAAGCCGCTTTTAGATAGTTTTTCATGAAAATAGGTAACAACTGGTCAGGCGATCACTTAAACTCGCCAGTGAATTTTTGATCCTGAGCCAACCAGGGGCCAAGAGTTCCATCCGCGTATCTTATCCGCACATTGAACTGAAGATACCAGGTCTGTTTATAGGTGATATCTGATCCATAGGTCTGTATTTGTCTGGTCTCCAGGGTGTACTGGTTAGCGGCAGGGGCTGGTTTGGGAGCATAGCTATACCCCTGCTCGCCCGTTCCGTAGGTTGGGTTATACGCAAGCGTTCCGTTGGATATAACCTTGTGGTTGATGTAATACCTGAACAGGAAGCCCTTTATGTGGTGCACGGGACCATTCAAACTGATCGAGAAGGCTTTTTGGGAATTAGGTTTATTGACGACGCTGAGTTTGATGTTGTATACGGTAGCCGGATACAACGTCCTGAGCGTATTGATGTCGGCGGCACTGGGTGCGGTAGCCGTCGGTGTTCTATTCATGATAGACGCATTATCAACGGCAGGGCTGCCCGGAATTTGAAGACCCGGTATCTCACGCGTCCATTTTTTCCAATCAGTGTGTACTAAGCCCAAACAATGCCCAAATTCATGCGTTAGAGCAGCTATTTGATTCTTATGCAGTAACATCTTAAATTTTGGGTAATGAATAATTAACAGTTCTCCCGGGTGGCCTAGTGATGGTGGAGAACCCGTTGCATACGGACCATAGGACATACCTGTTGTAACAGCTTCGTCACGAACTATATGAACAACACCTGGCATGTTGTTTTTGGTGATATAGAACTTCGTGCGTACCAGGTTGCTCTTGGTCACAGGGTTGTATCCTGCATTATTCCACTGAGTGGTGGCTTTGGTTACCAGGTCTACAATACCGGGGATGTATTGTTTATTACCTGGGGCGATCAATTCGGGGTGGATATACACCCAAACACGTTCCTGAGCTTTTCCATTGTAAATCAGTTGATTCAGGCTCTCGTAAGCCTGTTCTTGCTGGGCTCCATTGGCCGGTAACGGCATGTTTTTATTAAACAGCATATCTCCATCGGCGATGAAGTGGTCGCCTTTGTCCTCAATGAGCGAGTCGGGGCAGCCCAGGCTGCGGATGTAAGCCCGTACGGCCCCACTGCTGTTGACCTGGGGGGCTAGCGGATCAGAAACCGGCTGGCAGCCGTTGGCGAGCAGCAGGCTCACGGCCAGCAGGCCCGTCAACAACCAGCTGGTGGCTGGTAAACATTTTTGCATAGTCGTAGGGTTAAATATGGATTGATGAAAAAGGCGACTCAGCCAGCATAAAGTATAGCCGTGTCCGTCCAGGCCGAGCGCGACAGCGCGCCCGGGGGTGCATCGTCGTTATAAACCGTCTGTAGCTCCACCTCGTACATGCTGGCGGCCAAACACTGGCAGGCCGGGTTGGCTGCGTTGACATCCCAACTAGTCTGGTTACCCCCTACCCAGATGGTGCGGGGAATGCCGTTGCCTTCCATGTCTACAGGCGTCACCTTGACGTAGTGCCCCTTGACGGGGTGCAGGGGCCCCGACCAGCTGATGCGCAGGGTGGTGGGGTTGAGCCAGCTGAGTCTGATATTGTAGGGGACTTTGGGATAGAGGATCCGCAGCGCTCTGGCGTCGTTGGGTGAGATGGCATTGGGAAAACCGAAGGGTACCCCCACTCCAACTCCATTCATAATGGAAGCAGGATCATTGACCGGTGTACCAGCTATATAAGTAAATCCCCTTTCACGTAGAGCTTGCCAGTTCGTGTGAGCCAACCCAAGCGTATGGCCCAGTTCATGGGCCAACGTACTGATTTGCCTGGCTCTGGAGAGCGTTCTAAAGTTTGCCAGGTTTACAATAACCAAATTACCGGGCAACCCAGCCTGCGGGTATTGGGCGTATGCATACATTGCTTCCATTAACGGAATTCCCTGAGCGTTTGCAGGCTTGATAGCTATATCAAACGGACGCGCTCCGTTTACCATTTTAAAAAAAATGGTGCTGCCTGTGCTGTTCCATTTTTGAAAAGCTGCGCTAATTTCATCCACGTAATCATTTATGGCGGGGTGAACGATAACCCGAACTTCCCGCTGCCTTCTGACCGAATGAATTAACCCAAATGTAGGCCTATAGGCCTGCTCTTCCTGCGGACCAATACTATCGGCCAGGTCTGGTACAGCCATGTTCTTGGGGAACACCATATCGCCATCGGCGATGAAGTGGTCGCCTTTGTCCTCAATGAGCGAGTCGGGGCAGCCCAAATTCCGGATGTAGGCCCGTACAGCCCCCCCGTTCTCAGTCTGCCCGGCCTGGAGCGTCAGCGGGTTCGTGACGGGCTGACACCCATTGCTCAACAGCAGCAGGCTGGCTATCAGTAAGCCAGTAAGCAACCACCGGGTAGATGATACAAAAGCCTTCATAGCCCTAGGGTTTGAAACACGATGCGGTAAGCGCTGGCTA
>NZ_SBLB01000006.1 GCF_004138325.1 Spirosoma sordidisoli | reverse complement strand
GCCCCGGCCCTCGCGTCTCTACAGGAATGGCTGACGCGAAGGAGACGCGAAGGCCGGGGCGCCGGTCCGATCGCGTCTCTACAGGAACGGGTGCTTTTTGTGCCAGGCGGTGGCGTCCTGGTAGGCTTTGGCAACGGCCAGCAGCTTGCCTTCTTCGTACAACTGGCCCATAAAGGTGATGCTGGTTGGCAGGTTCTGTTTGGTGAACCCGTTGGGAAGTACCACACACGGATGGCCCGTCAGGTTGGTCAGTGTCAGGTTGCCGCCTGCGTAGGTGGGCGCTATATACACGTCGACCCGGGCGTTTTTGAGAACGCTGGCCATATCGTTGATGAGTTTGGTACGAGCCCGGTTGGCCTGTATGTACTCGACCGCCGGAATGAACCGCGACGACCGGAACTCGTTGGGCCAGGCGTTTTTAACCTGCCGGACCATCTGGTCATCACGACCCGAACGCGTCAGCTCATCGAAGGCCGCGGCTGCCTCTGCGCCCAGTACAAACGAAATCCGGCCGGGGGGCACGTCGTCGGGCAGATCGATAGGAACCAGCTCTGCCTTCAGCTGGCGCAGGGTCGCCAGCGTGAGTGAGTCGTTGGCGCGGTTGGGGTAGTTGCTGGCAAAGGCTTTACGCACGTAGCCGATCCGAACGCCCTGTAGCGAGGCCAGGGGCGCATAGCGGAACGGAGCCGTCACCACGGTCGGGTCGTTGGCGTCGGGGCCGTAGATGGCATTGAATACCAGCGCGCAGTCTTCAACCGTTCGCGCAATGGGGCCGATCTTGTCCATGCTCCAGCTCAGTGCCATGGCTCCGTACCGACTAACCCGGCCAAACGTTGGGCGCAGGCCCGTTGTCCCGCAGACCGTGGAAGGCGACACGATGGAACCCAGCGTTTCGGTGCCGATCGCGAAGGGGAACAAACCCGCCGATACCGAGGACGCCGACCCCGCCGACGAACCACTCGACCCCGTTTCCGGCTTCCACGGATTGCGCGACATACCGCCGAACCACACGTCGCCCCAGGCGAGCTCACCCACGGCCATCTTGGCGCAGAGAACGGCACCTGCTTCTTCGAGCTTCCGGATTACCGTAGCGTCGGTGTTGATGGTCTGGTCTTTATACGGTACCGAGCCCCAGGTCGTTCTATACCCCCGTTTGGCGAGCAGATCTTTTACCCCGTACGGAATACCGTGTAGCGGCCCCCGAAACCGGTTGCGCCGAATCTCCTCATCGGCCCGACGGGCCTGCTGAAGAGCCAGGTCTTCGGTGATGGTGATGGCGCAGAACAGCGTTGGGTTGTATTTTTTGAGCCGCTCGATGAAAAAGGTGGTCATCTCGACCGACGTCATCTGCCTGGTCCGCAGCAGGTAGCCCAACTGGCCGATGGTATAGTAGGGGAGATCGTTACGGTTCAGTGTAAGCTTACCGGCGGGCGATGCACTGAACGACGACGGACCGGTGGGTAGTTTGAAGCCCGTTGGCTGGGGGTTGAAATACAGCGCCGGTGCTACCTCATTGGGCAGATCAACCTTGCGGAGCGCGTCATAATCGGCACGCTGGTCGTTGAGGTTAGCCAGCATGGAGTCGCGCTCCGCTGCCGTGAAATCGAGGCCAAACAGCCGACTGGCTATGTCGGCCATCTCAGCGGTGATCGGTTTTCGGGGTTCATCGGGGGCCATCACGAAGGCGCCCAGCAGGAAGCTGCCCGCGCAGGCAGCGGCAATACGTAGCGTTTGTTTCATCAGTGTACCGGTAGGCTGGTGTATAATGCGGTGTTGTCTGGTTGGGGTAAACGATCTGTTTAAGCCGGAAGGCAGGGGGCAATATTCCTCAACTTACGCCGGCAAAGTGGTTAAACCGCTGATTGGGCCGAAAAAACCGCGTGTAACGACAGAATCTGGGGGAGCAGTAACCGGCTCTCGTCGTTATCGAGTACATAGTCGGCCAGTTGTCGCCGTTCGTCGTCGCTGATCTGCCGACGGATGATGTGCTGAATCTCGTCGTCGGAGCGGTGCGGGTCGCGCTGGCGGACCCGCTCGATCCGTACGGCTACCGGAGCCTGGACCACAATTACCTTATCGAGCGAATTACCATCGCCCGCGGCCCGCATCAGGGCGGCTTCCTTGATCACGTACGGCTGGCTGGCGTGCTGACCAACCCAGGCCACCGTATCGGACAGCACCCGCGGGTGAATGACGGCGTTCAACTGAGCCAGCCGCGCCGGATCGGCAAACACCTGCGTGGCCACCCAGGCCCGATTGTAACGCCCCTGTGTGTCGTAAGCCAGCGGGCCCAGCACCCGACTGATATCGGCTTTCAGGATGGGATCGTGTTCGGTAAGCCATTTGGCCCGTTCGTCGGCTTCGTATACCGGAACACCCAGGGCTTTGAATACCCGACAAACCATACTCTTGCCGGAGCCAATGCCGCCGGTTACGCCAATCTGAAGAGGGTGTTTCATAAGCCTGAGACCTGTTTTCGGTGGCTAAATGGCACAAAATTGAGTATTCCGATCGGAAAAACGCATCGGTCTTGCGGTTGAATTCGTCGGCGTGGTCGATGAATGGCTGAAAAGATGAGTACCCATGAAAGTGCCTGGCTTTCTTTTTGCGCACCCATAGGTGACTATCCGTTCAATAAATTACCGGTTACAAATGATATATAGAAACATATATTTAACATCTCAGGATCTGATGATACTCTTCGAGAAATTAAATTTAGATAACTAATTTCTGGAGTGAGTGTCTAGTAAGGATGTAGAAGTTGGCTTGTTTTTTCATAAAGGCGTAATTGGTTGGTCTTTCAGTAGATTAGGGAGTAATACGTAAGCGTATCGGTAGTAATTGAGAATATAAGGTGTTCTTGGAAATACGATAATTGCCAAGTATTTTACCTAACACTCTTTAGATACGCCGAATATGGTATTTATTTAGGCGGCTGGGTCGATATAGATTCATTTAGTAACTTGTGGTTAGTATTACGTTGCATCTTAACTGATTAGGTAATGAGGAAAAACTTTACCGAACGCATTGAGGCACTACCCGTTGATACACGTACCAAAGCCCTTCTGTCTAGGGAGAAAACTCAGCAGAAGCACATTTTTTACTTAAATCTAATCGATTACCTGCTCCCGCTTTTCGAACGTATTGCCAACGAACAGAAAGAGCAGGTTTCTTTTGCGGGTTATCTATATTTCCGCTTCCTGCTGGAGTTTGATGATATAATCGATACATCGGCCCATAAGGATAAACTGGCACAGCTTACTCAGCTCAAGTATACGTTCGAGCTTCATGAAGCGGCCATCCGTGAACTGGCTGCGCTGTTTCCAACGAGTTCGCCGTTCTGGCCACAGTTCGCTGGGTACAAACATGAATACGAGCAAGCGGTACTGGCCGAAAAACAGGTTTCTCACACCCGACAGCCTTTTTCCGAACAGACCTATGAGCAGCTGGCTGCTGGTAAGTCGGCTGTCTGTTACGCTGCGCTACTGGCTTTATCGACCCTGAACGGCGGCCAGGCTGGTAGCGGACCCCTCGAAACGTGCCTGCGCCACATTCATATTGCCTTTCAGTACCTGGACGATATTTCCGACTTCAAAACCGACATGGAGCAACAGCAGTGGACCTTCGCCCAGCAGTTGGTTCATGAGCGGCTGGCCGGTAGGCCAGGGACCAGCTCCGACCACAATGTGCTGCATAAACAGTTGTATCTGTCGGGGGTGGCCAGCGACCTGATTGGTAAAGCCATGGCTCACTACCAGGCCGCTATCGGGATTGCCGATCGGCTTCAGCTTATCGATTTGTCGGCCTATCTGCATAAACAAAGGAGCCTGGCCCGACTCTTCGGTGACGAAGTGCGTCTGCTGGTTCAGAAAGCCCGGCTGAAAGCGACTCAGAGTCACTTTCGTCGGCCGCGTTCCGGGGCGGATGAGTCACTACAGGCGGCCCTGGGTTATCTGATGGCGAACCGAACCAACACCGGCTGGACAGATTTTATGACCAGTGCAGGAGCGGGGGATACGTGGATCTCTGCTTATGTCGCCTTCATGCTGGCCGACTGTGGTATTGATTCCCCGTTGTTAGATAAGACCCTCCGACATCTATCGACAACGGGTTCTTTTAACGATACCATCCTGCAGGATGGCGATTCTACGAATTTTCTGGTGGGTTTACACCAGCGATTGACCGGAACGGTACCGGCCGAACTCCGACAAAACTGGCTGGCGTTCACCAGCGAGCGGGGTGGCTGGACCACCTACCTCGATGAAATACAACTCCGGCAGCGCCTGGATCTGGATGCGCAGACAAGTGTGGCGGGTTGGTTTGCTGATCATGATTGCGTAACAGCCGCAGCGGCCTATATCCTGTCCGATCTGCCCGACCTGCCAGCGGTATACAACGCAACCTGCCGGTACCTGGCTACGCGGCTGGCCAGCACGGGCCTGCAAGCCTATTGGTGGACCAGTAACGTGTATGCACTCTCATTTTCGGCGCTGGCTTTCGCCGGGTCCGGGGCTTACCGGTCGTACGGTTGTCAGGTAGCACAACAAATTGCCCGGCAGCAGGAGTCCGATGGGTACTGGAACAACCCTGCCGATGGGCAACCCAACGCTTTTTATACCGCTATTGCCCTCAAAGCCCTGCTGGCTACCGATCCACTTGCCTACCGGGCCAGCATAGACGGGGCCGCACAGTGGCTGATGAACAACCAGATGGCCGATGGCAGCTGGCAAACGGGACGAATTTTACGAATACCCGCCACGAACGTACGCGATCCGGCCACGGTGTCGCACTGGCGCCACAGCTCATTCGGCGTCAACACACTGGTCGACGATCATGCCCGTGTATTTACCACCAGTACTGTACTTAATGCGTTACGCCGTTTTGTGGTCCTCAATACCGAACCATCATGCTCATTACACCCGGAACCAGCATCCATGAATTCGATAAAAGTAACTGGGTTATCCACTCTGCCGAAGGGCGTAACTTCCTCGTAAACGAAGCCACCTTCAGGCTATATAACATCCTGGCTACTGCGCCCGGTCTGAGCGAGGCTAAACAGGCTTTTGACGACCAGTTTGGGCTTAACCTGGACCTGGAGCAGTTTAAAGCGGTGCTGGCCAAATCGCTGGGCGGGTACAATGTGCTGGTCAACGACGAGGTGCCCACCAGGCCGGTTCTGACCGGTAATTACCTGAAGCTGAAAGTAGAGTTTATGCCTGCCTGGCTGGTGCATGCGCTGTCGAAGCCGTTTCAGTGGCTATACGACCCCGCCGTGTTCTGGATCGCTTTTCTGATCTGTGCCTCGGTGGTGCCGGTTGTTTATCTGGTGGCGGCTCCGGACCATGTGCTGGCCAAAACCAATTACGGATTGTATCTGGGGCTGCTCTATGCCACCATGATCGTTCATGAGCTGGGCCACATTGGTGCCTGTGCCCGTTGTGGTCTGAAACATGGGGGGGTAGGATTCGGGTTTTACTTTATCATGCCGGTTATGTATGCCGACATAACAGAAATCTGGCTGGCCAACCGATCCCGGCGGATCATTGCCAATCTGGCGGGGGTGTTCAACGAAGTACTCTATGCCTCGATCCTGGCCCTGGTTTATTGGCTAACGGGAAACGAAACCTATCTGGCCGTGGCGCTGACGGTGGTGACTATGGTTGCCTGGCAGTTCAATCCCTTTGTTCGGTTCGATGGCTACTGGGTGCTGTCTGACCTGACCAATACCCCCAACCTGCTGCAAAAAGCCAATGACACGTTTCAGCGCGGTACCCGATGGCCGGCCCTGAAAGCGTTTGTGACGCGCCCGCTGCTAACCCTGCGGCAGACGCCCCTGCGGCACACGGGCCTGTTTGCCTATGCCTTGCTCAATACGCTGCTCTGGGTAAGTATCATGCTCTATACGTTCATCGTACATCGGGAAACGGTGCTGCATTTTCCGGCCATCGTCTGGCATCTGTTCAACAAAGCCATGGATGGTCAGCTTGCCTGGACGGATATCAGCCGCAAGTACCTGACCGTACTCCTGTTCTACATCCTGCTCATTCGATTTGCTTTTCTGCGAATCAGACAGCTCAACCTGCGCGATACAATGGTAGTCCGCGCGTTGCGCCTGTCCTGACGAAATCCGGCTGCTGCTCAACGGGGGCAGTAGCAGCCGGCAACCGAACCGCTCCCATAACTCTTTCAATTCCTTGTTCTTATGAAAACTGTTGACCAACTCAATGCCCAGTCAGAAAACGAAATGGTAGTTGCTATGTTTCAGGTTGAAGAGCTGGAAGAGCGGCTCGAAAATGCCTGGTCCCTGTCAGGATCGGTAGAAGATGGTCCTGACGGAACCACCATAAAAGGAACGGCTACCGTTACGTTCTAGGGCATAGATTGGCCCCTGTCCTGCTGCGGTCACTACGGGCAGGGCACATGAATTCGAAAAGAACAGAGGAGCAGCCGTAACTGGCTGCTCCTCTTTGTACCAGAACTATGATGAAACATGCGGTTTATGGCCTGCTGGTGCTGTTGGGTCTGATCAGTACCTCAACAGCCGGACAAACGATCCGGGGAGCGGTGCTGGACCAGAGCAGTCAGCAACCCATTCCTTTTGCCACCCTGTACTGGCCTGCTACCGGGCAGGGTACGCTGAGTAATGAGAACGGCGACTTCGAGCTGCCCGCCGGACCGGTACCGGCGCAGCTGATCGTTTCGCACGTCAGTTTTCAGACTGATACCATTACGGTCGCAGCACCGGCTGATCACCAACGTATTCAGCTAAAGCCCGCTGTTCATCAGCTGGCGGCCGTAACCGTAAGCAATGCGGGCTATGTACTGATACGGCAGGCCGTAGCGAAGATACAGGCCAGCCAGCAGCTGGCCTATGGCAAAGCCTTTTATCGGCAACTGACCAGGAATGGCGAACAACCCACCGAAATTCAGGAGGTGATCTACAACGTAAAACTCTCGCCAGTCAAAGTAGAAGGGGTGCAGATTGCCAACGCCCGTTATGCCCGGCTACCCTCCGACGCGCAAAAAATGTATTACCACTTCTCCAACTTTTCGTACCTGATCCTGGGTCAGAAGGCGGTGAGTGAAGGAGCCCCCTCGGCCGGTCGGGTGCTGCTTCCGATGCGGGCCGACGTTGTTGATCTGTACGACGTGCGGGTGGCCGATGTGCTGATTCAGCCCAACGGCGAATCAATTGCGGAACTGGACTGCCAGGTGCGCGAGGGGTACGCCAACCCGGCCTTTAGCGGTAAGGTGTTCATCAACATGACTACCCACGACCTGGTAAAGCTGGAGGGAACGATACCCAACAGCCTGGGCGCGGCCATGAACACCGACAAGGTGCAGACCCGCAACTTTGTATATACGCTAGCGGTCGACTATGTGAAGCGGGAGGGCGGTAACTTCATGAATGCCATCCGGGTAGGGGTAACCTTCGAGCAACTCGTCAAAGCCACCGGCCAGACCCGCACCAACCGTATTCAGGGATTTTTGCTGATGAATGACCTGAGCAATACCGCCACGGTAGCCCGATCGGCTTTTAAACGGGTCGATATTCATGTTGAAGACCTGAAAGCCATTCAACGGGTTACATACAACCCTGCTTTCTGGCGGGCCAACGCAGCTGTGCGCCGTACCCCGCTGGAAGAAAACATCATCAACGCGTTCGAACAACAGGGGGTTATGGGTACAATGACGTTCGACGATCTGTAACCATCAGTGTAGCAGGATGGTGAAGAAAAAACCTGTCTCGTCACCAGCCCGGCCTGCTTACGGATTGTCCCACCAGACACGGCTGGTGCTGATGTCGTCATCCCCCCGTTTGGCGGCTTCGGTATTGTTGGTCTGCTACTCCGTTTCGGGGTACATCAGCCCGAGGGGGCGAATGCCGGTGGCCGCCGGAGCCTGCAACGAATTGGGCACGTTCAGTATACCCGGCCAACGGTAGTCGTTCCAGGCTTCGATACTGCTGATGCTGTTGACTGAGCCTGCTGCTGCCCCTGCTCAAAAATGAACGCTGGCTAATGCTGCTACCGGAGGTCTGGTAGCCTGCCGGCTTAGTGCTTTGCGGAGTACTTGTAACGCAAGGGGCTGAATGTCTTTACCGGAGCTGATCCGGGTTTGGTAAACAGGGTGAGGTAGGGCTATGCCATCAGCCTGACAAACCCGTAAGGAAAAACAGATAGCTGAACTTCTCTTTTACAGGCCGCCCCTGCCATAAGGGCTTTTTATGAGGCCGGATGGCTGGAAACTGGTGGATTAGTGGAAAGGGGGTTCATTACTTACGGTAGACCGGCAACAGAAAAGCGCGTCTGAACAACAGTTCAGACGCGCTGGGTGCTGACCGACTGGTCATGTCTCTCCCAAGGAGAAAGCGCACCGGTGCTGGCTCAGGCAGCTACCAGGTCGGCCGACTGCGTAGTCAGGTCAAGCGTCTCGAGAACATGCTTCGTAGACGGGTCTACCAGCTCAATTTTACCGTTGGTAAAGAAACCGATTTCTATCGTCTCGGTTATCTGGTAGGTAGTCTGCAAATTGGCAGCCTGCATCACGTTGTTGATCGGTAAGGCCCAGAAGTGATGCCCCTTGAAGGTGCCGCCGTAGTTCACGGCCGTAACGCCGGTGAGCGATACCTGATACTGTACCTGCACCTGCATCGACCCTTTACTGGCCGACAGCTGGGCAATGACGCTCTGGCCGGGGTCCAGCTCGACCGTAACGGCCTGCTCGTTGCCCATGGTGGTCGAACTGCTCTCAGAGCCGCCCTGCCCGAACGAAGCATTGAACGAGAACGACGTTTCGCCTTCGGCCTGCGCCCCCAGAATGTTGATCCCGTAGCTGATCGATTGGCCTACTTCAAAGCCGTAGGTGTTCGACCAGTTGGTTTCTACCGTGTCGGTCACCGACTGCGAAACGCCTACCGTAAAGCTACCCCGAACACTACTGTGGTTGCTGAACTCCTGCGTCCCGACAATGACGGGTTGCGAGGTGATGCCCAGTATCTGGGCGTTGAGCACCGACAGCACCGTTTGCACCTGAGGCCATCCGTAGGTGGCATACAGGTCGCCCCAGGGGGTAGGGCTGTGCAGAAAAGCATCGTCGGGAGCCTGGCCAAAATAGGCCGCCACCGCCTGCTTCAACGGTCCGTCGGTAATACCGAACTGAGCCCGTTCGGCATCGGTGATGATGTGCATAATTGTACCCGATGCACTGACCTGTGGGTTTTGGTTTTCCAGCCCCGCTGTAATACCAATGTTAATTCCTGCTGCCATGATTTGGTTAATTAGAGGTTTAAGAAAAATTCAAAAAGTAATATATTATGTACAAATATTAATTATTGTAAACTTATTGTCAATAAGATCTATTGAACGGATAGATTACTGTTCTGCCATGTATACCCCCGTCGTGGCTGTTCGTGTATTGGGACACATAGGCTGTTCGGACGGCTGTTGTTACGCAAGTAAAAGGCTCGGGCGGGGTCGTGAAAGTATGTGCATCATAGGACCGGCCTTTTAGCGGCAAACCGATTACTAAACCAGGAACCCTTATCATGAAAACGCATCAAACACGCCGAGCCTTTCTGGGCACAACTGCCACTCTCGTTTCGGGAGCGGTGATAGGAAGCAGTAAATTGTTCGGAGCCCCTGCCCTCATCCGGAGCCTGGGCGATAAACCTAACTCCATGATGGGTGGGGTGCAGATTGGGGTGATTACTTACTCGTTTCGGGAAATGCCCGATCAGAGCGCCGAGGCTACGCTCAAATACGTACTCGACTCGGGCATCAGCGCTATCGAACTGATGGGCGGCCCGGCCGAGTCGTTCGTCGGCGCGCCGAAAAACTCGGTCGACATGCGATCGGTGTTCCCCCTGATGCGGAAGCGTCGCGAAAGCCAGCCGCTTACCGACGACGAGCAGAAGACGCTGGCCGAAGCCGAAAGCCAGATGAAGGCCTACCGGGCCGAGATGGCCAAGTGGCGCCTGTCGGCACCAATGGCCAAATTCGAGCAGCTGCGGAAGATGTATAAACAGGCGGGGGTAACCATTTACGGCTTCAAGCCCGATGCGTTCGGGATGCAGAGCAGCGATGGCGAGATCGACTATGGCATGCGGGCGGCCAAAGCACTGGGTGCCAATCAGGTTACCCTCGAACACCCGGCCAACGATGCGCATACGCTTAAGCTGGGGCAGATGGCCCAGAAACACGGGATACGCGTGGGATACCACGGTCACGAACAGCAAACGCCTACGTTCTGGGACACCGCCCTGGCGCAGTCGCCGGGAAATGCGATGAATTTCGACCTGGGTCACTACCTGGCCGCTGGTCAGCCCGACCCGCTGGGCCTGATCCGGCAGAAACACGACCGCATTGCCAGTATGCACATCAAAGACCGGCAAACCCCGGCGCACGGCAAAGGCAATCTGCCGTGGGGCCAGGGCGACACCCCCCTCACCGATGTGCTGAAACTGATGCGCGAGCAGAAATACACCTTCCCGGCCACGGTTGAGCTGGAATATCAGATTCCGGCCGGGTCGAACTCGGTGACGGAGGTGAAAAAATGCGTCGAGTTCTGCCGGAATATACTGAGCTAGCGCCAGCCTGTCTTTAGGGGGCTGGGGGGTGTAAAATGCGGTGCCTGCGTGGCTTTACCGTCTTATCAACCCTTCCCAAACAACCACTTAAGGATAGGTCAGTACGCCCCCAGCGACAAAGGCCAGGGCGCCCTGCAGCACCAGCGACCGGAGCGGGGCTGCCTGCGCTACCGTGACCCGGTGGGTACTGGCAATGATCACATCACGACTGGCCGTAGGGACGCAGGCACAGTCCCAGGTGGCGGGGTCGTGCCAGTTGCCGGACTGTACGCTTCTGATGGCATCCGTTCCGATTTGATAGATCGTGCCCGACTGGAAGGAGAGTATGTATAACTCCCCATCGGTGCCCTCGCCGAACGAAACCAGGTTCGCTACGGTAGCCGCCTGGGTCACGTTCTGGTAGGTGCCGGTAGCTGCGTTCCGGCGCAGCGTCCAGATGGTTCCCTGCGACCAGTCGCCGTAAACGTACCAGCCGTAGAGCGACGGGTATCGGCTGCCCCGGTACACAAAACCACCCGTGATGGATGCGGTCCTGTTGCCGTTGTTGTTGTAGGCGGGGTAATCGAGCAGGGGCGTTACGAACGAAGCCGTATTGGTACAGCCGGTGCTGATGTAGGGATGCGACCCTTCGTAACACCGCCAGCCGTAGTTCTGCGGAGCGGAAGCGCCGGCGGGCATGAAGTTGAGCTCATCCCAGCCGTCCTGCCCCACATCGGCAATCCAGAGGTCGCCGGTAAGCCGGTCGAAGCTCCACCGCCAGGGGTTTCGCAGTCCGAGGGCGTAGAGAGCGTCAGGCACGCCATCGGTCGGGCTGGCGTAGGGGTTGGTGGGCGGAATGGCGTAGGGCAAGCCGCTGTTGACATCGATACGCAGCAGTTTGCCGAAGGGGCTCTGCAGGTTCTGCGCGTAGCCGTTCGGGTCGCCGATCGAGCCCCGGTCGCCCCGCTCCGAATCGCCGGTGGTGATGTAAAGGTAGCCGTCGGGGCCGAAGGCCATTCGCCCGGACCGGTGTCCTTCGCCCGGATAGGGAATGGTCAGGATAATCAGCGCCGATGCCGGATCGGCCCGGTTGGGGTCGGTGGCATGGCGGGTGTAACGGGCCACCACCCCTGCTTTATCGGACTTTCGGAAATACTGAACATACAGATAGCCGTTGCTGGCATAGTCGGGGTGGAGACAAATGCCGAAAATGCCGTTGTATTCCAGATCCTGCACCAGATTGCCAATGTCGAGATAGGGGGTTGGGTTCAGGGTGCCGTTGCTGATCAGCCGGACCTGGCCGTTGGCCTGGCCTACCAAAAATGTACTGGCGTTGATAGCGGCCAGATCGACCGGATGAAAAAGGCCCGTAGCGTAGGGTGTAAGCTGAATAACCGGTGTCTGAGCGGCTACCGGCGTCAGCAGAGTCGTTAGCCATAGCAAAACGAGAAAACGCATGGATGGGTAAAACGAAAAACTGCGATTGACAGAGCGGACTGAAAGGAAGCTATTCTATAAGTAAGTACGGTAACGAAGCCTTTCCGTCACCTGAAACCGGCGCAGTCGACAAAGTCAACGCCCGGACAAACCGGTATAAAGAACGAAGATCGCAGCGCGAACATATCCGGCCTCATCTGTTTTGCCCGGTGGTCCAAACGGTTGGTTATGGTGCTCGATCGACCGGAATTAACGCCGACAGCCCGCGCTTTGCCATAAAGCGCGGGCTGTCGGTATAGTGATTGTACGAACGGGTACTACCAGGGCGTAAGACCCTGTTTGACAGAGGTTTCTGCTGGTTGTTGGCTACTTTGCTTTCCCCATAAACCCGTCGGTGAGGGTATTGAGCAGCTTGTCCTGCTGAAGGTCGTAGAGGTATTCCCAGAACATAACCCCGGCCAGCCCCTTCGTCTTGACGTACTCTATCTTGGGGACAAACGACGCTTCGTCGGCGTAGGAAACAAACTCGTGGGTGGTCGGATTCCAGAGGTAGGGCGCCATGGCCTCTTTGTCCCAGTAGCGAACAAACCCGTTCTTGTTGATGTAATCCGCCACCAGCTTGTCGTAGCTGATAAACGAATGCTTACCGGTTGAGGGCTGGTACAGGCCGTTGTCCTTGTTGACTACGTTGGCCCAGCCCCGCCCGTAGAACGGGATGCCCAGCACAATTTTGCTGGCCGGCACCCCCGCCCGGATGTGACCCTCTACCCCGTCGGCGCTGCTGTTGCGCGACTGGTTCCCTTTTTTCGACTGGTAAAGGTTACTGTGGTGGCCCGTTACTTTGTCATTGCCGTGGTAGATGTCATAGGTCATAATGTTGACGTAGTCGAGGTATTGCTGGGCCTTGCCCAACTCGGTATGGTTTACAAAAGCCGTATCGACGCCGGTAGCAGTAGTCAGCAGGTAGTGGTTCGCGCCCGTGCGCTGATCCCGCTGGCCCTGCTGGTCGAGCCCATCGCGCAGGGCTTTCAGGAGCAGGGTATAGGTTTGTTTATCGTCTGGCCGATAAATGTTGTTGGCCCCAACCTGTGCCGGGTATTCCCAGTCGATGTCGATCCCGTCGAGCTTGTGTTTGCGGAGCAGGGATACGGCACTGTTCGTGAATTTCTGGCGCGCCTGGTCGGTCAGAGCCACATCGGAAAAGTATTTACAACCGCCCCAGCCGCCGATGGAAATCAGAATTTTAAGGTCTTTGTTGATGGCGCGCAGCGAGGTGAGGGCTGCCAGATTAGCCGAGTCGCGGGCGGTCAGGGGGGCCAGTTCGCCGTTCTGGGCCGGTACGGCAAAGGCGTAATTGATGTGGGTCAGTTTGTTCGGGTTGATCTGCTCTTTGGTCCAGCCCTGATCGGTTACATACCCGATGATCACGTATGATTTACCGGACGAAGACTGGGCGTACCCGATGCGGCACAGGACGAGCAGCGCCAGAACAAGAAGCGAGTTTTTCATGGAGGTTTATACGATATGTCGTTTGCGTCCATAAGGTACAAATAGTTTCTAAAAAATTTTAATAATAGCTATTCCGGCGCCGGTTGTTTTCGGCGCTGGCTTTAAATTCCTGAATGGGAGGGCTATAATTCGCTGGCCAGGAGCCTGGTCCGCGCCTACGTCAGAAGCCAGTATCTGCTGAGCGGCTGCTGATCGGGAGAGCCGCCCGGTTGCGCTTGTCGGGCGGGCAGATGAATTATCTGAAGCGGGCTCGGGTTGTGTAGCCAACAGATCCTCTATGTAGCGTTTGACAGTATGGCACGAGTGTTAATCCAGTTTGCCCATCCGGTCCTGAGCAAATCCAGGGTGCATGCCGCCCTGATCCGCCATTGTTCCAATCTGAATAATGTCACTATCAATGACTTGTACGAACGATATCCCGACCTGTATATCGACGTGGACCGGGAGCAGCGGCTGCTGCTGAACCACGACATTATTGTTCTCCAGCACCCGTTTTACTGGTATAGCAGCCCGGCCATTATCAAGCAGTGGTTCGACCTGGTGCTGGAACACAACTGGGCTTACGGCTCGCAGGGCCGGGCGCTGGTAGGGAAAAAAATGATGAATGTCATTTCGTGCGGAGGGAGCCGGGAAGCCTACAGCGCTACGGGCTTTAACCGCTATACGATCAACCAGTTGCTGTATCCGTTCGATCAGACGGCCGTTCGCTGTAACATGAGCTACCTGCCGCCCTTCGTTATTCACCAGACGCACCGGATTTCTGACGAGCAGCTGCTGGCCTACAGCGAGGAGTTCCGGCTGATGATCTCGGCCCTGGCCGACGAGCGTATCACGCCCGAGGCCTACGGGCAGGTACAGTATATGAATGATCTGCTGGCCGATCTGAGCCGCCAGCCTATATAATACGCCACTCATTTACTCTCGTTCTGTATGCAGGAAAGCTTCTTCTTTCAGGCTATGGTCTATCTGGCCGCAGCGGTTGTCATGGTCCCTATTGCCAAAAAAATAGGGTTGGGTTCGGTGCTGGGCTATCTGCTGGCCGGGGTGCTCATTGGGCCCGCCTGCCTGCAGTTCATTGGGCAGGAAGGCACCGATATCATGCACTTCGCCGAATTCGGGGTGGTCATGATGCTGTTCGTGATCGGGCTCGAACTGGAGCCTTCGCGCCTGTGGCGACTACGCAAGGCGATTCTGGGTATGGGTGGTATACAGATTGCCGGTACGTCGGCGGTGGTGACGGGACTGGCTGTACTGGCCGGGGTCGACCTGAAGCAGGCGCTGGTGCTGGGTATGATCCTGTCGATGTCGTCGACGGCTATTGTGCTGCAATCGCTCAACGAAAAAGGACTGATGCAGACGGCGGCCGGTCAGGGCTCGTTTGCCGTGCTGCTGTTTCAGGACATTGCCGTCATTCCGATGCTGGCTTTGTTTCCGCTGCTGGCCACAGCACCCGCCACCGGTACCGAAGGCGGTGCTCACGGGAGCGCTACCCCGCTCGATGCCCTGCCCGCCTGGGCGCAGCCGATCGCGGTGCTGAGTGCCGTAGCGGCCGTTATTATCGTGGGGCGCTACCTGACGCCCCCGCTGTTTCGGATTGTGGCCAAAACCAATATGCGGGAGTTGTTCACGGCCACGGCCCTGCTGCTGGTGGTGAGTATTGCGGTGCTGATGACGGTAGTCGGCCTGAGTCCGGCGCTGGGTACGTTTCTGGCGGGGGTGGTGCTGGCCAACAGCGAGTACCGCCATGAGCTGGAGAGCGATATCGATCCCTTCAAAGGGCTTTTGCTGGGGTTGTTTTTCATTGCCGTCGGGGCCTCCATCGACTTCGACCTGATTATGGCCAATCCGGTGCTGATCCTTGGTCTGGTTGTGGGGGTGATGGTCTGCAAGCTGGTGGTGCTGCTGGGCATCGGCAAGGCGTTTACCCTCTCGACCGACCAGAATCTGATCTTCAGCTTCGGCCTGTGTCAGGTGGGTGAGTTTGCGTTCGTGCTGTTCAGCTTTACGACCCAGGAGGGAATACTGCCAAAAGAGCTGACGGATATCATGACGGCGGTGGTGGCCATCAGCATGGCCTTTACGCCCCTGGTCATGCTCCTGAACGAGAAGCTGCTGCTGCCCCGACTGGGCGTTCAGGAAGCCGACACCCGCGAGAGCGACGTGGAGGACGGCGATAACCCGGTCATCATTGCGGGCTACGGCCACTTTGGCAACACGATAGGCCGGTTTCTACAGGCCAACAACGTAGGTACTACTGTTCTCGACATCGACAGCGACAACGTGGACTGGCTGCGCCGGATGGGCTTCAAGGTCTATTACGGCGATGCGAGCCGACACGACCTGCTGGAAATAGCGGGCGCGGGCAAAGCCAAGATCATTGTCATTGCTATCAACGACCCCGAAAAACGGCTCGAACTGGTCGAAACGATCAAGAAACATTTCCCCGATCTGCACATCCTGGTCCGGTCTACCAACCGCTACGATGCGTACGACCTGATGAACGCCGGTATGCTACACATCTACCGCGAAACGCTCGATACGAGTCTGCGGCTGGGTGTCGATGCGCTTACGCTGCTCGGCTACCGCGCACACGAAGCCACACGGGCCGCCAGAACGTTTTTTACGCACGACGAGCGGACCTTAAAACGACTCTCGGCCATCCGCAACGAAGACGAGTACGTCAGCGCGGCCCGCGAGTCGATGGAAGAGCTGGAGCGGGTCATCCAGGCCGACCGGAGTGCGCCCGACCTGCGTATCGATGAGGGCTGGGGCGAAGAAAGCCTCATTGCCGACGCCAACAAAAATTCCTGAACCCGGCCGGGTTTCGGCATAACCACACGGACCAAGGCGGGGACTGCGCGTCCTTGCGTTTCACCATGGTCCGTGTCCGCACGGACCATCTGTCCGGATGGTTTTGCTGACGCATAGGTGGTCCGACTGCGCGTCCCGGTGCGGACACGGACCATGGTAAAGATCGGCGTGTTGTTCACTCCACCATGGTCCGTGTCCTCACGGACCATCTGTCCGGATGGTTTTGCTGACGCCTGTGTGGTCCGTGCGGACACGGACCACGGTGTAGGTAGGGGCGCGTCCCGGTGCGGACACGGACCACGGTGAAGTGGGGGTGCGTCCTCTGGTGAACGTAGTGGTATACTCGTAAAGTAGGCTGATGGTACCGGGCGCTTTTGACGTAGGGACTGGTCTCGTTGGTTGTCTTATACTGTTTGCTATGCGTTTGTCTTTGTGGGTGCTGGTGTTGGGGCTGATCGTTGGCAGTCGTGCCGGATCGGCGCAGCCGCGGGTGAGTCCGGTCGTGGTCGATCAACTTAGGTGGGCTGATGCGGTTTGGGTGGAAGGCTACCTGGGCCGTCGGCTGGATGCGTCGTATGAACACCGGATTCTGGGGCAGGACGTCGATCATCTGATCGCGCCGTTTCGGAGCCGTACCGAAGTCAGCAAATGGCAGAGTGAGTTCTGGGGGAAGTGGTTCACCTCGGCCGTACAGGCGTATCGATACCGTCCGGAACCCCGCCTGAAAGCCGTGCTGGACAAAGCCGTAGCCGGGCTGCTGGCCACCCAGACCCCCGACGGCTATATCGGCAACTACGCCCCCGACAAACACCTCGAACAGTGGGACATCTGGGGCCGGAAATACTGTATGCTGGGTTTGCTGGCTTACTACGACCTCACCAAAGACGCCCGCAGCCTGCAGGCCACCCGCCAACTAGCCGATCACCTCATGCGGGAGCTGGCCGAAAAAAACGTGCTGCTGGTGAAAAAAGGGAATCACCGCGGCATGGCGGCCAGTTCGGTGCTGGAACCCATCACCCAGCTGTACATCCGTACCGGCGACAAACGCTATCTCAACTTTGCGCAGGAAATCGTTCGGCAGTGGGAAACACCCGATGGTCCGCAGCTGATCAGCAAAGCGGGTCAGGATGTGGCCCGGCGCTTTCCTAAACCGGCCTCCCCCTTCGGGTGGGAGCAGGGGCAGAAGGCCTATGAGATGATGTCGTGCTACGAAGGGCTGCTGGAGCTTTACCGCCTGACGGGCAACCAGACCTACCGGAACGCGGTCGAGAAAACCTGGGAAAATATTCGCGATACGGAAATCAACGTAGCCGGGTCAGGAGCCAGCATCGAAGTCTGGTTCGGGGGTAAAAACCTGCAGACGCTACCCGTTCGGCACTATCAGGAAACCTGCGTAACCGTTACCTGGATCAAACTCAGCCAGCAGCTGTTGCGGCTGACTGGCGAGGCCCGCTATGCCGATGCTATCGAGCAAAGCTATTACAACGCCCTGCTCGGAGCCATGCAGCCCGACGGCGCCGACTGGGCCAAGTATTCGCCATTGGCGGGGCAGCGGCTGGAAGGCGAAGGGCAGTGCGGGATGGATCTCAACTGCTGCGTGGCGAGTGGACCGCGGGGCCTGTTCACCCTGCCTGCTACGGTCGTGATGACCGGGGCCGACGGGCCGTCGGTGAATTTCTTCGTGCCGGGGCGCTACTCATTCCTGACACCCGGCGGGCAGCAGGCCGCGGTGCGGCAGCAGACAACCTACCCCGATTCCGGCGCCGTTCGCCTGACCCTCGACCTGCCCAAAGCCGAAGAGCTGTCGGTACGGATTCGGGTTCCTGCCTGGAGCGCCGAAACGACCCTGCTCGTGAATGGACAACCCGTAGACGCCGTACAAAGCGGTCAGTATGCCACCATCCGCCGACGCTGGAGCTCCACCGATGTGATCACCCTTGGACTCGATATGCGGGGTCGGCTGGTGCGGCAGGGGCCCCTGGCCGAACACGTTGCCATCAGGCGCGGGCCGTTGGTGCTGGCCCGGGATTCGCGGCTCGACAAACTCAGCATCGACGAACCGCTGAGCCCCCTGGTGGGTAAAGACGGGTTTATAGCCCTCGAGCCCGTAACCGGCCCAAATCCGGCGTTCTGGGTTCAGTACACCGCCCGGTTTGCGGTCGAGTCGCATCTGGAGCGGGCCATACCGCCGGTTTCACTGCACCTTTGTGACTATGCGTCGGCCGGTAATACCTACGACGAGCGTTCCCGGTTCCGGGTCTGGCTCCCGCAACTGGTCGACACCGCCAAACTACCCTGAGGGTATGGACTGTATTCACCCGCTGGCGTAGTCTCCGTACGACCTGCGCCCGTTTGCCTGACCGTCAGGATACGACTAAGGTGTTGTCTATCAGCTTTTGTCTGGTATGGCCAATAAAAAGCCCGGTCGTTTCGATGACAACCGGGCTTTCCGTTTCTATCCACACCATAATAAATATAGTGGCACAAAGAACGGTATTGTTACTGAGCAACTTGTCCCGTTTACTCAATAAATAACCGCCTGGCGGAGCGGGTAAAATTTAGTTTTGCTCAGGTTACTGGCGAAATATCAGGGGCAGTTAAGTGCGAGTTTACCCAATACTGTTGCCCGAGCGGGTAAACGTCCAGCTCTCATGAACCGGCTTGAAAAACTTTTGCCGGTCGGCGCTCCGATGGTTCATCAGAAAAACCGACACCTTATCGCCCACGCGCTGGGCGTACAGAGGTGCCCCAGCCCGCCGACTGGTACCGTTGGTCTTCCATCGGTCCGCCGACGCGGTCGAACTGCGACCAGATGCTGCCGAGCGAGTCGGTGATGACCACGGTCATGCGGCTGTCGTCGGGGTCGATATCGGCCTTTTTGCCATCGGCACCGGGAAAGACGTTGAACGAGCCGATGGTATTACCCGTGGCATCGTAGAGGGGAATGCGGAAACTCAGCTCCCGGTTGTAGCTGAACTGGATGGGTTCATCGCGCAGCAGGGTGCCGGCGTTGTCAAAACTCAACAGATGGTAGGTGCGGTACTGTACCTTCTTCGGTCCGGCGTTCCGGTCGTTGCCGTCGTAGAGGTAGGCCATGCCCTCGAAGCGCTGGCGGTCCGTACCGATAGGGAGTGCGGACTTAAACAGCTGCGGAGCAATGTATCGAACCATTTTCTGCATGTTGGCCTCGGCCTGGGGTCGGGCCGTTTCTACCTGCTGCACAATGCGGCCCGTATTGGCATCGAGCTGAGTGTGGAGGTAGTTGTACTCGATGGCCATGCGGTAGTTGGCGTAGTTGAAGCCCTGACCCGAACTGACCAGATAGGGAATGGCGGTCCACTTCTCGGGCAGGGCCACCTGGGGGAAGCGAACCGGCACCTGGCTCATGTCTCCGCCGAAGGGTCGGGCCGCGTTCGGAGCCGCTGGGGGCCATCGGTGGGGATAGTGCCGAAGACGGCGAAATCTGAATTAGGAGCTTCAGCTTTCTGCCGGCCGAAGACCTCGCCCTGCTGGGCGGTGAGCTGCCCGTTGGTATCGTAGCTCTGGGTGCTGAAGTAAGCCGCGTTAGACGGGAACTCGGCTCCCTTAGGCTTGGGCGTCTCTGACTGGGGCAGCACACGCCCGGCTACAGGCATGTAGCTGGTGAAGATAACGCCCCCGCCGGGCTGGGCCTTTACGTGCAGCACCTCGACCGGAAAGGGCGGCAGTTTGTAGGGGTTGAGCGGTATATCCGTACTGACGGCGGGTTTCATGGGCTGGGCCAGCAGGGGCGCCACCAGCAGGCCCAGGGCTGCGGTGAGGACGACGCTAGTGGTGGGGGAATGGCGGTGCATGGTGATTGTGGGTTACGGTGGGTGTTAAGGGTATTGATTGTAGGGTGAATCAGCGCTCGTGCTCGAACATGTGCAGGGTACCGCCACTGTCGAGGACATAGAGTTTATCGCCATCGTCTTTTAGGTTTTTTCCCCCTCTAAAAAAAAACATTTGCCGATAATCGGAGAGTGGCAAGTGAAAGGGCGGTATGAGGAAGGATGTATTGCATGCCGGGTTAAATTGAATCGAGTGAAACCATTAGTTCGTTTACCAGATTTAGATATGGCACATACTCGTCTCTGCCTTGTTCAATTACTGCCTTGGCTATCCTACTTTGATAGCTTTCACTGAAACCATCGTATCCAGCATTATTACATAGCTTCATAATGATGAGCTTTTTGAACGGAGCCATACCGCCTAAGTAGTTGCCTAAATCGTCGTCATGGACCTTGTCAATAATCTCATTATTGATGAACTGCAAATCTGCGTATTGCCTCCAAAAAGGTTCTATATGAAGAGTTATTTGTTTCCGAAACATCTCCGCCAGCTCCTGGAGGGTACTAAGATTATTTCGTAGGTCAATAGCAGCAAAGGTATTCATCGCTTCCCAAGCGGCTAAGAAATTGCCCGTTGTGAGGTTAAAAGGAATCGTGTGAGTGATCTTAAGTTCACCATAGTTCATAGACAAGTGCTTTTCCACTAACGGAATTAACAGGTTTTCAACTGCTTCATGATACACCCCTGCTGAGAATCCTGAATAGCGAACCGCATAGTCCAGGCTCGGCCCGTCTCCTCCCCTGAATTCTTTATTGATACCAAAACCAAGAACCGACTTTGTCTTCTCTGATGTCAAATAATAATTTAGATGCGTAATATTAAACTCATACATGACAAAGCCATCGTTCTCGAGGCTGAGTATTGTCTGATACTGGATTAATATTTCTTCAACAGTCTCCATGTTTTTTAATTGGTTACGTCCCCAAATCCACCACTCCCATTGCTGAAAATTTTGAGGAAATTAGGTTGAGATTTGATAATAGGTTGAGATGGGGTGAAAATAAATGGAAGTCCCTTAATATCTCGGTCAATTGGTGCTTTGAGTTTATATCCTCCCTGATTAATTGCGTTACGCTGATTGGTCGTGAAGCCCGTTGTACTTTTTAGTTTGGTATCAGCTACAATAATATCCCAAAAGAGTGCATTCGTAATTGGATCGCGGCCTTGCTTTATAAACACAAAGTCTGCGATAAAGTACTGACCTTTGTTTGTGCAGGAAATAGCGTTACTGTTGATGCAAAACTGTACCTGCGATAGTATTTGTCGCTGGTCGAGGTCTGGGATGAAACCTGTTTTGAGCCGCTGGTACACCGCTGAGGAACTTGATTGAAGCTGCCCTAAAACATAATTTTCAAAGTTTCGACCCTGAGTGTAATAGTCCTGTCTTTGAGCATCTTCACGCGAATAAGCTAGCCACCCCTTTACCTGCAGTTCAACAGCATTGTTGACAGGAATATCTTTAAGGGCTTCTATCAATTCCTCATATTGGCTGGGTTGGTAAAGTGGATTCTGCTTATGTCCAACAAAACCTTTGACAAAATCAGCATTGTCATTCAAGAAGTTAATGAATCCTGCGGTGTTGGCGAGGTCATCAGAAAACTCTTTCAGGGTGCTGGTTCGAGAGTCTGAGTCTGAGAATTTAACAATCTCCGGCTGAACAGTTTGTTGATTCAATTGCGTAAAGTTGGTTAGCGTCACCCAATATTTACGGGCATAAGGTGCTTTGCTTATCTGGTTTTGATAGAGGTAATCCCAAGTACCCACAAGGGTTGTAGTCAGATTTTCCACATTGCCACACAAGTCGGTACTTCCACAATTCGCCCCCTGAATATCGCCCAAAAACGCGGTTACTTCGGCATTGTCAGTGAAGAGAAGGATTCGATCGGTAATCGCTTCCAGTCGTGTATTATCCGGTATCGAGCGGCACAGTTTTTCGACGCCAGCCCTGCCATTTGCTCCACCCCGACTGCGTACGGTACTCAACTTCGTACACAGGCTGGTCGGCATGGCTCGGCCGGTACAGATGCTACAATTGTTGGTTGAAGGGTTGGTATTGACATACGTAGTGACCAGGCCGCCCACTGCCGAGAAGAACGCCAGCGCCGAGAAGGTTTTTTGCTGAGCCTCATTGATGATTTCGGTACCGATGACCAGTTTATCGGCGCCTTTAAAAAGAACCAAATCCTCGGCGGCCGCTATGGGTTTGGTCAGCCCCTCTACAGTCAACTCGCTGGCTTTCAGCACACCCCGGTTTCCGGTTGCGGCCAGGCCATTGGCGGTAGCGGCTACGTCATCGGTTAACTGTTCGAACCGGCCGGTGATCTTAACGGCCGACTGTACGGTGGTGGTAATGGCCCTTAGCGTTGCGGGCAGGTTCTGGAAGGCTCCCGCCGAAGTAGTCATACCCAACACTAACGTTCCGGCTACGGCGGCTTTCCGAATCCCTACGCCGACGGCAGGCAACTTGCGGGCCATAGACGTCAGGGTAGAAATGGCTGATTTGGCTTTGCCGAGCAGGTTCAGTTCACCAATGCCCACAAACAGCGAGAAAACGGTGGGTACGGTGTACCCTCGGTTATAGCTCGTCACACATTGCTGAGCCGGATTATAGACGAGCTGAAAGACGTTGGTGACGGTTTTATCACTTAGCTCAATGTCTTTCAACTGTTTCAGCTCGCTCCAGAGCTGGGCCCGCTGCTGTTCGTCAATGAGCATGTTGAAGAGCAGGGGCAAGCCGCCAACCACATTGACCGTTCCATTGTAGAGACCACACTGAAAGGCCCAGTCTTCCCGAGCAGTCAGATAAGCAGGGGCTCCGGAGGCATCCGAAATCCAGGGCAGTTGCACATACCTGGTTGAATCGCAATTCCAGTATTTTCCGGGAATTTGTGTCGCTCCGACTAAATTAGCGACCCCGGCTATAACCTGCGCAATGGGGTTTTCGGCGCCCATGCTGGGGGCTGGCCTGATCTTCTGCAGCCAGGCTTCAAAGAACCTGGCCAGGCTGGCCGGTTTTTTGGCCGTGATGTGGGTGCCATAAATGTATTCATAGCGTATTTGCCCGTTGGCGCCATAGTCGATCCACAAATGGATGTCCGTCGGGCCCGGTTTGTTCGCGGCTTTGGCAATAGCGACCCGGTTTTGGGGCGTGGTGGTTTGGTCGGTGACAAACAGCTTTAGCGTGTAGCCATTTTCTGAA
Organism: Spirosoma sordidisoli; assembly: GCF_004138325.1. Classification (GTDB taxonomy): domain Bacteria; phylum Bacteroidota; class Bacteroidia; order Cytophagales; family Spirosomataceae; genus Spirosoma; species Spirosoma sordidisoli. The sequence continues at coordinate 529,901 of NZ_SBLB01000006.1, read as the reverse complement.
CCCGTCCATAAAGGGTCTTTCCCCTGGGGGCGTTGGGTCAGCAGGTTCAATGAGGAGCCTGAAAGGGTATTGGCCGGGTAGGCTTCGTAGAGTTCCTGGTATATGCCTTCCTGGAGAAATCCTTCTTCACACGCCTTAAAGCCGGGCTTGTTTTCATAGCCAATAGTACGGCTGGTGGTTGTACAAGGGGTTGTGGTGGGCAGGGGGCTGACCAGATAGTCGAGCCGGTAAAAGCCCGTAAACCGGCCGGTGGCCTTCTCAAAAGCCACCCCATAGGCAGTAGCCGAGCTGGGCGTCGAAACAATCAAGCCGGTCTCTTTTGAATAATCGGCTTTGTAGGGACTCTTGAAAACAATTTTCAGGTCGTCGATCAGCAGCGTATCGCCCTTTTGCAGAATCACTCGATTCTTGATCTGAATATCATTTTTGTCGGTTTCAACGGATTGGTCGATGCCGTTGATTCGCGCCGTAAGCTGGTCAAGGGCGTCTTTAGGCGCTGTGCATTCCTGATTCGTGGTAGTCAGGGCGGCCATCCGTCCGCCCGGTGCAGCCGTTACCGAGGGGGGGTGAGTGGCGGCATAGCAAGCCGTAAAGCTGGCCGAAGCGGCCTGATAGGCCTGACAGTCGGCCAGCAGGCTGGCTTTCTGGTCGGCGGGCAGCTTATCGTTGTCATTGATTCGGGCGCACAGTTGGGCATTGAGAGCGCTTAGCTTATCCCGTTCTGCCTGCGTGCCGGTGTAATTGGCGTACAGGTCGACTAGTTGGGTGACGGCATCTTTGAGTAAGTTGACCGTCCCCGTCAGGTCGGTAAGGCCGCCCCAGTTGGGGTCATAGGCCGAGACGATGGTGCCGCCTACCAGCTCGTAGCAGTCGTTGACCAGGGCGCCTTTCAGCTCCACGGCCAGGCGGGTGTTTTTCAGATAGGGGATTTCGGTATAGCCCGTGCCGGTCCAGCCGCTGGAGCCGCCCGAGACGGTCATGACGATTACATCAAAATCGCCCGTGCGGATGGTATCGCCGGGAGCGAGCGGTCCGACGTTTCGGTTGCTCAGGCGGGGGTCATTGGGGTTGCCGATAGTGGCGGCTGGGGCCGTGCCGCACTGGTAGGTATGAGCGACCTGTCGGCAGGGTTTGCTGCGCAGGGTGGTGTAGGCGACGCAGCCCGTAGTTAACCCTGGCACGCTGACCAGCACTTGATAGGCCCTACGCTGGCTGGCAATCAGGCTGGTGGTGCTTCTTCTGGTCCACACAGTAGCCCGTCCCTGCCGGGACTGGCTACGGACAGCCAGCCGGTGAGTTAGGGAGGGGGCAATATGGGTGGAGAAGGAGGTCATTGGTAAAAGCGTACGTCAGTTATTTTTTTTGAAAAAATTTTTCACTGTTGAAAATAAAGGCTCTACCCTCGCAAGACCTTGTAAGTATAAAATGCGGGGGGATCGGGAATAATCTCCACTCTCGGCCCAACACACTATGTACTGACTTTCACAATCATCGCATTTGAGAAGAGAGAGCATCGCTATAGAGGCTTCTTTGTAAGGAGGCTTGAAGTAAATTAGCTCAGCACCACCAAGAATCTGATCTAACTGGAAAGCCTGAGCAATACCTATAGCTAACTCTTTGTTAGGTATGTCAGGAGTACGCAAAGCAACTTCCTTACCATCCTCAAAGAAGTTAAACTGTTGCCGACTATGGCAGTGGCTACAGTCAAAAGAAATAAGTGTTGGCATTTCCCAACTTATTTCTGCTTTAACTGGCAGCTTCAATGGCTGTCCGTCTATATTTATTTGTGTCAAAAAATTTATGATCTGTATCATCGTTGATAAGTTTAAGGTTTGCGAACGTCAAATACTTCTATCCAAGGATTAGAGCCACTACTTAATTCTCCAACACTTTTAGGGAGTTTATACTGTTTCCCGTATCCAGGTTTCCCAAACCAAGGCGTTATACTTCCCTTTTCCACCTCAAAGCGTCGGAGTACTCTTACTTTATAATATTCCTTGTAATCACTGGCAACTCCTCTCAAGGCTCGTTTATCAAATGAATAGGGGCTGCCATTCTCAAGAGGAGAAACAAAGGTTCCGCTCCGTTTTCCATTGAAGTCATAGCGGTCCAAGATTTCACCGACCTCTGCATAACCTTTGGTCAAGTCAGCAAATCCGTCACAAGGGGGCCAACCGCCATTGAGATTATTTTTAGTAAACAGTTGCTCTAACTCGCTCCATTTTTTGAGACTCCACAAATCATACGCCTGTTTAGCTATGTCTAAATTGATATAAGTTGAGCGATTGAAGAAATCGTCAAAACTCATCCCTCTAACTAACCTTTTTATACCTGCTTTAGCTGCCAGCTCATCCGCTATCTTTTGCCAGCCTTCTTTAGCCGTATTTTTGAGTTTATCAATGGCTTCCCGAACGGCAGTTCTGGAGAATAATGTGCCGCTCAATCTGCGCTCGGCAACCGCACTCGCAGCCATTCGTACCTCTTTGGCAGACGAAGCCAGGCAGGTAAGAATAAATCCGGTTAGTTCGCCACGGGCGTAGGCATCATTATCATAAACCAGACCGGCAAACTCACTCAGTTGCTTGATGGTAATTCCGGCTATCTCGAAAACGGGGCTTTCATAAATGAATCGTTCAAAACACTCGTTCACCCTGTCAAGATCGCCAGTCACGCCAAAGATTCCGCAGTCTCTAAAGTAGTTATAGTCTTTCTTTACCCGTTGAACGATAAAATCGAGTAAGGCTTTGGAGATGCTCTTGGCATCGACAGTAGAGAATATTTCATGTACTAATCCAGCACTGAACATTCCCCAGTAATTATTCTTGGTGTAACGCAGGGCCTCATCTCGTTCCGTGTATTTAACGATTAAATTAATAATGTCAAATACATCATAAACTGTGGCTTTTAAATCTTCTAAGCGTTGGTCAAATGCCTGCTTACGATTTAAATACTCGGCATACGCGTTTGACCCTGGCGAAGCCGCCAATAGGGTATTATTCAGTTCGTCATACTCTGCCTTCAGTGCAGTCCGCTCGTTATCTGTCAGACCAGGTACATTGTCGATGAAAGCCACTATGTCGTTCTTGGCTAAAGCAGCTTTAGCCCGTAACGTATCTGAATTGATCTGAGGGGACTTAATAAGACCTTCTATTTCAGAAGATCGACTTTTGTAAGAGTCAAACGTTTCAAGTAATGTTCGTACAGTCTCCTGGACTTGTTTAATGCCATTATCTGCATCCTGCAAGCCACCCCAGTTGGGGTCATAGGCCGAGACGATGGTGCCGCCTACCAGCTCGTAGCAGTCGTTGACAATGGCACCTTTCAGCTCCACGGCCAGACGGGTGTTTTTCAGATACGGGATTTCGGTATAGCCCGTGCCGGTCCAGCCGCTGGAGCCGCCCGAGACGGTCATCACGATTACATCAAAATCGCCCGTTCGGATGGTGTCGCCGGGGGCCAGGTTGCTCAGGCGGCTGCCGTTGTCGGGCAGGGGGGCTGCCGGGGCCGTGCCACACTGGTAGGTATGAGTCACCTGTCGGCAGGGTTTGCTGCGCAGGGTGGTGTAGGCGACGCAGGTGCTGCCCTGGGGCGAGGTGAGTACGACCTGGTACTGGCCGATGGCCGTGGCCGATAGGGTCGGCGAAGTGCCCACCGGCAGGGGGGTGGCCGAGCCGGTTTGTCGGCTCCACTGGTAGGTATAGCCCGCCAGCGAGAGGCCGTCCAGGTGTTCTACCGTCAGCGTCAGGGAGCCAACACCACCGGTGGCCGTGGTGCTGCGGGGAATCAAATCGGTTTCGGTACCCGAGGCATCGTTGGCTATAATACGAACGTTGCAGTCGGTGGCACTCTCTACGGGGCTTATGACCACCGTTACCAGGGTACCGGCGGTTGTGGTGCAGCCGCCCGGCAGGGCGACCGTGAGGCTGTAAGTGCCTGTATTAGCAGTAGTCGTGACCGGGATAGTCGGCGCGGCTACGGTGCTGGTAAAGGTATCCGGTCCAGTCCAGGCGTAGACCGCGCTGGCGCTGGTGGGGCTGACCGTTGCGCTCAGGCTCAGCGCTTGCCCGGCGGTCAGGCTGGCGGGGGCCACAACGCTGGCCGAAACCCCACTACAAGAGGTCGTGCTGGTGGGCAATACCGTCAGGCTGGTAGAGGCCGTGGCGGTACAGCCGTTGGGCAGGGAGACCGTCAGGCTGTAGGTGCCGCTGTTAGCGGTAGTGGTGGCCGGGATGGTCGGCGCAGCGGCCGTGCTGGTGAAGCCACTTGGCCCGGTCCAGGCATAGACCGCGCTGGCGCTGGTGGGGCTGACCGTTGCGCTCAGGCTCAGCGCTTGCCCGGCGGTCAGGCTGGTGGGGGCCACAACGCTGGCCGAAACCCCACTACAAGAGGTCGTGCTGGTGGGTAAGACCGTCAGGCTGGTAGAGGCCGTGGCGGTACAGCCGTTGGGCAGGGCGACCGTCAGGCTGTAGGTGCCGCTGTTAGCGGTAGTGGTGGCCGGGATGGTCGGCGCAGCGGCCGTGCTGGTGAAGCCACTTGGCCCGGTCCAGGCATAGACCGCGCTGGCGCTGGTGGGGCTGACCGTTGCGCTCAGGCTCAGCGCTTGCCCGGCGGTCAGGCTGGCGGGGGCCACAACGCTGGCCGAAACCCCGCTACAAGAGGTCGTGCTGGTGGGCAATACCGTCAGGCTGGTAGAGGCCGTGGCCGACCAGCAATCGGGCCGTTGATCGCTGCCTGCCACTAGTCCTCATTTATTTCCTTTGGTGCAAATAATGGTTCGGCACCAGCCACTAATCCAGTGATTTACACGAGAATCTAATCACTGGTGCGCTATGAACTACTTACTCCTGGCCCTCTGCCTGGGCTCATTTACATGCTGTCAGGCTCAGCTGGTGCCATCCCGGCAGGCATACGAAACGAAGTGGGCAAAACCCGAAACCGGCGCTATGACCTGGTACGTGCTCAGGGATACGGCTGCCTTTGAACTGGGCAGCGTGACCAGCCAGGTCGTAGACAGTAAAGATCAACTAACCCTGATTACGACCGTAACCCTGAAAGGGATGAAGGGCACCTGGGTCGATTCGTCGATTTGTGCGAAAGCCACCCTGAAACCCATCCGCCATGTCTCTTACAACGGACAACGGGATATGGTGCTGGACTTCGATCGGGTCGTAACCGGATTTTATACCGACAAGCGACTGGGGAAAACTACGCGCATCAGCGATACGACCCGAGCTGCCTATTTTGACAGTAATATCTACCCGCTTCTGATTCGCTGGTTGCCGCTGAAAGAAGGGTTTACCCAGAAACTGGCTATTTACGACTACAACCCCTCCGCCAAAACAGGCGTCATCACGGCGTCGGTAAACGAAGTAAGCAGCAGTACGTATACGAGCCGGAAAGCCGGTACGAGGGCGGTCTGGCTGGTAGACGTTACTGACGAGATCAGCAACGGTAAATCCCGGTATTTTATCGATAAGGCCGACCGCAAACTTTGGAAACAGACCATAGAGGCCGGAGGGCGTTCTATGATGATGGTCGCCGTTGAGTAAAGGCAGAACGAGTTAGGGCGCAATGGCTGTCGGCAGGGTAAGGTCGTGGGTCGACCGAAACAAAAATCGCTGCTGCGAGTAGTGTAGAATCGATGGGCTAAACAAGGGTGTTATGACGGTTCGATTGGCGATTGTTTATCTGTTTTGTTTTTTCGTACTCCCCGCCGACGCGCACAGCTACCGGGCGCTGGCCGATGGCTGGCGGTACGAAAAAACGCCCGGTCCGACGGGGAGTTCGGTCTATAAAGCGACCCTGACGTCGGATAACACAGTGCAGTTTGGCTACCCCTATTCGGGCGGTTCGGCCGTTACGATGACCATCCGGCAAACGAACGGCAGCACCTACGCCTATCTGGAAGCGGCCAACGGAACCTTTACCCGGAGTTATCAGAACGGGAGCGCCCGGATTCAGTTCGACGGCAAACCACCCGTTTCCTATGCGCTTTCGGCGGCTGCCAATGGAAGGGCCAATATTGTTTTCTTCGATGCCGGGGAGAAGCTGATTGCGCAGCTGAAACGAACCCGCACGATGGTGGTGCGGCTGCAGTTTGCGGGGCAACCCGTGCGGGAAGTTCGCTTCACACCGGTCGGCTTCCGGTGGAATTCGTGAGGCCGGTCGGTAGATATAACAGGCCCGTAAATGCATCATCCCCGCACCAGTCATAGACCGATGCGGGGACGCTGTGGTTGTGTTGTATAACGGAGCTGGCTGACCCTATTCGTCTTCGAAAGGATTTTCGTCGTAGGTGACGCTGGCCAGTTTCTTGTCGAGGTAATAAACCTGGTCGGCCGGAATCTGATCGATCAGTTCCAGGCACCGCCGGGCAATGTATTCTTCTTCGACCTGTTCTTTTACGTACCATTTCATCAGCTCCTCGGTGGCGTAGTCGCCTTCGCGCCGGCAGACGCCGATGATCCGGTTGATGGAGTCGGTTACGGCAATCTCCTGATCGAGAGCCGACTCGAAAACCGACCGCAGGGTATCGAACTCCTGACCTACCGGCGGCACGTCGGGTGAGTAGGCCGTGGCACCCTGATCGCACAGGTAATGGAAGAGTTTCATGGCGTGTTTGCGCTCTTCTTCCGATTGTTTGTAAAAGAACCCGGCGCTATGATCGTATCCGTTCCGGTCGCACCAGCCAGCCATGGCCAGGTATTTGGAAGACGATACCATTTCCATTTTTATCTGCTGATTCAGAACCAGTTCAACGGGTTCTTTGATCAACGTGCGGAGCCTATCCAGATCTTTCATTGGGCGTACGTTTGGTGAGACTTTAATTAACTTGCCTGGCTGTAAAAAGCACTGAGGGCTGTAAAGTACTTAAATAACGAACCTTCCGCAAAAAAGTTAGCTGGGCGTTGAGAGCGTAGCGCATCCACATTCGCGCAGCATGCTGTTGAGTTCGAGCATCAGGCTGGCGCCGTTGAGCAGCTCGCGCAGGTGAATCACTTCGCAGAGGGTCAGCACATAGCAACGCTCCGAACGCGGAATGGTCAGGATTTCTACGTCGTCGGCGGTGTCGGTGCTCAGGGCCATCTGGTGTACGTTGACCGTACTGACCATCCGCCGAAACTGCGCAAAGTCACGCGCCGACAGCGGTGTGGTGGACCCCCAGAAGGATAAAATCAGGCGGTTGGTCCGGTCACATTGATACACGACGCCTTTGTCGGTTCTGAATACTTCCTGATACGAGACGGGTACGTTACTTTCCATGACTGTACATTGCTGAGACAAAGATACAGTATGGTCTTATTTGTAGCAAGTCTAAATAAATTTCTAAGCGTTCTGTCTGATCCGTTACCGCCGGGGTCGGTTCTGGGCCAGCACCGGGGTCGATGCGGTTGCCGATTTTTTCAGCACATACTGGGCCAGCACGGGAAAATGGTCGGAAAACGATACGCCCGACAGGGTCTGGCAGGTTTTGATATGCCAGTCGTAGCTGACAAACTGCTGATCGATCCGGGCGAAATACGGATGCCGGTTCAGCGTAAAACCCAGCCCCTGGCCGGCTTCTTCGAACGCATTCCGGAAGTTCTGGCTTAGCTTACCGTACGAGTAGCCGATGGGGATTTCGTTAAAATCGCCACAGATAATGACCGGATAGCGGCTCCCCGCCACGTACGACTCTACCTCCTTGAGCTGTTCGTTACGGTGCTCAAAGCCTTCTTTCAGTCGACGAAAGGTGTCGAGGACTTCGAACGAAAACTTGCCCAGCTGTCCTGCTTTCAGCGCAGCAACGGCCTGGCTGGTGCGTACGCCCATCGACCACAGATGCACATTCACGACCCGGATGGTATCTGTCCCGTAGGCAATGTCGGCACACAGGAACCCGTTGATATCGGGCCCCTGCTGGCGACTCCAGATACGGCCGTACTCGTTCACGATCGGGAACTTGGAAAACAGGGCCAGCCCCACTTCGCGGTCATGGTCGAAACAGTTCAGTTTCTGGATCGTGGCCGTATACTGGCGTTCGATGTGCGCGTTGGGCGAATATTCCTGAAAACAGGCGATATCGGCGGTGAGTTTGGCCGCGTCGAAGCCGCCCTGCGCGCCTGTCGGGAAGGTTTCGCTGTTGAAACTAAGTACGCTGAGGGTAGGAGCCTGGCTGATGTCCAGATCGCCCCCGCGAATACCAACCATTCGCTTCACGACCAGAAATGAAAAAACGACCCAGATCAGTCCGGCCGTTGCAATCATCTGCTGCCGTTTGTAAAGCAGATAGATACTAGCCACCAGGCCGCAAAGGATGGCCAGAGGCAGGCTCATCATGATAAACCCCGTCAGCCAGTGATCCATGACCGGATAAAAGCTGAACGCCATCGTTAAAAATAAATAGCTGAGGGCGGCATAGGCTACCGGAAACTGGCGGTACCGGCGGTAAAGAAACCGGGCAGCATCAGCAAGCGGCTCGGCAATGGTGTGTAAAACAGGGGATAGATGAGCGATCCATTTTCGTAACGTTGACATAGTGTGTAGCTGGTCTGGTGGATAATTGCCGCTGGACTGATCCGGCGGACTTACCTGACTTCGAAGCGGCTGTCGCCGATCCGAAACCCTTCTGCGTATAACTCAACCGTATAGATGCCTGGCTTGTAGGGATTTCCCCGCCGAAATAGCATGGCCACCCGCTGGTCGTTGTTTTCGTACGGTACCGTCTGGCGCATGCTGTACCCGATCTCGCGCCCGTCGGTAAAGAGGATGCCGCCGATGCCGCTTTCGCTGACTACGGCGCCGTTGGCATCCAGAATCCGTAAATAAATGTCCTTGTTGTTCTGCACCGCCAGCGGGTTGGTCGGCAGGATAAAGGCTACTTTGAGCCGGTCGATGCGCGAGGCCCGGTAGGGACTATCCCGGCGTTCGCGGCCGTTGGAAGCCACCGCCGTTACCTCGATATTGACCGCTTTGAGGGCCGACGCCAGGGTAACCTTGTCTTTCAGGTCGGCGTTCTGCAGCGAGTAATCGACTACGGCCCGGGCCAGCACCTCCTTGTCGTGTTTCAGCCCCTGGTTTTCGACCAGAATGCTTTCTTTCTCCTGCTCCAGCGACAAGGCACGTTCGGCCAGCGACCCATTTTCGGTCCGCAGCTTCCGCAGGGTCAGTTCGTTTTGCGCCAGAAAATTCTGGTAATCTCTGATTTTCAGGGTGTACTGCTGACTGGAAAAGCTCAGGTCGGATTTCAGGCGTTTTTTGTCGGTCTCCAGTTGGCGCTTGATCCGTTCGAGTTCGGCAACGCTGCCGCCCAACTGCCGGACTTCGGTAATTTTGGCGTCGAGCACGCCCGATATCGAATCCAGCTTGGTCTGCGTGGCCGCAAACTGCTCTACTTTCAGAGTCAGCAGCTTCTGTACTTCCAGGGTTTCGTTGCGCGACCCGATGAACAGGTAGGCCATCAGCGCCAGCACCCCGACCAGGGCGCCGATGGTCATGGTTTGTATACCCTGCTTGTCTGTTGTAGCCTGCACCTCCATAGCGTTGTTGTTCACGGTTCGGCTACAAAGCAACGGCGACCAACTTAAGCACGACTTAAGCTCACCTTAAATTTACCTTAAAATGCCGCCAGGCTGGGCAGAGTCAGGGTGAAGGTAGTGCCCTGGGGCGTCGACTGCACCGCTATGTCGCCCCGGTGGAGCTGGGTCACCTGCGCCACAACGGCCAGCCCGACGCCATGCCCTTTGCTCGACTGTGCGGTTGCGTTCCCCCGAAAAAAGGGCTGAAAAATATACGGCAGGTCGGCGGATGGGATCGGTATGCCTTCGTTGAAAACCGACAGGATGATGGTTCCGCGCCGGGTTCTAAAGTCGACGGCGGCTGTTCGGCTGGGCGAAAATTTGCAGGCATTCTCGATGAGGTTCATCAGCAGCACTTTCAGAGCCGCCCGGTTTCCCTGGGTAATCAGGTCGTCTTCTTCGTCGGGGAAGTCGGTAAACGTAAGCTGGATCGTGTAGTCATCGTGCCAGGCCTGGAGCTGCTTTTTGGTTTCCCAGAGCAGTTCATCCATCCGTACCGGCTCAAACGGCATGGTTTCGGCCTGCAGCGAGGTGTTGGCCAGCTCCAGCAGGGTATTGGTCAGCTGGGTCAGCGTGCGCGTATCTTCCTGCAGCGAACGGAGCGTTTGCTCGTAGGCTTCGGGATTGCGTTTCTGGATCAGCGCCACGTCGATCTGCGAGTTGATCTTGGTCAGCGGATTTTTCAGCTCGTGCGATACATTGGCAATGAACATTTTCTGCGTGTGCAGGGCCTGCTCGATGCGGTCGAGGAGCTGGTTGAAGGTGGTGACGAGTACTCCAATTTCGTCGGAGCGGTTAGGGTGCTCCACGCGCCGGGTTACGTTGGCCGGAAAGATGGTGTTGACCTGCTGAACAATACTCGACATCGGGGCCAGCGCCCGGTCGGCAAACAGCCAGCCTGATATACCCAGCAGCAGAATAGCCGCCAGCATCATAATGATCAGGATCTTCTGCAGGTCGTTGAGCGCGTCCTGCCCGGTCTGGTCGACCCCGCTCACGATAACCCAGTTGGTGCTTTTGCCGGAGGTCAGATGGATAGCGACTACCTGGTATTCGTTTTTGCGCAGATACAGCGTCTGGGCGGTCGAGTCGAGTTGCGCCACAAACTGCTGGTGGAACTGGGCGTTGGCCGGATTGGTCGAGAACAGGATCTCTTTGGTCTGGTCGTTATAGACCGAAATGTTTTCGTTGAGCAGGGGTTCCTTATCGGCCGCGTCGATGAGCCGCAGCACGGTGCTGTCGGTTTGCTGCAAATCGAACAGCAGGGTAGTAGTCGTGATGGCGCGATCCTGCAGGCGCTTGTAAAACCGTTTTTCGAGGTAGAGCTTGCTGAATAAGTAAACGCCGAGTGAGAACAGGAACAGAATGCCTGTTACCAGAAAGACGAACTGGTAGGTGAGCCGGGTACGGATATTGATCATCACACTAACTTTAGGACATACCCCATGCCAATTTGCGTGTGGAGTAACTTAGGCTCAAAGTCCCGGTCAATTTTCTTCCGTAGGAAGTTGATATACACCTCAATGATGTTGGTACCGGTATCGAACGTCAGGTCCCAGAGTTTTTCGGCGAGTTCTACCTTGGAGATGACCCGACCCTGATGCCGCAGGAAGTATTCGAGCAGCTGGAATTCCTTGGCCGTCAGTGTGATTTCGGTGCTCGCCCGAACCACTGTTTTGGTGTCTGGATTCAGCTCCAGGTCGGCAATGCGGAGCAGGTTCGTGCTGGGAGTCAGACTGTGGGTTCGGCGGGTCAGGGCCCTGACCCGGGCCATCAGTTCCCGAAACTCGAAGGGTTTGATCAGGTAGTCGTCCGCACCGGCGTCGAGGCCCACGATTTTGTCGTCGGTGGTGCCGAGGGCGGTGAGCATCAGAATAGGCGTCTGTACGCCGGCCTGCCGGAGTTTGCGACACAGGTCGAGTCCGTTCATACCCGGTAAGATAATGTCGGAGATAATCAGCGCATACGGCTCCCGGCTGGCCAGCTGAAAGCCCATCGTGCCGTCGTAGGCTACGTCGACATCCCACTGGTGCTCTTCCAGTCCCTGTTTAATACTCTGCACGGTTTTGACCTCATCTTCGATCAACAGGATTCTCATGATACCTTATTCATTCATTTGACTATACAGAGTTAACGTACCAGATGAACCGTTTCTACGCGCAACTGGTTTGCGCTGGCCTGATCTGTCCGGCTCCGTGGGGCAGGTAGCGGCCGGAAATCAGCCACTTTCCTGTTATTGTCGACCCGGTTGATTACCGGCTGTTTCGTGCAAAGGTTAGCATTTTATCCTTTAGTCGTGTTGGCAGCGGCTGGCAATCCAGACGGGTAGGGGCCGGTAGACGGTTTCCTATGGCTTAATCATTCCGTAACAGTACAGTAAAATTGGCTTGATATTGCGGGTCTACCTTTGCGGCCGAATTGATGCCGCGCGTTATGAAACCTTCAGCCTTACCGGAAGATTATGACCTTATCGTTGCGATTCAGGCGGGTGATGCCGCTGCGTTTCAGACGCTGTATCGCAAGTACTGGCGCCCCCTGTTTAACGTCAGCTACCAGGCCACCCGCCATACCGACGATGCCAAGGATCTGGTTCAGGAACTGTTTGCCGACATCTGGCAAAACCGGGCTGCTGTAAAGCCCGACACTTTTTCGGCCGCTTACCTCCACGCTACCCTTCGCCACAAGCTGCTCGACCGCATTCGCAAACAGGCGGTGCGCCAGCAGTACATATCGCGCATTGTGGCTACCACCACCGATCACGACAATTCGACCGAAGCGGCTCTCCAGTCGGATGCTTTTCTGGAGCATCTGCAACGCGAACTGATCAAGCTGCCGGAGCGGTGCCGATTGATTTTCCAGCTCAGCCGGTTCGATGATCTCTCCGTCGATGAGATTGCCGGGCAGCTCCGGTTGTCGCCCCAAACGGTTAAGAACCAGCTCACGAAGGCGCTGTTCCGGCTCCGAACCAGCCTGCACGAATACGCGACCTGGGCCGGGATTCTGGTGATGGGGTATTGGTGGTGAGTTTTTTTGATTGTTTTTCAGGTTCAAACCAGTCGGTCAGGGGTTGATCACGGGCCGGTCGTAGGTTGGTAACCCAATCCATATGCCGCTCTTCCCGGAATTTTTAGGTTTCGGTTGTGTCAATTGACATGCCGCCCCTCTGGAGCTATTAACCACCTTGGTTGACTTACTTCTATTGACATGCCAGCCCTCTGGGGTGGGCGTCGGAACGGTCAACATAGACATTCCCCTTCACCCATCGTCCCATAGGAACATAACAGCATAGCGTCGGTAGCACGCGCGTCGGTCGGTCAACGCGGGTATATTACGCCCCGCCCCACCCATAGTCCCGTAGGGACGCAACAGCGCAGCGTCGGTAGCCAGGCGTCGGTAGCAACATGTCGATAACAAACGCGTCGACAAAAAACGCGCCCATGGCATTGGATTCGTCTTCCCGATAATGCAAACCGGTCTGCTGCGGCATCTCCACAACCGCGTCGGCTATCAAATAAATGGCCTTTCTGGCGACCCCCGTCAAAAAAACTGAAAAATTTTGCTGACCCGATAGTACCAAACCCCGGCTTGTACGAATACCTGTTAACAAGCAACGATACGACGTATTGCACCAGACTGATGAATCAGGAAGAACGGGAACGGCACATTCGGGATTATCTCGACGGGAAAATGAACCCGCAGGGAAAAGCCCTCTTCGACGAGTGGGCCGACCGACTGGCGCAGGATACGCGGTTTATCGACTCGCTCAGCCCCGCTCAGGCCAGCCGCTTCGAAGACGATATGTGGGAGGCCGTCCGACAGCAGGCTGGACTGCCGGATGATAACCCGGTAGACCCTGTTGCGCCACTAACGCCGTTCCGGTCGGTCTTCACCAACCCGCACCAACCCAGCCCTAACCGGTTCACGACCGCACTGCGCTATGGGCTGGCCGCATCGGTAGCCCTGCTACTACTGGCGGGGTATATCCTATGGCATGGAAAGCCGTCCGGCAGTCAACTGGCCAGGGCATCTTCATCGGCGCCCGTGACCTACCGGGAGGTACTGGCACCTACCGGGCAGCGACTGTCGGTAACGCTGCCCGACGGCTCAAAAATTTACCTGAACGCCGAAAGTAAACTGCGCTATCCGAAGACACTGACGGGACCAACGCGACACGTCTTTCTGGAGGGAGAAGGCTTTTTTGAGGTAGCCCATAACCCCGCACAACCCTTCGTCGTGACCACCTCCCGGCTGACCACTACCGTAAAAGGAACCTCCTTCAACGTAAATGCCTATGCCAACGAATCGCTAGCCGAAGTAACGGTGCTGACGGGAAAAGTAGAAGTCAGCACGACCGGCCGTCGGCAGGCGCCACGGCTGCTGATACCCGGCCAGCGCGTCACGTACCGGCCCGACCGGGAAACACTTATGCAGACAACGCTGGCTGACCCGCAGCTGGCTACGGCCTGGCGCAACGGCACGCTGGTATTCCGACGCACACCGATGGCCGATATTGTTCGGCAGCTCAGCCGGCAGTACGGGGTTCGGGTTCGGCTGGCTACGCCCGCGCTGGCGGCCTGTACCGTAGTGGGTACGTTTAACCGGGCCAGCCTCGATGATGTGCTCGCCGTCTTGTGCGGCTCCGTAGGGGCCACGTATCAGTATCAGGGAAAGGAGGTGATGATCCGGGGCGATGGCTGCCCATAGCGTAGCCGACCGCTTCGGCGAAAAGGGCCAGATGTGTTCGCACCACACCTGACCCCGCGAAAACAATCTTCCTGACTGTTGACCCTCCCGCCAGGGGAGAGCCGGGTGTCGCACAATGCCCGAAAGACTATTTTCTCAACTTAACTCGTACAAACCTATGCAAAAATTCCTACGCTGCTGTTCGCACCGGCAAAACGTATGGCGTTGCTTTTCGCTTCCTTTGCTTTGTCTGCTAACGGTTTCGCTGGCTCAGGCCAGCCTCACCTTCGGGCAGGAACTTCTTCAGAGCCGGGTTTCCCTGTCGGTTCGTAATGCTGCGCTCGGGTCGGTGCTGACGCAGCTCGAAAGTCAGTCGACCCTGAAATTTGTGTATGCCGGTACCCTGATCGGCGACGAAGACCGGGTCAGCGTGTCGGTACAGAACCAGCCGCTGAGCCAGGTGCTCGACCAGCTGCTGAAACCCCGGCAGCTTCAGTACACATTAGCCAAAAACAACCAGGTCATCATCCGGCGCGGCACGGCGCAACCCCAGGCTACCGTAACCGGACAGGTCACCGACGCCCAGACCGGCGAAGGCCTGCCGGGCGTTAACGTACTGCTTCGGGGAGCGGCCAGCCGCGGTACCACCACGGACGTGAACGGGCGTTATTCGCTCAGCGTGCCGGATGGGGCTGCCGAGCTGACGTTTTCGTTTGTCGGTTACCTGCCGCAGACCGTAACGATTGGCAGTCGCTCGGTGGTGAACATTCGCCTGGCCGTCGATGCGCGAAACCTGAACGAAGTGGTTGTGACGGCGCTGGGTATCAAACGCGAAGAAAAAGCGCTGGGCTACTCGACCCAGAAGCTCGATGGCTCGGCCGTAACCGATGCACCCGCCAACAGCGTGGTCAACGCCCTGTCGGGGAAGGTAGCGGGGCTGAACCTGACCAAAACCGACGGGCCCATGGGCAGCAGCCGCGTAACCCTGCGTGGCGAAAGCATCCTGGACCTCAACTCGCCCGGTGCGCTGATCGTGGTCGATGGTGAACCGATCAACACGGGCTTTCAGGGCGTGGGCCACGGCGCTTACCTGGGTGGCGATTCGCCGGTCGACTTCGGGAGTGCCCTGACCGATATCGACCCGAACAACATCGAATCCATCAACGTGCTGAAAGGACCGGCGGCTTCGGCGCTCTACGGCTCGCGGGCGGGCAACGGTGCCATCATCATTACCACCAAAAGCGGCAACCGGGATCAGAAAGGCATCGGGGTTACGCTGAACAGCTACATCAGCATCGATGACATCAACCGCTGGCCCGACTATCAGTACGAGTACGGACAGGGCACCGCTGGTCAGAACTACTATTCGTACGGCACCACCGCCGACGGTCCCGGCACACAGAGCACCAGCTCGGCCTGGGGACCCCGCTTCGACGGGCAGTCCTTCTACCAGTACAACTCACCCCGCGACGCCAGTGGAAATTTCACCGCCCGCACACCCTGGGTTCCCTACGAAAACAACCGCCGGGATTTTTTCCGCAAGGGCGTAACACTGTCCAACAACGTCTCGATCAGCAACAACGGCGAAAAAGGCACCACGCGGCTTAGTATCTCGCACCTGAAAAACGACTGGATTCTGCCCAATACCGGCTACCAGCGGATCAACATCGGATTCTCTAACCAGACGCAGGTTTCGCGGAAACTGTCGGTCAACGCCAAGATCAACTATTACAACAAGTTCAGCGATAACCTGCCTACGACCGGCTACAACAACCAGTCGATCATGTACTTCCTGGCCTTCCAGAACCCGAACATCAACCTGGACTGGTACAAGCCGTACTGGCTGCCCGGCCGCGAAGGGGTCGAGCAGAACCACCCGTTCAGTTCGCTGATCGACAATCCGTACCTGATTTCGTACGAGATGCTCAACAAGTCGAACCGCCACAATATCACGGGCAACGTATCGGCTACCTACAACATCGTCAGGAACCTGGACCTGACACTGCATGGTGGCCTGGACGCGGGCTACGAGTTCCGGTCGCAGCAGCGGCCCAAAAACACCCAGAAGTTTCAGGAGGGCATGTACCGCCAGCAGAACGTCTTCAACGTAGAGACGAATACCGACTTCCTGCTGCGCTACAAACTGCAACCCACCGCCGACTTTCAGGTAACGGCCAATGCGGGCGGTAACATCCTGATTCAGTCGCAGAAGTTCACCAACCAGCTGGCCGACCGGCTCGTTATTCCGGGTGTATATAACCTGGCCAACAGCGAACAACTGCCGCTGACCCGCAGCGACCAGGCCGAGAAACGCATCAACAGCCTGTATGGGTTCGTGAACCTGGCCTATAAGAACCTGGCGTTCCTCGACATTACGGGCCGCAACGACTGGAGCAGTACCCTGCCCCAACAGAACAACTCGTTCTTTTACCCATCGGCTACGCTGAGCCTGATTGCCTCCGACATGCTGACGATGCCGGCCTGGATTAGCTACGCCAAGTTCAGGGGCGCGTTTGCCAGCGTAGGCTACGACGCCCGCCTGGGCACCTACAACCTGGAAAAAGTATACGAGCCCGGCGTGTTTCCGGGCGAGCTGGAAAACCCCAACATCATTGCCAACCCCAACCTGCGCCCCCAGCGCAACAACTCGGTAGAGGTCGGTACCGAATGGCGGCTGCTGAAAAACCGGCTCTCCTTCGATCTGACCCTCTATCGGCAGCTCACCATCGACCAGATTCTGTACGCGCCGGTCGAGTACGCATCGGGCTACAACTCGTCGCTGATCAACATGGGTAAGGTGGTCAACAAGGGCGTGGAGCTGACCCTGACGGGCAGCCCCCTCAAAAGCCCGCGCGGCCTGACCTGGGACATTACGCTGAACTGGGCCATGAACCGCAACCGGGTGCAGGAGCTCAACAACGGAACGGGCAGCGTGGTGCTGGCGCGCTACGTCGGTAGCCGCGTCACGGTAGAAGCCCGCGAAGGACAACCCCTCGGCGAAATCTACGGGCTGGGCTTCCGGCGCGCGCCGGATGGGCAGATCGTGTACGACAAAAACGGCTACCCGCTGCTGACCGAGCAGTTCATCAATATGGGGAATGCAACGCCCAGGTGGCGGGGTGGGCTGGCCAACAATTTCCGGTACCGGGGCTGGAGCCTGTCGGTGCTCATCGACCGGCAACAGGGCGGTAAGGTGTACTCGCTGACCAACTCAGTGCTGGGTGAGCAGGGGAAGATCAAGGCTACGCTGCCAGGGCGGTACGACGGTATTATCGGGCCGGGCGTAACCCAGGCCACCGACGGTTCCTACGTGCCCAATACCACCAAAGCGACCAACATCGTAACCTATTACAGCAAGATCTACGGGCGCGACAACGTAGAAGCCAACGTCTTCGATGCCACCTTTACCAAACTGCGGGAGGTTCGGCTGGCCTATGCGTTTCCGGCTAAGCTGCTCGGCAAATCATTCCTGCGGGGCGCCAGCATCGGCGTGTACGGGCGTGATCTGTTCAACTGGACCGCTTTCCCGGCTTTCGACCCCGAAACATCGACCCTCGACAACTCGACTATTACGCCGGGTCTCGAAATCGCCCAGTTTCCGTCGACCCGTACGATGGGCGCTAACCTGACTATTTCATTCTGATCGATGGCCTCGGCCACACATTATTTATGAACCTCATCACGCGAACAATACTGGGCCTGGGGTTGCTGGCTGCGGCCGGCTGTACCCGCCCTATGGAAGACCTGCTGCACGATCCGGAAGCTGTAACGACGGCTACCTCGGGTAGTTTTCTAAACACGGCTGTCCTCAATGGTGTCAATATTGGACTGAGCCGCAGCCACCGGCTCAATAATGAACTGATGCAGACAACGGTGTCGCTGACCGACGGGCAGTTTCACCGCTACGTGCTGATCCCGAGCGAGTCGGACTACCTCTGGAACAACTATTACCTGACCCTGACGAACGTACAGGACATGTACAACCGCGCCCGGGAGGCCAGCAACCGCAACCACATGGCCGCGGCCCTGACCCTGCGGGCCTGGCTGTATCAGAACCTGACCGATACCTACGGCGATATCCCGTATTCGCAGGCGCTCAAAGGCTATCCGGAGTATATCATATCGCCCCGGTTCGACACCCAGGAGCAGATCTACGCCGATCTGGTGAGCCAGCTCGACTCGGCCAACGCGCTCTATGAGGTGAGCAAATCAATGGCGCCCGGTACCGATGTGCTCTACGGCGCCGAACAGAGTGCGGCCGGTACCCTCAAATGGAAACGGTTCACCAACTCGCTGCGGCTGCGGCTGCTGATGCGGGGCGAAGCCAAATCGCCCGCGTTCCGGCAGCAGATCCGGAACATGCTGGCTAACCCGGCGCAGTACCCGCTGATGAGCACCGTCGACGAAAGTGCGACGCTCAAATTTACCGGTACCAACCCGCTGCTGAACCCCTTCGCCGATGACCGCGACTATGATTTCAATGGATCGAACGCCTACGCGGAGTTTTTTATCGGGCTGCTCAACAGCTGGCAGGACCCGCGGCTCGATGTCTGGGCTACCAAAGTCAGTGGCCGGTTTGTGGGCGTACCGAGCGGCTACTCGCTGGGCGACGCGCCGAAAATAGCCGCTATCGCTTCGTCCCGGATCAATAAAACGCTGAAAACATCGCCCCTGCTGGGCACGATCATGCAGTATGCCGAAACCGAGTTCCTGCTGGCCGAAGCCGCCCTCAAGGGCTACAGCGCCGATTCGCCCAAAGACCACTACGAGAAAGGCATTCGGGCGTCGATGGGCTACTGGGGTGCCGTGATGCCTGCCAACTACCTGACCCGGCCGGGCGTAGCCTATACCGGCTCGTTCGAGCAGATCATGAACCAGAAGTACGTAAGCCTGTTTTTTACGGAGATGCAGCAGTGGGCCGAGTACCGGCGAACCGGTTTTCCGGTATTGCCGAAAGGACCGGGGGTTGAAAACAACGGTCAGATGCCCGCCCGGCTGGCGTATCCGCTGTCGGTACAGTCGCTGAACCGCGCCAATTACGACGAAGCAGCCGCCCGGATCGGTGGCGACAATATCAACGCAAAGGTCTGGTGGGCCAACTAACAAAACCAATGATAAACCGACGACATTTTCTGCGGCAGTTTGGCTGGTCGGGCGCGGCCCTGACCACCGCACCGGCTGCCCTCGCCAACCCGGATTCAGCCACCCGCGCTGCGGTTACCAGCCTGAACGGGCGCGTAACCGCCAGCGGAAACGGGATTGCCGGTGTGGCCGTCACCGATGGGTATACCGTTACCACGACCGACTCGGCCGGTCGGTATACGCTGGCTGCCGACAAAGGGGCTGAATTTGTGTACATCAGTCTACCGGCGGGCTATGCCTTCCCGAACGAACGCGGTCTGGCCCGGTTCTTTCAGCCCATTACGGGGGGCGGCACGCTGACGGCCGACTTCCGGCTGGAACGGCTGACCACCGATGATCGGAAACATAACTTCATTGTCTGGGCCGACCCGCAGATTATCTCCAGAAAAGACGGGGAGCTGCTAAAAACCCTGTCGGCACCCGACACGCGGGATCTGGTTGCTTCGTATCCGCAGGGCACCCTTTTCCACGGGATTGGCTGTGGCGACCTGGTTTGGGATCACTTCGAGCTGTACGACGATTACAAAGCCGCCATAGCGATTACCGGCGTTCCGTTTTTCAACGTAATCGGTAACCACGACCTGGACCTCGACGCCCGCACCGACGACTATTCGGCAAAGACCTTCAAGCAACAGTTTGGCCCGACTTATTATTCGTTCAACCGCGGCCAGATTCATTACGTGGTGCTTGACGACGTGTTTTTCATCGGCACTGCCAAGAAATACATCGGCTACCTGACCGAAACGCAGTTGCACTGGCTGGAGCAGGATCTGAAGCTGGTCAGGCCCGGTTCAACGGTGGTGGTCAGCCTGCATATTCCTACTCAGACCGGCCATAAACGGCGGGAACAACTGAAAGACGACGAACTGGGTGGCACCGTTTCCAACCGCAAACAGCTGTACGAACTGCTCAAGCCATTCCGGACGCATATCATGTCGGGCCATACGCACGTCAACGAGAAATGGGAAGACGGTAGCGTGATGGAGCACGTGCATGGCACCGTATGTGGCGCGTGGTGGTCGGGCCCGATCTGCAGCGATGGCACCCCCAACGGTTATGGCGTCTACGAAGTTGACGGGAGCGAGATTCGCTGGTATTACAAAAGTACCGGCCAGCCGCGCCAGCACCAGCTCCGCATCTATCCCAAAGGACGGCTGAAAGAAACCCCGGCCCTGGTTGCGGCCAACGTCTGGAACTGGGACCCCGCCTGGAAAGTAGAATGGCTGGAAGATGGCGTGCTGAAAGGAAACATGCAGCAGCAAACGACCCTCGATCCCTGGGCCGTTGAGCTATATGCCGGGCCTGAGTTGCCGAAGAAACACAAGTTCGTGGACCCCTCAAAAACAGATCACCTGTTCGTGGCGGAGCCATCGGCCAGTGCCCGACAGATTACCGTTCGGGCAACGGATCGCTTCGGAACGGTATATACCGAAACCCTCTCGATGGTGTAAAGCAACAGGGGAGCAGATATAGCGTATGGTTCTGTCGGGTCTGGTCGATCTGGCAGAACCATACGCTTTTTTTTGTCGAGAGCTTGTACCAAACTGAACCACAGAAACTGCCCATTATTCCCGCTTACACGGATGCGCAACCGCCTAATCAGGCCAGGCGGGTGACTTTTGTCACGAAACCGGAACCCTGAAGCACGTAGGTTTGCCGCAGGCCGTTGGCTAATTGGGCGGCTGGCCCACAGGGGCTTTCGGTTTCTGAATCAGCAGCCGGGGTAACTATATCGGTACCTGCCGGGTTAATTTACCAGGTCAGACAGCCCGATCGGGGCGGCCGAACCGCTTAAAAACGTCATTTGTATGGTCAAAGGCACCAAACTCTATAGCATCGTATTCAACAAATGTCCGCGTTGTCAGCAGGGCGATTTCTTCGTAACGAAGAGCGCCTTCAACATCCGGAATTTCGATAAGATGCACACCAGCTGCCCCGTATGCGGGCAGAATTATACGCCCGAACCGGGGTTTTATACCGGCTCGATGTACGTCAGCTACGCCTTTTACGTAGCGACTATCGTCAGCTCGTTTGTTTTGTTCGTGGCCATGCTGGGGTTCGATGAGATCGACCTGCTGATCGGGCTGATTCCGGCGCTGATTATACTGACCCCACTGTTTTTCCGGCTGGCCCGGCGCGTCTGGATCAATATGTTCGTGCCGTACGACCCGACAGCTGCCAGCCATCCTCATTCGGTGAGCGGCCGGTGAGCCGGACTCCGCTGCGTACAGCCCGTGATCAGGGTTTTGCCGGTGAGAGCAGTTCGCCTACTTCAAAGCTGACCGTTACCCGATCGGCGCTGGTATGGAGCAGCGGGTGCCGGAACGGATTCAACGGCAGTTCTTCGTCGTAATTATCCATGATACGCTTACGCGGAATCCGCACCAGAACCGTATCGGGCAGTCCCCGAACGAGTTGGGCCGGCCCTTCTACCTGCAGGGTACGCGGGGTCAGGTTGATCACGCTCGACACCATGTAGCGGGGCGCCATATTGATGTGCAGGCTGTCGGCAACCAGCTGAACGGTTTTGGTCAGCCGCTTGTCGAAGTGCATATCGAGCGTATCGGCCACGACATAGTTGACCCGCAGTTTTTTTACCTGTTCGGCCAGGGCAGCCGCCAGCGACGAAGTATTGATAATGGAAGCCTGAAGCGGGTTGGCAACGACATAATCGACCGGATCGACCCGAAACGGCAGCCACGAGTGGCGCAGCAGGCCCCAGCCGTCGCTCGATACGTTTACCATGACCGTACGCGGCAGGGGGGAGGTAGGCACGTACAGCGAGTCGTTATAGACAAAATGAATGGGGTACTCGACATTGAGCGTATAGCCCGGTTTATTGAGGGCGTTCAGCAGCCAGAATACAGCAGCCACGCCCAGACACAGCACGACTTTGGCCAGTTGAACCGAACGTTTTCTACGGGTAGAATTCACGGGATAAAGAGAGGATACGTGAACGGCTGAAACG
Organism: Spirosoma sordidisoli; assembly: GCF_004138325.1. Taxonomy (GTDB): domain Bacteria; phylum Bacteroidota; class Bacteroidia; order Cytophagales; family Spirosomataceae; genus Spirosoma; species Spirosoma sordidisoli. The sequence continues at coordinate 507,551 of NZ_SBLB01000006.1, read as the reverse complement.
CCCACAGGAGCCGTCTGCAGCGATCGGCTTGCCTGTGGGCGTTTCAGCTTACTGTTTTTCGTCGGCGGGTTTGGCGCTGGCCTCGCGTGAGATCGAACTCTTCTCGAAGGTCATCTTAACGCCCCGGTCCACTTCAAGCGTAACCGTTGTGCCCTCCACCGACGCAATGCGGCCGTGGAGTCCGCCAATGGTGACGACGTTGTCGCCTTTTTTAAGGTTCTCGACAAAGTTTTTCTGGTCTTTCTGCTTCTTCTGCTGCGGACGGATCATGAAGAAATAGAAGACGACAATAATGCCTCCCCACAGCAGTACATTCGCAATCATAGACGAGTTACCGGAGGGGATTTGTAAAAGAACAGCGTACATAGGTAGGTAGATTAGTTAACAGGGAGCGGGTGCGTACCCGAGGTACAGGTTAGGAGCGCGTTGAGTCCGGTTTGGGGCTGACCATGGCTTTGAACTGCAGATCGGTCATGGCCGGGTCGGTATTGGCAAATACGGTAATCGTTTTGTTTTGCTGGCCTATTTTGCCGCGGCTGTTAAAGCGTACCTTAATGGACGATTTGGCGCCGGGGGCAACCGGTTCGCGGGGCCACTCGGGGGTCGTGCAGCCGCAGGAGGCCGTAATGTTGTTGATAATCAGTGGAAATTCGCCCGTGTTGGTAAAGGCGAAATCATGCTCGACGGTATCGCCTTCGGTTAGCTGGCCGAAGTCATAGATGCCAGTTTCGGCAAAGGTAATCTTTGGCATTTTGGCCGACGCGGTGGCCTGTGCCGTTTGGCCCTGCTGCCGGTTATCGCAGCTGAACTGGCTACAGCCCAGGCCGGCAATAGCCACAACAAAAAGCCAGTTTCTGAGGAGCATGGGAAGCGTGTTCTCGTTTTCGGCTTTCGGGCGGGCAGCGTAGTATGAACAGGCCGCTGACCCGAAAGCCGAAAACTGGGTTGGGTGATTATGCGTTTTGTTGCTTGATCTGGGCCATCAGACGATCAACGTCTTCCAGCAGCCGTTCGGCTTTTTCGCGGGCATCGTTAACGACCCGCTGTCCTTCGTTTTTAGAGAGGTTTTCGGGCAGGTCGGCCGACTCCATCAGGTCGTTCAGCAACTGCTCGATCTGCTCCCGGTATTTCGACAGCCGGAACGACAGCTTGTCGCGGGTGATTTTTCCCTCTTCCGGGGCGTACAATAAGCCAATAATGGCACCGGAAATCATACCGGTCAGCAGAAATGTTAAATCGCGGCTTATGCGGCTCATTTTTCTAAAAGGTTTCGGTGTTCCGTCTTCGGTATGCTGTTGCTTCAGCGCCACTTGGTCGGCCGGTAGTAAACCGAAAACCGAAGCCGGAAAACGCAGTAACGATACGCTTATTTGTTATCCAGCAAGCCCCGTCCGCTCTTGCGAAGGCGACCCGACGCTTGGAGTTTTTCGGACAGGTTATCCAGAATTCCGTTGACAAACTTACCGCTTTTGGGCGTACTATAGGCCTTGGCCAGTTCGATATATTCGTTAATGGTAACTTTGATCGGGATGTTAGGGAAACTCAATAGCTCACACACAGCGAGTTTCAGAATGATCCGATCCAGCAGGGCGACCCGCTCCACATCCCAGTTCTGAAGCTGTTCGGCCAGGAGTTGTTCGTAGTCGGCATCGTTTTGCAGCGACTGCTCGAACAGCGTGTTCAGAAACCGCTCGTCTTCGTCCCAGTCGTCGGTGAGGGGTTCGAGTTGCAGACCCGTAGGGCTCTGCGCCGACTTAAGGGTCCGGATGGCCAGCCCCCGCACCACCTCGCTGTTTTCGGTCCAGCTCAGGTCGATCTCGGCCAGGTGATCGCGGATGGTTTCGTGCTTGAAAATCAGCGAACGCAGGACATACTGAGCCAGCGCCTGGTCTTCTTCCGTCGTATGGGTACGCTGGGCGCAGTAGGCCCGGTAGGTATCGTCGGTTTTCAACGCTTCCCGCAGTGCCTTGCGAACAAAGCCCAGGTCTTCGGTCCACGACACCCCGTGCCGCACCGCTTCATTCCGCAACGGCTGATGGTCGGCCAGCGCCTGAATAACGGTATTGTCGTTGAGGGTCGACTCGAACGGGAAAGGCGCTTCGTCTACATCGCGATACTGGCGTTCGCTGTCGATGCGGGCCGCGTGGGCCAGTTCAACCAGCAGCAGCAGCACCCGCAGGTAGTCGTCGTAAATACCGTTCACCTGCTTGATCATCATTTGCGCCAGGTGCTGCCGGTCTTTCTTGGTCCGAATCCGGTAGAAGACCAGACCGTCGTTGGCCGCTTTGATCACCTTGGTCGGTGCATCGTCGTCCTGAGCGGGCTGATCGGTTTTAATGGCTTCCTCGAACAGCAGGCCGGCCAGTTTCCGGTACCCTTCGAGCTGCCGCTTGTTTTGCGGCTCCATCGAGTTCAGGTCGGGCTGAAACAAGTCGTCGATACCGTCGAGAGCCAATTGCTGGTTTGAAGATTCAGCCTGCCGAAGCGCATAGAGCGCCTGCATGACCTTGATTCGGAGTAATCGCCTGTTCAACATCCGCCTTACACTAGTTATTCTACCGATAAAAAAAGAACTGTCGTATGAATTGCAAAAATACGGCCTATTCCGTAGTTTTCCCAATCACTGCCGTTCTATGAACTAACCTATACCTTCCTTCCTCATGTTCCTGTTTACCCGACGAGCCCGCGGTTTGCGAACCGTTGCTGCGCTATGTTGCCTGGTTGCCGTAAGCGCCTGCCAGACAACGGCCCCCGCTTATTTTCAATCCCAGTCCAACTCCGTCAGCCAACTGGCTGCTCCGGAACTTCTGACGGCCCCGACCGATTCGCTGCCCAAGTCTACCCCTTCCAACGCCCTGACTTCGCCCGATGATAAACCGGCTGTCGTACTGGCAACAGCTTCTGCGCCTGTGGGAGCTTCTGGTAAACGACCCGTCCGGCATCTCAACCCCGAAGGTCGCTCCCGGCGGCAGATCCGGCGGCTGATCGATCTGATGCCGATGGCGCACGTGCCGGTGCATACCGAACAGATCGACCGCCATAGCCCGGTCCGGAAAACCCACCCGATGGGACTGGCGGCCCTGGGGCTGGCCGTCTTATCGTACGGCTCGCTACTGGTGGGCGGCAGCACGCTGCTCTGGGTCCTGAGTCTGGTATTCCCGCTGGCGGCCGTGCTGATGGGGGTCGCCAGTCTGACGGCTATTCACCGCAACCGGGATCGGTATCGGGGCAAAGGCTGGGCCATGGCGGCTATTGTTGTCGGCACCGGAGCTATGGGGCTGGCCCTGGTTGCGGTAGCGGCCCTGTCGGTATCCCGGGTTGTGTGGGAGAAGTAGTGCAACCTTTTGACCTACCCTGTCGTTAGCCCATAAACGCAGTTTGGCTGTCTTGTGAAAGCACTTTCCTATCTCAATAAATACCTCCTCAAGTATAAGTGGTACCTGATTCTGGGGGGCGTATTTACCATCATTTCCAACCTGTTTGGCATTTTTCCGGCGCAGCTGGTGCGGTATGCGCTCGACCTCGTTCGCGAAACGCTCGACATCTATTACCTCTACGACCAGTCGCCGTTACAGGCTTCGCTCTATGACGTCTTCGCGTTTAGCCTGCTGCTGTTTGCGGGTGGAACGCTGGTGCTGGCGCTGCTGAAGGGCTTTTTCCTGTTTCTGGTCCGGCAAACGCTGATCGTGATGTCGCGCCATGTGGAGTATGACCTCAAAAACGAAATTTATGATCATTACCAGACCCTGCCACTGAGTTTCTACCGGCAGCACAATACCGGCGATCTGATGGCCCGCATTTCGGAAGACGTCAGCAAGGTCAGGATGTACGTTGGCCCCAGTATTATGTATGGCCTCAACCTGATCGTGCTGTTCGTGCTGGTCATCACCTACATGGTCAGCATCAACGCCCGCCTGTCGCTGTACGTGCTGCTGCCGCTGCCCATACTATCGGTAGCTATCTATCTGGTCAACAACATTATTATCCGGCGTTCGGAGGAGATTCAGCGGTCGCTGTCGCGGCTGTCGACCTACGTGCAGGAGGCTTTTTCGGGCATACGGGTGCTGAAGGCGTTTGTGCAGGAGCAGAACTCAGCGGCCAAATTCGAGCTGGAGAGCGACGAGTACCGGCAGAAATCCCTCAGCCTGACGCGGGTCGATTCGCTGTTTTTCCCCATCGTGGCCATTCTAGTGGGGCTGAGCAATATTCTGGTCGTTTACGTTGGCGGGCAGGAGATTCTGGCGGGTCGGCTGACGCCCGGTAACATCACCGAGTTTATCCTGTACGTGAACATGCTGACCTGGCCGGTCATGGCGCTCGGCTGGACAACGAGCCAGACCCAGCGGGCCGCAGCCTCGCAGGAGCGGATCAACGAGTTTCTGCGCATCAAAACCGACATCGTTTCGCAGAAGGACGTGAAGCGCGAGATCGCGGGCGGCATCGAGTTCAAAAACGTTCGGTTCGTGTACCCCGATTCAGGCATCGTAGCCATCAAAAACTTCTCGATGCGCGTACGGGCGGGTGAAACCGTGGCGATCCTGGGCACAACCGGCTCGGGCAAAACGACGCTGGCCAACCTGCTGACGCGGATGTACGACGTCTCGTCGGGTGAGATCCGGATCGATGGAGTGCCGCTGAAAGACTATAACCTGACCAGCGTTCGGGAGCAGATGGGCTACGTACCGCAGGATGTGTTCCTCTTCTCCGATACCATTAGCGACAACGTACGGTTCGGCAAACCCAACCTGCCCCAGGAACGGGTCGAGCAGGCCATTCGCGATGCCGACCTTTACCAGAACGTAATCGAGTTTCCGGAGCAGTTCGACACCCGCGTGGGCGAGCGGGGCGTTACCCTCTCGGGCGGTCAGAAACAGCGGCTGAGCATTGCCCGCGCCATTGCCCGCGATCCTAAAATCCTGATTCTTGACGACTGTCTGTCGGCGGTCGATACCAACACCGAAAATATCATTCTCAACAACCTCCGGCGCATCATGGCCGACCGGACTTCGGTGGTTATTTCGCACCGCGTCTCATCGGCTAAACTCGCCGACTACATCATCATGCTCGACGAGGGCGAGATCGTTGAAGAAGGCACCCATACCGAGCTGATCAGCCGCAACGGCGCCTATCGCGAGCTCTACGAAAAGCAGCTGCAGACCGAGGAGGTTTAAGTGATTTACGAACTATGATGTACGGCAGGGCGGAGGTATTTCGGTATCTTCGCCCATACTGTTTGCAACAAAAGCGCCCGCGTGCTGCGGTGCCCTAAGTTGTTTGGCCATAGCTCGGGCTTACCTAGCCTATTAGGGGAGGCCGACGGGAGCCAGACCCTTACAATAGTTTCTGCGCTGGTGTTTAAACCCAGGGTTCTGAAACAAAACGCCCCCGGTTTTGGATTCTGACAGTATGCCGAATCAACTACGACTGGAATTATTTACACCCGTTCATGACGACCGACCCGTGTTTGTGTCGGGCTCGTTCAACGACTGGAATCCCGCCGATGAGGCCTTCCGGATGCAGCCCGACGGCGAAGGGCAGTACACGTTCACGTTCCCGGCCGATCGGTCGCTGCCCGAAACGGTTGATTATAAATACACCAAAGGCGGCTGGGATCATGTCGAACTGAGTTCGGCGGGAGAGGGTGTACCGAACCGGACTACGGGCTCGCGGCCCCATGCCGAACCCGATATCGTACCCCACTGGCGGTGGTTCGGGCAGGCGTTCAACCCCGAATTTCTGCCAAAACAGGTCGGCGAGGACTTTCACCTGCCCCAGCTCGACACCAACCGCCGGGTAACGGTCCTGCTGCCGCATGATTACGAAAATAATCCGGACAAGCGCTACCCGGTGCTGTACATGAACGACGGACAAAACCTGCTGGGCGAGGGCGTCGGCTACGGCAGCTGGCGCGTAGAAGAAAAAATGGCGATGCTGGCCAGTCGACGGCGCCATGATCTGATTATCGTTACCATCGATCATGGCGAAGCGCAGCGCCTGCAGGAGTACACCGTCGAGAAAACCCGCATGGCCGGTCGGGCGCGTGGCCGTGATTACCTCAAGTTCATTCGCGACACGCTCAAACCGACTGTCGACGCTAAGCTGCGCACCTTGCCCGATGCTGAACATACCGGTATCGGTGGCAGTTCGCTCGGGGGACTGATCAGCGTGTATGCGGGGCTGATGCACCCCGATGTGTTCGGGCGGCTGATGGTTTTCTCGCCCTCGCTCTGGATTTCGCCGAAAATCTACTTCGATGCCATTCGGTTCAAGGCACCCGTGCCGATGCGGGTGTTTGTGTACGGGGGCGCGGCCGAGTCGAAATACATGGTGCCTAATCTCGAACGGTTCAAAGAGTCGCTCGTGAAGCAGCAATATGGCGGCAACCCCATCGATATGTATTTGTCCATCTACCCCGACGGCACCCACGAAGAGGTTCACTGGAGTCGTGAGTTTCCGCGGGCTGTTGAGTGGTTATTTTACGGAGAACACCCATGATTATTGCCTACACGACCCAGGCGCCTACCACCGGCGACCGTATCATTCCCCTTGTACAAACCGATTCGCTGGCCGATCGGCTGGCGCAACTGGCCGACGAGCTGGCTGTTCCTGCCGATGTGCTGCAGCGCGATTGTAAGGCCGACGCCCGAGAAGTCGTGTCGGTCTACGGGCCCGGCGGTACCAAAACCTACCTGCTCGGGCTGGGCAAAAACCCGCAGGCTATGGACTGGCTGCGGGCTTTTCGCAAACTCATTTTCGATCAGAAAGCCAAACTGTCTGAGCAGGTGCGGGTAGACCTGGCCGATGCCGACGAGGCTACCGTAGAAGCGGTTGTGCTGGGTATACGCGCGGGTACCTACGACCTGCGGCTGTTTCAGACCGACAAGCCCGAACCGCCCACCTTCCTGACCGAGGCCGGCCGGCTGACGCTGGTGGTGGCGTCCGAGCGGCAGGAGGCCGTACAGACGGCCCTGAACCGGGCCGAAATCATCGCGCAGACGACCCGTCAGATGCTCGATCTGATGAACGCCCCCGCCAACCTGAAATCGCCCGGGCGGCTGGGCGACTGGGCCCTGGCGTCGGGTCGGGAGCATGGCTACGCGGTAACGGTGCTGAACCGGGCCGAACTCGAACGTCAGGGGCTGAACGCGTTGCTCAGCGTGGCGCAGGGCAGTGACGTGCCGCCCGTGCTGATCGTGGCCGAATACAAACCCGAAGGCGTAGACAAGGCGCCGACGGTCGGGCTGGTTGGCAAGGGCGTTACCTTCGATACGGGGGGCGTTTCAATCAAGGATTCGGCCAATATGCACCTGATGAAAAGCGATATGGGCGGAGCAGCCGCCGTGCTGGGAACGGTAGAGGTGGCCGCCAGACTCGGTCTTCCTGTTCACCTGATCGGTATCGTACCCGCCACCGAAAACTCGACCGACGGGCGTTCTACCAAGCCGGGGGATGTCATCACGGCCTATAACGGAAAAACCATCGAGGTGATCGACACCGATGCCGAAGGGCGGGTAATTCTGGCCGACGGGCTGGGCTACATGCTCCGCCATTACCAGCCCGATGTGCTGATCGACCTCGCTACGCTGACCGGTAGTGTGATCGGAACGCTGGGTTACCATGCGGCCGGCCTGTTTTCGAACAACGACGAGCTGGCCAGCCAGCTTACCGCATCGGCCGACCGCACCGGCGAACGACTCTGGCGCCTGCCCATATGGGATGTGTACAAAGACGACATCCGATCAGACGTGGCCGATGTGAAAAATTTTCATGGCAAACCCATCAACGGGGCCATTGCAGCGGCTAAATTCCTGGAGGTGTTTACCGAAGGGCACCCGGCCTGGGCGCACCTGGATATTGCCGGTATGGCCTTTGCCGATACCGAATTCGGCGCGCAGAAAAACGCAACGGGTTATGGGATTCGGCTGCTAATTGATTACTTGCGTACAATATCGACCAACGGCTGAGCTGGCCGAAAACCGCTCTCAACCTGTTTAGACCCTTAAATCAACGACGCCATGAGTCAGCTATCGTTTCTTTGCATTGCTACCTACTTCAAAGGACAGGAGTTTATGCGGGCCTGCAAGGAGCTGGGCAATACCGTTTATCTGCTCACCGATCAGAAGCTTGAACACGACGCCTGGCCCCGCGAGGCCATCGACGAATTCTTTTTTCTGCCCTCGCCGAGTAATGCCACGGCCGATCTGGACAATATGTTGATGGGGCTGGCGCATGCGATGCGGTCGCGCCGGATCGACCGGGTCGTAGCGCTGGATGATTTCGACGTCGAGAAAGCCGCGCTTATCCGGGAAACGTTTCGGATCGACGGAATGGGCCAAACAACGGCGCGCTACTTCCGCGACAAGCTGGCCATGCGGATGCGGGCGCAGGCGGCCGGCATCCGGGTGCCGGCCTTCAGCTCCATCTTTCATGATGAAACCGTTACGCAGTTTCTGCAAACCACCGAAGGCCCCTGGCTCATCAAGCCGCGCGCCGAAGCCTCGACCACCGGTATCCGGAAAGTGCACTCGCTGGACGAAGCCTGGCAGGTGATTCATACACTGGGCAACAACCGGCATAACTACCTGATCGAGCAGTTCAGACCGGGCCGGGTATACCACGTCGATTCACTGTCGGTAGAAGGGCGGGCCATGTTCAGCCGCGCCAGCCAGTACCTGGCTACGCCGATGGAGGTAGCGCACGGGGGCGGAGTATTTCGCACCATGACCCTGCCCAACGAGGCCCCCGACACCCAGGCCCTGTACGACATCAACAATTCGGTGCTGGAAGCGTTTGGCATGCGCTACAGCGCGTCGCACTCGGAGTACATCCGGGGCGATCACGACGGCGAACTGTATTTTCTGGAAACGGCCAGCCGGGTGGGGGGCGCGCACATTGCCGAGATGGTAGAAGCGGCTTCGGGCGTGAACCTCTGGCGCGAGTGGGCCAAACTCGAAACGGCCATGGCCCGCCACGAGCATTACGTGCCGCCTGTCGATGAGCCCCGCCATGCGGGTCTGATCGTGTCGCTGGCCCGCCAGCAGTGGCCCGATCTGTCGGGTTTTGCCGACGAAGAGGTCTGGTGGCGTATCAACAAGGAATACCATGTCGGGCTCATTATCCGTACCGAAGACCGATCGCGGATTCAGACCCTGCTCGACGACTACATGCACCGTATTTACGCCGACTATCATGCGTCGGCCCCGGTGCCCGATAAGCCAACGAGCTAGCCAACCGGTTGGGCCAGGCGGCTGTCAGGCTACGGGCTCGATCAGATCCCACAGATTACCGTACAGGTCCTCAAAAACGGCGACGGTGCCGTAGGGCATGGTGTCGGGCTGGCGAATAAAACGAACGCCCCGGGCCGTCATGGCATGGTAGTCGCGCCAGAAATCATCGGTATGGAGAAATAGGAAAACCCGGCCGCCGGTCTGGTTACCGACGCGGCTGAGCTGCTCGTCGGTATCGGCTTTGGCCAGCAGCAGGGCGCAGGAACCGCTGCCGGGCGGAGCTACCCGCACCCAGCGTTTGGTTTCGCTCAGGGGCGTATCTTCCAGCAGTACAAAATTTAGTTTCTCGGTATAAAACCGGATGGCGTCGTCGTAATCGGCAACAACGAGGGCCATATGGACAAGACGTTGATTCATAAGGTTATTGGTCTGAAGGCCAGCAACGGATTGGTTCGCTGACCGGTTGGCTTCGTTAGTCCGCTTTTTGGATCAGTCCCGTCATCATTTCTTTGAAGTAGTCGCCGTTATACGGGCCAAACCAGTTCATGTCGCGGGTTTCGTAGGTCGTTCGGTTGTAATACCGGTCGGGCGTGACGTAGCCGATGTAGCCACCGTTGAAGCTGGTAACGAGCAGGTTGAGACCCTTCTGGCGGGCTACGGGCTGTAGTTCCGCAGCCAGTTCGCCCGAGAAATCGCAGGGGGTGCTGACGAGTACGGTTGGGCCGATCCGCAGCGCTTTCAGGTCGGATGGGTAGTCGCCGTAGAGGGCGTAGAAGAGCCACGGCCGCACGCGCCAGTTGCCGATGATACGGGGGTGCGGTTCGCGCAAACCGAGTGGGAGTGTTAGCAGCGCCAGCGTCGAGTCAGAGCGGGACTGGATGGCAGGAACGGTACGCTCGATCCGCAGCGCCAGATCGCCGGCATAATTGCGAATCTCCTGAAAATCGGTGGTGCCGCGGGCCTGCGGACCCGTACTGCCGACCGGTCCGGCCAGAAACAGGGCAAACGTGGCTGCTTTCTTCTCTAGCCGGTCGACCAGGGAGCCCGGATAATCGCGGCTGAGGTAATCGCCATTGTCGCCGTTGAAGAGGGTCGCGTGGCCCGCAAAGGAACACAGCAGGGCCGAGGTGCCGTCGGCTTTTTGCAGCTTCACGAGCCGGATGGCCCCATCGAGCGGACCCGTTGGCCCCGAGAAACCGATGCGGTTGTAGATATGGTCCGTGGCGTCGGTCTGGCCGTAGCCGATCTGTACGGGGGCCAGACTGGCCTGCGCCTGTCGAATGGCGGAAAGAACACCGTCGGTGATTCGGCCGACCAGCTTTTCGTCATACCCCCCGGCGATCAACTGACCCACCAGCCCCGGTGCCCAGCCACCTACGCTGTTGTGGGAGTGAATAGCCCCTGTATAGATATTCTCCCAGCGCAGCCCAACCTCGGGTAAGCGTTTTTTGAGCTGTTCCACTACCGTAGGGGGCGTAATGAGCAGATCCAGCGCTACAACGGCCACGCGGGTGCTGCCGTTATCGAGAACGATGGCGCGGGCGTAAATTGAGTCGCTCACCACCCGCCAGTGACGGCCGCGCCGTTCGCCGTAGCCGCCGGTGGGGGTGGTATAGGGTGGGGTAATGTTGGCTTTGGCCCAGCCCGCCCGGATCGCGGTTCTGGCCGGGGCGGGCGCAGGGAGCTGAGCCAGCCGCTGCCGGGTCTGCGTATAGTAGGGCATCTGCCGGTAAGGCGTATCATCGACCGGAACCAGGCCGATGGCCAGTATAAACACCACGAGCAGAACCAGACCCAGAATGATTCGCAGAATAACACGCACAACCCGCATAGAAGCCTTCAGATAATGAAACCGGGACGCAAGCAACAAAAAAACTGGCGAACCCGAAAACATAAAAAAGGCACCAGGGATACCCCGATGCCTTTCAATACGCTGCCGGTTACCCGGCTCCTCAAACTAACTTCCCTATTACGTTAGTCCCATGTACCGAAAACGGGTCTGGCTACGGCCAAAAACCAACGTTCGGTTATTACCAGGGCGTGTGTAACTACACCTGAATTGGCTGGACGAAGATCAGCCAGCTTATGACTGCACCTGTACATACGCCTGGGTTTGTACTTCGGATTTACAAGCGGGAAAAAATTTTAAAAAAATACACACCGGCGGGTAAGTAGTCGTTTTAGGGCCTGTTTGAAGACGGGTCCCTATCTGCAAGCGGCAGGGAACGCAGCGAATCTGGTACTATCTGAATGACTTATGTAACTTTTAGGTAAATATGGATTAATACAGCTATGTTTCAAATCAATTAGCCTACTCAATTAGTAGTGTATGGCGTTGGCTGTTTTTACCGGTAGTCGACTGCCTGATTATGCTGAAAAACCGTCGACTCCTGCTCATTTTTGCGATTGTTTTTGTTGATGTCGTTGCTGCCAACGGTCTGGGTGCGCTGATCACCAAATACGTAGTGGCCCTGCCCCTGAAGCCGATGATGCTGACGGGCGGAACCGCGCTGATGCTGGGCATTCAGCTGGCGCTGTCGCCGGCTATCGGTCACTGGTCCGACAAGGCCGGTCGGCGGCCGGTGGCGATTGCGGTTACGATTACATCGTTGATATCCACCCTGTTTCTGTGGCCGCTGAAATCCTGGGGATATATCGTAAACCGATCCATGAAAGGCGGCACGAACGGTCTGTACGCTGTGATGCGGTCGGCGGTGGCCGATATTGCGCCGAAAGAGAAACTGCTGAACTGGTCGGGGGTGCTGAGTTTTATGGTTGGTGCCGGCTCGGCGGTAGGGGGTATGGTAACGGCTATTTTGCTGTACCTGTCGCCCGAGGCCCGTATCGATGCCATGCCAACCGTTATCGTACTGACCGCGCTGGGGGTGCTGAATATCGGGCTGGCCCTCTGCTTCAAAGAGACCAACGACGAAGCCGGTCAGGAGAAGCCCGAATTCAAAGCCATTGCCACCAAAGCCCTCAACGCGCTGAAAGTCATTACGCTCTGGCGCCAGCTCGACGAGTCGGAGAAAGAGGTGCCGGGTATCAAGCCGCTGTTCATCCTGAACATGCTGGCTACCCTCGGTTTCGGTTATTACGCGTTTTTTCTGGCTTTTCTGACCCAGAGTGATCTGAACATGGGTCCGCTCGACACGGCCTATTTCTTTACGTATTTCGGTCTGCTGGCGTTTATCTCCAACTACATTTTCTTCGAGTACATCGTCCACCGCATCAATAAGCGCAAGGCTATTTTTTTCATCGTAGGCACCAGCATTCTGCTGCAGATCGGCTACATGTTCTCCGAGTCGTCGGTAACGCTGCTGTACATCATTGCCGGTATCGATGCCGTAGTGGTATCGCTCATCGGTGGCCTGATCGGGGCCATGCTTTCGGTCGTAACCAAAGAAGGGGGCGGACAGGGCGAGGTGTTCGGTAACATTCAGGCCCTGGGCGGAGTGGCCAGTTTCGTGACGGCGCTGGTGAACAGTTTGTTGTCGGGGGTAAGCATGATCGCTCCGTTTATCTTTTGCGCGCTGAGTTCGCTGGTTGTGCTCTGGTGGACGATGCGCCTGCCCGACGATGCCCGAAAATATACCGATCGCATCGAAGCGGACCAGCCCACCGACGAAGACGACGAGCAGCCCCAGGCCATGCAGCCCGCCCGCGCCTGACTCCACGAGCCAATAAGCCCGGCCTGCTACGAAAACAGGCCGGGTTTTTGCATGTACACGGCTGGGCAACCCGCCCGCCCGGAGTTTTGCTTATATTTGCTCCCCCAATTACCCTCATCAACGGCTTCCAGAAATTAGTGAGCAGCGATATTCAGAATCGCTCAGTCGCTCAATCACTTAATCGCTCATTGTAAAAAATGCAGGTTCTCAAGTTCGGCGGTACGTCGGTTGGCTCGGTCGAGAGCATCAAACAGGTTCTTCAGATTATTGAACAGCACCGCCAGCAGGGCAATTCGATTGCGGTTGTCTTCTCGGCTATGGGGGGTGTCACCAACCAGCTTATCGAGATTGGCCGGATGGCCACTACCGGCGATACGGACTATATGGAGCTGGTTCGGCGCATCGAAGACCGGCATTTCAATGTAGTGAAAGCGCTGATTCCAGTTAAGGAACAGGGTAAAGTGTTTGCCCATGTTCGCGGTATCATCAATGAGCTGGAAGATCTGCTGCGGGGCGTTTCGCTGATTCGGGAACTGACGCTGCGGACGCACGACCTGATCACCAGTTTTGGCGAGCGTCTGTCGACCACCGTCATTGCCGAAGCGCTGAAAAGCCGCGGGGTACCGGCGCAGTTTCTGGACGCCCGCACGGTCATCAAAACCGACGCGCAGTTTGGCCAGGCCGAGGTAAACTACACGCTGACCAATCAGCTCATTCAGGATCACTTCGCCAAAACCACCGACATTCAGCTGGTCACCGGCTTTATCGGGTCGACGGAGAAAAACGAAACCACCACGCTGGGCCGGGGCGGGTCTGACTATACGGCCAGCATCATCGGAGCCGCGCTGAACGCCATCCTCATCGATATCTGGACCGACGTTGACGGCATGATGACCGCCGATCCGCGCAAGGTGCCGAACGCGTTCAACATACCCACCATCACCTACGCCGAAGCCATGGAGCTGAGCCATTTCGGGGCCAAGGTGATTTATCCGCCCAGCCTGCAACCGGCTTTTGCGCGCAACATCCCGATCCGGGTGCTCAACACGTTTAATCCCGAGCACGAAGGCACGGTGGTCAGTCGCACGGCCGAACGGCGTCAGTACACCATTACGGGTATTTCGAGCATCGATGATATTGCGCTGGTCAACGTACAGGGCTCGGGCATGATTGGCGTGGCGGGTGTATCGGCCAAGCTGTTCGGGATTCTGGCCACCCATAAGATCAGCGTTATTCTGATTTCGCAGGCCTCGTCGGAACACTCGATCTGCTTCGCCATCGACCCGCGCGGAGCCGAGCAGGTCAAACAGATTCTGGACACTGAATTTGCCACCGAGATTGCGCACGGCCATATCGACAGCATCGCCATCGAGCGCGAGCTGTCGGTCATTGCCACCGTGGGTGAAGGAATGCGGAAGTCGTCGGGTATTGCGGGTAAGCTTTTTTCGGTGCTGGGTAAAAACGGGGTCAATATCGTGGCCGTAGCGCAGGGATCGTCGGAGATCAATATTTCGGTCGTGATCAACAAGAACAACCTGTCCAAAGCCCTCAACGCCCTGCACAATATTTTCTTCCAGTCCGAAGCCCGCATGCTGAACCTGTTCATGGTCGGCACGGGCCTGATCGGGAAAGCGCTGCTGAACCAGATTCACGCGCAGACCGATTACCTGAGGCAGGAGAAACTGCTCAGAATCTGCGTCGTTGGCGTAGCCAATACCAAAAAGATGCTGCTCGACGTCAAAGGACTCGAGCTCGACGAGTGGCACGAACGGCAGCTTACCGACGGCGTAACGACCTCACTGCCCGCCTTCATCGAGAAAATAAAGGATTACAATCTCCCCAACTCGGTCTTCATCGACTGCACCTCAGACAAAGACATTGTTCAGCACTACGAATCGCTGCTCGACGCCAACATATCGGTCGTAACGCCCAATAAAGTGGCCAACTCGGGGCCGTATAGCGAGTACCGGCGGCTCCAGCGCACGGCCCTGAACCGGGGCGTGAAGTTTCTCTACGAAACCAATGTTGGCGCGGGTCTGCCCATCATCAACACCGTTCAGGGGCTGATGACGGCCGGTGACCGGTTTCTGAAAATCGAAGCCATCCTGTCGGGTACGCTGTCGTTTATTTTCAACACCTTCCGGCCCGGGTTGTCGTTTGCCGATGTGGTGCGCGAAGCGAAAGAGAAAGGCTATACCGAACCCGACCCCCGCGACGATCTGAGCGGGCAGGACGTAGCTCGGAAAATCCTGATTCTGGCCCGGGAGGCTGGTTTCCCGCTGGAACCCGACGACGTTACGATCAACAACCTGCTGCCGAAAGCCTGTCTGGATGCGCCTACCATTCCGGCCTTTTTCGAGGAGCTGGAGCGCAACAACGACTATTTCGAAAACCTGCTGACCCAGGCCGAAGCGCGGGGCGAGAAACTGCGTTTCGTGGCGGCCTTCGAGAACAACAAAGCCGTTATCGAGCTGCGGTCGGTAGGGCCGGAGCATCCGTTCTATCAGCTGACCGGCGCCGACAATATTGTGTCGTTCACCACCGAGCGCTACAAAGAGCGGCCGCTGGTCGTAAAAGGCCCCGGTGCCGGCGCCGAAGTGACGGCTGCGGGCGTCTTCGCCGATGTGGTCAGTATCGGAAGCTATTTGGCGTAACTTGCGTTATCGATAAAAAAAGATAGCATGGAAAATGAGCTGCTTCAGCGAATAACGCTCAATCCGGAGATTTGTCATGGAAAGCCAACGATCCGTAACAAACGGTATCCTGTTGAGCTGATTCTGGACCTGCTGTCGGCGGGCATGACTCAGTCCGAAATTCTGGCTGATTATCCATCGCTGGAAGAAGACGATATTCGGGCGTGCTTAGTATACGCAAGCCGGCTGACACGCATCAAGAGCATTCATCGAGTGCTGGCATGATCTATCTGGTAGATGCGCAACTGCCGTATTTGCTGGCCGACGTGCTGCGGGAGAAAGGCTACGATGTGATTCATACAGACGATCTGCCTGATAAAGATGAAACCAGCGATAGCGTCATTCGTGAACTGGCAACTCGCCAAAATCGAATTGTAATCACGAAAGACACCGACTTTCAGGATAGTTATTTGCTCTTCAAAAAGCCGCCCCAACTGCTGTTAGTAACCACCGGTAATATAAAGAATCGGAGGTTGCTCGACCTCTTTCGGCAAACAATAGCGGCAATAGATACCTTGTTTGCGCAGCACACGTTCATTGAACTAACAAACGAAGACTTTATCGTTCACGAGTGACGGCTGCGGGTGTCTTCGCCGACGTGGTCAGTATCGGAAGCTAGTTGGCCTGAAGCTGTCTACTCGCAGGCGTAGGTGTAGGCCTGGCGGTTTTTTCGGGTAATCGGATTCGGATTGTTGGCCTGGTACAGCAGCGACGTTTGTTCCTGCACCAGGAGCTTGCCCGCGTTATCGTAGGTGGGTGCATTGGTAGCCGATTCGCGCAGACTACCCCGAACGCCGTTGGTTAGGCTGTACAGCTTGTATTCTGCCGGTGTTTTCAGGTGCCAGAACCGACCCGGTGCCGACTCGGCCCCCAGGGTCATGGCGATGAGCGTCAGCACCGCCCGTTCGGGAAGGTAATTGTAGGGCGACGCATTCGGGCCGGTCGTATAATCTGTTTCCTGCTCGGGCGTGGCCCCGCCAACTAATGTAGAGCGGTTGCGTTCCGTAATCAGGTTGCCGGCCTGATCGTAGGTGAACGTATAGCTCCGTTCGAGGGTGAGCGAATTGTTGGGCAACACCTGCCGGCGCTCGGTGAGACGCTGTAGCATCCCCGCTCCCGTATACGTCATATCGAAGGTTGAATAGGATACCCCATTGCGGCTAAAGGTGGCACTGAGCGGTTGCGTAGCCGTTGCCGCGTAGGTCAGCGCCAGTACGTCGTTAGTACCCCGGCTGATGCGCTCGACCCGGCCGTTGCTCCGTTCCAGTAGAAAACGACCCTGTACGGTGGTCGACTGTTCGGTTATTTCGGTCAGGGTGCCGTTGGTATAAGCAAAGGTGCGCGACACCAGGTCGGTCAGGGTGCCGTTGCTTTCTATGAGCTGGTCACTAGTGCTGGTCAGGCGGCAGGTTTCGGACTGTGGAGAAGGGTCTTTTTTACAGGCCAAAAGCCCGATGAGTAAACCGAGCAGGCAAACCAGGGTTTGTATAGATTTAGGGGGCATATTTCGTTGGAAAAGCGTAGGTAAAAGTACATTGAACACATAGGTTAATCAATATTGACACGTTGAAAAGTCGTAGTTTCGCAATTCTGACCGCATATGATCGCCGAAACCCAACAGCAGGCCCTTATTGACCGCATCCGCGACATCGGGCATCCCGAAGCCGTACGTCGGTTCTTCGGGTTGCTGAAGGACCTGATCGATATTGTCAACCTGCCCAACGGCGATGCGCGACTGGCTTTTTCGGTTCGGCGCGAGAAGGCGGCTATCTCGGCCGACGTCAACTTTTTTCAGGCACTGCGTATCCAGAAACCCCGCCGGGGCGAGGTAGAATACCACCTGACCGTTAAGAAGTCGTGTCGCGATCGGCTCAAACGCATCGAAGAGCTGGTGTTTGAGCCGCTGACCGAAAAGTCGGACTATCTGGCCGTAATTGTCGGCCAGTCTAACGTACATCTAATTACTAACCCGACGTTGCGGACCTGCTGGGAAGACTGCCTGCTCGAACTCGTTGAAACCAGCAAACGCGGCCCCCACGCCGTTCGGCACAATCCCGACATCTACATCGCGGCCGAAGACGAAGCGCAGCTCAGCGACCTGCTCCGGCTGGCCGACGACCCGACCCTGGGCGAACGGATGCTGAATGGCCAGGCGGTCGAAGAGCCGGAACCGGCTTATGAACCGGATGATCAGCGCAGCCGCCAGCCCCATAACCTGATTCTGTTCGGTCCGCCCGGCACCGGCAAAACGTTTGCCCTGCAACCGTATCTGGAGAGGGGGACGTCGAGCCTGATCACCTTTCATCCGTCGTACAGCTACGAAGAGTTCATCGAAGGTATCCGGCCCGAAATTGTTGGTTCGCAGATCAGCTACCGGATCCGGAAGGGTATTTTTTACAAAGCCTGTCTGTCGGCTATTCAGCAGGCTGGCTACGCTACGCTGGCCGACTGCCTGAACGATACGCCCGACAACCGTCGGCAGCGCCTGCAACGGGCCCCGGCCCATTATCTGCTCATCGATGAGGTGAACCGGGCCAACGTAGCCAGCGTATTCGGGGATCTGATCACGCTGCTCGAGACCGACAAACGGCTCGGCGCGGACCAGGAACTGTGGCTCACGCTGCCCTACTCGCAGGAGCGGTTTGGCGTGCCGCTCAATCTGTACATCATCGGTACGATGAACACCACCGACCGGTCCATTGCGCTGCTCGACATTGCGCTGCGCCGTCGGTTCGCGTTCCGGGAGATGTTGCCCGATCCGGCCGTATTATCGGTCGTGGACGGGGTCGATCTGGCGCAGCTGCTGCGTACCATCAACGAGCGAATCGAATACCTGCTCGATCGCGATCATCAAATTGGACATGCCTATCTGACCGGTGTCGAAACGCTGGCCGGGTTATGTAGTGCGTTCCGCGACCGGATCATACCGCTGTTGCAGGAATATTTTTTCAGCGACTGGGCTAAAATTCAGCTCGTTCTGGGCGACAATGCGGCCTGGGGTAAAGAGCCTGAACACCGGCTGGTCTGGGTAAAGAAAAAATACACCAATGCCAGTGCCGGTAAACTGTTCGGCGAAACCCCCGATACGATGGACGATGTTATAACCTACGAAATCAACCCGAATCTGGCCAGTGGTTCGTTTGATCAGATACCGGCTGAGGCCTTCGTGAAGATTTATCAGAAATAAAACAGCGGCTGTACGGCTCGGGAAAACAATACCTGCGGATTACAAAACCGTCGCCGGCAGATTGCTATAGAAACATTCAGATGGGGAGACGTGAGGGCCGATCTGCCTGCGGTTGCGTCTCTGTAAACAAAGACAAATATGCGCGCGCTCGTTCTTACAGAATACAATCAGTTTGAGCTACAGGATGTGGCTAAACCAACACCCGGTGCCAGCGAAGTACTTGTTCGGGTACAGGCCGTCGGCATCTGCGGGTCCGATGTACACGGTATGGATGGCAGCAGCGGCCGTCGGATTCCGCCCATCGTGATGGGCCATGAAGCCAGCGGCATCATTGCCGAGGTGGGCGCCGATGTACGCGGCTGGGCCACCGGCGACCGGGTTACCTTCGACTCGACCGTATATGCCCTCGACGACTGGTATAGCCGACGTGGTATGTATAACCTCAGCGATGGCCGTGAAGTAGTGGGGGTGTCGACGCCCGAGTTCAAGCGGCAGGGTGCCTTTGCGGAGTACGTGACGGTACCGCAGCATATTCTGTACGCCATTCCTGAGAACGTTACCTTCACCCAGGCCGCGCTGGTCGAGCCGGTAGCCGTCGCGCTCCATGCGCTGAGCCTGACACCCGTTCAGGTGAACGACTCGGCGGTGGTGGTGGGCGCCGGTATGATCGGGCTGTTCGTCATTCAGGCGCTCCGGCTGGCGGGCTGCGGGGTCATTATAGCCATCGACCTGGACGACGACCGGCTGGCGCTGGCCAAATCGCTCGGGGCTACGCATACCATAAATGCCAAATCGGCCGATGTACCCCAGCAGGTACAGGCGCTGACGAACGGGCGCGGGGCCGATGTGTCGTTTGAAGTGGTCGGGGCGGGCCCAACCGTAAAAACGGCGATCGACTGCGTTCGCAAAGGCGCTACGGTTACGCTCGTCGGTAACCTGGCTCCCACGGTCGAGATTCCGTTGCAGGCCGTTGTGACGCGCCAGCTGCGGCTTCAGGGCTCCTGCGCCATCAATGGCGAGTACGAAGCCTCGCTTTCGCTGATTTCGTCGGGTCGTATCAACGTCGACGCTATTCTGAGCGCCGAAGTACCGCTCGCCGAAGGGGCCGACTGGTTCCGGCGGTTATATGCCAAAGAGAAAGGGCTGATCAAGGTCGTGCTGAAGCCCTAGTTGCCGGGCGCCGATGAGGCCTTGCTGACCGGATCGTTTCGCCCGTCATTGAGCACGAAAGGTAACCGGGAGTACATAAACACTGGAGACGGCTATTCCTGACCGATGGGCCGGATACCAGCGGGGCATCAGCGCTACGGCTTCAAGAGCGGCACTGTCCAGCAGGGAGCCGCGCGATTTGACGACCTTGAGATCAGTCAGATGACCCGTGGACGTTACCCGAAACCGGACATGGACCGTTCCTTCGATACCCGCCTGCTGGGCCTGATGGGGATAAAACGCCGGATTTTGGAAGTACGCTTCCAGAGCCTGATGCCCGCCCGGGAAAAACGGTTCGTTGGTTACAGGCACGAACTCGTCGGTCGATTGCGAATACGGTACAGCCTCTGGCATGGGAGACATGACGGCAGTTACGTTGTCGGCAGCAGCCGATAGCACCGGGTCCAGTAGCTGGGCGGTGGCTACTGAGCTGAAGAGACTCAGGCAGCCGGCGAGCAAAGAGATGGTTTTCATGGCGAAGTAGTTGTTAAGAGGAAAAACACGGGACATGCGATTCATTTAACCTGTAAACGGGCTGGGCGTAGGGCGAAACAACGAACGGGGGAGAGGAGCGTTGGCAGGGGTGAACCGGACCGGGCCTGCCATCATGCACGGATCAAAGGTCGCCTGAATCGGTTCATAAACCTGTCGCACATGAGTCAATCACTATCACTTTTGGGAAACCCCGGAGGGCTTGCCTAACCGGCAACCGGGGCGGGTACGGAGGTTTATCCACTTTACTGATCGAAACAATGAAAACCGGTTTGCTCATTCTGACCCTGTTACTCCTGGTAACTGCGCTTGGCAGTCTTACCACACCGCGATATAGCTCTCCTGCAGAGGTTAGCCCTATAGCCCTTTGCGGAGCCACGGCAGGGAGCCGTATCGACCGGATGGCAAACGGAAAGTTCGTGGTGGCGCTGCCGGGTTGGGGAAACTACTCGTATCCGATTTCTACACGGACAGATAGCGCGCAGTTTTACTTCGATCAGGGCCTGACGATGTATTATAGTTACCATATGAAGGAGGCCATGGCTTCGTTCAAAGAGGTGGCTCGGCTGGACCCCGCCTGCCCGATGGCCTGGTGGGGGCAGGCGCTGGCAGGAGGTCCCTATTACAATGCCGCCCACACCTATACCGTTCCGCCCGACATGGCTTCGGTGCTGGCCCGGATGAACGAGCTGGCGACCCGGGCCAATCCGAAAGAAAAGCGGATGATCGAGGTGATGAACACCCGCTATTCGGCCGACCCGACCGATGCCCGGCGTCAGCAGCTCAATCAGGCCTATGCATCGGCCAGCCGGCAGCTCATGACGGAGTTCGACGATCCTGACCTAGCGATGCTGTATGTAGATGCGGTCATGCTGATTCATGCCTGGGATTTCTGGACTCCTCAGGGCGAGCCAAAAGCCTGGACGCCTGACGTGATAGCCATTACCCAGAACGTACTCCAGAAACACCCGAATCATCCGGCTGCCCTGCATTATTACATTCATCTTACCGAAGCGTCGCGCCAGCCGGAGGTAGCCCTTGCCAGTGCTGAGCGGCTCAAAACCCAGCTTCCCGGCGTAGCTCACATGGTGCACATGGCCAGTCATGAATACCAGCGCAATGGGCTTTTTGAGCAGGGTGTCGTCGTCAACGACCTGGCTGACGATAACCTGATTACGTATGATTCGTTGGCCAGACACCTGGGTCTGGTGAAACACTCGCCCCATTATTTTGCCGTACAAACCTACTGCGCCCTGACCGGGGGGATGTATAAAACCGGGCTGCGCGACGCCCTCCGCTGCCGCCAGTCTGTTTCGCCAACTCCTCAGAATGCCTATGATCAGTATCTGTACATGCTCCCTTCGTTGACGCTGGTCAGGCTGGGTAAATGGAATGAGATACTGGCTACCGACCGACCCAATACCGACTGGGCCTACGCCCGTCTGCTGGATCACTTTGCCCGGGGTATGGCCCTGGTGGCTACCGGTCAGCTCGCCGAAGCCCGCAAAGAACGGCAGGCCCTGGGCGAGCGACTAACCGACCCACTGCTTACCCGACGACGTATCCCGTTCAATGCTCCGCTGCCCGTGGCGCAGATTGCGGATCATATCCTGGAGGCCAGCCTGCTCGTTGCCGATGCCCGCTCTGAGCAGGCGGTGGCCAGCCTCCGGCAGGCGATTGAACGGGAAGACCAGCTTATTTATACCGAACCCAGTGACTGGCCCCTGCCCGCCCGGCAGTATTTAGGGGCTTATTTGCTCAGCATGCGCAAGCCGGCGGAAGCCGAAGCCGTTTATCGGCAGGACCTGGCTCATCATCCGGGTAACGGCTGGTCGCTGGTCGGTCTTCACCAGGCCCTGAGCCGTCAGGGAAAACGCGCCGAACTACCGCAACTCGAAGCCACCTATCGACTGGCCTTCTCCAGGGCTGAGCAGGTGCCCGCTGCGTCTGTTTACTGAGGGGTTACGCCCTAAAAACGTCATCAACAGATTGCTGTCGTTCGGCAATTGCCTTTACTTTGGCCTCACATACTGCCGGTTATACTGACTGATCAGAGGGTAACCCGGCAGACAAGCCCGTATTGTCAAGTTACTGACAGCCTATGAACGCTCTGCTGTTGATAAGCCACCTCTTGGCCAGCTCACCCGCCGATTCGGTACAGAAACAGATCGGCGTTCAGTTGTATACCGGATTTATTATTCCCCATGCCCCCGACCTTCGGCCTATCGCCCAAACGCGACCGGTGGGGGTCGAGATCACCTACAGCCGAACGGCCCTGCAACGAGCCGCCTTCGAGCGCTGTAACTGTTTTGCCCGGGTGGGGGCCTATGCCAACTACGTCACGTTCAGCAATCCGGCCGAGCTGGGACGAACCTACGGCGCCGGTGCTTTTTTCGAGCCGCAGATCCGGTATGGGAAGCCGCTTTCTTTTTCCGTACGGGCTACGGCCGGCCTGGCCTGGTTAACACGTTACTACGACGCCGACCGCAATCCCCGCAACACCTTCTTCGGCGCCCCGCTGAATGGCCTGCTGGCCCTGTCGGCCAGTGCGTACGGACGGCTGGGGCCGCAGGTGGCGCTGTCCGTAACGGCTGGCTATAATCATATATCCAACGGCGGAACCCGGCAACCCAACCGGGGGATGAATTTTCCTACCCTGGCCATCGGGATGCTGTACACCCCGCAGCCGCTTCCGTACCCCGACGTGCGCCAATGGAGTCGGCCGGTGCTGACCCGCCGGTTCGCCGGGCGGCTAACCCCCTTTGCCTCGGTCCGCACGCTGCCGCAAACCATCCGTTTTCCGGAACAGGCCACCTGGCTCTGGGGGCTGACCGGTACCGCTGGTTACCGGCTTAGCCGCTTCAACGCGCTGTCGGGTGGGGTAGAGGTGGTTCACGACGGGTACGTACGTCAGCAGGCCCGCCGGGCGGGTGACCGGCCGGAGAGCTGGCAGCTGGCCGTGCTGGGCGGGTACGAACTCTGGCTGGGGCAGTATACATTCGCTACCCACCTCGGCTGGAACCTGGTACAGCCCGCTACTATACCGGACGGGCGGGTGTTTCAGCGGTACCAGCTGCTCTATACCCTGCAAAACCGGTATCTGCTGGGGGTTGGCCTCAAAGCGAAACTGAACGTGGCCGAGGGCTTCGACATTCGGTTCGGGCTTCGCTTCTGACCCGGGGCCGGCGCGAGCGGCTGGCTGGCACGGCCCTGGCTAGCTCGAAAGCGGGGCTGGTGGGTCGTTTGTTGTCTGGTTTTGAGTAGATGACCCGATACCGTCTCGTTTCATGGTCATACGTATTCATAAGTCTATGCCTAATCCGCTTCGCATCGCCATTATTGGCCCGGGTAAAGTTGCCCATCTGCACGCCAAAGCTGTGTTGCAAACGCCCGATACGACATTATGCGCCATTTACGGCCGCACCCCCGCCAAAACCCGTGCCTTTGCCGACCACTACGGCATACCGGGTTATTCGGACATCTATGACATGGTCGACCGCGAAAATATCGATCTCTGTCTGGTCTGTACACCCCACCCGGCCCACCGCGACCCTACCGTAGCCGCGCTCGATGCGGGGGCGCACGTGCTGGTTGAGAAACCCCTGGCTTCGTCGCTGGCCGATAGTGATGCCATGCTCGAAGCCGCCCGGCGCAATGGGAAGCAGCTGGGCGTAATCAGCCAGCGTCGGTTCTACGCGCCCTGCCAGCGGATTCGGCAGGCGATTGATGCCGGCCAGATTGGCACCCCCGCGCTGGGGGTAGTGCAGATGTACGGCTGGCGCGACGAGGCCTACTACCGCAGCGACCCCTGGCGCGGTACCTGGGCCGGAGAGGGCGGGGGCGTGCTGGTCAACCAGGCTCCGCACCAGCTCGATCTGCTGTTGTGGTACATGGGCGAGGTAGAATCGGTTTACGGGGTCTGGCGTAACATCAACCACCCGTATATCGAAGTCGACGATACGGCGCTGGCTATTGTGCAGTTCAAAAACGGTGGACTGGGCAACATCGTGGTCAGCAATAGCCAGCAGCCGGGTCTGTACGGCAAAGTTCATATCCATGGCCAGAATGGCGCGTCGGTAGGTGTGCAGACCGATGGCGGGGCCATGTTCATTGCCGGTCGGTCGAGTATTGCCGAACCACCCGTCAACGATACCTGGACCATTCCGGGGCAGGAAACGCAGCTGACGCAGTTCATAGCCGACGATACCGCTTTTTTCAATCAAATCGATGCCACGTCGTATTACTTCGGACTGCAAATTGCCGACTTCCGCGACGCGATCAACGAAAACAGGGCACCCCTGGTCACGGGCGAAGACGGCCGTAAGGTGGTCGCGCTTTTCCAGGCTATCTACGAATCGACCCGAACCGGGCAGGTTGTAAAAATGGGTTAATTACGGCAATACAGAACGAAGCCGACTAGCGCCTATTCATGGGCTGGTCGGCTTCATTCATTGGATACTGTCCATACAGCACCAGCACCTCAACTCGTTCAGCTCGGGCAAGCCAGTGGCTGTACCCATCCTCTTCGTTTCGTGTGGACTTACGCCTTGTGCGAAACGATCTCCATCTGCCGGGTCGACGTTTCACCGAGCCCCGCGCCTGTTTACCGACGATTGGTTCAGACCACCAGCGACGGGCCTGATACAGCTCGGGAAAGTTACCCGGTTGACGATGCATGACGAAAGATGACGGGCCGGGCTTTTTCTGGTCTACACAACAAGTGGGTTATCAGTCTAGAAAGCCTATTTAGTATCCTGACCTTTAGCCTTACTGCCTGCAATAAACCGTTCGGTCCATCCTCTAACCAAAACTCAAAACGTCAAGTTTATGACCATTTTCTTTACCCATTCTGGCAGATACCGTTCTTGCCTTGGCCTCCTGTGTTGGCTAGTGAGCCATGTGGGAGTGTTGGGTTTCCCCTCAACGACGCATAGTAACAAAATCAATGAGACAGCAAAAAGTAGTAAACGTGATGAACCCGCGCGGGTATCGACCAATCCGCCCTTTGTCAGCCTGTCGGGAACCAGCTCCGTTTCGGCTATCGATCCTGCCAAATGCTACCGGCTGGTCTCGCGGCTTAGTGGCAAGGTCATCGGCATCGACGCCAACGGTCAGGCCGACGGGACCCCCCTGCGCCAGCGCACCGATGCCAATCTGCTGGCGCAGGGCTGGCGCTTCACCCCCGAGGGCAACTACTACAACATCACGGTGCTGCACACCCAGAAAGGGCTGCAGGTGGCCAACTCGTCGGTGGCCGATGACGCCCTGGTGGAGCAGTGGACGTACTGGGGCGGGTACCATCAGCAGTGGCTGGTGGAGCGCAACGGGGAGGGGTTTTACAGCATCCGCAACCGCAACTCGACCAAGGCCCTGACGGTGCGGGACGCGAGCCTGGCCGAGGGGGCGCTGATCAGCCAGCAGCCGCTGGGCACAGGTCAGCATCAGCAGTGGCGCATCGAAGAGAGAAGCTGCACCACCACCCCCCTGCCCACCACCAACCGGGCACCCATAGCCGTAGCCACCGCGACCTCGCTAACAGGCACCTCACCCCTGAGCGTAACCTTTACCGGTAGTGCTTCCGCCGACCCCGACGGCGACCCCATTACCTACGAGTGGGACTTCGGCGATGGCAGCTCCTTTTCTACCGAAGCCAATCCGGTGAAGGTATTTACGGCTAAACCCGGCAGCCAGGGCATCGGTCTGGTTCTCAACTATACTGTTCGGCTTACGGTCATCGACAATAAAGGGCAGCGCAGCGCGGTTCAGACTCTGTATGTGTCCCTCGCTAACAATGCCCCAACGGTGCGCATCACCAACCCCGTCAATGGGACCAGCTACGCCCTCGACAATGTCACCAGTTATTCGTTGGCGGCTGCGGTCACCGGAAATAGCCTGAAGTCCCAGATCTGGGAGGTGAAGCTGCGAAAGAATAACCGCGAGCAGCTGGTAACAACCGCGTCCGGTGCCAATCCGGTTATCAACATCTTGCCGGTGGGTTGCGAAGGGGAGGATGCCTACTACCTGATAACGGTGAAAGTGATCGACTTTAACGGACTTTCGGGTCAGGATTCTGTCAGGATCAGTCCCGATTGTAATTCACCCAGGCTGTCGGTAACCAACCTGACGGCCACTCCCTTTATAAACGTCAGCACGATCCGGCTCAACTGGACTAACCCCGCATTATCCTTCGACGATGTGCTGGTAGTTGGTAAAGCCGGGGCGGGTATCAACGAGATTCCCCTCGAACCGGCCTATACGGCTAACGCCAGCTTTACGGGCAATGGCTCCGATTTTTACGGCGGCAAAGTGCTCTATCAGGGGATTGGTACGTCGGTAACGGTAACCGATCTGGCGGTGGGACAGACGTACTACTTCCGGGTATACACGCGCAAAGGCAGGGGCTGGACAGGTGGCGTAGCCATCAACGCGACCCCAGCATCGGGCAACCGACCTCCCGTGGCTGTAGCTACCTCGACCTCGCTAACAGGCACCTCACCCCTGAGCGTGACCTTTACCGGCAGTGCCTCCTCCGACCCCGACGGTGACCCCATTACCTACGAGTGGGACTTCGGCGATGGCAGCCCTTTTTCTACCGAGGCCAACCCGGTCAAAACCTTTACCATTCGACCGGGTGCGCAGGGGGTACCCCAACTTAGCTACAGCGTTAGGCTGGTGGTAAGGGATAACCGAGGAGGTGTCGCTACCAGTCAGCTGTTGCTGGTTTCACTGCGCAATTCCGTTTCGGCCATTGACCCCGCCAAATGCTACCGGCTGGTCTCGCGGCTCAGTGGCAAGGTCATCGGCATCGATGCCAACGGTCAGGCCGATGGGACCCCCCTGCGCCAGCGCACCGATGCCAATCTGCTGGCGCAGGGCTGGCGCTTCACCCCCGAGGGTAATTACTACAACATCACGGTGCTGCACACCCAGAAAGGGCTGCAGGTGGCCAACTCGTCGGTGGCCGATGATGCCTTGGTGGAGCAGTGGACGTACTGGGGCGGCTACCATCAGCAGTGGCTGGTGGAGCGCAACGGGGAGGGTTTTTACAGTATCCGCAACCGCAACTCGACCAAGGCCCTGACGGTGCGGGACGCGAGCGTGCCCGAGGGGGCGCTGATCAGCCAGCAGCCGCTGGGTGCGGGGCAGCATCAGCAGTGGCGCATCGAAGAGAGAAGCTGTCCAGCCGCGGGCAGAGTCGGTGCTGAAAAAACAGACGTGGCGTTCAGCCTGTGGCCTAACCCCGCTCGTGATCACGTGCTCATTAACCTCTCGGCCGCTGGTAACCAGTCTGTAGATATGCAGCTGACTGATCTGCTCGGTCGCTCACTACAGCAGCAGCAGCTGGAGGTTGTTCCAGCAGAGCCGTACCGGGTCGATACCAGCCACCTGCCCAACGGTCTGTACCTGATCAGGCTTACGCCGGCCGGGCAACTGCCCGCTACGTTACGGCTGCTGATTCAGCGGTAACCAATGCCGGGCATCGTCTGCTGGAGCTGACGAAGCAGGGGTCGCTGAAAAGCCACACGAGAAAAGGCGTTGATACACCACCAGTGGGCACAAAAAAACCGACGCATCCGTGCGTCGGTTTTTTTGTATCCCAGATAGAGCCTGTCCGGCCTAGTTGGTCGGATCGGCCGGGGTGGCGCTGTTGTTATCGCGCTCCGTAAACGGATAGGGCAGAAAATTGCGTGTCCGTTCGGCGTTGGCCTGCGGGGTCGTCTCGGGGCCGGGGCGGCTGAACCGGCGGCTATCCTCGAGCCGGAAGCCCTGGAACGCCAGTTCGATCTGCCGGTTCCGATAGATTTCGGTCAGTACGGCGGGGCCTGTCTGAGCACCGCTGTAGGCCGGTAGGCCCGCTCCAACACCCCAGGCGTCCTGAGCGGCTGTTTTGGTCAGCACCCGGTTCAGTTCCGTTACGGCGTTGGCTACATCGTTCTTACGCGCATAGGCTTCGGCCCGGATCAACAGCATTTCGCCCGGCAGGTAAACGGGCACCGGGGCGGTATTGGCCGTATAAAAACCCGTACCGAGGTTCTGCGTGGCGGTAGCGCCCGAGCGGGTGTAGAAAGCTATGCGCCGGTCGGCAGCATCGGGAGCCAGCGTTGCCGGCAGTCCGAAATTGGTATTGGTGGGGGCAAATACGTTGGTGTTGCTGAACGCCGTTTCGAACACCGGATTGCGGGAGTTATCGTCAAACGAGAACGAAGAGCGGGTAGCCAGATTGACCCGGCCCGCTGCCGCGATGGCCTTATCGTAATCACCCACAAACAGCGCATACCGGGCAATCAGGGCCTGGATGGTGTTGGTAATGTCGATACCGGTTGGGATGCGACTCAGGAATGCCGCCGATGGGGGCGTGGTGCCGATGAGCGTAGCCGCCGACTCCAGCGTGGAAATCGCATCGCGGAGCAGCTGCTCGCGGCTGACAAAGGCCGCGTTGGTACCCGTGGCCACCGGCGCCTGTTGGAAGAACTGAGCCATCGTACCGAGCGAAAGAGCCTTGAAAATCGACGCATAGGCTACGACGCCCGACCGCAGACCGGCATCGGTAATAACCCGGTTGGCATTGGACAGAACGATATCCGCAGTAGAGCGGGTTAGTTGCGCGCTGGTCCAGAGGTTTCGGATCACGGCGTTCGACCCCTGAACGCTGGCGAAGCCCTGCTCCAGGAATAACTCGTCGGTATTACCGGCGTTCAGCACCCGTAGCTCACGAGTGGCCAGCCCACTGGCCGCCACGCCGTTGTAGATAACGCCCGTTCGGCCGAAGGTGTACCGGTACTGGAGGCCGTTGACCAGCGTAACCAGCCCGTCGGGCGAGTTGACGACCTGCTGTTCGCTGGCTGCGCTGGGGTTCAGATACTCCTGGTTGCAGGCGTTCTGGGTCAGCAGCAACGCCAGCAGGGAGATAAATAGACTATATTTTTTCATTGGTCGATGTCTTGTTTGAGTTCACCGTGTTCGGGTTAGCCGCAGCAGAACACGGGAAACGGGTTCCTAGAATGTGGCCGAGAGTTGAAGCTGATACGTACGCGGGATCGGGACGTTGCCGAAGTCGACACCCCGTACCAGGTCCGAGTTACCGCCCGAGTTGGTTTCGGGATCGAAGCCGTTATAATTGTCCCACGAGATCAGGTTGCGGCCGATCAGGGCAATATTGAAGTTGCTCATGCCCTTCACGAAGTTGGGCAGCCGGTAATTCAGCGCCACCTCGCGGAGTTTTACGAACGACCCGTCATCGACCCGGAACTCACCAATTGGTCCGATGGCGAAGATATAACCCCGTTGCAGCGTGCCGTTCATCTCCTGTTCGGTCAGCGTACCGATACCTACGTTCTCGCGGGTGCGCTTGTCGGCGTTGAACACCTGGTTGCCCTGTACGGCATCGAGCAGGAAGCGGAACGACAGGTTCTTATAGGTCAGGTTAGACGCAAACGAGCCGGTCCATTTCGGGTTGGGGTCGCCGATGATTGTCCGGACAAAAGCGCCGGCGGGCTGGCCATTGACCCGGTTCTCGGGCCGTATTTCGTAGGAGTTGCCCACCTGGGTGCCGCGCTCCCGCTGCGGGAAGCCCTGGGCCGTCAGCAGCAGCGACCCGTCGGGGTTGCGGGCGTAGGGGAATTCATAGAAAACACTGGCGGCTTCGCCTTCGAGCAGGAAGACCGGCGCGCCCGATACCGTAGCAATTTCAATGCGCGGGCTGCCCAGGCTCAGGATCTTGTTGCGGTTGCGGTTGAAGATAAACGTAGCCTCCCACGAAAGGTTTTTGGTTTTTACGGGCGTTACGTCGAGCATCAGTTCGATACCCCGGTTCTCCATCGTTCCTACGTTGTTGACAATGCCCGTACCACCCGTCGACGGGGCCAGCGTGCGGTTCACCACCAGGTCTTTGATCTGCTGGTTATAGCCCGTAGCGCTCAGGTTGATGCGGTTGTTCAGGAACGACAGGTCGGCGCCAAACTCAAACTCCGCCATCCGCTCGGGACGTACGGCGGGGTTGGCCAGCGTAGACGAGGGGATAATGGTGTTGCGGCCCAGGAACGGAATCGGCTGGAACTGCCAGAACCGGCTGTACGAGCCAATACCCGACAGGTTACCCGACTCGCCGTAGCTGGCCCGCAGCTTCAGGTCGTTCCAGACAGTATTCAGCCCCGACTCTTTCCAGAAATCCAGATCCGACAGCACCAGCGAGCCGCTCAGCTTGGGATAAAGCTGGTTGGTTTCGGAAGGCGAGAACTTGGACGACGCATCGCGCCGGATCGCTGCCGTCAGGAAGGCGAGGTTGCGGTAGGCGAAGGTAGCCTGGCCAAAATAACCGCTCAGGTTGAAGCGATCGAGGCCGTAACCCAACCCAAACGTGGTGCTGGAGGCTCCGCTCACCGTTTCGATAAACGGCGCCAGGTTCTGCCCTTCGTTCCGGCTGAAATCGGTCTGGCTAAACTGGTAGTTGTAGCCGGCAATCAAGTTCATTTTCAGATCATTGGTCAGGTTGCGCTCGTAGCCTACCGTTACGTCGGAGTTGAGGAGCAGGGCCTGGTTGACGGCCGTAGCGGCATACCCGAACGGATACCGCTCCAGGGGCAGACCCGCTACCGACTGATAGGGGTAAGGCCGGATGTAGTTCTTGCCGAACTGGCCGTAGGTGTCTACGCCTAGTACCCAGTCAACGCTCAGCCCCTTCAGCGGAGTCAGGTTCAGTTGCAAATCGCTGATGGTACGGTTGACCGACTGGGTAAAGCGCATGTCTTCGATCGTCGACAGGGGGTTGACCCGGGTGGGTTCTACGGCCTGGAGGTTGCCCGCTGCGTCGCGCTGGGTAATGTCCCAGATGTTGTTCGTGATGCTGACCGAGTTGATGGGGCTGTAGAAGACGTTTCCGTTGGCTTTTTCGTTTGAGAAGCTGTTGGAGTAGCTCAGACCGGCCGACAGCTTGGCCCAGCTGGCCAGGCGCTGATCGAGCCGGGCGCGGAAGTTATACCGGGTGAAGTCGGTTCCTTTAATGATCCCTTCATTTTTCAGGTAACCGAACGAAACGAAATAGTTCGTGTTGTTGGTGCCGCCCGATACCGACAGCGAGTTGTCGGTGCCGTAGCCCGTCCGGAAAATCTGATCGAAGTAATTATAGCGGGTCACATCGACGAGGTTGGTAGCCAGTGCTGTAGTGGCGCCGTCGCGGACTACGTTGATGGTCGTTACGCCGGGGTTGGCCGCAATCTGAGCCGCCGAGATACCGCCGATGGGGTGGAGCCGCAGGCCCGCAAAACCAAACTGTTTGTTCAGCGTGCCGAGCGGAACGCTCTTGCGCAGTTCGTTCACGTTGAAGCTGGTCGTGAAGGAGACGCGGGGCGCGCCCGTCTGGCCGCGTTTGGTGGTGATCAGCACCACGCCGTTGGCCGCGCGTGAGCCGTACTGGGCAGCCGCAGCCGCACCGTTGACTACGTTGATGGTGGCAATGTCGTTGGGGTTGAGGTCGGCCAGGCGGTTCTGAGCCGCATTGGCGTTGCCGATCTGGCTGCCCGTTGCCAGCTGCGATACGTTGTCGCTGGCGTTGCTGACAATAACCCCGTCAATGACGTAGAGCGGGTCCGAGGAGCCCGACAGCGACTTGACCCCCCGCAGGCGGATGCTGATACCCCCCGCCGGATCGCCGGAGTTCTGGGTAATCTGAGCACCCGGCACTTTACCCTGGAGGGCATTGATGAAGCCGCCCGTACCGGCCTGGGTCAGTTCCTGGCCTTTCAGGGTGGTGATGGCATTACCAAACTGACGCCGGGGACCCGACAGCGTTGCCGCTGCTACCACCACTTCGTCCAGGGTTTGGTTTTCTTCGGCCAGGGTTACGTCGGTTGTAACGGTTTCCTGGTTGCCGAGCGTAACGGGCCGGTCGGCCGCACTGTAGCCAATGGACGAGAATGTCAGGGAATAAGAGCCGGGGGCCATGGTGATGCCCAGCGTGTAGGTGCCGTCGGCCACGGAGGTTGTACCGAGCGATGTTCCCCGAACCAGTACCGTAACGCCGGGAATACCCGAACCTGCGGCATCGGTTACGCGTCCTCTGAGTGTATATCGGGTGCTCTGGGCCATAACAGTACTGCAGAGCAAAAGGGTGAAGCCAACGAGCCACAACAGGCAGATAGGTCGGCCACCAGATGAGTACCTATTCATCATAAAAGGTGATTATTGGTAGGTGAATTAAAGAAATCCCGTCTTTGGAAGCGGAAATATACGTACAAAATTACCACGTACTAATACTTAATTGTACCATAGTGACAGGTGCGTACATACGGGTAAGATTGGCTGTGTTACGGTATAAGTGGTCAAGGCAAACGATGTTTTTTGGGTAAAAGATCGTAGCAGAATTGATGCCAAAACGAAGTCTGTGTACGACAATTCATTTTTTGGTAGATTTGTTACTCTCTAAGCATACTTCTCTATGACAAACAGCCGTTTCCTAATCGGCCTTTTGAGCGTTTGTCTGCTTACCCAACAGGCAAACGCTCAGACTTCTGCAGGTTCACCGGCAAAACAGATGTATCCGGCGCTTCAGCAGGCTTTATACTCGGGTAGCCAGCTCAGCGGCTCGTCGGGACCGCGGTCGGTAAACTGGATAGAAGGCGGTAATCGCTTTTCGTACACCAGCGGTGCCAGCACGATCAAGGTCGTTTCGCCCAAAGACCAGACCGAAACGGTCGTCTTCGACGGTAGCCAGCTGAAATTTCCCGGCACCGACAAACCATTCGCCTACGGGTCGTTTCAGTGGTCGAAAGATGCCCGAAACATTTTGTTCCAGACCAATTTCCGACCCGTATACCGGCGTTCGGGTATCTCCGACTACTACGTATACTCGCTGGCCGACAAGAGCCTGAAGCTGGTGGCCAAAGATGCCCAAACCGCGGAGCTGGCTCCGGACGGTAGCCGGATCGGGTACGAGCGCGGGGGTAACCTGTTCGTATTTGATTTTGCCACCCAGAAAGAAACCCAGCTGACCAGCGATGCCAAACCCGCTTTCTACAATGGCCGCTTCGGCTGGGCCTACGAAGAAGAATTCGGCCTGGCTCAGGCCTGGGAATGGTCGCCCGACAGCAAGATGATTGCGTTCTGGCAGTCCGACGAACGGCAGGTTCCGATCTATAAAATGACCGATTATAAAGGCTTCGACGAAACCTACGACTCGCTGCCCTACCCGCGCGCCGGCGACAAGAACCCTACGGTTCGCATCGGTACCGTTGACGTGGTTACCAAAGCCAAAGCCTGGATGAATGTGGCCCTGGGCGATGGGTACATTCCGCGGATCTACTGGACGTCGCAGCCCGGCCAGCTGGCCCTGATGCATCTGAACCGCAAGCAGAACCATATGCGCCTGTTCATGGCCAATGCCCGTACCGGCGATGCGCGCCAGATCATGGAAGAAACGTCTACAACCTGGGTCGACATCTTCGACTTCTTTGCGGGTATCAACCATCTGCTTTACTTCCCGGGCGGTGTGAAGGAATTTTACTGGGTATCGGATCGGGGCGGGTTTGCGCACCTGTACCGCTACGACTATACGGGCAAGCTGCTGAACCAGGTCACGAAAGGGGCATGGGAGGTCACCTACGTACACCACATCGACCCCAAAACCCGCAAAGTTTTCTATACCGCCACCGAAGCCGCTCCCACCGAACGGCAGCTGTACGCGATCGACATTGACGGGAAAAACAAACAGCGGCTGACAACGGTAGCGGGCCGGCATACGGTCAACTTCTCACCCAACGGGCAGTACTTTATCGATCGCTACTCCAACGTGCAGACACCCACCCAGGTCGAACTGCGCGACGTGAACGGCAAACTGATCAAAGCGCTGGAGACCAATGCGAAAGTGACGGAGTACGTAGCCTCGCACGTCTACGCGCCCAAAGAGCTGGCCAGCTTTACCACCTCAGACGGGCAGCGGCTGGATATCTCGATCATCAAACCGATCAACTTCAACCCGAATCAGAAATACCCGCTGGTGCTCGACATTTACGGCGGACCGGGTGCTCAGTCGGTGTATAACGAATGGTCGAATACGGGCTGGCATCAGTGGCTGGCCCAGACGGGCTATGTCGTGGTGAGCGTCAACAACCGGGGTAGCGGTGGCTACGGGCGTGACTTCGAGAAAATCGTTTACGAGAAGCTGGGCAAATACGAAAGCCAGGATTTTGTAGAAACGGCCCGCTATATGGCCACGCTGCCGTATGTAGACGGCACCCGACTGGCGATCCGGGGCCACAGCTACGGCGGGTTCATGAGCAGCTATACCATGCTGACACACCCCGGCGTGTTCAAAGTGGCGCTGGTCGGGGCGCCCGTAACAGACTGGCGGCTCTACGACAGCATCTATACCGAGCGGTACATGGGGCTGCTGCCGGAAAACGAAGAGAAATATAAGGTCAGCGCGGTATCCCCTTACGCCAAGAACCTGGCTGGAAAGATGTTCATTGCGCACTCGACTATGGACGAGAACGTACACGTTCGCAACACCTTCCAGCTGATGAACGCCCTCGAAGATGCCGGTAAAGATGCCGATCTGCGCATCTATCCGCCGGGCGCGCACGGGGTGTCATACAACTCGGCCAGCTACCTGCTATTATATCAGCAGTACACCAGCTATCTGGAGGCTAACCTGCGGAGCGGAGCGGTGAATTAACTAGCCAGGCAGACCACATAAAAAAAGGATCGCTATCAACGATCCTTTTTTTATGTCTGTTACCGAAGCGCGCGCCGGATCACTTCTTCAACGGTCAGGTCGGGGTCGGCTTTGAGCGCATCGTCCACGCTTTTCTCCGCCGTAGGCTTGGGAAACCCCAGGGCTACCAGGGCGGCCAGCGACTCTTCCCGAACGGGGTTGGCGGCTGGCTGCTGCCGGTACGAGGGACCGTCGGGAACAACGCCCGCCCGTTTCATCTTGTCGCGCAGCTCCAGAATAATGCGCTGCGCGGTTTTGGCGCCGATGCCTTTGATGGCCTGAACGGCCCGAACGTTTTCGCCCAGAATGGCCAGCCGGAGGTCGGCCGGCTGCATGGCCGAGAGCATTCCCAGCGCCGTATTAGGCCCAACACCCGATACCGCAATCAGGTCGAGGAACAGCGATTTTTCATCGGCCGAGGCAAACCCGTACAACGCCTGCAGGTCTTCACGGAAGAGGTGGTGGATAAACAGTTTGACCCGATCACCCCCGCCCGGCAGCGTAGCGTAGGTTTGCAGCGAGATATGTACGGCATAGCCAACACCGTGTACGTCGATGATGGCGCTGGTTGGTTCTTTATAGGAGAGCAGCCCGTCTAGATAAGCAATCATTCCGGTTGAAATAGCTTGTTTTTGAGGTATTTGTAACTAGTAAAGATACGAAAAACCCGCGGCTTTTACCAGGTAAGCCGCGGGTTAGATTCGGTATGGAGAGCGCTTAGCCAACGATTAGTTTCTGGCCCGGCCGCAACGCATTGCTGCGCATGTTGTTCATCTTCTTGAGCCGGTCGATGGTCAGTCCATCGTACCGCTGAACGATATTCCAGAGGGTATCGCCATTCTGAACGCGGTGGTAGCGGGGCTTGTACCGTTTGGTTTTGGCCGTCACTTCGGCTTTCCGGCGGGCCTTTTCGGTACCCTGGTCGGCCAGGCGTTCGGCGCGGGTTTCGGCCACTTCTTTCAGGATAACCAGCCGCTGACCGCGCTGCAGCGTCGACGAACGAAGGTGGTTCCAGCGTTTGAGGTCATATACCTCCACATGGTGCCGATTGGCGATGCTGATAAGATTATCGCCCCGCTGTACGGTATAGGTTTGTTTCTTCGGTTTGCGTAGAACGACCGTTTCCAGATCTTCGTCCGACGCGTTAACGGGCTCGGCATCGGTCAGTTGGGCGGCCACTTTAGCCACCTTGGCCTCGTCCAGCTCATCGCCCAGCCGCATGCCGGCCAGGGGATTGCCCCCCAGGCTGGCCCAGTTCGTCATGGAGTCGGTACCGTACTGAATAGCTTCGGCATGAGCCAGCAGGACGTGCGGCATGGCTACCGGAAGCCGGCTGGCCGAATCCATGATAGCCCGGCGACGGCTCGAAAAGTAAGCGAACTGCTCGCGCGGCACCCGTAGCGGGTACCGTTGGGTATACTCGGGCAAAATGGTTGTCGTAACCGCCGGGTTCAGCTTCTGGAGGTTAGCCAGTGGGATGTTGCTGTGTTTGGCGAAGCTCTCGAGGTTGAAATAACCCGAAATCTGGATGGTGTCGTTCGGAATGGGGTATTCGAACTTTTCGCCGAAGATGCCGTGATCGTTGGCGTAATGCATCAGGTATGTGATGGCGATAAACTGCGGTACATAGGCGCGGGTCTCTTTAGGAAGGTGATTGTAAATCGTCCAGAACGAATCGCCCCCCGACCGGCGCATAGCCCGTTTTACCGTACCAGGGCCGCTGTTGTAGGCCGCCAGAGCCATATGCCAGTCGCCGAAGATGTTGTACAGATCACGCAGATACTTACAGGCGGCTTCCGTGGCTTTGACGGGGTCCATCCGCTCGTCTACATAATCGTCCTGATACAGGCGCATGTCGCGGCCGGTACCGGGCATGAACTGCCAGAGACCACCGGCACCCGCGTGCGAAACCGCCCGGGGATTCAGGGCCGATTCGACGATCGACAGAAATTTGAGTTCATCGGGCAGATCATACTGCGCCAGCATTTTTTCGTAAAGCGGGAAGAAGAGCGGCATACGCTCGAGCATGGTGCGGGTGTAGCTCGGCTTGCGAAACACGAAATAGTCGACGTAACTCTGTACGACCGAATGGTATGGCAGCGGAATGGTTTTCTGCAGCTTTGCCAGTCGTTCCATCAGCAGGCTGTCGCGTACGGTTGGCACCACCGCAATCGTGTCTTTTTTGGGACTCAGCGAGTCGGCCTGAAACGTAGTGGTGGCCTGGGCCGATATACTTGTCAATCCCAGCGCCACACTCAGTACTCCCACCATCAACAAGCTACGGTTCAATAGCGTCATGCGTTAATCAGGTTAGGTTAATTCATATTTACCAGCGCGGGCCTGCCGGCACCGCCTACCAAAAGGATAGCTACAAAAATGATGCAGTATTAAACTCCGTTATACAAATGTCTGCCCAGCGCTACCAGCGCTCCTTCCTGAAAGGGGGGAGCCATCAGTTGCAGACCGATGGGTAAACCCGCCGGGTCGGTTCCATTCGGAATAGAGAGGGCCGGATACCCTACCACATTGGCCTGAACCGTAAAGATATCAGCCAGATACATCTGTAGCGAGTCTTCCGTTTTTTCTCCCAGCTTAAAAGCTGTTGTGGGTGTGGTGGGCGACAGCAGGAAATCGTATTCAGCAAACACGCGCTCGGTCTCGTCGCGAATCAGTCGCCGTACCTGCTGGGCTTTGGTATAATAAGCGTCGTAATAACTGGCGCTCAGGGCAAACGTACCGAGCAGAATCCGTCGGCGTACTTCGGCACCGAAGCCCGCCGTTCGACTTTTTTTGTACAACGACAAAAGGTCCGTTACTGATGTATCGCGGAACCCATATCGTACGCCGTCGAAGCGCGACAGGTTCGACGACGCTTCGGCGGTGGTCAGGATATAATAGGTAGGCAGGAGCGAGTTGAGCAGCGACAGCTCGACCGGCTCGACCGTATGGCCTGCTCCGCGCAGCGCATCGATCGTTTGTTGGGTCGCTTCCCGGATGCTGGCATCAACGCCAGTGCTCTCGATGCCGTCGCGGAGATAGGCAATCCGGAGGGGGCGCTCCGGCAGCTGCGCGCTGGCATAGGCCGATACGGGCTGGCTCGATACGGTACTGTCAAATTCATCGGCGCCGGCCATCACCTCCAGCAGCAGCGCGGCATCGTCGGGGTTGTTGGCAATGGGGCCAATACAATCGAACGAAGACGCATAGGCAATCAGGCCCCAGCGGCTGACACGGCCGTATGTTGGCTTAAGACCGACTACCCCGCAGAACGCAGCGGGCTGGCGTACCGAACCGCCGGTATCGGAGCCAATACTGGCCAGGCATAAACCGGCCTGTACGGCTACCGCCGACCCGCCACTACTTCCGCCCGGCACCCGCTCAGGATCGGCGGCATTGCGTACCGGACCGAAAGCGGAGTTCTCGTTCGAGGACCCCATGGCGAATTCGTCGCAGTTCTGGCGACCGATAATAATGGCATCTTCGCTAAGGAGCCGCTCTACGGCGGTGGCGGTGAACTGGGCCGTAAACCCATCCAGAATCCGGCTGCCGGCCCGAACGCCGTGGCCGGCATAACAGAGAACATCTTTAAGGCCAATGACCATACCGGCCAGTCGACCGGCGGTACCGCTGGCTAGTTTATGATCAACGGCATCGGCTTGCTGACGGGCTTCGTCGGCGTATACGTCGGTAAATACGTTGAGGTGCTGATGATCGGCAATGCGGGTAAGGTAGTGCTCGACCAGTTGGCGGCAGGTGACGGCCCCGGTTTTAAGATCAGCCTGAACGGAGGTAAAGCTACGGTATACGGTCACAGGAAGGCACGTTTTTCAGTCTGGAGCGCAGGCCGGCTCGGGGCTGATAAATTAAAAGCAGACAACTGAGCGGCTCCAGTAGTGGGGCGGCTCAGTTGTCTGCTTCTGAACGGAAAACTTTATTTCGTTGGATCTGATTCTTTCAGACCATCTTCGATATTCTCACGGACGTCTTTGGTAGCGTCCTTGAACTCGCGAATGCCTTTGCCAAGACCCCGTGCCAGTTCGGGAATTTTTTTCGCGCCGAACAACAGGAGCAACGCCAGGAAAATGAAAACCATCTCCTGACCGCCCAAACCCATAAATGCCAATACGTTTGCGGAAATCATGATTACTGGGATTTGAATGTATGCAAAAATAGAAAACTCTAGTGGACTATCGATTAAAACCTGGTGAAACTTACGCAGAAACAGAGCGATTAGTTTGTTTCCCCGTTCGTAATAGGAGGCAGAAGCCACATCCGAAGCCTGATCGGCCTGGCTGGCTTCTGCCTTACTAAACGCCGTAATTACCCAATTCTAATCGTTTCGGGCCGACGAGGGGCCTCGTCCTGCGGAGTAGTGGCCGTCATTTCCCACTGCCTGAATTTATCGATATCGTCTTTCATGCCGCTGAACAGCCAGAGCATTAACGCAATATCATCGGTCAGCCCCACGATTGGCAGAAAGTCGGGCAGGATATCGATCGGCGATACGAAGTAGATCAGCACCGCAATCACCCGGATCAGGGTTTTCCAGGGCAGCTGCCGGTATTCGCCCGACGCATAGGCTTTGAGCAGGCGGGTAACAATACCCAGCTGTTCGCGAAAAGCCGCAATGTTTTTGCCCGACAGACCGCCACTTTTGTTTAAGGCGTCGCGGATCAGCTGGTATAGACTGCGGGTATTACGGGCGTAGCGTACCGCACCGAGGTTTGCCCGTTTGAAAAAGATAGAACTTAGGATTCGGGTTATGAGACTTTTGTTTGCCATTGGTAAATAGTTGTCAAAAGATCGACTGAACGCTAACGACGCCATTCAGTCTGAGCGTATAACAATATTTTTACCAGAATTGTCCATAATTCGACTGAAAGGCCGCGGTTGTGGACGATAGACCGGATGAACGGTGCTGATCATACGAGAGCGGGCGCTGGCAAAATGGTCATTTATCACGCAGTCCGGCACGGCAGGCGGTTCCCGGCCCGCTCGCTGGTCCCTAGCCTAAACTTGTAGGCTATTTTGTTGGTTTGTGCGGGGTCGCAACTGTACTTTTGCGCCCTGTTGTTAACCCTTTAATTCCGAATACGCTATGAAAGTGACCGTAGTAGGAGCAGGAGCCGTTGGGGCTACCTGTGCCGACAACATCGCCCGCCGGGAACTCGCTCAGGAAGTTGTTCTCCTGGATATCAAAGAAGGCATCAGCGAAGGCAAATCGCTCGATATGCTTCAGGCATCGACCTTGCTCGACTGCGATGTAAAAATCACCGGATCGACCAACGATTACGCCAAGACGGCTGGTTCCGATGTAGTCGTTATAACGTCGGGGCTTCCGCGCAAGCCGGGTAT
Source organism: Spirosoma sordidisoli (assembly GCF_004138325.1). Lineage (GTDB taxonomy): Bacteria > Bacteroidota > Bacteroidia > Cytophagales > Spirosomataceae > Spirosoma > Spirosoma sordidisoli. Next base: position 467,010 of record NZ_SBLB01000006.1, on the reverse strand, counting down.
GACCCGCGAAGACCTGATTGGTATCAACGCTGGTATTGTCAAAGGGGTTACCGAGAATATCCTGAAGCATTCGCCCGATGCGATCTTCATTATCATATCGAATCCGATGGACACGATGACGTATCTGGCGCTGAAATCGTCGGGGCTGCCCAAAAATCGGGTAATCGGTCTGGGCGGAGCGCTGGACTCGGCTCGTTTCAAAACCTACCTGTCGCTTTCGCTCAACTGCTCGCCCAACGATCTGCAGGCCAGCGTAATCGGCGGTCACGGTGATACGACCATGATTCCGCTGACCCGTCTGGCTACCAAAGCCGGGGTGCCCGTAAGCCAGTTTCTGGACGAAGAGACGCTGAAGAAAGTAGCCGCCGATACGATGGTAGGGGGGGCTACGCTGACCGGTCTGATCGGCACGTCGGCCTGGTACGCACCGGGTGCGGCCGGCGCCTATATGGTCGAAGCCATCGTACGCGACCAGAAGCGCGTGATCCCATCCTGCGTGCTGCTGGAAGGCGAATACGGCCAGTCGGATATCTGTCTGGGTGTACCCGTAGTGCTGGGCCGTAATGGCTGGGAAGAAATCATCGATTACAAACTGAACGACGACGAGCAGGCGGCTTTCAACAAGTCGGCCGATGCCGTTCGGAGCATGAATAATGTGCTGAGCACACTAAGCCTGTAAGCGATCCTATGAAAACGTTCGTTTGTGGATTCCTGGGAATGTTGTTGCTGACTGCAACGGCCTTCCGGAGCGATAGTCGTTCGGTACCCGCTGGTGCCGATTACGCTACGGTTATCATCTATCGGGGCGGGCAGGCGTTTGCGCTGGGGCTGAACTACAGCATTTTTGCCAACGGCGAAAAAATCTGTAAGCTGAGTAACAATCGGTACATCGAATACAAAGCCAAGCCTGGTAAACTGTCACTGACAGCCCAGCGTGGCGGTATTGAAGTGTTTAAACGGGAGACCGGTATCGACCTCGACGTAGAGGCTGGTAAGAAGTACTTCGTTCAGGGCGATGTGAAAAGCAGCCTGATGCGCACCCGGCTCGAACTGTCGGAAGTAACCGAGAACACGGCCAAACGGAATATGGTCGATATGACAGTAGACAACTGCCAGGAAGCGCTGGATAGTAAATAAACGGACGTATCCCCGCCAACATAAAAACCCCCGCCGGACGTGATTCCGGCGGGGGTTTTTATGTTGGTGAAAAATGGTTGAATGAACACCTGGTGCTGGAGCACCAACTGGCCACGGCGGCCGGCCGGAGCGAACTGCGCCCCCGAGTATACCCGGCAATAGACCTGCAGCGGTGCGTTTGTTTATGACGGGCTATGTACGGCACCAATAAAACCGCACGGCTGGTAAAAGGCCGTGCGGTTGGCTGAACTGCAAGTAAAAAACATACCAGCTGGTAGGTACGGATCGATGAGGATACCCGCCCAGGTCAGGTCAGGGCTGCCAGTCGCAGTCGGGTAACCACTCCTGACCGGGGTCGATGGGCGCTCCATCGGGTGGGGCCTGGGCCGCTACGCTGACCACCCGGTCGGGCGAGTCGCGATACTGCTCAATCAGCCAGCGGTGGTAGTCATAGCGGTAGGGCGATGTGGTTTTACTCCCCGCATACAGGGCGTTGAGCCGCATGAGGGCCTCGTGGACGGTAGCGCGTACACTGCCGTCGGCTTCTTTGCTGGTGGCCAGCTTGATCAGCTGATCCAGATAAAGCCGCTCGGTCTGGCGGGCAATCTCGCCTTTGTACCCATCCTGATTGATGAACGGCGATTTGACGATAGCGTCGCGGAGTTTGTCGAGTACATCGCTCAGGCCGGGCAGCGCCGGACTCAGGGCTTTCTGACGGACCAGCCGGGCGCAGCGCTCGGGGTTGAGCAGCATCCGTAAGGTCATGCCAGCGGCCGTTTCGGGGGGGCTAAGGGCATCGAAGGCGAGTCCCGTACGGCGTTTGAATACTTCCCGCGTGTTGGGGTCGTAGCGGAACGGACGGGGCGGAATCATGGCCAGTATGGTCGACGGAACGGCCAGGGTAGCCGGGTCGAGGGTTGTCATCAGCGCATTGAGGGCCCGGTTCTGCTCGGCGGCCGGCACCACAGACAGCACCGCCTGACCGTCGCCCCGCAGGGCGTTGGTATAGGTCTGCCCGCCGACGACTTTCGCGACCGATTCTACCTGATACCGATGGAAGAGGTACATCGGCACCAGCACCTCTTCAAGGGTAGCCATGGGCATACCCGCCGGAATTTTCTTATCGGTAAAGTTACCGAGCGCAGCCTGGCGAACGCCCATGACCCGCTGGAGTTCATCGACCGCGTTGGCGCCGTTGTCCCACAGGTGCGTGGCGGGGTGTACCGACCCTTCAGGACGCGCATCCTGATCGGTCAGGAACGACAGGCCGGTCGCCTGCATATCCTGTACCAGCTTGTTCAGTGCCTGTTTTTCGCTGGTGCCGGCCGCAAACTGCTCATAGCCGTAGCGGATGCTCCATTTGTCGTAACTGCCAATCCCTTTGGCATAGGCGTCGGAGAGGTCAATTTTAGCGCCTTTCAGCTTCGCTACCATGGTGGGGTAGTCCATTACCGAGGCCCGGCCAAACTCGCCACCGCCCTGCGTACTGGCTATGTAGTTGTGGGGCAGGCCAAGCGTATGACCCACTTCGTGGGCGGCCAGCTGCCGGAGCCTATCGAGCGACATCTGCATCAGTTCGTTGACGTGCGAGCTGTCGGTATCGAACTGACCAACCAGGCCCTGCGCAATCAGGTAATCCTGGCGTACGCGCAGCGAGCCGAGGGTTACTTTTCCTTTCAGAATCTCGCCAGTGCGGGGATCGATGATGCTGGCACCGTAGCTCCACCCACGCGTGGAGCGGTGAACCCACTGGATGAGGTTATACCGGATATCCATCGGGTCGGCATCGGGTGGCAGCAGCTTAACCTGAAAGGCGTTGCGGAAACCGGCCGCTTCGAAGGCCTGATTCCACCAGGCTGTACCTTCCATGAGTGCCGACCGGATGGGTTCCGGCGCACCGGGGTCCATGTAGTACACGATGGGTTTAACCGCTTCGCTGACCGCGGCCGATGGGTCTTTCTTGACCAGCCGGTGCCGCGAGATGTACCGTTTGGTTATGGGCTGGCTGACGGGCGTGGCGTAGTCGAAGAACTCGATGCCGCCGTAGCCGATGCGGGGATCGAACAGGCGTGGTTTGTACGCATCCGGACCGCTCAGCGGGGGCAGCTCCACAAACGAATGGTGCTGGTGCATGGTAACGGTCGAGGGAGTCGGGACCACCTCGCGCAGGTACTCGCCGGGCGAATCGCCGGTGAGGGTAATGATCGTCTCAAATTCGGTATTCTGCGGAAAGGCTTTGCTGCGGGGCATGTACAGGGCACTCCGTGTGGCGTCGAGCCGGTAGGTGCCCTGCCGGGTGCGGGCAATGGCCTGGGCCGCTCCTACGGCATCCTGCATCAGAAAAGACGTCAGATCGACGAGAACTTTCCCGTTCTCTTCGGCCGCGATGTCGAAACCGGCGTGAACCGATTTGGCAAACGATTCTTCTACCGCCCGGCGTTCGAGCGGGTCGTTACTGATGGCGCGGTAGGCATAGTTGGGTTCGATCATCAGCACCTTATTGCCGCTGCGCTGAAATTTGACCACGTGTTCCTGACCGAGCCGCCCGCGGTCCAGGCCGATGTCGTTGGAACCGATGCCCTGGGCCAGGGTAGGGTAGTAAAGCAGCTCGGTATCGAACTTGTCGATTTCGAGCCAGACCTTGCCTTTTTTGGCATCCCAGTAAAAGGTCAGGAAGCCGGGGTTGCGCTCCATACCGGCGGTAGCGGCCGCAATGCTGTTGGGTGGGTTAGCGGGCTGCGCCCGTACTGAACAACCGGCCGTTACCAGACCGATCAAAAGCAGTAGTTTGTTCTTCATGCGTATGTAGATTGTATTGCCCGCTCAAGATAAGCGATTTACGACGGATTTCGCACGAAGCAGCCGCTGTTAACGCCCAATCCCATTACTGGTGCTCCGGTAGGTATTGAGATTAGGTTACGGGCTGATAGACACTAAGTTTAATGGCCGATCAATCAATTTGTGGCTCATCCGGAGTATGTTCTGCGTAACTATCTGGTCAGCTAACCCGACTTCCCCATGAACGAAGAACACATCATCCTCCGCGCTCCCTCCGTATCTACCCGCGACATTTTTTCGGGCCGCCCCAATATCCGAACCCCTTTCGAAAGCCTGGAATCGGCCGCTGCCGGACTCACCGTTGAGGTGCAGAACATCGACCGGCGCGACCTGGCCGACCTTACCCGCAGCCCTGACGTGGTAGCGGTAGCGGCCAACATTCCCATGAAGCTGATCAAACCGTTCGAGGTGCAGGAGGTGCTGCAGCCAACGGCCACGTCGGTCGCCTGGGGAATACAGGCTGTGGGCGCTGACACATCGCCGTTTACGGGCAATGGCATCGTTGTGGCGGTGCTGGATACGGGTATCGATGCTACCCACCCGGCGTTTGCGGGCGTAACCCTGGTTCAGCAGGACTTCACCGGCGAAGGCGATGGCGACCAGGACGGCCACGGCACCCACTGCGCCGGAACGATCTTTGGCCGGGCGGTAAACGGTACCCGTATCGGTGTGGCTCCGGGTGTGCAGAAGGCGATCATCGGCAAGGTGATCGGCAACGAGGGCGGCAGCAGCGCGGGCATCATCAACGCCATGCAGTGGGCCCTTCAGAGCGGTGCCAACGTGATATCCATGTCGCTGGGGATCGACTTCCCCGGTCTGGTTGGCCAGCTCATCGATCAGGGTATGCCGGCCGAACTGGCTACCTCGCAGGCGCTGGAAGGCTACCGGGCCAACGTACAGCTGTTCGAGAAAATGGCCCAGCTCGTTCGGGCCAGCAGCGGCTTTTTCCAGACAACCCTGCTGGTGGCAGCCGCTGGTAACGAAAGCCAGCGCCCCCGATTCGAGATCGCCGTTAGCCCGCCTGCCGTATCGGATGGGTTTATCTCGGTAGCGGCTCTGGGGCAGAACGGATCGACGTTTTCGGTAGCGCCTTTCTCCAATACCGGGGCCATTGTGTCGGGGCCGGGCGTAGCCGTTACGTCGGCCAAAGCCGGGGGCGGACTCGTCAACATGAGCGGTACCAGCATGGCTACGCCACACGTAGCGGGGGTTGCGGCTCTGTGGGCTGAGCAGCTGAAAACCAACGGCATGTTAACCCCCAACTCGCTGACCGCTCGGCTGGTAGCATCGGGGGTTACGACCAACCTGGCGGTCGGCTTCGATCCGTTCGATATCGGCACTGGTATGGTCCGCGCTCCGCAGTAACCAGCTGGATAAACTTTCGTTGCAAACCTCTGTTGTTAACCTCCGTTCATAACGGTCTGCCAGCATCAGGCAGGGTGCTGGCAGACCGTTGTCAAGGCCTAGTTGCCGACCCGTTTGTATTTTTCGATGATGACGTGGTCGATGCCGAGCTTCTCGATTTTTTCTACTCCTTTCTGGATCAACGTATCGCCAACGATGCGGACGGTAAATTTGAAGGCGTTGTTTTCCCACTTTTTATCCGAGAAATACGCCAGGTTTTCGGTGTAGGTGCTGTCGGTGAGGGTGTACGTACCGCCACCGGCAGTAAAGGCGTGGGACGAATCGGCAGGGACATTGACGGCGTGATTCAGGAACGCAAAATGGGTTGCGTTGAGAATTTTGATCATTTTGTGGGTCGGATCGAAGGTAGAAAACGAGCTGTCTTTCTCAATCGTGGTGGCCGAAACCAGCTCCCAGGTGCCTGCGAGGGGTATGTCGGCTTGTTTCGTCTGACAGCTGCAGAGCGCCGTGACGGTTAGTATTGTCAGGGCAGTCCGGTTCATTCGGTAGTTCGGCATAGTGAATTGGTCCATTGTTTGGCGCCAGCCAGCGCCTGGTGGTGACTGGCGGGCAAGTTAGCCTAAACCAGCGTACCAGGCTTCTTCATCTACCTGAATGATTGAGTTAAGCGGGTCGCACTGACTGATCAGCCGTCATTTCTACTTACGAGTTGATTTATAGGTTGAGTTTACCGAAGCTGTTCGCGTACGTTTTGCCCGGGATGGGGTGGGTGAATTTCAGCGCCGACCAGACCGGGTCCAGGCTAAGCGATTTGCTTTCAACAAGCCCGTAGGTGTAGCCGATCTCGATTACCTTCGGCAGGGTGAGGTCTGTTCCCAGCTGCCGCCCTTTGGGCCACGACACCCAAAGCATGCCGCCAATGCCCAGATGTTCTCTTAAAGCGGCAAACTGAGCGTGCATCTGCTGCTGACTGGTGATGAACAGGAAGATGTAATCAAACAAACCGTCGGGTGTCGTCGAAACGTCCAGGAGCGGCAGTTCGAGGCCGCTTATGGTTTCGGCGGGGGCGTCGATGAACAGGGCCCGTCCGCCGGGTCTGATGCCCATTTTGGCCGCAATGGATTTGGTCATGGTATCGGTCGTTGGTTGTTGCTGACTACAACTGCCGGGCTGATAAAACCGTTTTCACCAACCCGAACATCGACCATTCCTGTCTGGCCCAACTCCCCGCCCTATAGTTTTACCCCTTTGATCAGCACCGACGTCCTGACAGACTGTTCTTTCAGGTGTAGAAACTGTTTACGGCTTTCGTCCTGCATGAAGGCGGTAAAGTCAGACTCGTTGTCAAACTCGACCAGGTGTATTTCGTAGGGTTTGTCAATCTGCGACTCGATATAGGCGTCGTCGGTAGGGCGAATGCGGGCCAGCAACCGACCGTTGTAGGTGGCGATGAGCGGAATAGCCACCGCTTCGAACGCATGAAAGGCGTCTTCCTGCCCTTCGTTGATGTAAATAAGCTGGGTGAAATAGATCATGGCGTAAGTCAGGCCTTCGTCCCCGAAAGGGCTAAGAGGTTGTGACTATTCTCAACTACAAACTAACCAAAAGTACTACTATTAATCTACCCGCTTAATCAAGACTAAGGTAAGGGGGCGGATGCCTGGCGGCCGGTTTATGGGTAGCGCGCGGCCAGCAGGTCGGCCAGATCGATAATATCCGTATGCCGGGCCAGGCCGTTTATCCAATGGGCTGGTATAGCCTCATAGCCGTAATAGATGCCCGCCAGGCCGCCCGTCACACAGGCAGTTGTGTCGGTGTCTTCGCCAAGGTTAACCGCTGTCAGCACCGATTCGCTGTAGGTAGACGAGCGCAGGAAGCACCACAGGCTGCTTTCCAGCGTATCGATCACATAGCCCGAACTGCGAATCCGGGATACGTCGAGGGCGGTCAGGTCTGCCTTCAGGATGCGGTCAAACAGGCTGATCTCGTGGCTATCGATCGGCTGTCCGTCCAGAAACGAAGTAATCTGCTGTTGGGTCTGGGCATACGCAGCCTGTTTCGACTCCCCGTTCAGCAGGGCTATCGCGAACTCGACATAGATGAAGCAAGCTAGTACAGACCTGACGTGGGCGTGGGTAATGCCGGAAACCTGCCGAACCGTTTCGTAGCGGGCGGCCTTATCCGGTTCTGTACGGAGCGAAATGGCCAGGGGCAGAATACGCATCAGTGACCCATTTCCATTGCTGTGTTCTGAACGGCCGCCCGAGTCGAGTGGCGACACCCCCAGCATGAGCTGCTGAATAGCCATGTGGGTGGCGTTCCCGATATCGAAGACCTGACCCCGGGCGCTCCAGTGCCCCTGCTGTAGCCAGCGCGAAAACAGACTGGCTATGTCGTTGAGGTCGAGGCCCCGGCAGAGGCTTTCGGCCGTACAGAGCAACATCGAGCTGTCGTCGGAGAACGTACCCGGCGGCTGGTTCCAGGTGCCGTAGCCCGTATAATCGGTGACGGGCTGCTGGGTCAGGTACTCCCGTGACTTGAATTCGACAGGCACGCCCAGCGCATCGGCAACCGATGCTCCCATCAAGGCTCCTTTTACCCGGTTCTTCATTTACATCTTGTTGGGTTGAACGTCTGTGCTGCCGCACGCTTTTCATTGTTTTTACTAACCTGACTCATCAGCTGGTAAGCCACCCGACTCTCCTGCGCCAGGCATCATACTCGGCCTGCTTCGATTGCCTTTCGCTGGCCGTGAGCTGGGTTGTCTGTTCAGCGTTCAGCTGGGCGGTCAGTTCGGCCAGGCGCTCCTGGATGGTGTTTAACCCCAGCGACTGGCGACGCTGATTCACCTGCTCGACAGAATCGTCGAGTCGATGGGGCACCAGCTGACCCTGTTCGTCATCTACAAACTGAGTGCCATACGACTGGGGCCGATCCTCGTACAGGGCAATCCGGTCCGACAGGAAAGCCATACTGACGGGATCGATGGTTCTCGTCTTTTGCTGCTCGTTCATGAGGGCCAGCGCGCTTTTCATGAACGAAGGTAAGCTAATGGCGTGCTGAATAATCAACCAGGCTGCCTGGCTGGCTTCTTCGCCCACCTGTTCCCGGGCAGGCCAGCCAATCTGGCTGATTAGTGCCTGAAGCCAGCGGGCATTATCGAGATGTACCGCTTCCATCTCGGGGTTATAGCCACTGAAAAGCCTACCTTCGGTGATGAGCCGTTGCCTGACGCTGAAGTCATGCCTGCGTCGTTCGATCAACTCGCGTGCTATGTCAGGATACAACATCTCAATCAGGTTTTAACGGGGCAAGCCGCCTGACGAGGCACAAAACGTGTAGGCCTGTCGCCAGACTTAGCACTGTACAATCGGTTTGCCCAACGCCAGCAAGTGTTGAGGGAGGTGCGCCACTTCACGCGAGATAAATGAATTACCGCCATCGGCACTAACTAGAATCGCCTGAATCGTTTGAAAAGCAAGGAAAACGGCCACAGAGCAGCGGCCGCGACAGCTTTTTGCCAATTGGGTCTGTCAGAGTTGGCGCTAATAGCCTTAGAGCAGTACCATGCAAACACTATACCTGATATAAACCATGCAGTTGCCATGAGCTATTTGGGTTAAAATGGTTTCTGAATAAATAACTGAATACCAGGTGTATATATTGGCTGGGTAACGGTGGTTACACCATATGGGATTAACGCGTCTTTCTAAAGCCGACCTGTCTCTACACGTATGTCGCCCGCTAGCTACAGGCATTTTCAGACCTGAATCTAACCTTTGCCAGGGTTGATGGTAGAAAGTCGGCTCGGTCGATAAGTTCTGAATAGATCGCTTTACAAAGATTTCATATCGGCCGCTACTGCATTTAATGCGTTATCGAGCTGATGTCCACCCCGGTTCAGTTCGCGAAAAGTAGCCTGAGGCAGGTTTTGTTGATAGAGTGCCAGGTGAGAAAAAGGAACTTCATCGTCGTCCTGGCAATGATAGAAAAAAAACGGGATGCCCTTTGGCAACCTATCCGCCACGTTTTCCTGAAGTTTTAACCCTGCTTTCCAGTCTTCATGGCCCTCCCAGAATGGCGTAGCGATTAGAAAGACTCCCTTGATCGTTTTGCTTACCGGATTCTCGGAAAGATACTTTAGTAGCATCGACGCCCCCAACGAATGGCCTGCGAGAATGACATCGCCCGGAGCTTCAGAAATTTTCCTGCCTATCTGTTCAATCCACCCGAAATCAGATGCCGATTCGTTTGACGTTAATTCAGGGTAGTTTACGTCGTATTCGTTACCCAGCAATTCCTGCAGAGAGGCCACTAATGTTGTGTCGGCCTGGTAACCCTCGTCGCCCCCTCCCTGAATAAATAACAGGTGTTTAGCCATGTTTGATGCCTGTTAAATAATGGGCGCTTACCGTTATTAGTTACACCCAACGACCAAGGTCTCAACTACAACTCGTCAGGCTCGATGTTGATAACGAACGCCCGTAATTCGGCAAGTTTGCCGTCTCGAAAACGCCATACGTCGCTGTAGGCGTAATGAGTGGGGTTTCCGCTCTCGTCCTTCATGGTTACGTTGCCAACCGCTACGAGGAAGTCGCCCTCCGCAAGTAAGTCGTCGACCGTGACGATGGGTGGTTCGGTATAGTTCGTGGCCATCCACTGGCGCACGGCTTCTTTGCCTTTGAGGACGGTGTCACCGACAAATGTCCATTCTGTATCGTCGGTGCAGAGCGCCAGAAAGCCTTCATAGTTACCCTCGGCAATCGCTGCGTTGCCCTTCAGCAACAGGGCTTTGTTGTTCTCGGTCATGGTACAGCCTGTCTCGTTACAGATATAGCCGTTTTGCGCCGGCCTGATGAGGTCGTTTGCGCCATCGATGCAGAATCGGCCGGCTCCTTACCCTATAACACACCGGTGTGTGGCTTGTTAGGCAAATTCTGACAAAAAAGGGATGAGCGTACCCTGGCCCCGATCGTCATAACCCGGCTACAGGCGCGTTTCGGAAAGGCGAAACTACCTGATTACTTCACTGATCAGGATCACGGGACTGATGTTGGTATATTTCGGGAAATCGGCCCGTATGGCGTCTCTGTGCGGAGCGATAGCCGCCTGATAATCAGGTAAACTTTTGATGTAAAAAGTGCCGATAGCCATATAGGGCAGTGGAGCGTTGGGCATTCCAGCTGAAACGCCCTTCTCTATGGTATAGCGCACCAGATTAGATCCCAACAACCCGGCAACAAAGGGCATATGGCTTTTTTCGTAGTAGTCCATGTCGAACGTTTTGCCGTCTGCGTAGGGGTACATGACCGACACTTTCATCAAGCCTTTTTCAGCAATACCTGCTTCGTTACCGGATGCAGAGCTGCTCTTTTGTTGAGCCAATGTGGAAAAGCACGCGCCAAAAACTACTAAAACGATCAGGAGCTTAATTTTCATGAGTATAGGGTTTAATGGTATATGGTAAAGGTGTCAGACAGGTAAGGTTACCTGCTGTTGCTTAGGCAATAAAGAGGGCGTAGGCCGTGCTCTTTTTTTACGACCTGTCTCCTGTAGCCCGGGGTCGTTACTTTATGAACGTTGCTACCATACCTTCGACACCTTGACCAGTTTATCCCTAATGCCCACAAGCACGTTATTTTTACTGTCGACCACCAGACAACGGCTTCCCGAAAAAGAGATTTTGTCCTGGGCAGTGGTCAGTGACGAAAGGCTAATCAGCAGGCCGAGTAACATATAGTTCATGTGGTAGTCAGGCGAAACGGGAAGTAGCTGCTCTTCTGCAACGTTCGAGTCGTATTGTCAGGCAGGCGATTGGCAGGCCCGAAGCCGAGTAAAGATAAGTCGTTTACAGCGTATTCGTCAGTCTATCGGCAGCCTGTCAGTCTTGCCTGGGGCACTAGTAGGCTATGTGCCTGCCTGGTCAGAGAGCTTTTCCATAACCCATCCGCCAAAAGGCTTTACAGTGGCAAAAACAGGCTTTCCATCTTTAGTGCTGCCCGGGACTTTGCAGGACCAGCCATACGCGCTGCCTCTCGCTAACGCGTCCTCAAAGTCACCTTCGGGAAGAGGAACTTTCAGTCGGCCATTAGACGTGGTGCCGGCCTGTCCGGCATAGCCGCCTATGGTAATGTACACAAAGCGGTTTCCCGGCGGGCCCTGCACGAACGGACCCGTAAATGAAAGACCCGACTCGTTGGGCTGCTTCAGGTGTACAACAAACCGAAAGGTCAGATCCTGCCCCTTGCCCATTTGTACCTGTACGATCTCGTTCTGAACGCCTTTGCCTTTCTGTAGTCCATACACGAGGCCATCAACCGGGTTTTGCAGCAGGATTATCAAGTTGATTTCATTTACCATAAGATCAGGGTCGGGATTGACCACTGGCAACAACCGGCCTTGCGGTTGTTGCCAGTGTCGGTTTAAGGCAATTTATCCTTTTTGTTGCGATAAAGTGGCCAATAATTCGTCCAGGTTTTTCAGGTTCATAGCCGTGCCTTCACGGAAGCCCATCTCAAGCATTTTCTCCAGGCGGGCAAGCGATTCATTGTAAATACTGACACGTACGGTCGTCTTCCCGTTTTGCTCGCTGAACGTCAAATCCCACTCAGAACCGGGCAACTCTGGGTTTTCATCTTTGTCGGCGAAAGCATTCAGCAATTTGAAATTGGTTTTCGGGCTAATGGACGTGTATGTTTGAATGGACCAGCGCTCGTCGCCTTCGGGGCTTACCATTGCGTAAAACCGTCGGCCGCCAACGGCAAAATCCATAAATTTTGTTTTTGACGTCCAGGGTTTGGGAGCCCACCATTGATCAAGGATTTCCGGCTTCGTATAAGCATCCCATACCAGCGAAAGGTCGGCATCAAACTCTCTGGAGAAGGTTACCGTTTTTGTTGTTTTGTCAACGGTGAAGTCGTTCATTTTTGTTGTTGTTTAAGGGTTGATAATACATCGTCCAGTTGATTGAAACGGGTTTCCCACAGTTTCCGGAACTGGCTCACCCACTGATCAACCTCTTTTATTTTCTCGACTTCGAGGGAGTAGTAGATCTCCCTGCCCTGCTGCTCCTGTTTCACCAGTTCGCATTCGGTGAGGATGCGGAGGTGTTTGGAAACCGATTGCCGGGTCGTATTGAAGTTCTCTGCAATGGCGTTCGGGGTCATGGCCTGCAGGGCAATCAGGGCGATGATGGCCCGTCTTGTAGGGTCGGCTATTGCCTGAAAAATATCTCGTCTCATGCCGTATATGGTTTTTCGTGAAACCGAATGGTTGCAAATGTATGTGCAACCATTCGGTTTCGCAAGTTTTCTGAACGAAAATTAGTTGAGACTATCGGCCTGGAGGGGCATCGCAAAACGGCTGTTGACTCGACAATGGCTTCATTTTCAACATGGTGCTGCGAAACGCGTAGTTTGTGCAGCGGTATTTATGTCGAGTCCTGCTTACAGAAACTTTCGTCTTGGCAGGGGAGCATTCCTAAAACGTAAGCCTGATTTGTCGAGTACAGTATATCCAGCTGCGTAGAGGCTAACATGTAGATCAGTCTGTAAACAGCAACTTTTACATGTCGTTAACATTCTTTTACTGGCTATTGACAAACGACGGGATAGAAACGTTTAGCTTTGATGAAATCCTTAAACGGACCTGATCGTATCAGAATACAGATTTATTTTTTAAACCGACAAAGCATATGAAAAAAATAATTTATGCGCTGATCGTACCGCTGGTTGTGGTAAGCGGACTGGTATTTGCCGATCGTGAAAGTAAACACGAAGCGTCTAAAAAGGTAACCTCAAAACCACTCTCTGCTGCTGAACGGAAAGCTGCCTTGAAAAGATGGGAGGCTACCCCCGATGGGATATCGTACAAAAAATGGGAAGCGTCGCCCAAAGGTAAAAGAGTATATGCCGGTGAAGCTAACATAAGGAAGCATCTAAACGCTTTTGCCACTATGGAAGCCGTTGTCACTTCTCTTTCTCTGCCGCCAGGTTCACGATTGGGTTTCGGTCTGATGGTCAGGATTAACGATGACGATTATATTCTTAGTTTTGGACCGGAGAAAATTGACAAAAACTCGGGAAACCTGACCAACGAATTTCGGCCGTTGCATAGCCTGAAAGTGAACGACCGACTAATTATAAGGAGCCATACTGTATCGCACGCGCCCAAGTATGACTATCCAATACTATCGGGCGATTATGTAGAACGGGATGGTAAACTAATGTATAAACGTGTCCCTCGCAAAGGCGGTTGCTAGTCGAGTCATGCCCTTCGTTGATCGAAGCCCGACCAGTTCGTCATTGGCTGTCGTGTCCACCCAACGCCAACGGGTGTTGATGGTGAGCGAGTTACTCAACTGGACACGAGGTAGTCATACTCTTTACACACCTGTTCGAGTTGGACTGTGCGTCCTGTCACTCCAAGAACGACCACGCTGAACGAAAATCTATTGCCCTACGACCGCCAGCGATGAAACACAATCCACTATCCTCTTGGCTTTGGTAGATTAATCTTCTGAGGATTTGACTCAGTTATTGTAGTATCCAACTCGTCAACTTGAATAGCAATACCACCGAACCGGGCTTCCTCAGCCACGCATCTGATGTTATCAATGTAGCAGATATCAGAAAGGTACAACTCCTTTTCACCATCCAAATACCTTCCCTGACATCCGCCCCCTAAATTGGTGTTGCAATATTTCACTGGTCGCCCAGCTTTATCAGTGGTTCTTTCCGCGCAGGCTCCACACACATGCTTTGGATATCGTGGATCAGTATGCTTAGGTCTTCCACATACTGGGCAGTGATGTTGTGTTTCAATCTCCATTTAACACGTGCTAATCTAGATCATTAAGGCATTTCCTGTGCCGCACGAAACGCGGAAATGAAAGCCCAAAACCTACCCGGCCGAGACGTGCTACCTCTCGACCGAAGTCAATCACTACGTTGTCGGCCTTTTTGCTGTTCACCCAACAATTATGAGTGTTGATGGTGAGCGCATAACTTGACTCAACACACGTACCTGTCCTTCACACCCTCGTTTAGATGGGCTGCAAACCCGACTTCAGGACGTGCTGTTTTGCCCGCCAGGAGCGAAATTATAATGCATAATAAAGGGCAATCCCTAGTAAGAATGGTCCAAACCAAACCAGCAAACTTAAACTTGCCCACGCATAATAACTGCGGGTCACTATGTGGGCTTGGGGTAGGCACAGTCGGCTTCTTAACTGGTCTATCGTTAAAGAGTACATTTCTTGCTTTGTCAGACCACTGGTAAAGGCGCTCTTCATGCTCAAGCCAGCTTGAAAAGCATTATAACTGTGCTTAGGATACAGCATCACCCCTACAGCCATGCCCCAAAGGGTAAGCCACCAGGCAAAATATATCTTACCCCATCCGCCAGTGGCTATCTCCCAACTAGTAACCGAACTTTCGCCCTTCCAAGTTGTGTCGTACCCTGTCACTAGGTGGTTGATATCGTGCAAATAAATGTTTTTACGTCGGGATTCTAAATTGGGCAGTGGCAAGGCAATGGGGCCAAACTTAATCATGTCCCACTTTTTGTTGATGCCTCCTCCTACACCATAGCCATGCTGCTCGTAAAAGTCATTTAAGGCGTGTTCAATGTTCATCCCTCAAAAAGATTTAGCCCTGGCAAAGCGTTTGCGTTGTTGCAGATAACTCGAAATTGGGTAGAGACTTCCTTTTTAATGGCTTCACCCTGTCAACTGCAACCCGCCTGACCAGCCCCAATCTTATCTGATGAGACGTGTGATTTGTAACAGGTAACCTGCCTTGTAAGCGCTTTTTGTATAATGCACCCAACGACCGCGAGGGTTGATGGTGGGCGCGAAACGCCATTGAGCACACGTACCCACATCTTTACACACCTGCCTTTGTTGGGCTTTCGGCCTGCCTTCGGGGCGTGCTGCCTGTCGCCGAAAAGCCGCCCACGCGGAGTGAAACGACAACGCACTTACCGAAGGCCTATTTTGTATGGTCAATGCCCAACTTATTAAGTCTTGAAGTGATAGCCCCTTCTTTTCGACCCAGCGTCTCGGCTATAGCTTTAATTGTTTTGCCCTCAAAAAACAATATTTTCAATCGAGACTCTTCATCGGTAGTCCAAGGACTATATGCCGCTGCATGAACCTGTCGAATTTCATCTAAGGAATATGCCTTAGAGACAGCAGCAGAGCCTCCCTTTTGTTGAAGTGTTCTTAATTCTTCATCTGCTGCTACCAACCTCAAATACTTCTCAACCGGAACTTGCACAAAGAGCGTCTTACCAGTTAAATCGGAGACATAGTGAATATCTGACATGATTAGGCAATCTTTAGGATGACTACAAACTAAGGGGTTTTGCTCATCAGTGAAAATTCACAAACGAAAATTTACAACCTGCCTGATCGGGGCGTTCGCACTGTCGCCTGCAACCCGGAAATGCAAACCTCAACTGTCCACCTCAGGCGTTTGGCTTGTCAACCGGGACGCGGAAATAGAAACTAAACTTGCCCAGGCGGGGCGGTCAAACTGTCGCTCGAACGCTGGACTGTCAAGTACTGCTTTTGCAATGCACCAAACACCCAGGGGTGTTGATAGTGATTGAATAACTTACCTGACCATGATCCACTTGCAACCTTTACACACCTGTTTGGTTGGGCTGAAAACTCTCCTTCGGGACGTACGTCTTGTCAGCGGAAACCTGCCCGCGCAGAGCGAGTTCTAAAAGTGCAGAAGTCCATGAAAAAAGCCAGGGTCGCGTTCGTAAAGCCAATACACCAGATAAGTGTACGTACCTACAAACATCAAAATCCCGATGTAAGCAAACGCGGTGGGATTCTGGCCTTCTACAAAAAACTTCTTTGGGTCTTCAGGTTGATAAATGATTACCACTTCAGTGTTTTCATCAAACTTTTTGTCCGATGCGGCATAGATGGAACTGCCTTTCATCGTTCCCCCAAGATAGTTTTAAACTCTACAATAGGATGGTAGGCTGTTTGGCCTCGACTGCTTGCTTTTGCTTCGTAATCAACAAGTGTACCGGACACTCTTATGCCATTTTTAAGTTGATTTCTAAACCTGACCAGAATAAAAATTAATACTCCTATGAGAAATAATCCACTGATGGTCAATATCGTGAAGGCAAAAGGTACGTTCATGCTTATCTCGGTTACGGTTCTGATTAGTTTTGGGGGTTGTCACGCATCCATTCTTCTAAAGTTGTTCGCTGAAAGTGTAACCGGGCCGTAACTACAAGCGCAATGATTGGCCCCAGCGACAAACCCACAAACAGGAAGGCGATAAATATGGCAAACAGGATGTAAATATTCCAGCCCAGTTTTTTCACATCGCTCTCATAAAGGTCATAGCCTGCCAACTTCATGGCACAGTAGCTGGCGTAGGTTAAAATAGCCCAAGAAATCACTGATAGGTAGGCCATACCGCCTTGCTGTATAGCAATCAGAAGACTTATTAAGGTACTGAGAGCACAAATGATTATGGCAATAGTTGCCATAATTTTTAGGGCTTTAGGTTTGAACATATTGTTACGGTTGAATTGAAACTTTAAAACGGTGGGGCGTTTACCCTGTCTCCGAGATGCTTCCCTATGAACCTGCCTAATTATGGCGTTTATAGTGTCATACGGAAACCGCACAACGAGCAAAAAAGCCTGATCGCTGGGATGTGCCGCCTGTCGGACGGTACCGGCCCACAATTCCCATTTTAGCCGTTTCACCCAACGACCCCATGTGCTGATGCGCGTCGAGCATTTACACACATGGATGGTTGGGCTGCTCACCTGACCTTGCGGCCTTTACCCTGTCGCTAGACAGACAGCCTACGCAAAAACTCATTGCTGCCGACCAACTTGAGGGGCAAGTAAGAAATAAATTCCTCCTATCAAGTAACTTAAAAAACATACTTTTCAACAAAATGGTAGGTTTACCAATGTGATTCATCTGGATGGTAACATATAAGGTTCTTTAGTGAATCTTAATATAATTTCAGTAAACTTGTTTTCTCTTCCAATTGAATCCAATTTATATCTGAATATTGATTAATATTCAGGCCAATTTCTTTTGGCAAAATCTCTAAGAAGTCCTTAAAAAAACTTTTTTCATAAGATAATATAAATGCCATATTTACTCTTGACTGATTTTTCATGTATTCATTACCTACACTATTTAAAAAGGCAAAATGGGCAAATGCCTTATAAGCAGCATAGGCTGAGTTGCCAACTTTACCAAGTTTAGCAAAATTGAATAAAATATTCGAAATAACTATATGCATATTAATTATTTCATTTGAATTGCTTTTATAAAAGGATGTAATTTCATTGTAATATAATAATGAATCTGCTTTTTGATAAGCTAGATTTAATCTGTTAGATTTATAATCCGCTAAAGCTTCTTCATATAAACGCTTTTCATCTCTTATATAGTTTTCTATGTCTGCCTTTGCAATTGTTCTACAACCTCTATTTCTTAACGTGTAATAAATTGGATTTTCTGACCAATATCCTACATTTATTAGCCAAGTAGCATTATTTTCTATATTTCTTAAAGTTCGGATACCTACCCTCTCTCTTGAGCTATGAGTTGAGTAAAGTCTATAATTTTCAACTGTATTAAATGTTTCTCCATTAATTAACAAATCAATATTAGAGGTGTTCTCATATATCCTTGTTTTGTTGTCAACCAATTTTCCAACATCATCAGAGAAATCCCACTCAAATCCCCACGAATCTCTTCTGATAGCTTTTTCAATTTCAATTTGTTTTTCAGATTTAAAATAATCACGAGCTTTTCTATCACTCATTTCAAAATACATATCACCGTTTTCTTGAATTAATTTAGGAGAGCCACTTTCTCTATATATAATGCCAATATTTTTAACAGAATTAGATGTACCTATTCCGCCCATTTTAATACCTAAAATGTTTGCAAATGATGAACTGTAAAACAATGAAGATAATGGTTTATTAAATTTAACGCCCCCAAAACCTCTGTGAAAGCCGAGATTTGGATTCAAGAACACCGCCTTGGGCAAACTGCAATTAATCGTTACTTCTGAATAATTACAATCTGTAAATTCTTTTAAAATAAATGTTAGTGGATTGATCCATCGATTATCGTTACGTACTTTTTCATAGTCATCGTATTGAATAGTGTCTTTGAGAAATTCGTCTTGAAGCAAAATAAAATCTGAAAAACTGTTCTGTTCAATAGTTTTGCTGACATAGCCGTGTTCATCGATGAATACTAAAGTTCTAAAGCTGTCTGGCTTTATAGCATATTTGTGTAAAATATATTTTTTCAATGGTGAAAATTCATCAATAAAATATATACTATAGTTATTTTTAGTGAACGATGATAGGAGATGCCTTTCATCTGTCTGAAATAAATAAGACACTTCCGCTTGGCCTTCAAAAAAAGATTTATACATATTAGGATTTTGGTAAATGACAATCTTTTTGCGGCCATTTGGTTTGAGAATTGAATCTAAAGCTGGATTTATTTTAACAACGTTTTCTTTAATAAGATCTTTTTTAAATTCATAATTCCAAATTGCATTTTCAATACTTTCTACGTTATATTTGAATGCTTTAGTGTAATTTGTTTTTTTATCATTTAGTCTATCTCTGAAATCGAAAATATTAATGTACTGCCCTGCATTAATTGATTTTATTAGATACTTATTGGCTATACTCTTCTCGTGTCTAAATAGGTATGCAAATTGAAATAAAATATTTTTATCAAGTTCAAAATTGAGATATTTACTAAGAAGACTGTCACTAAGAAACCCTAAAATATGATCAGAATAAAATTCTTCACGTTCAACATCACCATTTCCAGAAAATGTCTTTTCTTGGGCTTTTTCTAGCCATCTGAGTATATCTTTTTTTTCTACAATAGAATATATTTCTTTTTCAAAATCTAAAAGACTTTCTTTAATATCAATCTCATTTATCGAAAATTCTTTTGCGTTCAAGCTGAGATATGTAAAAGATCCATAATTTTTTACAGTAATCATTGGATTACGATCGGATTGATATGAAAAGACATAACTCTCCTTCTCAGATGGTACTGGCCAATAGCCCAATTTAGATTCCCGGGGGTTAACTAGATATTGAAGCAAAGAACCTAATATGAGATCATAATCAAAACGATTAGAGTAACGACCATCAAATTTAAAACCAATTTTGTTAAATAAATCTTTCAAAGAAATTGCACTAAAATCCTCTAACTTTCCTTGTTTAAATTTCATCAGTTTATTTATGGAAAAATTGTTTGAGTTTAGTGTTAAATAATAATCGGTATGATTTAATTTATTCCCCACATTTATTAAGATAACAAATCGATTTTCATCTTTCCTATAATTGATAAGTATATTGTTATCCTCATAATTTTGTCCATAATCTGTACCAAATCTCCCAAGCAGAGAGTTGAAATTTCCCATTTTAGTCATTTTTATAATTTCCTTTTTTTCTTCTTTCGTGATTTCTTGAGAAAAAGCAATTTTGCCAAAGAATAATATCAGAGTAAGCAAAATAGAAAGTTTCATAAATAATGTGAATTTGGGTTTAAAAGATGATGTAAGTAACTTACTAAGAAATGGCGAAAGACTTCAAGTCTCTATACCCTTATTTAAGTTAAACTATTGACGATATGCTTCCTATCGTTGAACATCTACTCCATGCAGAGCAAAAACCAAGGTACTGACCGAACAGTTAAACTGAAGCGTGACGACTAGCACTTATCTTATTAGGGCAGTTGATTAATTGCATACGAACTCTGACTGGTAAAACAACACGTGCCAACAGCCTATGACACTTATGTCGCCCCAATGCTGAATTGGCAAGCCAACACCCAAACATTGCAGTCTACTTCTTCTCGCCCGTTACGCTAAATACCCATTAGCCTGGACGTGTCACCCAACATAGTATTGTACGCAAAGTCGCGGAACTATAAATTACACATAGTGAGGAATTTGTAGTTCCGTCAGTAGCATTCTGCACAACGTGTTCAGCAGGTTACTGACTTTGGTAAAGTAAGCAAAACGGTTGTTTACTTACAAGTAAGTATTGATTTTTATTGAGTAATTTTACTTAGTGAGCAGAGTTTTGGTTGAACCCAGTCTAGTTATTCGCTATTGGGATATTGAGGGCCATCCAACTTATTTCTTTGGGGCCGACAAACATCTCTATCAAATCGACTCGCGCGGTCGGTGCTATCGGCGTCGGCTGGTTATGAAACGCTATACGAGGGGCTATACGCTAAAGAGCCGATTCTTCAGCCTGTCGCAACTTCGCCCCCCTGCTTCGGCGGCATGTGCCTACAGATCATCCAACGGGCTTCTAAGTGTGCTGATTTTATCAGCGGTTACGTGCGTGTAGCGCATCGTTGTCAGGATGCTCTCGTGACCCAATAGTTGCTGAATGTATCGGATGTCGGTGCCAGCTTCGAGGAAGTGGGTGGCAAAGCTGTGGCGTAAGGTATAGATACCACCGCGTTTCTGAATGCCTGCCGCCTGTACAGCCTGGCTGTATACGAGCTGGATGGTTCGATTCGTCAGTGGCTCTTTTTTACCGGCTTCTTCAAATACATATACGGTAGGTTGGTAGACCTCAAGATAGTTGCTCAAAAAGAGATTGGTTTTATCTGTCAGCATCACGACCCGGTCTTTTCTACCTTTGCCAGCCCGAATCATGATTAACTTCCGCACCCGATCGATGTCGGTCAGGCGCAGCTGGACCACTTCGCTGAGTCGTAAGCCAGTTGCATAAACCAGTTGAAACAGGGTTCGGTATTTCAGGCTGGTTGTAGCCTCAAAAAGCGCCTTTACTTCGGCAAGGCTGTATACGGTCGGCAGTTTCTGAGGTTGTCGTGGATAGGCTATGTCGTAGAATGCTTTGTCGCGAAGCAATATCTTTTCACAGTAGAACTTCCAGGCATTGATGTGCACGTTTATCGTCGCGCTGCTGAGCCGTTTTTTCTCAACCAGATACAGCAGATAGTGCTGATACTGTGTTCTGGTCAACTCGTCCAGCGGGGTCGTTCTGGAGTACTGAATCAGCGCTATCAGGGCCTGTTTGTAATTCTTTAGTGTCTTGTAGCTGTAGTTGCCCACCTGTAGGGCATGGCAAACCGCCACAATAACCGGGTGACGGTCGTAGATGCGCAGGGGCGGAGCATACCGGAAAGGTCGCCGGGCGGGCGTATCCACTTGTTGATGGAGGGGTGGCCAGGCCGGATTGGTTGCCTGCTCTACTTCGGTTGCCGTAGCCAGTGGTTTATACAGGCGCACAACCGCTTCGTCAAAACGGCAGTAGGCCTTACCAAATAGTTTTCCCAGTTGTACAACGCTTTCACGCGTGTTTGGCACGACCCAGCACCGGCGTGAGTAGCTCCACCGGCGTCCGGGTATCAGTTTGATCGTATCGTTGCCAACAGGATCGGCCGGAAACGATACAGCCAGCAAAGCCGGGTCGCGTTCGTCAAGCTGTATCGTAATCATCGGGTTTAGTCTTTGCGCTTAGACGGTACCGTGCCCAAAAGGAAACCCGCCACAACCGGAAGGGTCGTGGCGGGTTCGATACCGATTGGGTATATACGACGGACTTATTGACCGCCGGTTTTGGCTTTGGGGCCGCTGCCCAGGGCCGATACGGCGGCTGATTTGGCGTCGGGGCCGAGGTGGTTCCAGTTGATGAGGGCGTTCCAGACCAGCGGGGCGTCGTGGTGATTCAGGTAGCGGTGCAGCGGGTCGAAGGTGAACGCCACCACCCGACCGGCGCCGACCGGCACGTTGAAGAGGGCGCCGTGGCCAATGATGGCCTGCTCGTTGCGCACCATACCCGACAGGACATAAGGCTCCTCTTTCTTCGGGGTTTTGGTCTCGGGCTCTTTGATGGGCTTCCGGTCGGGCATACCCATAATCAGCCCTTTGTACTCTTCTTCGTCTTTGAGCGGCTTGCTGCCATACTGCAATACCATCAGGTCCCGATTGTACTTCTCGGTCTGCAGCAGGGGCGCGATACCCCGGAAAATGGGGAAGCTCTCGGGGTAGCCGTACAGCAGCGGACTCGATGTTTTGCGGCCCTTCGCCATAACGACCGAGCCGGGGTGGAACAGACCGGCTGCCTGGGCGCTGGTATTCGTGCGAAGTTCACGCACGACCCCAGCTTCGGCTACCTGCATGGAGGTATTGTCGAGGGTGACGAGCAGGCCGCCCGCTTCCACGAACGCTTTCAGGTGGTTGACCCCGTCGAAACCCGGTCCGCCGGTCATGTCGGGCGTAGCGTCGGGCAGGCCGTGGGCCGGAAACTCAGCGGTTTTGGTAAACGGCATCGGGCTGTATTTTTTGTCGATCTCGTGGATGAAATCGGCCGCTGTTCCCCGCGAACGGGGCATCAGGATTACGTCGAACCGTTTGCGCAGGTCGCCCCCTTTCAGGTCGTCTTTGTCGATGGAGGTGTACGGAATGCCGCGCTGGTCGAAGGTGTAGCGGGCCCAGCCTTCGTCCTGGGTGCTGTACCAGTTGTGATAGATAGCCACGCGGGGCAGGGTTATGTCGTGCTGTTTGCCGTTGGGCAGGGTTTTAACGGCCTGCAGGTCGAGCCCGAACTGGGTCGATAGTTTCCGTACCTGCTCGGGCGAGAGGCCGCTGAACACGACCGAACCGGCCTGGAGGGTGTCTTTGTCGATCGCTACCCGCTCGTCGAGGACGGTGGCTCTGGCGGTTTTGCTCTGCGCTCTGGCCCAGTAGAGGGCGGGCAGCACGGTGTTCTGCGCCTTGTAGTTCAGGACGTAGCTGGTGCCTTCGCCGGTCAGGTTGCCGGCGTACTGTACATCGCTGGTCAGCATCCTGAGGTCGGTGGGGGCGTAGGCCACGCTGTCCTGCGCTTTCACGTCAACGCCGTAGAGGTAGCCGAGGGTCCAGGCAATGTCGTCGTAGGGCGGAAATTTGGCTTCTTTGGGGTAGTTCTGTTTCGACAGCAGCGAGATGGCCAGGTTGCGGTAGGGCTGGTTGAGCAGCACCACATAATCGCCCGCGTTCTTGCCGGTTTCGGCTTTGTGAACTTCGATGGCCTGAGCCCGCAGCTGGTTGACGAGGTAGGCCGCCATAGCCGGGTCGCGCTGGTCTTTCCGGATCACGAACGCGCGGGGCGTTTCTTCGGTGCCTTTCCGGATGTTGTTCAGCCCTTTCTGGTAGAAATTCTTCAGCATCAGCCGGCTGTTGGTGGCCCCGTAGGAGAGCGATGCCAGCACCCCGGCCTGCATGTAGTTGATGTTGTTGCGGTACGACCAGTACACTTTTTCGGTGGGCGGTACGGGCCGGTACCATTCCTTGCTGGTGGCGGGGTCGCCGGCGTATTTCTGCTCGGCCAGGTCGCGGAGGTAGGTGCTGGCGCCGGCGTTGCCGAAGGTTTCGTAAAACCGCCCGACCGAGTTGTGGTTGTTGGAGATCCAGAGGCCATAACCGGGATACCAGCCGTCGTAGAACGCCCAGGTAAAGACGCCAGGCAGGCCCTGAGCCGCCAGCGAGGTAATGTCGTGGTGGCCATGATCTGCCATTCGCCGATGGTGATGGGGTCGATGGTTTCGTTATAGGGGCCGGTGCCGGTCGAGATGTAAAGCAGCGGTACGGACTCGTGCAGGTCGAGAGAGGCTACGGGATGCCAGTCGTAGTAGATCTTGTAGAGGCTTTTGGTAATGGCCTGCGAGTTCTGAAGACCGTCGCGGTTGTTGTCGTGGAAAACGTACTTGCCCCAGTAGGGTACGCCAGGGAAGCCGTCGTTGAAGTCTTTCCGGTTTTTGGAATAGCGGTAGTACCAGTCGACCTGCTTGTCCCAGCCGTCGGGTTCCGAGACGGGGTTAATGATCACGATAATGTTATCGCGGATGGTGCGGATTTCTTCGGTCTGGCCGGTAGCGAGCCGGTAGGCCAGTTCCATCAGCATCTCGGGCGATCCCATTTCGGGCGAGTGCATGCCGCCGTTGAGGTAATAAACCAGTTTGGTATCGCCCAGAATGGTGTTCAGATTCTGGGGGTTTACCTGGCGCGGGTCGGCCAGCAGGGCCAGCTGTCGTTTGTAGTGGTCGAGTCGTTTCTGGGCGTCTTCGTTGCCGATGACGATCAGGTTGATGGGGCGCCCTTCTTCGCTGGTCATGACCGGCTCCATACTGACGTTGGGCGAGGTGTCGGCCAGTTTTTTGAAGTAGCCGTAAATCTCGGGCGTACGGTGCAGGATGCCGGGGGTGCCGATGATCTGTCCGAAATGTTTCCGGGGCGAGGGCACCGTGGGGTCGTCGGGCAGGTTGAGGACCGATGCGGGCAGGAAACGCGGATCGGTGGTGTACTCGCGGATTTTCTGGTTGTACACCTCGTCGATCTGCTGGGCCCCGACGGGCGAAATCGACATAGTGAGACCGGCCAGTGCCGCCAGTAGGGCAGGTAGCTGTTTAACCTTCATACAGTTGGGGTGAGTGAGGAATTACGGGTTGTTTGACCGTAAGCAAGATACGCGTTTTAGGGCGTAAAGAGCCGGCCGGTCGTTAATTATCCCGATCTGTATGGCGTAAGGAATGAAACCGGGCGCGCTTTACTGACTCACGACCTGTACCGCATAGGTCTGGCGAACCCGGCCATCGGGCGAGCTGTCGGCCGCCTGCTCGGCAAAGACGACCCGCGCTGCGCCTACCGTAACCCCCTTGATCAGAAAGGTGGTGGCCACGGCTTTGCCCTGCGACCGGGCGCTGCTGTCGGCCGATGACAGGGGCTTCGTCGTCACGTCGACCACTTCCTGGTTATCGGACGTACCCACCACCGATTTGCCCGTTATCGTGACCTCTTTGATGGCGCCAACGGCCACTTTCATGGGTCGGGCGCTCCCCGAACCGGCGCCCGCCCGGCAGGCCGCCAGACTGGTAATCACCGCGATAATAAAGATGAGTTGACGGAAAGAGACGAGGAAATGACGAGGCTGTGGCTGGTTCATGCAAGCATAACCGTTTCTGCCGGGAACAGTTTTTTTTACTGACTATCGGGCTGGACGGCTACTCCGTTGGCGTGACGTTGCCGGGGTCAGCAGGCGGCACTTTACCAGCTGGTTGGGCTGACGCATGGGTTGCCGTGGGGACACGGCAACGGGTGGCAGGGTGGCAAGCAGGGGTGATTTGTCGTACAGAAATCTAGCGGGCTTTTCGCAGGTAGAAGATAAAACCGTTCTCGGCGCCGGTTCGGCGGACGTCGGGTAGGGAGTCGAGGTGAGTGGGGTTTTCCTGGGCTTTGCGAATAAACCACACGTCTTTGTCGATGCGGCCGTGCATGAGCCAGTCGTCGTTGTAGTAATTGGGGTTGGTGACGGGCGGCTTGCGGGTGTAGAAGAACGGGCCGTAGCTGCGGTAGCCGTAGGTCTTTACGTACACATCCTGCCCCTGCGACCGCTCGAAAAAACGCATGGCGGCATCCTGCGAGATTCCTTCGATACGCCCGATGAAGAACCAGAGCGTGAGCGTAACGAATACGGCCATGCCGACAAAGAGAACCAGCGCGGCCTGGGCCGTTTGCCGGTGGCTGAACCAGTAGATCGTTACCGCCAGCAGCAGCAGCAGCCAGACGCCGGGCAGGGCTTCCCAACCCGTCCAGTTGATGGCCGCATCGAGATTACCCTGCGTGAACGGGTCTTTGTCGGCCAGCGACTTCACCATATCCATCCGCTGGGCCAGTATGGGCGCTCCGATGGTGGCCACGATAAAAATGCCGCCAACAAGGATCAAACCTGCCCGCAGCCAGCCGTTGAACTGGATTTTTCGGTCTTCGAGCTGAGAGAGAGTAAGAGCGCCGAGGTAGGTGATGGGGAAGTAGCACAGCGACGAATAATGCACAATCTTCGACTGCACGATGCTGAACAGGATCAGCACCACCCAGAACAGCATCAGCATCCAGCGCCGGAACTCACGCTGGTAGTTGCGCTCGATGAAGAGGGGCGAAAAGGCCCGCAGTGCAAAAATGGATGATGGAAAACAGCCCACCAGCAGGACGATGACGTGATAACCCGGAAAGCCGCCATGACCCGCATCGGGTGTGCTGAAGAGCCGGATGTTGTAGGTCAGAAACTCGCTGACAAAAACCGGGCCGTGGAGGTAGGTTTCCAGCCCGACCCACGCCAGCGGAAGCACCGAGGCCGCCAGCACAAAAACCAGCCCCTGCCAGATCGACAGGAACCACCGCAACCGGCTCAGCAGCCAGTACGTCAGCACTACCAGCCCCAGAATCAGCAGCGCCACCGGTCCTTTGGTCAGTATGGCCAGCCCCAGCGAAAAACCGCCGATGAGCAGGTACGTCCACTCGCTTTTGGGCACCAGCAGCGCACTGCTCAGCCGCTCCCGTTTCCAGGATGCGAAGATTAAATTGACCAGGCCAACGAAAATAAACAGGTTGAAAACGGGGTCGATGATGCCCGACCGGAAATACAGATGGGGCGTTACCGAGCCCAGGTAGGCCAGTGACCAGAGCAGGCCGAACCGGTGGCCGTGTAGTTTTTTGCCGAGGTGATAGAGGTAAATCAGGGTGGCGATGCCGCAGAACGCATTCGGGAGCCGGGCCGTAAACTCGTCGACGCCAAAGAGGTTCATAAAAAGCGACTGGCACCAGAAAAAGAAAGGCGGTTTCTCGTAAAACGGTTGATAATCAATGTGAACACGCAGGTAGTCGCCCAGCGTAACCATCTCCCGTGCGGCTTCGGCAAAATTGATTTCGTCCCAGTCGAACAACCGGACGCCCCCCAGAAAGGGCAGGAAGAACAAGGCGCCTAAACCAGCCAGCAGTAGCGAATAAAATAGTTTTTGATTCATCAACCCGAAGTAGTTAGCCGATAAGACGATTGATCTCATCGTAATACCAGCCCGCAAAATTAGCCGAAAAAAAGATTGCGGGGATTGCCGATATTCGCGCCGACAACCGGTGCCTGCTCCCGGTGTTCGGTTTGCCCGTTGCCAACATGGCCGGTAAACCGAAGGCTACGCACTGAAAACCAAAAACCAGAACCTGTTTATGCTCGCCAACCATCGCTTTACCGATCTGCCGGCCTACGCCCAGCTGCAAGCGCATTACGACCTGCTGAAAGACCGGCACCTTCGGGATTTGTTTGCCGAAGACGCGACCCGATTCGACACGTTCACCCGTCGGTTTGACGATATCCTGCTCGACTTTTCGAAGAACCGGATCACCACCGACACCCTCAACCTGCTGCTGCAACTGGCCGGAGAGGCCGCACTACCCGACGCCATTGGCAAGCTGTTTGCCGGCGACCGGATCAACCAGACCGAAGACCGTGCCGTACTGCATGTGGCCCTGCGCAACCGCTCTAATACGCCTATTCTGGTCGACGGGAAAGACGTGATGCCCGACGTGAACGAGGTGCTCGACCGGATGAAATCGTTTACCGGCCGGATTCGGTCGGGCGAGTGGACGGGCTATACCGGCGCGGGCATTACCGATATCGTCAATATTGGCATCGGTGGGTCTGACCTCGGCCCGGTCATGGTTACCGAAGCCCTGAAACCCTATGCCGACGATCAGAAGCTGCGCGTGCATTTCGTGTCGAACGTGGATGGGGTTCATATCTACGAAACCCTGCAAACCGTTCGGCCCGAAACAACCCTGTTCCTGATTGCCTCCAAGACCTTTACGACGCAGGAGACCATGACCAATGCCCAGACGGCCCGCCAGTGGTTCCTGGACAACGGCGGCTCGGAGGCCGACATTGCCAAACACTTTGCCGCGCTCTCGACCAACCAGGCGGCCGTGGAGAAATTCGGCATCGACCCGGCCAATATGTTCGGTTTCTGGGATTGGGTAGGGGGCCGCTATTCGCTCTGGTCGGCTATCGGGCTGTCTATTGCGCTGTATATCGGCTTCGAGCAGTTCGAAGAGTTGCTGGCTGGTGGGCACGATATGGATCTGCACTTCCGCGATGCACCCCTGGATCAGAACCTGCCGGTTATCCTGGCGCTGCTGGGTATCTGGTATAACAACTTCTTTGGGGCGCAGACGGAGGCTATTCTGCCCTACGATCAGTACCTGCACCGGTTTGCGGCCTATTTCCAGCAGGGCGACATGGAAAGCAACGGGAAATCAGTTGACCGCAACGGAAACCCCGTCGATTACCAGACCGGGCCCATCATCTGGGGGGAGCCCGGAACAAACGGTCAACACGCGTTCTACCAGCTCATCCACCAGGGTACCAAGCTGATTCCGTGCGATTTTCTGGCACCGGCCATTAGCCAGCGGCCTATCGGTGAACACCATACCATTCTGATGGCCAATTATTTTGCGCAGACCGAAGCACTGATGAACGGCAAAACCGAAGCCGAAGCGGCCGACGAGCTTCGCCAGGCCGGTAAATCTGAGGCTGAGATTGCGGCTCTGGCGCCGTTCAAGATGTTCACCGGCAACCGGCCTACCAACTCCATCTTGTTCAAAAAGCTTACACCCCGTACGCTGGGCCGCCTGATTGCCCTCTACGAGCATAAAATCTTTACGCAGGGGGTAATCTGGAATATTTTCAGCTTCGACCAGTGGGGCGTAGAACTGGGCAAACAGCTGGCCAGCCGGATTTTGCCCGAACTAAAGGACGATGCGCCCGTGTCGACCCACGATAGTTCGACCAATGGGCTGATGAATGCCTTCAAAGCGATGCGACACTAAGAGCCCGCACCGCCGGAAAGCAACAGCCCGAACCCGATAGTTCGGCTAATAAATAACAACATACGTATTCTACCTGTTAAGTGGGTGTAACTTCGGTTGCGCCCATTTTTTTATTACTCAACTAACAACTGAAAAACGCAATGAAACGTCATGTCTCACTGTTGGCAATCGGGATTGCCTCACTCGGGCTGGCCCAGGCCCAAACGACAACGAATAGTTATTCGTCAACGTCCGGAAATTCGACCTACAGCACATCGCCGGTAACGACCGATAGTACCAACGCCGTCAACAGCTCGTCACCTACGTATAACTCGACCGACGGCAGCACGAACAGTACGACCAATAGCACCGCATCGCCCACGTATACGACCACCACGACGGATACGTACAGCACATCGACCCGGCCCAGGGATACGAAAGACTACAAAAACTTTGTTTTCGGTGTATATGCCGGAGCCAACTCAACCCGTTTCGCGGGTGAAGACGTTAACGGCGATCGGCTAAGCGGCCGACTGGGTTACCAGGCCGGTTTCTTTGTGCGGGGTGGCGGTCGGTTATACGGTCAGCTGGGAGCCGAGTATTTTGCGTCGAGCTCGAACTATTTTACGGCCGGAGACGGCACCTCGGCGGGAACGATCCGCGATCAGATCAACATCCAGTACGTACAGATTCCGGTATATATCGGGTATAAATTATTGGAGTCGGATCGGGGAATTTCGGCCATCCGTCTGCAGGCGGGTCTGGAGTACGCCAACCGGATTAACTCCAACAGCGGTGACTTCAATCTGTCTAATTCAGAGATCAAGAGCGGCACGTTCAACGGCCTGGGTCAGCTGGGCTTCGACATTGGTCCTCTGCTTATTGACCTGACGTACCACCATGGTTTCAGCAATTCGATCGAGGCCGTGAACAACACGGGCTTTGCCGGTTCGCAGCGCCGTATTCTGAGCGCCAGCGTCGGTTTTAAATTCTAGGATAGGTATTTCAATTGAGTAGTAAAATACAGACAGGTTGGAATAGTTAAAAACAATACTAGCCGGTGGGCTGTTAATGGGGTGTAATTTCGATTACACCCTTTTTTTGTACAACTCAACGATTAACACATTCACGTTATGAAACGTAAACATTCACTATTGGCTTTATGCCTGTTTAGCATGGGTATGGCAACGGCCCAGACCAACTCCAATACCTATTCGTCGACCACGACGACATCGACCTACAACGCGACACCGGCAACGACCGACACCACCAATGCCGCCACCAGCACATCGAACATGAACAATAACAGTTCGATGATGAACAGCAACGCAACGACGAACACGACGGCGGCTCCGGCTTACGGCACGACCACCACGACGACGACCACCTACAATGCCGACGCCAACACCGCCACGACCACCCGTCAGGATGGTGATGACAAAGCCTGGGGCAAAGAAGGTAAATTTGGCGTATACGCCGGGGTGAACTTCTCGCGCTTCGTGAACGAGCCGATTCCGGATGGTGCTTACCGCGCCGGCTGGCAGGCTGGTATCTACGGTCGTACGGGCGGTACCGTTTTCGGTCAGATCGGTCTGGAATACCGGAACTCGACCACCAACCTGGTTCGGTCGGGTGCTGGTCAGCCAACCCCAACGCCGGGCAATGTCAGCGGTCAGATCAACCAGCATTTCGTTGCCATCCCGGCCTATGTAGGTCTGCGAATCGGTAGCGCGCTGGGTCTGCGCATCCAGGCGGGTGCCGAGCTGTCGGCTCTGGTCGTGAACCCGAACAACCGCTTTGGCATTGGCGAAGATGATTTCAACCGGACCATCCTGAACGGACTGGTGGGTGCTGGTATCAACCTCGGCCCGCTGACGCTGGATGCCGTTTATAACCACGGTCTGCAGAACGTATTCGATACCAACGATACCAAGCGTAACATCCTGGCGCTGAACCTTGGTTTCCGATTCTAAACCGCCGTTCTTCATCAACAGCGGGGGCCGTTTCAAACGAAGCGGCCCTTTTTTTGTGCCTGCTTCGTTCTGCCTACGATTAGTTATGCAAACATTCCGGTCAGGGAGGGGTTTACCCGTTGATTGGTAGCAGTCAATATACTCAACTCAACACGTTATGAAAACTTTTGCAAAAACAGCTCTGCTGGTAGCGGGGGTGTGCAGTACAGGACTCGTGTATGCGCAGCGAAACTCGTACGACGATCGCTACCGCAATGATGATCGATACGATCGCCCGTCGCGCCGGGACGAGCGTGTGGAAGATCGGCGCATGAACGACCGCTTCGACGAGCGCCGTGAATTTATGCGCCGGAATGATGAAGACCGGCGGTATGACAATCGCTACGAAGAGCGGCTGGACCGGGGCAACCGGAACGAAAACCGGTACGACGAACGCGACCTGAGTAAGGCCTATGACGAGGGCTTCGAAGACGGACAGCGCAGTGTGGAGGTGGCCGAGCGTCAGGAGCGCCGGGAGAACTACAAGAATTTTACGTTTGGGCTGTATGGTGGTGCTAACTCGACCCGTTTCGAGGGCGAAGACGTAGGCGGTAATGACCTGGCCGGTCGGCTGGGGTACCAGCTGGGTATCTTCGTGCGGGGTGGTGGTCGTGTATACGGACAGATCGGCGCCGAATACCTGACGTCGAGTTCGGACTTCTACCGCGCCGGCGACGGACAAGTGGGTAGTATCGAAGATATCACGTCGAACGTTGATCAGAAGTACCTGCATATTCCGGCCTACATTGGCGTAAAGCTGGCGCAGTCGGAGCGGGGAGTATCGGCCGTTCGGTTACAGATCGGCGCTGAATACGCCACTCCGCTTGGTGTGGGCGATAATGAATTCAACTTTCAGCACCGGGACTTCCGGGCCGCTACCGTCAACGGACTGGCTAACCTGGGCTTCGATGCGGGGCCGCTGTTCATCGATTTTGTGTACCACTACGGCTTTGCCGATGTGCTGAAAGACGTTACGAACACCAAGCGCAGGGTGCTGGGCGTAAACCTGGGCTTTAAGTTTTAAAAATCAGCCTTTATTCCGGTAGTGGTTAGTCAATAGTGGTAAGTTTGCAGGAATGCAGCGAATCGCTATCGACTAACCACTACGGCTTTTATGAACACACTCTTTCCTATTTTCGTCAAGGCCGAGAAACTGCATATCCTGATTGTTGGGGGCGGCTACGTAGGGCTGGAGAAACTGACCGCCCTGCTCGGTAACGCCCCCGATACCCGCACTACGCTGGTAGCGCCCGAGATCCGCGATGAGATTCGGGATATAGCCCGGCAGTCACCCAACGTGCAGCTCGTTGAGGAGCCGTACACGCCCGCTCATCTCGATGATAAGGACCTCGTTATTGTTGGAACCAATGATAAGGCCGTAAATCGGCAGGTGCAGGCCGATTGTAAAGCCCGGCGTATTCTGGTCAACGTAGCCGATACCCCGGACCTCTGCGACTTTTACCTGAGCTCGGTCGTGAAAAAAGGCGACCTCAAAATTGCCATCTCGACAAACGGCAAATCGCCCACCTTCGCCAAGCGATTCCGCGAAGTACTGGAAGAAATCCTCCCCGACAGCCTGCAGGAGACCCTCGACAACCTGACTGCCATCCGTAATCAACTCAAAGGGGATTTCGTACAGAAGATGGAAAAGCTGAACGAAATCACCAAAGTTCTGCGATAGCTGCCTGCCATTGTTAGAACGGGATGGCTCTGTTGCTACCCGCAAGACTGTCTTTCTATGGCTCATTTACCATATAATAAAATATGAATAATTATTGATTCGACACCTTGCTACCCAGCCTCTTATCGTGTTGCTTTGTCATTGGCAACAAATTAAATCCACACTCATCTGTATGAAAAACCGATACGTATTACTGGCTTGTCTGCTCGGTATGCTGGCGGGACGCAGTCGGGCGCAAACGGTCGCTGACCAACCTATTCAGGACTCGGAATGGAAGTCCGTAGCCGCCCTGCATCAGCAGAAAGGAAACTGGATGGTCGGCGCTGGCCTGACGCTACTGGGCGCAACGGCCAAAGGCGGGCGATTTGTTGCCAACCGGACCTGGGTGGGCATAGAAGCCGAATACCATAGCCTGATTGCGCTACGTCGGGAGGGCGGGGTGTTTGCCCGGTATTACCTCTGGAGCGGTAGTTTCGTGTCCGGCTTCGTAGGCGGGGGCGTTACCTACGGCTGGTACCACGACCGGGTTTTTAACCTGGATGGAAGCTCTCTAAACGATCCTGCGCCCTACTACAGCCCCAAACTCAATGCGCTCGTTGGGGTCGAATACGCCCTGGGCCGCCGTTTTTCTATCGAAGGCGTTGCCAAATACGGTAAGCTCACCCGAAACGGCTCGGAGCAACCCAGCCTACAGGGGTCGTTTGTCTGGAGCTGGCATAAATAGAGACGTAGCTGCTCCCTTTCACGCTCCGGATCACTGCTCGCGTAGGGTGGTGGACGGATCAGAAAAAACGCGAATGTGGAAGGGCAGCATGACATAACATCATGCTACCCTTCTACATTCGTATCAAATCAAAAACTATTGCAGATTGGCGTCTTCGCGGCTGTTGAAGGTGTCGCCCTGGTTGATATCGCCGGTTTTCAGGCCTTTCGAGAACCAGTACACGCGCTGAGCGGCCGTGCCGTGCGTGAACGCGTCGGGTACAACATAGCCCTGGGTTTCTTTCTGGATGCGGTCATCACCGATGGCGTTCGCGGCCGTCAGGGCTTCTTCCACATCACCCGGCTCCAGCACGAAACTTTTTCCCTGCGCGTGGTGCGCCCATACACCCGCCAGGAAGTCGGCCTGTAGTTCGAGCCGCACCGACAATCGGTTAGCCTGGGTTTCGCTCATGCGCTCCTGGGCGGCCCGTACTTTGTCCATAATACCCATCTGATCCTGAAGGTAATGCCCGACTTCATGGGCAATGACATACGACATGGCAAAGTCGCCGGGGGCATTGAAGCGACGGGCCAGGTCATCGTAGAACGACAGATCGATGTATAGTCTCTTATCACCGGGGCAGTAGAATGGACCCGAGGCCGACGAAGCTGCTCCGCAACCCGACGGCGTCTGTCCCCGAAAAAATACCAGCGTTGGCGGGGGGTATTGTCCCCCTTCCTTCGCCAGCAGCTGGGTCCAGGTGTCTTCGGTGCTGGCCAGTACCCGGCGCGTAAACTGAGCCGCCTGATCGTCGGGTTGTGGTCCGGTAGCCCGCTGCGAGCCCGGCATGGTCGGACTCTGGGTTTGCGGCTGGTTGCCGATAATATCCGATGGATCGCCCCCCAGCAGGGTGACGATAATGGCAATGACAATGGTGCCGATGCCACCGCCAACCAGTAGTCCTCCGCCACCGCTTCCCCGGCGGTCGTCAACGTTATCGCTTTCGCGTCCTCCTAACCAACGCATGATGTGTATTCGTTTAGTCGTGTAGTTATGTAGCTGGGAACAAAGGCCCCCATCGATTACTTTTTCCGGCGCAAATTGTTTGCTGTACTGACTAGACGACGCCAGATCGAATCTGTAACGGTAGCCGGTTCAATCGGTTTATGGCCCAGCCGCCGGTTTATAGCCCCGACGCATCGCGGCCCAATTCGTTGTTCTGCTCGGCGGCTTCGTTCGTAAGCTGGGTAATAAACGACTGCGACAGGGGCGTTTCGCTGTCCCGGCCGAAAGCGCGCTGCTCGCCAATGCCGCCGGGGCCGGGTAGCTGCCTGTTGATCAGGGCCATCGTTTCGCCAATAAAGCTCGGGGCAATACCTTCCAGCGCGGCTCCCAGTTTGGCCGGCAGCGTAATAATACGTTCGACCTCTCCGTAGCGGCAGGCGTCGATGATTTCACGGGCGCAGTCGGTCGAGTCGATGGTAACGAACGGCAGCGAATCGCCAATCTTGAAGACGGTATATTCTTTTTCGTTCTGACCCTTGTAGATGGCGTTGCGCGGGCTGCCGGTCCGGATCAGGCCGGGACAGATGGTCGTCACCTGAATGTTATCCTTGAGCAGCTCGGCCCGCAGCCCTTCCGAGTAACCAACCAGCGCAAACTTGCTGGTCGAGTAGGGAGCCAGATGCGGTACGGCCACTTTGCCGCCAAACGACGCCACGTTGACGATACGCCCCCGGGTGTGCTCACTGGCTGATCGGGCCATCATGTGCGGCAGTACGGCATTGACCATATGAAAAGCAGCCCAGAAGTTGGTATCCATGGCCTGCCGGAAATCGGTTTCGGTAGCGTGTTCGTAAGGTGTTACGATGATCACCCCCGCGTTGTTGATCAGCACATCGACCGGGCCGAGCGCCTGCCGAACGTTTTCGACAAACCGCTCGATCTGGTTTTTGTTGGTGATGTCGCACACTTCGGCGTATACATCCACCTGATACTGGCTCAGCTCAGACTGGGCGCGGTCGAGATCGTCCTGATCGCGGGCGCAGAGGGCCAGGTTTGCTCCTTCCAGCGCCAGCAGCCGGGCCATCTCGAGCCCGAGCCCGCGCGAACCGCCGGTAATGATGATGGTTTTATCCCGAAAGTCGATCTTTCGTTTCTGCGCCAGATACGCTTTGGTAGCGGCCCAGGCTCCCAGGCCCGCCAGTGTCCAGCCGATGGTTTTTGTCAGAAGATTCATAGGGATTCATATCGTTGATAGACACTAAACCCCTGACAGAATAGAAGGTTGACGGAACCGATTGTATGGAAACCCGGCCAGGCTAGCGTCGCCCCAGAAACGCGCCGATTTCGGTGTTGATCCGGTCCGATTCGCAACCGGTAGCGAGGTGGCCACAGTCGCCGGTCAGTTCTACCAGAGGAACGTTGAGGGCGCGGGCCAGCTCGGTAGCCGTGCCGGGCGTAACCATGTGATCCTGGGTGGCCACGATGACCAGCAGCCGGGCCCTGATGAGTGCTTTCAGGTCGGCTGCGGTGCGCCCCCGGTAAATATCCTGGCCGATCATGGCGCGCAGCTGCGACGCCCAGTCGTAGGGGTTTCGGCCGCTGTAGCCTTCTTCTTTTTTACGGGCAAAATCGGGTTCGTCTTCGGCTTTGAGGGTGCGCAGAAAATGGCTGGGGGTCGTCAGGTTCAGTTCGTGCAGGTTACCGACGGTACGCATGGCTTCGGCCGAGAAGTTACCCCGTTCCAGGATGGTGAGCTGGGTGCCCCAGAAGAGCCGGTCGTAGCTACTCTGCTTCGGCGTGCCGACAATAGGCACCACATGATCGACAAAATCAGGGTAGGAGACCAGCCACTCGAACGACTGCATGCCACCCATCGAAATACCCAGTACGGCGTACAGGTGCGGTAGTTTCAGCGTTTTGGTAACCAGCTCGTACTGCGACCGAACCATATCGCGAATGCTGAAGGCCGGGAACTGGGCCCCCGGCTGCGCGCTGCTGTTGGAGGGCGATGTAGAGACGCCATTGCCCAGCGCGTCGACTACAATAGTAAAGTATCTGGTGCTGTCGGCCGCATTGCCCGGACTGGCTATGAACGCTTTGGCTTCTGAGGTGCCACCGAACCAGGTCGGTACCAGGATGGCGTTTGAGCGGGTGGCGTTCAGTTTGCCGAAGGTTCGGTAGCCGA
This sequence comes from Spirosoma sordidisoli, assembly GCF_004138325.1. Classification (GTDB taxonomy): domain Bacteria; phylum Bacteroidota; class Bacteroidia; order Cytophagales; family Spirosomataceae; genus Spirosoma; species Spirosoma sordidisoli. The sequence goes on along the minus strand of NZ_SBLB01000006.1, from coordinate 430,385 downwards.
CGCGGCAGTTCTGGATCACCTGGCCATTGTCGAGGGTAAAGTTGCCGAGGTCGGCAAAACGCTGCTGGCAGAAGACAGGTACAGCGAAAAGAATAGACAGGAGAAAAGTAAAAGGGGTACGCATACAGCGGCAGGAGTTGATCAACAACTAGCAAAGGGTACCCGCCCCGGTTCTTACTGGACCCGGTAGTGGATGGGGTGGGTGAGGGTTGCTGACGCGGGTGAGACGCAAGGGGTTGCTGACGCGGGTGGGTGGCTGACGCGGGTAAGACGCAAGGGGTTGCGTCTCTACATGGATATGACCAGGTTGATGGGGGGGCGCCAGGCGCCGTTGCGCCACTCGAACTCGAAGGATTCGGGAGCGATACCCCACATGGACCATTTGCCGGCGTTGATGGTCTGGCTGGTGTTCTGCCGGTACTGACGGGCGGTGATGGGGGCGGAGTGGGCTTTCTGCTGCTCTGTGCCGCTGGCGGGTAAGCTGGCCAGGGCTTTGGCGTAGTCTTCCTGGTTGACGATGTATTCGGTGTGCGGATCCTGACGGGCCATGCTACTGTTTGTTTACAGCATAACAGCTGGGCGCGGTCGATGTTTTTGGAGGCAGCCCGTATCGCGCCATCATTCGTCCAGCATGGTAGCCGCCAGGGTGCTCATGGTCTCCCACGAAAAAGGCAGCCAGTTGCCGCTCAGCTGGTCGAAGAGTTCGGTAGCCGACTCGCAGGCGTATAGCTTATAATCGAATTTCGGGTAATGGCTCACCACGTAGCCGGGGTAATAGTAGACCTTCTGCTGTTGCTGCGCATACCTGATCTTTTGCAGCATCAGAAATTTGCCCAGGCTGTAGCGCCGGTAGTCGGGATGGTAGAAGTTCATAATGCCCGCTATGCTCCGGACCCCATCGTCGAAGATACCGGCGGCAATCAGGCGGGCTCCGTCCCGGACTTCTACCACGTAGCTGTCGAAGACGTTGTAGGCTGACCCGTCGAGCAGGCAGGCCTCTACCGACAGCGGAGCGTCGAACGTAATACTGTCCCGATACTCGGCGTAGAGCGTTTCCAGCTCATGGGTAAGCACAAACGGGCGGACATCGACCGAGAAGCGTGCGTTACTCTTCAGCAGCTGGCGCTGGCTTTTGCCGTAGGTGACCCGCGCCAGATCGAGCCGGAGCCAGTGAACGGGACAAAGCCGGTCTTCGAACAGGATGAACCGGCAGGTAAACACGTCCTGCTGCATCCGGAAATAACCTTCGCTCAGGTATAAGTCCAACTCTCTCCCTTTCATGGTCTGGTGCCTTTCGGGGCTGTGGGTATCGCCCGTTGGGCTAAATTACTGGATTTTCCGGTTGCCGCCCGTAAAAAAGCCCCAACAAAAACCCCCGCCGGCTCCGGAGCTGACGGGGGTACTCGTGTAGGCCGCTGGTCTTTAATGGATAAGAGAAAGCGTGGGCTCAGGCTATACCCGCACCGCCCAGTCTTTGCTGTAGTCGCGCGACCAGAGCTTCATCGCTTCTTTATCGTTCAGGATATGCCCGTTTGTGGGGTCGCAGTGGAGCACCCGCCCCACGCGGTAGGCAATATTGCCCAGCTGGGGGAGCAGGGTCGATTTGTGGCCTTCGGCAATGGGGGCCTGCAGGCTGGCGTCGCCCCGGATCGTCTGTACGAAATTCTGCAGGTGGAGGGCGTCGAGCTGCTCCAGCGGGCTTACCGTGTTGGTCGCGTCGTAGGGCGTGCTGTCGGTCACGGTCTTAACCAGTTTGTTTTTCTGGTCGTAGATGCTGTAACTGTTGGCTCCCGGATAGACCAGCGTCCCTTTCTCGCCGTAGAATACCACGCCCCGCCCACTGCCTTCCGAGTCGTAGCCGTTGCAGCTGCGCCCTTCCCAGGTCATGGCGGTGTTGTTCGGAAACGTAAACGTAATGGTTTGTGTATCGGGAGTTTCCCAATCGTCGTTGAAGGCAAAGCGCCCGCCCGACGAAACGACCTGGCTGGGGTAGTCGACGCCCAGGCCCCAGCGCATCACGTCGAGTTCGTGGGTGCCGTTGTTGAGGGCCTCACCCGTACCCCAGTGCCAGAGCCAGTGCCAGTTGTAATGGATCAGGTTATCGCGGTAAGGGCGGTGGGGCGCCGGACCCTGCCAGAGGTCGTAATGCAGATGGGCCGGAACCGCTACTTCTTTGCCTTTGCCGATGCTGGGGCGCCAGTTGGTATACCAGCCCCGCGCAAAATACACCCGGCCAATAACGCCCTCGTGCAGCTTTTTGACGGCATCCTGCACGTTGGAGAACGACCGGCGCTGGCTGCCCATCTGCACCAGCCGGTTGTACTTGCGGGCGGCTTCAACGGCCATTTCGCCTTCGTGCGGATTGTGGCTGCAGGGTTTTTCTACGTACACGTGTTTACCGGCCTGACAGCCCAGAATCGTTGCGGGCGCATGCCAGTGGTCGGGTGCGGCTACCACCAGGGCGTCGAAATCTTTCTGATCGAGCAGCTTCCGGATGTCCGTGAATCCTTTCGGTTTCCGACCGGTCTGGGTCTCGAGGCTGGCGCAGGTTTTGGTCAGTACCCGCTCGTCTACATCGCAGATATAAGCCACCTCCGTATTGGGAATGCGGGCAAAATGTTTGGCCAGAAAGGCGCCCCGGCTGTTGGTGCCCATGATGGCCACAACCACTTTGTCATTGGGTTTGCCCCGGTAAAAACCACCCGCCGACAGCGAAGGCGATACGATCAGGCTGGTACCGGCTACCGATGCAGTACGCAGAAAATGGCGACGACTGAACTGTGCGCTCGTAGACATAGAGGTAAGAAGGAAAAAGATGCAGGATAAGCGAAAAGGGAGCCGCAACCGCCTGTCTACTCGACTACGGCCGCCCTTTCGCGATCAACGGGTGTGGATAGACGGTTAGTAGCCCTGGTTCTGGTCGACCTTGGCCGCCAGGTTGGCATCGATAAATTTCTGCGGGATCGGGAAAAACGCGTGGTAGTCCTGGATGGTGCTGCCGCTGCGCGGGTTGTACCGGCGCACCCGTTCAACGAGCTTGCCCATTCGGTTGAGGGTGAGCCGCCGGAGTTCTTCCAGCATCAGCTCCCGCGCCCGTTCGTCGAGGAGGTAGTCGAGCGTCACCTCAGTGGCCGCTACAGGTTTGGCTTTGGCCCGGCTGCGTACCACGTTGATGTCGTCGGCGGCTTTCTGCAGGTCTCCCTTCATGAGGTAGGCTTCGGCCCGCAACAGGTAGGTTTCGGCCAGCCGCATCAGGTAAAACTCCTTGAAGGTGCGGCCGTAGGTAGCGCCGGCCAGTGGCTCGCCCTCAATTTTGCGGATGTAGGGATAGTACCAGTACATGGTGTCGAGGTCTTTGGCCGTTTTGGGGTTAACGCGCTGGCCGAAGTATTTCGACGACCTGTCGTTGTAGTAAAAATCGCGCCGGATGTTGAAGCGGGAGTTCCGGATGTCGTTGGGGTCGGTCCAGATCAGGTGATTGAAATACGACGTGGGGCGGTACCAGCCTACGGGTCGGCCAAGGCTGTCGGCAACGGTCATCGCCGTTTTTCCGTCGGGGTCCTTGATGGCAAAATAGCGGGGCCCCCAGGCGCGCAGGGTGCCGTTGCCTCCGCCCGCTTTGGGAAGGCCACCCGGTGTCTGAAACTCGAACTGAAGCGCCCAGATGGTTTCTTTGTTGCCGGATGTGGTGCGGTTCTGGTTGTTGTCCTTGAACAGGTCGGAGAACACGTCGCCGGGCTGGGCAGTGTACTTGCCAAACCGGGTCGTCATCAGCTGGTACTGCGCATCCTGAATAACGGCCGACGCACTCGCAATCGCTTTGTCGTACTGCTTCTGGTTGTTATACACTTCGGCCAGCAGGTGGTCGGCGGCTGCCTTAACAACGCGGCCGTCCTGGGTGGTCGATTTAGGAAGCCACTGCGACGCAAACTCCAGATCTTTAGCCACGAAGGCCAGCACCTCTTCCCGCGTGGCCCGTACGAAATCGAGCTTGGGGCTGCTGGCAACCTTGTCAACGATGGGCACCCCGCCGTACAGATTGGCCAGGATGTTATAGGCATAAGCACGCAGGAACCGGGCTTCGCCCACGGCCGCATTTTTTTCAGCTTCGTCTTTCCAGACCGCAGCGGGCTTTTCGGCGTATTCGATCAGCGTATTGGCCCGTGGAATTACTTTTAGATAGGCCCATTCCCAGTGGTGGTTCACCTGCGAGGCAGCGGGAGTAACCCAGGTTCGGTAATCGACGTAGGTGTTTATGCCGGGGTCGCCGGTCATGCCTACGTCGGTGCCGACCTGGAAATCCCAGACGTTGGCTCCGTACCCGTAATCGTCATTTTCAAAATAAGCACTCCGCAGTACGGCGTGAATCGAGGCTATGTAGGTATCGAAGCCCGACTTGTTCACCAGCACCACATCGGGGTTCAGGAAGGCCAGGGGGACTTCGTCCAGCACAGAATCCTTACAGGCATTGCCGGAAACGACCAGCATCAGGCCGAGCAGCACGCGCTTCAGAACGGTATATCGACCGGGTAATACAGTTGGTGTTTTCATAAGTAAAACGTTTGAGGAGTGTCGACTAAAAACTCAGGTTTATCCCCGCCGTGAAGGAACGGGCCGTTGGGTAGCCCGCCCAGTTGTAGCCACTTTCGGGGTCCTGACCAACGTAATTTGTGAACGTGTGCAGGTTTTTGCCGCTCACGTAGGCCCGCAGCGAGTTGACCTTCAGCCGCGACAGCAGCGGTTTCGGGAAGTCGTAGGCCAGGCTCACGTCCTGAATCCGGACAAAATCGCGGGAGGTATAATAGCCGTAGCCCAGCGGGTTGGTGTAAACCAGCGACGGGCGCGTGGTCGATTTGTTTTCGGCCGTCCACCAGCCGGCGTCGAGCATGTTGACCGGGCGATTGGGGTAGTTATTGACCGGGTCGAGCAGGTAGAACGACTGCTGCCAGCCCTGCATGGCGTTTAGGAATACCGACAGCGACAGGTTGCCGTAACGCAGCGTATTGTTGACACCCCAGCGGTATTTGGGCTCCCGCTGGCTGATGATGGTGCGGTCGCTGGCGTCGAGTTTCCCGTCCTGGTTGAGGTCCTTGAAGCGCAGGAACCCTGGCTTGTAGCCCGGTGGCAGTTCGTCGCCTACCTGGTATACGCCGTCAAAAACGTAGTCGTAATTGATGTTGATTGGTTGACCAATAAACCAGCGGTTGCCCAGATCGTCGTCTTCGCGGCCGTCGTTGTTGAGGTCGCTGCCGTACAGATGGGTGATGCGGTTGCGGTTGGTAGAGAAATTCAGGTTGGTGGACCACTCGAACTTACCGCTGCGCACATTGCTGGTATTGAGGGTAAACTCGAAGCCGGTGTTCCGGGTGGCCCCCAGGTTGGTCAGCACCTGCGCAAACCCCGTCGGACTGGGCAGTGCCCGGTTCAGCAGCAGGTCGCGGGTGTTCATGTGGTAATATTCGAGGGTACCGCCAATCCGGCCCTTCATCAGCTCAAAATCCACGGCGGCATTACTGGAAACCGTTGTTTCCCACCGCAGGTCCTGGTTGGCCATGGTAGCCGTATACACCGCGTTGACCGTGGCGCCACCGTCGCCGTACACGTACTGGGTCGTGCCGGCCGTGCTGAGCGATCCGTAAGGGGCAATGGCCTGATTACCAACCGACCCAACCGAGAGCCGTAGTTTGAGCAGGTTGAACACCGGCAGTTTCTGCATAAACGGTTCATCCGACGCGATCCAGGCCAGCGCAGCCGACGGAAACGTGCCGTACTTGTGGCTGGCGCCGAATACGGAGCTGCCATCGCGCCGGGCGGTCAGGGTGAGCAGGTAGCGGTTCCGGAAGCGGTAGTTGAGCCGGGCCATAGACGAGACCCCGTCTACCTGCTGGGCGTTCGAGAAGGCTTGCTGTACCTGAGCCAGGTTCAGGTTGTTCCAGCTCAGCACGTCGGTGAAGAAGTTGGAGCCGTTGGCATTGGTCGATTCCCAGTACCGCTGGTTCCGGCCGTAGAGCAGCGTCAGGTCGAGGTCGTGATCCGGCGCCAGCTGGCGGCTGTAGGTGACTATGTTTTCCAGCACCCAGTCGAAATCTTCGCGGTTGTACTTGGAGGCACTGCCGAGGTTGTTCAGCCCATTGCGCCGGTAGATGGGCGACGAGGTGTAGCGATGCTCCCAGCGGTAGTTCGGCGAATAGTTGACCCGGTAGGTTAGCCCTTTCACGAACGGCACATCGACCGTGGCGTAGAAATTGGCGAACAGGTTGTGCTTGATCTCCTGGTCTTTGTCGAGCATGGGGTAGAAGATCGGGCTGCGCTGAATCTGGTCGTCAACGGGGTAGGGAACCGGGTCTGTTTTAGCTTCGTCGAAATAGAGCTTGCCGAACGGGCTCAGTGTATAGCCCTGCCCCGTATCCGACTCTTTACCCGACAGGTCGCGCCGGGCGTACTGCGAGGTGACGCCCACCCGCAGCCAGTCGGTAATGTTGTTCTCCAGGTTGATCCGGAACGACGTACGGTTGGCATTGTCGTTGAAAATCAAGCCTTTCTCGTAGACCTGCGCTGTCGAGATAAAGTAGGAGGTGCGGCCCGTACGGCCCGATACGCTGATGTCGTACGACTGAATCGAGCCTTGCTGCGAAATCTCGTCCCAGGGGTCGATCGTGACGCCGTTGCGGAAGTTTTCGGCTTCGGTATTCTGGAGGTAGCTGGCCACCTGGGCGGGGTCGGCCGTTTGCCCGCTCTGCCGCCGAACGTCGAGGGTTTTCTCGATGTATCGTTCGGGGCTGAGGAGTTTGATCCGGTGGCTCCAGTCCGACAGGCCCGCGTAGGCATTGAACCGGATGGTTGGTTTTTCGGTCGTGCCTTTTTTGGACGTGATCAGAATAACCCCGTTGGCTGCGCGCGAGCCGTAGATGGCTGCCGACGATGCATCTTTCAGAATCTCCATCGTCTCGATGTCGTTCGGGTTGATGTCGGCCAGGTTGCCGTTGTAGAAAACCCCGTCCAGGATGATCAGCGGGTCGTTGTTGGCGGTAATGGAGCGGGTGCCGCGTACGAGGATACTGCCGCCCTGCCCCGGCCGGCCATTGTCGGTGAACTGGACGCCCGCTACCCGGCCGCGCAGCGCCTGGGTCACGTTGGTGTTGGGCAGATTCTCGACCTGCTTCATATCGACCTTGGCCACCGAGCCCGTCACGTTCCGGCGCGACTGCGTACCGTAGCCAACGACCACCACTTCGTCGAGGGCGCGCGTGTCTGGTTTCAGCGTCACGTTAACTGCCGACTGATTGCCCACGGCTACTTCCTGGGATAAAAAACCGACGAACGAAAAAACCAGCACGGCCTCGGTGGCATCGTCGGGAATAGACAGGCGGTAGCTGCCGGCTACGTCGGTGGTGGTGCCGCGCTGCGATCCTTTCAGCACGACGCTTACGCCGGGCAGCCCTTCGCCCTTTTCGTCGATAACGGCGCCGGTGAGGGTGCGTTCGGCAACTTGTTCCGGATTGTCGGCTGGCTGGGGTGCTCTGAACCCGGTACCCTCGCTCCGGCGAAGCATGATTAGCTTTTTAGCCACCTCGTACTCGATCTGGAGCGGTTTCAGCACCCGGTTCAGCACCGTGGCCAGGGCTTCGTTGCTGGCCGAAATAGATACTTTCCGGCTGGTCTGGATCAGCCGTGAACTGAACACAAACCGGGCGTCGCTCTGCTTTTCTATCTCGTGTAATACCGTGCGGACATCTTTTTCCTGCACCTGTAACGTAATGCGCTGATCCAGAATGGCCTGTGCGAAGCCGTCGTTCGCAAAACTCGCGCCGACGAACAGCATGGCCAGTATTAATTGTGTACAGGTAACTTGCATAACCCTACGCAGTACTGTTTTAGGTTGTACCCGTTTTTGCATACTTTTGGTCAGTTTTGTTGGTTTAAGAATGGACAAAACAATCCCCGTTATCCCGCTTGGGATAGGCTCAGGTTCCAGCTTGGCATGGGGAGTACTCAGGTCGGCAATGTTCCAGCATTGCCGACTTTTTCGTTCTTGTGGGATGTATGTTTACGTCATAGAGCCGGGTTTAGGGGTTAGCATCACGTTTGTAAAGTCGGCTAGGGTTTGCAGCCCCGGCTGTTGATGACAATCTGGCCGTCGATCAGCTCGTACCTGGCTTCGATAACCCGGCAGATCACATCCAGCTTTTCGAACAGGGGCTGGTCGGCCAGTTCGGCCGTAAGGGGGCAGTTGGCCAGCAGCTCTTCGTCATAAACGATATCTACGCCATAGGCCCGTTCGAGGGTAGCAAACACCGTCGGCAGCGGGGTATCGTCAAAGCTGAAGCGCTGGGCCGGGCCTGCAACGACCTGCGGATCCGCTACCAGCGATTTCGACAGCCGTACTTCGCTGCGTTCGAAGACAATTTTCTGGTTGGGTGTCAGCACTACTCCGTCCAGTTCGCGGTCGCTCATTTTTCGACTCGCCTGCGGGTCTGTCTGGGCAAACACCGCTACCCGGCCCGTTTTTACCTCCACAATAACCTCCGGATCTTTGGGGTATGCGCGAATCAGAAAGCTGGTGCCCAGGACTTTGGTAACCAGGCCGTTGGCGTAGATGAGAAAAGGCCTGGCGGGGTTTTTAGTCACTTCGAAGAAAGCCTCACCCGACAGAAAGACTTCCCGGCTGCGGAAACCGGGTACGTAGCTGATGCGGCTGCCGGCTTTAAGAATAACCAGCGAGCCGTCGGTCAGCTTCACCGGCATAACCTTACCGGTTCGGTTTACGGTTTCGGTCAACATGGGCTGGCGGGTGCCGGTCAGCTGGTCATAGCTGAAGTCGGGTCGCATCAGCGCACTCAGCCGGCTGGGTAGCTGAACCGTCCAGGCCCAGAGGCCAAGCCCGGCAATCAGGATCAGCGAAGCCGCCATCCGGAACCAGCTATGCTGGTAGAACGGCAGCCGGCGCACGGGCCCGTCGGCGTCGGGGATGAAGGGAGCCTGCTGTTTGCGGGCCTGGCCCAGCGTTCGCTGAACGGCATACCGAATTTCCTGATCGCTCAGCGGCAACTCCCGTAGCTGCAGGGACTGCACCATAGCCCGGGCCTCCGCAACGAGGGCTACCTTGTCGGGATGCTCGGCCAGCCATTGCTGCCAGCGGGCGTCTGTTTCGCGGGTGGGCAACAGCACCCACTGCCGGAAAGCCTGGTCCCAGACAAAGTCTTCAATACGGTACTGCAGGTATCGTTTCATAGCCGTTATGCTGCCTCTCAATAGCTGATAGACAGAAGTTCGCCCGGGATACCATTTTTTAATGCAATTTTTTTCTGGTTTTTTCTGATTCTGTCAGTAAGCCGCCCCAGACCAATGCTGCTGAAGGCTGTTTGTTGGCAAACAGGTGTGATTCTACAGGCGGGCGTGGTTGCCTAACCGCGGCTCTAAAACAAGTTGAAATGGACCACCAGCAGGGTTAGGAGTTCAATTTTCCAGTATTGCCGCAGGTGTTTGAGGGCCAGCTGAAGGAGATTCGACACCGTTTGGGGCGCAATGTCCATCACCTCGGCGATTTGTTCGCGCTCCATCTCCTGAAAGAACTTCAGGTAAACGACTTCTTTTTGCCGGCGGGGGAGGGTTTGCAACAGCTGCTGCATGTGCCGGGATCGGTGGAAGGTGGTTTCCTGGTCAATGAACTGCTCTTCGACCGAAAACTCGAAGTCGAACAGCTGAGTTTTGTCGTCCGATAACTCGGTGGCAGGCGTTGCCCCGGGTAAGTGCCGATGCATATACCGGCGTAGCGACGCCATCAGATACGGCTTCAGCATAACGTCGGCCCGGAGGGAGGCCCGGCGTTCCCAGAGGTACAGAAACAGATCCTGAATGCAGTCCTTGATAAACTCTTTATCTCGGGAGAAACGGGTGGCGTACCGGAATAGCGGCCGGTAGTACGTGGTCATCAACGCGTCGAACGCCGGTTCTTCACCCGCCAGAAAACGCGCCCAAAGTTGCTGCTCGGCTGAGCGGTCGGGTGATGACGATCCGTATGGCCCGGACATAGGCATAGAGTAAACGAGCGAAGAACTGATTGAAGCTTCAAAACAATAAGGTTTAAGTAAGAAATACTAGTATTATACCGACCTTATTTTGGCGCTCTGTCGGGAGGGCGATTTTCTCCGATCGATTTTCCAGATTGAGAGAATGACAGGCTATGTGGCCCGCTTCCGGCAAAGCCTGCCGGGTTAGCTGGCGGCAGGGGGCTTTTGATCAGTTACTTCGTTGATCTGGTAGGCCACCGAGTTCGCACCGGGTTCGGTGGCCAGTTCCTGCCACAGCGCATACTGGCGGGTAAAACTGGCCCCGTAATAAAAGATCAGCGAACAGTAGAAAACGAAGAGCAGCACCAGGATCGTACTGCCTGCCGAGCCGTAAAAACTACGCACCGGACTGTTGATCAGCAGCCGGTCGAGAATAACCTCGCCGAGTTCAACGAGCAGGGCCGTTACCAGACCGCCCACCCAAACCGCCTGCCAGTGAATCCGAACGTCGGGCAGGTACTTGAAAACAAGCCCGAACCAGATGGTCAGCACCAGCACCGACAAACTCTGGTGGGCTAGCTGAGCCAGCCAGCTGTACGACGACGCATCGGCGCTGAGCGTCGATACCGCTTGGTGCAGACTCAGGGAGACTGTGAACAGAAAGCCGGAGAAAATAATGATGCCCAGCGCAACCAGCTTGGTCAGCAAACCCGGCCAGACCCGCCCCTGGGCAGTCGACTTGACATTCCAGAGTTGGTTGAGCGAGTTTTTAATGGTGGTAAACAGGGTAGTCGATGCCAGAAACAGCAGCACCAGACTCAAGGCGGTCAGCCATTCTGAGGAGCGCGGTTTCTGGAGACTACGTGATATGTCGCGCAGCTGACGGGCGCTGGAGGGGCCAAACAGATCGGCCAGTTCGCGAAACAACTGGCTGTTTACCCACCGCCGATCGCCCGTAAGCCAGTCTCCATACAACTGCGACAGAATGATGAGGATGGAAGGGAGGGCAAAGAAGGCGAAAAAGGCCGTAGCAGCGGCCATGCGGATAGGATCGTTCGCACTCAGGTTGATGAATGCCCGGGCCAGGAGTTGAAGAATCGGCACGATTTTGCGCACACCTATAGAAGGACATTGTATCAGCCTAACTGCAAAAAACGGCTTGTGGTTATGGATCCGTCTGGCCGAAACGCCGTTCCAGCCAGTCGACACCGAAGGCAACCAGCGCGGCAGCGGGTAGCAGCACCGACGGCGCATCGCCAATCAACCCCTGCCGGCCCCCTTGCTGGTGCAAAAACGCATCGGCGATGGTCTTGAAATAGTCCGGGTCGAGCCCTTCAACGACCGGGTCTTTCGTGTCGAACTCTTCGATCATCTGCCAGTCGACGCGGTCGTCGATCAGGATAGGGACCTCCAGCCTGGCTATCCGTTTGCCGGGTATCCGGGCCAGATGCTCGGCATGATGCAGCAGGCTTATGGTATCCAGCGGGGCGCCTATGGTGAGCACCAAGCCGCCGGCCAGCATGAGTTTCTCGAAGGGAGAGCCCGGCCCATATCCATACTGGAGCGGATGGTCGGCGGTAAACCAGGCCGCCCGACCGCCGATAGCCGCTACCGACGCACCGGGGTTCTGGCTTCGGAGCGCTCCCGTGGTCGTGCGGACAAACTCGGCAAACGCGCCGTGGTCGCGGCTGGCTCTTGACCCCAGCCGGTCGAAGGGAGGAATGTCGGCTTTGAGCGCGTCGGGAACGTGGCCCGTGTCCGTCACCGCATCTTCATACTGCTGGTCCCAGTTCACGTAACAAAGCAGCGTACCGGCTGGCCCGACCGCATCCAGCAGCGCCCCGATTAGCGCGTCGGGCCCGTGCAGCATAGGCCCCACCGATCGGAGCCCGGCATGTACCATAACGGCATCGCCCGCCCGAACGCCAAGCGCTTCGATATGTTCGCGGAGTGCCCGGCGCGTCCAGTAGAGACAATCACCAACCAGTAGCGGGCTACGATTCATAGTTGACATAGGTAAGTGACTAACAGCGCTGCCGGCACGAAGCCAGGCCGGCACGTTCTATAACCCTGTAAACTTACTTGCCGATGCAGAATATACTGACAGTCGCTTATGCGCTGATTATCTGTACGGTACTGGTTTACTCTAACTCGAAAGGTACAAATGCGGTACAAATTTGCCCGGTTGTGATCGTATCTTCTGCCAAAAGACTATCTCGTATGAGTAGTGTACGACCGAAAGGGCGTTTGTCATGAGCTAATCCCCGCTACTGTCCCCCAGCATATCTTCCTGATAAATCGTTCTGACGAGTACCATGAGAATGGCCAGCAGGGGCGCGGCCATGATCAGGCCCAGCGTACCGGCAAACGCGCCCACTATGATCTGCACGAGCAGGAGCAGGGCGGGTGGAATGTCGTTGAGCCGCTTCTGGATCAGGGGCGTTACCAGATTGCTTTCCACGAATTGGATACCTACGTACAGTAGCAGAACGTTCAGCGCCTGCTGGGGGCCATCGAGTAGGGCAAACAGCAGGGCCGGGATCAGCGCCAGCACTGGACCCAGGTTAGGAATGAAGGTGATCAGGGCGGCAAATAAAGCCAGTATTCCCGCCAGCCGAACCCCCAGCAGCGAAAGGCCCAGCCAGCTTAGTAGCCCGACGATGGCCATCGAGATCAGGGTGCCGATCAGCCAGCCCAGCAACGACTCATCCAGCTGGGCCAGAATGTGCCGGGTGCGCTGCCGCCCGGCTGGGGGAATGAGGTTGACCAGCCCGTCGGTGTACAGCCGGGGCTCGGCAGCCAGGAACAGGGCCAGAAAGAAAATAACGTATAGGTCCGTAAATACACTGACCGTTCCCGAAACGGCGCCAAAGACCCGCCCGGCCAGTTGGCTGCCCCCGCCCCCTTTGAGCAGTTTCTCGGGCGACTCCGGAATCTGGCCAATCAGCTGTTTCCCCCAGCTCGTTTTCTCGATCTGCTGCTGCGCGTTTTTCAGCACGCCGGGCAACTCCTGCTGCAGTTGCTGGGTTTGTTCGCCGATGAGCGGAGCTACCAGGGCGCCAACGCCGGCCAGCGTTCCCAGCAATGTCAGCCCGACTACAATCAGGGCTATGCCTTCGCGCCAGCCGGTTTTTTGGCTTAGCCAGCGCGCTGCGGCCCGCAGGGGCAGCGCAATCAGAATGGCGCACAGGAGCAACAGGAGCACATTGAATGACGCGCCCAGCAACCAGGTCACCAGACCGAAGAAAAGCGCAATGCCGACGGCAATACAGACCCGCCGGGCAAACTCAACCCGGGATGACGTTGGATTCGTGTTCATGGGAGACGGTTTTTCGTAACGGAAAGATAGACGGGCGAAAGGTAGCCAATGGGAGCCGGTATTGATGAACCTGATGCCCTTATTCAAGTCGTCTGTGAACCCGGACCCGATCGATGCGTGCGCCATCCATCTGGTCTACGGTCAGCGTGAACTCATGCCAGCGAATGGATTCGCCGGGCTGGGGCAGGTGGCCCAGCCGGTCCAGGATCAACCCGGCGACGGTGTGAAACCGGTCGTCCTGGTCCAGTAACTCTTCCCGGTCGAAGTAGTCCAGAAAATCAGGATACGGGTACTGCCCATCGATCAGGTAGCTGCCGTCGGGTTGCGGCTGCACATCGCCCCCGGCCTCCGACATAAACGTTACCTCGCCGACCAGTGCCGTCACAATATCGTCCAGCGAAAGCACCCCCTGAACGCCACCATATTCATCGGTAACCAGACCAAACGGGATTGCAGCTGCCTGAAACCGCTCGAACGCCTTATAGGCAGCGTTGTGTTCGGGCAGGAAAAGGGCGGGCTGGATGTGGCTTCGCAGATCGAACGACTGTCCATTGAGCAGGTCTTCGACCACATCGGTCAGCCGCACAATGCCCAGCGGTTTATCCAGGCTGCCTTCGCAGACGGGATAGATGCGGTGCAGTTCACCCGCGATCCGCTTTCTGACCTGGGACGCCGACAGATTGACATCCAGCCAGGTGACCTCGCTGCGGTGAGTCATCAGCGACCGCACGTTGCGGTCGCCGAGCCGGAATACACGATCTACCAGTTCCTGTTCAACGAGCTGTACCTCACCCCCTTCGGTGCCCTCCTGAATAATGGCTTTTATTTCTTCCTCGGTAACGGCGCTGTCCGTAGAAGGCCGGATACCCAGTACCTTCAGCAAACCTTCGGTGGTGATTGTCAGGAGCCATACGAAGGGCGAAACCACCCGGGAGAGAATGGACATGGGGCCGGCTACCAGCTGCGCAATGGCTTCCGGTTTATTGAGACCGATCCGTTTGGGAACCAGTTCGCCCAGTACCAGTGACAGAAACGTGATGAACAGAAGTACCCCGCCCACCGCCAGCGGACGAGCCACCGACGTCAACAGGGGAATCTGCCTGAGCGTCATCTCCAGCGAGGTGGTCAGCGTATCGCCACTGAAAATACCCAGTAGAATGCCGATCAGGGTGATGCCAATCTGCACCGTCGAGAGAAACCGATTGGGCGATTCGGCCAGGTCCAGCGCCCGCCGGGCGGTAGCGCTACCCCGCTTGGCCAGCCCTTCCAGACGGGCTTTCCGAGCCGATACGATCGCGATCTCCGACATGGAAAATAAACCGTTGAGCAGCGTCAGGGCAATAATGATGACAATTTCCATGGGGTCGATACATTAAGGTGTGTTTACTGCCAGCCGCCCCCCAGCGCCCGGTATAAGTCGATCAGGGCGGTAAATTGTGCCTGTTTCGTATTGATTAATCCCAGTTCGGCATCCAGTACCGATCGTTGTGCCGTAATTACTTCCAGGTAGGTGGCGTAGCTGGCGGCAAACAGATCGTTAGCGGTCGTTGCGGCTTGCCGGAGTACGGCCACTTCCTGCGTTTGCAGATCAGCTACATCCCGGTAATTTTCCAGGCCCTGTAAGCGGCTCACAACTTCGCCCACGCCCGTCAGAATGGCCCGCTGGTAGGCATAGTAGGCTTCGCGGCTCTGGGCCTGCGAACTAGCCAGATTGCCCCGCAACAGTCGGCGGTTAAACACCGGCGCCACCAGACTCCCCAGCACACCCGTGGCTACCGACGCCGGATTCAGCAGTACCCCGGGCCGGAATGCGTTGAGGCCCAGATAAGGAGTCAGCGTCAACCCTGGTAAGAACTCGGCCCGGGCCACGGCTACATCGATGTTGGCCGCTTCCAGTTCGCGCTCGGCCTGCCGGATATCGGGTCGGCGACGTACCAGTTGGGCGGGCACACCCGCCCGAACCGATCCGGGCAGTTGCTGATCCCGAATGGAGGAACCCCTCGGGATAGGCGTAGGGAACCGGCCCAGCAGCCCATTGAGCTGGTTCTCCGTTTCGACGATCTGTTGCCGTACCTGTCCTTCCAGGGCGCGCGTATTCAGTAACTGCGCGTTGAACTGCTGCACCGCCAGTTCGGTTACCCGCCCGGCCTGCTTCTGAATGGTCACTAAATCGACCGCCCGTTGTTGCAGCTCGATGTTGTCGCGGATGATTTCCAGTTCGGCATCGTCGGCCAGCAACGAATAATAGAGCCGGGCAATGTCGGCGATCAGGGCCGTAACGACCAGGTTGCGGCCCTCAACCGAAGCCAGCACCCGGTTGTAAGCTGCCCGGCGCCGGTTGCGAAGTTTTCCCCAGATGTCGAGTTCCCAGGAGGCCCGGAAACCGGCAAACAAGTCAGGCGTGGGGTCCGGAATCCGTAAATTACCCCGCACATTATCGGACAGGTTGGTATCGAAATTGCCGACCCCGTTCAGCGTATACCGACCAAAGCGGTCTACACCGGCCGCTGCTACCGCGTCGACCTGCGGCAGCAGCGCGCCCTGGCTGATGCTGTACGTAGCCCGCGCCCCCTCAATCCGTTGCAGGGCAATCTTCACATCCAGATTGCGCACCAGGGCCGTATCGATGAGTGCTACCAGGTTCGGGTCGGTGAACAGGCTGCGGAAGGGCTGCTCCCCAATGCCGGCGGAATCGGCGTTGCCGGTAAACGAAGGCGGTGTCATCATCACCGGTGTGGGGGCGGGCTGATGCAAGATCCGGCAGCCGCTGAGGCTGCCGGCAAGTAACCCGCCGATGAATAACCAATGGAGTTTATACCGGTTCATGGAGGGGCGCGTTGGTGGAAGAAGTACGGATGGTCGACGACTGATGTGGACCCGAACGCGGTTTGCGGAAGCGGTTGGCGAGGCTGGCAAACACGACATACAGGCCCGGCACGATGACCAGCCCGAATACGGTGCCCATCAGCATCCCCCCCGCTGCCGCCGTACCGATGGTGCGGTTACCCACGGCCCCGGCCCCGGTAGCGATGCAGAGCGGGATCAGACCCGCAATGAACGCAAAGGACGTCATCAGAATAGGGCGTAACCGGGCCAGGGCGCCTTCTACGACGGCCCGGACGATAGAAAGTCCCTCGGCCCGGCGCTGGTTGGCAAATTCAACGATCAGGATGGCATTTTTACCCAGCAGACCGATCAGCATCACCATGGCAATCTGTGCGTATATGTTGTTTTCCAGCCCCGTGACCCACAAAAAGAAGAACGCTCCGAACACTCCCGTCGGCAAAGACAGGATCACGGGCATCGGGAGCAGAAAGCTTTCGTACTGGGCCGACAGGATCAGATAAACAAACACCAGGCATATCAGGAAAATAATCACGGCCTGGTTGCCCGATTGTACCTCATCGCGGGAGATACCGGCCCAGTCGATGCTGTAGCCCTTGGGGAGTTTGGTAGCCGCCACTTCCTGAACCGCCCGGATGGCGCTGCCGCTGCTGAAGTCGGGCGCTGCCTGCCCGTTAATTTCGGCAGAGGGGTACATGTTGTAGCGGGTCGCCTGCTCCAGTCCGTACACCCGCTCCACGCGCATGAAGGCCGAAAAAGGGACCATTTCCCCATTGTCGTTCTTGACGTATAACTTCAGCAGATCATCCAACTGCGCCCGGTAGCTCGGCAGGGCCTGCACCATCACCTTATACATCTGGCCGAAGCGGATGAAGTTGGTAGCGTACTCCGAACCAATCAGGGTTTGCAGCGTCTGCATGGCTTTGCCGACCGACACGCTTTTTTGAGCCGCTTTGTCGGGGTCTACGTAGAGCATGTACTGGGGGAAGCTGGCGTCGAAGATGGTGAATGTGTTTTCGATCTCGGGTCGGTCTTCCAGGTCCTGTACGAACCGCCGAACCACGCTTTCCATCTGTTTGTAGTCACCCTTGCCGGTCTGGTCGAGTAGTCGTAACTCCAGGCCGCTGGCATTTCCGTAGCCCGGCACGGCCGGGGGCGGGAAAAACTCGATCTGCGCACCTTTGATGCTGCGCGTCTTCTCAGCCAGGGCTTCCATCACCTCATCGACCGACTCGGTCCGCTCGTCCCAGGCCTTGAGATTGACCAGGCAGGTGCCGAAGGTGGCGCCTGTACCGTCGGAGAGGATGTTGTTGCCCGCCAGCGTGGAGACCGATTTGATCGCGGGAATGCCTTTGGCCAGTTGCTGAATCTGGTCAACCACCTGCCGGGTTCGCTCCAGGGTAGCCCCCGCCGGGGTGGTAATGCTGGCGTAGAACGTACCCTGGTCATCGTTCGGAATAAAGCCCGGCGCTACCTGCGAGCTCGTGCCCCAGATGCCCGCGCAGAACGCCCCCAGCAGACCGAACGTCACCACCCGCCGATTAATGATGAGCCGCAGCAGGCGCTGATACCGACGTGCCAACCCGTCGTAGGCCCGATTAAAACGGTCAAAAAAGCCACTGAGTATTCCTTGTTTGGGTTCGCCGTGCGTGTTCTTCAGGATCAATGCACAGAGGGCCGGGCTGAGCGTCAGGGCATTGACCGCCGAGATTAGAATAGCTACGGTCATCGTCACGGCAAACTGCCGAAAAAATATACCCACCGGCCCCGTTAGAAACATGACGGGTACGAAGACGGCAACCATCACCAGCGTAATGGCGATGACGGCCCCGCCAATCTCGCTCATGGCCGCTTTCGACGCAGCCCAGGGGTCCAGATCGTCCTGCTCCATTTTGGCATGAACGGCCTCAACGACCACGATGGAGTCGTCAACAACGACCCCGATCGCCAGGACCAGGGCGAAGAGGGTGATGAGGTTGATGGAGAAGCCAAAAAGCTGCATGAAGAAGAACGTGCCGATCAGCGCTACCGGTACGGCAATGGCAGGAATCAGCGTAGACCGCCAGTCCTGCAAAAACAGAAACACGACCAGCGCGACCAGCACGAACGCTTCGATGAGCGTCTTGATCACCTCGTGAATGGATGCGTCGAGAAAGCGGGATACGTCGTAGGTAATTTCATAGTCCATACCCGGGGCAAAGCGCGTTTGCTTCAGCTCGGCCATGCGGGCCTTGATACCGGCAATAACCTCACTGGCGTTGGAACCCGGCAGTTGCCTGAGCATGATGGCAGCCGACGGGCGCCCGTTATGCTTCGATACAACATCGTAATACGTCGTGCTGAACTCAATGTCGGCCAGATCTTTGAGCCGGAGCAGCTCCCCGTCGGTGTTGGCCCGCAGGGGTATGTTGCCGTACTCCTCCTCGGTGGTGTATTTACCGGTGTATTTCAGCACGTACTGCAGCGCCTGTCCCTGCTTGTCAGAGCTTTCCCCCAGCTTGCCCGGAGCCGCTTCCACGTTCTGAGCCTGTAGTTTTTCAACCACTTCATCGGCAGATATATTGTAGGCCAGCATCCGGTCTGGCTTGAGCCAGATCCGCATGGCATACTCACGGGCGCCCATGATGTCAGCATACCCCACACCTTTGATCCGCTTGAGTTCGGCCAGGATGTTGATATCGGTGAAATTATAGAGGAACTTCTCGTCGAGGGCATTATTGTCGCTGAAGATATTCAGATACATCAGCATCGAGTTTTCTTCTTTGGCAATTTTTACCCCGTTCTTAATCACCTCCGATGGCAACTCGGCCATCACGGCCGCCACGCGGTTCTGCACGTTTACGGCGGCTACGTCGGGGTCGGTGCCTACCTCGAAGATGATCTGCACGACGCTTACGCCGTCGTTGGTGGCATCGGACGACATATATTTCATGCCCGGTACGCCGTTGATAGCCCGTTCGAGGGGCGTGATGACGGCCCTAACGGAGGTTTCGGCGTTGGCGCCCGTATATTCAGTGGTTACGTTGACCTCCGGCGGAGCGACGGCCGGAAACTGGGTCATCGGGAGCTGGGTTACCGCCAGCAGACCCAGCAGGGTAATTATCACCGAGATGACAATAGCCAGTACGGGGCGTTCGATAAATCGGGAAAACATAATATGGGTCAGTTATTGCCTGGCTAGCTGCGCCATGACCTGCGGGGCCGACAGCAGTTTGGGCTGGATGATATCACCTTCTTTGACGGTTTGTATGCCTTCGTACAGGATCCGGTCACTGGCCGACAGACCCGATCCGACTACGTAGAGCTGCGGCAGCCGAAGCCTGGGCACGAAGCTCCGCATCTGCACCCTGTTGTCAGCCCCGACCACGAATACAAAGAGTTTATCCTGGAGCTCAAAGGCCGCCTGCTGCGGAATAAGCAGCGCGTTCGTTACGGTCTGATTCATCCGGACTTTGCCGCTCGATCCGTGTTTGAGCAGGTTCCGGGGGTTGGCGAAGCGGGCGCGGAAGGCAATATTTCCGGTACTACGGTCAATCTGGCCATCTACTTTTTCGATGGCGCCCGGGCTACCGTGCAGTCGATTATTGGCCAGCAGGAGCGACACGGCCCGTTTTTGTAACGGGTTGTGAGCGGTCATGAAATCCAGGTATTCGCCTTCGGGTACGTTGAAATAAGCGAATACCTGCCGGTTATCGGAGAGGGTTGTCAGCAGGGTTCCTTCGCCGACCAGACTTCCCACTTTATTCGGTATCCGGTCAATGGTGCCGGCAAAGGGAGCGCGGATCTGGGTGAGAGCCAGCTTGAGTCTGGCTGCTGTTTCTGACGTTCTGGCCTCGTCAATCTTGGCCTGGCTGGCCGCTAGTTTTGCCTGAGCCTTCTCGAGTTCGATGCCTGAAATGATCTGCTTACCCGCCAGCAGGGAAACACTTTTGACCTCAACATCGGCGGTTTTGGCTTCCGCCATGGCATTTTTCAGGCTGGCCTGTGCCTTCAGGAGTTCTTCCCGGTACTCCGGGTTGCTGACCGTGAAGAGTAGCTGCCCCTTCTGCACGAACGTCCCTTCATCGACGTAAATGCGGTCGAGATAGCCTTCAATACGGGTGCGTATCTCAACATTCTGTACGGCCTGTATGTCGGCAACATACTCTTTGGCGTAAATCGTATCGGTAATGACCGGCTGAATGACCGGATAGGTTTCGGTTTGGGCCGCTTGCTGT
The DNA here is from genome assembly GCF_004138325.1 of Spirosoma sordidisoli. GTDB lineage: Bacteria > Bacteroidota > Bacteroidia > Cytophagales > Spirosomataceae > Spirosoma > Spirosoma sordidisoli. The sequence continues at coordinate 409,995 of NZ_SBLB01000006.1, read as the reverse complement.
TTGGTTTCGCTCGAGCAGCCTGGCAATAAGGCCACTACCAGCAGAACGAACAGGACAGGCGCCGACAATTGGACCCGGACAGAGCGGGTCGCCAGTTGTGCAGACATAGTCTGTTTGGTAAAATGAACGAGAAAAATGGATGGAAAGGCTCCGGGCTAATAACTAGCCGGGGCATCAGGACGCACCATAGCCTGCACAGACCCGGAACGGACCTGCCCTGATTGGCCAATAGGCGTATCAGTCGTTACGCGATCTGGGGGGGAGGGGTATTGATGTCGGTCGATCTGGAGCGGTAGATCGAATGGGTAAATGCCTGAACCGGCACCGCTACAAAGCCGACAGAAGCCGCAAACGCGTAGATAACAACCGGTCCGGGAACTGACCAGTCGACAAAAATTTTGGATACCTGGTCTTCTTCTTCGTCAGACTCGTCATGCTCTGGAACGGCGTCCTGAATGCCGAATATCGTCTCCAGTACCAACTCGCTGAAGCTTTCGATTTCGTTGAAGGAGAGGTCTTCTCGGTATTCGCCCCGGCTGTTCGGCGTGACGTACCCGTCGGGCGCATCGATACTGACGTTAATGACGTAGAACGCCATCAACAGACAGAATAATCGGTGCCAGATCGGATTACCAGACCGTCGTTTGTTCATCGGGGGAGTTAATGCAACACAAAGTTAAGCGGTTAGGCTACAACATCTACAAAGCGGTCTGGCCGCTCATAAAGTTCACGTGGGTATGTGATTAATTGTTGAAGAATTACCTGTTGCCGATAGAGGGTGATTACCCTAACTGGTTCAAGAAGTTCCGTTTGGTGTTGTAATGCAGCAGGTAAGCCCGCTTGCTGCTTTCATTCAGAAACGATCGGTCAACCAGACGGCTGACGCTGGCCTGCCGCTCGCGAAACGGCGCCAATAGCGGTTCGATCCGCCTGTCGGCTACCCCGATCCGCCGACCAAACTCGGTAAAGTCGCTCAGCCCCGGATGGTTCGTGCGGGTAAAGATTGCCGATCGGTACCCATCGGCAAACAGACCGTTGTCCAGGGCGAAGTCGGTATCGTCGACATGCAGGTGCGTGTTGAGCAGATCATAGGCCGGGCTGAGCAGGTAATCACCGTAGGCCGACTCCAGCAGCGAAAAGTTTTTCAGGTGCGCGTCGCCATTCGAAAACAGGAAATTGAAGACGACCAGCCTGAAATACCGCTCGATCTCGACCCGCCAGGCGGCCACGTACTGCCGGATCAGCAGCCCCGCTTCTTCATAGCTGTAGGTGTACTTGAAAGTAGGCCCGGCGTTCTGGTTTGTTTTACCCGCCAGCGACGCGAAATCCTCAACGCCCCATTTGGTCCCATCGGGTTTTACGTCGAAGCGTTTGGTCAGGTAGGCCGGTGCGCCATCCTGAAAGAACACCAGCGCGTTAGCAGCGGTGTCGATTCCATAGACCTGCCGGGCAATCTGCATGGTCAGGTGTTCATTGGCCGGCACCTGATCTACCTTCAGCACATCGCGCGGAATGGGCTTAAGCATATAGGTTCCCTGCTCGCCGGCCTGGGTAAGCCGGAGTTGGTTCCTGTCCAGCAGCAGGCTCTCTTTTTCCTGCACGCCCGATATGGAAATCCGTTTACGATTTTCCAGGAAAAAACCGGCCACGACCTCGTCGCGCTGCGGCTGTTCATAGGGCAACAGGTGGCTCACCCGTTTGCCGTTGAACAGCTGGCGCAGACAGGCGGGGCTATAGGTTGTAAACCCCTCGGCGAGCGTGCCCGGACAACAGGAAACAGGAGGTATACTCATGGGGCAATCAGGGGCTGTACGGTGATGGCGCCGATGGTATCGTACCGGGCCGTAGCGAGTAGCAGACCGAAGCTGTCGTTCTCGTCGATGTGAAGCTGAGTGCTCTGTAAACGCCGGTTCACGCCCTCGCTGAGCAGATTGGCAAAAAACGGGAAGAGCTGATTGCTTTCATAAGGCGCCTGGCGTTTGGGTAAGGTCAGACTGATTGCCGGTTTTTGCGCGTCGGCCAGCCACCCCTCATCGTAGCGGAAGATGTAGTGTTGGGTAGTTTCTTCGGTGAGATAACCCGCCAGTTCCTGGTTTCGGTAAACGGCCGCCTGGCGCATGCGATTACAGGTTATGTGGTTTTACGATCCATCTGAGTTCCATGCCCAATACGTCGGCCAGTTTGAGCAGGGTAGACACCCTGGGGTTACCCGCGCCCGACTCGATGGCTTTTATCGTTCGCAGGCTGACCCCTGCCAGCTCGGCCAGGTACTCCTGCGTCAGGCGCAGCGCATTCCGACGCGCAATAAGCTTCGAAATTAATTCATCCATAGTGCATTATACTACCCTTTTTGATCGTGAAAGATGAATGCTACGTAAATATATACGCAAAAGGGCAGTATAATGCACGTATTGGTAGTTGGACTACTGTTAAAATGACCGCTTATTTGTTTGGAACACGAGGCCAGGGTCTACAGGCAATAGTTGGGACAAAAGCTACGCGAGGCCTTGGTCAGTTTTCTGGATCTGATCCAGGTAGCCAGCGCCGATAAACAGACGCTTCTGCTGGCCAGCCAGCTGGTAACCATTATAGGTGTCGATGGAGTTGAAACGGAGTTTTTTTGTAGACAAAGGGTTACTTGCCGATGCAGAATTTGCTGAAGATCGAATCCAGCAGGTCGTCCGTGGTGATCTCGCCGGTCAGCTCACCCAGGTGTTGCAGGGCGACCCGTAAGTCCATCGCCAGCCAGTCGGGGGTAACGCCGGTGTCGAGGCCGGTAATGGCGCGGGCCAGGGCGTTGTCGGTGCCGGTGAGGTGCTCGTAATGCCGGGCATTGGTCACTACGGCGCTGCCCGTCTGAACGGCGGCATCGGTGCGGACACGGGCCGACAGAGCCGCCTTAAGCTCATCCAGATGCGTATGCCGGGCGGCCGATATCCAGACGATGGGTTCGCTGGCGATACCCTCCAATTCTTCTTTGCGGCCGGCGTCAATGGCGTCCAGTTTGTTGCCGATCAGCAGGTACGGTTTTCCCGATGTCCGCACCTCGGCTACGGCGTCGCGCAGGTCGGTGGGGGCGATGTTGAGACCGTCGAACAGGTAGATGACCAGCGATGCATCCCGCATTTTCTGCTGCGTCCGCTCAATACCAATGGCTTCGATGGTGTCGGTAGCCTGCCGCAGCCCGGCGGTGTCGATGAGCCGGAAGCGGATACCGTCGATGAACAGTTCATCTTCGATCACGTCGCGGGTGGTGCCGGGAATATCGGAGACAATGGCTTTTTCTTCGTTCAGCAGCGCGTTCAGCAGGGTTGATTTGCCAGCGTTGGGTTTACCGACAATGACGGTCGGTACGCCGTTTTTGATGGCGTTGCCGGTTGAGAACGACTCGATCAGGGGATGCAGCACCCGCCGGATGTCGAGCATCAGCTGCCGGAGCTGATCGCGGTGGGCAAACTCGACGTCTTCTTCCCCAAAATCCAGTTCGAGTTCTACCAGCGCCACGAAGTCGATCAGCTGCTGGCGCAGGGTTTTAAGCTGCCGCGAGAAGCCGCCCCGCAGTTGGGTGAGGGCGGCCCTGTGGCTCGCATCGGAGTCGGACGCGATCAGATCGGCCACGGCCTCGGCCTGAACCAGATCGAACTGCCCGTTCAGAAACGCGCGCTGGGTAAACTCGCCCGGTCGGGCCAGCCGGACGCCTTCTTCGGTCAGCCGTCGCAGAATCTGCTGGATGATGAACTCCGAGCCGTGGCACGAAATCTCGACAACATCTTCTTTGGTAAAGGAGCGCGGTGCCCGGAAAATGGTTACCAGCACCTCGTCGATGATGGTTTCTTCGCCCGATGCGTCGGGGCGGTTGCGGAGGGTACCGAAATGCGCCGTGTGGCTGGCCTGCCTGGTGAGGTCCCTGCCCCGGAAAAATCGGTTCGTTATGGAAATGGCGTCCTGGCCCGATACGCGGATAACGGCAATGGCGCCAATTCCGGGAGCCGTGGCCAGGGCGGCAATAGGATCTAACTGAATCAAGGTTACGTTTGTGTTTCGGTTCAGCGCGGCTGATCTGCAACCCTGCGGACTTACAGGCTGAAAACGGTATTGGGAAATATGGGAAGCCGCCTGACGACATTGACGATGCGCTTTTCCAGTGGAACGGCTGGCAGCCCGAGGGCGTCGGCGTGGCTGTCGCCCAGAAAGAAACGCATCTGAGCGGCTGCGAGGTTCCTGACGTTATCGGGCTGGCCCGACGCTTTTCCGGCTACCTCGGCAATGGCGTTGAGAAGCGCGCTGGTCAGGCCTTTGCCGGCTTCGGACGCTCGAAATTGCCGACGGGCAATGGCGCGGTCGAGGTGGTAGGCCTCGCGCAGGTTCTGGGGAAGCAGTTCATGGGCAACACCATTCAGCGCGGCAATGACGTTGATGTGGTGCAGGTAATCTTCTTCTTCCTGTTCGGTGGCCGCAACGCCCGACTGCCGCAGGCCCCGCAGCACAATGTACGAGAACGACAGGTTGGTACCGGCCATGTCTTCCTGGTTGACGGGCATACCCCAGTCCATGTTCCAGCGCCCCGACTGCAACCCGAACCAGCGGGCGCCGGCATGAATCAGCCGGACTTTCAGCGTGCGCAGAACGGCTTTGACGGGACCGCTCCATTCGTTGGGCGTGTTGACTCCAAAGACCCACTCGCCGGTTTCCTGCAGGCGTCGGGCCGTATCGTTTTTGATCCGTTCGGTAAGCCAGAGCAGCTGCACCCCATCGGCACCCATGTAGGTATAAGGCAGTGAGTAGGTGCCCAGTACGAGTCCAATCAGGCCGGCATGTTGCTGAAAAAAGGCCATCCCGCGCTTCATCCGGGCCGGGTCGGCCCAGTCGGGAAGACGGGCGTGTTCGGCAAAAAACGCCTGAACGGCTGCCGGCTGCTGAGCCAGATCGACATCATGGGTGTCGGCCAGCCACTGCATCAGTAGGCTGATGCCCCCGCGTCCGCTGGTATCGGCAACGGCGGCCAGAACGGCATCGGCAGGCGGGTCGCCCTGCTGGCGGTACTGGCTCAGAAGCGTATCGGAGAACGAACGGGTTGGCTTGACGAGTGTCGGCATGGGAGCGAGTCTGTATGCCGGTAACGCTGGGGGCGGGGGATTGGTTTACAGATAAATCTGCATTCCGTCGTAGCCTAGCCGGATAGAAGGGGGCAGCTCTTTCTCGACGTCCTGATGCATACCGAGCTTGTGGCTGATGTGGGTGAAATAGGTACGCTCGGCGCCGACCCGCTCGGCCAGCGCCACCGCCTGATCGAGGTTGAAGTGCGAAATATGCGGCTGGCGCTGCAGGGCGTCGAGGATCAGAATTCGGGTGCCGTAGACTTTGTCCAGTTCCGGTTCGGCAATGGCGTTGAGGTCGGTGAGGTACGTAAAATCGCCGATTCGGTAGCCGTATACGGGTAACCGGTGGTGCATGACCTCGATCGGGATTACCGGAATCCCCAGTACCTCGAAGGGTTGATTCTGAATCTCGTGGAGCCGGATGCGGGGAATGCCGGGGTACTTGTGTTCGGCGAAGATATAGGCAAACTCACGCTGGAGCTGCGCCAGTACCGTAGGGCGGCCGTAGACAGGCATATCCCGGCCGGAGCGAAAATTATAAGCCCTGATTTCGTCGAGCCCCGCCGTATGGTCTTTGTGTTCGTGGGTAAACAGGACCGCGTCGAGCTGGTGCAGATTGAGCCGGAGTACCTGCTGCCGGAAGTCGGGCCCGGTATCGATGACGAAACTACGCCCGTCGATGGCAATATGGGCCGAGGTGCGCAGTCGTTTGTCCCGAAAGTCGGCCGAGCGGCATACGGCACAGTCACAGCCAATCAGCGGCACCCCCGACGACGTTCCGGTTCCAAGCAGCGTAACAACCATGGTGCGTGATTGAGTAATTGAGTGACTGAGTGAATTTGGGTTGCATAAAGCTGATTCGCTCAGTCACTCAATCACTCAACCGCTCTTTATTTGTCGGTAAGTTGATTGACGACTTCCACCAGGCGGTCGAAGTTGAGGGGTTTGACCAGGACGTCGTTGAAGCCGGCCGTCTTGAATTCTTCTTCCGTATAGTTCTTGGCGTTACCGGTAATGGCCACGATGGGTACTTCGGCTTTGGTCGTGTCAGACAGGGCCCGCACGCGACGTACGCATTCCATGCCATCCATGATAGGCATGTTGATATCGAGCAGCAGGATGCTGAAGTCTTCTTTCTCGAGAATCTGTAAAACCTGTTCGCCGTTCTTTACGGCGGTAATATCATAGTTCTGAAACTCAAGGATTTTGCGGGCCAGATTCTGAATAACGGAGCTATCTTCGGCAATCAGGACGCGTTTGGAAGCTGACATAGGGCTGGGGAATCGTGTTACGTTTGTGTGGTGAAATTATAGAGTTAATTCGGCAAACACAAAAAGACTATTGGTCGGCCTGTTTCTGTTAAGTAGCCCAACCGCGTTCCGGAGCGACCTATGTTGGCAAAGTCGATAAAATCTTTCGAAAAAATAGCCTTTTTCCTATGGCGGGTATCATTATTTTAGTTAAGTTTACCATTCATATCCTATAAAGTAAGTTTAGTAACAGCGCTACGGTGTTTTACCTGCCCGTCCCAGCCGTCTGTCGAGTGCAACCGAGAGGCATTTGACTGACGACCAGTGGCCTGGTCCGGTACTATGTGTTTATTAGCTATCCTTCCTCTATACGCTCTCACTCTATTAATTATGAAACTCACCGGACCCGAAGGGGCCTTCGAGTTAAACATTCTGGATTATGAATGCAGCGACTCGCCCTATTTCATGGATCGAAACTGGCTTATTGTCAGTGTAAAGACCCGCTATCAGAACCGCGAATGTGTTCGTACGGCCCCCGTCCTGTCGACCTGGGAGCTGGAACTTCTGCTTAAGTGGATGCGGTCGGTAGCCGACGAGCGTGAGCTGTCGCCCCGACTGACGTTTGTTGAACCGGCTCTTGGCTTCAGTACGCTGTCGGGCGGGCGGGGCGACTACCGGCTCCGGATCAAGCTCGGCTCAGAAGCCCGGCCTTCCTGGCAAACCGGCACCACTCCCTTCTACCTGCCCGTTGCGCCCGACCAACGCGAACTACAGGGCGCCATTCAGGATCTGGAACGCCAGCTTCGGCGGTTCCCGGTACGGGATTAGGTCCAGTCAGTCGCCACCACCACAGCCGCTGCAACCGCTGGCCGAACAGCCACTGTCGGCTCCGGCGTCAGCGCCGTCATGACCATCAGTTGCGTCGTGGCTGTGGTGGTCGGCATCGCCCGATAACAGGATTACACCGCTCCCTTCATCGGCCTGCTGTCGTCGTTGGTCGGGGTTTGTGTTCGAGTTGGCGAGGCTGCCGAGCAGCCAGATCAGTCCGCCAAACGCGACTATGACCAGCAGCGCCACCACCAGCATCCGTGAGCTGGCCTGCACGAACAGGAGTGCCGTCAGCAACAGGCCAACCAGCGTCAGGCCCCGGCTGAGCTGAATCGATGGCTTGGGCAACACCCAGTATCGGCCCCGGTTTACGCGCTGAAACCGGGTACTGGTAAAACGGGTGCGGGCATCGGGCCAGATGTCGGCGGGCGGTTCGGTGCCGAAGGTGTCGCGATACAGCCGGTGCGTATCCGAGTAGAACCCGTTAAACTTGCCGGCTTCCTGCCTGCCGCCCTGGGTGGGCGTATGGTGAATGTCGCGCCCGAGGGTGGTGCGGCACAGGTCGATCCAGTAGGAGCGGGTATAGTTCAGGTGCAGGTGCCAGGCCTGATCGACGGCATCGGACGGGGTAACGCCGGTTTCGGTCAGGCAGCACAACAGCAGAAACTTCCGATACTCGGTAACGACGCGCCGGGCGTAGGCGCGCGACCAGCCGTTTTCGCGGGCCAGCCGGGCGGTGAAGGTAAGCGCCACGCCGGGTTCATCGAATCGGAACGTCTGTAGCTTTTTCCAAAGTACATCTTGTTGCGTTGTCATAAAGGGGGTGGGTTTAGTTAGCCTGCTGTACCCCGCATTCTTCGTGGTTAAGCTGGTTGCGGAATACCGTGTTTTTTCAGCAGTTCAACAAAGCGAGGTTCAGTCAGGTAGGGGATGTAAACCTCGTCTGTAAACCGGTTTTCTACATTGGCGCCCTTCGCCAGAGCCGTTTCCAGCGACTCGTAATAACCATCTGCGTTGCCCTGGGCCGCCCTGATCTCGGCCAGATTCGCGTAGGCATTCGCGTAATTCTCATCGAGTTCAATCGCTCTCCGGACGTTCTCTTCAGCTTCGGTCAATCTGTTCAGCTTTCGAAGCGTTCTGCCCTTGTGGCTATAGGTTGTAGCGTCAGTCGGATCAAGGTCAATAGCTTTATCGAAGTCAATCAGGGCGTCTTTGTATTGTTTGAGGTAACTATTGACTGAGCCCCGGTTGATATAGGCTGCATCGTTATTTGGGTCAAGGTCAATGGCTTTTTCGTAGTCGCTCAGAGCTTCTTCGTAGCGCTTGAGGCTATTCTTGGCGAAGCCCCGGTTGTTATGGGCTGAAGAGTTATTTGGGTCAAGGTCAATGGCTTTATCCAAGTCGATCAGGGCGTCTTCATAGCGCTGGAGGTTACTCTTGGCGGAGCCCCGGTTGTTATAGGCTGTAGCGTTAGTTGAGTCAAGGTCAATGGCTTTATCCAAGTCGGTCAGGGCGTCTTCGTAGCGCTGGAGGTCATGTTTGTAGTAAGCGTTCCATACGTATAACTCAGCATTGGGGGGTACTTTCTGAATCATATCGTCCAGATACGTGACCCGTTCTGTAGGGGTTTTTATCTGCCGGGCCTGTGCCAGAATTTCTTCGGCTTTCAGGGCTTTTTCCAGGTTTGGGCTTTGCTTTCTCAAGTCGCCCTTACTGAGGGTATCGACGGCTTTCTGGTGATGTTTTTCTACCCACTTTTTCTTTTCTTCTACGTCGCGCAGTTTGCAGTTCAGATCATTGTAAAGCTTGACAATCAGCTGCTCAAAGGTGTCGACGGGAACGTAATAACTGTTGGGATGCTGATTAATCAGGTATTTGGCCCGCCAGTTAATATTTTTCTCATCGCGGGCGCACCAGTACAACGGGAAACTCGCTCCTCGTTTTTCTTTCACCTGGTACAGGGCGTCCATAATGGATCGGTCGGAGCCGGAGTAGCCCGTGACAATAACGCCCATATCCTGCGCGGCTTCCTGAAGTTTCATGATCTGATCGTCCTGCAAGGTCGACGTTTCGTGCAGGGTATTTTTCATGTCCTGAAACAGATAGTCGCCGTGCAGTTTGACAATGTTGGGGCGGGGACTGCGGAAGTTGATGAACTTCACCAGTTCGTTATGCGCATAAATCCTCGATTTTTTGTCAGTTTCCTGCAAAATGGCGTCGTTGACCAGATCATCAAAATTGGTCGTGAAAATGGTTCTGATCCCGTCTGAGTTGACCACGCAGGCCAGCAGAATGTAAGCCGCCGAAGGTTCCTTTCTGTCGATGATTTCTTCGATCAGCTGCTGGCGTTCGCGCGGGTCCGGTAGCGTAATGTCGAACCAGAAACCGTAATAACTGGTTTGATAAAACTCTTCTTTGACAACGTCCCACAGATCAGCATCAGGATTGTTGGTTTTCAGAATCTCGACGAGGTCAGCCGGAATGCTACCAAGAAATTCGTCGCGCTGCGCATCGACCTGTTGGTGACAGGCTTCCTGCTTTTCTTTGATAAAGGCGGCCAGGTTTTTCTGCGCGTCGTCGTCGGTCAGTAAACTGTCTATTTTGTCCAGATCCAGCAGGTTGTGATTCGGGATGCTCATCGTATTCTCGACGTAACAACGTTTCTGAAGGTACGTCATAATACCCGAACCCGTAGGAATCCGGGCATCGAATGAGCAACCCGCGCCCATCAACAGAAAGAAAGGCGGAGCCGGGAAATCGTCTTTACGCTGCTTGACTTTATTGACCAGGAATTGCAAGGTGGCTTTTCGGTCTTGCTGAATGGTCAGCTCGGAAAGCCGTTTTATCGAGTTCATGCGTCAGGAGATGGTGTGGGTGGTAAAGGTGGGTTTTATCAGGGTTCTTCGCGGGTGGCCAGGAACTCGGCGAAGGCTTTTTCGAGGTCCTGAAGGGCTTCGTTCAGGCCGCTGGTGTCGTTGACTTTGAGCTTGCCTTCGGCCGTGCGGGCAATGTCGGCCATGCGCGCTACGCCGATGGTCCCCGCCGATCCTTTCAGCGTATGCAGGTGGCTTTTCACGGTCGGGATGTCGCCCAAGGCGTAGGCATCAACGGCGCCCCGAACCAGATCGGCGGCTTCGATCATGAACTCTTCCAAGATGCTATCGACCAGTTCCTGTCCGCCAATGTCGCGCAGCTGACCCACAATGGCTTCATCAAGAATCGGGAGCTGATTTTCCGGTTTGGGTTCCTGAGCCTTCGGTTTGCTGACGGTCGGCGCCGACGAGGATTCGGGCTGGCGGGCTTTCAGCTGCTGGCTGTCAACGATCTCTTTCACCTTTGCCACCAGGCTCTGCGCGCGGATCGGTTTGGCGATGTAATCGTCGAGGCCCTGGCTGATGAAGCGTTCCCGATCTTCGCGCATCGAATAGGCCGTCATGGCCACGATGGTCGGGAGCTGACTGCCAAACTGACCGCGCAGATGCCGGGTCGTCTCCACGCCGTCCATGTCGGGCATCTGGATATCCATGAAAATGACGTCGAATGGCGAGGCCGCCGGCGTTGCTGATCCGGCGCCGTCTTTCACTCGTTCTTCTACGGCCTGGATGGCTGCGGGACCGCTGTCGGCCGTGGTGACGACACAACCGGCTTTGCGCAGAATTTCGGAGGCTACCTTCCGGTTCACGGCGTTGTCATCGACGAGCAGCACCTGCGGGTGATAGGTCGAGAAGAAGTTGGCGAGGGCTATTTCGGCCACTTCGGTGGTTTGCTGGGTGGGGCTGATGGCCGTTTCTTTCAGCTCGATGGTGAACCAGAACGTGCTGCCCTGGCCTACTTCCGACTCCACACCCACTTCGCCTTTCATGAGCGTGGCGAGTTCTTTCGAGATGGCCAGCCCAAGTCCCGTTCCGCCGAACGACTTGCGCGAGGAGGTGTCGACCTGACTGAACGAGTTGAAGAGCAGTTTGATATTGGCGGGTGAGATGCCAATACCCGAGTCGATCACGGCCACCCGAATCCGGTTGAACTTCCCGTGTTTACTGATGAGCGATGCCTCTACACGCACCTCGCCGTTTTCGGTAAACTTGATGGCGTTCGAGGTCAGATTCGACAGTACCTGCAGCAGCCGCGTCTGATCGGCAATGACATAGGTGGGCAGGTCGGGGCTGAGGTGGTAGGTCAGCGTGTTGTTTTTGGAGTTGGCCTGTTGCCCGAACAGCGCGATCAGCTTCTCGAAAATTTCCCGGAACGCAACCGGCGACTCGTGCAGCACCATCTTGCCCGCTTCGATCTTCGACAGGTCCAGGATGTCGTTCAGGATGTTGAGCAGTGTTTCTGACGATCGCTTGATGGTTTTGACGTAGCTCCGCTGTTCGTCGTCCAGCTGGGTGTCGTTGAGCAGGTCGATCATACCGATTACCCCGTTCATAGGCGTCCGGATTTCGTGGCTCATATTTGCCAGAAACTGCTCTTTGACCTTCAGCGATCGTTCGGCTTCGTCTTTGGCTTTGACCAGCTCGGCCGACTGGCGCTTCAGTTCCGTAATGTCGCGGGCCAGCACCGCTACGACCGGATCGGGGTCGTTGCTGGGGCCATCGTTCAGGAGCAGCATGTTGAACATAAACTGCCGCTCGGTGCCGTCTTTCCGGCGCATACTGACCTCGAAGTTGCGGAGGCTGTGGTTGCGGCCGAGCTTGATCATGGCGCGGTGAATAACGCTCTTGTCTACGAAATACTGCATGGCATCCTGGCCCAGTACTTCGTCCGGCGTATAGCCCAGTCGTTTGAAAACCGACGGACTGACCATCGTAATGCGTCCTTTCCGGTCGACCCGCGCATAGATATCCTGGAGGTTTTCGAAAATACCCCGGAATTTTTCTTCACTCTGCCGGGTCGCAATTTCGGCCCGTTTGCGGTTGGTAATGTCGCGCGCAATACCGGATACCTCTTCAATAAGACCGCTGGCCAGCATGATGGGATTGAGCTGAAAGTCGAGCCAGACTTCCGAGTTGTCGAGCCGGTCGCCGTCGATGCGGAGTTCAAAGTTCTGCGGCACCCCCCGAAAAGCCTGCCGGTAGCGGTCTTCGAGTATTTTACGGCTTTCGGGGCCGACCATCCGCCAGCCAAAGTTGGGCGCGCTGCTGTTGAGGGTAGGCAAGGCACCCACGTTGCGTTCGATCAGCTGGGCGTAATTTCGGTTGAACGAGGTGAGCTGCAGCGCTTTGTTGACCGACCAGATCAGGTAAGTGCTGCTGTCGAACATGGCGTTGAGCCGGGCGTTCTGCTTATCCAGAGCCGCTTCGGACTGCTTTCGGGCGATGGCCAGCGCCACCTGCCCCGAAATGAATTCGAGCAGCTCGAGGTCGCGGGGGCCGTAGGTGCGGGCATCGTCGTACGATTTGACCCCGATAATCCCCGTAATCTCGTCGCCGATCCGGAGCGGAGCCGTCAGCATCACCTGCGGCTGGAGCTGGCCGTACAGATCGATCTCGTGCTGTTCTGCCAGGGCGCGGATATCTTTCTCGTACAGGAACAGCGGTTTGTTGGCCTGAATGGTATATTCGGTCAGGCCGTTGCCGATCTTCCGCTTGGTAAACCGCATGTTGCCGCCAAAGTATTCGTCTACGTAATACGGGAACGACAGGTAGGTTTTGCCGGCGTCGTAGAGGGCAATGAAGAAGTTGCGGGCATCGATGATGTTGCCCAGTTCTTCATGGATTTTCTGATACAGCTCGTCCAGGTTGGGCGTGTTGATGGTCCAGTTGGCAATGCTATAATAGAGTTTCTGCGATTTTTCAGCGCGGATTTTTCCGGTGGTGTCGTGCAGAATACAGCGGAAAGCCGTTGGGCGGTCGTTATCGAAGCGGCAGTTGACGCTGCCCGACAGAAAGAGTGTTTTGCCCGTTTTGCTGCGGAAAACGGTCTCGATATACGGCAGCTTATCCCCCTGCTGAATGCGCTTGAGGGCCGCCAGGGTGCTGGTGGCGTAGTCGGGGTGGAGTACGTCGCGCAGGTTCAGGGCGGCAATTTCGTCGGAGCTGTAGCCGAGTACCTCGCGCCAGGCCCGGTTCACGAAAATGAATTTGCCGTCGAGGGTGAGCAGTTGAATCAGGTCGGAGGTATTGTCGACGAGGTCCTGAAGCTGCGCATTGGTATTCGAAAGTGCCGACGCTACCCGCCGTTTGTTGGTAACATCCTCGCCGATGAGCGTAAACGACGAGACATACCGATGGGTGCCGGTGCTGTTGTCGCCCCGGTTGGCAATGAATGAGTTGAGCAGCACATTCCGGACGGCCCCGCTGCGCGCCAGCATGCTGATCTCCCGCTGTTCGGGAAAGGTGGCTTTGGTCAGGGCGTCCTCAAATTCGAGTTCGAGCCGGGCGCGGTCGGCCGCCGGAATAAAAATGTCGAAAAAGTTTTTGCCGACGATATCGTCGGGTTGCCAGGCCGTAACGCGGTAGGTATACGGGTTGGCGTAGCTGAGCGTACCGTCGCGGTCGATGGTAACGCCAATCAGGTTGAGCTGGTCAACGGTCTGGCGAACATCGAACGGGGTAAGGGTATCGGCTATAGGGTCCTGTTGGGCTTTGAGTCCAGGCATAACTATGACAAGTCAATCGATCTGTTGAACGGCTACTCGTTCCGGTGTTGGATCAGGCCATACATTGGTGAGTGATTGTATAAATTTACGCAAAAGAGTGGCTGTTTGGTACAGACCGGATCAAGTCTATTTTGATGGCTAGTATATCTTCATTGGTCTACTATTACTTAATTTGCTGTTTATTGTACTACTTATGCTAAAACGTTTCCTATTTGGGTTTGTGCTACTGGGTCTGGCTGCCTGTGAGCCATTCGATCTGGAGCGCAAAACCTTTCCTGTCTGCGCCCAACCTTCGGCCGAGATCGGCGTTGTCGTCGATCAACTGGACGTCACCTTTTTCCTGGACAAACCCACGGGCGATATCACCGTGGCGGGCTGGGACCCCGGCGATGGGCGAAACATCGGCCGGGTCGGAAACCGGGTCACCTACAACTACGCCCAGCCGGGCACCTATACCGTCACGCTCGTGCTGGTCAACTCGTGCGATGATAAATACGTCCGTACCGCTCAGATCACCGTCCGTAACTAAACCATGATGCGTTTTATTCTCTTTTTTTTCGGGGGGGTACTCCTGATACCGGCGGTTCAGGCGCAGGAGCGGGTACGTAACATTCGGGTGCGCGCCATTGACTCGGCCCAACTCGAGATTCGGTACGACCTGATCAGCGCCCGCCCCGGCGACTCTGTTTATTTCGACATTCGCAGCCGGGTTCGTGGCTTACTCTCTATCCGGCCCGAGCTGGTGCGGGGGGATGTGGGCCGGCGCATCGTGGCTGGTTCTGACCGGCGTATTGTCTGGAATGCGCTGGCCAATGGGTACGCGCTCGACGAAGAAATACAGGCCATTGTGCGGGTCAAAGCGGGGGTCATGCCAGCGGCTCCTGAACCGACTCCCGAGCCGGTAACCCCGACCAGAACGGCCCCGGGGGCTACCGCCCCGACGCCCGCTACGCCTGCCAGCCCCGAACCCGCTCCGGACCAGCCGCGTCAGCGCCGGAACCGGGACCGACCGGTACCCGAGCCAGCGCCGGTTGTCCAAACTCCCGCCGAGCCTGCCGGGCCCGAAACCCCAGCCATACCGGGTGGGAGCCGGGTGGGTCGACAGCGGTACGACGGGCCTGCCTGGGCGCTGATCAGTGCCGTAGCGCCGGGCATCGGCAATATTTTCGTGCAGCGCCCCAGGCCCCGCGTGGGCTTCCGACCACTGGTAACCGTTGCTACGTACGGTCTGGTTGCTTACGGACTCATGGAACGCCAGCAGGCGAAGGATGCTTACGCTGACTACGAGGTGCAGAAAAATGCCACGGCCGCCGAACCCTTTTACGTGACGGCTAATAACCATCATCAGCGGTATTTTATGGCCACCCGGGCGGCTGCCGCTGTGGCACTGACCGATGTGGTCTTAACGTTTATCAAGGGACTGCGGAACAGCCAGCTACGTCGCGAGGCCCGCCGGATCGATGCCGTATCCGTTCGGCCGGGTCTTCAGATGGGCCAGCCCACCGCCGTTCTTCGCTACTCATTCTAACGACAATCTCTTATGCGTCTTTTTTTCTCCCTGGTGTTCACGGCCCTGCTGCTTACCGATGGCCTGGCGCAAACCCGCCGGGCGAAGGATGTCGTTTATTCGGCTTCCAGCGACTGGCAGAAGGTAACCCTCCGGCCGGCGGCTGCGCGTCGGCCCGCAACCCCCACGGCTTCGGCCAGTGTACCCACGCCTGCGTCAGCGGCAACACCCGATGGACCGGCCACCGCAGCTGCTCCCCCGTCGTCACCGCCCACCCGTCGACCTGCTCCGGCGGCTGATCCCGGTTATCGGCCCGCTTTTACCGGCGACTTTGCCACGAACCGAAACGGCTGGAAAGCAGGCGTAAAAGGCGACTATCAGTATCAGATCGGCCTGGGGAAATACAATATTCTCAAACGCCGGGCCACGCAGCAGGCTGCGTTCAGCTTCGTGCCGCTGCCGACCGCCATCAACCTCAATATTGCGGAGGAGTATACCATCAAAGTAGATATTGTGGCCGACTCGGGCCGGATTCCTACGGGTGGGGTCGTGTTCGGCGTGCGCGACTCAACGACCTATTCGGCCTTCCTGCTGAACGGAAACGGCGATATTGCCATCGTGCGGATGGCCGATGGGCAGACCTTCAGCGACTACATGCCGGGCGATTATTTCAAGCCGGGCGTAGCGCTCGATAAAAACCGGAACCGGCTGATTATTCGTCGGAAGGGCGATCTGCTCCATTTTTACATCAACGAGCAGGAGGTACGCAGCAGTCCGTATCCGTTCAAGATGCTGTCGGGAAACGGAATCGGCGTGACGACAACGGGCTACTGGACTTCGTTTCAGAAGCTGACGGTTACGCTGGGGCCGTAGGGAGCAGGTGGCCTATGGATTCCGAACCTGCTCGCCGTCCCGGTTGATGGTGATGAGCTGACCGTTCAGAAATGCCCCGGCCGTATTGCCCCGGAATGGCGTTACGGCTTCGTATTCAGGTTCGATCACCCACTGGTCATTCTGGTCGATGTAACCCCAGCGGCCCCGGCTGCGGGCGCGTCGCCAGCCGCGTTCGTCGGTGCCGAGTTCTACCTTGTCGTAGGGTTTATCGCCAAAGGCTTCCTCGTATTTTCCCTGTCGGGCGTCGGCGGGTGTTGGTGCTGGTTCGGTGGCGGGTTCGTCAACACGCTGCGGTTCCGGCTCCCGGGCCTTCGGTTCGTCGGTGGGTTTCGTATCGGATGCGATCGACTCGTCCTCGTCCGTAGCGGGCGTGGTCTCGGTCTCCGTAGCGGTTGGTTCGGGGGCGGACTCCTGTCGGCTCAGGGCCGACGTTTCGTCGGTTGTGGAGCGGTCGGCGAGTTGTTCCTGCCGGTTAGGTTCGGCACGGGTCCGGCTTCCCGAGTTGCTGTTCCTGATGAACCAATAAATCAGCGCCAGCAGGGCCAGCGCGAACAAAACGCCGTATATGCCGCTCCGGTCGCGCGGGATAACCTCAACCCGAACGGTACTGAGCGGATTATTATTGACGTCGAACAGGGTGTAATCGGTGGTCTTCTTCGGTTTTACCCAGCCCCGGTTTTTCGGCGACAGGCCCTCGCCCAGATCGTCGATGGTTACGGCCAGCAGGTTCGTAACGTCCCATTCGATGGTCACGGCCTGGCCCTGCCTGACCCGGGCGGGTGTGGCCGTAAACGTCCTGACAAAGGGCGCGGGCGGCTCCGGCAGCGGAGCAGGAGGGACGTAAGCCGGTTCTGGCGCAGGCGGTGGCTGGGGCGGCTCAACTACGGGGGCGGGCTCGGTAACGCGTACAACCGGCGGGGCAGGCGCGGGCTCCGGCTCGATCAGGTCTTCGTAGGGATCAGCCGCGGGCGCAACCGGCGAAGTTACGACCGGGGCCGGTTCGCTGACGGGGGGCACGGGCTTCGGGCTGTGCCGCGCCAGTTCGGCCGGTATCCAGCGGTTGCGGACAAACTCGGGCGGCAGGTTTAGCGATCGGGCAGCATTGATAATCTGGTTGATGTCCTGATCGATCAGATGCGCGCGCGACGGTTCGGCCAGCCGGGCAATACGGGTCTGAATATTCTGGAAAAGAATACGGTTGTTGCTGACCTCCTGACCGATATCATTGGCTCGTTTCAGCGCATCGGGCAGCGACAGGCCAGCCGCCTGCGCGTCCTGCAGGTAGCCGTTGGTGCGCCAGGCGTCGGGACCATCCAGTACGATGGCTTCGCGGAGTCGATCGGTCAGTTCGGTTTCTGTCATTGAGAGCGGTAGTGGTATGTAGTCAAGTCAGCGCGATTTCCGGGCATGTCGCCGTAAACCGCGCTGGTCATTGCTATAAACACAAAAAATCAATCAAACGTCACCACGTTCCGCCGGTAATCGACCGAAATTTTGCCAAACTGCGACAAGGCCGACTGGCCGAGCAACAAAGGGGCTTTGCTGCTGCCGACAATATTGGCGTTGACATTCTGTAACACCCGATCCCCGATCTGGACCGACCGGAGTCGAACCACCGCCCCGGGCGATATGGCTCCGGTAGCGTCCTGGAAGCGCGACCGCCCGATTACGTCGGCGGGTTTGAGCGCCCCCTGTTTGTAGAGCAGTTCCGCTTCGGCTTCCGACATGGAAATCAGGCTCGCGCCAGTGTCGAGGATGAACCGCATGGGAACGCCATTTACCGTAACCGGCACTTTATATACGCCGTTCTCTTTCTCCATCGCCACTTCGGTAGGCCCGTCGCCGATCTGCTTCAGCGTTGGTTTCGCCACCGCCGGGGTCGTATCGGCCGGTACGCGGGCCGGTGCATCGGACGTACTGCGTTTGGTCCGGCGGGGCTGGTGACTACCCGACCGCGAACAGCCCGAGCAGCCCGACAGGTACAGCAGCGATGCCACCAGGAGCAGCGCAAACAGAGGCCGGAGTGCCGCTATGATCGCTACAGGCCTATTCATAGCGGATGAGGGCTTTGGTGACGACGCGCCAGCCCCCGTTTTCGCGGACAGCCTCCCCGTCGCGCCGGTTAACGATGCGAGTGTGTTGCGAGGAGTAGCTGTTTTCGCTATCGCAGGCGGGTTCGATCATGTAGTTTCGATACGTCAGCAGGCGCGTTACCCGGCCCGGTTCTGCTTCGAAGCTAAAGGTAGCCACGTCGGGTTTTTCGGCGCTGATGCTGAACCGATAAGCCGATTCGGGCGAGAGTGCGGGCATCTGCTGGCCGCTGTCGAACAAACCGTTGGGGCTGGGGGGCGGGAAATAAAGCACCTCGTTCCGGACCGGCGGGGGCGTTCCCTGCGACTGGCTCATGGGTACCGGCGCCGGCTCGGGCCGGACACTGGCTTCGACAACCGGATTAGCGGGCGGAGCGGGCGCTGCCGGGCTGGCGGGCTGACTGGCCGACTGCTTCAACTGACGAATAGCGGCCAGCGGATCGGTACCCAGCTCGGCCCGGATGGTATCGTAGGCCTCGGCTTTGGTTTTATAGTCGGGCTGGTTCTGTGGGGGACGAGGGGTGTTGGTCGGCTTACTCCGCTGCGCCTGGTCCAACTGGGCGGCCAGCCGGCTGTTCTCGGCCGTGAGCCGGTCTACTTCCGATTTTAGCGCCCGATATGCCAGCCAATAAACGGCGCCGGCTCCGACGATCAGCCCAATCACACCACTTGCAATGATCATCCACATGCTTTTTTCCTGTTCTTCTTTTACGGCCCGCTCCAGCCGGCTCATCTGCAGGGCTACGGGGTCTATGTTGCCTTCGTCCGACAGGCCGGTTTCGGCGTCAACGGCCGGTTGTTCGGCCGTGGCGGGCTGATCGGTGGCTGGCTGAGCCGGGTCGGGCTGACCAGGGGGCAGGAGCCCGTCAATTTTAGCCAGGATCTGCAGCTGAACGGCTGGCGTAAGCGGCACACTATATGGTTTTTCTGCTTTGTGTTTGACGTAGAACTGCAGCAGCTGTTTCCGGATGGCCGCGTTGGCTTCGGCGGGCGGCAGGGCCTGAAAACGCTGGGTGTTTTTCAGCACCGACAGTTCTTCCAGCTTGGCGCCAACCTGATCCCAGCTGCCTACCGTTCTGATGATCATCTGCGGGTCGCAGCCGTCGCCACATTCGAGCAGCTGATTGTAGATGTCCTGTGCCTTGGGCTGGTCGATTTTCTCAAATACGGCAATGGCTACCTCTTTGGTCAGCGTATCCACCGCAGCCGCATTGGGCGTTGCCGTCTGAGCCAGCAGGGAAGTGCCCAGGCCAATCGTACCAACGAGCGTCAGGATCGTTTTCTGTATCATAAAAAAGGTTGGTTTAAGCGCCCGAACCGGTCTGCCAGTCGGGCGCTGTCCTCTTTTCAATTGTCGTATGTACCGAAGTCGCTCACCGTAGTCCCTGCGGTCGGCGCTCTCTACACCGTGGTCTGCGCCGGCTTCACCGGAATGCGTAGTTGGACCACTCGTGCGACAGCAACAAACCATCCGGACAAGTGGTCCAACTACGCGTCCCGGGGAGGACACGGACCACGGTGAGCGACTTCGGTGTAACACCCGGACCGGTATCAACCAGGGATTACGCCAGGGCGTTGGCCAGTTTGTTGATGGCTCCGATCAGCGGGTAGAAGAACAACGTTTCTTCGATGGGCGCGGCCAGGGCGTCGGTCATGCCACTGTACTCGGCAGCCACGTCGCTTTCCCGGCGCTGGATACCGTCCATGAGCGAGGTGTCCAGGTGGGTACGCAGTTCCTGTTGCGCCACGGCCAGCGACCGGGCCGACACGTTCAGGTTGCGGACAAAGCTGAACTGCTGATTCAGGGCGAAGAAGAAATCGATGAACGCGTTGGTTTCTTTCAGCAATGAATCGACGACTTCGGGCCGGCGCAGATCCGCATAGGTCAGCGCCGGGTACTGATCGTTGAACGTGGCCGGGTACACATAGCTGATGGCTTCGGTATCGACGGGGCGGCTGTTGGTGGGTTGCATCAGCGCTCCTTTGCAGGTCACCTCTTTCGGTCCCTTGCGCTCGTAGAACAGCGTCAGGCCACTCAGGTCGTAGGGCTGCTCATAGACCTTCTCGAAGATGGCCCGCGCTAGCTTTCCCAGCATCGCATCGTCCGTACTGATAATGGTCAGCAGTTTCGAGCCAGTGCCGCTAAACGTCAGCGCGCCCGGCAACCCGATGCCTTTGCTCTTCATCAGCCGGGCTACGTGGTAAAGCAGCGCGGTGTAGAACAGTACGAATACGACCTTCAGGTCTTCATCCTTGGCCAGCATGCCGTTGAACGACAGCATACTTTTGGCTTTTACGTCGTTGCTCTTCTCGATCGAAAACCAGAACGCCATGATGTCTTCGGAGCGGTTGGTTTCCAGCATGCGCCGGTTGTTATCGCTCAGGTTGCCCAGGCTCTGGCTGTCGAGCAGGGTCTGGATGCGGTCGGCGTACTTGCGGACAAACCCGTTGTGGCTGGCGGCTCCGTATTCGCTGAATGCATCGCCGTAGATGGCGTTACCGGCAAAGCGGAACGAGGTCAGCAGCTTGGGTTCGTTTCGTTCGTAGACCACCACGTCGGAGGTGCCTCCGCCAATGTCGACGTTGATGACCGGCCGGGCCGATGCGCTCAGGGTGGGGTTTTGCTTGTAGTAATAAAACGGCGCTACCGACTCCGATACCTCGCGCAACCGACCGGGCGCTCCGCCAATGTAGCGGTCATACAGTTCCTGCCAGTCGGTGCGGAGCTGGCTCACGCGGCCGGGGGTCATGCTGGCCGGGAAGAACCAGTACACCACCGTTTGGGTCAGGTTGCCGCCTTCGGTCAGCACTTTGTTTTTGATGAGCATCAGCAGCTCTTCCAGGAAGGCCTCTACCCGCCGTTCGGTCTGGTCGTTGTTCTTGGCCCATTTCAGGTTGGTCGTGATCCGGTTCGACCCCGCTGGCTGTCGTTCTACGTAGAACGGGATGTTGAAGTCGGCCAGGGCCTGCGTCTGCTGGTTGAAGCTGAGGTTCATCGGCTCGGCAATGGCCGTCCGCGTCGGAAAATTGTCAGGACGGCCGGGGCCGATGGTGGGCGGTACGAACTCCAGATCGTAGAGCAGAAACAGCTCGAACAGGGCCGGGTTGTACTGCGCCGGATTGACCAGCGTCGCTACCTGTGGCGTCAGTTCGGCCACCTCGAAGGGGCGGGGCGCACTGCCGTCTACTTTGTACTCGACGTGGGTGTTGGTGGTGCCGAAATCGACCGAAAATTCGAACTGCTTGCTACCGCCGTTGTACACCTGCCAGCGCGGAATCAGCAGGCCGTGGACCTCACGACCGTCGCCCCGGATGTTGGCCTGCACGTAGTCGAACTCCTCCCGCAGCACATAATACACGCTCGATCCGTCGGTGTTCTGCTGGCGAACGGTGCGCTGGTGTTTCGACTCGGGCCTGACTTCGGCGTTGGTTTTCTCCCCGTAATAGGTCAGTTCGTACTGGTTCTGGCTATCGAAACCCGACTCGATCAGCTGCACCCGATAATCGGCCGGTACCGGTACACTGCCCGACCGAACAAAGGGATACACGTTGACCGTAAACGAATTTTCGATGATGATTCCTTCATTTGTGGTTTCATTCGGTGCCGTACCGTTGTTGCCGATCGTTTGGGCATACAGCCGCTCGAAGGTGACGAACTGGTTGCCGGGCTGGCCGGGGGCCGTTACCGGAATATCGAGCGATACGTTGACGCCGGCCCCCTGTGGCGTCATCCTGATCCGGACGCGGCCCGTCATGAGGTCGTCTACGTCGAAGAAGTCGAAGAAATCCTTTTTCAGCGGCAGCAGGTAGCCCTTGTCGGTTGCCGGAGCCTGCAGGTTTCCGTCGAAAAACCGGCCCCGATCCATAGGGTAGGGAAGCCGGACCAGGTAAGGCTCCAGAAAGTCGCTGACCGTCAGCCAGGGGTAGTTGCCGGGCTGGCCAGGCAGGGGGCGCTGGTTGTCGCGCCAGGACTCCCGGGCCACGTAGGGTACGGGCGTGTTGGGGTTCCACTGCGCCTGCGGTACGTAGGTAAAGGGCCGGAAGAACCGGTTCTGCAAGGCCATGGGGCGTGGCTTGCCCTGGTTCAGGGTCTCGTATTTCTTGGATTTGATGATAAAGTCGCTGACCTGATCGATGGCCCGGGCGTCGGACTTTTTCTTGCGGAGCGGGAATCCCAGCACTTCCACTACATCGCCGGGGCCGGTGGTCAGCTCGTCGAAATCGTTGTCGAACTTTTCGCGCGTCAGCAGCGGCTGGCCATTGGGCGATTCGATATGCTCGTAGAACATCGTCGGATTCTGCTGCTGCAATAGCGACCGGCTCCGGTTCAGGTAATCATCGACCTCGCGGAAGCGGTCGCGGAAGTTGGGCATGAACAGCTTGATGGCGTACCAGAACTTCTGATATTCGATATCGCGCTGGTGCAGGGGCGTTACCGACTGATCGAACAGCCGATCGTTCCCCATCGTTACGTCGACCCAGCTCAGGTCGTTGCCCGACGAGAAAAACAGGGTTTTGGGCGAGGTGCCACCGACCACGCGCCCCCGGTAGCTGAGAATAAACAGCCGGTTGATGTCGGCAAAATTGTATTCGGCCGCGTCCTGGTCGAGAAACAGCTTCAGCGCATCGCCCAGCCGCCGGTGGCCCTGATTGGTCGACTGCCGCAGCCGATCGAGGTCGGTGCGCACGTCGAAAGGGGTGATGGTGACGAAGGTTTTGAGCTTGTCGAAGTTGAAAAACAGCTCGCCCACGTCGAGGCAGTCGGATACGATACGCTGGTCGTTGATGGTGCCGTTCAGATCGGGCCGGAGGGCCAGGTTCAGGAAGGCCGACCGAACCAGATCCATTCGGGCAAACGGACTCGGAATCGAGGTCGGCTGCTTCACCGTTTGGCCGCCCTGCGGGTCGCGGATGGCGGCAATCTGGTCGGTCCCGAGCGGTTTGCTCACGTACCAGTGCAGACCCGGTGTTGGGTTATGTAAGCTAAGCGTTGTTGGCATAGTTAAGCGCTTTTGGCGGTTGGCAATGAGAGGCCTTCTGACGGCGAAATGACAACCTGAACTTGTTAATAATCCATCACCTTCGGCAGCCGCTCGCGTACGAAACGGTCGGTACCTTCGGAGAACAACTGAATAAATTTATCGGCCTCGCTTACGTAGGCTTTGCCTTCGGCGGTTTTGTTGAGCGTTTGGTCGAAGTCGTCAACGATGTCGAGTTTAACATCCGACTCGCCCCCGAACAGGCCTCTCTTCTTGGGTTCGAATCCGCGAACGGTATGGCCCAGGTTAGCTGCGTCGAGCAGGAACGGGTCGAATCCGCGCTTGTTGGCGCCCATCTCAGACAGCCATTGCCGGAAGCCCGCATCGAAGTTTTTGACGCTGTTGAAAAACGACGAGTTCAGGAACGAGGTCGAGATTTGCGGGTTGGCTTTCGACCACTGCACGGTACCGGCAGCTGAGCGGATTCGCTGGCTGAGGTAGGTGCTGAACAGCGCCATTTTAGAAAGGGGCAGGCTGATGAGCTGTTTGGTGGCGGCTGCCAGATGCCCCAGTTGCAGCGAGGTGCCGTCCTGCTCGACCCCGAACTCCTTATAAACCGGATTGGTCGGGCGGCCGTTGCTGACGGTCAGCGAACTGTCGGGCGTGTTCATGAAATCGACGATAGCCAGGGCCGACGCCATTTCAACAAAGTGGGCTTCGTTCTTTTGACCACCCGCGCCGGGGTCATAGGTATAGGCCTTCGTCTGGTCGTCGCCGATGTAGTAGAGGGCGTTGACAGATGGATTTACGCCTTTCTGGTAATAGTTGAGGGCGGCCTTGGTTTTGGCGATGAACGAGGCCGGGTCGATCAGCTTGTTGTCGCTGGTGGTGAGGCTGAAGTACGGCATCACCGTTACGGCACCGATCTTGGCATCGCGCAGGAACGCCGGATTCGGAATTTGTCCGATAGCCTGCGCCCCCCGGATGTTCTTGAGCAGAATCGGGAAGCCGGCCGCGCCCGTACCGCCGAAGATGGAGCTGACGATAAAAATACGATCGTTGGCGCCGAAGTTCTCGGCAAAGGCCTGGAACACGTCGGAGTAGCGGAACTGGTTCAGTACCGTACTGCCAATATTAGGGTTGCCAACGAAGCCGATGTCCATTTTCGTTTCCAGATTTTCTTCCGAAAAGAGGAGGCTGGCCAGTGCTTTGTTAGGCGCGTCGAGACCTTCGTAGTTGATATAGTCGCGAAACTTCTCCTGCTGTACGCCCTGCAGCTCGAACACATACGTATCGGCAATGGTCGCGTTACCGCCGATAGACCGGTTGAGGGTTTTTATTTCCGTACCGAAGAAGTTCTCGGCAGGTTTCGATTGCAGACCCGCGCGGATGTTGCCGTATTCGCGCAACAGATCTTTGGTGCGGAGGAGGTCGTCGTTGGTGGCATGGGGGTCGAGGACAATCGGAATGACCTCGTCGGTGTTGTTGAGCTTCACGCCCGACGCCAGCAGGAACGTCAGGGCCTTCAGCACCCGCGATCCCGTTCCGCCAATAGCGAATACAAATAATTTAGCCATAGTTCTATGTTTTTCCTTTGTGCAGACGCGACCGCCCGGCCATCGTGTCTCAGCCGCGTCAGTAATAAATCATCCGGATGGGAGCACGCAAAACCGTCCGGTTGTAGAGACGCAAAACCATCCGGTTGTAGAGAGACGTAAAACCATCCGGTCAGGAGACGCAATGGGTTGCGTCTCTACAACCGTGGTCTGTGGGTACACGGACCACGGTGTACCCACGGCGTCGAAACTCGTTATTTAGATGGCCACAGCATGGGCCGGTGTTTAGCGTTTTTACTGAAATTTTTCATGATCATGGAGATGACAAAGAAGATAACCGCCGTCAGCAGCGCCATCCCGAACGCATAGCTCAGAAAGACGCTGATGCCCTGGTCGAAGTACATCCCCTGCTCGGGGTCGGCCTCGTCGCGCGGGAGTTCCTGCCCGGCTTTCTGGTAACAGGTAACCAGTGTAATAACGAACAGGGTCAGGGCGCTGACCCCCAGCATCAGCAGCCAGCTGCCGAGTCCGCTGAAACTGACTTTGTTGAAAGGCCAGATGTAAAACGC
Source organism: Spirosoma sordidisoli (assembly GCF_004138325.1). GTDB lineage: Bacteria > Bacteroidota > Bacteroidia > Cytophagales > Spirosomataceae > Spirosoma > Spirosoma sordidisoli. The sequence goes on along the minus strand of NZ_SBLB01000006.1, from coordinate 384,625 downwards.
AAAGGCAACGACGAACGCAATGCCGATGGCGGTCCAGGTCATGGGCGACAGCAGCTCCTCCTGGTACAAATCTTCGAGTAAGGCGCTGTTGACAAACAGATTGTAGAAATTATAGAGTGATTCTTCCATGTTGTTTATTGAGCGAATGGCGAATGAGTGATTGAGTGAATACCGGTTTACGCAAACCATTCACTCAATTCAGATTTATCGTTAGCGTGAAATACTCGGTTTGGTTGTTGGGGTTATAGGCTCGTTCGACGCCCTGCAAGAGGTTTTGGAGGCCAAAGGTAGAGGTAGCGTCGACGGGGATATCGTTGGTCGTGTTGGTCTGGCTGATCCAGCGGGGCGGAAACTGCCGACGGAGCCGGATTACGGCCGTACGGGCGCCCCGGGCCGGTTTATCGGTGCTCAGCAACAGCTTGTGGGTGGTGCCGTTGGCGCCCGAGTAGGTCTGTACGGCCGATACCCTGAAGTTGTCTTTACCCGATACGTCGTACTGGCTGACGTCGGTCAGCAGCGAGGCCGGCAGGCGCAGCGCCGACAGGTCGACCGCTACCGGAATGGCCAGGCTTTTGTCGGTTACGTCGGGCTGCACATCGTCGAGGGCGTGAACCGCTTTGGTGCGGGCGCGCACCTCTTCGGCGGCCCGTTTGAACCGGCCTTTGCGCGCCGGGTCGGTGACCAGTACCGTATAGAACGGCTCCACTGCTTTGGCGTCGCGCCCGAAGAACCACGAATCTTCGAAACCGGGCAGCCGCTCAAACTGCCGGATGGTCTGGTAAGCGGGGTCGGTATACAGCCGTTGCAGGGTTTCGGTCCGGCCAATCAGGCAGAGGTAATACGGGCGTTCGCCTTTGTATTTCTGTTTGGTGTTGTTCCAGCTATAGTAGGTTCCGTCGAAGTCGGCGGTGAGCTTCAGGACCAGCATCGAGTGGGTTGTGGCGTGGGGGTTGAAGACCGTAGTCAGCAGCGAGCTGGCCGCGTCGAGGGTTTTCTGCGCACTCATCCCGGCCAGACCGGGGTCGGAGTAGATCAGGTCGGAGACCAGCACACTCAGGTCGTCGCCGGTGGTTTCGGACAGGATGGTCTGGAAGATGCCTTCGAAATCGGTACTGGTCGTTTTCCCTTTTGTCCTGGCTACGGTAAAGAGGTTCTTCTCCCGGAAAAACTGCGAGAGCGACAGCCCCAGCGGGTTCACTTCGGTGTTGACCACGAACATGTTTCCTTGGCCCGGATTGATGCCATCGAACTGGGTCAGCAGGTCGTTGAGGGTTCGTTTGAAGGTGCCGTTGCCGCCGGGCGCGTCGTAGGGGAACATGCTGCCGCTGGCTTCGAGGTAAAGTTTGAGCCGGAGAGGCTTGGCCGATGCCGTCGCCCCCGCCAGCGATACCATTGGCGCGTCGCCTTCTTTGGCGAGTTTGCGGTAGGTCATGTTCCGCCGGATGTACTTCAACAGTTCAGCGTCGTCTACGTCGCCCGCATCGGTGAGTAGTTTGGCCGTTTTCTTGTTGTCGGCGAGGTCGTCTTTCTGGCTCTCGATAAAGGTGCGGATCGCGTCGGCTTCGGTGGCGTCGATGGCGTTATCGCTGGTAAGCGCATCGCTGATCTGGCTGTCCAGCTCATCGGCAGGGCCGGAGCAGCTGGCCAGCAGGCCTGCCAGCGTAAGCGTTGTCAGCAGAGAAAATAGGCGGGTGTGAATCATGAACAGCGTTTTGATGGGGGCACAACGGCCGGGGGCAAATCCGTTTGTCAGTGGCGTAAACCCGATTCGTCTGACAAAGGTTGAGCGGTAAAGCTACCAAACTCGTTACGCCCCCGGTCGCCTGATGACCAGGCAGGCTTAAATTTTCTTAAAATTCTACCTAACGTAACGAATGAAACACCCATTTTATGTCGGCCGGTACAGAAGAACCATAAACGGGCGTTTACCTTTGTGTGAATGGTAAAGCCGAAGCCGATGCTTCGGACGAGAGAAAACAAGTTGCTTTTACCGCCCAAACCAGCGCGATACCACCCGCTCTGGCTGGCCACTACCCTGATATGTCATTTCGCCATTACCTGTTTATCGCCCTGCTGGCTCTTCCCGTTTTTCTGCAAAACTGCGCCCAGGTGGCCCAGCCGCCCGGCGGTAAAAAAGATACCCTGGCGCCCAGGCTGGTGTCGAGTGTGCCCAAGCAGCGCCAGCTGAATTATGCCGGCCAGACCGTAGAGCTGGCGTTCGACGAGTACGTGACGGCCGAAAATATCCAGCAGAAAATCACCATTACGCCCCAGGACAGCAACACCTTCGTGGTCAAGCAACAGCCCACCGGACTCCGGCTCAACTTTGCCAAACCCTTACAGAAGAACACTACCTACACCATCGATTTCTCCGACGGGATCAAAGACATTACCGAGCGTAACGTAGCCAAAGATGCCAAGGTCGTTTTCAGTACTGGACCTACCATCGATTCGCTTTACCTGAGCGGTACTGTTGTCGATGACGAAAGCCGCCTGCCGCTGCTGGGCTTCGTGGTGGGTCTCTTCGGGCCGAACGATACGCTGCCGATCAACCGCAAACGCCCGGCCTATTTTGCCCGTACCGACAGCAACGGCGTCTTCCGCATCGAAAATGTGAAGTCGGATCGATACAAAGTGTTCGGGTTCGAAGACAAGGATCTGAACCTGGTCAACAACACCCCCGGCGAGCGCGTCGCTTTCCGCGATAGCGTGGTGGACCTGAACCGGACGTATACCGATGTGAATCTGGTGGCGTTTCGGGGCTACGGTAAGCCACGCATCAGCCGACGCGAACGCACCGACGAAACGCTGGGGCTGGAGCTGAGCAGCGGTATTGCCAGCTACCGGCTGCTGTTTGCCAAGCCCGGCGATACGCTGGTGTCGTTTCTGGAGTCGCCGAAGATGATCCGGCTGTTCAGGCCTGCCAACCGGGCCGCGGCCGATACCATTGCCGTTACCGTGGCGGCCGAAGACTCGGTCGGTAACGTGACGGAGCTGAAAGAGCGAATTTATTTTTCGCCCCTCAAAACGCGCGCCCGCGACCGGAAACCACTAACTGTGAACCTGACGCCGGCCCCCAGCGAACCGACCGATAATAACCTGGAGCTGACGCTGACGTTTACCAAACCCATCCTGCGGTATAGCACCCAGCTGATTGCCATCGGTCCCGATACGACCAAACCGCTGCCATTGCCCCAGAACGAGCTGACCTGGAGCAACAATTTCTCGCGGCTGGTGATCAAAAAGCCGACCAACGTGCGCGACAGCCTGTTTATGTTGCTGCAAAAAGGAGCGTTCGTCAGCGTGCAGGGCGATACATTGCCCCGGTTTCTGGCCAAGTACACCATTGCCGACGAAGACAGCTACGGCCTGATTGCGGGTCGGGTCAGTCCAGCGGCCGTGGGGGCTGCGGGTACCAACTTCATTGTCGAGCTGCTGGACGAAAAATACACCCTGATCCGGTCGTCATACGGAACGCCGGCCTATAGCTTTGCCCGCCTGCGACCGGGTCGATACCGCGTTCGGCTCATCATTGATCGCAACGGCAACCGGAAGCGCGACATTGGCAACGTACAAAAAGGTATCCAGCCCGAATCGATTATCTACCATCCGGGTGCCGAAGAAGGCGGTATCATTCCGCTCAAGCAGAACTTCGAGCTGACCGATATCGATTTCTGAGAAGTGGGTCGTACCGATTCCGTTTTTGGCCCGTCGGCTGTTTCTTCTCCCATCGGTGGCCCCGGGTACATGTCGCCCCTGCTGGGGCTTGGTGTGTAGTTAGGGCGGGGGTTTTTATGGATAGGCCGTTGCCAACCGGCAAAAAGCGCGAAGACGCTGCGGGCTTTGGGAGGCTAACGGAGCTGAACTTTGTTAGGGTAGCCTGAGAACGCCTAAACCTTCAGAGGTTGTTTGGGGAAGTCTGTTGAGAAGTTAAAGCCGTGATGAGACCCGATTTTTCACCCCCCAGCCCCCTAAAGGGGCGGTCGGCCGCTGCCGGAGTTGACCCCGCCGTTTTTTCTCCGGCAGCGGCCGACCGCCCCTTTAGAGCTTGTTTGGGGAAGATACTTGCGGGCGTTAGTCGGCTCGAAAGGCAGCCGTTTCACCCCCCAGCCCCCTAAAGGGGGAGACCATTCGGCGCGGACGGCTCCCCCTTTAGGGGGCTGGGGGGTGAAACGGCTGCCCATTCGGGCTAGAGGAATTCACATAAATTCCTTCCCCAAACAAGCTCTTAGGCCGGGCCGCCGTCGCGGGGCTGGGGGGGTGAAAAGGGCGGCCCATCGAGCCGACTAACGTCAGCAGATTCCTTCCCCAAACAAGCTCTCAGGCTTGTGTAGTTGATTGGCTTACTTTTGACTGGCTCGCCGTACCTTTGTTGTGGGCCGCCAACGTGTCTGAATCACTTTTTTTGCGGCCCTTCGCCCATTATGCAGGTTACGCCTAAAAAAGAACTCGGCCAACACTTTCTGAAAGACCTTAGTATTGCCCAGCGCATCGCTGATCTGCTGACCGGGCACGGTGGCTATACGCAGCTGCTCGAAATTGGGCCGGGAATGGGCGTGCTGACGCAGTTTCTGTTGCAGAAACCCGCCTTCGAAACGTTCGTGATCGAGATTGACCGCGAATCGGTCGATTACCTCAAACAGCACGTGCCGGCGCTGGAGGGGCATATTCTGGCATCCGACTTCCTGAACATACGCCCCGATCTGCTGCCGGCCAAACAGCCTGATACTACCACCCCCTTTGCCGTAATTGGCAATTTTCCATACAACATCTCGACCCAGATTCTGTTTAAGGTTCTTGAGATGCGCGACCGCGTACCCGAGGTTGTGGGCATGTTTCAGCGCGAGGTGGCACAGCGGGTCGCGTCGGGGCCGGGCAATAAAGACTACGGTATTCTGAGTGTACTGCTCCAGGCCTGGTACGACATCAAGTACGAGTTCACCGTTGAGCCCGAGGTGTTCAACCCGCCCCCGAAAGTGCATTCGGGCGTGCTCTCGCTGCGTCGCAATGACAAAACCGAGCTCGGCTGCGACGAGCGCAAATTCACTCAGGTGGTTAAGCATGGCTTTGGGCAGCGACGCAAAACATTGCGCAACGCCCTCAAACCCCTCAACCCCACCGAAGCGGCTCTGGCCAGCCCGTTTATGGACAAACGCGCCGAACAGCTCAGCGTAGCCGAGTTCGTTGACCTAACAATAGCGATGAGTTATGAGCGATGAGCATTCGGTTCTCATAACTCATAACTCCTAACTCATCACTTAGAAGTGACTTTCGAACTCACCCAGGACTACCTCGACCACATACAGCAGCTGATCGGCTCGGGCGATGATGTGGCGCTTCGGGCGGAGATGGAAGAGCTGTTCCCGGCCGATATTTCGGGCATCCTGTACGAGCTGGAGCCCGAGCCGGCGCATTACCTGCTGAACCTGCTCGACAAATCGGTCGGGGCCGAGATCCTGGCCAACCTCGAAACCAACGACCGAACCAACCTGCTCGGCACCTTCACCTCGGCCGAAATTGCTCCGTTCATCAACGTGATGGAGTCGGACGATGCCGTGGATATCCTGAACGAACAACCCATTCAGGTGCGCGAAGAGGTCATTGGCCTGCTCGAAGACCGCGAACAGGCGCGGTTTATTCTGGACCTGCTGCATTACGAAGACGGCGTGGCGGGTAGTCTGATGCAAAAGGAGCTGATAAAAATCAACGTCAACCTGCGCGTCAATGCCTGCATCGAAGAAATCCGGCAACAGGCCGAAAACGTCGAGAACGTCTACGCCGTTTACGTGGTCGATGATGTCGGTAAACTGCTGGGGCTGGTCTCCCTGAAGAAGATCGTGCTGGCCCGGAAAACGGCCAAGATTGCCGATATCTACGACGACGATGTGGTCTACGTAGAAACCTACCGACCCGTAGCCGAGGTGGCCGAGGTGATGCAGAAATATGACCTGGATGCCATTCCGGTCGTGAACGTACAGCAGCGCCTGCTGGGACGGATTACCATCGATGACGTTGTCGACGTCATTACCGAGCAGGCCGAAGAAGACATTCAGGTCATTTCGGGTCTGTCGGGCGAGGTCGAAGAGGACGACAGCATCTGGCAGCGCTCCAAAGTGCAGCTCCCCTGGCTCGTGGCGGGGGCCGTGGGGAGTCTCATGGCCGCAACGGTCATCAACGGATTCCAGAGTGAACTGGGCAAGATTGCTGCGCTGGCTGCGTTCATTCCGATCATCGGGTCGACGGGGGGCAACGTGGGTATACAAACGTCATCGCTGATTCTACAGAGCTTATCCGACACCTCGGGGCTGACCACGACGCTGGCCCGGCGGCTGTTCCGGACGCTGCTGGTGGCGGTTATCAACGGGCTGGTGGTGGGCCTGATTGCGGGGGTGTATACGTTCCTGATCGGCGAGCCGCGGCTGTTTTTTGTAGTGGCCATGTCGCTGCTGTCGGTGGTGCTGCTGGCGTCGTTCATGGGCACAATTACACCGTTACTGCTGAACCGAATTGGCATTAACCCGGCCGTAGCGTCGGGGCCGTTCATTACGACCGCCAATGACCTGATTGGGATCGGCGTTTACTTCCTGATTGCCCAGCTGCTGCTGGCCGAAGTATAGCCGTCTCGCCAGACAGACTTCGCACAAGCCGGGCCATCGAGCCCGGTTTTTTGTTGGTCCCAACCGCCGGTGCTTCACCTTTATCCAGGCCGCGCTGGCTGGTGAACAGGCCCGAAGTAGCCCAGAATCATAGGGTTTACTGACCGTTCGCTCAAAGACGGGAAGCGTTTGTTGCCGTCGGCGGGGGCGGGTGGCGACTAAGGGCTACGAGTTGCCCGAAGAGGCTATTCGTACACCCATCCTAAATCTTTTTATCATGGCAAAACGAAGTGCACCTCCATCGCCCTCGGCGCCCCCGGCAGGCAACCCGGTCAACGCCGATACGGGTCAGGTTGTTGTTGTGTTCAGGACAGACAGTGTGCCGCAGCCCGAAGCCGGTACGCAGGCGGTTGTGCTGGCCGACGAAGGGCAGTCCGGCGCTCTGACCAGTTTGCTGGCGGCCGAAGGAATTTCGCTGCGGCCTATGTTCGAACTCAGCCGCTCGGCCCCGCAACCGGCCACCAACGGGCTGGCCGAAACCGACGAACTGCCCAACCTGAGCATCTACTACGTGGCCGATGTGCCGAAAGATCGTGCTGAAGCGGTAGCCGAGTCGCTGCGTAGTCTGGCCACGGTAGATGGCGCCTATGTACAGCCCGAAGCGGCTCTGCCATTTGTAATAACGCCGACTACCAGCCCGGCCGACGCGGCTCCGCCCGTAACGCCCAATTTTACGGCCCGGCAGGATTACCTGCGGGCGGCACCGACCGGTATCGACGCCGACTTTGCCTGGACTATTCCGGGCGGTCGGGGAGCGGGCGTGCAGGTAATCGATATTGAGGGCGGGTGGAATTTCACCCATGAAGACCTGATCCAGAACTCGGGCGGTCTCCTCAGCGGGGTACAGCGGGCCGACTGGCGCGACCACGGCACGGCGGTCCTGGGCGAGATCGGTGGCGATGTCAATACGCTCGGTATTACCGGCATCAGTCCCGAGGCAAACACCCGGGCGGTGTCGGTCTACCGAAATGCAGCTATGGCGTATAACCTGCCCGAAGCGCTCCGGCAGGCCGCCGACAGCCTGCGTCCCGGCGATATAATCCTGATCGAGCAGCAGTACGGACATCCGACCCGTGGCTGGACAACGGTTGAGTGGTGGCCCGCCGAATTCGATGCTATTCGGTATGCTGTGGCGCGGGGTGTCATTGTGGTCGAAGCAGCCGGCAACGGCGGTAACAACCTCGACGACGCCATTTATAATACCCCGCTGGCCGGTTTTCCGGCGGGCTGGCGCAACCCCTTCAACCGCGCTAACCGCGATTCGGGCGCGGTCGTTGTGGGGGCAGGGAATCCGCCGGCCGGTACGCACGGTCGCAGCGGTCAGCCCGGCGAGCCTTACGTTGACCGGGCCCGGTGCGGTTTTTCCAACTTCGGCGCTATGGTCGATGTGCAGGGCTGGGGCTACGAGGTAACTACCACGGGCTACGGCGATCTGCAGGGAGGCAGCGAAAATACGTTCTATACCGATCAGTTCAGCGGCACCTCCAGCGCGTCGCCCATCGTGGTTGGGGCGCTGGCTTCGTTGCAGGGTATTCTGCGGACGCGTGGTCGTATTCCGCTGTCACCGGCCCGGGCCCGTGAGGTGCTGCGGGCTACCGGCTCTCCGCAGCAGGGTGCCACCGGTCGACCGGCTACGCAACGGATCGGCAACCGGCCCAACCTGCGGCAGCTGATCCCCCTGGTGCTGCAAACCAATTTCTGGACGGGGGTTCAGTTTACCGGAACGGTAGGGGCCAACGCCACCCAGCGCTGGTTTACCTTCAACTGGCCCGCCCACTGGCACGTTGTCTGGACCGTGGTGCCGACCAGCCCACGCCCCGGCGCTCCGCAAACCCGCCTGAAAGTGCAGGTCGAACGGTCGTCCGACGCCTTCGTTACCTACTGGCTCAACGTCACCAATCTGACCAACCAGCCCGTCACGATCGAGGGGCGGTTTGCGGTACTGGGCTGGTAATCCGTTTCCTATTTTATAGTATCGACAACCCTTTAATCGAACAGATCATGCAAGTCGGCGTACAATTTACGGGCACACTAGGCCCTAATGCAGCCCAGCGCTGGTTCACCTTTAACTGGAACGCAGCCAAACAGGTTATCTGGAACGTGGTGCCAACCTCACCGCGGCCGGGTGGCCCCCAGGTAGAGTGGGAGGTTGATGTAGAGCGGTCATCGCCCACGGCCATTACGTACTGGATCACGATCCGGAATCTGACCAATCAGCCCGTCAACATCGAAGCGCGTTATGCCATTCTGAACTAAACCGTTGCTCTGCCATGCGAATTCTGATCGAAACCGAAGAGAAAACCACCCTGACACCTGACGTCGGTACGGTTTTGCCCAACACCACGCCCACCGCATCGGCCGGCGGAGAAGCCCCGGCCGACAATGCCATTTCCAGCCAGCTGACGCCGGAAAGCGGATCGGCTACCGACGCCGGTGGACCACCCAGCTGGCTGATCGACGCCATCGGCACTGCGCCCGCTACCACGTCCGGCATGACCGTCAGTGCGGCCGGTACGGATGGGGGCCAGGCACCGGCTGTTGACTAAGCCCGCGCGCACCGACCGGCTTTTACTGGTTGATGTGTACTTTTGAGCCCGGTTTGCCTGGTGGCAGACCGGGCTTTTTACATACTGTCATTATTTGCTGCATGATTGCCGTAATACAGCGCGTTTCGCAGGCTTCTGTTACTATTGACAATGAGGTCAAAGGACAGATCGGGACTGGTTTTCTGGTGCTACTGGGCATTACCCATGCCGATACGCGAGAGGATGTCGAATGGCTCAGCCGGAAGATTGTGGGGATGCGGATCTTCAACGATGCCGACGACAAAATGAACCTCGACCTGGCGGCTGTCGACGGGTCTATTCTGCTCATCAGTCAGTTCACCCTGCACGCCAGCACCCGAAAGGGAAACCGCCCCAGTTTTATCGAAGCGGCCCGGCCCGACGTGGCTATCCCGCTTTACGAAGCTATGATTGCCCAGCTCACGGCCGATCTCGGAAAACCCGTCGAAACGGGCCAGTTTGGGGCCGATATGAAGGTGTCGCTGCTCAACGACGGGCCCGTAACGATCATCATCGATAGCCAGAACCGGGTGTAGGCTGGCGGGCTTTCTGAGTGGCCTACTAATTTTCTGTACTACAATGCTGCTTTTGGGCGTTCGTTTCTTAAAAACCACTACTTTTACCTAAACCAGCCCATTAGCGATGCCAGATTCCCTGATTCGGAAACATCGCTGAGCCAGCCGAATGGATTTTTTGCCTGCCGCCCTGACCGACTATGCCGAAGCGCACACCTCGCCCGAGAGCGATCTGCTGCGTCGGCTCAACCGCAACACCCGAGCCCATGTTATGGCCCCCCGTATGCTGTCGGGGCATTTGCAGGGTCGCCTGCTGGCCATGATCTCCTGGATGATTCGCCCCCGGCGGGTGCTTGAGATCGGTACCTACACGGGCTATTCGGCTCTTTGCCTGGCCGAAGGACTGACGGACGATGGCCTGCTGATTACCATCGATCAGAACGAAGAACTGGAAGCGTTTGCGCGGTCCTACTGGCAGCAATCGCCCCTCAACGACCGGATCGACCTCCGGATCGGGCTGGCTGCCGAGGTGATCCCTACCCTGACCGATACGTTCGACCTGGTTTTCATCGATGCCGATAAGCGCAGCCTGCCGCTTTATTTCGAGCTGGTGATCGATAAACTACGGCCGGGCGGCTTTATGCTGGCTGATAATGTGCTCTGGAGTGGCAAGGTTATTGAGCCGCTGAAACCGTCAGACGAGGATACCCGATCGGTGCTGACATTCAATCAACTGGTTCAGGATGACCCACGCGTAGAAAACGTACTGCTGCCCATTCGCGACGGCATTATGATGGCCCGAAAAGTATAGAAAAGACAACAAGACCGAATACGATTTATCCGATTTATGACCAGAATCACCTACGCTTTAACCATTCCCTGCCTGCTTACGGGCTTTACGGCCCTGGCCCAGACGTCGGTGCCAGCCGTACCCGAGCAGATAACCTTTGCCGATATCTCGGTGCGGCTCGATCCCGATGCCCGCCGTATCGTGCAACAGGATGTAAACGCGCTGATGGCCAACCGGCAGTACTGGACCGCCAAACTCGACCGGGTGGCGCTGTACTTCCCGATAATTGAAGCCATCCTGATCGATGAAGACGTACCTACCGACTTCAAATACCTGGCCGTGCAGGAGAGTTCGCTGACACCCGATGCCGTGTCGGCGTCAACGGCGGTCGGGTACTGGCAGTTTAAGCGGGAAACCGCGGTTGAACACGGTCTGCGCGTCGATGATGAGGTCGATGAGCGGAAGAGCATTACGGCATCAACGCATGGCGCGGCCCGGTACATGAAGAAAAGCAACGGCCAGTTCAACAACTGGATTGCGTCGCTGTACTCGTATTACCTGGGCGCTGGCGGCATCTCCAAACTAATACCGCCCGACTGGTCGTATGCACGGGAGGTAGCCCTCGACGGGCGGACCGACCGGTATATTCTGCGCTTTTTTGCGCATAAGATCGCCATCGAAAGCGCCCTGCCGACCCACCAGTCGTCGAACCGGTTTGCGCTGATCGAATATGGTAACGGGGGCGGCAAAACCATGCGCTCCATTGCCGACGATCTGGGCGTCGATGAATTCGAACTGCGGAAATACAACCGCTGGGTGCTCGGCGAAGCCGTACCCACCGACAAAGCCTACGTTATGGCTATACCGGTGGCGTCGGATCAGATCAACGACGTTCGGCAGAAGATCGTAAGCGTCGGGGCCAAAAAAACGCCCGAGTTCGTACAGAATGACGTTGGGTTTCCGGTGCTGCGCCGGGTAACGACGGGTGTCAGCAGCAAAAATGAACCGATTCTGTACGAAATTAACGGATTGCCCGGTATCCAGGCCCAGGCTGGCGACAATGCCACCACGCTGGCGCGGAAGGCGAAAATCAGCGTGTCGAGCTTTCTGCGGTACAACGACATGAGCGATCGGGACCCGGTTATTGTCAACGATGTGTATTACCTGGCCAAGAAGCGGAAGAAAGCGCTGGTGCCTTTTCATACGGTTCGGGATGGCGAAACGTCGCGCAGCATCTCGCAGCGGTACGGCCTGCGGCTGAAGAAGCTGATGCGCTACAATCGGCTCGACCGGGTACAGAAGCTGGCCGTAGGGCGGGTCATGTGGCTGCGCGAACGCCGACCCAACAACAAACCGGTCGAAATTATCAACTCGCCTACGCCACCGGTATACGATCAGACGCCAACCCCGGCAGCCCGTCAGGCCGAGGTAGCCAGCAACAGCGGTCCGCGGAGGCCCGTCAGCGGGATGAGCGATGTGCCCCGCACGGCGTCGGAACGTAAAGTATATCAGCCCAAGCTGGTAGGCGGGGGGGTAACGCCCAACGACGGTAGCTCCGAACCGGCCACCCGGCCTGATCCGGCACCCGCCCCGGCCCAGCCCACCACGAGCCGCTCGTCTGATACGGGTTCGCAACGGGTCGTGATTGTCCGGTCGCCGGAAACCGGAACTCCTGAAAAAACGGTACCGGTCGCTACCCGGCCCGAACGGGCAACGACCCCGGCCAAATCCGCGCCGGAGTCGGACCGCTACGAAGGCCCCCGCGAACAGCAGGCCGACGGATCACTTACGGTACCCGCTACCAAAGCGCCCCCGCGCCCGGCTGCGCCTGCCGTCGTGAAAGCTGACCGCACGCCCGCCCCCAGTGCGCCCGAGCGTACGGTCGAACCGGCTCCGCGTCCGGCTGCCCCGACCCCGGTCGTGAACCGGTCGGCTGCCAGTCATACGGTTGAAGCCGGGCAGACTTATTACAGCATTTCCCGTCTGTATGGCTTAACGGTCGATGAACTCCTGGCGCTCAACAGCCGGACGGCCAGCGATGTGCTGGAAGTGGGTCAGCAGCTGGTCGTGAAAGCAACGCCCGGTCGGGCTGTGCAGCCGTCCAAACCCGAGGCTGCGTCGGCGGGTGGGGAGGTTGTTTACCATACCGTTGCCAAAGGAGAGACCATGTTCCGCATCTCGAAAAGCTACGGGGTCACCATCGAACAGATTCAGCAATGGAATAATCTGACCGATGTTGCTGTTAAAGAAGGACAAAAGATCAAAATAGTGAAGTAAGGTGGGCTTACCCCCGCTTATTGACATAAATCAGCGGGGGTAGGGCCCCTGTCAACCGGCATGATTCTACTGGATAATACCTGCATCAGCGATGATGTGGCCGAAAAATTCTTTGTCTGCAACCTGGACAAATGCAAAGGCGCCTGCTGCGTCGAAGGCGATATGGGGGCTCCCCTTGAGGACGAAGAGCATCTGATTCTGGACCGGATCTATGAAGACATCAAGCCTTATTTATCGCCCGAAGGCATCCAGGTTATTGAACAACGGGGCGGATATGAGCCCGACGGAGAGGGTGGCTACGTGACGAATACGGTAGGCGGGCGCGAGTGCGTCTACGCAACCTGGGATGATAAAGGCATCCTGAAGTGCGGCATCGAAGAAGCGTACAACGACGGAAAAGTCGACTGGAAAAAACCGATCTCGTGTCATCTGTATCCCATCCGCGTCACCAAATACGAGCATTTTCACGCGCTTAACTACGACCGCTGGCCCATCTGCAGCCCGGCCTGCGGACTGGGCGAACAGCTCAACGTGCCTATTTATAAGTTTGTTCGCGAGGCTCTTATCCGGGCCTACGGCGAAGAATGGTACGGAAGGCTGGTGGCCGAAATCGAAACACCCCGGTCGTCATGATCCGGTAGCGTAGCAGACGGTTCGGCAGTATGCTTGAGGATAAAGATTATTTCGCGGAAGTATACCGGGTCGTGCGGGAGGTGCCGGTCGGCCGGGTCACCACCTACGGAGCCATTGCCCGCTATCTGAGTTTGCGGGCCGGAGCGCGTATGGTAGGCTGGGCTATGGTAGCCTCGCACGGCCACGACGTACCCGCCCACCGGGTGGTCAACCGAATCGGGGTACTGTCGGGCAAACACTTTTTTGGCAGCCCCACCGCCATGCAGGAACTCCTCGAAGCCGAAGGCGTACAGGTGGAAGATGATCGGGTGGTCGATTTCCAGACCCGCCTGTGGGACCCGTCTGTCGAACTGGCGCTGTAAGGGGTGTCGTCAGTTATGAATCCGGTCGATGATCCGCTGAATCACAGGTTTTTGATGAAGGCTTCGAGGGCATTGAGGTGGTCCTGAAAAGCCTGGCGGCCCGTGTCGGTGGCTGCGTAGGTGGTGTTTGGCTTCCGACCCACGAACTGCTTGGATACGGCAATATACCCCGACTCTTCCAGCGCCCGCAAATGCGTTGCCAGGTTGCCGTCGGTTAGACTGAGCAATTCCTTCAGCGCGTTGAAACTCATGGAGTCGTTTACCATCAGTACTGACATGATATTCAGACGCGCTTTGCTCTCAAAGGCTTTGTTAAATTGAGCGAGCAGATCGATCATGCCGTATTTCGTTCATATTTATAATACATGGTGAGGCCGTAGACAATGTGCAGCACACCAAACCCGATGGCCCACGCCAGCAGGTTATAGCCGGGCCAGACTAACGCCAGTAACCCCAGTCCGATTTCGCAATAGCCCAGCGACTCTACATCCCGGACGGTGTACCGACTGCCGTTCAGCAGGGCCAGTCCGTAAAAGATCAGCGTAGCCGGAAAGGCCAGCCAGATGAGCTTGTGCATCAGCAGAACGAGGCAAAATAAGCCCCCCGTAGCCAGTGGAATCAGCATGGCCCAGAGTAACCGCCGTGAGCTGGCATTCCAGACCCGTTGCTCCTGCCGTCGGGCTTTCCGAACGGTAAAGTAGGTGCCCGACAGCAAGGCCAGCACCAGCACCGCTACCGCTACCTGCACCAGAAACGGCACGAGGGCTGCGTGGGTCGTATCGGTATACGAACCGGCGGGCAGATAGCCCAACGCACTGACCCAGTCGGCGCGAAGTCGTGTGTAGACAACGGCTGCTCCGGCCAGCGCCACCACCCCCGCCGACACGCCCGACAGACCGCTCAGGGACAGGAATTTGGACGACCGCTCCATCAGGCTGCGGATCTCCGTCAGCGTCTGCAGATGTTCGTGAGATTCGTACATAAGATCGTATTCAGTTTAAAGGAGTCAACCGGGCCTCTACGGCCGGGTTGGCTGGTCAACGGTTTAGTTACTCATAAAACGCTCGAGCAGGTGTCCGCCCAGAATCAGGGCGCCAACTACCACCGCCGTGATGGCCAGGATCAGGACCGCACCCGACGAAAGATCCTTGACGGCTTTGATCTGCGGATGATAGCCGGGCGATACCAGATCGCATAACTTCTCGATGGCGGTATTGACGGCTTCGGCGGCCCAGACCAGACCAATCTGCGTTACGATAATGGCCCACTCCGTCCGGCTGAGCTGCAGCCACAGGCCCGCGCCAACCACCAGCCCCGCCAGGAGCAGATGGACCCGGGCGTTGTTTTCGAAACGGAACAGATCTACGATGCCCTGCCCTGCAAATCGAAAGCTGCGTACTACTTTCTGCCAATCGATCATTCGGCAAACATACAGTTGAAACAGGGTAGATAGCTACCGGGCGGGACGGAAACTGCGGCCATACGGGCGCGAAACGGACCCTTTACCGCCGGTTGTCTTCTACATACCAGTAAAAAGCAAGATAGACGACCACCAGCACAAACCCGTACGATAACGTCAGTTTGAGGCTCAGATGGTCCTGATACACTCTGGCCAGCGCCCGCGTCAGGGCAACGGGGTTGGTTAGAACGTCCCAGCTGTTCCAGCGGCCAAACCGACCCAGGTATATGCCCAGTCCCGACAACACCTGACTGCCCAGCATGAGTCCCCAGGTTGGCCAGGTGCCCGCCAGGGGGCGCACGATCCGATGAACAATCAGGGTCGAGTAAAGGCCGGCCAGCAGCCCGGTCTGGGCAAAAAGAAACAGGGTGATCGTATCGAACCAGAGCAGGGGCGGCTCAATATGCTGGATATGAAAGAGGTCGGTAATGATGTAGGGTGCATTGGGCAGAAACGCCAGCCATACGGCCAGGCTGCCCAGTAACAACCACCGGTTCAGGAACCCCGCCGTGCGCAGATCGCGGAGGACCAGCACCACGCCCAGCGGGAAAAAGGCCAGAAACAGGTTCCAGGTGAGCATGACAAAAAACCACCAGTTGCCTGTCAGAAGCCCCCGCATCGTAACCAGGCTCAACCCCGCCAGGGTTAAACCGGCCAGGGCCATTAGCCCTTTCCCGGGTCTGGTCTGTCCTGGCTGGCTGACCAGCGCCTGAGCAAATGGAGTAAGTGAATGTTGCATGAAATGTAAAGTACTTTGTTTGTCAAAGTAACGGTGCCACTTTTTGATTTCCAACGATTTTTCAGGAAATCATTTGAACGGCCCTGACTGTACCGTAGTCGCTGGGAGGGAAGCAATCGGTACCACCGGGCCAGACGCCTGTCAGTATGATTATTTACCGATAAAATAAGTTGAAGCAAAGCAGTTTGGCTATATTTAAGTGGCTGACTGTTAATTAATTAACTTATTCGTTGAGTCGTTAACTGGATAGTCGATTAAGTTTATATATTGTTTGCTGACATAACACTCGTATATCATGCAGGTTTGGAACGCCGACTCAGCCCGCCATCTGCTGGCCCGTTGTCTGTTCGGTTACACCCGGGCCGATCTGGCCAAAGCACTGTCGTACCCATCGGCGGCCGACTTTGTGAGCCAGGAGCTTCTGGCCGATCGGCCGCAGCCTGCTCCTCCCGCCAGCTGGGTAACCGAGCGCCCGGTAGCCAACGATACCATGCGGAGCGTACGGTATACCGAACTGACCAGCTGGTGGCTGAATCGGATGCTGACCGAAGGCACCAGCCTGCGCGAAAAAATGGTGCTGTTCTGGCATAATCATTTTGTGTCGGACCGGGCCAAGGTAGATTATCCGCAGTACATGTACCAGCAGAATGCTTTGTTCCGGCAGCATGTGTTTGGCGATTTTCGCCAGTTTACGAAAGAGGTCAGCATCAACCCGGCCATGCTCATCTACCTGGATGGCCGGCAGAATAACAAAAACGCACCGAACGAAAACTACGCCCGCGAGCTGATGGAGCTGTTTACCATGGGCATCGGTAATTACACCGAAACGGATGTGAGGCAGGCAGCCCTGGCCCTGACGGGGTGGCGGGTCGATGGATTGACGGCCGTGTTCAGCAAAGCCAATTTTGCCGACGTCAGCAAAACCCTGCTGGGCCGAACCGGTAACTTCACCTATGCCGATGTGGTCGATATCATCCTGAGCAAAGATGTCGTTGCCGAATTCATCTGCCGGAAGCTGTACCGGGAGTTTGTGTACTACAAGCCCAATGAGTTGTTCGTTGGGCAAATGGCCGATGTGTTCCGGAAGGCCAGCTACAGCATCCGGGCTGTTTTGCAGTTCCTCTTTACCGCCGATGAGTTCTACCGGCCCGAGTACCGGGGTGCCAAAATCAAGAGTCCGACCGAGTTGATGATCGGCGCGCTGAAAGGCCTGGGCGTTGCCGCCCCGGATCTGGTTTATCTGGGCGACATGGGCCGGGTGCTGCAACAGTACCTGTTTTATCCGCCCGACGTAGCCGGATGGCCCGGTCAGCGCGACTGGATCAGTTCCAACACCTACCCGGCCCGGGGGGGCTATTCCGATTCGCTGATCAACGGCCGCAAGAGCAATGGACAAACCCTGCCGTTCAGGGTGAACCCGCTTGATTTTGCCCGTTCGTTCAGCAGCTCCGAGAATGCGCCCCTGTTTGTTAAAGACGTGCTTCGTGCGCTGCTGGCGGTCGACCCACCGGCCAGCCGGGAGAAACTACTGCTCGATACGCTGCTCGACGGTACGGTGGTTACCAACTGGTCGACCAACACGCCCAATGCCGACGCCCGCATTCAAAAATTTCTGAAAGCGCTGATGCGTCTTCCTGAATTTCAACTAACCTGATCGAGATACGCGCTTGACAAACGGATCTGGTATCACACCCAACTACTCTCTATGCTGATGAACCGTCATGATTTTCTTCGCCAGATGAGCCTGCTGATGGGCGGTGTCGCCGTTGGCGTACAGGGCATTCCGGTGCGGGCTTCGGCCTACAATCCGTGGCTGATCAACGGCTCCGCGCCCGCCGATACCATTCTGGTGCTGGTTCAGTTGCAGGGAGGAAACGACGGGCTTAACACGGTGGTACCGTTCGAAAACGATATCTATTACCAGAAACGGCCTGCCATTGCCATTGCAAAAAACAGTGTGCTGAAACTGACTGACCAGCTGGGCCTGAATCCGGCGCTGGCCGGTTTTCGGGAGCTGTACCATAATGCCCAGCTGACCATTGTTCAGAACGTAGGCTATGAGTCGCCCAATCGGTCCCATTTTCGATCGACGGATATCTGGTTGTCGGGGTCCGACGCCAATGTACAGGAAGAGGAGGGATGGGTAGGCCGCTATCTCCAGAAAAAGTTTCCGGCCTATCCGGTTACCCTGCCCCAGCAGCCAATGGCCATACAGCTCGGTTCCGTTGAGTCGATGCTGCTGCAAAGTAACGTTGGGTCAATGGGTACCGTTTTCGACAATCCGGATGCGTTTTATCAGCTCGTGAAGGGAACCAGCAACGATGCCGGTGCGCTTCAGAATACGCTGGCGGGCGACGAACTCCGGTTTCTGAACCAGGTGGCTGCCCAGTCGATCCGGTATTCGGACGTGATCAAGCAAAAAGCCGATGCGGGAAAAAACACCGTCACCTATCCCAATACGAATCTGGGTAAGCAGCTCGCTATTGTGGCCGATCTGATTTCGGGCGGGCTGACGACCCCCGTTTACCTGACCACGCTGAACGGGTTCGATACGCACGCCAACCAGGTTACGGCCGGTAACACAACCGCAGGCCTGCACGCCACCCTGCTTCAAACCGTATCCGACGCCATAACCGCGTTCCAGAAAGACCTGACCCGTCAGAATCTGGCCGATCGGGTTACCATTATGACGTTTTCGGAGTTTGGCCGCCGGTTAAACCAGAACGGTACTACCGGCACAGACCACGGTACCGCAGCTCCGTTGTTCGTGATCGGAAAAACCGTACGCGGAGGTATTATCGGAAGCGCGCCCAACCTGGGCGACCTGGACCCGAGTGGCGATATCCGGTTCAAAAACGACTTCAGGCAGGTGTATGCCAGCGTGTTGCAGGACCATTTGGGCGTCAGTGCCGATACCTCCCAACAGCTGCTGGGACGCTCGTTTGAGACGCTCCCGATCTTCCGTCAGACATCGGCCCTAGAGGTGACCACGGGTTCGTTTGCACTCGGACAAAATGCGCCGAACCCGTTTGTCGACACGACAGAAATTCAGTTTACGCTCAAAAAAGCCCAGTATGCCCGCCTGACGGTAGTTGACCTCCAGGGCCGCCCCCTCCAGGTTCTGCGCGACGGTTTTCACGATGCCGGCAATTACGTCGTGCCGCTGAATGGCACCGGGCTGGTAGCGGGATACTACCTCTACAGCCTGCACACCGACTCGGGTCAGGCCGTGATGCGCATGGTTAAGACATGAGCCGGGACTAAGTCAGCCGATCTGCTCGTATCTTTGTTGTTTGTCATGGCATTCGGGCGGGCCCGGTAACAGGGAGTCAGGATCGGGTGTCGGTTCATATACAACATGAAGCCATTTCACGAATTACCCCCGCGTCGTCAGGAGCAGCTGATGGCCTTCGATCGGTTGCTGACCATCATGGACGAACTGCGGGAGCAGTGCCCCTGGGACCGGAAACAGACGCTCGAAAGCCTGCGCCACCTAACCATCGAAGAAACCTACGAACTGTCAGACGCTATCCTGGAGAACGACCTCCCCGAGATACAGAAAGAACTGGGCGACATTCAGCTTCACCTGGTTTTCTACGCCCGAATTGCCTCCGAGCTGGGCCGGTTCGACATGGCCGACGTGCTGAACGGCATCTGCGAAAAACTCATTCGCCGGCATCCGCATATCTACCCCGATGCCGCTGGTGGTACAGTGGTGGCCGAAACCGAAGAGCAGGTAAAAGCCAACTGGGAGCAGCTTAAGCTCAAAGAGGGCAACAAATCGGTCCTGGGTGGCGTACCGGGGTCGCTGCCTGCGCTGGTAAAAGCCATGCGTATTCAGGAGAAAGCCCGCGGAGCCGGCTTTGACTGGGAAGAACGGCAGCAGGTCTGGGAAAAGGTAGAAGAAGAAATGCAGGAGTTTAAAGCCGAATTCAACGGCGATACCGGCGAGGCTATCGACAGCCAGCGGGCCGAAGGTGAATTTGGTGATCTGCTGTTTTCGCTGGTCAACTACGCCCGCTTTATCGATATAAATCCGGAGACCGCGCTGGAGCGTACAAACAAAAAATTCATTAAACGATTTCAGTACCTGGAAGAGCGCGCCCGCGCCAACGGTAAGGCGCTGGCCGACATGACCCTGGCCGAAATGGATGTTTACTGGAACGAAGCAAAAACCGTCTGATGCGTATTGCCTTTATTACTGACCCGCATATTGGTGCCGAGGGCGAAAAACCGATGGGTGTCGACGTTCGGCAGAACTTCTTGCAGGCCCTGGCTCATCTGGAACACATACGTCCAAACGGGCTGGTTATCGGAGGAGATATCTGCTACCAAGCCGGTGATCGGGAAACCTACACCTGGGTGAAAGAACTGCTCAGCGGCTTACCGTTTCCGCATTACGTCATTTCGGGTAACCATGACGACTCGGTGCTGATGGCGGAGGTATTTGGCCGGTCCAATTTTCTGACCGGATCTGAACTCTACTACGCGCTGCCGCTGGAAGGGCACCCGGCCCTGTTTCTGGATTCATCGAAAGGCCAGTTTTCGGCTAAGCAGTGGGCCTGGCTGCGGGAGTACCTGCTGGCCCTGCGTGATAACAACGTATTGGTATTCATGCATCACCCGCCCCTGCCCGCCGACGTGGCGTTCATGGACTCGCATCACCCATTTTTACAGACTGAGCAGTTTCTATCGCTGGTGCGTGAACTTCCCTGCCACGTTACGGTTGTTTGCGGCCATTATCATGTCGACAAAGTCGTACAGCGGGGTAACCTGCTGACGCTCCTATCGCCGTCTACCTATTACCAGATGAAGCAGGATAGCGACGATTTCGCCGTCGATCATTACCGCGTGGGCATTCGCGAGATCAACCTCGATAACCACGGCACCACCAGCACCGTACATTATATCGGCTAAAAAACCGGCCGCTGACGGGGCCGCGTCGTGCTTTTGCACAAAACGGTTCCGCCAGCGGCCGGGTAAAACAGGCGATTACCGCGACGAATAGTTCGGCGCTTCTTTCTGAATCTGGATATCGTGCGGATGGCTTTCGCGCGATCCTGCGGTTGTAATCTTCACGAATTTAGCCTGCTGGAGCGCCGGAATATCCTTGGCTCCGCAGTAGCCCATACCGGCTTTCAGGCCACCCACCATCTGGTAGATGATCTCGGCTACCTTGCCTTTGAACGGTACGCGGCCTACAATGCCTTCGGGTACGAGTTTCTTGATGTCGTCTTCGGCATCCTGGAAGTAGCGGTCCTTCGAGCCATCTTCCATGGCCTCTACCGACCCCATGCCCCGGTAGGTTTTGAACCGGCGTCCTTCGTAAAGTACTACCTCGCCGGGAGCCTCTTCGGTACCGGCCAGCAGCGAGCCGATCATAACCGTGCTGGCACCACCTGCCAGTGCCTTGGTGATGTCGCCCGAGAAACGGATACCCCCATCGGCAATGACCGGAACGCCCGTGCCCTGCAACGCCTTGGCCGATTCATAAACGGCCGTCAGCTGGGGCATACCAATACCGGCAATGATGCGGGTGGTGCAGATACTACCGGGCCCTACACCTACTTTAACGGCATCGGCCCCCGCGTCGGCCAGGGCTTTTGCCCCTTCGCCGGTTGCTACGTTGCCGGCAATGACTTCCAGGTTGGGGAACTGCAGCTTGATATTGCGTACGGCATCGAGCACACCTTTCGAGTGACCGTGGGCCGTATCGACGCTGATCACGTCGACGCCCGCCTTCACAAGCGCTTCGATGCGCCGGGTCAGGTCGGGGGTTACGCCAACGGCAGCGCCGACGCGCAGGCGTCCCAGACTGTCTTTGCAGGCGTTGGGGTGGCTTTTGCGCTTCAGGATGTCTTTGTAGGTAATGAGGCCAACGAGTTTGTAGTCTTCGTTGACGATGGGCAGTTTTTCGATTTTGTATTCCTGCAAAATGCTCTCGGCATCTTCGAGCGAGAGTCCGGCTTTGGCCGTGATCAGGTTCTGCCGCGTCATGATTTCGGTAACGGGCCGGGCCAGGTTACGCTGAAACCGCAGATCGCGGTTGGTCAGAATACCGACCAGTTTGCCCGCTTCGTCCACAACCGGTATGCCACCGATTTTGAACTCGCGCATGATCTTGTGGGCATCGGCCAGGGTGGCGCTTTCGGGCAGGGTAATCGGGTCGATGATCATACCGCTCTCGGAACGTTTTACCTTCCGAACCTGGTCGGCCTGGGCCTCCACGCTCATGTTTTTGTGGATGATGCCAATGCCGCCTTCCTGGGCCATTGCAATCGCCAGCGACGATTCAGTAACCGTGTCCATAGCCGCCGATATGAGCGGAATGTTGAGCTGGATGTTGCGGGTAAGCTGGGTGACGGTCGTCGTATCGCGCGGTAGAACCTCCGAATAGGCAGGTAAAAGCAGAACGTCGTCGTAGGTGAGAGCCTCGTAAAGAAACTTACTGGAGTCTAAGCTCATGGCAAATAAGCAGGTGGTGTTATTTGCCAGACAAAACTACGGATTTTTTCAATGTCCAGAGCCGTTTCGGGAAAAATTTGCAAAAATAGAACCAATAACCGGCTTTCGCGGGCTGTACGACACAACGCTACAAACGGGTTGGGTTATTCCAGGCGGATGCTGATGGCCTTGCCGCTCTCGTTGACGCTGAAGCGGCAGTCGCTGAATTTTGGGGCCGACATCACCGGCCGGAAATTATTACTGAAGCCATACGGTTCTTTGGGAATGCCGAATACCCGTTTGTCCATTTTGCCGTTGCCGTTCTCGTCGTGGTATACCGCCACCGCATAGTCGCCGGGCTCTACCGAAAAAGTGGCTTTTACGCTGTTGCCGGTCACGTCTAGTTTCCGGCCTTCCCTTGGATTACCTTCGGGAAATGTTTTGCCGGGCTCGAACAGGGCTATGTACACAGCGCCCTGCTTCTTGCGAATATTCTGAACATCAATCGTTAGACCTACTTTGGCGGGCGGGGATGCAGACTGAAAACCGGTAAAAAACAGGTTGATGAACGACAGCAAAAGAAGCATAGACACGAAGTTTCTCTAAAAACGGATTTATTTTGCATTTATGATAGCCCAGTCGACACCACCCGCCAAACGATGGATCCGGAAACCCTTTCCCGATGCTGTTCCACAACAGACTGCTATTGAGTCATTGACGGCGTCGTTGGGGGTTAGCCCGTTTCTGGCGGCTTTACTGGTGCAGCGGGGTGTGCATACCTACGAGGAGGCCCGGGCCTTTTTCAGGCCTGAAATTAATCACTTACACGATCCTTTTCTAATGCGCGATATGGATCGGGCCATCAGTCGTCTGGATCGGGCTATGAACCCGGAACGGCCGGAGAAAATTCTGGTCTATGGCGATTACGATGTAGATGGTACCACCTCGGTTGCGCTGGTCTACGGCTTTCTGAAACAGTACCATTCGGCCATCGACTACTACATTCCGGATCGCTACAAGGAAGGCTATGGCATTTCGCAGCAGGGCGTCGAATGGGCGGCCGAGAACGGATTTACGCTGATCATTGCGCTCGACTGTGGCATCAAATCGGTTGATCGGGTGGCTCAGGCTACGGCGCTGGGCGTCGATTTTATCATCTGTGATCACCACCGGCCGGGTAGCGAGATTCCCGCTGCGGCTGCCGTGCTCGATCCCAAGCGCGACGACTGCGCCTATCCCTACAAAGAACTGAGCGGCTGTGGCGTTGGCTTCAAACTGCTGCAGGCGTTTTGCCAGTGTCGCCAGATCCCGCTCACCGACCTGTTTCCGCATCTGGATCTGGTTGCTGTCAGCATCGCGTCAGATATCGTTCCCATTACGGGCGAGAACCGGGTGATGGCCTACTATGGGTTAAAATATCTTAACGCAACACCCCGAACCGGGCTGAAAGCGTTAATCAATATAGCGGGCTTCCGGGGCGAGCTGGATATTACGAACGTGGTGTTCGGCATTGGTCCGCGGATCAATGCCGCCGGACGTATCCAGCACGCCAAAGCGGCCGTACAGTTGCTACTGGCCGAAGATGACGAGGAAGCGGATGCGTTTGCGATGGCCATTAACAAACACAACAACGACCGAAGGCAGTTTGACAGCAGCATGACCGAGCAGGCCCTGGATATGATTCGGCGGAGCGAAGCGCTGACCAACGCCAAGAGTACCGTCCTGTTCGATGCCAGCTGGCATAAAGGCGTGATTGGTATTGTGGCGTCGCGGTGTATCGAGCATTTTCACCGCCCCACCATTATCCTGACGCGCTCCAACGATAAGGCGGCCGGTTCGGCCCGGTCGGTGCCGGGGTTCGATGTGTACGAAGCCATTGAAGAGTGCGCTGACCTGCTCGAACAGTTTGGGGGCCATACGTTTGCCGCCGGGATGACCATAGCCGAAGACAAAATTGACGCGTTTCGGCAGAAGTTTGAAGAAGTGGTGGCGCGTAAGATCAAAGAAGAGCATCTGACGCCCCTGATCGACATCGATCTGCCCATGGACTTCAGCGAAATCGACGCCAAGTTTGTTCGGATACTGAGACAGATGGGGCCGTTCGGGCCGCACAATATGCAGCCAACGTTCATGACCGAGGAGGTGCATCTGGCCAGCGAGCCGACGATCATGAAAGAGAAACACCTGAAAATTCAGGTGCGGCAGCGTACCACTCACCGGGCAAGCCAAACGCTGACAGCCGTCGGTTTCGGTATGGCCCACATGGCCGCGCACCTGCGGGCGGGTAGTCCGTTTTCGATCTGCTACCATGTTGAGCAGAACGTATATAACGGCAACATATCGACCCAGCTGATGCTGAAAGATATTCGGTGTTCGTGAGCTATGCCAGCATTACGACCGCCGGCAAGACAGAATGAAGTTGAACCACACTGGTTTCCCCCGAGGTGCCAGCCCACTTTAGGGAGCAAGCTACAGGCCGGCGTACTCCATACCGATTAAGTCAATGATTCTCAGAACCGAAAATTTAGTTAAAAAATACGGGGCGCGGTTTGTAAACAACAACGTGTCGTACCAGGTGGCCCAGGGTGAGATCGTCGGTCTGCTGGGACCCAACGGAGCCGGTAAAACAACGTCGTTCTACATGGCGGTAGGGCTGGTAAAACCCAACAGCGGCAAGGTCTTTATCGATGACATCGACGTAACGGACCTGCCCATGTACAAACGCGCCCGGCTCGGCCTGGGCTATCTGGCGCAGGAGGCTTCGGTATTCCGGGATCTGTCGGTCGAGGAAAACGTGCTGGCGGTGCTCGAAATGACCGACCTGCCTAAAAAACAGCAGCGCGACAAGGTAGAAGAGCTGCTGGACGAGTTCAGCCTGACGCACGTTCGGAAGAGTAAGGGTAAGGTGTTATCGGGTGGTGAGCGCCGGCGCACCGAAATTGCCCGCGCGCTGGCCGTTGACCCTAAGTTTATCCTGCTCGATGAGCCGTTTGCGGGCGTTGACCCCATTGCCGTCGAAGATATCCAGAGCATTGTGGCCAAGCTCAAGCACCGCAACATTGGCATTCTGATTACCGACCACAACGTAAACGAAACCCTGTCGATCACCGACCGGGCGTACCTACTGTTCGAAGGAAAAATCCTGAAACAAGGCTCGGCCGAAGAGCTGGCCAGCGATGAGCAGGTACGGCGGCTTTACCTGGGTCAGCACTTCGAGCTGAAGCGGAAGATATAGCCGCCGTCTGGGGGTTTATTCGTTACGCAGCGAGTTTACGGGGTTCTGCAGGGCGGCCCGGATCGTTTGAAAGCTGGCGGTCAGCAGGGCAATACCCAGGGCCAGTAGGCCCGTTGCGGCAAACAACCACCAGGGAATAGTGGCCTGATAGGCAAAATGCTGGAGCCAGCGGTTCATAGCGAACCAGGCCATCGGGCAGGCGATCAGGAACGCAGCCCCCATCCAGCGGATATAATCGCGGTTCAGCGTCAGCAGCACATCCGCCAAACTCGCTCCGATCACCTTTCGGATGCCGATTTCCTTGGTTCGGCGCTGCACCATCAGCAGGGTTAGCCCGAAGAGGCCCACCGCGGCTACCAGAATGGTAAGACCGGTCAGTATAGCCAGCACCTGGCTCAGGCTGCGTTCGGTTTTGTAGAGCGTATCCAGCTGAGAATCCAGAAACGAATACTCAAACGGGACACCGGGCAGCCGTTTCTCCCATACCTGACGGATAGCGGCCAGGTGCTGATCCGGATTGCCGGGCTTAACCCGGATGGACACGTACGAGCCGTTCTGATCGAGAAAAATAGCCATCGGCAGAATGGCTTTGTGCAGCGACTCGAAGTTGAAGTCTTTTACTACCCCGATGACCTCGTAGGTTTGCTCTTCCAGTTTAAGTACGTTCAGGTTTTTGGTGACGATCTGGGCATGAATGGGCGTTTTCAGCCCCAGCATCCGGACCGCCGTTTCGTTGAGAATCACCCGTTTGGGGCTGGCATCGTCGAACGTCTTGGCAAAGTCGCGCCCCTCCAGCAGGTTGATCGAAAAGGTCTTCAGGAAATCGTACCCTGCGGTGAAGTTATACAGGAGCTGATCGGCCGATTCGCCCTTGCGCCGGGCCGCGATGGGAAACGAGTAGCTGCCGCTGCCCGGATAGTCGGAGCAGACGCTGGCACTGCTGATACCCGGAAAACGGGACAGTTCCTGAATGAACACCTCCGACTGATCGCGTAGCTTGACAGAAGGGTCGGCCACCATGATCACATTGTCTTTCTGAAAACCAGCCGACTGTGAGCGCAGCAGATCCAGCTGCCGATAAACCACCAGAGCACAGATGGCCAGGGTGATGGAAATAGCAAACTGGGCGGTTACCAAAACCCCCTGAAAACTTACCGTGCCCGAGCGGGGGCTAACCTTCCCCTTCAGGGCCAGCGTGGTCGTAAACGTAGACAGGTAGTAAGCCGGATAAGCGCCACCCAACAGGGTTACCAGGCCAAAAATACCTCCCAGCAGGAGCCATGTGGTACCCTCACGCAGTGGGTTGGTTGGTAAAGAAGCGCCCAGCATCTCGGTAAACGGGTTCAGCAGCAGCACGATCAGCAGGGTGGCCAGCACCAGCGCCAACCCGCTCATCAAGGCCGACTCCGTAAAAAACTGGGCGCGCAGCTGCCCAACCGTCGATCCCAGTACCTTGCGCACACCGACCTCCCGCGAGCGCTCGATAGCCCCCGCCATGGTCAGGTTGGTGTAATTGATGCAGGCAATGAGCAGCATGAAAAAAGCGACCGCCATCAGCAACGTAACATTGTTCCGGTTCCCATTGGGCTCCAGCTCCCGGGCAAAGTTGGAGCCCAGGTGGATGTCGGTCAGCGGCTGTAGTTTGTAGTCCCAGTATTCGCCCCGCTTCCGGAGAGCATCGTAACTGACCCCGAAATTCACCTGTAGCTGCGGGTTCAGATGGGTGCGGATGAGCGAAGGCAGCTTGGCCTCCAGCGCTTTGGGATCGCTGCCGGGGCGTAGCAATACGTAGGTGTAATAGGTGTTGTCGACCCAGACGTTGGAGTTGCACCAGGGGTCGGTGACGTTAGACAGGATGAGGTCGTAGTGGAAATGCGAGTTGGCCGGCACGTTTTCGGTGATGCCCGTTACTTCGCAGTCGTATTTTTTGCCGAAGAAGGTAATGGACAGACTTTTACCCAGTGCTTTGCCCGAGCGGTAAACGGCTTCGCCAAAATACCGAATGGCCGTTTCTTCGGTGATGACCATTTTGAAGGGTACCGTCAGGGCTTTTCTGGCGTCGCCCTGGAGCATCCGGATGTTGAACAGATCGAAGAATGTGGAGTCGGCCTGATACAGTCGTTTCTCGTTGAAAGCCTTTGTTTCGTGGCCTGCCTGCTCGTAGCTAACCAGTTTGTTCGGGTAACTCCAGATGCGCGTGCTGGCCATAACCTCCGGAAAGTCGCGGGAGAGAACGCGCATCAGTGGGGGCGGAGCCATGGCATTGCTGAAATCCTTACCATTGACGCTGATTTCCGGATAAACGCGGTAGATCTGGTCGGCGTTGCTGAAATGCCGGTCGAAGCTGGTTTCGTGGTTGACCCACAAAAAAATAAGGGTCGTGGCCGCAATGGCTACCGACAGTCCGAACAGATTGATAAAAAAATGGCTCTTTCGCTGAGCGGTTCGTCGCCAGAAGAGTTTGAGAGACTGCCCATTCATGGGATGTACGGTTAGCGTTGGTCGGTCGGTTGTATCGCCCGTAAAAGGAGTATTAGTCAGTATTTCTAACCTTTTTATGACCAATCCTTATCTCTGTATTCATGCAATCGATTAACGCTGCGCACACGGCCTTTCTGCTGCTGATCAGTCTGCTTGTACGAACCGGGTCGCCCGTTCATGCCCAACCCTACCAACCCAACTGGGCGTCGCTCGACCAGCGGCCTATTCCCGACTGGTTCCGGAAAGCTAAGTTTGGCATCTTCATCCACTGGGGTACGTATTCCGTCCCGGCTTATGCGCCCGTTCGGCCTGACGGGTATTCCGAATGGTACTGGAGTAATCTGATGGAGACCGACCGGCACAGCCACAAGGAGGTGAAAGCGTTCCACACGAAGAATTACGGAGCCAGCTTCGACTACAAGGAGTTTGCTTCCCAGTTTCGGGCGGAGCTGTTCGAGCCGGATCACTGGGCCGAGGTGTTCAGGAAATCGGGCGCGCGGTACGTGGTGCTGACCAGCAAACACCACGAGGGCTTTACCCTCTGGCCCAGCGCCGAAGCCGATCGGTCGTGGGGGCGGCCCTGGAATGCGGTTTCGGTCGGGCCTAAGCGTGACTTGCTCGGCGATCTGAGCAATTCGGTTCGGAAGGCCGGGCTAAAAATGGGCATTTATTATTCGCTGTACGAATGGTACAACCCGGTATGGTTACAGGCCGACAAAAGCCGGTTTGTCAACGAACACTTGTTTCCGCAGTTTAAGGACGTGGTAACCCGCTACAAGCCGTCTATTATCTTCTCGGATGGCGAGTGGGACCTGACCGATACGCAGTGGCGAAGCCCCGACCTGCTGGCCTGGCTCTATAACGAATCGCCGGTGAAGGACGAAGTGGTGGTCAACGACCGCTGGGGCAAGAACACCCGGAAGGTGCATCGGAGCACGTACTTCACCTCCGAATACGGGTCAGGTATGGACGCCAGTGTGGTGTGGGAAGAGAACCGGGGTATGGGGCAGTCGTTCGGGTACAACCGGATGGAAACCGTTACCGATTACAAAAGCGGAGCCGACCTGGTGCTGATTCTGGCTGATATTGTATCGCGGGGCGGTAACCTGCTGCTCGACATCGGCCCTACCGCCGACGGGCGCATTCCTGACCTGATGGAAGACCGGCTGAGGCAGCTGGGGGCCTGGCTGGACCGGAACGGCGAAGCCATATTCGATGCAGAAGCCTGGACAGTGCCGCGTCAGTGGAGCGCCGGCAAGCGGCCCGACGTCAAGGAAGGGGGTACCAGACCAGCTACGACGTAAGCGAGCTGACCAAACCGCAGCCGGGCGGGAAAGCGCACATCAACGCTTTCTTTACCCGAAAAGCCAATACCCTCTATGCGATCGTGCCCCGCTACGTACCGCAGCTAACCCTTCTGGGGGTAACCCTGACCGAAACGTCGACCGTTACGCTGCTGGGCTCGGCCAAAAAACTGCCCTGGAAACGGGTGGGGGCCGACTTGAGCATCGACCTGTCGGGCCTGCAGCCGGGCGATGTGCTGGACGGAGCCGGTGTCGTAAAAATTACGGCTGTAAAACCCTGATCGCTAGCCAAGCACCTCGCGCAGAACGGGTAGCGATTTTACTTCGCCAACGGTGTCGATGTGAATCTGATAGTAGGCAACCAGCGCGTTGGCCAGCTCGTTTCGGGCCGTGCGGGTCAGCGAGATAGGCGTGCCGAAGGGTTTCCGAAGCATGGTGTTCAGCGCTTCCTCAACAGCCGCATCGGGTAAGAAGGGGTAGGAGTTCTCGCGCAGCTGGTCTTCGAACTCGCGCGCGCCTTCGGGACCGAAACCCAGGAAAAACGACAGTTTGAGCAGAAAGATCAGGTGGAAATTTTCGTAGTTGGACCGGGCTTCTTCCAGAAACAGGACCGAGTCGAGCAGAAACCGGAACAGCACTGGACTGCCGGCCTCTTCTTTCAGGACCTTGTTGAGCATTTCCGTAACGAAGAGCGCAATGGTCGATTTGGTCACCTCGAACGGCAGACTCTGAAACGGATGCAGCGTTTTCACCTCCGAAAGCCGATGCAGGTCGCGGTCGTTCTTGTAATACACGACCATATCCAGTAACGTGAGCGGCTGAAAGAGAGCAATGCGGTTATTTTTGCTCTTGGCCGACCGAACGCCGTTCACAATGTAGCTCTGCAAACCGAATTCTTCGGTATAAACGCGGGCGATGATCGACGTTTCGCGGTAGCGGATGTAGCTAAGGGCAATGCCCCGGGTTTTCTGCAGCATCAGGACTCAAAGAAAGGGAACCGTATACGTACTTAACAACGAATGCGGCAAAAAAAGCGGCCAACGTCAGTAATTCTACGCCCGCCTGGCATTTATTCACTGTACTACTTTCACGATCTAGTTTTAGCGTTCCTATGCATCTGTATAAAACCCGCTCCGGCATCGTGCTGAGCGATCAGCAGCAGTATTATCACCTCCCCATTACGGACTGGGACGAACTCGTCAACCAGGACGACCTCTATACCGTACTGCGTCAGTATACCACCCAGAACACGCCATCGGACGAGTACCAGCAGTGGGCCGAAACCGACCTGCTGGCTCCCATCGGACGGCAGGAGGTATGGGCCTCGGGCGTAACCTACCTGCGGAGCCGCGATGCCCGGATGGAAGAGTCGAAAAAGTCGGGGGGCGATAATTTCTACGACCGGGTCTACGACGCTGAGCGGCCCGAACTGTTTTTTAAATCTACGGCCGAGCGTGTTGTGGGGCCGGGCGACGCCGTCCGGATCCGGGCCGATTCGACCTGGAATGTGCCGGAGCCCGAACTAACCCTGTTCATGACCTCCTCGGGTGCGATTGTTGGCTATACCTGCGGTAACGACATGAGCTCGCGCAGCATCGAGGGCGAAAATCCGCTTTACCTGCCGCAGGCCAAAACCTACGACGGCAGCGCGGCTCTCGGGCCTTGTCTGTACGTGCCGGAATCGCCCATCGCGCCCGATTCGCAGATACAGCTGGACATTCTCCGGGCGGGTCAGCCTGTTTTCAGCAACCGTATTGCCATCAACCAGATGAAGCGTCAGCATAACGAACTGGTTTCGTTTCTGTTTCGGGAGTGCTCGTTTCCGAACGGCTGCTACCTCATGACCGGCACCGGTATCGTTCCGCCCGACGATTTTACCCTGGCCAGCCAGGATGAGGTTCGCATTACCATTGACGGAATCGGAACGCTGACCAACCGGGTAGCCTAGGTCACTACCCGGATTCCCGTTTTCACAGCCGATACTTTCTGGCGAAGGGTGTCCATGTCGGCGTCCATAACCGTGACGTGGCCCATCTTCCGGAACGGCTTGGTAATGGCTTTGCCGTAAAAGAAGGGGAACACCCCCGGCATGGTCAGCAGCGTTTCGAGTCCTTCGTAGCGCGCCGGGCCGGTATGCCCGTCTTCGCCCAGCAGGTTGAGCATGGCGGCTGGCTGGTAGGCATCGGTGTTACCCAG
Source organism: Spirosoma sordidisoli (assembly GCF_004138325.1). Classification (GTDB taxonomy): domain Bacteria; phylum Bacteroidota; class Bacteroidia; order Cytophagales; family Spirosomataceae; genus Spirosoma; species Spirosoma sordidisoli. Next base: position 352,970 of record NZ_SBLB01000006.1, on the reverse strand, counting down.
GGGGTAGTTCAGAATGGCCCGCCAGTGTTGTTCAAACTGCGAGGTTACGTTGGCCTGGATGGTATGATGACCGCTGTTGTGGGGCCGGGGCGCTACTTCGTTGATGAGTACGTTACCGGCTTTGTCGAGAAACAGCTCAACCGCCAGCAGCCCAACAATGCCAAACGCATCGGCCGTCTGGCGGGCTATGGCCTGCGCCTGCCGGTCTATATCGGTGGTAATTTCGGCGGGGGCGAAGAGGTACTCGACCAGGTTCAGCTCTGGATGAAAGACCATCTCTACCGTCGGGAACGTCTGCACGTCGCCCCGTTCATTACGGGCCACGATAACGGCCAGCTCTTTTTCGAAGTCGACTGCTTTTTCGAGTACGCCCGGCGCATCGAAGGCTTTGTCGGCGTCAGCTGCGGTAGCGATCCGCTGAACGCCCCGCCCGTCGTACCCGTCGCGGCCGAGTTTATGAAAGGCGGGCAGTAACGCCGGGTTCTGGCTGATCTGCCGGATGGCGTCAGCGCGGTTGTCGGTCAGGGTAAAGTCGGCCGTGGGCAGGTTATTGTCGCGGTAGAACTGTTTCTGAAGTCGTTTATCCTGAATGACGCGGATGACGGCGGGCTGCGGGTATACGCGCTTTCCTTCGCGTTCGAGGGCTTCGAGGGCGTCTACATTAACGCGTTCAATCTCAATCGTCAGCACATCGACTCCCTGACCGAACTGATACACGGTATCGTAGTCGGTCAGGGAGCCGGTGTTGAATTGAGTACATAAATGGCGGCAGGGTGCGTCGGCGTCGGGGTCGAGCACGTGCACACGCAGGTTCCAGTCAATGGCGGCTTGCAGGAGCATAAGGCCCAGCTGCCCTCCGCCCAGAATTCCGAGAGTCGGTGTCAAGAGCGTGAACGGATGAATGAGTGGGCAAAATTACCCGATTCGATCCATTAACCAGCGTTCTCCCTGCGTATACTTGGCGGCCTGCACTTCGGCCATCGACTGTTTGAAGTTGAGCAATACCCCCCAGACGTCCATGAAGAAGCGGTTTTCGTGCTGCATGGTCCTGAAAAACTCGACCGCTTCGGTAGCCGACAGGCCGCCATACGTGCGGGCCACATTCAGCAGAACGGCAAATACATCATCGGCCATCTTGGCGTCTCCGCAGACATAGTAGTGGCAATCGGGCTGCGATAGCACCTCCCATATAGCGGCTCCCTGCCGTCCCATCAAATCCTGTACGTAGATGCGGTCTTCGCCCAGTCGGGAAAAGGCAACGTCGAGGTGGGTCAGGATGCCTTCTTCGTGCCAGGTTTCCAGTTCCTGCTGGTAGAGGTAGTCGTTCAGGTTGCGGCAGCCGAAAAACAGGCGGGTTTCGCCCGGCCGGGCCGAGCTCCAGCCGGTTTTAGGCCGACCGTTCCGGGCTTTCAGCAGCGGGCTGCCGGGGTATTTGAGCGTAGCCGACGGCGCATCGGACAGGGTATGACCGCTGGCCGACTGCTGCGCCTGCCGGAGCATGCGGAGCTGTACTTCGCGGTGCTGCAGAAAACCAACCAGGGGCGACAGGCCCGTACCAGGTCCGACCATGAGCATCGGCGCCTGCGGATCGCGCGGGGGGCGGAAGTTGGAGGTGCGTACCGATAGTCTGACATGATCACCCGTGGTTAGCCGGGCCAGGTAGTTGGAACACAAACCTGGTCGGGTATAACCTTCGTCGGTGGTGATCTGCACAACCCCAACCGTAACGTGGATCTCGGTCGGGTACACCAGTGAGCAGGACGAAATCGAGTACAGGCGGGGGCGCTGGCGGGGTAGCAGCTCAATGAGCTGACCAAACGTGAGCGGTGCCGACGGAAACGCATCCAGCAAATCGCAGACGCTCATAAACGCGTCTGCCATGTGTTTTTTGAGGGCCTGCCCATCGGCGTCATACTCGTCGCGGTTCAGCAGTTCACTCCAGCTCGCCAGCATGGCGCGTTCGGCCGGGTTCTGGGCGGCCGCCAGCAAGGCATCGACAAGCTCGTCGTACGGTTCGCGGAGTGACAGATCGAGGTCTTTGATCAGCACGTCGCCTACCCGCACCGGAGCCGGGTACGTATGATCGCCCAGGACGTCGGCTCCTTCCGGGGTTGTCAGGGAGGTGTAAAAATAGGCGTCGGCGTCTACGTTGATCTGGCGGCAAATCCGCTCCACCAGTTCGGGTGGGTTGTGCGGGTAAATGACAACGTGGTCGCCGGTTTCGTAGGTAAGGCCGGTCTCTGAAATATCGAAGGCAATGAAACGGGTAGACCGGCTGCCTACAATCACCTCCTTAAGCAGTTCGCGGTTGGTGATGACGGGCACGTCGACGCCGGGGTGGCGATGGAGCCGCTTATCCGTCTCGGCGCTATCGACATGCTCCGCGTCAACGAACGACACCTGAAGTTTCCAGTCGGCCCGGCTAGTCTGCTCCTCGGTCGATCGGCTCGGATCTTCGCCCAGCAAGCGGGCTACCAGACCCAGCCATTGCCGGAAAGTAGCGGCCTGGCCGTTGATTTCATCGGCTTTGTGCAGGGCGGCTGCCCGGTTAGCACCCAGCCGGGCCAGCTGCTGGTCCAGCATGATGCCGGCAGCGCAGAAGTGCGGATAAACGGTATTGCCCAGAGCCAGTACCGCAAAATGAAGCTTGCTGAGGGCTCCATCGGGCAACTGTCTGATCTGGGTATAAAAGCGCTGGGCGTTGGCCGGTAGCTCTCCTTTTCGGAACGTGGATGAAATAATCAGCAGCCACTGTTCCTGAGGGAGTTGAGTCAGATCGTATTCGTCGAGCGCCATAACCCGCGGATGGTATCGACTCAGCCGGCGGGCGGTCTGGTGGGCATAGCTTTCAGACGTGCCGGTTTCCGATCCGTACAGAATGAGCAGCCGCTGCGCTACGGGTGTCGAGGCCATGACGTGATCATCAGCCATGACGTACTGATCGTCAATGACCGACCAGCGGTCGGCCGCGTAGTGGAAGCTGGGGTTCAGGTAGAAATCCCGCATTTCGTGGTGCCAGACGGGCGTAGTACTGCCGCCGGCCGACGGCACCACCCACGACCACTGGGCCGGGCACTCGCGCCCGGCTCGTTTTTCGCGCTGATCGTGGGTCATAAACTGGCGGGCGGCCGTCTGGTGATCGACCAGCGTAACCCGGGCTTTGGTGAAGGAATGCAGTACGGCTGCGTTCAGCTCCAGAAAGGCGCGGTCGTGCCAGAGCGCGCTGGAGGTGTCCAGGTTGAAGCTGCGGGCAATGGGTTCGGCCAGGTTGTAGCGGCCTTCTTCCCAGAGGTTGCGGGCAATTTCGGTTTCCATAAACCAGCCGTTGAACGGCACACAACCGTACTGTACGCCCCCGATGTCGAGCCGGAAATTGGTAATGGCCGGAACCGCACACCATTGCAGGTTGAGGGCATCAAACGCCGGGTACTGCGGGTGTTCGAGCGTTACCCGCAGCACATCGTCGGGTTGAAACGAATACAGACGCGGCTGCTGACCGGGTACGTCGATGACCAGCGGCAGATAATCGAAGGCTGTTTTGTCGGCCGGGGGAGTCCAGCCCTGCCGCACAATGGCCTGGGTGAGTTTCAGGTTGGCGGGGTCGCCCAGTATCGAGCCGTCGGGTTGCTCGTAAGCCGCAAACCGGACGTACTGGCTGTTCCAGATGCGCGGCCCCCAGCGTTCGGCGGGTTTTTTGGGGCGGAAAACGGTCATCACGGTCTGAATAATGCCGCCGTTGGTAGCCAGACGCATGTGTTCGACGCACTCGCGGAACATCGCGTCGGGGTCGTTCACGTGCCGCATATCCCGAACCAGCATGTTCCGCCACGAGATGCGCCCGATGCATTTGGTGGCGTTTCGCCAGGCCAGCTGCGCCCCGTACGACAGTTCGTCGTAGGTCTGCGTGTAGGTACCCGTTGCCCTGATTTCCCGTTCCACTTCGCCCCACCGCCGAATCCGGTCGGCCTGGGTCCACTCCAGCTCGGCGGCCAGCTGGTCAATAAACTCGCGGGCCGAGGCCAGTAGCCGCTGTACGCTGATCATGGGCTGCTGCAGCACATGGCTCACCCGGATGAGGAGCATCGACCAGGCCTGCTCCTGTTCGGCAGAGAAGTTGGGCAGATGCCGTTTCATAACCGCCAGCATGGGGGCCACCAGTTTAGGATAGGCCTCCGGCGGAATGCCGGCCCGCAGGTGGGTACGGCCCAGGTCGCGGAGCTCCGTCGCTACATCCCGGCCTGCTTCGAGCGAGCGCGTCAGAAACACCAGCGTATGCATCAGGTGTTCGGCCAGCCCGTCTACGTCGGTACGGCCGAAATAGGGCAGCAGATCGGGCTGGGTCTGAAACAGCTCCTGGTAAAACTCCGTACCGGTGGACAGTGCGTTGGCCGCCATAATCTCGCAGCTTTTCCGCATGACCTGTACCATGTCTGGCGTCAGCATGCTGGCATAGGCCCGATCGACGTCGAAAGCCGTGGGAAGTAAATGAAGCGAGAAAAAGCGGTAAAAAGCCGATTCGTTGCCCCGCGCTATGTTATCCCGGTCATAGTCTTCGAGGTGCGGTACCTGAGCAATGGTCCACATCCACACCCGGCGGGCGGAAATCCAGTGAACGGGGCGCATACCCAGGTCGGTCAGGAGCGCTATCTGCTGATCGATCGGCTGATGATGAGCCGGTTGAGACGGGTATACACCCCGGTAACTCTCGCGCAGGATACGCTCCGTTTGCGGGATCAGCTGCCGCACGCTCTGGTCGAACAGCTGCGCAAAATAACCCGGAACCAGATCGACCGAATCGCCCAGCCGATCGGCCAGGTCGGGGTTCTCGTGCAGGAGCCGTTCGAAGAACAGCTCGACAAGCATGTCCTGAAAAGCCAGGAATTTATTCCATACATCCTTAACAAGTACCTTTTCGGGAGCAGTCAGGAGCGGCATGGCCGCCAGCTCATCCTGAATGGCAGAGACCGTTGCCGGGGCAAGGTCAGGACCACGGGAGTGAGCCGGATCATGAACGGAGAAAGTATTCATCGTAAGTATATTGAGTTTAATGGAGTCGGCAGGCGTCGTTGATCAGTCATAACAGGTTCAGCCGGTTCATCAGTTCGGACTTGTTGGCCCGACTGATTGGAATTACCTTGTTTTGAATAACCAGCGTATTCTCTTCGATATCCACGATCTTGTCGAGGTGAACGATATACGATCGATGAACCCGCAGAAACTGTGGGCCCAGCTTCTCCTCGATATACTTCATGGTAGCGTACACAATATAGGTTTGTGTCGTGGTGAAGATCTTGACGTAGTCGCCCATATTCTCAATATAAGCGATGGTTTCGAACGGGAGCCGGATATAGCGCCCGTCGGTTTTGATGTAAATTTCCTGCCGATCCTGCGATACCGTTGGCCGATTACGCACACCCAGTTCCAGCGCCCGCTCCACGGCAATTTTAAACCGGGGCAGGGTAATTGGCTTCTTCAGGTAGTCGGTTACCTGATACTGGTACGCATCGTAGGCATACTCGGTCTTGCTGGTGGTGAGCACCACCAGCGGAATAGACGACAGCTGTTCGAGCAGTCCGAAGCCTGACAAATCCGGCATTTCAACATCGAGCCAGATCAGGTCAACGCTGTGTTCGGCCAGGTAATCCAGCGCTGGTGCTGCGCCGGCAAAGGTACCGACCACGCTCAGGGCCTCGTGCTGTTCGCACATGCGCTGCAACGCGTTCCGCGCCATCAGCTCGTCATCTACAATGATACATGTCAAGCTCATCGATTAAGCTTTTGGAGAAAGCGTTTTTATCTCGTTCCGTAAGACCGGCAACAGGTCCGTAACCTCTTCGACCAGCGCCTGACAACGTTGCACCAGCGGCTCTTTATCAATGTTCTGGCCCAGGCCCCGTTCAATCTGACGGAGTTCATCTTCCAGTCTCGACAGGCCCACCATACCCAGCGTTGGTTTCAGCTTATGGGCCATAGAAGCCAGCATTGACCAGTTCTGGTCGGTACAAAGGTCAGGTAACTGGAGTAATTCAGGCACCACATCGTCCAGAAACGTGGCGAACATTTCGGCGGCATGCTCTTTATCCGAACCGTATAGTTCGAACAAGCGCTGCCGGTCCAGGACATCATCGGCCGGTAAGGTGGGTTTCGGCTTAACCGAAGGGTCTGATTTACGGGGGGCGGCTTCCGACGCGGCCGTTGGGGCGTATCGCTCCAGTATGTTCAGCAGCTGACTCGGCTCAAAAGGCTTGGTCAGGAAGTCGTTCATGCCTACTTCCATCGCCAGGCTTTTGTGATCGAGCATGGCGGAGGCTGTCAGGGCGATGATGGGTACGTGCTGGTTGGGGTTGTGGGTACTCCGGATGGCCACGGTGGCTTCGTAGCCGTCCATGATCGGCATCTGAATATCCATCAGGATCATGTCGAACCGCTGCTGTTTGGCTTCCTCAACGGCTTTTTTGCCGTCCGATGCCAGCGTGAACGGAATTTTCCACTTGGTGAGCAGACTGCCGATATAGGTCTGGTTCATCAGGTTGTCTTCAACGACCATAACGTGGCTGACGGGCAGTTTACCCACCGTCTTCAGAACGGGGTTGCCAGCATCCCGATTGTCGGTCGTGGCCGTGGCGCGGACGTAGGGCAATTTGAACGTAAAGGTACTTCCCTGTCCGTTCTGGCTTCTGACGCTGATGGTTCCTTCCTGAATCTCGACCAGTTCTTTGGTGATGGCCAGGCCGAGCCCCGTTCCCTTGTACTTGTGTCCCTGCGGATTTACCTGTCTGAACTTCTTGAAAATCAGACCCTGCTTGTCTTCCGGGATGCCGACGCCCGTATCGGTCACGCTGAACTCGATCCAGCAGCGGTTGTCGTCTTCCTGTACAATCCGGGCGGTGATCTGAATACTGCCTTCTTCCGTGAATTTTTCGGCGTTGCCGATCAGGTTCATCAGAATCTGGTTCAGCATGACATCGTCGCCGATAAAATCGCCCGAAATACGGGCGTCGTGCATCACGTCGATGGTAACGGGCCGGTTGTGCAGCTTGATCTCGAATACCTTCTGGGTAGCCCGCAGCAGCCCCGCCAGATCGAAGGGGCGCGGACTCACTTCAATGCGGCCTGCTTCGATTTTGGTCATGTCGAGCAGGTCAGAAATCAGGCTGTGCAGAAAGTCGGCCGACGTCTTCAGGATATCGATGTATTCGCGTTGCTGGCGGGTTGGCTGCGTATCGAACAGCAGGTGCGACATCCCGATGATGGCGTTGAGGGGCGTTCTGATCTCATGGCTCATGTTGGTCAGAAACTGTTTTTCGGCCCGTTGGGCTTCTTCGGCTACCTGACGGGCCTTGGCCAGCTCCTGTTCGGCCAGTTTGCGGTCCGATACGTCACGAGCCACGGCTACCAGTTCTACGATCTGACCATCGACCGTAATCGGCCGCACGGTCTGACCAATCCAGACGTGGCGACCGTCTTTTGACCGAATCGGAAACTCGTTGTAGGTACTATCCTGGCCTTCGGTCATCATGGCCAGGTAAAAATCGGTCAGGGGTTTGCGGTAGTCGTCATCGACGAAGCGCGTAAAATGCGTACCGACAAATTCCGCTTCGGTATAGCCGAGCGATTTCTCGACCACCGGGCTGACGAATGTGAAATACCCCCTGGGCGAAATTTTATAGATGATGTCCTGTACCGATTCGATCAGTTGCCGATAGCGTTGTTCGCTCTGCTCCAGCTCGCCCAGCTTGTCGCGCACCTGCTGTTCGAGGTGGTCGTTGAGGTGCTGGAGCTGGTTGTTGGCATTATAGAGGGCCAGCGCTTTTTTTTCAAGTATGGCCTCTGCCTGCAAACGGGCTGCTTTTTCCCGCGCCAACCGCCTTTTGATCAGGTCTATGTCGTTGTCGGGCATACGCTTAGTCTTTCACGATGTCGAACAAAACCTGACTGCCATCGGGGGTCAGCTCCGTTTTCCGGATGGTGGCGGTTTCTCCATAATGAGCCAGACACCCTTCGATCAGACCATAGGCGAAATCTGATAGTTTCCGCTCCGACTGGTAATACATCTTCAGGTGGTTTTCTGAAGGCTGCTCCATGGCGAAGTGGGGCAACTCCGCATCCGGATATAGTTTTCTCACTTCAACATGAATGTAATGCTGAATGGAGTTTAGTAAACTAAAGGCAGAGGTAGATCGCTCGATAAACTGGTAATAATTGCGGGTGAAGGAGCCAAACATGTACCGGCCATACGCGCGCAGGAGCTCTGGAACAGGGGTAGTGGTATGCTGGCTAAGACTGTGCAGCAAAGTAACCATCTCGCCATGATCATACGTGCCAATGGCCGTATAAATGCCTCCGGAAGGAAGATTACTTTGGTCTAATATGGTGTCTACCAGCGCGTAACCATACTGGTCCTCAACCATTTCTAAAAGTTCCGTAAATACAATTCCTTTCATGTACAAGCAGTGAGATTAAAACCTTAGCAATATACCAATATGGGTAACAAATTATAAAATTATTAGATGAAATAATTACAAATTAGAATGGAATATCGACTTAGGTTTTCCAAAAATCGGCAAAACGGTACAGTTCATCGAATAATTGGCCACAAACTATAACAGTAAGATCAAATTTGGGTCATCAAAGAACAAGAAAGTACTTAAGTCAACTACCCCAAAACTTCTACCACTTCCAAACGTATGAAACCAGCATTGAATGACGAAGAAGTTATTCGTCAGTACCGTAATACTAACCCTAACGAGTGTTTTGAGCTGTTGTATAACCGATATGTACGCAAGGTATACAACAGATGTTATTCCATGACAAAAAATTCGGAGCAGGCCCAGGATTATACTCATGATATTTTCCTGCGCATGTTTGCTCACCTGGATCGTTTTCAAGAGCGGTCGTCGTTTTCAACCTGGCTTTATTCGATCTCCTACAACTACTGCATCGATCAGATCAAGCGGTCGAACCGGCTGGCCACAACCGGTCTGGATCAGGAAACCGAATACGCCGTAGCGCAGTCGGCTGACGGTGAGAGTGCTGAAAATAACCTGCAGCAGCTGGCCAAAGCCATGGAGTCTATTGCTCCGCAGGAAGCGCTGATTCTGCGGATGAAGTATCAGGAAGGGCTGGATGTGCTTCAGATTGCCAAAAAGCTGAACCTGAAAGAGAGTGCCGTGAAAATGCGCCTGAAACGGTCGCGCGATAAAGTTCGTACCCTTTGCGAAGCATCACTATGGGCGTCCTGAACCATGATTTCTGCGTTACCGGGCTGCTGGCAACGTCGCCGGCGCCCCGCTATATCGCGTGTCAGCATACCGAAAAACGTACCCATCTGACGGGCTTCGATAGTTATGACGACGCCCGGACTTACCTCACTACCCACACCAGAGCGGGCCGGCCCACTACACTGGCTATCGTACAAACGCAATACGACCGGGTCGTTTATTACAAACGCCCGGTCGCATCGTGGTCAGCTGGTCGGCTGTTTAGTTTCTTTTTGTAATATCGGACCCGCCCGATTCGCTCTTGCCCAGAACCCGGGCCGAACCGTAGTAATAAATATCAGAGCCGCCCGAGGCTTTCAGACTTAACTCGCGGGTGGCGTTGATATACACGTCAGACCCGCCCGAGGAGACCGCGTTGCCAACTTCGACAACCAGCTTGCGGGCGTCGAGATCGGCTCCGCCCGAGCCGCTGGCGTTGAGTACCCGGGCCGACCCTTCGATCAGCAGATCAGCTCCGCCCGAGGCCGACGCGTTCAGGTCGTTTGCTTTCAGGGTCAGCTTAATATCAGCCCCACCCGATGCATCGACGTTCAGGTCATTGAACGAGAGCGTTCCCTGGCCCAGCACATCGGCTCCCCCCGACGCCTGCAGATCGGTCAGCTGTTTGAACGTCAGGTAGGCCTTGACGTAGCGGTCACGCCCGAAGTTGAACCCCCAGTTTCCTCCTTTGCGCTCGATATAAAGCCGGAGGGTGCCGTTGCGAACCTCCGACTTCACGTCTTCTTCATCAACTCCTTTGGATTCGATCGTCAGCCTTTCGCTGTTGCCCTGCGTCAGGTAAACGTCAATGCCACTCGAAACGCTTAGTTTCGTAAAGCTCGATATAGGCCGGTCTTTTTTCCAGTCACGGCTGGTCGTGTTCAGACTCGCCGTAAAGAGAACCAGCAGCACAGTAAGTATTTTCATGGCTGAAACAAGTTAATGATTTGATACAAGATGCGAGTTAATGGCTTATTGTTGCATGAACCTCAAAAAAAAGTGTCCGGTTTCAGAGGAATTCCTGTCCGCTATCGGACGCTGTAGTGGTTTTATTTTAGGTAATTAACTGACAGACAGCTCAAAAAGGAAGCTGGCACGGCGCTTGAACAGGGTGTCGGTGTCAGGGCGCCGGGCTGCAGCCGCGGCCCGCAAATTACGGAATACCAGTGCCACTGAAGTAACTCAAAATAAATCAATTATGATTCAACTTCGCAACGTGTCGAAATACTACCCGGCCGGATTTGGTCGGGTTTATGTACTACGGACTATCAATCTTAGCATCGCGCAGGGCGAGTTTGTGTCAATCATGGGGCCGAGCGGATCGGGTAAAAGTACCCTGCTTCACATTCTGGGCCTGCTCGAAGAGCCGTCGGAAGGAGAGTATCTGTTTGCCGATCAGCCCGTTCAGAAACTGAGCGAAAAACGCCGGACCGAACTCCACCGGACGCAGATTGGCTTTGTGTTTCAGGCCTACCACCTGATTGACGAACTGACGGTGTACGAAAACATCGAGACTCCGCTACTGTACAAAGGCGTAGGCAGCTCGGAGCGTAAAAGTCGGGTGGCTGAGCTGCTCGACCGGTTCAATATGGTGGCTAAAAAAGATTTGTTCCCGGCTCAACTGTCGGGTGGGCAGCAGCAGCTGGTCGGTATTGCGCGGGCGCTGGCGGCCCAGCCGAGCGTCATCTTTGCCGACGAGCCTACCGGCAACCTGCATTCCGATCAGGCCCGTGATATTATGGAACTGTTTCGGGAGTTGAACCAGAAAGACGGGGTTACCATCGTGCAGGTGACACACTCTGAGCTAAACGCCGAATACGGGTCCCGCATCGTGCGGCTGAAAGACGGATGGCTCGAAGAGAGTGGCCAGCCTGCGGTTGGTACGGTCCTGTAAGCGGCTGGTGGTCAGGTCGGGCTGAACAGGGTCAGGAGCCTGGCCTGAAGCGTTTCGCTCAGCCGCCCTTTGTACACCTGAATACCCATGACGTTGGCGGTAAACACCAACTCTGCTTCGGCCAGGCTGGCAGGTAGGAAAAGCCCCTCCCGAACCATGGGAAAGGCCCGCAGCAGCTGGCGCCGGGCAATACCGTTGATGCAGCCGGTCTGTAACGACGGGGTATGCAGCACATCCTGCCGAAACCAGAACAGGTTCGACGCTACGCACTCCGCCAGATGACCCTGCTGGTCGAGCAGAATAGCATCCTGATAGCCTTGTTCTTGCTTAAATAACCCCGCCAGTACATACGGTAACGCATTGGAGGTTTTGTAGCCTGAAATGGGAGAATACGCTAATTGTATATCTGGATAAATACCTATTTTTGCCTGATTGGTTATAGCAAATGGCTGACCGGGCCGGGCTGTTATCAGCAGGTTAAGCTGGTTGGTCGTGGGCGTATAGAGGCCTCCGGTCTGCCGCCAGACCTGAATTCTGACCCGGGCGCTGGCCTGCGTCAGCCCGTTGGCCGCCAGCAGGGCCAGAACACGCTGCTGCAGCGTCTCTGACCAGGCTGCAGCCGGTGCCAACAGGTGGAGCGCAGCCATGCCTGCTGTTAGTCGGCTGAGGTGATCATTCCAGAACCACAGTTGCCCGGCTTCGTAACGAATGGTCTCAAAAAGACCGTCACCATATTGAAATGCCCGGTCGTTGGCCGTCAGTAGAAAGGCATCTTCAGCGAGTAAATCCGAATTATAAACCAGAAACATGCTTGGTTTGCGCCGTTTATCCTAAAACGATAGCTGCGCCGAAGGTAAGTTTGTAACATTGAATCATCAAACACAATGAATACAAGACGCATGCGCTTTCTACGAATCGGAGTAATGGGGTGTTGTTTTGGCTGGAGCGCGCTGACCAGTCTGGCTCAGTCGACCACCAATCCACCAGCGGCCGTTTCGCCCGCAACGGGCGACGCAGCCATCGCTCCGTCGCAGCAGCTCAGCCTGCAGCAGTGCATCGAAATTGCGCTGAAAAATAACATCACTGTTCGGCAAAGCCAGCTTCAGGTGAACAACAGCAACGTTCAGCTGCAACAGTCCAAGCTCAACCGGCTGCCCAACCTGAACGGATTTGCAACCCAGAACTTCAGCTCGGGTTTTAACGTAAACCCCGTAACCAACCAGTTTGTTGAGCGCTCCATTCTGTCGAACAACTTTCAGCTGACATCGTCGGTAACGGTCTACAACGGAGGCATTCTGCAAAATACCATCCGGCAGAATGCGCTGCTGGTTCAATCGAATGAACAGAACCTGCTGGCCACTCAGAACAACGTCATCCTGCTGGTGGTACAGAACTACCTGAACGTACTGACGGGGCAGGAGCAGCTGGCCATTGCCCAGCGGCAGGCCGACGTGAGCCGGTCGCAGTACGAGCGGACGCAGAAACTGGTCAACGCCGGTGCTGCGGCCGAGTCGGCGTTGTTCGATTTGCAGGCTCAGCGGGCTACTGACGAGCTGGCCATCGTGAACGCGCAGAACAACATCGATCTGGCCAAGGTAGCCCTGCTTCAGGCCATGAACCTGTTTGGCAATCAGGCCATCAGTGTGCAGCCCGTGTCGCTGCCCGATCCGAACGTAGCCGATTACGATGCGTCGCCCCAGCAGGTCTACGAAATTGCGACCAATAACATGCCCGATGTGCGGGCCGCCGACCTGCGGGTGCGGAGCGATGAGGTAGGGGTTCGGGTAGCCCGGGGTAACTACATGCCGCTGCTGACCTTAAATGGTGGTGTAACGACCCTGTACTCCAACTTCGGTGCCCAACGCCGGATCGAGAATGGCGTCACGCAGATTCCGCAGACGATCACGATCAACGGCATACAACAAACGATTCTCATCGATCAGCCGAATTACTCGTTCGAGAATTTTAACTTCGCCGAGCAGTTCAAGAATAACCAGAACCGGTCGCTGGGGCTTACACTTCAGGTGCCGATCTTTAACCGGTATCAAGCCCGCACCCGGGTGCAGCTGGCTACGATCAACCGGCAGAACTCCGAGTTGCAGGCCGACAACACCCGGCTGGCGCTGCGGCAAAATATTGAAAACGCTTACGCTAATTTAGTGGCATCGGGCAACCGATACCGGGCTACCCTGACGCAGGTAACCGCCTTTGAGCAGGCCTTCCGGGCATCAGAAAACCGGTTCAACGCCGGGGCCATCAATGCCGTAGATTATAACATTGCGAAGAGTAACCTCGACCGGGCGCGCGCCAGCCTGGTGCAGGCCAAGTACGATTACGTGTTCCGGACCAAGATATTAGACTTTTATCAGAATAAACCGCTTACGTTTTAATAGGTAATTGGGTGAATCTGTGATGGAGCGGCCGGCTCAGAAGGCGCCGAATCACGCATCGCTCGATCACTCAATAATGAACTATGAAGAAGAAATCGAACCGCATCTGGTGGATATTGGGTGGACTCGTTGTGCTACTCGTGGGAGGTCTGGTAGCCGCCAAGCAGGCTGGCATGATCGGGAAGCCCAAGATGACCGAAGTAGACTTTGCAACGGTTAAGCGAACCAATATTACCGAGCGCGTCAGTGCGTCGGGCCGGGTTCAGCCCCAGGTAGAGGTAAAAATCAGCCCCGACGTATCAGGCGAAATTATTGGCCTGTACGTAAACGAAGGTGATCCGGTTAAGGCGGGTCAGCTGCTGGTTCGTATCCGGCCCGACAACTACGAGTCGCTGCTGGCGCGGGCGCGGGCTACGGTGAACCAGAGCCGGGCGCAGTTGGAACAGTCGAAAGCGTCGGTATCGCAATCGAGTGCGCGGCTGATCCGGGCCAAGGCCGATTATGACCGTAACCGGAAACTGTTTGCGGATAAAGTGATTTCTTCGGCCGATCTGGAAACCAGCGAGGCCAACTACAACGTAGCCCAGCAGGAAGTTGAAGCGGCAAAAGCAAACGTACGGGCCGCTCAGTTCAGCATTCAAAGTGCCGAAGCGAGCCTGCGGGATGCTACCGAGAACCTGCGTAAAACAACCATCTACGCCCCCGTAAACGGTACGGTTTCCAAACTGAACGTTGAGCTGGGCGAGCGCGTGGTCGGTACATCCCAGATGGCCGGTACCGAAATTATGCGTATCGCAAACCTCCAGAACATGGAAGTGCGCGTAAACGTTAACGAAAACGACATCGTTCGGGTGAACCTGGGCGATACGGCCGACATTGAGGTGGATTCGTACACCACGGCGGGTCGTAAGTTCAAAGGGGTTGTCTACGAAATTGCCAATACGGCCAACGGGCTTACCAGTTCGTCGGGGGCTACAGCCGCAGCGCTGTCGTCGGATGCCGTAACGGAGTTTGAAGTCAAAATCAAGATTCTCAACAGTTCGTATGCCGACCTGCTGGCCCAGAAAGACAAGAAAGGATATCCCTTCAAACCAGGTATGACGGCTTCGGTGGAGGTGATTACCGACCGGAAATCGGGCGTGCTGGCGGTGCCGATTGCCGCGGTAACGACGCGCGGTGCGGAGGTAGAGACGCCGGAACAGACTGATCGGCCCAGCGGCACAGTCGATGAGAAGCCAGCCGGTCAGGTCGAGAAAAAGGAAGCGGTGAAGGAGCTGGTGTTTGTAAACGTCGGCGGTAAGGCCGTGCAGCGCGAGGTGAAAACCGGGATCAGCGACTTCGAGAATATCGAAGTGATATCGGGGCTGAAGCCGGGCGAGCAGATCATTTCCGGTCCGTTCATTGCGGTATCCAAAAAGCTGAAAGACGGCGAGCTGGTGACGAAACGTGATCCGAATAAAGCCAAGAAAAAGACAGAAGAAAAAGAAGAGTAATCGGTTTCTGACTGCCTGATGCCAAAACGCCCGACGCTGTTCCGTCGGGCGTTTTGGCGTTTATGACCAGCCCGGATACCGGGGTCAGCTGCTGCCACTTATGGACAAAATGAGCCATTTGTCCAGATAGGCGCAATGTTTGGTTTGCTGCGTGTCTTTATCTCGCGACTAAGCACAAAACAACTAACCTCTTACTACTATGAACAGACTCGCAACAACACTGCTTCTGACCTTTCTTGTCAACCTGACTATGGCCGCCCCGCTGCCCCGGCGCGACCGACCAACCAAACTAGCCCATTATCAGGTGGGGGCCTACGTGTCTATACGTGGTAAACTGGTGGTGAACATCGATAAAGAACTGGGGGGCGAGGTATCGATTCAGCTGCTGGATCAGCAAGGAAATGCCTGCTTCAACCGGACTATGCTCCAGACCGAAACTAAAACCCGCCTGCAACTGGATCTGAGCGAACTAGCCTCGGGAACCTATACCCTCAAACTATCAAACGGACTCGACGTGGTTATTCGCGAAATCAGTGTGTCGACCCCCGTCGAAACACCGGTATACCGATCGGTTACGGTTATTCCATAAAGGCGCTGGTGGGCGGGTTCAGGAAACGGGGCGTTGCATCTCCTTGATCAGTCGGTACGATTGAATCGCCATGATCAGCAGGGCCAGACCGAGCGCCGGCCAGATGAACCACCTGGTATCGATCGAACCTGCATCGCTGATCGGGTCGGTATTCATCGGTCTGAGTGGAGCCAGGTTGATAATCGGTAACGCGTCGGGCAATAGGGTGCTGAACGTTGTCAAATCGTACCGGGGCGCTGACAGCTGCTCGCTGCCGAGGAGCAACGCGTAGGGCGTACCGGCGCTTAGATCGGCCGTGAGCCAGGTCGTGCGCTGGTATGCCCGAATACGCCCAGGCTGCAAAGGGGGGCTGTCTCCGTTGTGAATGATCAGATGCAGACTGGGCGTACGCAGACCCGAAAGCAGCACTACCGCACTGTCGCCGGAGCGGAGAGTGAATGACCGAATCACTTCAAATTCCGTCTCGACCCGCCGGCGACGGCCCCTCCGCCGGCTGATCAGGCCGAGTTCGGCCCGGCGCTCATACCGGGCGGGCCTATTGATCGGAATAACGAGCCTGTCAATCCGGGCCGGGGCCGAAAAAGTTAGCCGTATATCGGTATGGGTGGTCGTTTTGGTGGCTAGCTGTTGCTGCTGCAGGCCGTTGATCGGCGTATACGAAGGCGTTACGACTACCGGCTGATACCCACCAATCTGGAGAATGTTCAACGGCGCCGTCAGCGAGTCGGCCAGGTCGAGCCGGTAGAACCGGTAGTCGCTCAGCGGAAAGTCCAGCTGCAGGCGACCGGATGTATGGTCTTTGCTATCAGGCGATTCGAGCACGACGTCTTCGCGTATGCCGAACCACTGCCGGTTGTCGTTACTGCCGCTGAGCCGGGCCTGTTTCTGAAGACGCGCATTTTTGACCAGCAGGGTCAGCGATTGGATCGGTTTCTGGTCGGGTGGCTGAACAACCAGCGTCGTATACCGGTCCGGTACGCTGCTCCGGCTGACGATCGAGTAAGCCACGAACCGGCTGGTCGGGCCTGCTCCCGATTGGCGGAGCTGGTATGGGACTTCCCGGTCTTGATTGTCGACCAGCCGGATGTCGCCCAGTGTGTTGTTAAGCTGGCCCACTACGGATGATGGGAGCATGATCCGGTGAAAACCCGACTGCCGCACCGGTTCCAGGTCGGCCCGGTACCGGTACGACTGCGCCACGCTGAGTCGCATGGGTAAACACAGCACAGCGCCCATACAAATCAATCTTCTCATAGGACGGGCGAATCGGGCTGGTCGGCACTGAGCAGTTTTTTGATGCGCTGGTACATGAACGATATCACGAGCAGCAGCACACCCAGAATGATAAATGCAGCTACCCGGCCTCCTTCCGAAATGTCGCGCATGTCGTACAGAAATAGCTTGAGCAGGGTCAGCGCGAACAAGGCCAGCGACAGAACCCGGAAGCTCCGGTTTTTGCGCGACAGCCCCAGCCACATGAACACGAAGGCGCAAATGCCCCACAGAATGGGCAGCCCAACCGTAGTCACCTGTTGGAGAACGGCGTCGAACTGGTCGTAGGAAAGGGCTTTCTGCCCGCTGGTTTGGGCGATAGCTACCCCCGGAAAACGGCTGAACACAACATGGTTGAACAGCTCCCAGGTGGCCGCATACACCACCACGAAACCCAGCACCCACGGCCAGTATCGGGCAACAGCGGCCGGCAACGGGTCGAGCCGGGCAATAATTCGCTGAAGCAGGATCAATATGCCGGCCAGCGAGGCCAGACTGAGGTAATGCCAGCCAAAACCCGCCAGCGATGGGCTCGTTCCGTAATAATGGTCAGACAGTACGCCCAGCGGGGCCGTTGCGAACACAAAGACGTACAGAAGCAGGAACAATAGCCCCAGGCCAGCGGCCTGGCGTAGCCAGCTCTGGATACCCGATCGGTAGGCCAGCGCTAGCATAACACCCGCAAACAGCATGTTGTAGGCACCAAGGACTGCTAGCCGGTTAGGGCCGAAGCCATACTGGTTAATAGCCTGATAGTTCGTTTCCAGGGCACCGGCCAGGTAGATCGTAATCAGCAGAACATAGCTCAGAAACTGGCGGTACCGGCTGATGACCAGATTGGCGGGCCAGAAAGGAATAGGGGCTTCCTGCCGACCCAGTAACTGGCGGGAGCCGACCAGACCGCCAATGGCCACCAGGCTGGTAATAACGGCTTTGTTGAGGATGACAGGCAGCAACTGAACGGCCCCGTCACCGTACATCGATTCCCAATCCATCCAGAGGCTGATGAGCATTAGTCCGGTAACCAGTACGGCACTGGTAGCCATGAGCCGAAGACTGGATTTCTGCGATAACCACAGGAGTAGAACGGCTTCCAGCGCCCAGAACATGGTAATGTAGTTGCCCTCTAACTGAACCGGTATCGCCAGACTGCCGAAGGTCACCACCAGGCCGATCAGCAAATAGAGCAGGGTGCGATCAACGCCAGCCCGGCGGAAGAGAAACCGGGCCAGCGCCAGGTTGACAACCGCCAGTCCGGCTGTAAAGGCCCCCTGCCAGCGTCCACCGTCGATATGAGCCATGGTGATCATGCCCGCGCTGTAGTACAGCGCCGTATTACTCAGCAGCAGGCCGATGTCGACGCGGCTAAACAGCGCTTTCTCTTTCAGATTGTGCAGCAGATTCATGGTCAGAAACAGCCCGTAGAACAAACTGGCAAACACCCAGGCGCCGGTATAAGGCGCGTTGGGCTGGTCTACCACGCTAACCGACAGCCAGAAGCCATACAGTAGAACCGTACAGACATACGATAGCAGGTGAACCTGCGGCCATTTTCTGAAGTAAGACAGAACCAGCATCCCTACGTCCAGAATCAGGATGTAGGTAAACAGTACGATATAGTTTCCCTCACCCGAGCTGACCATGAACGGGGTCGCAAAACCGCCAAGCAGCGTCATGATGGCCAGCTCGACCCGGTTGTAGGCCAGCGTCAGCAGCACCCCGAAACCCGTTATAACGACCATGATTACGAAGGCGCTGGTCTGGCTAAACAGGCTGTAATAATGAAAGGCAATGGCAATCGTAAAATAAAGAACCGTCAGACCACCACCCACCAGTACCGAACTGAAGGCTGTAAACGTCTTCCGAAGCCGGTGGGCCATGCCAAGCAGTACAGCGCCCGCCGTTATGCCGATCGCTACCCGTCCGGCTTCGCTGAGCCACTGCTGATCGATGGCGTACTTCACGAAATAGCCAATGCCCAAAACCAGAATGGCAATGCCGATTTTGTTGATGAGGTTTTCGCCAATGAATTTTTCCAGGTCGGGATTGTCGGTCAGAAACCGGCGGATGAACGACGGGCGGGGCGGGGCCGGTTGCCGAACCGCGGGCGGTACTGCCAAACGGCCTGGGGCTGGCTGCGGAGCGGATTCCGTAACGGGCTGCGACACCGGTTCGGGAGCCGGTACTGGTTGAGGTATAACCACGGGCGGCACCGGCTCTGCAACGGGCCCAGCAAGGGGGGCCGCTACGGGGGGCGTTGGGCGGGCCGGGGTAATCAGTGCCGGACCTGTCTCGCCGGCAGTGCCCCGTATCTCGTCGCGCAGCCGAAGTAACTCCGCGCGTAGCTGGCCCATATCGCTACGCTGCTGCTCGAGCAGTTGTTTTACGGAGCCAAAGCGACTGTATAAAAGGAAAGCGGTAAGCGTAAGGATGAGCAGTAAGAACAGTTCCATGGTACGGCAAAAGGCTTGAGAGGAAACAAAGCTAGAATAAAGGTGAGTAATTGTACTGTATGCCAGTTAGTTAGCGGTAAGACTTTGAGTTGCCGGTAAACAGGAGCGAGGAATGATAACCCGAATCTGTGATATTTACCGCTCTGTTCTGACCTAACCCCGAGTCCTTATTCCTATGCCCGCTTTTCGTGTAGCCATTATTGGCGGAGGCAGTATTGCCGATACAAACCACATTCCCGCCCTGAAAGCCTGTTCAGATCAAGTCGAGATCGTAGCCGTCTGCAGCCGCGACCAGACCAAAGCCCGTGCGCTGGCCGACAAACACGCTATTCCGCACGCGTTTGCCGATGCCGACGCTATGTACCGGGCGTGCCAGCCGAACCTGGTGGTGATCTGTACACCCAACAAATTTCATTACCCGTATACCAGGCAGGCCTTATCGTGGGGATGTCACGTTTTCTGCGAAAAACCACCGGCGCTTACGGCGCAGGAAGCCCGCGACATGGCCGAACTGGCTACGGAAAAAGGGCTGGTGCTGGGCTACAACTTCCAGCTTCGGCAAACGCCCGAGTGGCAACTGCTGATGCGCTGCAAGGCGGAGGGGCGGCTGGGGGCTATTTATCACATCAAAGCCAACTTCCTGCGTCGGCGGGGAATTCCGGGCTGGGGCTACTTCACTAACAGAGAGATGCAGGGGGGCGGGGCGCTGATGGACCTGGGGGTTCACGTGCTCGACCTGGCCCTGATGGCTTTCGACTACGAACTGCCCGACCGGGTGGTTGGCAATACCTACGATTTCATCGGCAAAGCGGGTGGCAAGGGGCTGAAGGGTGCCTGGAACCCCGACACGTTCGAGGTAGAAGATGCCGGTATGGCATACCTGTCTTTCCCAAATAAGGCCTCAATTATGCTGTCGGCCACGTTTGCGCTCAACAACCAGGTCGATGTAGACCGGAATCTGGAGGTGTTCGGGAGCCAGGGAGGAGTGCAGCTGTTCCCGTTTGTGCTGCATACCGAGGTGGCCGGCGAACTGGCCGACATCACGTTTCCCTACCTGGATGAAGTCGACATCCAGCTGAAAAATACCGTTGCTTTTTTGGATGCCTGCGCCGGCAAACCATCTACCATCTGCACCGGCGAACAGGGGGCCCGGCTGATGACGGTTATCGACGCCATTTACGCATCGGCACAGGGAGGGACGGGGCTGTAAACGCCGTTTTATTGAACCAGACAAGCTTTTTCCTAGCTTTACCCCATGAAATCTCAACAACCAACCCGTTTAACGATGGTGGGTGGGGGAAGCTGGGCTACGGCGCTCATCAAGATCCTGTCCGAAAATAATGTACTTATCAAATGGTGGCTCCGGAGCAAAGCCGACGCCGACCACATCAGGCAGTTTCATCACAACAAGAGCTACCTCAGCGATGTCCAGATCAACCCGCGCAAGGTAAAGATCTGCACCAAAATACGAGACGCGTTTAAAGACAGCGATTATATTATCCTGGCCGTACCAGCGGCATTCGTGGGCGATGCGCTGGGCGGGCTGGAAGCTCGTGATTTCGCCGGGAAATGCGTTATTTCGGCGATCAAGGGTATGATTCCCGAAAAAAATCAGCTCGTAACCGACTGGGTCAGCGATCAGTATGGCGTACCAACCAGCCGGATGGCGGTCATTGCCGGACCGTGTCATGCCGAAGAAGTAGCCCTCGAAAAGCAGTCCTACCTGACGATCGGCTCTACCGACCTCGACTGCGCCGATGAAGTAGCCCAACTGCTGACCTGCCGCTTCGTTCAGGCATCGCCCCTGGCCGACATCTACGGCATCGAATACAGTGCTGTCATGAAAAATATTATCGCGCTGGCATCGGGTATTACGCGTGGGATCGGCTACGGCGATAACTTTCAGGCCGTACTGGTCTCTAACGCCATGCAGGAAATCAAGCGGTTTGTCGATGCCGTATACCCGCAGCACCGCGACCTCAGCGGCTCGGCCTACCTGGGCGATCTGCTCGTTACGGCCTATTCGCCCTTCAGCCGCAACCGCACCTTCGGTACACTCATTGGCCGGGGATACACCATTCAGTCGGCCCAGGCCGAAATGAATATGATTGCCGAAGGGTACTATGCCGTAAAAAGCATCCACGCCATCAACCGGCAATATAAGGTCGACATGCCCATAGTAGAGGCTGTTTACAACGTTCTGTACGAACGAGCCTCGCCCGTTACGGAGATGAAAGCGCTGCAGCAGAAGCTGAAATAAGCCCTGCGCCATCTGGACTGACCGTATATCTGCACCGTCAATTTATTGGTAATTCAGTAGATTAAATAGTTCTATGAAACTATGCGGATGGGGAAGCAGCCACGAAATTTGCTCCTGTAAACGAGCCTACGAATACTAAATGGCACGAGGTATTGGCATAAAGGGTGGAGCCTGCTGGCTGTTCGTTCTGGCAATCGTTGCCAGTCAGAACCTGGCCGTTGCTCAACCCAGATCGCTGCATCCCCACGTAACTGTCGATACGTATATGTTCCTGTCGAGGGCGGGGGTTCGGCTGGTACAGGATCCGGTTTCGCGTACATTGTTCTATGCCGATACCGAGGGGAATGTGTTTCAACTCAGACCGACCCCTACCGGAGGGCTGCCTGAGGAGGTGCCTGTGGCCGGTGTAGCGCAGCATGGCATCGATTACCTGCAGGGCCTGGCTTTTGCCGATAGTACGCTGATTCTGGTTGGAATTCGCCGGTTTCCGTACGAAGGGGTGGGCCGCGTGGCAAAGGGGCGTCTTAAGGCCGATGGTTCCCGGCAGTGGTCGACCTTGCTCGAAACGGCGCCCTACGCTAATTCGAACACCGCCTTCGATCATGCGTTCAATGGTGTTTGTGTGTCGCCTGATCAGGATTCGGTCTACATTGCCAGTGGCTCCCGAACGGACCATGGCGAAGTACAGGATGCCGGTGGTCGTTTCCCCAACCTGCGTGAGACTGCGCTGACAGCCCGTATTTTTCGGTTGCCACTGGCGGCAGAAAATCTGTTTCTGCCCAACAATGATGAAGCCGTCCGGCAGTCGGGGCTCCTGTTCTGCGAAGGTGTTCGTAACACGTTTGACATGGCCTTCAACAGCGAAGGTCGTTTGTTCGGGGCCGAGAACGCCGGCAATCGGTCTGATCCCGAAGAGCTGAACTGGCTGCGGCCCGGTCGGCATTATGGTTTTCCCTGGCTTATTGGCGGCAACGAAACGCCACAGCAGTTTCCTGACTACAACCCGGATGCGGACCCGCTGCTTTCGGCCGGGTACCGAACGGAGGGCTTTCGTACAGACCCTGCCTATCCGCCCCGGCCTGCCATTCCATTCGCGTCAGCTATTGTCAATACCGGACCCGACGCCTGGTTTGTGATTGATCCGGCAACCCGCCAGGCTGTACCATCCAGCGAAATCACCAGCTTTACGCCCCATGCGTCGCCCCTGGGTCTGGTATTTGACACGGATAGTAGTCTGGCCGATTTTACCGGTTCAGGATTTGTGCTGGGCTATACCAACGGGCGCGGGCTGGATCTGAGTTCGATTCGGCTTCAGTACAACCCGACTGTGGATAATTACCGGATGCAGGTTAACCGGGTAGCCGAAGGCTTCAACCTGCCGGTCGATGCCGCTTTGGTCGGAACAACACTCTACGTACTCGAACGGGGCAGACAGGCTATTAGCCGGGTACGTTTCCGTCGGCGTGTGTATCCGCAGGCTGATCTGAGCCTGGCCATGACTGTTCAGCAACGGACCCCGGCCGTAGGGGAGGAGGTTCAGTTCACCGTTACCGTAGAGAACCAGGGACCGGCCGACGCTCAATCGGTTGTGGTAGATAACCGCTTACCCGCCGGACTGGTATTTAGTCGGAGTGCTGATTTTCGGCAGATACCCGGGAGCATCCAGGATACCGTTCAGTCGCTTGCGGCCCATACCATTCGGTCGCTTTCCTACTGGGCGCGGGTGGCGCGGCCGGGCCAGTACCGAAATGCTGCGCAGATCCTGAAAGCCGCGGTAACCGACCCGGATAGCGAGCCAGACACCGGTACGGCCGATGGAGAGGATGACAACGCCACCGTCGACTTTCGGACCTATCCTGACAACGGGGCTCTCTATGCATCGGACAATCCGGTTGCGCAGCCGTTACCAGCCGTTTTACCAAATCAACCCTTGCCCGATCCTGCCCGGCCTGATTTAAGCGTACATATGGCGCTGGACAAACAAGTACTCGAACGGAATCAGGTGTTGCAGGTCAAAATGACTATCCGTAACGATGGCGGGGCAGGTGCTGAAGCCGTACAGGTGCGCTGCCAGTTGCCGGCAAATGTTCAGTTTATACCGACGCCGGGATGGATGTTAGCAGGCACAGAATTGATTTCTGACCCGGTAAGTCTGGCGCCGGGCCAAAGTCTGGGTCGAACCGTTCCGTTACGGGCCGTCGCCCCCGGCCTTCTGGTGATAAAAGCCACACTGACAGGGCCGGCCGATGCTGACTCGACGCCCAATAACGGGTATGAGAATGGCGAAGATGACGAAGCCCACGTTGCGGGTCGGGTACTTCCCTGAACCAGTGGCTGCGTCTACAACGACAGATGCTGACGGATGAGGGCGGCCGTTTCGGACAGTTCTTCCTGGCTCGGCTTCATCTTGTTACTGAAGTTCATGTCGGCCATGGAATTCAACGGAATCAGATGAACGTGCGCGTGAGGTACCTCCAGTCCAATTACCGCAACGCCAATGCGCTTGCAGAGAATGGCTTTTTCAATGGCGGGGGCTATGCGTTTGGCAAAGGCCATCAGGCCCATATATAACTCATCTTCCAGATCGAACAGATAGTCGACCTCTTTTTTGGGGATAACCAGCGTGTGGCCCGTTGTGGTCGGAAACGCATCCAGAAACGCCAGGTAATCGTCGGTTTCGGCAATCTTGTGGGCGGGAATCTCGCCAGCCACAATCCGCGAGAAGATAGTCATATCAATATGAATTTAGTGTCCGGTATACGGTTTCCAGGTGTGCGCCGTACAGCTAGTCGCCTGCCTGAAAACCGTATATCGAAAAACCAGATTATCGGGCTATTTCAACAACTTCAAATTCCATCACGCCGGCTGGTACTTTAATTTCGGCTATATCGCCGACGCGCTTGCCGAGCAGTCCTTTGCCGATGGGTGAACCTACCGAGATCCGGCCCGCTTTCAGGTCGGCCTCTTCTTCCGAAACCAGCGTATACAACATCTCGGCTCCGTTTTTCTTGTTCTTGATCTTTACTTTCGACAACACCGATACCTGCGATGCATCGATAGTCGACTCATCGAGAATGCGGGCGTTCGACAGCACTTCTTCAAGTTTCGATATTTTCAGCTCATGAAGACCCTGCGCATCTTTGGCTGCGTCATACTCCGCGTTTTCGCTGAGGTCGCCTTTGTCGCGGGCTTCGGCAATCTGACGGGCAATTTCGGCCCGGCCTTTGGTCTTCAGGTCATTCAGCTCAGCCTTGAGCCGGTTGAGCCCTTCTTCGGTGTAATATGAAATCTTTCCCATAATAGTACGATACGCGTTACTCGAGTTTCACAATGGTTTGGGGCCGCTACTAAAAACAAAAAGAACGGTACGCCGACCGTTCTGCATCCAAATTGGTTTTCTTTGCAGCCGCGTCAGTGTCGCCGTCGGGAGTCCGAAGCGAGCGGTTCGAATATGTGTTTATCTGTTCGTCGCATGGGTAGGGCCGCTGTCGGCCGATCACGTTCTGACGCGATGCCTGCCAGGAGCAGGACATCTGTTTCACAAAATTAAGAATACTTCCGGGCTATATCAACAGCATACCGGCCCGCCTGCTAAAAACTGACTGACCATTCATGACGCAACCGCTTCGTATTGTTTTCATGGGTACGCCCGACTTTGCTGTTACCAGTCTGCAGCGGCTGTTAGGCGCGGGTTGTACCGTAGTCGCTGTTGTAACCGCCCCCGACCGCCCCTCGGGCCGCGGGCTGCAACTGTCGCCGTCGCCCGTTAAAAAAGCGGCTGAAGCGGCCAGTTTACCTGTCCTTCAGCCCGAAAAATTGCGTGATCCGGCTTTCCTGAACGCCCTGCAGGCTTATAACGCCGATTTGTTCGTTGTCGTTGCTTTTCGGATGCTGCCCGAGGTGGTCTGGTCGATGCCAACGATCGGTACGTTCAATCTGCACGGGTCGCTATTGCCACAGTATCGGGGTGCGGCACCTATCAACTGGGCCATCATCAACGGCGACACCGAAACGGGGGTGACTACGTTTTTCATCGAAAAAGAAATCGATACCGGCCAGATGATTTTTCAGGATCGGGAACCGATCTATCCAGACGATACGGCTGGTTCGTTGCACGACCGACTCATGGAACGGGGGGCGAGCCTGGTCGTACAGACGGTGCGGGCTATCGAAGCTGGTGACTACCCGCGCCATCCGCAACCCGCAGCCGACGATCTGAAACCGGCTCCTAAACTCAGTCGCGAAACCACCGAAATCAACTGGAATCAACCCGCCCGGGACATCCGTAATTTCGTAAGAGGCCTGTCGCCTTACCCAGCCGCCTGGACAACGATCAACGAGAAGTTCTTCAAAATCTATGCCGTCTCCATTGCCAACGAGTCGCCCTTCGCTGCCGAGCCGGGTCAGGCGTATACCGACCATAAAAAACAGATTCTGGTGCGGGCGGCCGATCAGTGGCTCTCTGTTGATTTGTTACAGGCCGAGGGCAAACGGCGCATGACCACCGACGAGTTCTTACGCGGAAATCGCCTTTTATGAGTACCGGACCGATACGTACGTGCGCCTTTTGCATATATAGGAGCCCAGTGGCCGGATGCCATTGGGCCAGCGGTCAGCCAGCAACAAACGTTAGAAACCAGGGAGTATGAAGATTAGTCTTATTGCCGCCGTGGCACAAAATGGTGTCATTGGTCTCAACAACAGCCAGGGCCAGCCCGATATGCCCTGGCACCTGCCCGATGACTTCGCGTTTTTCAAGCGAAAAACGAGCCATCACCCCATCATCATGGGTCGAAAAACCCTGGAAGCCCTGGGGAAACCGCTACCCAACCGGACCAATATCATACTTACCCGCAATACCGACTTTCAGGCCGCCGGCACAACGGTGGTACACACACTCGACGATGCGCTGGCTATAGCGAAATCGTTGAACGACAACGAGATATTTGTTATTGGCGGGGCCGAAATATACGCCATGGCGCTGCCGGTGGCTACTACGCTTTACCTGACCGAAATTCACAAGGAGTTCGACGGAGATGCCCACTTTCCAACGTTCGATCGGCGTGACTGGACCGAAGTGAGCCGGGTGCCGCATCAAGCCGACGATCGACACGAAGCGGCTTTTGATTTCGTCGAATACGAACGGAAACGATGAAAGACGTTACCAGGTCTGCTTCGATAGCCATTCTACAGACGCCTGATCATTGAAGCAGGACCGGTACAGCAGACAGGCTACCCTTTCATAAACCGAACCAGACCAACCTCAATCAGCAGGAAGCCCAGAGCGGCCAGCAGAAAGTACTTCCAGAGGCTTTTGCCGAGGTTTTCCTGCTCCAGCACCTGCACAAAGTCGCCATCCTGTATGCTGTCGAATACCTCAACATTGGGCTGGCTGGCGAATACCCGACGCAGCTCATCGGCCGAGTAGAAGTCCATGGCCGACTCGGCGTTTCCGTGGTTGAAGGCCAGCAGCCGCTCGGTCTTGCCCGCGCTGTTCTGCAATTCATAATACCCGGCTTCAACCTCCTGGCCGGTTGCCAGCTCATTGCTCTTGGGCATCTCGAGCAGCAGCTGATTCCCCACAACGCGCTGAATCGGAATGATCTCCAGCTTGTCGCGCTTCAGTTTGTAAACGGCCCGCTCCGCTGGGTTGCTGACCGGTACCGCCAGCAAATTTTCATCGAACGAATAGGCCGTTCGCTGGGAGCGGACGCTTAGAGCCGCCATCTTATACATGATCGGAACGAACAGCGCATGCTCGGCCAGGTTGCCGTAGTCAGCTGCCAGGGGCGTGCCCAGGACGTATACGCTGCCCTGCCCGGACCGGGTCTGGGTGAGCATCGGGCTTCCGTCGCGGAGGGTAAGCAAACGCTCGCCGGCACTCCAGCGCCAGACCGGAGCGGCCGAGGGCATGTTCAGCGGCTCGGACTGGTAGCTTTGCTGAAAGACGTCCTGGAAAAACGGATTGCGCCGGTCGGGGTCAGCAACGGGGCGCGACGCCTGCTCTGCCGGCAGGGTACTTACGCCATTTACACCCAGGCTGCTTAGGAACGGCCCATAGGTCGACGCATCGGGGGTGGCGGGCGGAATGATAGCCAGGCTGCCTCCCTGCCTGACAAATCGCTCCAGCTCGGACCGAAGCGTACCCGAGACCTGCGATACGCCTTCCAGCACAACCAGATCCGTTTCGCGCAGTTGCCCCACGTCGAAGTTCAGCGCACTGAAGCTGCGCCGTACAAACAGGCTATCATCCGAGTAAACCGCGTCTACATAGTCTTTCGGGCTTTTTTGCTCAAACAGATGCAGTACCCGAACGGCGGGTGAGGCTTCTATGACGAAAAAATACTGGTTGTCGAATGTAATGGGGAAATCTTCGAATACGATCCGGCCGCGGTGGTAGCCTTTCGTCGTTACGTTAAAGTTGAGAGACACCGTAGCCGAGCCACCGGGGGGCAGCACGGCCGTAGCCGTTGAGGTCTGCGTATCGTCGAGGTACAGCCGAACCGGCAGGTTCTTCACGTTCTCGCGGCCGCCGTTGGTCAGCTTCACGTTCAGGCTGTTGTTCTGCATTTCGCGAATGAATGGCGTGCTGAGCCATACCGAATCAACGTATACGTTTCGGGTAGGCTGCGCGTCGAGCGGCACAATGAAGAGCCGGTCCGTAGTGTCCAGTTTCAGCCGGGTCAGATCGCCTACCGTACTTTTCTGGAAATCGGAAAACCAGAAGAGCTGGTTACGGCCGCCCGGGTTCAGGCTGCTGAGCAGGTTACGCTGCCGCCGGTATACGGTTTCGAGGGTTCGGGGCGTGTGGGCAAAGCGAACCGACGTAACCCGGTCGCGGATGGCTTCGGCAGAGCCTGCCTGCTGTTCGGCGGCCGAAAAGTCGTTGGTCAGCAGCTGCAGCGACGTTGCGTTGCGAAACAGAGTCAGGAGTTCATCCAGTCGGCCAATGGCTATATCCAGATACCGCTTTTCGTTCCGCTCGTTCTGCATGCTGTACGAGTTATCAACGTACAGGCTCGTGACGCCCTGTCGCGACAAGCCCAGCTGATTTTTGCTCGGGATGAATGGCTGCGCAAAGGCCAGCACCAGACAGGCCAGAAACAGGCAGCGAGCTGCCAGAATAAGCCAGTGCTTCAACCGCCGAAACGATTTGGTCTCGGTCTGGACTGTCCGTAGCAAAGCAACATTGGTGAAAAACACCCGGCGTGTCCGACGGAAGTTAAACAGGTGTATGGCAATGGGAACCGACACGGCCAGCAGGCCGAACAGGAACGAGGGATACAGGAAATTCATCTAGTAAATAACGACCTGGCGCGGGACTTTGGTTTGTAGGTGCCCTAAGATAGTCAGGGATTATGACTTGGTAAAACCCGAACCCGCCCGGTGCGACAGCTATCTATCGTACACAGATTGTACCAGTTTATCATCCGCGCAGGGGCTCACCTCAAAAAGCCGCTGATTCCTGTACTTTCTGCCACGTATAATGGGCTTGCTGGTCGGGCGGAAGCACAAAAAAGCCCCGATTGTGCTACAATCGGGGCTCAGGATTACTATATGGGATGCACGATTAACGCGTACCGCCCGACAGCGCCGGTTAGAGCGTCCGTTTTACTTCTTTCAGTTCGAAGCTTTCGATGATATCACCAACTTCAATGTCGTTGAAGTTTTTGATGCTCAAGCCGCATTCATAGCCGAATTTCACATCGTTGACGTCATCTTTGAAACGCTTGAGGGCGCTGATTTCGCCCGTGTGTACCACGATGAAGTCGCGGATAAGCCGGATCTTGTTGTTCCGTTTGATATTGCCTTCGGTCACGTAACAACCGGCTACCGTACCGATCTTACTGATCTTGAACACCTCGCGTACTTCGATATTACCGACAATTACTTCTTCAACGGTTGGTGCCAGCAGGCCTTCCATGGCGTCTTTCACCTCGTTGATGGCGTCGTAAATAATCGAGTACAGACGAATTTCGATCTGCTCCTGTTCGGCCAGTTTCCGGGCCGGGGCCGATGGCCGCACCTGGAAACCAACGATGACCGCATCCGAGGCCGAAGCCAGTAGAATGTCCGATTCAGAAATCTGACCGACTGCTTTGTGGATGATGTTCACCTGAACCTCTTCCGTCGACAGTTGAAGCAGCGAATCCGACAGGGCTTCTACCGAACCATCTACGTCACCTTTCACAATCACGTTCAGCTCTTTGAAAGTACCGATCGCTTTACGACGGCCAATTTCTTCGAGGGTGATGTGCTTGCGGGTCCGGAGCGTTTGTTCGCGGAGCAGCTGTTCGCGTTTGTTCGCAATTTCACGGGCTTCGCGCTCCGTTTCCATCACGTTGAACTTATCGCCAGCCTGCGGAGCACCCGGCAGACCCAGAATCTGAACCGGTTGGGCAGGACCTGCTTCTTTGATCCGTTCGCCCCGGTCGTTCGTCATGGCCCGGATGCGCCCGTAATGGGCGCCTACCAGCATGATGTCTCCCTGGCGGAGCGTTCCGTTTTCGACCAGTACCGTTGAGATGTAGCCACGACCTTTGTCGAGCGAGGCTTCAATAACGGTACCGAGGGCCCGGCGGTCGGGGTTCGCTTTGAGTTCGAGCAGTTCGGCTTCGAGCAGTACTTTTTCAAGCAGCTCATCGACGCCCATACCCGACTTAGACGAGATTTCCTGGGCCTGGTACTTACCACCCCATTCTTCGACGAGGAGGTTCATAGACGCCAGTTCAGAACGAATCTTCTCGGCGTCGGCACCTGGTTTATCTACTTTCGAGAACGCAAAGACAATCGGTACGCCAGCCACCTGCGCGTGGTTGATAGCCTCGCGGGTTTGGGGCATCACGCTATCGTCGGCTGCGATTACGATAATAACAACGTCGGTTACTTTCGCACCGCGGGCCCGCATGGCCGTAAAGGCTTCGTGACCCGGGGTATCGAGGAACGTAATGGCCCGGTCGTCGTTGGTACGTACGCTGTAGGCACCAATGTGCTGCGTAATACCACCGGCTTCGCCAGCCGCTACCTTGGCCCGTCGGATGTAGTCGAGCAGCGATGTTTTACCGTGGTCGACGTGTCCCATGATCGTAACGATCGGTGCCCGGGGCTGTAGATCATCCGGCTCGTCGCCTTCAACATCGATACCCGCTTCGGTTTCATCTTCGGCCGACACGAACTGTACGTCATAACCAAATTCATCGGCGATAACCGTGATGGCTTCCGCATCGAGTCGCTGGTTGATCGAGACGAACATACCGAGGTTCAGACAGACCGAGATCACCTCGTTGATCGAGACGTTCATCAGCGAAGCCAGGTCGTTGGCCGACACAAACTCGGTTACCTTCAGGATTTTTGCTTCGAGCTCTTCCTGTTCGTTCAGCAGGCGACGATCTTCTTCGCGCTGGTTCCGACGGTCGCGCCGACGATCTGCACCCCGGTTGGGCTGGTTGCCCTGCATACGGGCGTTGGTCTGCTGGATCGACTTCCGTACGTCGGCCTGTGACGGGGCCTCACGACGGTTGTTACCACCCCGGTTGGCGTTGTTACCGCCCCGGTTAGCATTGTTACCACCCCGGTTGGCGTTGTTACCGCCCCGGTTGGCGTTGTTGCCGGTGTTAGCCTGGTTGCCGCCAGCCTGTGCCGGGCTGTTAGTTGCCGTCCGATCGCCCTGGGCCGGTGTACGATTTCCATCGCGCGGCTGGTTCCGATCGCCTGGTGGCCGGTCGCCCTGCGCCCGGTTTGCCGGACCGCGGTCGCCCTGCGGACGATTGGTATTTCCTTGACCCTGCGGTTGTCCGTTGCCGCCCTGACCCTGCTGGTTTGTTCCACCAACGGCGCCTTCGCGACCACCCCGAATCCGCTTGCGTTTCTTTTTATCGGCGTTGCTGCCGCCACCACCCTGACGGGGGTTATTGACCGGCAGTTCGATTTTACCCAGAATTTTCAGGCCACCCAACTGGTGACTACCGGCTGCCCGGATCGTCTCGGTCGGTGCCGGCTCACTCTCAGCCGGGGCTGGAGCGGGCGGTGGCGTGGCTGGTTTGGCTGGTGCCTGAGCAACGGCCGGCCGTTCTTCAGCGCGGGGCTGTGCGGGCGCTGGAGCTGCTGCAGGAGCAGGCTTGGGTGCTTCCACTTTGGGTGGTTCTGGTTGCGCTACTGGCGCAGCCGGAACGGGTGCCGCCTGTACTGGTTTGGGAGCTTCGGGTTTAGGCTCTACAGGAGCAGGTGCCGGAGCGGGTTCTTCTTTAGCCACTACCGGAGCGGGAGCCGGTTTCGGTGCTTCGACCGGAGCCTTCACCGGTTCTGGCTGAACCGGCTTCTCAACCGGCGCTTCCACTTTGGGTGGTGTTACCGGAGCAGGAGCGGGAGCCGGTTTCGGTGCTTCGACAGGCTTCTCTTCCACCGGAGCTTTGGCTTCGGGGGCAGGTGTGGCAGCCGGTCTGGCATTTAGATCAATCTTGCCAACGACTTTCAGGCCCGGCAAACCCGTCTGAGCGGTCTGGGGGGCTGGTTTGGGCTCGGCCGGGGCGGGTTTAGGCGCTTCGGGCTTGGCTTCGGCAAGGGGGCGACCTGCGTCATCACGACGGTAGGCCGGTAGGAAATCTTCCTCCCGACGACGCGGTGGCTCGGCGACCGCAACCGACGGTTCGGTCCGGCGAGCTCCGTTCAGGAGTTCCGTTGATTTATACTCCTTCGCTAACACCTCCAACTGTTCCGAGTTGATTTTGGTGTTAGGATTATTATCGACCTTAAACCCTTTGGCAGACAGACGCTCCACAACTCGGCTGGCAGCCAAATTGAGAATTTTTGCCACTTGATTTAGGCGCATTGACTTTTCTTCTGCCATACGTTCGGTCTATATTCGGCAAATTTAATGGTTGTTGATATGGTATGAACAACAGTTACAGCAATTAAAATCCCTTCTTTCAATAATGCCGCGTGAAAAGTGAAGAATGAACACCTGGTCAGGTCGTTAATTGTCCATTCTTCCTCCGTTGCGATACCGGCCGGTCTTACTCAAACTCCTGCTTAAGGATATTGAGGATTTCTTCAACGGTATCTTCTTCCAGATCGGTCCGCCGAACGAGCTCTTCGCGGCTGAGGGCCAGTACGCTCTTGGCGGTATCGAGACCCACCTTACGCAGCTCATCGATCATCCACTCGTCGATTTCGTCGGAGAATTCCATCAGGTCAACGTCTTCGTCATCCTCCTGGCCTTCGTTGTCGCGGAACACGTCGATCTCCATGTCGACCAGTCGGCCGGCCAGCTTGATGTTCTGCCCGCCTTTACCGATTGCCAGGGATACCTGATCGGGTTTGAGGAATACCGACACCCGTTTGGTTTCGCGATCGATCTGCATCGAGCTGATTTTGGCCGGGCTTAGGGCGCGGCTGATGAGCAGCTCGAGGTTTTCGGTATAGTTGATAACGTCAATGTTCTCGTTACCCAGCTCACGAACGATGCCGTGAATCCGGGAGCCTTTCATACCTACGCAGGCACCCACCGGATCGATGCGATCGTCGTACGATTCAACGGCTACTTTGGCCCGCTCGCCCGGTTCGCGAACGATTTTGCGGATAGAGATCAGGCCATCGTAAATTTCGGGAACCTCTATTTCGAACAGGCGCTCCAGGAAGACCGGCGACGTGCGCGACAGCATGATTTTGGGCGTGCCGTTCAGCATCTCAACGCTCTTGATCACAGCTTTAACGGCTTCGCCTTTCCGGTACCGATCTTTGGGAATCTGTTCGGTACGGGGCAGGCTCAGTTCGTTATTCTCCGAGTCGACCAGGATAATTTCGTGTTTCAGCAGCTGATACACTTCGGCGCTGACCAGATCGCCCACCTGATCTTTGTATTTCTGATACAGGAGTTCTTTCTCCATATCCTTGATACGCTGAATCAGGGTCTGACGGGCTGTTTGAACAACCCGACGGCCGAAGTCTTCCAGTTTTACCTCTTCGGCAACCTGTTCGCCTACTTCGAAGTCGTCCTGGATTTTGCGGGCTTCGGCGAGGGGGATTTTGTCGTAATCCCAGATGTCTTCAGAGTCATCGTCGACAATCTCGCGGGTGCGCCACATCTCCAGATCGCCACTTTCGGCGTTGATGATAACGTCGAAGTTTTCGTCGGTGCCGTATTTCTTACGAATCATTGTCCGGAAGACTTCTTCCAGAATAGCGATCATGGTGGGCCGGTCAATGTTCTTCGACCGGGCGAAATCGGCAAACGATTCGATTAATAATCCACTGGTCATTTTCTTCGTGTGCAGTTTTTCTGTTTCAGTTTCTATATGGGTGGTCTACCCGGGCAGGCAATCAGCGAGTAAAGTCAGAACGGACTTGTCGTTCCCTGAAGGCAGCAGTCTGTAACTTAATTGAACGATATTTCTACGGTTGCTTTTTTAATCTGGTCGTAGGGGAGGGAGGTTGGGCCACTCAACACAACGATACCAGCTTCAGCGTCTTTCTTCTGTTTGGTTTTTGACCGTTTCTCGGGTACGATATTCAGCACAATCTGCTGCTCATCGGCGGCCTCGAGTTTACCGCGGTGCAGGCTGCCATCCGTTAGCACCACCGCTAGTTGCCGACCGATGTTACGCACATACTGACGCGAAAACGCCAGCGGGAAATCGACCCCTGGCGACGAAACTTCGAGCGTAAAGGGCGAATCGCCGAAGAAGTTGGCTTCGTCCATCTCGCCACCCAGCCGACGACTGATGTCAGCACACTGATCTATGGTAATCCCCTCGTCGCTATCGAGTAAAATGGTTACCTTGATCCGGCCACCCTGGCGGCCAACTACCTGAAGGTCAACAAGGTAAAACTGGCCGTTATTCAGGTAAGGCTGCAGTAATTCGGTTAGTCGTGTTTTGTCGTCCATACTGTAGGGCTAACAAAAAAGGGAGTGCGACTCCCTTTTTTCATTAACACTAAATATCATTTCTGGTGCAAAGATAGTATTTTTTTGTGGGCTTCGCAAGTGCTGACCAGGCTGGGTTTGTGGGCGTTTCGGCCATTATACCGTACTTTTGGGCTTTTGAGGAGCATCGTCCAGCTCAATGATCAGACACCATGACGGTTCGAACACAGGTTAGCCGATTTATTGCCTTTTTTTTTCGCTCGCTGTTGTGGTCGCTCAACTTACTGCTGGTTCTCTACACCGCCCTTGCGTACTGGCTGCTGCAGTCCATGCCAACTGAACACTGGTTATCGGGCATGATCATGATCTCGATACCGGTTGCGTGGGGGCTGAATCTGCTGTTCGTTTTTTTCTGGCTGACAAGTCGTCCCTGGCGGAGCTGGTTGTCGGGGCTGGTACTTGTCATTGGCATGATCCTGTTCGGGCCGCGCACCTTTGTCTGGAACAGCCCCGTTGATCCTACGGGCAATGCTGTTCCGTTTCGGGTTTTCAGTTATAACGTGCAGGGATTTGGGTATACCGATGATCAGGTAAACTACCCGGAAAGTTCGCCGAAGGTACGCCGGGTGGCTAATTACGTGCTCCGCTACGAGGCCCCCATCAAGTGTTTGCAGGAGTTTTACAATTCCGTGGCCCTGAAGGATTACGATCTGATTACCCGGTTTCGGCAGAGCGGCTATGTATACTCCGTACTGCTGCATCCTGAACTGGCCACCGCGCGGAATGGGCCGATCGGTGCGGCTATTTTCTCGACCTATCCTATTGTATCCTCGGGGCGCGAACCGTTCAGCGGCTTCAACGGCATCGTATGGGCCAATATCAAGATCGGTACGGATACCATATGCGTCATCAACGTACATCTTAAGTCGATGGGAATCCGGGTAGGCAAGGTATTGCGGCAGGACGAACTGACTGGCGTGAAGCACGAAACGCGGGGGGTGCTGAGCGCGCTGCGGTCCGGATTTATCAGCCGGCGGGAGCAGGTTCGGCGGGTCGAAGAATACATCAGGAGCAGTCGCTATCCGGTTGTGGTGACCGGCGATCATAATGACACGCCCTATAGCGTTGTTTACGAACGCATGCGGCAGACACTACCCAACAGTTTCGAAACCAGCGGGCGTGGTTTTGGTTTTACCTACAACCGGCTACCGGGCTTTATTCGAATCGATCACCAATTTTATGATCCTGAGCTGCACATCCTTAACTTTGAGACGCTCAACTACGTTAGCTATTCGGATCATTACCCCATTGTGGGCACGTACAAGCTAAAGTGATACGGGTTAGCCTACAATTTTAATATAGTAAGTTAGGAACTTACTGCGTCGTAAGTCAGTTTCGTACAGTATAGTGATTGTGGTGCTACAATCTCTTTTCTTTTCCCTCCCCTCATTCGGTCTTTGGGTGTTTCAGTAGCAGCGTGATCGACTTTCCCCCATACGCTGTCGGTATATTGACGTTAGTAGTCAGGTACGTGCCCCAACCGATGCGTTCCCGTTTGTTCTGATAGTCTGTTTCGTAAGCGTGTGTATGCAGGCTGTATAGTCTGCCAACCTAAACCAGTTATGTCAAGCGACCGCTCTGAGCTGCCGCCGGAGCCGGACCTGCTCCTGATTACCAATGCGTTGTCAGTTATATGTGGCAAATGGCGCCTGTATATCATTTTGCTGCTCAACGAGCAAACGCTTCGCTACAGTCAACTAAGTGATTTGTTGCCCGAGGTAAGCGAGAAAGTACTGGCCAGTGAGTTGAAAGCTCTGGTATCGCTGGGTATCATGAAACGCGAAGCATATGCCGAGATTCCGCCACGAGTAGAGTATTCGCTAACCCCACAAGGACGGATGGCGCTGCCCATATTGAGGCAGATTCAGCTAATCGGTCAACTCATCCAATAAGCATCCAACTATGTCTGCCCAATTGAAATTCGTTAATAAAAACAAGTCAGCTTTTTTCCCCACGGTCCGAAAACGGGTCGACGCTTACTTCGCCGAACAGGCTTTGTCGCCCCACGCCAACGGAGCCATGTGGGCTAAGGCCAGCTTCTTCCTGATTGGGTATATGAGCCTATATGGCCTTATCCTGTCGAATCAGTTTGGCCTGTGGGCCATGCTGGGGCTGGCTATGCTATTGGGGATGTTTGCTGCCTTTATTGGGTTCAACGTATCGCATGATGCGCTGCACGGGGCTTTTTCGTCACGCCGGTGGGTGAACAGGATGCTGGGTAACAGCTTTTATCTGCTGGGGGCCAATCCCTACGTCTGGACCATAACCCACAATGTGGTTCACCATACCTACACTAATATTCCGGGTCATGACGAAGATATTGAAGTAGCTCCGGGACTCGTTCGGCTCGACGCTCAGGAAGCGTTGCATCCCTGGCATCGGTATCAGCATTGGTATACGTTTCCGCTTTATGCGCTGGCGTCGCTGTCGTGGGTATTCCGGAAAGATTACGTCAAGTTCTTCAAGAAGCAGATCGGTCAACATGACAACTCGACGCATCCGCGCCGGGAGTATGTCCGGCTGTTCTTTTCAAAGGCCTGTTATTATTTCTTTTTCCTGGTGCTGCCCATGCTGGTGCTTGACATCACCTGGTGGCAGCTGCTGATCGGTTTTGTAGTCATGCACCTGGTCGAAGGGCTGGTACTGGGGCTTGTTTTTCAGCTGGCTCATGCGGTAGAAGGTACTACCTTTCCGCAGCCCGACGAGAGCGGTACGGTACAAAATGCCTGGGCTATACACCAGTTGGAGACGACGGCCAATTTTGCGCCCCGCAGCCGGACCGCGGCTTTCTTCTGTGGTGGCCTGAACCGGCAGATCGAGCACCATTTGTTTCCGAAGGTGTGCCATATTCACTACCCGGCTATTACGGCCATTGTAAAAAATACGGCGCAGGAGTTCGGATTACCCTACCTGGAGAACCACAGCTTTGGTTCGGCGCTGGTATCCCATTTCCGGCTGCTTCAGAAACTGGGCCGGCCGGTATAAGCCATAACCAGCCGGCACCCATCTGACCGGGTGCTGGCTCTATTTCTTTAACGCAATTACCTTCTCGAAAGCGGGTTTAGGCTGGTTGTTGCGGTTGAACAGGAGCGGGTAGTTGGTCCGGCCACGGATGGGCCAGCCGTTCAGCCAGCTATCGCCGTCGTTGACGCCCCAGAACGTGACGCGGTGACTTTGTCTTTGTGCTTCAGAAAGAGCTTGAACAGATTCTCGTAATCGGTAGCCAGTTGGTTCTGAACACTGGCGGGCGATGTGGCTATCAGTAGTCACAATCGTTTTTGCCATCGTTGCTTGGTGAACCATGCTGACCAGAATTATCCGACTCCCACTCAACAAAAATCTTATTTTTGCACCTCCCAGGTGGCTGCCCGAAAAAATCTCCGGCATACTATGGCAAGTCTATCCCTAAAAATGGACGGATAGATTTGGTCAATCCATTCTGGCTTCCTTGGTTTGTTTGCTCAACGGTAGTGTGCCAATCAACCATGGATCACGAAACAAACCGCCTTACCCGACTGGTCACCCTGTTGACCCTCTTGCAAACCAAACGGCTTTTGTCAGCGACTGAATTAGCCCAGCGCTTTTCGGTCAGCACCCGTACTATCTACCGCGACATCCGAACCCTCGAACAGGCTGGTGTTCCGATCGTGACGCAGGACGGGAAAGGCTACACGCTCGTAGATGGCTATCGGTTACCCCCTATTATGTTTACCCGTGAGGAAGCTATGGCCCTACTCACAGCCGAAAAGCTGGCGATTGGGTTAACCGATACGTCTACGGCGCAACTCACGGGCTCGGCGATGGACAAGGTGCGGGCTGCCCTACGACGCACCGACCGCGATCACCTGGAAACGTTCGCTCCCCACATTCAGGTGGTTGGACCGGGCGAATTGCACAGCCGCCCAAATGCTTATCAGCAATTGGTTACCGCCATTACCCAGCAACGAGTTGTCAAGCTCAGCTACAGGGCAGCCGTTTCTGCCGAGGTCACCACACGGGATGTGGAGCCCATCGGTTTGTACCTAAGCCAGCAATGGCACCTGGTGGGGTTTTGCCGACTACGGCAAGCGTTTCGTAATTTTCGATTAGACCGCATCCAGGACTTGTCCATCCGAGCCGAAGCTTTTGTGGCTCGGTCTGAGACCCTGGCCTACTACTGGGCACAGGAGGCTACCCGGCGAGGAAGGGAGAAGGTCGTTATTCGCCTGCAGCCGACTGCGGTGCCAGCCGAATCGGTTCAGCGGCTGCACGATACAAAACACCAATTTGGCTGGGCGTACGAGCAGCTACTGCCGGATGGCCAAACAGAGATGACTTTTTTTATCGGATCAATGCCCTACATAGCGGCCTGGTTGTTACCCTACGCAGGAGCCGTTACGGTGCTCGAACCAGCCGAGTTACTCCAGGAGTTGAGCGAACTGGCCAGGCGGTCGTATCAGTTTTTTGCGCCTGCCACTGGGGTATGACATAAGGCTGTCGCTAGAGGCCATGACCTTTGTCTTGTTCAATGAGCGATCGCTTTATTGAAGTAACCGCAAACAAACAGGACAATGGAAAAACGAACAATCGATCCCTGGAAGTGGGGTGAGTACACCAATTCGGCGCAAGCTGTGGAGGTTAAGCAGGTCGAAGGGACGCTTTACTGCTCGGGACAGGTAGCCATCGATGCCAACGGGCAGCTCAGCTCGGGCGATATGAGAACTCAGTTTCTTCAGACGATTCAGAATGTGGAACAACTCATCAGCGAGGCCGGCTACGAATGCAAACATATTGTTCGCCTGAATGTATTTACGACCTCAACGGCCGAGTTTTTCACCACCTGTGTGGATCTCTACCAGGGATTTACGGCCAGGCATGGCCTCAAGCAGGCGACTACGCTGATTGAAGTGAAAGGGCTTTACCAGACAGCATCCATTGAACTCGAAGCGACCGTCGTGAAGTAATTCGCTCGCTAGCAGGACAAAGGGCCGGACTAGTCCGGCCCTTTTGGCGATGAACAGTTATCTCTCCGGTAGGCTATTTTTTCAGCGCAATTACCTTCTCGAAAGCGGGCTTGGGCTGGTTGTTGCGGTCGAACAGGAGCGGGTAGTTGGTCCGGCCACGGATGGGCCAGCCGTTCAGCCAGCTATCGCCGTCGTTGACGCCCCAGAACGTGACGCGGGTAACTTTGTCTTTGTGCTTCAGAAAGAGCTTGAACAGATTCTCGTAATCGGCGGCTAGCTGTTGCTGCACCGCGTCGGGGAGTCCGTTCACGTAGGGATTGGATTGCTCGTTAGCGGTCATGCGCGCGCCGACGTCGGCTCCCTGGAAGTTGCGTGGCAACACCTCGATATCCAGCTCCGTAAACATCACTTTTACGCCCAAAGCTGCGTATTGGAGGATGCTTTCTTCGATGTCGGCGAAGGGTACTTTGCCGACATGCCAGTGCCCCTGTATGCCCACGCCATCGATGCGCACCCCGGCGGCTTTTATCTTTTTGACGATGTCGATACAGCCCGCGCGCTTCTTAGGTTGCTCGTTGTTGTAATCGTTGTAGTACAGTTCCGTTTTGGGAGCCGCCTGCTGCGCCAGCCGGAACGCTTCCGTGATGTAATCGTCGCCTAGGTGCTGCAGGAAGACCGATTTTCGCAGGGTTCCGTCTTCGTTCAGGGCTTCGTTGACGACATCCCACGAAAAGACTTTACCCTCGTAACGCCCGGCCACCGTTTTGATATGATCGGTAAAGAACGTCCGGATCGAATCCGGGCTTTTAATGCCCCGGATAAACGGGGGCAACTGACTGTGCCAGACCAGCGTGTGACCATTGATTTTGATGTTATGCTTTTTGCCAAACGCCACCAGCTTGTCGGCCATCTCGAAGTTGTAGGTATCCCACTTTGGATGAAGCAGCGCCGACTTCATGATGTTCTCGGGTGTGGCCATGTTAAACTGACGTACTATAAATTCCGTCGTTTTGGGGTCCCGTTCGTCGATCTGGGCATTGTTGAGGCAGGTGCCGATGCCGAAATCTTTCCTGAAGGCGTCTTTCAGCGAGGGAATGGTTTGGGCAGATGCCGATTCAAAGGGCAGGATAACGGTTGCCAGCAAGAGTGCGGCCGTGCTGGTGGCAAAGACGTGTCTGTTGAGATACATGAGGTTTATACCGTTTAAAGTTGTATGCGTTATTAAGGGTTTCTTACCAGTTATTGAGAGTCAGTTGTTACCTATGCCGTAGCTGATGTTCGATAGGTAGCAGGCGTCATACCTGTTTTTGCTTTGAACAACTTGCTGAAATACTGCGGATACTCAAACCCTAATTGATAAGCAATTTCGCTCACACTGGCTCGTGAGCCGAGCAGGTTCGTTTTGGCTTCTTCAATCAGGTACGCGTGAATATGATCCTGTGCATTTTGGCCGGTTTCTTTCTTCAGCAGATCGCTCAGGTAGTGGGCGGAGAGTGCCAGTTGGTCTGCCAGATAGCCTACCGTGGGCAACCCTTTTGTCCGAAGCTGCTTATCGTCGAAATACGCCTTTAATACCTGATCGAACCGGATCAGCAAATCGCTGTTCGCCGACTTTCGGGTGATGAACTGACGGTCGTAATACCGTGAACAGTAGTTCAACAGCAGTTCGATGGTCGAGACAATCAGCGTCTGACTGTGCCGGTCAATGTTTTCGCCCAATTCCTGGTCGATGGTCTGAATGCAGGTACGTAACGTCTGTTGCTCTTTGTCGGAGAGGTGTAGCGCTTCACTGGCTTCGTACGAAAAAAAGGTATAGTCTTTCATCTTACCGGCCAGCGAAGTGCCCCGGATCAGGTCGGGGTGGAAGAACAACCCCCAGCCAATCCGCTCCTCCTGTTTATTTCGATCATCCTCAATCGTGATGGCCTGCCGGGGCGCAATGCAGAACAAGGTTGCTTCCTGAAAATCGATCTGCTTTCTGCCATATTTTACGTCGCCCACACAGTAATTTTTGAACATGACGGAGTAGAACCCCGAGGTCATCAGCACCCCGTCCTGCGCATTGATGTCGGCGCGGGTAAAGTCAATAATCGATACCAGCGGATGCCGGGGCTTATCCTGGCTGAACAGTTGATTCAGCTCGCTGATGGTTTCAAGGTGATGAACGGCTGCCATACGACCTGCTTAGTTTACCTGACTCATAATGATTTTATCGAACAGCCGGTCGCCCAGATTAACCCGCATCCAGACCATCGGCTTGGCCAGACTACCCACCCGATAGCGCGTTTTGGGCTTGCGGCTCCTGACAATAGCTGACACCGTTTTTGCAATCACCGAGGCTGGCGACATGGCCATCGAGGCTGCACTGGCAACCCCTTTCACAATGTTGGCGTAGGGGCCACTGCCAGACCGAGCCACCATCGGACCACTCATCACGTCACCAAACTCAGTGGCAATCAGACCGGGTTCCAGAATCACGACCTGGATGTTAAACTGGCTCAACTCCAGACGCAGGCAATCACTCCAGCCCTCAATGGCGTGCTTGGACGCATGATACCAGGCACCCATCGGGGTGTACATTTTGCCCCCCATCGAGGAGGTGTTGATAATGGTGCCAGACCGGGCTTCGCGCATGAAGGGAATAACTTTCTGGGTTAAACTGGCCAGGCCAAACACATTCACCTCAAACTGCCGCCGGGCCTCCTGAATCGGAATTTCCTCGACCGATCCGTAAATGGCGTATCCGGCATTGTTGAACAGCACGTCGATTTTCCCCTCCCGCTCGATGATGGTGTCGACTACCTGCTGGATGTTTTCCTCGTTGGTAACATCCAGTTGCAGGGCAATGCCGCCTGCCCGTTGCAGATCCTGCATCTGATCAATTCGCCGGGCAGCCACATATACTTTGTGCCCTTCGGCGATCAACGTTTTAGCGGTTTC
The DNA here is from genome assembly GCF_004138325.1 of Spirosoma sordidisoli. Classification (GTDB taxonomy): domain Bacteria; phylum Bacteroidota; class Bacteroidia; order Cytophagales; family Spirosomataceae; genus Spirosoma; species Spirosoma sordidisoli. Next base: position 310,554 of record NZ_SBLB01000006.1, on the reverse strand, counting down.
TTTACCCATACCCGACGACGCGCCTGTGATTAAAATTACCTTGCTCATGGTTCAATTTGGTTTGGTTGATTGATGAGACAAAGGTCAGCCGCAGGTGCAGGCAGGAGGTACATCGAATTCCTGAATGTTGTATACGAATTCCAGTTCGCGTCGGGTTGCTCCACGGCAAAGCAACCCGACGCAGATCCGAGTTCGGCTATTTAAACAGCACCTGGCTAAACATCATCAAATCGTGCCGCCAGACCGGCCAGGTGTGGCCACCGGCGTATTCGCTGTAGCTGTACTTGATGCCCATCTCGTCGAACTTCTTCATCATGATCTGGCAGTTCTGGTAGGCGATGTCTTCTTTACCGCCCATTGAAATCCACAGGTTTTTTAGGTTCGAGTTAATGGTCGACGCGTTATCTTTCATGAACGCATACTGCGGGTCGGTCAGCTTGGGGTTATTGGCAAACCAGCCTGAACTGAACACGCCCAGGCTCGAGAACATCGGCGTGTTTTTAATGCCCGCGTACAGCGTCTGCAACCCACCCATCGACAGGCCCGCCAGCGCCCGGCTGTTGGCGTCGGCCTCGACCCGGAAGTTGCTTTCCACAAAGGGAATGGCGCCCAGCTTCAGTTCGTTTTCAAACGCCTTCAGCACGTTCTCGTTGAAACCGGCCAGGCCACCGGCGCTCACGTTGCCGTCGAGCATGGCGATAATCATCGGTTTGGCTTTGCCTTCGGCGATCAGGTTGTCGAGAATCAGGTCCGTTTTGCCCTGGGTAGCCCAGCCGCGCTGATCTTCGCCCCCGCCATGCAACAGGTATAGCACCGGGTATTTGTCGGTCGATTTGTCGTAGCCGGGCGGGGTATACACGTACATTTCACGCCAGCTATTAGTGGCCTTCGAGAGGTAGCGTTTGATGCGGATGTCGCCGTGGGGTACGTCTTTCATGGCGTAAAAGGCTCCATCTTTGTCGGGTATCTCAATGCCACTGGCCATGCGGCTCATGCCATAGAAACTTTCGCTGGCCGGGTCGGCAATAGCTACCCCGTCGATCAGCAGCGAGTAATAATGGAAGCCCCGGCTGATGGAATCGGTGGTGGCGGTCCAGAAACCGGCTGTGTCTTTCACCATGTCGTACTTCTTACCCAGGTCGACCTGTACTTTCTGGGCGTCGGGGGCTTTGACGCGGAAGACGACGCGGTTGTCGGGCAGAATCTGCGGGTATTTGACGTTACGGATGTTGGTCGAAGCGGGCGTTCCCAGCACCGTATATTTGGTCAGCGAACCAGTATCGACGGGCTTGAACAGGAACTGTGAGAACATGTACAGTCCGTTTTTCCAGACTTTAAAATCGTGCCCACCCGGCTCCACGTAGTAGATATGCGGTACGCTGTGCTGGTACAGATAGTCGTGGGTACGTTTGCTAAACGAGATCAGCCCGTCGGCGTCTCCGCACGAAAGCCACAGCAGTTTCAGTTGTTTTTTAGCGGCTTCGGGATCGGGGACCAGTTCTTCGGGGCGTTTGGTGTTGGGTGCCGACGAAAAACCGCCGACCCAGGCGAACCTGTTCAGATTGCCCAGTCCGAAATTCAGCGACTGCCCACCGCCCATCGAGAGGCCGGCAATGGCGCGGTGTTCCCGGTCGGTCAGGGTAGGGTACTTTTTTTCGACAAACGGAATGAGGTCGTTCAGCAGGTCTTTCTCGAACGTAGCGAACGCTTCTACCTTGTCTTTGTCGAAGATATTCCCTACCGCCCGGTCGTCTTTCATGGCGCGGCCGTTGGGCATCACCACGATCATGGGCTGGAGTTTGTTTTCGGCGTACAGATTGTCCAGAATAACCTGCGGATTACCCCCCTTCAGCCATTCTTTTTCATCGCCACCGATACCGTGGAGTAGATACAGCACCGGGTATTTTGTCTTCTTCGAGAAACCCGGCGGGGTGTACACCAGCGCCTTACGCGTTGTCCCCACGGTTTTCGACGGATAGCTGATCGAATCCAGTTTACCCGTGGCGATTCCCGAACGGACCTGGTCGAAGCCTTTCGGCATTTCCTTTTCCATTTTCTGGGCGTGACTACCGAAGCTCAGCAGGCTCAGGGTAGTCATTATGTACATGAATCGTTTCATTGATAGCATATTAAGTGATTGCAATTGGTTTTTTTGTCATCCCGGCGACAGGAGGGATGACAAAAAAGCGTTACTTCTTAAATATCAGACTGGCATACTGCCGCAGCGACCGGCGCCAGGTTTGCCACTCGTGCAACGTACCCGGCGACTCATAATACACGTGCCTGATACCCGCTTTGTCGAGCGCTTCATGAAAGCCTTTCACGCCCGCATACATGCGCTCCGGCTCTTTGGTGCCGATGCTTACGTACACCAGCTTCATCTTCCTGTTGAACGCATCGGCATCGGCCAAAGCACCGTCGTAAAGCTGTTTGACGTCGGCACCCGGCTGTAACCGACCCGCTCCGCTGAACCCGCCGATATAGGCAAACTTGTCGAGATTAGTCATCGTGGTCTGGAACGTCTGGAAACCGCCCATCGACAGGCCCGCCATGGCCCGGCTATCCCGGTCGGTCAGCGTCCTGAACGACTTGTCGATCATCGGGATTACCTCTTTTACCAATAGCTCAGGAAATACGTTGGGGGCCATGCCATTGGTTGTGCTGACGGGCCTGGTGGGGTCAGTGGCATAGCCGCGTTCCATCACCACGATCATGGGCGTGGCTTTTCCTTCGGCGATCAGGTTGTCGAGAATAAAGTCCATTTTACCCTGCGTGGGCCAGCCGGTTTCGTCTTCGCCCGAGCCGTGCTGGAGGTACAGCACGGGGTAGCGCTTCTTCGGGTTTTCGTCGTAGCCGGGGGGCGTGTATACATTAGCCCGGCGCCAGGCTCTGGTCATGTCGGAGTAGTAATTGACCGAACGTACCTGGCCATGTGGCACATTTTTGGGCTGATAGTAGTCCATGTCCTTGTCGGGAATATCGATGCCGCTGGCCATTCGCCCCATGCCGTAAAACGTCTGGCTCGCCGGATCGCAGATGGCGATACCGTCGGCGATGAGCGAGTAGTAGTGAAACCCTTCACCAACAGGCTCCGTCGTTACGGTCCAGAAGCCGCTGGTGTCTTTCACCATGTCGTACTTCTTCATCAGGTCGATTTGCAGCTTGCGGGCATCGGGTGCTTTCACGCGGAACACCACCCGATTGTCGGGCAGTATTTGCGGGTACTTCTGCCCCGGAATATTGGTCGAAGCCGGTACGCCCCCGGTCTGAGCCAGAGCCGGTCCCATCAGGGTCATTGCCCCGATGAGTAAGGTGAATAATGTCTTCATGTTATTTCATGGTAAAGGGTTGGTAATTAGAGGTTTAAGGTTAGGCCCTGTTAGGGGCTTAACAGCGCAGCGTCGGTAGAAAGAAAACCGATATCGTCCCGTTCATTTACAGCGTGCCGTAGGTACGCAACCCGCTCGGATGTCGCGTACCTACGGCACGCTGGTGATTTAGGTGCGTCTTTTTTTCTACCGACGCTGCGCTGTTGAATCCCTACGGGATTGGTAGCTCGCTTTATGGGGAATATGGGTTGTTTTAAACAGCTGGTTAGCAATGCCGTGACTTGCCTAACGGGCCTGTGGCGTGATCATTTGATATTTTCCGCTCAAATGCATGAGGCTGAACAGATACAGCAGCCCATCATAATACGGGTCGAAATAGCCATCCTCGAAGGGCTCTAGTTTGGCGTTCCAGAGGGCATCCACAAAATCGCGGCTGTTCTTTTCTTTGTTAATCAGCGACAGCGTAGCGGCCGTCGACACCAGCCCAAGCGAGTGGCGGAGTTTCTTCACCGGTCCGGCCTGCAAGATGAAATCAGGTCGTGAACCATCCAGATTGAACTGGTCTTCATACGTGTCCATGCCTTTCGAGCGTAAGAAGCCCTGAAACCGTTTGGCGTAATCTTCCTGCCAGGCTTTATCCTTACCCGACCAGGTATAGTCCATCGCAATGTTCATGGGCACCCGCCACGAATCGTACCGAAACGCCGAGGGTGACCAGCGGGTGTCGTGTGGTTTGCCGCTGAACTCCGTATAGTCGGCGTTGAGCCCCGTTACCGGATGGCAGGCGCGGTGTAGAAACACCCGCGAGGTGTCGGCGCATTCCTTGTAAAAGGCTTCGTGACCGTCTTTAGCGTACAGCACCCAGGCGTCGTAGAACGCGGGCAGGTGATACGACGGGTCGGTCCATTTGTAGTTGTTGCCTTCGGGCACGAACGAAATCTGTTTGGCGTCGGTGTTGATCAGGTTGTAGATGTTGCCGGTACCGTCTTTCTTCCACATGGCATCCAAAATCCGCCGGGCTTCGCCGTAATAATTGATGCCGGTATTGTTGCCCCATTTATTAGCCGCAAACAGCAGACTGGTGATGTAGTACAACTCGCCATCGGAGGCCGACCCTTCGGAGTTTTTCTTCATCGTCTGCGGGTTGATGCTCCAGGCAAAATAGGCTTCCCGTGGCCCGCTCTGGTGTTGCAGGTACTTTTTCGACCACCGCCAGATCCGGTCGAAGACGTCTTTTTTATCCAGTTGAACGGCGATCATCATGCCGTACGACAGGCCTTCGGTTCGGGCGTCTTTGTTCTTCACGTCCGACACATAGGCCATCGTATCCCCAACTTCAAAGTATACCTTGTTCGGTCCTTCGAAGATGTCGTGATACGCCTTCGCCAGTTTCGCGTCGATGTCGGCCTGTTTGTAGCCCGCTTCGCGAAACAGATTGCGGTAGTTGCCTACCTGAACCGCTGCTTTAGGTTTGTCCGTTTTCTTTTTTTGAGCCACCACCGTGGGCGCCGTTATCAAAAAGACACCGGTCAAAACTGGGAGCAACCAGCGATTTCCCGTCCTGTATACTAATTTCTTTCTCATAGATTTTCGGGTCTTGTATAGGCGTTTAAACACATGGCGGTCCACCGTTGCGGAGTTTACCCCAACCTCCTGGAGGCTAATGCTCATGCAAGTGTACCCCGGCAGCGCATTAGCCCCCTTCAGGGGGTTGGGGGTAACTTACTTAAACAGCATTGGGGCCATCTCGTGCAGGCTTCGGCGCCAGGTCTGAAACTCGTGGGCGGTTTTGTCGGATACGTACGAAACGGCGTTGTACCCGGCGGCTTTCAGGTCCTCGGCGGCTTTCTTCACGCCATCGGGCCGCTCTTTGCTGCCGCAGCTGATAAACACCAGCTTTGGTTTGGCTTTGTCCTTGAGATCGTCTGGTGCGTAAACACCACCGCTGAGCAGGCCGTAATAACCGAACACCTCGGGCTTGTTGAGGGTGATCGTTTTGGTTTCCATACCGCCCATCGACAGGCCCGCCATGGCCCGGTTATCCCGGTTCGCCATCGTGCGGAAGTTGGCATCGACGTACGGAATCAACTCTTCAGTTAATACCGTCTGGAAACCATCGATCTTGAAATCGCGCATCCGTCCCCATTTCACTTCGTTGGTCATGCCGTAGGTCATTACGATGATGAACGGCTTGGTTTTTCCTTCGGCGATCAGGTTATCCATGATCAGGTTAGCGTGTCCCTGATTGCTCCAGGCCGTTTCGTCTTCGCCCCAGCCGTGCTGCAAGTACAGCACCGGATACTTTTTCGACTTCTCTTTCTCGTAGCCCGGTGGCGTGTAGACAAACGCCCGACGTGACGTACCTGTACTTTTCGAGGGGAACAGAATCTGCTGAACGTTGCCGTGGGGTACGTCTTTCAGCGCATAAAAATCCTGATCGTGGGCCGGTATTTCGATGCCACTTTCCCACCGAACGGAGCCGTAGTAGTTCTTGGCGCCGGGGTCGTTGAACTTCCCGCCGTCGATGGTGACGTTGTAGTAATGGAATCCCTCATCCATAGGGCCTGCGGTGGTTCCGGTCCAGTATCCGTCAGCTCCTTTAGTCAGGATGGTGCCGCCCCGGCCACCCAAACCCAGGCTCACCCGGACGCTATCGGCGTTGGGGGCATGGATCCGGAATCGGGCGTAGCCCTGCGAGTTCACCTGCGGGTACTCCTGCCCCGGTTGATTGAGTGAGGAGGGTTTGAAATCTTCCTGGATTGTCTGCGCGAAGCAGCTGACGCTCATCATCGTGGCTACCACGAATGCAGCAATTGGTTTGATGGTCATTAGGGTATAGGTTTATGTTAGGGGAATTGAACGGATTGTCTTACCCCCAACCCCCTGAAGGGGGCTTTGCCCGCAAGTAGAAAAAGCCCCCTTCAGGGGGTTGGGGTAAGATCGTAATAATTCAAAATCGGTGTGTCATCCCGTCACAGCTCTATTTAAACAACTGCGGCAGCGTATCGGCCAGGTACAGTTTGCAGTTCATCCAGGTATGGCCGCCCGGCACAATCAGCGGCTCTACCTTGATTTTCTTTTCCTGAAACATGGCGATGTTCTTCTTCACCGGCTCATACAGAAAATCCTCCGTGCCGACGCTGACAATGAACAGCTTCAGTTGGCTGTTGAGCTTTCCGGCGTCCGGCGACCAGTTCGAAAAGTTCTTCTGAAATTCTTCGGTAGCCGTGTAGGGCGCATACGAACACACATAGGCGAACGTATCGGGATTGGTCAGGCCGATGTTCAGCGTTTGCCCACCCCCGACCGAGAAACCGGCCACGGCCCGGCCTTTGCTTTCTTTAATGACCGGGTAATTAGCCTCCACGAACGGGACAACGTCGTTCACCATGTCTTTGGTAAAATCAGCCATCGGGGCGGGGCGAACATTGCCGTAGGGCATCACGATCAGCATCGGTTTGGCTTTCCCCTGTGCAATCAGGTTATCGGCAATCAGGTTGGCCCGGCCCACTTTGGTCCAGGTTTCTTCGGTGTCGGAGCCGCCGTGAATCAGGTACAGTACCGGGTATTTCGTTTTGCCGTTGGGGTTGAAACCCGGTGGGGTGTATACCAGCAACTGACGGGTGGTGCCCAGCGTACCTGACTTGTAGTAGCGGTAGCTGATTTTGCCGTGGGGTACGTTCTGCAACGAATGCACCAGCGGCTGATCGCCGGGTACGTCCACGATGCTGCGTTTGAATCGCTCGTTGGCAAAGATGTAGGTGTTGCTGGGGTCGGCGATTTGTACGCTGTCGACCGTGAAGCTATACGGGTAGATGTCCGGCTTCACCGGCGGCACCGTCACGCTCCAGATGCCCGACGTGTCTTTGGTCATGGCGACGGGTTCTTTCAAAAACTCGCCGGACACCATCACCTTTTTCGCGTTTCGGGAAAAGAACCGGAACGTGATGCTGTGGTCTTTATGCACATCGGGCGAACTGATGGCGGGTGGGCGTTGCTGCGCTATGGCCGAAACTCCCAAGACAGCAACCAGCAGAATAGATAAAATACAGTTCATGGTTCGGTAGGGTTTATGGTTGGAATAGCAGTGGCGTGGTGGCGGCAACGTACGTTTTTACATTCATCCAGGTGTGGCCGCCGTCGGTGATCAGGCTTTTGTAGTTCACCTTTTTTGCCTTCAGGTAATCCATGAATTCAACCGTGCCTTTGTACAGAAAATCATCGCTGCCGACGCTCACCCATAGCAGTTTGAGTTGCTTGTTTGTCTGCTCAGGTTTGGCTACGATCTGGCTGAAATTGCCATCCATTTCCTGGGGCGACAGGTACGAACTGTAGGCGCACACATACGCAAACTTGTCCATGTTGCTGAAGGCCGCCCGGAGCGTTTGCCCGCCCCCGCGCGAAAAGCCGCCGATGGCCCGACTCTCGCGGTTGGGAATGGCCCGGTAGTTCTTCTCGACGTATGGAATGACATTGCTGACCAGATCGGTCGTGAAATCATTGGCCCGCTTCACCGCATCAGCCCCGTCGCGAACGGTTGGATCGGCGGGTTTTGAACCCCCTTTCTGTTCAGCCATACGAGCAGCAATATTGCCGTAGGGCATCACGATGATCATCGGCTTCACCTTGCCCTCGGCCAGCAGATTGTCCAGAATCAGGTTGGTTTTGCCAACCTTGAAGAAGGTTTCTTCGGTATCGGTCGTGCCGCTTATGAGGTAGTAGACGGGATACTTTTTCGACGGCGACTGGTCGTAGCCCGGTGGCGTATACACGACGACTGAGCCGGTTGTCCCTTCCATCGACGGGTAATATTCGTAGTTGATCGACCCGTGGGGTACGTCCTTCATGGCGTGAACCAGCGGTTGATCGCCGGGTACGTCGACCAGGCTGGCTTTGAACCGCTCGTTGGGGAAGAACGCAACGTTGGCGGGGTCCATCACGGATACACCATCTACCCGAAAGTTGTAGGGGTAAATGTCGGGTTTGACGGGGCCGACCGTCACGCTCCAGATACCCTGCGCATCTTTGGTCATGGCCACGGGACCTTTTTCAAATTGCACGCTCAGTTCGACTGCTTTGGCCTGCGGGGCCTGGTACCGGAACGTCACGGTCTTGTCGGGGTTCACCTGGGGTGACACCACCAGCGGACCACGGGGCGGTTGGGCCAGGGCCCCGGTGCATAGGCCAATCAGGACTACCAGGAGCCATAATGGGCTGATTCGTTGTTGGTTCATGGTTGGTTTAGGGTTTTCTATTTTTCACCCCCAACCCCCTAAAGGGGGCTTTCTCTTGCGTCAGCAAAGCCCCCTTCAGGGGGTTGGGGGTATGGTTCACTGCGTAATCACATCTACTTCCGCGTAGCCCGACGCTGACCCTTCCTGCGTGTTTTTCAACGCACGGAGTTTGATGTATCGGGCTTTGATGGGTCCAAACGATTTGGTTTGCCAGACCGGACTGTTTTTGATGTTCGAAAACTCGCCTTCACTGACCCGCTTCCAGGTCACGTTATCAGTGGATACTTCAAACTGGTAGTGGGTAATGATACTGGCCTCTTCCCACCAGTTCTGGGCGGGCAAATACCGGAAACCAACTAGATTTTCTTCCTTGCCCAGATCAATGACTAGGTCCGTAGGCATCGCCAGGTTTTTGGGTTGCTGCCAGGAGGTGCCGGGGTTGCCATCCAGCGCCTGATAAGCCGATTTGGCGTCGGTACTTAGGATTTTCCAGTTGCTGCGGGCGACGTCGAATTTCTCTTCGCTGACGACGCTGCTTTGCTTCGTGAAGGGGTTGTAAGCAATGGCCTTTAATTCAACTTTACCGCCACTGGTTTTCATCGGAGTCGTGTATTTAGTCGTTTTTGCTGTTGGTGTGCTCCCGTCAAGCGTGTAATACAGTTCCGATTCGGTGTCTCCCGGCTTGATCTGAATGTCGCCCGTCTGATTGCGGGTGATGACCGGGGGCGATAGAATCAGGGGGGCGTTGTACACCGCCAGATTCGAAATCAACGGGCTGCCTTTGGCGTCCAGAATGGTCAGTCGCAGTTGGGTGGCCTCGACGGTCGGGAAACGGAGTATGCGTTTATAGCCAATGGTCGTCTGTTTATCGATCTCTTTCCAGTTGCCATCGACCAGAGCCTCAACTTTGAATGCTTTAACCCGTTGCCCCAGTCGGATGGGCTCCTGCACCAGAAACCGGTTGAACGTGGTGGGTTTGTTGAAGTTCAGCGTCAGCGATGCATTGCGCACGTTATCATCCGTGCCCCAAAAGCTCTCCAGATCGGCATCGATGGCTTTACCGGCGTCGTAGGTAGCGCTTTTTCCGCGAACCTCAGAGGCCGTTACTTTCGCGTTTTTCGCCAGATTTACGGCAAAGGCTTCTTTTCGGGCGTTAGCGAAGGACTGTGCGGCTTTCTCGTCCAGCTCGTGAATCAGGCCGTTGGGCATGATCGGAAAATTGAGCAGCAGCGTCCCGTTTCGGCCGATGGAATTGTAATACGTATCCATCAGTTGGGGCAGCGTTTTTACCTTCCGGTCTTCGCGTTCATGGTAAAACCATTCGGGCCGGATCGACGTGTTCACTTCTCCCGGCACCCAGGCATTGCCGTTCTCGACGCCATGGCGTAACATCTCTTCTGGTACGTCTCCGGTCGCATTCAACAGGCTCCAGTTGGTTTCGCCGACATACCCGGCTTCGGTGCCCACCCAGCGCAGATCGGCCCGGTCGCCCCCGTCGTTCCAGATCACGATGTTGGGCTGTAGCTTCCGCACGAGTTTGTAGGTATTGGGCCAGTCGTAATACGTTTTCGCGTCGATCTTGCGCGTCTCGTTGGCCCCGCCGTAGTAGCCCGACCCGCCGTTGGCCCCGTCGTACCAGACTTCAAAAATGTCGCCGTAGTTGGTCAGCAGTTCGGTCAGCTGGTTGCGGAAATAGGTGATGTATTCGGGTTTGCCATAATCGGCATGGTTCCGGTCCCAGGGCGACAGGTACACGCCGAACTTCAGGCCGTATTCTTTGCAGGCATCGGCCAGTTCGCGCACCACATCGCCTTTTCCGTTGCGCCAGGGTGCATTCTTGACGGAATAATCGGTGTATTTCGACGGCCAGAGGCAGAAGCCACTGTGGTGCTTGGCCGTGAAAATAATACCCGTCATCCCGGCCTCTTTACAGATCCTGGCCCATTGCCGACAATCCAGCTTAGTCGGGTTGAACAGCTTCGGGTCTTCGTTGCCAAGGCCCCAGGCCATGTCGGTATAGGTATTGATCGAAAAATGGATGAAGGCATAATACTCCATTTTCTGCCAGCGCAACTGATTGGCGCTGGGCAGCGGACCAACGGGTTTCGGCGGAGCAGGCTGGGCCAATCCGGCCAGGCTCGTCAGCAAACAGAGCGCCAGTTGAACGAAAATGGATGTATGCATCGGTTTCATGGGTTATACGTTACCAAGTCAATTGAACGAAGGATACACCCTGCCGGGGCAGGTCGAAGGTTAAGGTCGTTTTTCCGTTGGCGACGGCTTTTGAGGTCGGGGGCGTCAGCTCCTGTAGCTGTCCGGCTTTTTCCAGCGCCCTGTACTGATCGGCCGACACCTGTTGCGGACTACCCATCGACTTCCAGGCTTCAAACGAGTTGCTATGTCGGTCATCGACCCGGTAATGGCGAACCTGCACCTTGTTTTTGCCGAGGCCACTCACGGTCAGCTCTACCGGAGCCGTTGGGCCGGTCAGGTTGTCATCGTGGTAATTCCAGACCATCACGCAAACCGAGTTGGCACCTTTACTGGCGATGGCGTTTACGTCGTTTGCGGCCCGCACGCCGTTAGCGATGATGTTGGTCGCCTTCAATCCGTTGCCGGTTTGTACCGAAAGCCGCTGACCGTTCATCTTCCCGAACATCCGGAACACGTTCAGCACCGGCTTGTCGACGCCGTGCGTGGCCAGGTCGCGGAAACCGGCAAACCACGGCTGGTCTTCAAACTCGAACGACCAGCTTACGGCCCCGCGCAGGTTTACCTTGTACTGGTCCATCAGCTCGTAGATGCGGGCAAACGAAGCCGCCGTGTAACTCGAATACATCGTCCCGTTGCGATACCCGTATTTCGGATCACGCGTGGCAGAACAGGCGGCACAGCCTTCAGGGTCGCATTCGCCGATGATGATGGGTATGTTTTTCAGTTCGGGAAAGGAGTTGACCGCTTCAAAGGCACGCTGCACGTCCTTCAGCTGCACGCCCATGTTCATGCGGATGTGCCCGTCTACGATCTCTGGGTTCCCCTTGGCGTGAAAGCCAATGTATTGCAGTGGCGTACCAATTTTACCTGTCGCGTAGTTCTTGCCCCGCAGGCAATGTTCGATGAACCGGGTCAGGTACGAGTACGCTTTGTCGCTGCGCGGACTGGTGGTGTGCGGCCCGCCGATGGTGCATTCGGGGCAGGCGCGTTTCAGGCCGTCGGCGGCATAGTCGTAGGTTTTGCAGTACTCGTCGAACGTACCGGACCAGTAGCCAATGTCCGGCTCGTTCCAGACTTCCCAGAGCCACGAAGCCACCTCCTTTTTTCCGTAACGGTCGATGGAATGCTTACCCCACTGGTACACCAGTTCGCGCCATTTGTCGTAGTCGTTGGGTGGGTACGTCCAGCCCGTCCAGATGGTACCGTTTTTGCTCCAGGTGTGGGCGTATGGTTCGGGTTTCGATGAGAGGTCTTTGGGCATGAACCCGATTTCCATCAGCGGCTTCATACCCCGTTTCACGTAGGTATCCACAATGCTGTCGACCGTCACCCAATTATAGCTGGGCTTGCCGGTGGCGTCTTCTTTATACGCGTCGGTGAATCCCCATTTGAGATCAGGGCCGGGGCTTTCTCCTTTGGAGGTTAGCAGGTTATGCGCTCTGACGTAGACCGGTACTGGGCTCAACTGTTGCAGTTCGCTCAGCAGTTTTCGGCCATCTTTCCGGGTCGTATAATTGGGTTCGTCGTAGCCGAAAAACGCCCAGAACGGCTTCATCTCGCCCACAGGTTTGTTCGCATCCACCTGAATGGAAACCGGCGACTGTTGCGCGGACGCAACCCGACAACATATCAACACTAGAAAAAGTAAGGCGAATCGGTTCATGTGGTCAAATAGCTTGGCTTAACGAATCGGCCATTAATTATTAATCCAGTTATTTACTTTCATCCAGGCGAACAGGGGGTCCATCCAGCCGGGGTGGCGGAAAACAAAACCGTGGTCGCCTTTGGGGTAAACGTGCATTTCGACGGGCACTTTCTGGCGTCGCAGGGTTTCGAAATACATGATGCTGTTGTCTACGTCGACCAGCTTGTCGTCGGCCGCGTGGGTCAGGTACGTTGGGGGCGTGTTGGCGCGAACCTGTAGCTCGTTGGAGAACAGCTCAACATCCTGTCGTGACGCGTTTTTGCCCAGCAGGGCGTCGCGTGAACCGCCGTGCGTCAGGCTGTCGCGCATGCTGATAACGGGATAAACCAGGATCTGGAAATCGGGGCGCAGGCTGGTGTTGCTGGTGTTGTCGACATACGCTTTCTCGAAATGCGTAGCGGCCGTCGAAGCCAGATGACCACCCGCCGAAAAGCCCATGATGCCCACTTTTGCGGGGTCGATTCCCCATTTGGCGGCATTCTCCCGAACCAGTTTGATGGCCTGTTGCGCATCCTGCAACGGCCCGATTTTTTTGTCGGGCATGATGGCATCGCTGGGCAGGCGGTATTTCAGCACGAATGCGGCTATGCCTTTTTCGGCCATCGCTTTTGCTGTACCTACGCCCTCGCCGTTGTACACCACCACGCTATAACCACCACCCGGAATGATGATGACAGCAGTGCCAGACGCCTTGTCAGCCGCAGGTTTAAAGTATTCCAGCGTGGGCTTGGTAACCCCTCTGAACATACCCCTCTCCGCTGATTCCTGCACGTCCGACGCTTTGGAATTGGGTACGGCTCCCGTATATAACGGGATAATTTCCTGCGCGTTTGCGGTCAGCGACGCCAAAAGTAGCCCGCTTGCCAGCGCTGCTACAGTGCATGTATAGTTTAAACGAAAGCGCTTCATAATAGTAGATATTCGCCCTAACCCCCAACCCCCTGAAGGGGACTTAATCCAAGCATAAGCAAAGTCCCCTTCAGGGGGTTGGGGGTTAGGGCAAGCCATTGAGAAAGTTTAACCAGTCTCCTCTTATTTATCAGTTCGTTGCCATTGGCTTATACCCCAGCAACGATAGCATTTGCGTCGCGTAGCGTTTCCCTAACTCCCGATAGCCAGCGGCATTGAAGTGCAGGTCGTCAGCCGAATCCGTACAGCCTGCCGAGGAGATCACGTGCGAATTTTTGATCGTTTGCGGCAGCGTGGCAATGATCTTGTTCATGCTCGCACATTTGCCATTCTGATCAGCGCCTACTGTTTCACCGGCCAGCAGTGGTACCTTTTTAGGCTTCAGATCCAGGTCATTCATCAGGTTATCGTACACCACCTTCACCTTTTTGGTCCATAGCGTATCGCCCGTGTTCGACTCACCCTGATGCAGCAGAATACCTTTGATTACCCCGTCTTTCTGCGCCAGCTTCGCCATCTCGACCAGCCGGCCGTATGGATTACCGTCGTACTCCCTGATCATGTTCTTCATCCAGCCGGGTACGTTGGTGGTGTATGACGTATACTGATCCTTGTCGAACAACTCGATCTTACAGCCACCTACGGCGACATTGATTACGCCAATGCGGACTGTTGAGGGCAGATTGGCTACCAACTCCCGACCAAAATAATCGGCGGGTGTAAGCCCTGTACGGCAGCGGCAAAGGGGCGGTTTGGCGGTGTACCAGTTGCCTTTCGTCCGGTTGATGGCCGGGCAGTCTACCGCTTCCATCACCTGAAAACGGGGGTCCACATTGACGGTATCCTGCGCTTCGATTCGGGCGTTACCCTCCATGTTCGATTGCCCGAAACAGAGGAAAATGTAGAAGTTCTTGTCCTGCGCCACGGCGTTCAGGCTCAGCAGAAAGAGCCCGATCAACAGGAAACTACCAGTTCGCTTTTGCATGGATTTAGTCGGTTTAGGAGGTGTCGTATCGGTAGAGACCCTGCTATTTTTGAAATTGAATAGTTTTAATTGTTGCGACCTTGGCCTGTCCCGACGGAAATTTCACAAACACATCGTGATGGCCTGCAATGCCTTTGATGGATTGGCTTACCGATTTCCAGTTTGCCTTTCCCCCGGTTGATTTGAACGGAATGCTGGCTATCTTTTTCCCCGTGGTCAGATCGTCGAGCCACACTTCCAGCGTACCTGACGCAGCGGCCGATAGCTGGATCTGAATCTGTTTGGCCGCATCTTTTCCATTGCCAAGATCAACGCCCGACAGCATGAACCAGCCACCCTGGTCGGAGTCGTTGGTGACGCCAGCCTCGGCCGTTTCGCCCACTTTTTCAACGCCATAGTAATTGCTGTACCCCACGGCCGGGAGAGGGGAGAAGCCGTCTTTGCAGACGAAGAAGTCAAAGTCGGCAGGTTTGCCCTCGGCAAACAGGCCTACGCTGGTGCCCACCCATGAATTGTAGTTGGGCTGCACCTTATCCAGACTGACCGCGCTGATGGGCGCGCCAATGGACGACCATTTCTTTCCGTCACCGCTGTAGTAGCCGGTCAACTGGTGTTCATTCCGCTCCACTTTCAGCCAGACCACGTTACCGACCGAATTAGGAAGCGTGCGGATGGCCGTGTCGAGTTTGAAGACGAGTTTCTTGCCATTGTCGAAGCCGCTGTAGAGCTGCACAAAGACCCGCTGGTTCCCGTTGGTCAGGTATAGGCCGGCTTTTGTAGCGGCATCTTCGGCATTGAGGTCAACGCGGGTAACGGCAGAATAATAGTGGTCCGTCTCCTTTTGCATCAGGTGCACGCGGGCCGTATCGGGCGACAGACGTACCCAGCCTTTCCGGTCCGACAACGAATAGCGGTTGGGAGAGCGCTTATTCAGAAAATGCCAGTTCATCGACAGCGTTTCGCTATCGAACTGGTCAGACTGCGCGCTACGCCACAAGATGCCGGATTTAGGCAGGTTGGGCTTCATCACCGGCTTCGTCGTAGGGGCCAGACCCCACGGCCGATCACCTTCCCAGATCACCTGATACAGGCTCGTCTGCCGACCCATGCCCGACCAGTCGGCTCCCTGGAGCGGCTTTTCGTAACTCTGTCCAATGGTCCACCAGGTACCATCGGCCAGCTGAATGGGGGCCGAAATGTGGTTCGGGCGACGGAAGCCCGTTTTGGGATCGGTGATGGGTTTGAAGAAATCTCCCAGGCGTTCCCATTGGGTCGAGTCGGCGGTGAGAGCTTTACCGCGCATGGCGTACTGCCCGCCCGACACATCGCCCGCCGGGAAATAATAGTAGTAGCCGTTGCGCTTGCACATCACCGGCCCCTCGGCCCAGCTGTACTGGAGTTTAGCGTTGACCCAGTCGAGATCAATGACCGACGACGTTAACTGCCCGTCCCGGCCCAACTCCTGAATCCGGTTGGTTTTCTGGCCGTTCTTGATGACCATGTAGGGCTTGCCGTCATCATCGACAAAAATGGAATTGTCGTAACCCAACGGTCCCGTTTTGGGGTCGCCTTTTACCCGCACCGGCTCCGACCACGGTCCTTTGGGGTCGCTGGCTTTGGAAAACCATTGTCCGTTGGCCGAGAAGTAAATCCAGTACGAGCCGTAGAAATAGGTGATGGCTCCCTGCCAGATACCTGCCGAGGGCCGGTCGGTCACGAAACTAGCCGTTGGCGGCACCACGCGGCTGATCACCTCCCAATGCACCATGTCTTTGGAATGGTAGATGGGCAGGTAGGGCGTGAAATGGAAGCTGGACCCGCAATGGTAAAAATCGTCGCCCACGCGCAACATCGTCGGGTCTGGGTGATCGCCGGGCAAAACGGGGTTGACGTACGTTTTTACTTCGTTATAAAATGATTTATCGCCTGTGTTGCTCTGGGCAAACAGGGAACCACAGGTTAGGGAAAGTGCCAGGAAGGCTAGCCGTGTATATGTTTTTTTGGGGTTCATTCAACTACCAGGTTTCGGTATTCATTTCGCATCAGCTCTCGGGAAAAGTAGCCGTACTCGCTTTCCCTCAATTCACTAGCAGGGCGGCCCCGTTTGTCGGAATCACCCACTCCATTTCCTGATTCTTCGGCAGTTTGGCCGTGGTCACCCTGCCGGTCAATTGCGCATCGTCGCTGTAGAGCTTATACTGGGCACCGGGGGTAATCATGGGCAATTTAATCTTCAGCTTGAGGGACTCTTTCTGGGCATTCACCCCGGCTACGTACCATTTCGTGCCCTGCCGACGAGCCAGGACAACGTACCTGCCCGGATAGCCGTCGATGTAGCGCACTTCGTCCCAGGTGGTGGGCACGGTTTTCATGAAGTCCATGGTTCGGGCAAAACCGACCATCGCTTTGCTTTGCGCCGACAGGAACGTGGTGGTACCGGTTGGAAACGTAAAGCCTGTTTTTTCTTCGTTGATCACGCAGGAACGGGACGCCTTTTGCGGATACACTTTGTACCGGAACGCCACATCGTTGTTGCTCACCCGGAACGTAATGTCGATGGCGGGTCTGTTTTCCTTCGAGTAGGAAATGACGCCTTCATTGGCCACGTAATGCACCTTACTTTGCTTGATGTTCGGCAACTCGTAGGTGTTGTCAAGCTTGCTGATCGCCAGCGCTTTCCCCACGGATAGTCCTTCCGTGAAATCATCCACATTCGTTTTTAAACCGAGGGGCGATTTCACGATAAATGGGTTGCCATTTAGCGACACACTGTAAGCTGGCTTCCCATTGTCCAGCGATAGCGTCACCTGCAATTTGCCGTCGGGGCTGCTCACGATAGAATTCGGCGTTTGCGCAGGGCCTGCATACGCGTAAACCCAGAGTGGCAACAGGGAAATAAGGTATTTCATAACGGGTTACGTTACTTTTTGACTAATTCATTAGCCGCGCCGGCCAGCAGGATGTAGGCCGAGCAGATGTCGATGATCACCTCGTTTTCGCCCCACAGAAACGGCCAGTCCTCGCGGTTCTCTGGAAAGTCGGGCTTCAGCACCATAATGCCGGGAACTACCCCTCCGGCGATGTAGCTGAAGTCAGCACGGTTGCTGCCGTAGGTGATCTTCTTGGATCGCGTACCCACCGCCGACACGAACGAGAGGTTGTGGTACGGGTGGCAGCCGAAAATGTAGTTCAGTCCTTTGAAGACATATTCCGGGCTGATGATGTCCGGAAAATGCCGGTTGGCGTGGTAGTTGGTAATGGCCCAGCTGATTACCTGCTGGTTACTGCCCCAGCCGCCCCGCGTACCCGCCGGAACGCCGTATGGATTCTGTTTGGTAAGCTCATCGTTTGCCGTCTTGAACTTGACCACATAGTCTTTCAGCTTTGTCTGATAGGCCTTGTCCATAAACGGATACGCTTGCAGAGCCGCCGTCAGGCCCTGCCCAACGTTCCGGTCGAGGGCAGGCCAAATGGCGTCGTTGAATTTTTTGGCGTAGCGGTCGTCTTTGGTGGTCATGAAGAGCTGCAGGGCCGCGGCCATTTCGGTATTCCGGCGGAACATGGCAAAGCGGGAGGTGTCGGTGTTGACTTTGCCGTCGTTTTCGTCCCACAGCTTCTTCGCGTATGTCAGTGCCTGCGTCGATAAGGTATCGTTGAAACCTTTTAGCGCCCGGCTGGCTGCGGCAAGGGCTGCGGCCGTATTGTAGTCGAGGAACGCGGAGCGGGTGGTGAAGGCCCAGCGGTCGTCCATAGTACCGCTCGATTTTCCGTCCGACTCGTAGGGTTTCAGGTTCGGGTTGTAGGGCAGATTATCGGTTTCGGTGTTCGCGTCGCCGAGGTGGTGGTACTGGTGCAGGTTCGGCACAATAATGCCCCGAACGGGATGCCCGATGTTTTTGACCTGCGCCACCAGGTTCAGCGTGCCGTGTTCGATCTGCTGGAGAAGATCGGGTTTGCCGTCGGGTCGGTGTATATCGACATACTGCCCGGCCTGATCGATGCGGGTTTCGTCGCGGGTCAGTTTCAGCTTTTCCCAGGCATCCACGAAGTTCAGGATCGTGGTGTTGTGGGAGCCGGTCTGAATATCGAAATCACCCGCGTCGAACCAGCCGCCCACGCCCAGCCCCGGAATACGCTCCAGCGGTTTATACTTCGTATCGGTTTTGTCGCCCATCGAGTAGCCGTCGAAGTGCTGCTGGTTGAGTGGCGCCTGCAACGCATCGTCCTTGAACGGTGCTCCGTGCCATACGCGATACGCTTCGTTCACCGTCATGTGATCCATTTGCACCGGAAACCAGACGTCCAGCGTTGGGTGCCAGGTCTTTTCGTATACGTCGGTCGCGATGGGGAAGATATTGGTCTTCTGATCGCCGTACCGGATGTAGTATACGCCCGGCTCTTTGACCGACGTAAAATCGAATTTGGCGTAGTTGTAGCGCAGAAATTTGCCCCAGTTTGTGACGGCTCCCTTCAATTTCTCCACCTGTTTGCCATCGGCCATCACCTGAACCAGCGACGCCGTTTTCAGCGCCTGATCCGCCTGATCCAACTCAATCACCGCCACTTTTTCCTGCCCTGGATTGTAGCCTACCTGCGAGAATTCAATCACGGGCGCGCGTTTCCAGTTAGGGATCACATTGGGTTCCAGATACCAGGTCAGTACCTTGCCGGTTTTCCCGGCGGGCAGCAGACTACGTACAATGAACCAGCCGTTCTGGGCCAGATTCCGCCCGTCGAACAGCATCAACTCCGTCTCCGACTGGATACTGACCATGTGTTCGGGATCATCGGGGGCCAGCACCATGGTTTTGCCCGTCGTCAGGGGGGCCGGTACGATGAATTCGGGCTTGCCCCGCTCCTCGAATGTATTGTGGATGCCAAACTGCTGAATCTTCTCAGAGAGTGGCTCTGTTTTGGTGTTGCTGGCCGGATACAGCGGGAACGTACCTGGCCTACCGTCGGCCATATACGACTTCTCGAAATAGGCAGACGGCACAAACTCCAGGTTGAAGCCGGCTTTGCCAACCACTTTCGCGGGTAGTGGTTTGTCGAGGTACACGCTGATGTCGAACCCGTTGCCTTTGGCGCTGACCACCACCCGCGAGTCGAAATCAACTTCCTGATAGCGCAACCCGACCTCGATGCTGTTGGTTGCCTTGTCTACTTTGCGCGACGTCATCTTCGGCACCAGGTCCCACTGTTCGGGTGTGTGCTGCAGGCGCACCGCTCCGCCCGTCGAGGTACGTACGCCGTGGTGAATCATCTCGATACCGGCTGTTTTCTCGTCGAAAAACATCCCGTTATACTGGCTGCTGAAAACCAGCACGTTGAGTCCCGGCGTTTCGAAATACTCCGCATTGTTCAGTCTGGTCTTCTGACAAAAGGCGGCTGTCGTAGCCAGGAGCAACAGGAACAGGCCCGTTGCCCGAAGGCCTGAATAGGTCAGTGTTTTTTTCATAGCAAGGGTTTAGGTAGGCAGGAGAGGGGGAGTGGGTTATTGCTTTTGGGTCAGTTTGTCGCTGATCCGGAAGTAGTCAAAGTCGGCGAAACCGCCCGTTTGTGGTCGGACCCCCGAAGCGGTGGCGTAATTGAACAGGCCGAATCGATAGCCCATAAAGTGCGGAATGGTGTACGGCATTTTCAACGGATCGCCAATGGCCGTCCACGTCTTGCCGTCGAGGCTATAGAAGAAGTGAGTGGTGTCTTTGCGGTCGCGGAAATCACATTCGGCTTTCAGATAGACCGTGTTCTGGCCCAGCGGCACGCGCTGCACCTCCACCGGCTTACCCGAACTGGCACTGACCATCACAATGGCTTTCGCACCGTTCTCCATTTTTACGCCCACCAGCCCATAGTTCTTTTGCAGCAGACTCAGCCCGGCAAAATCACCATCGTTCAGGTTCGACACATCCAGCATTGTCGACCCGGTCGATTCGGGGCCAATGGTCCGCTGGGTCAGCGTGTTGCGGGCCATCACGAAGGAGGTATCGGTGCGGCCGGTTTTCAAGCGCAGAAACCCTTTCCGTTCCGAGACGGACCAGAGGCTGTTGTCGGGGTTATGGTTCCACTGCCACACCAGCGGCAGGGCGGGGTCGCCTTTTTTGCGGGTGAACTCGTCGGAGTTCACGATGCCGGGGATCAGACCTTTGCTGGCGGGTAGGTTGAGCGTTTGGGGCACTTTACCGGTTTCGCCCAGCACCGGCCAGCCGTCTTTCCACTCGACGGGCACCAGATACGGAATGCGACCTACTCCGCCGAAGTCGCGAAACAGGTACGAAAACCACTTCCCATCGGGCGTGTCGATCAATCCGCCCTGCGCCACGCCCAGATCCTGCAAGGCCACACGCCCTTCCCACGGACCGGTGATCTTGTCGGCGCGGTGGATGATGACTGTCCGTATGCCGCCACGTGGCCACGAAATATTGAAGAGGTAGTATTTGCCCTTCACTTTAAACAGTTGTGAGCCTTCGGCAGGCAGGCCACCGCCCGTACCGGAGGGTGCACTGGCGTTTTCAATGATGACCTGCTCGGTGGTGCCGGGTTTTACCCCAGTAGCATCGGCGGTAAGTTCAACCAGTCGGAGTTTACCCGCGCCGTAGATCAGGTACGTTCGGCCGTCATCATCGAAAAACAGGCTGTGGTCGTGGTACGACGGCTTGAACGACACTTCTTTCCACGGGCCTTTTTCGATATTTTTCGTGGTGTAGATGTGAGTTCGGCCGCTGGTCTGCGCGAAGGTCGTTGCGTAGTAAAGTCCGTTGTGGTAACGCAGGCTGCTGGCCCACGAGCCGCGCCCGTAGGTGCTTTTGCCGTTGTTCAGGCTCATCGCGTCTACTGTCGTCAGCGTATCGTACGCGTAGCCGACCAGCTGCCAGTTAATCAGGTCGTTCGACCTCATGATGGGCAAGCCCGGACTCAGGTGCATGGTGGTGCTGCTCATGTAGTAGGTGTTGCCTACCCGGATCATGGCCATGTCGGGCACGTCGGCAAAAATAACCGGGTTTTGGGCCGTTTGGGCAATTGCCATAGCCTGGGTTAGCAGCAACGCAATCGTCAAAGACAGGAGCAGTAGTTGCTGGTGCAGTCGGTTGATAATGAGCATTCTAATGATAGTTTTCGCTACTATATTTTTTCGTTCAGGTCCTGACGTCGGAATGACAAAAAATGGCTACTGAAGCGGCCCGATCAACTCGATGAAATTACCGTCGGGGTCCTGCACGAAAACGAAGTGTGCTTTAGCGTTCAGGGGGGTGGGCGTGCTACCCAGGAAGTTTACCTTCATCTGCTTCAGCCGGTCGATGATGGGTTGAAGGGCTTTTACCTGAATGGTGATGTACTGCATACCCGTATCGTCCTGGATGTAGGTGGGCTTCGGATGCGACCCGTTTTTGTTGAAGCTCATCAGCTTCCAGTCGGTGGCTTCGGGGCTGTTTTCGAGTTTCAGGATGGTTACGTTCGTGGCTACGCCATTGGTCAGGCCGGAGCGTTTGCCGAAGTCTTCGTTGATGGTGAAGCTGCCGGTTTTGACCATGCCGATGCCATTGACATAGAAGTCCACCGAGCGGTCAATATCAGCGACGACAACCCCCACGCCGATGGTTTTGCTGGTGAAGTTGGACTGCCCGAAGGATGGTAAAGCACATCCAATGATGAATAGTGTTATTTTGACACATTTACGGGCAAGCATTGTTGTTTTGTTCTTTTTGACAAGAAACATGGTTAGTTCGTTATGAGTCTGATTTGGTGAAAGCGCGGAGTATTTGTTCCGGTGGTAGCTATAATTTTTATCGTAATCGCTTCAGTATCATCTACGTTTAATCGGATCGTTTTCCCGTCGGCAGAAAGAATCTGGGCCGGTTTTTCGTTGATCAGAAAGCGTACTGTCTCCGGCCTTATAGTATCTAAAGCACGAATGTCGATGTACTTACCCGCCCGGTTTTTGTTTTGCAACTGGTAGCTGATAGAGGATCGGGTACGTCGCCAGAACTGCTCGTCGTCGTAGCCCGAATCGCTCTTTTCACCTTTATACTGGTGATCGACTTCGGGCTGCTGTTCCCCGCAATTCACCTTGTCAATGGTTAGTGCTTCAAGGGCAAGCGCTTCGGCTTCCTGTTGTTTCAACCTGGCCCTCTGCTCATCATAGGCCGCCTGGGTAAACGTCTGGAAATACATCTGGTACCGGGCGTCGTGTACTTCGTAGAACGGCTGCAGGGTCAGCGAGTCCAGGCTGAAGCGGAGTTTGCTGGTCGGTTTGATCTGCCCCAGATACGTGGCCGGATCGCCGACGAGCGCGTAGGCGTTGGTGATCGGGTACAATTTACCTTTTGTTTCGTGGCCCATCCGGCTATCATCGGCAAAAAGCCCTTTCAAATCGGCGGTCGAGGTTTTAGCGGCCAGCACAATGGGACCGTTTATGAAGGCCGCCCAGTTCGACCCATCGGGCAGATATTCCAGCCGTGTCGAGGTGTTGAAACGTACCGTCACTTTATCGCCCGACTGCCATTTCCGACGAACGGCCACGTAGCTGGCCGGTTTCACATCGACCGGCTGTTCTTTGCCGTTCACCAGAACGACCAGGTTTTCGGCCCATTTCGGGTAGCGGATGTTCAGTGAAAACTCCTGTGGCTTTGTTGTCTCAATAACCAGGTCAGACCCATTCTGATACGGAAAATCGGTGCGCTGGGTCAGCTTGACGGATTTGTCGGTCCAGTTCACCATCGATGGAATGAACAGGTTCACGAACAGGTCATTAGCCGAGTGGCTGTAGATCAGTTCGCCGTATTTGGTGTGATTTTCGATACCCGAACCCACGCAACACCACATGCTGGTTTCGGGCTGCGAATACACCCGGTAATGGTTGGGCCGAATGGGGGTGAAATATACGAACCCGCCTGTTGAGGGGTGCTGACTCGACAGAATGTGGTTGTAGAGCGTCCGTTCGTAGAAATCAACGTAGCTGACGTCATTTTTGTCCAGAAACAGGGCTTTACTCAGCCGCAGCATGTTGAACGAGTTGCAGGTTTCCGGCCCCTGATTCGAGCGCAGCACCTGACTGAAATCAGTGGTCGGGTTGAAATGCTCCCGCACGCTGTTGCCGCCGAAAGCTACACTGCGCGTCTGCGATACGTTTTGCCAGAAGTATTGGGCCGCTTCCGACCAGTCGTTTTTACCCGTCAGCGTAGCGATCTTCTCGAACCCGATCACTTTCGGAATCTGGGTGTTGGCGTGTAATCCGGTTAGTTTATCCTGCTTCGCCATCAGCGGTTCCAGAATGGCCCGATGCGAAATCCGCTGCGCCGTTTCGAGGTATTTCTGGTCTTTCGTCAGGATATAGAGATCCGCGAACGTTTCGTTGATGCCGCCGTGTTCGGTGCGCAACACTTGCTGAATCTGCTCGTCGGACAGGGGTTTGATCAGCTCGACAAACCAGTCGCCCAAGCCGATTAGTACCTGTTTGGCTTGTTTGTTTCCGGCGTACTCATAGGCATCGCGCAGGCCCGCAAACAGCTTGTGAATGTTGTAGAGCGGTACCCA
Organism: Spirosoma sordidisoli; assembly: GCF_004138325.1. GTDB lineage: Bacteria > Bacteroidota > Bacteroidia > Cytophagales > Spirosomataceae > Spirosoma > Spirosoma sordidisoli. The sequence goes on along the minus strand of NZ_SBLB01000006.1, from coordinate 286,644 downwards.
GGTGTTATTAAGTCCGAAGCTGCTGCCGTCGATGTCGCCTTTGTGAATCCGCTCCCAGAACACCTTGCCCTGCGGAATACCGCCCACGTAGCCGTTACCATTTTTGGCCTGACACTGTGCCAGTTGATCGACCATGTAATCGAGTCGTTTTTTCAGCTCGGCATCCCCGGTCGAGGCATACAGCATGGCCAGCGCCGACAGGTAGTGCCCACCAATGTGCCCGTCCAGCCCCGAGCTTTCCCAGTTACCATATCGTGGCGCTTTTACCGGCAAGCCCGCATCGATCAGGTACGGAGCCAGCAGCTTATCCGGGTTCAGGGCCATGATATATCGCTGGTCAACATCTTGCGCATTTTTGAATGGTCCGCCCGTCAGCCTAACGTTCTGCAAGGCGAACGCTTGCATCTGCGCCAGTGCTGAAACGCTGGTCAGCAGGAGGAGGGCGATATGGAGTAGGGTCGTTTTCAATAGTAACGTTGTTTTTCTTTTGTCATCCCGGCGGCCCGGTCCTGACGTCGGGATGACAAATTACTTCATATACATCGGGTCGTCGCCTTTGTAGGCCAGGTACTTGAACGATGCCGAATTTTCGGATTTTTCGCCTGATGATGTGGCATATAGACCGTATACGCAGCCAATGAAGCTGTTGGCCGCTTTCGTGCTCAAAAACTTGCCGTCAACCTGGTCTTTCAACAGGTTCCAGTTTTTTCCATCAGTCGAGTAGTAAAAACTGTACAAGGCCCCTTCCGACTGTATTTTGACATTTAGTTTCGCAGCAGATGAATTCAGAGGGGCTTCAGTTACCAGTTCCAGCGTTTTGTCTTTGCTCTTGAACAATTGAATCACGTCTTTGCCTTCCTTTTTTGATTTGGCCGCGAAGTAAAAATGACGTTCATCCTGAAAAATCACCAAACCTGCTTTCTCGTTGTCTGACTTGGGCGAGAAGCTCAGTTCTGTCTCGGCGGTGCTGTACAAGTGTTGCTGACGCTTGCCCACAAACGAAGGGTTTCCGGCTTCTGAAATTGTTTCGGGTTTGAGGGTAAGCGTCAGCCCATTCGCCTTCGACGTTTTAAACGAACTACTATCTACCGTTCTCAAAAAAAGCATCGACAGATCGAGCCCTTTGTCGAACGTCATCGTATACGCGAAGTTGCCGCTTTGTGGCAAAGCCCCTTTCTGTTTTACCTCCTTAATGTTGGTCTTGTACTGATACTCAATGGCTTTTTCGCCGTGTTCGATCATCGGCCAGTCGTTTACCCACGTCAGCGGAGCAATGAACATTTCGCGGCCCGTGTTATAATAATCGCCTTCGTAGGGACGCACCGCCAGGAAAATCGAATACCAGTTGCCATCGGGACCTTCGATAAATTGAGCGTGCCCCGCCGACGTAATCGGGTTGGGTCGGTCGGCCGGTAAGCCTCGTTGCGTCAGCACCGGATTGCCTTCGAATGGTACGTGAGGCCCCCAAACATCCCGGCTGCGCAGGGCCACCTGCGAGTGATTGACGGAGGTTCCGCCCTCGGCCGCGTACAGAATGTACCAGCCGTTACGCTTCAAAATGTGGGGACCTTCGATCCAAACGGGTTTTTTCGAGAGGTCTACACCACCATTTACCAACTGTTTTTCTTCGCCGACAACGGTCAAATTCTTATAATCGAACTCGTACATCCGGATGGTGCGGTGGCCCGAGTACAGAGGTTTGCGGTCGGGCGCATCGCTGTTGTAAATGATGTAGGCTTTGTCGGTTTCTTCATCGAAATAAATGGATGGGTCAATCCCGCGTACCTGCGGAATTTTCACCGGATTGCTGTAGGGACCCGCCGGGTTTTTGGACGTCACGACAAAATTTCCATCATGGTCGATATCCGTACACGTCACATAGTAGGTCCCTTTGTAATACGCGATGGCTGGGGCAAATAACCCGCGGGTCATCCGCTCGCCCATGAACTCCATTTGCGAAGGCCGGTTGATCACATTGCCGATTTGCTTCCAGTTTTTCAGGTCGCGGCTGTGCATGATGGGCAAACCCGGGAAATACGAAAACGTAGAATGCACCGAATAATAATCAGGCCCCACCCGAACAATGCTCGGATCGGGGTAAAAACCGGTCAGGACGGGGTTGGTCAGGGTGGTCTGCGCCGATGCGATGTGGCTGGACATAAAACAGCACAGAATCAGGGCAAAAGAGGCAATATATCTTTCCATCAATGATTTGATTTTCACGTTTTTAATGACTGTTTTGTCGTTCGCTTTTTTTGTCATCCCGACCGGTCCGCCGGTGCGGCAGAAGTAATGACAAAAAACAAAAAGTTTACTGCCCCACCAGTGAATACACTTTCCCCGGCTGAGTGGCTATGTCATACAGCATGGTTTCTTTCAGTACGGGTGCTGTCAGGCTAGCATTGGCGGCAATGATGGGTGTAGGCGTGGTCTCAACCGCGTAAAATGGGTTGCTATTCGGACCGGATGCCTGTTTTAACGTTACGTCTTTGCCCGCTTTCAGCGCGTTGGGCGTACGTACGCGCAGGTTACCACCCAGGTTCGACTTTATATCGAGCTTCGTCAGCTTGCCTTCTTTCCACTCCATGTTCACCACCTCGAAGCCACCGATTGCCCGTATTCCTTTGATGCTACCGGTCGGCCATACGTCGGGTAGGGCGGGCAGGAGGTGAACGGCTCCGTCGGCGCTTTGCATGAGCATTTCGGTGATACCCGACGTACAGCCAAAGTTCCCATCGATCTGAAAGGGCGGGTGCGCGTCGAACAGGTTGTTGTACGTGCCGCCACCCCCGGCTTCCTTGTTAGCGCCAAGTGGTGTCAGTTGATTCTGAATCAGCGTATACGCATGGTTACCGTCCTGCAAACGTGCCCACCAGTTCACTTTCCAGCCCATACTCCAGCCCGTCGACACGTCGCCCCGATGAATCAGGGTTGTTTTGGCCGCATTGTACAGGCCGGGCGTGCGGGAAGCCGAGATCTGATTGGATGGAAACAAACCGTACAGATGTGAAATATGGCGGTGTTTGTCGTTGGGGTCGTCAATATCTTCCAGCCACTCCTGCAATTGCCCATGCTGGCCGATGTGCATGGGTGGCAGTTTGCTGCGCATCAGCTTCAGCGTATCGACAAAAGCGGCATCCTGTTTCAGCCGTTCGGCCGCCCGGATGGTGGTCGTGAAAACGTCGAATGCAATCTGGTTATCCATGGTCGTACCCGCATCCAGCGATGAGCCACCATGGGCCTGCGGTGCGTTTTCCGGCGAACTGCCGGGATTTACGACCAGCCAGTGGTATTTCGGATGCTCCACCAGAAAGTCCACATAAAATGTGGCGGCTCCTTTCAGGATCGGGTAAACCGTGGCCAGATAAGCTTTGTCGCCATTGTAGAGGTAATGCTCCCAGAGGTGTTGACTCGTCCAGCCGCCACCGGCCACCCACATACCCCAGAAGGCTCCGTCTATGGCACCCGTTGCCCGCCAGATGTCGGTGTTGTGGTGAGCCATCCAGCCGCGGGCGCCGTACATGACCCGCGCCGTTTCCTGACCGGTCTCCGACAGGTCGCGTACCATCCGTAAAAACGGCTCGTGCAACTCGGCCAGGTTGGTTTTCTCGGCGGGCCAGTAGTTCATCTGGGCGTTGATGTTGATGGTGTACTTGCTGTCCCAGGGGGGCCGCATCCTGTTGTTCCAGATGCCTTGCAGGTTAGCGGGCTGACCCGTAGGCTGCGACGACGAAATCAGCAGGTAACGGCCGTATTGGTAATAGAGCGTGACGAGTTGGGGGTCATTGACTGATCGGAAATTCGTTAGTCGTTCGTCGGTTGGCAGAGTGGCGGCTTCGGTTGAGCCAAGGTCCAGCCCCACGCGGTTGAAGTATTTTTGGTACGCGGCCACGTGTGGGGTCAGAATAGCCGCGTAGGGTTTGGGATAGGCTTTGTTGAGGTACGTTTCTGCCCGGGCGTTTTCGTCGCCACTGAGGTCTTTGTAGTTGTTGAAGTTGGTGGCTACTGACAGATAAATGGTGGCAGCATTGGCGCCCTGCACCATGAGGGAGGTGTCGGTGGTTGCGAGCGAGCCGCCTTCGGTTTTTATCCGGGCAATGCCTTTGAACCTGACCATACCTTTGACCCCATCGTGATCCGATGTGACGCCGGTAATGGTCAGGTCGCGGGCTGCGTTAACGGTAACCTTCGCGTTAACTTGAGGAGTGGAGTAAGAAGCGGAAAACGACAGCCGGCCCGGTTGGCTGGCGGTCAGCCGCATAACAAGTACCTGATCGGGGAACGAAGCCAGCACTTCGCGGGTGTAGGTTACCCCATTTACCGTATACGATGTGCTGGCAACGGCTCGGGCTATATCCAGATCCCGGTAGTAATTAGTGAAGTTTTCGTGTCCGTTGAAGGTAAGGTGCAGATTACCAACCGGCTGAAACATTTGTCCGTGCGACTTTTTGGTAATCATCGCCTTGTTAGCCAGTTGTTCCGCTTCTTTCTGTTTCCCTTCGAAGATCAACCGACGAACCTCTGGCAGAGCCGTCAGCGCATCCGGATTGTCGTTGCGGTTGGGGCTTCCGCTCCAGACCGTGTGCTCATTGAGTTGTATGGTTTCCCGGGTTACGTTGCCATAAACCATAGCGCCCAGACGGCCATTACCGACTGGTAAGGCATTTTCCCAGGTCTGGCCCGACGGCTTGTTGTACCAGAGTTTCAGCGCTGAATTGGTCTGCGAAAAGACCTGGATCGGTAGGGCCAGCAGAAGCAAGCAAAGAAAGTGTCTCATCTAAAACGCACTAAAAGGGGTAGATTCGATGGCCTCGATGGCGAACGGATGGTATGCGGCCTGCCAAAGTTACCAGCAAAAACGACAGACCAACTACCCAAAAACAAGATGAAAGAGGACTAAAATAGCCTCTTCCATCTGATACTACTGCTACTTATAAAAATTTAGTAGCCAGGGTTTTGCGGGAATTTAGGTCCTTCAACAACCCGGTCTATCTGTGTCTGGGGAATTGGCCGAAGCATATGGTAGTCCTTGATGTTGGCAGCCGCTTCGGGGTTCCAGGCCTGCACCCGGCGTACCAGCGAACGTGTCCGGACCAGATCATGCCACCGTTGCCATTCGCCGAAGAACTCCCGGCTGCGTTCATCCAGGATGAAATCGACCGTTACGTCAGCGGGGGTGATGGTCAGGGCCGTGGCTGCGGCTGCGTTCTGGGCGGCTGTGTTGGTCTTTTTAAAGGCCGCCCGCTGCCGTACTACGTTGATCAAAGCGGCCGCCCGGGTCGGGTCATTGGCTTTAAGGTAGGCTTCGGCCCCCGTCAGGTAGACATCCGAAAAGCGGTACAAAACAACAGGACGGGTTGAGGGGTCGTTGAAGTTAGCGCCCCGGCTGGGGTCCATAAACTTCTTCAGCGCCGGGAAGATACCATTGTTCCACAGGCTGGGCGGTACAACAATGCCTTTGAAGGGTCTGGTGCCGACAAACTGGGGAGCACCCGCCACTTCAAAATCGGGCAGCCACACGGCCGTATCGGCGCCAACCACGGTTGTATACCCAATACCCCGTCTGTTGTTGGCGGCTGTAGGGGTGTTGGTAACCGACGTGTTGGCGATGTAGACCGTCGTGAACGAATTGGCAAAGCGGGTATCGATGTTCCGGTTCGTGAAGGCCTGATCGAGAAAATAGCTCTTACCCGTGTTGGGCCCCGTTTTCAGCCTGTCGGTGTTGGGCCGCATCCGAACGTAGGGACGGCCGTACTGGGAGTCGCGGATCATACCGGAGGTGCCGCTGTTGACCAGCGTACCGGCGGCATTGACGAACGAGTTGACACCGCTGTTGTTGGGGTAGTTCCAGGTTGTGAACCAGGGCGTCAGGTTTTGGGCGGCACCGCCACTGGCACCCGCGCCTACCTGATAGTACCCAAACTTCGGGTCGAGCACGTGATCGCTCACAAACATGGTTTCTTTGCCGTAGTCGTTGGCCGGCACGAAGGCATCGCCATAATCGGCCCACAGGTCGAGCCCGTAGGTGGCTTTGTTGGCAATGATATCGGCGCAGATGGTAGCCGCCTGGGTGAAGTCGGCCGCCGTATTGTTGAGCCAGCCGCGAGTCAGGTACACTTTGGCCAGCAGCAGCTGCGCTACGGGTTTGGTGGCGGCTTTACCCAGGAACGGCGCCGTTGGTGTGTTGGGCAGGTCGGCAGCCGCTTCGGTCAGGTCTTTGATGATCTGAGCGTACACGTCGGCGGCTGGCTGACGGGAAGCGGCCTGCGAAGGCACCGTAATAAAGGTGGTGCTGAGCGGCACATCGCCCCAGGTCTGTACCAGATAGAAATACCAGAATCCGCGTAGAAACTTGGCCTGGGCCAGATACTGACGGCGGGTGGCTTCCGGCAAATCGATGGTAGCACCGTACTGCAATACGCCGTTCAGCGTGTTGATATCCTGAAAAGCCACGCCCCAGGCCGAGCCGAAGTTACTCCCGTTCAGACCGTTGTAGGTGTAGGCAGGTCCCCCGCCCGAGCTGGCGCCCTGCAAAAAATCATCGGTGCCGGCCTGCATCTCAACGGTAAACCCTTCGGTACCCCACTGTCCCCGAATGTCGTTGTAGACACCGGCAATACCACCCAGCACCCCCGAAGGGCTGTTGAAGTAAGAAGGAACAATTTGCGACTGCGGATTCTCTTCCAGAATCTCTTCGCACCCTGTACTTAATAAAGCCATAAGGCCAAGCAGGGCCCCAACTTTTATCGATTTCATAGGAGTGTCAATGATTAGAATTTAAGGTTTACTCCGGCCGTAAATTGGCGAACCGGCGGGTTGTTGAGGTTTACCGAAATCTGGCGCTCCGGCGTTGCCCGGTTTCCCGCCTGGTCATTCAGCGTTGTCTGACCGCTAGCGTAGCCGTTCCCTTCCGGATCGATAGCCAGATTATCACGAACCAGGGGCGAATACAGGATAAGCGGGTTGGTGGCGTTTATGTAAAGCCGGGCCGAACTGGCACCCACCTTTTTGAGCAACTGGCTGGTGAAGGTGTAGCCCAGGTTGATACTTCTGATTTTAACGAACGACCCGTCGTAATAGCCCAGCGTTGATCCAAACCATTGCACAGCACCACCGGCATCCGGCGCCGGGAAGGCGTTGGTCGGGTTGGTATCCGTCCAGTAATCGGTTTTAACCTGGTTTACCCGGCCCTGGTTGAAGAAGGCGAACCCGCCCGAACCCGTCGAGTTACCCGTCAGATACGGCACCACTACTTTCATGCCCATCCGGGCGAAGGTCACAATAGACGCGTCGAAGTTCTTGAAGCTAAACCGGTTCGTAATGCCGCCTTCCCACTTGGGCTGGAAATTGCCCAGAATCTGCCGGTCGGCCGGGTCGATGCGGTTATCACCGTTTACGTCTTCAACCCTGATTTGACCGGGACGCTGGACGGGTACGGTTTGTCTGGCCAACAGGCCGCTTTCCTGATCGGCGGTCTGCCAGATGCCAATCTTCTTGTAATCATAAATGACCGAAAGGGGTTGGCCCACAAACCAGCCGGCGCCAATATTGGACAGTTCGGTTGGTGTGGTGAGCTGGGTGATTTTCTCCCGGTTGAAGAAGTAAATCACGTCGGCACTCCAGTTGAACCCGCCGGGATTTCTGAAAATCTCGAAGGTCAGCGATGTTTCTAAACCCCGGCCTTCTGTGCGGCCCAGGTTTTGCAGGGTCGAGCCGGCACCGTTGCTCGGCGGCAGCGGCACAGAGAGTAGAATATCTTTGGTCTTCTGGAGATACCAGTCCACCGTACCGGTGATCCGGTTGTTGAGGAAGCCAAAGTCAATCCCGATATCGACCTGCGATGTCGACTGCCAGCCCAGGTTGGTAGCGGGCAGGCTGGTAACGGTATAGGCCAGTTGCTGACCGGCCGTACCCAGGCCGAAGTTGTAATAACCCGCCGACAGGGCACCCAGCGTGGCGTAAGCGCCTACGTTCCGGTTGCCGGAGATACCCCAGCCTCCCCGTAGCTTCAGGTTCGAGATAGCCGGAATGGATTTCATAAACCCTTCCTCGATTACGTTCCAGCCCGCGCCAATGGCCGGGTAGTTGAAGTACCGGTTAGCAGGCGACAGGGTCGACGAGCCATCGCGACGCAGGGTCAGGGTTAACAGGTAGCGGTCGTTGTAGCTGTAGTTGGCCCGACCCATGTAGGAAAGCAAACCGGTTTCGGTGAAGTTGTTACCAAAGTCTGAGTTAGCCACCGGCTGGCCCGATGCCAGCGAGAAGTTCGACGTTTTGATGTAATCGGCCGGTACCCCCGTTACCGTAAACCGGCTTCCCAGCGAGTGGTTTTTGGTGATCTCGTATAGACCCGTAACACCCAGTTTGTGCTTCCCAAATGTTTTGTCGTAGTACAGCAGGTGCTGGAGGTTGATATCCCAGAACTCGGTATTGCTGATCTCGGCGTTGGACGACGACTGAACCTGAGCCTGGTTAAAATAGGTAAGCGGGCCATTGTAGCCATTATAGTTGGACTGGCTAAAGTTCAGACCGGCATTGAACCGGTACCGCAGACCGGGCAGGATGTTTACCTCGCCATACAGACTGTTGAACGTTCTCAACGACCGGGTACGCCCCAGATAGGCATCTCGTTTCGTGATGATCGTCAGCGGATTTATGTTGGCCGCATCGATGGACCCTTCCGAAGGGAACAGGTTTACGGTGCCATCCGCATTATAGGGAGAGGCCAGCGGAGTTAACCGAACCAAGCCACCCGGCACGCCACCCCCACCCGGTGTGTTGGTGTAGGTAAGCGTATTGAGGGTATTCAAACCGATCTTGATGCTTTTTCCAAGCCGCTGATCGATGGTGGCCCGGATGGTATAGCGTTCAAATTTCTGGCTGGGAATAATACCCGTCTCGTTGAAATAACCCAGGCCCAGTGAGTACTGGGTGTTGTCAGTACCGCCCTGCATACCCAGCTGGTGGTTGGTGTTGAAACCGGGCTTATAAATCAAATCCTGCCAGTCGGTCGAAACGCCGGCCGCCAGCGCTTCCTGCTCCTTGATCGTCAGCGGGTAGGCTGTGGTGCCCGGAGCCGTGCGGTTGTATTTGGTTGCATCCTGTTTGAACTGGGCGTACTCCTGCCCGTTCATGACGTTGTACTTGTCCATGATGGTCGTTACGCCGTGGTAGCCATCGTAGCTGAAAACCGGTTTCCCGATTTTACCCCGCTTGGTGGTAACCAGAATAACGCCACCCGCACCCCGTGATCCATAAATAGCCGTGGCAGAGGTATCTTTCAGGATTTCCAGATTGGCGATGTCATCGGGGTTGATGTCGTTCAGACCACCGAACGGTATACCGTCTACCACCACCAGCGGGCCGTCGGCGCCATCACTTGCCGATGCCTGACCGCTGGTTAGCGTGCGGTTACCACGGATACGAATAGATCCCTGGCTACCGGGCGTGGAGCCGTTGCTGACGATGGTTACCCCGGCAGCACGACCTTTCAGCTGGTTGATCAGGTTGGGAGCCGGTACTTCTTTCAGCGTCGCTTCATTGACCGAAACAACGGAGCCCGTCACGTCGCGCTTGCGCTGCGTACCGTAGCCGACGACTACCACCTCATCCAGCGTTTTGTCATCAGGCGCCATCGTAACGTTGATGGCGTTCTGTGAGCCAACGGTAACCTCCCGGGCGGTGAAGCCCACCAGCGAGAATACCAGCACGGCGTTGGCATCCGGAACGGCCAGCCGGTAATTACCACGTTCGTCGGTGGTAGTACCGCGCGTTGTCGATTTGATCTGGATGTTGACGCCGGGCAGCCCTTCGCCTTTTTCGTCAATAACCCGGCCCGTGATCTGTATATCCTGACTGGTTTCCATCGAGGATTCGCGGGGGGCGTTCTGGGGAAGAACGGGTGCGGTCGCGATTCGCTTGATAACGATCTGCTGACCGGCCACCTCGTAACTTAAATTGAGCGGAGTCAGCAAGCGGTTCAGTACCTGCTGGAGCTGTTCATTCTTGGCCTGGTAGCTCAGTTTGCGTTTCGACTGAATCACTTCCCGGCTAAACAGAAACTGGATTTTTGTCTGTTCCTGGATTCGCCGGATTACCTCTTCCACATCCTGGTTCTGGATGCTCAGGGTAACGCGCCGGTTCAGAATTTCCTGTGCTTTGCCTTTGACCGCGAAGCTTATGTTGACAATAGTAAGCGCCAGCAGAATTTGCAGGCTCGAAACTTTCATTAGCCTGACCCAACCCTGGCGGCTGTTCAACCAGTTATGCATGTTTTTGTGCTTTTAAAGTTGTCGCATGAGATGAAAATGCCCTGGAAGGCGTTGAAATGTGTCTTTTTTACACATTTATCAACAGGGAGTGGAAGTATCTGAATACCACCACCCTGTGAGGTGATAGATAGATTTATTGCATTGGTTTCGGGCTAATTAAGGGTGAATGAATTAATCATTTACAACCGCGACTATGGATGATTACCAGGTTGTCCGTCACGTCGAAAGTAGATTCAGTGGCCAGGCACAGAAGTCGTATTTTTTCCAAAAAGGGTACGTCGTTGAGCTGCCCTGTAAACGTACAGTTACTAAGGGCAGCCCGGTCGTACTGAATAGGCATGTTATAGCTTTCTTCGAGCCGGTTCAGGATCTCATGTACCGGGGTGTACTCGAAGGTGAATTGCTGTTTGAGGATGCGGTCTGTATTGTCGGCCGACAGCGTTTCGTGCTTTACAAAGTGCTCATGGCTGGTTTTGAGGTTAGCCTCTTCGTTGGCGGTGAGCAGAACCGTTTCGGTAGGCGAGGAGGTAGACGTGACGGTTACCCGGCCGGTTTTTACCTTTACGAAGGAAGCTGCCCCCGGCCTGAAAGCACGCACCTGAAAACTGGTTCCCAGTACTTTGGTAGTTAGGTTAGGCGCGTAGACGATAAAGGGTTTTGCCGGATTTTTGGTAACCTCGAAGAAGCCCTCTCCCTGCAGATACACCTCCCGCACCGAACCGCTGTTCTGTTTGCGATAGCGCAGCTGACTACCCGTAGACAGCAGTACCGACGAGCTGTCGGGCAGAATCACGACCAGCGCCTGACCGGTCGAGTTCTTCACCAGTTTCCAGGCGTCCTGTTTTGTAGCCTGTTTGGGCGGGGTATTGGCTACCGACAGCGGATCGAATAGGGGGAAGCCCAGTTGCCACCAGCCGATCAGACCAGCTACCGTAGCCGCAGCTACCCACCGACCCCACTGCCAGTTACTAAACGGCCGGATGGTGGCCGTTGCGGGCGGCAGCTGCTGAATCACCTGCTCCACGCGGTCTTTTACGGCTTTGTCGGAAATAGTATGCTGTGTGCCCTGCAAAACCAGAAAGGTAGCAACGGCCTGTTCGTAGACTTCCTGGCGATCAGGATGTTCGGCCAGCCAGGTTCTCCAGCGAAGCTGATCCTCGGGTCGTCTTTCCCGCATCCAGACGCGAAAGTCCTCGCTCTGCAAAAAGTCGTCTAAGGTTACCAGGTTCTGGGTTGGCAGGCTCATTGAACTATTCTACTATATTCCTTGATAGTACGAAGAGTCCGGCCGCTCATACCCTTCTCAAAGCAAATTTTTTTGAAAAAAAATCCAACTAATCAGCAGGGCGTGTACGAGCCAGCGTTTCCGGAGTTTGCCAAGCGCTTTCTGGAGAAGATTGGAAACCGACTGCCGGTTTACCTGCATGACCTCAGCAATTTCGGGTACCGATAAATTTTCGTAGAAGCGAAGGTAGAGCACCTCGCGCTCCCGCGCAGGGAGCAGGTCCAACTGGTTCTGAACACGTTTGGTCAGCAGGCTCAGAGATTCCTGATGAATCAGCAAGGACTCCGAATCGGCCTCTTCTGCTACTGAAGTATCCCAGTCCAGTTCTTCGTACGACACCCGTTTCTGGGTTCTGATATGCTGGATGATGTGGTTGCGGAGTGCTTTGAGCAGATAATGTTTAACCGACTCGGTGTCGCCGATTTGCAGACGGTTTTGCCAGAGTTGTAAGAAAAGCTCCTGTATGCAGTCTTCAACAACGACCTCATCGACCATAAACTTCAGCCCATAGTGTCTCAACACGCGATAGTAGCGCTCGGCTAGTCCACCTAATGCCAGCCTATCGCCTTCACGATATAATTGCCACAAATCTTTGTCGTCGGTATGGGCTAGCATGAATGTTTGGAGATCCCTTACGCCAACTGAACGGGTAAATTTTCCGCTTTCAGTTGTATAGTGAAAATTGAGTTGTACTGTACAGGTTCAGTTCGTGCTTCCAGTGGGTCTATGTGCCTGCCTGTCCGTAGGTACCGGTCAGGTGAGCCGAGTTGGTTAATGGTCGGGTTTGGAGACGGAACCGGCCTTTCATATACCCTGTAGCGGTTATTTCGTAGAAACAGAGACAGATAAGTACCGTGACCTTAATCGGCTCTGTTTCCCTGGTTGTTGAGCATAGAGGCAGATTCCGCAACTACAAAGTAAAAGTATTTTTATATCATTATTAAGTATAAGATTATCTGGATAGTAAGGTTTTTTAACACAACGATATGGAATCCTGATAGCAACTTTCTTTCCTATGTCGGCTTCCATACCTGATGTTGATTCAGTATCGGGTTGGTAAACACTTCATTATGTTCGGGTTAACCACTATAGCAAGGTTATAGAAAGAGACCAGGGCTGTACGATCGGCTATACAAACGAAGGTACTATTTTCTACACCGCGCCCGGCCTATGTCAACCAACCGCTACGAAAGGGTATAACTACTGCCTGGCGGTCGGGCAACGCGCTGTAGAAAGACTTGTAGTTGCTTTAGGTACGTGATATGTACCTAGTCATTCCTACCGTAAAGAGAATTTGTCCAAATTTTTCTGGAAAAAATTAGAAATTAGCTACGTAGTTCTATCGGGTTTTTTGTCTTATAGATAGGTGGCCGAAAAACTAACTTAATCATAGCTAACTTATGGAGACAGTTGCTCCTTTGACGCTCTCAACCAGTGCTTTTCAAAGACCTTTCAATATAGTTAGTAACCCGACCGCCAACGAAACCCCGGATGAGTTAGTGAAGCTACCCGTCGATACGGAGCTGTTTATCCGGAAGGTATTCGAGACTGATCCGAAAAAGGGCTGCGAACTGCTTTTTCGGCATTATTACCGGCCCATGTGCACCCACGCCAGCCGGTTCGTTTATTCCAAAGAGGTAGCTGAGGATCTGGTTGCCGATGTATTTTATACGTTCTGGGACACCCAGGCCTACCTGTCGGTGCGTCAGTCGTACCGGGCCTACCTGTTTCGGTCTGTCCGGAATCGATCGTACAACTACCTGGCCAACGAGCATAAAAAACTTTGTTCGCTTGAGTCGGCCGAGAAGCAGGAGGCCCCCCTGGGCGATCTGCCCGAGTCCATCATGCGGTACGAGGAGCTGTACCACCGCATCGATAAGATGGTGGCCGAACTGCCTCCGCAGTGTCGTAAGGTGTTTATCATGTTCCGGTTCGAAAGCCGGAAAGCGAAAGATATTGCCCAGGAGCTGAAGCTATCGGTGCGTACCGTTGAGGTATATATTGCCAAGGCGCTGTCAACGCTGCGATCGGGGTTAAAAGACCAATGGCTGGTTATAGCCCTGACCACCTGGCTGGAAAGCTGGCTGTGCTGATAAATTTATTGGCAGGTACAGTACGTAGTTTTCCCAGGCAATTTGTCCACATATTCAGATAGAGATTCAACATATGCTTCCGGCTATAGACAAACAACTTCTTTTCGACCACTTCGCTGATAAGACGACGCCCTTGCAGAAACGGCAGATCGAAGAGTGGCTAGGCAGCGAAGCAAACAGGGAGCAATTCTATGCCTGGTTGTCAGAATGGGAACAGCACAATGCCTCGTATCTGCCAGCACTTGAGGAACCGCTGCAACGGTTTGTCGACCACATGAACAAGGTGCCATCCGGGTTGGCCGATGTGGATGCCGACAAGCTGAGACCGCTCGAGGTCGTCACGCAACGGCGGGGGGTGAGGTCGCCCTGGGGGTGGCTGGCTGCCGCATCGGTACTGGTTGGCGGGCTTTTTTTAGGCTGGCAGTATCAGGAAACGATCTTATACAAAACATACCAGACGGTATACGGCGAAACGAAACCGGTGCTGCTGTCAGACGGGAGCCGGGTTTTCTTACAGGCTAATTCGCTGCTGCGCGTGCCCCGATTCGGGTTTAGCGAACGAAGCCGGGAGGTATGGCTGAAAGGCGAAGCTGGTTTTGTCGTCACCCATACCGACAATAACCTGAAGTTCCAGGTCAAGACCGATAAGAGCTTCGATGTGGTTGTTCACGGCACGGAGTTTACCGTAAATACCCGCTCGTACCGTGCCAATGTCATGCTGCGGAAAGGCAAAGTTCAGGTCAACTGCAATCTGGGCAAAACGCAGAATCAGATTTTTCTCAAACCCGGCGACCTCGTATCGCTGGAGCAGCCGAACCGACCGCAGATTCAGCACCAGATCAAACCGCAGGTGTACGAACAGTGGAAAGAGCGCCGGTTCGTTTTTGACAATATGAGTTTACAGGCGTTCGGGCAGCTATTGACCGAAAATTACGGACTGTCGGTAACCATATCTGACAGTGCGATTGCCCAGCGAACGCTGGTAGGCTCGTTCCGGGCCGATAATGTCGATGAATTGCTGGAGCTCGTTGCCGAAATCTTTGATCTTAAAGTCACCCGCGACGGGAATACAGTGCGTTTGAGTGAAGTCGATTAATTAATCCTTTCTAAGCCCTATTCATTCATGAAAAAATTCTCTCCACTCGCGAGGGCAGGATTGCTATTGCTTTCTGTTTCCTGTATGAGTCAGCCCGCCTGGTCTCAGACCTTTGCCTCCAGCCGCCAGGTTATTAATCCGAAGCTCACCACATCGGAAATGCGTAAACTGAAGGATATTCTTCAGGAACTCAAGTACCGCTACCAGGTCGACATCATTTTTGAGGGTGGGGTAGTCGAAAACGTGACTACGTCGGTCATCAGCATCAACTACAGCCTGCCGCTGGAGCAGAACCTCAACGCTATTCTGAAGCCGACGCATCTGCGTTACAAGAAGGTGAAAGAGGGTTCGTACCTGATTCTGGATGAGAAGCGGGATCGTAGGAAAAGCGTATCGAACAGCGCCCCGGCTACCCCCGGCCTGACCGATCATGTTACGGCTACGGCAATGGCCGGCCATCAGCTGGAGGCCGACGCCCAGTCAGGCAAAGCCGGCACACTGAGCCTGAAAGTGGCCGATCAGGTCGTTTCCGGGCGGGTTACCGACGAGAGCGGGGGAGGGCTACCGGGGGTCAACATCCTGCTGAAAGGCACTCAGAAGGGAACCGCCACCGACGTGCAGGGCAATTATACCTTCCGAATCAGCGAGGGTAACTCGCCCAACAGCGCGGCCGTGCTTATCTTCTCGTTTGTCGGCTACCTGCCCCAGGAGATTGCGGTCAACAACCGCAGCATTGTCAATGTACAGCTCAAAACCGATCTCAAGCTGATTAACGAAGTGGTCGTTGTGGGCTATGGTACCCAGAAACGCAGTGACATCACGGGCGCCGTTGGGTCGATCAGTGCCAAAGAAATTCAGGATGAGCCGGTGGTTCAGATTGGTCAGGCATTGCAGGGCAAGGTGGCCGGTTTGCAGGTAACCCAAAATTCAGGGGCTCCCGGTTCCGGCCTGCTGATCCGCGTTCGGGGTACGGGTACCGTCAACAATTCGGACCCGCTCTACGTCGTGGACGGCAACCTGAACAGCAACCCGCTCGATCTGGTACCGGACCAGATTGAGAGCATTCAGGTGCTGAAAAGTGCCAGCGCAGCCGCTATTTACGGGGCTCAGGGCGCCAACGGCGTGATTCTGATCACCACCAAGCAAGGCCGGGCGGGCAAATCCCAGCTGGATGTCAGCCTGTCGCAGGGGGTACAGCAAATCCGGAAATACTTCCCCGTTACCAACGCGTTTCAGTACGCAACGCTCTATAACGAAGGTCTGGTCAACGCGGGCCAGCAGCCGCTCTACCCGAATCCATCGGCCCTGGGCGAGGGTACCAACTGGCAGAAAGAAGTGTTTCAGGTAGCGCCCATGACCGACGTGAGCCTGTCGGCCAGCGGGGGTAACGAGAACAGCAAGTTCTTCTTTTCGGGGGGCTACATCAACCAGGAGGGTATCATAAAAGGATCGGGTTTCAACCGCGCCAACCTGCGGATCAACTCGTCGCACACGATTAACCGGTATCTCCGGGTCGGTCAGAACCTGTCGGGTAGTCTGGCGCAGTATAAGCAGATATCGGAGTTCAACTTCGGGTCGATACTGGGCAGTACGCTGACGGCCAACCCCGAAATTCCGGTCAGGATGCCCGATGGCAACTGGGGTTATTCGCCAACCTCGCTGAACTCCGGCAACCCCTTGGCCAGTATCAATTACACCAACAACAACACCCGGCGGCCCGTCATCAATGGCAATGTATACGCGGAGATCATTCCGCTGGAGGGGCTGACCTTCCGCTCTCAGTATAACTTCAACATTGGCTATTCGGAGAACTCGGTGTTCAACCCCGCGTATCGTATCTCTACCAGTAACTTCAACGACGTAGCCAACCTGACCGAAAGTACCAGCCGTTTTCGTGAATACAGCTGGGTAAACACGCTGACCTACCAGAAAAACATCGGTGATCATACGTTCGATATTCTGGGCGGGGTAACCGTTCAGGAATCCTACACGCAGGGTATACTGGCCTACGCGGCCGGACTGCCCCTGAACGCGACCCAGAATCCGAATCTGCGTTACCTCAACCTGTCGACCCAAAGCAACCGGGTAGAGGGCGACGCCGGCGCCTGGGGCATCTTATCGTACCTCGGCCGGATTAACTACAACTACAAGAGCAAGTATTTCACGACGGTGAACTTCCGGGCCGACGGGTCGTCGCGCTTCGGGGAGAACAACAAATTCGGGTATTTTCCCTCGTTTTCGCTGGGTTGGAAACTGTCCGAAGAGCCTTTCCTGAAAGAGGTCACCTGGGTGAATAACCTGATGCTGCGGGGCGGATGGGGGTCTCTGGGCAACCAGAACTCGTTACCCAACTACGCCTTCACTGAGCTGGTTACGCCTAATATCAACTACACCTTCGGCAACCCGCAGACGGTGGTACGCGGCCAGGCCGTCACCAGCATGGGTAACCCGGACCTCCGGTGGGAGTCGACCAAAGAAACCAACATAGGGGTCGACTTTACCGGCTTCAACAACCGGGTTACGGCTTCGGTCGACGTGTACAACAAGAAAACGACCGATATGCTCCTGCAGGTGCCGGTTGTCAGCTACTCCGGTATTCAGAACGCGCCTTATGTAAACGGAGGCAGCGTGACCAACAAAGGGGTTGAGCTGTCGCTGGGCTACGATCGGAACAACAGCATTCCCGGTGGTTTCAACTACGGTGTGTCGGGCAATATCGCCTTCAATCAGAACCGGGTAAATGCGTTGAGCAACTCCGGAACGGCCATCAACCAGTTCATCAGCTTTGTTGGTCTGGTAAACGTTACGCAGGTGGGCAGCCCCATCGCTTCATTCTGGGGCTGGCGGACCAATGGCCTCTTCCAGAGCCGCGAAGAAATTGCGGCCCACGCGTTCCAGAGCACCGGAACCGCGCCCGGCGACATACGCTTCGTGGACCTGGACGGCAACGGCGTCATTAACGCCAACGACCAGACCGTGATCGGCAATCCCTGGCCCAAGTTCACCTACGGGCTAACGTCCTACGCGTCGTTCAAGAACCTCGACTTCCGGATGCAGCTGCAGGGCACCTACGGCAACGACATATTCATGGGGCTGAAATTCAGAATGGAAGGCGCCAACTTCTTCAACTACACCATGAACGTCTGGGAAAACCGCTGGACCGGCCCGAACACCAGCAATACGGTGCCCCGCCTGAATACCAACGACCCGAATAACAACATGCGCTCGTCGGAATACTACGTAGAAGACGGATCGTATCTGCGGCTGCGGAATATCCAGATCGGCTACCGCATTCCGAAGAGCGTGGTCAATCTGCGGAGTCTGCGGGTATACGCGTCGGTTCAGAACGCGCTGACCTTCACTAAATATCCCGGATTCGATCCTGAGCTGGGTAGCAACCGCGGCAACAGCCCCCTCTACATCGGTATCGACGAGACGAACTACCCGCTGCCCCGGATCTATACCCTGGGCGTCAACATTGGCCTTTGATATTGTCCAAAGCGCTTTCCGGCGCTACCGTGAACACGCTGCCACAAAAGCGCTCCTTAAACCCAAGATCCATTAGCCATGAAGCTACTATCATACGTCTTATTAACCTGTTTTTGCTGGTTCACCTCGCAGGGCTGCAAGAGCGTACTGGATAAAGAACCCCTGGCGCAGATCAGTGCCTCCAGCGCCTACATCACCGCCGACGATGCCCGCCGGGCCGTAACCGCTACTTATACCCCGCTGGCCGGTAATAACTGGTGCTGCACCTACGTAGGAACCGGCTATATGCACTGGGTACTAGCCAACGTAGCGTCTGACGATACCGAAAAAGGGGGCGAATCGGGGTCCGATCAGCTGTATGCGCAGCAGATTTCCCTCTTCAACATTCAGTCGGACAACGATGCGGCCCGCTTCGCCTGGTCGACGGAGTACATCGGCATACGGCGGGCCAACCTGGTGCTGGACAACGTACCGAACATCCAGATGGACGCGGCCCTCAAAAACCAGTACCTGGCCGAAGCCAAGTTTCTGCGGGCCTGGTACTACATCAATCTGGTCAAAACCTTCGGGGATGTGCCGCTGGTGCTGACTGCTTCGCAGAATACCTACGACATGGAGCGCACGCCCAAACAGCAGGTCTACGCCCAGATCATCAAAGACCTGGAAGAAGCCGCCGAGGTACTCCCGCTGGCCAGTAAGTACCCGGCTGCCGACCGGGGCCGGGCCACCAAAGGGGCCGCTCAGGCTTATCTGGGTAAGGTCTACCTGTATATGAATAATTTCGCCAAGGCCGAAGAATGGTTCGACAAAGTGATCAAGTCGGGTGAGTACGCGTTGCATGCCGATTACATGGGCATGTTTCTGCGGGCCGGCGAAACCAGCCGGGAGCATATCTTCCAGGTGCAGTTCCTGAACGATCAGGGTGCGCAGCCAGCCAATAATCAGATCAATATCGTGATGGCCAGTCGCGCCCGCAATGGCTGGGGCTTCAATAACCCTACCCCCGATTTTGTCAGCGCTTTCGAGCCCGGCGACCCCCGCCTGGAGCAGTCGGTCTACAAAACGGGCGATGTCATGCCCGACGGGCTTGTGGCCAACGTAGGCAACAGCAGCACCGGCTACCTGAACAAGAAAGTGTACGTGCCCGAATATGAGCGCATTGCCGGATCGCTGCAGGCGGGTCGAGACGATATCTACATGCGGCTGGGGAAAGTACTGCTGTGGTACGCCGAAGCAGCCAACGAAAACGGAAACACAACCGCTGCCCTGAATGCCCTGAATCAGGTTCGGGCCCGCGCCCGGCAGGGAAAAACGGGAGTACTACCCGACGTAACGGTGACCGATAAAGTGGCGCTTCGCGAACGAATCTGGCAGGAGCAGCGGGTCGAGTTCGGGCAGGAGTATGAGCGCTTCTTCGAGCTGGTCCGCCAGGGCCGGGCCGGGAAAGTGCTGCGGGCTTACGGCGAAAAATACAAAACCGCCAAAGGCGCCGGCTTCCGCGACGGTATCAACGAAATATTCCCGATTCCGCAGCTCGAAATCAATTTGAGTGGCGGCAAAATCAAGCAGAATCCGGGCTACTAAACGCAGGACCTGTCATCGTACCAGACGGGCGTGGGTTGGGCGAACTATGCCTTCCCCAAACCATACCAGTTGTCCGAAGTCAGTCACCCGGCTCCCGTATACGGGCTGCGGGTGACTGACCCCCGCCCGGCTGCCTGCTTCTCACTACTCCCACAGTCCGGCGCTCCGGCCTGGTTTAAACTACCTCTTCCATGCGGCTGTTTGTAAGTGTATTTGCTTTAATGGTGTTGTCTGCCAGCTTGTTTGGTCAGGATATGACGGCGTCTGAAAAACCGGCGTTCGGTCAGACGTTTGTGCCAGACCAGGTAGTCAGGGCCTCCGATATCAACTCGTTCCAGGTGGTTGGGCAGGCCGACTGGCAGGCTCAGAACGGAGAGATCGTTGCGCGGCTAGCGCCTGATTCCCGGGGGAGCTGGCTCGTGCTGAACCGGTCGTATCAGGATGTCGGTCTTCATGCGTTGTTCAAGTGCAGCCCCTCGGCCGAAACGGGGGTGCTGTTGCGGATGCAGAAAACCGATCGGGGCATGAAGGGTATTTTCCTGGCCCTGAATAAAGACGAAGTAGCTCCTTATGCGGTATCCATCGATGCGCAGGGGAAAATAACCGAGCGCGAAAAGTTGCGGTATGCGGGCGGTATCTACTACCGGCTGGCCCCCCCGAAGAACGACGCCCAGGCCAACGCCCGCCGGGCTATGCCACCCCGCCCCGCTACCCCCGCCAACCTGCCGCTGGCCCGACCCAATACGGACTTCCGCGCCGACGACTGGAATATGGTCGAAACGTTTATCGAGCTGAACGTCATCCGCAATTTTCTGAACGATGGCGCCGAGATCGGTGGGGCCGTAGATGGCGATTCGGCTACATACGAATACGGTCCTATTGCGCTCTACGCGGGCGGGTCGGGTGAGGTTCGCTTCAAAGACATCATGGTCAAGGACATTGCGATGCGCGTGAACCCGGCCGAAAAGTCGTCTCCCCGGTTCAACGTGCAGTGTATCAGTGATATGTACTATTCGTGGGGTGCCGATGCCGCCGATTTCAATAAAGACGGCATCATGGACGTAGTTGCGGGTCCCTACATCTATTACGGGCCTGACTACACGAAGCATCGGGAAATTTTTCCGGCCATTGCGGTGAGTCCATCGAAGGAGTTCACCCGCACCCACGTGCAGTTTACGCACGACTTCAACGGCGACGGCTGGCCCGATGTGCTCATCAGCCCGTCGGGGGCCAGTGTGCTGATCAACCCGAAAGGGGAATCCCGGCGCTGGAAAAGCTACGATATTCTGCCGGCTGTGCAGAGCGAAATCACCGATCTGGTGGATATCGATAAAGACGGCCAGCCCGAACTGGTGTATGCGGCCAGCGGCTCCCTGCGGTATGCGAAGCCCGACGGAGCCGACCCGACCAAACCCTGGAAAGAATTCATTATTTCGGACAAAGGCTACGCGCTGGCCCACGGCATCGGAACCGGCGATATCAACGGCGACGGCCGGCTCGACATCCTGAACGCCTACGGCTGGTGGGAGCAGCCCGACCAAAAGACGCCGGAAACCCTCTGGGCGTACCATCCGTATGCGTTTGGTCGCTACGGCAACCGCGGTAGTAACATCGGCGGCACGCTGATGGCTGTATTCGACGCCAACGGCGACGGGCTGAACGATGTAATCACCAACCTCAACGTACATGGCTTTGGCCTGGCCTGGTTCGAGCAGGTGCGCGACAAGGCCGGTGCTATCTCGTTTACCCGCCATATGATCAGCGACGACTACTCGACAAAGAGCGCTGGTAACGTGACCTTCTCGCAACCCCACGGCGCCACCTATGCCGACGTAGACGGCGACGGTATTCGCGATTTCATCGTTGGCAAACGCTACTTCACCCATCTCGACAACATGTACGATCCCGACTCGTACGGCGCGCCGGTGCTGTACTGGTACCGAACCGTCCGGAATCCGAAAGCGCCCGGCGGGGCCGAGTTTGTGCCCGAACTGATTCATAACCGCTCGGGGGCGGGCTCCGAAGTAACCGCGGTCGATATCAACAAAGACGGCGCCATCGACATCGTCACCTCAACCAACCGGGGCACCTTCATTTTCTGGAACACCCCCGCTGGCAGCAAACCTAAAAAACAGCCGTCCCGGTCAGAATAAGTCTCACAGCCAGGCTGTTGTGCTGGCTTCCGATCCCGGTTCCTCAATCCTAATCCCTAAGCCCTTACTCATGAAACCGTATTTGATCGTATTGATGCTCTTCATCGGGGTCATCCTGTCCCTGCACCTGACCATGAACGCCCAGGTGGGCGCCATTATCCGGAATCCCAAAGTAGGCAATGCTATCTTCTGGGGTATTGGCGCCCTTACCGCCCTGGCGATCGGCTTTTCTTCCGGCGATACCGAAGCGTTTTCCCGGCTGCGCGAGGTGCCGGTCTGGCTGCTTACGGCGGGCGTTATGGGGGCCGCACTGGTGTTCGGAATTGCCTGGACCGTTCCTAAAGTCGGGGCCGCTACCGCCTTCGTCCTGATGATTGCCGGTCAGGTGGTGACCGGCCTGGTCCTGTCTCACTTTGGCGCGCTGGGGTCGCCGGTGGAGCCCATTTCTGCCATGAAAGTGGTGGGGGCACTGCTGCTGGTTGCCGGGGCCGCCGTCTGCACATTTTCCAAATAACAGCCTGAAATCTATGCATACGCCATTGACCCGAAGGGATTTTATCAAAGCGGCCGGTATGGCCGGCGCGGCCTCGCTGGCCCTGCCCACCCTGGCCATGGAACAACTCGCCAGAAAAAACGAAATCGGTGCCACCTTCATCCTGTGGGGATACGGCGCCGACAACCTCGAAGCCTCGCTCAGCGACATGGCCAAACTAGGCTACCATTCGTTCGAGACCTTCGGACAGGTTATTCAGGAATGGGAAGAAAAGCGGGGCGGATTCGGTAAGGTCGTTCAGAAATACGGCGTTCCCATCATCTCGGCCTTCTGCATGACCGACGTCCTGGACCCCGACAAACGGCCGGCCGAGCGCAAGAAGCTGGAACGCTGGGCGCAGCTGCTAAAAGAAAACGGCGGCAAAGTCGTCGAATACTGCCCCACCGGTATCAAACGCGACGGCTACGACTACAGGGAACATAAAAAGAACCTGGTCGACTCCATGAACGAGTACGCCAAAGTCGTCACCGATATGGGGCTGGTCTGCGCGCTCCATCCGCATACGGGTACGCCCATCGAAACCCGCGAAGAGGTATACTTCATCATGGAGAATCTGGATACGAACTACATGAAGTTCGGGCCGGATGTGGGGCAGCTGGCCAAAGGCGGCAGCGACCCGGTCAAGATCGTACAGGATTTTCTGCCACTCGTTCAGCACGTTCACCTGAAAGATTTTTCGGGCGGCAACGACAACGGCTACCTCGGCTACGCGCCCCTGGGCGCCGGGACCGTAGACCTGAAAAAAATCCTCGATATGCTCGAACCCCGCAAGAAAGACATGGCCGGCATGATCATGTTCGAACTCGATTCGGACCGGAAAAACAAGATGCCGATGACAGAATTCGAATCGGCCAAAGTGTCCCGGGATTACCTTAAAAAGCTGGGATACAAGTTCGTAGCCTAGTCGACATACGCCAGCGTCTGGCAGTCAAAAACGCGTTAATCAAGATTTGTTTTCCCCTGGTTTATGGAAGTTCTAGCGAATTATATCGGCGGTACGTGGACAAAAAGTAAGGAAGAAAATACGGTGGCTGTGATCAACCCGGCCTCGCAGGAAGTGATCGGTACTGTTCCGCTGGGGAGCCATACGTCCGCCGATGTGGCCAGTGCGGTAGCGGCAGCCGCCGGAGCGTTTGCGGCCTGGCGCGAGGTACCCGTCATGAAGCGGGTACAGCCGCTCTACAAACTGAAGCAGCTGCTCGAAGCTAATGCCGAGGAGATTGCCCGGACCATTACGCTCGAATGCGGCAAAACCCTGGCCGAGTCGAGGGGAGAAATTCAGCGGGCCATCGAGAACGTGGAGGTAGCCTGCGGCATGCCGGTGCTGATGCAGAGCGAGTTCTCGGAAAATATCGCGCCGGGCATCGATGAGTTCATGATTCGTCAGCCGCTGGGCGTCTGCGCCTGCATTGCACCGTTCAACTTCCCGGGCATGATTCCGTTCTGGTTTCTGCCCTACGCCATCGCCTGCGGCAACACCTTCATCATAAAGCCATCGGAAAAAGTGCCGCTGACCATGCTGAAGGTGTTCGAGCTCATCGATCAGCTGGACCTGCCCGAGGGGGTTATCAATCTGGTCCACGGTGGTAAGGAAACGGTAGACGCCCTGCTGGAACACCCCGACGTCAAGGCCATCAGTTTTGTGGGGTCTACGCAGATTGCCAGATACATCTACGCCAAAGGAGCCGCCAACGGAAAACGGGTTCAGGCCCAGGGAGGAGCCAAAAATCCGGTGGTGGTACTGCCCGATGCCGATCTGGACATATCCGTGAAGATCATCACCGACAGCGTATTCGGCTGCGCGGGTCAGCGCTGCCTGGCCGCGTCCAACATCATCACCGTGGGCGATCAGGGGGCCATCAAAGATGCCTTGTACGAGTCGGCCAAATCCCGAACGACCGGCTTCGGCCTGGACGAATCGGTCGAGATGGGGCCAGTCATTACCCCAGACAGCCGGTCCCGGATCGAACACCTGATCGATAAAGGCATTCAGGAGGGGGGGCGGGTGCTGCTGGATGGCCGCAAGCCGGCCATCAGCGGTTTCGAGCAGGGCAACTTCATCAGGCCCACCATTCTGGAAGGCCTGCCGCTCGATGGCGAGGTGATTCGCACCGAGATTTTTGGCCCTGTTATGAGCCTTATCGAACTCGGTACGGTAGACGAGGCCCTGACCTTCATCAACAGCGGCCGATATGGCAATATGGCCTGTCTGTTTACCAGCAGCGGAGCCAACGCCCGCAAGTTCCGGAGTCAGGCCATGGCCGGCAACATCGGCATCAACATCGGGGTGGCGGCTCCCATGGCGCAGTTTCCTTTCAGCGGCTGGAACGAAAGCTTCTTCGGTGATCTGCACGGGCAGGGTCGGCACGCGGTCGAGTTTTTCACCCAAACCAAAGTCGTTGTGGAGCGGTGGCCCAAAGAATGGTCGCGTAAGTTCTAGCGGTACAGGTCGGTTCTGAGCGGTTCTGCTCCTCATCCTTAGCGAATCAAAACGTATGTCAACCTTGCAAAAAGCCTTCTGCCCGCCTTTCAGCCTCCAGACCCGGATCAACTTCCTGGGCATCGACTGTGTCGTAACGGACCTCAGTCATACCATCAGCACCGAAGACCCTACCTTCATCGGCCACCAGCGCACCCTGATCTGGAATCACCTGTCGCACGAAGAAACCCAGAAGATGGGGCTCACCAAACCACCTTATTCGTACAAGGTAGTCGGGTTCACCCTCTGCGACCATTCCAATACCCACGTCGATGCCATCAACCACGTGGTCAACGAGCCCGACGCGCGCTCCGTCGATCAGCTGCCGCTGGAGTGGTTCATGGCCCCCGGCGTTTGGTTCGACTTTTCGCATAAGGAACCGGCCAGCTACATCACCCGGGCCGATATCGAGGAGGCTCTGGACAAAACGGGGGTTACGATCAAACCCCAGTCGGTGGTGCTCTACCATACGGGCTGGTACAAAAAGTGGAAACAGCCGTTCGACTACATCCGGGGCTATCCCGGCCTGGATCGTAGCGCCATCGAATACCTCAACGACCTGGGCGCCATCAGCGTAGGGGCCGACGCGCCTAGTATCGACAGCCATCATGAAGTGGCCGTTGTCAGGGAGCAGCCGGCCCATATCGTATGCCGCGAGCGCGAAATCCTGAACATCGAAAACCTGGCCCAGGTCGACCTGATCCCCGCCCACGCGTTCTGGTTTGTGGGCCTGCCGCTCAAAATTAAAGGGGGCTCCGGCTCGCCGTTCCGGGGCGTCGCTATCGTGCCCCAATCTCAACTATAAAAAGCTAATCGACTGATTATGAGTTTGCCTCAACACATGGATGCGCTGGTTCTCAACGGTGTTCGCGATTTTGCTATAGAGACCGTGCCGGTGCCGGTACCGGATACCGACGAAGTGATCTGCAAAGTTGACACCACCTTCATCTGCGGTACCGATCCGCATATCGTAGCGGGCGACTTCCCTAATTTCTGGCCTACCCGGTTTCCGTTCATACCGGGTCACGAATGGTCAGGAACCGTGGTGCAAACCGGCCCCCGGGCGGCCAGCCTGGGCTGGCGCGAGGGCGACCGGGTGTGTGGTATTTCGCACTGCGGCTGCGGCTACTGTGAGATGTGCCTGAAAGGTCGCTACAACATCTGCCTCAACTACGGCCACGAAGAGCGGGGACACCGGCAATATGGTCATTATACGCCGGGGGCCTACGCGCAGTACATGCGTACGTCCGTGAAAAGCATCTTCAAAATTCCGGATGCCATGTCGCTGGAGTATGCGGCCTGCGTAGATCCGCTCAGCATTGCGCTGTATACCGTGAAGCGGTCGCGCATGCAGCCCGGCGACGACATCCTGATCATCGGTACCGGCCCGCAGGGGCTCATGGCCGTTCTCTGTGCGAAGGCGCTGGGGGCGGCCCGTATATACGCGGCCGGTAGCGGTGAGCGGCTCGCCAAAGCGCAGGAGCTGGGCGCCATACCGATCGATTACAAAGAGGGCGACGTCGTCACGACCGTACGCGAGCTGACCGGCGGGCGGGGCGTTCCGGCGGTGCTGGAGTGCGCGGGTACGGCGCAGTCGCTGACCCAGGCCTGTCTGGCCGCTGCCAAAGGGGGCGTGGTGTCGGTGATCGGGATTCCGCACTCGGACCCCTCGATCCCCATCAAGCGGATGGTGCTGGATGAAGTCGAACTGGTGGGCAACCGCGCCAACCCGAATACGGCCCAGCCAACGATCGAACTGCTGATCAACAACCGGATCGACCTGAGTCCGCTGATGACCCACCGCTACGCACTGACCGATTTCAGAACCGCGCTGGATACCTACGAAAACCGGAAAGACGGTGCTATCAAGGTGGCGACGAAGCCCAATGGAATGAATTAACACAGACGATTTTAACAACGAGCTATATGAGTAGGAAAGTCATGGTTGTTAGTGGGGGCGCATCGGGGCTGGGGCTGGCCGCAGGGGTTAAGTTCGCCAGCAACGGGTACAACATCGTACTGATCGACATTGACGCCCAGAAGGGCGAACAGGCTGAACAACACATTAGTGAGATGGGCGTCGAGGCCCTGTTTTGCCAGTGCGACATATCCGATAACGGGCAGGTGAAGCAGGCGGCTCAGCAAACCCGCGAACGGTTTGGCCGGGCCGATGTGCTGATCAACAATGCCGGGCTTGAAATCCGGGGTAGTATTCTGCAGTGCAGCGAGGCCGACTGGAGCCGCACCTACGACATCAACCTCAAGGGCATTTTTTACATGAGCAACGCCTTTGTGCCGATGATGATCGAGCAGGGTGGGGGTAATGTGATCAACACCGGCTCGATTCTGGGCTACAGGGCCGTGGGCGAGCGGGCGGCCTATTCATCATCAAAAGGGGCCATCGATACCCTGACGCGGAGTATGGCCTACGACCTGGCCAGCGAGCAGATCCGGGTCAACTGCGTAGCGCCGGGGGCTATCGACACCCCGCTGCTGCGCGGCTCGATCAACGACTCGCCCGACCCGGCGGGTACCGAACAGTTTCTGAACGCGAAGAGCGTGCTGAACCGCATGGGCCAACCCGCCGAGGTAGCCAACGTCATGTATTTTCTGGCGTCGGACGAGGCTTCGTTCGTGACGGGGGCCACCTACTTTGTCGATGGCGGCTGGTCTATTTTGTAGCGGGCGAACCCCGCGTCTGCGATGGCAGGTGACAATACCTTGTAAACCGTTTTAAGGACTTACTAACCAACTTATTACCTTGATTTATCTGGAAGACAAGAAAGCCCTGGCCGACCGGGGCATTGTCCAGCTATTGGCCATTAAGGACGCGGATATCCGGTTGCTGAGCCTGTATCAGTGTGCCCATGCGGTGGATAAGGCCATCCATATCGGGGGCGCCTTTTCGGCTACGATCCCCATGGTCAGCCTGTTCTACGGGGGTATTATCGACCTGAATATCGAAGAACCCACGGCCACGGATCAGGATATGTTTGTGCTCAGCAAGGGGCATGCCGTAGCCACCCTGGCGTCGATCTATGCCGACCTGGGCTACATCGATCCGGCCATGCTGGATAATTCGCGCTCGATCACCAGCCTGCTCAACGGCCACCCTGGTCCGCTGCTGCCGGGTGTTCACGTGGCTACCGGTCCTATGGGGCAGGGAATGGGCGTGGCGCAGGGCTTTGCCATCGCCGGCCAGCGATCGCCCCGGTTCGACGTGTATGCCGTAACCGGCGACGGCGAGCTGCAGGAAGGGTCGATCTGGGAAAGCGTGATGTATGCCGGGTTCAAGCGACTGGATAACCTCTGCGTACTGGTCGATAACAACGGCGGTCAGCTGGATACGGTCAATGTGCTTCATTTTCCGTACCAGGGGCTGGCCGGTAGTTTCGCTTCCTTTGGCTGGCGGGTGCTGGAGGTCGACGCCACCAAGTACCATACCGTTTATGCCGCTCTGCAGACGTTCAAGTACGGCCCGCGCGATGGTCGGCCCACGGTCATTATCTGCAAATCAACGAAGGGCTACGGCGGCTTCTCGGAGTACATGACCAACCACAAGGTGTCCATTGCTGATGAGCTGCTGCGGCAGGAGTCGGGGATGCAGACCCAGCGACGGGCGGCTGCCGAGCGGGAGTTCTGTCAGTTCGTCGACCAGCTCACGGCCGATGAGTCCTCGGCCGATATCGTCTCCCTGCTCGGGAAGCAGGCCCGGGCCATGGGGTTTACGCTGACCCAGGCAGAAGGCCGGGTGGTGGGCGTAGCTACGGTACCGGCCTCGGTGAAGCCCCGAAAAGCGCCGGTCCGCGACAAACGGGTGCAGTACGATCCGCAACGGCTGCCCAGGCTCGAAAAAGGGAAAGCCTACGGGGCGCACAAGGTGATCGAGCAGGCCATGAACGCCTTCGCCCAGGACGAGCGGGTCGTATCGGTCGACTCGGATCTGGCGTCGACCAGCGGGTTGCAGGCCGGGGTGGGCTTTGTCGATAAAGGCCGGGCGCTGAACGTGGGCGTGGCCGAGGCCAACATGATGCTGATTGGCGAAGCCTTTGCCATACTGGGTGCCAACGCCTGGATCAGCACGTTCTGCCCGTTCTACGACTGGAAAGTACTCCGCCGGATTGCCGTAGGGCATCAGGAACGGCTGGAGGTGATTGCGGCCGGTGGTTGGCTATCCGAAGGCCACGGCATCGACCTGACCATGGTAGCTACGGCGGCCGATCTGGAAACCCAGTCGAACGGAGCCACGCACATGGGGAACGACGACGCGCTGCTGCTCAACGAAGCCGCCCATGTCAGGATTATCAACGTGTCGTGTCCGCAGCAACTGCTTGGTGTGCTGACATGGATTGCCGAAGGCAACAAAGGAATTGTGTACATGCGGACGCTGCGGGCCCCGGCTCCGGCCTTGTACGACGCGGATTTCCGGTTCGAGTTTGGCCGGGCCTATCCGGTGAGGCAGACCGATGCGGCCCGGGCAACCATCGTCACGAGCGGCCGTGGCGTTTACGAAGCCCTCGACGCGGCCGATGCGCTGGCCGCCAAAGGGCTGGCTGTCAACGTAGTCGATATGCCGTCGATCGATTCCGACACCATCGTAGCCCTGTACCGCGCCGGAACCCCTGTATTCATTGCCGAGCAGAACAACGGCTACCTCTGGACCAACTTCAGAAAGGTGCTCTTCGAGCGCGAGTCCGAGCTGAACACCTGGCGGCTGTACCCCATCAATACGGCCAGCCGCGAAGGGCTCCATTACATCCACTCGGGCACGTATACCGAGCTGGCGGCCCATTACGGGCTGGATGCCGAACACCTCAGCCACCAAATTGCAGACATCCTAAACCAGGTACCCCAATGACCATACTTCACGAAGACGACGTACCGGAAAAAGAACATCCGGGACGATTCATGCGCTGGCTGGCCAGCGACGACTCCCTGCCCGCCCAGAACCTGTCGGTATGCGTCATTCGGGTGCTGCCGGGCGAAGCCGTACGACCCGCCCACTCGCATCCCAACAGCGAAGAGCTGATCTACATCATCAGCGGCTCGGGAAAAGTAATGATCGAGAACGAGGTAGGCAGCGTGCGGGCGGGGTCGGCCATACTCTTCGAGCAGGGCAACGTACACATGCTCAAAAACACCGGCGATGTAGAGATGAAGGTGATCTGCTTCTTCGCCCCCGCTACCAGTATAGACAACTACCGGATGTTCGAGGCTGTCGATTTTCCGGACTGACCACGCCCAAACGACCCGGTTCCGCTGCTTCGATACCGCGTGCCCCTTATTCCGAAAGGTACCTAACTGCCCCTAACTCATGAAAACATTTTCATCGAAACTACGAGTTTCCGAACCATACCAGCCGGTGATCTGGTGTGGGTTGTTACTGATTGCCTGGGTGGCCTGTAGCGCGTTGCTGACCCGGCAGGACTTACCCTTTGCCGCGGCCGACGAGCCGGATGACCAGCACACAACCTGGAAAGACTATGGCGGTGGCCCCGACCAGTCGAAGTTTGTGGCGCTGACCGGCATCACCAAAGCCAACGTCAGCCAGCTTAAAGTCGCCTGGTTTTATCCGACCAACGATAAGAACGTTTACCAGTTCAATCCCCTCATTGTCGGCAATACCATGTACGTGCTGGCCAAGGATAATTCGCTGGTGGCGCTGGATGCAACGACGGGTAAGGAAATCTGGATTCATGCCCACCTCCAGGGTATGGCCATCCGGGGCATCAACTACTGGCAGAGCAAAGATGGTAAAGACCGGCGGTTGCTGTTCCAGATGAACAATTACCTCCAGGCCATCGACGCCAGCACCGGCCAGTCGATCCTGAGCTTCGGCCAGAACGGGCTGGTCGATCTGCGCGAAGGCCTCGGGCGCGATCCCAAAACGATTGTTCGGGTTCAGTCCGGTACGCCCGGCAAAATAGTGGACGATCTGATCCTGCTGGGGTCGGCTACGGGCGAAAACTACATTTCGTCGCCGGGGCATCTGCGGGCCTTTAATGTCGTTACGGGCAAACGCGCCTGGACGTTCCATACCATTCCACATCCGGGCGAGTATGGCTATGACACCTGGCCCAAAGACGCCTATACGTACATCGGGGGTGTCAATACCTGGGGCGAAATATCCGTCGATACCAAACGGCACATTGCCTACTTCCCGCTGGGCTCGCCCACCTACGACTACTACGGGGGCGACCGCATTGGCAGCAACCTGTACGGCAACTGCATCCTGGCTCTGGATACCCGCACCGGCAAACGGTTGTGGCATTTTCAGCTGGTTCACCATGACCTGTGGGACTATGACCTGTCAGCGGCTCCGCAGCTGATCACCGTAACCCACAAAGGCAAACGAATCGATGCGGTAGCCGTTGCCGGCAAAAACGGGTTTCTGTTTGCGTTTAACCGGGTTACCGGCGAACCGCTCTGGCCCATCGAAGAGCGCCCCGTGCCAGCCAGCACCATTCCCGGCGAGCAGTCGTGGCCTACGCAGCCTTACCCAACGGTGCTGCCCCCGTTTGGCCGGCAGAACATGACCTCCAAAGATATTAATCCCTACCTGCTCACCGACAAGGAACGCGCCGACTGGAAGCAGCGCATCGACAGCATGGGTACGGGCCTGTATACGCCCCTGTCCATGACCCGCGAAACCCTGTCGATACCGGGCGCCGTGGGCGGAGCCAGCTGGGGTAGTACGGCCGCCAACCCCGCCCGGGGACTGGTATACGTGCGTAGTATCGACTGGCCTTCGGTATACGGGAAGATAGAAAAACGCGACATACCCGGGCAGGATGAGTCGGCGTCGGTGGCGCTGACCGAGATGGGGCAGGAGCTATACACTAAAAACTGCCAGGTCTGCCACGGCGCCGACCGGAAAGGACTGGTGGGGCCGCAGCTGCTGGATGTGGCGACGAGACTCAACTTTGAGAAGTTTCAGCAGGTCGTCGTGGCCGGGAAAGGGGAGATGCCCGCTTTTCCGCACCTCGACGAAAGCACCCTCCGGAAGCTGTACACGTTTCTGACTAGCCAGACCGGTAGCGATCCGCGTATGGCCCGGCCGGGAGGGAACCGCAAGCTCGAACCGCTCAGCGGACCCGTCGTGGCCTCGGGCGGAGCACCGGGCGGGCAGCAGCTGCGGGAAATTGCCGAATCGGCCCGGGCGGCCTCCCGGATGGGGTTCAACTCATACGGAGCACCCTACCCGGCGGGTGCCAGCGCTCCCAAAACCCGCTACTTCGTTCCGCCGGGCTGGGGCCTTGGCTCGCCCTATATCATCAGCCCGCCCTGGTCGTCGATCATTGCCTATGACCTCAACGAGGGCGTCATCAAATGGCGAATACCCATCGGGCGCGACAAGGAGGTGGCCGAACAGGGCGCTACAGAAAACACGGGTTTGCTGCGTTCCCAGCGCCATGGGATGATCGTTACCTCGACCGGACTGCTTTTCTGTACGGCCCGGGATGGAAAGATCTACGCGCTGGATGCTGATACTGGCAAGGAGCTATGGGCCGGACAGCTGCCCACCGGAACCGAAGGGCTGCCGTCGATGTACGCGGTAAACGGACGGCAGTATCTGGTGGTGCCCGCTACCACCCCGCTCCGATGGGGCCGGGCCGAAGGGCGCCCCGACAACGCCACATCGGCTCCCCAGGGCGGGTATGTCGTGTTTTCGCTGCCCTGAGGCCAACCCGGAGTCTAGTCCTGTTACGGGACTAGCTCATGTACCAGCCGCCATTGACGTTGATGGTTTGGCCGTTTATGTAGCCATTGGTAGCCAGCAGCAGCGCCACGTCCGCAATTTCTTCGGGCTGGCCGAAGCGCCCCAGCGGGATGATCGTGGGTTTGATAGCGGGGTTGTTTCTGATCATGTCGGTCTCGATCAGGGCGGGAGCTATGGCGTTGGCGGTTATGCCCCCGTACTGGGCAAGCATCCCTGCATAGGCATGTGTCAGGCCAAGCATACCGGCTTTGGCCGCTGCGTAATGGGGACCGACCACGCCCCCCAGCTGAGCCGCCACCGAGGAGATGTTGATGATGCGGCCAAAGCGCTGCTCAATCATGGCCGGCAGGGCCGCCTGAGTCGTCAGGAAGGCCGAGGTGAGGTTTACCGTCAGCGACTGCTGAAAATCGGCCAGGGTCAGGTCCAGCAACGGCCTGGTCGGGTTGATGCCGGCGTTGTTGACCAGAATGGTTACGGGGCCGGCCTGGTCGCTGATCTGGTCGAAAAGATTCCGCACGTCGGTCTCGTCCGATACGTCGGCCCGGAGAGCCAGCGCTTGGCCGCCGGTTGCTGTGATCCGCGAGGCAATCGACTCGGCTTCCTGCCGGCTGCTTTTGTAATTGACAACCACCGTGGCTCCTGCCGACGCCAGACGCAGGGCTATTTCCTGCCCGATGCCCCGGGATGCCCCCGTAACCAGGGCTATTTTATCAAGTAAGGGTTGGTCTTTCACGATAGATGTTCGGCTTGATAGCATGGCCTGCTTCCGAACGAAAATAAGGGCAGCAGGCCATACAGATTGATGATGAATCCCTATAGCAGAAACCGAACGTTACGATTAATCGGCTGGATATTGATCGGGATAGGCGTCCTTATTTATTTTCTGGCCGATCGGATATAAGCTTCTCTGACGACCACGGAGTCGGTGCCCGTCAGAGAAGTGTCTGTGGCGCCTGACCGGGTCGATGTCTTATTTAAACCCAAAGAGTAGCGGGAACAGGAAGGTCACGATGCCGGTCCACAGGCTGTAGATCGGCAGAAACAGGGTCATCGACTGGCCCACCAGCGAGAGGTCGGTCCGGCGGGTTACGGCGCCCAGCAGCCTGAACGCTACATAAACCAGATGAGTGATCATGAGCAGGTTGGCGCCCAGTACGGCAATCCGGTTGGGCGTTACGCCCCATTCGGCAATCCGGAACAGGACCGCCGACAGCGCGATGCCGTTTACGAGGATGGTCACCGCCGAAAGCAGAAAAAGGATAAGAAGCTGAACCGGGCTCTTGCTGGCGGGTGTGGCCTCGGCCACCGAAAAGAAAATCAGCGCCATAACGCCGATCAGCAGCGCGTTGAAGAGAAGAAGAAACTCCCGATCGTGATACGGATCTTTGCCCGAGACAACCGTAGCCACCAGATAAACCACCAGCATAACCAGCGCAACGGGGCTGAACAGGTTCGCAATCACGGGCGAAACCCTACTGACCAGAGCCGGCTGAGACTGGGTGATAAACGTAGCCACCATCGGTACGGCAGCCAGTCCGCAAACGACCACGTACTCGAAGTATGTCTGCTCAATGTTCCACCCAATCAGCTTGAACAGCCCAATGGTGAGCCCCGTGGTTAGGCCGCCGGTAATCAGCAGCAGGGCGATCATCACGGCCAGTTCCCCGTTATACCGCAGAAAACCCAGCCAGTTGATCCCGCCCGTTAATCGACCCCCGCCAAAGGTGAACCCCAGCAGCGACCAGAGCCATAAGGGCAGATGGATACAGGCCAGAATCAGGGTGTCGCTGGTGTTGGTTTGAGGCAGTGCATTGATGAACCCGATGGCGATCAGGATGAGCCCGGCCAGCCACAGTCCGGTCAGGCGGGAGAGGTTGTTTTTCCAGCCAAAATAGGCCATCAGGATAGGGAAAACGATGAAGCCTATGTTCCGGGTGTAAAAGAACTCCTTATCCAGCGACAGCAGGGTTGGCAGTTTGGCCAGCAGGGCCGCCAGTAGCGACGCCCCAACCACAACGATGCGGTCGTTGCGGGTGCCCCAGACAGACTCGTCCTGCCCGTAGTTGAGTCGATGGTACCAGCTCTCGGCCACAGGGTTGTTCTGCAACTGAGGATACAGGCTGTTAAAGACCGTTTTGAAGGTCGGTTTGTTGGCCCGGTACAACTTCTCGAGCTGGCCGGGATTCTGCAGGTTCAACAGGATTTCGTCACGCATGGCGGTAATGTATGAGATAGTAAAGTACTTTGTTATTCAAAGTGAAAAGATGAAAAAAATTAGTTGCTTTTCGTGTTCAGAACCAGTTGCTCCAGCGCGTTCAGGTGGTTTCTGAAGGCCTCGGTTCCTGCCAGCGTGGCCTGGTAAACGGTATTCGGCTTCCGCCCCACAAACTGCTTCTCGACCCGCAGATACCCGGCTTCTTCCAGGGCTCGTAAATGGCTGGCGAGGTTGCCATCGGTCAGGTGCAGACTTTCTTTCAGAACGGTAAAGCTGACAGGATCTGACACCATCAGCACCGACATGATGCCCAGCCGGACCCGACTCTCGAAGTCTTTGTTGATATGGTTTATGTAATCATTCACATCTCGATAGTCAGGACGTTCGATGGCTTGATACAGTCTTTACCTGTCTTTTTCGTACTTGTCGTACATCAGCGTACCGTAGAGGATATTTAGCCCTCCAAAGCCAGCTCCCCAGGCCAGCAGACCATACTCGACCTGAAAGCTGGCCAGCAACCCGAGGGCGATTTGCCCCAGACCCAGGTAGTGGATATCGATAAACGTGTACTTGCTGCTGTTGATCAGCGCGAGTCCGTAAAAGATAAGCATCGCCGGTGCTACCAGGTACGGGATCTGGTGGTAGAGCAAAACTCCGCAAAATACCCCGCCCGCGATCAGCGGAATGAACAGGTTGCCGAAAACCCGCTGACCCGGCTCCTGCCAGATCGACTGCCCGGCTTTCTGCGCCTTCAGCCAGCTGAAAAAGACCACCGAGCCAAGGGCCAGTACCAGCGTCGCCAGCGCCGTCAGCATCAGGAGCTGGCCGGTTGCTGCCGGAAGCTGACCCTGACAGACAGCCGAATAGGATACATGCTGCTGGTTCATGATGCCGTATACGACGCCGAGCCCGACCAGGGCCAGCAGACCGACAACAATGCCGGAGAACCCACTCAGGGACGTGAAGCTGGAGGAGCGTTCCATCAGGCTGCGGATCTCCTGCAAGGCTGCGAGTTGCTCTTGATGCTGTGTCATATAAAGTACTTTGTGATTCAAAGTTAATACTATTTTTTGTTGTGCAACATCAGCCCGAAAAAAAAACAGTGAACACCGGCAGGTCAGTAGGGGCAGCACCGTCAGCACCCGCCCAGCGCCAGTTGCACGCTGAGTTTTATCGGCGCGCTGGCTGAGGGTTCTCATACCGTCAGGCAGCGTTGGGGCAGACATTGCGGGGGAGTTAATCCGGGTAGGTTATGTATTCAATCGGACGTTTTTATCTGCTGGCGTGCGCTTTTTCGTGGGCCTGCTGGTTTCCTTACATTCGGCCGCTGTGGTTTCCGGGCTGGTCCCTGTCGGCGGTGCCTCATTACCTGGGTCTGGCGGGCCCCATGCTGGCAGGCCTGTATCTGACCTGGCGAGAGAGGGGCCAGGCGGGGCTGCAAAAGCTGGTGCAGCGCATGGTTATACCCCGCCGGCCGCTGTTTTACGAGCTGGTTGTTCCCCTGCTTCCGTTGGGGCTGGTGCTGGGCGTAGCCTGGGTCAGTGCCCGTTGGCAGGGGATCGCGGTAGACTGGATGGCCATCTGGCGCACGTCCGAGCTGCCAGCCATCAAACCTTTCCCGTACCTGCTGCTCACGCTGGGCTGGGTCGGCCTGGGTGAAGAAACGGGCTGGAGAGGCTACGCCCTGCCCCGGCTCCTGAATCAACATACCGCACTCGGCGCTTCGGGCTGGCTTACGCTGGGCTGGGCAGTCTGGCACTGGCCATTGTTTCTGTATGCCAGGTCCGGCTTTAGTCGCCTGGATGGGGCTGGCCTGGCGGGCTGGCTTGTTAGTCTGTGGTGTGGCTCGATCCTGTTTACGTTTCTTTTCAGCAGAAGTCGGGGCAGTATACTGGCCTGTGCGCTTTTTCACGGGCTGATGGATGTGGCCTTTATGGCTAACCTGCCAATACCCGGTCTGCAAACGGTCGTGGGCGCAACCGTAACTGTAGCCGGCCTGGTGGTAAGTGGTCTATACGCTGTTGGCAGGTTGCCAGTCCGCGGGTCAGAGTAACTGAAACGGGCTTCCGCTGGGTATGTGGGTAACCTGCAGACCCGCCAGTTTGGGCGTCAGCCAGGTAGCTGCGTAAGCCATGCCGGCTTCTTCGCTGACGGCGTGGCTAAGCACGACCAGCGATGTTTTCTGGCCCATCAGCAGGCCGTCTCTGACCCGCTCCACCGTTTCCCATTCTCTGGTTTCTCCGCTCAGGATCACATCGGGCTTGTACGCCTGAATGGCGGCTATCTGACGCTTGCTGTCCATGTAGCCAAACGCCAGGTACAGACTGCGGCAGGGCTGTTGCAACCGGCCTACTACCCGTACGGAGGGGATATCCAGCTTTTGTTTCACCTGCTGAACGATCGACCGCAACGGCATGGCCTGGGGCAGGGTAATGATGCGGGGATTCGCGCTGTCGTAGAGTTTGTCCCAGCCGAGCCTGAGCAGGTTGCCGAACAGGATACCATCGGGTTTGTGGGCGTGCCAGTAGTCATGAAATCGC
This sequence comes from Spirosoma sordidisoli, assembly GCF_004138325.1. Taxonomy (GTDB): domain Bacteria; phylum Bacteroidota; class Bacteroidia; order Cytophagales; family Spirosomataceae; genus Spirosoma; species Spirosoma sordidisoli. Next base: position 249,166 of record NZ_SBLB01000006.1, on the reverse strand, counting down.
CACAGGGCAATCTTATGCTTCGTCAGCAGGTCTACTTTGTACCGATAAGCATCGTCCTGCTGCAGCCAGTCGGTCTGATCTTCGTTGTTGTAAAACGGGGTTTCGTGGGCAATAATGAAGTTAGCTCCGGCTTTTACCGTCTTTTCGATGACCTCCAGGGTGGGAAACATGGTCGTAACGATACCCGTTACCGACTGGTCAGGACTACCGGCCCGCAGCTGATCGACCGTTTTGGCGAAGGGCGCGCCCGGAATCTCCCGCAGGATGAGATCGATAACCTGCTGAACGGTATAAGCCGGGCTGGTTTGACCGGGATAATGAGCCGGGCCAACGCGTGGTAAAGCCGACAGGAGTGGCGTTGCTGCCAGCGCCGTAACGCTGGTCAGGAAGGTTCGTCGGTTCGGGAAACCCGGTTCGATGGGGAGATTCATGAGGTAGGGGTAAAGTAGACTAAAGTAGTATAGAAATTGAACACACTTTCCTATAAGGACAAAAATCCGTCTGTTATTACTAACCCATCTGGACTAGTAGTTTAGCTGATGTCGCTAACTTTAGCCAGTGAGCCACTGGCCAGACGCAGCTATGACCCCTAAAATTAGCCGCCTTATCGATTGCTCCGTTCACCCAGCGTTACGATTTCGGGGCGTGCTAACCGTTACGCGCGTAGCCTCGGTGATGATCGGTTTGGGGAGCGCCGTCATGGGCGGATGCCAGTCAACGTCGGACACGAACGCTTCGCCCGGCCGCGCCAGCGAAAAACCTTCCGACTCCTCCACAATTCGTCAGGCGGCCGGTACGGGCCACCCCGACGGGATGGTCTGGATACCCGGTACTACCTTTCTGATGGGCGCCGACGAGTTTCCCGATGCCCGGCCCGTTCATAACGTGACCGTTGCTGGTTTCTGGATGGACGAGCACGAAGTGACCAATGCCGAGTTTGCCCGCTTCGTCAGCAAGACGGGCTATGTCACCGTAGCCGAGCGACCGCTGAAGCCAGCCGATTTCCCGGACGTTCCCGCCGATCAGCTGGTGTCCGGCTCTGCGGTGTTTACGCCCCCCGCCCAGGCCGTATCCCTCACCGATCCGCTGCAGTGGTGGCGGTACGTAGGCGGTGCGAGCTGGCGGCATCCGAAGGGGCCGGGCAGTTCCCTACAGGGGCGCGACAACGAGCCGGTTGTGCATGTCAGCTACGAAGATGCGGCCGCCTACGCGCAGTGGGCGGGCAAACGACTACCTACCGAAGCCGAATGGGAACTGGCTGCACGGGGTGGCAAAAAGCCGTCTACCTACTACTGGGGTGACGAGCTGAAGCCGGCGGGCAAATGGATGGCCAACATTTACCAGGGCAATTTTCCGCAGAAAAACACGGAAGAAGACGGGTACGCCGAAGCCGCTCCGGTCAAAACGTTCCCACCTAACCCGTACGGGCTGTACGACATGGACGGTAATGTGTGGGAGTGGTGTCAGGACTTTTACCGCCCCGATTACTACGCTGCGTCGCCGGCTCAGAATCCGCAGGGGCCCACTGATAGCTACGACCCCGACGAGCCTGGCGCCATAAAGCGGGTGCAGCGGGGCGGCTCGTTTCTGTGCAGTGATCAATATTGTATTCGATACAAAGCCGGGAGCCGGGGCAAAGGAGAAGTAACGAGTGGGAGTAATAACCTCGGCTTTCGGTGCGTAACATCCAGATAATCGTTTCGGCGGTGTTTGCGAGCTGGCTCAGGCCGGTATTGATAGCGCAGCCACAATCGTTGACCCTATGAACAGAAAGACGCTTTTTCGCTCCGTACCGGGAGCTGCTGCCCTGGCTGCGCTGCTGGCCATCCCCAGCTACATGTCCGTTCAGGTGGATAACCGCCTGCCGGACCAGGCCGGGCCGCAGCGCCCCAATGTCATTTTTATTATCTCGGACGACCATACCTCCCAGGCTATCAGCGCCTATGGCAGTAAACTGGCCAAAACGCCCCATATTGACCGGATTGCCCGGGAGGGAGCCATTCTGTACAACAACGTGGTAGCTAATTCCATCTGCGGACCCAGCCGGGCCACCTTACTGACCGGCCAGTATTCGCACCGGAATGGCTACAAGTTCAACGAGAAAGTCTTCGACATTACCCAGCCGGTATTTACGGAGGAGCTGCAGAAAAACGGCTATCAGACCGCCTGGATCGGCAAAATGCACCTTGGTAGCCTGCCCCACGGGTTCGACTACCTCAATATCCTGCCGGGGCATGGCAGTTATTACAATTCGGATTTTGTCAACTCCAACAACGAGACAAAACGCTACCCGGGCTACGTGACCGATGTCGTAACGACCTTGTCGACAGACTGGCTGGACCGGCGGGATACGAAGAAGCCTTTTTTCCTGGTGGTTGGTCATAAGGCAACCCACCGCGAGTGGATGCCCGCGCTGGAGGATCTGGGGGCTTATGACAAGGTCACATTCCCGATACCGGCTACGTTTTATGACAACTACGAAGGCCGGCTGGCGGCTCAGAAACAGGAAATGAGCATCGACAAGACGATGAGTCTCATGGCCGACCTGAAAGTGAACGTCGCCTATGAGGTCAACGAGGCTACCGTCGATCAGGAAAAGGCCAAGTTCCGGAAAGCCCTGTACGGATCGAACCAACCAACGCCCGAGCAGGAAAAGCAGCTGGATACCTACGTTCGGGAGGGCGCCTACCGACGGCTCAGCCCGGAGCAGAAAAAGGCATTCTCCGGCTATTATCAGAAAATCAGCCGCGAGTTTGAGGAGAAAAAGCTGACGGGTAAAGCCCTGGCCGAGTGGAAATACCAGCGATACCTGAAAGATTATCTGTCGACGGCCAACTCACTCGACCGGAACATCGGCGAACTGCTCGATTACCTCGATAAAAGTGGCCTAGCCAAGAATACGGTGGTCGTTTACACCTCTGATCAGGGTTTTTATCTGGGAGAACACGGGTGGTTCGACAAGCGGTGGATCTACGAAGAATCACTGAAAACGCCTTTCGTGATTCGGTATCCGGGGGTTATCAAACCGGGCAGCCAGGTGCGGCAGATCGTATCGAACGTCGACTGGGCGCCCACGCTGCTCAGCCTGACCGGCACCCGCGTTCCGGCCTATATCCAGGGTGAATCGTTTATGCCGCTGTTGACCGGAGGTCAGAAAAATTGGCGAAACCAGGCGTATTACCACTACTACGAGTATCCGCAGCCGCACCGGGTATCGCCCCATTTCGGATTACGCACGAACCAGTACACCCTGGCCCGCTTCTACGGTCCGGATGATTTCTGGGAGCTATACGACATTCAGAAAGATCCCCAGAATCTTAAAAACCTCTACGGGCAGAAAGGCTACGAGAACGTGACGGCTAGGCTCAAAGCCCAGTTAAAAGAGCAGATTGTCAGGTACAAAGACGAAGAGGCCCTCAAACTGATGCAAGCCAGTCCGCAGTAATGACCCGTAGGGCCGGTCGTCCGGATCGGGCTCAGCGTCGGCGCCTGATTGGGTCGTGCGGTCAGTTTTAGGGGCTTTATGGCTGATTGTACGGCAAAAAAGCTATGTTTGCGAAGGACGGGGCCGCTCATACGGGGCGGTTTTGACGAGGGGCTGTACCGGCTCAGAAGACGTATTTGCCAGGCTATACCCCGGCTGCCGGCTAACCGGTGAGCCAAGTACAGTAAGGCAAGCCGGTGAGCTGACCCGACCGAAAAGCAGGCTTGTCAGCTTCTGCCAGTCTTCGTAAATCAACGCGTACACGCCTGTTGGGTTGACCAGCGTGGTCGGCCGTTTTCGTTCCGATTGTTTACAAGCAAAGCTCCCGGGCTCTACGCTGGATTATGGTACCCGAACAATCCGATAACGCTTCTTTTCCGTTTTTAGCCGGGGGCGGAGAGATGGGGCAGCTCACCCGTCACTACGACTGGTCGAACACATCGCTGGGGCATCCAGACCGCTGGCCGCTCAGCCTGCGTACGCTGGTCCACATGATGCTCTCGTCCCGCTTTCCCATGCTCATCTTCTGGGGACCCGACCTGATTACCTTCTATAACGATGCTTTTCGGCCCAGTTTGGGAAATGACGGCAAGCACCCTTCTTCGTTAGGGCAGCGGGGTGAAGAAAGCTGGGCCGAGTCGTGGCCGGTAATTGGCCCGATGATCAGGGGGATTATGGGCGGTGGTGACGCCGTTTGGTTCGAAGATCAGAAACTGCCCATTTACCGCGAGGGGCAGATGGGGTATGCCTACTGGACCTACAGTTTCAGTCCGCTGGCCGATGATGCCGGGGCGGTGAGCGGGGTGCTGGTCACCTGCACAGAAACAACCCAGGCCGTCGAAAGCCGACAGCAGCTGGCGGTAAGTGAAGAGCGGTTTAGCCGACTGATTGAACAGGCACCCGTAGCCATGGCTTTGTTCAGCGGCCCCCGGTTTGTCATCAGCCTCGCCAACGAACAGGTACTCGACTACTGGGGGCGTACGCGTGAAGAAGTCATCAACAAGCCCCTTTTCGACGCTCTGCCCGAAGCCGCCGGCCAGGGCTTTGAAGAGCTGCTGACGGGCGTTTATACCACCGGCAAACGGTTTGTAGCCAACGAACTCAAGGTTATGCTGGAGCGTAATGGCCAGCTGGAGCCTACCTACATTGATTTTGTCTACGAACCCTTTTACGAGAGCGATGGCGTTATCTCGGGGGTACTGGTTATCTCTACCGAGATAACCGACCAGGTGTTGACCCGTCGGCAGGTAGAAGCCAACGAGCAGCTGCTCGATGCCATGATTCAGCGCAGCCCGCTCGGGGTGGCTGTTTTCCGGGGCACCAGCAACCTGATTGAGCGGGTTAATCCAGCCTTGTCTCAACTCTGGAACCACTCCGCTGAAGAGGTAACGGGTTGGCCCCTGCTCGAAGCTGCTCCTCAACTAGCCGGGCAGGGCTTCGATCGCCAGCTGGAAGCCGTACGGGAAACCGGGCAGCCCTTCATTGGCCGGGAGCAACCGGTCCGGCTGGTTCGTAACGGGCAACTGAAAGAACTCTTTTTTGACTACGTGTACGAGCCGCTGCCCAACCCGGACGGGAGCATCGATCGGGTTATGGTAGTGGCCAATGAAGTAACCGAGCAGCGGCTGGCCCGTCAGCAAATCGAGCAAAGCCAGCAGCGGCTTCTGGCTTCGTTTGAAGATGCCCCCGTCGGGATCGCCCTCATCAGCGGGAAAGAGCTGATTTTTCAGATGGCCAACCCCTTTTACGGACGGCTGGCAGGACGCCCCCCTCACGAACTGGTAGGGAAGCCCCTCCTGACGGCCCTCCCCGAACTGGCGGGGCAGGGTTTCGACGAGCTGCTCCGTCAGGTGATGAGTACCGGCGAGTCGTACCGCAACCATGAGGTGCCCGTCGTTGTACGGCATGGCGACCGGCTGGAAACGATCTATATCGATCACACCTACCATCCCCAGCGGGATTCGACCGGTCAGATTACCCACGTGCTGGTCGTTGTCGTCGATATGACCCAGCATGTGCATACCCGGCGGGCGGTTGAGGCCAGCGAAACCCGGCTTCGTTCGGTCATAGCCAGTGCACCTGCGGCCATGGGGCTGTTCATGGGGCGCGATCTGGTGGTCGAGCTACCCAACCAGGCCTTCATCGATATTGTCGGGAAAGGCCCCGACATCGTCGGGAAGCCGCTGCGGGAGGTCATGCCCGAACTGTTAACCGAAAACCAGCCCTTCCTGCAAATTCTGGATACGGTCTACACCTCGGGGCAGATGTTCCAGAGCTTCGGTTCGCAGGTGAAAATTGTCCGCAATGGGGTCATGACGGATAATTTCTACAACATCACCTACACCCCCCTGCGCGACGAGCAGGGCAGGGTGTTTGCCATCCTCGACATTGCCATCGACGTTACTGAGCAGATCAAAGCGCAGCAGGATCTTCAGCAAAGCGAAGCCCGTTACCGGCAGCTATCGGCCGATCTGGAGCAGCAGGTACAGGCGCGTACCCAGCAGTTGCAGGCGCTGGTGGGTGATCTGCGCCGGTCTAACGAGAACCTGCAGCAGTTTGCCTACGTAGCCTCCCACGATCTGCAGGAACCGCTGCGCAAGATCCAATCGTTTGGCGATATCCTGAAAACGCAGTATGCCGACGGCCTGGGGGAGGGGGTGAACTTTCTGGAGCGGATGCAGGCAGCCGCCAGCCGGATGTCGACGCTCATTAAAGATCTGCTGAGCTTCTCCCGCATTTCTACCCAGCAGGAAGACCAGGCGCAGGTTTCCTTAACGGCGGTTGTGCAGGAGGTACTGCTGGACCTGGAGATGGTTATTGATGAAACCAAAGCCCAGGTAACGATTGACCCACTACCGACGGTAGCAGGCGATACATCGCAGCTGGGGCAGCTCTTCAGTAATCTGTTCTCCAACGCGCTGAAATTCCGCCGGCCAGACGCGACTCCGCAGATCCGGATCAGGTGCGAACGGGTGGTGGCTGCTGCCTTGCCGCCAGCCATTCAGCCCACCCGAACGGCCGACGTGTATTTTTGCATTGAGGTGGCCGATAACGGCATCGGGTTCGACGCCCGGTATGCCGATCGTATTTTCCAGGTGTTTCAGCGGCTACACAGTAAGGGCGAATTTGCGGGTACCGGCATTGGGCTGGCTATTTGTCAGAAAGTAGCGGCCAACCATGGCGGCACCATTACCGCCACCAGTCAGCCCGGCCAGGGAGCTACCTTCAGCTTGTATCTGCCGGCCTAAGGCCCGCTCGGTTGCCGGTACGAATAACTTCTTACTGGATTTGTTACAGCTGGTAAAAGAGGTTGAGCCGGCTCCGAAAGTATTTTTACAACTAACTGCTTATATCCGTCAGACCGTATCACCAAGTGACTCTCGCCATGTCAGCCAGTATGCCGATCGAAATTGACAGCGCCGTGACGACGATTATTCTCCAGCGGCCCATCAAACAGCAGATTCACGCTTATGAAAACTGGCTGAAGGAAATGGTGCCCCTGGCGCAACGGGCTGCGGGGCATCGGGGGGTGAATGTAATCCGACCCCATGGCGAGAACGACGAATACACCATTGTTCTTCATTTTTCTTCCGAAGCTGACCTGCATAACTGGCTGGAGTCGGACATCCGCCGGCAAATGATCGAGAAGGTGCGGCCTTTGCTGCACGCCGACGAACAGATAGATGTGAAAACAGGGCTTGAGTTCTGGTTCACCCCACCGGCTTCCCGAAAAGCGGCTCCGGCCTACAAGCAGTTTCTGCTGACATGGTCGGCTATTTTTCCCTTATCCATTCTTATTCCCTGGCTGCTATCGCCCTTTTTGTCGGCTCTTCCTGCTTGGTTAGCGCCCCTGGTTAAACCGCTGATGACGAGTATGGTACTGGTTGGATTGATGACGTTCGTTATCATGCCACGCTATGTACGATGGGTAGCCCGCTGGCTCTACCAGTAACTCAGCTTTACACGTATTACATCAGCCTTCCTATCCGTAGCGTGGGCGACGAGACGATGCTCAGTAGGAGCCCCTTTACAGGCAGCTGCTGTACAGGAGTATGGACCTGGAAAGTAACTCTACCGGCTGTGATCTGCAACAAACTGCGCCAAAACTAGTACTATATATGGTCATCAGGAACATTTGGTCCGGAGGCAGCGCTTGGCCAGACTCCCTGGTAGCGTCGTTGCTGTCGATCAACCAGAACCCGATATCGGTAGTCCGGTACGGAAAACGGCCGTTGCCTCACCGGACTGCTGCTGATTCAGGAGCTTTCTGATAATTAAGGAGTTGCCACTACAGAACCGAGTGACCGGATTCGATACAGATAGGCAATGCTGCCAAAGATCAATCCCTGTCGCGGCCATTCGAACGGACGGAGCGGTTTCTTATACACAATCAGATGAGTATACGGATACAGAAAAAGACGGTGGATGCCACCCCAGCTTCGGCCAAAGTAGCCCTTTGGGGCGGAATCGAATGCACCGTCAATCGGGTAGGGGATGTATATCAGGATCAGATCAGCCGCAGCGGTCACCACGACCGGCTTTCGGATCTGGATGCGGTAGCTGAGCTGGGCATTCGGACGCTGCGCTACCCTGTACTGTGGGAACGCACGGCCCCCGACCACCCCGACTCGCTGGATTGGCGCTGGCCCGACGAGCGGCTGAACCGACTGAGGGCGCTGGGGATACGGCCCATAGTGGGTCTGGTTCACCACGGCTGCGGACCGCGTTACGCCACGTTCGATACGCCCGCTTTCGACCGGGAACTCCCCCGCTATGCCCGGCAGGTAGCTGAGCGGTACCCCTGGGTGCAAGCCTACACGCCCGTCAATGAACCACTTACCACGGCCCGCTTCTCGGGCTTATACGGCATATGGTATCCACACGGCCGGTCGGACAAACAGTTTGTCGCTATTCTGTTAAGGCAGTTACGCGCCACTGTGCTGGCTATGGCTCAGATTCGGGCTGTTCAACCCGCGGCCCAGCTCGTTCAGACCGATGATCTGGGCTGCACCCATAGTACCCCAAAATTGCGCTATCAGGCTGATTTTGAGAACGAAAGGCGCTGGCTAACCTGGGATCTGCTCAGCGGTCGCGTTACGCCTGGCCATGCTTTATGGAGCTACCTGCGGAGATCGGGTGCGTCGGAACGCGACTTGTGGTTTCACGTCGAGAACCCCTGTCCGCCCTCGTTACTCGGTATCAATCATTACGTAACCAGCGAACGATACTTGGACGAGGATCTGACTCGTCACGGGGCCTGGACCCACGGCAGTAACGGACGTCATCGATACGCCGATACCGAGATTGTGCGCGCCAACCCGGCGCAGCGGCTGGGCATTGCTGCCCTGCTCTGTCAGGCCTGGGAACGGTACCGACTGCCGATGGCCATTACCGAAGCTCATCTGGGCTGTACCGTCGATGAGCAACAGCGCTGGCTGGGCGAAGTATGGCAACAGGCCGAAGCAGCCCGGCGGGCGGGGGCCGATATCCGGGCGGTTACGGCCTGGGCGCTACTGGGCCTTTATGACTGGCACAATCTGCTGACCCGGGTCGAAAACCGCCACGAACCCGGCGTCTTCGACCTGAGCAGCGGGCGCCCGGAGCCTACCGAGTTAACGGACATGGTGCGGCAGCTGGCTCTTGGCCGACCTGTTGATACGCTCGTTCCGCCAGGCTTGGGCTGGTGGCAGGCCAAACAGACCGTTAAGGAAGTGCTGGCGGTATAAAAGCCGGATACCTGCGCAGAGAAAACGTCAGGGCCGACCAGGGTTCGAAGCTTTATCGAATCGAAAGAAACAGTAGCTGCAAAAACTGCTCAGGGCCGTCAGGACGTGCCATAACGCGTGTCCCTGATAATACGAATAAGGGTCGCAGTTGATTTTTCGTACATCCATTGTCCGGATGTAAATAGCCAGCACAATCAGCACGAAGCTGAGCAGCACCAGCCCGATAGAACGCTGGACCCTGAACTGAACGTAGTTCACCAGCATGCCCACGTTCAGGAGCAGGATCAGCGCTGGCACCAGTCGGGAGCTGGGCACGAGGAGGGCCAGCGGAGCCCACAGGCCAATCAGCGCCAGCAACACCACAACCCAGAGTCGTTGCTGAGTTGGCTTCAGCTGTAGTTTATGGAAAACGTGATAGATCGTAATGCCCACCAGGGTGAGCAGGATGCTATAGGTAGCGTTCATGTCTACCCGTTGGCCAACGTAAGTCAGCGAGGCATGAAAAAAGGCGCTGCCCAGGCATAAATAAACAAAGCAGGCGCCCATCAGGCCCGAGAGCAGCGGAAAACCAGCCATCCGATTAGTGACCGGAAGCCCGTGGTTTTGCTGGTCCTGATAAGCAACGAGCAGAATAAAAACGCCAAAGAACAGGTAGGCTAAGTTCGAGTAGGTATTGATCGGCTGGTGGAAGACGCGATGCGGATGGTTAAACTCGCAATATTCTACCTGTACGGCCGACTGGCTGATGGTCATACCGTCCCAGATCGTGGCCGTCAGCGTAGAATCGAGCAGCAGCCACAGGCCTAACATGGCCAGGGTAGCCAGCGTAGCTATGTTCAGTCGTCTGGAAAAAGCGGGAGAGATCATCAGGTTACCGGGTTACACCAGGCCGTGATTGTGTAGCCTGTAACGGAGCGTCACATCGTAAGGATAATTAGAATGGCTTCTACTGAACCCATTCCGCGCATTACCTGATAGCTCGCGCAAAACGAACGGTATCCTATGGGGGTAAACCGCAAGCTCCGTAGTTTTAAAGTGATACCAAAAAAGCCGGGTATCTGCTCTGAAAGCAGATACCCGGCCTGGCGTGTAGTGGGTAGGATAATTAGCGGACGGACCCCATTGGGCGATCCAGTGAACTCAGGTTGTATTTAGAGTCGGTGCCCATCTTAGCACCGTAGCCAGCCGCTACGACCCCGATCAACAGGCCGAGGAAGCCAAAAATAGCCGCTTTTGATGCCGCAGAAGCCGTGGCATCGGCGGCCTTGCGGGTGGTGGCTTCGGCTTCTTTCTGAGTTTGCTGTAGTTTGGCAACTGCCTGTTGGTAGGTACTGATCCAGTTGTCGACAATCTGTTCAGACTCGGCCCGGCTTTTTCCGGTACGCTTCATAACCACATTTACCGCATCTTCCCGGTCAACGCTGTTTACCGTAGTCTGTCCTTGTTTGAACAGCCGGTCGAATAACCCCCCGGCAATATCGTCGGCTGCTGCCGGGTCAGTCGCGGCCCGATCGGCGGCCGTTTTTGCCTGCTGACCTGCCTGCTCTACTTTGCGCTCCAGCGTAGCTGGGTTCAGATTGGCATCGCCGGTTTGTCGCAACAGCCGGTTGGCTTCCTTTTTCAGATCGCCCAGATCCAGGTTTTTCAGATCGATTCCGTTATCCTTGAGCTCACCCTCTACGGCGTTACCGATGCTCGGGGCTGCTGCAGCAACCGCCGTTCCGGCTGTTCTTACCAGACTGCCTACCAACCGACTAGCCCCGCCAATGAGACTGCCGATGGTCGTTGTCAGGAAATAGATCGTGATCAGTGTGGCCAGACACCAGGTCAGTACGCCATGAACAATACCATCGAACAGACGGGGGGTACTGGCTAGCCGACCGGCAATCCAGCCTCCCATAAATAAAGAAAGCAGGCTGCTTATGATGTACCAGATGGCGCTTCCGGTTCCCAGTCCGGCAGTTGGGTTGCGTTCTGATACCGGGTCGATGGTGCTTAGGCCGATGCCGAGCCCCAATAGGGTCAGCAACATCTGGCTAACAATAGCTACCAGTACGCCGGCGAAGACAGCGCTCCAGGAGATTCGTTTCATAAAACTAGCCCGTCCGTAGACTGGATCTGTCGAGTAGGAAAATTCGCGTTCCATTGTTTTGCTAATTGACGTTGAGTATTAATGTGACTACAGAAGTAAAGATGGCCCGTCGGGGCCTGGCACAGCGCTGCATCGACTTATAAAGGCTGGGCGGTTAAAAGCGAATCCCCGATTCAATCTGAGTCGGGGATTCTTTCATACTTGTTGAGTAAATCAGAATAGCCGAACTGTATTAACCGATTCTGGCTGCATCTTTCAGATGATCGACACCCGAGCGAACATCGTCGGCCAGGTGTTCGGCTTTATTTTTTGCCTTATCGGCAACGTAGCCTACGTTCGCCTTGATGGTATCTACGGTTTCCCGAGCTTGCTCCTTCGTTCTGTTCCATTGGCGCTGGGCATCCCAGCTCTGGTCACTCAGTGAGTTCGCAATCTGCTTGCGCAGCTTTTTGCCTGATCGTGGAGCGAACAGAAAGCCGATTGTCAGGCCAGTGACCAGTCCGGTCAGTACTCCAGTCAGAAAGGTTTGGTCTGTGAGGTAGTCCTGTGGATGCTTTCTTCTTTCAAACAACATGATAGTGATGTATTAAAGTTGACTGTGATAAACACGACATTGCATTTGGAAAAACTGTGCCAACAACTCTGGGGAGTAACCAATATATTGATTGATAGTTATTTAGGTAGCTGAGTATACTTAGGGATGGTGTAAAAGTGTAGGTAATTTTACACAATATCGAGGTGCACTATTCCAGGTAAGATTTGCATACAAGTGCATATATTTGCTTATAGATTAAGCATTTTTACGGCTAAGGGTCCGTGGTGCCAGGTATGTAGAAAGGCGGGTGTACATGCAGAACCTAACCCAATTCGGATTGCCGCAACGCCACATAGCACGCGTCAGGTGGGGACGCTGTCGGAGAAAAGTAGGCTGAATTTAGTTCGGGAAGCAGGAGAAAACTTCCTTTATCTGCGGAGCTTACGGCAGCAGCCAGGGCGGTTAAATAAATGAATAGCAGGAATTTTAAAGCATTTTGCCTACAAATTCGTTTACTACATATACAACCAGAACGAGTCGGTGTTACCACTGGTAATTTGGCGGCAAGCCAGGCCCGGGTGGTTGCATTTCTGGCTGATATACAACTTCTTACCAGTTAACTTGTTCCCCATATGTACAACGCACTCAAGCAGATTAGTCAATACATGCAAGTGGTCAACTGGAGCCATCTGGCTGACCGGATCTTTCGGCCGGTAATTATGCCGAACGCGCAGCAGCGTAATCTTGTACCCATTCGTGTACCGGTTGATCAGCCATTTCGCAGCAACAGGCGATAGAGTTTCGCCCGGTTCATTCCAATAAGCAAACGCCCATTTGTAAATCGCAGGCCTGTAGAGCCTATTGGTTTATGGATGGGCGTTTACCCATACCTCGCCATCGGTGAATATTTCTTTTTTCCAGATAGGCACGGTTTGCTTGATGGTGTCGATTATGTAGCGGCAGGCTTCGAAGGCGTCGGCCCGGTGGGCGGTGGTGATGCCGATGAGTACAGCTATCTCGCCGGTGAGCAGCGTGCCTTTCCGGTGAATAATGGTGTAGCGCAGGATCGACCAGCGCTGGTGGGCCTCGTCGGCTATCTTCTGCATCTCGCTGATTGCCATCCGGTCGTAGGCTTCGTATTCGAGCCGGTCAACGGGGCGGTCCTGCGTATTATCGCGGACAACGCCCAGAAAGAGATCAATGGCACCCGCCTGCGACGATTGCAGGTATTTCAAGGCCGAGGCCACATCAATGGGGTCGGTGGTCAGAGCAATCATAGTATCTAGCCGCCACTCACAGGTGGAATCAGCGCAATTTCGTCTTTACTGGTTAACGTCTGGTCTACTTCGGCATATTCGCCATTTACGGCAACCAGCAAGGAGCGCACACCCGCCAGGGCCGGGTATTGCTGCCGAACCTGGTCGAGCAGATCGCCAACACGGGTTTCGGTCTGGATGGGTATGGAGAGGGCCGACTGGCCAGTCAGGTCGCGGGTAATACCGAACAGCAGTACAGATACGGTTGAGTTCATGAGGTCAAAGTAAAGAGATATACGGGTAGCAGGCAACGGAGCGATCCGCAAAAAAGCAAAGGCGTCGGAGCTATGCCCCAACGCCTTTGTCTGTGCTAAGAGCGTATTATTTCGAATTATCCAGTTTGCGCTCGGCCTTTTTCAGCTTGCGCTCTGTTTTATCCATGGCTTTATTGGTGCCATCTTTCACGTCTTCTTTGGTGTTTTTGGCAGCTCTGTCAATTTTGCGACCAGCTTTACGCGTTTCGCGGGCGGCTTTATCGCCGGCTGCATCTACCGTGCGGCCAGCCTGACGAGCCGTTTCTTTTGCGTTTTCCTTCGTGTCCTGCGCCGAAGCCGCAGCCATTGTGAGTACCAGCGCAAAGGCCAGCATAGTGAGCTTTTTCATAGTTGTCGAGTGTTTACACTACGTATACAACTACGTTAGCCGACTAATGTTTGAACACTTTTACCTGATAGACGTAATCCTGCATCCGTTTGATCTGCTGTTTGCGGGGCAGACGAACCAGCGTATTCTTCCGGTTTAGCCGCAGTGGCAGGCCCTTCAGCGAGTCGGCCGGAATGCTGCTGATGCTTTCGAGCAGATAGGACGTCTTCACAGCGAAGCTAACCCCCTCGGAGGTAGTCTGTTTGCCGCTGATGATGCCGATCACATTGCCTTTCTCGTCGAGTAAAGGGCCGCCCGAGTTACCGGGGTTCACACCGATAGCTACCTGATAGGCCGTTGAATCGCCCCGGAAGCCGGTTCCCGAACTTAAATAGCCTTCGCCATAAACAATCTCTTCGCGGGGATAGCCCAGGGTGAAAACGCGTTCGCCCAGATCGGACGTATGTGCCTCGAAACTATACGGAACCGGTGGCATGGTTCGGAAAGCCGTATCGTCGCACAGTTGCAGAATAGCCAGATCGTGGGCCTGGTCGGTATGAACGATCCGGGCTTTGTAGATCTCGCCTTTGGCACTCTGCACATAAACCGAGTCGGCATCCCGAACAATGTGATTGTTGGTGACGAAGTAGCCATCGGGGGTCAGCAGAAAACCTGACCCGGCAATCTGAGCCGGGTTGACGCTCAGCGAGCGACTCCGCCCCGTGAAATCATTGATGAGTTTCCGCTGCGACGACTTTACCGCCTGGATCTCCTTGCTCAACTGGCTGTACTGCTGCTCCTGCTGCTTGTGGCTCTGCTGATAGGCCCGATACAGGAAAATAGAGCCAAAGGTTGTAATGACGGCTACCGACGCGGCAACGGCCAGCGTAGTGCGATACGTACGCCACAACATGCGGATCTGGCCCGACTGGGTGGCGTCTGAACGGTACATACGAGCCTCTTCACGTACGTCGTCGAGGTTCATGTCGGCATGGATAGCCGCCAGTCTGCGCCGAAACCGGATGCGGTCGCCATAGGCCCGCAGCGCGTTTTCAATGTCATTGTGTTCGTTCATATCCATATTTGTTGTGCAGACTCGTTCGAGTCAGATGGGATGATCAGTTGACAGGGTTGCCGCAGGGGGAACCCTATACTTTGTACTCCGAAAAAAACAGCCGTTTCAGCCGCATCAGACACTTGTACTTCTGCGTTTTGGCGTTGTCGGCGTTGGTATAGCCAAATTTTTCGGTGATGTCCTGCATACTCAGGTGCTGGATGTAAAAATCGTCCAGCAACGTTCGGCAGGGTTCACCGAGCCGGTCGAGCGAGTCGGCCATCAGATCGAACTGACGGTTTCGCTCTTCGTGATCAGTCAGATCATCATCTAACTGATTAACGGCCTGCTGGTCCGTTGCGGCTGCGTCAACATCGCGTACCATGTAGCGGCTCTGCTGGGTCAACTGCTTCAGCCACAGTCGTCTGCATACCGAATACAAATATGTTTTCAGCTGGCAGTGCAACTCCAGCGAACCGGAGCGAACTTTCTCATACAGCACCACAAGCGCTTCCTGATAAATATCCTTGGCATCGTCGTCGGTACCGCTGTTGGTCGTAACCAGATGCAGCACCATCGGGAAATACCGTCGATATAACTGAGTCAGCGCATGATCGGACCCATTGGCCAGGCCCGTCAGCAGTTCATCATCAGTCAAGGCAGGCTGCCTGCTTTCCTTCATCGCGTTGGTTCATTACTTAATACGGGAAACGCCGGAGACGTAACCCAAAAAAAAATAAAAAAAAGTTGGGTTACCTTTTACCCGGTAGGGTATTAACGTTGACATTCATTCATTTTTCATCTGTAAACAAAAACATTCCAAAACTATGAAAGCAATCACGAAATCTGCCTTCTTTTTCATGGCTATGATCGCCCTCGCTACTTCTTGCAGCTCGAAAAAGACCGAAACCGAAACGACGACAACCGACAGCACGTCGACCATGATGTCTGATTCGTCATCTACGATGGCTACGGATTCGACCATGGCTACCGATTCTGCTTCGACCATGTCGTCGGATAGCGCGAAGTAATTTTACTAAGGCACAACTGCCGGTATTTATTACCGACAACGCTATAAACGTATTAGAGCCCCTCTGAGCAATCGGAGGGGCTTTTCTGTTACCCACCCGCCGTCGATTTACCCCAAGTTGTTTAGACTTGTTTTAAATTACTCAGGCATTTGTTTGGATCGATTCTAAACAAGTCCTAGGTTTGCCGTATAATTCACCAATTGTCTGTCGGATCAGACCCCCGGACAACCGACGTCGTACTGAGGTCGCTCCGGGGATTCGTTGAGCAGTAATCCGCTTTTCGGGCGGTTTGCCCAACCTGCCTGCCGGTCGACACCATTCGCTTCATGAGAAACGTATTCGTTCTTTTTTCTATTCTATTTCTGTCGTTTAACAGTACTGCGCAGCCGGTTGCTACCGGTACTATTCGTGGTCGCGTCGTCAGCGCCGATGGTCAGCCAGCTGCTTTCGTGTCAATCAGTCTCAAAGGATATCCTCAGGGTACAACGGCTGACGAGACGGGTACGTTCCAGCTGGGTTCGCTGCCGGTAGGGTCGCAAACGCTGGTTGTATCGGCGGTAGGGTTCGATCCCATCGAGCAGGTGGTTCAGGTTGACGGGCAACCGGCATCGGACGTACTCATAACCCTGAAAGCAAACGCCCGCGCGCTGAATGAAGTAGTCGTAACGGCCAGTCGGCAGGCCGAGAGTCTGAGTAAGGTTCCGTCGGCGGTCAGCATCGTGACGCCCCGGCAGATCACCGAGCAACTGGCTATCAATACAAACATCACCAACGTACTGATGAATACGGTGCCCGGCTTCGGATATTTCACGAACCGGACCAGCAATACGGGCCAGACGCTGCGGGGCCGGCAGGTACTGGTGCTGATTGACGGGGTGCCGCAGTCGACGCCACTGCGTAACGGAGGGCGCGATATTCGCACCATCGATCCGTCGGCGCTGGAGCGGGTTGAAGTCATCAAGGGGGCAACGGCTATTTACGGGAACGGGGCCGACGGCGGCATTATCAACTACATCACGAAGAATCCGGCCGGCAACAAACCGTTTTCGGGGCAGACCTGGGTCGGCCTGACCAGTGGCCTCAGCAACGCTACCGATACGCAGGGCTGGCGGCTGAGTCAGCAGTTCTCCGGAAAAACAAACCGGATCGATTACGTGCTGAACGGAACCGTTGAGCGCACGGGCCTCTTCAAGGATGCCACGGGCGCGGTTATTTCGCCGTTTTACAACCTGGGCCAGATGAACAGCTACAACCTGCTGGCCAAAGTGGGCTACCGCCTGTCGGACCGGCAGCGGGTTGAGGTGATGTATAACTACTTCGGGAGTGAGTCGAAGCTGAACTACCGCGAGCAACTCGGCAAGTTTGGGGTTACACCTACCATTGGCGTCCCCACTGAATCGGTACCGGGCCGGCCGCAGGGAACCCCCTACAACCACAACGCCACCGTTCGGTACATGCACAACGAGCTGATCGGCAAGACGGGCCTGGAGGTCGTAGCCTATCTGCAGAGCTTCCGGACAGTATACGGGTACGAGGCTGAGTTCTTCGAAAACGGGGGGCAGTCCAACGTGGTGTCCAACAAGAACGGCGTCCGGCTGAATCTGTACACGCCGTACCGGCTGGGGCGTGCTGTAAGCGGAAATCTGGTTTACGGACTCGACGCGCTCAACGACCAGACGGCCCAGAAGCTGGAAGACGGCCGGTTCTGGACACCCGACATGCGCATGCGTAACCTGGCCCCCTACGCCCAGCTAAAAACAGATTTCTTCGATCAGCTGACGCTGAAAGCCGGTATTCGGTACGAAAATATAGCCGTTCGGGTGTCCGACTTTACCACCCTCAAAACGTACAACGCTACGACTAAAAAATACGACGGTGGCCTGGCCGTGCAGGGGGGCGACCTGACCTATAACGCGCTGGTGGGTAACATAGGATTGCGGTACTCGGGGCTGAAGGCGATACAGCCGTTCGTGAGTTTCTCGCAGGCATTCTCGATCAACGAACTGGGCCGTATTCTTCGAACGTCGCAGCGGTCGGTGGTGAGCCAGCTGGAAACGAAGCCGATTATTGTCAACAACTACGAAGCGGGGATTGCCGGGCAACTGGGGCGTTATGTCTCGTATGAGCTGAATGCGTACCGGAGCAGCTCAGAACTGGGCGCGTCGTACCGGCAGCTGCCCTCGGGGGTGTTCGAGATTATCCGGGCACCGGAGCGGGTGAGTGGCTACGAAGCCGCCCTGGACATTACGCCCCTGCGCTGGCTGGCCATTGGCGGCAGCTATGCCTACATTGAAGGAAAGTCGGACGGGAATGCCGACGGCGATTACGAAACCTACCTGGGTAACGACCGGATCGCATCGCCCAAAACAACGGCCTATATTCGGCTGCAACCGAGCGCAGCGTGGATGCTCTCGATCAGTACGCTGACCGCCGGCAGCCGCGATCGGTTCCGGCCGAATGCCAGCGGGGTTTATGCCTATGCGCAGGCGCCGGTGCGGGCCTATACGCTTGTGAACCTGAGCGGGTCGTATCAGTTTACTCCCGCCTGGTCGCTGGCGCTGGGCGTCGAGAATCTGCTGAACCGGGATTACTTCCCCGCCATTTCGCAGTGGGCAGCCCGCGACGCTGATTACATCAAAGGCAACGGAGCGCGGGGCACCCTGACGGTGTCGTACCGGTACTGATTCGCTAGCGCAGGTGCTCCAGCCGGTCCAGCATTTCCAGGCAGGCCCGGCTGTTGTGATACGGACATTTCCACATGCTGATCTTGTCGTTGCCGAGCACCTTGTGGTTCGCGTCGACGCCCATGAACCATTCGCCGTTTTTGGTGTCGAGCAGGTATTTCTTGGTAAACTCCCAGCTGGCAATGGATTTGTCGAGAAAGGGTTTCTCATTGGTGAGCTGGTAAGCGTTCAGGAAGCCAACCATAGCTTCGGCCATCACCCACCACGAGCGTTCCTGATTGAGGTGTCGGGTGTCGGGCTCGTATTCGTAGTTCATACCTCCGTCGGCCGCGTAGCCATCGGCAGCCGCGCGGGCCATGTTTATACCCAGAGTCCGGATTTGCTTTTGAAGGGGTTTATCGGCGGGGTTTCTGGCGGCCAGCACGTCGGCGGCTTCGGGCAGGAGCCAGGAGGCTTCGATGTCGTGACCATACGAAACGGCGGTTCGGCGTACCTGCCAGTTGTCATCCATGAACAGGTTCATGCGGTACGTTTTGGGGTCAACGATATGGTTCGTGAAGACGGCCAGCATACCCCGTATCTGATCGGCTACGGTCTTGTCGGGCCAGACGCGGTACAGGGCCGTGAACGACTCCAGAATATGGAGGTGGGTGTTCATAGTCTTGGTTTCCTGCCTGTCGGACTTGCTGAGGATATAGTCGGTCGTAGCGGACCAGTCGCGGGCAAAGGCTTCGCGGAAACCGCCTTTCTTCGGGTCATGGGCGTGCCGGACCATGGTCTGGAAGATCTCTTTAGCCAGCGCCAGAGCAGGCGCGGAGCCGGTAGCGCGGGCGTACTCACTCAGCCCGTATAGGGTAAAAGCCTGCCCATACAGCTGCTTGATCGGTTGCTTGGGCTGGCCTTTGGCGGTGACCGACCAATACACTCCGCCGTATTGCGGATCGACGAAATGCTGCCTGATGTACTGAAAGGCCTGGTCGGCAATGGGGCGGTAATCGTCGTGCTGCGTGTGGATCAGGGCGGCCGAAAACGTCCATAAAATCCGGCTGTTCAGCACAATGCCTTTCTCCGCATCAGGATCGGGGCGGTTCTGATAATCGACCCGGCCGTAGAAACCGCCGTTGACCGGATCGGGCGCGTGGCGCTGCCAGTAGGCCAGAATATCCTTGTGTTCCTGCCTGAGTTCGGCTCTGAGTCGGGAAAAGTCCATCGGTACCGATTGATGAGTCATGCATGATGAGCGCCCTCCACTCGATACGTGCTGGTCGCCCATCATGCATAACTCAATATCGCTTACTTTCTACTGCCATTGCGGCTGCTGCTGTGGCCAGAGTGCCCGTGGCCACCCCGTTCTTCGGCCAGTTCGGCTTTTGATTTGCCATGCAGCGCCGGGTCGTGCTCGTCTTCGGGCCCCTGCTTGCTTTTATTCGCGTTGGTCATTGTCTGCTCGGCGTTGGGGCGCAGGCCGCTCGTGTCGCGGGCTTCGTGGTTGCGCGTATGCTCGCCATGCGGCCGTTTGTCATTCGAGCCGGGCTGGTCGGTGGTTTTGTTGTTAGCCATGCTGTTAGTCGAGTTGTTTAGTAGGATAACAACTGAGGCCGGGCGGGTATTGTTTATACGAAGACGCCCCCGCTGACCATCAGCGGGGGCGTCTTCGTGGGTACGGATGCTCCGTTACTTAATAGTTCGGATTTTGTTTCAGCACGTCGCGGCCCTGGTAGTCGATCTGGGTCTGCGGAATCGGCATGTATTCATCTTTACCCGCCGTAAATCTGGCACCGGCATAGCCCGTCGGAAGCCGCTGGCTTTCGTAGGCGATGAAGGCATTCAGCACCGGAGCGGCATTACCCCAGCGAACGAGGTCGTAGAAACGGTGGCCTTCGCCCGACAGCTCCAGTTTGCGCTCAAACTGAACGGCCGTACGAGCGGCTTCTTTGCTGGCAAACGGGGTCGTATAGTTGCTGATCACGTAGTTGGCGGCATTGCTGCCATCCGGTGCTTTTACCCAGGCCGTACGATTGGCGGCCCGTGTCCGAACCCGGTTGATGTAGGTACGGGCAGTTTCCAGGCTTCCTACCTCAATTTCAACCTCGGCGGCCATCAGCAGTACGTCGGCAAAGCGGATGATGTTGTAGTTGATGGCCGAATAGCCGTTGGTCCAGGAGCTTACGTCGGTCAGGGTTTTATCCTGCGATTTGTAGAAGATAAACTTCTTGGGCGAGTAAGGACCGGCAAAGCTCTGATCGCGAATCCAGTCAAGACCGGGGTGGATCGACCAGTCGAGGTAGGGAATACCCCGGCGTCCGATCGACCAGTCGAGCCGCGGATCAACAGGGCCAGCGTCGGGGGTGAAAGGCGTTTTTGAGTCGATACCCTGGTCGTTCTTCAGCTGATTGGCACCGGTGTTGTACGAACCATCGAGCAGCGGCAGCCCGTTGGCGTTCACCCGGAACGAGTTCGCCAGTTCGAAGCTGGGCGCAAAGAACCCGCAGCAGCCCGCCGGACCGTTCGATCCCGTGTTGTAGGGGAAGTTGAGGTCCAGCTCCTGAGCCGAGTTACTCACCGAACCCGTGTTGGCGGCCGACTGGGTAGCGAAGATCGATTCCGCGTTGTTCTCCGTAGCTGCGTTGAACACATCGGTATAGTTAGCGGCCAGATCGTACTTGGTTCCTCTGGCCGTTACGCCCTCGGCAATAACCTGATCGAACAGGGGCTTGGCTTCGGTGTATTTTTTCTGGTACAGATAGGCTTTGGCCAGGTAGGCGGTAGCTGCCCACTTGTTAGCCCGGCCAGCCGCACTCTGGGTAGCGGGCAGGTTCGTCTGGGCGTACTTGAGGTCCTCTTCGATCTTGGGCCAGATATCGGTGTTGTTCGGTACTTTCTCGATACCCGATCCGTAATCGACGGTTTCGTCGATGTACGGTACCATGTTGAAGGAGCGCTTCAGCTCAAAATAGTAGTGGGCCCGCAGGAAGCGCGCTTCGGCCGAGATCCGCTTCTTATCGTCGTCCGACACATCGGCTGCGGCCTGCGGAATGGCGCGCAGTACGGCGTTGGCCCGGCTGATTCCTTCGTACATACCCCGCCATTTGTCGTTCACGTCGCCATTGGTGGGCAGCAGCTCGAACCGCTGGAAGGTGGTGAAGTTACTGTTACCGCCCGCATCGCCGGGGTTGGAGCCTTTGTTGGCATCGCCCCCCGATACGCTGCCGCGTACCCAGTTAAACGAGCTGGCTGCCCGCGAGAAACCGCGTCCATTCAGCTGGGCGTAGGTGGAAACGAGCGTACTTTCAATACCGGCTTTGCTGAAGAGCTGGCTGTCTCCCCCGCGCAACGTGCCGGTGGGGGACAGGTCCAGAAATTTGTCGCTACAGGCGAACGTGACCAGCGATAGCATGGCCGTTAGGGTTATTCCTTTTATAATCGGCTTTTTCATGATCAGATTTTACAGACGTTTATAGGCTGACAGGCGGGGTCTGGCGGGGCCAACTCCGCCTGTCATGACTCTGTTAGGGTTAGAAACCAAAGCTCAGTCCAACGTTGTAGCCGCGGGTAACCGGGTAGTTACCAACATCGATACCGAAGTTGGTATCAGCCGAGCCACCTACGGCCGGGTCGAGACCGCTGTATTTCGTGGCGGTGAACAGGTTGGTAGCCGACAGCGACAACCGCAGGCGGCTCAGGTTGATCCGGTCGAGCAGCGCGTTCGGGAACGTGTAGCCAACCGTCAGGTACTGCATCCGGGCGTACGATCCGTTCTCTACGTAGTAGGAGTTGATCTGCGTGTTGGTGCTGAAGTTGGAGGCCGACTCGAAAATGGGGATCGTGGTGTTCGTGTTCTGTGGTGTCCACGAATCTTTCACCCGCGCGCTAACGGCGGCTCCCGTAAACGACGGATAGAAATCGGTAAACCAGCGGGCGTTGTTGAAGATCTGGTTGCCCAGCGATGCGTACAGGTTGGTATTCAGGTCGAACCCTCTGTATTTCAGGGTCAGGGTAATACTACCGGTAAACTTCGGAATCGGGCTGCCCAGGAACTGCCGGTCGTTATCATCGATGGTTCCGTTGCCGTCGGTGTCGGCATATTTGAATCGACCCGGAGCCGCCCCACTCTGCGTGGGCGAACCCGACACGTCTTCGCGGCTCTGGAACAGGCCAACTACTTTATAACCGTAGAACGAAGACAGCGCGTGGCCAGGCTGGTTCCGCACTACCGCCGGCAGACGGGTACCACCACCGGTGAAGTAAGGAACCGATGGGTCGATGGCCGTAATTTTGTTGTCCAGAATGCTACCAATACCGGTAACCTCGTAGCTGAGATCGCCCGAAATAGTGCCGCGATTCGTGATCAGCAGGTCGATACCTTGGTTCCGCATACCGGCCAGGTTCAGGAACGGAGCGCTGGCCAGTGTACCCACAACGCCGGGCAGGGCCAGCTGATACAGCAGGTCTTTGGTATCTTTCCGCCATACGTCGAGCACAACCTCCAGCTTGTTGTTGAAGAACGCACCGTCGATACCGATGTTCGACGATACACTGGTTTCCCATTTGGCGTTCGGGTTGCCGATCTGGCTCCGGTAGAAGCCGGGGGCAATGGCCGTGTTACCGCCGTTGATGTCGTAGCCGTTACCGGGGTTCGACGCGTACAGGCTATACTGGTTGGTCGAGCTCAGGAAGTTGGAGTTCCCCATGAGCCCGTAACCACCCCGGATTTTCAGGTCCGAGATCCACGGCATGCTCTTCAGGAACTCTTCCGACGAAATACGCCAGGCGGCCGAGAAGGCCGGGAATACGCCGTAGCGGTTCGAGGCACCAAACTGCGAGGACCCGTCGCGACGAACAACGCCCGTCAGAATATACTTGTCGTTGTAGGTATACCGAACCTGACCGAAGAGCGAGTAGAAGTTGTTACCCAGGCCGTAGTAGCTGTTCACCAATCGCGACGAACCCGGCGTTGTGGTGCTCAGGGTCACGTAGTTCGGATCCGTGGTTGACGGGTTGATACCGGTACCGTTGATGCCCCGGCCACTTCCTGTATTCAGGGCTTCGATGCCGGCCAGCGCGCTGATGTCGTGGATGCCGAACGTCTTCTTGTACTGAGCCGTATTGGTGAACGTCCAGGCCAGACCCGTATTGGCGCCTTCGCCGTAGGTGTAGTTGGTGTTGTTCTCCGAGTTTTCGTACTGGGCGCGGCTGTAGAAGTTGTTGTAGTTGGCAAAGTACGTACCACCCAGGCTACTGCGGAGCGTCAACGCCGGAATCACGTCGTACTCGAGGTAGGCGTTACCGAAGCCAAACAGCGTGTAGTTCAGGTTGTCGGCTGAGCTCTGGCGATTGGCAACGGGGTTACGCGGGTTGTTGAAACCAGGGGCTTTGGTACCGGCATAGCCACCAAACGAGTTGTATACCGGAATGATGGGAGGCATCCGGAACGCCAGCAGTACGTCGTTTTCGTCTGACGCTACGCTGGAGTTGTTGTTGGTGTTGTTGCCCAGCGAGCTGCCGGTACCACCCTGCAGACCAGTCGCCGAAACGTAGGCAAACTGCAGGTTCTCGCCAAACCGGATTTTCTTGGTAACGTCAAATTCGGTATTGGCCCGGAAGGTGTAGCGCGAGAAGTTGTTGTTCGTAATGATACCCGCCTGATTCTGTACGCCCAGACTCAGGTAGTACCGGCTGTATTCGGTACCGCCCTGGAAACCCAGCGTATGCCGCTGCAGCGGAGCTACCCGGGTAATTTCCCGGTACCAGTCAGTGCCTGCTTTATTAGCCGGAATAACCAGGTAGGTGTTGTTGGGGTCGGTATTGTATCTGAGCCGTTCGGCTTCCAGATCAACCGAGCCAACCACGCCTACTGTATTGCCTACCAGGAGGTAGTCGGGAAGAACGGGGGTCTGGCCCGATCCGTACTGGCCGTTGGCAATACCCGTAAAGCTGTTGGGCCCTACCGTGCCACCGGCCTGGAAAATGTCGTTCCGACGCGCCTGCCAGGTCCAGTCGGCCTGCTCCTGCGGGTTCAGGATAGGCAGGCTTTTACCGGGATCGGTAGCGCCGAACAACCCGTCGTAGCTGACGCTCAGCTTCTGCGCACGGCGCTGTCCTTTCTTGGTGGTCAGGACGATAACGCCGGCAGCGGCCCGGGCTCCGTAGATCGAAGCCGAAGCCGCATCTTTCAGCACGGTTGTGGTTTCGATGTCGTCAGGAGCGATGAACTGCGCCGTCTGGGTAGGTACGCCATCCACTACGTAGAGTGGCTGGTTACCCCCGAACGAACCGAAGCCCCGCACCCGAATCTGGCTGCTCGTTCCCGGCTGCCCGTTGGTGATGACGGTTACCCCCGCCACGCGGCCCTGTAACTGCTGCTCGACGTTGGTCGACGGAACAACCCGCAACTGAGCAGGCTTTACCGTTGAAACGGCACCGGTTACGTCACGACGGTTTTCGGTCGAGTAACCCGTTACAACCACTTCCTGCAGAGCCGTGGCATCTTCGGACAGGGTGATATTGATGGTACTCTGATTGCCTACGGGGACTTCCTGGGTTTTGTACCCAATGGCCGAAACGACCAGTACTGGATTAGACCCCTGAACATTGATCGAGAACTTGCCTTCAGCGTCGGTAGCTGTACCGGTTTGCGTACCTTTCAGCACCACATTGACACCAGGTACAGCACCTTCTGCACTAGTGATTACGCCGGTAAGCCGACGGTCCTGAGCTTGCACGCTCAGAACGCAGAGCAGCATAAATGCGCTCAGGAGTGCAGGCTGTAAAAACCTGAGTAGCCTTGTCTTCATGAGGTTAACGGGATTGGATTATTTGTGTGATTAATTTGGTTGGGCTGTAAATCCCACAAATATTATATCTGTTAAATCATATTGCAAAGCCCTAAAAATAGAAATTTGACGCTATCTAACTTGTTAGAGTACAATTTCTAAGTATATATACCTATAAAAACTAGGTATTTAGTGTATAAATGTGATTAGCGATGAGAAATTAAAAAAAATTAATGTCAGCAGGAGTTGTCATCAGACAGCTTATTTGATTACAGAAGCTCTTTATTGGACTTTTTTGATACAATCAGCCAGGGGTGCCTGGCCGATGTATACGGGATGAGAAAATCAGATGCTTAAGCCGGTGATGCCCTGCGCATTAGGTATGTATCGATGAGCAACGTCTGGATGTATAGGTGTATATACGACAGCCCGCCGAAATAGCGATAAAATGATGGCAAACGGTTATGTATCGGATAGGCTTGCCCGCCAATCCTGTATCTTCACACAGTAATGCACACAAACTATTATTTTCTGCGTCAGCTGGCGCCTGCGCTCGAGCCGCACTTGGTGGGCCTGAAATTCATGGAATGCTTCAGCCAGGATCGGGATGAACTGGTGCTGGTGTTTGCGCAGGCGCGGGGTAAGATCAACTACTACAAGCCGTTCTTCATCAAGGCAACGCTCCGACCCGACTTTTCGGGACTGCTTTTCCCCGAAACAGTGCAGCGGGCCCGTACCAACAGCGTCAACCTGTTCGAGTCGCTGGTGGGTGAGGAAGGCGCCGGGCGGGCAGTAAAAGCCGTGACATCGTTTCTCAACGAACGCTGCCTGGCTATCCGACTCGAGGATGACTTTACCCTGTTGTTTAAGTTTTTTGGTAACCGCCCTAACCTGCTGGCTTTTCAGGGAAACGAGGTGGTGGATCTGTTTAACCAGAACCTGGCTACGGATAACCAGTTGCTGCTCAGCACTATGGATCGGCCTATTGATCAGTCGTACCAGGCGTTTGAGCGGGCTGGCTATACCTATCGCCCGTTGTTTCCTACGTTTGGCAAGGTGGTCAATGACTACATCGGTCAACAGCAGCAGCGATTGGGGATCGACAGCGCCACGGAGCCCGACCGCCTGTGGGCACTGGTTCAGGAAACGGTACGGGAACTGAGCGAACCCCGTTACTACCTGACCCGGTTCAATTACAAACCGGCCTTGAGTTTACTGCCCATCGACGGGCCGGACCCGGAGGTTCCCGTGCGGGTCTTCGACGATCCGATCGAAGCCGCCAATCGGTTTTTTATTGCCTATAATGGGCTTAACACCTTTGAGCGGGAGAAAGCCGAGCTGCTGCGGCTGCTGGACAAACGACGGCGCCGGGCCGCTGCGCAGATTGAGGCTACCATGCAGCGACTCATTGCGCGCGAGGAAGGGGTTTCGCACGAGGAAATGGGACATATCCTGATGGCCAATCTGCACGACATTCCGGAGGGGCAGGGCGGTCGATCACCTGAACGAATAACCTTATACGATTTTTACCGCGACCAGCCGGTTACGCTTAAACTCAAGCCCGACCTGAGCCCGCAGAAGAACGCCGAAAATTTCTACCGGAAGGCCAAAAACGAGAAAATAGAGGAGGAGCACCTGACGGGCCAGGTTGCCGACCGGGAGGCCGAACTGGTTCGGATCGATCAGTACAAACAGGCGCTGACCGACATCAGGACGCTGAAAGAATTACGTCGTTTTATCAAGCAGCACCACCTGATGGCTTCGGAAACGGGGGCCGTCGACGATGAAGCGGCTCCGCTTTTCAAGGAAGTTTTGGTAGACGGGTTTCGAATCCTGATTGGCCGCAATGCCAGAAACAACGACCTGCTCACCCAGAAATTCTCGTATAAAGATGACCTGTGGCTCCACGCCCGGGATGTTTCGGGCTCGCATGTGCTGATTAAATACCGGGCCGGGAAACCCTTTCCGAAAACGGTCATTGAACGGGCGGCCGAGCTGGCAGCCTGGTATTCGAAACGCCGGACCGATAGCCTGTGCCCGGTTATTGTAACCCCTAAAAAGTACGTCAGAAAGCCCAAAGGACTGGCCGAAGGGCAGGTTGTTGTCGAGAAAGAAGACGTCGTGCTGGTTGAACCGAGGGGGTAAGTGTAGAGCAGCGGCTAGTTAACCGCTGCTCTACGACCCGACTTACTGTTCTACCGCTACGTTCATTTCGGCGACCATGAGCCGGTGCATATCGTTCCAGGTCCGGTTCCAGGAGTTCTCGATCAGGAAGGTGTCGATAGCCGACCAGTCGCCGGGATGTTTGCCCGCCAGGGCCAGCTCGATAGCCTGTTCGAAGGCGTCGGCCGACTCCGCAATCAGGACAAAATCTTCGGTGCCGTACGTCCGGACAACATCGCGGATGGGGGTAGACACTACCGGCAGGCCAGCCGCCAGGTATTCGGGCGTTTTCGTAGGGCTGATATACCGGGTCGAGTCATTCAGCGCGAAGGGCAGCATGGCTACGTCCCAGTTGCTGAAATAAGTCGGTAATTCTTTATAGGCTTTCATGCCCAGGTAGTGAACGTTGTCACTCTTGGGCAGCAGGTTCGGATCGATTTTTACGACCGGGCCGATCAGGACAAAATGCCAGTCGGGCCGACGACGGGCCACCTCACCAATCAGGTCATAGTCGAACCGTTCGTCAATGACTCCGCTAAATCCAATCCGTGGATGAGGAATCGCCTGCTGATCGGCCGGGTCGGTCTGATTCTGACGCGCCGTTGAAAAGTGAGAGAAGTCAATACTGCTCGGAAACGCAAACACCCTGGGGTGCCGATGCTGCTTGGCTTCGTACAGGCTGTAGCCGCCCGTAAAGACAACGCCCGCCCGCTGCAAAAGCCGTTTCTCCTGCTCAAGCAGCTGAGGGGGAGCGCCCCAGAAAGCCGACAGTTCATCCATGCAGTCGTATACGGTTAGCTGTGGCTGAAGGTGATCGCTGAACAGCAGGGCCATGGGGGTATAATACCAGGCAATGAAGTCGGCAATGCGTTCGTCGGCCAGAAACTGATCAACCAGCTGCCGTTGCAGACGAAGTGCATCGGCGGGTGTAGTTCCGTGGGGCAGGTGCGGCACCAGCACGTGGAGTTGGTCGTCCTGCCGGCATACGCTCATGCGCAAACCACTGTTATCATAAATTGGCTCTTCAATAAACCAAACCCGATAATGCTGGGTGGCCCGGCTGAGTAAATGCTGCGGGCGCTGGTATACGAAGTTCCACCGCAAATGTGAAAAGCAAACCAGATCACGAACATCGCCGGTTTCGGGCAGAACAGGCGACTGAAGTGAGTTAACTGGTCGGTTGTGCTTATTGCTTAGTTCACGTGATGAGGACGCTGAGTTAATTACTGCCATAAACGTTTGTAGAGGATTGGGGATATAGCCCGATAGGCGCACAAATGTGTTGTACGAGCGTATATTATGAACCCGGCTACACCCAAAATGTTGGGGCCACGCTATGAATAGTGATGGAATGGAGTGAAGGGGTTACTGCATAGGTAGATACAGCACAAACGTGGCTCCTTCACCCTCACGGCTTAAGGCAGTGATGGTACCTCCGTGAAGATCGATAACTTTTTTGCAGATGGCCAGACCCACCCCCGTGCCACTAAAGTGCAGATTGCCGTGCAGGCGCTGAAAAATGGTAAAAATACGGTCGAGGTAGCGCTCGTCAAATCCGATACCATTATCGATCACTTCAACGATGGCGTACCGCCGACCCGACTGCGACACATCCGTAGCGGACAGTCCGGCGGGCAACTCGGTATCCGTGGCAACCCGACCCTGTACCCGTATGTGAGGCAACGGTCCACTGAGATGCTGACCGGGCTTCTGAAACTTCAGCGCGTTACTCATCAGATTCTGAAACAACTGCCAGAGCAGGGCCGCATCGCCCCAAACCGCCGGCAGCATGCCGATGTCTACCCGGGTGTTTCGTTCCTGAATGGTTATTTCGAGGTCATCCATGACCGAAGCCAGCAACTGGTTGAGGTCAACCAGCCCGAACGTGTCGCGGCTTCCCGACAGGCGGGCATAGGTCAGCAGGTCCTGTACCAGCGAACGCATCCGGCCGGCCGAGCGCTGCATCCGCCGAATCAGATCGCTGGCTGGCTCGCTCAGCTGGCTGGCAAACTGGCTGTTGAGCACATCGCCAAACGCGACGATTTTGCGGAGGGGCTCCTGCAGGTCGTGGCTGGCGACGTAGGCAAACTGCTCCAGATTCCGGTTCGATCGGTGAAGCTCCTGAACGGTTTCTTCGAGCTGCTGCCGAACCTGCTTTTCAGTTGTAATATCTTGAACCGTAGCCACAAAGCCGTCGTTCAGTCGGGTCAGGGTGATGTTGAACCAGCGGCCGAGCGCCGGGATGAACTCATCGAAATGGATCGGCTGGCCGGTTTCCAGCAGCCGTTTCAACTGTTCGACCCGCCCCGGACCGATGGGGTATATGTCGTTGAGCGAAAGCCCGACAAAGTAACTGCTGGTACGGCCGGTCTGCAGCTCGAACATCTGATTGACCAGCGTAATCTGAAAACCCGTTAGCTGACCGAGGCCGTCGCGAACGGTTTCAAACACCACGATGCCATGGGGTGACGAGTTCAACACCCCGTTGAGCAGGTTGGTCTGGCGGGACAGGCGACGGGCGGCCTGGTGAAGATCGCTGGTTTCGGAATACGACAGCATCACACCATCCTGCCCAAAGGGAGCTACCGACTGAATAACCCAGATGTCGCGGTGGTCTACGTTATAATGTTGCTCAACCCGTTGCGGTTTGCCGCTTTCGATGACATGAACGTAGGTATGAAAGAGAGCCGTATCGCGGATGGAGGGGAAAAAATCGGTCAGTAGCCGCCCCGTAATATCGTGAAGCTGCTCGGGATGACGCCGGAACGTATCGCGCAGGGCAATCTGGTTGATGAATTTGTAGCGAAAGTTAACAATGGCTCCCTGATCTGAATCGCCACTCCGGACCGCTACCAGACCAACCAGTCCTTCTACAGAATGATTGAGCACCTGCTGCCAGATATCGGCTTTTTCGTCGGGGGTAGAGCGATCGAAGCCGCGGGCATCGGGCAGATCGGGCAGGGCCGTTTTAGAGGTAAAGATTGATTGAGTCATGAAGGTTACGGTTGGTTGTGAAGAGAGGTACGTATCAGTACAACTATCAGTTTTACTGATTTCGTATAATTTTCCTCTTAAAGATAAACAACCGCTACTGACCGTACAATCAACAAAGCCGTCCATTTGAGAAAACGGTCGCAGGGCGTGACGAATGGTTGTTGATGACGCTTTTTTTATTGAACGGAGGGTAAACAACCGTCTGGTAAATTAACCGAAAGGCGGCCGTAATTTACTACTATACAGTATTTTGCTTCTGTGTATATTAACCCGGGAGTCGCGGTGACTCACCCAGGAGTTCATTCTATCTACACCAAGCTTTTATGAAAAACCTATACCAACGTACACGACGTTGTCTGCTGCTCACAGCAGCTTCTATCTGGCTGGCTACCGCATGGGCCCACGCACAGCGGGTCGATTCGCTGATGACGAAAGCCGATGTCATTGTACCGTTTCAGGGCGCCGTATCCGTCAACGGGTTTATCTACTACCTGGCCGACGATGGCAAAACCGGCTACGAACTCTGGCGAACCAATGGGACTACTGCCGGTACCCAAATCGTGAAAGATATCCGGGCGGGTAAGTCGAGTGCGTTTATCTCGGACTCGACATTTTACTACTATGCGGATTACAACAGCTCTACAGGACGCTACGATATCAGTCTGACCAAGCTAAAAAACAGCCTGAGAGCCTTTCGGCCATTTGTGCTTAACAATATACTTTACTTCTGGGCCGACGATGGCGTGAGTGGGGTTGAACTCTGGCGGTCAGATGGTACTGAGGCTGGTACCCGCCTGGTCGCTGATCTGATCCCCGGACCCATCAGCACCGGCAGTCAGTATGATATTCTGGTTGGCAGCGGGGGGTATCTGGGGGGCGTTAACGGAGGAGCTACCAGCGGTGGTTACTTTAGCAGTCGATTTACGGCCAATCAGAACAAGCTGCTGTTTTCTTCCAACAGTGTCAGTAATGTGGCCTGGGAAACAGACGGTACCGCAGCCGGCACCCGCGAAATAAACTATCAGGCTGTCAGGTACCGGGTCAATAGCCTGAACCAAATGCTGGTGCAGAACAATCAGATCTATACGCTGTCGTCCATCTATGATAAAGGCAGGTCTTACTACTCGCTGCTTCAGGATAATGGAACGGCGGCCCCTGTACCGCTGGTTGCCGGGAGCAGCGATTATCCTGATTTCGTGTCGGCCAGTACCCGGGGAGTTATCTATAGCACGTTTAAAAGCGACACGAAGCAGAGTAGTTTTACCCTTTTCCGCACCAATGGGTCCGGTAACCCGAACGTACTGCGGCAAATAGTGCTGCCCCGGCCGGCTAGTGGGAGCCGCAGCCAGTATGCCTATAACATGAATACGGCTGATAGACAGGGTCTGTTCCTCGTTTACGACCTACCCAGCTCGCCCGCCACCGGTAAGGGGTATTACGAGATCTGGCGGGCCGATCCGGCTACGGACAGCATCCGCCAGGTGAAGCGATATGAATTCAATCAGCTGTCTGCGCAGGCCTTTACCAAAGGAGACGAACGGTTCTACACCCTCTATGACGGCCCGGCCAGTAAGCTTATTGTTACGCATACGGCCGACTCAACCGGTGGTCCGTTCAACCGGTTTACGATTTCGGCGCTCGACAACCGTACCGGAGCGCTGCAGGTGCTGGACGATAACCTTTCGCAGTGGTCCATCCAGTCCCTCAGGCCCGATGGGAAGGGCGCTGGTACGGGTGGCAAGTGGATGATCGTAAGCCGTAAGGGGACCAGAGATCCTTATACGGTCTGGTTAACCGACGGACGTACCAAACAGGTTATCAAGTCGGTAGGGGCTTACGATTTTGGCCCGGCCATTTACCCGACCGACGCGGGTCTGTTCGGCGTCGGTTATATCTCGAATTACGATAAAGACCGCAAGCTGATCGGGTATAAAGTCGACGTCTGGCAGCTGGACAGTACCGCGGCAGGCACTGTGCGGGTTGGTCAGATCAATAACTACCCGGGTGGGGTAGGTACGGTAGTGTCGCGTAATGGGACGCTCTACGGGCTGAGTGGAACGATCCTGAAACTTACATCGGCGCCAGCCGATAGTATCCGGCGGCTGGCCGACGTTCGCAATTACGGAGAAATAACCTCCGTTCAGGTCAACAACGAGTCTGTGAACAGTTTGCTGGGTACGATCAACGGCATTCAGATCGGGAAGCGATACAATGGCGACAACCTGCTGGCCATTGATGCGGCTGCGTCACCCCGCCAATGCCTGATTACGGCTTTCCCGACGACCAGTAGCCGCGACCGGCTCAACAACTGGAACAGTCGGGTTATCGTTCTGGCTCCCGGTAAGGATAGTCTGATGACCCTGAAACGGCAGGCCAGTACCAGTGGCTACCGGGGCGATATCAGCCAGATCTATTACCATACGCTACAGTGGGTGCGCGATAGTACGGTCGTGCTTCAGTCGGGGCTGGTCGATTCGATACGGGTACGGCAGCCGGGCATCTACCAGCTCAGCCTGCGGGGCGTGGCCGACGGATGCTCCGCCAACAGCACCTTTCAGGTGTATAACGACCTGCCCAAAGTACAGATACAGCGCCGGAGTTCCCCTGCCAGCGGAGGAGGAGCCTATCTGGTGGCTACTGTATCGGGTGGCTACCCGTTCAACGTCAACGGCACTACCCCGTACTACAACAGCGTATGGGAGTACACGGCTCCCGACGGCGCGGTGAAGCCAATCCCGGGCGGACAGGTGTACGCGGCCGGTAAAGGTATCGAGTTGAGCAATGTCAGCATCAAAGACAGCGAGCTGGGAACCTACAGCCTGAAAGTAACCGACTATGCAACCAGCACGGCCGTATCTACGCTGACGGTAGATGCCGCTGCGGTGGGTTTCAACGCCGATGCCAGCTCGGCCTACGATCGAAAAGGAGCCTGTGCGGGTAGCCCGGTCTCTCTGTCTACTACAGTAACCGGTGGTAAAGCGCCCTATACGGTTCGGTGGCTGGTACGCGGGCAGGTGGTGTCGGGGCTGTCGGGGCTGAATCCGACCTATACTGCCGTTACCTCCCAAACGGCGGTGGTGAATCCGGACTACACATCCTACATCGCCGAGATTACCGATGCCGACGGGCGCAAGGTGCTTTCCGACGATGTGCTTATTCCGGTGTATCCGGCACCGATGGCCACCCTCGCAGCCAGCAGTTCGGCGATAACGGCCGGTCAGTCGGTGACGCTCACCGCGACCAGCGCCAATTACCAGTACCCGACCTATGCCTGGGCTAAAGACGGGGCTGTAGTAACCGGTGTAGCCGGACGCTCCCTGACAGCTACCCAGGCTGGCGTCTATTCGGTTACGGTTGGGTCGGGTACGCCGGAAAACTGCCGAACCACGCTGAGCACAACCCTACGGGCTGGGGCGGGTCGACTCCCGGCCCTGGAATTTGGCCAGCCTGACGCCGGTCTGCTCGTGATGCCTAATCCATCTGACGGGCTAACCCGGCTAAATCTGACACTACCCCGGCCGTCGTCGGTCAGCGGTGCTATTGTCGATCAGCAGGGCCGGACCATTCACCAATGGAACGACACCCGCCTGCTCTCGGCCGTTAACGCCGACATTGATCTGTCGGCCTGGCCAGCGGGGGTTTACATGATCCGAATCGAAGCCGGCGGCAGGGTCTATACCAGAAAGCTGGTGAAGAAGTGAGAAATAACAAGGGGTTGCTGACTCATCAGCAACCCCTTGTTTGTATCAGTAACCGGTTGTGGGTTTTTTGCCTTCGTTCAGTTCGAACAGGTAGCCGTCCGGGTCGGCGAAGTAAAGCTGAACCACGCCGTCGAAGCGGACCTGCCGGTGGTAGGTTATGTTTTTGGCCTTCAGAAAGGCTTCGGACTGACCAATGTTATCGACAAACAGGGCGAAGTGGCTACCGTTCCGATCGTGGGTGATGGTTTCGGTACGGCCGTCGAGCAGGTGAATCATCTGACCATTGCCCAAATCGAACCAGGCCCGGGTGGCTTTCAGGTTGTCCGGAACAGGCACCGGTTTCAGGCCCAGCACCTCCCGATAAAATGTGGCGCTGGCCGGAATGTCTTTCACATGCAGCGCCAGGTGATTGAACCGGCTGATACCAAGCTTATCCTGACCGAGTACGGTACCGGTCGTAATCAGAAAAATAAACAACAGCTTTTTCATAGTCAGGAAAGCGCCTAACGAATCAGAACTACCCGGCTCTGGCTACCCGCTTCGGTGTTGATGCGAATCGTATACGACCCCGCCGACAGGCCTCGTACACCGATGGCCCGGCTATGTACGCCCGGCGGTAACCGCTCGGTTGGCGTGGTTCGTACGAGCTGGCCGAGCAGGTTTGTCAGGGATAAAGTAACCGGCCCGGCAACCGGGGTGGCGAAATCGACGGTGAGCGATTCGGAGGTGGGGTTAGGGTAAACGCGCAGTTCCGAAGTAGTCGGTTCCGGAAGGGCCGTAACCAGATTGGGAAGCACCGTGGCTTCTGTTGACTTCAGCAGCCAGTTGTCGGGGTCTATAACCACCCCCGTAACCGCCCCCCGGGTGGGCAGCGTATAGGTCTGGTCGGCCCGGTCGTTCAGCACCGTAACCGTAGTATCGCCCACGGCCGACTGAATGCGAATCTGTACCGGCATGGTAAACGAAGCGGGGTTGGTGGCGGTGGCGTTGCGCTGTTCCAGCCGTACGGTTATCGTGCTGGCCGAGGTGCCCGCACTGACCGTAGCGCGGTAGGTGGGGTAGCCTTCGCCACGAATCCACTGCCTGAAGAAATAATCCAGATTTTGCCCTGAAACCTGTTGGGCTATTGCTTGAAAATCTTCCGTTACGGCCGTGTTATACGCCAGGTTAGGGGCCTCTGCATACGCGCGGAGCGTGCGAAAAAAACGATCGTCGCCCAGGACCCACCGAAGCATATGCAGCACGGTAGCTCCTTTGGAGTACGTTCGGTTGCCGTCGAAAATATTGTCCACCGATGAAATATCCTGGACATAGAGGCTCCCCCGGGCGTTGCGGGCACCGCGCAGGAAGTTGTTCATAGCCGTGGTGTACGAGCTGCGCCCCCCGCTGGCTTCGGCATAAAGCGCTTCGGCGTAGGAGGCAAAGCCTTCGTTTAGCCAGATACTCTGCCAGTCGCGGCAGGTGATTTTGTCGCCAAACCACTGGTGAGCCAGTTCGTGGGCAATAATGCTGGTACTCCAGGCTCCCATCGACGAAAGGGTCTGATGCTCCATGCCGCCCCCCCAGCCGAACTGGGCGTGCCCGTATTTCTCCCGGAGGAACGGGTAAGGCCCGAACAGCTCCGAGAATACCCGCAGCATATCGGTGGTCCGGTCGAGGTTGGTTCGGATGCTGGGCAGGGTTTCCGGATAGACGTAATGCGTAACGGGCATGCTTTGCCCCTGATAGGTAAAGGGTGTGTCGTAGCGCGTATAGTTGGTCATGGCCAGCGAAATCAGGTACTGGGCAATGGGGTAGCTGTTGCGCCAGCGGTAGGTGCGGGTGCTGTCGGGGTTGTCGGTGGTGCCGAGCAGGAGGCCGTTCGATACCGAAACAAATCGCTTGTCGGCGGTGATGCTGACGGCCGAAGAGTCTGCTTTATCGGCGGGCGTATCCTTGCAGGGGAACCAGTCGCTGGCGCCGTAGGGCTCGCTCAGAGTCCAGATAACGGGCGCGTTGTTGGGGCCGTGGGCCGAAAAGGCAAAACTGCCGAACCCACTCTGGCTGGCGGGGTTGCCCTGGTAGTATACGGTAAGGCTAAGCGCCTGCCCCAGGCTGAGCGGTTGCGGGCTCGTGATGGTGACCCGATCCGTTGATCGCGTAAAGCTGAGCCGACGGCCGGCGCTGGTTACCGAATCGACGGTGAGCTGGGGTTTTAGATCCAGGAAAAATTGATTCAGGCTGGCAGCGGTACTTTTGAGCCGGATGATAGCGGCTCCGCGCAGGTAATTGGGCGTATGGGTCAGGCGCAGGTCGAGGCCGTAATAAGTAATATCGATGGTGGCGTCGCCGGGGTAGGCGACCCGCGCCCGGGCGTTGGTGGCCAACCGCCCAAAGTAACGCACCTTACCCGATTGGCAGGAGGCCTCTTCGGGGGTCTGGCCCATTGCCAGAAAAGGAACTAGAATAAGCAGGTAGAGGACGCGCATAATACCGTTTGTTGAGCAGATACAGCACAACAACGACGGCAACGGCAGAAAGTTATGAGCCGCCGGGTAGTTGTTTGTGTGCGGGTGCGGGTTCTTCGGCACTGGCTTTCAGCGCGTCCAGCCGACGCTGATCGGCTTCGGGGAGCTGGAGCTGCCACCCCATCGATGAGGCCAGCTGGTACATCATATACTGAATCTGGTTGTTGGCAATCTTGGGCAGGTCGCTCTGCAAAGCCCGCTCGTTCATAGCCTGCTTGGCATCGTCGAGGATCTTGGTGTAATCGGCGCTGTTGAAGTGATTCAGATAACCGGCCTGAATGTCGTAAAACTTATAATCGGTATCGATAGAGAGGACCTCCGGCTCCGGGAAGGATTCGATGATGAGCTTTTTCTCGCCGGATTCGGGCAGGCGGAAGCGTACTTTCGCAAAATCGAACCCGACCAGTACCTTCGACTTGGCGATGATCATGGCTTTCTTGGGATCGTTCAGCAGATACAGGATTTTCTTTTGATCCTGGTAATTGTAAATCTCCGAGAAATAGCCCTCGGCCATAACGACCTTACATACTTTTTCGATGCGTTCCAGCAGGAGCACCGAATCACGCCGGATATCGGTAACGCCAGCGCGGGTACGGAGGGCGTTGGCCAGCGCTACCCCTCCGCCTGCTCCAACGAGCAGCAAAAGAACCGTTGTCAGAAAATCCATACGGCCTAAATGTAAACGGAAAAATGGATAATGAATAATGGACAGCAAATAATGAGGCTGGTGGCTCCCATTACTTACTGTCCATCAGACAGTATTCACGAAGGGTATCTTACTTGGCGTAGGCTACGGCCCGCATTTCGCGAATGACCGTTACTTTGATCTGGCCCGGGTACTGCATTTCCTTTTCGATCTTTTGCGAGATTTCGTAGCTCAATACCCCCGCGCGCTCGTCCGATACGTGGTCGGCATCGACCATGATCCGCAACTCGCGCCCGGCCTGAATGGCGTAGCATTTGGTAACGCCGGGGAAGTTGCCGGCCAGCTCTTCCAGCTCCTTCAACCGTTTGATGTACGACTCCATCATCTCCCGGCGGGCGCCCGGGCGCGACCCCGAAACCGCATCGCACACCTGCACGATGGGGGAGATCATGCTCGTCATTTCGATCTCGTCGTGGTGAGCCCCGATGGCGTTGATTACCTCCGGGTTCTCCTTGTATTTCTTGGCCAGCTCCATGCCCAGGATCGCGTGGGGCAGTTCGGCTTCTTCGGGCCAGACTTTACCAATGTCGTGGAGCAGACCCGCCCGTTTGGCCAGTTTGGCGTTCAGGCCCAGTTCGGCGGCCATCGTAGCGCAGAGCTTGGCTACTTCGCGGCTGTGCTGAAGCAGGTTCTGGCCGTACGACGACCGGAAACGCATGCGCCCTACCATCTTGATCAGTTCGGGGTGCAGGCCATGAATGCCAAGGTCGATAACGGTTCGCTCGCCGATCTCCACAATTTCATCTTCGATGTTCTTGCGGGTTTTGGCCACGATCTCTTCGATACGGGCGGGGTGAATCCGGCCGTCCTGCACGAGCCGGTGGAGGCTCAGGCGGGCAATTTCGCGACGAACCGGGTCAAAGCCCGAGATGATAATAGCTTCGGGAGTGTCGTCTACGATGATTTCAACGCCGGTAGCGGCTTCGAGCGCGCGGATGTTACGGCCTTCCCGACCGATTACTTTACCTTTTACGTCGTCAGATTCGATGTTGAAGACCGATACACAGTTCTCGATGGCGTGTTCGGTAGCGGTGCGCTGAATGGTTTCGATGACTACCTTTTTGGCTTCTTTGGTAGCCGTCAGCTTGGCTTCTTCAACGATATTTTTGATGTAGGAGCTAGCGCGGGTTTCGGCTTCGGCCTTGAGGGTATCGATCAGTTGCTCCCGCGCCTGGTCGGCCGAGAGACCGGCTATTTTTTCGAGCTGGGCTACCTGGTCGGCCAGCATCCGGTCGGCTTCCTGCTG
This sequence comes from Spirosoma sordidisoli, assembly GCF_004138325.1. Taxonomy (GTDB): domain Bacteria; phylum Bacteroidota; class Bacteroidia; order Cytophagales; family Spirosomataceae; genus Spirosoma; species Spirosoma sordidisoli. The sequence continues at coordinate 210,572 of NZ_SBLB01000006.1, read as the reverse complement.
CCGGCGGTCTACCTCTTCCCGACGACGGTTGAGTGCATCGATTTGCTGCTGAAGGCTGTTCTTCTGCTGGTTTAACTCGTTACGCTGCTGGTTCAGCTCGCCATCGCGGGCGCGTTGCTGTTCGGCCTGCTGGTTGAGCTGCTGCTCGCGTTGCTTGAGTTTGTTCTCGTTCTGCTGAAGTATATTTCGTTTCTGATTGGTCGTCTCCTCAAATTCGGCTTTTAATTTCAGGTACTTTTCCTTGGCCTCCAGTATGCGGTCTTTCTTAATCGTTTCGGCCTGAGCTTCCGCATTTTTCAGAATGATGGCTGCCTGATCTTCTGCTTCTTTCTGACGCTTCGATGACACGCGGGACAAGAGCTTGCGGCCCACGTATATGCCAATGCCGATCATGACAATATTGTCAAGAAAGAGCATTAGCCAGTTTGTTGTGTTCATTGGACTGATATCGTTAGGGTTGAACAAATAACCATCAACCTGTCCCGATACGAGTGCCTTCAATCTTAACTCGGCGTTTGGGGTGGGGTAGCCCGCTGGTCTTCTTTATGTTGTTATGGCCGGTGTAACGACCTGATCTAATTGAGTTATTTTGTCAAATACCATTTGCTGTAAGCGTTGCATATGTCGTTCTCCTCTGAGCTTAGTCACTAAGCAGTCGAAGGCGATCCTAGCCAGGGCGTCCTGAGTTTCATTGATGCCCATTTCCCGGTATTGTTTCAGTTCTTCCTGAATCAGCTTGGCGGCTTCGCGCACGATAGCTTCCGACTCCGGCTCTACAAACAGCTTGTAGGTTCGGTCGGCTATTTTTACGCGAACTGGCAATTCTTCCATCGCTGCGGTCGGCTCAGGCGGGGCCAAAACCCCGGAGCTAATTTGGGTTTATGACAAACTACTCAAATGAGCAATACACCGTTCTAATTCCCGGATATACTCGTCGAGCTGCTTTTTTAACGCGGCATTCGTATCTGTTCCAGACAGATTGTTTTGTACAAGTTTACCAAAATCTTTTGACTTTGGCGTCTTTTTTTCAGAATTAACTTGTTTTTTCTGTAACTCTTTAACGAGCGATTGTTGTTCCTTAAGGCGCTCGTTCAGCGTTGCATTTTCCTGTTCCAGCCGCTTGATTTCCTGCTTGCCATTATCCAGTATACCCTTCAGTATCTGAACCTTATGAGTCAGTTGTTCAACGAGGGCGATGATCTGATGCTCACTGGCCACGGTCATAGCAGGGGTTAGGCGTGAAGGAAGCGACTACGTTGCTTTTATTTCCGGATAACGGCACCCAGATCCCGCTCAAAAGCGGTTATGAGCCGTTGCATCGTTTTATCAATGGCGCCGTCAGTTAAGGTCTGGGTAGCGTCCTGTAGAATAAAACTAACGGAGTACGATTTCTTGTCAGCCCCTAGGTTAGCCCCCTCGTAGGTGTCGAATACGTTGAGCGAACGCAGCAGCTTCCGCTCGGTCTGACTCGCCAGCCGACTGATCTGCTCGAACGTAACGGCTTTGTCGATCACCAGCGAGAGGTCACGTCGAACCTCCGGAAACCGGGATACCTCTTCGTAGCGGGTCTTGCTGCCCGCCAGTTTCAGCAGGGCGCTCCAGTCGAAGTCGGCGTAGAAAACCGGCTGCTTCAGGTCGACCAGCTTCGTAAGTTTAGGCTGTACCAGCCCCAGACTGACCAGTGGCTTTTTGTTCACCAGGTAAGTCAGCCCGTACTGGAACAAGGTCGGGTCGGCCGGCTGGGTATCGACCGATTTGACCCGAAACAGGTTGAGAACCCGCTGCACAGCCGTTGCCAGATCATGGTACTCGACGGGCTGGTTCTTCTGGCGCCAGCTCTCGGCCTGCTGGTTACCGACCAGCGCCAGGCTCAGCCGCATCCGTTCAACGTATTTCACGCTGCCGTCGTCGGCGGTGGCTTTATGATAGACCTTGCCAAACTCAAACGTTTTCAGATCGCGCTGCCGACGGTTGATGTTGTAGACGAGCGTTTCGAGGGCCGAGAACAGCAGCGTTTGCCGCATCACCGACAGATCATCGCTCAGGGGGTTGAGCAGGGTCACGTCAGCGCCGGGAAGTGTCTGGCGGATGGCGTCGTGGTAAGCAGGCCGGGTGAGCGACAGGGTCAGTATCTCATAAAAACCGTTGGCCGCCAGGAGCTGCCCAATCCGGTTCTGCCACTGGTCGGGGTCGGTTTTAGGAAACTCCGAAAGCGAGTCGGCGGCCAGCACCGGCGACAGCGGTACGTTATCCAGGCCGTAAATGCGCAGGATCTCTTCGATAACATCGGCTTCGCGCGTTACATCGACGCGGTAAGGGGGTACGACCGCTACGAAGCCCTCGCTGGTCTGCTCATCGGCCGTGATGTCGAGCGCGTCCAGAATCCGGTGAATCTCCGTGTGGTCGATGCGGATTCCGATGAGCCGGTCAATATTCCGGTAGCGAACCAGCACCCGGAAGGGGGCGATCGGCGACGGATAAAGATCGGTAATGGCCGACGTGACCCGGGCGTCCGGACCGGCTACTTCCAGAATCAGCAGCGCGGCCCGCTTCAGCGCGAATACCGGCATGTTGGGGTCGGTACCCCGCTCAAACCGGAACGAAGCATCCGTTTTCAGCCCGTGGTACTGGGCCGTTTTGCGCACCGACGTAGGGGCGAAATACGCCGATTCGAGGAAGATACGGGTAGTCTGGCTGGTCACGCCCGACTGTTGACCGCCAAACACCCCCGCAATGCACATGGGTTTCTCGGCATCGCAGATCATCAGGTCGGTGGCCGACAGCTTACGCTCAACCCCGTCGAGGGTAACGAAGGGTGTTCCTTCGGGTAACGTTTTGACCACCACCTGATTGCCCGCAATCTGGTCGGCATCGAAGGCATGCAGAGGCTGACCAAGATCATGGCAGACAAAATTGGTGATGTCGACAACGTTGTTGATCGGCTTCAGGCCAATAGCGATCAGCCGCTGCTTCAGCCACTGGGGCGACTCCCGAACGGTCAGACCGCTTATTGTCAGTCCCGTATAGCGCGGGCAGGCCTCGGTATCCTCTACCCGTACGTCGAGGGTGAAGTCGGTACTATGCACCGTAAAGGCATCGACAGACGGCAGGCGAAGCGGCCGGTTGAGGGCTGCTTTCAGGTCGCGCGCTACACCAAAATGGGAGGCTGCATCGATCCGGTTGGGCGTCAGGCCTATGGCAATCTGATAATCGGCTTCGAGGTTAAAATACCGGGCGGCTGGCGTACCGTTCGGCAGATCGGTGTCGAGCACCATGATGCCGGCATGCGACTGACCCAGCCCGATCTCATCTTCAGCGCAGATCATGCCTTCGGAGACGGCTCCCCGAATTTTGGCCTTCTTGATCTGGAAGGGTTCTGCCGGCCTGCCGTCTGCCGAGCGGGGGTACAGAGTGGCTCCCACCAGAGCCACCACCACTTTCTGACCCGCGGCTACGTTGGGCGCTCCGCATACGATCGGTAACGGCTCGGCCGCGCCCACATCGACCGTTGTGAGGTTGAGCTTATCGGCGTCGGGGTGTTTGTTGCAGGTCAGTACCTGGCCAATGACCACGCCGTTGAGGCCGCCCGGTACGGCATCGATGGTGTCGATTCCTTCTACTTCTAAACCCGTAGCCGTCAGTCGTTTGCCAACTTCTTCGGGCGATTCGGGCAAGTCAATGTACGCTTGCAGCCATTTATAGGAAACTTCCATGGAGGGACAAATTCAGGCTAAAAATGGTGCAAAGATAACTGCCTGTACGCAGTGGGCAGTAGGCAGTTGACAAAAAAAGCAGAAGAGTATGGCAGGGTTAGTCGTGTTCCTGATACCGCTCTCCGGCCTTCACGGCAACGGGTAATGTGTTCTCCGCAGGTGGAATAGGGCAGGCGTAGCTGGGGTTATAGGCGCAGTAGGGATTGTAGGCCGTATTGAAGTCGATTACGGTCTGGGTTCCGGTTAGGGCGTCGGCTTCGAGATCGAGGTAGCGCCCACCACCGTAGGTTTCCTTACTAGAGGTGGCATCGCGGAACAGGATCGAATACGTACCGTCGGTTGCCTGAACGATCAGGAGTCGGCAGGCTTCGTCCTGTAGGCTGAAGACCGCATGGGCGTACTTGCTGTAGACTTCCTCGCTGCCATCACTCATCCGTACGATAATTTTTTGGGTTTTATCGGCGAAGGGTTCGAGCCGGGCTTGCACGCGATACGCCGGATCGGGCGGAAAATATAACAATCCCGTAAACTTTGTTTTGTCCGAAATAGGCGACTCCGCGTTGGTGCGCATGTAGTCGTTTTTCTTGGTTCTGTCAGATTCTACTTCCTTTTTGTACAAAACCGGATCAACTGCAGCCGATGAATGCGACGATTTTGCACCCGTGCCGTTGTCGGACAGAGCCAGATAGAGTAGTATTGCTCCCAACAAGCAGACTCCTATCCACAGCAACTGAGTAGTTTTCATGTATTAAAAATCTAATTTTCGTAAATGCTCAAATGTCAATATTACTAAACTAAGCACGAAGGCTGTACTGACTTCCCACTAACTTCATAGAGGATTTAATCCCTTTTTAATATATTTAACCTCTGAAAGTCAATATGGTGTTCTGGCCACGATTCAGCGTATCATGGCCCAATAAACTAAAACATTACAAAATGCCCCAACTGTACGAACTCAAAACCTTTGCGTCTGACAAAGGTAATCTAACCGTTTTTGAGGGAATTATACCTGGTACCATAGAACGGGTCTTTTACATTTATCAGGCTGGTCAGCATGCCCGGGCCGGACATCGGCATCACCTGGCCTGGAACGCTCTGATCTGTGTGAGTGGCAGTTGCCGGATCTATACCAACAACGGTCAGGAGGAACAGTACTTTATATTGAACGACCCCCGGCAGTGTCTGGTACTGCATCCGGAAGACTGGCACACTATGGACGAGTTCACCGACAATGCCATCCTGCTGGTCGTCTCCAACCAACGGTACGACAAAGATGACTATATCTACGAACCGTATACCAACAATCTGAACGTTACACAGTCGGTGCTGGCTGAGTCGGAATGATCCCGTTTCTGGATTTAGAACGCATCAACAAACCCTATCAACCAGCCCTGCGCGAAGCTACTGAACGAGTTTTGTTGTCGGGTTGGTACATTCTGGGCCGCGAAGTGGGTCGGTTCGAGCAGGCCTTTGCTGCTTACTGTGGTACCCGGCATTGCATTGGCGTAGCTAATGGACTGGATGCGCTCACGCTGGTGCTGAAAGCCTGGGATTTCCCGCCGGGCAGTGAAGTCATCGTACCATCCAACGCCTACATTGCATCGGTGCTGAGCGTGACGCTGGCTGGACTGGTGCCGGTTTGGGCAGAACCCGATCCGGCTACCTGCCTCCTCGATCCGGCGGCTGTGAAGCGGTTGATAACGCCCCGAACCCGGGCTATTCTCCCCGTTCATCTGTATGGCCGGTGCTGCGACATGTCGGCCCTTATGGCACTGGCGGCTCAGTATGGGCTGAAGGTACTGGAAGATGCCGCCCAGGCCCACGGGGCGATCGACAGGGGCCAACGAGCGGGTAATCTGGGCGATGCGGCCGGCTGGAGTTTCTACCCGAGCAAGAACCTGGGCGCTTTGGGCGATGCCGGCGCGATAACCACCAATGACGATGAACTGGCCGACCGGCTGCGGGCGCTGCGGAACTACGGCTCGGCGAAGAAGTATGTCAACGATCGGATCGGTCACAACAGTCGGCTCGACGAGTTGCAGGCGGCTGTGCTATCGGCCAAACTGCCGGGACTCGACGCCGATAATGACTACCGCCGGGCGCTGGCGCGGCTGTATCTGGCTGGCATCACCAACCCGGCCGTGACGCTGCCCCCGGCCGACCAGATCGATCAGGATGTCTGGCATCTGTTCGTGATCAGGCACCCCCGTCGCGATGACCTGCGGGCGTATCTGAACGCGCACGGCATAGGAACCGACGTGCATTACCCAATCCCACCGCATCAGCAGGGGGCGTATGCGTCGGAGTCGCATCGGTCGCTGCCGATCTCCGAGCGGTTGCATCGGGAGGTGGTAAGCCTGCCCCTGAACCCGGCCATGACCGAAGCCGACGTTTCCTATATTATCGACGTTATTAACAAACAGGAAGGGTAACAGGACCCCGTTTCCCTTGTACTTACTGGCTTATGCATCTTTCCGTTGTTATACCGGTCTACAACAGCGAGCGAACCATTGGACCGCTGATTGCCCGTCTGCACGACTGCCTGGCCGCCTGGTCCTACGAGGTGGTACTGGTCAACGACGGCAGTGTGGATCGGTCCGAAGCGGTTTGCCGGCAACTGACCGAAGCTCATCCTCAGGTGCAGTTTATTTCGCTGCGTCGAAACTTTGGGGAGTTCAACGCCGTGCTTTGTGGGCTCAACCATGCCCGGGGACAGTACGTAGCCATTATCGACGACGATTTTCAGAATCCGCCCGAAACGATCCTGACCCTGCTCGAGACGGCCGAAACCGGTCAGTACGATGTGGTGTATAGCCGATATGATCAGAAAAAACACCACTGGTTCCGAAACTGGGGGAGCTGGCTGGTGAACACACTGACCACCTACTCGCTCGGTAAACCCCGCGACCTGTATTTGTCGAGCTTTAAACTGATCCGTCGCGACGTGGTCGATGAAATTATCCGGTACCGTGGCCCGTACCCGTACATCGATGGGCTGATATTCCGGGTAACCCGACACGTAGGCAGTGTTATGGTGCCGCACAATGCCCGCGCGGAGGGCCGCTCCAACTACACGGTTCGCAAGCTGATCGGGTTGTTTCTGAACGTGTTCATAGGCTATTCGCTCTGGCCCATCCGGGGATTTACGATGCTGGGCGCTGCGCTGCTCGGGCTGGGGCTGCTGATCGGGGCCGGGAGCGGGCTGGGCTGGGCGCTGGGCCTGCTGCAGCTGCAGGGCTGGGGCGTAGTACTTTGGGCGGTTGGCACCGGTCTGGGCCTGCTTCTCTTGTGCCTGGGCGTACTGGGCGAGTACATCGGCAAGTTATTCATGGCTTATAGTGGCCTGCCGCCCTATGTCGAGAAAAAGACGCAGGCCGATGCCTCGCCCGCGTCGCGCTCATCCCTGCTGGCGCTGTTGCCTTTTCTCTTTTTCCACTGCCTGTTTTACCTATGATTGGTCGCTCAGAAGAGTATGAAAAGATGTTTCGGATCGAGCAGCAGTTGTGGTGGTACCGCATTCTGCACGAATCCGTTGGTCGCGCCCTGTGTCAGCAGTTCGGTAACCGTCGGGACATGGTTATTTTAGATGCTGGCTGCGGCACGGGCGGTATGCTCGATTTCCTGCGTCGGCAGGGGTATACCGATCTGCGGGGGGTCGACGGCTCGGCCGATGCGGTGGCGTTTTGCCACGAGCGCGGGCTAAACGCATCCCTGCTCGATCTGAACGATTTGGCGGGCTACGCGCCCGATCAGACCTATGACGCCATCGTTTGTAACGATGTATTCTGTTACTTCGACGATCCGGCGCTGGTTCGGCTGCTCACCGAGCTGCGTCGTCGGCTGCGGCCAGGCGGGGTGCTGATCAGCAATAATAATGCGTTCGACGTATTTCGGGGGCAGCACGACCTGGCCGTGGGCAGCACGCGCCGGTTTGTTCGGGCCGACCTGGAGCGGCTGTTCCCGATGGCTGGCCTGCGACTCCGTTATACAACCTACTGGAGCCTGCTGCTATCGCCCCTGATCCTGCTGGTCAGACAATGGCAGCGGCTACAGCTCCGACTGGGGTGGCGCAGTCCGGACGAACCCACCTCCGACGTGTATCTGCCCGGGAACCTGGTTAACGAGACACTTTATCGGATTGCGCATACCGAACAAAAACTGATTAGCCGAACCCCCTTTGGCAGTTCGCTGTTTTCAGTGAGCGATCCTACATAAGAATCATGTTCACTGGAATAGTTGAAACAACGGGCCTTGTTGCCGACCGTGTCTCCGAAGGCACCAATATTACCTTTCACATCGAGTCGTCACTGGCGTCAGAACTGACGATCGATCAGAGCGTTAGTCATAACGGCGTATGCCTGACGGTCACGAGCGTTGCCGACGGCCGATACAGCGTTACGGCGGTCGATGAAACGCTGCGCAAATCGAATCTGGGTGGGCTGGACGTGGGCAACCGCGTTAATCTGGAGCGGTGTATGCCCGCTAATGGCCGGTTCGACGGTCATATTGTACAGGGCCATGTCGACCAGACTGGCATTTGTACCAGCGTGCAGGACCTGAATGGCAGCTGGCTGTATGATTTTCAGTACGATCCCGGCGTGGCCGATAATGTAACGGTCGAAAAAGGATCGATATGTATCAACGGAGTCAGTTTAACCGTTTTCAATTCGGAAGCTGACCGATTTCGGGTAACCATCATCCCATACACCTACGAGCACACCACGTTCCGGGATCTGAAACCCGGCGATGTGGTCAACCTGGAGTTCGATATTATGGGGAAGTACATTAAAAAAATGCTGACCGGTTACCGGCAGCCGGTCTGAGATTCTGTTACTTTTGCAGGCAGGCCTGTAGCCGTATACCTCACCCGCTGACGCCCTACTTTTACAAATGACAAAAATCAGCACCCGATCAGTAACCGACCTGCTGGTTCATGCTGGCATTATTCTGGCCCTGTTCGCTGCGCTTTTTCTGGGGTTTTTCTTTATTTATCTGCCCTTCACGACCAACCATGGCCAGACCATAACCGTACCCGACGTGACGCGGCTGAGTCTCGATGAGATGCAGAATATCCTGAACGACCGCGACCTGCGCTACGAAGTCAGTGACTGTACCTTCGTGGCTGGAGCCCAGCCGCTGACCGTTATCCAGCAGTATCCGCGCGCCAATGCCAAAGTAAAGGAAGGCCGGAAGATCTACGTCACCATCACCAAACGGGTAGCACCAATGGTACCCATGCCGAAACTGGTCGATATGATTGACCGGAGTGCCGTGCTGATGCTGAAATCGATGGGTCTCGAAGAAGGGGAGAAAACGTACCGGCCCGATGTGGCAAAAAATGCGGTACTGCGGCAGCTCTATAACGGCAAGGAAATAGTGCCCGGAACCCCCGTACCGAAAGGCGCGCGCATCGATCTGGAAATTGGCGATGGACTGGGTAATACGATGTTCGCAATTCCCGACGTTGTAGGATTGCCTCTCGACGAAGCCGAAGCGGCCATTGTTGGGTCAAACCTCAAAGTTGGCACGAAAATTTCCGTTGACGATCCCGAGAAGGAAGTTGGCACGGTAGTTCGGCAGCGACCCGAAGCCCGGTCGGGCGAACGAATCCGCGTCGGCGAAACAATGGACCTCTGGATTGTGGGGCCAATTGAGCCGGATCAATAAACCGTGTCCGGTACAGAGACTACATGGGAATTGCTTTACCAGATCAGCCAAACTACGCGCCCGGTCGACGTTTACGGTGTATCGTTCTGCTGATAGTCAGTAGCCTGATGGTCACGGCCACGTGGGCCCAGACCCCGCTGTCGCTGCCTTTTTTCGACGACTTTTCAACCGGCTCGGCTCAGGCCGGTCGTGACCGGCCCGACCCCGTCCGCTGGGAGCCCGGGAGTGGCGTCTATATCAACAATACCATGGCGATAAACCACCCCACGGTAGGGGTGGCTACATTTGATGGACTGCGGGCCAACAATCAGCAGTATATACCGAACAACCAGCTGGCGCAGGGTTATACAGATACCCTGCAGTCGCGACCCGTTACGCTGGCGGGCCTGTCGGCAGCCGACTCGGTTTACCTGAGTTTTTACTGGCAGATTCGGGGCCTGGGCGAGTCGCCCGATCCCGGAGATTCGCTGACGCTTCAGTTTCTGGACCGGACCGGCGCCTGGCAAACCGTCTGGCGGGTCGAGGGCGGATCGCCCAACAATAACTTTCCGCAGGTGTTTATCCCCGTTCGCGATACCCGCTACTTCCACGCGGGCTTTGCGTTCCGGTTCCGATCCTACGGCCGGGCATCGGGGCCTTTCGATACCTGGAACGTTGATTATGTGTACCTGAACCGGGGCCGCTCCCGCGCCGACCGGTTCGTGAAAGACGTGGCCATGCGGCAGGCGATCAGCCCGCTGCTGCGTCGGTATACGGCCATGCCGCTGGCGCAGTATGCCGTGAATCCAGCCGGCGAAATAGCCGACTCGGTCACGACCGATATCAACAACCTGTTCAATACCTTCAACTTTACCACCCTCCGCTTCAGCATTCGCGACGAGCTGACGGGGCAGGTGCTGCAGAACGACCCCTCAACCGCTTCTGAACTGATTCAGGCGCTGAGTTCGCAGCGGAAACGCGCCGTTCCCAGACTGACCGGTGGATTTGGCTCGGCTACGCGGGCTTCCCTGCGTTATACCTTCGATCTGCTCACGACCGATGACCAGAACCCATCTATACCGGGGGTTAACCTGCGCCGGAACGATACGCTCTCGGCCGTGGCTACGCTCGACGATTATTATGCCTACGATGACGGAAGCTGGGAGTTTGCCCGGCAGATCGGCCCCCGCGAGCAGGTAGCTGTTCGGTTTATTCTGAACAAACCCGATGTGATTGCCGGCGTTCGAATGTGTCTGGTGCCGATTCGGATCAACCAGAGCGGCCAGCCTTTTACTATCAACGTCTACAACAACCGCAACGGCCTGCCTGGCCAGGTAATCTACCGCAAGTCGTTTGCGACCCAGTATCCCACAACCCGCAACGGATTCATCACCTTTCCGTTCGACCGGGGCATATCGGTCACCGACACCTTCTACGTCGGGTATCAGCAGGTCACGACCAGCGATACCACCCAGCTCCGGATAGGTTTTGATAAAGGCAGTCTGTTCGGGAGTCAGATCTTTTACAACGGCGGAACCAGCTGGGCCCAGAATCAGCAGTCGTCGGCACTCGACGTACAGGGTGCCTTTATGATCCGGCCCGTTATGGGCGGTCGGCCTGATACGGTGGTAACGGCTTTGCCCGAGCCCATACCGGCTTCATCGCTGAGCGTATACCCCAACCCCACCACGGGTCTGATTCGCTGGAATCATACGCAGCTCAGGCGGCTCGAGATACTGAACCCGAGCGGTCGTTTGCTGGTTGTTGTTGAACCCGGCCGTGGCCAGCAAACGCTGGATATCGGCCACCTGCCTGCCGGACTGTACCTGATTCGATTGTCGGACGGGCAGCGAACCGTAGTGCAGAAGCTGATTGTGCAACAGTAAGACCACTAACCAGTATACCCATGGATATTACCGTACAGGAGCTGAAAGAACGGCTCGACAAAGGCGAAAAGCTGAATCTGTTCGATGTTCGGGAGCCGAACGAATACGAAGCCGATAATATTGGCGCTACCCTGATTCCGTTGGGTGAGTTGCCCTACCGGATCGATGAACTCGACGGGTTGCAGGATGAAGAAGTGATCGTTCACTGCCGGTCGGGCGCGCGGAGTGCCCGGGCGCAACAGTACTTGGAAGAAAACGGCTTCACCAACGTCCGCAACGTGACCGGAGGGATGCTCGCCTACCGGGCCCAGTAAAGAGCCGGTTAGTGCGGCTCGTTGAGTAGGTCAAGAATAGTAGCCAGCGCGTCAGTCGGTGATGCGCTGGCTACGGAAACCGGCTGGTAGTTCCCCTGATTCCTGAACCAGGTGAGTTGCCGCTTGGCGTACCGCCGGGAGTTGCGTTTCAGCAGTCGCACCATCTCATCGTAATCGTAGGTGCCGTCCAGATACGGAAAAACCTCCTGGTAGCCAACGGTATGCAGGGCGGGCAGATCGCGGTAGGGCAGCAGCGACTGCACCTCGTCGAGGAGGCTGTTAGCCAGCATGGCATCCATACGATCGTCGATCCGGGCATATAATTCATCGCGCGGTCGGTCGAGCGCAATCAGGACCGTACGAAACGGGCGATCGGCTACCTGCTGGCGCCGAAACGATGAATACGGTTGCCCGGTTGCCAGGCATACTTCCAGCGCCCGCGTTACCCGTACCGGATTTTGCAGGTCGGCCGTTTGGGCGTAAAGCGGGTCGAGGTCCCGGAGTTGGGTCTGTAGCGCGGCCAGGCCTTCGGTTTGCAGGCGGGTGAACAACTGTTCCCGCAGGGCCGGATCGACCGTGGGCATATCGTCAAGCCCGAAACAGACGGCGTTGATGTACAGACCCGTTCCGCCCGTTAAAATCACCACGTCCTTTTTCTGAAAAAGAGTAGTCAGCAGGGCCAGACATTCGCGTTCGTACCGACCGGCATTAACGGGATCGGTAATGGAGTGAGAGCTGATGAAGTGATGAGGAACGCCCTGCTGTTCGGCCGGTGTTGGTTTAGCCGTGCCGATGCTGAGTTCCCGATACAGCTGCCGCGAGTCGGCAGACACCACATCAGTAGCGAGCGCTTTGGCCAGCTGCACGCAAAGAGCCGTTTTACCAACCGCAGTGGGGCCTGCAATGACAAGTACTGTTTTTTGGGTAGCCATCTGACTGGCAAAAATACACCGCTGCGCTACGCCGTGGGCATCAATCCCAAATCCCGTAAAAAAAATGATACAGAGTGTCAGCAGGTAATTATAAAATGAGTAATTTTATAGAGTTTATAGAGTATTGATAAATAGCACTGGTTGACCAGAATACATCAGACGTATAGATAGGAGCGAGTAGGGCATCCGGAACGCTGTAGGTAGCAGAAATAAAAAATACGTTCGTAATCATTGCGCTATTTTGCCGAATAAAAAGCTTAAAAATCTTAACCTATAGAGTGTTTGTGTAATTCTTCTCAAACAAATATATATCTTTGCTCATATGGACGCAATTCCCTTTTAATCAGTACGTTACGAACCATTAGGTTAGTACAAACAGTCATTATGGACGACCAAAACCTCAAGCAGACTTTAACTCCCTCTACTCAATCAGCTCTAAAGAAAACACTGGATATCATTTGTGGGAAATGGCGACTCTTCATCATTTTTCAACTAGGCACGGAGACCCGGCGATACGGCGAACTCCGGCGAATGATTCCTGACATCAGTGAAAAAGTACTAATTCAGGAACTGAAAGCATTGATTGAACTTGGTGTTTTAGAGAAGAAATCATTTAATGAAGTACCACCTCGCGTTGAGTACAACCTGACCGCCAGAGGATTGAAAGTGCTTCCCACCCTTTATCAGTTAACCAGCGTAGGCGAGGTGTTCCTGGAACCTTAGTCAATCAACTAATTTGCGCTTCGATTCGTTATTGGTGGGAAACTACAAGCGAACGAAGTTGATGAGCGGTAAACTATGGGGACTTATTGGCGGTATTGTTAGTATAGCCTGCTGGGCTCTGCTGTCAGCTTCCGGTAAGTCTTCGCTCGCTTTGGGAACAGTCCGGCCGCCACTCCAGCCCGAACCAAGGACTTCGTTCAGCCAGTCACTTCGATTCAACGTGTACACCTTCACGGTCGACGCACCGGACAGTGGGGCTGTACGTGAGGTAGCCATCAAAGCATACCGCGGGCAGTTGCTGCTAACCAACTTTCGGATCCGCATAGACGGCGCCATTACGGGGGCCGAAGTAGCTGACCTGGATAATAACCGCTTTCCCGAACTGTATATTTATAGTAGCAGTAACGGGAGCGGTTCGTTTGGTCGGGTCTATGGCTGGCAGTTTTTACCCGAGCGTAAGGCAGACGTGACACTCGTGAACTGGCGTTTACCCGTAGCCGATGGCTACATGGGTCACGACAGTTTGTGGATTGAGCGGGGCATACTGTGCCGTAAATACCCGGTTTATCAGTTTGGCGACGCCAACGCTGAGCCTACCGGCGGTGTTCGTATGCTTCGGTACCGGCTTCGTCCCGTTGGTCAGGGCTTTGCCCTTGTCGAAGAGCGCCAGTAAGTCAGGCCTGTCCACACCGCGTGGACAGGCCTGTTTTGATTAAAATAGCCGCAGGCCGAGGCTTAGGGTCGCTATGCCCAGGTATCCTTTGATATTCTTGTCTTTATACACACCGCCAACCGGCAGGGCATAGCGCGCGTCTACGTCGAGTCGGTTGAGAAACGTATAGCCTACGCCGACCTCTGCCGCATAGGTAAACGATTTCACCTCCAGCGCGCGCTCCGAGGGGTTCTGCGGATTCGGATTTTTCAGGTCAGAAGTTGTTTCCGGTGCGTTGAACGTTAAGCCCGCTATGGTGGCCGTTGTGCTTCGTTTGGCTTCGGCTTTGCGGGTAAACAACAGGTTGGGGCCTACAAACGCCCGTATTTTTCCGTCGCTCCACCGTTTCCCGAACAGGATAGGTATGTTGAACGACTCCAGGGTCGATGTGGAGGTTATGTTGACCGTAGCGGGGGTCTGAGCCGGTACCGCCGGCGGCAGCGAAAGCCCCGATAACACAGCGGCCAGCCCGGCCGGAATCGTCAGGTTTGCTTTTTGTTTCAGTATAAACTGGTTGTAATCGACCTCGACCTGAATGTAAAACCGGTCAAAATTCTGACGGCCCCAGATCCCGAACGAATAGCCGGTACCAATCCCGTTGCTTTTGTTGTCGAGTTGCGGAATAGCTACGCTGGCCGACAGCGGAATGGAGGGTATGGTCGTGTACCCATGCGTAAAGGTGGGGCCACCTTTTATCCCGCCTTCCAGTTTTTGCTGGCCCATAGCCAGGGTAGAGCCGATTAATAAAACCAGGGCAGTGAGTTGAACTTGCTTCATTGTGCGTTTACCGAAATGGGTTCTCTAATAGATGATAATATATTGGGTGTAAAACGATGATAGAACCCGATTAGGCGCCTGAAGTTTGCCTATAAGGTATAAATACTAGTATTATTTCGGGGGTATAAACTGAAACAAACATAAAACCAGCGGGTTGTTTGAATGATAAAGGTTCACTTACTTGCCAGCCGTTAAGTGTACATGTTTCATTAAACAACTACTAACTCATGGGTCTCTTATCATTTTTCAAGGGTGTTGGGGAAAAGATTTTTCACAAGGAGCAGGTAGCTGCCCCGGCCGATCCGGCACAGGCCGAAAAGGTTGAGCCACTACGGGCGCAGGCCCTGCTTGACCACGTCAAACAGCTGGGACTGGCCTATAACGCCCTTACCGTGAAGACCAAAGGCGATACGGTTATCCTGAGCGGTTCGGTGAAGTCGCAGGAGGATGCGGAGAAAATTGCGCTGGCCGTTGGTAACGTAGAAGGCGTATCGGCCGTTGACAACCAGCTGGACGTTGCCGAGCCAACACCGGCCGGTACGTTCTACACGGTGAAATCGGGCGACAGCCTGTCTAAAATCGCCAAGGAAGTCTACGGCGATGCCACGAAATATGGGATCATCTTCGAGGCTAACAAGCCTATGCTGAAAGATCCTGACCTGATCTATCCGGATCAGGTGCTGCGGATTCCGCAACTGTAAGCCTGATACAGGCAAAAGTCCGACGTTTCGGTAGGCGTGTAGGGTTGGCCGGCTGGCTGTGACCGTACACGCCTGCCGAAACGTTGTCATAAACATTACCCCCAATGGGCCGGTTTATCCGTTGTCAACCAACGTTATGAAACATGGCCGTTCATTTATTAGCGCTTCTCAACGAGCAGTTCACACCCGGTGTTATCGACCGGCTCGGTGCTGAACTGAACGAGTCGCCAGCCACCATACACAAAGCCGTTACCGGCGCACTGCCCACGCTGCTGGGCGGACTGACCCGGCGGGTACAGTCGACCGGCGGATCGTCGTCCATCCTTAGCTTTCTGGATAAGGGCGATTACGGCAAAACTCCTTTCGACGTCAGCCAGGCGCTCGACACTGAAGCCGAAACCCAGGCGGTTGCCGGGGCGGGAAACGGGTTTCTACAACAGATCTTCGACGATAAATTAGCCCGTTCTACGGAGTTACTGAGTGCCTACAGTGGGGCGAAACCGCAGTCGGTCAGCACCGTGCTGGGGCTCTCCGGCGCGGTACTAATGGGTGTCCTGGGCCGGCAGGAGCAGGAAAATGGCCTGACGGCCCACAGCCTGCAAACCCTGCTGCTGGGTCAGGCCAGCGAGTTCCGCAAAGCCATGCCCGACGGACTCGATGCGGTATCCAGCCTGCTCGGATTCGAGGAGTTACAAACCCCCGCCGGACCGCAAACCGAGGTGCAGGGAGCCGATAACTTCAGCGGCACCATTGTCAATCCCAACATTCCGAAAAGTGCGGAAGGCGATCGTCGGCGCGAAAACGTCCGGTGGTTGCGCTGGGCTATGGTCGCCATGGCTATTCTGGTCATTGCGCTCATTGTTCAGAAATTCAGCCAGAACCAGAACAGTGCCGACGGCATCAGTACCGATTCAACCGCGCAGGTCGAGTCAGACCGGTCCGAGGATGCGTCGGCGGCTACGCGACAGAGTATTCAGGATGCCAATGGGCAAACCGCTGATTCAACGGCCCCGGGTGCGCTCGGTATCCGCGATTCGACCATAAATAAGTAATAATTACTCAACAACCGAAAAGCAATGACAAACAACCTGAATCAACTGACCCGGCGATTTCTGCTGGTGGGCCTGCTGGCCGGTGCCAGCCTGAGCCTATGGAACTGCTCCGGCAGCAATAAGGAAACCAGCACCGAAAGCAGTACTGAAACTATGACGACAGATACGGCTTCCGGCTCGGACAGTTCCGTATTTGGTCGGCAGGGCGATACCCTTAATTCATCGGATCCGGGCGTTTCGCAGCAGGCGCCCCCCGATAGCGCCAGCGCCGGCGGGGCCGTAGTGCCTGCCGGAGTGAACGTAAAAGCGAAGCAGTAAGCAGGCCGGTCAGGTCGCTGAGTCGGCGGGTATTTAGTAACTTGCCCCCTGATTCGTTCGTCCGTATCGTCGTTGGAGAACGAATTGACCAACTCACCGACCTGACCGCCTGATTGTATGTTTGTTGACGCTATTGACCGCGTTGATCCGTTTACCCGCCCGCTGCATTCGATTGTGCGCCTGTATGGGCATGATGAAGTGATTCCGGGAACTGCCACCCTTTTTTTTGTGAACGAATACGGCTGTGCTGTTACCTGTAAGCACGTCGCCGAGCTGGTTGCCAAAGCCGATACCATCTACCACAACTACCTGAACTTTCAGGGTGAGCGACGGTCGGTACTCCGCGAACGGGATGCGGCCCAGCGCATCAGCCAGCTCGAAGAAAAATTCAAATTACAGTCCGACACCATTATCCGGGTGCGCAACAGCTTCGTGGGATGCGTCGATCTGTTTTCCGAAGTGACCATCGAGATGCACCCGACGCAGGATCTGGCCCTGTTGCGGTTCAAGGGCTATAATCGACTGCTTTATCAATCCCACGCCACCTTCCTGCAAGACACCAGTCGGGTGAAACCTGGCCGCAGTTTATGCCGTCTGGGCTACCCGTTTCCAGAGTTTACCAACTACCGCTACAACGCCGGCAGTGACGATATCGAATGGACCGCCGAAGGAAAGGTTACGTCGCCCCGTTTTCCGATCGACGGGATCGTTACCCGCCTGCTGAGCGACAGCTCCGGTATTGTGGGGATTGAAATGAGTACCCCCGGCCTGCGCGGGCAAAGCGGGGGCCCGCTCTTCGACACGAACGGGCTGATCTACGGGATGCAGTCGGCCACGCGGCACCTGCACCTGGGTTTCGACATCGAAGACCGCGAAGTCATGGTCAACGGCCGCCGGAGCCGCGTTTCCAACTATCCCTTTCTGAACGTGGGTCAGTGTGTTCACGTCGACGTTATTAAGGCGTTTCTGCGCGAGCGGGGCGTGCCGTTCTACGAGGCCTGACCAGTCGATCCGTTTCTGGTTGTAAATGCTGTATCTCTTTCTTTTGTCAACGTTACTCTTTCTGTCATGCGTGTACTGATTCTGTCGTTTCTGCTTTCTGCCCTGCTCCCGGCCAGCCTGTTGGCCCAGACAATAGACCCCATCCGCGTAGCTACCTACAACATCCGATACGACACCCCTAAAGATGGGCCCAACGCCTGGCCCAATCGGAGAGAAAACGTGAAGGGCCTGATTCGTTACCATGAGTTCGACATTATGGGCACGCAGGAGGGCTTGCTGAATCAGCTGAACGACCTGAGCCAGATGCCTGGGTTTGCCCGCATCGGTAAAGGCCGTGACGATGGCAAAGAAGGCGGAGAACATTCGGCTATCTTTTACCGGAAAGACCGCTTTTCTGTGCTGCAATCGGGCGATTTCTGGCTGAGCGAAACGCCGGATAAACCCTCGCTCGGCTGGGATGCTAGCTGCTGCAACCGCATCTGCTCGTGGGCTAAACTCCGCGATCAGCGAAGCCGGAAAGAATTGTATGTGTTCAACGTCCATTTCGATCACCAGGGGGTCGAGGCCCGCCGGCAGTCGGGGAAGCTGCTGGTTCAGAAAATCAGCGAGATCGCCAAAGATGCCCCCGTCATCTGTACGGGCGATTTCAACTCGACTCCCGATACGGAGCAGATCCGGACCATGCAAACCCGGCTGAACGACGCCTACCGGGTAACAGCTACCCCGCCTTACGGGCCGGTCGGTACGTTCAACGCCTTTGCCTTCGATGCGCCCATGAAAGACCGGATCGATTATATCTTCGTCAGTAAAGACATCGATGTGCTCAGTTATGCCGTTCTGACCGACGCCAATCAGCAGCGGTACCCGTCCGATCATCAGCCCGTTGTCATCAAGGCGGTTATCCGGTAAGGGGCTGGCTGGCCTGATATCGCCCGCTTTTCGGGGCTTTGGTCGTATCTTTGGGCCGTAAACGACCACGCATATGAACGTTCTCTCAGATACGACTCCGCTGCAAACCACCCTCACAGCCGACGCTCTCGCGCTGCTGAAACGCCTGATTGCTACCCCTTCGTTCAGTCGGGAGGAGCAGCAGACGGCTGCGCTGATCGAAGCCTTTTTTCGGGAAAAGCAGATCCCGTACGAGCGGCTGGAGAATAACATCTGGGCCAAAAACCGGTTCTTCGACCCGGCCAAACCAACGGTGCTGCTCAACTCACACCACGATACGGTGAAGCCCAACCCGTCCTGGACGCTCGACCCGTTTACGCCCGTCGAGCGCGACGATAAGCTGTTCGGGCTGGGAAGCAACGATGCCGGTGGTTGTCTGGTATCGCTGATAGCCGCGTTCGTCTACTTTTACGACCGGCCCGACCTGAGCCATAACGTCGTAATGGCGGCCAGCGCCGAAGAAGAGATTTCGGGGCGCAACGGGCTGGAGCTGCTGCTGCCGCACCTGCCACCGATCAGCTTCGCCATAGTGGGCGAGCCGACCGAGATGCAGCTGGCTATTGCCGAAAAAGGCCTGCTTGTGCTCGACTGTACCGCCCATGGCGTCAGCGGTCACGCGGCCCGGAACGAAGGGGAGAACGCCATCTACAAAGCCATACAGGACATCAACTGGCTCACAACCTACCAGTTTCCGAAAGAGTCGCCAACGCTGGGGCCCATCAAACTGTCGGTGACGATTATCCAGGCCGGAAGCCAGCATAACGTAGTGCCCGATGTCTGTACGTTTACGGTCGATGTGCGCGTTACGGAGCAGTATACCCTCGAGGAAGTCATCGATACCATCCGCACAAATATTCGGTCGGAGGTGAAGCCGCGCTCGATTCGGCTCAAACCGTCGAGCATCCCGGCCGATCATCCCATCGTGCGGGCCGGGCTGGCGCTGGGTCGACATACCTACGGCTCGCCCACCACGTCGGATCAGGCGGTGCTGAACTGCCCTTCGCTGAAGTGCGGCCCCGGCCATTCGGGACGGTCGCACTCGGCCGATGAGTTTATCTACCTGCGGGAAATCAGCGAAGGGGTAGATGGCTACATCCGTATGCTGGAACAGGTGCTGTAACCCCGGCCGCTCGGGCTGCATTAGGTAAGAATAGAGGGGGTAGACGCTTTTGAGGATACATACCCCCGAAACCAATGCCCGTTCGTCTACCCGTTTACCTGACCTGTTTATTGCTTATACCTGGCTGCTATGGGCTTATGGCCCAGCCCAAACCGATGTCTGAGCGCATGGCCGAAACGGTCATGACCCTCCATCGCGATTCCATCGTTACCAAAGAAGGCAACCCCGCCCGCTGGGATTACGAACAGGGACTCGTGCTGAAAGCCCTCGAACGGGTCTGGCAACGCACCGGCGACGGTCGCTATTATGCCTATATCCTGCGCGACATGAACCGGTTCATCAGTGCCGATGGCCGCATCCGTACGTTCCGGATGGACGAGTACAATCTCGACAATATTACCCCCGGCCGGACCCTGCTCACGCTGGCGCAGCAGACCGAAGCGGGTCGCGAGAAGTTTCGGCGGGCGGCCGATACCCTCCGTGCCCAGCTGACCCGCCAGCCGCGCACCCAGGCGCGGGGCTTCTGGCACAAACAGCGGTACCCGAACCAAATGTGGCTCGACGGTCTGTACATGGCCGAACCTTTTTACGCGGAATACAGCGCCCTCTACCGGCAACCCGAAAACTTCGACGATATCGCCCTGCAGTTCGCGCTGATCGAGAAAAATCTGCTCGACCCGAAAACCGGTTTGCTGTATCACGGCTACGACGAGAGTCGCCAGCAGAAATGGGCCAATCCCAAAACCGGGGTATCGCCCAACTTCTGGGGGCGGTCAATCGGCTGGTATGCCATGGCGCTGGTCGATGTTCTCGATTATTTTCCGTCGAATCACCCGCGCCGGGCCGACCTCGTGGGGTATCTGCAGCGGCTGATGCCCATCGTGGTGCGCTACCAGGATAAAGCCACGGGCTGCTGGTATCAGATACCCGATCAGGCCAGCCGCAAGGGTAACTATCCCGAAGCGTCGGCGTCGTGCATGTTCGTGTATGCCCTGGCCAAAGGTGTACGGATGGGCTACCTGCCCGCCCCCCTGCTCGACAACGCCCGGCGTGGCTATGCCGGTATCCAGAAAACCTTTATCGAGACCGACGCCAACGGACTGCCGCATCTGAACGGAACGGTGAGCGTAGGCGGGCTGGGCGGTAACCCCTACCGCGATGGCAGCTACGCGTATTACCTGAGCGAACCCATCAAAAAAAACGATCTCAAAGGCGTTGGACCCTTTATTATGGCCAGTGTCGAAATGGAGATAGCCGATGAGCCGGCGGTTGGCCGGGGACGTAACGTGGGACTGGACTACTATTTTAACCACGAATTCCGAAAGAGCGATGCCGGTCCCGGAGCGCCCGAGCGCGAACCGTTTCATTATACCTGGGAAGATCGTATGCATTCGGGCTTCTGGCTCTGGGGCAATACCTTCCGTGAACTGGGTGCTAAAACGGTTGCCGTACCCATGGCGCCCACGGCCCAGAGCCTCAAAAACGTCGATGTGTACATCATCGTTGATCCTGACACACCCAAAGAAACGGCTGCTCCCCGCTATATTCAGCCGACCGACAGCAAGGCTGTTGAAGACTGGGTGCGGGCGGGTGGGGTCCTGGTGCTGATGGCCAACGACACCGCCAACTGCGAGATTCCTCATTTTAACGAACTGGCTGGCCGCTTCGGCGTTCGCTTCGGCAGCGAGCTGGTAAACCCGGTGCAGGGAACCCAATGGGAGGGGGGCAAACTGACTATCCCGGCCGGCGGTCCTATATTCAGCACCACGCGGACCATTTACATCAAAGAACTGTCGCCCCTGACGTTGACCCGCCCGGCCCAGTCCGCCCTGACCGACGCGAAAGGCCGGGTCATCATGGCGACAGCGAAAGTAGGAAAAGGTACCGTATTCGTAGTGGGCGATCCGTGGCTGTATAACGAATACACCGATGGTCGACGCATTCCAAACGAGTACCAGAATTTCCGGGCTGGTAAAGAGCTGGCAACCTGGCTGCTGAAACAATGTCCGTCCCGGAAATGAGCCGTTCGGTACAAGCCGGGTCCCGGACTTTTTGGATAAGGAGTCGTCCTGGTCGGCACGAAACCACTGAGCGTCAATCAGGATGAGTTGCCCCGCTTTTTAGTAAAAATTAGAGAAAATATTTCATTGAAACGATAAGGTACGCTAAGGGTAAGGCAGCTGATTGGTGTCATTCTGGTACTTGACTTACTACTCTATGACCGGACTCGACGAACAAACAGGACCGGACCCGGCCCGTTCACCCCAGTCCGCCGGGCCAGCGAATGGGCCGGTACCCGTGCGGGACAACGAATATTTTGTTCGGCTCGCCTTTGCCGAATCGCCCCAACAGGGCTTCGAAGCCCTATTTCGGTTGTATTATCAGGCTCTGTGCAGCCATGCGCTGCGGTTCGTCTACACCCGCGAAGTGGCCGAAGATATTGTGGGCGAGGTATTTTATCAGCTCTGGAAAACGGGTAGTTACGCATCCGTTCAGCATACCTATCGCACCTATCTCTACGCGGCCGTTCGCCACCGCGCCCACAACTACCTCCGCGACGAGCTGACTGGCACCCGAACCCCCGCTTCGCTCGACGCGCTCGACGACACCGGCCAGACCGAAACCCCCCAGACGCTGATCGAGTATGACGAAACCTTTCAGCGGGTCGAGCAGGTGATTCATGCGCTGCCGCCCCAGTGTCAGCGGGTGTTTCTGATGAGCCGGTTCGAGAACCGGAAAAATCAGGAAATCGCCGATGAACTGGGCCTGGCCCTTAAAACGGTAGAGGCTCATATGGCCCGGGCCTTGCAGCAGCTCCGGCGCGTATTTCTGTCGGCGGGCCTGCTCCTGGCAGCCTGGCTCTACTAAGGGTAAACGCCGGGTTGCGTGTCCAATCAAGAAAGGCTCATGTATGGAAGACATCATAACTAAAGAGGTGCTGTTCGATTACTTTTCGGGTCGGGTCAGTCCACTCCAGAAAAAATCGGTAGAGACCTGGCTGGCCGAAGCCGGTAACCGCGAGCAGTACTACCAATGGCTGCACGAATGGGAGCTGAAACACCTGCAGGCGGGTACCGACTGGCAGCCCGCCTTTGAACAGCTGGCCCGGCGGGTTAGCCTGGTCACCTCCGCGACCCCGGTCAATACCCCCGCCGGGTCGAACCCCGTCTGGCAGCGGATGAGTCGTGGTTTGGGTCGGGTATGGGCCGTAGCGGCTTCCGTCTGCGTAGTTGTCGGGCTCAGCGGCTGGCTGCTGCGCGACCAGCTCCTGTACCGGACAGAGCAGACCGGCTTCGGCGAAATCAAGACCCTGACCTTGCCCGACGGCTCGGTCGTGACCCTGAACGCTAATTCGTCGCTGCGGTTTCCGAGAGTAACTTTCGGGCCGAGCCTTTTCGGCGCTGGCCCGCGCACGGTCGAGCTCACCGGAGAGGCTGACTTTGCGGTCCGGCACCTGCCCGATCACCAGCGGTTTATGGTACAGACGCCCAAAGGCCTGGTTGTAACGGTGCTGGGTACGCAGTTTACCGTTCTCAGCCGCGAGCGGAGTACGCGCGTGGTGCTGCACTCGGGTCGGGTGGCGCTCAGTCTCCGGCAGCAGCAAGACCGCCCCTCGCTGACGATGCGCCCCGGCGATCTGGCCACCCTCGGCCCAACCGGTCGGCTGGCTATTGCGCCCGTCCGGCATCCGGAAGCGCTGGCTTCCTGGAAACGACACCGATTCACGTTTGAGCAGACCTCCCTGCGCGAGATCGCCGATATACTGCACGAAAACTACGGCCTCACCGTCACCATCAAAGACGCGCAGCTGGCCAGCCGAACCGTGTCGGGCTCGTTTCCGGCGCGCGATGCCAATGAGGTGCTGGCGCTGGTGGCTGAGCTGCTCCAGATCAACTACATCCGCGATAATGACCGCGTTCTGTTCACTGATTAATTGCCTGTTATCTACTAAATCCTGTACTACATGATGGCTATACGTTTATCATCGGTCGGCCTGGTCGGAATGCTGCTGTTCAGCGGCTATCCCGGACTGGCCCAGTTTATGGCAACGGCCCGGTCGCTGCCCAGAGCAACCTACCAGCTGGCTCCTCCGCAGACCATTCAGCTGCGCGACGTGCTGAACCAGCTGAAGGTGCGCTACCAGGTCGATATCCTGTTCGAAGACCGGCTCGTCAGCGACCAGCGCATACTGCCCGGCGTTATCGACCCCGGCGCATCGCTGGAGCGGAATCTGACCAACGTGCTGCGGCCGCAGGGGCTTCGCTATAAAAAGGTGAAAACCGGCGTGTACCTGGTGCTGGCCGAGACCAAAGCCCGCAAAGTATCGGAAGCGAGTGAGATAACGACCCTGCCGACCACGGCGCTGGCCAGCGGGCAGCGGCTGGAAACGGAGCCGTCGGCACCGCTGACGAATACGCTACAGCGGACCGCCGTGGCCGACCAGACCATCAGCGGTCGGGTAACCGACGGGGCTACCGGCGCGGGTTTGCCCGGGGTTAGCGTGGTCGTGAAAGGAACCAGCCGGGGCACCACCACCGATGGCGAAGGCAATTACCGGGTCAACGCGCCCGATGGTGCCGTTACGCTGGTGCTCTCGTTTATTGGCTACGTTACCCAGGAGGTCGCTGTGGGCAACCGCAGCACCGTCAACGTGACTATGGCCGTCGACGATAAAACCCTGAGCGAAATTGTGGTGGTGGGCTACGGTACCCAGAACCGGCGCGAGCTGACGGGGTCGATCGCGTCCATCAACACCCAGACCATCCGCGACCAGCCCGTCACGAACGTGGTTGAAGGGCTGACGGGTCGGCTGCCGGGCGTACTCGTACAGCAGAATACGGGCGCGCCGGGTAATGCGCCGTCCATAAAAGTACGCGGGCTGGGTTCCATCAGCGCGGGTAACGGGCCACTGGTCGTTATCGACGGCCAGCCGATCAACTCGGGTACCCAGACCAATGCGGGTGGGCTGAACCTCCTCAACCCGAACGATATCGAGAAAATCGACGTGCTGAAAGATGCGTCGGCTACGGCCATTTTCGGATCGCGGGGTGCTAATGGTGTCGTACTCGTCACCACCAAGCGCGGCAAGTCGGGCCAGCCCCGCATCAATGTCGATTATTACACGGGCGTTCAGGAGGTGAGCAAGAAGGTAGAGCTACTCAACGCGCAGCAATTTGCCGAGTATTCGAAAGAAGCCTCGAATACGGCCTACCTGGAACGGGTGCCGGGGGCATCGATCAACGACCCCAACAGCCAGCGGGCCTCCGGCCAGCGGTACCGGTACCCGCGGGGCGAGATTGCCGGCTATAACTTCGACAACCCGGCCAGTCTGACGTATTACGATTACCAGGACCTGATTTTCCGGCGTGCGCCCATCAGCAACTACCAGGTGTCGGCCTCGGGCGGAACCGACCGGGTGCAGTACTTCGTGTCGGGCAACTACCTGACACAGCAGGGCATCATTCGCGGGTCGGACCTGAACCGGTATACCGTCCGGTCGAACATCGATGCGCAGCTGTCGTCGAAGCTGAAAGTAGGGCTGAGTTTCAGCCCGTCGTATACGCTCGAAAACCGGGTCAACTCCGACGGGCACTGGGCCAACAACGGGGTCATCAACGCGGCTCTGTCGGCCATGCCCATTCTGCCGATCTACCAGGCCGACGGCGTCACCTACAACTCGCAGGCGTCTATCGCAGCGCCGTACGACTATCCCGGCATAACGAACCCCGTGGCCAATATCACCGAGCGCGACGACAAAGCCAATACGCTCCGGCTGCTGGGTAACGCCTACGCCGAACTGAGCATCTGGAAATCGCTGCGCTACCGCGGCACCATTGGGGGCGATGTGTCGTCGTTCCGCCAGAACCAGTTCCAGACGTCGGCCATTCCGCTCAATCAGCTTCTGCCCCCCAACGCCAACAACGGTACATCGTTCACCTCGCAGAATATCAACTGGGTAACCAACCACACGCTGAACTACACCCTCGACATCGGGACCAAACACCATGCCGAAGCCCTCATCGGTATGGAAGCCCAGCGGAACGATTACGAAGAAAACCGCGTAACGGCCAATAATTTCCCCAACGACGCCGTCCGCACCATCAACGCGGGGGTGATTACGGGTGGGCTTTCCTTCCGCGATCAGTGGACGATGGCATCGTACTTCGCCCGCTTCAACTACGCGTTACTGGACCGGTACCTGTTCAACGTGTCGATCCGGCGCGACGGCTCCTCGCGGTTTGGGGCCAACAACCGGTATGGTACGTTCCCATCGGCGTCGGTGGGCTGGCGCGTAACCGAAGAGCCGTTCATGAAAAGCATACCGGTCATCTCGGAACTCAAACTGCGGGCCAGCTACGGCCTGTCGGGCAACAATGCGTTCCTGGGCCCCGACGGTCGTCCCAACAACTACCCGGCCATCGGGGTGCTGACCAAAGACAACTACGTATTCAACAACGTCCTGGTCAATGGCCTGGCTACCAGTACAATAGGTAACGAAAGTCTGACCTGGGAGAAGAGCCGGCAAACGGACATCGGGGCCGACATCGGCCTGTTCCAGAACCGTTTGTTTCTGACGGTCGATTATTACAAACGCATCACGACCGATCTGCTGCTGTCGGTACAGGTGCCGTCGCTGACGGGCTTTACCTCGGCGGTGCGGAACATTGGTAAAGTGGAGAACAAGGGCATGGAGTTCAGCCTGTCGAGCCGCAACCTGACCGGCGCCTTTACCTGGACAACCGATCTGAACTTCTCGTTTAACCGCAACAAAGTGCTGGCCCTCGGACCCACGGGCGATCCCGTCCGGAGTGGCTCGGGCATCGGCGAAACCAACATCTCGGTCATTGGCGAGCCGCTGGGCAGTTTCTACGGCTACCGGCAGCTGGGCGTATTCCGGGATCAGGCGGATCTGGACAGTTACCCGCGCTTTGCCGACAGCCGCCCCGGTGATGTCAAGTACGAAGACGTGAACAAAGACGGCCGTATCAACGCCGACGACCGCACGCTGATCGGGAATAACCAGCCCGACTTCGTATACGGTTTCACCAACAGTTTCTCGTTCAAGGGACTCGATCTGGGTATTGTGGTGCAGGGGGTACAAGGGGGCGAAATCCTGAACCTGTCGCGCCGGTTTTTCGAGAATCTCGAAGGAAACGCCAACCAGCTCACCACGGTGCTGAACCGCTGGCGGTCGCCCCAGAACCCGGGCGATGGGGTAACGCCCCGCGCCAACAGCCGGTCTACGGGCAACAACAACCAGGTGTCTACCCGCTGGATCGAAAGCGCCAGTTACCTCCGCATCCGGAATATCACGCTGGGCTACAACCTGCCCAAAACGCTGGCCAACCGGTTTAAGATGCAGACGCTACGCGTTTATGTCGGTGCGCAGAATGTGCTGACCGTCAGCAAATACCTGGGCTACAACCCCGAAGTGAGCGGCTACGAAGGGCCGTTGACGGGGGGCGTCGATTACGGTTCATACCCGCTGGCGCGGACCTATACCGCGGGCATCAATCTGGGCTTTTAACGCTTGACTCTTAGACACGACTTCCATGAAAAAATCATATATCCTGGCCAGTCTGCTCAGTCTGAGCCTGGCGTCCTGCCGCGAGCAGTTTCTGGATCTGGCTCCCATTGCGCAGGCCAACACGGCTTCGTTTTTCAAAACGCAGTCTGACATGATCATCACCCTGAACGGGGCCTACGGAGCGCTGCAGTTTGCGGGTCAGTACGGACAGAACTACGTATTCTCCGAAATTCCCTCCGACGATACCACCCCGGTTCTGTCGGGCTCCGTAACGGATCAGGACGAGTTCGATAAGTTTTACCTGCGGACAACCAATCCGTTTCTGGTCACCCGCTGGAACGATGGCTACCGGGGCATCTACCGGACCAACGTGGTTATTGACCGAATTGCGGGCGTAACCATGGACGAGACCCTGAAGAAGCGGCTGGTGGGCGAAGCCAAATTTCTGCGGGCGCTGATGTACTTCAACCTGGTGCGCACCTTTGGCGATGTGCCGCTCGTGCTGACCGAAATCACCGATCCCACGCAGGGCTACGAATACGGGCGGTCGCCGGTGGCCGATGTATACGCGCAGATCACCAAAGACCTGACCGATGCGGAAGCGGCTCTGCCGGAGCGGTATACCGGCGCCGACATCGGGCGGGCCACCCGCGGAGCGGCCAAATCGCTGCTGGGAAAGGTCTATATGACCCAGCGCAAATACGCCGAAGCGGCCACCAAGCTGAAAGAAGTGGTGGATGCCAACACCTACGATCTGCTGCCCGTCTACGCCGATCTGTTCAGGCCCGCCAACAAAAACAGCCGCGAGTCGATCTTCGAGGTGCAGTATAAGAAAGGGTCGCTGGGCGAGGGGAGTAACTTCGGCAATACCTACGCACCCGAGAACTCGGGAAACGCCGTTATTCAGTTTGGCGGGGGCGGCAACAACCGCCCAACTCCCGATCTGGAGCAGGCGTTCGAGGCTAACGACCCCCGCAGAGCTGCTTCGTTCGCTACCAGCTACGTCAACAGCAGCGGCACCCGCATCGATTACTATTACATCCGGAAGTACCTCGACGCCCCCACGGTCAACGGCGACGCCGAAGATAATTTCTACGTGCTGCGCTATGCCGACGTGCTGCTGCTCTACGCCGAAGCCCTGAACGAAACCGGCCGTACCGCCGAAGCCCTGCCCTTGCTGAACCGCGTTCGGAAACGGGTTGGGCTGGCCGACAAAACGGCTCTGTCGCAGGCCGATATGCGGCTGGCGCTGGAGCAGGAACGCCGGGTCGAACTGGCCTTCGAAGGACATCGCTGGTTCGACCTGGTGCGTACGGGACGGGCGCTGCCGGTATTACAGGCCAAAGCCGCGGCCATCGGGATCAAAACGAACCTGACACAAAACAACCTGGTCTTTCCGGTTCCGCAGAGTCAGATTGATATCAACCCCAGCAAGATCAGTCAGAACCCCGGCTATTAGCCACGCAGCCCGGAGCCCCTGTCAGCGTTGACAGGGGCTTTCGTTTGATAAAGCAGGCCATAACTGGCTGGTTTATGAGTAGGCCCGGCCCTGACGGCTTCTTTGCTAAGCGTACAGAATGCTGATACAATGATCAATCTACTAAGCCAGTGTCGTCGATTGCTGCCCGTTCTGGGCCTGTCATTCGTGTTGGGAACGGCCCTGGCCGAACCCCCGACCCGACCCGCTCACAAGCCCGGCCCCGCAGCCCGCGACGCCGTTTTCTCACCCGCCTACATCCGCGATGTACTCCAGAAAGCGACGAAATGGCAGCTCCAGCACCCTAAACATAGCCCGACCGACTGGACCAACGGCGCGTTTTATGCCGGTGTCTTTGCCGCCTACGAAACCACCAAATCACCCGAGATTCTCGATTCTTTGCTGGCCATGGGCGAGCGGATGAAGTGGCAGCCCGGTCGGCGGTACGATCATGCCGACGATATCGCCATATGCCAGACGTACATCAACCTGTACCGGCTGCGGAAAGACCGGCGCATGATTCAGCCCACGATCGATACCGTACAGAAGCTGCGGACGGTGCCGGGTAACGAACTGGCTAAACACAACCTGACCTGGTGGTGGTGCGATGCGCTGTTTATGGCACCCCCCGTGCTGGCCCAGCTGAGCAAAACCCTGAACGATCCGTCGTACAACGCATTTTCTGACTCGCTCTTCAAGCAAACCTACGACCTGCTTTACAACTCGCAGGAGCACCTCTTCGCCCGCGACGCCGGTTACCTGATCGACGCCAGCGGCAACGGCAAAAAAGAAGCCAATGGCCAGAAGATCTTCTGGTCGCGGGGGAACGGCTGGGTCATGGGCGGGTTGGTACGCGTTCTGCAGGAGTTGCCCGCCAAGCACCCCAGCCGCCCGTTTTACCTGAACCTGTACCGGCAGATGAGCGAGCGGCTGCTGGCGCTTCAGCAGGCCGACGGGCTCTGGCGGGCCAGCCTGCTCGACCCGGCCTCGTATCCGGGTGGTGAAGCCAGCGGGTCGGGTTTCGACTGCTACGCGCTGGCCTGGGGCATCAACCAGGGGGTTCTGCCCAGGAAGACGTACCAGCCCGCCGTCGAGAAAGCGTGGATAGCTCTGACAAAACTCGTGTCGCCGGAAGGGCGGGTGGGGTGGGTGCAGCCCATCGGTGCCGATCCGCGCCGGAACTTCAGCGAAGACAGCTGGGAAGTATACGGCACCGGCGCGTTCCTGCTGGCCGGATCAGAAGTAATCAAACTCAGGCCGTAACCGGTTCTGGTTAGTAAACGTCGAAGCGTAGTCGTGGGCCAGCAGGTCGTACGGCTACGCTTCGACGTTTTCAATAGAATAGGCAGGCAGTCCTGGACGGTTCTTCCTCTATACGGCAAAAAAGCACCCGTTTGTCGACCAGAAGCTGGTGGCTCGTTACCGGTCCCGATACCTGAGTGTCAGTAGCTCGTCAGTTGGTTTATAGGTTGGTCACCCGGGTTGTCGATCATTCCGGATTATTCGGCCGCCTGAAGAAAGACGCTGCAATTAGCATCAATGCCTGTTGTCGCTCAGTAGCCAGATAGGGGAAATTGGTTGAATGCCGCTGCGTCTGGATTGAAACGAACCGCCCACCGCTTACGAACGACTAAAAAAATGAGAATACTATTCGCAGGGGTACTTTTCGCAGCGCTTTGGGGATCGGGTTCAGTAGCCACAAAATTAGGAATTACCGTCTCGCAGCCACTTTTGCTTATAAACACCCGCTTTATTCTTGCCGCGGTATTGATGCTGGGTATTTCACGGTTAATCAACAAAGACCGTTTGCCGAGGGGCAACGAATGGGTTTCTCTGCTGCTATGTGGTTTATTAAGTATGGCCATCTACCCCACTGTTTTCGTTTACGCTATGAAACACGTAACAGCAGGAATCGGAACGCTGGGGAGTGCTACCTGCCCGTTGTTGATCAGTGTATTGAACGCTATCTGGTTGCGGCAGAAAATTACCTGGAATATTTGGACGGGCCTTTTTTTCGGATTAAGCGGAGTGGCCATTGCTGTGTATCCATTACTGGTCAATGCGCATGCCACCCCCTTGGGCGTGTTGTTACTGACGTCCGGGATGGTGTGTTACTCGGTAGGAACCGTTTATTACCAGCGTATACAATGGACCTTGCCCCGATTATGCATCAATGGCTGGCAGGTTTTATTTGGCAGTGTCATTCTCTTACCGTTTACCGCTTTTTTGTTTGATCGAGCCGAAAATCATTTTGGGCTGTTATTCTGGTCTTCGGCACTCTGGTTAGTTGTGCCTATCTCAATTGTTGCCGTTCAGCTTTGGTTATATCTACTGAAAGCAGAGCCGACAAAAGCCTCACTCTGGCTATTCTTATGTCCGATATTCGGATTCGTTTACGCTTACCTATTGACAAACGAACCCATAACGTCGTATACGGTTATCGGCACACTGTTGGTAATCGGTGGCCTGTACATAGGAAAGAAAGAAAAATCCGCAACGGAAGCTGTTCAGACCGGCCAACCCCCGCATGATATGGCGACAACGGTTGCCGACAGAAACAAATGACAGTGACGGGGTGAAAACCAACGGGCAACAGTACTTTTAGCGCTGTTGCCCGTTGGTTTTTGTAATAGGTATGATAAACAGCTGGTTACGCTTTTTCTGTGGACGAAGACTCTCGCTGGCAGGAAATCAGAAACTGGCCGATAGGTTCACGAACTAATAGTCGCCGTTGAAACCAGACGGGTGGCATTGGTATAACGAGTATACCTGACCGCCTGCCCACTCTTCTTTGGCAACGCTTTTCCGCTCGGGCAGCTGTATCGGGCGCATCCAGTATCATAATTTTGACCTGTTGATGATTATGTTTTGCGGTCGATCATGCTTCTAGGCTTATAAAAAGCCTGAGTTCGATCGATATGCGTCTATTTTTTTTGCTGTTCCTGCTGGCCGGTCCATTGCTGGGGCAACCCAAACCCGGATTGGTCAAATCGCCCGTTGCGTACGTTAATCCCCTGATTGGCTCGGCCCCCAGCCAGACGCCTACCGCCAAAAAACACAGCGAAGCTGGCAGCGAGCTGAAAGGACAGATTATACCCGCCATCGGCCGGCCCCATGCCATGACGACCTGGACCCCGCAGACCCAGGCCACCGAGACCAAATGCCTGGCGCCCTACTATTACAACGACTCTAAAATCAACGGATTTCGGGGCACTCACTGGCTCAACGGCAGCTGCGTACAGGACTACGGCTCGCTGACAATCATGCCGCTGTCGGGCCCGCTGACCCTGCGCCCCGCCGAACGGGGCTCGCGCTTCGATCATGCGGCAGAAACCGTAACCCCGGCTTATTATGATGTTCGGCTGGTCGATTCGGGTATCCGGGCTCAACTGTCGGCGCATACGCGGGCCGGGCTCCTGCAGTTTACCTATGAGAAAGGCGGAGAAAGTGCGCTGCTGATCGAGCCCAACAGCGACGAGGGCGAAGGTTTTGTCGAGATCCATCCCGAGCGGAACGAAATTGTTGGCTACAACCCCGCCCACCGGATTTACCAGGGGTCGGGACAGTCGGCGGGCTTCAGCGGGCATTTTGTGGTGCAGTTCGACCGGCCGCTGGCGTCGTTCGGTACCTGGACCAACTACGAGCCGACCGCGGGGGCGAAGCAGGCCAAAGGCACCGGCAAACGCGAATCGGTGGGCGCGTACGTTCGCTGGAACCTGAAGCCCGGCGAGGTAGTGCGGGTGCGGGTCGGCACCTCGTTCGTGAGCGAAGCCGGGGCGCGGGCCAACCTCCGCCAGGAAATTCCGGACTGGAATCTGGCGCGCGTCCGGCAGCAGACCGAAGCCGCCTGGAATACCGAGCTGGGCCGGATGCAGGCCACTGGCCGCGACGCCGACAAGACGCTGTTCTACACGGCCCTGTACCACGCCAACCTGACGCCCCGCATCTTCTCCGACGTGGATGGGTCATACCCCGGTTTTGCCGACGATACAGCCATTCATAAAGCCGACGGGTTCGACTACTACTGCGATTTCAGCCTGTGGGACACCTTCCGGGCCTGCCAGCCGCTGCAGACCCTGCTGAATCCACAACGATCGGGACACCTCATGCAATCGCTCGTGAAAAAAGCGGAACAGGGGGGCTGGATGCCCATCTTCCCCTGCTGGAACAGCTATACCGCAGCCATGATCGGCGACCATGCCCAATCGGCCTTTGCAGATGCGTACGTGAAGGGGGTGCGCAACTTCGACGTCAACACGGCCTATCGGTACCTGCGCCGGAATGCGTTCGAGGCCAACAGCGACCGGGCCAGCTACGAAGCCGGGAAAGGGCGACGCGCCATGAGCTCGTACCTGACCTAT
The DNA here is from genome assembly GCF_004138325.1 of Spirosoma sordidisoli. Taxonomy (GTDB): domain Bacteria; phylum Bacteroidota; class Bacteroidia; order Cytophagales; family Spirosomataceae; genus Spirosoma; species Spirosoma sordidisoli. The sequence goes on along the minus strand of NZ_SBLB01000006.1, from coordinate 177,362 downwards.
AACTACATTCCGCTCGAAGACTCGGTCTGGCAGGCGTTTCATAAGCGGGAGCAGGTATCCCGGACCCTCGAATACGCCTACGATGATTTCTGCCTGGCCCAGCTGGCCAAAGCGCTGAACAAAACCGCCGATGCGGCCACCCTGTCCGGCCGCGCCCGCAACTACCGCAACGTACTGGACCCCGCCACGGGCTACGTTCGGGGCCGCTACGCCGACGGACGCTGGATTGACCGGTTCGATCCGTTTGCGTTACGGGCGTCGTTCATTACCGAGGGCTCTCCGGCGCAGTACACGTTTTTCGTACCGCAGGACATACCGGGGCTGGCCAGGCTGGTTGGTGGGCGCGATCGGCTGGTGGCCAAGCTGGATACCCTGTTCAACGGCGGGCACTACTGGCACGGCAATGAGCCCAACAACCAGATTGCGTATCTGTATGCCTGCGCCGGTGCGCCTTACAAGACCCAGGCGCGGGTTCGGCAGCTAATCGCCGACGAGTACAGTACGGGTCCCGGCGGGCTGAGCGGCAACGAAGACGGCGGCCAGATGTCGGCCTGGCTGGTGTTCAGCATGGCGGGCCTGTACCCGGTCTGTCCCGGAACGCCCTATTATGTGCTGGGCAGTCCGGCTCTCGATGCCGTAACGATCCGGTCCGGCGCCGGGAAGCCGTTTACCATCCGCGCCCGTAACAACAGCCCCGCCAACGTATACATCCAGTCGGCTACGCTCAATGGCAAACCGTTTGCGCGCACCTACCTTACCCACGCTGAACTGCTGGCGGGCGGGGAGTTGAGCCTGATCATGGGCCCTCAGCCAAACCTGAACTGGGGAAGCCGACCCGCCGACGCCATGCCATCGGCGCTGCCTGAGTAGGCGGGAAGCACGGTCCGAAAAAATAATTCAAAAAAAAGGAGCGCCGAGTAAGGTGATATGCCGGAATTGTTGTCTGGTCTTATAGAAAGGTTCGAGTATATTTTTTAGAAAATTTTGTCTGAACCGAAGATTATGCCAGAACGCCTGCCAGACGACTATGCCGATGACTCGCTCCGCCTGCGGGTGTTGCCACTTCGGGCAACGCCTGTAGGCAGGCCGGAAGCCGAAGAGCCGGAGAACCCTGACTCCGAGCTGTTTCTGCGTCGTATTATGGAGCAGGACCCCAGCCGGGGCTGCGAACTGCTGTTTCGTCGGTATCACAAGGCGCTGTGCAGCCATGCGGTGCGCTTCGTATACTCGAGGGAGGTGGCCGAAGATCTGGTCAGCGAGGTGTTCTGCCGGTTCTGGAAAACCAGGGCCTACGCTACCGTGACCTCCTCGTACCGGTTTTACTTGTTCCGGAGCGTTCGGAACGAAGCCTACAACCACCTGCGCCTGGAGTTTCAGCAGCTCGACGATCTCGACGAAGCCCGCCATACGGACGGTGGTATCGAACAGCGTCCCGATCAGATCATGCAGTATGACGAGGTGCTTCAGCAGGTCCAAGAGCTCGTTGAGCAGCTGCCGCCCCAGTGCCGGAAGGTCTTTCTGCTGAACCGCTTCGAAGGGAAACGGTATCAGGAAGTGGCCGATGAACTCGGCATATCTATCAAGACCGTAGAAGTTCACATCGTCAAGGCCCTGGCTCTGGTGCGAAAGGGGCTGAAAAACCATTGGCTGATGCTGATGCTGCCCGCCATTCTGGCCAGATTCTTCGACCAGCAGTAAGGTGATTCTGCCAAAAACGTGTCTTGTCTGTAAACGCCTGTCATCGCTATGAAATCAGAAATAAACAAAGAACTGATTTTCGACCACTTTGCCCGAAAAACGTCGCCCCTGCAACGGCAGTTGATCGAGCAGTGGTTGCGGACGCGGGCCAACGAAGAGCAGTACTACGTCTGGCTGGAGGAGTGGGAAAACAATGGTCCGCAGTATGTGGCCCAGACGGAAGCCGCCCTGCAGCAATACAGCCGCTTTCTGGCCAGTAATCCGCATACCGACGAGCCCGCTCCGGCACCGGTCGATACCAGTCGGCCGACACGGGAACGGCGTTACGGCTGGACCTGGCTCATGGCTGCGTCGGTGGTGCTGTTGCTGGGCCTGGGGGGCTGGCTGTTTCGGGATCTGCTCCGGTATCAGACCTACCGCACCGACTACGGCGAGATTTCGACGGTCCGGCTGGCCGACGGGAGCCGGGTAACGCTCAACGCCAATACGACGCTGCAGGTGCCGCGCTGGGGGTTTGGTAACCAGTCGCGGGAGGTCTGGCTGCGGGGCGAGGCCAGTTTTGCGGTGAAGCACCTGCCCGACCACCGGCGGTTCGTGGTCAGAACAGACCAGCGGCTCGACGTGGTGGTACTCGGCACCGAGTTTAGCGTCTACACCCGCGAGCGGGGGGCTAAAGTCGTGCTTCGGAAAGGAAAAGTGCAGGTCAACTACGCCGACCGGAACCAGCCGAAACAACTGCTCATGAAGCCCGGCGACCAGGTGACCCTCGACCGCCGAAACCGCCTGACCCACCGGGCCCTCGATCAGCCGCAGCTGTATCCCGGCTGGGAGGACAAACGATTTGTATTCGACGAAACAACGCTGCAGGAGGTGGCTTACATGCTCCGCGAAAGCTACGGCCTGGAGGTAGAAATCCGGGATAAGGCGCTGGCCAGCCGCGTGCTGATGGGGTCGTTCCGGGCCGATAACGTCGATCAGCTTCTGCAAACGATTTCTGAACTACTCGATATCAATGTGGTGCGACAGGGTAATCACGTGCGCCTGTCGACCCGCTAAGCAGTCATTCCGCTAACCCTTTCTTCCTATGAATTACCGACTACCCAAAGCCTCCTGCTGGGGGTTGCTGCTAACCGCTTTGCTTTTTGGGCCGCAACCGGGCTGGTCGCAGGCGCTGGCCATTGCCCGGCAAACGCAGCCGGGGCAGGGGCAGATGCCCAGAGCCAACGCGTCGCGCCAGCTGAAAGAAGTCCTGACCGAGTTGAAAAGTAAGTACCAGGTCGACATTCTGTTTGAGCTGAAAACGGTGGATAACCTGCTGGTTTCGCCCAGTCAGTTTGCGGCCGAATCGTCACTGGAAAAAGCGCTGACGGCCATCCTGAGCCCCCACGGGCTGCGCTACAAAAAAATCAACCGAACGTCTTATGTTGTACTGGCCAAACCGGCCGCTCGGCCCGACCTGGGCAGCAACAGCCGATTTTCTGAACCCGGTACGGCTGCTCCCGCTGGTGCCGAATCGGCCGTTGCCCAGCGCACCGCCGGGGTATCGGCCAGCCCGACCAGTGCGGATGTGGCCGACGAAACCGTGAGCGGTACCGTCTCCGACGAAACCGGGGCTGGTTTGCCGGGCGTCAGCGTCGTGGTGAAAGGCTCCGTACGGGGCACGTCGACCGACCAGAACGGCAACTACCGCATCAGCGTTCCGGGCCCCGAGGCTGTGCTGGTGTTCAGCTATGTAGGGTACCTGCCGCAGGAAATACCGGTCGGGAGCCGGACCACGCTGGCCGTTACGCTGAAGGTAGACGACAAAACCCTGAGCGAGGTAGTGGTGGTCGGCTACGGAACCGTCAAGAAGTCGGACCTGACGGGGGCGGTGGCCCGGGTGGGGGAGACCGACATCAAGGCGACACCCATCGTGGCGTTCGACCGGGCGCTGCAGGGGCGGGCCGCCGGGGTACAGGTCGTGCAGAACTCAGCCCGGCCCGGCGGGGCGGCCACGATCCGGATTCGCGGGTCGGGTTCTGTCAACGCCAGCAACGACCCGCTCTACGTAATCGACGGGTTTCCGACAACGGGCCTCAACTCCATCAACCCGAACGATATCGAATCGATCGAAGTCCTGAAAGATGCCAGTGCTACGGCCATTTACGGCTCGCGGGGCTCTAATGGGGTGGTGCTGGTAACGACAAAACGCGGCCGGGCGGGCAAGTCGGTGGTGAGTTACGAGATGTATTACGGGTCGCAGTCGGCCCGGCGAACCATACCGCTGCTCAACGCCCGGCAGTTTGCCGAATTTGTCAACGAAGCGCAGACCAACAACGGCGGGCGCCCTTATTTCGACGGCAGCACCGCCGACCGGCCCTTACCGGCCAGCCTGGGCGAAGGCACCAACTGGCAGAACGAAATACTCCGCAACGCGCCCATCCAGAACCACCAGCTCGGCGTGTCGGGCGGCTCCGAAAAGTCGCGCTACGCGGTGTCGTTCGGGTATTTCGATCAGCAGGGGATCATCATCAACTCGAACTTCAAACGCTACAGCCTGCGCGCCAACCTCGACAATGACGTATCGTCGCGGCTGCGGGTGGGGCTTACCGTGCAGGGAGCCTATACGACCGGCCGGAGTGCCCGGACCGAAGTAGACGGCAACGCGGGCGGTGGGGTAACGAGTGCGTCGCTGAGTAACTCGCCTACGTTTCCGGTCTATAACCCCGACGGCACTTACTTCCGGAACCTGGGCACCCTGAACGGATACGGCGTCGATAACCCGGTTGCCATTGCCAACGAAATCCGGAACCTCAGCTCGCTGATTCGCCTGCTGGCCAACTCCTACGTCGACTACAAAATCACGGAAGGGCTGACCGTCAGAACCAGTTTTGGGGCCGATCTGCAAGCGACAAAGGGCAACAACTACAGCTCGCGGCTGGTGCTGGACGGGTCTAGCTCGGGCGGTTCGGCCTCGGTCAACGCGGTGCAGAGCATCGGCTGGCTCAATGAGAATACGCTGAACTATAGCCGGCAACTGACCACCCGCCATACGGTAAGCGCGCTGCTGGGATACACCATTCAGGGGCTTGCTACCGAAAATGTGATGGCAAGAGCCAATACGTTCCCGAACGACTTTGCGCTGTACAACAACCTGGCTGCGGGTTCGTCGCTGTTGGCGCCCAGCAGCGGAGCCAACGACTGGCGGCTGATTTCGTACCTGGCCCGCGTCAACTACGGCTTCGACGACCGCTTTCTGCTGACCTTTACCGCCCGTCGGGACGGGTCGTCGCGCTTCGGTACCAACAACAAGTTTGGGTTCTTCCCGTCGGGGGCTTTTGCCTGGAAACTGGCCAACGAGAAATGGCTGAAGAACCAGAACATATTGTCTGATACCAAACTACGAGTCAGTTACGGGCTGTCGGGCAACCAGGAAATCGGAAACTATCAGTACCTGGCCAACATCGGCAACTACTCACACGTACTGGGAGGGGTACTCAACTCCGGCGCCACCACCGCCGGTATTGCCAACCCCGACCTGCGCTGGGAACGCAGCGCCCAGTTCGACGCGGGCCTTGACGTAGGCATCCTGAACAACCGGATTCAGCTTACGGCCGATTATTACATCAAAAAAACCGCTGACCTGCTGTTTTTCGTGGGTGTACCGACCTCCTCGGGTTTCAACGCGACCCTGAAAAACATCGGTAGCGTTGAAAACAAAGGGTTTGAACTGGCGCTGAATACCGTCAATATCAACAGCAACTCGGCACGGGGCGGCTTCCGCTGGACATCGGACTTCAACGTAACCCTGAACCGGAACAAAATTCTGACGCTGGATGGGCGACAGGAGTTCACCACGGGAGCCGATGCGGTCATCTTCGCCACCACCATCAACCCGATTCTGCTGCGCGTAGGGAGTCCGCTGGGTAACTTCTACGGGCGCGTAACCGACGGTATTTTTCAAAACCAGGCCGAAGTCGACGCATCGGCTCAGAAAACGGCCCGGCCCGGCGATCTGCGCTACAAAGACCTGAACGGCGACGGAACCATCAACGACCTCGACCGGGACGTGATCGGCAATGCCAACCCAAAACTGTTCGGAGGGCTTAACAACACCTTCTCCTACCGGGGCTTCGACCTGAACATTTTTATTCAGGGCGTATCGGGTAACAGCATACTGAACTACGGCACCTTCGACCTCATCAACCTGACGGGCGGTAACAACCAGTCGGCGCGGGTGCTGGACCGCTGGACGCCCACCAATCCCAGCAACACCATTCCCCGCGCCAATGCCGCCGGTGGGTCGCGGATTCTGTCCAGTTTCCAGGTCGAAGACGGCTCGTACCTGCGGGTCAAGAATATCTCGCTGGGGTATAATCTGCCTAAAAGCCTGCTCGACCGGCTGTCGGTCAGCACCGCCAGGGTGTACGTGACGGCTCAGAACCTGTTCACCTTCACGAACTATACCGGCTACGACCCCGAAGTGAACCGGTTTGGCAGCTCATCGCTCAGCCAGGGGCTGGACTACGGGGCTTATCCAACGGCTAAAACCGTACTGGCTGGTCTGAACCTCTCTTTCTAAACGCATCGCCTGACCCATGAAAATCAAGTACATACTTCCGTTGCTGGCCCTGGTGACGCTGGGGTGCGAAAATCAACTCAATCTGGTGCCGGTCACGAACCTGACCGACGCTACCTACTTCAAAACCGCCGATGATGCGCGGGCCGCCCTGGGCGCGTGTTACGCTTCCCTGAACGCCCCCATTGAACATAGCGTCGACGTGACGACCACCGACGACGGGGTGCCGTTTCTGACCGGGGCGGCTGACCGGCCGCTGCTGTGGCGCTACAACATCGTATCGACCAATACCCTGATCGGCGGGTTCGGTGGCGCTTATTCGGGGATCAACCGCGCCAACATCGTCATGGCCCGGGTGCCGGGTATTCCGATGGACGAAGCGCTGAAAAAACGGTACGTAGCCGAAGCCAAATGCCTGCGCGCCATTCACTATTTCAACCTCGTCAGGCTCTACGGCGATGTGCCGCTGGTCATTAAGGAAACAACTTCGCTGGAGGGACTGGCGGTACCACGAGACCCCGTAGCCAAAATCTACGAACAGATCGAAACCGACCTGAAAGAAGCCGAAGCGGATTTGCCCAAATCGTATCCGGCCAGCGAATCGGGCCGGATGACGCAGGGCGCGGCAAAAGGCATGCTGGCCAAGGTCTACCTGACCCGGGCCGGCACCACCAAAAACTCGCCTTACTGGGCGCAGGCCGCTGCCAAAGCGAAAGAAGTAATCGATCTGGGCGTCTATGACCTGTACGCTACCTTTGCCGAAGCCTTCGCCCTGACGGCCCGGGGTGGCAAAGAGAATATCATCGAGGTACAGTACTTGACCGACGTGCGGGGCCACGGACTGGGCCGGGGTTTTGGCGTACGGTCGGGGCCCATCTACCCCGGTGGCGGATCGGGTATTGCGCGGCCAACGGCGAGCCTGTTCAACGCCTACACCAGCGCCGACCAGCGCAAGGCGGTTACCTTCCTGACGTCCTATGTCTTCAACGGGGTTACGACCAACCTGTCCATAACCGATCCGGACCCGACCAAAGCGGTCGCTTTCCAGAAACTGTGGGACAGAACGGCCAAAACCAACGGGGGCGAAGGAACCAGCATTCCCATTCTGCGCTATGCCGATGTGCTGCTGATGTACGCCGAAGCGCTCAACGAAGCCAACAACGGCCCAACGGCCGACGCCTTTGCCGCGCTGAACCGGGTACGAACCCGGGCGGGCCTGAGCCCGCTGAGTGGCCTCAGCTACCAGGCGTTTCAGGAGGCCGTTTGGCTGGAACGGCGGCTGGAGCTGACGTTTGAAGGGAGCCGCCGGTTCGATCTGATCCGGACGGGCCGTCTGCTCGCAGCCGTCAAGGCTGAGAACAGCTTCAATAGAAATGCCGCCATTCAGCCCTTTCATGTGCTGCTGCCCATTCCGCAATCGGACCGGGACGCTAACCCCAATCTGGCCCAGAACCCGGGCTATTAACCGTACCCTCGTTTATGACTAACCGAAGAGAGTTTCTGAAGCAGACCCCATCGCTGATGGGGTTGTTGATGAGCATACCCGCCCTGGCGCAGCCGGCCGCCAGGAAATCGATCGTGCTCCGGTCGTCCTGGCAAACGGTCAACATCGGCGACATTGGCCATACGCCCGGTGTGCTGGCTCTGCTGGAGAAATACCTGCCCGATGTCGAGGTGCGGCTGTGGCCCTCCAGCGTCGACAATGGTGTCGAAGAACTGCTGCGCCGTCGGTTTCCGAAGGTGGCTATCCTTAGAACCCCCGATGAGCAGGCGCGGGCGCTGAAGGAGTGCGCGTTTATGCTCCACGGTTCGGGCCCCTCGCTGGTGGCGCGTAAGGATGTGGAGCGCTGGCACAACGAAACCGGTAAGCCCTATGGCATCTACGGCATCACCTTCCCCGGCGTGTACAGCCCCGATCCCAACGCCAGCGTAACGGCCAACCCGCTGGATGTAGAGCTGCTGAGCAACGCCAGTTTTGCGCTCTTCCGCGATTCGGTGTCGCTGTCGTTTGCCAAATCCAATGGCGTAACCAGCCCCGTGATGGAGTTCTGCCCCGATGGCGCCTTCGCCGTCGATTTGCAGAACGATCAGGCTGCGCTGGCTTTCATGAAGCAGCATGGGCTGGAAGACGGTAAGTTCATGTGCGTGATACCGCGTAACCGCTTCACGCCCTACTGGGAGATACCCAGCAAAAAGACCCCGTTCGATGCCACCCGCGACGCGCGCAACCAGGCGATGAAAGAACACGACAACGCTCCGCTTCGGGAGGCCATGGTGGCTATTGTGCGGCAAACGCCCATGAACATACTGATCTGCCCCGAAGACGAAACGCAGGTGAAGCTGGGCAGGGAAATCCTGTTCGATAAGTTACCCGATGACGTAAAGCCACGGGTTGTCTGGCGCGATCGGTACTGGCTGACCGACGAGGCCGTCAGCACCTACCGGCGGTCGGCGGGTTTGTTCGGCCTGGAGATGCACTCGCCCATCATGTGTATTGGCAACGGGATTCCGGCCGTGGTGGGTCGCTTTGCCGAGCAGACGAGCAAAGGCTTCATGTGGCGTGATATCGGGCTGGGTGACTGGCTGTTCGATATGGACAACGAGCAGGATGTCAGCCGCTACGTGCCCACGGTGCTGGCCATGGCCAAAGACCCCAAAGCGGCCCGGGCCAAGGCCGCCCAGGGACGTCGGTTCGTTGAGCAGCGGCAACGCGAAACCATGGGACTTCTGAAAAAAACAGCCTAGTTGATAGATGGAAACCCGTCGTACGTTTCTGCGGCAAACGCCCGCTCTGGCCGGCTTGCTGATGAGCCTGCCCGCGCTGGCCCGGCTGGCCGATAAAAAAACGATACTGCTCCGGTCGTCGTGGCAGACCGAAAATATTGGCGACATTGGCCACACGCCGGGTGTGCTGGCGCTCCTCGAAAAATACCTGCCCGACGCACCGGTGCGGCTGTGGCCCATGCATGTCGACAACGGCGTGGAGGAGATGCTGCGGAAGCGGTTTCCCCGGGTGACGATCGTACAGACGCCAGCCGATGTGGCCCGGGCGTTTGCCGATTGTAGCTTTCTGTTACACGGCTCCGGCCCCTCGCTGGTGGCGCGTCCTGACCTGGACCGTTGGCACCGGGAGACCGGCAAGCCCTATGGCATCTACGGCATCACGTTCCCCGGCATCTACGGCCTGCCTGCCGACCGGCAAACGGTCAACCCGCTGGATGTGGAGCTGCTGAACCAGGCCCGGTTCGCGTATTTCCGTGATTCGGTCTCGCTTGATTTTGCCCGGAAAGCCGGGGTCACTAACCCGGTGATGGAGTTCTGCCCCGATGGCGCTTTTGCGGTCGATGTGAAAAACGACGAAGCGGCCGTGTCGTTTCTTCGGCAGCATGGGCTCGAAGACGGCCGGTTTCTGTGTGCCATTCCGCAGCTCCGGTTCTCGCCCTGGTGGGAGCTGCCGCAGAAGAAGCTGGCCGTCAATCCGGCCAAACACGCCCGTAACGAACAGATGAAAGAGCACGATAACGCGCCCATCCGGGAGGCCATCATAGCCGTTGTGCGGCAAACGCCCATGAAGGTGCTGCTGGTGCCGGAAAACGAAACCCAGGTCAGGATCGGCAAAGAGATGCTGTACGACCCGCTGCCCGATGATGTGAAAGCCCGGGTGGTCTGGCGCGATCGGTACTGGCTGACCGACGAGGCCGTCAGTACTTACCGGCGGTCGGCGGGTTTGTTCGGGCTGGAGATGCATTCGCCGATTATGTGCATTGCCAACGGTATACCGGCTATAGTCTGTCGCTTTGAAGAGCAGACGAGCAAAGGCTTCATGTGGCGCGATATTGGCCTGGACCAGTGGTTGTTCGATATGGATACGCCGGCCGACGTGGCCCGTATTGTACCGACGGTGCTGAAGATGGCCCAGAACCCTGAAGCCGCCCGGAAAACCGTTGCTCAGGCTCAGAAATTTGTACAGAAACGCCAGCAGGAAACCATGGGTGTAGTTCGGAAGGCCCTGACCGCCAGTTAATCTATGACAACAAGACGCGACTTTATCAAACTATCGGCGCTGTCGTCGGCAACGGCGGTATTGCCAGCCGAATCCCTGCCAGGGGTAGCCGATCGACCCGCCGTTGCTCCCCCCAGGAACCCGGTTATTCTGCTCCGGTCGTCCTGGAACGATGCCAACATCGGCGATCAGGGCCACACCCCCGGTACGCTGCGTCTGCTGGAACGGTACGTACCCGAAGCCGAGATTCTACTGTGGCACCAGGACCCGCGGCCCGAAACGGAAAAAGTCATCACCCGACATTTTCCGAAGGTGAAAATCGTGCGCGGTGCCTTCTACGACCGCGATAAGCCCTTTGAGGGAGAGCTGAAAGAGGCTTTCGACCGGGCCAGCCTGTACATAGTCAACTCAGGTATGGTGTATAACTACGGGCTGTTCGGCTACGAATGGGGGACTACCATGGCGGGCCTGACGCCTTTTTATTACTGCCTCGACCGCGGCATTCCGTTCGGCTTGTATGGGCAGTCGTTCGATAAGTTCGCGCATCCGGCCATGCCTGTCTTTAAGGACGTGCTGAGCCGGGCTGCGTTTATCTACTGCCGCGACGATGAATCCCGGGCGTTCCTGAGCGAGCATGCGTTCCGGCCCGGCAAGCTGGAGTTCGGCCCCGACGGCTGCTTCGGCATCGACGTTCGTGATGAAGAGAAAGGAATGGCTTTCCTGAAAAAGAATGGGCTGGAGGACCAGAAATTTCTGACGGTCGTGATCCGGACCAACACCCCGCACCTGTACGACAAAAGCAAAGGCAGTCCGCTGAACCCGGCGCAGCCAACCCCCGCCCAGCAGGAGCAGGACCGGCAGCGGCTGGCCAAAGTACGAGAGCTCATTACGACCTGGGTCAGAGAAACGGGCCTGAAAGTACTGCTGGCACCCGAAGTGAGCAAGGAAGTGGCGCAGGCCAAAACCGGCGTATACGACCAGCTCCCCGCCGATATTCAGCGGCAGGTGGTCTGGCGCGATACCTACTGGAATGCGGACGAAGCCATGTCGGTTTATGCCCGCGCCCATTCGATGTTCGGGATTGAGCCGCATTCGCTCATCATGGGGCTGGCGCTGGGCGTGCCCGTTGTTCATGCGCGGCCCCTGGCCCACGGCCGCAAAGGCTGGATGTTCCGCGATATCGGTCTGGGTAACTGGCTGTTCGAGATCGACCAGACCCCCGCCGAAGCCCTGAGTGCCGAATTGTTGACTATTCACCGCGACTATCCGGCCGCAAAAGCCAGGGTGAACAAAGCCATGGCCTTCGTGCGGCAACGGCAGGCCGCTACCATGCAGGTCGTTCGGCAAACGGTCGGGCTGTCGGCGAAGAAAAACCAGTAGCGCCCCGGGGGGTCGCCGGAAAGCTGTCCCGGTAGAATGGATGGACGGTACGAGGCCGTTCGCAGAAATCTGACAGGTTCACCAGTACTCATTCCAATTTATTGGCTTCTTTGCAGGACTATTGACTACTGATTGTTTCCCTGCATGAAATTGACGTATGTAACCGCCCTCCTGCTGGCGAGCCTTCTTTTGGGTACGGTCGGCCAGGCCCAACCCAAACCTACCCCCCGCCAGCTAAACTGGCAGCAACTGGAAACCACGGCGTTTCTGCACTTTACGGTCAACACGTTTACCGATAAAGAGTGGGGCGATGGTACCGAAAGCCCGGCTATTTTTAACCCGACCCGACTCGACGCCCGGCAGTGGGTGCGGGCCCTGCGCGATGCGGGATTCAAAATGGCCATCATTACTGCCAAGCACCACGATGGCTTCTGCCTGTGGCCAACCAAACTGACCGACCATTCGGTAAAGAGCAGTCCGTGGAAGGGTGGCAAAGGGGATGTTGTTCGGGAGGTAGCCGATGCCTGCCGCGAGTTCGGGTTGAAATTCGGCGTCTATCTATCGCCCTGGGATCGGCACGAGCCACGCTACGGCACGGCCGCCTACAACGACTATTACAAGGCGCAGCTGCGCGAACTGCTGACCAACTACGGTGAGGTATCGGAAGTCTGGTTCGATGGAGCTAAGGGCGAGAATGCCAAAGACATGACCTATGATTTTGACGGTTACTGGGCACTGGTTCGCGAGTTGCAGCCCAACGCGGTTATGTTTTCCGACGCCGGACCCGATGTGCGCTGGGTCGGCAACGAAGCCGGTAATGCGGGCGAAACCTGCTGGTCGATGATCAACACCGATGGCATGGCGCCGGGCGTGGCCGACTCGAAATACCTGAACACGGGCGACCCGGCGGGTAAGCGCTGGATTCCGGCCGAAACCGACGTGAGCATCCGGCCCGGCTGGTTCTATCACCCTGCCGAAGACAGCAAGGTCCGCTCGGGGGCCAATCTGGTGAATCTGTATTACCAGTCCGTCGGGCGGAACAGCCTGCTGCTGCTCAACGTGCCGCCTAACCGCGACGGGCTCCTGTCTGATTCGGATGTGGCCAGTCTGAAAGCGTTTCGCACCATTCTGAACGAAACCTTCCGGACCAACCTCGTGGCGAAGAATCCCAAACTAACCGACCGAAAGCTGAACACGTTCGTGACGCTGCCCGCCAGCCAGTCTCTGACGGTCGACCTGGCGGGCGAGTCGTCGTTCGACCGAATTTCCATCCAGGAAAACATCGCCAGCGGGCAGCGCGTATCGGGCGGACGGGTCGAGTACTGGGATGGCCGTGCGTGGCAGCCGCTGCAATCGTTTACCACCGTGGGCCACAAGCGGCTGCTGCGGTTTCCGGCAGTGCGTTCCTCGCGGTTGCGGTTCTCGTTTACGAGCCTTGGTGGCCCCGTTGAACTGGCCGAAGTTGGTGTGTACAAGGCATCGGCCGGCGAAGCGGAGATCAGCCAGAAATAATCAACAACGGCCCGGCTATCGGCCCGTCAGTGATCGACAATAAACAGGCCCCGTGCAGAGCATGGGGCTTTTTACATGTCACTCCCGCCGGAGATGGATCACGTTGGCTGCGGGGAGGCTATGGACATATCACCCCCTGACGGGATTGTTTGGGGAAGATACTTGCTGACGTTAGTCCGCTCGAATGGGCTGGACTTTTCACCCCCCCAGCCCCCTAAAGGGGGAGCCCATTCGGCGGGCCTATCTCCCCCTTTAGGGGGCTGGGGGGTGAAACGGTAGCCATTCGGGCTAGAGGAATTCACATAAATTCCTTCCCCAAACAAGCTCTAAAGGGGGAGAAAAAACGGCGGGGCTCTCTCCCCCTTTAGGGGGCTGGGGGGGTATAAAATCGGGTCTCATCACGGCTTTACCTTCTCAACTGACTTCCCCCAACAACCTCTGAGGGCTTTTGTACTGCTTACAGACGCCGACAGGTAGAGGCTGGCTGGGTTGGGGCGATTGATGGTGGGGTGTCGTTATTTGCCGGAGTAGAAAAAGACGCCGAGGAAGGCCAGCACCGATACCACAAAGCCAAACATAAAGATGTTGTAGGCCACCCGTAGCAATTTGTATTTCTTGCCCAGGACCCTGCCCAGGTAATATATATCGCGCGTCATGGAGCTGTAGAGATAGGTGCTGTCGCGCATCAGCTCACTGATGCCCCACTCGTATTCGCCCAGGCTCATCTGGTGGAAGTTGCCAAAAAAAAGGAGGTTCCCCTTTCGCTGCTGAATGTCTTCGTGGGAGAAAGTGCCCTGGGTGACGTTGGGTCGGGTGGCCAGAATAGCGAAGATGATCGTCAGGATAGAGGTGGTCAGGAACAGCGCCGTGGGCACCATCAGACTCGGGTTTTCTTCGATTCGGCGGGGCAGTACCGATACCAGTACCGACACCATAATCGAGTTGACGGAGATCATGATGTTGGCCTTGCTATCGGCAATTTCGCTCAGCCGCAGGTGATTGGTCGAGGTGGTCCGGAACATGGTTTCTATCCCGCGGTCCGGGCGATTCTCCTTGTCTTTTTTTCGACCTTTTTCGGGTTCACTGGCCGGAGCGGCTGGCTGCGGCTGGGCTTCCGTAACCGCACTGGCCGGGGCGACGGCTGCCTTTTCGGCCTGTTTGTCGCGCATCCGTTCCAGGTTCTCGGCCTGTCCTTTTTGCAGGTGCCGCTGTGCATACGGGGTAAAATACCGATGCTGTTCGAGCAGGGCTATGTTCTGCTGCCGCCAGTCGCTGCCCGAAATCGACTGCCCGCTCAGTTGCTCCAGCTCTTTCCTAAGCCGTTTCTGCCGGTCTTTATAGGCGTCGGAGCCCAGGTGGTACAGATCGGCGTCGCACAGGATTTCTTCGGGCAGCGTTTGGGGCGATTGCGGCATTTGGGTTGCCAGAATACAGCGCTGCACCCGGTCGATAAGGTCGGCGTCGGCCCCGGCTTCCCGCAGGTAGGCCGCGGCCAGGTCGGCGCTGGCGGTTTCGTGCTGCTCGGGTGGGCCTGTCAGGTAGCCCAGATCGTGGAACCAGGCCGCGGCCATCACGGCCAGGTAATCGGACTCGCTAAGGCTGGCATGCTGTGCCGGTTCATCGACGGCGTTGACCACCTCTTTGGTATGCTCCAGATTATGGTAGACCAGTTCGGGGCGGGGGTGCTCCTGAAAGAAGCGGTGCACGTAGTTTTTTAGGTGGTGAAGGTTAATGGCCTGCATAGGGCAGCGGGATTGGACGTAAAGATTAGAATCGGAAACCCATAGAAACGTACGGCAACACCCCCTCGGTCGACAAACCGGCCTGCGCCGTTATGACCAGCAGACTGGCCGGGGTCACGTACAGCCCGCCCCCGTAGCCGTTATGCCAGCGGTGCGACGACTCGCCGGTGAACCATACCCGCCCGATGTCGTGAAAAGCCGTAAGCCCGACCTGACCCGGAAACAGGAACGACTGAAAGCTGAATAGCCTGAGCCGGGCTTCAAGGCTGTGGTAAAGCATGTGGTTACCCGCAAAACGGAAGTTTCGGAAACCCCGCAGGTTATCCTGCCCGCCGAGGTACAGCAGTTGGTAGAAGGCCGGGTTGCCGTACGTCAGGCCGCCCCCGATCCGGTGGGCCAGCACCAGCCGCCCGGCCGGGTCCAGGCGCGTATACAGATGAAAAGCCGACTGAAGCTGCGTAAGGTGATTGGCCTGCTGCCCGAAACCCTGTAGCCCCAGCAGGGTGGTGTGCCAGTAAACGCCCCCGATCGGCTGCGCCGGATCGGTGCGGGTGTCGAGGGTTATACCAGCCTGTATACCGCCATAACTTTCCCGCTGTAAAAAAACTGCCGTTCCCTGATCGGCCAGATAGCGCTCGATAAACCGCCCCCGGTTGTCGGCCAGGTCGAGGCTGAAATACTGAAATACGGGCCCCGCCGATATACTGGCGTGCGTACCCAGCGTGTGCCTGAGCTGGGCCGACGCCGTGATGAGGTTATAACGGGTGCGGTAGTACCTGATCCGGCGGGTCTGGTCGTAGGCCGACTCGTTGCCGGGGCCGAAGAAGTTGGAGACGTTGGTAGGCGCTTTCGCCACGGCGCTGACGACGAGGTCGTTTCGGCCGATTACGTCGGTGAAGGTGCCGCTGTACCGGAGCGATACGGCGTCGGTGGCGAGCGCCCGGCTGATCAGGAGCCGGTTGTCGGTCGCAAACGGGGCTTTCCGGAACCCGTGGGTTTTCCATTGCACCCCCGCGCCGAGCAGCAGGCCGTCATCCAGGTTATAGCCTGCCGACAGCAGCGGGGCCAGCCGGTCGTAGGTGAATGCGTGCGGATCAAATTGGTTAACGGCTTTGTCGGTGCCGGGCCGCAGCCGGGCCAGGCCGGGCTCCGGCAGGGTATTGGCTTCGGTTGTCCGGTCGTAGATGAATGGTTTGCCGGGTGTACCCGTAACGGTGAAGACGTCGTTGCCCTTGCCGCCGATGAGCCGGATGGTTACGTTAGCGTTCTGCGTTCCGCCGACCTCGAAGCGGTCGTTGCCTTTCTGTCCGTACAGCCGGATCTCGCGCGTAACCGACGTGTCGAAAACGCGGTAGTACAGCCGCCGGGCATCGGCCCCGTCTTTGCCGATCTTATACACCGAAACCGCTACATGGTCGTCGTCCCGATGGTCGACGCGAAACAGCTCGGCTTTATCGGAACCGGGTATGTCGA
This sequence comes from Spirosoma sordidisoli, assembly GCF_004138325.1. Taxonomy (GTDB): domain Bacteria; phylum Bacteroidota; class Bacteroidia; order Cytophagales; family Spirosomataceae; genus Spirosoma; species Spirosoma sordidisoli. Next base: position 160,996 of record NZ_SBLB01000006.1, on the reverse strand, counting down.
CGGTTTTGGCCAGAAACCGGTAGTAGGTCAGCCCCTCGCGCAGCAGCCAGCCGCGACGGGCCCGCAGCGTCTCGAACAGCCGATCGCCCGACTGCTGCCGAACCGCTTCGGGGAGCTGGCCGATGGCCTGGCGGAGCACACTGTCGGTCAGCGTGGTTTGCAGATCCGTAATCTCGTTTATCCAGTCCCGCGTGGAAAGTTCCTGCAGGAACAGCCGGTCGAAGTAGCGGGCGTTCATCATCAGCCCGTTTACGTTGCCCAGCTTCGTGGCAAATCCCTGAAATTTGGGCTGTAGCCACGGCAGGGCCGCCACCGAGGGTAGCAGACCGCCAGCCCTGAAAAAAGCCTGGTCGCGGTCGCGGGGAATGGGGTAGTATATTTTGCCGCCGGTGGTTTTGCGAGAGCCCCACCGCCACTGGTCTTCGTGCCGGTCCCAGTCGCCGATCAGCAGATCGAGCATCCGGGCCCGGAGTACGGCCCGCTGGTCTACGCGGTTGTCGTTATCGTCGGCCAGCGCTTCGAGGACTTTGGCGGTGCTGACCGACTTGCCGTCGACCGGATTACGCTCTTCCAGCAGGGCTACCGACTGCCCGAAATCGGCCTGGTAGATGCCCAGGGCGGGGTCGTCGGGTACGTAAACCAGGCGGGGTGTTGCGTGGGGAACCCCGGCGGCTTCGGCCAGGGAAGCGACGGCCAGTGGCGCAAACGGAAACCCGGCCGATATTTCATCCTGTAACACGTCTTTCGCAATGGTCTGGCGCAGGGCCACCGGCAGGGCACCGGTCGGGTCTTTCTGAATACTCCGCAATACCCACTCGCGTCCATCGACATTCGCCAGCCGCAGCGATTTGGTCTGCATACCGCCCCCCCGCTGGAGTATGGTGAAGCCGCCCAGGGTATGGGTCAGGTCAAAGACCGGAAAGGTAACCGGGGTGGCCCAGGTCTGGCGGTAGTTGTTGCCCAGCAGCAGCCGGTGAACGCCACCTACGCTGTCGTAGGCCGGGGCTATGGCTACGGTAACGCTGTCGGGCCAGCGGGTGGAACGAGCCGACCCCGTCCGGGTTGAATCAATAGCCGGAAGCCGGCCGAAGATCGCAGCCGCATGGACCTGGGTAGCCGTGGCGGCTTCGTCGACGGTATGAAAGGTGGCGTTGAGGCTGCCACTGGTCAGCTCATCGAGCACCACGTAGCCCCAGTCCGGGCTGACGAAGCGAGCCAGTTTTCCGGACTTCACCCGCTCCCGGTTAATACCCGATCCGCTGACAATATACGACCGGTTGTTATCGACAATGTGCTGGATGGAGTGGTCATGACCCGACACAAACACGACATTCGGCACCTGGGCCAGCGTGGTTTCGATGGCGCGGACCATCTCCCGGTAGGTCGGGTTGGGCAGGTCCTGAATGTTGCCGAACACCCCCCGCACCAGCGGATACAGCGACCCTATGCCGGGCAGGGGTACGTATAGCCGGGGCGCAAAATCGGTCAGCGGGAAAAGGTGCTGCCGGGCCGTATAGTAGCCGCCGTGGATACCGTAACTCCGAAACGGGTGGTGCGTAGCCAGAATAAGCCCTTTTCCCTGGTTGCGGTACGCAATATCGCGGAGCCGGACCAGCACCTCGTCCTGGGTTTTGCAGGCGCAGTCGGAATCGGTGCCGGGCTTGTCATAGGGGTGGAGCCACCATTGCGTATCGAGGATGACCAGCAACAGCCGATCGCTGAGGTGTATTTCTTCCGGACCCGGACAACCGTCGGCGGGCAGCAGGCGGATGTTGGGCGCTTTCAGGCTGTCGATCCAGCGGCCCTGCTGCCGGATCCGTTCCCAGCCGTCGGGTTTGCCTTTGCCCCAGTCGTGATTGCCGGGTATGAACAGGATGCGGCTCTGTTTGCCGGGCTGAGCCTGGTACCGCAACACCTCGGTCTGGGCGCTGTAGTCGGGGCTGCCTTCGTCGGGTAGTCCGCGCGGGTACACGTTATCGCCCAGGTACAGCAGGGTGGTGCGGGCGTTGTTGAGGTCGTAGCGGGCCGTTACGGCGTCGACAACCGGGTTGCGCTGCTGCCGAAGCCGACCGGCATCGCCAATCAGAATAATCCGGTGCCGAACCGAGTCGGGCGGGGCCGTCTGGGCCAGTGCCCGTGGGTAGCCGCCGACCAGACCAATCAGTACGGCCAGCCCGCAGGCTATGTTGTGTAGTGATTTCATGCCGGTGGGGTGACGGTCAGTCAGGATACTGGATGGCTACCCGGAGGGCTTTCAGGGTAGCGACACCCTGTACCGGTTCCAGATCAACGTAGTCGAGGCCCGGCTTCAGCTTGCCCTGCCGCTGGAGTTCGGCAATAAACGGCAGGTATTCAGCGATCTCGTCGGAGTAGGTGTATACCAGCGCGATGGTGTCGGGCTGGGTGAGCCGCTCGTTCGTGTTGCGGATGTTTACCTTGTCGATGCGTTTTTTCAGCACCTCGTACCGGATGCTGTAGGAGCCTTCTACGTCGAACCGGCGTTCGTCGCGCCGGAAGCTGATGTCTACGGCCTGGGTATGCGCCAGAATCAGCTGGGTGGTTTGTAGCGGCAACGGAAGTTCGGGACGCAGCTGATGGGTAAGCCGGGCCATATCGACCATCGACTTCAGTTGCCACTGGTAGAGCTGCTGCCGAACCGTTTCGGGGAAGCTGGTGCCGGGCGCAATCGACTGGCCGGCGTAGATGCTATACTCGGTGCCGTCGGTGCGATACCGCTCGAAGTAGTGGGGAAACAGCGCCTGTAGCTCTTTTTCTTCCTGGTTGATGTAGTTGTTGACGACGTTGTTCAGCCGATCCATGGTTTGTTCATAGGCCGACAGCGCCTGATTCACGAACCCGGTTTTGGGGTCGATCTGCGCAAAATACTGGTTGATGGCTGCCGTCAGGGCCGGCTGTTCGGTTTGCAGCCGCTGTAAATACGGCGCCACTTCGTCCTGAAAAAACAGGGTAATGCTTTGCTCCTGGTCGGGCGTAAGTCCGTTGGTGAGGTGAGTCTGCCATTGGTAGCTGCTCAGCATCAGTTTGTTGTGGCGATCGCCGACGGCCGGTTGCCGAACCTGGTATAAAATCTCTTCGATCAGGCTCAGCTGATTCAGCAGGTCCTGGCGAATGGCTTTCTGCCGCTCGGCAGACGAATTTCGGATGTCGACGGCCCCATAGAACGGGTAAACCTGCGGAAAACGGATCGGCAACGGACTCGTATGGGCCGGGTCGGTGGTGGGCTGGCTTATCTCGGCCCAGGCGGTTTCGTAGAACTTCCACTCAACGGCCGGTTGCAGCGAGGTAAACTTGGTCCGGATATACGTCTCCAGCCTATCCTGAAACTGCTGGAGCTGGTAGCGGATGAGTTCCTGAATCAGCGGCAGCACCCGCTCGATATGGCCCAGCATGGTCTCGTCGAAGGCGTTGGGTTGCCGGCTTCCCATCTCCAGAACCCCCAGCATCTCTCCGCCAACCACGATCGGGTAGAGCAGAAAGCTGCGGAACCCTTTGCTGGCCAGTAGCTGATAAGCCGGTTGGGGGAGTGCACTCAGGTCGGTGACCAGGTGCGGACAGGGGTTGCAGCTCAGCTCGCTGACCATCGTTTGGGTCATGAGTTCATCGCAGTCGTCCATGCGGAGGCCCGAGAATCGCAGAAAAACGCTCCGCTCGTGATTATCGGGCAGAACGACCGGCTGTCCGTTCACTTTAGGCAGCGGCAACAACCCGATTTCGAGGCCGGGCTGACCGCAAAGGTTGCGCAGGGCCGTCTCGAAATGGGTGTAGGATTCGGGTTCGGTAGCTGAGGTAAGGTGTACAAAAACGTCGCGCAGTTGCTGAATGGACTCGGACTCGGTTACGTCTTCGACCCGAAAAAAAGAAAAGCCTTCGAAGGTAAACTCCTCCAGCGGCAGCGGCTCGACCTGGGCGGGCAGGGGCGCACTACCCCGGGCAAACTCGATCCAGGCGGGCTGAAGAGGGGGCAGCTCACCGGTAGCATACGGCTCAACGAACGATACGTTGACGTCCAGCTGGTAATATTTTGTCAGGCCGCTTACTTCCTGCTGAAACCGGAACGACAGGCCGGGACTGTACGGCATCGATACGTCGTAACATTTCTCAAGGATAAGCCGGTACAGAAACCGCTGTTTGCTGGCCGGGTCGTCATGAACGGGCGGGGTAACCAGCAGCTGAGGAAACTGGCTGATCAGCCGTTCCAGCGCGGGCGAATGATGAAAAAGCCGCAGGGGCATCGGAAGCCCAAAGGCGTACGGAACAGACTGGCTGGAGTCGGCCAGCGGCAGAACCGCCGTGGTAGCCAGCTGAAAGTAGTTGCTGAGCGTATCGGCCGGCAGCGCGTCGAGCGACTGACTCGTCAGGGTGGCTACCGGCTCAAACTGCTCGATGAGGTAGGTGTACAGCCGGGCCATACTGCCTGAACCGGCCGCCTGACGCTGGGCGTTCAGGTAGCGGAGAAACGGACGGAATGACAGCTGGTACCGGAGCGACTGCTCCCTTCGTATAGGTTCTTCAATAAGCGTTTCCATGTGAGTTGATGGAAAAAGCTGTGCTTGCCGCCGGTTGGCCGGCAAGCACAGTGTAACGGATGGTCGTGTAAAGAGGTCATCTGATTAACACGCTTTATAAGAGCTGCGTTTCACCAAACGTCAGTTGATTTCTCAGATAATCCTTCAACTGGCCGAGCGTCTGAAGCTGCCACCAGTCTTCGTCCGGAATCCGTATGCTGAAACCGGATTCTACCTGGAGTAATAAGTCGGTAATGTCGAGCGAGTCGAAGCCCAGGTCGCGGCTGAAATGAGCCTGGTCGGTCAGGGCGGTGGTGCTGATGCCGGTGTTGGTCAGGATAGTACGAAGCTGATTGTCGATTTGCTGCGATGTCATGAGTTAGCTGGGTTGTTTGGACATGAGAATGAATGAGTTCGGACTATACCGGGCGGATATAATCCGAACAAGGTCGATACGGTCAGGAAACCAGCACGTCGGCAACGGGCTCGCTCTTCTTCGAGGGGCTGAAGCGGGTGCTGAACCACTGCTGCGTCCGGTCAACGAGGTAGTAGACCATCGGTACCAGAAAGATGGTCAGCACCATGGAACTGGTTAGTCCGCCAATCAGTACCCAGGCCAGCGAGTTTTTCCATTCGGCCCCGGCTCCGCTGGCGGTGGCAATGGGAATCATACCGATAACCATGGCGATGGTCGTCATCAGAATAGGCCGTAGCCGCTCTTCGCCCGCGTGCAGGATGGCCTGCCGGAAGGGCACACCCTGCGCTTTCTGCTGGTTGGCGAAGTCGACGATCAGAATGGCGTTTTTGATAACCAGGCCAATCAGCATCAGCATCCCCAGCATGGCAAAAATACCGATGTCCGACGAGGTGAGCGCCAGGGCCAGCAACGCGCCTACTACCGCCACCGGTACCGAGAACATAACCACCAGCGGGTAGATGAAGCTATCGTAGAGCAACACCATGATGAAATAAACCAGCAGCAGCGCAGCCAGCATCGCGATCCCCAGCGACCCGAAGCCTTCGCTCTGGTTTTTGGCATCGCCCCCCCAGCTGATCGTTACCCCGGCGGGCAGCGGATTTTTGGCGAGGTCGGCCTGAATGACGCCCGTGAGCGTTCCCGATCCCGTACCGAGGGTGTTGGCCGTTACCGTTACGGACGACCGGCGGTTTTTGCGTTCCAGCAGCGAAGGGCCGTTGCTGAGCGATACGTTGGCAAACTCGGCCAGCCGCACCGTCCGGTTGGCCGCGGGGCTGTAGAAGTTGATGCGCTTCACGTCGTCGGGGTTCTTGCGGTCGAAAGCGTCCAGCATCACCCGGATGTCGTAATCTTCGCCACCGTCCCGGAAGCGGGAGTCGTCGTTACCCGCAAATGCGTTCTGCAGGGTGGCGCCAACGGTCTGGATGTTCAGACCCAGCCGGGCCATTTTTTCGCGGTCGATGTCGACCCGTACTTCGGGGTTGCCCGATTCTACGGATACGTTGACGTCGTTGGCTCCGGGGGTTCGGCGGAGCCGATTGGCCAGGTCTTCAGCAGCGGCCAGGTTCTGGTTCACATCGTCGCCACTGAGGAAAATCTCGATGGGTGCCGTACCGGAGTTGACAATACCCACCACCGATGAGTTGAATTCGATGGCCGGAAACCGCTGGGCCAGCTCCTGCCGAACGGCGATCATATAGGCTTCGGTAGGCTGCTGACCGGGCCGTTCGTCGGCGGGGGCCAGCTGTACCGTCAGCTCACTGCGGTTGGTTTCGCCCTGTCCGGTACTGTTGAGACCGGTGCTGGCGCCCCCTACGTTGGCAAAAATGGTCTGCACCTCGGGCTTTTTGCGCAGGTAATCTTCGATCGATCGCGCGGCCAGGTTATTCTGTTGCAGCGATGCGCTCTTGTCGAGCTTCATGGTGAGCAGAAACTTGCCCTGATCACCTTCGGCGACGAACTCCGACCCGATAATGCCCAGGCTCATCACCCAGCCCGTGAAGGCAAACATGGCGATCAGGATGCCCGTGAAGGCCAGCTTATGACTCAGCACCCAGTCGAGCGACCGGTGATACCAGGCCGTAAGGGCGGTCAGACCCCGCTCGAACCAGAGCAGAAACGCCTGGAAGGGGTTTTTAGGATTGAGGTGTTCGAGTTTGGCCAGCCGCGACGTCAGCCAGGGCGTCAGGGTGAAGCTGGCCAGCAGACTGACCATCGTGGCGAAGGCTACGGTCAGCGAAAACTGCCGCAGCAGATCGGCAATGACCGAGTTGACCAGCGTAATCGGCACGAACACCACCACAATAACGAGTGTAATGGCAACGGCCGCAAAGCCGATTTCCTTCATGCCGTCGAGTGTGGCCTGCCAGCGGTTCTTCCGACCCGTCGGACCGTCCATTTCGAGGTGGCGCTGAATGTTTTCCAGCACCACGATCGAGTCATCGACCAGGATACCGATTACCAGCGACAGGGCCAGCAGGGTCATCAGGTTGAGCGAGTAGCCCATGACATACATGAACAGGAAGGCCGAAATCAGCGAAGCCGGTACCGATACCATGACGATAAAGGCATTCCGGACGCTGTGCAGGAACAGCAGCATCACCACCGCCACCAGGCCAATGGCCAGAAACAGATCGTGCGTAACGGCTTCTACTGAGGCCAGGGTGAACACGCTGCTGTCGTAGGCAATGGCGAAATGAACGTTGTCGGCCTTGTTGTCTTTTTCGATCTGCGCCAGTTTTTCCTGCACGGCCCGGCTGATCTCGACGGCGTTGGCGTCAGACTGTTTCTTGATGAACAGACCGATCCCGTTCTGACCGTTGTAGCGGCTGATGCTGGTGGGTTCGGTGAGTCCGTCGGTTACGTTGGCTACATCGCCAACGCGGATGGGGCTGCCGCTGGGTCCATGCGTGGCCACAACCAGCTTCCGAACGTCGTCCAGTGAGGTGAACTTGCCCGCCAGCCGCAGGGTCATGTTTTCGGCGGTGTTTTTTACCTTACCGGTCGGGAAGTCGAGGTTGGCCTGGTTGATAGCCTGGGTGACCTGCAGCAGGGATAGCCCGTAATAGTTGAGCTTATCGTCATCGACGTTCACGCGGATTTCCCGTTTGTCGCCCCCCACCATTGCGATGTCGGCAACGCCTTTGATCTGTTGCAGCACGGGCAGGTACCGGTCTTCCATCTGCTGGTAAAACACCGCGTTCGGCTGCGACGAGGTGGCTAGGAGCTGCATGATGGGCTGGTCGCTGGGCGATATCTTCGACAGCGAGGGCTGCTGGGCATCGTCGGGCAGGTCGCTGACCATTTTGTCGATCTCGCGCTGGGCATCCTGCATGGCTGCGTCGATATCCGTACCGGGCTTGAACTGCACGATCAGGACCGACGCATTCTCGAATGACTTGGCCGTCACTTCGTCGAGGTTGTCGAGCCCCGACACGGCATCTTCAATTTTCTTGCTGACCTCGGTTTCTACTTCCGAAGGGGCCGCGCCGGGGTAAACGGTCGTCACCGTAATGGTGGGTACCGAAAATTCGGGCAGTAACTCGTAGCTCAGCAGATTATAGGAGAACAGGCCACCAATGGTCAGTACCGCAAACAGCACGATAATGAGCGAGGGGCGTTTGATGATCGTTTCAACGAAATTCATGATCGTAGATGGAAGAGTGAAAGGGCCAGCGCGCTGTGCGGGTGCCCGCTACGTTATTGAACCACTACCGGCGTGCCGTTCTGGAGGTTGATCTGACCGCTGGTAACTACCTGGCTGCCAGCCGTGAGGCCGCTGATGATTTCGTAGTAGTCATTGGTCGTAGCGCCAATTTTGACCGGCTTCAGTACCGCCTTGCCTCCTTCAACTACGTACACCTGGGGCTGCTTCTCCGACCCGACAATAGCCTGACGGGGTATGGCCAGCGTCTGGCTTTTCAGCTGGCTGGTGTTGGCTATGGAGCCATACATGCCCGCCCGCAGCGGATGGGCGGCTGAGTTACGTACGGTAATTTCGACGGGGTAGTTATGGGCCGCATCCCCTTCGGCGCTGATCATCGAGACCCGGCCCGTAAACCGAACCTGGGGATAGACCTCCGTTTCGACGGCTATCGACTGGCCCACCCGGAACTGATTGATCGATTTTTCGGGTACATCGACGACCAGCTTCAGGCTGGAGATGTCCGTTACTTTGGCAATGGGGGCACCTACCGACACAACCGAACCGCGCTCGGCCATTTTCTCCGTCACGATACCGGCAAACGGAGCCGTAACGGTGGTATTGGCCAGCTGCTTCTGAAGTTGCTTGATCTGCGCCTGGGTGGCCCGGATGCTGAGCTGAGTACGTTCCAGGTTAATGGCCGGCGTTGCGTCGCCTTTCACCAGGGTCTCATACCGTTTGAGGTCGTTCTGATACCCTTCGAGGGTTACCTGCAAGGCTTCGATCTGGTACCGGATCTGTTCGTCGTCCAGCTTGGCAATGAGTCGGCCGGCGCCTATCGTCTGCCCCTCCTCGATGGGGAGCTGAACGATCTGGCCACCCGCCTGCGGACGGATTTCGATGGTGCGGTTAGGCGAAAACGAGCCCAGAAATTCGCTGGCCTGCGTCAGATTGCGTAGTTCGGCCGTGGCTGCGCGAACGCCTACTTTCTGATCGGGATTGGGTTTGTAGACCCTGGCTTCTACAGCCTCTTTGTTGTTGAGGAGCGTCCAGGCGGTCAGGCCCAGCGTAGAGATGAGGGCCAGTACGGTTAGTATGCGTTTCATAACCTGTTTCGTTTTTGGATTGTGGTATTTGATGGTAGGGCAGTCGCAGCCACCCGGGCGGTGCTGGTCATACGGCCGGTATAAGCAAGAGAGTGCTGAAAAACGGATGAGTGAGAAACCGGGTCTGGCTTATCGGCTAACGAGGCTGCCGGTTGCTTTTTTCCAGTCCAGCTCGGCCGTGCGGAGCCTGACCAGGGTGTTGAGGTAGTTGTTCTGCGCGTCGCGGAGGGTGTTTTCGGCCTGCACCACGTCCGTAACATCGACGGTGCCTTCCTTAAACTGGAGTTGGGTCTGGGCGTAGACCCGCTCGGCCAGGGTTACCTGACTGCGGGTAGTGCTCAGGTTCTGCTGCTGAACCAGAAACTGGTTGCGGGCGTTGGCAATCTCCATCGAGATCGATTCCCGCACCTGCCGCGACTGAACATCCAGCTGCTGATTGTCGATGCGTTTCTGGCTGAGCTGGGCTTTGCGGGTCAATCCGTCGAACAGGTTCCAGTTGAGCTGAAGACCTACCCAGTAGCCTGGTACGTTTTTAAGGTAGGAGTTATCGCCCCCCACGGCAAATACCGTACTGTTGGCAACGCCGTAGGCCGTCAGGGTCGGCACGAAGCCCGCTTTGATATTCTGCTGCTCCAGGCTGTTCAGCGTTCGCTGCTGATCGAGCAGTTGCAGGTCGGTTCGGTTGATGGTGTATTCGTTGGCGGGCGCAACAGGAGTGGTTTCGTCGATGGTGGTGCGAATCGTGAGCGAATCAGTTTGCGGAATTCCTGCCAGGAACTTGAGCGTGTTGAGCAGCTGATTATACGTAGCCTGCAGCGACTCGATCTGCGTCTGGGAGGAGGTTCGGCTCAACCGCAGCCGGTCCACATCGACGCCTTTGGCCAGCTGGTTCTGGCGAAGCAGATCGGTAATACCAATCAGGCGCTCGGTAGCCGTTACGTTGCTCCGCAGAAACGCGATCTGCTGGGCCGTTGTCTGCAGATTATAATAGGTAGCCGATACGTTGTAGGCAACGTCTTCTCTGACTTTCTGGGTTTGCAGGGCCGACAGGTCGCGGCTGGCTTTGGCGGCTTTGGTGGCTATCAGCAGCGACTGGTTGTAGAGCGGCTGAACGGCCTGTACGGTTGTCGACAGGTTATAGGGCAGACCAAACGCCAGCACCTGATACGTACCGTCCGGACCGCCAAAGGCCGATGCGGGCACAACCTGCCCCGGAATTTTCAGGTACCGTTTGTAGTCGCCGGCCAGGTTCACCTGGGGGCGGGCGCCGGCTTTCACTTCAGCAATCCGGGCCTCTGTTCTAACCTCGTCGAGCCGCGCCGACTGAACCGAAAAGCTGCTGGTCTGGGCTTTGGCCAGGAGTTGATCGAGGGTGTACTCCTGAGCCCGAACAGACGAGCCAGCGGCCAGCAGCGCAACGGGGAGCCACCACCGGGCCAGTCGTCGGGATTTTGATTCTGTTTTAAACATGGCGTATAATTAATCGTTTTAAAAGTTTGTTTAAAATTAGGGCAAAAAAAAGGCTAGGCCTTTTCTGATTCGAATAAGTAGTTGGTTACCATATCGATAACGAGGTTCTTGTGTGCGTCGGCAAACTTCGTAAACTCGTCTTCGGTCATGTTCCAGATTTGCGTGGTCATGGGTTTGCTCACGAACAGGAAATGGATGTTGGATACCATCATGGTCATGAGGTGCATGGAACTGATGGGTCGAATGGTACCCTGTCTCACTTCCCGCTGAACCTGTTCGTCCAGCATCGAGTGGTGAAGGACTTTCTGTAAGCCAATCATTTTGCCCATCCGCTCCGGGTTCCGGTGTACCTCGTTGAGGATGAAGTTGATCAGGCGGGGATTTTCGCGCAGCATCCGGAAGTCATGCTCGATCAGTTCGGCAATTTTCTCGCGCAGGCTGATCGGCTTGTTCAGAATGGCCGACATGCCGGTAAAGAAGAACTCGGTAATCTCCTCGAAAATGGTGACAAACAGCTTTTCCTTGCTTCGGAAGTAATAGTTGGTCAGGGCAATGTTGATCCCGGCGGCTTCGGCAATATCGCGCGAAGTGGCCCCGTCGAATCCCTTCTCCAGGAATACCTGCCGGGCAGCTTCCTTGATACGCTCTTCGGTAGACTGGGATGGGAAACAGTTCATTGCTTTTTTCATTGGGCAGTCAAAAGTATGTGTTAGTCAAACAACGCGCAAGAAGATTGAATAGTTTTTTTAAACAAACATTTAAAATCTTGATTTTGGCTAATTAATACCCGGTAAACCAACAAAATAGGGGTCATAAAGTAGCTATTTCCTAATTCTTTTAACCCTGAAGTTGCCCGTCTTCCATTGAATCGACAAACCCCGTACCTTGCCGGTCCGTTGTTGATGCCAAACCTGGCCGCAGGAACGGTAGCCCGACTGTCAGACAATCTCCTGACGGGCTTTGGCGCACTATGTATCGTTAATCATAGCTTATTTATATGTATCCGCTTACGTTCGAAACTATTTTCAAAGACAAAATCTGGGGTGGTCAGAAAATTAAAACGGTTTTGGGGAAAGACTTTTCGCCCCTGCCCAACTGCGGAGAAACCTGGGAGGTGTCCGACGTTGAAGGCAACGTATCGGTTGTTCGGGAGGGCGCGCTGAAAGGAAAATCGCTGCGCGAACTGGTGCAGCAGTATAAAGGAGAACTGGTAGGGCAGCGCGTATACGAACAGTATGGCGACCGGTTTCCGTTGCTGATCAAATTCATCGACGCCAACGACGACCTGTCTATTCAGGTACACCCTGACGATAAGCTGGCTGAGCAGCGCGGGAGCGGCTACGGCAAAACCGAAATGTGGTACATCATCCAGGCCGACGAAGGGGCCAGGCTCAACTCGGGTTTTAACCGGGAGGTCAGCCAGGAAGAATACGTAAAAGCCGTTGCCGATAATACCATTCAGGACCTGCTGAACATCGAAGAAGCCCAGGCCGGCGATGTATTTTTCCTGCCCGCAGGCCGGGTCCACTACATTGGGAAAGGACTGCTGCTGGCCGAAATTCAGCAAACCTCCGATACGACCTACCGCATCTACGACTTTGACCGGGTCGATGCCACAACCGGCCAGAAACGGGAGCTCCATACCGAACTCGCCGTCGATGCCATCGACTACCACCATTACGACCAGTACAAGACCGCCTACGAGCGCAAGCAGAACGAGAGCGTCAACGCCGTTAAAAGCGACTATTTCGTCACGAACGTGCTGAACTTCACCCAGGAAGTCGAGCACGACTATACCCACCTCGACTCGTTCGTTGTCCTGATCTGCGTATCGGGCGGGCTGACCGTCAATGCACCCGGAGGCTATAGCGTTTCGCTCAAAATGGGGCAGTGTGTGCTGATTCCGGCTTCGGTCCGGAACGTTACGCTCGTCCCCGACGGCGACATGACCGTGCTGGAAACGTACGTACCCTAACGGCGCCGGACACCCTCAGGTAGTCCTTCCTGACCGGGACAGTCATTCGTGCTCATTCAGTAGTTTACGGGCAATCGCTACTTAATGACCACGAATGACTGTTAATTCATTTTGGTAATGAACCTAAATCTTCAGGATAAAATCATCCTCGTTACGGGCGGGGCGAAAGGAATAGGCGAAGGCATTAGCCGGGTGCTGGCAGCCGAAGGCGCCATTCCGGTCATCATTGGCCGCAACGAAGCCGACAACCTCAAAATGGTAGATGCCCTGCGGGCTGATGGCGGTCAGGCCCATCAGTTTGCGGCCGAGCTCAGCCGACCCGATGACTGTCGGCGGGCGGTAGAGCAGGTCCTGGCTCAGTACGGCCGGATCGATGGGGTTGTTAACAACGCCGGGGTCAATGACGGCGTCAGTCTGGAGAACGGCTCGTACGAGGCTTTTATGAAATCGCTCCACAGCAACCTGGTCCACTATTATTTGATTGTTCATCATGCGCTACCCGCGCTGAAAGCTTCTAAAGGGGCCATTGTCAATATAGGCTCGAAAGTGGCGGAAACGGGGCAGGGGGGCACCTCGGCCTATGCCGCTGCCAACGGTGGCCGAAACGCACTCACCCGCGAATGGGCCGTTGAGCTACTCCCGTACGGCATCCGGGTCAACTGCGTAGTTGTGGCCGAAAGCTGGACACCCCTCTACGCCAACTGGATCAAAACCCTGCCCGATCCGGATAAGAAGCTGCAACAGATCGTTTCGAAGATTCCGCTGGAGCGACGGATGACAACCACCGAAGAGATTGCCAACGCGGTGGCGTTCCTGCTTTCGGACCGGTCGAGCCACACCACCGGCCAGCTCATCCACGTCGACGGTGGCTATACGCACCTGGATCGGGCTATTACCGACTAACGGCCGGGCTACGGCGTTTGTCAAAAACCGACCTATATTTGACTGTTTCTGTCGGCTTCGGGCGGCTCTCGCTGCCGGGTCGGCGCTCCTGCTTTCTGTATTTCTAAACCCTACCCAATGGCACTCGGACCTTCAACCGAAAACGTTACCCTGAAACCTGGTCAGGCTACCGGTAATTACAAAATTGCGTTTGCGCTGGTCACCAGTTTGTTTTTCCTGTGGGGCCTGGCCAACAGTCTCAACGGATCGCTGATCAAGCAGTTTCAGATTGCGCTCGATCTGAACCGCTTTCAGGCTGGCATTGTCGATTTCGCCTTCTACCTCGGCTATTTCTTCATGGCCTTACCCGCCGGTTATGTCATGCGTCGATTTGGCTACAAGCGGGGTATCCTGTTCGGTTTGCTGCTCTACGGGGGCGGAGCCTTTCTGTTCTACCCGGCCGCCGAGGTACGGGTATACGGCTTTTTCCTGTTCGCCCTGTTTACCATGGCCTGCGGAATTGCCTTTCTCGAAACGGCCGCCAACCTCTACGTAACCGTACTCGGCGATCCGACCAAGGCCGAATGGCGGCTCAATTTTTCGCAGTCGTTCAACGGCATCAGCATCATTCTGGGACCGATTATCGGGGCGCTGTTTATCTTCTCGAAAACGGAGTACACCCCCGAAATGCTCACCGCCATGGACTCGGCCCAGGCCGAAGCCATTCGGGTGCAGGAAGCGCTCTCGGTGCAGGGCCCCTATCTGGCCATCGGGCTGATCATTGCACTCGTTACCATTCTGTTTGCGATCACCAAAATGCCGGAGGTCGGTGCTGAAGAAGAGCAGGCGGCTGGTAAGATTCCGATTTTCAGCGTACTGCGGCATCGGCAGCTGGCGCTGGGCGTCATTGCTCAGTTCGTAAACGTAGGGGCTCAGGCTACGCTCTGGGGCTATTTCGTCGATCTGAAGCTAGACTTCTCCCGCGATGGGCACTGGGCGCTGGCCGAGGGCTACATGAACGGCATCAACACCCTGACCGGGGGCGCATCGGGTGATCTGTCGCCGACCCAGGTGGCCGGTTTTCACGCGTCGTTTGCCCTGCTGCTGTTCATGCTCGGCCGGTTCGTCGGTACATCGATGATGACGCGTATCCGGCCCAACCAGGTGCTGGCCCTGTTCTCGGCGGGTTCGGTACTGATGGTCATTCTGGCCATGGTGTCGGGCGGGCTGACGGCCGTTATCGCGCTGAGTTTCACGTATTTCTTCCAGAGTATCATGTTCCCGACCATCTTCGCGCTGGCTACCAAGAACCTGGGAGCCGAGTCGAAAATTGCGTCGTCGCTCGTGATTATGAGCATTGTGGGCGGGGCACTGCTGCCGCTGGTTGCCGGGGCGCTGTTTGCCAAAGGAGCCGTTTACGCGCTGATCGTGCCGCTGGTTTGTTTTTCGTACATCGTCTTCTACGCTCTGCAGGGGTATCAGGCGCGGGCATCGGAGGTTGAACACGCCCCCATCGTTTAGTGGCCATGCGATACGCTCTTGCTCTAGACCTGAAAGATGACCCGGCGCTGATTGCCGAATACGAACGCTACCACGAGCAAATCTGGCCCGATATCGAAGCCAGTATCCGCGAGTCGGGCATAACGGCCATGGAGATCTACCGGGTCGGGAACCGGCTGTTCATGCTGATGGAAACCAATGATTCGTTCTCCTTCGATGCCAAAGCCGCAGCCGATGCGGCTAACCCCATCGTACAGAAGTGGGAAGACCTCATGTGGACCTACCAGCAGGCGCTGCCCATGGCGCAGCCCGGTGAGAAGTGGCTGTTGATGAACAAAATTTTTAGTCTGTAAGGCTGGCCTGCCGGGTTCGGTCGCAACAAACGATTTCTTCCGGGCCCGGAGGTTCGGCACTACGGTATGAACGTTGCTCTATTCATTCCCTGCTACGTTGACCAGTTCTACCCGCAGGTAGGCATCGCTACGCTGCAGCTTCTGGAGCGGCTGGGGGTGCAGGCTGTCTTCCCCATGGAGCAGACCTGCTGTGGACAACCCATGGCCAACGCAGGTTGCGAAGCCGATTCGATTCCGGTCTACCACAACTACGTACGGACCTTTGCCGATTTCGATTACATCGTTGCGCCATCGGGTAGCTGCGTTTACCACGTCCGAAAGCATTTCAACATCATTGAGCAGACGCCCGCCGTAAAGCACGTTCGGGAGCGCACGTATGAACTGGTGCAGTTCCTGACCGAGGTGCTCGGTATCACGAGTATCAACGCTGAATTTCCGTACCGGGTGGGTCTGCACCAGAGTTGCCACGGTCAGCGGGGCCTGCGCCTGGCCAGTGATTCGGAGATGTCGCCGAGTCGCGATGGTCATCTGAGCCGCTTGTTGAAGCAGGTTCGGGGGTTGGAGCTGGTCGAGCTGGATCGGTATGATGAGTGCTGTGGTTTTGGGGGAGCGTTCTGCGTGTCAGAGGCCGCTGTGTCGGCCCGGATGGGGCAGGATCGTGTGTCGGATCATGTCAAAAACGGAGCCCAGGTGATTACCGGTGGCGATGTGTCCTGCCTGATGCATCTGGAAGGAATTGTCCGGCGTCAGAAGCTTCCTCTGCGGGTGATGCATGTCGCCGAGATATTAACGGCCACTACATAATTGATGGTTGATACCGTGTCGCCCCGCTGGGACTTTGTGTCGGATTTCTGTCCTGGAAGCTACTGACATACCGCACCTACGGCGGTAGAGGGGTGAGGTTATTAACACATTGTTTCATCGAGTCTGGGCGGTGCGTCATATCGCTGGCCCCACCTAAGCCAATCCGCTTTCGTAGCCCCAGGGGCGCCATGTCGATAGCCCTGTCCTGCCTAATCCTTCTCTGTAGCCCCGGCGGTGCGTCTGTCTATAAACTCACCTGCATTGGTTCACCACCTTTATCCTTGGCGGGGCAATGCCTCTTTACCGGCTTCCGAACAAACTCCTGCAAAATTTGCCATAAAAAAGACTAGTTTATTTGACTATATGTAAAATTTACTTTACCATTGCATGGTCAAACAAACTTTACATTTATATGAATACAAAATGGCTTTTTCCGCATCAATACCGGTTAGCTGGCTGGCTGATCGTGGTTCCATCAGTTATATTGGGACTTTTTGTTTTATATGGTGAGTATACTATCGACTGGTTATCCATAGGTTCGCCTACTGCCTTATTACCTGGTAACTTTACGGATGAAATAGCCAGTCTAGGAAGTATTGTGGGCTTATTGCTGATTGCTTTTTCTCGGGAGAAAATTGAGGACGAGCGAACTGGCAGGCTACGGCTCGAAGCCTTGCAATGGAGTGTGTATATAAACTATCTCATTTTGGTTGTCGCCATTATAGTCACGTACGACGGGGTATTTTTTAGCATGATGATCTATAACATGTTTACCGTATTGCTGGTATTCATCGGTCGTTTTCGCTGGCTTACCCATCGCGATACCCAGCAGTTGACCGCATGAAGAACCGTCTGAAAGTATGCCGCGCTGAAAATAATCTCTCTCAGGCCGACCTGGCTGATCGAATTGGGGTGAGCCGTCAAACTATAAACTCGATTGAAACGAGCCGGTACGTGCCATCCACCATTCTGGCGTTGAAGCTGGCTCACGTATTCCAAAAGCCGGTAGAAGCGTTATTTGAATTAGACGAAACCGATTAAGCAGGTGCCTGGGTCCTGAACCGCGCAGCAAAGCTGTTACTCGACGAGCCTGTTTAACTGACAATCGGGCCGGGAAATGCGGTTGCTTTGCCGTAATTTTGGGTAAGCCCGGCCCAGGCGACTGGAGCGCAGACCGGCAGCGAACCAGCGAAACTATCTTTTTGCAGAACCCTACTCACATGACGCACGCTCAGGCAGCCAAACGATTTACGGCCGACGTTGACCGCACCACCTGGCATGATGGCGCGCTCTGGTTTGTACGCCAGAAACGCGACCGTATGGCCTATTCGTTGCCCGAATGGGAGGAGTTGCGTGAGCTGGCTTCGCAGATCAAGAATCATACGCTCAGCCGGTTAGACGAGTACCTGGAGGAGTTTGAGCGGAATGCGACGGCTAACGGGATTCGGGTCCATTGGGCGGCCAATGCACAGGAGCACAATGAGATCGTGTTGCAGATCATTCGCCAGCATAACGGAAAGCGCCTGGTCAAGAGCAAATCCATGCTGACCGAAGAGTGTCATCTGAACCCGTTTCTGATCAAAGAAGGAATAGAGGTAGTCGACACCGATCTGGGCGAACGAATTATTCAGTTCAACGACGAGCCACCGAGCCATATCGTACTGCCTGCTATCCATCTCAAGAAGGAAGATGTGGGTCAGATTTTTCACAAGCACCTCGGCACGCCCGAGGGCGCCAGCGATCCGCAATTTCTGACCGAAACCGCCCGTCAGCACCTGCGCGGGCATTTTGTGGCGGCTGACGTAGCGCTGTCGGGGGTTAACTTCGCCATTGCCGAAACGGGCGGGTTTGTCGTATGTACCAACGAGGGTAATGCCGACCTGGGCGTTACGCTGGCTCCGGTTCATATTGCCAGCATGGGCATCGAGAAGATGATTCCCCGGCTCGACCACCTCGGCGTATACACGCGCCTGCTGGCCCGCTCGGCCACGGGGCAACTGTCAACGACCTACACCAGCCATTTTCACCGGCCCCGCCCCGGCCAGGAACTGCACGTCATCATCGTAGATAACGGGCGGGTAGAGCAGCTGGGCCGGCCGGATTTTAGGGCGTCGCTGAAGTGTATCCGGTGCGGTGCCTGTATGAACACCTGTCCGGTTTACCGGCGGAGTGGCGGCCATAGTTACGACTATACAGTACCGGGCCCGATCGGGTCGATTCTGTCGCCGAATGTCGACCTGAAAAAGCACAGTACCCTTCCGTTTGCCAGTACGCTCTGCGGCTCATGCTCCGATGTGTGTCCGGTCAAAATCGATATTCACGTTCAGCTCTATAAATGGCGGCAGATCATTGGCAGCCAGAAAGCCATGCCCGCTGGTAAACGGGTCGGCATGCAGCTCCTGGCCAAAGTGCTGGCCCGCCCCCGGCTCTATGCCCGGCTGGGACGGGTGGCGCGCCGGATGCTGGCCAGCACGCCCTCCGCGCTGACGCATAACGGTACCATCAACCCCTGGGCCATTGCCCGCGAAATGCCCGAGCCACCGAAGCAGAGTTTCCGCGAGTGGTACGCGGCCAATCAGAAATAAGAAGCTCCATTACCCCGGATACAACGCGCCAACCAGTCCATGACAGACCGGTTGGCGCGGATGCGGCTTAGTTAATGGGCTGGATCAGCACCTGCCGTTGGTCGGCGGGATTGCCGGTCGATACCAGTTGAATCTGGCTGATCTTCGTTCGTTTGCCGTTCGATAGCCGGAGTTGGTACTGCCCGTCGGGTAATCCGTTCAGATTAAACGTAAACGGGCTGGAAGTCTGCTGTTTGTCGAGCGTGCTGGCGTACAGTGGCCAACCGTCCTGATCCGTTACCTGAACCGTCAGCAGGCTGTTGGCGGGTTTGTCGATCAGCACCCGTATCCGCTCGGGTTCCGTTTCTACAGTGGCTCCGAACGACCCATTGGCCGACGGACGGAAGTTGGAGAATATGAAAATGGGGCTGGTCAGGAATACCAGCAGCAAGAGAAATTTTATGGTTTTCATGGTTCATACACAATTGATTGGAAAGCGGCCGGTCAAAACCGTCGGAGGTCGCGCCGAAACCGCTTGATGAACTCCTGCTCTTTGGTCGACATGCTATCATGCGCTTCAGCAACTTGCAGGAGCAGGGCAACAAACTGCTTTTTTAAGGCCTCGCTCAGCGCCTTCCGATTGTCGGAGAATCGGCGCATGGCAAAGGCGTAGGCGGCTTCGACCGGCACGTCGCAGCTGTCCAGCACCGAGAAGGCCTGCAGCGCCAGATGCCCCTGGGGCAGACTAACCAGAATCCGCTCTACCGTATCGGACTCTTCACGCTGGATACGGCCATCTACTTTGGTGAGCGCATAGACGGCATTGCCCAGACCCAGATACAAGGTGGCCAGCCGGTCGTTATAGGTAATGGTCTCGGTGATTTCCTGGATAGGGGCCGATCCATCGGCGGGTAGTGTCGGAAGGGATTGCATGTCGATTGTTGGTAAAATGAAACAGAACAGACAGCCGGCTCGTGTTAGCCTTGTTGTTTTGTGTGATACAAAGGTGCAGGCTCCGGTTTAGAGCCGGATTAACCCCATGTTAGAAACCGATTAGAGATCGGGTGCGGCCGGGCCGACGCGTAACGGGTGCGGTCATGAAGCCGCGATGCCGGCCGAATCTGTATCTTTACGGTTGTTCATCGTTAACCCCGTCAACCCCATGAAAAAATGGCTTTACAGCCTGCTGGCGCTCATCGGTTCCTGTGCCGCCACGTCTGCCCAGACAACCGCAACCGGTAATTTTGTCCGCGACAATTACCAGAAGTTCGAGTACAAGATTCCCATGCGCGATGGCACCAAACTGCACACCAACGTGTATGTGCCGAAAGATGCGTCGGCTATCAACAAATATCCGTTTCTAATGCAGCGTACCTGCTACAGCGTGGCGCCCTATGGGCCTGATGCGTACCCGGCGGCCGTAGGTCCATCGGGTACGCTGATGCGCGACAAGTACATTTTCGTTTATCAGGATGTGCGGGGGCGCTGGGCTTCGGAAGGAACCTGGACCAACATGACCCCCAACCTGCCCGATCCGGCACCGGCCGCTACGAAAGGGCGTAAGAAAGCACAGCCCGCGGCCACTACCGCCGGAGCACCCGACGAAAGCTCCGATACCTACGACACCATCGAGTGGTTGCTGAAGAACGTGCCGAACAACAACGGTCGGGTGGGCCAGTGGGGCATCAGCTACCCCGGCTTCTACACGGCAGCGTCATTACCCGATGCGCACCCGGCCCTGAAAGCGGCTTCGCCCCAGGCCCCCGTGTCGGACTTTTTCTTCGATGATTTCCACCATAACGGCGCGTTCATTCAGGCATATCTGTTTACCTACCCGGTATTCGGCGTGCAGCATCCGGCACCAACTACCACGGCCTGGTATAACGACTCGTTTATCAAGACCGGCAGCAGCGACGGCTTTCAGTTTCAGTACGATCTGGGTCCGCTGAAAAATGTACAGAAATACTACAAGGACAACTTCTTCTGGCAGGAAACCGTTGAACACCCCAACTACGATGCGTTCTGGCAGAAGCGCAGTATCCTGCCGCATCTGAAAAATACCCGGCCGGCCGTGATGACGGTAGGTGGCTGGTTCGATGCCGAAGACCTCTACGGCCCGCTGAACATCTACAAAACCATCGAGAAAAATACACCCGGCGCCTACAACACCCTGGTTATGGGCCCGTTTGGGCACGGCCGGTGGTCGCGCGAGACGGGGCATACGCTGCATTCGAACGTGTATTTCGGCGATAGCATCGCTACCTTCTACCAGCGCAATATCGAGGCAAACTTCTTCGGTCATTTCCTGAAAGGAGCGGGCGACGGCAAAACCGGTTTGCCCGAAGCGTACCTCTTCAACACCGGCCGTAACGAGTGGCGCACCTTCGACAAATGGCCCGCTGCCGACGCCCAAACCAAAGAGTATTTCCTGAATTCTGACGGTATGCTGGCCTCGAACAAGATCATGGGCTCGGCCGATCCGAGCGGCAATGGCTTTACCGAGTTCGTATCGGACCCTATGAAACCGGTTCCCTATACCGAAGACATTACCACAACGCAGGGCTTTACGCCGTTCAACTACATGTCGGAAGATCAGCGGTTTGCGGGTCGGCGGCCCGATGTGTTAACCTTTCAGACCGATGTGCTGACCGAAGATCTGACGCTGGGGGGCGAAATTACGGCTAAGCTGAAAGTGAGCACCACCGGCACCGATGCCGACTGGGTCGTGAAACTGATTGACGTGTACCCGCCCAATGAACCCAACCACCCGTACATGCCGAACAAGAATATTACCCTGGGCAACTACCAGCAGATGGTTCGGTCAGAAGCCATGCGCGGGCGTTTCCGGAATAGCTTCGAGAAGCCCGAACCGTTTAAGCCCGGCGAGATAACCGACGTGACATTCCGGTTGCAGGACGTTCTGCACACGTTTAAAAAAGGCCATCGGATGATGATCCAGGTGCAGAGTACGTGGTTCCCGCTCATTGACCGCAATCCGCAGACCTACGTCGATAATATCTTCAAAGCTGAGGAGAAGGACTTCAAAAAAGCCACCCACCGGGTTTACGATAACTCCGTCATCAGCGTGCAGATTCTGAAATAAGCCGATTCGGGTCGGCAGTTGTGGCGCCGTTTGCTCCCGCTCTGGTTAGGCCGGGGGTAAACGGCGTTTTTTTGGGGATTTGACCGGAAAGACCGTCGTTACGTGCAGCGACAATCGGTGCGCGTCAGGAATAACGCCGTCCATCGGGCAAGGCGACAAATTTGTGACGACGATATGCTGGGCGCTGGCCCTTCCCTGTAACTTTACCTCTTGATAAACCGACAGGCATTTATGATTCGGGTCGAGAACCTCAGCAAACGCTACGGCCCCACGGCGGTGGTAGATAACGTTTCGTTCAGCGTAGCACCGGGCGAGACGCTGGTGCTGCTGGGAACCAGTGGTTCCGGCAAGACCACGACCCTGAAAATGCTGAACCGGCTCATCGAACCCGACAGCGGCCAGATCCGGCTGGACGGAACCGACGTGCGGCAACAGGATGCGCCCACGCTGCGCCGACGCATCGGCTACGTTATTCAGGATGGGGGTTTGTTCCCGCACTATACTGTAGCCGAGGCTATCGCTACCGTGCCGAACCTGCTGGGCTGGGAACCCGACCGCATCCGGGAGCGTACGGACGAACTGATCCGTAAACTACAGCTACCCGAAGCCGTCCTGAACCGTTACCCGGCCGACCTGAGCGGGGGCCAGCGTCAGCGGGTCGGACTCGCGCGGGCGCTGGCGACCCGACCCCCGGTGGTCCTGATGGACGAGCCATTCGGGGCGCTGGACCCGTTCACCCGTCGTCACGTCCGGCGTGAACTGTTTGGCCTCAGTGAGTTGCAGGAAACAACGGTGGTGCTCGTGACTCACGACGTGGCCGAGGCTCTTGAACTGGCTGATCGCATCGCGCTCATGCACCAGGGCCGTATCGTGCAGATCGGTCTGCCCGGCGACCTGACGAACCAGCCTGCCAACGATTTTGTCCGCGATTTCCTAGACGTTTGATCCATGCTCGATTTTTTACGCCAGAACGCCGACAAGCTCCTCGAACAAACCCTGACCCACATTGGACTGACCTTCGTATCGCTGCTGCTGGCGCTGGTGGTGGGTATTCCGCTCGGTATTCTGATTGCCCGTCGGCCGCGGCTGGCCAGTGGTATACTGGGCGTGGCGGGGGTGCTGCAAACCGTACCGAGTGTGGCTTTGCTGGGGTTCCTGATTCCGCTGCTGGGGATTGGCGCTGGTCCAGCGCTGGTGGCGCTGTTTCTGTATGCGCTGCTTCCCCTTATCCGTAATACCTACGTAGGCATTACGGAGGTTAACCCTACGGTTCGCGAAGCAGCCCGGGGTGTTGGTATGACCAGTCGGCAGATCCTGACCAAGGTTGAATTGCCGCTGGCGCTGCCGGTCATCTTTGCGGGCGTGCGTACGGCTACGGTCATCAACGTAGGCGTTGCCACCCTGGCGGCTTACGTAGCCGCTGGCGGGCTGGGTGAGTTTATCTTCAGCGGTATTGCGCTGAGTAACACCAATATGATCCTGGCCGGGGCCATACCGGCGGCATTGCTGGCCATCGGGTTCGACCTGGGGCTGGCCGCGCTGCAGCGGCTTAGTGGCCGGAAAATGCGCGTCGGGGCGCTTGCCTTCGTGGCGCTGGTGCCGGTTCTGTCGGGGTTTTACCTGCTGCCGATGCGGGGCGATAAACTGACGGCTGGCTTTGCACACGAGTTCTACGGACGCGCCGATGGGTATCCCGGCCTTCAGAAAACGTACGGCCTCCGATTGCACCCGCGACTGATCGACCAGAATCTGATGTATGAAGCCATTCGTAACCGACAGGTCGACATCATCAGCGGGTACTCGACCGACGGCCGTATCCGGGCTTTCGATCTGGTGGTGCTGACCGATAACCGACATGCGTTTCCGCCCTACGATGCCGCTCCCGTTGTTCGGCAGGCCGCCCTCGACCGCCACCCCGAACTGGGCCCGACCCTCGACCGGCTGGCAGGTAAACTGACCGATTCGGTGATGACCGCGCTGAACTACCAGGCCGATTTTCTACACCAGTCGCCCAAACAAATCGCTACCCGTTTTCTGAAGCAGACGGGACTCTACAAAGCAAGCCCCCCCGGCAACCGCACCGAAACCGTGGTGATGGGCTCGAAACTCTTTACCGAGCAGTATATCCTGTCGGAGATTTACCGGCAGCTGATCGAGGGGCATACGCGCCTGCGGGTTGCCACGCGTACGGGCCTGGGCGGCACCCAGATCTGCTTCGACGCCCTGCGGACAGGGGCTATCGATTTTTACCCTGAATATACCGGAACGGGGCTGCTGGTTATTCTGCAACCGCCCGCTGCTACCCTCCGGACCTTACCGATGCAGGCTGACACGGTGTACCGATACGTGAAAAATGCCTTTGCGCGGCAGTATGGCCTGGTTTGGCAGCGCCCGCTCGGATTCAACAACAGTTACTGCCTGATGATGCGTCGGGAACAAACGCAGCAACTGGGTTTACGCTCAATCGATGAGTTGGTCGACTACCTGAACAGGGAGTAGATAATAGCCGTTTAGTAAAAATATTTGTACTTGAATAAATAAATTATGAAAACTGTTTTTATCTTTATTTCCCCAAAAGTTACATGATAAATTTATAAGTAGCATACAGCTTTATCTCTACTATACGGTATCTGGTCCTCCTCTTTTTTTGGGTAGTTGGTATACATATTCCAGAGGGAAAGTTGAAGAATTTGGTGTGGCTCAACGCGTTATGAAACTTCAGATGAACCCCATAAAACAGATGTCCAACTCCTCAACTACTCTTAATGCAAGCCCGCCCTCTTGTCGACGTTGCCGTCAGCGTGTATGGAAAACCATATCAGACCGCCGTCACGTTGCTATCGCTGATGCGGTATTCCGGTCAGTGGATCGATAAAATATACATCACTGAAGAACGTAAACAACCCAACGGAAGCGACCTTACGTTACTGCACCAACTGCTTCGGGACTACAACACGGTGTACTATACACCCCGGTTTTTCCTGTGGTACGAAGACATTACGAAGAGCTACAAACGCCATCTGTTGTCTTTATCGGCTTTCCGACATGCCGTTCGGTATCAGTATGCCTGGGAGAAAACCGATAAGTCGTATCTGTTGCTGACTCACAACGACGTTCTCTACCGGGACGATATTGTGGGCGCGTACCTCGAGCGTATAGGCGATGCGGTAGGTATCGGGAAAGTGGGTCAGTGCTGGAACTGCCCGGCCTATAAAGCGCAGAAATGCTGGGGCGGTATGTACGATCAGTACCAGCCCGACTACGCCGAAATCGAGCAGCTCTACCAGACCTACGGAAACGTCCGCAAAACGCCCTTTCAGAAGATCATCTGCGCCGATCATTCCTGGCCCCTGCCCGAATGCCGGCTTAACGAATTTACGGCGCTGATCAATATGCCCCTGGCGCGCCGGGTTACGATGCCGTACGGACCGGCCTATCCGCTGGGCATAACCGACGGGGTCGATACGGGCACCAAATGGTTTCGGCAGATCAGCGAGATGGGGCTGCGGGCCACCAACTTCGAGTACGATCCGTATGCTCAGCACGGATGGGCCAGCGCCGTCAGTTCGGGCCACCAGTCGCTCTTCGACAAAAGCATGTACGATGCCGAAGAAGAGCGTGCCTATCAGGTATTACAGAATGAATACGGCCTGGGTACCCCAGCGCTGGCGTACGGCAAGACGGTCTCCTGACCGGCTGGCAATTGAGACTTAAGGTTGCCGGCCGACCAGCCCGGACAGAAAGTCGAGGGCAGCGGCATCGGGTAGCGGCTGGGCTTTTGCCGGCATGTCCAGAATCATGGTCTGTTTGCCGGTCGGCGAGAAAGCCGGCCACTGGGGTAAGCCCTGACCGTTGGGATTGCCGGTCTTGATGAAGTTGGCCCAGTAGGTAGCCATAATGCGGGCCAGGTCGGCATCGGTAGCGTTCAGCGGTCGCAGCTGGTGATCGATGAACCGGAGGTTGTCGTAGGCATAGGCCACCTCGCCGGTATGAAACGCACCGTAACTGGCATACTGGCCCGTAGCCGGCAGTTTCCGCCGAAACCGGTATACGTATACGGTTTTGCCCTGCCCGCCCTCCAGCATGGCCCAGCTGTAGTTCTGAATTCCGAAGGTCAGATCACGCCCCAGGTTTCGCTGCGACTGATCGGCTTCGGCATCGGTGCCGGCGGGGTAGTACTGGAGGAGCGTTGTGGCGTCGGGGCCGTACCGTTGTTCGGTTTGTTTACGGAACTCGACGGCGGGTTTGATGGGGCCGGGGAGCAGGCCTTCGTCTTCGTTCCAGCCCGTCAGCAGGCTTATGTTGGCCTGACGGCCGGCTGTAACGAGCTCGGTGACCGATGCGGGCAGTACGTAGCCGTCGATAATAGGGCCGCGTATCCCCTGCGCCTTTTGCTGAATCTCGGCCGCCGGGGTAGCCCGCAGCTCCGCCAGCGACGCAGCGCCCAGCGTCTGCATAATTTTCACCCCCGTTTCTTCGGCCGTTTTCAGGGAAGCATAGGGCCGTCCGACACCGGCTCCGCTCTGGGCAATGGCTTTATTGAAGAGGTTTTTGGCCAGGGGCGACGCCACCAGGCAGCTGACGCTCATCGACCCGGCCGACTGGCCGGCAATGGTCACGTTGGCCGGGTCTCCGCCAAAAGCGGCAATGTTCTGTCTGACCCACTGCAAAGCCGCAATCTGGTCGAGCAGGCCGTAGTTACCCGAAGCGTTTGTTCCCGACTCGCGGGTCAGTTCGGGGTGAGCCATGAACCCGAATGCCCCAACGCGGTAGTTGATGCTAACCAACACGATCCCTTTCTGAGCCGTTGATTCCCCGTCGTAGATGGGTACGGCACTCCCTCCGCTGTTGAAGCCCCCGCCATAGATCCAGACCAGGACCGGCCGTTTTTCGGTGGCCGATCGGGCCGCTGTCCAGACGTTCAGATAGAGGCAGTCCTCGCTGATGGGTTCTTTCGGAATCAGAAATTCGGCGCTCCACATGCTGAACGGGGCCGGTGAGCCCTGCATGGGACTTGGCCCGAAGGCGTTGCAGGCTCGAACACCCGACCAGGGGACAACCGGCTGAGGAGCTTTCCAGCGAAGGTTTCCAACGGGCGGAGCCGCAAAAGGAATGCCTCTGTAGATACGTACATCGCCTTTGGCGTTCGTGGTTCCGCTAATCCGGCCACCTGTTATGGGGACGACAGACGACTGGCCTGCTCCGGGTTTGGTCAATAGGGTCAGGGCCGCCAGGCACAGAAACAAAGGGCTGATTTTCATAGGTTTGGTTAAGGAGTAGCGGCCTGATTGGCCTTGAGAATCTGGCTGAAAAACAGAACCTGATAGGGGAGTGCGTACTGCCAGTACGGCCAGGTGTGGGCCCCCGGGCGTTCGATATACTCGTGGGGCGTCTGATTGGCCAGCAGCAGCCGGTGAAGTTCCCGATTTGTTTCGATCAGGAAATCATCGACGCCAATATCGAAGATCAGTGGAAGGTTATTGGCCTTAAGCCGGTCGGCCAGCGTAACCATCGTATAGCCCGGGTACGGCGAGTTACCGGCCGCTGGCGGGCCCAGCAGCGTAGCAAAATTAGCCGCGCGGGATTTGGCAAAGTCGGGCGCCACCTTCCAGGTGGCGGTGTTGATATCCATGACACCACTCATGCTGCCCGCAGCGGCATACAGGTCGGGATGACGGCTGGCGATGAACATAGCACCGTGCCCTCCCATCGACAGACCCGCAATAACCCGGCCTTTCCGGTCACGGATGGTGCGATAGGTAGCATCGATTTTTTCGATCAGCTCGGCCGAAATAAACGTCTCGAACTGGCTGGATTTAACCAGAGGACTATCAAAATAATAGCTGGTTGGGTCGCCGTCGGGCGTAACTATGATGAGGTTATACTGATCCGCCAAGCGGTGCAGCAGGGTTGGGTCGGGCGTTTTGGTGAGCCAGTCGCGAAAACTACCGGTGCCGCCGTGGAGCAGATACAGGACCGGAAAGGGCTGCCTGTCGCGTCGTTTTGCCCTCACGTAGCGGTCGGGTAAAACGACGGCGGCCCGTAGCGTACGGTTCATGCGGGCGCTGGGCACATCGATCGTGTCGACGTGGGCGCCGAAACCCGTGTTCAGCAGACTCAGCAGACAAAAGCCAGCCAGCAGGGTGCCGCGTAGCCGGCGGGTATAGGACAGGACGGAAAACATCTCTACAATACTATTGGTTAGATTTCTAGTTAACCAGTATTCCGTTATGAAAACGATCAACGTTATTGCCTCCGTACTTTTCCTGCTTGTCGCGATCAGTTCGTGCACGCCGAAAATGAACTTTGTACCATCCCAGATCGTGCCGGCGGCTACCGGAGAGGTCAGGGTGAAGAAAGATAAAAACAAGAACTTCGTCGTCGACGTAAACGTGCGGAATCTGGCCGAGCCAAAGCGGCTCGACCCGCCCCGGGATACCTACGTCGTCTGGATGGAATCGGGCCGGGATGCCGCCAAAAAGCTGGGTCAGATACGACCAGCCTCCAGGAACCTCAAAGCCCGGCTGACCACCACCGAAACGACAAAGCCTGATAACGTATTTATCACGGCTGAAGACAACGCCGATGTGCTTTATCCGGGCGGCCAGACGGTGTTGACAACCAGACGGTAAGTTGCGACCATAAACCAACCAGACGGGCGGGACAGAAAACGGGTTAGATTCGTTTCCTGTCCCGCTTTGTTTGTTATACTTCCTCATGGTATGGAACCGCTAAAGATAGCAGCGGCCCAGGCTATTGCTTTCCATGAGTGTTCGATTACCGGCTATACGTTTGCCCGGCATCTGGACAAAGAGCAAATGCCGGCCCTGGGCGAATAGGTTCCTGTCACCACCTGCAACGTCATTTCTTTCCGATAGCCGATGGCGAAGAGGTCAGTACGGCCAGCGCCCGTTCCAGTACCACATCACGGCCGCTGATGAGGCTCTGCACAGTTGGCTTCACCAGGATGTCCGGCTTTACGCCAACGCCTACAAAGTCGGTTCCGTTAACGTAGGTATCGCGTTTGGTGCAGATTCGGGCACTGCCACCGCCCGGCAGGTCGAACGGTAGCGGCTGGCCGGTGGTGCCCATAGACGGTTCGCCCAGGATGGGGATACGGGTGGTCTTCAGCTGACGGATAATAACCAGCAGGTCTTCAGCGGCCGACGCCGTCTGATTACCGGCCAGTACTACGACAGGCATGGATAACCTCGGCTCGTTGAGGTCGTTATCGTAGGTCATGGTATCACCGGCATACCAGAAATCCCCGGTAAAGGTCTGATAGGCCCGGCGGTACCAGGCGTCGGTTTTGGCTTTTGTCGAATCATAAGGGGATTTTGCCTGCCAGGTTCCCCAGGCTTTATAAGCGGCCCGGTGCTCGCGGGTACGCCAGGCCGAGCCAACCAGCCGCTTCTCGGCCGTGAAATACTTCAGAATTTCGGCCCCTATGTCCGAATTGCCCCCGCCGTTCTGCCGTATGTCGAGAATGATTCCTTTGGCGCTTCGGAGCTGCGGGAGCATGTCTTTAAACTGGTCAATCACTTTTTTATCGCCAAAGCTGTTCAGCTCAACATGGGCAATGTTGCCCGGTTGCATGGTGAGCCGCGAAAGCTGGGATTTAGCCGGACTTGTGCCATTGCCGCGAAGCCATTGCGACTGATTGCGTTCCCGCTGTGAAAAAAGCCGCGAGTCGAACCGGATGGTCTTGCCGTCAGGGGTTCGGAACGTCATCGGGTATACGGTGGTCGTATCGCTGGTCGCGCTCCATAGTCTGAACAGCGCATTGTTCCACTTATGGTGTTCGGTCGATGCGGAGACATACGGAAACACCTTCTGGTCGAGGTATTGTCGTATGGGCTGATCGTTCACGGTCAACAGCTCGGAACCGATGGGGACGCTGTCTGACAGACCTTTCAGCACCTGCGATACGTATATTTTCTGATCGATGGCAAGCAGTTGCAGCGGAACGTAGGTAGAGTAGCCTAGTACCGACCAGGGCGCGTAGACGTTGGTATGACCATCGTTCAGTAAGGCGCAGAACCGCTCGAGGGTTCGGTAGTAGTCATAAGTCGTTCGTGTCGATAGCACCTGCGGAATAAAAGCCCGGTAGGCACTGTCCCAGTTGACCTTCGTTTTATCGAAGTACGCAAAGTTGTACCGGGCTTCTGACCAGAACAGCGAAAGGCCGGCAATCTTGTCGGCGTCTGTGAGGTTGGCGTTTCGGTTTTGGGCAACCAGAGGTCGGCTGCTCCCGATTACCAGCAGGATAAAAAGAGCGATCGATAAACGGTTCATAACAGGAAGGGACTACGGATAAGCTACACCCCGGCCAAGTCGGGTCGGTGGTACATAGCAAGTGTGATCGATTCCCGAATGTACGTAACAACGCCTATTTTTTGCTTACAAAGCGGTTACCTTTTATATAATACCTGTAGGGTAGGTCGGCTCCGAATTTGATGCCGATCCGGGTGGTTGTAATCATCTCGAAATCGGTCAGAACAGGCTCCTGTATGGACACCGGCCCCGAAACCAGCGACGAGAAATTATGATCGGCCCGACTGATGCCCATGGCAATGACCAGTTTGCCGGGACCGTTGCAGAGGTTGCGGAACCCCTCGGGGGTGCTGGCGTCGATGGTGTTGTTGCGGTAGCGTTCAAACCCGGTCGTAAACGCTTCGTTCCGGCGGGCTTCCATCAGCGCCAGACCATCGGTGGGTTGCAGCGCACGGATCAGTACGGCTTCGCCCACCCCTTCGGGCCCGGTTACGACGTTGATGCAGTGGTAATGGTTATAAATCTGATAAACATACAGCGTACCGGCCGGGCCGAACATAGCCGCGTTGCGTTTGGTCGCGCGCCGGTAGGCATGACAGGCCGGATCGCCGGTGAGGTAGCCTTCCGTTTCGACGATGATACCCGCTGTTCGGCCCGCTGGAGAATCGTGGACCAGTTCGCAGCCAAGCAGGCGCTGAGCCAGGGTCAATGTATCGTGGTTTTCGTAGAACGGGAGGGATAAAGCAGCCATAAAGTCGATTCGTAGTCCAGCTGGTTTGGTACAACAGGCTGGCGTGATTGGTATTACCAGGCTCTTTGATGTCGCCCGGGTAGATTTTAATCGACAGAACAAGTATCTTGTTTGCGATTGTACCCTCTTTTTCGTGTATGACCTTTTTCGTCCGAATACTGTTGCTGGGCGGGGCTACCCTGCTGGCGGCCTGTTCCGATAGTGTCGACTGCCAGAGTTCACCCCAGCCGGTACAGGTTTTTCTGACCGATGCGGCCGGAGCACCCCTGATTACAGCCGCCACGGCGGCCGATGTAGGGATTGGGTATTACCGCAACGGGCAATGGGTGAGCCTGCCCGATGCCCGGGTAAACCCAGCCACCAATGCCATAAGCAGTTACGACGCGCTGACCATCAGCCGGGAAACGGGCGACACCACCCGTTTCTGGCTGGACAGTGGGGCCAGTCGTCTGGGTGTCATACAGCTGAAGACATACGTCGATAACACCCCCTGCAACGGCTGGACCCGCGCCAGCGAGCTTCGCTACAATGGGCGTGTTATTCCGTTCGAGGCTATGAAACCGGGGTATACGCTGATCGTAGCGCCCTAGATGACGTTCATGGTCTGCTCCTTGATCTTCTCCAGCTCGTCTTTCATCTGAACAACGAATCGCTGAATGGATGCATCGTTGGCTTTGGAGCCGATGGTATTGATTTCGCGGCCGATTTCCTGCGAGATGAAGTTTAGTTTTTTGCCGTTGGCTTCTTCCGTAGCCAGCACTTCCAGAAAATAGCCAAGGTGGTTCTTGAGCCGGACTTTCTCTTCCGATATGTCGAACTTCTCCACGTAATAGACCAGCTCCTGCTCGAACCGGTTCTGGTCGAAGGTGTCGCTGTTGAGCAGCTCGCTGACACTGTTGCGCATACGGTCGCGAACAGCCGGAATCCGGCGAACGTCCTGCTCTTCGACGTCGGCCAGCCGGTCGCTGATGGTCTGGATATACTCCTGAAATTTGCCTTCGAGTACGGCCCCGTCCTGCTGCCGGAATTCGTTGCAGCGCCGAACGGCTTCTTCGACGGCGGCCCGAACGGTGGCATATTCTGACGCGTCGGCGCCGGGGTCGGCCGACTCGGTCAGGTAGGCGTTCGGTTGTTGCAGCGCCAGTTGCAGCACATCGCTGTCCGATACGCTCATCAGCATACTGTTGGCCGTTTCCTTGATATCGCTCACATAAGCCAGGACCAGGGGGCGGTTGATGGTGACGCCAGGCCGCACCGCGCTCGTACGGGCCAGGTTGACCGATAGCTCCACTTTACCGCGCTCCAGCTGCTGGGTAAGCAGGGCACGCAGTTCGATCTCCTTGTCGGAAAACTGCCGGGGTATACGGCAATAGATGTCCAGAAACTTTGAGTTGAGGGTCTTGACTTCTGCCGTTACCGACAGGCCACCGGCTTCTACGGTTGCGTTGCCGAAGCCGGTCATTGATTTAAGCATACTATGTATCGTTTATTCGGTTGTCAGTTTATCGTCGGTACGGTGTAACCCCGGTGTTGGCTCCCGAAAACTGAAAACCGCAGACCGAATATCGTTCCTGATGAGTGTCGCTATTTGAGTGCCCCGGCTTCCAGTTCCAGAAACTCTTTCCGTTGGCGGGCTACGTCAATGGCGGTATAGATCGCCTGGAGCATGGAGGTTTCGTC
This sequence comes from Spirosoma sordidisoli, assembly GCF_004138325.1. Lineage (GTDB taxonomy): Bacteria > Bacteroidota > Bacteroidia > Cytophagales > Spirosomataceae > Spirosoma > Spirosoma sordidisoli. The sequence continues at coordinate 128,388 of NZ_SBLB01000006.1, read as the reverse complement.
GGCCAGGTTCTTGCCGGCAATATCATAAGCGGTGCCGTGGTCGGGTGAGGTACGAACAACGGGCATACCCGCCGTAAAGTTGACCCCTTCCTCGAACGCAATGGCTTTGAACGGAATCAGCCCCTGATCGTGATACATGGCCAGCACGGCGTCAAATTTGGTGTAGCTACGGGTGCCGAAGAAGCCATCGGCCGGGTAGGGGCCAAATACCAGCTGGCCTTTGTTGCGCCATTCGGCCAGCAGGGGTTTGATGATATCCTGCTCTTCGTTACCCAGCAGCCCTTCTTCGCCCGCGTGGGGGTTGAGGCCCAGCACCGCAATTTTGGGTTTGTCGATGCCAAAGTCCTGTTTCAGCGATCGCATCATCAGGGTTAACTTCTGGGCAATACGATCGCGGGTAACGTTTTGCCGAACCCGGCCCAGCGGCACATGGCCTGTTACTACACCCACGCGGAGCGTTGGACTGACCATGAACATCAGGTTGTCCTGCACGCCGAACTGCTCGGCGAGGTACTCGGTATGACCCGGAAATTTGAACTCCTCCGACTGGATATTGTACTTATTGATCGGTGCCGTAACCAGGGCGTCGAGTTTACCGGCTTTCAGATCATCGACGGCGCGTTGCAGGCAGGCCAGCGCAGCCTGACCGGCTTCCGGGGTTACCTGCCCGGGCTGAATGTCCTGGTTCTGGTCGGGCCAGCAGGTAATGACGTTGGTCAGTTTGTGGCTGATCTGACCGATGGTCTGGGTTCCGTTGAGGTTCCAGTCTTTCAGGTCGATCAGGTTTCGGTAGCGATTCAGCACCCGCATAGACCCGTAGATAACGGGTGTGCAGAGCTTCTGGAGCCGGTTGTACTGGAGTGCCTTCAGAATGACTTCGGGGCCTATCCCGTTATAATCGCCCAGGCTGATACCGATCACGAGCCGTTCATCGCGGGAACGACCGGCGCCTTCGCCCAGCCCCGTATCGCGGTCGGCCTGGTCGTCGGCTTCGCGGAGGGGAGCCTCCCGCTCGCGTCCGCCGTTGTTCCGGTCGCGGTCGTTACGCGGTTCGTTGCGGTTGTCGCGGCCGCCCTGCCGATTGTTGGGTTGCCCACCCTGTTTCGGACCGGGTGTCGCTTCGGCCGAAGCGGGGTCGCGCTCGGGTCGGTTGGCTGGCCGGTTGCCGGGCTGACCGGTGCCGTTCTGGCGCGGGCCGTTGGGAGACTGCTGCCGGGGTTGGTTGGGATTACCTTCGCGCTCGGGTCGGTTGCCCCGGTTGGGTGGCCGGTTTTCGCGCCGGTCTTCTTTGTTCGGCTGGCTGATGGTAATCTGCCGGGCTGCGGTAGCTGACTCGGTCTGATCCTGGGGCGTATGTACAGGTTGCGTGCCGGGCGTTGGCTCGGGGCGACCGTCATTCAGTTCGTCGGATTGGCGTTGTTCCATGCACTTTCGTTAGTTTCGCCAAAATTCCTCATCACCCTCTTCAGTCCGCTGCGGAGCAAGAACAGGTAGCCGGTTTCAGCCGTTGCCATCTCCGAAGAAACAGGGGTCGTGAGGAAATTGATTCGCAAGTTACGAAAAGCCTACGGATGTCCCAGAACACGCCTTCCATTCTGATTGCCGACGAGATGCACCCGTCGCTGTTTACGATGCTTACCGATGCAGGGTTTGCGTTCGACTACCAGCCCACCATCACCCGCGCCGAACTGATCAGCGCCCTCACCCCTTTCGACGGGTTAATCATCCGCAGTAAAACCACGGTCGATGCCGATCTGCTGAGCCAGTCCCCCCGGCTGCGGTTCATCGGCCGGGCCGGCGCTGGCCTGGACCTGATTGATCTCGACGAAACCGACCGTCGGGGGGTTCAGGTGTTTCACGCGGGCGAAGGTAACCGCGATGCCGTGGCCGAACATGCCGTTGGAATGCTGCTTGGTTTGCTGGCGAATATTCTGAAGGCCGACCGCGAAGTTCGGCAGGGAGTCTGGGACCGGGAAGGAAACCGGGGTTACGAACTGGGAAGCCTGACCGTCGGCATTATCGGATATGGGAACAACGGCAGCGCCACGGCCCGGCGGCTGAGTGGGTTCGGCTGCCGGGTGCTGGCCTACGATAAGTACCGCACCCACTACGGCGATGCGTACGTCCAGGAAGCCTCGCTGGAACAGATCATGGCCGATGCCGACGTGCTGAGTCTGCACATACCGCTCACGCCCGATACGCGCCAGCTGGTCAACGACTCCTTCATCAGCCAGATGAGCAGGCCGTTCTACCTGATCAACATTGCCCGGGGCGAGATTACCTCCCTGTCGGCACTAGTGCGGGGACTGGAACAGGGTAAAGTTCGCGGGGCCTGCCTCGATGTACTCGAAAATGAGAAACTGGCCCGGCTTACGCCCGATCAGCAAACCGCCTTCGATTATCTCCGTCAGTCGGAGCGGGTCGTACTGACCCCCCACGTAGCGGGCTGGACCCACGAAAGCTACGTGCGTATCAACGAGGTGCTGGTGCGGCAGATCAGGCAGGTGAAGTCGTAAGCCTCCCCAAAACTTACCGACTGATCGTAACGTTGGCGCTGGTACAGGTGGTGCCGGCTCCGTTGATGAGGCAGATCTGGCCGGTAATGGCACCGGTGGGTACCGTTACCCGGATCGTGTTGTTGCTCAGCGTGAACCGGGTGGCCGCCAGCGCTCCGTTGTTGAACCGAACGTCCTGTACAGAGGCCAGATTGGTACCCGTGATGACCAGCTCATCGCCAACTTTAGCCGTCTTGGGCGAAAAATCGACGTTGGTAACGACCCGAAGCACGGTGAACAACTCCGTTGTGGTTGGATCGTTGGTAGCGTTGGTGATCCGGAGTGGGCCGGTCTGCGCATCGGTCGGTACCAGCACCCAGCGTTCTGTGTCCTCGTTCCGACCTCCATCGGCGGCCGGGGCGGTGGTGCCGGCAAAAACGATCTGCGCATTCAGCAGGAAGTCGCCCCGCAGTACGACGCGCTCGCCGGGCCGGGCAACCTTCGGAATAATGTCGGTTATAACCGGTTTTTGCACGACAACCAGTGGCCGGGCTGTGGTGGCGGTACCGGCCCGGTTGGTTACGGTAACCGGGCCGCTAACCGCATTGCCGGGCACGTTGACCGTAAGTTCGGATCCTTCCACCCGGCCTGTAATCGGAACCGGCTGCCCGCTCACGCGAACTTCCTGAATGCGATGCAGATTGGGACCGGTAATCGTGATGGCCCGTTCGCGGAGCTGCCGGGCCGGGTTGACGGTAATAGCCCCCGGAATCGTATAGAAAAAGAAAGCGTTATTTTCGGCAAAACTGCCCCCCACACCGCTGAGCGTAACCGTTACCGATGTAGGAGCAGGCAGGGCGGGGACCGTTGCCTCAAGCTGCGTATCGCTGATTACCCGGAAGGGGGCCGCGGTCGTGTTGAACAGCACGCCCGACACGGTACTCAGGTTGAACCCGTTGAGCAAGACCTTATCGCCCTGAATACCCTCGCGGCTGTTCAGGTTAGCCAGCACCGGTTGCCGAACGACCTGAACCGGCTGCGGGCTGGTCGCTACAAGCTTGTCAAATACCGTAACCGTAACGGGGCCGGACGTGGCGTTGTCAGGGATTCTGGCCCGTATTTCCGTGTCTTTAACGGTCGTCTGTTCCCGGAAAATAGCCAGTCCGTTCACCCGTACGACGCCGTCGGTCAGGTTCGTTCCCTGAATAAGCAGGTCGCCCCCGGCCCGCACCGAGACTGGGCTGACGGCCGTGATGGTGGGTGTGCCCGCTACGATAAACGGAAAGCTAGTTTGCCCACCGGCGGTTTCGATGATGATCGACAGGGGCCCTCGGGGTGCGTTGGTGGGAACCGTAACGGTCAGTTTCTGGGCCGAGCTGTCTTTGATGACAGCCCCCGCTTCGTTGAAACGCACCCGAATCAGCTGGTTCAGGTAATTGCCGGCAATGACAACGGCGGTGCCGGGCAGGCCATTGCCGGGGGTTATCGTGGCTACGCTCGGCGATGGTTGCTGTACAATGAAAGGCAACGGGTCCGATGTTCCTTCGTCGGTGCGTACCTGCACCCGGGCGGGGCCTGGCGCGATCAATGGAATCCGGACCCGAATGGTATTGTCGTCATGGCTGAGTATGGGCGCGGCCAGCGAGGTTTCGCTGTTGCTGAACAATACCGCCGGATCAGTACCGAACTGGTATCCCTTCAACACCGCTTCTTCGCCTACAAAAGCCTGGCGTGGCGTCAGGCCGGTAAGCTCCGGTGGATTGCTCTGGACGCGACAGCCCGCTACCATCGCGAGGGTAAAACAGGAAAGGATAACGTAGGATAAAGCTGATTTCATAAACGATAAAGCGGCTCCTGCCTGGCACAAGGTCTGTAAAATTAGCCATTTTTGACGTCTAAAAACCATTTCATTCGAATGCCTGTTAGGATTAGTAGATAGTGAATGATGTAGAGTGACTCCCGCATCTGGCCTGTACATTCCCATTATTCATTCTACATTATCATTAACTCCCGATGAACTATCGCAGCCTGAAATCATCTAATTTAACCAAAATTACGACCCTGGGCGAGCTGAAAGCCGCCGGCTACGAATCCCGATCCATCAAGCAGGAACTGCGCGATAACCTGATTCAACGCATCAAGGATAAAGAAGTGGTGTTTCCAGGAATATGGGGGTACGAAGACACCGTCATTCCCGACGTTGAACGGGCTATTCTGTCGATGCACCACATCAACCTGCTCGGGTTACGCGGACAGGCTAAAACCCGGATTGCCCGCCTGATGGTGAATCTGCTCGACGAGTACATTCCGTTCGTGGCCGGTTCTGAACTGAACGACGATCCGCTCGAGCCACTGTCGCGTTACGCGCTTGATCTGATTGCGGAGAAGGGGGATGACACGCCCATAGCCTGGCTTCACCGCAACGATCGCTACACGGAAAAACTGGCTACGCCCGATGTGTCGGTAGCCGACCTGATCGGGGATGTCGACCCGATCAAAGCCGCCACGCTGAAACTACCGTATTCCGACGAGCGAACCATTCACTTTGGGCTGATTCCGCGGTCGCACCGGTGCATATTCGTCATCAACGAACTACCCGATCTGCAGGCCCGTATTCAGGTTTCGCTCTTCAACATTCTTCAGGAAGGCGACATCCAGATTCGGGGTTTCAAACTTCGGTTGCCCCTCGATATTCAGTTCGTCTTCACGGCTAACCCTGAGGATTATACGAACCGGGGTAGCATCGTAACTCCGCTGAAAGACCGGATCGACAGCCAGATCGTGACCCACTATCCGAAATCGATCGAGATCGGGAAGAAAATTACGATGCAGGAAGCCGTGGTCAAGACCGAGCAGAAAGGCATGGTCAAAACCAACGACATCATTGCCGACCTCATCGAGCAGATTGCGCTCGAAGCCCGGGAAAGCGAATATGTCGATGCCAAAAGCGGAGTGTCGGCCCGGATGACCATCTCGGCCTACGAAAACCTGCTGTCGGCGGCCGAACGCCGGGCGTTGCTGAACGGGGAGAAAGATACCTACGTGCGCATTGCCGATCTGTACGGCGTTGTGCCGGCTATCTGCGGTAAGGTCGAGCTCGTTTACGAAGGTGAGGTAGAGGGTCCCGTCATTGTGGCCCAGAACCTGATCGGGAAAGCCATCCGGAACCAGTTTCTGCAGTACTTCCCCAATCCGGAAAAAGCCAAGAAAGACAAACGCGGCAATCCCTACAAAAAGATTACCGACTGGTTTGGCGATGGCAATACGATGGACATCCTCAACGACCTGACCAACCGCGATTACGAAGCCCGGCTCCGCACCATCGACGGCCTCGACGATGTAGTCGATCAGTTTCAGTCGCGACTGAGCAAGCCCGAAAAACTGTTCATGATGGAGTTTGCCCTGCACGGACTCGCCGAGCATTCGCTCGTCGGCAAAAAAGCGATGGATACGGGCCAGTCGTTCAAAGACCTGCTCGGGTCGATGTTCAGCCCCGGTAGCAAGTTCGGCGAAGACGACGAAGAGGAAGACGAAGACGACGACCGGTATTAACCGATCTGCCAGTCATACGAATTAAACAAAAACGGGCTCTTCAGCCCGTTTTTGTTTATGAACACCCACTCACCGGGCGGACTTTTTCGTTTTTACGACAGAACCCGCCAACGCCAGAAGCTGCCATACGGAGCAACTGGCGTTCGGAACAGGCTATTGGTAAGCTCAGTCCGTTACGACCGCCGTGCCGTTGGCGCTGACCATAAGCATCGAGCCGTCGATGGTCTCGTAGTCCAGATCGACACCGATGATGGCGGTGGCGCCGAGCCGGGTAGCCTGGTCGACCATCTCTTTGATGGCAATACTTTTGGCTTCACGCAGGCCCTGTTCGTAGGCGCCTGACCGACCGCCAACCACATCGCGGATGCTGGCGAAAAAGTCTTTGACAATGTTGGCACCGATAATGGCTTCCCCATTAACCAGACCGATGTACTTGGTAATGTGCTTACCTTCGATGTTTGACGTAGTCGTGATGAGCATAGGAGCAGAGTAAGCCGAGCTGGTCACCAACCTGAGGCAACCAGTGCAGCGCTACGCAAAGAACGCAGAGTTTTGGCATCTGCCAAAATCTTACTTCTTAGCGGTAGCCGGCGCCATATCCAGTTCAATGATCGTATCCAGCATATCGGCCGCTGGCGGAGCCGCCATGGTCAGCACCACACCCTCGGCCGACTGGGTGATTTTGACGGGGCTTTTGTCGGCAAACAGCCGGGCTGCGCTTACCTTACCCGGCAGGGCGGGCAGCGTCAGTTGCCGGTCGGCCCAGTCGAGGATGTGGACATAGACTTTGTTGCCTTTCGCCGTCGTAACGCCCCAGTTACGGGCCTCAACCGGTCCGCCCCGCGTGCCGTAGATCGTTTCGCCGTTTTTCTGCATCCACTGACCTATTTCGGCCAGCGATTTGACAAATTCAGGCTGGATCTTGCCGTTGGGCATCGGCCCTACGTTCAGCAGGAAATTGGCGTTATGGCCGGCGGCTTTTACCAGGTAATGAACCAGGTCTTTGGTGCTCTTGTACCGATTGTCTTTGATGTTGAAGCCCCACGAGCCGTTCATGGTCTCGCAGGTTTCGAGCGGTAGTTGTCCGATGGTCTGCGCTTCGTTGAACCCGGTCGATTTGCTACCCGGCAGATCTTTCTCGAACATCTGAAAATCTTCGCCGGGGAAAGGCGCTACGTGGTGGTTGTTGCCGATCAGGGCCGCTGGCTGGAGTTTATGGATAAGTGAGTAGGTGCGGTCCAGTTTCCAGTCGATGCCGTTTTTGTTGGCGGGAGCGGTTTTTCCTACGTGGCCCGCATCGTCGGACGACTGATCCCACCAGCCGTCGAACCAGATGCCGGCGATGGGTCCGTAATTCGTCAGCAGTTCGGTCAGCTGGGTGTCCATGTAGGTGAGGTACTTCTCAAAATCACCACTTTCGGGTCGGCCGGTTTTTTGGCCGGTGCGACCGCGTGGGTAGTAGTCGGGGTGGTGCCAGTCGAGGTGCGAGTGGTAAAAGAAGAGTTTGATGCCCTGCGCCTGACACTCGTCGGCCAGCATTTTCAGCACGTCTTTTTTGTAGGGCGTCCGATCCACGATATCATAATCTGACACCTTTGAGTCGTACATCGCAAAACCATCGTGGTGTTTGCTGGTGATGGTGATGTACTTCATGCCCGCATTTTTGGCCATGCTGACCCATTCTTTCGCGTTGAAATCGACCGGGTTGAAGAAGGTCGGCAGCTTTTCGTAGTCTTTAGCCGGAATCTGCCGCTGGTTCATGATCCATTCGCCATCGGCCAGGAGGCTGTAGACCCCCCAGTGAATGAAAAGACCGAATTTGTCGTCCTGAAAGGCTTTTCGGGCGGCCAGGTTCTCGGCCGACGGCTGGTAGACAGACTGGGCTGGGGCCACAACGATGGATAAACTGACGAGCAGAAAAACGAGCAGGATACGGATCATGAGAAACAGGTTTTTAGTCAGAAAGAGACAATAAAGGGGTTTATACTTTTCGGGTGGGGATGACCGCTTACTACCGATTTGGGGCCGTTACTTCTACTGTATACTACCCGTCGAACTGTATCTGATAGTCAACTTGAGTTCAACTTGAGTCAGAATCATACATTTATCAAACAACTCATATGACGAATATGACTGGAGCCAGGGTATTGCCCTGGGCACTCTTACTGGCCATGCCGCTCTGGTTTGGCAGTTGTAGGAAAGAGGCCGATAGCGCGGTAACCCCCAGCCTGCTTGAAGGAACCTGGCGTATCGCTGGCTTAAGAAGCGAGCCCGGCGCTGATCTGCTGTACACGGGAGAGGAAATAACTGACCTGATCGCTTATCTGGATACTTTGTCTGACGGGTCAGGCACTGATATAATCACCTGCCTGACCTCTACCACCGTTACTTTTAATAGTAATAAGAGAGTTATTATCAAAGAAGCTCCGACCTGTACATTGTATGCATACGACCTGATCGGAATTGCAGAAAATTCCACCTGGAAACTGGAAGGAAATAAACTGACTCTGTCCAGTAATCTCCAGTCCAGAGTATATGATGTTGCCCGAACCGACAGTACGCTTACCCTGGTGAGGTCGGCCGAAGAAGACTATGGGAATGGGCCGAAAACATACACCACAACCATCAAAATGAAGAAGTAGACGGGTTATTGTGCGTCCAGACAATCGTGAAGCGTGGTAATGTATCGATCGAGGTACGTTGCCACGCTTTTGGCCTTGTATTGAAGAATATAGCGCGGGTGGTCGAGGGTGACGATCCGGTCGAAAAAGCCCTGCTGGTCATTGAGTCGGTGGAGGTAGGTTTCGTTCTTACGCCCCAGACAGACCGCCACGCGCCGATCGTAGCCGAAGCCTGTCTGGGTTCGTACCGCTTCGGTAATGGCGGGCCACAAGGCATCGGTGGTCAGGCGGTCGTCGTAGAAATTGTAGTTTTTCCCGTCTTTGGTGAGGGCCAGCGGGAAGAGCGACGTCAGGAAAAACCGGCCGTAGAAGTCGCCCGCCCCCCCGAACGCATCGACAACCTGATAGATGAACCGACTCGATAGTTCCGGCCGGCGCGACGGACCGGTATCGAGCAGGCTGTTGGCAATGCCGCAGTACCGATCCAGGTTCTGGGGGGTGGTGAAGGATATACCCGTTACGCCCGCGCCAAACCGACCGGGGTTGATGCCGAGCACAAACACCCGCGGGGTCGTGTCGTTGTAGAATTTGCCGTAGAACTCGCTTACGATGGCCTGCACGGCCGGCTCCTGATATGGATTCATAACCCCGAGGCCAGGAGGTAAGTTGGTCGGGGCAGTCAGTGTGTGGTAATACGGAATAGCTCGATCGGCAAAGGTCGTCATGGCCTGGCGAAGTAAGTGAAACAAATCCGGGCCGTTTCGGCAATAGTCCGCTCGGCTTCGGCCGTTGGCAGCCCTTCTACAAAGATCGATAACAAAAACGGCTGATGGGCGTATACGATGCCGACGTCGGCCCGGACGTAGGACAGGGTACCGGTTTTATGGGCAACTACGGTACCCGGTGGCAGCAGCCGGGGTATGGTAAGGGTATCTTCGTTCTGCTTCAGCAGGGTTAGCATCTGCTCACACAGCTCGGGCGTGGCTACCTGCCGGTGGTAGATTTTCTTCAACAGCCTGTTCATCTCCAGGCAGGTTACGTAGTTGTCGCGCCCCTGCCGGGCGGCCAGGGTATCCATCATGACCCGGTTCAGCTGGCTCCTGGGGAGACCGACCGCGCGGATGCGGGCGTTGATGGCGTCCATACCCAGTTCGTTAATGAAAATATTGGTGGCTGTATTGTCGCTGTATACCATCATGAGCCGGAGCAGGTCGCGGTAGGCAATGCGACTGCGGTGCGAATAGGTTTTAAGCACACCATCGCCCCCCACTTTTTCGGCGTCGGTCAGGATATGGATCTCGTCCAGGTCGAGCGTACCGGCTTTGACGCGCTCCATCGCTTCGAGCAGGATCGGTAGCTTAATCACGCTCGCCGACGGAACCCGCTCGTCGGCCCGGTGCGCAAACGAAACCGAACTGTCGGCCAGCGATTCGACCGCCACGCTCACCCGCGCCGACGCAGGTAGTTGTTGCAGATAGGCCGTCAGCCGGTCGGGTAACGGCTGACCCGAAGCCGTCAGTGTCATGCTCAGGAACAAAAACAAAGTCGGGATGGACGTCCCGACTTTAGGTGAACTAGTCATGCGATTAAACGGATGCTGGTTTCGGATTCGCGGTCAACGGTTGTCAGATCAGCACCCGCAGCTATCGTAAATCGTACCGACGCTACGTAGCGAAGCTCCCGACGGGTCATCCCGAATCCCCGTTATTTGATGTTTTTCCGGCGGTTGCGCTGAAAATCTTCGAACATCATGTTGCCCAGCCCCTGTAATCCGCTGTAGTAGGCCCGGCCGTTGTTCACTTTCGTAAACTCCTGCACGAACTGCTTCAGGTAGGGATCGCTGGCAATCATGAACGTGGTGATCGGGATCTCCAGCCGACGGCATTGCGCGGCCAGGGTCAGGGTTTTGCTCACCACTTTCCGATCCAGCCCAAACGAGTTTTTATAATATTTGATGCCTTCCTTCAAACAGGTCGGTTTACCATCGGTAATCATAAAAATCTGCTTGTTCTTATTTTTCCGCCGACGCAGCAGGTCCATTGACAGTTCAAGCCCGGCCACGGTGTTGGTGTGGTAGGGGCCAACCTCCAGGTAGGGCAGGTCTTTAGCCTGAATCTGCCAGGCGTCGTTGCCGAACACCACAATGTCGAGGGTGTCTTTCGGATATTTCATCTTGATCAGTTCGACCAGGGCCAGTGCTACTTTCTTGGCGGGCGTGATGCGGTCTTCACCGTACAGAATCATCGAGTGGCTAATGTCGATCATCAGTACGGTAGAGGTCTGGGTCTTCTGCTCTTTCTCGGTGACCTCCAGATCGCGTTCCATGAGCGTAAACTCCTCAACGCCACTGTTGATCTGCGCGTTTTTGATCGACTCGGTCATCGAGATCTGTTCGAGCGTGTCGCCAAACTGGTAGGTCCGCAGGTCGCTACTCAGCTCGTCGCCGGTGCCGGTAAACGGGGTTTTGTGATTGCCTCCCGACTTGGACCGTTTCAGCTTGCCAAAAATTTCTTCGAGCGCCGATCGCCGGATGGTTTGCTCGCTCTTGGGCGTCATCACGATGCGGCCTTCCTGGTTCTCTTCGGTCAGGTATCCCTTTTCCTTGAGGTCGTCGAAGAAATTGCCGATGCCGTATTTATCGTCGGTCAGGCCGTATTGGCGGTCGAGCTGGCTCATCCACGACATAGCCTGCTCAACGTCGCCGGAGGTCAACAGCAGCAGTTGCTGGAATATGTTGAGGAGCTGATCGAATTTAGAGCCTTCTTTCTGCTCGGGGGGTATGTAGTCGGAAAACTGAAAGCCTTTCATTCGTCTGTTGTTTATGTAGCGACGCGGCCATACCGGCGTCCTGGTTTTCACCTGCTGTAGGCTGCCCCTGTCAGTGGCCTGGCTGGGGCAGGGGTATGTTCCAAGAACAGCGTGGTTCCGCGATTTGTTCGGCATCCGCGAGCCCGTCGGTATATAAATATGACAGGGTTCCGTCACCGCGTACGCGTCCGCACCGGGACGCGTAGTCGGACCACTCGCGCGTCAGCGAAAACCATCCGGACAGGAGACGCAATGGGTTGCGTCTCTACATACCTACACCGTGGTCCGTGTCCTCACGGACCACTCCTGCGTCAGCAAAACCAGCTGAATGTATATTATTTCTTCACCAGGGGGAGTTTTATCTGCGATGGGTACTGGGCGGAGTGGAATACCTGATTATGGGCCACAACTCCTTTGGTCTCATCGTAGTTGTTGCCTCCCGTGTTCATGTTGCGATCGAAACGCGGGAAATTACTGCTCGACACTTCGACCCGTATCCGGTGGCCGGGAGCGAAGAAGTTACTGGTAGCCATGGGGCTAAGGGTGAGTTTATACACGTTTCCTTTCTCCATCATGACCTCCTTGTCGAAACCCTCGCGGTACCGGGCGCGCAGGATCGTTTCGTCCAGGTTGTACGCTTTCCCATCGGGGTATACGTCGATCAGTTTTACAGTAAAGTCAGTGTCTTTCGCGTCGGAGGCCACATAGAGCGTTGTTTCGATGGAGCCGCTCAACTCGACACCGTCGGCGAAGGGCTCGGTGGTATAGACCAGAATATCCTGTCGCGTTTCCATCTGGTGCTGGTCGAAGGCACCGCCCTGCACGGCATTGCCGGTACAGCAGACGTTACCGCCGTACGAGGGCACCGGATAAGCCGGATCGTAGGCGAAGAGGTCGGGCTTGTCGCTTTTGCCGGGGGGCGTCGTGGTCAGTTTGCCATCACCGTATAGACTATTGGCCCGTCCGCCACTGGTCAGGTAATAGGTCGTTGGGGTGGCGTTGGCGGGTGGCCAGCTGTCGGACGTCTGCCATTTATTCGAGCCCATGGTATAATACCGGACGCGGGGGGTGGTTTTGAGCACGTCGTTCGCTTCGCCTTTGAGCCAGTAGTCGAACCAGCCGTAGGTAAGGGCGTCGTAATCGAGCCGGGCGTCGCCTACGCTTCGTTCGCCCACGATGGTGTTGGCGGTGGCACGTTTATAGGCGCAGTGCAGGGTAGGGGCAATGACAAGGTACTGGGCGTCGCGGACTTTAGGGTCTACGGCGTTTTTCCGGACGTGGTTGAACAGCGCCAGGTTGGGGCCCGTCGAGACATCGTACCAGGAAGCAAACCAGTAGCTCGGTACGTTGAACGGCATGTTGTCGTGGTACAAGCCACCCGTGTACCAGGCCGGGTCGTTCGGTTTCCGAACAATCATCTTCTCGTAGATGCCTTTCTGACCATTGGCGTTGCTGATGATGTTCTGTACCGGCAGGTGCTTCAGACCCTGTGCCCAGTCTACTTTCGGCATTTCGGGGGCCATGTCGTAAAACCGCGACACTCGGGCCAGGTCTTCGCTGCTGGCTGTTTTAGGAAAGGTTGGCCGGGCCGCATCGGTCTGAGTGCCGTAGAGCCAGGTAGTGAACAGCATCTGCTGCGCCCCGCCCCGGTACCAGTTGCCCTGTTCCATGAACGGGCCGACGCGACCTACACCGGCGCCAAACCCCATCGGCACCATAGCCGCGTGGGCGGGGTGGGCCAGTGCCGCAACGGCCATCTGCCACTCGGCCGTTGACGAGCAGCCCAGCGTGCCGATCTTTCCGTTCGACCAGGGTTGCTTACTCATCCAGGCGAAGGCATCGTAGCCGTCGGTGGTGGGTGGCCCCAGAATATCCCAGTCGCCTTCGGAGAAGAACTTGCCCCGCTCGTTCTGTACTACATAGGCATAGCCATGTTTTACGGCATCGAGAGCGGCCTGGTATGAGTTCGGCCGCTGCTCGCCGTCGCCCCAGCCGTTAAAGTTGTAAGGGGTTTTGGAGAAAATAATCGGGACGGGCTTATCGGTTTTGGGGCGGTAAATGTCCGTAGCCAGCCGAACCCCGTCGCGCATGGGCATCATGACTTTAGGCTCGATGATGGCCACCGCCTGCAATTGTTTGTAGACGTCTTCCTGCGCCCGGGCGGCCAGAGAAGTCAGCATCAACAGGACGACGTATAATACGGTTGGTAGGCCAGTGGGTAGTTGTGGGGGGCGCATAGGCAGGGGGCGAATGAAACGGTAGAAAGAGGGGTAGCAGCAACCGCGCGACCTGACTGGTCGCGCGGTTGCTGCTACAAAGTAGGAAGAAATACCGCCAGACCTACAACTGAGCCAGTAAATACAGCACCGCCATCCGTACCGCTACGCCATTTTCGACCTGATCGAGAATAATGGAATGGGGCGAGTCGGCTGCGTCGGACGTAAGTTCGACCCCCCGGTTTATAGGGCCCGGGTGCATCAGTACGATGGGTCGGTCCAGTTCGTCGAGCATCTGCCTGGAGATTCCGTAGTACAGCGAATACTCGCGCAGGGATGGGAAATACTTGATCTGCTGCCGCTCCAGCTGAATCCGCAATACGTTGGCCACGTCGCACCAGGCCAGGGCGGCCCGTACGTCATGCCCAACGCGTACGCCCAGGCTTTCGATGTATTTAGGGATCAGCGTTTTAGGGCCGCATACCATAACGTCGGCGCCCTGCTTCTGCAAACAGAAGATGTTCGACAGGGCAACCCGCGAGTGGGTAATGTCGCCGATGATGGCGATGCGTTTGCCGGCTACGTCGCCGAGTTTCTCGCGGATCGAGAACGAGTCGAGCAGGGCCTGGGTGGGGTGTTCGTGGGTACCGTCGCCGGCGTTGACCACGTTGGCTTTGATGTGTTTGGTCAGGTAATGGGGCGCTCCGGGACTGCTATGGCGCATCACGACCATATCGACTTTCATGGCCAGAATGTTGTTGACCGTATCGAGCAGGGTTTCGCCTTTCTTGACCGAACTACCCGAGGCCGAAAAGTTGACGACATCGGCCGAGAGCCGCTTTTCGGCCAGTTCGAACGACAGCCGGGTTCGGGTCGAGTTTTCGAAAAAAACGTTGGCGATCGTCACGTCGCGCAGGGACGGGACTTTCTTGATCGGACGGTTAATGACTTCCTTGAACTGGCCGGCCGTTTCGAGGATCAGGTTGATGTCGGACTCGGTCAGATCTTTGATGCCCACCAGATGGCGGACGCTGAGGGATTGGGCCATGAGGGGTAATGAAGCGGCTAAAATTGGGCAAAGATAAGCGCAAAGCCGTTCTAAACATATGTAGCCAGCGCTAGGGGAGCCAATCCGTAGTCTGACTTCGTAGTAACCAGGAGCTACAACTAGTTTGTGATAATGTGTTCGTACACCTCGCTCACCCTGATTTCGCAGCTGCCAATCGTCACTGTTTGATCGAGCTGTTCCGCAAATGTGTTGAGCCAGTCATGGGTAGTGCCGACACGGGTGTAGAGGTCAAGCCGGACTTGGTCCTGCGATACGCGAACGTACTGTTGTAGCGTATCGATCTGCTTGTAGTTGTACCATTTCATCGTCTCGTCATATTCGCCGGTACTTTCCGAAAGCACTTCAATCAGCACGGTTGGATTTAGCGTGGCGACCATGCGGGGTTTAAATTGGTGGAAGAGGGATTCGCCACAAACCACCATCACGTCGGGATAATAATAATTACCCGTTGGGGGTACGTACAGCATTCGGTCGCTGGGATATACGCGGCAACCACTTCCCTTGAGCGCACTGTGCAATAAAGCAATCAGGTTGGCCACAATCAGACCGTGATTTTCGGACGTGTAAGGCATAAGGCGAATTTCTCCGTCGATGTACTCGTGTTTGCGCACAGATCGTGCTTCAAACGCGAAGTACTGCTCTGGTGTTGCTTTACGGCGACGTTGAGAAATGGCCCCTGGCCTGCGAGACGGTTTGGTTATCTGCATAACAGAAAGGTACCTGGTAGAACAGGAATAAGGTAAATATATGTTTTTTAACTTATTCCACCACCACACAGCTATACCCCGGCACCCGCACCCGGTCGTCGTTGAAGGAGGCACCCTCACGGGTTGCAAAAACAATACAGCGGCACCATTCCTCGTCGGGCGAGAAAACCACCTCAATGGGGTTCGCCGTCAGGTTATGTACCAGCAACACCCGCCCGCCCGTAGCCGACTTGCGGATAAACGCCACGACGCCCCGTTGCCGGATTCCGGTCTGCTCCAGCCGGCTCAGGTTGTCGTTCAGCACGGCGTGGGCGTTCCGATACTGAATCAGCCGTTTATAGTGGCAGAACAGCGAGTCGGCGTCGGTTTGCTGACGGGCCAGGGGCTTTATGGCTTTGCTGGTGCTGTAGCGGCCCCGTTGCCAGTAGGTGCGTTGTTTGTCGAGGTCACGGGTGTTCCACAGAAATGGCTCGCGGATGAACTCGTCGGGTTTGCGGCCCAGCATCCCAATTTCTTCGCCGTAGTACAGATATGGATTACCGGGCAGGGTGAGCAGCAGATTAGCGGCCACTTTCAGATGGTTCGTATTGGCCCGCAGGGTGCTGCCGATGCGTTCCTGGTCGTGATTCGACAGGATCAGCGCGTCGATGAAGTCGGGGCTGACGTGTTCGTAGGCGCCCTGTACGTGGTCCAGAAATTCGATCAGGTCTTCGGTATCGTCTTCCTGCCGGATAACTTCGGCCAGTGACAGCGCAAAATCGAAGTTGAACGTAGCGTGCAGACCGCGGTAGTAGGGCGCTACCCGTTCGGGGCGGGTCCATACTTCACCGATCAGGTGCATGTCTGGCTTCACCGCCGTCATCTCCTGACGAAACTCTTCCCAGAACTGGTGATTTTTCGGCTCTTCGAATTCGCGGTACAGGTGGCGGGCCGCGTCGAGCCGGAACCCGTCGACGCCCACCTCGGTAAGCCAGTAGCGGCCAATGCGGAATACCTCCTCGCGCAGGGGCCGGTGCTCAAAATTCAGATCGGGCATACCCTGCCAGAACATGCCATAATACCGTTCGGGGTAGGCAGCGCCCGGTACCGCATGCCAGGGGTTGCGTTCGCCCGAGTCGGCCGTAATGTCGCGGGTGGCCAGGTTGCGGGCTTTGATCTCGGCCGGCGTGAGCCATTTGTAGTAGGGCCAGTAGGGATTGTCAGGTCCTTTGCGGGCTTCCTGAAACCAGTGGTGCTGGGTGCTGGTGTGGTGCAGGACCAGATCGATCAGTACGGCAATGTTTCGTTTGTGGGCTTCGGCAATCAGCCGCCGGAAGTCATCCATCGTGCCGTATTCCGGATCGATGCCGTAATAGTCCGTAACGTCGTATTTGTGGTAGCTGGGCGAGGGGCTGATGGGCATGAGCCAGATGGCCGATACGCCCAGATCCTGTAAATAATCGAGATTGTTGGTAACGCCGTTGAGATCGCCGATGCCGTCGCCGTTAGAGTCGGCAAAGGAACGGACAAAGATTTCATAATGGACGCCGGTATGTCCGATGGGGCGGGCGTGGGGCAAACGATGGTGGAGTAACGCTTCGGTCATATGCAAACAAAAGTATCGCCCTTATCCGGTCCGTACCACTGGGAACATCACGAACAAAGGCGATAGTATAACGGCAAACCGCTGCGTGGGGTTATTTTTTTGTCAGCTTGTAGGTCTGTCGGCTGGCGTTGGTCAGGTCGAGCTGGATGTCGTAGATACCGGCTTTCACCGTGATGTTACCACCTCCTTTTTCCAGGATACCATCGGCGTTACTGTCGCCCAGGTTTTCGTCCCATTTGTTGTTCTGACGGAATTTGATCTCGCCATCTTTCAGCGTTACCTTACTAAGCGTCCAGATACCTTCTTCCACAAAGCTGGGCTGAAACTGAGCATCCGGACCGTCCCAGCCTTTGGGGGCCGCGCTGCCGACCAGCCCCCAGGCGTTAAAGGGCTCGATGGTGTATTTGAGACCCGTCGGTTTGAAATCGGCCGTGACGAGGTAGGTACCTGCCTTCACGGCAATGTTATCGCCCCCTTCTTTCAGCGTACCGGCCGCACCCCCGTAATTGACGGTCCAGGCGTTGTTCTGCCGGAACTTGATGTCGCCATCCTTGAGCGTTACCACCGCCCGCCACTGGTCGGTAGAGGGATCGTAGACAAAAGGCGCGTCGGGACCGTCCCAGCCGTTGGGAGCGGCACTGCCTACAATACCCCACGAGAACGGCTCAATGGCATAGGTCAGCGCGGTCATGTTGATGGTAACGCGGTAGTTACCTGCTTTCACCACGATGTTATCGCCCCCAGCTTTCAGCGTGCCGCCGGTGCCGCCGTAGTTTACGTCCCATTTGTTGTCCTGCCGTATCTTGATTTCCCCATCGGTCAGGGTTACGTAGGCCACGAACACGTTGTTCTGGTCGGTTTTGTAGAAGGGCTGATCGGGGCCATCCCAGCTGTTGGCGGTAGCGCTGCCGACCAGTCCCCAGGTGCTGCTCAGGTCCAGCTTGTCCAGGTAAGGCGTTGCTTTTACGCTGCTCACGGCCGACATCAGTACCGCGCCGGGACCCAGGTCCGACTGTACTTTCAGATCGATATCGGCGGCCGTACCGGCTACCAGCCCCAGCTTCAGCAACATAGGATTCAGCTCCGACGCTTTAAACGTTTTTCGAAGCTCGCTACCCGTCGATACCGTAATGGCGTTGGTGAAGTCGCCCCCTTTTTTATCCATCAGGATAGTGTAGGCCGCCGGGGCATTGAAGCCGTAGTCGGGTTTCGCCCACGATACGGTCAGCGCGTCCTGGTCGGCATTCTCTTTGGTCAGCACGACCGTTGGCGAGGAGAGCGTCACTACGGGAGCTGAACCGGGGTTCAGAACCGCCCGCACGTCTTCTTTCTCGCACGCCCCCAGCGTCAGTAACACCATGCCCATGACGAGCAGATTGTAAAACCGTGTTTTCATAAAAATGACTGATTATCAAGAGTTGGTCATCGATTCGGGACATAACCCATCCTGAATCGATGACCAGCACCTGGTTTAGTAGCCTGTATTCTGTTTCAGATTTGGATTGGCAATAAGGTCGGCCGCGGGCAGCGGGAAAACAGTACGGAACGACTCGACGGCCCGTCCGGCTTTTACGCCCCCTTTGAATGGCCAGAGGTACGTAGCTTCGGTGAAGCGGCCGTAGCGGATGAGGTCGGTTCGGCGGTGGCCTTCCCAATACAGTTCACGGGCGCGCTCCGACAGAATGAAGTCGAGGGTCAGGGCCGTGGCTGTGATGTTGCCCGTCGTGCCCTTGTAGGCCCGCTGACGAAGCAGGTTCACGTAGGTCAGCGCCGTAGCTGCGTCGCCCCCCGTACCGCCCCGCAGTACCGCTTCGGCGTACATCAGATAGACATCGGCCAGCCGGAAGAGCGGGAAGTCCGTATCGGGGAAGTTCCCTTCAACGTCAGAGCCGGGCTGGCCAGCCGAGGTTACGTTCTTGAATTTGGTAATGGCATAGCCGTCTTCAAACTTGTTCAGCACCTCGTTGATTTCCAGATTCTGGCCATCGGTGAAGAACAGTGCCCGCGTGTCGGTCCGGCCCGAGGGGTCGGCAAACGAGTCAACCAGTCCTTTGGTAGTACGCAGACCGGCCCAGCCGCTGTTAATCCCGAAGCTGGTCGGACTCATCTTGCCGCCCACAGCCGCGTGAACTAGGAATGTCATGCCTCCGTAGGTTTTGGTCCGGGTACCGTCGAAGGTGACGGGCAGGATAATCTCGCGCGAGCTGCCATTATCGGCCAGGAAGAGCTTGCTGTAGTCGGCGTCGAGGGCGTAGGCGTTCGATTGGATCACCTTGTTGGCATACGTCACGGCGTCGGTATAGCGGGCGGTGCCGGTGTAGACCTGCGCGTTCAGGTACAGTTTGGCCAGCAGGGTCCAGGCCGCTGCCCGGTCGGCCCGGCCGTATTCCGCAGCGCGGGGCGCGGCCATCTCTTCTTCGATGGCTTTCAGCTCGGTTTCAACGTAGGTGAACAGCTCGGCCCGGCTGATCTGGCGCGGCTGGAACGACCCCACCGCATCGGTTTCGGTCACGAAGGGTACGCTGCCGAACAGGTCGATGGCGTGCGTATAGGCCAGGGCGCGCAGAAAACGAGCTTCGGCCCGGAACGTTCTGGCGTCGGTAGCGGCCTGGCCCGTAATACCGCGTTCGGCCAGTTTGGCGTCGGTGGTTTCGCGGATGAACTCATTGGTAGCGGTGACCATGTAGAAAATCCGGTTGTACATGGCCGTGATGAACTCATTGCTCGACGACCAGTTCATGTTGTGGTAGTCGGGGAGCGACCCGTCGTTCCAGCCGATAACGGCTTCGTCGGTCGTCAGCTCCTGGGCTTTCCAGTACTGACGCAGGTAGTTGGAGAACCCTTCGTCAATGCCGGCAATATCGGGTTTGCCCGCCGGGCCCTGCTGCCCGCTCACGGCCAGAACGGCGTAGAGTTTGGCCAGTACCTGTTTGTAGTTGGCCGGGTCTTTATATACCGACGCCGACGTGACGTCGTAGACCGGTTGCCGGTCGAGGTCCTGTAGGCAGGAGGCTGCCGTGAGCAGCAAAGCGGCCAGAACACCGGTTTTTGTGATGGATGTAAGTACGTTCATAGCTCTGTAGTACAGCCGACGGATTGACTGCAAGCCGTCGGCTGTGGATTAGAAATCGAGATTGAGACCGGCCGAGATGATGCGGGGGCGGGGGTACAGGTTGTTGTCGATACCACCCGACACTTCCGGATCGAGACCTGTGTAGTTGGTGATCACGAAGACGTTCTGCGCCGTAGCCGACAGCCGCAGGTTCATGCCTTTGCCGGGGCGGTTGCTCACCTTACCGAAGTTGTAACCCAGGTTGAAGTTGTCCATCCGCAGGAACGAGCCGTTCTCTACGTAGTAGTCCGAGAAATACTGATTGTTGACGAAACCGGTTTCGAGCACGTTCGGTGAGCCGTTGGCGTTGAAGCCCAGCGCGTTGGTGAAGTTGCGGTAGGCGCCGTAGTTCGAGCGGACGTTGTTGTACACGTAGTTGCCGATGTTGCCCCGCAGCACAAAACCCGCGCTGAACTTGCCGTAGGTGTACTGGCTCGTAAACCCAAGGAATATCTTCGGGTTGGCCGACTGATAGCGGTAGCGGTCGTCGATGGTGATCTTGCCGTCGCCGGTGGTTTCGCCGTTACGGCCGCGGTCTACATAAACCCCTTCCAGCGGTTTGCCCGATGCGTCGTATACCTGCTGATACACAAAGAACGAGTTGGTCGGGAAGCCTACGGTCTGGATCTGTACCGTGTTGCCGGTTCCGCCCGTGATGCCACCCACCAGCACCCCCGGATCATTCGGGCTTGGTACTTTGCTCAGGTTGGTGATCTTGTTCTGGTTGTAGGTGATGTTGAAGCCTACGTCGAGGTTGTGGCGCTCGTTCCGAACGGGGTTGGTGTTGATTGTGAATTCTACCCCTTTGTTTTCCAGATTACCCACGTTGGTCAGGATCTGGTTGGTCAGGTTCGAGCCGGCCGGTACGGGAATGGTCGCCAGCAGGTCTTTGGTTGTCTTCTGATACACGTCGATGCTACCCGAGATCCGGCCGTCGAAGAAGGCGTAGTCGATGGCTGCGTTGAGGGCCTGGGTTTCTTCCCACTTCAGGTTGGCGTCATACCCTTCGGCCCGGAGCGTCCGGTAAAACGAATTGCCGAACTGATACTGAGCCGTCAGGTCGCTGAGGGTGTAGCGCGGCAGGTACGGGTAGTCGCTCAGGCCCGAGGGCAGATCCTGCTGACCCGTGACCCCGTAGCCGATGCGCAGTTTCAGCGCCGACAGGGCTTTGGCGCCCTGCAGGAACGACTCTTCTTTGATGTTCCAGGCAAAACCCGCCGATGGGAACCAGCCCCAGCGCGTTTCGGGGCTGAACCGCGAGGTTGCATCCCGGCGCAGGGTGGCCGTCAGCGTATAGCGATCCTTGAAGGTATAGTTGGCCCGTCCGAAAAAGGCCAGCAGCGTATACTGGGTCTCGAACGGAACGCCGGCGGGCGTAAACTCCGTACCGTTGGCCGTCAGCTCCGGAAAGCTCGGGCTCTTCCGGATGAAATCCTGGTACGAGTACCCGGCCGTGACATCGACCCGGCTCGACACGCTGCGCAGGTCTTTGACGTAGTTCAGGTAAAACTCCAGGGTTTTGTTATCGCGGGTCTGCGCCGACTGGCTGCTCTGACCACCGCGGTTAAACTGCAGGGCTGCATCGGCCGGTACGAAAATCGTTCCCGTCGACGAGGAGAGGTCGTAGCCCAGGTTCAGGTTGGCGCGCAGCTCGGGCAGGAAGTGGAATTTATAGTCGAACTGAACGTTACCGATGCTCCGTTTTACCGTGGTCAGGTCCTGCTTCTGCATCAGCAGGCCCAGCGGGTTACGCGTGGCCTGGGTATTGGGCCGGCCCGTAGCCGGGTCGAGCCACTCGAAGAAACCGCCGTAGGTGTCCTGGCCGCTATAAACGGGCTGCGTGGGGTCGAACGCCACGGCCGCACCAATGGCGCCCTGATCGGCAAATACGTTGTTGATGATCGACCCTTTCAGGTTGACGTCTACGCGCAGGTGGTTGTTGAAGAAGCGGGGCGAGAGACCCAGCGATCCCGAAAAACGCTCGAAATTGGAGGTTTTCAGAATCCCGTTCTGGTTCAGGTAGCCAAACGAAGCCCGGAACGGCATGTTCTTCACCGAGCCGGTAACCGATGCGTTGTAGTCGCCACTGAGGGCGGTCTGGTAGATCTGATCCTGCCAGTTGGTATTCGCGGTGCCGAGCAGGGCCTGCTGAGCCGCATTACCGGTCTGCCCGATGACATCGCGGAACTGGTCGGCCGACAGCACCGGCACCTGATTGACCAGCTGCGATACGGAGCCGAGCGCGCTCACGCTCACCCGAAGCTGATCGCCCTGCCGTCCTTTTTTGGTCGTGATCAGAATAACCCCGTTGGCTGCGCGGGCGCCGTAGATAGCCGCTGCCGATGCATCTTTCAGAACCGTAAAGGTTTCGATATCCTGCGGGTTGATCAGGCTCAGGGCGTTCGATGCCCCACTGATGTTGGTGTTATCGACCGGTACGCCGTCAATAACTACGAGCGGGTCGTTGCTTGCGTTCAGCGACGAACCGCCCCGGATGCGGATGGTACTCCCCCCGCCGGGCTGACCGCTGGGGGGCGTAATGCTGACCCCGGCCAGTTTACCTGCCACGAGTTGTTCGGGATTGACAATGTTGCCCTTCTGAAATTCTTCGGCCGATATAGAGGTAATGGCGCCGGTCAGGTCTTTCCGGCGCTGGGTACCGTACCCCACCACGACGACTTCCTGCAACGATTTGGAATCGTCGGCCAGGACCACATCGACGGCGGTGCGGTTACCGACCAGCACCTCCTGCGGGGTTTTTCCGATAAAGCTAAAGATCAGCGCCGACCCTGCCGGTACGTTGGTCAGTTGATAGGAGCCATCGGCATTGGTCTGCGTACCCCGGTTGGTACCTTTTACCTGTACCGTAACCCCGGGGAGCGGGACACCGTCGGCCTCCTTAACGACCCCCGTCAGGGTTACCCCCTGCGCGAGTACTGATGCGTGAATGCCGACGGATAACAGCGCGATGACGACCAGCCGCCAGAGCGAAGCTGATCGAGCATCCCGTCGAAACCTTTGTGAAAAGAGTTTCATCATTGGGTTGATTTACAATGGTTTAATACACTTGATTTATTGACCGAAGCAGCTGTTTCAGTCAACTTTATCTGACAAAAGTACCATTGCCTCTCCCCGCTGTCGTTCCACTTTCGGAATGTGTTAAGAAACTTTAAAATTATTTATAATAAACTGTAAACCAGTAGATTATATATGAAAAAAAGAACGTGCCATTTTACAAAAATGGCACGTTGATAGAACAGTCAGTCGATAAAATTGGGCAATATTGATCCGATTCGCACTACAAAGGCTGCTCTTCGCTGGCCATCTGGAAATAGTCCTTCGGCGTTTGGTGGGTTAGCTTTTTGAACGCCCGGTTAAAGGCCGATTTGGAGTTGAACCCTACGTCGAACGCCAGGCTGAGCAGGGTGTGCTGACGGCTGCGGGGGTCGTCCATGCGTTGCTTGAACTCCTCTACCCGGTACTGGTTGACATAGTCGAAGAAGTTCTTGCCGAAGCCTTCATTGATGACTTTCGACAGCACATGCGGGGGGATTTTCAAGCCGCTGGCCAGCTCATGGATGGTCAGGTTCGGGTTCGTGTAAGGTTTGTGGTCGCGCATGTAGGCTTCCAGGCTGTCGCGATATTTCGGGAGGTCGAACGCCGAAGCGGGCTTGTGGGTGCCGGGCCGCTGGTCTGCATCGACGGCGGCTACCGGTATCGGCAGGCTATCCTGCTCGAAGGCTGGCTCGGGAGCGGGCTCGTTCAGGGGGTGTACCACATCCTCGAAAAAGCTGACGGGGGGCGCGTCGGCCAGCCGGGGTTGGGGCATCTTGAAGATCTCCGGCTGGTGAACGGCCACGTAGCCCAGAAAATAGATGATGGTCGAGAAGGCCAGCCAGATGGTGTCTACGCTCCCTTCGGCCAGCACCAGCACATCGAACGGCATCAGCCGGCTGACCAGTACCAACCCGTACAGGAAGGTCCAGAGCGTCAGGCAAACGGCCTGGATGATAAGGACCGTGTTGAGGTATTCGAGGTTCTGCTCGTACGATACGCTGGTCTGGTAATGGGTTTTGTAGGCCCGGATGGTTCGGCGGCAGCTCAGCCAGTAAACCGCGTTGAAAACCAGCGCGAGAAAACCCGTAACCAGAAACAGCCCCCGCAGCACCGGGTCCTGGTTGACAATCCGGAGCTGGAACATTTTACTCTCCATCAGGAAGTAGGGCAGGTACGCCAGAAACTGAATGGCCACCGGAATAAAGTGATAGGCCCAGCGCCGGTTGGGTAACCCCGCATCGAACAGGAGCCGGCGGATGTAGAAATAGAACAGCGGAGCGTACAGAAACCAGATAAAGTCCGGCACCAGCAGGAGTTTGGTATAGGCCTGCGCTACATCGCGGTAGCCACTGATAACCTTCAGCAGAATGAACAGCGATGAACTGCCGATCAGGACCACCAGCCAGCGGTTGGCAACGCGGTTGTAGTTCTGAATACTCGGAATGGCAATGAGCAGCAGCAGCCCCTGAAAGCACGAAAACAGCATCAGCAGGTCGTATACCGAGTAAAACTGGAAGGTACTGGTGAGGTCTTCCCAGCTCTGAATCGTTACCTCGATGTCCTGGTTGCCGGTTTCGGTGCGGGTTACTGTCCGGTTTGGGCGTGATTTTCCCGATTCGCGGCCTTCTACGGCATCCCAGCTGCCCCGGGTAAACTTGTACTCGAGCAGGGGCGCGTCGCTATAGACCGTGACGCGGAAGGTACCGTCGGCCTGCCGCTGGAGTTTGTAGCGCGCATCATGCGGATTCCAGCGGTTAAACGAGCCGGTAATGTAGAGCGTGGCGTCTTCCGGGGTGTTGGCCGGTACCTCCGTCACCACAAAGCGGTACATGGGTTTCTGTTCCCAGCCTTCGATACGTACCCGGACAAAAGCCGGGCCCGCCTGCGTTCGTTCAAAAACCCGGTTGGCCACGGCCCGGCCGTCGCTGTCGCCCTCGGTCAGCGACCAGTTGCCCTGGGTAAACTTGTACTCGAACCGGCGCAGCGTATCGGGTAAGGTGATGGCGTAGGTACCGTTGTTCTGCCGACGGAGCGCAAATCGGGGGTCGCCGGGGTTCCAGTTGTTGAACTCGCCGGCAATAAACAGGCCCGATGCCGTTGGCGACAGCGCCGGGTACTCCGACACCTCTACCCGAACCTGAGCCGACGCCGTAAGAGCCAGCATCCAGAAGAACGCCAGAAAAAGACCAAATCGGGTCATGTAATAGACTGTTATACCGTCCTGCCCGGGCCACCCGATGACGGGCATATCCCGGGACAGGACGATCTTTTACCGTTTCAATACCGTAACGGTTCGTTGCCGGTCGCCCTGCTGTACACGGAGCAGGTAAGAGCCGGTGGGGAGGGTGTGCAGATCCAGCGGCTGCCGAAGCTGGCTGGCAGACTTCTGGCTTCGCACGGTCTGGATTGACCGGCCACCCGCATTGAGGAGGTTAAATTCTACCAAACCTCTGTACGAACTCGTCACGTCAATAACCATCTGGTTATCGACCGGGTTCGGCGAGACCGTAATCTGTCCCGATGCGTCGGGTTCGCTGGCCGTTACGGGACTGGGAACCAGCGCGAACGGGACGAGCCCGGCCGGCGGGGTAGGCAGGCGGCTGGTCGTGTACAGATGAAACGCGCCGGGTTCCAGCGTAACGGATTGCTCCGCGTCGGTAATCGTTACCGGTTGGCCGGTAAAGTAGTGGTACCAGGTGCCTGCCGAAGGGAAACCGGCGTTGACCGTCTGCGCGCGCGCATCGAAATTGCCGAGCAGAAAAACCGTTCCCGACGAGCTGCGCAGGGTCAGCCGTTTAACCGGGTTGGCAAAATCGGTGGAGAAATCGGTGCTGGCAAAGGCCGGCACGGTGGTTTTGAGTTTGATCAGCTCGGCGTAGACATTGTACAGTTTCCGCCGGTCGGCTTCCTGGTAATAGTTCCACCGAACGGGTTTGGGATCGGTGCGGCACCCGTCGCTGATGGAGCCGTTGGGACAGGTGTTGATGGAGGCATCGTAGCCCAGCTCGCCAAACTGCCACAGCATTTTCGGGCCGGGTACGGTTAGCAGGAAGGCTGCCGCCAGCTTGGCGCGGTCGAGGGCGGTGGGCAGGTTTTTGATGGAGTAGCTGCCCTGGGTCTGGCCGTTCTGGCGCAGGTCGTACACGAGTCGTTCTTCGTCGTGGCTTTCGGCATAGCCAATCAGGTTCGGCGACCGGAAGTTGCGCTGCTGGTACGATATCCCCGACAGGTTGCCCTGCCCCGAGCGGGCCGCACTCCGGTAGTCGCCGTTATGATTGCCCCAGAAGAGCATGCCATAATCGGCCAGTTCGCGCTCTTCGGTGTTTTCGGCAAAATGTTCGAGAATGACGTAGGCCGTTGGGTCAACAGCGCGAATCTGATCATAGATCCGTTTCCAGATGGCCACCCGGCTGGCATCATACGCCCCCAGGCACCGACGTTGTCGCCCGTGTTTTTCTGCGTGAATCCTTTGGAGAGGTCGAACCGGAAGCCATCGAACCGGTAGTCCTGCAGCCAGTACCGGCACACCCGGTCTACGAACGCTTTGGTATCGGCGCTTTCGTGGTTGAAGTCGAAGAAAACGCTGAAGGGGTGGGTGGCCTGCTGGTTGAAAAAAGGGCTGTCGGCCGAGGGGCGGTTGCCATCCCAGTACATTTTTACGTACGGAAACTCGTAGTCGGCCTGGTTCAGCACCATATCCAGCACCACCGCAATGCCCTGTTTATGGGCTTCGTCGATGAGCCGCTTCAGGTCATTTTTGGTGCCGTACGCTTTGTCGGGGGCAAAGTAATAAATGGGGTTATAGCCCCAGGAGTTGTTGCCCGAGAACTCCATGATCGGCATCAGTTCAATGGTGTTGATCCCCAGCCGCTTCAGGTAAGGCAGGCTGTCCTGCACGGCTTTGAAGGTCTGACTGGCCGAAAAGTCCCGCACGAGCAGTTCGTAAACAACCAGGGTGTTGACGGCGGGCCGCTGAAAATTAGTGGTGAAGGTAAACGGAGCCTGGGCGGGCTGAAGTACCGATACCACGTTGCCCTGCGCTTTTTCGGGAAAGGGTTTCAGGTTGGGGTAGGTAGCCGGGGTGATGAACCGGTCGTTGTTCCGATCCAGCACCTTATCGGCATACGGATCGCCAACGGGGATGGTGCCGTCGACCAGGTACTGGAAGGCGGTTTCGCCGGTGGGCAGGTTCGACACCTCGAGCCAGTAGCGGTTGCCGTCGGGGGTGCGGTTCATCAGGTAAGCCGGGCTGACGGTCCAGTCGTTGAACTCGCCGAGCAGATAAACAAAGCTTTTCTTCGGCGCGTACAGCACCAGCGTCACTTTGGTTTCGCCCCGGTTGGCGGCTGTATAGTTGATACCATCCTGCAGACCCGAGGGGAGCGCGGCAATGGTCGGCTGGGGCTTTACGGTAAAGTAGAACGTATCGGCTGCCGACTCGGCCGAAGCCGCCGTGGCGGTGGCGCGCAGAATAGCCGTCCGACGAACGCCGGCCTGGGTGCCGGTGTTCAGCGTGGTTCGTACCGAGTCGCCCGAGGGGAGCGCGGGCGTGGGCTGACCATCGAGGGTTAGGGAGAAGGTAGCCTGCCGGGACGTTTTATACCGAACGAGCAGGTCCAGGCTGGCGTCGACGTAGAAGTCTTTCTGGTTGGGCGAGAGCCGCGACAGGTTGAAGCTGTCATCATAAATAGTAACCTGCAGGTCTTCAGTCTGCGCCTGGCCGTTGCCACTCTTGAGCAGCAGGCCCAGTTTCCGGATGGGGCGGCCGGAAGGAACACCGAAGTACGTACGCGGTACAAGTTTGATCTGCCAGCGGTCATTGCCGAGGGCGGTCATTTTGCCGGGCGCGAAGGGGGCGCTGAAGTTGGTCTGGCCCGCTGGCTGAAATTCAAAGGCATTGCCTGTTTCGGAGGTGCCTGCCCCTGACCAGAGATAAACATCGTCCGTTTTGCCGAGCAGGGCTTTGGCGCGGCTATCGGTGGCTAATTTCAGATCGATGGTCAGGGTAACCTCGGCGTCGGCGGTTGGAAAAGCGGGCTGGGTGGTAACTACCTGAGCCTGTGCCGTCAGGAAGAGACAAATCGAAAAAATAAACGTGTGAAGAAGTGTTCGCATGGGTTAGCTGGTAATACGTAAAGCAAACTTACGGAAATACCACGCGGCCTGATGCTACTATGCGTTCAGGAAAACTTGGTTTTATCCGAAAAAATCATCCTATTGCATAAAAAGGAAACTACCATGGGACGGACGTTTTCCGGCTACCCGACTCGACCGTTGCGTTGGCCACATGGCCTGCTGGCCGGGCTGTTGCTGCTGCTGCTCAGCCGTTGTGGGCCCGATGCCGTGGCTCCCAACCCCGGGTCCGGACCAGACGGTGAGCCCCGGCTCCTCGGGCTGGCCCTGGCTGGTATTCCGGCCGACCATATCCGCATCGATCAGAACCTGCGCCGGGTGGTGGTCACGATTCCCGCCAGTCTGAGCGCTACGGGAGTGGTGCCGATCCTGCAGCTCACGCCCAACACCACCGTCGATTACGGCAACTCGTCGCTGTTCAGCAACGACAAAAATCAGTGGCTGCTTGATACGCAGACGCTCCGGATCGTGAGTGATACCAAAAAGGCAGCTACCTATCAGTTTGTGACCAGAGCCGCCGGCGATATGGCCTTTGCTCCCTATACGGGCCCCCGCGAGGTGAGCATGGAAGCCGAGCCGTCGAGCCTGTGCTTTCCGATCTATAATTTTAGGGATAGTGTGGCCTGTGGTTTCCTGACGCTGACCAACGTAGCAACCGCCCGCCGACGCGAATTCTTCCTGTGTCCCGGCAGCACCTGTCAGTCGACCCGCCAGACCGATGGCGCTGTGGTGCTGTCGCTGCTGGTTGAGCATAACGTTGTCGATCCGGGCGAGTATACGGTGTCGGTGCGCAAAGAAAATGGCCGCACGGCTACGCTGCCCCAGACCCTGACGGTGCGGAAGGGGCGGGTGGTGCTGTCGGCCGAGGCCAGCCCCGTGCTGGTCGATAGCGCATCGTTTGTCCTGACAGGTTATAATCTGTACGAAGACAGTCGGCTGAGCCTGAAGCTTACCAACGCTGCGGGTGAAACCTTTCAGGCTCCGCTGGTTGTAGGTGGCTTTCGCCGAACGGCCGCTGCGTTCAGAACCCCACCCCAGCTAAAACCCGGTTATTATTACGCACAGCTTTTTCAGGACGAGCAGCCGACAGCCGCCCAGGTTCGGCTCGTTGTCATCCGCGATGCCCGAACGCTGTTTATCCAGCGGATAACCGAGTTGGGAACGGCTGCGTCGGTCAGTCAGTTATTGACACCCGGCGCCCCGTTTACGACACCTTTGGTTTTTCGGCGCGGCAAAACGTACGCTATCCATACCTCCGTGGTCGAGGTGGCAGCTGCCGCCAACAGTCCGGTCAGGCCGCAGCTCCGGCTCATTTCGCTGACCAACCCGGCCGAGCAGTACACGGTGATGCCGCAGGCCGACTCATCGGTTCTGTTTCCGGTACCGGCAACCCTGCCCGCCGGTCGGTATCGGCTGGTCTATCAGCAGCTTCAGGGCGCCGGTCCGGTCGATGCCCTGCCGCTGGAGCGCGACGTCGTAGTTGAGTAGGGCCTAGATCATGAACGCTTTCAGCGCCTGATAAACGCGATGCGTCGGTAATCCCATCACCGTATAGAACGACCCATCGAGCCGCTCGATACCGACCAGACCGATGAAGTCCTGCGCCCCGTAGGCCCCGGCTTTGTCGAACGGCTGGCAAACGTCGATGTAATAGCTGATTTCGGCATCGGTGAGGGTGGCAAACTGAACCGTCGTTTCGTCCGTAAATGAGTCGAACCCGTCCGGACTCAGGATGGCCACGCCCGTTCGAACGCGGTGGGTCTGTCCGGAGAGCGCGCGCAGCATACGGCGGGCGTCGGCTTCGTCCTGGGGTTTGTTCAGAATCTGGCCGTCCAAAATAACGACCGTGTCGGCGCAGAGTACGAGCCGGTTGCCAAGGTCTGGCAGAAACTGTTCCGCTTTCTGGCGGGCCAGGTATTCGGCGACCTCGTTGGCCGGCATCGTGTCGGGAAAGACCTCATCGGTAGGGCGGGTCTCGATCGTAAAGGAAAAACCGGCATCGGTCATAAGTTGCTTTCGACGGGGCGAACCCGACGCCAGCACCAGCGGATAGCGTAGACGCATCAAGGTGTTTATGGCTATTTTTATCGACAAAATTCGTAAATCATACGCACTAAACCCTATCTGACGTGTTTATCCGTCCCGCTACAGCTGCCGATGCGGCTTTATTGGCTGACCTGTCGGCCGTTACCATGCGCGAAGCCTTCGGGCCACCTCATAATCCGGCGCCGGTCGTTGACGCCTATATTCAGTCAGCCCTGACGCCCGAAAGGCTGGCGTCCGAACTGGATGATAAGCGGTCGTCTTTTTTCATCGCAGATCAGGATGGCTCCGCGGTGGGGTTCGCCAAACTCCGCCGGCATGCCCCTCCGCGCCGAATGCCGTTGCCGTACCGGGGTCGTGGTCAGGCCATCGAAATACAGCGGATCTATTTGTTAAACAGCCAGGTGGGGCGGGGGCAGGGGCGCCTGCTGATGAACTACTGCCTGGACTGGGCCCGGCAGCAGGGTTACAAAGCGGTGTGGCTGGGCGTTTGGGAGCGCAACGAACGGGCCCTGGGCTTCTACCAGCGGATGGGATTCGAGCGGTTCGGGTTTCACTACTTCCAGTTTGGCCCCGAGCGGCAGCGGGATTACTGGCTCGTTAAGATCATTGACGCGTAAAATCGTTACTATACTGATCAATGCATCGTTAAACCAGAGCTGAGCTGTTTTATCCAAAGACTGTACGTAACCCAATATCATGAAAAACACCGTTGCAAACAGTTACCTCCGGGTCTACCGATACTGGCTGGCAGGGCTGTTTTGGTGCGGATGTATCCTGAGCGTACAGGCGCAGATCGACAGTACCCGCCAGAAATCAAAACGGGTGCTGGCGGCCGACTCGCTGGCAACGACCCGCTCCATGGTCATGGCCGACAGTATCCTGCAGCAACGGGACAGCGTTTTCTACACCCGGCTCAAAACAGGCATGTACAAGCGTCGGCTCACCCGACAGCTCTACGATGCGGTGTTCCGGGATGTGTATAACAGCCGGTCAAGAACCGGGGAGGTCAACCAGATTGAAGAAAACCCGTTCCTGCCCTTTGCGGGGCGGATCATCGGCGACATTTACATTCGGCGGCTGGGCGTATTCGGGCAGTCGGTCTACGATACGCTGCGGCAGCCCGGCAACTGGCTCGAACGAACCGCCAACCGGCTGCACACCAACACCCGCGAGAACGTTATCCGCCGATCGTACCTGTTGTTTAAAGAAGGCGATGCCGTTGATCCCAACGTGCTGCGCGATAACGAACGGCTGCTGCGGACAACCGCTTCGGGTATTTTCCACGATGCCCGGATTCTGGTGTTACCCCGGGAGGGAAGCCGTCAGTTTGTGGACGTGTACGTGATCACCCAGGACGTCTGGTCGCTGCTGCCCACGGGTGGAGTAGGGGGGCTCGACAATTTCAACGTTGGTTTTGAGCAGCGTAATTTCAGGGGACTGGGGCATCAGTTTTTTGCGCAGGTAGCCTATGCCGGCCGGGACCCCCGTCAGAAACTGGAGTACCGCGGGCGCTATACGGTACCGTTCATCGGAAAAACGTTTCTGACCGCCCAGGCCGAATTTCTGTACCTGCGTGATCTGAAGCAGGCGGCCGTACGGCTGTTCAGACCCTTTCTGACGCCCGATACCAAATACGCGGGATCGATCGAACTCAACCATACGCAGATCAACAGCCGGATCGTAGACCGCAACGACAGCGTCCTGCTGGTTCCCCTGCGGTATAATTATTCCGATGTCTGGATTGGCCGGTCGTTCCGCCTGTTTTACGGGCCGCAGAACCCCGACGAGGTCGGCCGTACCCGACTGATTGTAGCCCTGCGTAATACGAACTACGAGTACGTCAACCGCCCCACCGTAACGGCCGATACCAACCAGATTTACCAGAACAGCCGAACAACCCTGTTCAGCGTGGGTGTGTCGCGCCGGAAGTACGTGCGCGACGTGCTGATCTACGGCTTCGGCCGAACGGAGGACGTACCCGTAGGGGGAACCCTGGCCGGTATAATCGGGTATGATAATGCCGAACTGGGCAAACGCCTGTATACGGGCATCAACTTCTCCCACGGGCAGTACGTCAAACGACTCGGTTACCTCTATGGGCTGGTCAACCTGGGCGGCTACGCGCGGAGCCAGGGTATTGAGCAGGGGGTGGTATCGCTGGAGTCGAATTATTTCAGTCCGTTGCTGGCCACCCGCTGGGGCAACGCCCGTCATTTTTTCAACACCCGGTTCACGACCGGTATCGGGCGGTTTCAGAACGAATACATATCGCTGAGCAGTTCGGGAAGCGGGATCAACACCGACGGAATCGGGATCAACAGCGACGCGCTGCGCGGTACCAAACGGATGCTGATCAACTACGAGAACATTCTCTTCTCACGCATCAGTGTCATTGGCTTTCGGGTGGCGTTTATCACCTTTGCCAATCTGGGTCTGGTCAGTTTCCCGGGTCGTTCGCTACTGCGGGGCCCTTTGTACCAGGGCTACGGTCTGGGGTTCCGACTGCGAAACGAGAACCTGACGTTTACTAGTTTTCAGATCCGGCTGTCGTACTATCCCAACATTCCGAACAACCGGCAGCCTTTCCGTCAGGCTTTTGAAGGGGTGCCGGCCCTCCGGTTCCGCGACTTCGACCTGTCGGCTCCTCAGCTTGTTCCTTATCGATAAAAAAACTTTTTGTATTTAATGTTGTTACATTAAATGTAATTGCATTATATTTGCATCATGTCAATTGAAACCGACATCAAACAAACGACACCGTTCAAAACACCCTATCACCGGGTGATGGTGAACCTGATCTATACCAGCAACTGGATTGCTGACAACCAGACCCGTATATTAAAACCGTTTGGTCTGACGTTGCAGCAATATAACGTGCTGCGTATCCTGCGCGGTCAGCACCCCAACCCGGTCAAGGTGAGCGACATTACGGAGCGTATGCTCGACAAAATGTCGAATGCATCGCGCCTGGTCGATAAACTGGTGTTGAAGCGGCTCGTTCTCCGGACGGAATGTCCGAGCGACCGCCGGGCTGTCGATGTGGTCATTACCGAACAGGGGCTGGCGCTGCTGAAACGGATTGATGCGCATCTGACCGAATGGGACGAGAGCCAGCGGTGTAAGCTAACCGAAGACGAAGCGGTTCTGCTGAGCGATCTCCTGGACCGAATGCGGTCCTGACACGTATTTCCTTTAATTCAAGTATACAACCAAGTTAACACAAGTAATCTCTATGAAAACTCGTCAATTTCTGACAGGCATGGTTGCCGTTGCGGTAATTGCTGCCACCTCGGCCTTTGTTGGTCCCGTTAAAAAAGCCCCTGCTACGTTTAAGGTAGATACCCAGAAAAGCGTTTTGAACTGGAATGGCAAGAAAGTAACCGGTGAGCACTCGGGTGCGGTTAAGCTGGAAAACGGTGCGTTCACCGTCGACGGCGGCAAAATCACGGGCGGTACGTTCAGCTTCGACATGAACAGCATCACCTGTACCGACCTGACCGATCCTGGCTACAACGCCAAATTCATCGGCCACATGAAGTCGGAAGATTTCTTCAACACGGCGAAATTCCCGACCTCTACCTTTAAAATCACGAAAGTGACGCCGAAGGGTGCCAACGTCTACGACATCACCGGTAACATGACCATCAAAGGCATCACGAATGCGGTAACGTTCCCGGCTACGGTTAAAATGAACGGAAACACCATCGAAGCTAACGGCAAAGCCACCCTCGACCGTACGAAATACGACATCCGTTACGGATCGAAATCGTTCTTCGAGAACATTGGCGACAAAGCCATATACGACGATTTTACGGTTGAAATGAAGCTGGTAGCCAGCAAATAAGCAACCCCTTTTCGTAGCATACCAGTATCCCCGGCACCCACCCGTGCCGGGGATATTTGTTTAGAGCATAACCGAAACGAAGACCCGACGGGTTACTGAACCAGCCGCCTTGTTTCAATCAGCTGCCGTTAGCGCCGGAGGGTTGTCAGTTTGCCGCGCACGAGATCGGCCCGCCGACGCGACACCGATATCCAGGAGCCGTCGACCAGCTTCAGGCGTATGGTACGGGCATCATCGCCCTGGCTGATGGTGGCTACGTAACTCGGGTTAACCATCATTGACTTATGCGTACGAATGAAGGCCGGTAGCTGATCTTCGAACCATTTGAGGGTCTGGCTGATAACGAGGGGCGTCGACTTGGCCTGCTGGTAAACCCGGGTGTAGTTGCCGTACCCTTCCAGGTAGGTGATAAAGTCGATAGCAACCGGATCAGAGATACTGGGTAATTTGATGGCGTTGGGTGCTGAGGCAGATGTCATGTGAATAGCTGGTGTTGAGTGAAAAAAAGTGAACTACTTGTAAGTCAATTAGTTGAAAAAATAATTAATTAGCGAAGTTCGGACTTGAGGAGCCTGGCGTTTTTCTTATAGAAGAACAGTGTGCCCCATAGCCACAGGGCTAGCCCAACTGATAGCCAGCCGAATTGCCGCCCGTCAACCGACCGGCTATCCAGCCTGGCGAGGGTCTGGAGCCAGCTGGTGAGCAGGTTGTAATAGAGCCAGTGACTCAGTAAACTGCCCATTCCGAGCAGTAGCCAGGCGTAGATGCGGGTGCGGCTGGTAGGGGTCATGAGCGAACTTTCCATTCTTTTCGTAAGCCGAGGTAACCTCCGTACTGCATCGGATTCGCTAAAAGCTTGCCCTGATCGTAGCCAACCGACAGCAGCATGGTCGCCCCGTTCAGCCAGCGCATGGATTTGGTAAGCGAAGCCATGGTTGAGAGCTGGTTCGTTTCGGCCGGGAAGGGCCGGTGAAGCGTGCCGTAGTTTCGGCTGAACGACGCTTTGGCGACATAGCCCCAGCGCGCGCCCAGATTCCCGGCTATACCCGTATACAGCGCCCACACGCGGTTGTTGTTGATGCCGTGAATACCCTGAATAAGCTGGTTATCGGCCGTCATACCCTCAAACGTGGGGCGGGGTAGGGTAGGGTTGGTATCGCGGGCCTGGCTGATGAAGGCCGTACCCAGCGTCCGGCCCCGGTATGACCAGCTGTCGGGGTATTGCCCGTTGAGAAAATACTCTTCGTGTTCTCCGCCCAGATGCTGACCGAACTGCATGTAGCCCTGATTTCCTGAGTTGAACAACTCAACGATGAACTCCTGAACCACAGCCTTCCTGCGGGTATTCAGGAGCCGCAGCCCATACAGACCATCTTCAATGTTGCGAAAGTTGAGCAGTTTACGACCCCGCTCGTAGAAATGCTGCTGATAAGCCAGTATGGACCACGTGCCGGCCTTTACGTCCAGAGCCAGCTCGGCCGCGCCCCGATGGTCGCCTACCCGGTTCTGATCGTAGGTGGTAAACTTCGACAGGTTTTTGAGGGCGTCGGTCTTCATCGGCACAACCACGTTGAGGTACGCGTCGAGGCTATTGGCAATTTGACCCCCGAACGAGGTGGCAGGATCCATCTCCAGGAAGGGGGCGTAGCCGGCCCACTGCGACTGGTGGTTGAAGGCGCCGTATAGCCGAACCCGTGATCTGTCGGTGCCGAGCCGCAGGAAGATAGCCTTCTGATGCAGGTATGAACGCTGTACGTAGCGCCCATCGCCAAACCAGCCGTGGGCAAAGAAGCCCTTTACAGCCAACCAGTTTCCGGTAAAGCCCAGAGGGGCGTAATCAGGAAGGCCGATCTGCACCCGGGGCAGGGGCAGGGCGTTACCCGACCAGATAAAAGACCCCGAAGAGAGCGGACTTTCGACCAGACCCACTATTTGCCTGCGCCGGCCGCCAAACAGTTCGAACACCCCCAGTCGGGCTTTTAGGTAAGCTTCGGCCAGAATGACGCACTGGCTCGATCCTGCCTGCCCCACTATGTCCAGTCCGTAACCCCAGTCGGTTTTGCGCGGGCTGGTTCCCTGCCGGTACGTCTGCTGCATGCCGACCCGCAGCAGGCCCGACGGAGCCGTGGCTGGAACAACGCCAAACTGATTGGTTTGCAGCCAGAAAGGGGTAACGCCGGACGACGAGGCAAAACCGCCCGCTTCGGCGCTGACCCGGGTAGATCGCTTCCCCGCCGAATCGACGGGAATTACGGGCACCCAGGTTGGTAACGTCCGGGGCAGTCGTAACGAATCGGGGCCGTGAGCCGATGCCATACCGGCAGGCATAAGTAGTCCGAAAAGGCCATATGCAATAAAGCGCGTAGTCCAGAGCCTGCGCGGGTACTGGTTATGTCGTTGAGTAATCATACTAGTGACAGTGCCAGGAAGTGCTGATACTGAAAATTTAAGTTAACGAATGGTTGAGTAAGTGTATCGTTAAGCGGCTGATGTCGTAAACTTGTAACCTGTCGTTACTTACGTTTCAAAGACGAACGAGTAGGTATATACGTTGTTTCGCGTATAGTCGAACGAAATTGTCCCTACTACTGTAGAGGTTATCGTACAGGTCAGCAGGGCGCGCAGCCGATCATCGTAATCGAGGACTGGTTACAGGAACCTGTTCTGAGGCCGGGTCATTGTCGAAGGCTGGTTATATACGCCAGACCGCATGACGGAGATAAATGCGCCGGGCGGGCGCCAGACGCTGCTGGTACGGATTATGGACAACCCGAACTAGCCGGAGGGGCAGTCGACGTACAGAGCCAAAGGACTGATCTGACGCTGACGGGGCAGGAAAAAAAGCCGGTAAGACCTCAAGGGACTTTTCGGAGGTGACCGACAGATGCGTGTCGTAGGTGTCGCCAAAGTCATCGCCCAGGTCGCCGGGATCTACTTCCAGCACTGCCATGGCATAGAACAAACCGATCAGGAGTACCCAGGCCGATGAGCGGGACAACTGGCTATAAAAGGCAAAGACATCATGAATAAACAGACGCACAGAAGAACCCAAACGCCCATGGCCCGAAACCGGCCGCCGGATTTTTTGTGTCGATAAGCCAACCCGGAAGGCGCACTGGGTCGCGCCGGATAGCACGGTACCCCACCCGAAAAATTGCCTGGTTGAAACCGGTGAATCGGGTTTCAGCTAATTGGTAGTGTTGCGCATAGTGATGGTGACGTTGAGTGTGGCCGATCTAGTCAAGTTGCTTGATAGAAGATGGCTGCAATATGAGCAAATTCATTTACTTATCCGGTGAAAACTGACTGACTGGCCCTGAACCGGTTATCGGCAACTGACACTAAAATTTGGATCTATTATACCGATCAGGGGAATAGCTTGCTTCTAAAAAATCGAATCGACAGATACGTATACATAATCAGGGCCGAAGTTTCCAGAACCGCTTCCTGATAATTCAGTCCGTATGCGCCGGTCCGAACGTCCTGCACCCAATCCAGCAGGGCTGTACAGTAGCCACAAAAGCCCAGAAGCGCGGTGGCAATCAGCAAAAACATCCACACTGTGTGACGCATGTCTATCTGTATTGAGTGTATTTCCTCAAACCAATCCGTTTGGTAAAGTCAAACAGCCGACGGACAAAATGGTTTGGCGAGTCCATAATTATGTACACTTTTCCTCGTAGCTATGTGGGTTACCTGCACCTTGAAATTGATTGTTTTACCAGCTACGCCTGCTGTTGCTGAAACTCGAAAGTATACACTTAAGCTGCTGTTAATCAGTTAGATGACCTGATGGTAAAGCTGAGTAAAAATGGGACGAATTTCGGCTGGATTTTGTTCTTAAGTAGACAACAACTGCTAGAGAACATACCTATGGAATCGACTTACACGGCCAGCAAACCACTGCATCACGGTGCAGCTACGACCTCAGCACGGCCCGCACGCCGAAAAGCCAACGGATCGGCAACGGCAGCCCTGCTGATTCAGATGGCAACGGAAATTTTAACGGCTTCGCCCACCATGCGCCACCGGATGAATATTACCCTGACGGACCTGTCGGCGGCTGATAAAATCAGGAAGCAATTGCTCAAACCGGCAACGACACTATAGAGGTTGTTTGGGGAAGGGTTGATAAGCAGGTAAAGCCATAAAGAGACCGGACTTTGCCCCCCAGCCCCCTAAAGGGGGAGTTAACCCAGCCGTTTTTTCTCCCCCTTTAGGGGGCTGGGGGGTAAAAAAGGTGCCCATTCGAGCGACTAAAGCCAGCAGATTCCTTCCCCAGACAAGCTCTGAAGGGGCTGGGGGGCGAAAAGGCAGCCATTCGGGCTAGAAGAATTCACATAAATTCCTTCCCCAAACAACCTCTTAACGGGGTCGACTACCGTATACGAAGGCAGCGTTCAGGTACCGCCCGCGCTGGCGTAACGAACAAAAAAAGCACGTACGGCCTGGGCTATACGTGCTTTTTTTGAGCCAGTGGAGGGATTCGAACCCCCGACGCGCTTGCGCATCCTGATTACAAATCAGGCGGAATCGACCGCTATCCGACACTGGCGTCTCCTGAATTGTGGGGCAAAAGTAGTGCTTTCCGCTATGTCGCGCAAGTGTTGGCCCGGCAACTTTCGCGCAAACACACTAAAAAAAGGAATCCCCCCCGCAGTGCAGAAGGGATTACCGTCAACCTATCTAATTAATTGCTTGTACTGAATACGTTAGCCAGCGCTGAACGGTACGGGCCTGTATCCACTAATTTTTTGGGCGACCGCCCCCTCCGCCACCGCCCGCAGCGCCCTGTTGTGGACCGTCGTTGCCGCCACCTTCGCCACTTTTTATGTCGTCGTTGTCAATCGACCGCCGGCGTTTCTGCGGGGCGTCGAAGCTCATTTTGCCAATCTTGTAGCTGAATGTCAACCGAACCCCGGCGTTGTAGAAGCTGTTGGTGCTGTTCTGCGTCAGGATGGGCGAGCGCAGTTCGGAGGTCTGTACGAACGGATGGTTCAGGAAGTTTTCGGCAGCCAGGCCCAGGCTGGCCTTCTTCTGGTTGAAATCCTTGCGAACCCCCATGCTGTAGAAGTACATGGTGCTCTGGTAGCCCTGGAGCTGCACCTGCCGACCCCGCATACCACCGAAGGCCTGTAGCCCCCAGCCGCCCTTCAGGGTCAGGCTGGTCATCAGACGACCGCTCACGATCCAGCCCGAGTTAGAGGCTGCATAAATGGGGTTGCTGTTGTTGTTGGTCAGGCTGACATGGAACACATCGACACCGCCACCAAGCTGCCACTTCGAAAACAACGTAGCGTTACCGAACAGGTTGAGACCGAAGGCGTCCTGCCGCCCAACGTTCTGATAGCCGGTCCGGATAACCTGCTGAAAAACGGGGTTGGTTGGATCGCCGAAGTTCTGGGTCGACGTATCCCGAACGGCGGTAATCTCGTTGTTGGTGCGCCGGGCAAAAACCGTTGCGTTCAGGTAAATGCCTTTGATGTTGGCACTCGTACCCAGCTCGATGTTATCGGTCAACTCGGGCGAGAGGTAGGGGTTACCCGTGGTGATATTGGTCGGGTTGGCCGTGTTTACGTTCGGGTTCAGGAACTGGATACCCGGCCGCTGGATTCGGCGGTTGTAGGCCAGCTTGATGATTTTGCCACCGCCCAGGTTCTTCGAGATATTGATGCTCGGAACCAGATTGCCATAGTCGGGAATCGACGCGGCTGGGGCGCCCTGCTCGTTGCTGAACCGGGCGCCGATGAAGGTATACTCGTACCGGGCTCCGGCTTTGATCGTGAATTTACTCTTGGTCGTCAGGGTATACGACAGATACGACGCGGCAATCTGCTGATCGTAGAAGAGGGTGTTGGCCCGGCGGCTGTTGTCC
This sequence comes from Spirosoma sordidisoli, assembly GCF_004138325.1. Lineage (GTDB taxonomy): Bacteria > Bacteroidota > Bacteroidia > Cytophagales > Spirosomataceae > Spirosoma > Spirosoma sordidisoli. Next base: position 88,268 of record NZ_SBLB01000006.1, on the reverse strand, counting down.
GTCTCGTAGGGGGCGTCGGGGCCGTCGGCAATCAAATACTGGAAATCGCTGTTGACCTGCCGGAAAATACCTTTACCACCGAGTTCGAAGAGCTGGTTTTTGCCGACCGGTACCTGATAGTCGAGCTGAAGGGTCGATTCCTGGTTGTAGCTCTGGTTATCGTTTCGCTGGCGGGCCGTAATGGTCTGGAAGTCGGTTCCGCTCAGGATGTCGGCAACGAAGTTGTTGGTCCGGTTGTTCCGGCTATACAGGGCCAGAATACTCAGCTCCTGCTGGGGCTTGTACGTACGGGTATACGTTACGTTGGCATCGACCGTACCCGACAAATCCTTGGTGTCTACGTTCCGCAGGTTATTGATCGGGAAGAAACCGTTGGGCAGAAAGGTCTGGGTCAGCAGGTTGTTCTGGCTCGTCAGTCCATTACGGGCTCCGTAACGAACGCTGGCGGTCAGGGAGGTATTCTTGTTGATGTCGTAATCCCAGCCCAGCTGATAGTTGCCGAAGATGCGCTGGTTCTGCGTGCTGGCACTCTGCAGCGTACGGATGGTGCCATTGGGCGAAGCCGTTGTCTGGTCATTGCTGAAGGCGCCACGCACATTATACTCGGCCCGGCCGAAGCCGCTCAGCGAGAAGCCCATCTTGCCGGTGCGGTAGTTACCGTTCAGGCCGAGCAGCGCCCCCCGGTTGCCAACGCCCCCGTCGACGTTCAGGGTAGCCCCCTGCAGCGTCGTTTTCTTGGTCACGATGTTGATGATACCCGCCGACCCTTCCGCATCGTATTTGGCCGAGGGGCTGGTAATGACCTCTACGGTTTTGATCATGTCGGCCGGAATCTGCTTGAGCGCATCGGCTACGCTGCTGGCCACGATCGTGCTGGGCTTGTTATTGATCAGTACGGTTACGTTGCTGCTGCCGCGCAGGCTCACGTTGCCATCCAGGTCGACCGAAAGCATCGGCACCTTGCGCATCACGTCGCTGGCGTCGCCCCCTTTGGCCGTAATGTCTTTGTCGGCGTTGTAAACAAGCCGGTCTACTTTTTCTTCGATCATGGCCGCCTGACCTACCACGTTTACTTCGCTGAGCGTGCGAATGTCGGGGGCCAGATTGATGATGCCCAGGTTGAGGTCGGTACCCCGTTCAACGGTGATGAGCGCAGACCGTTTGTCCCGGTACCCGATAAAGGAATACTGAAGCCGGTACTGGCCGGGAGCCAGCTTGGTCAGGGTGAACCGGCCTTTTTCATCGGTGGTGGTCCCGTCAACGGGTTTGTTGGTCTGGGCGCTGAGTACGGCTATGGTCGCGAACTCAACGGGCTTGCTGGTGGTGGAGTCCATGAGCAGACCCGCAATTTTACCGTTGCCGCGGGGCAGCGGATCAGACTCGGAAATGGTAGCTGTAGGGCGCTGAGTTCGTTCGTCGGCAGGCCGGCCAAATCCGCCAGAGCTGCCCGGCCCTGCTCCGGCAGGAACCTGAGCCAGCGCGGCCGTTGCCGAAGCGATGTATAAAACAAGTAATAACGTTTTCATAGGGTTGTATATCTGGTGATCGGACTGATGCCCCAAAGGTGATGACAGGCTGTCTGGCCGGGAAATCAATTTGGCCGAATGCCGATTTTTGGGTGCCGAAAGCAGGGATTGACCCCGGGAACAAAAAGTGGTCAAACCAGGCTGCTACCGTTTACACAACATACGGTAGATAATTAATTCGTCGCGGATCTGTACTTTTATCTTAGTTTTGTTGCGTACAAGCAATCCACCAATGCCAGATTTCCCGTCGTCAGTCATTCCCAAAGCGGCTATTGCATTCCTGTTATCCGTGTTGCTTGTTCTGTTCTGGTATTATCGTCAGGCACTTACGCCCGCCTATAACCGCCAGCCCCTCGCTTTGGGGATTGCCTTTTTTCTGCTCCGTATCGTTCCGTTTATTGGCCTGTACATCGTGCTGGGCTACGATGCGCGTTCGGATGTGCCCATGTTTTTTGAAGCCTCGAAAGAAGCGCTTGAGATGAAGGTGGTTTACCGCGATTTCGATTCGGCTTACTCGCCTTTATTTGCCTATCTGACGGCCCTGCCCCTGCTGATCTGGTACAGCCCGGAAGCCATTACCCTGCTGCTGATTCTGCTGGAGGGGCTGACGCTGGCGCTGACCTTCCGCTACTATCGCAGCCTGCCGGGCCCGGCCGACGAGCCGTTCCATAAAGCCATCCTGTACCTGCTGCTGCCCATCTCGATGGTACTGTCGGTGCTGAGCGGGCAGGAAGATGAACTGATGTGGCTCTTTGGCGTATGGGCGCTGATGGCCTGGCGTCACCGTCAGGACGATCTGTCGGTGGGGCTGGTGCTGGGTCTGGGTATGGTCGTAACCAAAGCCATTTTGGTGCTGACCCTCATACCGGTGTTTTTTCTGGTTCGTAACCAGCTGCGGTATGTGGCCGGATTATTGCTAGTTGGTTTACCAGCTCTAGCTATTATGTATGGTTTAGTAGGGCTTGAGTTTCTGGAGCCCGTTCAGCAGGCCAACGATCCGCGGACTCCGAATATCTGGACCGTTCTGCGGCCGTTGCTGGGCAGTGTTATCCCGCTGGGTCAGAAATCGCTCAACTGGGTGGGGCTGGCGTCTATTCTGGCGTTCGGCTGTTATGTGGCTTACCGCAACCGACCGCGGTTCGAGGCTGGTTTTGTGACGCTATGGGTCAGTACGTACGCGTTTATGATGATTGTTCAGCAGAGTTCGCTGGCCAACTACGCGTATATCTATGTCATGCCCATGCTGTTCGGCGTTGTTGCGCTGACCAGCCGGAACCAGTTGCTGTTCCTGCTTTTGTTCAACGTGGCGGTTGTGGTTCAGCCACCCCTCTGGTGGAGTATGGATATGCCGTTGTTCAGTTCATTGAGCGACCTCACCACCGCTAAGGCCGTGGCCGAATACGTACTGGAGGTCGTTATCGTTGGTTGTTTAATCTGGCTGCTGGCCATCCAGTTCAAGGCAGCCCGGCTCATCGGGATGAGCAAGTAATGCAGCGCTGCCTGCCGAAAAGAGCAGCGTATTAACCTTATTTATTGTCATATCGAATGATACAAGTTGGCCTGGTCGGTTACGGATATTGGGGAGTCAATCTGCTTCGTAACTTCATGAACGCCAAAGAGTGCACCGTTAAAACCGTCTGCGATCCGCGGGCCGAGCGGCTGGCCGTAGCCCGGCAGAGCTATCCAACGGTTAGCGGTACCCACGATTATGCTGACCTGCTGGCCGATCCGGCTATCGACGCGGTCGTGCTGGCCACCCCCGTCTTCTCCCACTACAAACTTGCCAAACAGGCGCTGCTGGCGGGGAAGCATGTGCTGGTCGAGAAACCGTTTACGGCCAGCGTTGCCGAAGCCGAAGAGCTGATCGAACTGGCGGCTCAGCGGAACCTGGTCGTGATGGTCGATCATACGTTTCTCTATACGGGATCGGTGCAGAAAATCAAATCGCTCTGCGAATCGGGCGAATTTGGCAAGCTCCAGTATTTCGACTCCACCCGGATCAACCTGGGCCTGTTTCAGTCCGATGTCAACGTGATCTGGGATTTGGCTCCGCACGACATCTCGATTCTGTTCCATCTGGTTGGCGAGAAACCCTACAGCCTGACGGCAACCGGTAAAGCCCACGCTATCAACAGCATCGAGAATATTGCTTACCTGACGCTGCACTACCAGTCCGATTTTATCGCTCACTTTACCTGCTCCTGGATTTCTCCGCTGAAGGTACGCCGGATTCTGATCGGGGGCGACCGGAAGATGGTACTCTACGACGACGTGGAACCGACCGATAAAATTCGGATCTACGACACGGGCTACCAGCTCAACGAGTCGGAACAGGAAAAACACCGCAAGCAGGTCGACTACCGAACCGGCGATGTGTTTATCCCGAAAGTGTCGCCGAAGGAAGCGCTGGCCGATATGGCGGCCGACTTTGTGGGGGCAATCCTGCACGGGAAACAACCGTTAGTAGATGGACACAAAGGCCTGGAGGTCGTCCGCGTACTCGAAGCCGCCGAAATGTCGATCAAACAAAACGGGAAAGAAATTAAACTGTAACATGACTACACTGACAGAAGACTCGCCCAAACGTTCGCTGAATCAGGTGCAGGTCGGCGAAGGCGTCAAGATATACGATTTTGTAAACGCCTACCATTGTACAATCGACGATGGGTCTAAGATCGGCACGTTCGTTGAAATTCAGCGGGGCGCTACCATCGGCAAGAACTGCAAAATATCGAGCCATAGTTTTATCTGCGAAGGCGTCCATATCGAGGATAACGTGTTTCTCGGGCATAATGTGACGTTTATTAATGACCGTTTCCCCCGTGCTACCAACCCCGACGGGTCGATACAGACCGATGCCGACTGGACTATGGAAGAAACCTGGGTGAAAAAAGGCGCGTCGATCGGGTCGAGCGTCACGATTCTGTGCGGGGTCACCATTGGCGAAGGAGCCATTGTCGGCGCCGGTTCGGTCGTGACCAAATCCGTTGCGCCCAACACCATCGTGGCGGGTAACCCAGCCCGTGTTCTTAAGTCTGTGAAATCCTAATTTCCATCGCGCCAACTCAATTTATCAGATGGTAGCCACCCACAAAATTCCTTTTCTTGATCTGCGGAAACAGTATCACCAGTTGAAAGACGAGGTGCTCAAAGTAACCGAAGAAGTTTTTGAATCGAACGCGTTCTCCGGCGGTCCCTACGTTGCCACCTTCGAGCGGGCCTTTGCCGATTACTGTGGTACATCGCATGCCATGGGGGTTAATAACGGAACCACGGCCCTGCAGCTGGCCATGCTGGCACTCGGCGTTGGCCCCGGTGATGAAGTCATCATTCCGGCCAATACGTTCATTGCTACGGCCTGGGGCGCGTCGCACGTGGGCGCTACCCCCGTATTTGTCGACTGCGACCCGAACACCTGGGAGATCGACGCATCGAAAATTGCCGAACGGATCACCGAGCGGACCAAAGTGATTGCGGGCGTACACCTGTACGGGCAACCCTTCGATATTGCGGCCGTTCAGGCCGTAGCGGAACAGCACAACCTGCGCTTTATCGAAGATGCCGCCCAGGCCCACGGCGCCCGCTACAACGGTACGCGGGTGGGGGGCTTTGGTGAAATGGCCTGCTTCAGCTTTTATCCCGGCAAAAACCTGGGCGCCTATGGCGAAGCCGGAGGGATAACGACCAACCACCGACCCTATTACGATCATGTGCTAAGTCTGCGCAACCATGGTTCGCAGACGCGGTACTACCACGACGAGATTGGGTATAACATGCGGATGGATGGTCTTCAGGGCGCTATCCTGAGCATCAAGCTGCGGTATATCGATCAGTGGAATGCCCGTCGGCAGGCTATTGCCGCCCGTTACCAGCAGGAGATCACCAACCCGGGTGTACGAATGCAGCAGCAGCCCGGCTTTGCCGAATCCGTTTATCACCTCTTTGTGGTTACGGTCGAGAACCGGGCCGACTTCCTGCGCTATCTGGAAGAAAACAACATTGTGGCTGGTTTACATTATCCCGTGCCCTGCCACCTCCAGAAGGCCTACGAATCGCTCGGGTATCACAAAGGCGATTTCCCCCAGGCCGAATACCTGGCCGAACACTGTGTATCGCTACCGATGTTTGCCGAACTGACCGACGAAGAAGTTAATCAGGTTATTGACGTGATCAACCGCTATTGATGGACCAAACCTGGAGTGTAGTCGTCTTTTGTTACAACGAAGTAGGTACCGTTCGGAAAGTCGTTACCAAACTGATTCAGACGTTTGAGCAGTACAAACCCGGCCTGTATGAAATTTTGCTGGTCGACGACGGCAGTTCAGATGGCTCGGCCGATGTGGTACGGGAGCTGGCTGCAGAATATGCCGTAATCCGGCCGCTGATTCATCCGGTCAACCGGGGTATTGGCCATGCGCTGCGGACAGGATACGCCAATGCGCGTTACGAAAACCTGACGGCGGTTCCGGCCGATGGGCAGTTCGATACCGATGAGCTGATTCCGCACATGAACGTGCCGGACCGGTCGTTCGTGTCGTTTTACCGGCTCGAGAATACGACCTATACCATGCTCCGCAACGCGCTCTCGTACGCCAACCGGCTTGTGAACCGGTTTCTGCTCAGCTTTGACCTGAAAGATGTAAACTGGGTAAAGATCTACAAGACCCAGGCCGTTCAGTCGCTGAAGGTCGAGCTGGAGAGCTCCCTGGTAGAAAGTGAAATATGCGCGAAGCTGCTCGTTACGGGGCATACCGTTCGGCAGGTAGAGTCCAGATATCACCCGCGTGAGTCGGGCGTGAGCAAGGGCGCTTCGCTGAAGATTGTCCGGCAGGCCTTTGGCGATACGCTGACCCTGGCCCGGGTGCTGAATACCTTCAAACGTCAACTGCGGACCCGCTGAGTAACGGGTCCGCAGTCTGAACTATTCATTCGGACTGTTTTAAAACGCTCAGAAACGATTTGGGCACCGGCGCGTCGAACCGCATGGCCTCGCCCGTGATGGGGTGTTCGAAGGCCAGCATCTCGGCGTGCAGCCCCAGGCGCCCGATCGGGTCAGAAGTGGCGCCGTACTTACTGTCGCCCGCAATAGGGTGACCAATATCCTGCATGTGTACCCGAATCTGGTTCTTGCGCCCGGTTTCCAGCTCCAGGTGAAGCAGGGCGTATCCGTTGGCGGCCTTCAACACGGTATAGTTCGTGACGGCCAGCTGACCATATTCCGGATTCTGGCTGGAGTATACGATCAGGGCTTTGCTTTCGCGCAGATAGGAGGTGATGGTATCGGCTGGCGGTTCCGGTACGCCCTCTACCAGCGCCACGTAGGTCCGCTGCTTGGTGGTATCGTTCCACGATTCCTGCATCAGCTTCTGCACTTTCTCACTCCGGGCAAACATCATCACCCCCGATGTTTCGCGGTCGAGCCGGTGGATGATAAAAATCTTGTTCTTCGGATCCTCTTTCTTGGTGAAGTCGCTCAGCATGCTGTAGGCCGTACGGTCGCGCTCCTTACTGGTGCCCATCGACAGCAGACCAGCCTGTTTGTTGATCACGATCAGGTGTGGGTCTTCGTACAGGATGGTCAGGCCTCTGTATTGGGTTGTCTCGGGCGCCCGGTTGCCCGCTACGGTAACGATCTGGCCGGGTTGCAGCGGGTGGTTAAACTGGGTATACACCCGCCCGTCGACCAGAATCTGTTTATTACTCAGCAGCGATTTGATATTGTTACGATTCTTGTGCGGCAGCTTGTCAATCAGGAAAGCCATCAGTTGGGCCGGAGCCTGAACCGTGAGCTGCTGGTCGGTGCGCTGACCGCGTCGACGCGGCTGATCGGAATGTTGCATAGTATACCAGATGTCAAAGACCGGCCATAACGAGCCGGTCATCCGGCAAAGGTACGGGTACAAACCCGATTAACCGGATTCGGGCCGATAAACATCCCGTAGAAAGCCTCAGTCTCAGTACCCGATAAGGCTGCCTGCCAGCCGTAACTGAACCAGCCAAACGGGGTTCGTTGGCGCAGGTTGAGCCCGAAACACACCGCTTAAAAACTCTATTTTTCCTGAAAAGTAAAATTTTAATTGCCTGAGTTAAGAAATGGTAAACTAACTTATATTTGTTGCAGGACCTGATTCAGGCTGGATTTTCAGCGAATCATGGGTGCCATACACCTGATTGACAAACCGATATATACCGTGGATAGCCTGTCCTCTTCTCAAAAACCGACGCCGGCCGATGGCAGTGACCAGCCGCTGGCTGGCATCCGGCTGTTACTGGTCGATGATTACCCGATCAATCTTAAAATGGCGCAGCGCTTTATGCAGAAGTGGGGAATTCTGGTCGATACCGCAGAGAACGGACAGATAGCCATCGATAAATTCAGCGCCGGTACGTACGATATTGTACTGATGGATCTGGAGATGCCGGTTCTGGATGGGTATTTGGCTACCGAGGTTATTCGGCAGCAAAATCCGGCTGTACCCGTGCTGGCCCTGACCGGATCGGCTCCGTTCAGCAACCAGGACCGCGCCTTTGCGATCGGCATGAACGATTACGTCACCAAACCGTTCAACCCCGACGATTTATTCGAAAAGATTGCCCGATATACCCAGCGGTAACGTACCGCCGGGCCTGATCACCACCGTTTGCTCATCCAACTACTATGCCATTAACCGCCCCCGCTATTGATTACCCACGACTAGACCGGCTGCATGGCGGAAGCCGAGGACAGATTGTGAGTGTACTTCATCTGTTTCTCGATGAGGTCATGCCGGATTTTGACCAGCTGGAAGCCGGTATGGCGCAGCAAAACTGGGTCGGTGTGGCCGATGTGGCCCATAAGATTGTGCCCTGGGTGGGTATGGTCGGACTGACGTCGCTGGAAATGGAGTTGCGCCAGCTGGAGCAGTATGCCAAGTCAGCGCCCGAACCAGAGGGGGTAATTAGCCGCTGGAATCACTTCAAAGCCGGGCTGGAGCAGGCGTTACCTGTGTTACGCAGCGAACTGGACCGGCTGGCTGACCCTACTTCCCCAACCATTCCTTAAACTCGGTCATCCGGTCGCCACTGACAAACACCTCCTGCCGCGATTTGGGCATCAGATCGAGTTTCAGTTTGCCCGCCGAATAGGTGTGGATGGTCTGAATGGCAGATAAGGACACCAGAAACTGCCGGCTGATCCGGAAAAACTGCCGGGGGTTCAGCAGTTGCGTCAGCTTGTCGAGGCTATAGTCAATAGGCAGGTTGAGCCCGTCTTTGGTGACCAGAAAGACCACCCGCTCTTCGAGGTAGAAATACGCTACATCGGTTGTTTCGATGCTCCGGATTTTGGTGCCCACCGTAATCATGAACCGGTCCTTATACTCGGTTTGGCGGGGGCCGCCAATCAGGCTCAGGAGGGTTTCGAGGTCGGGAGCCGATGCGCTCGCCGAGCCAAACTGCTTTTTCAGCGCTTTGAATTTTTCAATGGCCGCTACCAGTTCGTTGTAGTTGATGGGCTTGAGCAGGTAATCGATGCTGTTTACCTTAAACGCCTGGATCATGTACTCATCATAGGCGGTGGTAAAAACGACCGGCGTAGTCAGGTTGGCCTGCTCGAAAATGCGGAATCCCAGGTCATCTTCGAGGTGGATGTCCATGAAAACCAGATCGACACTGGGGCGGGCCGGCTGGTTGAACCACGCCACGGCTTCACTTACCGATGGAATGGCCGCCAGCACCTGTATACCGGGATCGTATTTCTGCAACATGCCCTCCAGCCGTTTGGCGGTGAGGTTCTCATCTTCAATAATCAATACATTCATAATCGGGGCAGCAGAGCCAGCCGACGAACTACCGTAAACAAAAACCTGTAGGGAGGCTATGCCGGTACCCGTTCGCCGAGTAGCGGTATTTTGACAATAAAAGCCGATTCGTTCTCACTGACGTGCACAGGCCGATCGGTAAGCAGCGTATATCGGTTGACAATATTCTGTAGACCCACACCGGTCGACACCTCGGATTGGGGACGCAGCTGCCGGTTGTTCTGCACAACCAGGCTGTCGTCTTCCAGGAAGATCTGTACCTGCAGCGGCTCTTTGGCCGACATCCGGTTGTGTTTTACGGCGTTTTCGACCAGGAGCTGCAGGGTGAGCGGAGCAATGGCGTACCGGACCTGATCGGCCTCGGGTACGTTGATGATGACATCGAACTTGTTTTCGAAGCGGATGTTGAGCAGAAAGCGGTAGGCCTGAATGAACTCCAGCTCAGTTTTGAGCGATACGCTCTCGTTATCTTTCTGCTCCAGAATATACCGATACGCCCGGGAGAGCTGGTCGATGAAGCGCTCCGACAGATCGGCGTCGGCGTGAACCAGCGACGATAGAATACTCAGGCTGTTGAACAGAAAATGCGGATTGACCTGACTTTTGAGGGCCGTAAACTGAGCCTGTACCGCTTCTTTCTCGAGTCGTTCGGCCCGCACCTGAACCAGCTCGAGCCGGCGGTTGGTACGCCGGTTGGCCGCCAGGTAAAAAGCCGACAGCAGTGCCAGAACGGTGAGGCTGTTATTGGCCCGGGCCCGCTGTTCGCGCCCCTGCCGCCAAACGGCTAGGTCGAGGGGAGTGTATGATTTGGGGGGGCGCTGCGACCGGTACGCCGGAAACCGCTCGTCAACGAAGCTGTCCAGTGTGCGCCAGATGGTGTAAAAGCCATAGTTAAACGAAAGGGCTATGACGCTGGCAATGAGTAGGGTAGCCAGCTGAGCCGGAATTTTGAACTCCAGCAGAAACCCGTCGCCGAACCAGCTGAACAGCCGTCGCTGTATCCACTCGGTAATGCTGATCCAGAGAAAGAAAAAGAACAGCGACAGCAGAATCTCGAGAATGAAGAACGGCAGCCGCGACGCCCGCAGGGCCCAGCTGGGGTTCGAGATATTGACATAAAGCCGCAGGGGCCAGTAGACAACAAACACGCTCAGGGCGAGCTGCCATTTTTGCCGGTTGGTCAGGCGGTATGTTGTCGGTACGGTGGTCATATAACAAATCTACACATCCTACCTATGCTACAAAAAAAGAAACCGGCGGAATGCCGGTTTCGGTGGGTTGGGTGACGATTTTTGGATCACGACTCAAAAGCAACCACTTTCTGAGCGGGCTGCTCGCCGACTACAAACGTTTTCACTATCTGCTCTTTACCGACACGAACGGCCAGTTGGTAGGTTCCGTTGGCCAGTTCGGCAATGTTGAAATATTGGTGGAGGCCATCGCGCAGGTTTACGTTCTGCGCGTACAGGATGCGGCCCTGCTCATCGCGAAGGCTCACCGTAGCGGTGGCCTGTTCACGGCCGACAACGAGTTGAATCTTCTGGTCAGTGGTGACGGACACGTAGGTGACGGGCGCTTTGTCGGCGGTGGTCTGGGCAAATGATGCGGTACCGGCTACCAGTCCCAGCATCAGAACGAATACTTTTTTCATGGTTCGTATTTGTTTGGTTCGTTTGACTGAGACAAAGGTGTGCTGCCCGAATCAACCCGCAAAAGCAATGTGGATGAACGACGGTTTTTGCCCGACGGGCCTGAGATTCAGCGTTCCGAGTAAAATAGGGCCATGTCGTCATGTTAAAAAAACGGCGGTTGGGCAGCCGATCGGTGTGCAGATCGGTTAGGCACGTACCTTTGCGCCAAACCTGCATCCTGTATGAATCGCTTTTTGTTGGGAATACTGCTTGGGCTGGCTGGCTGCGGCACCTCATCGACCAAAACGGAGAACCAACCCGAGTCCGCAACCATAGCGGCCCCGTTCAAACTTCCCTACGACCTCCAATCGCCCGACGACAACGTAACGTTGCCCAAAGCGCTGGAAGAGATATCGGGCCTGACGTATTACAAGGATGGCCAGCTGCTATGCGTGCAGGATGAAGAAGCGGCAGTGTACGTCTACGATATCCGCAAAAAGAAAGTAGTCAAAGATTTTGGCTTCGGCGGGTACGGCGATTTTGAGGGGATCGAATACGTGAACGGCGAGGTTTACGTGCTCGAAAGTAATGGCAACCTGTTCCGGTTCAAGCCGGAGTCGACGCAGATTGGTCGCACCAAAACCGACCTGCCCGCCAAAACCGAGGTAGAAGGGCTGGGCTACGATCCTAAGACAAAACGGCTGCTGCTGGCCGTCAAGAACGGGGGGAGCGCGTCGAGCGATAAAGCCGTTTACTCGTTCGATCTGCTGAACCGGGCGGTATTTAAGGATATGCAGCTAAACGACGAGCAGCTGAACGGCGCGGGCATCGATCCTAAATCCTACAAGCCCTCGGCCATTGCTGTTCACCCCATAACGGGCGAGTGGTATATACTGACCTCGGCCGGGAAGCGGCTGGTCATTACGAACCGACAGGCCAAAATTACCTACTCGGAGTCGCTCGACCCGAAGCGGTTTCGCCAGCCGGAAGGCATCTGTTTTGCACCCAACGGCGATCTATTCATCGCGAGCGAAGGCGATGGCAAGAAAGGGTATCTGATGCGATTTGCCTACAAAAAGTAAACCCTATTGGGCCTTGAGCACTTCGGCCGTAATGGTAGTTTGCTTGCCGGTCGTGCTGACCAGCGTTACCCGCGACTGTCGGGAGCTGGCATCCAGTTCGGGTACGCCTTCCTGCTCGGTATAGGTTGAGCCATCGGCTGCTTTGGCCGTGAAGACAACGTTAAACAGCTGGTCGCTGGGGGCTGCGTACCGGCGGGTCGTTTTGTTAACGATATCGTAGTTGACCCGGTAGTCGTTTCCGGACTGGGTGGTTGTATTGATAACGACCTCAAAATCGGTGGCCTGAAACGGGGTAGGGGCGGGGTCGTCGCTTTTGCAGTTCCAGAGCAGACAGGTCAATAAAAGCAGGCAGAAGCGAAGGCCGAACACAGGTTTCATAACGTAAGGAGTAAACATGAACGGCTAAGATACCTGATCCGGCGATAGGACCGAAAAGCAGACTGGTTTTCTGACTAACTGGTTGCGCCAGCCACCCGGAAGCAGCTGGCGCAGCCTGGTTTAGCTTACCAGAAAATTCATCGCCTGTTTGAGGGTGCGCTCGTTACCGGTTTCGGGGTCCGTATACGACCGTTCGCCGACTTCAATGTCTACCTGTTTGCCAATCAGCTGTTTCGTGTCCAGCTCCTTGCCTTCTTCTACGGTTATACCCGCCTGCTCGAACAGGCCGACAATACTGGCCATACCCGCCTGCGACTGGTAAAACCGGTGCGAAACATATCCGTCTTCGTTTTCAAAGCGGGCGGCAAAGAAAGGCACCCCTTTATTCTCGCTGGTACCTTCGTCGATGTGCGTGATCGTAACGCTGTGGTGCCCGTCGGCCAGCAGTGGTTTATCCTGTCCTTTTTCTACGGCAATTTTCATAACGCTGGTTGTGTTTTGTTTATATTATAAACTGCCTCTGTGTGTGATTGTTTTGCAATAGTAGCCTAACAGAGCAGGCTCATCGTTAACCGGTTCACTATGAACCAGTAGGTCATAAATCGCTGGTTTAATCGTTAGAATGGCCGATCTAACGGCACGAGCGATGGAATAACCCCGGTGCAGTCAGATTATTCACATCGGTCTCAGGCCCTTATGTGGCTATACAGAGTCACAGGCTATCGGGTCGAATGCGTGTTTTAGCGGGTTGGCGGAATGGAAGATGAAAGTTCAGGCCGGTTTCCTGTTGTCTGTCCATGAGCGCATTGATTGTCTCAACCCGGCTAAGGCCAATCTCACCGCGCCACTCGTTGACTTTGTCCCGTTCGGTTTCTGTCAGGACGTCGTCCATGTAGCCATAGAGTTTTTCCCGGCGACTGCTTTTGACGGCTACATACCAGTCATCGATCAGAGCCAGTTCATAGGGCGAAAGCTGCCCCAGTGCCAGTGCGTTGAGAAGTTTAGGTTTGAGTGCCGGATAGAGTGTATCCGCAAGGGCATGGCGCTGGCTAATGGAATTGTGGTGGCTGAGAATAACGGCTCCCCAACTGCCATTACCCGTTAGCTTCTCACCAGGATAGCCGTAGGCTTTCAGAATCCTGGTGAGCCTGGCCAGCTGAATTTGACTATGCGGGGCGAACCGCTTTTCGGCATAGTGGTCCTGTCGTCTAGAACTGAAGGTAAACAAGGCACCTAGTGCTTTCCACTGATCCTTACGAAACATGGCCTGCACCTCGGCTCGAACCGCCGGGTTTATGCGTTGCTGATAGATGACCCGTTGTGCAGGGTACTGTTTTTTGAGTTTTTTCCAGTCGGGCTGGTCGGTAAGCTGCCTGAGAAAGGCGTGCTTACGGATCTGCTTTGGTGTTATGCCCGCTGCGAAGCCCTTGTGAACGAAGCCCAGAGCCTCGCCGGGCCTGCCCAGATATAATGCCAGTTGGGCGGCTATTTTGTAGTCCCGCAGGAAGACGAAATCATAGCTGGTAAATACATTTTTGTAGGCCACCAATGCATCGTTGTACTGCTGACTGGCAATCAGGTCATGGATGCGGGCAATGCTGCGATGATATATCCTGTAATCGGGTGGGGCACACGGTATATTCTTAGGGCGCATAGCCGGGGCAGCGGCCAGGGGCTGGGCGAGCGCGAGAATAATGATAATCAGGAGCCTGTTGACATGAGCCATCGGGTATGTAGTTTGGTTACCAGCAGGATACCCGCGCGGGTGGATGCGTTGTGCCGTTACGATTTTTTAACACCTGCGCCCGGCAGATCCAGCAAGTACTACCAGTGTATGGTGGGGTAAATCGTCTGGCCGTAACCTGTTTGCGGGCAGCTACAAGCACCCGTATATGCGCTCATGTACGATTTTTCGCTAGTATTATACGTCGATTTCTGCAAACGACTTTCTGCCATGCTGACCCGCCGTTCTCTGCTCAAAACCACTGCGCTTGCGCCCTTTGCTACCTACGACCAAAAACCACTGGCTACTGTAAAACCGGCCCGGCTCAAGCCCGGCGATACGGTGGGGCTGGTTTGTCCGGCTGCGCCGGCCTACAGCCGCGAAGAGGTGCAGGTTACGCAGGAGTCGCTGGTGGCGATGGGGCTGAAAACCAGGCTGGCTCCGCACTTTTACGACCGCTACGGCTATCTGGCCGGGCGCGATGCCGACCGGGCTGCCGACGTGAACGCCATGTTTGCCGACCCGGATATCCAGATGGTCATGGCCATGCACGGCGGCTGGGGCTGCGCCCGGTTGCTGCCGCTGCTCGACTACGAACTGATCCGCCGAAACCCCAAACTACTCGTTGGCTACAGCGACATTACGGCTCTGCTGCTAGGCATTCATACCAAAACCGGGCTGGCTACCATCCACGGCCCGGTAGGCTCGGCCACCTGGAATTCGTATACCGTAGACCGGTTCCGGCGCGTGATTATGGAGGGCGAACCGGTCGTGTATGAAAATCCGACCGAAAAGGGCGATACGCTCGCCCAGACCGACGATCGCATCTGGACGATCCGGCCCGGTACGGTGCGTGGTCCGCTGGTGGGTGGCAATCTGACGGTGCTCTGCCATTTGCTGGGTTCGGCTTACGTGCCCGACTGGCGTAACAAAATTCTGTTCATTGAAGACGTCAGCGAGGATATCTACAGTGTTGACCGAATGCTGACCCATCTCAAACTGGCCGGGGTGCTCAACCAGTTGTCGGGGCTCGTGTTCGGCAAGTGTACGCGTTGTGGTCCCGGTAGCGGGGGCTACGGGTCGCTGACGCTCGAAGACGTGCTGATCGAGCATATAGGGCCGCTGAATATTCCGGCTTTTGCCGGCGCCATGATCGGGCATATTACCGACAAGTTTACCGTACCCATCGGAATCAACGCCGAGATGGACGCCGAGAAAGGCCTGATTCGGCTGCTTGAACCCGCCGTGGTGTGATACGAGTTAAAAAATTCACTTTAAACGGATTGAGTATTTTTACTAAGTATATCCCGTAAAGTATTTTATATATTTGGGCTCTCCAACTATTGATAAAGAGCCTTCTATGAATCGGGTGTGGTGCTTGTTCACTCTGTTGTTTCTGTGTTTCTCCCTCGGTGGACAGGCGCAGGATAGTAGTAAAGAGTATGTCGACGGCGAGGTATATGTCAAGCTGAAGTCAGTGAGCTCCGTTCAGCGCAAAGGGAGCAACGCGGTGAACATACAGGCCGAGTTACCGTTTATAGCCCAGCTCAGTACGCAGTTTGCCGTCGACAGGGCCGAGCGTTCGTTTTTCTTTTCTACGAATGCCGACCTGCAGCGAGTGTACCGGCTGAAACTGGCCAATCACAAACTCGTCGAAAAATTTATGGACGAGATAAAGGCGCGTCCGGATATCGAATATGTTGAGCGGGTTCCGCTCATGCGAACGAGTCTGACCCCTAACGATCCGAGCCTCAATAGCCAGTATCATCTGAGTACCATCAAGGCTTACCAGGCCTGGGATCTGAACCAGGGGTATGCAACCATTAAAGTAGCGATCTGCGACGATGCCGTGCAGATTACCCACCCTGATTTGGCGGCCAATATGCTTTCGGGGTACGATGTGGCCGACGGAGATAATAACCCTAATCCGCCGAATACATCCATGTCGCACGGGACCCACGTAGCAGGTATCGTTGGTGCCGTAACGGGCAATGGGGTAGGGGTTGCATCGATGGGGTTTAACAACATAAAACTCATTCCGGTAAAGTCATCAACCGACGCTTCGGCGGGTAGCAATGCGATTACCCATGCATACGAAGGAGTTGCCTGGGCAGCTCAGAATGGGGCAAACATCATCAACACGTCCTGGGGGGGCGGTGCTTACTCCAGTACAGCCCAGACGTTAGCCAACGACGTATTCAGCCGGGGCATAATCTGGATAGCAGCGGCCGGCAATTCCAATACAAGTTCGGTGTCCTATCCGGCCGCTTACAATAACATCATCTCGGTAGGCAGTTCTACCTCAACCGATGCGCGGAGTTCATTCAGTAACTACGGCCCCTGGGTCGATCTGTTCGCGCCCGGATCGTCGATCTACAGCACGGTGCCGACCAGCACCTATGCCACATACAGCGGAACCTCTATGGCTTCTCCGCTGGTAGCGAGCCTGTTTGGGTATATCTGGTCGGTGAAACCAGCGTTGACCAGTTCGGAGTTGATTACGCTCATAAAAAATACCTGCGATAACATAGATGCGCAGAACCCCGGTTTTTCGGGTTTGCTGGGAAGCGGTCGGATTAACGCGCTGCGGGCCGTTCAGCAAGCCTGCATAAGCTCGTCGACGGTTAGTATTACACCCTCCGGTAACCCGGTCCTCTGCGCGGGTACGCCGTTAACGCTGCGCGCCACGAGCCTGACCGGGACGCAGTCGTACCAATGGACCAGAGATGGTCAGCCGACGGGTCCCGATGCTGCTACCCTCGCCGTTACACAAACAGGCGTATATGGGTTAACGGTACAGGGTACGCAGGGCTGTCCCGTATCGGCGTCGGCAGTGAACGTGACGTTTATTCCGGCTTCGCTGAGCGTGACGACCAGTAAACGACCGCTCCTGTGCCAGACCGATTCTGTAGAACTAAGCATTCCTGTTACCTATGCCGGAACGGTACTATGGTATCGGAACGGCCTCGTGGCGAGTACGAACCGGTCGAGGCTCATGGTCAATCAGGGGGGCGATTATTCTGTTAGTCTGGAAGCCGCCGGGTTGAGCTGTACCGCTGTAAGTCCGGTTATATCGGTAACGCAGGTTGTGGTCGACCCAAACCTGTCGGCGTCGGGTAGTACGACACTTTGCCCGGGCCAGCAGACGACATTGAGTCTGGTGCCGGTAGCGGGAGCCACCTACCAGTGGCAGCGAGACAATGCCTCGTTGGCGATATCGACCCCGACGCTCACTGTTGCCGAGAGTGGTGTATATTCGGCCTCGATCAATACCGGTAACTGCGTTATTCCGTCTACCCGCAAACTGGTCCTGCAGCTGCCGGGCGCGCTTCAGATCTCAACCACGCGTCCGCCCGGTATCTGCAGTGGCGACTCGACAATTTTGCAGGCCATTGCGGTTGATGCCAGCGCGGCTGTTCGTAGCAGCCTGCCCTACACCTGGAGCCGCGATGGGCAGGTCATAACCGGCATTCATTCGGCCAGTCTTGCCTCCCGAATCACAGGTACGTATACGGTATCCGTTATCTTTCCAGGGTGTCAGATTGAGGCAACACCCGTATCAACAACCGTTGTGGCACATACCGTCACAATTGGTAGTTCGATGACCGTGGGCTGTACGGGTGGCCAGATCATGTTGAGTACCAATACACTACCTCCGGCCAGTTACCAGTGGCTCCGTAACGGTGCGGTTGTGTCGGGCGCGGTGTCATCAACCCTTGGCGCAACGCAGGCAGGTACGTACCAGGCTCGTGCTACTATCCAGAATTGCTTATTCACATCCAATCAACTGCCTCTGCAATTTCTGGATGTCAGAAGTCCGCTACCGGCAGCCTCCAGCCTGACCCTGTGCGGACTTGATCCGGCCCGCCCTTCTACCACGTCGTTGACTGCCGCAGCGACTGCCTGTCCAACCAGTATAACCCAGACCGCCACCTACAGCGGAGGAGTGGTTGGCTACGATGGCCGCTTGAAAAGCGGGAACGACCCAACGGTACAGATAAGCGGATTGGCGCAGTTGAGCCGAATTGCTGTGTCAATTACCTGGGAAAAGAAAGATGGAAATTACGAAACCAGTTGCGGCCTGCCGGCTGGCTCCGGTAATCCGTTCAATGAAGAAGTCCAGTTTCAGCTTCAGTCGCCCCAGGGCACTATCATTACGCTGGTGCCTGCCCGTACCTATGGCCTGAATACGGCCTATGCAGGTAGTATAACGACGGTTTTTCAGGATGGTGCTCCCGCTATTGTCTTTGGCTCAACCCCCAGGTCGGGTACGTTTTCACCGGCGCAGTCGCTTTCTATACTTACGGGGCAGAACCCTAACGGTGTATGGACGCTATTACCGCTGGACGACTATTCCCTGGATCCGCTTTGTGTATCCGGATTCTCGGTAACGGTTGAAACAGTGGGTAGTGTTCCGCCAGCTACACTCACCTGGTGGAGCGCACCTGCCAGCGGTACACTGCTGGAAACCGGGAGTTCGTATAGCCCGCCACTGTCGACCACTGCCAGCCAAACGGTTTATGTACAGAGCCAGTGTATGGGATATTGCCCCAGCAACCGGGTTGCGGTTACCCTCAGCCGGGATGCCATGCGTACGGTGCAGTCGGGCACCTGGTCAAATCCGGCCACCTGGTCCTGCAACCGTCTGCCAACGATTAATGATGTGGTGTTTCTGGACAATGGGCATATCGTATCGGTAGACCAGCTAAGCCAGTGGGCCAGACAACTCGTATACAGAGGGGGGACGTTACAGTTTGTAGCCACAAAAGGATCCGTGTCGTTTCCGGCTGCGAATTAGCGAATTGTCGACAGGTGATTCATACCGATGGGTATGCCGATCCTGACAAAGCTGTAGACTAATCCGCAAAATGACCGTAGGCTGGGTTCGACATGAGCGATAGGCCCTGAGATAGGGATATTCGTTGAGTCACTTGACATACGGCCCTAAAAAAGTCCTCTCCATGCATGGGGAGGACTTTTTTAGGGCCGTACGGATTCGGTTTTATACGGTTAGCCTGTTTATTTGGTAGCGGGCACAGCAACCGTTTCACTCTGGTACTTGTACCAGTACTCGATCAGGTCGGCTACCAGACCCGTCCAGCCGGTCTGGTGGTTGGCGCCCAGACCCGCTCCAACGTCGCCGTGGAAATATTCGAAGAACAGGTAAAGCTTATCGAAATGCGGGTCGGTTTGTAGTTTCTTATCGAACCCGTAGGCCGGAATACGGCCGTCGGCCCCGCGCCGGAAGAGGTTGATCAACCGCTCGGCTACCTGAACAGACGCTTCCTTGATGCTCATCACCTGCCCCGAATTAGTGGGGTATTCTACCTCGAAGTCGTCGCCGTAATACTGGTAGAACTTCTGCAGGGAGTCGATGAGCAGGAAGTTAAGTGGGAACCAGACCGGACCGCGCCAGTTGGAGTTACCCCCGAACATGCTCATTTCCGACTCGGCCGGCGAGTACCGCACCTGGAAAATCTCGCTGTTCAGCTCGAACTGATACGGTGTCTGCTCGTGAAATTTCGACAGGGCGCGAATGCCAAAGTCGGACAGGAACTCCGTCTCGTCGAACATCCGCTTCATGATCATCTTCATCCGGTGACCGCGCAGCAGGCTCAAAAGGTGGGTTTCGCCCTTACCCGGCTCGTGCCAGCGCGACACCAGCGAGGCCAGGTCGGGGCGGTTGGTCAGTACCCATTCGACCCGTCGCTTGAAGTCGGGGAGTTTGGAGAGCAGTTCCTCGTCCAGAATCTCGACCGCAAAGAGCGGAATCAGCCCCACCATTGAGCGGATCTTCAGCAGGCGGGCGTTGTTGTCGGGCGTGTGAAGGACATCGTAGTAGAACTGATCGACCTCGTCCCAGAGGCTGATGTTCTGCTTGCCGAGGTTGTTCATGGCCGATGCTATGTGCAGAAAGTGCTCGAAGAACTTGCTGGCCATATCCTGATAGCTGGGGCGCGTCAGGGATATTTCGCAGGCAATCCGCAGCATGTTCAGGGTATACATGGCCATCCAGCCCGTACCGTCGGCCTGCTCGATGCGCCCACCCATCGGCAGCGGCTGGCTCCGGTCAAACACCCCGATGTTGTCGAGGCCGAGGAAGCCGCCCCCGAAAATGTTGTTGCCTTCGACGTCTTTGCGGTTCACCCACCACGTAAAGTTAAGCAGCAGCTTATGGAACACCCGCTCTAGAAAGGCCACATCGCCGGTGCCGTTCTGCTCCCGGTCAATCTCGTACACTTTCCAGGTAGCCCAGGCGTGAACCGGTGGGTTCACATCGCTGAAATTCCATTCGTAGGCGGGTATCTGACCATTGGGGTGCATGTAGTACTCCCGCAGGATAACGGCCAGCTGCCGTTTGGCGAAATCGGGGTCGAGCCGCGCCAGGGTGAGCGTATGAAACGCCAGATCCCAGGCCGCAAACCAGGGGTATTCCCACTTGTCGGGCATACTCAGGATATTGGCCGTGTACATATGCCGCCAGCTCTCGTTGCGCGCATAGACCCGCCCCTGAAACGGTACCGGCATCTTGGGGTCACCCTTGAGCCACTCGTTGACGTTATAGTAATAAAACTGCTTGTTCCAGAGCATACCGGCGTAGGCCTGTCGCTGAATCGTAAGCAGTTCGGGATCGGTTACGTTGGTTTGCAGGCTGGCGTAAAACGCATCGGCTTCGGCCAGGCGCTGGTTCCAGATGTCGTCGAAGTCGGCAAAGGGCTGGCCCATCAGCGTCTGGTCGCTGAAGCGCAGCCGTACGCTGATGCTCTCGCCGGGCGGTATCTGCCGGGTATACTGAGCCGACGCTTTCGTGCCGATCTGGTTGGGGTTGATAAAGTTTTTCTTCCCGCCCGACGTAATGTAATTGTTGATCCCGTCTTTGGGGTACTTGGCTACATTGGGCCGGCCGTAGAGCCGCTCGGTATTGGTGTCGTTGTCGCAGAACAGCAGCGCGTCGGCGTCTTCGCAGTAGAGTTTATACTTCCCCAGCTGCTTGTGGTTCACCTCGATCTGGTTGTTGGCGATCCCGTTCATCATGGGCCGGGCGTTGTACTGCTCGTAACCCCAGGACCAGGTATTACGAAACCAGATCGTGGGCAGCATCGTTAGCGGAGCTGTCTGGGCAGATCGGTTGTGGGCGGTAATTTTTACCAGCCAGTCGTTCTGATCGGCTTTGGCGTATTCGATGAAAATATCGAAGTACTCATCCTGCTCAAAAACCCCGGTATCGATCAGTTCATATTCGGGCTGCTGTCGGTTTCGGCGGGCGGTTTCGATGACCAGGCGGTTGTAGGGGAACTCCTGCTGCGGATACTTGTAAAGCATCTTCATGTAGGAGTGCGTGGGGGTGCTGTCGAGGTAATAATACAGCTCCTTTACGTCTTCGCCGTGGTTGCCTTCGGGCCCCGACAGGCCAAATAACCGCTCTTTGAGGATATTGTCTTTATGATTCCAGAACGCCAGGGCGAAGCAGATATGACCTTTGTTATCGGAAATGCCGCCGATGCCTTCTTCGCCCCAGCGGTAGGCGCGGGAGCGGGCCATATCGTGGGTTACGTAGTTCCAAGCGTCGCCGTAGGGGCTGTAGTCTTCACGGACAGTACCCCAGGCCCGCTCGGATAAATACGGTCCCCATTTTTTCCACCCTTTGTTGTCGGCTCGTTCGTACAGACGTTCGCGTTCGGCTATCGTGGTCATAAGTGATCTGTTAATGTCAGGCGGGTAAGCACAGGCTCGCTGATGAATCAGCCGTCAAAGATAGTATGCATGCTGACTTAATGATTGAAAATTTCATGCGTATACGGGTTCCGAACCGCTTGTATGCCAGTAAAATGCGCCAAAAAGGCTCTCCATGACCGTTCGCTCAATACGGGTACTGGTCGTGTTACCCTCGGCCGGTTCGATACCGACAAAGGGATGCTGAGTTGATCAGACAGCTATTCCTAAACCTCCAAACCCATTGTGCCGACCCTGGTAGGGGCCGGCACAATGACTACTCGTTACGTCTATGACTGGTAAAATCACACTCCTCTGTCTACTACTGACCAGCCTGAGCCTCACTGGCTATGCGCAGACCCTGACCGCGGGCTCCTACACGGAAAAAAACCGACTGGCGGGCTATGCCGCACCGGCCGAACCGTCGGGCATTTTCTGGATGACCGAAACCAACCGCAAGCCATCGCCCTATACGATTGTACGCTTCTACGATGAAACCAACCAGCTGATCTACGAAGAAAAACTGCCGGGGCGTTGTCTGAACATTTACCGGAAACGGGTGGTGCGTCAACTCAACCGAGCCCGCGTCGACATCGGCCGCCAGTGGGCGCTGAAGCAGCAAATCCGCCCGGACGATTTCCTGGTAGCCAGCTACTTACGTCGATAACCCGCCGATCGTACCGTTACGGCTGTACTGCGGCCAGTACCCGTTTGATCAGCTCGTTCGGACTGCCGTTATGCCAGCGCCACACAATAACGATATCGTGTTCGGGGTCGACCCAGACGGTGTTCGACCCCGCGCCAAGGGCTGCAAAGCTGGTGGTCGGTGCGTCGGGCCAGGGCTTTTTGCCACCGGCTGCGTTGCCCGTATTCAGCCACCACAGGTAGCCGTAGTCGGGGCCAACGGCGTTGCCGGTAGTAGCCTGCCTGACCCAGTCGGCCGAAATGATCTGCCGGTTCTGCCAGCGTCCCTGCCGCCCGTAGAGGTAGCCGAACCGGGCCAGATCGCGGGCGCTGATGCGTAGGCCACCCCCCCAGCGGGTACCGCCACTTACCGAGGGCATGGACTGGCCATCCACGTCGGCTACGGCCGTAGGATAGGGGATGTACTGCCAGGTGTCCGACGCACCGATGGGGTTCATGATCTCATCGCGCACTACCTCAGGGATCGGCTTTTTCCAGAGCCGCAGCAGCGAAAGCGCCATGCGGTTGATCCGTACGTCGTTATACTCGTAATAGGTGCCGGGTTTTTGCAGGGTGCGGGGCTTGCGTTCTCCGCGGCCAAACGCTTCCTTGCCAATAAAATCGCTGTTTTTACCCCAGAGACTGCCTTCCCACTCGGTTGTTTGGCGGAGGTGCTGCTCCCAGGTTACGGCCCGGTTCTGTTCCGAATCATAGCCGCCATCGTGAATCAGCGTCGAGACCGGCTCGAAAATGTCCGGGATCAGGCCCCGCTCGTGGCTGATGCCTACCACCGTCGACAGCACGCTTTTGGCTACGCTGTAGGTTGGGTCAACGCTGCGGGTGTCGCCCCATTCGGCTACGATGTAGCCGTGGCGGAGAATGATGCCGTTCGTGGCCGCCCGGCTGGTGGGCATCGGCCCGAGGAGCTTCCCGAAAATCTCTTCCTGGGTCGAGAAATCCGGTTTCATCTGGGTGGTTTCCTGCGTTTTGGCGAAGGCCACGGCTGCGTCGAGCAACGCAGGGTTCATGCCTGCTTTTTCGGGCGTTATCGTGGCCCAGTTATCGCCTTTGGGCGGATAATATACTGCGGAGGACGAAACGGGGCGCTGGCAGGCAACCACCAGCCACAACAGCAACGCGGTAACCAGTGGGCGGGAATAGAGATGCGTCATGCGTGTAGAGAAAGGTTTGTCGTGAGCCGTTTATCGTTCCAGCTTGAAATTCGGATCGAGCCGGACGCGGGTTGGGTGGTTGGCAATGTCCCAGCCGGTGAGGTACATCCAGCGGGCTATGTTGGTCACTTTGCCGGTGTCGATGCGCTCGGGTTCGTCTTTGGGGGTATGATAGTCGGGGTGGAGCAGGCTCGTAAACGCGATGGCGGGGATATTGACCCGGGCGTAGGGCAGGTGGTCACTCCGGAAATACCAGCCTTCGGGGTGCTCTGGTTTGTCCCAGAGCGTGTCGAGTTTGAACCGGGTGTTGGCCTGGTTGGCGGCCAGAGCGGCACTGACCAGGTCGGTCGAGTTACGGTGGGGTGGCTGCTGACCCAGAATACAGGCACTGTCGGGGGCATTACGGCCGATCATTTCGGCGTTCAGCACCGCCACGATCGACCCGCGCGGCACGGTAGGCTTGTCCACGTAATAGCGCGAACCGAGCAGCCCCCGTTCTTCGGCGCCGTGGAACACAAACAGCGCCGAGCGTTTGGCGGGTTGTTTGACAAACGCTCTCGCAATGGCCATCGTGGCAACGCAGCCGCTGGCGTTATCGTCGGCACCGTTCCAGATCGAATCACCCGCTACCGCCCGCCGAACGCCGTCGTGGTCCTGGTGGGTACTGAACAGGATGTGTTCTTTAGCCAGCGTTGGGTCGGTACCGGCTACTTTGGCGACGATATTGACCGACGGGTAGCTGAAACTCTCCACGTTGACCACGTTGGTAAACTGCTGGTTGGGTTGTTTGATCCAGTCGATGGCGCTGGCCGGTAACCAGACCGTTGGCGCCTGGGTAAATATGCGCGTGTTGGGCCCGCCGGGCAGATCGTATCGGCCGCGTTCCAGCCCCGTTGTCCAGCGCTCGAAATACGACTGGGCCTGCTCGTTAGATACCCACACCACCGCCACGGCACCCGCCTTCACGAGTTCGGCCGCCCGCCGGGTCATGGTGCCGAACAAAAACCGACGGTAGCTCAGCTCGGCCGGGCCGGTTCCCGAAAACAGGATCGCTACGGCCTTGCCTTTAATATCGACATTGGCCATCTCGCCCGGCGAACCCGTACCGACGAAGACGAGGGGGGCATCGACCGAGGCAATAGCCGGCGCCAGCAGAAAGGCGTCCTGGCCGTGGGTGAGCTGTCGACTGCCAATGGCGAGCCGGCTGGTTTCGGTGATGCGGGTGCGCTGGATATGAAAGAACTGGAAAAACGTACCGTCGTCGCCGGCGGGTTGCAGGCCCATGGCGCGGAGTTGTTCGGCAATCCAGACCGAGGCTTTCAGCTCATCGAGCGAGCCGGCCTCGCGACCCCGAAAATGATCGCCCCCCAGGGCAAACAGGTCGCGTTTGATGTCTGCTTCGCGGATGGCAGCGGCTCCGGCGGGTGAAGCGGATCGGGCTTTGGACTGAGCATGGATACCGGATGGACTGGCCAGGTTGATGCAGGCACTCAGGGCCGCCAGCAGCAGGGTTCGTTGACTGTACAGGTGAATCATTGTCAGGATGTATTGGGCACAAACAGGATGAAAAGCAAAGCTAATGGCCTGGCGCTGATGATTGGTGCCAATCCGTAAAATACTGGTCGATCTCTGTGTATATTGGCTCTTCAATCCTCCCCTCTATGAAACTCGCCCTGTTGTGTACCCTCCTCATCGGCAGCCACTGCCTGATGGCCCAGTCAAAAACCCGGCAGGCCGATCCGGTCGTGGCCTACGACACCTACGTACAGCAGGCCGTGCGCGACTGGCACGTTCCGGGCCTCACCGTTACGGTGGTGAAAGATGGAACCGTGCTGCTCAAGAAAGGCTACGGCGTTCGGGAGCTCAACCAGGCGGAGCCCGTCAATACGCAAACGCTTTTTGCCATGGCGTCGACCACCAAAGCTATGACGGCGGCCTGTCTCGGCATGCTCGTCGACGAAGGCAAACTCCACTGGGACGATCCGGTCCTCAATTACCTGCCTGATTTTCAGCTGTACGATCCGGCCGTTACGCGCG
Organism: Spirosoma sordidisoli; assembly: GCF_004138325.1. Taxonomy (GTDB): domain Bacteria; phylum Bacteroidota; class Bacteroidia; order Cytophagales; family Spirosomataceae; genus Spirosoma; species Spirosoma sordidisoli. Next base: position 62,523 of record NZ_SBLB01000006.1, on the reverse strand, counting down.
AGTTGCGGGTGCGCGACCTGCTGACCCATAACACCGGTGTTGGGAATGCCGATCTGCTCTGGACCATTATGCAGATTCCGTCCGATGAGATTCTGCATCGGATGCGGCTGGTCAAACCGGTATACTCGCTGCGGTCGGGGTTCATCTACCAGAATATCATGTATCTGGCCGCCGGCAAAGTGGTGGAGAAAGTGAGCGGCCAGCCCTGGGAAACGTTTATCCGGCAGCGTATTTTCGAACCGTTGGGTATGACCCGCACCAAAGCGCTGTTTCGGGAGGTGACCGACCCCAACCGGGCCTGGCCACACGTAGCGGTAAACGATACGGTCCGGGTCGTTAAAAACAAACGCGAAGAGGGCGCCGTCGACGCGGTAGGGCCGGCCGGGTCGGTCTGGTCGTGTTCCGACGATCTGGCCCTCTGGATGCAGTGTATGCTCGATTCGGGCCGGTATCGGTCAGGACAGGCCGAAGCCCGTCAGTTGCTCAAACCCGCCACCTGGGCCGAGCTGTTCAAGCCGCAGGTAATCGTGACCGATGCCCAGTTTTACCCCTCGAAGGTGCTGACCAAACCGACCTGGAAAACCTACGCCTTGGGCTGGTTCCAGCACGACTACCGGGGCCACCGGGTCAACTTCCATACCGGGAGCCTGACGGGCATGGTCGCCATGCATGCCCAGCTCCCCGACCAGAAACTGGCTGTTTACATACAGGGCAACCTCGATCATGCCGAACTGCGCCACGCGCTCATGTACCGCGCGTTCGATCAGTTTGCGTTGGGGATCAGCCGCGACTGGAACGCCGATCTCTACAAGCTGTACAGCGATATACAGCTGCGCCGGAAAGCGGCCGAGCGCCGGGTCGACAGCCTGCGCGTCAGGAATACAAAACCATCGCTGCCGCTCACGGCCTATGCCGGGCAGTATACGGACCCGCTCTATGGCAAGGTCAGCGTGAGCGTGCAGGATGGTAAACTCGTCTTTTCGGCCAACGACGTGATGACCGGCCGGCTCGATCACTGGCATTACGACACGTTCCGGCTGACCTACAGCAACTTCTGGGAGGGAACCGACGCGGTAGGCTTCGTGCTCGATGCGCGGGGGAGCGTGGCCCGGCTAAGCTGGGCCGGTACCGAACTGCTCAAAACGCCCGAGCCGACCAGCAAGGGCGTAGCTGAGCGCTAGCGGTTTACGGCCGCGCATTGGCTTTGGCCAGCACCTCGTCGACCGTTAGTACGTCGAGCGAAGGGGCTACCAGATCGGCCTGCGTCAGCACCTCCGGCGACCCCAGACCAACCACGAACATGCCGCCCCGTTTGCCCGCTTCTACCCCGGCTACGGCGTCTTCGAAAACCACACATTCGGCCGGACGAACCTCCAGCTCGGCCGCGCCTTTGGTAAATACTTCCGGGTCGGGTTTGCCCTTGCTGATCTTGTTGCCGTCGATGACCGCGTCGAACACCGCCGACATACCGATGCGCTCCAGAATGAGCGGAGCGTTTTTACTGACCGATCCCAGCGCCGTTTGCAGGCCCGCTTTGCGAACCTGCGAGAAAAATGTAGCCACGCCGGGCAGGATGTCCTCGGCGGTCATGCGGCTGACCAGATCCAGGTACCAGTTGTTTTTCTGGGAAGCCAGTTCCAGCTTTTCCTCATCGGGTAAGGTCAGGCCACCGTGGGCCAGTATAATATCCAGCGACTCGGTGCGGCTGACGCCCTTGAGCCGTTCGTTAAACTCTTCTGAAATATCGAAGCCCAGTTCGTTGGCCAGTCGTTTCCAGGCCTGATAGTGGTATACGGCTGTGTCGACAATGACGCCGTCTAGATCGAATAAAAAAGCCTTGATGGGCATAGCGTTTCAGGTTGTAGTAAGTCGTAAAAGTAGGGCCTTTTAACGAAAGCGTAGACTTCTTCGATAAGGCTGAGCGCTGCTATAGAAGCCTATTGTCTACAGAGGTATAAAGGTGCAGTCATTGTTTGTCATGGTGACCAAGCCGGGCGGCCGGCTTGGTCACCATGACAAACAATCAGGAGCATAACTACTTCTTCAGTTCCAGCACAACGGCCGTTTTGGCCGGTAGTTTGATCAGTTTCAGGTCCGACAGGGTTTCGTCGGTCAGCACGTTACGGGCCGACCGGAATCCGGCCACGCGTTCGGCAAACCGGGCGGTGTCGAGCGAAATCTCTTTGTCGTTGGTATTACTGGCTACCATCACCGTTTTGTTGGCATCGTACCGGAAATACACATACGTACCGTCCTGCGGCAGATACTGCATGAGCTTACCGGTATGCAGGGCCGGGGTAGCCTTGCGGTACGTGGCCAGCTTCCGCACAAAATCGAACGCATCGTTCTCGCGTTTGTCGCGACCGGCGGCCGTGAACTTGTTCTCCTTATCGCCCGGAAAACCGCCCGGAAAATCGCGCCGGACCTCCGCATCGGACGGGTTCTTGAAATTCTTCATCAGAATTTCCGTGCCGTAGTACATACTGGGTATGCCGCGTGTGGTTAGCAGCCAGGTCAGCCCCATCTTGTACTTGTTGATGTCTTCGCCGATGACCGACAGGTAGCGGTCGGTATCGTGATTGTCGAGGAAGGTGACGAGCTTGCTGGGGTCTGCATAAACGGCATCCTGCGCCAGCGCCTGGTAAAACCGGTTGACGCCATCGTCCCAGCTGAAATTCTGCTTCAGCGCGTCGAGAATAGCCGAATACACCACAAAATCGAGGCCGCCCGGCTGGTTCGATTTGAACGGAAAATCGATTTTGTTGCGGGTGTAATAGGCCTGATCGACTACGTTGTTGACCCACGATTCGCCAAAGATGTGGATGTTGGGGTATTGTTCCAGCAGGGCCGCGTTACAGCGGTTCATAAATGGCTGGTCGTTATACATGTACGTGTCGACCCGCCAGGCATCGACCCCAAACTCTTCGACCGACCAGATGGCGTGCTGAATCAGGAAGTTGGCCAGAAACGGATTGTTCTGGTTGAGGTCGGGCAGGTGCGGTACGAACCAGCCATCGAGCGACACGCGCCGATCGCTTTCGGCGCCGTGCGGGTCGGTAATGGGCTGGTATTTGTACGACGTATTGGTGTAGGTAGGCCATTGGTGGAGCCAGTCTTTCATCGGCATGTCTTTCAGGAACCAGTGGTTAATACCGACGTGGTTATACACGGCGTCCTGAACAACCTTGATGCCGGCGGCATGGGCTTTCCTGACAAATTCCTTATACCCTTCGTTGCCGCCCATGCGCCGGTCAATGGTGTAATGGTCCGTGAAGCCATACCCATGGTAGGCCGACCGCATCAGGCCCCCTTCGTTCGTAAGCGGCTGGTTGTTTTCCAGTACGGGGGTAAACCAGATGGCCGTCACGCCGAGGTCTTTCAGGTAGTCGAGGTGCTGGGCAGCTCCGGCGAGGTCGCCCCCGTGGCGGTAAACCGGATTGGCCCGGTCGGCGTTGGGGTCGGCCAGGTCGGCAAATTTGTCGTTGCCGGGGTCGCCGTTGGCAAAACGGTCGGGCATGGCCAGGTAGATGAAGTCGGCGGCCGTTACGCCCTGGGCTTTCGGTTCGCGGTTGCGGGCTTTCAGCTCAAAAGGCTGGGTCAGCGTCTGCGTGCCGCGCTTGCCAACCAGTTTCAGTGTGCCGGGGCGGGCCGTTGGGGCAATGGTCAGGTCGAGAAACGCGTAGTTGGGGTTCTCGACAGTATGGGCTTTGACCAGCTTAACCCCCGGGTAGTTGACCGTATAGGTCAGGGTACCGGCGTTGGGGCCGTAGACCAGTAGTTGCAGCTTCGGGTTTTTCATGCCCACCCACCAGTTGGTTGGGTTCAGCCGCTGGATCTGAGCGGTCTGGGCAAAAGCCGCCAGCGTAGTGGCCAGGGCGCAGATGAGTGTAAACAATGATCGTCTCATGTAGTGGTTATGCTGGATGAAAATGAAGCCGAACCAGGCGTAGCAGGCGATCTGGCCGACGGGCGCCGGTTTGGTTACCCCTGTCAGCGGCCTGCCTGCGTACCGAGGGGCTATTCGTTGGCAAAAATAACCCAAGTTTTTCGGCGAAAAAGGCCATAGCTTTGCATTATAAACTGTAAACAGCCGTAACCTCGTTCATGAATACGACGTCCGTTGTCCCCGTAATGGACAAACTTATTATCTACCAGATTTTTACCCGGCTGTTCGGTAACACGAATACCACCAACCGCCCCCATGGCGAAAAGTCGGAGAACGGGTCCGGAACATTCGCCGACATCAACGACGCAGCGTTACGGAGTATCCGGCAGTTTGGGGCCTCGCACGTCTGGTATACGGGGGTGCTGGAGCACGCTACCCAGACCGATTACGCAGCATATGGCATTCAACCCCACGATCCGGCCGTGGTCAAAGGCCGTGCGGGTTCTCCCTACTCGGTCAGCGATTATTATGATGTCGACCCTGATCTGGCCGTTGAGGTGCCGAATCGGATGGCCGAATTCGACGCCCTGATCGAGCGGACCCATGCACACGGACTGCGGGTCATCATCGACTTTGTACCGAACCACGTGGCGCGGCAGTACCAGTCCGACGCCAAACCGGCGGGGGTAGTCGATCTGGGCGAGCAGGACGATACGACGGTTGGCTTTGCGCCCGATAATAATTTCTATTACCTGCCCGGTCAGACTTTTGTAGCCCCGGCCGGGAACACCAATGGCCCCGCCCGGCTGCACGAATACCCGGCCAAGGTTACCGGGTCGGGCTCCATTACGGCCACGCCCGATAGCAACGACTGGTATGAGACTGTAAAGCTCAACTACGGGATCAATGTCTTCGACGGCAGCCGTCATTTCGACCCGATACCGGCCACCTGGCAGCAGATGCTCGACATCCTGTTGTTCTGGTCCGACAAAGGCGTCGACGGGTTCCGTTGCGACATGGCTCAGCTGGTGCCGGTCGAGTTCTGGCGGTGGGCCATCGGACGGGTGAAACAACGGTATCCGCGGCTTATTTTCATTGCCGAGATTTACGAGCCGCACCTGTACCGGCCCTTTATTTTCGACGGTGGGTTTGATTATCTCTACGATAAGGTGGGGCTGTACGATGCGCTGCGGGCGTTGATGGAAGGTCACGGCTCCTGCTACGACCTCACGCGGGTGTGGCAGCAGCAGTCGGGCGATTATGCCCAGCACATGCTCCGGTTTCTGGAAACCCACGACGAGCAACGCATTGCCTCGCGGGTTTTTGCCAATACGCCCTGGGCGGCTGTGCCGGCCATGACCCTGGCCGCTACCATGCATACCGGGCCGTTTCTGCTGTATTTCGGGCAGGAGGTAGGCGTTCGGGCCGAGGGCAGCGAAGGATTCAGTGGCGACGACGGCCGTACGACCATCTTCGATTATTGGGGCATTCCCGAGTGGCAGGGCTGGCTCAACGCGCAGCCCGGCGAGCAGGGCCGTTACGACGGTGGGGGGCTCTCCGACGAACAGCGGCAGCTGCGGGCGTTTTACCAGCAGCTCAACCACCTCGTCAACGGCTCCGACGCCATCCAGAACGGTTATTTCTACGATCTTCAGTGGGCTAACGACAACGGCCAGAGCATAGGCTACGACGCTCATCAGCTGTACAGTTACCTGCGCTATACCGATCGCCAGAAACTGCTGATCGTCTGTAACTTCTCGGCGCATACAACCTACGAAACCACCGTTCAGCTGCCAGGCCATGCGTTCGCTACTCTGGGGCTGGACCCCATGCGGACTTACCGGTTCACCGATATTTTTCTGAGCGATACGCAGGTAGAGGCTGTGGGCCGCGAGGGGGTTGCGCTGTCTGTTCCGCCCCGCAGTGTTCGGGTGCTGGAAATTAAAGCCTGACAAAATCGGTACTTTATCCGGCTTGCGTCGTCCATACGACGTAGGCAACTGTTATCTCAATCTATGAAAAAAAGGTTTACCCTGGGCGTACTTTTAACCATAGCAACGGCTTCGCTGGCTCAGGAACCGATAGCGGTGAAGCTGAGTCAGTGGGCCAGTGCCGGCGGAAAAACACCCGCCGAAACGGCCGTGCAGGTCGGCAAGCAATTGATCGGTAAGCCGTACGTAGCCAATACGCTCGACCTGAACGCGACCGAGCAGCTGGTGGTCAATGTAGACGCCTTCGACTGTACGACCTACCTCGAAACGGTGCTGGCGCTTTCACTGGCGCGGTTCGAGCTGTCGGCAAAAGCGACGCCCGCGCAGCTCGAACGTAGCTTTCAGCAGTATCTGACCCAGCTGCGCTACCGCAATGGCCGCATAGACGGGTACGCCAGCCGACTTCATTATTTTTCGGACTGGCTCCGCGATAACGAACGAAAGGGGTTGTTGACCGACGTTACCCGCGAACTGCCGGGAGCTATGTCGGTGGCCAAACCGGTGTCGTACATGACAACCGCCACGTACCGATACCCGGCCCTGCGTGATCCGGCAGTATACCGGCAGATGGCGCTGACCGAAGCCGAGCTGAACCAGCAGACGTTTGCGTTCATCCCCAGGAAGAACATCCGGCAGGCTGAGAGCCAGCTGCGCGAGGGTGACATTGTGATGCTGACCGCGGCCCGTCCGGGTCTCGATATGAAACACGTTGGGCTGGCCGTTCGTCAGCCAAACGGTCGTATTCACCTCCTGCACGCATCGTCGGAGCAGGGCCAGGTCATGATTACCGCCCAGCCGCTAAGCGACTATGTGCTGTATCATAAGCGACTATCGGGAATCCGGGTGGCGCGGTTGCGGGCGGGTAGTGGGGCACTCACGGCCGTTGTGAATCAGTAACTTAGGCCACCTTTATCCGATGCTACGAACGCCCTGGCCCCGTACGGTACCGGGGCGTTTTGCTAGGCTCCGAACGCCGGAAAATCGTCTAGGAAACGGATTTCGGCCGTGTCGTGGTCAATGCAGCAGCAGTAGTGGGTCAGCCCGTTGGAAACAACGATATACGGCGCCCGGTGAATGTGGTTATAGCGGGTAATCTGATCAAAAACGGCCTGGGTCAGCGGCACGTGGGGGGCTTTGCATTCAACGACCAGAAACGGTTGCCCCTGCCGGTCAAAGGCCACTACATCGGTCCGTTTCTGCGTCTGGTTGAGCGTAAGCCCGCCTTCGGTTCGGATAAGGGCCTTCGGGTAGGCGTAATGCGTCAGCAGCAGGTTGACAATATGTTGCCGAACCCACTCCTCGGGCGAGAGCCGGACATACTTCCGGCGGAGTAAGTCGAAAATATACGGTTTCCCTTCGACTTGCTTAGTTTTGTGATCAAAAGGGGGCAGGTTCAACGCAAGCATACCCCAAAAATACAGAGAAAGCATCGACAACCGGGAATAATACACCAGCAATTTGGCTCACTCCCGGCAATAATAGGCTGCTCTTTTTAATCCCACTTTGTACCTATGAAAACGAAAGAAGAGATTGTCAATAACTGGCTGCCCCGGTATACCGGAACCCCCATCGAGCAATTTGGCGAATATGTCCTGCTGACCAACTTTATTAATTATGTAGAGCTGTTTGCGGAAAAATTCAACACCGAAATTTTTGGGCTGGGCCGGGCCATGCAAACCGCTACGGCTAATAACATCACCATTATCAACTTCGGTATGGGTAGCGCTATGGCCGCTACCGTCATGGACCTGTTATCGGCCATCCGGCCGAAAGCGGTTCTGTTCCTGGGCAAGTGCGGAGGGCTGAAAAAGACCCAGATTGGCGATTTGGTGCTGCCCATCGCGGCCATCCGGGGCGAAGGAACCAGCAATGATTACATGCGTCCGGAAATTCCGGCCCTGCCTTCGTTCCGGTTGCAGCGGGCGGTGTCGTCGATGATCAAGAAGCACGAACTCGACTACTGGACGGGTACGGTCTATACCACGAACCGGCGCATCTGGGAGCATGACGAAGTGTTCAAAGAATACCTGCGCGAGACCCGGGCGATGGCGATCGATATGGAAACGGCTACGATCTTTACCGTTGGCTTTGCGAATTCCATTCCACATGGCGCCCTGTTACTGGTGTCTGATAATCCGCTCGTGCCCGAGGGGGTAAAAACCGAAGAAAGTGATAAACGGGTTACGGGACAGTTCGTTACCAAACACCTCGACATTGGCATCGACTCCCTGCTCGAACTCGAAATGTCCGGCGATTCGGTGAAGCACCTGCGCTTCGAATAACAATGGGAGGAACGGATTTTCCAGGCGAGCGGCTGTCGGTTTCGGGCAGCCGCTCGTTTCGTTTATACAGACCAGGAAAGTCGTATAGCGATCGATGGCCTCGGATACTGATGATACATTGGGCGGACAAAAAAAGCACCAGACGGGCGCCTGGTGCTTCATTAGATAGGTCGATAGCTTAGGTAAAGAAACCTGAGACGCTGCCATTAGTCTTTGTTGTGTATCCTGTCTTGTTGTATCTGGCTGTCATCAGGCCAGATACAACAAGACAGAGCCGGTTTCGGCTATTCTCTCTACTGGTTAGTCAGTCACCGTAATTTTATAGGCTTTTTTCTCCATGACCTCGTTTAAAACAGTAGGTCTAGCGAAATGAAACTCCAGCGTAGTAGTTCCCTTGGCGAGCGCAGTATAATTCCACACCTGGTTTCCCCACACAGCTGAATTTTCGGGATTCACAACCGTGTTCATGCTGTTCATCTTAAGAATTGTGGCATCACCAGCGTTTACTAAATTCCAAATTACTCCTGTTGAACCGGCAGAATATTGCACTGGTAAAGTCAGGTCGAATGTGGCTCCTTTCTTAACGGAGAGGGTGGTAGTATTTTCTGGAGTAACACTTTCGGATTCTCGCTTACAGGCTGCAGCGCCAAGAACGAACAGGAGTAGTACAATTGAAGTTACGCGTTTCATAATGATTTTTAAGTTTTTACTTTATCGATGACTCTGTCCGAATAAAAAGGGTTGTAATGAATGAATAAATTTTTTGGATTTATTTTTAATTATTTTTCTCTAAATATTATATAGAGATAGTATTGAAACGTGAATGGTATATACTGAACTTAACATATTGTATTTGTAGGAATTATTGTTGTTGTTGATAATAATTTATGATTCGTGTAAATATGATTTGTTTGTAAAATCTTGATTGTTAATGATTTGACTTCTATAGGTCAGTCGTCACTAGTTGCTTATCGATGAATTAGAAATAATCATTAACTGAGATTTGTAGTCTGATGAGTATGTAATATGGCGTACGGAGATCTATAGATAGTAATTTTTTAGCCTGAATTTTTTTTTGATATTTTAAAATTGAATACACAATAATACTGTAGGAACACACTAGTAAAATGCCTGTTGAATAGCATTTCTTGTTTATTATCGTTTTTGTTTTCAGGATTTGTTCTGTGAAGAATTTTTCTGTTGTACAATACTGTTAAATTAATTGTAATAGATGAATAGATCATTTTACTCTATTTGTTGTAGTTATACCATTGTTTCTCAGGCCGTTTAGTTTCCGTATACTTCACTTATATATTTTGTAGGGATTAAATTGGTGAGCTTCTTGTAAAATAGGTTGCTGCATTAAAAATACAAAATAAAAAATCTGCCTTTATATTTTTAACAAAGTCAATATCGAACTATAAAAAGTCAATTATATAACCAAACAGGATATTGAGGCAAGTTAATTTTGTACGATTTCTATTTATTCAATTCATTATTAACACTATAAGCCTGGATAGATATGGAGAAAATACTACGTTTCCTACGCTTCGGTTTCTCCCCGTGGCGTGTATGGATGATGGGTTTATACCTCATTCCTGCTGTTTTGATAAGCTCAGCACATTCGTATGCTCAGGAGTTAATAAGTGTATCAGGTACGGTTCCAGACTCTACCGGAATCACGCTGCCTGGTGTCAGTATACTTATTGATGGAGCGACAAATAAAGGAACGACAACGGATACAGATGGAAATTTTAAACTGACTGTGAGCCCAGCCGCTACGTTAGTATTCAGTGGCGGAACAGCAGGTATTGCTGAGATGCTGATCCAGAGCCACGAGGGATACATTGATCTGTTACCGGCTATTCCCGATGGCTGGAAAGGAGAGGGGGCCGTCAAAGGACTCAAAGCCCGCAGTAATTTCACGGTCGATTTTTCCTGGAAGAACGGTCGGGTTACCAGCTACCGGGTTACTTCTCCCACGGCCCGGCCCCTGAAAGTCAATGTGAACGGCCGTATGCGAAATGTGCTTTCAAAAGCTTTTCGTCAGCAATAGCTGTAGCGAGCAGGCTGTTCCGTTGAGCTAAACCCAGAAAGGCTCCGTAAGCGTATAGGAAGTTTTACGATCATGAACGCTGGAAGCACGGCTGATCATGGCGTTGCTGAATCGGCGGATTAATGAACCGCGTCACCAGAAGATAGTAGGAACATACGGACTTTCGCGGATCGATGGCAATAAAAAACCGGGCGTATATGTGCTAACGCCCGGTTTCTTTATACGATGGGTAATAACTCACCGCCGGTCCGAAGCCGAACTGGTGAGCAACTGGCGAATCAGGGGTGTATCCAGTGCTTGTTCAGGGTTAAACTGGTCGCTGTTCATATACCGAAGCAAACTGTATTTCAGCTGACGGGCAGGGGGCCTGTTGCTCAGATCCGTTTCCAGATCAACGCTACAAACCAGCAATTTCCCCTTACCTACTTTTCCTTCAAACGCCAGGGCCAGTCGTCGGTTCTCAAACCAGGTGTCGATCGGCTGGATAACCGGTCTGAACCGCTTCGGAAACTCATTCAGAATCATAGGCTGGGCGTGGCTGACAACATCATGCCACTGGTAATCACTAAATGACTCGGTTGGGAAATGGGCCAGAGCCGGGTGTTTCGGATTACAAACCAGACCGAGGGTATGAGGGGGTTGTCCCATGGTCCAGGAAGTATTCCAGAAAACTGTCGAAAAACCGATTTTTACCTGTGCCCCTTTGTCGGGTGCAATACGGCCGTAAGGAAGCAGCAAAACCGTAGCGCCCTGCTCCAGCCGTTGCACCACCTCATCCGTCATAGAGTGAGCTATCAGTACATTACCTACGGCAGCATCAGCCCTCAGACCAGCCGGATAGACCCAGAGGTGCCAACTGTTTTTCACGGCTGAGTTGACCAGCTGGACCGTCAGGGTAAGGCGGGTCGGTTCTTTGATAGAAGCCAGATCGACATTGATCAGGCCTACCGGCTGGGCATTATCGATATGAACCCGCTCTTTGTTTAGTTTACCCTGAACGAGCACCTTCGACTGGTCATCGGTAACCGACCAGCTGACGGTCTGGTTGGTTAGTTCATGAGCACCAAAATGAGCAATCTCAATAGCCGCTTTTACGGATTCATTGGTCTGAAAAACAAGTTTGTCGAGCCGGGCCAGCAGTACCGTTGCATTGCAGAACTGGCTGTATTCGCTTTTCGAGGTATAGGGCTTAGGCTCATAAAAAACATCTAACGCGCCCACTAGTGCCGTTCCCTGCCCCGGAAAATCGTGGAGGCCCAGCAGCTGAAAACCGCCAAAACCAGGAGTTCGAAGGGCCGCTTCTATGTCGGCTTTGTAACAGAGAGTCTGGAGCCTGCCCGAGGCCATCAGAAAGTCACGGGCCTGATCGCCCATTCCCTGATCCTGAAGCGTCTGCCGGAAAATCTCAAAGTTGGTTGGTTTTAGCACCCCGGTGTATTTGGCCATTTCATCGAAGTTGGGATACACACACCATTGCCCGATTTCGTGGCTGATATAAGGAACTTTAGATGGCCTGATGATAGTACGCCAGTCGTAGTCGGTTCTTGGCTTGTCGCGGTTGATGATGCTGGCCAGCCCCTCTCCCCACCGTTGAATTCGGGCATCTGAATGGATATGAAACTGGTTCTCGGGTAGCATAGGCCACCCAGCTCCGCTCGTATACAGGCGTCGGGTATCTTTGGCTTTGAAGTGGAGTACCCATTTGCCCAGAAAATTGCCCTGATTAACGCCTGCAGGTTCATTGCCGTACGACATCATACAGAACGAGGGGTGATTCCCATATGCCTTCAGCATGCGCTCCGATTCCTGATAGATAAAGTCGTCGACCAGACCACCTGCCCCTACGGCGCTACCCTGGTTGGCCCAGGACGGGCTTTCTACGTATAGATATAAACCCAGTTCATCCGCTACCTGGAAGGCGGCCTCCGGTGGGCACCAGGAGTGAAAACGTAAATGGTTCAAACCATGCTCTTTCAGCGTTCGCATGATTTTTCCCCAGTGTTTGTAGTCCGTTGGCGGATAACCTGTAAGCGGGAAGGCAGCGCAGTCTACGTCGCCCCGCAAAAAAACCGGTCGGCCGTTTACGGTAATGCGGGTTCCTTTTGTGCCTATCTCGCGCATGCCAAACGTTACCTTTTTCCGGGAGATAGTATCTGCCCTGTTACCAACCACTACCAGCGAAAGCTCGTAGCGGTTCGGCGAAAATTCATCCCAGAGCTGTGGAGACGGTATGGAATAAGTCGTTTCGAGCGTTGTGTTCTCGGCCGTAAGCTTAATTGCCTTTACCTGCTGAGGGAGGGTTGATCGGCTGTTCTGTAGCGAACGAACCTGCATCAGAAGCTTACCGGAAAACGTCTGGTTTCGGGGCTGGCTAAAGCCCACCGTTACCCGGATGTTTTTCTGAGAAATATTCGGATATACCTGAACCTCATCCAGCGCGGTGAGACTGCCCGACCGTAGGGACAGGTTTCCGACGAGGCCGTTCCAGTTGGTTTGCGTATGATCGGATATGCTGTGCGAGTTCTGGCCAATGTAAACCTGGGTGTTGTTATCGACGCGTATGGTGATGGTATTTTTTCGTCCGGCCTGAAGCAGATTGGTAAGATCGAACTGATGGGCCGCTACGAGGCTGTTCTGGCTGCCGGCAAACTGCCCGTTTACAAAAACCATAGTTTTCCAGTGGCAGCGTTCCAGGTTGAGCACCACCCGCTGCTTTTTCCAGCCGGCTGGTATGTCAACCTGCCTTCTGTACCAGGCTGGTCCGACGTAATATTTTACTGGTTTCAGCCAGAACGGAATTTTTAAATCCCCTTCTCGGAAGGATTGGTACGATTTTGAAAAAAAATAGGTGCTGTCAACCACGTCGCCGGTCCAGGGCGTTTGTAGTGTCACTTCATTGCCCTTTCCGTGTTCCGTTAATGAGCCTGGCAGGCTGATCGTATCGGGGAAAGGTTCTGACCACCAGTGTCGACGGATGCCCTCATCGGTAGGGTCCAGCCGTAGTTGCCAGGTGCCGGCCAGGGTTAATTCCGACTGCGCAATTGAGTTGTAGAGGCCAAGCAGTACCAGAAGAGCGGTTAATGTAGTTCTGATTTTCATACTGAGGTGTTAACCAGGTAAGGACTGGTGTAACAGGTGCAAATGACCGCTTCTCTCCGTTACGCTTCCATGATGGTTCTTCTGAAAAAGATATATGTTATTCTGATTTGATTGGGCAGGCACATGCCCGTCCTGCCGATAATCGGACGGCTAAGGCGCTGACTTTTTTACGTCATTTATGCCGCCTGTGCGGTTTATAGTACAGAGGCTGCGTTTCTCTCCGGAGATCTACAATAAAACAGCCACACCCGACCCTGATCGGCGTGTGGCTGTTGCGTTCCGGTAGCGTACGGACGCTTAGTTGCAGTAATCGCTGATGACTTTATACGATGGGTTGTAGCCCAGCTCGCCCGCTTTGGAGAGGTCGAGGCAACCGCCATTTTCGTCGCCAAGGCTGTGTTTGATAATGCCCCGGACGTAATAGACTTCGGCATAGCGCGGATTGAGCTTAACGGCGCTGTTGCAGTCCATGATCGCTGCGCGCTGGTCGCCCTGGGCCGATCGGATCAGGCCGCGGGTAAAATAAGCCTCGGCGTAAGTTGGATTAAGCTCTATGGCTTTGTTGAGATCGAGCAGCGCGGCTTTGGGGTCGCCCTGTTTGCTCTTGCTGACGGCCCGGCTGAAATAGGCTTCGGCGCGTTCGCTGCCCAGTTCGTTGATTTTGTTACGTTCCTGCACCACGTTGCGCAGGTTATCAAGGGTGGCGCGGTTGATCCGGCCGCTGTAAACGACTTTAGCCTCGGTATTGCTGTTGTTGATCTCGATGGCTTCGTTAAAATCCTGGATGGCACCTTTCTGATCGCCGAGCTTACTGCGGCAGAACCCCCGTCCGTAATAAGCCGCGTAATTATCGGCTTTTAGCGCGATGGCCCGGTTATAATCGGCCAGGGCGCCTTTGTAATCGTCGAGCTTGCCTTTGGCGAAACCACGGTAAAAATGAGATTCGCCGTCTTCGGGGTTCAGCTCAATGGCCTTATTGAGATCGGCCACGGCACCGGTATAATCGTTCAGTTCGGTTTTCGATATGCCCCGGCCGGCGTAGGCCTGTGAACGTTTGGGGGTTAACTCAATCACTTTGGCAAAATCGGGGAGGCTGCCCGCGTAGTCGTTGAGCTTCTGTTTGGTAATGCCGCGCACGTAGTAGGTCTGTACGTTGGCCGGATCCAGTTCGATGGCTTTGTTGAAGTCGGCCAGGGCTCCGCTGTACTGGTCGATGCGGCTCCGGCTCAGGCCCCGGTTGTAGTACGTCTGCGGATCGTCGGGGTTCAGTTCGATGGAACGGCTGTAGTCGAGGAGGGCGCCCCGGTGGTCATCCTGTTTGCTTTTGCTGATACCCCGGCTCAGATAAGCCAGTGCGTCTTTGCCGTTCAGTTCAATGGCGCGATCGTAATCAAGCACGGCCCCCCGATGGTCTTTCAAGCTAGCCTTGGCCACACCCCGGTTGTAATAACTGACCGCATTGTCGGGGTTCATGGTGATGGCCATACTGAATGCCTGTAATGCCCCTGTGTAATCGCCGGACTTACTTTTTGAGACACCACTTTCAAAAAAATCAACGGCGGTTTGCTGAGAAAAGACGGGTTGGGTGAGGCTGACACACAAAAGTGCCGTTACCGACAGGAGATGTCGTTTCATAAGTAAATACAAAGTGACAGGTGGTGAGAGATATAGTTAGTTTGGGTGCTAAAAATAGACCTTTGCCATGTGCAAGCCAAGTTGCTATATATTAATTTTCAAAAATCGGATAATTGTATAAATGATACTAAATCCATCTGATTAACAGTCTATTGCCGTTCCTTACAGGCAGGTAGGTAGAGTCGCGCGGGATGCATGTAGTCCGGTTTTTGTCTGACAGTCTTTGATCAGGTGATCTGCTTGAAGGTGACATTTTGTCGTGATGTGCGGTCTTTTCTTAGATTATTAAGACAAAATGGCTGTGTTTATGCCCTGGTACAGGATTTGAGTTAGGAAGGTTGTGTTTGACAATGAACAATCAACAGCAACTAGATAAAGCAATGGCAACCTTAGTTCGATATAACCGCACTCCTTCGTTCTTTAATCCTTTTTACGTTCGCCCGGCTGTAACGCGTTTTTACAACACCAGGCCAAACGTACCGGCCGCTAACGTGAAAGAAACAGAAACCGGCTTTACGCTGGTGCTCGCTACCCCCGGTCTGAAGAAAGAAGATCTGAAAATAAACGTAGAGAATAACATCCTCACCATTGCGTACAAGCCCGAAGCGACCGAAACCGCCGAGACCTTTACGCATCACGAGTTTGGCGTGAACGCTTTTGAGCGCGGTTTCCGCCTGCCCAAATCCGTTAATGCCGACCAGATCGCTGCTTCCTACACCGACGGCATCCTGACCGTAACGCTGCCGAAAGTAGACGTGAAAGAAGAAAAACTGGTGAAAGAAATCGCCATCGCCTAAGGGCAACAGGCGTTTTAACAGAAAGCCCGTATCGATCGATACGGGCTTTTTTTATACCCAACGATCAGGCTGTGATTACCCGAGAGCGGCCAGAAACGCGTCCAGCTTTCGTTCGTCGAGATAACCGTTGGTACGCACTCCGCTGCAAATGTCGAGTCCGAACGGCTGCACCTGCTCAATCGCCTGGCGAACATTGCCGGCATGCAGGCCACCCGCCAGAAAGACCGGCACCGACGACTGCGCCACAATCTGCCGGCTGATCAGCCAGTTGTGTTGCCGACCGGTGCCCCCCAGTTCCTTAACGGCCAGGTTCGGGTTACCCGAGTCCAGGAGCAGCGCATCGGCCCCGGCCTCAACGGCGGCCAGTGCTTCGGCTATGTTTTGCTCATCGATCACGTGAATGACCTGAACTAGTTTAACTGCGGGTAGCGCATCCCGAAGCTGGGCGTAGGTGCCGGCTGGTACGGCGTCGACGAGCTGGATGGTGTTGGCACCTACGCGCTGCTGATGGGCCAGTATATCGGCTACCGTCCGTTCGCTGGTGAGCATGAAGGTGGCCACAGGCGGGGGCGTGGCCCGAACAACGGCAGCGGCCAGTTCATCGGCCACCACACCGGGGCCGCTGGGCATACGGCCTACCAGACCGAGTGCATCGGCGCCCAGTCGAATGGCCAGTCGGGCTTCGTCAATGCTGCTGATGCAGCAGATTTTTAGGCGGGTACGCATGAGGTAAGCTAGATTTAACGGTCCGGGCCGGAATTTTTTGGCGAATATCCGGTTATTTCTCAAACGTTCATGACGAATGATACCCCCTTCTCCGGCTACTGATACCTACGCGTCGCTACGTATTCCTGACTTCCGCTATTTTGTGATGAATAGTTTCCTGATCACGGCTACGCTGCTGATTCAGGAGGTGGTTCTGGGGTACGAACTCTATAAAATCACCCACGATCCGCTGGCGCTGGGCCTGGTGGGGCTGGCTGAGGCCGTCCCGTTTATTATTCTGTCGCTCTTTGGCGGGCACCTGGCCGACCGGCGCGACAAGAAGCGGATTCTGCAATGGAGTCTGGCGGTAATTATTCTGGGGTCTATCATCCTGTATCTCACGTTCCAGCCGGCGGTGGTAGCTAAGCTGTCGCAAACGGTGCGGCTGGCCACGATTTATGGCGTACTGATGCTGATCGGCACCGCCAAAGGGTTTTATTCGCCGGCCAGTTCGTCGCTGAAGCCGTTTCTGGTACCGCGTGAATTATATGCCAATTCGGCCACCTGGAGCAGTTCGTTCTGGCAAACGGGTGCGATTGTCGGTCCGGGCGTGGCGGGCTTTCTCTACAGCGGGCTGGGGTTCGATAATACGCTGCTGGTAGTCATCGGCCTGCTGGTACTCTGTTTCTGGCTGATCTCGCTGGTGAGTCGCAAACCGGTGCCGGTGAACGAGGCTCCCCAGGCCGGTTTCCGCGAAAGCCTGAAAGAAGGTTTCCGGTTCGTATTCGATACGCCCATCGTGCTCTATGCGATTTCGCTCGACCTCTTTTCGGTACTGTTTGGTGGAGTCGTGGCCATTTTGCCGGTATTTGCCGAAGATATTCTGCGGGTCGGTGCCGAAGGACTGGGCTTTCTGCGGGCCGCCCCGAGTATAGGGGCCGTGCTGACGCTGGCGTTCATGACCCGGTACCCGCCCATCCATAACGCCTGGCGCAACATGCTGCTGGCGGTAGCCGGTTTCGGGATCGCCACGATTATTTTTGCGCTGTCGACTAATTTCTACCTCTCGCTGCTGATGCTGGGGCTGACGGGCGCGTTCGACAGTGTGAGCGTCATTATCCGGCAAACGATCATGCAGATTTTTCCGCCCGACCACCTGCGGGGTCGGGTAGCGGCCGTGAATGGCATCTTTGTCAGTACGTCGAATGAGATCGGCGCTTTTGAATCGGGGGTCGCGGCCCGGCTGTTCGGTACGGTGCCGTCGGTACTGCTGGGCGGAGTGGTAACGCTGGTGGTGGTCAGCTATATTTTTGTACGCTCCAAAGCCCTCTTTGCGGTAAAGCTGAATTAAAAAAAACCGGCTGATCGTGTCCCTCTAGCGGGCAGATCAGCCGGGTTACTGGCGGTACTCAGGCCTGAGCCTGCTTCGTGGATGCATGATAGGCGGTAAGTTATGCGCGTACAGTTGGCGCATTCAGTTCATGAATAAACGCGTTCACATCGATGGATTCGTTGAGCAGAACCCGCGTATTGAAAATTTCCCAGAACAATTCGTCCGAGAGCTGGTAGTCTTTCTGCAACCGGATCATGTCACGGATGCTTTCTTTCAGGGGCACGGCCGGCATAGCCATAGGCTGATCGGATGACTGGAAGGTCATTGGTTGATACGAGTTCATGCTGCAAGGAGATTAGTTGTGTCAGTATCTTTTGTACGCGAGTTTGTAAACGCGCTCATGTAGAGAATGTTTAGCCAAAAAGATGCCTGTATTTCGGTCATGTTGAAATACTACCAGCGTTTCTATCCATACCGGCGGCTGAACCCTGATTCGAAGCAGAATTGTTCAATTCAAACGTATACATTAAAAAATAGATCAACCGGTATAAACTCGTCTGTATGAAAAACATCGTCAGCTGTTTATTGATTGTCCTGCTGGGAATTGGCGCTACCGCCCTGATTCCGGCTACGGCCCCCAAACCGCGGAAGCTGGTTAAAGTCTGGGAAACGGATACCACCCTGCGCGTACCTGAATCGGTTCTCTATGATGGGCAGAACACCCTGTATGTAACCAACATCGATGGTAAGTCCGACGCGCTCGATGGAACCGGATTTATCTCGAAGGTATCCCTCGATGGCAAGATCGAGAACCTGCGCTGGACATCGGGTCTCAATGCGCCCAAAGGTATGGGGCTATACAGGAACCGGCTCTACGTTACGGATGTGTACCGGCTCGTCGTCATCAATACCGAGACGGGACAGGCCGAGAAAACCTACGATGCCGTTGACCAGAAAACCGCGTTCCTGAACGATGTGACAATAGCCAAAGATGGGACCATCTACGTGTCAGACAGCCGCAGCGACAAGATCTACCGGCTGAAAGAAGATAAGTGGGAGGTCTGGATGGAAGGCGAGCAACTCAACAAACCCAATGGCGTACTGGCCGTTGGGAAGGATAAACTCCTGATTGGCTGCACGAAAACCGGGGCACTGCGAGCCGTAGACATCAATACCAAAACCATGACGACTATGGCCGAGGGCATGGACCGGACCGACGGTATCGTGTCCGAAGGCAAAGGAAACTACCTGGTGTCGGACTGGACCGGTCAGGTGTTTCACGTCGACGCCAAAGGAGCCAAACAACAGCTGCTCGATACGCGCAAAGAAGGCATCAACGCGGCCGATATCGACTACATTCCCGGCCGGAGGCTGCTGATCGTGCCGACGTTTATGAAAAACAAGCTGGTAGCCTATGAGCTAAGCCGATAAGCTGGCCCGTGAGCTGATCGATTCGTTATAAACCAAACGACGCGACCGGGCTTCGGTCGCGTCGTTTGGTTTGTTAGGCCAGAAGCCGGGCGGTTGCCTGCTGGGCCCGTTCGGCGCCGAAACCGGCGCGGGCATCCTGCATATGGGCTACGATCAGGTCGGTGCCGAGGTTGCCGATGCTGCCTTCGTGGGTGTGGTGCAGCTGGCGGGGCGGCTCGTAGGTGTGCTGGGCAATCTCCTGACCCACGATCCGGTACGCTTCCCGAAACGGCACACCCTGAAGCACGAGTTCGTTGACCCGCTCCACGCTGAAGAGCAGATCGTACTTCGTATCGTTGAGCAGGCTGGGCTTCACCTGCAGGTGCTCGAGCATGAATTCAGTGATTGACAGGCAGTCGAGCAGTTCGTCGAAGGCGGGCATCAGCACTTCTTTCAGAATCTGCATATCGCGGTGGTAGCCGGAGGGGAGGTTGCTTAGCACAAGCGTCACTTCCATCGGCAGCGCTTTCAGCCGGTTGGTCTTGGCCCGGAGAAGCTCGGCTACATCGGGGTTTTTCTTGTGGGGCATAATGCTGCTACCCGTCGTGAGCGCGTCGGGCAACGTCAGGAAACCGAAGTTCTGGCTGTTGTAGAGGCAGATATCCATAGCCATGCGCGAGAGGGTAGCGGCCACCGCAGCCAGGGCCGTTAGGGCCGTCTGCTCGGTTTTACCCCGGCTCATCTGGGCGTAAACTACGTTGACATGCATGCCTTCGAACCCGAGCAGTTCCGTGGTGAGTGAGCGGTTGAGCGGAAACGAAGAGCCATAGCCAGCGCCGGACCCCAGCGGGTTTCGGTTGGCCAGCCGGTAGGCGGTCTGCAGGGTCAGCATATCGTCGGCCAACCCTTCAGCATACGCACCGAACCACAGGCCAAACGACGACGGCATGGCAATCTGGAGGTGCGTATAGCCCGGCAGCAAATCATCTTTGTGCTGCTCCGACCGACTGACGAGCCTGTCGAACACCCGCTGAACGCTGTCGGCAACGGCCAAGAGCCGGTCGCGGGTAAATAATTTGAGGTCGACCAGCACCTGGTCATTCCGCGACCGACCCGAGTGAATTTTCTTGCCTACGTCGCCCAGCGCCCGGGTCAGCAGCAGCTCAACCTGCGAGTGTACGTCTTCAACGCCTTCTTCAATGACGAACGTACCGGCCTGTATCTGCGCGTATATCTGTTTCAACTCCCGGCTGATATCATCCAGTTCGGAGCGGGTCAGCAGATGGATGGTCTCAAGCATCTGCGCATGAGCCAGGTTTCCCAACACGTCGAACGGAGCCAGGAACAGGTCCATCTCCCGATCGCGTCCAACGGTGAAGCGTTCGATTTGGTCAGCGGTACTGACGCCTTCTTTTTGCCAGAGTTTCAAGGTGGTGACAGCGTAAAAAGTGTGATCGGGCAACCGGCTGGTTTAGAACCCGCCTGCCCGGATAAGCCATGTACGGGCGCAAAGGTACAAACGGACCGGGGCGTTTGTGCGGTTGGCGCGTGGTTAGATCGGAGGAAGAACCGGCTTTTCCGGCTACTGAGTACAACGTAAGCACCCATGAACCGAAAAATAACCCGCCAGACGTTTCTGGCCCAGGTCACTGCCCTGACCACCACCACGGCCCTGACCCCGGCTTTAGCTGCCCCCCAGTCGGCTGCCCGTGTAACCGACGATAAAAAAGTACGCGTCGCCGTCATTGGCTGCGGCAGTGTCTCGAATATGTACCTGCCGCACCTGAGCAAGTCGCCGTTCGTTACGCTGGTCAGCACCTGCGATATTCTGCCGGAGCGTGCGCAGCAGGCCGCCACGAAATACGCCATCCCGAACCACTACCCACACATCGACGCGCTCCTGGCCGGGGCGCCCTTCGACCTCCTGGTCAACCTGACCAATATGCAGGAACACGGTCGGCTGAACCGGCAGGCCCTGCTGGCTGGCAAACACGTATGGAGTGAAAAACCGATGGCCAATAGCTACCGCGAAGGTCGTGAGCTACTCACGCTGGCTATCCAGAAGAAGCTCCGGATCTGGGGCGCTCCGGCGGTGGTGCAAAGTCCGCAGTTTGCGTTTATGGCGCAGGCTATTCAGGAGGGCAAACTGGGGCGGGTGTCGGCCGCCCACGCGCATTACGGCCACCTCGGCCCCGACTGGTCGGCGTTTTTTTTCGAGAAGGGGGGCGGTAGTCTGCCCGATCTGGGGGTCTACAACATCGCCACCCTGACGGGCCTGCTGGGGCCGGCCCGTTCGGTGATGGCCATGACCAGCATCGTAACCCCCACCCGCAATACCGGCAACAAAGGCCCTATAGCCGTAGTCGCCGAGGATAACGCCATGGTATTGATGGAACACGCCAACGGTACGCTGTCGCACATACAGTGCGGATTCAATTATTTCGATCCCTACGGACACGAAGGCAAGGGGCAGGAGAAACCGACTATTTCGGTCTGGGGCACCAAAGGAAACCTAGCACTGATCGGTTACGACTGGGCACCGTTCGGGGTCGATCTGGCCACGCTGGACGACGAAAAAGGGCAGCGATACGCCACCGACCGGGCCGATTATGTCTGGGAAATGGGGGCGTCGGTAGTGGCCGAATGTCTGGCTACCGGCAAAGAACCGTTTATCCGGCCCGAACATGCCCTGCACGTTCTCGATATCATCGAAGCCGCGCGCAAGTCGGGCGATACCGGCCAGCGGATCAAGCTGGCGTCGACCTTCCAGTGGCCCGTGCGGAGCTGATCAGCCCGTTACGTTGTCAGGAACCGGCTGCTGGGTTGGCTCGATGCGGAGCTGTTTCCCAAACCACCAGAAACCGGTTGCCGACAGGAGCGCGATGCTGGCCATGATCAGCCAGTGGCTGGCAAAGCCAACGTAGGTTACCATCAGTGAGCCGAACGCGGGCGAGGTGGTCTGCGCAAAGGCTCCGCCCATGGCATACAGGGCCAGGTACTGCCCCCGCGTGGCCGGGCTGGCCCGCTCTACCGTGAAGGACTGCATAAAGGGTATGGCCAGCATCTCGCTGATGGTAACCAGCATGATAAACGAGAACGCAACGCTCAGCCCGGTGAAGCCCGGTAGCCCGGCCAGCGACAGCAGCGCGTACGACAACGCGCCCACTACGACCCCCATGCCGATGAGCCGGGGTTTGGGGACCTGCCGTTGCTCAAGACCATAGACCAGCGCCATCTCTACGGCAACGATCACCAGTCCGTTCAGCGCCATAAAGCCGCCGATGGTACGCTCGGTCAGGTTCAGTTCCTGCTTGAAAAACAGCGGTACAAGGGTGAACAGCTGCATGAACACCATCAGATACAGGGCCGAACAGACCACAAAGCCGACAAAAAGCCGGTCGCGGTACGGCGACTGCGCGGGTTGATGCCCGGCCGTCGGTGCGTTCGGCAGGTGGCTGCCGGCCGGGGGGCGGGTCAGCGGCTGGTCCGTTGCGGGCCGGGGCAGAAAGGAGCCCAGCACGATGCCGGCCGCTACGCAGGTTAGCCCGTCTACCCAGAACAGCAGGCTATAGTCGACACTGGCGAGCCAGCCGCCGAGACCGCCCCCCACCGCCCAGCCGAGGTTGATGGCCAGCCGGTTGAGCGAGAAAGCCCGGGTGCGGGTGTCGGCGCCGGCATAATGAGCCACGGCCGCCTGGTTTGCCGGCCGGAAGGTATCGCCCAGCAAGGTGAAGACAAAAACACTGCCGCACAGGGTGTAAAACTCGGTTACGAACTGGAGCAGCAGCAGAAAAACACCCCCCGACAGCAGGCTGATCAGCTGTACGTAATAAAAGCCGTATCGATCGGTGAGCCGCCCACCCAGAAACGTTCCCACGAAAGCGCCCACACCGTAGACAGCCATGATGATACCGGCGTTGGTGACGGAAAAATGCAGATGCTGGGTCAGGTATAGCGTCAGGAAAGGCAGCACCATGGTGCCGCAGCGGTTGATGAGCATCACACCCGCCAGGAGCCAGACCGATGGCGAGAGACCCTGGTAGGCATTGCGATACAGACGAATTGTACGTTGCAGCATGGCCGCAAAGGTAGGCGTTTCGGCTGGCTCAGCCTCGGCGCTGGGCCGCCGGGTCCTCGCCGGGGGCCACAAATATCTTTTTATCGGTAATGAGCGGGCGGTGCTCCTCCAGAAACGCTTTGAACAGCCTGATCTCTTCCAGCTGCCGGTCAATGGGGTGGGTCAGGCTGTAGCTTTCTACGTACACGTCATTAAAATCCGTGATGACGTATTCCATCAGCCGGATTCCTTTTCGCTTCAGCGCGTGCAGGTACAGGTTCTGGTGGTTGAACAGATACCGGTCTTTCTGGTACGAGCCGGTTGTTTTCAGGTCAACTGCCTTGAACGTACCAATCAGGTCGACATAGCCGTAGAACAAAACGTCGTCGATCTGCCACTGACAAAATACCTGCGTGTCGACGATAGGGCGGGGCAGCAGCTTACGAACCCGCCGGACAATTTCCGGGTCGAAGCGCTCTTCATTGGTGCCCTTGACAATGGCTTCCTCGAACGAGGTGCCGCGCTCCTGGGCGTCGGTGGTGGGCGTTGGCACCCGGTTGATGCTGTCAATCAACGCCTGGGCCGAGAGATTACCACCACGGACATAGCGCGAAAAAACGTTGAGCAGCGATGGGTAAAAACGATAGTGTACAGACATGCGTTTGCCAGATGAGGGCCTGAAGATAGAGACAAAAGCCCCAACGTGTCAGGGCCTTACCGGGTTAGAACAGAAAGGGCTTACCGACTGGCAACGGCGGTCGAGTCCAGTACCTGGCGTACGTCGGCGGTCGAGACGGGCTTACCGGTTTCGGCCGCGCGGTAGATGGCTTCGATCAGCTGAACATCCCGCATGCCCATCTCGCCCGGAACGGTGGTTTCTTTGTTGTTCAGAATGCAGTCGGCAAAGGCATCCATCTGGCGGGCCTGCTGGTTCACGTTCTCGATGTCCATCTTCCCCCGGCTGGTTTCGCCCTTGAGGCCATCGTACTGATAGGCCGGGGCCAGCTCGAACCAGCCGCTGGCCGCTTCGGCCCGTAGCTTATTGTACTTGTCGTTGTAGCTGGTTCGGCAGTCGGCAACGGACCCGTCGGCAAATCTTAACTGGAAGTCGATTCCTTCTTCTACCTCTTTGAACTTTTCTTTGTCCGTTACAGGGTGGAATTTAGCCGTAACCGAAATGGGTACCTGGCCCTTGGTATAGATGGCGCCCTGAATGCAGTAGACACCAACATCGGGCAGGGGGCCGCCACCCGCCAGCCCTTTGCCCAGCCGCCAGGGGGTATCGTTGCCCTGTTTCTGGCCGTTTTCGGCAATGATCCGGTTAACCTTCCCGTAGGTCTCTTTCTGGCCCAGTCGCATCATCTCCAGATTATGGGGCTCAAAATGAAGCCGGTAACCGATCGAGAGTTTCTTGCCTGCTTTCTTACAGGCATCGATCATCTTCTGACAGTCTTCGGCGGTGGTAGCCATCGGTTTTTCGCAGATGACGTGCTTGCCGGCCTGAGCCGCCCGGATGACGTATTCGGCATGGAGGGCGTTCGGCAACACCACGTACACGATGTCGATTTCGGGATTGTCAGCAATCTGGTCGAAAGTCTTGTAGGTGTAGGCGTTCTTATCAGGGATGTCGTATTTCCGTTTCCACTTGTCTATTTTTTCGGGGGTGCCCGACACAATCCCTGCCAGCCGGCAGTACTCCGTTTCCTGCAGGGCCGGGGCCAGTTCGCCCTCGCTGTACTTGCCCAGCCCGACCAGCGCAATGCCCAGTTTGCGGCCCGACTCGGTTCGGCCTGAGCCAGCGGCATCGGTGCCTGCCGTTTCGTTGTTCGAGCTGCCTCCGCAGGCTTGCAGACTCGCCAGGGTAGCCAGGCTGGGTATGGCCACGGCCGCTGCGCCCAGATGCCGGATAAAGTCCCGGCGGATGAGCGAGGAGTTGGGAATAAACAAAGGCGAACGGTTCATAAGAGCAGGAGTTGTTTACGGGTCATTGGTCTGATTACTATAGCTGTCAACCCGGTCAAAATTGAAATGTTTGGATTGGTATAGTAATCAACTAGGTAAAGTAGTTTAACCTTATTGACTCAATGGGGTTTACTCGGTACATCGTTCTCCATGCCCTTATGAGCAGATTGAGACCAGGCGCCGGCCTGTTGGCGGGCGTATTGGCGTCGCTGTCGGTACGGGCGCAGCCCATTCCGGTGCCGGCCGATTTTCTGAATGAGTTTTGGTACAAAAACAGCCTCGTTTACAACCTCGACGTTGAGGTGTTCAAAGACTCCGACAACGACGGTATCGGCGATGTCAATGGCCTGACCCAGCAGCTCGGTTATCTGAAGAACCTGGGCGTCGACGTAATCTGGCTGTCGCCTTTTCAACCAACGCCCAACAAAGACGACGGCTACGACGTGTCCGATTTTTACCGCATCGATAAGCGCCTGGGCACCGAGCGCGACTTCCAGACGTTCATGCAGCAGGCCAGCCGCCGGGATATCCGGGTCGTGATGGCTCTCGTTATCAACCACACCTCCAACGAGCATCCGTGGTTCAAAGAGGCCCGGCGCCGTAAGGATTCGCCATACCGATCGTGGTATGTCTGGTCGAAGGAGCGGCCTAAGGACTGGAACAAAGGCATGGTTTTTCCGGGCGTACAAACCGAAACTTAGGGTGGCTCAGCAACCAGAGTTGGGCCGATGTTGAAGGACTCCAACCTCATTCCTTGGCCTGTAGCATGCTGTTTTCACTACCGGAAACCCCTCGTACTTCGAGAGGTCGGTAGTCGAACGGTGAGTTAACTGGCTGACGAATAGAGCATTATTGGTTGGTTGTTGGGTGTTTATCGTCGGGGCGGGTGGATGTGACAGCGCTGTTGTCCCCGCCTGGCTTTGGTTGTGAATCAATTGCCGCTGGTAGCGGGCTATCTAGTCAACAAACTGCCGGCGTAGTTTATCGCTGGCATCGCGCAGGCCGGCTGCCCAGGATGGACCGGCACCTTCGGCAAACAGATCGGTGCCGGGAATCCCCAGCCGCCAGCGAACCGTCTTGTTATTGGTGGGGTTACGGCCTTCTTCGCGGAGGTAGAAGTCGGCCGCTACGATGTCCTGCCGAAAGCGCATGACCCGTCGAAGTTCATGTTCTACCTGGTTCAGCAACTCGGGCGTTTCCCGAAACCCAACCGTTTGCAGGTCTATTTTGATGCGATCGATGGTGTATTCCATACTGGTTTTAGCGTATTAAATGAGATAATGAACTGACTGTTAAAAGCGGAACAAGGCCGCTACGGAACCCGACCCCCGAGGGTCTACGATGGTCATGTCATCGACCATATATACCTCTCCGCCCTGGCGAAGCGTCAGCAGCGCTACCCGATCCAGCAGCGACTGGTCGTCCGGCTGGCGCTCGTCGTGAAGGGTAGTAGCCAGCGTAGCTTCGTCAAAATGCCCCCATACGTCGGCCTCAGACTGCAAAAACAGCACGTCGATGCGGCCCATCACGGCTGCTGTCAGCAGCTGCCGCAGATCGCGCGATACGAGTGACGTGCCGCTATGCTGCTGGTACTGGTCGATGCGTAGCTGCCGGTTTTGCCTGAAATCATCGATCAGCAGTTCGTTGGCCATCCGATGAATGTCACGGGGCTGAACGTGATCGAAGTTGCCGGTTAGTCCTTCTTTTCTGAGATACGGATACGAGTTGATCTGCTGGTAGATAGGCTGGTAATAGGCCACCGACGCCAGGAGCAGCGGCACATTTCTGGTGCCCATCAGCTTGATAACGCCCTCGTCGATAAGCCGGAAATAGTCGGCCAGCAGATGCCCTTTTTCTTTGTTGTCCAGGTCGTCGCTGGTGTACCTGGTAGCCATACCGCCCCGGCCTGTCGTACGCCCCTGCAACTCTTCCTCGAAATCGTAATACTGGGTAATATCGCTCAGGCCCAGGGGCATCACCTCGCCGGTATCGACCTGAGAGATAGAGAACGGGTCGGCCTGGTAGAGAACCACGCCGTCTTTGCCAACCTGAAGGACGTAATAAATCGGGAAGGGCTCGGCAAACGTCAGCAACGGCCGCACCCGGAAGCTGGAGTCCAGATGGCAGCTGTTCTCCAGCGGAAGCGGACTCTGGAAAACGGCGAAATAATCGGGGTTTCGGAACACCGCCAGTCCTTCGCGCTGGTGGCGCCAGAACGGCGAGTTGTCGAGCAGGGATTCCAGCGGTTGCATCAGCTCGTCGATGTCGTTGCTGCGCAGCGACTGCTGTTCGAGGGCCCGCCGGATGGTCTGGCTGTGATTTTTGAACGCAAGCTGATCCTGTCTCTCGTTAACTTCCTTGCCCCTGACGTGGGTAGGTATGAAGATAGAGATGCATTGTTGATGACTCTGGTCGGCCAGTTTGAGTATAGTTTCCTTTTCGGCGCGTACTAAATCCATATGTTCGTCTGTTTAGGCGGCCCTTCAGGACCGGGTGTACTATGGCTATGTGCGATGACAGCCTTTATAAATGAACCCGGTATGGCTAGAGATTGATTTGTAAATAATTGATTATAAGTTTTTTATAATTTATTTCTAAGTAATTTATAAGGTCGATCCAGGGTAACGCCGGGCCGGGCCTGTGTGCCGGTCAACTGGTTCATGGGTAGCGCCGTAGGCGTGCTGAAACGGGTGTCGGGCCCGCTCTTCGGAAGACTACCAACCGGGCCGATGGGTAAATTTATCCGGGCCAATGGGGCTTGGGGTGCTTTCCTGGCAGTTAGTAGTATAGCCTGGTTGGTACATTTAGCATATATGACGTATATTGCCTATCGTAATGCTTTTACTGCCATCAACAGGGGTCGGCTAGCTAGCAGTTGACCAGGCAACAAATGCCGTTTTTACACAGAATGACTCACTTCAACGTTGACCTGACGAACTGCGAGCAGGAACCCATTCATATCTTAGGCCATATCCAGTCACACGGTTATCTGGTGGCGCTACGGCCCGACACCTACCTGGTTGTACACGCGAGTGCCAACCTGCCGGATCTGATCAACCAGCCGGTGGCCGACGTACTGGGCCAGTCGATCGAGGTGCTGCTGGCCCAGACCGACCTGCCCGCCAGTACCCTGGTCGAGTTGCTGAACGTAGGGCAGCGCAATCACTCCTGGGATACCATTAACCCGCAGGCCCTGCGGATCAACGGCCACCCCTGGAACCTGATCGTCCACGAGTATAACGGCCTGTTGCTGCTCGAGTGGGAGCCCGTTCAGGAGCCGGAGCTGGTTTCGCTCAACCAGCGGCTGATTGCCGAAGCGCTGACCGAAATGCAATCGAGCCGGCAGCTGGTCGAGCTGCTGCAAAACACCGCCCGGCGGGTCAAAACCATCATCGGCTTCGACCGGGTTATGGTTTACCGCTTTGCCGACGACTGGCACGGGCAGGTCATCGCCGAAGAGAAAGAACCGCATCTGGAACCGTTTCTGGGGCTGCATTACCCGGCCTCCGACATTCCCCGGCAGGCGCGCGAACTCTACAAGATCAATCTGGTGCGACTGATTGCCGATGTTGGCAGCACGCCCGCCCCCATACTGTCGCAACCCGGCTGGCCCGATGATCAGCCGCTCGACCTGACTCAGTCGTCGCTGCGGGCCGTATCGCCGGTGCATATCGAGTACCTGAAAAATATGGGGGTTCAGGCGTCGATGAGCATTTCGCTGCTGTACCGGGGCGAACTGTGGGGCCTGATGTCGTGTCACCATTACTCGCCCCGCTTTGTGGGCTACGGGGCCCGGCAGTCGGCCCGGTTCGTGAGCCAGCTGCTGTCGGCTGCACTGGAGTTCCGAAAAGACGAAGAAGACCAGGCGCAGCTGTTGCTGAGCCGGGAGAACGGAAAAAAACTACACGAGCAGCTCCTCCTCGATGGCGATATCGTACAGGCCCTGACCCGACGTTCGGTGACGGCGCTGGATCTGACCCGGGCAACGGGGGCGGTGCTGCTCTTCAACAACAAACAGTATCCGTTGGGGCAAACGCCCGGCGAAGCCGCTATTCAGGGCCTGGCCGACTGGCTCAGGACCAACACCACCGACTCGATCATCGAAACCAGCCAGCTGCCGCGGCTTTACCCGGCGGCCGAAGCTTTTCGCGAGACGGGGGCGGGTATACTGGCCGTCGTTCTGTCGAGGGAGCTGAACGAATACCTGATCTGGTTCAAGCCGGAGCAGGTGCAGCAGGTGACCTGGGCCGGTAATCCCGAGAAACCGGTGACGGTAAGCGACAACGGGCAAGCCCGCATCAGCCCGCGCAAGAGCTTCGAAGCCTGGACCGAACTGGTTCATAACACCTCGGAGTCCTGGACAGAGACCGAAGTGTCGGCGGCCGTGAAGCTCCGGGAAGATGTGCTGCAGGTAGTTACCCGGCAGGCCAACGAAATCCGGCTGCTCAACCAGCGGCTCCAGGCGGCCTACGAAGAGCTGGATGCCTTCAGTTATACCGTTTCGCACGACCTGCGTACGCCCCTGTCGTCGATCCGCTGCTATGCCGAAATCCTGCAGGAAGAGCACGGTGCTGAGCTGAACCCCGATGCGCAGGTGCTGTTCCAGAAAATCGTGGATTCTACGGACCGTATGCGGGCGCTGATTCGGCATATCCTGTTCTATTCGCGCATGGGACGCACCGAAATCAACGCCCAGCCGATTGATATGGAGCAACTCCTGCAAACGATTCGGGAAGAGATTCTGATTACCGAAAAAGACCGGGTGCTGACCCTCGATATTGACGCGGCTCCGGCCCTTCATGCCGATCCGGTCATGGTGCGCCAGCTGTTTACGAACCTGATGGCCAACGCGGCCAAGTATACCCGCTCGGCCTCCGAGGGGAAGGTCGTGGTAACCGGTCAGCAAACGGCCGACGATGTAATTTATTCAGTGACGGATAACGGTATCGGCTTCGATATGAAAGGGGCCGGTAAGATGTTCGATTTGTTCAAACGATTGGAAAATGCCCGCTCTTTCAAAGGAACGGGGGTCGGATTAGCCATTGTCAAGCGGATTATCAACCGGCATGGCGGAAAAATCTGGTATCATAGCGAACCCAATCGGGGCGCTGCGTTTTTTGTTTCGTTTCCAATCGATCAGGCTAGCGTATATCATGACTGATATTTTATATGTAGAAGACAATATAGATGATGCTGACATTTTCTGTCGATTGATCAGGAAGCTTAACCTGCCAGTCAGCTACACCATACTGAACAGTGGTTCGGAAGCGCTGGATTACCTGTCGAACCCGCCGGCTGACCATGCGAACCAGGACGTTTCGCTGCCCAAGCTGCTGTTGCTGGATCTGAATCTGGATGGTATGAGCGGCATCGACGTGCTGGAGGTGATTCGGGCCGAAGAACGAACCCGCTGGCTACCTATCGTAGCGTTCAGTACATCCGATAACCCCAAAGATATTGAACAGGCGTATGCCGCGGGGATCAATGCCTATCTCGTAAAACCAGGCAGCTATCAGGCGACGGGCGTGATGTTGCAGCGGCTCTGCGAGTTCTGGCTGAATGACAACACCCGATTCGGAAATCAATGAATACACTTCATGAACAACTACGGCAGGAGACCCGGCCGCTCCACGAGCAGACCGAACAACTGCTGTACACCGATGCGCTGCGGGCCGGTACGCTCTCGGTCGATCAGTACCGCCACCTGCTGCTGATGCATGCGCAGTTTCACGGGTCGCTGGAGCAGGCTATCGATCGGCATCCGGCCTTTTTTCAGGATTACGAACCCGATACGCGCCGGAAAACACCCTGGCTCCTGAACGATCTGGCCCAAACGGGGCTGTCGGCAGATGCGGTGTCTGCCTCTCTGTTCGAAGACTGGTCGCCAGCCTGGCTGCTGGGGGCTGCCTACGTGGGCGAGGGGTCTATGCTGGGTGGCAAAACCGTCTGGAACCTGCTGCGCCAGAGTCCGTTTCTCGATAGCCTGCTGGAGAACGCGCGTTTTTACCGCGGCTATGGCGCCGACACGGGGCAGCGCTGGCGGTTGTTCGGGACGTTCTTGACCACCGCCGATGCGGAACCGGCCGATGTAGTGGAAGGTGCCCGCCAGGCCTTTTTAGTCTATCAGACGCTATTCCCGCAAACCCGGGCGCAGGCTTACCTTGCCGAGGCCGACCCGTCGGTTTAGGAAACGGGAAGAAACAGCCTGAAGGTGGTACCTTCGTTGGGGCGGCTGCTGACGTCGATGGCTCCGCCGTGGCTTTCGGCAACGCGCTGGCAAATGGCCAGGCCAATGCCCGTTCCGCTATAGGTCGCTACGTTATGAAGCCGCTGAAAAGGCTGGAAGATGCGATCCTTGTATTTCTCGTCGAAACCGATGCCGTTGTCGGTTATGCTGATGAGCCAGAAAGGTACGTTGTCGGGCAGGCTTTCGGGCAGCTCGCCGGGCTGGGCCGGGCGGGCGTCGATCTGAACAAAAGGCGCTACGCTGGGTCGTCTGAACTTCAGGGCGTTTGATACCAGGTTCTGCATCAGTTGCCGCAGGCGCGACGCACTCCCCTGAACGGTAGGGAGCGGGTTCACCTGAACGGTGGCCTTTTTCTCCGCAATCGACACGTCCAGGTCGCTGACAACATCGTCGAATACGTCGTTCAGGTCAACGGCAGCGTAAGGGTCCCGGTGGGCAGCCACCTGCGAATAGGCCAGCAGATCCTTGATCAGCAGCTGCATGCGGTTGGCCGACTTCTGAATGCGCCGGGCCATGTCGCGTTCCCCTTCCGACAGGTTGTCTTCGAACTGGTTCTGGAGAATATCACTGAAGGCCTGGATCCGGCGCAGCGGCTCCTGCAGATCGTGGCTGGCTACGTAGGCAAAGGATTGCAGACTCTCGTTCGACTGTTGCAGCGTCCGGTTGACGGCCTCGAGCTCGAAACGGTACTGCCGGTCGTTGGTTACGTCGACGGCCGAGGTAACCACGCCCCCGTCGGCGCCGGCAATGGTAATGGCGTAATAGCGGTTGTTATAGGCTAACTCGAACGAATCGGGCTGACCTGTTTCGATGACCCGTACGTAGCGGGCAAACTCATCGGTTTGCTGGATGTTGGCAACCGACTGCTGCGGAATCACGTCGGTCAGGGGGGCCAGACTCAGCAGGGCCTGCCGGTTGGCCAGCACGGGGCGAAAATCGACGATCTGACCCTGCTCATTCCGAACGGGTTCGTGTAGCGAAATGGCCGTTTGCGAGTGGTCGAGAATAGCCTGTAGCACCTGCGTCTGGCCTTCCTGAGCCAGGCGGGCTTCCCGCTGAGCAGTCACGTTGTTGAAGGTCAGAACAATCAGGTCGGTTTCCTGCCGAACGGCCGATACTTCGAACCAGCCCCGAAATCCGTTCTTGTCCTGGTAATAATATTCGGCCTGTTCAGAATAACCCGTGTCGGCCACCCGGGCGTATAAGGCGAAGAACCCCGACTCTACATTACCCGGAAAGACGGACAGCAGCGTTTGGCCAACCAGCTCTTCGGGTGGCCGAAACAGGCTGTTAACCACCGATTTGTTGGCGGTTTCCATCCGGAAATCGATGATCTGACCAGCCGCATCCCGCATGGCCCGCATCAGCAGGATACTGTTCAGCGATGCATCCAGCGTAGCCCGCAGTTCGTCGGCCTGCCGGCGGGCGTGGAGTTCGGCCTGTTTCCGATCGGTGATGTCGATCAGCGAGACAACAAGACCGCTGGCCAGCGGCTCGGCGGTAATCATGTACCAGCCTTCGGTGCCGTCGGCGAGGTAGGTCGATTCAAAGCTATCGGCCTCTCCGGTCTCCAGCACGCGGACGTATCGCGCGAAGAGACCGTTGGTTTTAACCGTCGGCGAAAGCTCAGTCATTTGCTGGCCAACGAGCTGATCAACGGGCCGGCCAATCAGGCTACACAGCCGGGTATTGACCACCCGGTATACAAAATCGATGACCTGCCCGGGTTCGTTGTCGGATGAACGAACCGGCTCGTAATACGCCACACAGCCCGGCGATGCGTTCAGGATTCCCTGCAACAGCGCTACGGGCGACGTGGACAAAGCTGACGCTTCGATGAGGCTATTTTCCGATATTTGTTGAGTAGCGTCCAAAACGCAAGTAATAAGTATTTAATAACAAAAGACCAGCCTCCGGCTCATTCGCTGACGGGCAGGTAAACCGAAAACGTGGCTCCCTGCCCCGACTGGCTGCTGGCGGTAATGCCTCCCCCGTGGTTGACGGCTACCTTCTCACAGATGGCCAGGCCCACCCCGGTACCCGCAAATTCGTTTTTACCATGCAGTCGCTGAAACACCTGAAAAATGCGGTCGGTATATTTTTCGTCGAACCCAATGCCGTTGTCAGCTACTTCGACGCGGTGGTAAGCGGCCGCCAGCCGGGTTGGCTTGATCGAGGGAGGGAGTTCGCGGGCCTGCACCGGGTGGCTGCTGATCACCACGTGTGGCGTAACCCCCGGCCGGCTGAATTTGATGGCGTTGGATAGCAGGTTCTGAAAGAGCTGACTCAGCTGCAAAGAGTCGCCCGGAATGACTGGTAAGTCGTGAATGTCAATCTGCGCTTTTGTTTCGGCAATGGATACCGATAGGTTATCCAGAGCCTGCTCAACCGCCTGCCTGAGCGCCACCGGGGTTAGTGAGGCCTGCCGGGTCGATATGCGGGAGAACGCCAGCAGATCCCGAATCAGGATCGACATGCGGCCGGCCGCCGACTGCATCCGATTCAGAAAGTCGAGTTCGTCGCCCGCCGAGTCGGCGTAGCGGATCTTGAGCAAATCGCCAAACTGCTGAATTTTGCGTAACGGTTCCTGCAGGTCGTGAGACGCAATGTAGGCAAACTGCTCCAGGTTCTGATTGGACCGGACCAGGTCGTTGTTTGCTTCTTCGAGCGCGTGATTGACGACCATAAACTCTTCGTTGGTGGTCATCAGTTCCCGGTTCATGACCGCCAGCTCTTCGGTGCGTTCCTGCACTTCCCGTTCCAGGGCCAGCTGCACCCAGCGCTGTTCGGTTACGTCCTGTACGGTACCACTGATTCGGGTGGGCCGTCCGCTGGCATCGACGAATACGTTCCCCTGCGCCCGTAGAATTCGTTCACGACCCGTGCGGGCGGCATCGATGGTATACTCAACATCGTACAGGCGGTTGGGCGACGCCTGGCTTATGATGTCAGAAGCAGCCGCCCAGAGCCGGGCCCGATCCGCTTCCCGAACGGCCAGATAAACATGTTCGCCCGTTACGGATTCGTGAGGCCGCAGCCCGTACCATGCTTTTAGCCGGTCAGAAAAACAAAACTCGGCGGTAGACAGATCGACTTCCCAGGTACCCAGCTCGGCCAGTTCGATAGCGCCCCGAAAGCGCTCTTCTGCTTCGGCTATCTTTTGCCGGGCGAGTACCTGCTCGGTTACATCGACCGATATGTTCAGCACCGCGTAGGTATGACCAACGGCATTCTGGATGGGCGTATAGGTGATATCGTAAAAATTATGCCGCAGTACACCCTGCTGCACTACATCAACCGGGGTACCGAAGCTCTGGTGCAGGGTGCCGCTTGTGTATACATCGCTGAGTGTCTGTAGAATAGGCTGGTTTTCCAGCTCGGGCATCAGCTGCCGCAGGGGTTTGCCCGCAATGTCGGGCCCCTTGCCGATGGTGTCGATAAACGTCTGATTGGGCAGGTCGATCACCAGCTCTTCGCCGGTGAACAGGGCGATGGCAATGGGGGCCGACGCCACGATGAAGCGGAGCCTGGCTTCGCTGGCATCGACCTGCTGGCGGGCCAGAACCTGCTCGGTAACGTCGGCTACCGTACCCGCCAGCCGGTAAGGCAGCCCCTGCTCGTTTACATAGGCTTTGCCCCGGCAGTGTAACCAGCGCTCGCTGCCATCAACGCTGTTGGCGCGGTGCATAATATCGTATCGGCCGTTTTCCTCCTGGTCGATGGCCCGCTGAACGGCCTGCCCAACCCGCAGCTGATCGGCCGGGTGCACCATCGTCAGTACCTGGGCAAACGGCACCTGATTCGCTCCTGAAATACCAAAGAGTTCCTGGCAATGGTCGTCCCACCAGACCTGCTGATTGACCAGATCAATATCCCAGGTTCCAACATGGGCGGCTTGCAAGGCAAACTGCAATCGGTCCAGGGCAAGGGTATCGTATCGACTAAAAGGCTTCTGCTCGCCAGTCATTAATTACGTGTCGGTTTATCCTGCAAGATAATCAATGAGGCTTAATAGCTTTGTCTTCTATAGGTATAATCGATAAAGTGGTATACACCATACTGACCTCCGTTCAGGAGAGCACATACCCGGCAGAAAGAAATGGCGTTTGCTGGCCAGCGGTCAGGGCTGCGTTCCTAATTGCGAACGACCAGGAGAACCCCGGCCATGATCAGGACCAGCCCCAGCAAACGCCAGCCGTTGGCGGGGTGGAGGGTGAAGCCAAGCAGTCCGTAGTGATCCAGCACAACCGCGGCCAGCAGTTGTCCCGCCACGCTCAGGCTGACCAGGTTACCGGAGCCTATTTTGGGGACGCTGGCAATAACCGTCGATACGTAAATAGCCCCAATAAAGCCACCCGTCCATTTCCACCAGCTTATTTGCCGAAACGTATCGATCGAAGGAGCCGACGAATTCGTTGTCAACAGCACCAGCAGCAGGGACATGAACCCCGTTCCGAATGAGATGGCAGCGGCCAGTAGCGGATTGGTAATGGCCTGCCGCAGATTGGCGTTTACGCCCGCCTGAACCGTTATCGCGAGTCCTGTCAGGAAAGCAAGGAGTAAAAAAACGTAATTCATGACCGCAAAGGTAAGTACTGAACGGTCAGCCTGCCCGGAATCCAATCCCCGTTTGGGCTGAAATACTGCGGCACCTGACCGGCCTACGGCTGCGCAATAGCCAGAAACATTTCGGCGGCCTGCCAGGCGTGAAGAACCGCCAGTTTCTGTTTCACGAGCCCCTTGTCCAGTACGGTCAGCCCCGGATAATGCGCATCGCGGGTTTGCGCTTCCCAGCTCAGCGGGTAGTCGGCAGTACCGACGGGAGCCAGTTTTTGCCGATTGCCGGTGCGGCTTCTGAAATGATCGCTGGCCCAGGCCAGGTAAGGATAGCGCTCCCGGTCGGCGGCTGAAACCGGCTGAGCGGGCACCGGCTCTTCGGCCCGGGCCCACCAGCACAGCGATGCATAGCTATCGGTCTGTCTGGGCACCGGATAGGGGTTGGGCAGGCCAAGGGATGCCAGGCCGAAGTTCATCCAGGTAGTCTGATAAACGCCATGTTCGGCCGGGGTCGGTATGGCTCGCCGGGACGAGTCGAGCGCCACGGCCACGACCGGATGGGTTTTGTCCGACACCAGCGACACCAGAAACAGAACCTGACCCAGGTTATCGGCGCCGGTCATATCCTGGTAGCGATCGAGCGGATCGCGCAGGGCCATGATCCAGTCGCGTATCAGAGCCAGGTTGCCAGTTTCGCGCAGGACCATAGCCATCAGGGCCGCGTCCCGATACCGGGGCCTGGCATAGACCATAAAGTTGGGCAGGGGCCGACCAGCACTGATGTTGATCAGCACTTCGTGGTGCAGCACCCGCAGAACAGGCCCGAACGGTTGGTCGGCGAAGCGGGGCAGTGTCAGCGGTCGGCGCGTACCGGGAATCAGGCGCGGGCGTTTGCCGGGTTGCAGTACCCAGACGCCCTGTTCATCTTCCCGAATCTGAACAGACCGGGGGGGCTGCCCCGGTTCGTCGGCCAGGTCGAGATGAACGGTGTATTCGGACGGAACGATAACCTCTTTTTTTACCGTCCATTGTTCTTCGATATTACCGGTGAGCGCGTTGAGGAGCCGCCCGCTGCGGTAGATGAGCTTGAGCCGGTCGCCCATGCCGAAGAGAAAAAAAGACAGCTCCGGCACCGCAAACCGGGCTGGGTAGCCCTGCCGGAGCTGGGTCAGGCTGGCCTGGTAGGCTTGCCGCGTTTCGGCGGGGTTAGCGAGCTGCGCTGGGGGCGCCGGACGCTGGGCGCTGGCTGCGAATGGGAACAGCAGAAAAAACAAATACCGGCTTCGTAGGCAGCTCATGGTCTGATCGGTTTTCTGGCTGTTTCGTCAATAAACGGCCAACGCTGGTAACCGCCTATAAAACTAAAAAATCGGTGTGTTAATCAAACAAAAAGCTTGATTAACACACCGATATGGATCAGTGCCGATACCGATCTCAGGCAGTCATATGCTGGCGTAGTGTGGCTTCGGCTCCTTCGTTCAGCAGCCGGTTCAGGTTCTCGGCAACGGCGTCGACAAAACCGGGTAGTGTACTGAGGTCGGCCTGCCAGATGGCTGCGTCAGACAGCACGCTTTTGACGAAGGTATGCACGGTGCTGGCCTCTTTGACATCGACCGTTTGCCAGTCGCCGTAGAAATAGGCTGCTTTTTCATCCCGGATCGGGTACGAAATAACGCCCCCGCTGGCGGTGATCTCGCCAATGAACTGACCTTCTTCTTCCCGCACCGCTTTCATGAAGAGCAGATAAGCCGCAAAGCCCAGCGCCATATGTTTCGGTACGGTATTGAACTGGTCGTAATAGCGCTGCAGCGTGGCTACGTTACGGGCCTGCATCTTGGCGGTCTCCTGCAACGAAATATTCAGCAGCAGGTGATCGAGATACGGGTTGCGGAACCGGTCCAGCACGTCGAGGGCAAACTGCCGGATGGCGGCTTTGTCCATACCGGGAGTGCCGTAGTCGGGTACGGTCGGAACGATCTCGTCGAGCATCAGCGACTCAACAAACCGGCTCATATCGGCATGCTGCATCTCATCGGCCACGGTTTCCAGACCAAGCAGATAGCCCAGCGGCATGGTAAGCGTGTGGGTGCCGTTCAGTACCCGCAGTTTCCGCTCTTTGTAGAAGTTAATGTCTTCGTCGATGATGATCTGGGGCGTTGCGTCGCTGGCAAAGCTCAGCATCTGCCGTACCCGGTCGTCGCCTTCGATGGCCCAGAGGTGGTAAGGTTCGGTGAACGTCAGCAGCTCATCTTCATACCCCGTTTC
Source organism: Spirosoma sordidisoli (assembly GCF_004138325.1). GTDB lineage: Bacteria > Bacteroidota > Bacteroidia > Cytophagales > Spirosomataceae > Spirosoma > Spirosoma sordidisoli. Next base: position 24,241 of record NZ_SBLB01000006.1, on the reverse strand, counting down.
GGCTTCCAGCGCCTGCCGGGCCTCGTCGGTCGGGCGGGTAACGATCCGGTCTACCAGCGAATTGCAGAACCGGACATGAAACTTGAGCCATTTGGTGAAGAGCTTGCCGAGTTCGTTGAACGTAGCCAGCTTTTCAACGGCCTCGCGCAGTTTGAGCCCATTGTCGGTGACCAGCTCGGTCGGAATAACAACCAGCCCTTTGGCTTTCGACCCACCCACGCTGCGGAACCGCTCGTACAGGAACGCCGTCAGCTTGGCCGGGAACGACTCGGGGGGGCGCTGAAAAATGCTTTCTTCCACGTAGTTCAGACCAACTTCGGTGGTATTCGATATAATGATCTGCAGGGCCGGATTCCGGGCCAGCCGTAATATCTCGTCCCACTGCGTCGGAGCGGCCAGCACCCGGCTGATGGCGGAAATCACGGTTGTTTCGGCCACGTTCTGGCCTTGCTGAACCCCCCGCACCGCTACCGTATAGAGGTTGTCCTGTCCGGTAAATTCGTCGGTCTGGCTACCCGTCGATTTAACGACCACAATGGAGCCATTGAACTGGCCCGCTTCATTGGCTTTCTGGACCAGGTAGTCGGGTAAACCGCGAAGCAGCACACCGGTGCCAAACTGCAGAATTTTTTCGGGATGAGTAGGGGCCGGGTGAGAAGTACGGTTTAGTCGGGACATAGTGTCAATGGGCGTCATTTTATTTCGGCAATAATACGAACCAGGTCGCTAACAGTGGCTTCTATTTGATCAAACGCACGAGTATCGAGTCGTTCTTTCGGAAAAAGCTGGGAGCCTATGCCAACCGCTACCACACCGGCGCTGAACCATTTGGTCAGGCTTTCCCGGTTCGGCTCAACGCCCCCCGTCACCATAGCGTTGGTATACGTCAGGGGCCCGCGCAGGCTTTTTACGAATCCCGGCCCCAGCACATCGCCCGGAAAAATCTTGACAAACTCAACCCCCCACTCGTGGGCCGTGGTAATTTCGGTCAGGGTAGCGCAGCCGGGCATGTAGGCAACCTTCCGCCGATTGCAGACGCGGGCAATATCCTCGATGAAATTGGGGCCTACTACGAAGTCGGCCCCCAGCTGCAGATATAGCGCAGCGGTGGGCGCATCGACCAGCGTACCGGCCCCCAGGGCCATGTCGGGGAACTCGCGGGCGCAGAGCCGGCTCAGTTCCGCAAAGCGCTCGTGCGCAAAATCGCCCCGGTTCGTAAACTCAAAGGCCCGGATGCCGCCCCGGTAGCAGGCGGTGAGTACGCCCGCGCAGACCTCGGGGTCAGGATGATAAAAAACGGGCACCAGCGGCACCTCGCGTATGGTTTGATAGACAGACAGTCGGGACAAACGAGCCATAGGAACGAAAAATGGTTACGGCGGAATTACCGCTTCAGTTTACCGGAGCTATCGCCCCGTTCGAGGGTTTCTACCTCGGCCACCGTGGCCAGGTTGACATCGCCCGGAATAGTATGTTTCAGGGCCGATGCGGCTGCGCCGAACTCGACCGCGCGCTGCGGATCGTTGAACGAAACCAGCCCGTAAATTAGCCCGGCCATGTAGGCATCGCCGGTACCGATCCGGTCAACGATGGGGTTCATGGTATAGGTACGGGACTTGAACACGGTTTCGCCATCGTAGAGTTTGGCCGACAGCCGGTTGTGGGAGGCACTGAGCGACGTGCGCTTGGTATCGGTTACGTATTTGACCCGCGGAAAACGCTCCATCAGCGCCCGGCCGGCTTCGGTAAACGTGCTGCCAACGACTCCGTACAGTTCTGAAAACAAGGCTTTGCTGCCCAGCACCAGCGTACAGCCCTCGGTCAGAGCGGGCATGATTTCCTGGGGAGTACGGCCATACTGCCAGAGGTTGCTCCGATAAACGATATCGCCCGAAACCGGAACCCCCAGCCGGTTGGCGGTCTGGATACCGGCCAGCAGACAGTCGGCTGCTCCCTGCGACAGGGCGGGGGTGATGCCCGTCCAGTGGAACCAGGCCGCCCCGGTCAGCACCGTTTCCCAGTCGATCCCGTCAGCCTGGATGCGGGTAAAAGCCGAATCGACCCGGTCGTAGATGATCTGGCTGGCCCGGCTGCCGGCTCCCGTCTCCAGAAAATAAAGCCCCAGGCGTCCGTCGCCGTAACGGATATACTGCGTACCGACATTGTACCGGCGCAGGTAGCCCGCTGCGGCCCGCCCGAGGGCGTGGTCAGGAAAGCGGGTGACGTGGTTGGCATCGAGCCCGAACTGGGCCAGCGAAACGGCAACATTGGCTTCGGTGCCGCCAAAATGCATGTCGAGGACGTCGGTCTGCACAAAGCGTTCCACGCCCGGTGGACTCAGCCGAAGCATGACTTCGCCAAACGTAATAATTTTCATAGATGGGTTATACCAGTTCCTGCGTCAGTTCTTCGGCCTTTACCGGCTCCATTTTGGGCAGTACCAGGTGGATAATAGCCAGCGCAATCAGGTACGCGCAACTGGCAATGATGAACATGGGCAAGTAGCCAAACGCGGTTATAATCCGGCCGGCCAGCAAGGCCAGCAGTATACCGCCAACGGCGCCGAACATCCCCCCGATTCCGGTGACCGAAGCCACCACGTTGCGGGGAAACAGGTCCGATGCAAAGGTATACATATTGGCGGACCAGCCCTGATGCGCGGCCGTTGCCAGTGCAATTAACGCAATGGCCACGGTAAGGCTGCTGGTCTGGGCCGCAAAAAAGATCGGTACAACGCAGAGCGCACAGATGAGCATGGTCGTTTTGCGGGCCCGGTTGGCCGTCCAGCCCCGGTTCATGAGCTGGGTAGTGAGCCAGCCGAAGAAAATACTACCCGCGTCAGATACGACGTAGATGATCAGGAACGGAACGCCAAAGCTTTTGAGGTCGAGTTTTTGGTCGAGGGCATCGTTCGAGTTGAAAAAATCGGGGAGCCACGACATGTAAAACCACCAGATGGGGTCGGCCATGAACTTGCCCACCGCAAAAGCCCAGGTTTGTTTGTAGCCCAGCAGCCGCCCCCAGGATATCTTCAGGGGCGTTACTTTCTCCTGGTCACTCCGGATATACGCCAGTTCGTCGGCCGAGAGCTTGGGGTTCGTTTCGGGTTTGCTGTAGGTCAGCCACCACAATACCAGCAGGCCAAAACCCAGTATACCCGTGACCAGAAACGACGATCGCCAGCCGTATTCCAGAATCAGGTACGGTACGGCAATGGCCGTCAGGATGATGCCTACGTTGGCTCCGGCGTTGAACAGACCGTTGGCAAACGACCGTTCGCGCCGGGGAAACCACTCGGCAATGGTTTTGATCGACGACGGGAAGTTGGCCGCTTCGCCCAGTCCCAGCAGCGCCCGGGCCCAGCGTAGCCCTACCATGTTGTTCACAAAAGCGGTCAGCACCCCCGCAATGCTCCAGACGGTAATGCCGAGCGCGAACCCACGTTTGGTACCGATCCGGTCAATCAGCCAGCCGACCAGCAGAAAACCGATGGCGTAGGCAAATTTGAAGGCCGCGTCAACATCGCCGTAGAGCACTTTGAACCGATCCGTTGCTTCTTTGGTCAGCACCGCATCGGGAGCCAGATCGAGCATTTCTTTGCGAAATACTTCGTCGGTCATGGTGAACGACAAGACCTGCCTGTCTACGTAGTTGATGGTTGTTGCCAGAAAAAGGAGCGCTACGATACGCCAGCGGAAGCGGCCGGAAGTGGTGGTCGTTTGCAAAATAGAAATAGCTTAGTTGGGGAGAAAAGCGCGGGCAGGGCCTTTTTTACCTGACTACAGCTATCGAGTTGTGTTCCTTATTCCATTTTTATCAATCCGTTTGGGCGAATGACCCATCAAATCAACCATGCTTGAACAAACCTGGCGGTGGTTCGGCCCCGCCGACCCCGTATCGCTGAATGACGTCCGACAAGCCGGTGCCACGGGAATCGTAACGGCGCTCCATCATATCAAAAACGGGGAGGTATGGCCGCTGGCCGAGGTGCTGAACCGGAAAACAATGATCGAGGCAACGGGGCTGACCTGGTCGGTGGTAGAAAGTATTCCGGTTCACGAAAGCATTAAGACCCGCACCGGCGATTTTCGGCTGCATATCGAAAATTACAAAGAGTCGATCGTTAACCTGGCCCAGGCGGGTATCGATACGGTCTGCTATAACTTTATGCCGGTACTCGACTGGACCCGTACTGACCTCGATTTTCCGATGGTCGACGGATCGACGGGACTGCGCTTCGACGCTACCGAGTTTGCGGCTTTTGAACTGTTTATCCTGCAGCGGCCGGGGGCCGAGTACCTCTATACCGACGAGCAGAAACAGCGTGCCCGCCGTCAGCTCGATGCCATGACCGACGCACAGGTCAAACGACTGACCCGTACCATCATTGCGGGCCTGCCCGGCTCCGAAGAAAGCTATACCGTTGAGCAGTTCCGCGACGCGCTGGCTACCTACGCCGATGTGGGAGACCAGGAACTGCGCCAGAATCTGTACGCCTTTCTGCGGGAGATCGTACCCGTTGCCGAGTCGGCAGGGGTCCGGCTGGCCATCCATCCCGATGATCCGCCATACCCTATTCTGGGTCTGCCGCGCGTGGTTAGCACCGAAGCCGACGCCCGGGCGCTGCTGGCCGCTGTCGACTCGCCCGCCAACGGCCTCTGTTTCTGCACCGGTAGCTACGGTGTTCGTCCGGATAATGACCTGGTGGGTATGGTAGAACGGCTGGCGCCCAGCATTCATTTTATTCACCTGCGCAGCACCCAGCGCGAACCCGACGGCTCGTTCTACGAGGCCAACCACCTCGAAGGCGATGTGCCGATGGTGGGGGTCATGCGGGCGTTGCTGGCCGAGAACAAACGCCGGGTCAGCGAGGCCTCGTCGCCCGGTGATGGGTACCTGCGGATGCCGTTCCGACCCGACCATGGGCACCGGATGCTCGACGATCTGCAGTCGACGAAGAAAATAAACCCGGGCTATACGGCCATTGGGCGGCTGCGGGGGCTGGCCGAACTACGCGGTTTAATGCTTGGCCTGACCAGTGCGTAAGCTCATAAGATCAGCCACCGGGCAAACAAAACCAGCCGGATGTAAGTAAAGAGCTATATGACCTGGTACGAAAACGAAGTAAGCGAACTCGAAAAAAATACGCGTGAGCAACCGGCCGGCAACCGACCGGTTGTTTTTTACGGCAGCTCCTCCATCCGACTCTGGAAAACCCTGGCCAACGATTTTCTGGAGCTGGACCTGCTCAATCTGGGCTTTGGCGGCTCTACGCTGGCGGCCTGCACCTGGTTCTTCGACCGGCTGGTCGTGCCCGCCAACCCCCGCTCGGTGGTCTTCTATGCCGGCGATAACGACCTGGGCGATGGTCGCCACCCCGAAGAGGTCTATCTGTTTTTCTGCGCTTTCGCCGAAAAAATGCGTCGTCACCTGCCCCAGGTACCGCTGACGTTTCTCAGCATTAAGATTAGCCCGTCCCGCTGGAACCTGGTCGGGCAGATTCGCTGGACCAATCAGCTGATTGCCGGCGAGATTGGCCGGATGCCCCACGCCCAACTGGTCAATACGACCGATCCGCTGCTGGGTGCCGACGGTAGGCCCGCCCGCGAGTACTTCGAAAGTGACGGTCTGCACCTTAGCCCCAGGGGGTATCAGGTCTGGAAAAATGCGCTACAGGCGCACGTTGATAACTTTTAATGATTTGTTTACTCACTAAGTAGGCTAGTCAGGTAGAAACGTTGCAATTTCGCCGGTCCCTGTTACTACCGTTATGCACCGCGAGTATCACAAATGGTTTAGTCCGAACCTGAATCGCGATATGGAGCTGCTGGTCTTTGGCCACGCAGGCGCTCGTGTACTCGTGTTCCCGACCCGACGCGGCCGATTCTATGAATACGAAAACTTCGGGCTGGTCAGCGCCCTGGCTGATCGGATCGACAATGGCTGGCTACAGCTTTTCTGCGTCGACAGCGTTGACCGCGAAAGTATCTACAACCGGTACGTGCCGCCCCACGATCGCATCCGGCGGCATAATCAGTACGAGCAGTATATCCTGAACGAAGTGCTGGTTTTCTCGCGGCTCAAAAATCCGCAGCCGTTTATGATTGCGCACGGATGCAGCCTGGGCGCCTACCACGCGGTGAATACGGCGTTCCGGCATCCGCAGTGGTTTGGCAAGGTGGTGGCGTTCAGCGGGCGGTACGACCTCTCGGCTCCGGTTGGCGAGTTCAGGGGGCTGTTCGACGACTATTACGACGACGATATCTACTTTCACAGCCCCAATCATTTTATGCCGAACCTGACCGATGAGCAGCTGCTGACCCAGCTCCGTCGGATGCAGATCACGCTCACCATCGGTGCCGACGATCCTTTCCTGGGCAGCAATGTAGCACTCAGCCAGGCGCTGGCCGACAAGCAGGTTTCGCACGAGCTGTTCGTCTGGGACGGGCGGGCCCACCAGGCCGACGACTGGCAGAAAATGGCCCCGCTGTATCTTTAAGGCAGTTTATTGGTCAGGTACAGGTAGGGCGGATGAAAATGATGGGCAAAGATTTTTTCCTCGCTGTCGGGATACTGTTTGTAATAATCGGCGTCGGCCAGCAGGACGATGGTGTTGCCGGCGCGGGTGTAGTTACTGCTGTTGTAATAGGCCGGTGATTCGAAGCCCGCCAGGTTTTTCTTGACGGTTCTGGACGTAAACTGACCCAGAAACTTCTGGTAATTCCGCTGGGCTTTCAATGACGGTTTGCTAAGCTGGTTGTAGACGTAGTTGAGCGCAATCCGTTGCGGCAGCTTCTGCTTCTTGATCATGGCCGGGGCATTTTTGAACGGATTGGTGGCGTTGAAGTCGTTGATCGTCTGCACCGACAGGGGTACCTCGGGTACCCAGTCGGCGGAGTTGACCACGTTATAGGCCCATCCGGCCTGGGTAGCGGCTTCGTATTCGTAAGCAAAGAACAGATTACCCGGTTTGGGGCCGGCGCTGCAGTAGGTCTTGAAGCGGATATCGGCCGGCAGGCGACCCTGTTTCTGCAGGTTGTACAGGTAAGCCGTTAGCAGAAAAGCAATGGCGCCCCCCTGGCTGTGGCCCAGAATAATCATGTCTTTGGTGCCTTTTTTATAGGCCGAGTCGAGCCGGGGCATAATATCTTTCGACAGAAAAGCCATACTCACCAGCCAGCCCGCATGAACCGCTGCCTTGGGGTCTGTGGCCAGCTGATACGGAAATGTCTCGCCGGCCGATAGCTGAAGCTCTCCCCTGGCCGGAACCATGGCCGCGTAGAAATTGCTGAGCCAGCTCACACTGTTGGCCGTTGTACCCCGCAGGCTGATGACCGCTACCGACCGGTTGTTGGTCCATAGATCCCAGCGGTTGTCGAGCCCGACAACCGGCGACCGGTAAACGAGTTTGAACTGTTGCGGGGCCGGAAACGCCTGCACGTAGGTCGAGTCGCCAAACTGGGCCGACACCTTCAGCATTTCAATGTATTCGGCCTTGTCGAAACCGGGCTTCAGGGCCTGGGCCAGGGTACTTGTACAAAACAGAGCCGTAGCGAGTAAAGAGAGCAGATAGCGCATAAGTAGGAGCGGATGGAGCCGGTACGAACCGGCGGTCAATGATGATTGGTAGCGATTGGGTTAGAACCTGTGTACGAATCGGTTTTGCTGTTTTGTTAGGCCTGTGTTGCCCCGGGGCCGGTCGGCCGTATCTTAATGACGGTAGCGGCCAACCGGCCGGGCCGGGGTGATATGAGTAGCAGATGTGTAATAAAAAGAGACAGGTAGACAGATGCTTAGTTAGAACCGAAACCGGGCGGGCGGCCCTGCCCCACGGCATACACGACGATAGATGCCACCTGGTTGTCCCAGCCGTACCGGCGCAGATCGTTGACCGACTGGCCAAATATCTGCGATCGACCCCGCAGCGCCGTCTGACTGTACACCCGAACGGCGTAGCCCGGCGCTACCGTGATGGAGGTAATATTCCTGTCAACGTTTACGCCTACGCTGGGAAACGAGCCGGTGGCGAAGTTAACCGCCCGCCCGGTCATGTTCAGATCGTAATGCAGGGTGACCACGATAGGCTGATTACCGCCACCGCCATTGTTACCCCCCTGGAAACCATCGCCGTTACCCGAGCCGTTGAGCACCCCGATAACGCCCGACACGATCCGATTGTCCCAGCCAATGCTGCTCAGGGCGGTCTGGCTGGCCGTAAGCCGGTACCGCCGTCCGCGATTGTCGGCTATATCGACATACCAGCCCCGGGGAATCTGAACCGAAGAAATTTTGCCGATGACGCCGAAGCCGAGCTGCCGGGCCGTGAAATTGCCGACACCGAATGACCTCGACTGCCCTGTGTACTTTATACCCGTATATAACACGACCCGGCCGTTTGAGGGGCGGTTGCCACCGCCAAAGCCTCCTCCGTTACTACCGCCGAAACCTCCTCCATTACCGCCCTGAACCTGGGCAAAAACCGTTGTGAAGGCTGCGCAAAGCACCAGCATGGTACCCAGAAACAAACCTGTTATCCGTTGATGCATAGTCTGATTTAGTAAATGATGCGCTGAGACGCCGGGGGTTTCGGCATGTAACGGTAAATCAGACAGTATTTATCAGCGTGGGCTGAGCGGCTGTTACGGTGGCCTGGGCGCGCAGAAGCGCTTCGGCATAGGGTTCGGCCAGCACCCGGCCGGGGGGCACGGTTGTCAGGTCGGCATCCCACAGGCCCGAATGGTGCCAGTGGTCGAGGTGGTCCCAGTCGGGCCGGTCGATGATGGGGTAGAGGCAGGCGCCCCAGAGCGGTACCCCCGCTTCAATCACGGCCGCACACTCCCGACCGATCATCTCGATCCACTGGGGCCGGTCAATACCGGGATGGCTGGTTTCGGTCAGGACAATGGGCCGCTGGTAACGGCGGTATGCTTTCATCAGCAGCCGCCGGGGCTCTACCCAGCGCGGGTCGGGTACGGCATCGGCCCAGGGCAGAAAATTCAGAAAGCCCAGTACCCACTGGTTATTGTAGTAATAGTTGAAACCAAGTATGTCGAGGTAGTCGGGTGAGCCGCCCAGCTCGGGGGTGAGCAGCCCCGCCAGCATATCGACCGACTGAAACTGGTTGTCGTCGGCAATGGCGGCATCGATGATCTGCTGCTCGGTGGCCTGAAGCGGGGGGACAATCTGCACCAGTGGCTCCGTGGTCAGGATACGGATGCCGGGATCGATCTCGCGCATGGCCGCAACCCCCTCGATATAAGCCCGCATCAGCCCCACTTTCACTTCCCAGCCCTGCTTGGTACAATAGGGTGAGGTACCGCAGGCATCGCCCCCGAGCCACGACATGAAGCTGACTTCATTGATGGGAGTAACAATCAGGGTATCGTCGGGGTAGCGGTCGCGGTAAAAACGAACGAACGCGCGGCACAGGTGCGCAAAGCGCCGGGCAAACATCGGATGCAGGGGCGTCAGGTCATCGGGATACCCGAAGTGGCAAAGGTCCCAGACCTGCTGAATACCCTGGCGGTGGCCTTCGGTCATCATGGCCTCCACGACGCTCCAGTCGTACTGGTAGGCTGTTCGCTCTACCTGGCTCCAGCGGATTCCTTCGCGTACGGTCCGGATGTTGAACGGACTGAGCCGCTGGTAGTCGTCGCGCAGGAGCTGAAGGTGTCCCGTCAGCGGTAAAAAGTCGACCCGATTGCCGAAACAGTTGAGTTGGTCCGTACATTCGAAACCTGCCCACCAGAATGATTGGAACGGGTTTACGAATGAATCGGGCGTAGTGGTCAATGGCATACGATTGAGTTGTCGGGAGGTAATCTAGACAACTAACCCCCAATCGACAGCGACTGTTTTGGAACGATTCGGAGTTCCGGACCGCGCCCGGGCCGTTTACAGGCCTTCTACGATGGCCAGCACCAGCTTGGCCGAGTTGCGGGCGGCCGTCTGGTAAAACGACAGCATGTCGTTGCGGGCGTTGTCGTCGGCGCGGTCGCTCAGGCTGCGGATCACCAGGTGGGGCACCTGCATCTGGTAGCATACCTGCGCCACGGCGGCTCCTTCCATCTCCGTAGCGTCGGCATTGAAGGCCTGACGGAGCTGCGTTACCTTCTCGGCCGATGAAATGAACTGATCGCCGGTGACAACAATCCCGGTGATAACCGTTGGCGGGCGCGTCGTCAGCGGAATCGGCTCGAACGCTACCGACCGGGCCGTGGTTTGGGCGCGGCTGAGCATGACCGAATCGGCCAGGAAAAAGGCCGGGTTCACCTTGCCCGACAGCGAATAGGTCTGCCTGGTCGGTTTCCGGTCCATCGTGATCGACTGGTAGTCGTGGTGGGCCGTTTGCCGGGCAATGACAATGTCGCCGGGTTGCAGGTCGGGGTTGGTACCGCCGGCAATACCGGTGAACAGAATCCGCTCCGGTCGGAAGTGGTTCAGCATCAGGGCCGTGGTCATGGCCGCGTTGACTTTGCCGATGCCGGTTTCGGCTACCACCACCTGCTGTTTGCCAATGCGGCCGGTGGTGAACGATACGCCATCGACGACGACCGTTTTCGGGTTTTTCAGCGATTGTTTAACCAGGGCCACTTCGGCGCCAAAAGCACCCAGCAAGCCCGTAACGGGTCTGGTTTTATACTGTTGAGAAAAGGCAAGGTGTGAGATGAGCAGGAGTACAGGAAACAGGTTCTTCATCAGTTCGGCGTTAATCGAGTCGGTTGTATACAAAAGCCTGAAATGGGGGTGGCCGGATTTTCAGGAAGCTGATTAACAAAAGTACAATTTTACCGCCGGAGGTTCAGGAAAGACTAAATACAGCTCGTGCGTATAAGCGGCCGCGTTAGCGTAAAAGCATAGCAAAGCCCTGATTGTCTACCGATTAAAAAAATATTGGTCAAGTATGGCAATATCCCTGCGGCAAAGAGCAACCTTTGATAATAGTATGATATAGATGAAATTATTTCTTCAAAATATGATAAAAATTTATACTATATTCATTATTGCTGTGGTATACCTCTGCATCCACAATCAGGCCGCTTCGGCGCAGGTCAGCAGTCTGACGGCTGTACCCGCCTGCGGTACAACGGCACTGACGCCGGCCCAGGCTCGTTTACAGGTTCAGCTAGCTACTCAGGCGCTGGAACGCAAGCGGGCGCAGACGGGCTCATTGACGGCTATAACCTACGTACCCATTCGGCCCCATATTTTTCGGCGCAGCAACGGTACAGGCGGATTCGATCTGGCGAGTATGAACCAGGTCATGGCCCTGACCAACAGTTATTTTCTGAAAAATGATACGGGTATCCAGTTTTATTTCTCCGGCAGTACCCCCGACTACATCGACGACGATGGGTCTTTTGCCAATTTTGATGGTAGTTTATCGCCCAGACAGACCGATAACAATGCCCTCAATCAGTACTATGCCAATCACTTTTCGGGTAGTCTGGCCGGGTATGGCGGCCTGGCGAGTTTTCCGTACGACAATCCACTGTCGACCCATTCGTATATTCTGACCAACGCCCTGAACGATCCGGTGGCTAACCTGGAGTGGCTGGCCAATAATACCGTACCTCATGAGCTGGGGCATAATTTTTCGCTCTATCATACATTTGGTTTTGGGAACGGTACTCAGTTGAGCAAGGAGCTGGTGACGCGGGGGAGCGGGGCCAACTGTTTGCAGGAAGGCGATTTTCTGTGCGATACACCGGCCGACCCATACGGCCGGTGGGACGAGATCGGGTATATCAACGTAAATGGCTGCCTGGTCTACAGCCCCACCAGTACCGCCCGCGATGCCAACGGGGAGCTATATGCGCCATCGATGTCGAACATTATGTCGTATTGGCAAAATTACCGGTCTCAGTGTGCGCATGAGTTTACTCCTGACCAGAACAACCAGATGCAGGCCGCGCTGGCGCTTCGGCAGACGCATACGAGTTATACCCTCAACGCTCCTCCTGCCAACGTAACGCCCCCCAGCGGTCTGATTGCCAGTCTGACGAGTTCGTCGGTGCAGCTGGTCTGGCAGGATAACGCGACCAACGAAATGGGGTACTTTATTGAACGATCGGTTTCGCCCACTACGAGCTTCGTGCCAATCGGCGGGGTGGCTCCGGATGGTACCACGTTTACTGACGCCACCATAGCCCCCCAAACGACGTATTATTACCGGATTCGCCCGTCCAACACGACCACGGGCAGCCTGAGTCCGACAACCAGTATCGACGTTGCCCTGCTTACGCTGACTGCCACGAATATCACGTCTGCCGGTGTACAGCTGGCCTGGCGTGAGGTAGCCGCCTGCTCCGCATTCGACCTGCGCTACCGGCCGGTAGGGGCTCCGGACTGGATCACGGTCAGTGGCCTGACAACGACAAGCTATGCCCTGACCGCACTCAGCGGCAACACCCCTTATGAGTGGCAGGTGAGAGCTACGTGCCCCAATACACCTAATTCGCTGTTTACACCCGGACCCGCTTTTACCACCCAGTGCGGTCTGGTCAGTGGCCTGAGTGCCACTGCGCTGGTGACATCGGCCTCGCTGACCTGGACTGAGGCCAGCGGCACTGGCTACGACCTGCGCTACCGGCCAGCCGGAACAACCACTTGGACAACGGTCGGTAACCTGAGCAGCACCCGTACAACCCTGACCGGATTAGCCAGCGGATCGTCGTATGAGTGGCAGGTTCGGGTCCTGTGTCGTGATGGCGCTGCGGCTGATTTCTCCCCGCCGGCTTATTTTCAAACCGCGTCCTGTTCGGCACCCTATGGCTTACAGACGACCACCAACGCCAACGCGGCTCAGCTGCGCTGGAATTTTTCCTCGGCCGATGCAGGCACCCGCTACGAAATTCGCTACCGGGTGCAGGGAACTACTGACTGGACAACCATTTCTGATCTGGGTAGTACCAATGGCGTCGGTACACTCGATCTGACGGGTCTGCTGACCAACACGAGCTACGAATGGCAGATCCGGACGTTATGTTCGCCTACCGAAGCGTCGGGCTTCTCGGGTTCGGCAGAGTTTACTCCGCGCTCGTGTGAGCCACCCCTGTTCCCAAATTCGCAGAACGTCAGGTCGCAGTCGGCTTTCCTGTCGTGGTCCACGGCCTATTATGATCCGGGTCGGCAGTACCAAATCCGGTACCGACCGGTCAATACCCCAACCTGGACGAGCACCAGCAGCGTACCGACAACGAGCTATTCACTGACCGGCCTCAGCAACAACACCCAGTACGAATGGCAGGTGAGAACAGCCTGCCTGGGGGGCAGCTTCTCCGACTATACCCCTTCGGGTACGTTTACGACCGTTTGCCTGAATGTGGTAGGAATGAGCAGCCAGCCCGCTGCTACAGCCGCTTCGTTCTACTGGTCATACGCCGGTACGCCCGAACCGAACAGTACGTATGAATTGCAGTACCGCCCCCTGCAGAGCCTCAGCTGGACTACCGTTGTGGGGTATCTGTCCGGTAGCTATACGACCCAGACCGTAACCGGATTGGCCGTCAACACTACCTACGAAGCCCGGCTGCGGACGCTCTGTTCGCCCGGCGCCTATTCAGACTACCTGCCCGTCATTACGTTCACGACGGGTTGTTACGCCATCAATCCGGACTATATGCAGGTCACCGGTGTGTGGGCCACGGCGGCTCAGTTTCGATGGAGTCACTACACGGATGCCGAAACCCGGTTCGATCTGCGCTACCGGCCAGCCGGAACCGCCAACTGGACCAATATCGACGGTCTGACTACGACCAGCTATTCGCTAACGGGACTGACCAACAGTACCCAGTACGAATGGCAGGTCAGGGCGGTATGCTCCGGTACGACCAGCTCCACGTTTACGCACGGCCCGCTTTTTACCACCCAATGTGCGGCACCCGTCAACGTGAGCGTCAATGCGTTTGTCACGTCGGCTGCCATCGGCTGGCTATCGCCCGAAACGGGGGCCGGGTTCGAGATACGGTATCGGCTGTTCGGAACAGCGGACTGGATCATGATCAATACGCTGACGGCGCCCAACGCGACCATCACCGGCCTGACCAGCAACAGCAAGTACGAGTGGCAGGTCAGAACCCGATGCAGCGACGGGCTGTATTCAGCTTTTTCGGATGCGTATACGTTTCAGACCGCTTCCTGTTCGGCGCCGTTCGGGCTGCAGGCCCTGACAAACGTAAGCTCGGCCCGGTTGAGCTGGACTTTTTACTATGCCGATGCGGACAGCCGCTACGAACTCCGCTACCGGGCACTCGGCACCACCGACTGGACCCTGGTGGGTAATCTGAGCAGTACGAACCGCGTTGGTACCACCGACCTGACGGGGCTGTTGACCAATACGACGTATGAGTGGCAAATCAGAACAATATGCTCGGCCAGCGAAGGGGCCGACTTTGTGGCCGGCACCGCTTTTACCACCCAGTGCGCGAGTCCCAACAGTCTGTATGTGCAGGCAAAGGTCACCTCGGCAACCCTGAACTGGAGCTATCCCGGGTTTGGCACCCAGTACCAGATTCGATACCGACCCACCGGCAGCGAGAACTGGCTGCTGGGGAGCGCTGTAACGGGTACCGAGGCTACCATAACGGGGCTTACCGGCAACACCGCCTACGAATGGCAGGTCAGAACCCTTTGCGAAAGTAACGTGGTGTCGGAGTTCTCGGGAACAAACGGCTTTACAACGCCTTCGTGTGCAGTACCTGTCAACCTGATGGCAAGTCTGCAGACCAGCACCTCGGCCCGGCTCAACTGGTCTTATTTTCTGGCCAATGCCGAAACCCGCTACGAAGTCCGCTACCGGATCGTCAATGCCGCCGACTGGATCGTTCTGGCCGGGCTGGGAAGTACCAACGGGCAGGGGTTTACGGACATTACCGGGCTAACCGCCAACCTGACGTACGAGTGGCAGATCCGGACGCTTTGCTCGGCAACGGAAGCCTCTGCTTTTTCGGCCTCGGTACCGTTCACTACCAATTGTCTCAATATGGCCACCGTTAAAGCCGGGTTATGGAACGATCCAGCCGTATGGTCGTGTAACCGGGTTCCCGTCAGCACCGATGTGGTTTATATCCGGCATGTCATAACCATTCCGGCCAGTCTGGTGGCGGTGGCCCGACAGGTGCGTGTCGACCTGGGGCAGCGGCTGGTTTTCAGCACCAATGCGCAACTGAAGGCCGGGCAGTAAGAGGCTAATGGCCCGAAAACAGCGCCAGCACGCAGAAGACGTCCACGATCCACAGCCCCAGTGGTACGTCGCGTCGTTTGCCCACGGCTACTTTGATGACGGTCCAGGATAAAAACCCCCAGATCAGCCCCTGCGTAATGGAGTAACTGAACGGAATCAGCACGAGAGCCAGAAAAGCCGGTAGCGCATCGTCGAGCTGACCCCAGTTGATCCGGGTGATGGGCTTCATCATGAACGCGCCCACCAGCACCAGCGCGGGGGCCGTAGCAATGGCCGGAATGACCGACAGCAGGGGCGACAGGAACAGGAAGGGCAGAAAACAGCAGCCCGCCACAATGGCCGTCAGCCCCGTGCGGCCGCCCTGCGCAATACCCACTGCCGACTCGATGTAGGCTGTACCGGGGCTGGTGCCGAGCAGGCCCGCCAGGGTGGTAGAGACCGCATCGGTGAGCAGCGACCGGTTCAGGTTTCGGGGTTGTCCGTTTTCGTCCTGTATGCCGCCCGCTTCGGCCACACCCACAAAGGTGCTGAGGCTATCGAACAGATCGGTGAACGCAAAGGCAAAGATAACGGGCCACAGCGCCCAGCTAAACGACCCGGCCAGATCGAGCTTACCGAGCAGCGAGAAATCGGGAGCGGCTATCAGGCCCTGAAAATTAACGAGTGTTCGCTGGCCGAAGTTGATGGCCGATGCATCGCCCCAGTACCGGCCGATGGGCCAGGCCGCCAGGGTCGTCAGCACAATGCCGATGATGATGGCTCCCGGCACGTCGCGCACCACCAGAACGGCGGTCAGCAGCAAGCCGAATACAAACGTGAGCACGACGGGGTCCGACAGGCGGGCGATGCCCACCAGGGTGGCCGGATTGGCAATGATGAAGCGGGCGTTTTCGAAGCCGATCAGCGTAATGAACAGCCCGATGCCGGCCGATACGGCATAGCGGATCGGTAACGGAATAATGCGGACAATGGCCGACCGGACGTTGAGCAGCGAAAGCAGCAGGAACAGGATACCCGCCCAGAATACCGCACCCAGCGCTACCTCGGGCCGGATGCCCATGCCTTTCACCGCTGTAAATGTGAAGAACGCGTTCAGCCCCATACCCGGCGCTACCACAATCGGGTTGCGGGCGTAGAGCCCCATCATCAGACTACAGAAGAACGACAGCAGTACCGTTGCCGTCAGCACCCCGCTGAACGGTAACCCCGCCTGGCTCAGGATAGACGGGTTCACGATAATGATGTACATCGTAGCCAGAAAGGTAGAGACCCCAGCCAGTATTTCGGTACGGTAAGAAGGTGTGTGAGACACGGTATGTAGTTTACGGTGAACCCGGAACGGCTCCTGGAACCAGTCCGGGTTTGGGTGGCGGTCAACGGGGTACCTACAGGCCCTGCACCAGCTGCCCGGCGGCTTCGTCGACCCATACGTGGGCGTTCGTGTGGGTCTGAATTAGGCTGGCGGGCAGCTGCTCGGTAACGGGGCCGGTGAGAGCATCGCGCAGTACGGGGGCTTTCTTTTCGCCACTAACCAGCAGGATGACCTCCTGCGCTCCGGTCAGGTGCCGAAGTCCCAGGGTAATGCCCTGCGTCAGTACGGTTTCTTTCTCGAAGTATTTCTGGCCCACCGTAATGGTACTCTCGGCAAGCTGGCTCACGTGGCAACCGTTCGTGAAGGGCGTGCCGGGTTCGTTCAGAGCGATATGGCCATTCATGCCCATGCCCACCAGCAGGAGATCCAGCCCGCCCCGCCGATCGATCAGCTCGTCTGTCAGGCGGCACTCCGCTGCCAGATCGTCTGACTGGGCATCGAATACCCGAATCTGGTCGGGCCGCAGGGCGAGGGGTTCGAACAGGTCCCGGAAGATGTAGTAGGAGCAGCTGCCTACATCGTCGGGAGCAAAGCCAACCCATTCGTCGAGGCCAATGAACATACAGCGGCTAACGTCGGTTTTGCCGGCTCTGACCAGTTCTACAAACCGGTGGTAGGTTTCGATGGGTGTATCGCCGGAGGCTACGCAGATCAGCGCGTCGGGTTTTTGATTGATCAGCGCCACCATGTGTTCGGCCGTATGCTGAGAGAGCAGGTCGTGGGTCGGGAAGGTTTGTAGGGTCATTCGAGGGGTTGGGTTACTGGTTTATTTTAACTCAGCGGCACGCAGGTCTCTGGTCCAGCGCTGGATGCCTTTCTGATCATAGACTTTGATGTTGAGTACGCGGTCGTTGAGCGGGCCGCTAACGCTCAGCAGGCCGAAGTTACGGTCGGTGACGAGGGTTCCGTCAATAACGGTCGACTGTTTGAGTTCTTCGGGGCGGGGTTTGGCCGGGCCCGATGTCAGGGGCGAAACGGTCAGGTCGTAGAGCGGATAGGTGCCGGGCCGGTCGAGTTTCTGAAGAATGGTATGATGCCGGTCGCCGGTAATGAACAGCACACCCGGAATGCGGGCTTCGGTAAGGGCGTTGAAGAGTCGCTCGCGTTCGGTGCCGTAAACGGCATAGTTTTCGAAAATAGCCGAGGGGTTTACGATCTGCCCGCCCGTGATGATGAACTTGAACGTTGCCTTGCTGAAGCGCAGGGCATCGATGAGCCAGCGCATTTGTTTCTCGCCAAAATACGTCTTTTCGGGTCCGTCGGGCATGGCGTCGGGCGCCCGGAAGGTGCGATCGTCGAGCAGGAAAAACTGGCAGTCGTTCCAGGTGAAGGTGCCGGTACAGCCTTCGTCGAAGATATAATTTGGATTGCTCCAGAACAGCTTAAACGCTTCGAGGGTAACGGGTTTGAGCCAGTAGGCCCGGTCCGAGTCGTCGGGTCCGTAGTCGTGGTCGTCCCAGATGGCGTAGTTATGGGTGCTGGCCAGCAGCGGCTGCATTTCGGGGAGCGAGCGCGTGTGCGTATAGCGACGCAGTACACCCGTCCGGCTGTTCCAGTCTACCTCGCGGGTGTAGGTATTGTCGCCGGTCCAGAGCATGAAGTCGGGTTTCTGGGCGTTGAGGGCCGTAAAGATTTCGTAGCCATTGCCGTAGGGCGTACCGGGCCGGTCAACGGCTGTCTCGTTGACGTAGGTGCAGCTTCCGACGCCGAACCGGAAGGCCGGTGGGTCCGTCCGCCACTGCCATAGGTTTTGGGTTTGGAACGTTGTCGGGTAGGGCAGGCTCACCTTCTGGCCCCCGATCAGTAGTTCGTACGCGTACTTTTTTCCGGGTTCCACCTGGTTGGCGAGCAGGTGGGCTGTAAAAGCCGTTTTCTCGTGGGTTTGTACCTCGCTGGTCAGGTAAGCCGGACTGGGCTTGCCCGCTTCATGGTAGCGGATCTGCACCCGGGCCGGTTTATTGGTTTGTACCCAGAGGGCTACTTCCCGGCTGTCGGAGTAGCCAACCATGGGCCCCGACTGCAGGAGGGTAGCCGGGGCGGCCCGCCGGGGGGTGCCGGTCTTGCTCGTTCGGGAGGTAACGGGGACCTGGGCGGTTGCCAGCAGGGCACTCTGGAGCAGAATGACGAGCAGGAGCCTACAGTGAATTTTGTACATGGGGGAAAGATCAAGTAATTTTGCGGTTCGTTTTCCGATTATGCAACTGTCAGACTACCGCTATCAAATTCAGGGTGTTGATGTACTGGACATCGCCGACGAGTTCGGCCTGCCGCTATACGTCTACGACGCCAACAAAATTATCGAAAAAATCGGCTCGCTCCGGTCGGCGTTTCAGGGGGTCAACCTGAAGATTAAGTACGCGGCCAAAGCCCTGACCAATCTGAGCATCCTCAAGCTGATGAAGATGCAGGGTATCGACATAGAGGTGGTGTCGGTTAACGAAGCGCGGCTGGCCTTGCTGGCAGGCTTTGAGCCCGGTCAGATCATGTACACCCCCAGCGGTAACGCCTGGCCCGAAATTCAGGAGGCACTGGAAATGGGCCTGCAATTGAACGCCGACAGTCTGCCGCTACTCGAACAGATCGGGCAGACCTACGGCAGCCGGTATCCGGTGGCGCTGCGGATCAATCCCAGCATTGCCGAAGGCGGAACGTTCAAGATCCAGACCGGCCACGAAAACTCGAAATTCGGGATCCCCAACCAGTACCGCGACCAGATTTTGGCCTTGGTAGAGCAGTATCAGATTCCGGTAGTGGGGCTGCACATCCATACCGGTTCGGACTTCAAGGACAGCAATACGTTCCTGAAAATTGCCGATGTGCTGTTCGATATGGCGGGCGACTATCCGAATCTGCGGTTTATCGACTTCGGCAGCGGCTTCAAAGTGGCCTACCGCGAAGGCGATTACTACACCAACCTGAACGATCTGGGCGCCAGGGTATCGGCCGCTTTCCGATCATTCTGCGACCGGTATGGCCGCGAGGTGGAGCTGTGTTTCGAGCCCGGCAAACTGCTGGTGAGCGAAAGCGGCCACCTGCTGGTTGGGGTCAACGTCGTGAAAGAAAACCCCACCCGCACCTTTGTACAGGTAAACTCTGGCCTGAACCACCTGATTCGGCCCATGATGTACGAAGCCTACCATCACATCCTGAACGTCTCGAACCCAGCCGGTGCCGAACAGCTGTACGACGTGGTGGGCTACATCTGTGAAACCGACACCTTCGCGCTGGATCGGCAGCTGCCCGAAGTGCGGCCCGGCGATGTACTGTCGCTCGAGAATGCAGGGGCTTACGGATTCAGCATGGCCTCGAATTATAACCTGCGCGAACGGCCCGCCGAAGTCCTGGTGTACGACGGCAAGCCGCATCTGGTTCGTCAGCGCGAAACCTTCGAGGATCTGGTTCGGGGGCAGGTCGATATATTCAGCGACGAGCTGGTAGCCGTAAGCGACGATCAGGTTGTATAAGTCCGGCATACCAGCAGTAACTCATCACTAATCACTCATCATTTTTTCAACAAAATGGGACGCGCGTTTGAATACCGGAAAGCCCGGAAAATGAAGCGGTGGGGGCAGATGGCCAAGACCTTCACCCGAATTGGTAAAGACATTGTGATCGCCGTAAAAAGCGGGGGCCCCGACCCGGACACCAACGGGCGCCTGCGGGCTATCATCCAGAACGCCAAGGCCGCCAACATGCCCAAGGAGAATGTGGAGCGGGCCATCAAGAAGGCGACATCGAAGGATCAGGAAGATTATAAAGAAATCGTATACGAAGCCTATGCCCCCCACGGCGTAGCGCTGGTCATTGAAACCGCCACCGACAACCACAACCGGACGGTAGCCAATATCCGCAGCTACCTCAATAAGCTGGGTGGTAGCCTCGGCACGCAGGGAATGCTCGATTTTATGTTCGATCGTAAATCGGTATTCCGCATCCCGGCCGACGGGGTCGATATGGAAGAACTCGAACTCGACATTATCGATTACGGTGGCGACGAGCTCGAACTCGACGAAGATACCAACCAGATCGTCATCTACGGCGAATTCACGGCCTTCGGCGCTATCCAGAAATACCTGGAAGAAAAAGGGTTCGAGATCAAAGGCGCGGAGTTTGAACGCATCGCCAACGACTACAAGGAACTCTCCGACGACGAAGCCGCCGACGTGGAGAAGCTGATCGAGCGCATCGAAGAAGATGACGACGTTCAGACCGTATACCATAACATGAAGTAATCCGTCGAATACAGCGAAGGGGGCTGATGCGTTATAACAAACGCATCAGCCCCCTTCGCTTTTCTATTTAGGGTGGGTTGGGGTCAGGCCCCTCCGCCCCGGATGATCTGCACCCAGCCCTTGATCACCGAGGGGGCCGCGTTGCGCTCCAGCACCGCATAGTACACCGTCGCCTGGTAGTAGTACAGACCGCTGGGCAGCTCCTGACCGTCGCTGGTCCGACCGTCCCAGTTCACCGTCGGCCCGCTGCTCTCGAAGACCTTCGCCCCCCACCGGTTGTAGACCACCAGCTCTACCCGCTCCACGAACCGCTCGCAGCGCATCGGCCGGAAGGTGTCGTTTTTGCCATCCCCGTTGGGGGTGAACACGTTGGGCAGGGCAAAGTAGGGGCAGGCCTGGTTGCAGACCAGGTTGGAGGGGCGGCTCTCGAGGCCCCGCTGGCTGACGGCCGTCACGTAGTAGCAGCCCGCCACCGTCGTCAGGCTGCTGTGGCTGAAGCTGGTGGTGGGGGCCGCCACGCTGGTCAGCAGGCCCAGCGTGTCGGGCTGGTAGCGGGCGTAGTAGATGCGGTAGGTGGCGATGTTGGGGTCGCAGGTGGGTCCCTGGGTGGGTGTCCAGGCCAGCTGGTTGGTGAAGCTGGTCTGGTTGCAGCCACTCTCGGGGCTCAAACTAGCGCAGTCCAGGCTGTCGAGCCGCAGGCTGGGGGGGCAGGGCCGGGTGGTGTCGGCGGGGGTGGCGCAGCTGACCTGGCTGTAGTTGATCAGCAGGCCCAGTCCCGCCAGGCGGGCGTCGGCGTAGCGGCCCCGGGTCATCACCCGGTAGCAGTAGCTGGAGTCGGCCGAGAGGGTGCGGCTGGTGTTGCCATCGGCCGCGAGCCGGTCGGTGCCGTCATCGACGTAGGTGAAGGAGTCGGGTCCCTGGACGCTGACTTCGGCGATCTGGTTGAAGGGTCCGTTGGGTCCGGATCGGCTGCGGAAGATCAGGTGGGTCTGGTTGGTGTTGGCCCAGGGGGTGTTGGCCTGCCAGCTGAGGCTGACCTGCCGGTTGGCGGGTCGGGTGGTGAGCCGCACGCTGGAGGCCGCTTCAGTGACGTCGAGCCGGGTGAGCTGTCCGGCGGTGCTGGTGTAGAAGAACTCGACGCGGTATCTATAGGGGTTGGCCTGGGTGTTGAGGGGGGCGCTGGG
The DNA here is from genome assembly GCF_004138325.1 of Spirosoma sordidisoli. GTDB lineage: Bacteria > Bacteroidota > Bacteroidia > Cytophagales > Spirosomataceae > Spirosoma > Spirosoma sordidisoli. Next base: position 2,269 of record NZ_SBLB01000006.1, on the reverse strand, counting down.
GGTACCCCGGTCGACGAAGACGGTGTCGGGGTTTGGCAGCAGGCTGGTGTTGATGGTGGCGATGGTGGCGAAGTCCTGGGCGTCGAGTCCGGTGGCCCGCTGGAGCCGGTACTGGTAGGGTCCTGGCAGGTCGCCGGGGTTGAGTCCGATGGGTCGGCTCCATCGGACGGTGATCTGTCCGTTGGTGTCGCGGGTGGAGTCGACGGTGACCTGGGTCATGACGGGGGCCAGCAGGGGCAGCTCGAGGCAGGCCTGGTTGGAGGCTATACTCTGACCCCCATTGAGGCTGGCCTGGTCGATGACCCCGTCCGTGATCGTGCTGCTGCCGTCCGGATACTGAGCCACCAGCCGGTACGAATAGCTGACACCCCGGCGCAGAGCACTGGTGTCGACGTACGACGTAGCCGTTAGCGGCACCCGCGCAATTTCCTGGTAACCGGTACTGGCTGCCAGCCCGGTCTGGCACGGATCCAGCGGAATATCGGTACAGCCTTCTTTTCGGTAAATGGCAATGGTTGTTCCGGCCCGGCCGCAGGTATAGGGGTCCCAGCTGAGCTGGATGGCTCGTCCGGTAGCGGTGGCGGTAGGTCGGGCGGTGAGGTTCTTGACCGATGGGCCTACGACCTGGATGCGCAGGGTTTGAAACGACACCAGCGAGGTTGTCCCGCGTGGGGGCACGTCGTTGACCTTGAAGGTGACGTCGTAGGGGGCTTCCCGAATCTGGTTGCAGTTGGTTTGCCAGCGGAAGGTAGCGGTGCCGGGCTGGTTGATGGGCGTGTTGCCGTTCGCCAGCTGGGCATACTGGGGGGCGATCAGTTCACCGGCTGGTAGAGGCTGACCGTCCTGGCCTACGTTGAAGACACCCCCAAAGGCGGTGATGATGACCCGCTGTCCATCGGGATCGGTGGCCGTTATGGGCTGGTTGATCAGTGTACCAGCCTCCACGCAGAGGTCGGGCAGGGGGTTGATGCGGGGTCGGCGGTTGGGGTTGTCGACCACGATGATCTGCATGTCGCGGGTGATCTCGCCGATGAGTACGCCGTTGCGCCACTCTTCAACGATGAAGGCGAAGTTGAACTGGCCTTCTTCACCGGGGGCATCCCAGCAGAGCTCGCCCGTGCGGGAGTCGATCTGGAAGGTGGGGGTGCCACCCGTCTCGGAGGTGCGGCTGAAGCGGGTCGGACTCTGATATCCCGGAATATCTCTGAAACGGGGGCATACGATCTCGAGTCCTTCTTTAGGCACGCTCAGCCGATAGGCCAGGCTGTCGCCGTCGACGTCGAAGGCGGCCGGGTTGTGGCAGAAGCGCTGACCTACCCGGGCCGAATCGAGGGGCGGGTTGAGCATGATCGGCGTCGAGTTCTGGCCCAGGTTGTTGCTGATCAGAATGGTGCTCGACACATAGAAGAAGATGGCCTCAGAGGGAGCAGGCAGGTTTTTGGTCTCGTTGTTTCGGTTGGGTACCGTTACGGAGATGGTGTAGGGGTTAGCCGCCGGATAGGTGTGAACGACCCGGTATACGTTGATCGATGAGGTGCGGCCATTGATGAAGACAGGCGGTTGGCGACGAACCAGTTGCGAGGTGCCATCGCCGAAGCAGATGGTATACTCGTCGCCCTCCCGGGCCGCATCGCGCCCCCGTATTTCGTCGTAGTAGGCCGTGAAGGTGATTTCGTACGTCAGCGATGTTTGAGATATCCGTCGGGTGGTAATCTCACCGGCCCGCACGTGCGTAGCCTGGCTGGTCGTAGGCAGAAGAGCGAAGCCACTCAGCAACGCCAGCAGCCAAATGTATAGTAAGCGCATAGAGTTAATCCATTTCACTTACAACGAATTCTTATGCTGAAAGTATAAGCAGGCTTCGGAAAAAAGGCGTACAAGAAAAGCCGGGAAGGCAAGGGCTGCTATAGCCTCCTGCCTTCCCGGCTTTTCTATTTAGGGTGGGTTGGGATCAGGCCCCTCCGCCCCGGATGATCTGCACCCAGCCCTTGATCACCGAGGGGGCCGCGTTGCGCTCCAGCACCGCATAGTACACCGTCGCCTGGTAGTAGTACAGACCGCTGGGCAGCTCCTGACCGTCGCTGGTCCGACCGTCCCAGTTCACCGTCGGCCCGCTGCTCTCGAAGACCTTCGCCCCCCACCGGTTGTAGACCACCAGCTCTACCCGCTCCACGAACCGCTCGCAGCGCATCGGCCGGAAGGTGTCGTTTTTGCCATCCCCGTTGGGGGTGAACACGTTGGGCAGGGCAAAGTAGGGGCAGGCCTGGTT
>NZ_SBLB01000005.1 GCF_004138325.1 Spirosoma sordidisoli | reverse complement strand
TTTTTTTTGTGAGCATGTCGTTGACATAAAAAGACCTCCTTTCTGGCTTTGGCGTTGTGGTGATGCTCAAAGCTAAGAAAGGAGGTTCCTTTTTGTCAACTCCCTAAAATTCGGGATGACTCATGTTTCCAAAGGACCCCGTCAGGGGTAAACCCCCTGACGGGGTCCTTTGGAAACAGTTGCTTACAATACCGTAATCAATCCTTTGATAACAGCACCCAGGCGAATCGCGTCCAGCACGCGGGCTTCGGAAGCACCGTGTTTGAGTACGCTCTCCTCGTGCGACCGAACGCACATTTCGCAGCCGTTCACGGCCGAAACGACCAGGCTCATGAGTTCGAAAAACTCCTTACCCAGTACTGGCGTCATCATGATGCTCATCCGGATACCCGCCTGGGCCGTGGTGTAATACTCTTTATCCATGAAGTGCCGGAACCGGTAGTACACGTTGTTCGTGCTCAGCAGCGACGTGCAGGCCAGCGTTTCGCTTAGCTCGGCGGCCGTGGCTCCTTCAGCTTCGGCGGCTTTGGTAAAGGCGTCGATCAGCAGCTGTTGCTTTTCGTTAGCGGCTACCGACAGGGCCAGCAGCAGCGCTTCTTTCCTGGTCAGGTGCTGGCTGTTGTTCAGCACATTGCTAACGTTGATTTTCAGATCGCGCAGATACCGGTTATCACTCAGCTGCTCCAGCACCGGGAAGTCAGCCGTTGTATCGATGCCCAGGTTGCTCAGCAACGATTGGGCCGTGTCATTCAGTGTCGTTGTCATCATGTAAAGCGTATAAGCGTGAATGAGGAAACCAATCCTCCTCATTCACGCCGGTTTATCGTATCGATCGCTTAGTTATTAAGCGGCCAGGGTGGCTTCGCCTTTGGTCCAGTTGCAGGGGCAGAGCTCGTCGGTTTGCAGGGCGTCGAGTACGCGCAGTACTTCGTTTACGTTACGGCCTACAGACAGATCGTTAACGGCCACCCACCGAACAATACCTTGTGGATCAACGATGTAGGTAACGCGGTAAGCTACTTTCTCGTTAGCTTCCAGAATACCCAGCTCATCGGCCAGCGACTTCGAGGTGTCGGCCAGCATCGGGAACTTCAGCCCGCGCAGGTCGTCGTGGTTTTTGCGCCACGCCAGATGAACGAACTCCGAATCGGTCGAGGCACCTACGAGCATGGTGTCACGGTCTTCGAAGTCGTCAAATTTTTTGTTGAACTCAGCGATTTCGGTGGGGCAAACGAAGGTAAAATCTTTCGGCCACCAGAACATCACGAGCCATTTGCCAGCCTGTCTGTGGTCGTCTGACGAGATTTCGTAAAACTCGTTGCCTTTATCGAGCGACACCACCGCCAACTTCTTGAACTCGGGAAATTCTGACCCTACCGAAACGATATGATTTTTCATAGACAAAACAGGTTGTATTCAATTGTAACGACTTACTTCTGTACAAAAATAGGCGCCTATATCATATTTACTACTATTGATTTTATCAATGAGAAATAGATAAACTATATGCCTTCATTATTCTAATAGCGAATTGTATTGTTCATTATCACCTCAACTCAAAACCTAATCATCGCCTAACCGCATCTTCCTATAATACAATTTGAATCAGGCTACCGCATTAAAGAAAAATTGAACCATAGTGCTGTGGCCCATAAAAAAACACCCGACTGCTTAGCCAGGTGTCGTTCATAAAATTGGCTGGTAACGGCTGGTTTATACGCTTACCAGCTTGGGTTTCCGGAAACCGCGCCAGGCCAGAACGGCGCTGATCAGGGTCAGTACCGCACTCAGCACATACGGCGCGCCCGGAAAGTAAACGGGTGCCTCGGTGCTGGTGAAGTACGAAAACAGGTTGGTCATAATCAGCGGGCCGAAAATCGATGTAGTACTGGTCAGGCTGGTCAGCGCGCCCTGTACCTCGCCTTGTTCGTTGGCCGGTACTTGGGTCGATATGATCCCCTGCACCGAAGGCCCGGCAATGCCGCCCATGGCGTAAATAGCCATAAACGCGAACATCATCCAGCTCTGGGTGGCAGCCGCAAAGAGAGCGAAACCCACCGCCGAAAACAGAAGCCCCACGTAGACCGATCGCTCCTGACCGAGTTTAGGAATAATTATTCGCGTCAACCCGCCCTGAACGATAGCAAACGCCAGCCCGATGGTAGCCAACGACCAGCCAACCATCTGCTCGTCCCAGCCAAATTTCTCGATGGTATAAAACGTCCAGGTGCCCTGTACCGAAAAACCGGCAATGTAGATCAGCACCAGCGAGGCCACCAGCCCCAGAATAACCGGATAGCGACCCAGATTCAGCAGCGACCCGACCGGGTTGGCCCGTCGCCAGTCGAAAGGGCGTCGGTTTTCGGGAGCCAGGGATTCGGGCAGGATGAAGAACCCGTACAGGAAGTTGAGAAACGTAAGCCCCGCAGCGACGAAGAACGGCGTGCGCGACCCAAACTGGGCCAGCGTACCACCCAGCGCCGGGCCCAGGATGAAGCCAACCCCAAACGCAGCGCCTATCAGTCCGAAATTTTGCGCCCGCTTTTCGGGAGTGCTGATGTCAGCAATGTAGGCGCTGGCCGTTGTGAAGCTGGCCCCTGTAACGCCCGCCAGCAGCCGCCCCAGAAACAACCACTCGATGGTTGGCGCAAACCCGGTCAGGACGTAATCGAGGCCGAAGCCGAACAGCGAAAACAGCAGCACCGGCCGGCGACCGTACTGATCGCTGAGTCCACCCAGTACCGGCGAGAAGATGAACTGCATAGCCGCGTAGGCAAACGTCAGCCAGCCACCGTAGCGGGCGGCCTCGCTAATGTCGCCGTCAATAAGCTGCTCAATCAGTTTCGGAACAACGGGAATAATGATGCCTAGCCCCGTTACATCAATCAGGAGGGTGATAAAAATAAAGATGAGCGCCGGGCCGCGACGGTCAGATACAGCAGGGTTGGCCATAATGATAAATGAAGAATGATGAACGATGAACAGGTATTGCGCGAGCGATTACCCATTCATCATTCATCATTCTTCACTCTTTTTTACGCGTATGTATTCAGCATCACTGGCATGACCAGCATCAGAATATCTTCATTTTCTTCTTTATCGGCAGGAATCAGCAGACCGGCCCGGTTCGGAGCCGACATTTCGAGCGAAATCATCTTAGCGCTCAGGTTGCTGAGGACTTCGGACATCAGCTTGGCGTTGAAGCCGATTTCCATGGGCTCGCCATCGTAGTCGCAAAGCAGTTTCTCGTTGGCTTCGTTCGAGTAGTCGAGATCCTCGGCCGAGATGGTCAGCGAGTTGGTTTTGAGCGACAACCGAATCTGGTGCGTAGTGCGGTTGGCGTAGATCATAATCCGCTTCAGCGAGTTGAGCAGATCGGTCCGGCCAATGGTCATCACGTTGGGATTGTTGGTCGGGATGGCGTTTTCGTAGTCGGGGAAACGCTCGTCGATCAGGCGGCAGATCAGCTGCGTGGGTCCGAAGGTGAACGACGCGTTGGCCTGGCTGAATTCGGCCACCACCGGCACGTTTTCCGGCAGCGAGGCTTTGAGCAGCTGCAGCGCCTTCCGCGGTACGATCAGCGACGCACTGGCTGCCGAGCCGAGGTCGGTCCGGCGGTAGCGGATCAGGCGGTGACCGTCGGTAGCCACGAAGGTAGCATTGTCGGTCGACAGTTGCAGGTATACCCCCGTCATGGCCGGACGCAGATCGTCGGTGCTGGTGGCGAAGACGGTATTGTTGATGGCGCTCAGCAGAATATCCGACGTCATATCGACCGACAGAGTCTTGGCCACGGTCGGTAGTTTTGGGAAGTCGATCGGGTTTTCGCCGGAGAGTTTGTAGCGACCGTTGTCGGTCAGGATTTCAGTGCCGAAGGTGTCGGTATCTATGTTGACGGTAACGGGCTGTTCGGGCAGACTACGCAGGGTATCGAGCAGCAGCTTGGCCGGAATGGCAATGGCGCCGTTCTCGCTGGCTTCGACCGGAATCTGGGTGGTCATGGTCGTTTGCAGGTCCGAAGCCGTAACGGTCAGCGTACCATCTTCAATACGAAACAGGAAGTTTTCAAGGATGGGAACGATGGGATTCGTGGCCACTACCCCGTTTATATGCTGAAGATTTTTAAGAAGGACGGACGAGGAAACGATAAATTTCATGGGCCTGTTGTTTAGGGGCGTGACATGATGATATATATCTACAAAAGTAGCAAAAAATACTGAGACGGATGGAAACAGAACTGGTCAACCGAGTAGCCAATAGTGGCCTGGTAACGCTCGATCTGGAAGACTTTTATCACCCGGGCGAGCGCCTGGTCTACGACCTGAAAGATAACCTCTACATGGGGCTTATTCTGAAAGAAAAAGACTTCCGCGCTTTCCTGAAAGAACACGACTGGAGCCAGTACGCGGGCAAAAATGTAGCGATCACCTGTACCGAAGATGCTATTGTTCCGACCTGGGCCTACATGCTGCTGACCCTGCAGCTCCAGCCCTATGCGCATACCGTTGTTTTCGGGTCGCTGGCCGATCTGGAGACAAAGCTATACCTCGACGCCATTGCCCGGATCGACCCCGAGACCTACCGCGATGCGCGTGTTGTAGTGAAAGGCTGCTCGAAAGTACCGGTGCCCACGTCGGCCTACGTGGAGCTGACGCGGGTATTGAGGCCGGTGGTGCAGAGTCTGCTCTTCGGTGAGCCCTGTAGCACGGTGCCGCTCTATAAACGATCGGTTCCCAAACCCATCAGGTCCTGAGTAGTTTGCAATAACAAAAAAAGCCCCATTCGGTCGACGGATGGGGCTTTTTTTTGCCATTAGACAACCAGAATCAGCCGCCCGATCAAGTTTGGCTTTTTTTACTGTTCAATTTGTAACTATTTGCTATAAATTGACTTTCCCCAAACTTTTTACCCACTCTTTGTATGCAACTCGAAATCCGCAACCTTTCCAAGACCTATTCGAACGGGGTTCACGCGCTCAAAGATGTAACGCTAACCATTCCGCAGGGCATGTTCGGGCTCCTGGGGCCCAACGGGGCTGGCAAATCGAGCCTGATGCGTACCATCGCCACCCTTCAGGAGGCCGACAGCGGAAGCATCACGCTGACCGATGTTGGCGGGGCCGACCTGAATGTGCTGACCCAGAAAGACGCCACCCGACGACTGCTGGGCTATCTGCCGCAGGAGTTTGGGGTTTATCCCCGCGTAACGGCCGAGGCCATGCTCGATCATATCGCTACGCTGAAAGGCATCGCCAACGGACGCGAGCGGAAAGAGCTGGTATCGGGCCTGCTGCAGAAAGTAAACCTGCACACCGTTCGGAAGAAGAACCTCGGTACCTTTTCGGGGGGTATGAAACAGCGCTTCGGCATTGCGCAGGCCCTCATCGGCAACCCGCGTCTCATCATTGTCGACGAACCCACGGCGGGCCTCGACCCGGCCGAGCGCAACCGCTTTCATAACCTGCTGGCCGAAATTGGCGAAAATACGGTGGTCATTCTGTCGACCCACATTGTTGAAGACGTCACGAACCTCTGCTCCGACATGGCCATTATCTGCCTCGGCGAGGTCGTCGCGCAGGGAAATCCCAACGACCTGGTGGCCGATCTGCACGGTAAAGTCTGGCAGAAATTTGTGGAGAAAACCGAGATCGATACCTACCGGGCGATGCACCGCGTCATCTCGACCCAGCTAAAAGGCGGCAAAACCCGGCTACACGCCTACAGCGACGGGCCGATACCCGGTTTCGACGCCGTAACGCCCGACCTGGAAGACGTCTACTTCGCCAAGATCACAGAGCGCATGGAAGTCACGACGGTCTAACGGTGACCAGGTCAGGTGGTGCGTGCGGTCGGCGTCCCGATCCGCACGCACCACCTGACCTGGTCACCGTGGTCCGTGAGGACACGGACCACGGTGAATCATGCACAACGCTGGGAACGATGACTGCCCGCCTGATCGACTTAGGTTTATGTTCTAACCCCCTTACGACTTATGTTTCTTGAAATATTTCGTTTTGAAGTGGCGTACCGGCTCAAACGACCGGCCACGTACCTCTACGCCCTGATTTTATTCCTGTTCACGTTCCTGTTTGTCATTTATGGCAGTGGTCCGGCCTCCGAGAAAACCAACGTAAACTCGCCCTATGCCGTCAGCCAGTTCGTTGTGGTGCTGACGATCTTCGGTATGCTCATCGCTTCGGCTATTATGGGCGTACCGGTCTACCGCGACATCGAACACAGCACCAAAAATTACTTCTTTAGCTTCCCCGTTACCGAGCGGGGCTATCTGCTGGGGCGGTTTTTTGGTTCGTTCGTCGTACTGCTGGGGATCATGATCGTCGGGTTGCTGGGCATTGCGGTGGGGTCGCTGCTGGGGCCGGTGTTCAACCTGGCCGACAACACCGAACGCTTCGGGCCGATCCGGTTCCGCGACTATGCCTACCCCTTCCTGCTGTTTGTCGTGCCGAACATGTTTCTGGTCGGCAGCATCTTCTTCGGGCTGGTTGCCTTTTCGCGGCAGGTCTTTACGACCTACGCAGCCAGCATTCTGCTGTTCATCGGGTACCTGCTGGGCAGCACCCTGGCCAGTGATCTCGATAACAAACGCCTGGTCAACCTCCTCGATCCGTTCGGGTCCTACGCCTACGACAACGCCACCAAATACTGGACGCCGGTTGAGCAGAATACGCTCCTGGCACCCCTGGAAGGCGATCTGCTCACCAACCGGCTGATCTGGGGCGCCGTAGCGCTGCTGATCTTCGGCCTGACCCTGTTCAGGTTCAGCTTCACCCGATTCCTGGCGGTTAAACTCGGCCGAAAACAGAAAGGAGCCGATGAACCGGTGCTGGCCCCGTCGCTGGCCAGTCTGCCCAAACCGACGCCTGTTTTCCAGACCAGTGCTTACGTTCGGCAGATGGTCAGGCAGGCCGGGCTGGAGTTCCGCAGCATTGTTCGTGATCCGTATTTCATCGCCATTCTGCTCGGCGCGGTGCTCTTCCTGTTCCTCGACGGCTGGTTCGGCTCGCAGATATACGGAACGCCGTCGCTGCCCACGACCTACGCCATGCTCGAAGCCCGCAACGGCACCTTCTTTTTCTTCGTCCTGATCGTCCTCATCTTCTATACCGGCGAGGTCGTTCACCGCGACAAGTCGGTGCATTACGATACCATTGCCGATGCCCTGCCCGTACCTGACTGGATGAACTACGGCGCCAAGCTGCTGTCGATGCTGTATGTCTGTTTGCTCCTGTGCAGCCTGGTGCTGGTATCGGGGGTGCTGAACCAGACCGTCAAAGGGTACTTCAACTACGAGTTTGGCCTGTATTTCCGCGATTTGCTCGCCATTGGCTTTACCCAGTATTTCCAGCTGGTGATGCTGGCCTTTTTTGTCCATACGCTCGTCAACCAGAAGTTCACGGGTCATATCGTTACGCTGGCCGTATACATCGTGATCTGGGCCGTGCCGCAGTTTGCCGAGTTCGGCTACCGGCTGGCTATTCCGTTTTCGGGGGGCGGGGTTACCATTTCGGACATGAACGGCTTCGGGCATTATCTGACCGGCCTGTTCGCCTTCCGGGCCTACTGGTATGCGTTTGGTGGTCTGCTGCTGGTGCTGGCCCTGTGGTTCTGGAACCGGGGTAGCGATACCGCCTTCAAAGCCCGCTGGCAGCTGGCCCGGCAGCGGATGGGTCGGGTATCGATTGCCGTATTCGCCATCCTGCTACTGGCTTTCGTGAGCATGGGCGCCTGGATTTACACGAACGTCAGCGTCAAAAACCGGTATTACTCAGCCGACGAAGGGCGGGAACGACTCGCCAACTACGAGAAGAAGTACAGCAAATACCGCAACGTACTCCAGCCCAAAATTACCAGCGCCCGGGTAAACGTGGATGTCTATCCTGACGAGTTCAAAGCCGTAGCAGCCGGTCAGTTTGTGATCGTCAACAAGGGCGATCGACCCATCGACTCGCTGCATATCAGCATGGCGCCCGACAACTTTCACCGCAGCCTGACGCGCTTCACCATCAACGGTATAGCCCCCGGCAAGGTATTCAACGACGAAGCGATGGGCTATACGATCTACCGGCTGGCCAAACCCCTTATTCCCGGCGACAGTGCGCGCATGGAGATGGCCGTAACGGGCCAGTATGTCGGGTTCGCCAACAGCGGTAATGACCGGGATGTCCTGAGCAACGGCACCTTCTTCAACGTCGGTATCCTGCCCGGCTTCGGCTATAACGGCGACGCGGAACTAAGCAGTGACAAGTATCGCAAGAAGTACAGCCTGCCCATCAAGGAGTGGGCACTACCCACCCAGACCGACCCGCGCGGCCTGCGCGATTTTCTGTTCACGACCGATGCCAACTGGGTTACCTTCGAAGGAACCATCTCCACAACCCCCGACCAGACGGCCATCATGCCCGGCGAGCTGCTGAAAACCTGGACAGCCAACGGGCCCGACGGTAAGCCGCGCAAGTATTTTAAGTATAAGCTGCCCGGCTTCTCCGATTACTTTTTCAGTATGTGTTCGGCCCGCTACGGCGTCAAACGCGACAAATGGACCGGCCCCGATGGCCAGACGGTGGCGCTGGAGATCTATCACCAGCCCGGCCACGAGCGCAACCTCGACCGGTTTATGGCCAGTATGAAGGCATCGCTCAGCTATTACACGAAGAATTACGCCCCTTACCCGTATCCGGTACTGCGCGTGCTGGAGTTCCCCCGCTATGCCTCGTTTGCGCAGTCGTTCCCGACCACGGTGCCGTATTCGGAAGAGTTTGGCTGGGTGGGCGACTTCCGCGACCCCGACAAAACCGACTACGCCTATTACGTAACCGCCCACGAAGTAGCCCACCAGTGGTGGGGTCACCAGATCATGCCAAGCCGCACCCGGGGCGCCAACCAGATTTCGGAGACCATGGCCGAATATTCGGCGCTGATGGTGCTGAAACAGCGGTACGGAGCCGATGCCATGCCGAAGTTCCTCAAGTACGCCCTCGACCAGTACCTGCGTGGCCGCTCGAACGAAGACAAGTTCGAGGCCAATATGCTCGACAACGATACCCGCAGCTATGTCTGGTATCAGAAGGGATCGATGCTGATGTACGCCCTGCAGGACTATATCGGCGAAGAGCGGGTCAACAAGGCGCTTAACGACTATATGAAGGCCGCCCGTTTCCGGCAGGAAGCCCCCTTTACGACCTCGCTGGAATGGTACGGCTTTCTGAAAGCGGCCACCCCCGACTCGCTCCGGCCCTGGCTGACCGACAATTTCGAGAAGCTGACGCTCTACGACAACCGCATCACTAAAGCCGAAGCCAAAGCTCTCGGCAACGATCGCTACCAGGTCCGGCTCTACATCCGCTCCGAAACGCAGTATTACGACAAGACCGGTAAAGAGATTAGTAAAGGCAAAAACCCCGTCGTGGCCGATATTGCGGTACTGGCTGCCGATAGTAAAAACAAAGACGGCCTGACCATCAAAGTGCCGCTGCTGATGCAGAAGCGCAGCATTCGGCCCGGCGAGCAGGTCATTGACGTAACCGTAAAAGGCAAACCAGTCAAAGCCGGTATAGACCCGTACAACAAACTCATCGACCGCGTATCCGACGACAATCTGGTGACTGTCGATCTGTTGTAACTTCCGGCTTTCCTAAACGAACTATGTATAGCCCCGGCCTGCACATACTGGCCCAGTTTACAGCGCCGGCATCGACCCTGACCGATGCCGGCAGCTGCAAACGGCACTTCGACCAGCTTGTCGACACCCTCGGCCTGACCAACGTTGGCGAGGTGTATCACAGCTTCCCGAACGGCGGCTTCACGGTGACGATCTGCCTAACCGAGTCGCATATCGCGATGCACACCTGGCCCGAATACGGACTGGCAACCTTCGATGTGTTTCTCTCCAACTACCGGCGCGACAACCAGGCGCGGGTCCGGCAGATCTACACCGAAACCCTGTCGTTCTTTCAGGGCATCGAGCAAACCAAAACCGAACTGCTCCGATGACCGAGTCTGCACCGACCACACCCCCATTGGCCACGCTGACCTGCCCGAACTGCCAGACGTCGATCACGTATTACGACGTTACGGGCAGCTCGTTCTACGCCTGCCCGGCCTGCGCTACCCTGTTCGAATACGAACACGAGGGGCCACCGCGTATTATCCATACCCTGCAGAAACTAAGTACCCAGCCGCTGATACCGATCGGCGCAACGGGTACGCTGGGCGGCAACGCCTACCGCGTAGTGGGGTTCATGCGCAAGACCGAGGCCGGAGCAGCAGCCGAGTGGAGCGAGTACGTGCTGTACAGCCCGGTAGTCGGCTATGCGCAACTGGCCGAGTATAACGGCCACTGGCAGTTTGTCCGGCCGGCCCCGCGCAACGACTACACCATCCTGAAAGAATCGGCCCGCTCCTGGACCGTCAATGACGACGATCGGGATTACCAGCTGTACCACCACTACCAGCCCCGTTTGCTGGCGGCCGTTGGGGAGTTCGACTGGAATATTCGGGAAGATGAAGCGCTGACGGTATACGAGTTCATCGCGCCCCCCTACATGCTCTCCAGCGAGCAGAAGAACGAACAGGAAGCAAGCTGGTACCGGGCCGAGCACCGCTCCCGGCAGGCCATTGCCGACGCCTTCGGACTCGACAACGAACTGCCGCAGCCGCTGGGCGTAGGCGCTATACAGCCCTCGCCCACCGAAGGCCTACTGGCTCCGCTCGTGTCGCTGACGATTGGGGCCTGTCTGGCCGTACTGCTAATCATGCTGATTTTTAACGGATTTCGGTCGTCGCCCACGCTGATCGAACAGTCGTTTTTCAGTCAGCGCGACTCCACGAAAGGCAACGCCCTGCGCGAGTTTATCAGCCCTTCGTTTGCGGTAGAAGGGCCCACCGCCCTCGCTGTTCAGATGAATACGACCCTGACTAACCAATGGGTCGAGCTGGCGGTGCGGCTCGTCAACGACCAGACGGGCGACGCCTACGAGTTTGCCAAAAGCATTGAATACTACTCGGGGGTGAGCGGGGGCGAAAGCTGGACCGAAGGCCGCCAGAGCGAATCGGCCGTACTGTCGCGGGTGCCGTCGGGGCGGTATCATCTGGAGGTGCAGCCCTATGCCGAAAACGCCATGCCGGCTCCGGTTCGCATCACGGTAAAACAGAACACCACCCTGCACTCCAACATTTTTCTTATACTGGCGGCTTTGCTGATCTACCCCATTGTGAGCTACATCCAGCAAGCCAGTTTTGAACAAAGGCGCTGGGCCGAGAGCGACTACGGCGCCATGGACGACTGATACACCGATGAACCAATTCAAACCCCTTCGGCTCTACGGCCTGGTTGTACTTTTGGTGCTGGGCGTTTTCACCTGGGCTACCATTACCGGCACCCGCCTGCTCGGCGACGATGATGAGTCGGTCGAGAAACGGCAGGGCTACAGCTCGGGCGGACGATCAGGTGGCCGCGTTGGCCGTACTCATTTCTACCACAAATAACCGCTACCCTTATGGAATACCTGAACCCCAAACTGATCACGGCATCGGTTGTTTACTCCCTGATCGGCATCCTGATTCTGGTCGTCAGCTTTTACATCTTCGACAAGCTCACGCCCAAAACGCTCTGGAAAGAGATCATGGAGGAGCACAATACCGCGCTGGCTATCGTGGCGGCTGCGTTCATGCTGTCCGTAGCCCTGATCATCAGTTCGGCCATTCATGGTTAGCGAAGAACAACCCCGATCAACGCGCGGCAACGCATCCCGGCCCGACCTGCTGCCGGTGCTGCTGCTGGTGTCGGTGTTTGTAATTGCTACCTGCGGACTCATCTACGAGCTTATTGCCGGTACGCTGGCCAGCTACCTCCTGGGCGATTCCGTTACCCAGTTTTCGACCATCATCGGTACCTATCTGTTTGCGATGGGCATTGGCTCGTGGCTCTCGAAATACCTCGACGGAGCGCTGCTGAAGTGGTTTATCCGAATCGAGATACTGGTCGGCCTGGTCGGCGGCTGGTCGGCCCCGCTGCTGTTTGTGCTGTTCGAATACGTGCAGTCGTTCCGGGTGGTCCTCTACGCGCTGGTGGGGCTGACGGGGGTGCTGGTCGGCCTGGAGATTCCGTTGCTCATGCGGATTCTGGAAGGCCGGTACGCCTTTAAAGATCTGGTTTCGCGCGTGTTTACTTTCGATTACATCGGGGCGCTGCTGGCTTCGCTGATTTTTCCGCTGGTGCTGGTGCCGCAGCTGGGTCTGGTGCGTACCTCGCTGTTTTTCGGACTGCTCAACCTGGCGGTGGCGGCTGTGGTACTGTACCGATTTCAGGAAACGCGGCCCTACCGGCGCAGCTTCACCCTGACTATGATCGTCGCGTCGGGGCTGATGCTGGTCGGGTTCGTGGGAGCCGACCGGATCATGACCTATACCGAAAGCCTGGCGTTTCAGGACAAGGTCATCTATAGTAAAACCACCCAGTACCAGCGCATTGTGCTGACGCGCAACGCCCGCGAATGGCGGCTGTTCCTGAACGGCAACCTGCAATTTTCGTCGGCCGATGAGTATCGCTACCACGAAGCCCTTATTCATCCGGCCATGCAGCAAAATCCGTCGGCCCGGCGGGTGCTGGTACTGGGCGGTGGTGACGGGCTGGCGGTACGGGAGCTGCTGAAATATCCGCAACTCGATGCCATCCGGCTCGTTGACCTTGACCCCGGCATGACGCAGCTGTTTCAGCAGAACGAGATGCTGCTGGCGCTGAACCAGCGGTCGCTGCTGTCGCCGAAGGTGCAGGTGCTCAATGCCGATGCGTTTCTGTTCGTTCGGCAGGACACCAGCCGCTACGACCTGATCGTGGTCGACTTTCCCGACCCGGCCAACTATTCGATCGGTAAACTGTACAGCACCGCTTTCTACAGCGAGCTCGACAAGCTTCTGTCGGCAAACGGCGTCGTGGTGGTTCAGTCGACCTCACCCTACGTAGCCCGGCGCTCGTTCTGGTGTATTGCACATACCCTCGGGGCCGTTGGGTTCCGGACCCTGCCCTACCATGCCTACGTACCGTCGTTTGGGGAGTGGGGCTATGTGCTGGCCGCCCGAAACCGGCCGCTATCGCCGGTTCATCGCGCCGTCAGGCTTCCGGCCGGGCTGCGCTATATCAACGTCCGAACCCTGGCCGACCTGACCCACTTCCCCACCGACATGGCCGAACTCCCCACCGACATTAACCGACTCAACAACCAGGCGCTGGTTCGTTATTTTGACGATGACTGGGGCCCCTACAGCCACTAAGCCGATGCCAACCCGCCGATTTTTTCTGCAGCAGACGGGGCTTGGCCTGGCGAGCCTGCTGGCCGGCCCCTGGGCCCTGGAAAGCTGCCGGTCGACTACTGCCCGGGTACCCATAGCGGGTCAGCTGCGTGGCGCCAACCAGGCGGTCGGTCACCTGCTGCGCGGAGGCATGACGTTTCCGGCACCCACCCGCAACCGAACTGTCGATGTGCTGATCATAGGCGGTGGTATAGCCGGTTTGTCGGCCCGGCGGTGGCTGCACCGGCAGGGGCTTTCCGATACGCTGCTGGTTGAACTCGACGAGCAAACCGGCGGTAATTCGAGCCACGGCCAGAACACCGTATCGGCTTACCCCTGGGGGGCGCACTACCTGCCCATACCCGATCCGCGCAACACCGAACTGATCGATTTTCTGCGCGACACCGGCACCATAACGGGACATACCGACCAGGGTCAGCCCATCTACAACGAATACCACCTCTGCCACGACCCACAGGAACGACTGCTCATTGACGGGCACTGGCAGGAAGGGCTGGTGCCGGAGCGGGGGGTTCCGGCCAGTGACCGGGCGCAGCTGGCGCGCTTCTTCGCCCTCATCGACACCCTGAAACAGGCCAAAGGGCAGGATGGTCGCGATGCGTTTGCCATTCCGCTCGACCAATCATCGGCCGACCTTACTTTTCGGGCGCTGGATACCGTCACCTTCGCCGATTACCTCGACCAGCACGGGTACACCTCGCCCTATCTGCGCTGGTACCTGACCTATGCATGCCGTGACGACTACGGCGCCACCCCCGAAACGGTATCGGCCTGGGCCGGGCTGCATTATTTTGCCGCCCGGAAAGGCCAGGGCCGTACGCAGACGGGAGGCCTCGTTGCATCCAGCGATGTGCTGACCTGGCCCCAGGGAAACGGCTTTCTGCTCGACCACCTCCGCCAGTCCGTCGACAGCCCACCGGAACAGCCGAACCTGCTGACTCATCATCTGGCCTATGCTATTCAGCCTCAGCAGGACGAGGTTCGGGTGCTGTGCTATGACGTGACCGCCCAACAGACTATCGCCATCCGGGCGAAGGCGGTGCTGCTGGCCACTCCGCAGTTTGTAACGAAATCACTGCTCAGGTCCCTGGCTCCCGACCGGGCCGCCTTCGCCGATCGGGTCCATAACGCGCCCTGGCTGGTAGCCAACCTGACCGTCAACAGCCTCCCTCAGGGTGGCGGTATGCCTCTCTGCTGGGATAACGTCGGCTACAATACGGCCTCGGTAGGCTATATCACCGCCAACCATCAGGACGTGAGCGACCAGCCCAAACGGGTTATAACCCTCTACTGGCCCCTTACCGACGCCCCGCCCCACGAAGCCCGCCGACGCGCCTACCAGTCGACCTACGCAGACTGGGTTCAGCAGGTGCTGGCCGAGCTGGAGACGCTACACCCCGGCGTTACGCCCTCTGTTGAGCGGGTCGATGTGCAGCTATGGGGGCATGGCATGGTGGCGCCCACGCCCGGCTTCGTCTGGGGAGAGGCACGGCAGCAGGCCATGCGTCCGATCGGCAAGCAGCTGTTTTTCGCCCATTCGGACCTGAGCGGGGTATCTCTGTTTGAAGAAGCCTTTTATCAGGGCATCCGGGCCGCCCGCGAAATAGTTCAGGCACTGCACCCATCCACCAACCCCGTCTGACGGCCCATGCAACCCTGGATTCGTTCTCCGCGCTACGATGGTGTGTTCATCCTGATGCCGCCGTTTATAGCCCTGCTGATCGTAGCGCTCCTGCCCGACCGCTACCGGACCACCACCGACATGCCGGTGGTGAGCTGGTTCTTGCTCGTCGTCCTGATCGATGTGGCGCATGTATACAGCACCCTGTTTCGCACCTACTTCGACCGGGCGCGGTTTCGGCGGCAGCGGTGGCTGTTCGTTGGGGTACCGGTCATCTGTTATCTCATCGGCGTTGGGCTGCACAGCCTGGGCGCGGGGGTATTCTGGCGGGCGCTGGCCTATCTGGCGGTTTTCCATTTCGTCCGGCAGCAGTACGGCTTTTTACGGCTCTATGCCCGTACCGAATCGGGTCGATTTGCCTGGCTCGACGCCATAACGATCTATGCTGCCACGCTTTATCCGCTGCTGATCTGGCACCTGACACCCGACCGCAATTTCAACTGGTTTACCGACGGCGATTTCTGGCAGATCGACTGGCCCCTGGGTCGGGCGGTAGCTACGCTTCTGTACGTGGGTCTGCTCGGCCTGTATCTGGCGAAAGAGCTGGTCACGGGTTTCCGATACGGCACCGTTAACCTGCCCCGCAACCTGCTGGTGCTCGGTACAGCCCTGTCGTGGTACGTCGGTATTGTTTACCTCAACGGCGATCTGGCGTTTACCCTGCTCAACGTCGTATCGCACGGCATTCCGTATCTGGCCCTGATCTGGCTCACCAACCCGCCCCGGTTCAGGCGCCGGTCGGCGCTGGCGCAGCGCGTATGGCTGCGTCTGGTCCTTTTTCTGGGCGTCGTGATCGGGCTGGCGTATCTGGAAGAAGGCTTCTGGGACGGGCTGGTCTGGCGCGAACACGGGGCTGTATTCGGCAGCTTCCAGGCGCTGCCGACCGTTCAGAGCGACTGGCTGCTCGCGTTACTGGTTCCGCTGCTGGCCCTTCCGCAGGCAACGCATTACGTACTGGACGGATTCATCTGGCGACGCGACACCGGAACGGCTACCTGAGAAGCCAGTAGGTGCTGCTTTTTGTTCGTATTCGTATTAACCCGTACTTTGACTGGTATTAACATTAACAACCATGTTACGCTCTCTCGACATCCGAAACTACCGCAACCTGCGTCACCTGACCATCGGGAAGCTAGGGCGGGTAAACTTGCTGGTTGGCAAGAACAACACGGGTAAGACGTCGGTACTGGAGGCAATTTATGTATGGGCCAACTACGGGCGGTTCCAGACTATATATGAGATACTGGAAACCAGAGATGGCACGTTTGAATCAACATCTGAAGATCCGCAACTACGCGCTCAGGCGCTGCTGGCATCCCTGTTTACCAACCGCGTAAGCCGTACAAAAGAAGATTCAGCTCAGATTACCACTGACCGGAACGGTATAAAAAGTCAGTTAACGCTTAGTCTGCGTCTGATGGAGCCAGCCCCTTCGGAAGTAGAGATAACACCGACCAGGAAGCTGTTATTTTTTGAAGTAGACTCTGACGCAGATCACAATATCATACAGCCTTACCACATACTCGATGCCAAAACGCGAAGCGATTTTTCGTTTCTGCAGCCTCGAGACATCAAAACCCAGTTCATCCGCTCGAACGAAATCAACACCGTAAACGTAGGGCACCTCTACGACGAAATTGCCACAACTGATTGGGAAGAAGAGGTTATATACGCACTCAGGATCATTGACCCCAGAGTTAGCAAACTAAACTTCAGAACCGATATTGTGAGCAATAAGCGGTATCCAATAGTGCGGCTGGAAGATAGCAATCAGCAACTTCCTCTCCGCTCAATGGGCGATGGTATCAACCGAATTCTGGCAATCATTCTTGCCATGGTTAATTGCGAAAACGGATACCTGCTGATCGACGAATTTGAAAATGGCCTGCATTATTCCGTTCAGGAGAAATTGTGGGAAGTTATCTTTTCGCTGGCTGAGCGGCTCAACATCCAGGTTTTTGCCACGACGCATAGTCTCGACTGCGTTGACGCTTTCTCAGCCGTCCTCAACGCCGGGTCGCTGCCCCCCGACTCTGGTACCATGATCCGGCTCGAAAACTATGAAGACAACATTGTGGCAACCGTTTATGATGCCGACGATATTCAGGCTACCACCCGCGTTCAGGTTGACCCCCGATGAGTACGTATATTGACCGCAAAAAACTTCCGTTCAAACTGCTCGTTGAAGGCAAAGATGATTTATTCGTTGTAGCCAGCATTCGGGACAAACACCGCCTGGATGATAATTTCGAGATCATCGACTGTCAGGGCGTCGACAAGATAGCCGATCAACTTACCGCGCAGATCCTGCGGCAGCGACCTACCGTCGATGTGATTGGGGTCCTGCTCGATGCAGACGCTGATTTGCAGGCACGCTGGGATAGCATACGTCAGGTCCTGCTTGGCAAATCGTATCAGGTAACGGCTTCACCCAACTCGAATGGGACCCTGATTACGGGCGATGGCCGAAATCCGACAATTGGCATCTGGCTGATGCCCGACAACGTAACCACCCCCGGTATGCTGGAGCACTTTGTGGAGCGATTGATTCCTGCCGATGACCGTCTACACGTACATGCTCAACAAATTATAGCTACCATCGAGCAACAGGGTATAAACCGTTACCCGCTCATTCATCAAAAAAAAGCGCTTATTCATACCTGGCTCGCCTGGCAGGAGGAGCCCGGCAAACCGATGGGAACAGCGATAACGGCAACGTATCTTAACCATGACGCCGATCTCTGCCTGCGCTTCGTTGCCTGGCTGAACCGACTGTTCAACACCCCATAGCATGCTCGACTTTCGCCTGAACGTTTTTTATACCGTTGCCAAGCGGCTCAGCTTTACCAAAGCTGCGGCCGAGCTGTACGTGACGCAGCCCGCCGTAACCAAACACATTCAGGAGCTGGAGCACCAGTTCGGTACGGCCCTGTTCGACCGGCGCGGTAACCAAATCAGCCTGACGGCCGCCGGTAGCCTGCTGCTGCGTCATGCCGAAACCATTATGGCTACCTACCGACAGCTGGAGTTCGACATGAACGCGCTCAAAGGCGAACCGGGCGGTGCGCTTCGGCTCGGCGCCAGTACGACCGTAGCCCAATATGTTATCCCACCTATCCTGGCCCGCTTTCATGAACAGTCGGTCGATGTCAGCATTTCGCTGCTGAACGGCAATACCGAACAGATCGAGCAGGCGCTGCTCCGGAACGATATCGACCTGGGGCTGGTAGAGGGCCGAACCCACCACAGCGACATCCGCTATACCCCGTTCGTCAAAGACGAACTGGTACTGATCTGCCGCGCCGACCACCCGCTGGCCGACCGCGACGAGATCACCCTCGATGAGCTGAAGGCTACTCCTATTCTGCTGCGCGAACGCGGTTCGGGCTCGCTCGAAGTGATCGAACACGCGCTCCGGGGGCAGGGCATCAAACTGACTGACCTCACCATCGAGATGCAGTTGGGCAGCACCGAAGGTATCAAATCCTACCTTAGCTATTCGCGCTGCATCGCGTTTGTGTCGGTATTTGCGGTTCAGGAAGAACTACGGGCCGGTACGCTCAAGATCGTTGACGTGCAGAACCTGACCATTAACCGCGAGTTCTATTCCATCCAGTTGCAGGGCGTCAGCGAAGGATTGCCCGATACGTTCATGCGCTTTGCGCGCCAGCATTACAAACGCCGGGACTAGCCCCCCGACGGCCAACCGATCATCCCTTGTTCTGCCTGGCCTCGCTCCCTTTTTCGTAGTTTTACCGCCCAAACCCAATCATCATGCAAACGCATTCGTTACTTGCCCTGCTGACGGGCCTGTACGTCGCTACCACCAGCGTAACGGCTCAGCCACGCCCGGCCAAAGCACCACCTGCCAAAGCCAGAAACGCAGCACCATCGGCCCTCCTCCCCGAACAACGGCTCCCCCGTACCGAACCCGAAACACACCTCCGCTTCCTGGCTTCTGACGAACTACAGGGTCGGCGCACCGGCGAACCCGGCAACCGGATTGCCGCCCGCTACATTGCCGAGCAGTTTCGGCTGCTAGGCCTCAGGCCCGCTGGTGAAGGAAACGATTATTTTCAGCCCATCGCGTTCGAGCGGGTCGGGTCGGCCACGATGGCCACGCTGACGCTGGGGAAAGATACGCTCCGGCTCGGGAAAGAACTGGTCGTGATGGCCGGTGGGCCATCTACCCTGTCGGGCGAGGTCGTTTACGTCGGTTACGGTCTGACCGATGCCGAAGATGGCTACAAAGGCCGCGACGTGAAAGGTCGTATTGTCGTGGCGCAGGGTGGCTCTCCGGAGGCCAAAGGACCGGGCGAAATCTTCCGGGCGTCGAACCGGAAGCGCCAGCTGGCTACCGAAAAAGGGGCAGCGGCCCTGATCGAGTTGTATGCCGAGTCTATTCCGTGGGGATTCGTTAACCAGTATTTCAGTCGCGAACAGGTCAGCCTGCCTGCTCCGGCCGATGGGGGTGCCCCGGTGGCTCATCTGTGGGTCAACAATACCAACAACCAGTATAAACAACTGAAAGAGCCCGGCCAGTCGGTTACGCTGCGTACGTCGGGACGACCCCGCTCAACGGCTCCGTCGGCCAACGTAGCCGGCATTATTGAAGGCACTGACCCCAAACTCAAAGACGAGTACGTTGTGCTGTCGGCGCACTTCGACCATGTTGGCGTGGGCAAACAGGGCGGCAATCCCTACCAGCCATCGGACAGCATCTTCAACGGCGCGCGCGACAACGCCTTCGGTACGGTAGCCCTGCTGTCGGCGGCCAAGTCGCTGACCCAGCAACGGCCTAAGCGCTCTATTCTGGTGCTGGCCCTGACGGGTGAAGAAGTTGGGTTACTCGGCAGCCGGTATTACGCCGAGCATCCGCTGGTACCGCTGAAACAAACGATCTTCGATCTGAACACGGACGGGGCCGGCTATAACGACACCACGCTCATTTCGGTCATCGGGCTGGAGCGAACCGGCGCCAAAGCCGAAATAGAAGCCGGTGCCAAAGCGTTTGGCCTCGGTATCTTTGCCGAACCCGCCCCCGAGCAGGGCCTCTTCGACCGGTCCGACAACGTTAATTTTGCGATCAAAGGCGTACCCGCTCCCGATATCGCCCCGGGTTTTACGGCCTTCGACGCGGCCATCGGCAAATATTACCACCAGGCGATCGACAATCCTGACTCCATCAATTTTGGCTACCTGCATCGCTTCTGCCAGGCGTATGCGCACATGGCCCGGCTGATTGCCGACCGCGCTACCCGCCCCCAATGGGTAGCGGGCGATAAGTATGAAGCCGCCGGAAAAGCCTTGTATGGTCAGTAAGCAAACTAATCAGGCTTCCCTGACGTTTATTCAGTACGAACGACATCCGACATGCTGCTCAAATATCTGTTCATCATCACCCTGATCATTCTGTTTGTACCGCCGGTGCGCCGGTTTGTATTCTATCTGCTGGTTGGCCGGCAGCTGGTTAAACAACAGAAGCAACACCCGACTAGCAACCGCCGGGAGGGCGATGTGCGCGTAGACAACCGGCCAAAGGGCGATACGCGCTTTCAGGGGGGCGAGTATGTCGATTACGAAGAGATCAAATAACGTCTTGATATAACGCAGGAGGGGCGCATCGACTGGTTCGATGCGCCCCTCCTGCGTTTATGTTCGGCTACTCTACGGCGTATTCTTTCCGGTATTTTACGGCCAGGCCCGTCATGCGGTAGCCGTTGGTGGTCTGCGAGGTAAAATAGGTGTAGCGCACGCCAACCAGCGCATCGGCCCCGAGCTTCTTCGCATCCATGGTCATCCGGGCCAGTAGCAGTTCTTTCTGCTGCATGTCGTTACCCCGGCTTAGCATCCGTCGGTTCTGGGTTTGCCGATCGGTCAGCGGCACCTCGCCGATGGATTCCAGCTCGCGGATTGGCTCGAACGACCGGTCTGGTTTCTGGTTGTCGTAGAAGACATCGACCGGGTAGTTCGGGTTGTTCTGCAAATACACGATGGGCCGGAAACAGCCCGTTAACAGACCGCCTAACCCAACGATTACCAACAGACGACCGAGTGTTTTCATGGCCTGGTTTCCAGTTGGTTGAGCAGATCGACCACAACGCGGGGGTAATACGCATGCTCCAGCTTCTGTACCTTACGGGCTACATCGTCGGGAGTGTCGGCGGGATCGACCGGACAGCTCGCCTGCACGATGATCTGGCCTTCGTCATAGCGCTCGTTCACGTAGTGGATCGTGATGCCCGACTCGGTTTCGCCCGCAGCCACCACGGCCTCGTGTACAAAATGACCGTACATGCCTTTTCCGCCAAACTTAGGCAGTAATGCCGGGTGAATATTGATGATCCTGTCCGGAAACGCCTGCACCAGCCCGGCCGGCATGAGCCACATGAACCCCGCCAGCACGATGAGGTCGATCTGTTGCTGTTGCAGCAGGGTCGTTATCCGGTCGCTGTTATAAAAGGTAGTGCGATCGAACAACAGCACCGGAATATGCAACCGGCGCGCCCGTTCGATTACGCCCGCCCTGGGGTTGTTAGACAGCATGAGCGCCACATCGATATCGGCGTAGGCCGCACAGTACTCGGCTATTTTCTCGGCGTTGGAGCCGGAACCGGACGCAAACAGAGCAATTCGTTTCAAGGTAGGTACGAGTTGGTAGCGGAAAGTCGGTAACGCAGCTGAACGAACCGATACGCACGACAATCGGCTCAAACATACAACTTTTACCTATTTTTGTGGTGATTCGCCCCTATCCAATGCTGGCAACTAACCAACTTACGTTTGCCTACGGTCCGTCCAGGCAGTTCGTTTTTCCGGACGTTTACTGCGCCGACCGCGAAGCGCTCCTGATTCTCGGCCGCTCAGGCACGGGCAAAACTACGTTTCTGCACCTGCTGGCGCTGCTGCTTCGGCCCCAGAGCGGTTCGGTTACCATGAACCAGACCGAACTGACCCAGCTTAGCCCGGCCGAAACGGCGGCTTTCCGGGCCAGCCACGTGGGTATTGTCTACCAGAAACCGCATTTTGTGAGCTCGCTGTCCGTACTCGACAACCTGCTGCTGGCCAACTACCTGGCCGAAAAACCGCAGAACAAAGCCCGCGCCCGCGAGCTGGCCGGTCAGCTCGGCTTCGGTGATCATCTCAGCAAAAAAGCCAACCAGCTCAGTCAGGGCGAACAACAGCGCGTCAGCATTGCCCGCGCCATGATGAACCAGCCCGGCGTCATACTGGCCGACGAACCCACCTCCAGCCTCGACGACGAAAATACGGCGCGGGTCGTCGACCTGCTTCGGCAGCAGTCGGAACAGATCGGGGCCAGCCTGATTGTGGTAACCCACGACCAGCGCCTGAAAGACGCATTTGCCAATCAGGTTCTTCTTTAATCCTCATGAAAAAAGCGTTCTGGCTCCTGTTGTTCCTTCCGTTCCTGTCAAAGGCCCATGCCGACAACAACGCACGAGGCCCCGGTAAACCCGGCAAAAAGAAAGACTATCTCGTTACGCTCGAAACGCCCTACGGCCCCATGCAGCTCGTCCTGTATGACCAGACGCCAAAGCATAAGGAAAACTTCATCAAGCTCGTTGACCGGCGATTTTACGACAGCCTGCTCTTTCACCGGGTTATTCAAAATTTTATGATTCAGGGGGGCGACCCCAACTCGAAACAGGCCAGACCCGGCGAACCGTTGGGTAATGGCGACGTAGGCTATACCGTTCCGGCCGAAATTTTACCGAACTTGTTCCATAAGAAAGGGTCGCTGGCCGCAGCCCGGGACAATAATCCCGCCAAAGCGTCGAGCGGCTGCCAGTTTTACATCGTGCAGGGCCGCGTCTGGCCCGACGATGAGCTGCAAAAGCAGATCGAACGGAGCCGGAGCCGCGCGCCGGAGCGGGTCATGACCGATGCGCAGAAGCAGACCTACAAAACCCTCGGCGGCAGCCCGCACCTGGACGGCAGCTATACGGTTTTCGGGGAAGTGATTCACGGGCTGGCCGTAGTCGACAGCATTGCTCAACAGCCCCGCGACCCGAAAGACCGCCCCACGGCTGATGTACGGATGCGTATGACCGGCGCGTGGGTCAAGAAAAAGAAGATTACCAAACAATACGGGTATCAATACTTATGACAAAAATCCTAATTACCGGCGCTAATGGGCTGCTGGGGCAGAAACTGGTTGGTTTACTGGCTCAGCAATCCGACATTGAGCTGATTGCGACGGCCCGGGGGCAGAACCGGCTTCCGTTTACCGAAGGCTACACGTATCGCTCGATGGACATCACCGACCGGCAGCAGGTACTCGACGTGATCAGCGATGTTCAGCCACAGGCCGTTATCCACGGAGCCGCTATGACCGATGTGGATAAGTGCGAACTCGACAAGGAAGCCTGCTGGGCACAGAACGTTACCGCTACCGAATACATCGTTGACGCCTGCAAACAGACCGGCGCGTTCCTCTGCCACGTCTCGACGGACTTTATCTTCGACGGAGCCGACGGACCGTACGACGAGTCGGCCGCGGCCAACCCGATCAGCTTCTACGGCTGGAGCAAGTATGCCGCCGAGAAAGTAGTGCAGCACAGCGGCATCCGCTGGGGTATTGCCCGCACGGTGCTCGTTTACGGCATTGCGCACGACATGAGCCGGAGCAATATTATCCTCTGGGTCAAGAAATCGCTGGAAGACGGCAAAACCATCAAGGTCGTAACCGATCAGTTTCGCAGCCCAACGCTGGCCGAGGACCTGGCCAGTGGATGCGCGCTCATTGCTACCAGACAGGCCACCGGCATCTTCAATATCTCGGGCAAAGAAGTACTGACGCCCTACGAAATGGCCATCCGCACCGCCGATTATTTCGGGCTGGACAAGTCGCTCATCACCCAGGCCGACGCGTCGACGTTTACGCAGGTGGCCCGCCGACCACCCCGCACCGGTTTCATTATCGACAAAGCCCGTACCGAATTAGGGTATGCCCCCCACTCGTTCGAGGAAGGCATTGCGACCCTGGCCAGCCAGCTTCAGCAGCCCGCATGACGATACAGCTGAAGGTGAAGCCCGGCAGCAAGGTCGATTCGCTGTTTTACGACGCGGCCGGGCTGCTACAGGTCAAGATCAAAGCACCGGCGCAGGATGGTAAAGCCAACGCTTACCTGGTCGAGTTTCTGGCCAGACAGCTGGGCATACCCAAAGCCAGTGTCACGATTACGGCGGGTTTCACCAGTCAGCACAAACGGGTCGATATCGACGCTTCGGCCGAGACCGTGGCGCGGTTTACCGACCAGATTGCCCGACCCTAGAGCAACTGGCTGCTTTCATGAACCGATCGGATAAACAGCAACGCGCCTGACTCGGGTTTGAGTCAGGCGCGTTGCATAGTGGGGGAGCGTAAGCCGCACGTCCGGCGCGAGGCTTCTGCTGAATCAGGTCTTTTTCTGGCGATTCAGCAGCGCCACCGGATGCTTGTTACAGCGGGTTCTGCACAATGGCTTTGTTAGAATCCAGCTCCCGGCGCGGGAACAGGAACTCCCACTGAGGATCACCTGCTTTTACGTCGAAGATGACAGCTACCGCCGGGTTGTGGTTGGCTCCGTTCCGGTTCAGGGGCAGATTCATCCGTTTCAGATCGGTAAACCGAACCCCTTCGCCCCACATTTCGATACGGCGGTGGAAAAGAATTTCGTCGATCAGGGCCGTACCGGTTTTGGTCGACCGAACATAGGCCGGATCACGCTTGCTAACGTAGTCGAACAGCACCCCGGCGGCTTCGGTTGTTTTGCCCAGCCGGGCCTGCGCTTCGGCTTCGATCAGGTACATTTCAGCCGCCCGCATGTACGGAATATCGCCCATGGTGCTGGTCGACGGCGTACCCGGCAGCCGGAACTTCTGAGTCATGTAGGCAACCCGCAAACCACCCGTCGGCACAACCGAGTTAGCCGCTGTCGGGGCTTTTACCCACATTTTCGACCGGACGTCCGTAGCCGGAATCTGATCATACACCAGTTTATTGATCAGCTTGGGCGTGACCCGGATATTGGTCGAGTTGAAGTTGCTGGAGATATATGAGTGAAACGCTCCAAAAAACTCCGACTGATCTTCAATGTGATCGAAGCCCCACATCCACTCGGGGTTATTGATGTCAGAAAATCCTTCCTGATACTGCGCGATGCTCATCAGCGAAAACGACTTACGGGCCTCGGCGGCAAACCTGGCGGCATCGGCCCAGTTCTGCTGCGTGAGCGCCACACGGGCCTGAAACCCTTTGACCACCTCCAGATTGATGTGCGACTTATAGGTACGGGTCGACGTTAGCAGTCCGGCCGCATCGACCAGATCCTTGTTGATCTGCGTGTAAACGTCTTCTACCGTAGCGCGGGGCAGTCCATCGGTCGTCGGCGTTAGTACCAGCGGAACGCCCAGCTGGCTGTTTGGCTTAGCGGCTCCGTCGTACCGCTTGCCATAGAGTTGAACCAGATTGAAGTACGAAAAGGCCCGCAGCGCCAGGGCTTCGCCTTTAACCTGATTCCGCTCGGCCTGCGAACCCGTAGCGTTGTCGATGTTGGCAATAGCCAGGTTCGCGTTTCCGATGAGCCGGTAATACAGCTGATACGGGAAGCGGGTCATGGTATTGACATCAGACCGGTGGGCAATCCAGCGCTGCTCGCCCAGGTGCCAGTTGTTGGAGGTGTTGCTCAGGATCAGATCTTCGCCCATAGCGTCCAGGATAATCATCATGGCCGGATGACCAAAGTGCCCCTGCGAGTCCAGATACCGCAGCACCATGGCCCGGTAAATACCGTTGATAGCGGCCGATGCGTTTTTGGTCGTTGCGTAAATAGCTCCGGCATCGACGCTTCCCGTAGGCGAGGTTTCCAGATAGGATTCTTTACAGGAGGTAGCAAACAGGCCCATCCCGACGAGCACTGTCAAAACTATTTTTTTCATGAGTTGTCTGACGTTTAGAGCGAGAATGAAATACCCATAACCAGGCTTTTGGCCGGGCTGAACACGTTGGAGGTGGTACCGGCGAAACTCTGCTGCACGTTCATCCCTTTCCGGGCCGACAGCAGGAAGAAATTCTCGCCACTGATGTACACCTGCGCGTTTTGTACGAATATCCGGCGCGAGAGGGTGTTCGGAATCGAGTACCCGAGCGTTACCGAACGAATGTTGAGATAGCTGGCACTGGTCAGCCACCGGTCAGAAGCCGCATCGAAGTCAGCCGTTCGGCCATTGTCCATGCGAGGTACGTTGGTTACGTCACCGGACGATTGCCAGCGGTTCAGAATATCGACGTGTTTGGCACTGCCGTAACTACCCGATCCCATCAGAGCCGCGTAGGCACCGTCGTAAATTTTGCCACCAATCTGGTACACCAGCAAGCCCGACAGCGTCAGTCCTTTGTAGCTGAACGAGTTGGTGATACCGCCCGTCAGTTTGGGAATCGAGGTGCCGTTGTAATGGAAGCGGGCGTTGTTGATACTGGTCGTTACGGTATCGCCGGCTTCGGTAATGCGCGAGTTGGCCGCTACGAAGGTGCTGGCCCGGTACTGAGCCTCGCCCGTTGTGGGGTTCACGCCCATGTATTCGCGGAGCCAGAAATCATAGATCGAATGACCAACCGACAGTTTTTTGGTACCGTCAATGATCTCCGGAGTTTCGTCCGGCATCTTCGTGATCTGGTTTTTCAGACGGGTCGCGTTCAGGTCGATGCGCCAGGTAAAGCCCTGGGTACGAACCGGCTCCAGGCCCAGTTCAAGTTCAACACCCCGGTTGTACATCGTCCCGATGTTCCGCGTAACGGTCGTGATCCCCGTTGACAGCGGCAGCGGTACGGCAAAAATCAGGTTCGACGACTGGCGGTTGAAGTACTCGATCGTACCCGTGATGCGGCCTTTGAACAGACCAAACTCCAGGGCCACGTCCGATGAGTTGCTCGACTCCCACTCCAGGTCCCGGTTACCCAGGCTGGTCTGAAGTGAACCAGCTTCCAGCGCATTGTTGTTGTTCAGCGCAAAAAGCGGCTGCCAGGCGTAATAGCTGATGGTGTTGCTGGCAGCGAAGCTACCCGTATTACCACCACCATCGTTACCCGTCTGCCCATACGAAGCGCGCAGTTTCAGCAGGCTGATGCTGGGAATATTTTTAATGAAATCTTCCTGATCCAGACGCCACGCACCACTCACCGAATAGAACGTTCCCCAGCGGCTGTCGCGGTAGAACTTGCTCGTACCATCGCGCCGAACCGATGCCGATACGAAATAACGCTGGTCATAGTCGTAGTTGAGACGCGAGAAGTACCCTTCTACCCGCCGAACGTTGTATACCGAGTTCAGGTTGGTCGTGGTGGTAAAATTGACCAGTTCATAATTGCCGTCCAGCACCTGCTGCGAGCGGGAGCCCGTCAGAAAATTATCCGTCACGCTGAAGTTCTCGTGGCCCAGCAACACGCCTATGGTGTGCTTGCCGATCGACTTGTCGTAGTTCAGTAACTGGTTCAGGTTATAGCCACTGATATTCTGGAACTCGTGCGTGGCGCGACCGGCCGGCGCCCCATCGCCAATTTCGGGGTTGCCGTAGGTTACGTTGTTGATGTTGGTAATGTCGGCTCCGAAGTTGGCGGTCAGTTTAAAGTCTTTCAGGAAGGTTACTTCGCCGTAGGTCCGGCCGCTCAGCACGTTCCGGCGGAAGTAATTCTGGTTCAGCTCGGTTTCGGCAATGGCATGCCGACCTGCGTATTGCGGACGGGAGGGTAACCCCAGTGCGGTCAGGTTGCCGTAGTCGTAACGCCGGTTACCGTTGGGCAGGGTCAGAAACTGCCCCGGATTAGCCGGATCGTAGGCATAGACCGGGTAGATCGGCCCCATAGTGCGCGCGAAGAAGAACGGGTTAACGAACGACGTACTGCCGTCGGCATCGGCCTGGTTGGAGTTCGACACGGTAGCCGATAGGTTGGCACCGGTTCTGAACCACGGTTTTATCTGCGAATTGATGTTGAGCCGGGCTGTATACCGTTCAAAGTCGGAACGAATCAGATAGCCTTTATCGCTCAGGTACGAAAGCGACAGGAAATAATCCGTTTTGTTTTGTCCGCCCGCAAAGCTGAGGTTGTATTCATCCCGGTTGCCCTGGCGCATCAGCGGCTTCGCCCAGTCCAGGTCTTCGGCCGAGTACAACAGACGCGCGTTCGGATTAAGCTGCCCATCGACACCGACCAGCTGGTTATTAGGTACGTTGTAAATATTGTATCCCACATTTTCGACCACACGGCTGCTGGCATCGGCATTAGCAGCCGACAAAGAAAGCGGGCTCGTAGCGCGGTAAGCCAAACTGTTGCGGTACGATTCCCACATCAGCGGGTAGTACTCAGCCGGACCGACGCGCTCGTATTCGGGCAGGGCGCGGGTGTTCAGCCCTTTTGTATACCGGAACGAAATAGTGCTCTGGTCTTTAACGCCTTTTTTGGTCGTTATCACCACAACCCCGTTGGCGGCCCGGGCGCCGTACAGCGCCGTTGAGGCCGCATCTTTTAGGATTGTGATGCTCTCAATATCATTCGGGCTGATGTTGCTGATGTTGGCTGTAAACGGAATACCGTCTACCACGTACAGCGGATCGTTACCCGACGAGTACGAGCCGAACCTCCTAATCCGGATATCCGGCGCCGAACCAGGCTGGCCGCTACCGACCGTTGTCTGCACCCCGGCCGCGGCTCCGGCCAGCGCCTGCCCCACGTTGGTAAGTGGGCGGGTTTTGAGGTTCTCGGCCGAGATCGTACCGGCTGAACCCGTAAACGAAGCCCGTTTGGCCGTACCGAATGTCGTTACAATGACCTCGTCCAGGTTGGTGGCATCGGCCTCCAGGCGAACCGAGATAGCCGACTGATTGCCTACCGCCACTTCCTGAGACTTGTAGCCCACGAAGCTGAACACAAGCCGGGTACCGGGCGTTGCCTCGATCCGGAAATCGCCGTCGGCGTTGGTTGTTGTGCCCCGGGTTGTGCCTTTGACCAGCACCGTAACCCCCGGAATCGTGGCTCCATCGTCGCCTGTTACCTTTCCGGTCACTACCTGACCCTGGGCCATAGCAGCCTGACTCAGTAGGACCACTATCAGAAGACAAATAAGTTGTAGAACTCTGTTCATGTTGATGGTTATAGCTTAAAAACAGCTCGCAATTTAATATGTTAATATGTCAACCAAGAAGTTTATGGAATAAAATTTGGTGTTACTGGCTTTTATATAAGAATTATACCACTAATTGTTTATTTGACGATATATTATAATTCAACCCAAACCATATAAATACTAGGATTAATACAAAAAAGGGCGGTGACCATACCCAATGGTATGATCACCGCCCCGACCGATGCGGCCCGCGGGTAGCCGGCCGCATCAGTTGAATCAGTACGGGTTATTGGTGTAAATTCAGCTTCATGCCCTCGTGCGAATCGACAAAGCCGAGCGACGCGTAAAATCGTTTGGCATCATGCCGTTTCTTATCGGTAGTGAGCTGAAGCAGACGGGCTCCTTTTTCGCTGGCGCGCCGGATAATGTACTCAAACACGGTAGTGCCGATGCCCTGCCCCCGGTACGTCGATTTAACCCGAACCGATTCTACCTGCGCCCGGGTACTGCCCTGGTGGGTCAGACACGGAATAAAACTGAGCTGAAACGTGGCTACGATCTCGCCATTTTGTTCGGCAACCGTCAGCTCCTGGTTCGGATCGTTCGCAATGGCCCGGAACGCCCGGTAGTACGACTCGGGCAGAGGCAGTTGAAAAGGGTCTCTCGCAGCCCCCAGCGGGTCGTCGGCCAGCAGCCGGACAATTTCGATCAGGTCAGCTTCAGTAGCCAGTCGGTAAATTAAATTCATAGAGGCAGCGGGTTAATGGAAACAAGACTGGTCAGAATAGCACCAAACGCAACACCCGCTGCTGTGTTCCCACAACAACGGGTGCGCAATAAAATAGGTGCCGACCGACGATCCAACGCCCTATACCGCATCGACGGGTTCCTCGGCTCGTACGGCCGCTTCCCGACGCGGGATATAATGGCGAAAGAAACTGCTGATTTTCATCTGTAGTACGCCAAAAACGGCCTCCTTGAAAATCTTGGACGACATTTTTGAGACGCCTTTGGTACGATCGGTGAAAATAATGGGGACTTCGGTAATCCGGAAGCCATATTTCCAGCACGTAAATTTCATTTCGATCTGGAACGCATACCCAACAAACTTGATTGGGTTGTGCAGAATCACTTCCAGCACCTCGCGCCGGTAGCAGACAAAACCCGCCGTGGGGTCCATAATCGACATGCCCGTCACGAACCGCACGTACACCCCGGCAAAATACGACATCAGTACCCGGCCCATGGGCCAGTTCACGACGTTGACGCCTTTGATGTACCGCGACCCAACCGCAACGTCGGCCCGCTGCGGCCCTTCGTCCGCGCAGGCGTGGTACAACCGGATCAGATCGTCGGGATTGTGAGAGAAGTCGGCATCCATCTCGAACAGGTACTGATACCCCCGCGACAGGGCCCACTTGAACCCATCGATATAAGCCGTACCCAGGCCCAGTTTACCCCGCCGTTCGAGCAGATGAAGCCGCTGCACCGGACCGTTGGGGGGAAATTCTTCCTGTAAATCACGAACACGGCGGGCCGTTCCGTCCGGCGAACCATCGTCAACGATCAGGATGTCGAACGGCTCGGCCAGGCTGAACACTTTACGGATGATAGCCTCGATGTTCTCTATTTCATTATATGTGGGAATAACCACCAAACGTTCTTTCACGATGTCGAGCAGGTTAGTATGAGGGATCTATTATTACAACACGAAACCTATGCCTTTTTGTACAATTAAGCCATTAAAAATTGTTAATCAGCGATTTAGCACCAATTTCTTCGGCCAGGTTACGTGCTTTCTTCAAACAGTCGGCCAGCGAAAGGCCACCGTACCAGTTGGCGCAGACCAGTAACTTATCCGCTTTAACCGCAGCTACCTGCTGCTGCACAGCTACAATCTGCCCATCATATTGCGGAATAGCGCGATCCCAGCGGTAGATGGCCCGAAATACGGGCTCGCTGGCCCTAATTCCAAAGCTCCGGGCCAGCTCCTGGTGTATATTCCTGAAAATAACCTCGTCGGGCTGGCGGGCGTTGTCGGCAGCGGTCATACCACCCACAAACGACGTAAACAGCACCTCATCGGCCGGGCAGCGCCCCGATTCCGGCCCGGTACCGAACACCGAACTGCTCCAGATATGCCCGGCGGCAAACCGCTTCTCCACGGCGGGGTTCAGCCCACCAAATCCGTTGAGAGGATGCTGAACATCAACGCGTTTGTAGGCAGAATGAACCGCCGTCATGGGCGGATACCGAACCGCCTGCAAGGCTTGTGCCAACCCATCGTAATAAGGCGCAACCAACCGCGCAGCCGCATCGGCACCGACCGCCAGCACCAACTGATCGACCTCGGTTATTCCCTGTACGCTGGTTACGCGCCAGCCGTTGCTCGTGCGGGTAAGCTGGCTGACCGGATCGTTGAGCGACAGCTTCGTCAGGCGGGCGGCCAGGGCGTCGGGCAGGGTCTGCATACCATCCCGGAAGCTGAACGACTGCCGCCGACCGGCCGCCGACTGGTTTTTGATCAACCCTTTCAGTACCGATCCGTAGTCGCGTTCGTAAGCCAGCAGCATCGGAAAGGTTTCCGACACCAGCAGCTGATCCGGATCTCCGGCATAGATACCGCTCACAAACGGCGCCAGCGCATAGTCGACCAGCTCATCGGAAAACCGGCGCCGGAAAAAGTGACCCAGCGTTTCGGAACCGATCGATCTGGTTTTGTTGAAAAGCTCCCGAACAATGGCCCATTTGGTACGCCAGCTGAAGAACGTACCGCCCAGCAGCGACGGCGGGCCCGACGGCAGCGCCCGGTAGTGCCCGTTGCGGTAAACGAAGCGGGCTTTGCTGACGGGGTTGGCAAAGAGCAACTCGGAGGTCAGGCCGAGTTCGTCGATCCACGCCAGCAGCTCATCTCCACCCAGCAGTGAGTTAGGACCCAGCTCGCGCAGGTACGACGCGTTGCCCACCAGCTCGCGCCTGGACCGGATATAGCCCCCCGGCTCGGCCGAGGCTTCCCAGAGGTGATAGTCAACACCCCGCTTTTGCAGCTCGTAGGCCAGGGTCAGCCCCGAAATACCCGCGCCAATGATACCGATTCTCATGAACGGGCAGAGGTCTTACCGGTTTCTGTTCGCTTCTGCAGTTTGCTAACCACTTCTTTATAGATCGCTTCCATATCGCGCGGGTGCGATGCGTAGTATTTGTAGCTTTGGTTGTAGGCCGAGGTGTCGGTCTTGAACCGGCGCAGAATCTGTTTCTCCAGCCGCTTGTAAACAATATTGGACGAGTCGGACGACGAGAACGCCATACGACTTACGCGAGCTTCGGCCATATGGATCTCGACCAGAATATCGGCCATCCGATCTTCATCGAGCAGGTTATCGGGCCGCTCATCGGCCGGCACTCCGCAGGCCATCATCCAGAGGGCCGTTAGCAGCAGCACGCCCTGACGAACAACAGCAAATCGATTACGGCGCATAGAAAGAAAGATTACAGACTACTTTTGTAAGGCAGTCGCGGTGCACAAAGTTCGGGCATGGCTGTTAAAATACCCTAACACCTATCACCTATGGATGAATTCCTGGCCAGACTTCGTCATTTCGACATTCGAATCCGGAAAGCCGTTAACTCGCAGATGCGGGGCAGCTTCCGGTCGGTCTTCAAAGGGACCGGGCTGGAGTTTGCCGATCTGCGTCAGTATCAATACGGCGACGATGTGCGCGCCATCGACTGGAACGTATCCTCCAAAGGCCACGGCACCTTCGTCAAAGTATTTCGGGAAGAGAAAGACCAGACCGTTTTTTTTGTTGTCGATGTCAGTGCTTCACAACAGGTCGGGCCGCACCACCGCGACAAACTCACGACGACCAAGGAGGTATGTGGCGTACTGGCCCTGTCGGCTATTCACGAAGCCAGCCACGTAGGCCTGTACTGCTTTTCGGATCAGAAAGAAAAATACATCAAACCCGGCAACGGGCTGAAAACGGGCTATCAGCTCATTATGAGCCTGTTCAAACTGCAACCCGAGTCGGGCCGGACGAGCATTGCCGATGCGCTGCTGTTTACGCTCAACAGTCTTAAGCGCCGGAGTGTGGTCATTCTGCTGTCTGACTTTATCGATCAGAGCTATGAACATAACCTGAAGGCGCTGGCTAAGAAACACGATCTGGTCGTTATACACCTGTACGACCAGCGCGAGGTAAACCTGCCCCGGTTGGGCATCATTCCGGTATACGATACCGAAACCGGCCGAACGGTATGGGTCAACACCTCGTCGGTTTCGTTTCGGAGCAGCCTGCGCGACACGTTCCGGCAAAATCAGCTTCGGCTGGAGCGCCTTTGTAAACAATATAACGCCAACTACCTGGCCCTCGATTCGCAGGAAGACTTTGTTCCTAAACTCGTTGACCTGTTTCGCATTCGCAGAAAATAATGACTGGTTTCTGGGGCCTGCTCCGGCGGAGGTATGCGGCCATCGTTTTCATGCTCCTGCTGCTGGTGATCGACACCGGCGCCCAACCGCCCGCCCGGTCGCGGCTGACCGGCGTGTTTCTGACCGACAGCATCGAGATCGGTCGGCCGTTCCGGTACGCGCTGACGTTTTATCACCGGCCAACCGTCGATGTGCTGTTTCCGGATACGGCCGCGCATTTCAGTCCTTTCCAGGTCCAGGACGTCGCTATTTTTACGACCGAGACCACGGGCAGCGGACCGACCGCGGTCAGCCGCGACAGCGCCGTTTATACGCTGGTTTCGTTTGGGATCGATTCGGCCCAGCTCCTGCAGGTGCCCGTGCGCCTGATCAATGCAACCGACTGCACGACCCTTTTCACGCAGACCGATACCGTTTTTCTGAAGTCGAAGCTCAAAGCCAGCCGACCGGCCAGCCTGACGCTGGCCAGCAGCACCCGGCTGGCGCCCCTGCGGCAACAGTTCAACTACCCCGTTCTGGGTCTTGTGCTGGCCATGACGGGGTTGGCGGGCCTCCTGCTTTACGCCCTCTTCCGGCAACCCATCGAGCGGCAATACCGCCTTTACCGGCTCAACCGACGCCACCTTCGCTTTCTGCGCGACTACAATCGCCTGAGTCGTAATATTATGCCGATAACCGCAGCCGACTCGGCTAACCAGGCCATCGTGCTCTGGAAAACCTACCTGACTACGCTGGAGCAACGGCCGTATGAGTCGATGACCACTTCGGAAATTGCCGAGCAGATTGCCAATGAGCGCGTTACGGAAGCCCTTCGCGAAGCCGACCGGATGATTTACGGGGGGGCTTTCTCGTCGCAATCGCAGCCAGCCTTACAGGTATTGAGCGACATAGCCACCCAGGCGTATTACCGGCGCCGGATCACCTTGCAGTACCACAACCTGGTAACCCAGCCGCTGACCTGATGTCTGACCTGACTCCCGACTACACCCCGCATGAAACCCTGGTACTCGCTCGACTGGCTTAGCCCGCTGCAATGGCAACAATACCGGTTTGCGTATCCGCTGGCCTTGTGGGGCATACCGGCGCTGGTGCTGCTATTCCTGCTGCGCTATTATTTGCATCAGCAGGCCCAGCAGCGGCTGAACATTTCGCTCGGCCCACTCTACGCTTCGCTCAGCGGAAACCGGCCGCAACGGCTGGGCCAGTCGGTACTGCGCCTGCTCCGGTACCTGTTGCCGCTGAGTGTTTTTATCGGTGTCAGTTTCATCCTGATTGCGCTGGCCCGCCCCCAGATCGTGCGCGAACAACGGGAAGAAGACTCGGAAGGAATTGATATCATGTTCGCCATGGACGTCTCTGACTCGATGACCGAAACCGACCTCCCACCCACCCGGCTGGCTGCGGCCCGGCGGGTAGCGC
This sequence comes from Spirosoma sordidisoli, assembly GCF_004138325.1. Classification (GTDB taxonomy): domain Bacteria; phylum Bacteroidota; class Bacteroidia; order Cytophagales; family Spirosomataceae; genus Spirosoma; species Spirosoma sordidisoli. The sequence continues at coordinate 598,587 of NZ_SBLB01000005.1, read as the reverse complement.
AGTCGTTTGTGAACGGCCGCAAGAATGATCGGATCGGGCTGGTCGTTTTTGCGGGCGAAGCCTACTCTCTCTGTCCGCTCACGACCGACTACGCGCTGATTAAGCAGTATTTGAGCGAGTTGAACGCGCAGATGGTCCGCACGTCGGGAACGGCCATTGGCGATGCGCTGGCCCGCTGCATTGTTCGGATGCGCGACCCACTAGCCCCGGTCGCCGACACGACCCGACGCGACAGCCTGGCAACCGCCAAAGAACGCAGCAAAGTGATTATTCTGCTGAGCGATGGCGACAATACGGCGGGAAACCTGGACCCGCTTACGGCCTCCCGGCTCGCCAGGGCCTTCTCCATAAAAATCTACACCATCGCCGTTGGCCGGCCGGTGGCCGCGCCCAACGAAGCCGTTACGGTTGATGAAGGCATTCTGAAAACCATTGCCACGACGGGAAACGGTAGCTTTTACCGGGCTTCGGATGCGCGTCGGCTCCGGGCCATTTTTGCCGAAATTAACCGGCTCGAACGCGCCCCGGTCCGCATCCGGGTGTATCAGGATGTGCAGGATTATTACCGGATTTACCTCTGCTGGGCCATTGCCTGCCTGCTGTTCGGCCTGCTGCTGAAGAACACCATCTTCGGCAATGTACTCGAAGACTGACGCCGGTCGGACCGGGCGTTACAGCTTTCGCTTCAGCCGAACGGTCTGGAGCCACTCGTAAAGCCCCCAGTAGACCAGCACCGACGAGGCCGTACCGATCAGGGAACCCACGAATACGTCTTCGACAAAGTGCTGAAACAGGTATACCCGCGAATACCCCGTCAGGATACCCAGCAGCAGAAAGAACCAGCCCCGGTTTTTACGCCCGTCAATGAAGGCCCATAACGAGAACACCGCAAAAGCCGATATCGTATGGCCCGAGGGGAAGCTGTTGTAGCTGTAAATATCCAGCCCTTCGATGAGGTGGTATTCGTTGATAGAGTGTTCGAAGTAACGAAGCGGGCGGGGCGAGCCGGAAAATACGACCGTTTTCAGAAACAGCGACGTCAGCGACGATACCGCAAAACTGGCCACTGCCAGCAGGCCAATCCGCCAGTTGTAGATCAGCATGATGACGCATGTAATCACGAAAAAAGCGCCATCGCCCAGGTACGTGGCGTAGGTGAAAAACAGGTCCGCTTCGGGGCTGTTACGGGCGTTGACCCACTGCATCAGCTGCGTCTGCGAATAGAGCAGCTGCAACGTGCCCACGATCAGCAACGTACATCCGTAGGGAACAAAGAACCAGCGATTGTTACGAAAAAGAAGAAGCAAAGCGGGCATACTAACTTAATTGGCAGGCGTTGCCTTTTCGACCGTAATTCCTACACTCATGATGTTCAGCAGCGGGTCCTGCCGCATGTACTGCCGGATCTGCATGGTGTAGCGGCCGGATTTGGGGAAACGGTAGTTGCGCTTCATCAGAAACTTATGATCGAACAGATCGCCGAGTCCGTCGCCGTTGGGTTTGCCGGTTTTGGGGTCGAGCAGAATCAGCTCGTCGAGCCGCGACTCGATTTCCCGACCGCTGGCATCGCGCAGATACCGGGTCAGGTAAAGATTGTAGTACCCGTAGGAAAGGCTGTTGCGCAGGTTGTAATAAATGTTGTAGGGTATGGTGGCGTCGTCGATCTCAAAGGTAAACGAGGGGGCATTTTTGACATACCATTTGCCGTCTTCGATGTCTTCATAAGCGCTGTACACCGCATTGGTGTCGCAGCTGAAGGCCGCTAACGCCATGACAAACAAGACCATTACTTTTTTCATACCGGCTAGTTAATCCATCACAAAGCTACGATGCCCCATCTGGCTTTTCAAACGCTGACAAAAGAGCAGGATTGTTTTTAAACTACATAAATAGTTTTAGGTTTGTACTATGGAAAAGTTAACCGCTAAGGAAGAAGAAGTTATGCAGGTGCTGTGGCGCATGGAGCCCTGTTATGTAAAAGACATGGTGCCTAACTTCAGCAACCCGCCCCTGCACTACAATACCGTATCTACGATTGTCCGTAACCTGGAAGAAAAGGGCTACGTAGGCCACCGCGCCTACGGCAACACCCACGAATACTACGCTGTCATCTCTAAAGAACAGTATCAGAACCGGTTTGTGCTGACCAAAATCGTGGGCGACTACTTCGACAATTCGTACAAGAACCTGGTTAGCTACTTTGCCCGGAACGAAAAAATTTCGGCCGACGAACTCCGGGAGATCCTGGCCATGATCGAGAAAAAAGACGAATAGCCGGGTTCGCGTCCGGTCCGACCAGCCTAACACGAGTAGCTGCCAGCCACTCCTCCCACACCAATCTGATGGAAACGTTGCACTATATCCTCCTGTCCAACGGACTACTGGTTGTGGTCAGTCTGGCCTTTTACGCACTCCTCCGGCGCGAAACCCTGTTTGGGGTCAACCGGGTCATTCTGTGGCTGGGCCTCGCAACGGTGCTGCTGCTCCCGCTCGCGGAGCTGCCCGACTGGCGACCGCAGCCCGTGCGCCACATGATGCAGCGAACGGCTCAGGCCATTGCGCCAACCCTGCTGGCTCCACCCGCCGACATTACCATCACCTATCCTACTGGTCAGACATTCCGGTCTACACTGCAACCACCCACCCAACCGGGCTGGCCATGGCAGCGGTATCTGGCCGGGCTGTACCTGGCGGGGGTGCTGGTGTTACTGGTTCGGTTGGGTAGCCGGCTATGGGCCCTGCGCCGGATTATTGGCCAGTCGGTTTGTGAGCCCTACACGGATTTCACGCTGGCCCGCAACGAGACCGTCACCTCGCCTTTTTCATTCTTTGGCTGGGTGGTAATCAACCCGGCGCTCTACCCGCCCGATGTTTTTGAGCACATTCTGCGCCATGAGCGCGTACACATTCGGGGCTGGCACAGCCTGGACACGATCACGGGCGAGCTGGTTTGTATACTCTTCTGGTTCAACCCGGCTGCGTATCTGTTCCGGCACCTGCTGCACCAGACACTCGAGTTTACGGCCGACCAAACCGTAGTAGCCGAGGGGGTCGATGAGCGGGTTTATCAGTACAACCTGGTTACGGTAAGCCTGTCGGCCAGCCGCAGCCCGCTGGTTACGTCGTTCGGCCAGTCGGCCCTGCGGCAGCGCATCCGCATGATAAACCGCCCCCGGTCAGGACCGGCCGTCTGGGGCCGATACGCACTCTGGGGATTGCTGGTCAGTGCGGGCGTACTGGCCTGCCGCCACCGCGATCAGGCCCAGGCGGATACGTCCGGGTTTATTCCAAATCACGCCGGTAAAAGACTACCCGCCACTAGTTCGACCCGGGCACTGGTTGTTGAACTGGAAGCCCGGGGCAGCTGGTACCAGCACATGGCCCTCTTCGATACCCGATCCGGTACCGAAACCATTGCCAGCGATCCGGTGGTGGTACAGATTCTGAAAAATAAGTTCTCCGTTGCCAACGACTTTCTGTACGCATCCGCTCTGTATATCAACGGAAAAGAAATGCCGCTCGATTCGCTGAGCCAGATCGCGCCGGAATCGATCAGCGAGCTGTTTGTCATGCACCAGCTTGAGGGGCAACCCGATACCGACAGGCAGGCCAAACCGTACCAGATCCTGCTTCAGACCGCCACGAAGCCGGTTCGGTTCACGGCGCAGCGGAACGAATTTTTCGCCCTGCTGCAGGCCGCAGCCATCTCGCAGCACCCCCGGGGCGAATCGTATATGTTTACCATGAACTCCCTGCTCGAAGCGACCTTTTTTCATAATAAAAACGCCCTGGTCGAACGCACGGCCGACGAGCACCTGAAGGTATACGACGAGTACAAAAATGACGTCGACGTCTTCATCAACAACCTGCCGGCCACCGTTGCCGATGTAGCCACGATACACGTGCGCGAGGTAGCCAGGCTGGGCACACGGGAGCGTCCCTATACAAGCTGGTTTCGCCCCGATCAGCCCGAGCGCCGGTTCGAGCTGCATATCAAAACCGCCCCCAAACGGGCCAAACGCGACAGTAGCTACTACGTATTCAGTCCGTTCTACACCGGCGACTTTTAGGGAGACACCCGCCAAGCATACGCCTGCACCCTCCTTCCTGCGTCTTTGCACGAACTAGCGGACGATCGCGGTCAACTGGCCGTTTAGTGTTGTGAAACCGATTGATTTCTTCCTGAAATTTCGTCGTCGTACGTGGCAGAATCCTTATTTCATGGCGCCTTTTTAACTATTCTTACATCTTTGTAATCGTATTGGCATTTAGTACTACAAAACCGGGTAGATTTCCCTGATGGCAATCAAACCGGCTCCCTTGTACCCATCCGGTTCGGGTTCAATCCTACTCAACACGTCTGCGCATTTGTAGTTCTCTACCCACTCACTGGCTTGTTCTTTACCGGAGTATGTTCACCTCTTCATGCCTATCCGATCATCTTGGACCACTTGCTCTCACCAACCCTGCAGAGCAGGGTTTTCCGATCGATGTTTTAGCCAACGCAGCTCATGCCTTCAGTACAGGAGTCGCCTGTACACTTTTTCTGTTATTTCTGTTCTATAGTTTTCTCTACCGCCACGATCTTCTTTACCAATGGTTCAACGTGGCGAGTACGGCTTCGGTTGGCTTTTTTACCTTATCCTGGTATCAACTCCTCCGGCCCGACCTGTTCGATCAGGAGCTGTACGCGGTGCTGCTTGTTGTCTTCGAGAAGATGATGATCATAGGGCTGGCCGGTACTGTATACTACCTGCTGAACCGGAGTAAAATTCGGCGACTCAAACGCCTGACAGCCATTGGGATAGTCGGTACTCTTGTTGGTCTGCTGGCAGTCTGGACAAAGCAACAGTGGCTCAGTTCATTGTGTAAAGGCATTTCGTCCGTTATTCTCGTCGACTCGTTCGTTATGGCGTTTCTGGCTGGCCGCAACCAGCGCGATTACAGCGGCTATCTGGTGGCGCTGGCGTTATTAGGCGCCAGCATGGGCTCTACCCTGGTTGTACTCAAGTTGAGCCAGCAGCCGTCATTTACGATTTTCGCCCCGCTTCCGCTCAGCCTGATGCTCGCGAATCGGTTCGGTGGCTTTTTCGTGTTGCTTTTCCTGCTGGCCCGCCATAACTATCATACAGGCCGGCTGCTTCATCTGGCCCAGGGCGAGCTGGTTACGCTCTCCGACGAGAAGCGAGCCATACTTGAACAGCAGAACGCCTGGCTTGAGCAACAGGTAGCCAAGCGAACTACCGAGTTAAATCAGTCCAACCAGGTGAAAGACCGGCTGTTTTCCATCATAAGTCATGAGCTCCGAAGTCCCATCGCTTCGTTGAAAAGTATGCTGATGATGATGCAGCAACAGAACCTGAGCCGGGTTCAGTTTATGGCCTTACAGGCCCGGCTATCCCAACACGTTGACCGGCTCTACGGCAACCTGGATAATCTGCTGTACTGGTCGCTCGGTCAGATGAACGAACTCAGATCACGGCCAGCCCCCCATCCGATACGCGAGGTGGTCAACGAAGTACTGGGCCTATTGCAGGAAATGGCCGCAAGTAAGCAAGTTGCCTTTCAAGTCAATGTACCTATTCAAAACCAGGTCTGGGCCGACGAGCTTCAGCTGCGGGTCATTCTGCGCAACCTGGTTGATAACGCCATCAAATTTTCTAAACCGTCGGGCATCGTAACCCTAAGCAGCTACCGGGAAGGCGAGCGCTGCTGGATTTGTGTTCAGGATACGGGGCAGGGAATGTCGATGGATCAGTTGGCCACCATGTTTGCCAATGCTCCCTCGTCGACAGGTACCGCGGGTGAGCGCGGTACGGGGCTGGGTCTGCGCCTGTCGAAAGAACTGACCGAGCGCAACCAGGGTCAAATGATCGTCTACAGCGAACCGGGGGCAGGTACCCTGGTCAAAATCAATCTGCCCGCGGCTCAATCCCTCCAGAACAGAACGAACCGCGCCGGTAACGAGCACACCCGACAAACACCACAGGTACAGGTAACATAAAATACCCCGAACCGCGCTAGGCAAACGGGCAGTTCGGGGTATCTCAAGACAAACCGGCGGGGCTACTCCCCCCGCTCCGGGTCTGAACTATGACTTCATCTAGGGCGTGATGGTCTCGATCGACCCATCGGCCCGGCGGGGCAGCTCCCGGACTTTCACATTGCGCAGGTGCGTTTTACCCGACAGTTCGACATCGTGGTAGAAGATGTACCATTTGCCGTTGAACTCCACAATGGAGTGGTGGGTTGTCCAGCCGGTTACGGGCTTCATGATAACGCCCTGGTACGTGAACGGACCGTAGGGCGTATCGCCCGTGGCATAGGCCAGCAAATGGGTATCGCCGGTCGAGTACGAGAAGTAGTATTTGTTTTTGTACTTATGCATCCAGCCTCCTTCAAAGAACCGGCGGTCGTGATCACCACCGAGTAGCGGCTTCCCGTTCTGGTCCAGAATCTGCACATCTTTGAGGGGCTCATCCAGCGTAAGCATGTTTTTACTCAGTCGGGCAACCTTAGCGCTCAGCGCCGGTTCGTTATCTTTCTTCAGATCGGTTTTGGAGCCGTTGGCCTCGTACTTGCCCGTATGCCACCGTTGCAGCTGCCCGCCCCAGATACCACCCAGGTACATGTAGGAAGTGCCGTCGGTATCGGTAAACACCGCCGGATCAATACTGTAGGTACCCGCCATCGGCTGCGGCTCGGCTTTGAACGGACCCGTCGGCGACTTGCTGGTAGCTACGCCAATCCGAAACACATCCTGCTTGTCCTTAACCGGGAAGTAGAGGTAATACGTCCCGTTTTTATAGGCTGCATCGGGTGCCCAAAGCTGCCGCCCCGCCCAGGGAATATCTTTCAGATCGAGGGCTACGCCATGATCGGTCACCTTGCCACCAATTTTATCCATTGACAAAATGTGGTAGTCGCGCATGTTGAAGTGTCCGCCTTCGTCGTCTTCGGCTACGTTGGCTTCGATATCGTGCGAGGGGTAGATATAGATCTTCCCGTTGAAGACGTGGGCCGAAGGATCGGCGGTGAAAATATGGCTAACCAGCGGCTTCGGCGCGCTGGCCGACTGGCAGACCCCGGCACTGGCACAGGCCGCTACCAGCGCGGCCACCAAGAGTGACCGATTCATGACTAGGGATTGGACGAGATTTTTGGTACGCATATCAGACTAATAGGGTTTACAGTAAACAAAAAGCGATCAGCGCGATTCGGCCGGCGGAGTACGTAGCGACGAGGCCCGGACCACAAGCTCGTAATTAAGCAGGATCGTGTTGGTTGTATTGATGCGCAGCAGCCCGTTCAGGTGATTGATCAGGCTTTGGGCCGCTATTTCGCCCATTTCCTGACCGGGATAATGTACCGTTGTCAGGTTGGGCTCGATCACCTGCGAGACCGGGTCGTTATTGAAACCAACCACGGCGATATCGCCGGGAATCGAAAATCCGTTGGCTTTCAGGGCGCCCATGCAGCTTACGGCGCAAAAATCATTGGCCACAAAAAGCCCGTCGGGTGGCGATGCCATATGTTTGATATGATCGGCCATCTGCAGGCCATCCTGCCGGGTCAGGTTGGTTAGCTGCACCAGCGCATCGTCGACGGTTAGCCCGTGATCCATCAGAGCGAGCTTATAGCCTTTGAGCCGGTCTTCATATACGTTCCGTTTTATGTTGCCGGTCATGTGCATAATCCGGCGGCAGCCCTGCTCGATGAGGTGACTCGTTGCATCGTAACCCGCCTTTACGTTGTCGATCACGATGTTGGTGCAGTTTTTCTGGGGCATGATCCGGTCGAACAGGATCATGGGGATGCCTTTCTGAAAAAAAGTATTGAAGTGATCGAGGTTTTCGGTGTCGGCCGCCAGCGACACGAGCAGCCCGTCGACCCGGCTGTCGAACATCGTTTTGGCGTTGGCGACTTCTTTCTTGACCGACTCCAGCGACTGGCTGATGATCAGGTTGTAGTTGGCGTCGTTGGCTACTTTCTCCATACCGGCCAGCACCGTCGACATGAAGTAGCTATCGAGCCGGGGCACAATTACGCCGATCGTGCTGGTACGCTGGCGTCTCAAATTACTGGCAAACATATTGGAGCGGTAACCCATCTCCTTCGCCTTGCTGGCGATCATATGTTTGGTATTGCTATTGATAGCGGGGTGATCATTCAGCGCCCGACTCACTGTAGCTGGTGATAACTGCAGCAGTCTGGCTATGTCATAGATCGTTACATCTTTCTCCATGCTAAACTTCCTTACCGGTGGTGGTAAGGCAAAATACGGCTTAATCCTGTAAACTACATTTGCAATCGGTTGAATAAAGCGAGCCGTTTCCGTCATTCGCGGCATAAATATGCATAAACTATCAGTAACGCGCTGTAATTATTGACCAATACCTACCCAAAAGAAGGATAAAATTAGATTATTTACTGGCACTAGGGTTTTCCCTAATAAGATTTTTCTCATAAAAAATTTTTATGCAACCGATTGCTTTACTAGAAAAATAACAGGAATTTTATAGCCAAAACACCTATGTCTTCTATAGCATAGGTTGTCTGCTACTTATATCAATTTTTTAAATTCCTGATTTACAAGAGATTGCTTGTTAAAGTACCAACTCTTTAGGTTTTAACAGTCAGCCGCTTCACCATCAGGGATTTGTCAACTTATTTAAACTCTTTGTACACTTTATGTTATTTCCACGATTACTAAACTCAACGGCGCTGTCGCTGGCTCTCCTGCTGCGACACGCTGTTCGACCGACACTGTCGGTTAGCCTGCTTACCCTGAGCAGCCTCGGGTCGATCGTTATGGCTCAGACAGCCCAGGTGAAAGGCGTGGTGCTGGACGAGAACAGTCAGCCCTTACCCGGCGTCAGTATCGTCATCAAAAACACCCAGCGCGGTACATCGGCCGACGCTGAGGGCCGGTTCTCGCTGGCAGCCGCTCCCGGCAATACCCTGGTGCTGTCGCTGGTCGGTTACGAAAGCAAAGAGGTGACGGTTTCCAACAGTACGGCCGATCTGCGGGTACAGATGGCCCCGTCAGACAACCAGCTCAACGAGGTAGTAGTCGTCGGCTACGGTACCCAGAAACGGTCTGACCTGACGGGTTCGGTTGTATCGCTCGATTCCAGAGCCCTCAAGGAAGTACCCGCAGCCAACGTATTACAGGCGCTGGCAGGCCGGGCCGCCGGGGTTGACCTGGCCCGTACCGGTACGGCCCCCGGCGCCGGTGCCCAGCTCCGCATTCGGGGAAACCGCTCGCTGAGTGGCTCGAACGACGCCCTGATCGTGGTAGACGGCGTTCCCTACGGCGGTAGCCTGAACGACCTCAACACCGACGATATCGCGACCATGGATATCCTGAAAGATGCGTCGGCAACGGCCATCTACGGGTCGCGGGGTTCGAACGGGGTGCTGATCATCACCACGAAACGGGGTAAGATCGGCAAACCGGTTATCAGCTACAACGCCTATGCCGGGCAGAACACCATTCTGGGCCAGTATGACCTGCTCAACGGACAGGAGTTCAAGGCCATGCGCGACCTGGCGCAGTACAGCGCGGGCTACTCACCCGACGAACTGGCCGGTGTGGCCGCCGGAACCTCGACCAACTGGCAGGATCTGCTTTACAAGAAAGGCTTCGTGACCAGCAACGAGCTGAGCCTGTCGGGCGGCACCGAAAACACCCAGTACGGCTTCTCGGGTGGCTATTTCAAAGAAACCGGTGTGATTACGGGGCAGTCGTTCGAACGGTTTTCGCTGCGCACCTCGATCGATACCAAGCTGGGCAGCCGCGTAAAAGTGGGCCTGACCAACCTCAGCAACCTGAACTATACGCGGGGCGAGGGCATCAACCCCATCTACAATACCCTGCGACTCAGCCCCCTGACATCGCCCTACAACGCCGACGGCACGCCTAACCTGCGGCCACTGCGGGGCACCATCGACGAGCTGTCGAGTATGAACCCGATTACGCTCGAAGACCAGAACGCCATTGTACAGCGTCGCCGGCGGATCACGACCTTCAACAGCCTTTACGGCGAGGTGCAGATCATCGACGGCCTGAAGTACCGGCTCAACGTCGGGCTCGACTTCCGCCAGGAAAACTTCGGCCAGTACATCGGCCCCAACACCATCATCAACCCGGGCTCTACTCTGCCCACGCAGAACAGCGCAGCCGTACAGAACGGCGAATCGTACCGCTACACGGTCGACAACATCGTTACCTACGATAAAGTCTTTGCCGAGAAACACCACCTTACGTTTACCGGTCTGTACGGCGTTCAGCAGGACCGTGGTTTCACGAACCGGGTCGAAGCAACGGGTCTGCCTGCCGATTATATCCAGTATTACAACCTGAACCTGGCCAGCGGCACGCCCGTAGTGCCGGCGGGGGGTAACAACAGCTTCAACCGAAGCGGACTGGTATCGATCATGGCCCGGGTCAACTACGTCTACTCCGATCGCTATCTGCTTACGGCTACGTTCCGTCGCGATGGGTCGTCGGTCTTTCCGCAGGGCACCTGGCTCAACTACCCGGCTTTTGCGGTGGGCTGGAACATCAGCAACGAAGAGTTCCTGAAAAGCAATACCCTCATCTCGCTGCTGAAACTGCGGGCCGGGTACGGTATTACGGGTAACCAGGGCATTCCGTCGGGCGCCACCCGGGGCAGCCTGTCGACCAACCGCTACAACTTCGGCAGCAACAACGTGCTGGGCTACTTCGTCAGCTCGCTGGGCAACCAGGACCTGCAGTGGGAATCGACCAGCAACGTCAACGTAGGGGTCGACTTCGGTTTGTTCAACAACCGGCTGTCGGGTTCGATCGACCTGTATCAGCAAACCACCGACCGCCTGCTGGTGCAGAAAAACCTGCCCCTGAGCAACGGCGCCAACAGCTACTGGACCAACGCGGCCAAAACCCAGGGTAAAGGGATCGAAGTGGTGCTTAGCTCGGTCAACGTCAACACCAGCAGCGGGTTCAAATGGACCACCGACCTGAACTTCGCCATCAACCGCGAAGAGATTCTGGCGCTCGAAGACCCGACCAAAACGCAGGACATCGGCAACGGCTGGTTCGTGGGTCAACCGATCAACGTCATCTACGACTACAAGAAAATAGGCATCTGGCAAAGCAACGAGGCCGATCGGGCGGCTCAGTTTGGCGCGGTACCGGGTCAGATCAAGCTCGAAGACCTCAACAACGATAACCGCATTACCGATGCCGACCGGTCGGTGATCGGCTCGTTCCAGCCGAACTGGATCGGCGGTATGACCAACCGGTTCAGCTACAAAAACTGGGACCTGACGGCTACGATGAACGCCCGGATCGGCAACACCCTGGTAGCGACCTATTTCCAGTCTGACGGTACCGGCACCGGCTACGCCTTCCTGAACAACGGCCGGGTCAACCAGCCCAAATTCGACTACTGGACCCCGACCAACCCGACCAACGCGTTTCCGCAACCCGCGCCCGGCGACCGGATCAACTACTCCTCTACGCTGGGGTACTACGACGGCTCGTTTGTGCGGATGCAAAGCCTCAACCTGGGCTATACCCTTCCGACCGGCCTGCTGAAGAAGGCGGGGCTGGGCTCGGCCCGGGTCTATATCTCGTCGCGAAACCCATTCCTGCTTTACTCGCCCTTCGTGAGCAACGGTCTGGGTATCGACCCTGAAGGAACCGGCACGGGTGGTGCCGTACCCACCCAGGGCGCTTCGGCCGGCACCGGCGTCAACAACCGGGCCATAACGGTTGGACTGACCACGCCGGCGACGCGCCAGCTGCTGATTGGCGTAAACCTCAAGTTTTAATCTATTCGATAATCCCGGTATATGACGTTGTCAACAACCATGACTATGTATAAATCACTCAAGATAGGCAGTCTGAGCCTGGCGCTAACGGCCCTCCTCGCTACGGGCTGTCAGAACGTTCTGGAACAGGAATTCCGGTCAGAACTAGGTCCCGAATTTTTTGCCACAGCCGGTGGGCTGGAGGGGGGCGTTACGGCGTCCTACTCGATTGCGCGTTTCTTCTGGGGGTCAGAAGGGTTTACCTATACCGAAAACGCGGGTACCGATGAGTCGATCCTCGGCGCCAGCGACGGCAATACAACCTTCTTCCAGTACACCAACATTCTGCCCTCCGAAGGGTCGATCGGGTCGATCTGGAACAACAGCTACCAGGCTATCAACAACCTGAACGGGGTACTCAAGTTCGGCCCCAGCGCCAACATCGACGCGGCCCGCCGAACCACCCTGCTGGCCGAAGCCAAGTTTCTGCGCGGGTTTTACTACTACCTGCTGGTGCGCAACTTCGGTGATGTGCCGCTCTCGCTGAACTTCATCGACGTACCAACGACTTCGGCCTCGCGGGCACCGATTGCCGACGTATATGCCGCCATCATCAAAGACCTGACCGAGGCTTCGCAGGAGCTGCCCAACACCTCGAACCAGTCGAAAGGGCGCGCTACCAAACCGGCTGCGCTGCACCTGCTGGCTAAAGTGTATCTGCAGCGGGGCTGGTCGGCAGCCGCTCAGCCGACCGACTTCCAGATGGCCGCTACGACCGCCCGGACGCTGATCGACAACCAGGCGACCTATAACGTCGGGCTGGAGCAGGATTTTGCCGATGTGTTCCGCGAAGGCAACGAGTACGGCAAGGAGTCGCTGTTCGTCATTGACCGCAATACGGACCCCAGCTATGCCGAAAGCCAGTTCAACAACTCGCCCCAGATTGCGAACGGCAATAAAGAGAACCGCGCCAACTTCTTCTGGGTGTCGCTGTATACCAACGCCCTCAACGTGAATGCGGGCATTCCGGGAGCGCCCAACAACACGGTAGCCGTGATGGACCGCGACGCCCGCAACGGTCGGCCGTTCCGCCGGTTCCGGCCTACCAACTATACGCTGAACACCGCTTTTGCCGATCGCACCACCGATTCGCGCTACTTCAAAACGTTTCAGTCGGCCTGGATTTTTAACCGGACCACCCCCGTTACCACCTCGCGCGGTACGCTGGTAGCCGGTCGGGATACAGCCATCTGGATGCCGGGTGTTGAAGTAACCGAAGCCCAGCGCCGGGCCTTCAAGGGCGTTATCATCTCGCCTTCGCAGTACACGGCCGATCTGCACCCGACCATGACCAAGTACACGGCCGTCAACCGGCTTACGGTCAACGAATCGTCGTACCGGCCCATCATCCTGTTCCGGCTGGCGGATACCTACCTGCTGGCGGCAGAGGCTTACATCAAGGATAACAAACCAGCCGAAGCCGCGGCCATGATCAACGCCGTGCGGCAACGGGCGGCCTACAAAACCACCAACACCCCCGCCCAGAATGCGGCTGCGGCTACGGCACTGGCCATCACCCCCGCGCAGGCTACGCTCGACTTCCTGCTCACCGAACGGACCCGCGAACTGTACGCCGAGTACGCCCGCTGGCAGGACCTGGTGCGGACCAAAACCCTGGCCAGCCGCCTGGCTACCTACAATCCGACACCGGGTTTTCGGGAGTATCATTTGCTTCGGCCCATCCCGCAGTCGCAGATTGACCTGACAACCTCCGGTCCGAAGTTCCCGCAGAACCCGGGCTACTAACCCATGACCGGCTGGCTGACTACTGCATCAGAAGGTAGTCAGCCGGTTTTTACAGAAGTCATCGAACAGACAGGCCCGATACGCTGCGGAGCGTAGATGGCCGACCCGTAATCCTGATCAGTCAGGACCTGACTGACAAGGCAGTAGCAATTATAGGTTTACCGGACAGCCTCCTGCCACCTGGCGGGAAGGCTGTTTTTTCACCTAAGCTACCAACGGAAGACTGCAACTGAAATTCAATCGGTTGAAAAGGGTAGAAGGAGTGCACAGCCGCGTTTATCCGAATGTATACAAACCCCTTAACCTTTTTTTACCTGTATGAAGCTGACAATTGTTACAGCCGCTTTAGTATGCCTCCTCGGGCGGGCAACAGCGTCGCTGGGGCAGCAGATTTCCCGCGAAGAGCTCATCTTCCTGACGCCCGACTGGAAAGGCGAACGCTTTCCGGACGGACGACCTAAAGTGCCGGATGCCATCCTGAAACGGATGAAGCTGGTGACCCACGAAGAAGCCTGGGCTGTGCTCAAAAACGAAAACTACCGGTATCAGTTTACTGGCGACTGGCAAACCATCAACCCCGACAGCGTACTGGTAGGACGGGCGCTGACGGCCACGTTTATGCCCGGCCGACCCGATGTACACCGCGTGACCGACGAAAAAGGACATACCAAAGATGGACGCGTAAAGTCCCAGAACGCCTGGCCTATCGACATGCTGATAAAAGGCGATGTGTACGTGGTCGATCAGTTTGGCATGCACGAAGACGGACCGACCATTGGCGACAACCTGGGCAACTCGATCTACGCCAAAACGGGCAACGGCATCGTTTACGAAGGCGCCGTTCGGGACGTGGCCGGGCTGAAGGAGATTGGCGGCTTTACGTCCTACTTCCGCAGCTATCACCCCTCCCACCACAACCCCGACGGAAACCTGAACACCACCCTGGTCGGCATCAACCGCCCTACGCGCATCGGTAAAGTCATGGTCATGCCCGGCGATGTGGTACTGGGCCGCGACGGGGGTGTCTGCTTCATTCCGCCCCACCTGGCCGAGAAGGTTGTAAAAACATCGGAGATCATCCGCCTGCGCGACATGTTCGGCCACCAGCGCCTGCGCGAGCAGAAGTATACGCCCGGCCAGATCGACACCCGCTGGTCGGCCGAAATCGAGAAAGACTTTTCGCAGTGGCTCAACGCCCACGTGAACGAACTGCCCGTACCGAAAGAGCAGATTCAGGAGTATTTGAAAACCCGTACCTGGTAAACCGAACGCCTACCCCTTACCGAACCATGACTAAACCTACCTCCCGGCGTTCGTTTCTGACCAAGAGCGCCATCAGCACGGCCCTGGCCGCCACTACGTTCTCAACCTTCGGCGAAGGCCTCGAAACGGCGGTTCATAACGCGCCCCTGTCTTCGGCCCCATCTGACCTGAAAATAACCGATATAAAATGCGGCTACACCCGAAACGGACACAGCCTCTTCGTGAAAGTACATACCAACCAGGGCATCTGGGGCTGCGGTGAAGCCGTCGATGCCTCGGTCGGCACCTACCACCTGGTTAAAATGATGGGCCAGCGCATCAAGGGCAAAAGCCCGCTCAACGTGAACCGGCTGTTCGAAGACGTTCGGCGGTCGGGTTTCTTCGAAGGTGCGCAGGCCGGTATCTATATATCCGTTCTGTCGGCTATCGAAACGGCCCTGTGGGACCTGGTCGGTAAAGCCCTCGGCATGCCCGTCTACCAGCTGCTGGGCGGTAAATTCCGCGATAAAATCCGTGTCTACTGCGATACGGGCGCCTACCGCGAAACCGACACCAGCCCCGACGCCTTCGGCCGAAGCGCCAAACGAGCCGTCGACATGGGTTTTACGGCCGTTAAGTTCGACATCGACGAGCGCAACGACCCCAACAAGTACGACGCCTACAACTGGACCGCCAGCCAGGGCGAACTGGAGCGGATGTACAACCAGATTGCCAGCGTCCGGAAAGCCGTTGGCCCGAAAGTCGATATCTGCGTCGACATGCACGGCCGGTACGACGTCACCACGGGCCGGCGCGTGGCCAAGATGATGGAACCGCTGAACCTGCTGTTTCTGGAAGAGCCGATCCCGGCCGAAAACCCCGAAGCTTACCGCCAGATCCGCGAAGCGTCGAACACGCCGATCTGCGCGGGCGAGAACCACTACCTCGCCCACGGGTTCCGGAAGCTGCTCGAAATCGGCGCCGTCGACATCATCATGCCCGATCTGCAAAAAGCGGGCGGTCTCGGCGAAGCGCAGCGGATTGCCAACCTGTCGAATCTGTATTACGTACCCTTTGCGCCCCACATGGTAGCCTCTTACCTGGGCGCCATGGCGTCGAGCCACGTTTGTGCGTCGGTGCCGAACTTCCTGATTCTGGAGTGGCAGATTTATTTCCACGAGGAGCCGATGTTCAAAGAGGTCGTCACCTTCGACGGGCCGATGGTGAAAGACGGCTACATCCCGCTCTCCGAAAAGCCCGGTATCGGGGTCGAAATCAACGAGGAAGGGATGCGTAAATATGCCCCCAAAGACGTTCCATTTTTTGTATAAGCCAGACCGAATGCCCACTTGACTATGTTGACTTACCCAACGTTTCTTTCTTTTCAAAAACGAGTTCTGGCTTTCGCCTTCCTGGCGTTGGTCAGCGCATCGTCAGTTTGGGCCATCGATCCCGATTCGTACGTCGCCAGCCGAAAAAGCAAGGGTTCCTTTGCGCTTTCTGCTGGCGGCCGGTCGACTCCGCTCCTGACCAGCCCGACCGACTTTCCGGGGGTTGTTCGGGCCGTCAGGAACCTCCAGGCCGATATCCGGCAGGTGACCGGGGCCGAGCCAGCGCTGATGACCGGCAACCCGGCCTCCGCCAGAGAGCTGGTCTTGATTGGCACGCTCGGCAAGAGTCCGCTGATCGATCAGCTGGTAAAGGCCCGTAAGCTCGACGTGTCGGGTATTGTTGGTAAGTGGGAAACGTCGCTGACCCAGGTGGTCGATAAACCCATGCCGGGCGTTGATCAGGCGCTGGTCATCGTCGGCAGCGACAAACGCGGTACGATTTACGGGATCTACGACCTCTCGGCCCAGATCGGCGTATCGCCCTGGAACTGGTGGGCCGACGTACCGGCCGTCCCGCAATCCAGTTTATATGTGCTGCCCGGCCGTCATTCGCAGGGTACGCCCGCCGTCAAGTACCGCGGCATCTTCATCAACGACGAAGCACCCGCCCTCTCGGGCTGGTCGAAAGAGAAATTTGGCGGCTTCAACCACAAGTTCTACGAACACGTTTTCGAGCTGATTCTCCGGCTGAAAGGCAACTACCTCTGGCCCGCCATGTGGGGCAATGCGTTTTACGACGACGATGCCATGAACCCGAAGCTGGCCGACGAGTACGGCGTCGTAATTGGCACCTCCCACCACGAACCCCTCATGCGGGCCCATGACGAATGGCGACGCTATGGTCAGAAAACACCCTGGAACTACCAGAAAAACGATTCGACCCTGCGCGAATTCTGGCGAACCGGCATCCGGCGCATGGGCACCAACGAAAGCATCATAAGCGTGGGGATGCGGGGCGACGGCGACGAGCCGATGAGCCGCGAAAGCAACACCGCCCTGCTCGAACGGATTGTGGCCGACCAGCGGACCATCATCGGCGAGGTAACCGGCAAGGCCCCGTCGCAAACGCCCCAGCTCTGGGCCCTCTACAAAGAGGTGCAGGAATACTACGAAAAGGGGATGCGCGTACCCGACGATGTTACCCTGCTCCTCTGCGACGACAACTGGGGCAACATCCGCAAGCTACCGGCCGTAGGTACGCCCAAACGCAGCGGAGGCTACGGCATCTATTACCATTTCGACTACGTAGGTGGCCCGCGCAACTACAAATGGCTCAACACCAACCCGATTGCGCGCACCTGGGAGCAGATGCACCTGGCCTACGAACACGGCGTCGACCGAATCTGGATTGTCAACGTCGGCGACATCAAACCGATGGAGTTTCCGATCGAGTTTTTCCTCGATTACGCCTGGAACCCGGCCCGGTGGCCCGCCGGCAAACTCCCCGACTATACCCGGCTCTGGGCCGAAAAACAGTTCGGCGCCAAACACGCATCGGCGATTGCCCAGATTCTGACCCGCTACACCCAGTACAACGCCCGCCGGAAACCCGAACTCCTCTCGCCCACGACCTACAGCCTGACCAATTATCGGGAAGCCGAAACCGTAGTGGCCGACTACAACAACCTCCTGGCCGAGGCCGAACGGATCGGGCGGGAGCTACCGGCTACGCATCAGGACGCTTATTTCCAGCTCGTATTGCACCCCGTCAAAGCCTGCGCTACCGTAAACGAGATGTACGTAGCCGCCGGCCGGAACCAGTGGTACGCCAAACAGGGCCGGGCTGCTACCAACTTGCTGGCTCAACAGGTTGAACGGCTCTTCGAGCGCGACGCGCAGATCAGCCGCTTCTACAACGACACCCTGGCGGGGGGCAAATGGAGCCACATGATGGACCAGACCCACATCGGCTACACCTACTGGCAACAGCCCGAAAAAAACAAAATGCCAGCCGTTCAGACGCTGACCCTGCCCCAGCCAGCCAATATGGGCGTAGCCATCGACGGATCGGCAGCCTGGTGGCCGGCCGAGTCGGGCGAGGCCGTTTTGCCCGCTTTCGATGCCTTTCATCAGCAAACGTCGTACATCGACGTATTTAACCGCGGCCAGACGCCGTTTCGCTTTACGGCCGAATCGGGCGCGCCCTGGCTGAAGCTGTCGTCGTCGGCCGGCAGCGTCGATCAGGAAACCCGCCTGCTGGTCAGCATCGATTGGAAACGGGTACCGGCCGGCACCCAGCGCGCGCCCATCACGATCAGCGGGCCGGATGGCAAACGCATTACGGTACAGGCAGTGGTACATAATCCGGCGGGGCTCCAATCCGATGCCCTGGCGGGTTTTGTAGCCAGCAACGGCTACGCGTCCCTGAAGGCCGATCTGCCCAGCCGCACCGTCGAAACCGGGTCGACAACCTGGTTGCGCATTCCGGATATTGGCCGGACGGGCTCGGGCATGACCATAGTGCCGGTTACCGCAGCCAGCATCGACAAGCCGGGTGGCGCATCGCCCCGGCTCGAATACCGGGTTCATATCGCCGAAAGTGGACCGGTTCAGGTACAGACCTACCTCTCGCCCACGCTGAATTTTAACGACAACAAAGGCCTGCGATTCGCTATTTCGTTCGACGACGAAGCGCCCCAGGTGATCGACATCCACGCCAGCGAAACCAACAGGGTATGGGAGCAGTCGGTAGCCAATAACGTACGCCTGATCACCTCCCGCCATACGATCGGCCAGCCCGGCGAACACGTGCTGAAGATCTGGGTGGTTGACCCGGCGGTGGTTTTCCAGAAAGTCGTGATCGATCAGGGTGGCGTAAAACCCAGTTACCTCGGCCCGCCCGAACGCGTATCGCCAGCCCGACCAAGCGCCAACTAACGATAACCGGAGCACCCGGGATTCACTGGCTACAACCAGCAAAACGCCCGATCCGATTCAGTACTCGAGAACAGACACATGATTGATCTTCCTCCCAGCCACCCCGCCACCCGCGATTTTCTGGACGAAAACTTCATCCTGGAAACCGAAACGGCCCGTTACCTCTACACTGAGTTTGTACGGGACCTGCCGATCATTGACTACCATAATCACCTGTCGCCCGCCGAAGTGGCGCTCGACAAACGGTACGACAACATGACCGAGATCTGGCTCCAGGGCGACCACTACAAATGGCGGGCCATGCGGGCCAATGGCGTTCCGGAAGCGCTCATCACGGGTAGCACAGACCCCTGGCGGTCTTTTAACGCCTGGGCCCATACGGTTCCGTACACGATGCGGAACCCGCTCTATCACTGGACGCATATGGAATTGAAAAAACCGTTTGGCATCGGCGATCTGCTCAACGAAGCCAGCGCCCGCTCTATCTACGACCAGTGTAACGAACAACTTCAGTCGCGATGGACGGCCCGTGCCCTGCTGACCGAGCATAAGGTGCAGGTCATCTGCACCACCGACGAACCGGCCGACGACCTGCGTTATCATCAGCAGCTGGCCGACGAAGGGACCGACCTGACCATGCTGCCGACGTTTCGGCCCGACGCGCTGTTTCCGGCATCGGGCCAGGCCTGGCGCGATCGCGTGGCAGAGCTGGCTTCCGTCAGTGGCCTGGCAATTACGAGCCTAGACACCTTTCTGGAAGCGATGCAGCGACGGATCGATTTCTTCCACGAAACAGGCTGCCGGGCCGCCGACCACGGCCTGGCGCAGATGCCGCTGGCAGCCGCCCGCAGCAGCCAGCTCGACACCGCTTTCCGACAGCTGCTAGCCGGCCAGACAACCGTTACGCCCGACCAGATCGACCAGCTGACGGGCTGCATCCTGCTCGAACTAGGTCGGATGTATCACCAGCGCGGCTGGGTGCAGCAGTTTCACCTGGGTGCGCTGCGTCAGGTCAACACCCGGCTCACCAAACAGATCGGCATCAACATCGGCGTCGACTCCATCAATGATCTGCCGCAAACCGCCCGGCTGGCCCGCTTTCTCGACACCCTCGACCAGAGCGGGCAACTCACCAAAACGGTGCTCTACAACCTGAACCCGGCCGACAACGAAACCTTCGCCACCATGATCGGGAACTTCCAGGGCGAGTCCACGCCGGTCGTATCCACGCCGGTCGTATCCACGACGGGCGCATCCACGACGGGCAGGATGCAATGGGGGTCGGCCTGGTGGTTTCTGGACCAGAAAGACGGGATGGAAACCCAGCTGAACGTTCTCTCGAATATGGGGCTGCTGAGCCGGTTTATCGGCATGGTGACCGACTCGCGGAGCCTGTTGTCGTTCTCGCGGCACGATTACTTCCGGCGTATTCTCTGCAACATCATCGGTACCGATGTCGAGAAAGGCCTGCTGCCCAGAGACCTTACCTGGCTGGGGCAGATGACCGCCAACATTGCCTATCACAACGTCTCGACCTTTTTTGACTGGAAACACTAACCCGACCCCAGGAATGACCGGACAATCTCAACCCGCAGCGACCTCGGCCGTTGGCAAACGGAGCAACTACCGATGGATCATCGTAGCCCTGCTCTTTTTTGCCACGACTATCAACTACCTCGACCGGCAGGTTATCAGCCTGCTGAAGCCGATTCTCGAAAAAGAGTTTAGCTGGACCGAGTCCGACTACGCCAATATCGTAACGGTCTTTACGTTTTTCTACGGCTCCAGTACGCTGTTGGCTGGCTACATCATTGACCGGATCGGCACGAAGCTGGGCTACATCGGCGCTATTCTGGTCTGGAGTCTGGCCGCTATGGGCCATGCGCTGGCGGGGGGTACGCTGGGTTTCATGGTAGCCCGGGCGCTGCTGGGCATTGGCGAAGCGGGTAACTTCCCGGCCTCGATCAAGACCGTTGCCGAATGGTTTCCCAAGAAAGAACGGGCGCTGGCGGTGGGTGTGTTCAACGCCGGGGCTAACATCGGGGCCGTGGCCGCTCCGGCCGTTGTACCCTGGCTGGCGCTGGTTGCGGGCTGGCAGATGGCCTTTATCGTTACGGGCGCCCTGGGCTTCGTCTGGATTGTGGCCTGGTGGATCTATTACGAAGTGCCGGCACGGCACCAACGGGTCAACGCGGCCGAGCTGGCCTACATCACCGACGAGCCCGTTGCCCCAACCGTGGCCGGCGATGCGGCTGCCACCGACCTCATTGCCGATGCGCCGAAAGCCCCTTATGCCATCTTCTCCAACCGGGCAATCTGGGGGTTCATGGGCGGCAAACTCCTCACCGATCCGATCTGGTGGTTCTTTCTGTTCTGGCTCCCGTCTTACCTGGCCAGCATCTATAACCTCGACCTCAAAAAGCTGGGCGGTCCGCTGATCATCATCTATCTGGCCGCAACGATCGGGAGCGTAGGCGGTGGCTGGCTCTCCTCGACGCTGATTCAGAAGGGCTGGCATCCGACCCGGGCGCGGCAGTATGCCATGGCCCTGTTCGCGGTCTGCGTTACGCCCGTCATGCTCATCAGTCAGCTGAGCAGTATGTGGCCCGTTATTGCCATCCTGTCGCTGGCCGTGGCTGCCCACCAGGCCTGGTCGGCCAACATCTTTACCGTGGCCGCCGATCAGTTTCCGAAGCACGTGCTGAGTCGCGTAGTTGGGTTCGGCACCATGGCCGGTACGCTGGGGGGCGCTATGTTCCCCCTGCTGGTTGGCCGGATTCTGGATCATTACAAAGCGCTGGGGCAGCTATCTGAAGGATATTACGTTATTTTTTACATAGCCGGGCTAGCGTATCTGGTAGCCTGGACTCTGCTCTACGTGTTTGTGTTCCGCCGAAAAGTGGCCACCACCTGATCAGTTTGCTGAGTCGAAACTGGCATCGGTCAGCCGGGTAAAGGCCGGGATCAGGAAGCACGTTACGTGCTGGTTTACGTGTTTTTTTAGCTATGCGGAGGCCTCGTCGGCATGAACCGTCGGGGTCCTCTCTTTACAAAGTGTACGTTTATGGGAATGTTACAAACCATGCGCTGGTTCGGGCCAAACGACCCGGTTTCATTGATGGATATCCGGCAGGCGGGGTGTGCCGGAGTGGTTACGGCCCTGCACCAGATTCCGGTCGGTGAGGTATGGCCAACAGCCGCCATCGAGCAGCGCAAACAACTGGTTGAAGCCGACAACGATCGGTATTCGGCCCTGCACTGGGCCGTAGTCGAGAGCCTGCCCGTTCACGAAGCCATCAAGAAAGGCCAGCCCGAGCGCGCGCAGTACATCGAGAATTACAAGGCGTCGATTCGCAACCTGGCCAACTGCGGCATCCGTACCGTTTGTTACAACTTCATGCCGGTCCTCGACTGGTCGCGCACGAACTTGAGCTACGAGATGCCCGACGGATCGCGGGCGCTGCGGTTTGTGTGGGAAGATTTTGCGGTATTCGACCTCTGCATCCTGAAACGCCCCGGCGCCGAAGCCGACTACGAACCCGAACTCATCGAGTCGGCCCACCGCTCCTTCGCGCAGATGACGCCCGACCGCGTTACCGAACTGGCCAACATCGTGCTGCTGGGGCTGCCCGGCTCCGAAGAGGCCTTTACCCTCGATACGTTTCAGGGCCTGCTCGACGACTACGCGACCATTGGCGATACCGAGCTTCGGAATAACCTGTATTACTTCATTCAGCAGGTCGCGCCGGTGGCCGAAGAAGCTGGCGTGAACCTCTGTATCCACCCCGACGATCCGCCGATGCCGCTGCTGGGTCTGCCCCGCGTGGTCAGCACCGAGTCCGATCTGGCCCGGCTGATGGAGGCCTGTCCCGTAACCGCCAACGGCATTACGTTCTGCACCGGCTCGCTGGGTATCCGCCCCGACAATGACCTGCCGGGCATGATCAGCCGCTTCGGCAACCGGATTCACTTCGTCCACCTCCGCACCACGAAACAGGAACGCACCGACGGCTGGCGCAACTTCCACGAAGCCGACCACCTGGCGGGCGATGTAGACATGTACGCCGTTGTCAAAGCCATTGTGCTGGAGCAGCAGCGCCGGGAGCGGACCGGTACCGGCGTAACGGCCATCCCGATGCGCCCCGACCATGGTCATCAGATGCTCGACGATCTGCACAAGAAAACGTATCCGGGCTACTCGGCCATTGGACGGCTGCGCGGACTCGCCGAGCTGCGGGGCCTGGAGCTGGGCATCACTCGCAGCCTGGCCGACCAACCGGCTCAGGCATCGTACCAAACGTATGCCAATACCCTTTGAGCGGTCTGAAAAGCCTATTCGCTGACAGCCATCAACATATCCAAACTGAACCGCTTTGCCGAAGCAAAGCCGCTTTATATGACATATATCCTTAAACCGATTTTCGTACTTGGCTGTCTGCTGCTGCTGATCAGTAGCCGGGCCCAGACTCTCTCCAGCCTGCCTCCGGGCGGAGACGATGGGTACCGGCTGTGGCTGAAGTACGACCTGATCGATGATGTTGCCAAACGACAGGCTTATGCCCGCGCTGCTCAGTTTATTGCCCTGACCGGATCAGGACCGGTTTTGCGGTCGGCGGCCGAAGAACTACAGACCGGTTTGCGCGGCCTGCTGGGCAAAACCGTTCCGATCATTAGCAGCGTTGGCAGCCGTACGGGCGGCATCGTGCTGCGCGCAGGTGCCCCAGCCGCCACCCCGCCCGCCAACCGCGAAGGTTACCAGATTGCCGCTGACCGCAACACCCTGACCATCTCCAGCCCGAGCGAGGCCGGGGTGCTCTACGGTGCGTTTGCCCTGCTGCGGCAGATGCAGACCCGCCAGCCGCTCGACGGGCTATCGCTGGCGAGCAGCCCGAAAGTACAGTACCGGATGCTGAACCACTGGGATAACGTAGACGGCACCATCGAACGGGGCTACGCCGGTGGGTCGCTCTGGAAATGGTACGAACTCCCCGAGCGAATCGACCCGCGCTACCGGGACTATGCCCGGGCCAACGCATCGCTTGGCATCAACGGTACCGTTATCAACAACGTCAACGCCAGCGCCCGCTTCATGACGGCCGAATACCTGCAGAAGGTTGCCGCCCTGGCCGCTGTTTTCCGGCCCTACGGCATTCGGGTTTATCTTTCGGTTTACTTTGCGGCCCCCAAAACGCTGGGTAAGCTCAAAACATCGGACCCGCTCGACCCCGAGGTGCGGAAATGGTGGAACGACAAGGTCAAAGAAATTTACCAGATTATTCCCGACTTCGGCGGTCTGCTGGTTAAGGCCAATTCGGAAGGTGAGCCGGGGCCGCAGGATTACGGCCGTACCCATGCCGACGGGGCCAATATGCTGGCCGAAGCCATGAAACCCTACGATGGCGTCGTTATCTGGCGGGCGTTCGTTTATAAGGCCGACCCCAAAGCCGATCGCTTCAGAGCAGCCCACGAAGAGTTTACCCCCCTGGATGGCCAGTTCGACCCCAAGGTGATCGTTCAGGTCAAGAACGGCCCCATCGATTTTCAGCCGCGCGAGCCGTTCTCGCCCCTGTTCGGCAGTATGCCCAAAACGCCACTGGGCATGGAGTTCCAGCTGACCCAGGAATACCTCGGCTTCGCTACCCACCTGGTCTACGAAGCGCCCCTCTTCAAAGAATGTCTGGATGCCGATACCTACGCCAGTGGCAAAGGCTCGACCGTAGCCAGGGTCATTGACGGCAGCCTGCACGGCTACCGGACCGACGGACCGTCCAGGACGCTGATGGCGGGGGTGGCCAATACCGGCTCGAACCTGAACTGGACGGGTCACCCCATGGCGCAGGCCAACTGGTACGCCTTTGGTCGGCTGGCCTGGGATCATACCCTCTCCGCCGAAGCCATTGCCCGCGAATGGATCGGCATGACGCTGACCCACAACCCGCAGGCCACCAGCCGAATTGCGAACCTGATGCTCCGATCGCGGGATATTTACGTCGACTATAACACCCCGATGGGGCTGAGCCGGCCCTGGACGGGGGTTCACTTTGCGCCCGAGCCCTGGCAGGCCCGCAGCCCGCGCCCCGACTGGACAGCCGTTTATTACCACCGGGCCGACTCGGTGGGAGTCGGTTTCGACCGGACGGCCACCGGCAGTAACGCCCTGGCGCAGTACCGACCTGAGGTACAGCAGCAATGGAACGACCCCGAGACCTGCCCACTGCCGTATCTGCTCTGGTTCCACCACGTGCCCTGGACCAAAAAACTGTCGACCGGCCGTACGCTGTGGGATGAGCTTTGCAACCGGTTCTACACCGGTGCCGACTCGGTACGCTGGATGCAGCAGGAATGGGCCGCGGTAAAACCCGCCCTCGACCCGGCCCTGCATGCCGACGTGGCAGCCCGGCTGGTTACGCAGCACCGGGAAGCCATCTGGTGGCGCGATGCGTGGGTACTTTACCTGCAAACCTTTGCCAAACAGCCCATTCCGGCTCCCTTCAAAAAGCCCGAACGGACCCTCGATGACGTTAAACAATCGGTCGAAACGTATCTGCTCCGGTAGTGACGACATGAGTGCATACAAGTAGGGCGGCCCCGTGACCGGCTTACTCAATCCTAAACCCCCAACCCCTTTTGATCATGACTCAGCCCGTTGAAAACTCGTTATCGAGACGAACTTTTTTGAAGGCCAGCGCCCAGGCAACCCTGTCGACAGCCATCATCGGCGGATTTCCAACCATTGTGCCCGCTTCGGTGCTGGGCAAAAACGCGCCGAGCAACCGGATCAACATCGGCGCCATTGGCACGGGCCGCATTTCCCGCGGCCACGATATGCCGGGTGTCTGGCAGTATGACAACGCGCTGATCATGGCCGTCTGCGACCTGGACAGCAAACGCGCCAACGAAGCCAAAACGCTCGTCAACGGCTTTTATACCAAAAAAACCGGCAAAGACTACGACGGCGTTCGGGTCTATACCGACTACCGTGAGCTGCTGAATAACAAAGACATCGACGCCGTTCTGGTCAGCACCCCCGACCATTGGCACGCGCCCATCGTGATCGATGCCGTACGGGCGGGCAAGGATGTGTACATGCAGAAACCCGCGTCGCTAACGATAGCCGAGGGCCGGATGATGGCCGATGCCGTTAAACAGTCGGGCCGTATTGTGCAGGTAGGCAGCCAGCAGCGCTCGTCGGAGCAGTTCCGGTATGCGGCCGAGCTGGTTCGCAACGGCCGAATCGGGCAGCTGAAAACGGTGTACGTCGGCCTCCCCGGCGACCCCGCGGGCGATGAGGAGCCGCAGATGCCCGTTCCTAAAAACCTGAATTATGACATGTGGCTGGGTACTACGCCCGAGGTCTATTACACCGAGAAGCGGGTGCATCCGCAGTCGGGATACGACCGGCCGGGCTGGCTCCGCTGCGAACAGTTCGGCGCCGGCATGATTACCGGCTGGGGCTCTCACCACATCGACTGTGCGCACTGGGCTATGAATACTGAACATACCGGCCCGGTCGAGATCTGGGGCAAAGCCGACTTCCCGAAGAGTGGCCTCTGGGATGTTCACGGGATCTTCCGCACGGAAGCCCTGTACGAAAATGGCGTTCGCATGATCGTGAGCAACGAAATTCCCAACGGTATCCGGTTCGAAGGCACCGAAGGCTGGGTGTTCGTATCGCGGGGCGACGGGGCGGTTACGGCCAGCGACCCGGTGGCGAAACAGAATGCGGCCAAAAAACTGGACGCCAGCGATCCCAAACTGCTGACGTCGGTCATTGGCCCCAACGAAACCCACCTGACCGTCAGCAAAGAGCACCACGGCAACTGGCTGGAGAGCGTGATCAGCCGGAAAGAGCCCATCGCGCCGGCCGAAATCGGGCACCGCTCGTGTAGTGCCTGCCTGCTCCATCAGGCCGCCATGAAGCTAAACCGCAAACTGTACTGGGACCCGAAGAAAGAGCAGTTCAAAAATGACCCCGAAGCCAATAAAATGCTCTCTCGTACGCAGCGGGCCCCGTACGCCATCAAAGCTATGGCCAGTAATAAAGCCCGTTAACGCCCTGCCCATGAACCGAACCCTAGTACTGGGCAGCCTGTGCCTGGCTACCCTATTTACCGCCTGTCAGTCTTCAGAGTCAACGGATAAAACCCGTACCGATACGAATACCATACGACTGATTACCCTCGACCCCGGCCATTTTCACGCGGCCCTGGTTCAGAAAACCATGTACGAAGGCGTAGACTCGACCGTTCGCGTCTACGCCCCCGACAGCCAGGGGAGCGGCCCGTCGGACCTGCAGCTGCACCTCGATAAAATTCAGGGATACAACAGCCGGGCCGACAACCCCACCCGCTGGAAAGAAGACGTGTACCGCGGTTCCGACTTCCTGGCCAACATGCTGGCTACCAAAGCCACCCCCGGCGATGTGGTGGTGATGGCGGGCAACAACCGGCTGAAGACCGATTACATCGCGCAGACCGTTGGAGCGGGGTTCAACGTGCTGGCCGACAAGCCTATGGTCATCAGCGCGTCGAACTTCGATAAGCTGAAAGACGCCTTCGCCACGGCCGGGCAGAAAAACGTGCTCTTATACGACATCATGACGGAGCGGTACGAAATCACGACCATGCTCCAGCGGGCTTTTTCGCAGCAGACGGCTCTGTTCGGTACGCTGGAGAAAGGCACCCCCGCCAACCCGGCCGTTACGAAAGAAAGCGTCCATCACTTCTACAAGAACGTATCGGGCAGTATTCTTACCCGACCGGCCTGGTTCATGGACGTGGCGCAGCAGGGCGAAGGCATCGTTGACGTGACCACCCACCTGGTCGACCTGGTTCAGTGGGCCTGTTTTCCGGAACAGTCGCTCGATTACCAGAAAGACATTCGGCTTACCTCGGCCCGGCGCTGGACAACGGACATGACGCTGAGCCAGTTCAAAGCCATCACCAAACAGGCCAGCTTCCCCGACTACCTGCGGAAGGATGTGGTCAAAGACAGCGTCTTGCGGGTCTACAGCAATGGCGAGATCAACTACCAGCTCCGGGGCGTTCATGCCAAAGTATCGGTCACCTGGGCCTACAAAGCTCCCGAAGGTGCCGGCGATACCCACTATTCGATCATGCGCGGCAGCAAGGCCAACCTGATTATCCGGCAGGGCGCCGAGCAGCAGTACAAGCCCACCCTCTACATTGAGCCCGTAGCCGGTAACAGCACTCTGGAAGCCTCTCTCAACAGCGTATTACCCGCCGTTCAGAAAGCGTATCCCGGCATCGACGTCAAAAAGACGGGCGCGGGCTGGGAGGTCGTTATTCCGGAGAAGTACAAGGAAGGTCACGAAGCCCACTTCGGCCGGGTCATGGAAAAATACCTGACGTACCTGAAAGCAGGATCGATGCCCGCCTGGGAAGTCCCCAACATGATCGCTAAATACTACACTACCACCCAGGCGCTCGAACTGGCTAAAAAAGCGCAGTAAGCGGATTGGCTTGCCAAATCTGGCAAGCCCAGAAACCCCACTCAGACCCAATGAATCAGATCCAGGATACCAACCGGCGCTCTTTTCTGAAGGAGTCGCTGACGACCGCAGCTGGTCTCGTTACCGGCACTTCCCTGTCTGCACAGACGCTGACAGCCTCCACCCAGCTGATCACCCAGTCGGGACCCGCTATCATCACGACGCCGAAAGCACCGCGAATCCGGTTTTCGGTCATTAAAATGAACCACGGCCATATTTACGGTCAGGTCGAAGCCGTTATCCGGGGCGGGGGTGAGCTGGTTTCGTTCTATGCACCGGAGCCGGACCTGGCAGCCGCCTTTGCCAAACGCTATCCCAATGCCAAACAGGCCAGCGATGAAAAAGCCATTCTGGAAGACAACTCGATTCAGCTGATTCTCAGCTCGGCAATTCCGGAAGAGCGCGCTCCGCTGGGTATTCAGGTGATGCGGCACGGGAAAGATTACATGGCCGACAAACCCGGTATCACCACCCTCGCCCAACTGGCCGAAGCGCGTAAGGTGCAGAAGGAAACCAAACGCATCTACTCGATCATGTACAGCGAACGGTTCGAGAACCGCGCTACCGTCAAAGCCGGTGAGCTGGTCAAAGCCGGGGCGATCGGTAACGTGGTGCAGACCATTGGCCTCGGCCCGCACCGGATGACCCCGAAATCGCGGCCCGACTGGTTCTTCGACAAAAAGAAGTTCGGCGGGATTATTTGCGACATCGGCTCGCACCAGTTCGACCAGTTTCTGTTCTTCACCAACTCGACCCAAGCCGACATCGTTGCGTCGCAGGTGGGCAACGTACACCATCCGCAGTATCCGAAATTCGAAGATTTCGGCGACGTCATGCTGCGTGGCGATGGCGGAACGGGCTACATCCGGGTCGACTGGTTCACCCCCGATGGACTCAAATCCTGGGGCGACGGCCGCCTGACTATTCTCGGCACAGAAGGCTTCATCGAAATTCGGAAGAACATCGATCCGGCCGGTCGCGAGGGGGGCAATCACCTCTTTATAACCGACAAGAAAGAAACCCGCTATCTCGATTGCAGCAAAGAACCGCTGCCCTACGGCGAGCAACTCGTAAACGATATTCTGAACCGGACCGAAACCGCTATGTCGCAGGAACATTGCTTCCTGGCCACCGAACTGGCACTCAACGCCCAGAAACAGGCCCGGCCGCTTACCCTGAAAAAATAAGCGCAGCCCAGTGCTGCCTCAAACACCCCAATTCTGGATCATCAATTAATTAGCTGGTAGTAAAATGGAATCCTTTGCAGAGACCCCCAATCAACAGGTTGCCGAACCGGCCGCCGATACACATATCCGCTTTGACCACGCGTTCTCCCTGGCCGGTAAGCTGGCCCTGATTACGGGCGGAGGCAGTGGCATTGGTTTCGATATTGCCCGCTGCATGGTCGACGCTGGTGCTACTGTGATCATCACCGGCCGCCGGGAGCAACCCCTCCGCGACGCCGTGGCCGCACTTACCGCCGATCGACCTACCCCCGCAGCCCATTACGTGGTCAACGACGTGACCGAGCGCGATCGGCTCGACGGACTGGTTGCCGACATCGAAACGACCTACGGACCTATCGATGTTCTGGTCAACAACGCCGGCATCAACATGAAAAAACCCGCGCTGGAAGTTACAGACGCCGACTTTGACCGGATTGTTCATACCAACCTCAACTCGGTATTCTCGCTGACCCGCGCGTGCGCCGGCCGGATGATCGAGCGCGGCACTGGCTCCATCATCATGATCTCGTCCATGGCGGCCTACTACGGTATTGACCGGGTGGTGGCTTACGCAGCTTCCAAGTCGGCGGTAGAAGGTATGGTTAAGGTGCTGGCGTCGGAGTTTTCGGGCAAAGGCGTTCGCGTCAATGCCATTGCGCCGGGATTTATCGAGACGGCCATGAGCAAAACCGCCATGGGGGGCGACCCCGACCGCTTCGCCCGCGCCATGCGCCGGACCCCGATGGGTAAATTCGGCAAACCCGAAGACATTGGCTGGGCCGCTGTTTTTCTGGCTTCTGATGCTGCCCGGTACGTTACCGGAGCCTCGCTCCCCGTCGATGGCGGCAACTCGATCGGCTTCTGATGCCTTGTCCTGACCAACCAGATTCATTATTCTCTTTCAGCGCATTACCATGAAAACCTCCATTCGTTTGTCGGTACTGCTGGGCGGTATGACCCTGCTGGGCGCGGGCCTGTCCTCGCACGTTCAGGCCCCCGAGCCAACCCTCAGGGATGCCTACAAAAACTATTTCCCGATTGGCGTAGCCGTAGCTCCCCGCACCCTGACCGGCCCCGAAGCCGACCTGGTCCGGCAGCAGTTCAGCAGCATCACCCCCGAGAATGCCATGAAGATGGGGCCTATCCACCCCGAAGAAAACCGGTACTTCTGGAAAGACGCCGACGCCATTGTCGACTTTGCGGTGCAGAACAAGATCAAAGTGCGCGGCCATACGCTGTGCTGGCACAACCAGACGCCCCGCTGGTTCTTTACCGACGCCGATGGGAAGCAGGTGAGCCGCGAGGTGTTGCTGGCTCGCCTGAAACAGCACATCAACGACGTTATGGGCCGCTACAAAGGCAAAATCTACGCCTGGGACGTCGTTAATGAAGCCGTGCCCGACACGGGTACCAGCCTGTACCGGAAGTCGAAATTCTACGAGATCATTGGGGAAGACTATATCGCCAAAGCCTTTGAATACGCCCACGAAGCCGACCCCGGTGCCCAGCTGTTTTACAACGATTATAACACCGAAAACGCATCGAAACGGGATCGGATCTACCAGATACTGAAGAAGCTGAAAGACAAAAAAGTACCTATCGATGGGGTTGGTCTGCAAGGCCACTGGTCTATCTACGAGCCTACCCCCCAGGAACTGGAAGAGTCGATCAATCGGTTTGCCAGCCTCGGCCTGAAGGTACAGGTTACCGAACTCGACATGTCGGTCTACCCGAAAGAGCACGAACGCCGGGCGCGGAAACCGACCGATGTCAGCGAGTTCACGCCCGAGATGGAGCAGAAACAGGTGGCACAGTATAAAATGCTGTTCGACCTGTTCCGCAAGCACAAAAAGACGCTGACCGGCGTAACCTTCTGGAACCTGTCGGACAAGTACTCCTGGCTCGACAACTTTCCGGTACCGGGCCGAAAAGATCACCCGCTGCTGTTCGATGAAAATTACCAGCCCAAAAAAGCCTATCAGAGCGTCGTAACGTTTTAAACGGTCGACCCGACGGGGTGGGATAAAAAACAGCAGTAAGCGCCAGAATTACGTAGTTTGCAGCCGAACGCACCGGTTTATCCCGCGTCGGTCCCGGATCAATGGTAGAACAGTATAAACAGCAGCATCCGTATCTGGTAGCCCTCGACTCCATCATTTTTGGCTTCGACGGCGAAAGCCTGAAGGTGCTGCTGGTGAAACGAGGCCTGGAAGAACAAACCTGGTCGCTCATGGGTGGCTGGCTGCAACCCGACGAAAGTCTGGAGCAGGCAGCCACCCGTATTCTGTTCGAACTGACCGGCCTGACCAACGTCTACCTCGAACAGCTCAACGCCTTCGGCGACCCGCAGCGCGACCCGATCGTCCGGACTGTGTCAGTCGCCTATTTCTCGCTGGTCAAAGTAGCCGACTACGCGTCGAAGCTGACCGAAGCGTTTCAGGCACGCTGGTTTTCGATCTACGACCTGCCGCCCCTGTTGTTCGATCATGGCGACATGGTCGACCTGGCCATTCGCCGATTGCGGTACAAAGCCGCCCTGCACCCCATCGGATTCGAATTGCTGCCCGAGAAATTTACCATTCCCCAACTCAAAAAGCTCTACGACGCGATTTATAACACCGAGTTCGACAAACGCAACTTCAGCCGCAAAATCCTGTCGACCAACCTGCTGATCAAGCTCGATGAAAAGCAGAAAGGATTCTCGAAACGGGGGGCCTTTTTCTACCAGGTCGACATGCCCCGATACCAGCAGCTGACCCACTCCCTGCTGAACGTTATCCCCAGCCCCGACGCTATCAGCTGGTAAAACCCTATCGCCAGGTTTACAGGCTAATTTCCCTAAAAATTAATACCTCTCGTTTTGACATTTACATTTTAAGTGTCAATTTTACACTCAATAATCAGCAGGAAGAAGAACCCCTGCAAACGAGCTGATTATCAATCATAATTATCAACTAACCAGTAACCAACTCCAGAACCATGGCAAACGTCACACTGGGTGATCAGGAATACTTTAAAGGCATCGGCGTCATTCCGTACGAAGGCGTTCAGTCGAAAAATCCGCTGGCTTTCAAATGGTACAACCCCGAGCTGATTGTTGGTGGCAAGTCGCTGCGCGATCACCTGCGCTTCGCTATCAGCTACTGGCATACCTTCACCGGAACCGGTGGCGATCCGTTCGGTCCGGGAACCCGCATTTTTCCGTGGGATCAGGACAGCGACGCCAACGTTCGGGCGCGACTCAAGATGGATGCCGCGTTCGAGTTCATCACCAAAATTGGGGCGCCCTACTACTGCTTCCACGACATCGACCTGGTTGACGAAGGTGACTCGGCCAGCGAGTACGAAAAACGGCTGCAGACAATTGTCGAGTACGCCAAGCAGAAACAACAGGCCAGTGGCGTGAAGCTGCTGTGGGGAACGGCCAACGCGTTCTCGAACCCCCGCTACATGAACGGCGCATCGACCAACCCCGATTTTGCGGTGGTAGCGTATGCCGGTACGCAGGTTAAAAACGCGCTCGACGCTACCATTGCTCTGGGTGGCGAAAACTACGTATTCTGGGGTGGTCGCGAAGGCTACATGTCGCTGCTGAACACCAACATGAAACGTGAGGTCGAGCACCTGGCCCAGTTCCTGACCATTTCCCGCGATTACGCCCGCAAGCAGGGCTTTACGGGAACGTTCTTCATTGAGCCGAAGCCGATGGAGCCTACCAAGCACCAGTACGACTATGACGCGGCTACCGTCATTGGCTTCCTGCGCCAGTACGGTCTGGAAAACGATTTTAAGCTCAACATCGAAGTAAACCACGCTACCCTGGCCGGTCATACATTTGACCACGAACTGCAGGTGGCCGCCGACGCCGACATGCTGGGCAGCATCGACGCGAACCGGGGCGATTACCAGAACGGCTGGGATACCGACCAGTTCCCGATCAACCTCTACGAACTGACCGAAGCCATGCTGGTTATTCAGCAGGCCGGTGGTATCAAGCCGGGCGGTATCAACTTCGACGCTAAAGTGCGCCGGAACTCGACCGACTTCGACGATCTGTTCATTGCTCACATCAGCGGTATGGATGCGTTTGCGCGGGCGTTTATCGTGGCCGACAAGATCCTGAAAGACTCCGATTATCTGGCATTCCGGAAAGAGCGATACGCGTCGTTCGACCAGGGCAAAGGCCAGGAGTTCGAGCAGGGCAAACTGACCCTCGAAGACCTGCGGAGCTATACGCTGGAGAACGGCGAGCCCCAGCTGCGCAGTGGCAAACAGGAGTGGCTGGAGAGCATCGTGAACCAGTACATCTAGGCACTACCATCCTCCTGATAAGCACAAACCCCGGCTGTACCAGGTACAGCCGGGGTTCGTGCTTATTGCGCTTTACCGTTGGGGGCTGGCTTCGGCGCGCTGCCGGTACCGCCCTTCGATTTTTTCTTTTTCTTCTTGTTGGTCCGGGTGGCGTATTTGGCGTCCAGCTTCTGCAAATCGCTGTTGAGCGCAGCCAGCGGTACGGCCTCTTTCTCGCCAACGGGCGTCAGGACATCGAACGACTCCGGGATAACACCCTTTTTGTTCAGCTCGACGATCTCCAGCACCCGCGCAATGGGCAGGGGGTGCCAGGTACTTTCGGCGCCATAGCCAAACCACATGAGCTTCCGGAAAATGTCGGTTTTCTGCAACCACGCCCGGCCTTTCTGCGTCTCCAGCGGTTTATCGATGGTCGGAATATCACGCAGCGCATCCATGTAGGTATCCAGCTCGTAATTCAGGCAACACTTCAGCCGGCCGCACTGCCCCGACAGTTTAGCCGGATTCAGCGACAGGTTCTGGTACCGGGCCGCCGAGGTGGCAATGTTCTTGAAATCGGTCAGCCAGGTTGAGCAGCACAGTTCACGACCGCAGGAGCCGATGCCCCCCAGCCGACCGGCTTCCTGACGCAGGCTGATCTGCCGCATCTCGATGCGGGCTTTGAACTCGCTGGCCAGCATTTTGATCAGCTCCCGAAAGTCGACCCGCTCCTCTGACGAATAGTAGAACGTAGCTTTCGTGTTATCGGACTGAAACTCGACGTCCGACAGTTTCATGTTGAGCTTCAGTTCACGCACGATCTCGCGCGAGCGATACAGGGCGGGCAGGTCGCGCAGTACCGCCTGTTCGTGCCGATCCATATCTTTCGGTGTAGCGATCCGGTGAATAACACGGGTGTCGTCGTTGATTTTGACGTTCCGCTTTTTCACCTGCAGGCGCACCAGTTCGCCCTGCATCGATACGGCCCCGACGTGGTAGCCCGACTGCATCTCTACCACCACGTAATCGCCGGTTGTCAGATCGAGCTGGTGAACGTTGCGGTAGTAGTCTTTACGGCCTCCTTTAAACTTTACTTCAACAACATCGTATTTTTTTGTGCCTGGCATGGCCACATCGCTCAGCCAGTCGAATGAATTCAGTTTGTTGCACCCCCCAGTGCTGCACCCACCGCTGCCGCAGCCTTTGGTAGCCGTTTTCTGCGGTTCTCCGCCCGGCCCCTCAGCCGCGCCACGCTGGGTTCCACACCCACCGGTCGCACAGGATTTACAAGACATAATATATATAGTTAGCAGCGATGAGTACCGAGCCACAGGCACCGGATGGCGTGTTTAGACCAACCCGTTCCGGCTCCGTATTCGTCGCTAGTCAGCGTACCGGATCAGGTCGAGCCCGATATCTTTCCGGTACTGTTTTCCCTCAAACTGCACCGTCCGGGCCGCTTCCTGCGACTTCCTGACGGCGTTTTCGAGCGAATTTGCCTGGGCTGTCAGCGCCAGTACCCGCCCTCCGTTGGTCAGTACATGACCGTTTTGCGCCAGCGTTCCCGCATGGAACGCGGTTACATCATCTAAACGATCCAAGTCCGAAATGATTTTACCTTTCTGGTACTCGTCCGGATACCCTCCCGATACCACCACCGTTGTTACCGCTGTCTGGGGCGAAACCTGCAGGGTTATCCTGTCCAGATCGCCCTCGGCCGTAGCAACCATCAGCTCTACCAGATCCGTCTGGATGCGGGGCAGCACGACCTCGGTCTCTGGATCACCCATTCGGGCGTTGTATTCGATCACATAGGGTTCGCCGTTGACTTTGATCAGCCCGACAAAAATGAAGCCCTGGTAACGGATACCCTCGCGCTGCAAACCCGCCAGCGTTGGTTTCACGACCTTCTCTTCAACTTTCCGCAGGAATGACTCATTGGCAAATACAACCGGCGAAACAGCTCCCATACCACCCGTATTAGGACCCGTATCGCCTTCGCCGATGCGTTTGTAATCTTTGGCTTCGGGCAGAATTTTGTAGTTCGTCCCGTCTGTCAGCACGAACAGCGACAGCTCGATGCCGCGCAGAAACTGCTCGACAACAACCTTGTTACCAGCCGCTCCGAATTTCCCGCCGAGCATATCGCGCAGGGTAGCCTGCGCTTCGGCTACGGTATCGGTAATGATAACCCCTTTGCCGGCTGCCAGGCCGTCGGCTTTCAGTACGATCGGCAGCGTATGGGTTTCCAGATAAGCCAGGCCAGCGTCGAGGGTTTCAGTCGTGAAGGTTTGCGAGGCCGCGGTTGGAATACCATGCCGGGCCATGAACGACTTCGAGAAGTCTTTGCTGCCTTCCAGCTGAGCGCCTTCGGCATCGGGCCCTACAATCCGTAACCCGGCCAGATCGGGCTGTTGCCGCAAAAAATCGACAATGCCTTTTACCAGGGGCTCTTCCGGCCCAACGATGAGCAGGTCGATCTGATGGTCACGGATGGCGGCTGCAACGGCTTCAAAATCGCTGTAACCGATGGTCAGGTTGGTGGCTACCAGCGCCGTACCAGCATTTCCCGGTGCCACAAAAAGCGTATCACACAAAGGGCTTTGGGCCAGCTTCCATGCAAAGGCATGTTCACGCCCGCCCGACCCAAGAATCAGAATATTCATTTATTGAAATGTATAATGAATAACGTACAATGATGAATAAAAGCAACAAGCAGGGCTCATTATACATTATTCATTTTTCATTATACATTAATTGGCAACTTCCGACAGGAACTTGATGCGCATCAAACGCAGGTCCTGCTCGGTAAAATCGTCACCACCGAACTCACGCATGGCAACGGCAATGTTATCGGTTTCAGCCCGCATAAAGTACTCATATATTTCGTCCTGCCGGTCTTCATCCATAACCTGGTTGATGTAGTAATCGAGGTTGAGCCGCGTACCGGAGTAGCAGATGTGCTCGATTTCTTCCATCAGGTCTTCCATCGAAAGCGATTTGGCTTCCGCAATCTCATCGAGGTCGACTTTGCGGTCGATCTGCTGGATGATAAAGATTTTTACTTTCGACTTGTTGACGGTCGATTTGATAACGACATCTTTAGCCGTCTCGATTTCGTTGTCCTCAACGTACTTGGTAATCAGCTCGATAAAAGGCCGACCAAATTTCTGCACCTTCCCCATCCCGACGCCATTGATCTGCGCCATCTCCTCGCGGGTGGTTGGGTAGGTCGTGGCCATCTCCTCCATAGACGGGTCCTGGAAGATGACGTACGGGGGCAGGTTTTTTTCTTTTGCTACTTTTTTCCGCAGCGCCTTCAGCAGACCAAGCAGCTCTTCATCGTAGGCAGCCCCGCCCGATGTGGGTGTGGTTTCGGCCTCGTGATCTTCTTTTTCGGGCTCCTGCTGATCGTAGTCGTGGTCTTTGGAGAGCGAAACCGGATACGGATCTTCGATGTAGTTGAGCCCGCGCTGGGTCAGTTTCAGAATCCCGTAGTTGTCAACGTCTTTTTCGATATAGCCGTAGATCGTGATCTGTTTCAACAACGAACACCAGAAGTCCGGGTTCTCGTTGAACTCACGGCCTTTGCCATAGACGTCGAGCCGATCATGCTCGTAGCTCGTTACGTACTGATTGCCCGTGGCGGTCAGCACGTCGGCCAGGTGCGCCACGTCGAATCGCTGATCGGTTTGCAGCACAGCCTGCAGCGCCAGGATGACCTCGTTCTGTACCTTGAATTTCTCGGTGGGCTTCATGCAGTTATCGCAGAAACCACAGTCCTTATCCAGAAACTCGCCAAAATAACCCAGCAACTGCCGACGGCGGCATACGCCCAGATTCGCGTACGACACCATTTCGGTCAGCAGGTGGCGGGCATTGTCGCGCTCGGTAACGGGCTTGTCTTTGTTAAACTTCTCCAGCTTGACGATATCGTCGTAGCTGTAGAACATGAGGCAGTTGCCTTCAAGCCCGTCGCGGCCGGCTCGCCCTGTTTCCTGGTAGTAACCCTCCAGCGATTTGGGCGCGTCATAGTGAATAACGAAGCGGACGTCGGGTTTATCGATACCCATCCCGAAGGCAATGGTGGCGCAGATGACGTCTACATCTTCGTTCAGGAAGGCATCCTGGTTATTCATCCGCGTCTGCGGATCTAGACCGGCATGATACGGAAGCGCCTTTACGTCATTGACATTGAGCAGCTCGGCAATTTCTTCAACGGTTTTGCGGCTGAGGCAATAGACGATTCCTGATTTTCCTTTGTGCTGCTTGATGTATTTGATCAGCTGCCGTTTGGCATCGGCTTTGGGCCGGATTTCGTAGTACAGATTCTTGCGGTTGAACGACGTCTT
Source organism: Spirosoma sordidisoli (assembly GCF_004138325.1). Lineage (GTDB taxonomy): Bacteria > Bacteroidota > Bacteroidia > Cytophagales > Spirosomataceae > Spirosoma > Spirosoma sordidisoli. The sequence continues at coordinate 560,093 of NZ_SBLB01000005.1, read as the reverse complement.
GTACAGGTTGGCGTCTTCCATCTGCAGGTTTTTCTGGATATCCAGCTGCACTTTGGGCGTTGCCGTAGCCGTTAACGCGATGACGGGCAGGTTGCCGATGTTATCGACAATACCCCGAATCTTGCGGTACTCCGGCCGGAAGTCATGACCCCATTCTGATATACAGTGGGCCTCGTCAATGGCGACAAACGAGATATTGGCTTTCTTCAAAAAATCCAAATTCTCTTCTTTCGTTAACGACTCCGGCGCTATATACAGGAGCTTCAATGTACCATTGAGCGTATCTTTCTTTACCTTGTTCATTTCTGCTTTCGAGAGCGTCGAATTCAGAAACTGGGCATTTACGCCAAAGGCATTCAGCTGGTCAACCTGATTCTTCATCAGGGCAATAAGGGGCGAAATAACGACAGCAGTACCCTCACTCACAATAGCGGGCAATTGATAGCACAGCGACTTGCCCGCGCCGGTGGGCATAATAACGAACGTATTGCGACCCGCCAGAATACTATGGATTATAGCTTCCTGGTCGCCCCGGAACTGGCTGTAACCGAAAATCTCTTTGAGCCGTTCTTTGAGGGTCGTGTAAACCGTCTGATCAACCTGCATCATTCTACAAATCGTACAAAAGTTACTTCACTTTAGGTGCTTGCCGTATCTTTGCTTTATAAAGTTAGCGAATATACGCGGCAAACCATTCCTGATTGCCAAAACCCATGCTGAAAGTAATAAAAAATCATAAAAGCATAGCCCGTACTGTACTGCAGGCAGAGGCCGACGCAATCCGTGAAGCGATCGACCGGCTCGACGACCAGTTCGATGCGGCTGTTGAGGCTATTTTGGCCCTCACAGGCCGCGTTGTCGTGTCTGGCGTGGGGAAAAGTGCGCTGATCGGTCAGAAGATTGTGGCCACTATGAACTCGACGGGCACCCCTGCCCTGTTCATGCACGCTGCCGATGCCATTCACGGCGATCTGGGCATGATCCAGACCAACGACCTGGTGCTTCTGATTTCGAAAAGTGGCAACACGGCCGAAATTAAAGGGCTGCTTCCTATGCTGCGCGATAAAGGAGTACGTATTATAGCAATGGTCAGTGAGCAGAATTCTACGCTGGCCCGGCAGGCCGACTACGTTCTCCACGCCTACGCGCCCGTTGAAGCCGATTCACTCAATCTGGCGCCTACCACCAGTACTACGGTGGCGCTGGCCCTGGGCGATGCGCTGGCCGTAAGTCTGCTGGAGGCTCGTGGGTTCACCCGGCAGGATTTTGCCCGCTATCATCCGGGCGGTTCGCTGGGCAAGCGATTGTTTTTAAAAGTTGCGGATATTTTTCCCCAAAACGGCTGTCCCCAGGTAAACGCCAATACCACAGTACGGGATATTATTTTCGAAATATCCGCTAAACGGCTGGGTGCCACGGCCGTAGTGGACGAAAACGGACAACTGGCGGGAATTGTGACCGACGGCGATATTCGCCGGACGGCTTCGGCTCACGATGCATTCTGGCAACTTACGGCGGCCGACATCATGACCCATTCGCCAAAATGCATTGATCCCGACGCTTATGCCGTTGACGCACTGAAAAGGATGCAGGAATATAACATTTCTCAGTTGGTAGTGACCCATAACGAGCGGGTTATGGGCTTTGTTCACCTGCATGACCTGCTGAAGGAGGGCATTGTCTAGCCACACAACACCCTTTCTGTTTAATCAAAAACCGGGATTGTTAAACAATATCCACAGTGTGCGTTCCACAAAATGTGGGAAAAAATCCACACTTCACAAGTTCACATATCAACGTATATACAATTGGCATCAAAATTAATGTCAATTAACTGTCTGATTATCAACAGTATTTACTACTAAGATGAAGTAGCTTAAGTATTTTAGCAAAGCTGGTTGCTTTTTTGTTTAATAGCTGTGTAAATTTGATTCAACAGGGATAAAACTTAAACAGCTATGACTGCGCTCGAATTCACTCATCATATTGGAAAAGTGTCCAAGTCGTTGCGCCCGTTCGCACTCCGGCTCACCAAAGACGTAGAAGATGCTAACGACCTGCTCCAGGATACGCTGCTGAAAGCTTTTACTAACCGTGATAAGTACACCGACGGAACTAACCTGAAAGCCTGGCTTTATACCATCATGAAAAATACGTTCATCACTAACTACCAACGGATGGTGCGTAAGAATACTTTCATTGATACAACTGACAACTTGCACTACATCAACTCGATGGAGAGCAGCACCGACAACCTGGCTTATTCGTCATTTGCGCAGGACGATATCAACCGGGCCGTCAACAGTCTCGACGATACATACCGGACCCCATTTATGATGCACTTCCGTGGTTTCAAATACCACGAGATCGCTGCAAAACTGGATATTCCTATCGGTACCGTGAAAAACCGGATTCACATTGCCCGTAAGGAATTGAAAGACCAGCTTAAAGTATACGCGCATTTTAACGCATAATCGCGATACTTTTCAGACTTTGTCTCGTCTTAGAGACATTGATTGAGTAGTTTTTGGTTAAAAAAGAGGAAGGTTCAAAAAAGTTGGATGGGTTTCCGTCCAACTTTTTTTTGCTACAAGGAGTTGCGGATAGGTACTCAGCGTGGAAATGTGCAACTTGGCACCCGTTCGCTGGATCGCTTACTTATTCGCATTACTTACCAATGTCCCAACGCGTTCTTGTGCTGGGAGCCGGTTTTGCCGGACTCTCTGCCGCCACTAGCCTCGCCGATCAGGGTTACGACGTTACCATCCTCGAAAAGAACAGTATGCCAGGTGGCCGGGCGCGGCTGTTCCAGGCAGAAGGCTACACCTTCGATATGGGTCCCAGCTGGTACTGGATGCCCGATGTATTCGATACCTATTTTGCCCGCTTCGGCAAACGAACAGCCGACTACTACAAACTCGTCCGGCTCGACCCGTCTTACAAAGTCGTCTTCGGCCCCGACGAAGCGGTTGACCTGCCGGCCGGTCTGCCTAATCTGGAAGCCCTGTTTGAGCAGTTCGAACCCGGCAGCGGGCCGCGGCTCCGCGAGTTTCTGAGCCAGGCCTCCTATAAATACAAGGTCGGTATGCAGAACTTCGTCTGGAAACCCAGCCGGTCGGTTACCGAATTTCTCAGCCTTAAACTCCTCTACGACGTTACTCGACTCGACGTATTTCAGTCCTTCGCTGTACACGCCCGTAAGTTTTTCTCGCACCCCCGACTGCTCGAAATCGTTGAGTTTCCGGTGCTTTTCCTGGGGGCTACGCCGGAGAACACGCCCGCCATGTACAGCTTGATGAACTATGCCGAAATGGCGCTGGGTACCTGGTATCCGATGGGTGGCATGCACGAGATCGTAAAGGCCATGGTTAGCCTGGCAGAAGAAAAAGGAGTGAAAATTCTGCTGAATCAGACTGTCCGGAAAATTGACATCGTCAACGGCCTGGCCAAACGAGTCGTAACCGATCAGGGCATATTTGAAACCGATGTGGTCGTGGCCGGTACGGATTACAACCACGTAGAAACCACCCTGGTTGATCCGGCCTATCGCAACTATGACGATGCCTACTGGCAAAAACGGGTCATGGCTCCGTCGTCACTGCTTTTCTACCTGGGTGTCAGCAAACGCTTACCCAAGCTGGAACACCATAACCTGTTCTTCGACGAGGACTTCAAGCAGCACGCTCACGAAATTTACGAGAACCCGCAATGGCCCAGTAAACCCCTCTTCTACGCGTCGGCCCCGTCAAAAACCGATCCCAGCGTAGCACCGGCTGGCTGCGAGAATCTCTTCCTGCTCATACCGGTAGCCCCCGATCTCACCGACGACGAAGCAACCCGGGCCCATTATTTCGAGATGATCATGGATCGGCTCGAAGCCTATGTGGGCGAAGATATTCGAAATTACATCGTTTATAAGCGCAGTTATGCCCACAGCGACTTCAAAAGCGACTACAACGCATTCCGGGGCAATGCGTACGGACTGGCCAACACACTCAAGCAAACCGCACTTTTAAAGCCATCGCTCAAGAACAAACGGGTGAACAATTTGTTCTACACGGGTCAACTGACGGTACCGGGCCCCGGAGTTCCGCCGTCGCTCATTTCCGGCCTGGTCGTCGCCAATGAGGTTGCTAAAGAATTTTCATAACTTGTCACCCTAACCTTCCGCTTTAAACCCGTATGATGGCATTGTTCAACAAGACCGCACTGGAATGCAGCAAGCTAATCACTGAGCATTACAGTACGTCGTTTACCTTGGGGATCAAGACGCTTGACCGCAAGTTCCACATGCCCATCTATGCCATCTATGGGTTTGTACGCTATGCCGATGAGATCGTGGATACGTTCCATGACTACGACAAGAAAACCCTCCTTGACCGGTTCAAACACGATACGTACCAGGCCATTCAGGAAAAAATAAGCCTGAACCCCGTGTTGCAGTCCTTCCAGCTGGTGGTGCGCCAGTACAAGATTGAGCACGAGCTGATCGATGCGTTTCTGCGCAGTATGGAAATGGACCTGTATCAGCAGGAATACGATGCCGAAGGGTATAACGAATACATTTACGGCTCGGCCGAGGTAGTCGGGCTCATGTGCCTGCGCGTCTTCTGCGAAGGCAACTGCGACGATTTTGACCGCCTGCGCGAGCCCGCCCGCAAGCTGGGAGCCGCCTTTCAGAAAGTAAACTTTCTGCGCGATCTCAAGAGTGATTATGTAGACCGGGGCCGGACTTATTTTCCGGGTATCGACTTCACGCAGTTCGGTCGCGATGCCAAAGCGCTTATCGAGAGCGACATCCAACGCGATTTTGACGAAGCCTACGTGGGTATCCTGAATTTGCCACGCGGTGCGCGCATGGGGGTTCATCTGGCCTATACGTATTACCAGACGCTGTTCAATAAAATCAAGCAGCTGCCGGCTTCGACCATCCAGAATGAGCGGATTCGGGTACCTAACCCGCAAAAACTGGCGCTCCTGGCCCAGACTTACCTGAAGTACCGACTGAATGTAATCTAAGGGCTTCGTCTGTTTTCGCTATCTTTGCCGGGAACTGCTTCTCTGTAATTATGGTAGCCGATGCGTCGCTTTCGCCGGAAATTCTTGCTCAGTACGAAGCCGTTGTCGGGCTGGAAGTGCATTGCCAATTGCTGACCAACAGCAAAATCTTCGCAGCCGACGCCAACGCCTTCGGAGCTGACCCCAACACCCATATCAGTGTCATTACGCTGGCCCACCCCGGCACGCTACCCCGCCTGAACCGAAAGGCGATCGAATATGCCGTACGGATGGGACTGGCCTGCGAGAGTACAATTACCCGCCACAATATTTTTGCCCGGAAAAATTACTTCTATCCCGATCTTCCGAAAGGCTATCAGCTCTCTCAGGATAAAGGACCCATCTGCGTAGGCGGAGGCATTCCGGTAAAAGCCAAAGACCCGGCTACGGGACAGCCGTACGATACGACGATTCAGCTCCACCATATTCACCTCGAGGAAGACGCCGGAAAAAGTATTCACGATGCCGACCCGACGGCTACCTGCCTGGATTACAACCGCGCCGGTACGCCCCTGATCGAGATGGTAACCGAGCCCTGCATCCGCACGGCCGACGAAGCTGGCCAGTTTCTGACCGAAGTTCGCCGGCTGGTGCGCTACCTCGACATCTGCGATGGCAACATGGAAGAAGGTTCGCTGCGCTGCGACGTAAATGTTTCGATCAGGCCTCGGGGTGCTACGCACTTAGGCACGAAGGTTGAAGTGAAAAACCTGAACTCGATTCGTAACGTGATGCGGGCCGTTGATGCCGAATTTCGGCGGCAGGTCGAGGTCACCGAGGCAGGCGGGTATATCGGGCAGGAAACGCGCACGTTCGATGCCGCAACGGGCCGCAGCTACGCCATGCGCGAAAAAGAAACGATGAACGACTACCGCTACTTCCCGGACCCCGATCTCACCCCGGTCGTGATTCAGGATGCGTGGCTGGCCGACATTCAGGCCAATATGCCGATGTTGCCCGCCGAGTGGTACCATAAATTTACTACCCAGTACAACTTACCGGACTATGATGCGGCCCTGCTGACCGATGCCAAAGAACTGGCCGAATATTACGAAGCCGTTTGTCAGCATACGAGCAATTACAAGGCCGCATCGAACTGGATTATGGGGCCGGTCAAGGGCCAGCTCAATGAAAAGACGCTGCGCGATCGGCAGTTTCCGGTATCGGCGGTGCAGCTGGCGGCCCTGATCACCCTCATCGACAACGGCACCGTTAGCCAAACCGCAGCGCAACAGGTGTTTGGGCTGATGCAGGAGCAACCCGGCATACCACCCGCCGAACTGGCTCAGCAGCATGGACTGGTACAGAATCGCAATACCGACGCCTTGAAAACGTTGGTAGAAGAGGTACTGGCAGCCTGGCCCGACAAAGTAGATCAGTACCGAAAAGGCAAGAAAAACCTGCTGGGTATGTTCGTTGGCGAAGTCATGAAAAAATCAAAAGGCTCGGCCGATCCGAAGCTAGTGAACGAGTTAGTCGTGAAGACATTACAAACAACATGAAAAAACTGCTTTTTGGCGTTACAAGCCTGTTGGCCCTGAGTACGGTTGCTTTCGCGCAACAGAAGTCGTTCACCGTTATGGGCAAGGTGAACAAAGCCGCCCCCGGTAGCTACGTTTACCTGGAGGCCAACAGCCAGCCTACCCGCAAGCTCGACTCAGCTAAGGTTGAAGCCGGCAACACCTTTACCATGACCCACCCCGTTGTTGACGGGGGCGAGGTGTTCGTCCTGAACACGGGCGGGGGCCAGAAACTGGCTCTCCTGGCCGAAGGGGGCGAAACGCTGAATGTCGTTGCCGATGGATTCCGGATGGACGCCAAAACCGGCCAGCCCGGCAAAGCAACCGTTACCGGCTCCAAAAACATGGAGTATTACGACAAGCTGATGACGCTCCGTACCGATATGGAAGCTAAAGTGGCTAACTGGAACAAGCAGGTAGCCGCAGCCACTGAGAAAAAAGACAACAAACGCATCGCTCAGATCGAGCAGGACTATACAGCCGCCGAGGCCGAGGTTGTCAATAAAGTGAAAGCCATGCTGCCCGAAATGGGCACGTCGCTGGTGTCGCTCTTTGCGCTGAACTTTATCAATATCGATACCGACTTTGCCACCTACGATGAGCTGGCCAAACGGTTTGAGAAAGAGAACCCCAACAGCCCCCACGCCAAATCGCTTATCGGTCGCGTGGCCCGGATCAAAGGCCTGATGGTTGGTTCGCCAGCGCCCGAAATCGCCCTCAGCGACACCGCCGGTACCGTTGTTCCGCTGTCGTCACTGCGGGGTAAGTACGTTCTGATTGATTTCTGGGCATCGTGGTGCGGTCCGTGCCGTAACGAAAACCCCAATGTGGTTCGGATGTATAACAAGTTCAAAGACAAAGGCTTCACGATCTACAGCGTTTCGCTCGATCAGGCTAAAGCCAACTGGACCCGCGCCATTCGGAACGATAACCTTACCTGGACCCACGTGTCGGACCTGAAGTTCTGGCAGTCGGCTGCGGCTCAGCAATACGGAGTACAGGCCATTCCGGCCACGTTCCTGCTCGATAAAGACGGAAAAATCATCGCCAAGAATCTTCGCGGACCGGCGCTGGAGCAGAAACTCGAAGAAATTCTAAAATAAGAGAAGACACGGCATAGCCGGAAGCGATTTCTTCCGGCTATGCGTGTTATTACCCACCCCTCCCTTCCTATGAAAATTGCGATTGTTGGCTGCGGCAACATGGGTATGGCTTTTGCCAAATCGTTTGTCCAGTATAATCTGGTCAGTCAGGACGATCTGCTGCTGATCGAAAAAAGCGCCGACCGCTCCGAGGCTCTTCGTGCCGAGAAAGCGGGGGTAGTGGTTGACACGATCAGCCACCGCGTTGGCGAAGCCGACCTGATTATTCTTTCGGTTAAACCACAGGATTTTAACGGCGTACATGAATCGCTGCGGGGCGTTATGCAACCTCGCCAGGTGGTGTTGTCTATCATGGCCGGTATTCCGATTGCGCAGATTCAGGAGAAGCTGAATCACCCGCTGGTCGTTCGGGCCATGCCCAATACACCAGCCATGCTCGGCATGGGCATTACCGGCTTTACGGCCGCCAAAGAAGTAGACCTGGCCAACCTGCGCCGGGTCGAAAACCTCATCAACGCCACCGGTCGTTCTATCTTTCTGGAAGATGAAGCCATGCTCGATGCCGTAACGGCACTCAGCGGCTCGGGTCCGGCCTATTTCTATTACGTGGTCAAGGCCATGATTGAAGCCGGCAGGCAGATGGGCTTCGACGATGCAGTAGCGGCTCTGCTGGTTAAACAGACCATGCTGGGTTCCTACCACCTGATCAACACCGCCGACAAATCGCTCGATGAACTGATTAAAGCGGTGGCATCTAAAGGCGGCACAACCGAAGCCGCCCTTCGGCAGTTTGAGCAGGGCGCTCTATCAGACACCCTGGTTGCCGGCATTAAAGCCGCCCAGGTCCGGGCTACGGAGCTATCTAAAGGGTAGTTTTACTATAAACGATGGGGGCCGGCCGGTAGAACAGCGTTTGTCTACCGGTCGGCCCCCATCGCTTGCTTATAGCTTACAGGCCCGTGTACTGGAAGGGTGTAATGGCCCGTAGTTCGTTCCTGACCGAGTCCGATACGGCCAGTTCGTCGATAAACTGCCAGATCGTTTGCTTGGTAATTTTCTCGTTCGTGCGGGTGAGGGCTTTCAGCGCTTCGTAGGGTTGCGGGTAGCCTTCGCGACGCAGCACGGTCTGGATGCCTTCGGCCACAACCGCCCAGTTATCATCGAGGTCGGCCTGCAGCGCGGCTTCGTTTAGCTCCAGCTTATCCAGTCCTTTCAGCAGCGATTTCAGCGCAATGACCGAATGCGCAAACGGTACACCCAGGCTCCGCAAAACGGTCGAGTCGGTCAGGTCGCGCTGAAGTCGGGAAATGGGCAGCTTGGCCGACAGGTGCTCCAGCAGGGCATTGGCAATACCCAGGTTACCTTCCGAGTTTTCGAAATCGATGGGGTTCACCTTGTGGGGCATGGCCGACGAGCCAACTTCACCCTCTTTCAGCTTCTGTTTGAAGTAGTTCATCGATACGTACGTCCAGATGTCGCGGTCGAGATCGATCAGGATCGTGTTGAGCCGCTTGTACGCATCCAGCGTAGCCGCCAGCATGTCGTAATGCTCAATCTGGGTCGTAAACTGACTGCGGACCATACCCAGACTTTTGACGAAGGAGTCGCCGAACTCTTTCCAGTTCTCGTTCGGATAGGCTACAGCATGGGCGTTGAAATTACCCGTAGCACCGCCGAACTTGGCCGCCGTCGGGATAGCCGCCAGCAGGAGCAGCTGCTTTTCGATTCGCTCTACAAACACGCTCAGTTCTTTGCCCAGACGCGTTGGGGAGGCTGGTTGCCCGTGTGTGCGGGCCAGCATAGGAATATGGGCCCACTGGTCGGCCAGCTGTTGCAACCGCATGTATACCTGCCGATACAGGGGCGTTATCTCGGTGTCCATGGCCTCGGACAGCGACAGCGGAATAGCCGTATTGTTCACGTCCTGGGAAGTTAGACCGAAGTGAATGAACTCCAGATACGGCTCAACGGGCGACCCTTTCAGCTTCTCCTTGATGAAGTATTCAACGGCTTTAACGTCGTGGTTAGTGGTTTTCTCGATGTCTTTGATCCGTTGCGCATCGGCCTCGGTAAACTGCTCGTACAAAGCCCGCAAAGCCGGAAAATGGGTCGCGTTGACCGCCGACAGTTGCGGAACGGGCCATTCGCAGAGAGCGATAAAGTACTCGACTTCGATACGAATCCGGTAACGAATCAGGCCAAACTCCGAGAAATAGGGGGCCAGTGATTCGACCTGACGCCGGTAGCGGCCATCAACGGGCGATATGGCCGTAAGTGCAGATAAATCCATACAATTAGGTAAAACGCAAAGGTACAAACGGGCGGGTCAACCAGCGGCATGCCCGGTAGACTTTGCCGTTGGCTGACCCGCCCGTCTTATTTTTTCAGAATGGATTCAGGTAAACCCCAATACCGATCCATGAGGTCTGCTGCTGCTCGAACTGGCTGTAGGGTCGGAAGCCCGAGTAGCCTTCGAGCAAAAACGTCAGGTTATTCTGCGTACGACCCACTTCTACGCCCACCCCGCCGTGAATACCCGGCCTGAAATCGGTCTGTTGCCAGAACTTGACATCGACGCCACCGACCAGCCGGGCCAGCCGCTCAGACGGCTTTTTGTAGTACGCACCCAGTTGCGCGCTGAGCCGCTCCCGCTCGCTGGTCTTGCGTAGCCCGATGCCCAGACCGCCGTAGAGCCGCCAGTTCTGTACCATCCGGCTGTAGGTCGCATCGACGACTTCGTAATTCACCGAATTGGGCGAAGGGGCCGTGATCCGATTGCGGTAGATGTAATCGTCGCCCAAATGTGACGACAGATGATAGAACCGGAACCGGTAGTTGTTTGCACCCCGCCGTACGTTATAGATGATGCTGATCTTGTAATCGTTGTTCATGAGTTGCCGGCGCTGACGGCCTTTGTCGGCATCCCAGTATACTTCAAACTGGGTAAACGACGCCAGATCCAGCACAACTTCCTCTGACCGGCCCGGCTCGGTAGTACGCCGGTAGAATGGCTTCGCAAACCCGAACGCAAACGGAACAATGCTGCCTTTGTACCGACTCCCCTCCGTATAATAAGCGGGCAGTACGGAGCCATAGGTCTGCGCTTCGAGCGGGTCGAGCAGGATGGGGTCGAACAGATGACCTTTGGGCAAAAACTCATGTTTGGGTCGGCTCAGTCGGGGTTGCTCGGCATTGGCTGGCGCGGGAGTTACCGCCAGGCTGTCCGTTACCGGCGCAGTAGCTTTCCGGCGTTCGCGTTTGGGCCGGGCGGGCCGGGCTGCGGGTGGCGCTGGCTCAGCGGGCGTCACTACGACCGGGGCTGGCGGTGGCGTTACTACCGCCGGGGCAGGCTCGGGAGCTGGCGTTACGGCTGGTGCAGCCTCTTTCCGGCGTTGTTCCCGCCGTTCGCGCCGACTGGGTTCAGCGGGTTTTGGCGCTGGAGCTGGGGCCGGAGCTACGGTCTGCGCATCAGCGCCCGTTTTGACAGGCTCAGCTGGCTTGGGTTTTTCGGCGGGCGGTGCCGGACGGTCTTTTTCGGCTTTTTTTGCCTGTCGCTGCCGTTCTTTTTCGGCCTGTCGGGCTTCGTACTCGCGTTGTTTCTGCAGCCACTCGGCCCGGACCTGACGTTCGCGCTGAACTTCCCGTTCAATTTTTTCTTTTTGTCGTTGCTCGGCTGGCGTCAACGTTCGGGGGGCTGGCTGCTGAGCCAATACCAGCGATCCGGTCAGGCAGGTTAGCAAAAGAGGCAATAAAGCGTGTTTCATGTTACTGCTTCAACTCCGCGTAGTTTTTGTAGAAGTACGGAATGGTTTCGATGCCTTTATAAAAATTAAACAGGCCGTAGCTTTCGTTGGGTGAATGGAGCGCATCGGTATCCAGACCAAATCCCATCAGAATAGATTTTATACCCAGTTCCCGCTCAAACAGGGCTACGATCGGAATACTGCCGCCCCCCCGCGTTGGAATCGGTTTCTTCCCCCAGGCGTCTTCGAAAGCCCGGCTCGCGGCTTCGAATTCGACCGAGTCGACGGGGGTCACGTAGGGCAGCCCGCCATGATGAGGCATCACCTTTACCGTCACGCCCGCCGGTGCAATGGCGGTAAAATGCCGGGTGAATAAATCCGTAATCTCCTCGGGCGTCTGGTTCGGAACGAGCCGCATGCTGATCTTGGCCGAGGCTTTGGAAGGCAGCACCGTTTTGGCGCCTTCGCCCGTATAGCCGCCCCAGATGCCGTTGGCATCGAGCGTAGGGCGTATGCTGGTCCGTTCGTTGGTCGAGTAGCCGCTTTCGCCCATCACGTCGCTGATCCCTAAATCCTGCTTGTACTCGTCCAGGCTGAACGGTGCTTTAGCCAGCTCGGCCCGTTCGGCTTCGCTCAGATCAACCACCTTGTCATAAAAACCAGGTATGGTAATGCGGCCCTGATCGTCATGCAGACTCGCGATCATTTTAGCCAGTACGTTGATCGGGTTGGCTACCCCTCCCCCGTATACACCCGAGTGCAGGTCGCGGTTAGCGCCCGTCACCTCGACCTCTACGTACGATAAACCGCGCAGTCCGGTTTCGAGCGATGGCGTTTCGTTGGAGATGATGCTTGTATCGGAGATCAGGATTACGTCGGCTTTGAGCAGTTCCCGGTTTCCGGCCACGAAAGTGCCGAGGTGGTCGGAACCGACTTCCTCTTCGCCCTCGATCATCACTTTTACGTTGCAGGGCAGCCCATCGGTAGCCAGCATGGCTTCCAGCGCCTTGATGTGCATATAAAACTGCCCTTTATCATCGCAGGCACCCCGGGCATAAATCCGTTCGTTACGAATAGTCGGCTCGAAAGGGGGCGTTTTCCATAGTTCGTACGGATCGGCTGGCTGCACGTCGTAATGCCCATATACCAGCACCGTTGGGCGGGCCGGATCGACTAGTTTCTGCGCAAAAACAATGGGGTGGCCCGCAGTTTCGTGCAGTTGGGCATCGTCCAGCCCGGCTGCGGTCAGCTTATCGCGAACAAATTCGGCCGCCCGGCGAACGTCCTTTTTGAAAGAAGAGTCGGCCGATACCGACGGGATACGTAGTAACTCGAGCAGTTCATCCAGGAATCGCTGCTTATTTTCGGCAAGGAAGTCTGTTAGCATAGGTCTTGTCTGGGTCTGGTACGATACGGCATCGGTGGTTCATCGGGTAGCGGGTTACGCCTGGCCAGCCGGGTTTGATGCGATGCGCCAGTTGATTCGGTTAGCTATAAAATCGCCCCGAAGTTACGCAGTTTTCGCGCAACGACGGGGCGTCGATGAATGCAGTAAATAGCTTTATTGCGGATCGCGTTTTTTACGCAGGCGAATCAGTACCGTTCGGTTTTCCTGGCCGCGCAGGAGCCGGGCAATATTCTTCTGGTGCGTCAGAACGACCATCAGAAAGATAACAAACCCGAATACGATCAGCAGCGGGCTTTCTTTCTGCCCGAAAATGCGGAGCAGCAGCAGCACCGGAAACGCCAGCGCGGCCAGGATCGACCCCAGCGATACGTACTGCGACGCAATAACCACCAGCAGAAAAATACCGATGCAGACAGCCGCCATTTCGGGATGAATGGCCAGGATCATACCCAGCAGGGTAGCTACGCCTTTGCCCCCCTTGAATCCGGCAAACACCGGATAGAGGTGGCCGATTACGGCTACCAGACCAAAAACCAGTTCAAACGTCAGAATTTCGCGAAACGTGATCACGTCCAGATACCAGAGCAGCATAGACAGCATAGCTGCCGTATAGCCTTTCAGCACGTCAACCAGCATGACAATGGTTCCGGCCCGTTTGCCGAGTACCCGAAACGTATTGGTAGCCCCGGCATTACCACTTCCTTTGGTGCGGATATCGATACCGAAAAAACCCTGACCATACCAGACGGCCGTTGGGATCGAGCCGAGCAGATAAGCCAGAAGCACTGTCAAACAGATGAGAAAAACGTTCATTGAAAGGATGTAAGTGAGACGTTATCGATATCGTTAGCTACGTAAGGAGGTTGTAACCAACAGCAGGAACCCCAAAACTACACGTAAATAACTAATCAGTCAAATTGACTACCCTATTGAACAACTTGACTAATGAATAAATTTCCAGATCATCCTATTTTCCGCCCACAACTACCTCACTCAGATGCGTATCCGTTAGATAAAGGTTTGCCATCTGTACAATATCCTCCGCCGAAACGGCCCGCAGGTTTTGAATATAAGTGGTCAGGAAGTCGGCTGGCAGATCGTCGAGCAGAATCACTTTGTACCGATCCGCAATCTCGAACGGCGTGTTGAGCGATCCTACAAACTCACCCGCCATGAAGTTCTTGACGGTCTCGAGTTCGTCGGGCGGTACCGGCTCGGTTTGTAAGATCCGAATTTCCTTCCGGATTTCGTCCAGGGTCTGCTGCGTATTTTCTTTGTTGACGTCGGTTCCGATCAGGAAATACCCATCCCGCCGGAACGAGGGCATGTTCGACGAGATGCCATAGGTAAAGCCTTTTTCTTCGCGGATGTTTTTCATCAGCCGCGAGCCGAAATAACCACCCAGGATTTCGTTGGTGACCAGCATCCGGAAAAAATCCGGGTGCGACCGCGTGAACAGCCGCCGACCAACCCGGATAGACGACTGTATGCTGTCAGGTTTCTCGGCCAGCGTCGCCAGCCCGTCGGCTCTAACGGTCTCAACGGGGGCTATGGGCGCTGCGCCCGTCTGGATAGGTACCTTTCCCAGTTCCCGGTTGATGAGCGCTACGTCGAGCTCGGAAACCTGACCCGCTACCAGGATCTGGAATGGGCGGTTATGCAGGGCACGCTGGTAGAAGTCAACAACCTGTTGCCGGGTCAGCGCTTCGATCTGGTCGGGCTGCTGGCTGCGGCCGTAGGGGTGATCGATGCCAAACAGCTTCTGCCGAAACAACACGCTGGCCAGATACGCATTTTTCTCGTAGTTGACCCGCAGGTTCTGCAAGGTTATATTCCGCAGATCGTCGAACTCTTTTTCCGGAAACGTCGGCTCTGTCAGCAGCTCACGCAGCAGGGGCAGTACGTCTGGCAGGAATTTGGTCAGGCAGTAAACGACTACGCTAGACCGGTCGGGACCACTGCTAAGCTCCAGAAAAGCGCCGTACCGGTCGAAGTACTCGCTGATCTGGGCCGACGAGCGGGTGCGCGTTCCTTCTGACAGCATTTTAACGGCGAAGAAGGCCGTAGCCGGTACCTGCTCGTACCACGTTCCCGCATCGAAAATGCACTCCAGTCGCAAAACGGGCTGATGATCTACATCTATCCGGTGCAGCCTTACGGTATTGTCCAGCGTATGGGTTTTGACGGCCGGGAGCCGTACTTCATGAATGGCCTGAAAAGCCGGTGACTGCGTTCTGTCTACCATGGTGTCAGAATAGCAAAAGAGTGAATGAGCAACGGGGCCAACCTGGCTACCCGTTTTGCTCATTCACTCTTTTGCGGTTATTCGTTAATAATCTTCGCTGGTGGTTTCGTCGTCGCTGAACAGGCGGTTGGCGCTGTTGAAGTTGAACAGTAACGAGATCCGGAAGGTGTTGGTCAATGGGCTCGGGCTGCTCTGGCTCACGGGAAGCAGATATGAGAAGTCGACGCCAAAGCGCTGCTGCAATTTCAGGCCTAAGCCCGTTGTAATGTATTTGCGGCCACCTTTCAGGTTCGATTCATTGAAAAAGCCACCCCGTACCGCAAATTGTTCGTTATACCAGTACTCGACCCCGGTCGAGATGGTAAACTCTTTTAACTCTTCACTGAACCCGCCCGGCGCGTCAGCAAACGAACCGAATACGGACTGGAAATAGCCTTTGTTCGCATTCAGGTTTACCGGACGCCCGCCTACCAGCTGTACATTCGGCGTAGGCACCATCAGTTTGTTGACGTCGACGACAAAATTAAACTTGTTGTACTGGTCGACATGGAATGTCAGGTTCGTTCCCAGGCGCAGGTTGGTCGGGATAAAGTAGCGCTCGTTGCCGCCGTAGTTAATCCGCCCCCCCAGGTTGGAGATCATGGCCCCAAATGCCCAGCCGATGCCTTTGCCGGTTGCGTCGTCCCGCACTTCGTTCTGGTAATAGGCACCGATGTCGGCCGCGGCCGTAGCACCCGGTTTCAGGCCCTGCAACGAGCTGCCAGCTGCCAGGTTCGAGTTTAGGTACTTGAGGTTTACGGCCAGCGAAAAATTCTGCGAAAGCCGCTGTCCGAACGAAGCCGTTACCGCATACTCACGCGAGTTAAAGGTACCGGCCGCCACACCCGTTGCGGTAGTAAAGTCGACCGTACCAAGGTCGAAATAAAGCAGAGAACCGCCAATCACCGAGTTTTTACCCACTTTAGAGTAGCCGCTCAGGTTGGTATAGTACATGTCGCCAATCAGATCGCGCAGCCAGGGCGTATACGAAATGGTAGCGCCTTTATCCTGTTTGGCAAAAACGAGTTTGGCAGGATTCCAGAAAATGGAGTTGGCATCGGGATCGCTGAGCGCTACCCCGGCTTCACCGAGCGCCCCCGATCGGGCATCGGGCGTAAAATTCAGAAAAGGGACAGACGAGGTGGGAACTTGAAGCTGCTGGCCGTTTAGTATTGGAATGGTATTCTGCGCTGAACTAACGAAGGGAAGAAAGCTGCAAACGCCGAGAAAAACACGGGAAAAATTGAGTTTCATACTACAAGTTGTTGGTCAACGACAGCAACTGATTGGGGGAAGTGTGGCAGTCCTGTGCGGTCAAAATTACGATGAATCGTTGGATAAGAAAAAAACAGATAATCCCCTCTCTGGTAAATTACTTGGTTAATACCACTCGCCCGGTACCGGTTGCTGTTGTGCCATCTGTGGCGGCTCGTACCTGAATCCGAACCACATAGATTCCGTTGGGTAGCGACGCACCGCTGTTCGACTGACCGTTCCAGGTACCGGCTTCTACCCGCCCGGGACAGTCGGTGCACTGGCCCGTCTGCTGGGTTAACAGGTGTCCGTTCAGATCATAGATGCTCAGTGTCCAGTCCAGCGGCTCGCCGGCGCGGTCGTGATCAGCCGTTAGCAGCGTTTGTGTTGTTACCGGGTTCGGACTGATCCGGATTTCGCGGAGGGTCAGACCCGGTCGTTCGGAAACTACTAAGGTCAACGTGCCCTCGGTTGAATTATTGTTGATATCCCAGGCTTTGACCCGCAGCCCGTAGGTTCCGGGCAATACGCCCCTGAACGTATGAACAACCTCTCCCTGCAGCCCGTCGGTGCCTGTAGCCACGTATTCACTGTTCAGGACAACCGGACTGTTATCACCCAGTACCGCCGTCAGATCGTGCCCCAGACCTGATCGGGCAATATTTATGCCCTTGTTGTCCTGTAGACTGATGCGCACCTGTATATCCGGCCCTGTCGCCTGCCAGCTCTCGCCCTGCCGCAGCCCGCCCACAACCGCCAAGGTAAGGCTGGGCGGTTGATTATCAACACCATCAGCAATAATACTGCCACCTATGCGCAGATTCTCATAACTTCCGGTCGCATCGAATATACTGTCAGCGCGAACGGCATACATATACAGTTTGGCCTGGCCAACCGTATAGTCGATATCTTTGGGCACGGTGAACCGCACGGTAAATCGCCCCTGCTGCACAGCCACCTGCCCCGAAAATACCGGATTCGTATACGCCCGGTAACTCATTTTAGGACTACCGGCTTCCTGCCCCAGGGTAGTGAGCAGGGCCGCCTTATCGAACAGGGTTAGCCGGGTTGTACCGGTAAAGTCGGCCACCCGCTGCCCATTCAGTCGAATTTCGCCGGTTAATTCAACCGTTTCCAGAGCCCGTAAGGTGTCAAAGCGGGCGTTGGTCAGTGGTTTGCCATTTACAGCGGTTAGTGTTGCCTGAGCCTGCGGATAAGCCAGTCGCATCGATGGATCGCCCAGCAAAGCAAAGTTTCGGTTGATTGCCCCCGCCAGACTCGCGTTCTTGGTAAGCCGCATAACGTCGCCTAAGCGGGGCATCTGCCCATTTATGGGGGTAAAAACGGTATTGTAAAACGCCTGATTCAGCAGCAGGTTCGTATTTGAATAGACGGGCCGGGTCGTGGTCAACAGTCCGATGGCCCCACCCACCCGACTGAGCAACGACAGTTCGGCACCCGAATTCACGCTGGGATCATCGTACCGACCAAACTGACACGTAGCGGTTACCCACAGGGGCAGTCGCCGGTTGCGCCACCCCTGAATATCGGAGAGCGTAACGACCTTTTCATCGGCCAGAGTCAGTATATCGCCGTGACCGCTGTAGTTGATAATGAGCCGACCATCGGCCATGGCCCGGCTTATGTGCTGGTTTACCACGGGAGCCCGCTGCCCGTCGGGGGTAACGGTCTGCTGATAGTTATCCAGATAAATACGTTCGGGCCTGAACGCGGGGGCTACCCGTTCAATCTGGGTGGCCAGTAGTTCGCCGTCGTTCTGGTGCAGGTTGTAATCGCCATCATCGGCAATAAGCATAACCCGGGTTTGCCAGTCGCCAACCAGCGATCGGTCCGTTGCGTACCGAATCAACTTGTCAACAACCGTCTGGGCTTCCTGAACTGACTTGACCGGTAGCCGGCCAATGCCTACGTCGAGCAAATGGTCTGCCGAGTCGAGTTCTCCCTGCCGGGGCTCTTCCCACTCGCCCTCCGCGTCGTCCATGAACCCGTAGTAATCATCGGACGAGTAACTCAGTACCGGATGCAACGACTCGCGGCTTTCGTAGACCGGAACCATATTGGCCTGCGCGGCCGGACTAGCGGCTTTGTTTATGTTCCGATAGTCGAAGGTAGCGTCGCCGAACAGCAGGAGGTACTTTAACCGCCCCGGCTGTTGCTGGTAAAAATGTCGAACGGCATCGCGGATCGCCGTCGGGTCGGGTTGTCCTGAGCCAAATTCGTTATAAACTTCCTGCGTTGTGGCAACCAGAACCGATAATCGGTCGTTCTGCCGCCGGAATTCGGCCAGTCGGTCGGCCTGATCGCGCCAGGCCGCCGGGCTGATAATGAGAAGATCCGGAGCTGGCTGCACGCGCAGGTTCTGATTGGCTACAGGCACTACTGAGACAGGCGCCAGTAGCTGCGCATCCGTAAACAGAAAGTAGTCGGCGGGCTGCGCGGCCCGCCAGGTAGCTGTCTGGGTAGCAGACAGGGTGTACAGCTGACTGGTGGGCGCCAGCGGCTGCGACACATCCCAGACCCGGAGCCCTGCACTGGCCTGCTGCACCGCCACCGAACCAGCCGGAAGCCGCCGTACCCACAGAGGCTGTTCGTACTGCCGGAGTTCGCGCCGGGCTTCAACCGCCAGAAAGTCCAGATACCCCTGCCCCGAGTTGTCCCGGTTGTTGCGGAAAGTCATGCTTACCCTGACGGTGTTGTCTGTACTCGCCAGTCGGGTCAGAAACGTGTCGGCACGAACAATGCCCTGGTAGTCGTATTCGAAGCCCGACACATCGGGAATCGGGATAGTACCCACCAGCTGGCTGTTCACCTGAATCCGAAACAGCCTTGTCGATGTATCGCGCGACATAGCCGATGCCCGCACCCGAATGGCCGACGAAGCAAGCAGGCCGGGCATGGCAAACGCTACGGTTCGGGTCGTATCGGTACTCAGAAAATCGCCCAGCCACGCCCGGCCCGAGCGCACCGACTGAACTTTGCGCAGTTCGGGTTCATAGTACTGATAGTCAGCGAAGGCAGTAACGGTTGGGGCGGCTGGTGACCCGGCCGAACGTTCGCTGATGCGCCGGCCCGGCCCCGACCCGATGTTCACGAAATAAAACGTTGTATCGCTGTAGGGGTTGATCTGATGCACGAACCGCCCTCCCGTCGTGTCGTACCGGATAGTATGCGGGCTCTGGCCGAAAAACAGAAGCGCATCACCCGCATCGAACCGGCCATCGGCCTCGCCCGTTACGAGCACGGCGTTTTCGACCAGATCTACCGCCCGAGGAGCCGAGTTGGCCTGCGGCAGGGGTGCTCCTCCGTTCCCGTATAATCGGAGGTTACGCGGATTCGCCGTAGCAAAGGCGGGATTCAGCCGTACCAGGGTTTCCTGGTTCAGACGGTACACGCCCGATTGGGTTACGCCAATTTTGAGCCAGTTTCCTTGCTGTAATACCGACTGCGCCCGCAGGCCAGGCACCGTAGCGATCAGCACCAGTCCAGCCAATAGCCAGGCCTGCCCCGACCCGATCAGCTGGTTCAGGGGGACACCACGATACACAGTGCTGCCACTATGTATCCATTTCAACAACCGCATGAGCCAGAATGGCATATGATCGACCGGAGGATAGTTCTTTACAAACGACGCGGGTCCGGCGCATCGTGCCACGCTGATAGGTCTTTTTTGCAAACAGAAACAGGCTTCCCTCCGGTACGTCGCGTAGCAGGCGGGTGTTTGGGGCACTACCCGATGGCGCGGGCTGATCGTACCGACGGAGGGCCGCCATCAGTACGGGACTGGCGTAGGTGGTAGCTGCCGGCCGGCTCATATACTGCTGTAACGGAAGGAGCACATCGGCCGGAAAAACCGCCTGGTGCAGAAAAGGCTGCATGAGCCGCTGAAAAGCTTGTTGCCAGGCTGTTCCGTGGGGTACCACCCGCCGTTTATGGGTCTGGCTGACCACCGCATGAGCCACTTCGTGCACGTACGTGATCAGGAAAGCGTAAGGGTTGAGGTTGGCGTTGACCGTAATCTGCATACGGCCATCGGGCCAGCGCCGAAAATCGCCCAGTTTAGTCCGGCGTGGCTTGGTGACCCGAAACGCGAAGCCGTATTGCTGCTGCAACTGCCGACAGGGCAGAGCGGCTGTAGCTGGTAGGTGATGGGCAAACAGATCAGACACGTATACAGTAAAAAAGCCCTATAAAAATAGGGCTTTTTTACTGTATACTCGAAAGCGACTGGCTTATTTCGCGCTATCAGCAGCAGCAGCAGCAGCGGTGTCGGTAACGGCCGTAGCAGCCGAATCCGTAGCCATCGTGGTGGTGTCGGTCGACATGGTAGCTGTTGAATCTACAGCAGCTTCTTCCGTCTTAGGTTTGCTCTGGCAGGCAGCGAAGGTCAGCATGCTGCCGACAAACAGGAGTGCGAATACTTTTTTCATTTGTACTTTGGTGGTCTTTAATGGTTTCAGCCGCAAATATACTTTTTTTTAGTAAGATGCAAATAAATACCCGTCCTTTTAATGTGATACGCCACTGACCTTTGAAAAATCCTGTGTTGGGTAAAACAAAAGAAAGAAATAGAATATCGAATATATAGACTTTAAATACAACTTTTCCTATTTCACCGGTCTCGACCGAATCCGATCGTACATACCGGTGCTCCGGAAGGTAAGCAGTTTGTGACCAAAGTAATTAGCCATGAAGCTAAGCCCCATGCCCACCACGTGCGAGGCCTTTTCACGGGCAAAAGGAGACAGATTGGGGAAGAAGGGGTTGGCAATATACGACAGGGTAAACTTGGAAACGCCTACCTGCACAGCCAGTGCCACCAGGGCGATGATAAAGAACTTGATAGCCTCGCGACCCGTATTCCCTGTTTTACCAGCCGAAAAAGCGAACCGCTTGGTCGGGATGAAACTAACAACGGTAGCCGTCAGATAGCCCAGAAACACACTGGTACCGAACTCGAAGTAATTCCGATAGAATATCTGGGACAGAAAGTTAACGGACGCACCCAGCAGAGCCGTTAGAAAGAACGAGAAGAAACTTCGGGAGACCTTGTATTTGGGCTGTTGTATACTACTCACGTTCACGGGCTTGCCAGTAGAAGCCAGCGTTGGTTTTAGCTTCTGCGGCAAAAATAGACAAATAAGGATGTAGTCGCTTACCGATCACCCGATTAACTGAGTGAGCGGCTCCAAATTGTCAATCAAAACAAACCCTGCAGTAAGCCAGGCGCAATTCCCAGTACGAGCGTCAGTATAGTAGCCGCCAGCAGTATATACCGATAGACCGGCGATACCCGGATCGGCTCCGTGGCACCGTCGCGGAAGTACATCGCGATGATTACCCGGAAGTAGTAGTAGATACCCACGGCCGACATCAGCACCGCCACTACCAGCAGCCAGATCTGGCCCCGCTCTACCGCGGTGGAGAATATGTAGAATTTACCCCAGAACCCGGCAGTCAGCGGAATGCCGGCCAGCGACAGCATCGATACGGCCATGGCGAAGCCCAGCAACGGGTTCTGACGCGCCAGTCCGTTGAAGTCATCGAAACCTTCGTTCGCTAAGCCCGTGCTCGACAGGGTTTGCGTACTGCGCTGCTGCGCGACCAGCAAGAGCACGCCGAATGCCGAAATAGTAGCTACTGAATAGGCCAGCGAGTAAAAGACAATGGCCTGTTTGGTCTGCGCGCCCAGAGCCGCCAGCCCAATCAGCAGATAACCCGCATGGGAAATGCTGGAGTACGACATCATCCGTTTGAAGCTGTTCTGGTACACCGCCGTTACGTTACCCACAACCAGCGTAATGGCCGTAATAATGGCCAGTATGGTCCACCAGAAGGTGTAAACCCCGCCGAACGAAATCGATAACAGTTTAAATAGGGCGGCAAAACCTGCTGTCTTGACCACCGTCGACATGAAAGCGGTGAAAATCGTTGGGGCTCCGTCGTATACGTCAGGTGTCCAGAAGTGAAACGGCGC
Source organism: Spirosoma sordidisoli (assembly GCF_004138325.1). Lineage (GTDB taxonomy): Bacteria > Bacteroidota > Bacteroidia > Cytophagales > Spirosomataceae > Spirosoma > Spirosoma sordidisoli. Next base: position 537,728 of record NZ_SBLB01000005.1, on the reverse strand, counting down.
GGCCGATACCTTGAACAGCAGTCCGATCAGCAGCATCAGCAGCCCGACGTACAGCAGCAAGGAAAGGCCCTGCTGCGGATTAACGGTACTGGCGGCAATCCCTTCGAGGGTAAACGATCCCGTTGACCCGTAGAGCAGCGCCATCCCGAACAGCATGATCCCGGTCGTGAACGCTCCCATCAGGAAGTACTTGAGCGCGGCCTCGTTGGACCGTAGATTGCGTTTGTCGCTACCCGTCAGGATGTACATGGCAATGGACAGCGTTTCGACGCCCACAAACAGCATGATCAGATTCTCGAACGAAATCATCATGATAGCTCCCACCAGAGAGAACATGATAATACCGTAATACTCTGCCGGTTGTGCTTCCTCATCTTCGATAAACCGGGTCGACAGGGCGATGACCAGGAAAGCCGATCCCAGCACGATGGCGGTAAATACCATCGACAGGTTATCGGTACGCAGCATGTCGTTGAAATACAGGTACGTCTTGTTCCAGTCGTAGAAGTTAGCGGCCAGCGCCACCAGCAGAAACAGCAACGCTGCGGGTAACAGCAATGTCCGCGACTTTTGGAAGCCCAGGAAGAGCAGCCCAATACCAGAAACCGATAACAGAACGATGGGAAGCATATTAGTTTGGTTTTCAGTGTTCGGTGGGCTGCGTTCAGAACATTGCCTGATCAGGTAGACTTCTCGTCTGCATCAGTAGCAACCGTTCGGGCCAGCCAGCCGAAACCGTTTGTAAGCTTTATTTCAGAGATACAGCCGAGGCACCGATGTATTTCATCAGGTTGACTACGGCAGGTTCAGTTACTTTGAGGAACGTTTGGGGGTAAATTCCCATCCAGAAGACCATAATCACCAGTGGCACAAATACCAGGCTTTCCGAACTGGTCAGATCGGCAAACGTACCGGTACGTACCGATGTTGGACCGAACATGCTTTTCTGAAACATCCGCAGCATATATACCGCCCCGAAAATAATGGTAAAGCCAGCGGCCAGACCCAGGTAGTGGTTGTACGTAAATACGCCATGCAGCAACAGGAACTCGCCAATGAATCCGTTCGTCAGCGGCAGCGCTACGCTACCCAGCAGCATAATCATGAAATAAACGGTCAGTTTCGGCGTCGTGCGGGTGATGCCGCCCAGCTGGTCGAGCTGGCGGGTGTTGGTCCGCGAGAAAATGACATCGGCCACGAAGAACATGCCCACTACGTTGACGCCGTGAGCCAGCATCTGAATCAGGGCGCCCTGCATACCGGTTTCGGTCTGCGAGAAAACACCGGCCGCCATCAGACCAACGTGCGAGAACGACGAGTAAGCAATGAGCCGTTTCATATCGCGCTGGCGGATGGCAATAATCGATCCGTAAACAATACCAATCACGGATAGAATGATGGCCGTTTTCCCCCAGGTTTCGACGCCCAGCGGCACGATGGGCAGAATGAACCGAATCAGGCCGTAAACGCCCATTTTCAGCATGATCCCGGCCAACAGCATCGTAGCTGGCGTTGGCGACTCAACGTAAGTGTCTGGCTGCCAAGTATGAAACGGAAATACCGGCATCTTAATGGCAAACGCGATAAAGAACGCCCAGAAGACCCAGCCCTGGGCCGCGGGGGTCAGTTTAAGCTGGTAGAAGTCAGCAATGGCCGAGCTGTGGTGCCCGCCGGTTACGGGTGTCTGATAATACAGGTACACCAGCGCAACGAGCATGAACAGACTGCCAAAGATTGTATAGACGAAGAACTTGAAGGTGACTGGTACCCGGTTCTCCCCACCCCACATTGCAGCCAGGAAGTAAATCGGAATCAGGGCCACTTCAAAGAAGAAGTAAAACAGGAAGCCATCGCGGGCCGTAAATACGCCCATCAGTGCCGCCTGCATAAACAGCATCAACGCATAAAACAGCGCTGGCCGGTCGTACTGCCGGTTAAAGGTCGACAGGATAATAAACGGAACCAGCAGCCCGGTCAGCAACACCAGCAGGACACTGATGCCGTCGATACCGGCGCTGAAACGAATACCCAGCGAGTTAATCCAGGCGTAGTCGAAACCAAACTGCGAGCTGGCATCGGGCTGAAACTGCGCAAAAGCGGCAACGGCGCCAACCAGTTCAACCAGCGCGGCTACCAGCGCGACCTGTTTCACCCGTTCGCCTTTCACGATCAGAAGTAACGCAGCAGCAACGGCAGGGTAGAGAATCAGGAATAATGTGAGCATATCTCAGATTAGAATCGAACGAAAAAACGCAGCGCGAAGATGGCAACAATACTGACGACCATGGCCAGCACATAAAACCCGATCGAACCACTTTGCATCAGCCGCAACTGGGCCGAACTTTGCCGGACCAGCCAGGCCACTCCGTTGACAACGCCATCGACCAGGCCTTCGCCGAAGCTGTAGAGCGCGTCGCCCAGCCCGCGAATGGGCCGAACAATGATGGTATCGTACAGCTCATCAATGTAGTATTTGTTGTAGACCACTTGCTCGGGCAATGAGCGCTCGGCCGTTTCGGGAGCCGGAACCGCCCGCCGGCTGACGTACATCACATACGCCACAACCAGCGCCAGTAAGGCTACCCCCGCCGATACCGCCATGAGCGTATACTCGGTCGAATGGTCGAGTTCCAGCGTCAGCGCCGTTGGGTTTACCTCCCGCGAAAACATGAAAACGGGATCGAGGAAACGGCTCAGCCAGCCCCCGCCCGGCAGGTTAAGCAGCCCGCCCACCGCCGACAGTATAGCCAGAAAAACAAGCGGAGCCGTCATCGTTGCCGGTGATTCGTGCAGGTGGTGGCGTTGCTCTTCGGTACCGCGAAACTCCCCGAAGAAGGTTAGGAACAGCAGGCGGAACATGTAGAACGACGTTAAGCCCGAGCCCAGCACACCCAGCGCCCACAGCACCTTGTTGTGGACGAATACATGCGCCAGAATCTCGTCTTTCGAGAAGAAACCGGCAAAGGGCGGCAAACCCGAAATAGCAATGGTGCCGATCAGAAAGGTGATGAACGTTATGGGCAGCGCTTTCCGCAGGCCCCCCATTTTTCGGATATCCTGCTCGTCAGACATGGCGTGAATAACACTACCCGCCCCCAGGAACAGCAGTGCTTTGAAGAAAGCATGGGTAACAACGTGGAACATACCCGCCGTATAGGCCGTAGCGCTTAACCCCAGGAACATATAGCCCAGCTGCGATACCGTTGAGTAAGCCAGCACTTTTTTGATGTCGTTCTGCAACAGACCGATCGAAGCGGCCAGCAGAGCCGTAGCGATGGCAATACCACCGATGATCTCGAGCGTCAGGGGCGCCAGCGTGTACAGCACGTTCGAGCGAACGACCATGTAGATCCCCGCCGTTACCATGGTGGCTGCGTGGATCAGGGCCGACACCGGGGTTGGACCAGCCATGGCATCGGGCAACCAGGTGTAGAGTGGAATCTGTGCCGACTTCCCCATGGCCCCCACGAACAGCAGGAGCGTAATGATCAGGATCGTGCTGTCGCCCACGGGCAGGCTCGTAGCCTGTTTGAAAATATCGATATACTCAACCGTACCGAAGGTATTGATGAGCATGAAAATGCCCAGCAAAAAGCCCAGATCACCGATTCGGTTCATCACGAAGGCTTTGCGGGCCGCGTTGTTATAGCTCGTGTTGGTGTTCCAGAAGCCGATGAGCAGGTACGAGCACAACCCAACGCCCTCCCAGCCAATGAACATGATGACGTAGTTGGAGCCCATCACCAGCAGCAGCATGAAAAATACGAACAGGTTCAGGAAAGCCATGAACTTACCGAATCCTTCGTCGTGCTTCATGTAGCCGATGCTGTAGAGGTGGATCAGCGTGCCAACTCCCGTTACAACCAGCAGCATCAACAGGCTGAGCTGATCGATCTGGAACGAAAAGTTGATCTGAAGATCGCCCACGCTAATCCAGTTGAAGAGCGTAGCAACGAGCGGTCCGGCATCATCGCGGAAGGCCGCCTGCCCCATAAAGGCACCGAACAGATAAGCGGTGGTCAGGAACGAGGCCAGCGCGGCTCCAACCGCAATGGCCCCGGCAGCCCCTTTCGAAATATGCCGAAAACCGATACCGTTGATCAGAAAACCAATCAGCGGAAAGAGAGGTATTAACGCACAAAGTAGTTCAGGCTTCATAATGTAGTCAATAGTCAACAGGGGTCAGGCGTCGGGTAGGGAACCGGGTAGCCATGAAGAACCACCGGCGACGCCAGCCTTTTTCACCATTTTAACTTGTTCAGCAGACCCACGTCGATAGAGCGGGTGTTGCGGTAAATCATGACAATAATAGCGAGCCCCACCGAGACCTCGGCGGCCGCAACAGCCATGATAAAAAAGACGAATACCTGCCCGGCCGAGTCGGAGCGGTACGAGGAGAAGGCGATCAGCAGCAGGTTCACTGCATTCAGCATAAGCTCGATCGACATGAAAATGATAATGGCATTGCGCCGGGTCAGCACACCGATGATACCGATCACGAACAGGGCCGTGCTGAGAATCAGATAATAGGTAAGCGGTATTTGCTGAATTACGTCCGGAATAAGTACGTCCTGCGTGGGTTGCATGGGATGCCGGTTAATAGAAAGTGCCGCAAAGGTAAAGATTATTCGATATTGGTGGAACTCCCAATGAAGCAGTGAAACAGAAGTTTATGCGCTATCGGTCGAACCTGACCGGCCGGGGGGCCTCTGCCGGTCCGTTGTCAGCTACCGTTTTCCGTTCACGTTGCTGAACATCCTGAGTTTTATCTCGGTCAGGCGCCGTTTGGTATCGAGCGGGAACTCGCCCTTCAGCATCCAGTCGTAGAAGGCAGGTTCTTTCTGCAAAACGTCCAGAACGGGCCGGTCTTTGTGCTTGCCGAAGTTGAATACTTCAACGCCTTCGCTGTTGAGAACAATCCGGCCGGCCAGGTCTACATTTCGGTTGGCGGTCAGGCTGTGCAGCATGTCCATGTCATTGTCGAACACGACATCCTGCCCGCTATCGGTCCGGGCCACCCGCCCCGAGTACCGCTGCACCTGCGCGTTGAGCACCTCGAGCGTGGCAATGGTGTCCGCTTCGGCACCATGCGCGCCGATCAGGTCCTTATCACAGTAAAATTTGTAGGCAGCCGTAAGATTACGGGGCTCCATCAGATGAAAAATCCGCTGCGCATCGACCAGCCGACGGTTTTTGACATCGAAGTCCACACTGGCCCGCAGGAATTCTTCTACCAGCAGCGGCACATCGAACCGGTTGGAGTTGAAACCAGCCAGGTCGCAGCCTTCCAGAAACTGAGCCAGCGTACGGGCAACGGCTTTGAAGGGAGGGGCATCTTTGACATCGTCGTCGTAGATGCCATGAATCATACTGGTTTCGAGCGGGATCGGTATACCGGGGTTAACACGCTGCGTTTTGCTGACAACCTCGCCACCGGGCAATGCTTTAATGATGCATATGTCGATGATGCGGTCTTTGGCGGTATTGATACCGGTTGTTTCCAGATCGAAGAAAGCAAGCGGCTTACGAAGTACAAGTTGATGCGTCATAACCAAACCGATTCACGGTAAGGCTACAAAGGTAAGCCGATTATCAGGCTTTTTTCAACTCGCGGGTCCAGTTTACCCCGGCCCGCACCGACGCAGCCGACGGCAACCGCCCCAGTTGCATCAGTTCCCGGATAATGGCTATATCGACGTCGCGTTTCAGCCCGGCCACAGCCAGAATTTGCTCCCCGGCAACGTAGAACGCCAGAAAGGAGTCGTCTTTTTCGGGGTCACCGTCGTAAATAATGTCGTCAAACGAGTCGGCATGACCGATATAATTAATTCGTTTTCCGTGTTGGTTGGTCCAGAAAAACGGGACTTGCTGGTAGGCCTGCTGCTGACCGGCCATGTTCAGACCGGCTACGTACCCCTGCTGGCCCGCCACTTTCCAGTGCTCGATGCGCTGTGCCCCGTCGCCGACCGGATATACGGCTACGTCGCCGGCGGCATACAGGTCGGGCGCAATGCGGAGATACGCGTCGGTCCGTATTCCCCCATCGTCTTGCCGGTCTACGCCCTGCACAAACGCGGTCTGCGGTTTAACGCCCAGCCCGACCAGCACCAGATCGGCCGCCAGCGACTTGCCGGATTTCAGCACGACCTCCCGAACCGTGGTATCGCCGGTTAACTGCTCCACTTCGGTACCGAGGTGAAACCGGATGCCTGCTTCTTCGTGCCATCCCTGAATAACCCGACCGATCGCTGGCCCGAGAATTTTCTGAAAAGGAATGGTATCCCGGCCAACCACATCGACTTCGCAGCCGAGTTTGCGCAGGCTCATGGCCGCTTCCAGCCCGATAAACGAACTGCCAATAACGACCACCCGTTTGCCGGGCTGCCCGGCTGCGCGCAGGAGCTGGCTGTCGTGCAGGCTCCGGAGGGTATAAACGCCCGCCAGCCCGGCACCGGGTACCGGCAGAGGATTGGGGGAGCCGCCCGGCGCGAGCACCGCCTGCTGGTAGGTTAGCGTTTCGCCAGATGCCAGCTCTATGGTTTTGGTAGCCGGATCGAGCGAAACGACCCGCTGGCCGGTACGGATCTCGATATGATGCGTCTGATAAAATTCGTCAGCCCGAAGCGGCATCCACTCGTCGGGCGCTTCGCCCTGCAGGTAATCTTTCGAGCAGTTGGGGCGGTCGTAGGGAGCTTCCTCGCTGGCTGTCAGCATCACGATCCGGCCGGTGAAACCGCCTTCGCGAAGCCCTTCGGCCGCAAACGCGCCCGCCCCGCCACTACCCACAATGACGCAGGTGTCTGCCGACGCCGGATCGGGCTCAACCATGGGGTTTTCTACGCTCTCGCTGTCGGTCGTGAGCTGAACGATGACCTGACCATCTTCGACACGCACCGCATGTTTGGGCAGTCCGTTCAGGGCGGGGGCTTCGAGCCGGTGACCCGTACGGACGTCGAAGCAGGCGTTGTGCCAGGGGCAGACCAGCCGGTTCCCGTGGAGCAACCCTTTCGCCAGCGGAGCCTGGTAATGAGTACATTGCGGATGCAACGCGTGATACTCGCCATCCACACGGGCGAGTAAAACGGTTTTGTCGCCCACCTGAACTTCTCTCATCTCACCATTGGCCAGATCATCGACCCGGCATACTGCAGCTTCGGCGTAGTTGGTTGTCATATCCTGAACGTTTGCCCTAATAACTAGCTGTTGGTGCCGAATGGTTATAAAAAAAGTCGGTGCCGCTATAAGCTGCACCGACTTCAAACTATCGATTTGTGTGATTATTTTGAGGTGGCCATGACCATCCGTATATTCAGTTTAGCGCCCGTTTGCAGCACATCGACCAGATCCTGAACCGTTAGCGACTTATCGAACCGCACCACCACGGTTGGTTCGGCAATACCGGCCATGATCGTTTTCAACTCATTTTCGAGGTTGGCCGGATCGACTGGTTTTTTATCGATGTAATACTGTTTCTTGTCATCGACCGAGAGGGTTACCTGTTTCTTGCTGAGCTGCTGAGACGAAGCCGCCTTGGGCAGCATCAGCTTGATCACGTTTGGGTTGGCAACCGTTGAAATGATCAGGAAGAACAACAGCAGAAAGAACATGATGTCGTTCAGCGACGAGGTTGCCACTTCGGCCGCAAACTTATTTTTTCGTCGGAGTTTCATACACGTAATGCCCGATCGGAAGAACTGGCGGTGAAAGAAGTTAGGTAGCCGCTGGTCCGTACTGAATCTGACGATTCAACGGGCCAGCCGGTGCTACGGATTAGCGCATCCGGGCGGTTTCGGCCGTGGGTTTCTGCAGGACCTCGATGAACTCAAAGGCGTTCATTTCGAGAGTAAGCGTAAACCGTTCGATCATCATGTTCAGCAGGTGATAGCCGGTATAGGCAATGACCCCTACGATAAGCCCGGCCCCCGAGGTAATCATTTTCTCGTACAGACCACCGGCAATGATACCGACGCTGATGTTGTCGGAGAGGGAGATGTCGTAGAAAATCCGGATGATCCCCGAAATCGTTCCGATAAACCCGAGCATGGGCGCAATACCGGCAATGATGCCCAGATAACCCATGTTCCGCTCCAGCCGGGCCAGTTCGATCTGCCCAACGGTTTCAACGGTGCTTTCGATCTCTTTGATCGGCGATCCGATCCGGCCAATGGCTTTCTCGAACACACGCCCCATAGCAGTCCGCTGGTTACGGGCAAACGACTCGGCCGACTTCACATTGCCCTGCGCTACCATGTCGCGGATGTTGTCGATGAAATTGGAATCGGAGCGGGTCTGCGACCGAATGACGAAAAGCCGTTCGAAGATCAGGTACAACGCGGAGAAGAACAGGAACGCAATAGGAATCATGACCCAGCCGCCTTTGGCAACGAGATCGAATAATTGCAGACTTTGGGGTTGAGCAGCCGCCGAGGTGGCCGAGAGCGATGCGGCCGTGGTGTCAACAGCCGGAACCTGAAGCAGGAGCATACGGTCTTTGTGAGTAAGTGGATCAGACTGACCGGCAGTCGTTTCAGGAACAAACGCCCCGGTTTCGTCCAATATTGTTGTCAAAGATAACGAAGGCTATAGAAAGTGGTTCAGCCAGCGATAGACTTTGTCCGTTTTTCATCTATACGGACCAGAATCCGGTACGACCAGCCGCCGTTTTTACGTTGCTGCGCTGACCAGTACACCCGGGCGTGGGACACCCCCCGGCCCTGTGTTACGCCATACCACCCATTACCACTGGCCGGGTCGTTGACCACGGCCAGGGTGTGCAGGAGCATTACGGCTTGATGAGTATCTTTCCCCATCGTCCGGGCCGGTCGGCGTGGGCAACAGCTTCCGTAATCTGATCGAGGGAATAGGTCGCTTCGACGGGTAACTGAATCGTGCCCGACGATAGCAGCGAGATCACGTTCTGCGCCACATCCTGTCGGGTCGCGCTGTCTACACGGCGCATCCAGTCCGTCAGCCAGAATCCTTTGATGGTCAGCTCGCGAAAAATCATCAGCCCTATGTTGACAGCCGGGTCCTGCCCACTGAGCAGGCCGTAAACCAGCATGGTTCCACCTTTTCCCAGACAGGTCAGGGCCTGCGAGGCCGTATGACCACCGACCGCGTCGAGCACGCAGCTCACACCGGCGCCCCCGGTAATCTGTTTTACCCGGGCGGTCAGATCATCGGTTTCGGTATTGATTACTTCGGTCAGGCCCAGTGCTTTCAGCTCGTCATTGAGGTCGTTGCGCCGAACCGTACCAATGGTCTTTATACCCCGCATGGCGCAGAGCTGAATGACCATTTTGCCGAACGCCGAACCGGACGCCGTCAGCATCAGCCAGCCACCCTCGGGTACACCCGAATCTTTTACCATAGCATAGGCCGTGAACGGATTAACGAACAGCTGAGCCGCCACCTCGTCGGTCATGGCATCGGGCACCGGAATCAGGCTGCGCTGGTGCGCAATGGCGTACTCGGCCCAGGTTCCAACGCCGGTAAAGCTGACCCGGACGCCGGTGCGCATCTGCACGCCTTCGCCCACCGCATCCACGACGCCCATCCCTTCGAAACCCGCCCCCGACGGCAGCTGTGGCCGGATGCCGTACAGGTTCTGGACGAACATAATATCGGACGGATTGATAGGGCTGGCAACGACCCGGATGCGTACTTCGTTGGGTCCGGGCTCCGGAATGGCGACGTCTGTAACGTTGAGAATATCGGTGGGCTTACCCGTTTGTTCGAATAGGATGCTTTTCATACGCCAAAAATATCACTTAATTCGCACAAACTATTCCTAAACTCAGTCGCCAGCCGGTACCAGCTCCTTGTTCGTGAGTCTCCCGCTGTCGGCTCCCAACTACCGCTTGAATGACAACCTCTCCTTTCCTGGGTGAATTAATTGGCACGATGGTGCTCCTGCTGCTGGGCAACGGGGTCGTGGCCAATGTGGTTTTGAAACAAACAAAAGGAAACTCCTCGGGCTGGATCGTGATTACCGCAGGCTGGGCATTTGCCGTAACCATCGGCGTCTTTGTAGCCAAAGCCTTCGGCAGCGTCGATGCGCACCTAAACCCGGCTGTTACCGTTGCCTTTGCCGTAGCCACCGATGACTACAGCCATGTATTGCCTTACATCTCGGCCCAGCTGATTGGTGCCTTTCTGGGCGCTACGCTGGTCTGGCTACAGTATCTGCCCCACTGGGCCACCACGCCCGACCCGTTCGACAAGCTGGCGTGCTTCGGTACGGGGCCGGCCATCCGGAGTCTGGGTGCCAACTTTTTCAGCGAAGCGCTCGGTACGCTGGTGCTGATCCTGGGTCTGGCCGGTATTTCGTCCAAAAATCTGGGTGAGCTGGCTATTGGCGTCGGCCCGTATCTGGTGGGTGTACTGGTGTGGAGCCTCGGTCTGTCGCTGGGGGGTACAACGGGATACGCCATCAACCCCGCCCGCGATTTTGGGCCGCGCCTGGCGCATACCGTACTACCGGTGTCGGGAAAAGGCTCGTCAGACTGGGCCTATGCCTGGATTCCGGTGGCCGGACCGCTGGCGGGCGCTCTTCTCGGTGGCTTGCTGATCCGGTGGTACGCCCTGTAGCAGCCGTATCTACCCTACCTGTCTTTATTTTATCGTTGTAATCTCAGCCTTCTCATGCCTACCTACGTAGCCGCTATCGATCAGGGTACCACCAGCACCCGCTGCATTGTTTTCGACCGGCAGGGTCAGATCGTTTCGCTGGCCCAGAAAGAACATAAGCAGATTTACCCGCAGCCTGGCTGGGTCGAACATAACCCGGAAGAAATCTGGCGAAATACGCTCGAAGTGGTGGCGCTGGCGCGGATCAAAGCCAAACTGTCGACGCAGGACATCGTGGCCGTGGGCATCACAAACCAGCGCGAAACCACCGTTGTCTGGAACCGCCGAACCGGCAAACCCTATCATAACGCCATCGTCTGGCAGGATACGCGCACCGGCGATCTCGTCAATCAGTACGCGGCTGCCAGTGAACTCGGTCAGGATCGGTTTCGCGAACAGACGGGCCTGCCGCTGGCTACCTACTTCAGTGGTCTGAAGCTGAAGTGGCTGCTCGATCATGTGCCTGGTCTGCGGGACGATGCCGAGCGGGGCGACGCTCTTTTCGGCAACATGGACTCGTTTGTGGTCTGGAATCTGACGGGTGGGCCGCAGGGCGGGCTACACCTCACCGACGTTACCAACGCCAGCCGAACCCAGCTGATGAGCCTGCATACCCTGAGCTGGGACGACGCCCTGCTCGACGCCTTCACGGTACCCCGCGCCATGTTACCCGACATCCGGCCCAGCAGCGCCGTGTACGGCACGGTGGCTTCGGAGGTACTGCCGGGGGTTCCGATTGCGGGTATCCTGGGCGATCAGCAGGCGGCTCTGGTTGGGCAAACGTGTTATGAACCGGGGCAAGCCAAGAACACCTACGGCACCGGCTGCTTCCTGCTCATGAATACCGGCACCGAACTGCGCCCCTCTACCTGCGGCCTGCTGACAACGGTAGCCTATCAGTTTGAGAACCAGCCTACCCAGTACGCGCTCGAAGGATCGGTTGCCATCACCGGCGCCCTGGTACAGTGGCTGCGCGACAACCTCGGCATCATCAAAAAAAGTACGGATATCGAAGCCCTGGCCCGCTCGGTCGATGACAATGGCGGGGCTTATTTCGTGCCGGCGTTCTCGGGCCTGTACGCCCCTCACTGGAAAGCCGATGCACGTGGCGTCATTGCCGGCCTGACGCGCTTCGTGACCAAAGGCCACCTGGCCCGGGCCGTGCTGGAAGCGACGGCCTATCAAACCGTCGACGTAGTGCGGGCTATGGAACAGGACGCGGGCGTATCGCTCAAATCCCTGCGCGTGGATGGCGGTATGGTTGTCAACTCACTGCTGATGCAGTTCCAGGCCGATGTCCTGAACGGTCCCGTCATCTGCCCACGCATGACCGAAACCACAGCCCTCGGAGCCGCCTATGCCGCCGGACTGGCCGTTGGGTACTGGAACGGACTCGACGATTTGCGGCAGAACTGGGGCATTGCGCACACCTACGAATCGACCATGGCCGACGACCAGCGTCAGAAACTTATGCGTGGCTGGCAGAAAGCCATCGAGCGGTCGTTCGGCTGGGAAGACCCCGCCTGACCAGCCCGCATGGGGGCAGATACTCTGGGTATCTGCCCCCATGCAAAAAAATCAATGCAGCGGCATACTCTTTACCTTACCATTCGACACGTCGTTGATCCCGTACTGAATCACGAAGGCGTTGGGGTCGAGTTCGTTGATGATAGCTTTGAGCCGTCCTATTTCCAGCCGGGTAATCACCGTATACAGCACATCCTGCGCCTGCTCCCGCACGCCATGTTTGCCATAGCCCTGGTGGCCAGCCAGCACGGTAACCCCCCAGCCCATCTCGGCCAGTTGATCATGAATAAGCAGGTGCTGGGGCGAAACAATCATCACAGCCGTATATTCCTCGAGACCGTGCACCAGGAAATCGATCATCTTGGAGGCCGCGAAGTAGGTGATGATGGAGTAGAGCGCCTGCTCAATGGTCAGAAAGAAAGCGGCCAGGCCAAAGATCACCACGTTCATCAGCAAAATAACATCGCTGATCTTCAACAAATTGCTAGTCCTGCTGATCAGCAAAGCCGCAATTTCGGTGCCGTCCAGCACGGCCCCGCCCCGCATGGCCAGACCAATACCCAGCCCGATAAAGAAGCCGCCAAAGACAGACGTCAACAGCAGGTCGGGGGTAACGTCGGGGTAGGGTACTACGGCCACGCACACCGCCAGTCCGGCAATAGCTACGGCGCTTTTGATGGCAAAGGGACCACCGATCTGTCGGTAACCGAGTACGATAAAGGGGAGGTTGATGGCCGGAATCAGCACCGCCAGCGGCAGGCTCAGAATATCGGCCAGTAACATGGAGACGCCCGTAACGCCCCCGTCGATGAACCGGCTCGACAGCAGGAAGCCCTTGAGACCCATACCGGCACTTAAAATACCGGCTACGATCAGGATAAAATTTTTCACGGGTGCAAACCAGGCGGGACGTTTTTTCATTGGTTAGTCAGCATTGTTCATCTCTAAAAGACCCGAATGCTTCTTTAGGTTTGGGAATCAGGCGAAATAAGACAGGAACCGTAAACGTTTGTTTAGCATTGCACTCCTTATGAAACACCTTCGCTCCTGCTTATTGTTTGGGTTTCTGCTCGTACTGGCAGCCTGTGGTACCGATACGTCTGATACTTACGTACCCAAACCCAAAGGGTACCCCCGCATCGACCTGCCCGTGGCGCGCTATCAGCCGCTGCCGCCAACCCACCCGTACCAGTTTGATTACAATAAAATAGCCCGGATTCTGCCCGATACGTTTGCCCGATCAGAACCACACTGGATATTTGTTCATTACCCGGCTTTTCAGGCCAGTGTGCAGCTGACCTACAAACCGGTTGGCAATGACGTAAACCGCCTGCGGGCCATGCTCGAGGATTCGTACAAGCTGGCCGCGCGGCATAACATCAAAGCCTACGCCATTGAGCAGCGCAAGATCCGGCTCAGGTCCGGTATGGAAGCCAGCCTGATCGACCTGTCGGGCGAGGTGCCGAGTCAGGTACAGTTTGTCGTTACCGATTCGACAACCCATTTCCTGCGGGGCGCGTTATACTTCAATACCGCCACCCAGAACGACTCGTTACAGCCCGTTATCCAGTATATTCGCAAGGACGTTCTGCACCTGCTGAATACCCTGAAATGGCGCTGACCGGGCTAACCCGCTGCGGTGCTTGTCACGATTATGAAACAACGGCTTGCTTTTCTTTTCTGCCTCCTCGTATCCGGGGTTATGGCCCAGACTACCAAACCAGCTTCAACGGCCAAGGTGGCTACCAAAACGCCGGGCCAGCTGCTGTATGAGCAACATTGCCTCACCTGCCACCAGGCCAATGGCTCGGGCGTGCCGAACCTGAATCCGCCCCTGCGCAACACCGACTGGGTCACGGGCGATAAAACCCGGCTCATCAACGTGTTGCTGAACGGCTTACAGGGCCAGGAGATCGAAGGCGAGGTCTACGATAACGCGATGCCCGCCCACGATTTTCTGAACGATCAGCAAATTGCCGATGTGCTGACTTACATCCGCAGCAGTTTCGGCAACAAGGCCGAGGCCGTAACCGCCGACCAGGTAAAAACCGTCCGGGTTAAGAAATAAGCGGCTTCTTCCGGTTGCGGGCACCTGCCCCAGCGAGGCCGCTTACCGGGACTGAATCCGGGCACGGTGCTGTATACCCCAGGCGCAAAGTTCCTGAATGATCCCGTCGAGCGAGCTGCCGTAGTCGGTCAGCTCGTACTCGATCAGGACGGGTGTGCTGGTGTATACCTGACGCTTCACAAACTCGTTCATTTCCAGCTCTTTCAACTCTTTCGATAGCAGCTTGGGCGTAATGTCGCCGATAGCCCGCTGCAATTCACCAAATCGTTTGGGGCCTTCGTGCAGCGCAATAACGATGGGTAGCTTCCATTTTCCGCTGAGCACATACAGCGCGTCATGAACACCACTCAGTTTATGGATGCATTCGGCCTGGCTCATCGTTTGTCTGTGTTCGGCTAACATAGTCCTGGTTGTAAAGCGTGATCACTATCCCAAAGGATACCGGTATCCTTTGGGATACTACTATCTTTTGCATATCGGACATACATAGCTTTGCAGGCAAATAGTTTCAAATTTTTAAATATATCGATATGAATTTTGTTGATGCACTTCACTGGCGCTATGCCGTCAAGAACATGAACGGGCAGGTAGTAGCTCAGGAGAAAGTAAACGCCATTCTGGAAGCAATCCGGCTATCGGCCTCTTCGGTTGGCCTCCAGCCCTACGAAATCCTGGTGGTGTCGGACCCGGTCCTGAAAGCTAAAATACACGAGTTGGCCTGTCCGCAGCCGCAGATCGTCGACGGATCACACATCCTGATTTTTGCCTCGCAGCTGACGGTAAACGCCGACCACATCGACACCTACATGCAGCGCATTGCGCAAACCCGGGCCATACCCGTCGAGTCGCTGAATGGCTTTTCCACGTCTATCAAAGGATCTTTGCTAACCCGAAGTGCCGATGAGCTCAGGAACTGGACCGCTCGCCAGGCCTACATTGCATTGGGCTTCGGACTGGTGGCGGCCGCCGTTGAAGAAGTGGATTCCTGTCCCATAGAAGGTTTTAACGCCACCGCCCTCGACGAACTGCTGGGCCTGCCCGGAAAAAACCTCACCAGCGTATTGGTGATGGCACTCGGCTACCGCGACGAAGCCAAGGATTTTCTGGCCAAAGCGCCGAAAGTACGTAAACCACACGATGAATTGTTTACAGAACTGGTATAGTCTGCCAGCCCGAACAGGTACGCTGAACGGCCGGGTGCCAACTGACGTCTGATCAGGGCATCCGGCTGTTTCAGTTTGCATCCAATAGACAACGAAAAGTTACCTTCTAATAAATATAGTACAAGAAAATCGTGGGGGTGGTGCGTTAGGGGGCTAAACGCACATCATGAAAGAAGCCCTACTCCTTTGTCTTCTAGGCCTGTGTGGTTCTGTTCAGGCTCAACAGCCATCAAAAACCGGCAACGCGTATACGTCCGCTTACGCAAAAGGGAGCTGGTCGGTGGGTGTACACGCGGGGTATTCAAAAGGTCTTATTCTGGAGAATAACAGTACAGCCCAGTTGTACGCCGGGTATTTCATTGCCAACCGGCTCCTGCTGGGGCTGGGTGCGTCGGGCAGTCAGGAATGGTTCAGGTTGGTTCGCAGCCAGACCTATACGGTGGGGCCAATGGCTCGCTACCAACTCAGCCGCACCCGTTTTTCGCCGTTTCTGACGGCTTCTTACCAGTTCGGGGGCCGATCGTTATCCGGGAGCGAGAGCCAGACCATGACGAGTGTAGTCAACACCACCGGTGGCCCCTTAGTCATAACCGGTACAGCCCGTATAGGCGGAACCGGAATCTCCAGATCAGTGGGAATTTTTTCGTGCGGAGCAGGGGTGAGTGCCGGTATAAGCTCCGCGCTCCGGGTTGATCTGGCCCTCAGCTATCAGCAGTGGCTGGATCAGCCGCTGGTTCAGCCGCAACTCGGGATCAACTATCTCATCGGTAAGAAATACTAGATTCCTGAAAATAGCCTAGCTTGCCAACCAACCCATCAGCCAGACACAGCGACATAACCGCCTTATGTCGGTAACAGGACAGCGTATGGGATGTCTATTTACCAGCAAGCTGACATGGAAGCACCAACTGAACAACCCGATCGGTCGTCGCTGCCGCAAGAGCGGTTCGACGCAGCCAATGATTTTCTGGAAACCTGCGACCGCATGAGCACCGGCTACGAAAGCGGGTTCTACTGGGAGGATACCCAGCGAGCCTTACGCATTGCGGCCGGCCTGGAAGCCTGGCCTGCTCAAACGCACTAGCCAGCCACCTCTGCCTGTCAATAACTTACGTTTACGCCATAGCCGCCTGGCTGATAACCAGGCGGCTATGGCGTAAACGTAACTTCACATCGGTACCAGGCGGTTTTTACAGACGGCCGAGGTCGTGCCGAAACCGCTGGATGAGTTCCAGTTCCCGGGCGGATGTGTTGTTATGCGCTTCGGCAATTTGCAGCAGGATGTTCACAAAGCGTTTTTTCATTGGCACAGTCAAAAATTTACGGTGCGTAGTAAATCGCCGTAACGCAAAATCATAGGCTTCCTCTACCGGAACGGCGCAGTTCTCCAGCAAAAAAAACGTGTGAAGTGCTAGTTCGCCGTAGGGTTGTTCGCCCAGTAGCTGACGAGCCAGTCTGGTTTCTTCGGGATCAATACCCCCGTCTACTTTGGCCAGCGCGTAAACAACGTTACCCAGGCCCAGGTACAGATCGGCGGGCGCAGCGGTCAACGGCGCTGGTTTACTACCTACTTTGTTAGCATCCATATCGATTAAAGGTTTATGTGTTGTTTACTGAACGCTGCCTGCCGACAGCATCAGGGGGGAGTTACCGTTGGTGATAATCACCTTACTATTGGGCGAGGTCGACAGCTTGTTGAAGGCTTCGATAGCCTTGAACTGGATCAGCATGGGGGTTAGCCCTTCGTTGATAATCCGCTGAGCGTCGCGGGTGCCTTCGGCTTCGATGATTCGGCGCTGGGCTTCCTGCCGTTCTTTGTCCAGCACGAACTGCATGCGCTGCGCGTCCTGCTCAGCCGCGAGTTTATCTTCAATGGCTTTGGTCAGGCCCGCGGGTAACGAAATGCTTTTGAGCAGCACCGACTCGATCAGAAAGCCCCGATCTTTGAGCTGGGTCATCATTACCTCCCGGATAGACCGTTCAATATCGGCCCGTTGTCCGGTATGCATATCCTTGGCAAAGTACCGCGACGACACATCCGCTACGGCCGAGCGAAACACGGGTAGTATGACCACTTCGGCGTAGTCGGGCCCGATCTGCTCCACGATCCGGGGCGCGTAGCTTCCTTCAACGCGGTACAGAATCGACACCTCCGACTGCACCGTCAGGCCTTCTTTGGAAGGCAACGGAGCACGCACTTCGAGATTGACGGTCCGCGTTGGAATTTTGATGACCCGCGTCAGAATTGGGTTGAAAATCTGTACGCCTTCGGGCAGGGTTTGCGGGTTTATTTTTCCAAGCGTTCGTCTGACGCCCACTTCGCCCTGCCGGACAATGGCGCAACTGCTCAGGGTTACTACCGCTAAGCCAATATGCAGAATGGTGATCGGTTTCATGGCTGTTGTGATGAATGGATGGTCTGATCAGAAAAACCGGCTGTTGCCGGGTACACACGACCGATAGCCGCCCGTGGTCAGTCCCGGCTGGGCGCGTAGCGCACGCGGTCGGTTCGGGGTTCGAGCGACAGCCGGCGATACACCTTGGCCAGCTGCTGGTCTACTTCCAGCTTAGCGGCCAGCAACGAGTCGTACTGAATCAGCTGCGCATCGTACCGCTGCTGAATCAGCTGCGTTTCAGTACGCTGATGGGCCAGACTGAGCAAAGAGATGCCACAGACCAGACCGCTCAGCAACATAAGCATCCGTCGATAGACCCGGTACATGCGCAACCGCGCCCGGAAATTGCGACCAGAACGGCGCTTCGCTCTGCCTGGATTGGAGTAATCGAGAATGTATTGGTTCATGGCTACTAGCGGTCGGTTGCGGAAACAAAGGTCTCCGACCCGCTTTAGAGCCCCATTAACCCCGTGTTAGAAAGCCATTAGAAAGTGGGGAACACCTGCTTCAGGCGCGTGGGAGCATCAACTGAAAGGTGGTGCCGCGCACGGCGTTCGACTCGACCGTGATGCGGCCCCGGTGCAGCTGGATGATCCGCTGAGTCAGCGACAGACCGATGCCGTGGCCGGGTACAGCGCGGCCATTGGTACCCCGCCGGAAAGGTTTGAATATATCGGGCAGTTCGCTGGGGTCGATGGGAGTACCCTGGTTTTGTACCGTCAGCTGGATCATGTGCCGGTCTGCCGTCAGCTGCACGTTCACCTCGTGGCTGGGCGAAAACTTGCCGCCGTTCTCCATCAGGTTGAACAGCGCCGTTCGGAGCAGGGGTTCGTTGCCCGTTACCCGAAACCCATCGGCCCCCGACGCGGCCGGCTCGGTAACGACCTGTACGCTGTAGCCAGGCCGGAGCCGAAGCAACTCCTCCCGGACCTGTTCGGTCAGTTCGTCGAGCGCTACCGGACCGGTCACTACCGCTTTTTCGTCCAGGCTGACGTTAGCCAGTGCCAGCAGGCCGTTGGTCAGCTGGTTCAGGTCACGCACATCTTCCAGGACCGATGCTATAGTAGTGCGTAACTCGGTCAGGTCATCGTCGGCCAGCAGCGACACCTCAAGCTGTCCGGTAATGGCCGTCAGGGGCGTCCGTAGTTCGTGGGATGCGTGCGAGACAAAGGTGCGCTGCTGCTGAAAGGCATCTTCGAGCCGGTCGAGCATCCGGTTGAAGCGGTGGGCCAGCTGGGTAAGCTCATCGGGGTTAGGGCCTTCTTTCAAGCGCTGGTCCAGTTGCGAGGCCGTAATGGTATCGATGCGATCGATAATCCGGCGAATCGGCTGCAACGCCCGACCGGCGTAGACCCGGCCCGCCCCAAATACGACGGCCGTAGCCAGCAGCCAGCCCACCGTCAGCAAGCCGGCCAGATTCCGCTGCTTACTGACTCCATACTTGTCTACGCCCGACGCCAGCACCACCAGCCGGTGGTAGCGGTCGTAATAGCGCACGCCCGCCACCTCGCGGGGGCCTACCCGCCAGTAAAGGCTGTTGTGCAGCCTTACTTCGTCGAGCTGCTCTTTCGATACCGTCAGGTAATCGGTGCCGCTTTCGAAAACGATCTGGTTCCGGTGGTTGTAAATAATGATCTCCTCGTCGTTCAGCACCGTCATGTGGTTCTTGTCCAGCAGCTTATACAGCTGCCGCCCCATGGTATCCGGCCCAAACAGCAGTTCGGCAGAGGTCAGGGCTTCGGCATGCAGACGCTCGCGGAATTCGTTCTCCCGATGCCGTTCGGCAACCAGGTAGATCGTAGCGCAGAATACCAGCAGTAAGCCCGATACGATGGCCGTAAAAAGCAGCGTCAGTCGATTGCGGATGGTCATTGCGCAGCGATCATTTCTGTTTCAGCACGTAGCCCAGGCCGATTACGGTATGAATCAGTTTAACGGGCGCATCTTTATCGATTTTGTTGCGCAGGTAGTTGATATAAACATCGATCACGTTAGTACCCGTGTCGAAGTTGAGATCCCAGACCTGCGAGGCAATGTCGACACGCGACACGACCCGGCCCTGGTTGCGCATCAGGTACTCGAGCAGAGAAAATTCACGGGCGGTCAGGTCGATACTTTGTCCCATACGACGGGCTACTTTCTCGCGCAGGTCCAGCTCAAGATCGGCCATCTTCAGTACGGCCTCGCTTTCGTCAGGGGGCGTGGCCCGGCGCAGCAAAGCCCGGATGCGGGCCAGCAACTCCAGAAAATCGAACGGTTTGACCAGGTAATCGTCGGCCCCCGCTTCAAACCCCATCAGCTTGTCGGTCGTGGAGTCGAGCGCTGTCAGCATCAGAATGGGGAGCTGTGTATTTCGGGTACGGATATACTGGGCCAGTTCAACCCCACTCAGCACCGGCAGATTGACATCCAGAATAACCAGGTCAAAATGTTCGGTCCCGATCAGTCGCTTCCCCTCACGTCCATCGGCCGCCACAGTCACGCTGTACGACTGGGTTTCCAGGCCTTTTTTGAGAAAAAGCGCCACTTTCGTTTCGTCTTCGACAACGAGAATATTGGGTTTCGACAGGCTCATAACCAATTCAGTTTGACGGGGTAAAGGTACTACCAAACCGGAACATGATAGTATTACTTTCAAAATAACCCACCTTACTCACCTGCCGATTATCGCACTGAAAAAAAATTGATAAATATTCTACTAAATCTATGTTACATATCTTATAAATGATCGTCTTAGATATGCAACGATTTACACTACCCATCTAGTAAGTCTAGACAACACCACGAGCAGGCTGCTTTTTCCGCTGCAACGAACTATCTTCGATAACCAATCTTCTGACAGTCAATATCTTAAAGAAAAATTTAGTAGTATCTATCTCCTCTCACGTACGGTTTTTACGGCAATGAATCTTCCTATTTTCGTCGTCCTCTCTATTTTGGGTCAGCTACTTATGACCATTAGCTTTGCGCGGGAAGCGCTCACTACCGACCAGGGTACCTTCTGCCGGGTGAAGTGCGCCATCGCCGGTTTCCTGTACCTGTTCGTCGCTATTCTGCTTGCCTGGCTTCTGTTTGAGACGCCCACCCTGCCAACGGTCTGAACGGGTGTCCGGGGGCGGGTCCGGGATCGTAACGACCCGGCAAAAGCCAGGGCCGCACCAGCTAGGTTTGAATAATACCCACCGAAAACGGTTTGGTGATCGGCGCGTGATTGGCAGCCGCGATGCCTTCCGACAGCACCTGTCGGGTCTGGAGCGGGTCTATGATGGCATCGATCCAGAGCCGGGCGGCTGCGTAGTAGGGTGATAGCTGGGCGTTGTACTGGTCGGTGATTTTGTCGAGCTGGGCCTGTTCCTGCTCCGGCGTGAGCGGCTGCCCTTTCGCTTTCTGCGCAGCCACCTGAATTTGCAGCAGGGTCTTGGCAGCCGATGCCCCGCTCATGACGGCCATCTGAGCAGTGGGCCAGGCTACCATCAGGCGCGGGTCATAGGCGCGGCCGCACATGGCGTAGTTACCCGCGCCGTAGCTGTTACCGATCACTACGGTAAATTTCGGCACCACCGAGTTGGCCATGGCGCTGACCATTTTAGCCCCGTCTTTGATGATTCCGCCCTGCTCGGCCCGGCTGCCCACCATGAAGCCCGACACATCCTGCAGAAACACCAGCGGAATCCGTTTCTGATTGCAGTTCATGATGAACCGGGCGGCTTTATCGGCTGCATCGCCGTAGATAACGCCCCCCATCTGCATTTCTACGGGCTGGCTCTGCGCCCCGCCCTGCTTCGGTATTTTAGCCTTCACCACCTTGCGCTGGTTGGCCACAATCCCTACCGCCCAGCCGTCGATACGCGCGTATCCGCACAGCAGCGACTGGCCGTAGGTTGGTTTATAGGCATCGAACTCAGACTTATCCACCAGTCTATCCACAATCTCGCGCATATCGTACGGTTTTACCCGGTCCGACGGCAGTAACTGGTAGATATCGGCCGGCTCTTTGGCGGGCGGAGCCGATTCGATGCGGTCGAAGCCAGCCGTTTCGCGCTGCCCTGTCCGGGACAGGATCCGTTTGATGGCATCGAGGCAACGCTGATCATCGGGATAGCGGTTGTCCACAACCCCCGAAATATCGGTATGGGTTACGGCGCCACCGAGGGTTTCGGCATCCACATCTTCACCAATGCTGGCTTTTACGAGATAAGGACCGGCCAGAAAAATAGAGCCGGTGCCCTCAACGATGAGCGCTTCGTCGGACATAATGGGCAGGTAGGCGCCCCCCGCCACGCAGCTCCCCATGATGGCTGCCACCTGTAGTATTCCCATGGCCGAGAGCTGGGCATTGTTCCGGAACGTTCGGCCAAAGTGTTCTTTGTCGGCAAACACCTCGTCCTGCAGGGGCAGATAAACGCCCGCACTGTCGACGAGGTAGATGATGGGCAGGTGGTTCTCCATCGCGATTTCCTGGGCGCGCAGGTTTTTTTTGGCCGTTATCGGAAACCAGGCCCCCGCCTTCACCGTGGCATCGTTGGCCACAATGACGCACTGGCGCCCCGAGATGTAGCCAATACCCACCACCACCCCTCCCGACGGGCAGCCGCCATGTTCGGCATACATACCCTCGCCCCCGAACAAGCCGATCTCTACGAAGGGGCGGTCAGAATCGGTCAGGTAGTCGATGCGCTCGCGGGCGGTCAGTTTGCCCTTGCGGTGCTGGTCATCTATTTTCTTTTGCCCACCACCCAGCTGAGTTTTGGTAGTGCGCTGCGTGAGTTCGTCGAGAAGGGTTTGCATGAATGAAGAGTCGGCCAGATCGGCCATTAGAAAACCCTAAAGTAAGCGAGTTGTTGCCGTCTCCAACACCGGCGGTCCGTAACGACGTACGATCAACAGCAAGCCGAGCCGCCAAGCCGACAGCCATCATATTTTGATTTTTATAGATTTTTCAATATAAAATAATGAAATACAGATTGATATCAGATTAAATTATAGACAATTGTTAAGTTTAATAAAATTATAAAGACCAGCTCTGTGTAAGCTATTTATGATTTCCTGTCCTCAATCTATACGTTCTATGAAGCCACCTTTCCTTTACGTTTTCCTCTCGCTGTTTGTTAGCCAGTTTGTCTACAGCCAATCGCCAAAGACACCGGCAACGGTCTCCTTCGACCCGGCCACCTACGAGGGGCTGCGCTGGCGGGAGCTGGGTCCGTTTCGGGGTGGGCGCTCCTGTACCGTTACGGGCGTGACCGGCAACCCCAATCTGTATTACATGGGCACCGTTGGCGGGGGCGTCTGGCGAACAACCGACGGCGGCCAAACCTGGGGAAACATCAGCGATGCCTACTTCGGCGGGAGCATTGGCGCGGTGGCCGTGGCCGAGAGCGACCCCAACGTGATTTACGTGGGCGAAGGCGAGCAGACCCTGCGCAACAACGTGGCTTCGGGTACGGGAATGTGGCGATCGACCGACGCCGGCACCAGCTGGAAACGCATCGGCCTGACCGATTCGAAACACATTGCCCGCATCCGTATTCACCCCAAAAACCCCGACCTGGTCTACGTAGCGGCCATGGGCAACCTCTGGAAACCCAATGAGATGCGGGGTATTTTTCGCAGTGCCGACGGGGGGCAGACCTGGAAAAAAGTCCTGTACATCAACGATCAGGCGGGCGCTGCCGATCTGGTGCTCGACCCTAATAATCCGCGCATCCTGTACGCCAGCACCTGGAACATGAAACGCAACGGCTACCGGATGGACAGTGGCGGGCCCGACTCCAAACTCTGGAAAAGTACCGACGGGGGCGACACCTGGGAAAACCTCTCCGATAAGTCGGGCATGCCCTCGGGTATCAACGGCATCATCGGCGTAACGGTATCTCCCAAAAACTCCAGCCGGGTTTGGGCCATCATCGAAAACAAAGACGCTGGCGGGGTTTATCGGTCCGACGATGCCGGCAAAACCTGGGCCCGCATCAATCAGGACCGCGCGCTGCTGCAACGGGCCTGGTACTACTGCCGCATCTATGCCGACTCGCAGAACGAGGATATTGTCTACGTCATGAACGTCAGCTACGGCGTATCGAAAGACGGTGGTAAAACCTTCGAGCTGAAAAATGCGCCCCATGGCGACCATCACGACCTCTGGATCGACCCGACCAACAACCAGCGCATGGCGATTGCCGACGACGGGGGCGCTCAGGTCTCGACCGATGGCGGCAACCACTGGACAACTTACCACAACCAGCCAACGGCGCAGTTCTACCGCGTTTCGACCGATAACCATTTCCCGTACCGCATCTACGGCGCCCAGCAGGACAACTCCAGCGTCCGGATTTCGCACCGGACGGGCAGCGCTTCCGTGACCGAAAAAGACTGGGTAGCGCTGGCCATCGGCGAAAGTGCCCACCTGGCGCCCGACCCGCTCAACAGCGAGGTCGTTTTCGGGGGCGACTACAAAGGCTACATGACCATGCAGGACCTGGCTACCGGGCAGGAGCGGTCTACCAACGTACACCCCGACCTGCCCGCCGGTTCGGGAGCCGATGCCATGAAATACCGCTTCAACTGGAATTACCCGGTCTTTTTCAGCCCGCACAACCCGAAAAAGCTTTATGCCGGCTCGAACCATCTGCACGTCAGCTACACGGGTGGTGAAAGCTGGGAGGTGATCAGCCCCGATCTGTCGCGGGGAGAGCCCGAAACCATTAAATCGTCGGGCGGGCCGATTACGCAGGACAACACGGGTGCCGAGTACTACGCCAACGTGTTTGCCGCTACCGAGTCGCCCTATACCGAAGGCGAAATCTGGACGGGGTCCGACGACGGATTGATCCATGTCACCATAGATGGCGGCAAAACCTGGAAGAACGTTACCCCCTCCGTGTCGCCGAAGTACAATATGATGAATTCGGTGGAGGTCAATCCGTTCGTGAAAGGGGGCGCTTACGTGGCGGCTACTTCGTACAAGTTCGGCGATTACACGCCCTACATCTACAAGACGCTGGACTACGGCAAAACCTGGACGGTGATGACCAAAGGGATTCCCAAAGACGAGTTTGTTCGGGTGGTCCGGGCCGATCCGAAGCGAAAAGGACTACTCTATGCCGGCACCGAGCGGGGCGTCTGGGTATCGTTCGACGATGGCGAGAGCTGGTCGAAACTTCAGCTTAATCTGCCTCCGGTACCCATCCACGACCTGGCCATCAAGAACGATAACCTCATTGCCGCCACCCACGGCCGTAGCTTCTGGCTGATCGATGACCTGACGCCCCTGCACCAGCTCAGGAGCGACCTGGCCGCCAAAGAAGCCATTCTCTACCAGCCGATGCCTACCTACCGCATGGCCGGTACCAGCAAACGCGACGCGCAGCTCGAAGGCGAAAATCACCCCAACGGCGTCATGATTCATTACTTCATCAAAAAAACTGACCCGGCTGCGGAGGTCAGGCTGGACATTCTCGAAAGCAACGGTACCTTGATCCGCTCGTTCAGCACGAAAGCGAAAGAAAAAGCCGACCTGCTGAAAGTCAAATCGGGGGGCGACCGTTTCGTGTGGGACATGCGCTACCCCGGCTATAAAACCTTTCCCGGTATGGTCTTCTACGGATCGCCCAACCTCGGTCCCAAAGCCGTACCGGGCAATTACCAGGTCAGGTTAACGGTAAACGGGCAATCGCAGACCCAGCCGTTCGAGATCCTCAAAGACCCCCGGCTGAAAACGACACCGGCCGACTATCAGGCCCAGTTCGATTTCCTGATGAAAGTGCGTAACAAGGTAACGGAAGCCAACGAAGGCATCATCAACCTCCGGAAGATCAAGGAAGACCTGACCTATCTCAAAAACAAGATGGGGTCCGACGAGAAGAACAAAGACATAAACGACGTCATTAAGAAGTTTGAAGACGAGCTCAAGACCATCGAGAACGACATTCACCAGACCAGGAACATGAGTGTGCAGGACCCGCTCAACTACGGTATCAAGCTCAACAACCGGCTGGCGCACCTCATGAGCGAGCAGGCCCAGGGCGACTTCCGCCCAACCAAACAGGGCGAAGAGGTTCGTAGTCAGCTCACGCAGGAAGTGGACGCCCAGCTGGGGAAGCTCAAAATGACCATAGAAACCAACCTCATGCGCATCAACCAGATGGCCAAAGACAAGGGCGTTGTCCTGGTTAACTAACGGATTTCCAACGAATGCCCCGTCAGGGCCTTCACCGCGCAGCGTCGGTAGAAATCGACGGGCACCCGCAGGACCAGGCCCGTCAGGGCCCATACAGCGCAGCGTCGGTAGAAATCGGCGGCCCACCCGTACGACCAGGCCCGTCAGGGCCTATACAGCGCAGCGTCGGTAGAAATTGATCAGCAATGTTTAGGGTTAACCCGGCACATGAG
The DNA here is from genome assembly GCF_004138325.1 of Spirosoma sordidisoli. Taxonomy (GTDB): domain Bacteria; phylum Bacteroidota; class Bacteroidia; order Cytophagales; family Spirosomataceae; genus Spirosoma; species Spirosoma sordidisoli. The sequence goes on along the minus strand of NZ_SBLB01000005.1, from coordinate 511,557 downwards.
CCGTCAGGTACATCACAATCGCGGTGGTATACCTGACGGCTCATGAAATATTGGATGCATCGCCCTACCGACGCTACGCTGTGTAGGCCCTACGGGCCTTGGTCATGCGGGTGGGGCGTTAATTTCTACCGACGCTACGCTGTATAGGCCCTAACGGGCCATAGATCGGGTGGGCGCGCCGATTTTACCGACGCTATGCTGTATAGGCCCTGACGGGCCTGATCCTGCGGGTGCCCACCGATTTTACCGACGCTGCGCTGTATAGGCCCTGACGGGCCTGGTCGCCTGGTCATGCGCCCGTCGGTTTCTACCGACGCTGCGCGGTATGGGCCCTGACGGGCCATGGTCTTGCGGGCGCCGTCGTACCTCAACCTCTACCGACGCTATGCGGTTGAGGCCATGGAAGGGGTGGCATGATGGAACGGCCTGCGCTGTGCTCTACTTGGTAGAATCGGCCTGGCTGGTGACGTCTGTTGTGCTGGTGGGCTGCGTCCCGGTGGCCGTGCCGGTTTTATCTTTGCGGCCGAAGAGCGAGAAATGGACGTAGCGCTTGGGGTTCTCGCGCAGGTCGGTCAGGAGTTTTTCGAGGCTGGCGGTCGTAGCGTTTACATTCCGGTACAGCTGCTCATCAGACGCCAGTTTACCCAGCGAACCCCGACCGTTGTTGATGTCGCCCAGAATCCGCTGCAGGTTGTCGACGGTTTTGTTCACGCTGCCGAGCGTCTGCTTCAGCTGCAGGCCCTGCAGCGAGTCGGCAAACGTATCGGCTTTGGCCAGAATAGGCTTGAGCTGGCGTTCCGTCTCGATCAGCGAAGCCGACAGCCGGTTCACATTGGCGAGCGTGGTTCGGAGGCCAGCGCGGTTCTCGGCAATGGTGAGGTCGAGCGTACCAACGGCGGCATTGGCACTGTTGAGTGTCTTGTTCAGCACAACGCCCGTCTGGTCAAACTGAGCCACCACCCGATTGAGCTGGTACGTCAGCGAGTCGACGTTGTTGAGCACCGGCAGGGTTTTTTCGCGGATAAGAGCTGTCAGGCCGGTTTCTTTGGTAGCGACCAGCTGACCACCTTCTTCCAGCTGGGGCGTGCCGGGTTTAACGACCAGCCGAATCGATTTGCCGCCCAGCAGCCCATCGTCGGCCAGGATAGCCTGCGAGCCCTGCGTAACCCGGATGTCGTTTTTCAGCTCCACCGTTACCAGCAGCTTATTACCCTGATCCTGAAGAATATCGATTGATTTGACCTGCCCAACCGACAACCCGTTGATCCTTACGGGATTAGAGGATGTCAGCCCGTCTACGTTGTCGTAGATGACCTGATAGGTTCGGTTATTGGAAAAGAAATCGGACCCTTTCAAGAACTCGAATCCGAAATAAAGCATCATCAGCGAGACGACAGCCAGTAAACCAACTTTTACTTCCTGCGATAGTTTCATGCGTGTGAAGAAGGTGAGCCGCCTTGCTCGGGGTACACCTGCCAATTAGACTTAACGTATAACCATCTTCGGCGCCTGTTTGTGCCCCTGAACGCCGAAAAAAGGACGAACGGCAATTTTACACCGTTCGTCCCGTGTCGTGTCTGGAGGCTTCTGCCCGCCGATCCGTCGGTTTACCCGTTGGCTTCAATTTCTTCTTTGTACTGTTCAAACGCCTTGTAAATAGCGTTGACCATGGTTTTCTGACCTTCGTCCGACTTCAGATACAGTTCTTCGGCCGGGTTGGTCAGGTAGCCGCTTTCGATCAGAACGCTCGGCATAGTGGTTTTCCAGAGTACAATAAACCCGGCCTGTTTTACGCCGTTGCTTTTCCGTTCGGCATTCCGCCGAAAGCTGCGCTCTACCTTTTCGGCAAAGTTGATGCTGCTTTCCATGAACGCATGCTGATAATTGGCCAGCATGATGGTGGCCAGGGGCGAGTTGGGGTTGAAGCCTTTGTAGGTCTGCTGGTAATTTTTTTCCTGCAGGATTACGGCGTTTTCGCGCCGGGCCACGTCGAGGTTACTCTGGGTTCGGTGCAGCCCCAGGGTGTAGGTTTCGGTGCCATAAACCCGGTTGCTGGATGGGCTGGCGTTGCAGTGAATGGAGATGAACAGGTCGGCCCGATTCCGGTTGGCAATAGCCCCCCGCTCGTATAAATCGACGAAGTGGTCCGAAACCCGGGTGTAGATAACGCGAACGTCTGGATGATTTGCTTTAATTTTCCGGCCTAATTGCAATATGAGTTCCAGGTTGATGGTTTTCTCCTTGGCATATCGGCCGTGTGTACCGGGATCTTTACCGCCATGACCGGCGTCGAGCACGATGGTGCGGAGCCGGTTGGGGGCGGCAGACTCCTCGCTGCTTTCCTGGCTGGTGCGAATAGTATCCTGATTCAGATCAGCCTGAACAACGTCCGGAGAGACCACGGTCATGGCCAGCAGCGGCAGCGTTATCAGCAAACCGGTTGTCATTTTTCCGGGAGCCAGCAACAACGCCCGAACACCGGTTGATTTAATAATTTTTAACGGCTGAAAACGTTTCAAAGCGATAGTGGGATAATTGTTCGTGAATACCTTTGTAAGCCATAGGCTTAACGGCCAATTGGCAAATGTAATTTTTTTGATAGAACTGAAAAAAGGATACTTTATTTTGCGGCCCCTTCCAGCACGTCCGGCATGGCTTCGAGCCGCACTTTGTTTACTCCTGCTCTTCGGCAGCTATGTAGCACTGGCACAGGCAGCAACCTCTCCGCAGTCAACGTCGGTACAGCCCGACAAGGGTGGACTTCCCCCCGCCACGGTACCCGCCCAGCGCGTGCCGAACGCAGCCTCCGGCGTGCCCTCGGTCGCTAACCCGGCCACCCGCTCCAATAACCCGGCCTCCACCACATCGACCGGCGCGACGACCACCACGGCCACTACCCCAGCCTCCCAGACCAGCACCCGCGGACGCCTGCAACCCGGTCTTGTATCGCCCAGCACCGTTCGGCCCCAGCGCCGGGTGGGTGGTGACTCGCTGCGTGTAGCCGCCGGTGACACCGCCCTATCCGATACGACCCAGGCCGATCAGTTCAGTACAACAGTCAAGTATCAGGCCAAAGACTCTACCATCTACGCTGCCGATGGCCAGACGGTCGAGCTGTTCGGCGATGCCAGCGTTGAATACGGTGACATCTCGCTAAAAGCCGACTATATCCGTCTAAACTATCTTACTAACGAAGTATATGCCAAAGGTCGGTATGATTCGACAACAAAGAAGACAATCGGAAGACCCATTTTTCAGGATGGTGAAGGAAAATACGATACCAAAGAGATTCGCTACAACTTCAAAAGCAAGAAAGGGCGCATCCAGGGCGTCATTACGCAGCAGGGCGAGGGCAACATTCGGGGCACAACGGTAAAAAAAGATGCTGAAGATAACCTCTACATCGGCAAGGCGATCTACACCACCTGTAATCTGGCAACGCCCCACTTTCACATCAATGCCAGCAAACTGAAGGTGATTCATAACCGGCAGGTCGTGGCCGGGCCCTTCAACCTGGTCATCAACCAGATTCCGCTTCCGATCGGGCTGCCGTTTGGGTTTTTCCCGTTTCCGAAGCGAAAAGAAATCGGGGTATCGGGCGTTATCGTGCCGCAGTACGGCGAAGAACCCAACGGACGCGGCTTCTACCTGCGCGACGGCGGCTATTACTGGGCCGTGAGCGAGAACCTGGGGCTTCAGTTCAAAGGACAGATCTACTCGCGGGGAAGCTGGGGGCTGGGCGTCGCTTCGGCCTACAACAAACGGTATCGCTACAGCGGGGGTGTTGACCTGCGTTTTAACCGAAACCGTTCCGGCGACCGGGTCGATACCACCCAAACCCCACGTAATGACTTTGCCTTCACCTGGTCGCACTCGCCGGTACCGCGCGGGCGGGGTAGTTTTTCGGCCAACGTAAACGTCAGCAGCAACAGCTACAACCAGTTCAACTCCTTCAACCAGCAGCAGTACATCTCCAACGTGGCGGGTTCGTCGGTCCAGTACAGCCGCACCTTCGGGCAGTTTGCACGGGCCGGGGCTAACGTCCGGGTGAACCAGCAGTTCGGGCAGGTAAACCAGCGCACCGGCGTACGCGAGAACGGCAAAACCGACGTGTCGTCAGATTTCAACTTCGGCATCAACCAGATCTCGCCCTTCGCGCTCAAAGGGGGTACGGGCCGCTGGTACGAGAGTTTCCGGGTCGGTCTGGACGTTAGCGGGTCCATCACGATCAACAATACCATCCGCCGGCAGGTCGACACTACGGGACTGGGTTTTCCGGTTATCACTAACATCCCAACCATCAGCGCCATCGACCGGATTCTCGACAGCACCCGCCGGGCCAACAACATCCGGCTGGGTATCGTGGAGTCCGACCCGAACCTGATTGCCTTCAGCCTGGCCAACGCCGACCGGATCTGGGAAAACCGGGTTGTACAGGCCCGCTACAGCATTCCAATTTCGCTGCCCAACCTGAAGCTGTTCCGGTATATCAACCTGACGCCGGGTTTCGCCCTGCAGGGCGATATCTACAGCAAACGGCTCGATTATGTTTACGTTCAGGAAAACGACGCGGTTCGGATCGATACGGCCCGGGGCTTTTTCCCGTCGTATAACTTCTCGGTCAACGCCAGCATGAACACGCGCTTCTACGGCACGTACTTCATCCGCGGCAAACGCGTGGAGGCCATTCGCCATACGGTAGCGCCCTCCATATCGTTCAGCTACATACCCGACTTTACGAACCCCTCGTTCGGGCAGTTTCAGGTACTGCCGGCCGTAGGAAGCCTGGCCGCCCTGCCCGACTACCGCCGTACGCTCTCCCGGTTCAGGGGCCTGGGCGGCAGCGGTGGCAGCGGCAGTACCGAGTCGGCGTTTATCTCATTCGGCATTGTCAATCAGCTGGAGATGAAAGTCAGAACGCGGGGCGATACAACGGGGCAGGACTTCAAGAAGGTGCCGATCTTCGACAATATCAGCCTGACGGGCAGTTACAACATTCTGGCGCCCGACTACCAGCTTTCGCCCATTTCGGTCAACGCCAACACGCAGATTTTCAAGAACATCAGCTTCAACTTCTCGTCGACCTTCGATCCGTATGCCAACCGGGGCTATGGCGGCACTCCGCAGTATCTGCTCCAGGCCTATACGTTCGGTACCATACCCGTTCCGCCCCTGACGTACTCACCCCTGATCCTGAACACGACCGAATACGTCAACCAGCAGTACGTTCGGGTGCCCAACCTGTACGCTTTTCAGGCCGGACAGGGGTTGCTGCGGCTCACCAACATACAGGCGTATCTGAGTGCCCGGTTTGCGCCCAAACAGGCCGACAAGCCCAAGACCAGCGCCAACGCCAGCGAGGCCCAGATGAAGGCCATCAACAACAACCCCGAGTTGTACGTCGACTTCAATATTCCGTGGTCGATCAACATGAGCTACACCTTCGGGCTTACCAAACTCACGCCGGAGCTATCGCAGGTGGTTCAGGCGCTGACGCTGACGGGCGACCTGAGCCTGACGCCCAAATGGAAAATAACGGTGCAGACGGGTTACGACTTCCAGTTCCGCAGCCCGACCCTTACGACCATCGGCATCAACCGCGACCTCCACTGCTGGGAGATGGCCTTCAACTGGACGCCCTACTCCGGCAGCAACATCCGGGCTGGCAACTACTCCTTCGACCTGCGCGCCCGCTCGTCCATTCTGCAGGAGCTCAAACTGAGCCGCCGTCGCAGCTTCTACGACCGGGGCGGGTTTTAACTGAGTGAGTTGTCTATTGAGTGATTGAGTGAATTGTTTTTTGTGTCGACCAGGCCGTCCACTCAATCACTCAATAGACAACTCACTCAATAATCACGGGGTGAATACGACGCGCATGACATCGTCGGCACGTTTGCTGAAGAGGTCGTAGCCTTTCATGCCATCGTCCAGCGACATGCGGTGGGTTACCAGAAACCCGGTGTCGGCCTGTCCGTTGGCTACGTACTCCATGAGCCGGGGCATGTATTTCTGCGCGTGGAGCTGCCCCATCCGGAACGTGAGCGCTTTGTTCATGGCTGCGCCCATCGGCATACTGTCGATGAATCCGGCGTAGACGCCCACGATCGATACCGTCCCGCCTTTGCGGCACGCCATGATAGCCTGACGCAAAACAATAGCCCGATCGATCTCCAGCCCCGCAAACTGCTTGGCTTTATCGTAATAGTATTGTACGCTATCATCTACCGACTCCAGGCCAACGGCATCGATACAGCGGTCGGGACCCCGGCCGCCGGTCATCTCGCGGAGCGCTTCGAGTACGTCGACTTTCGAGAAATCGAGGGTTTCGGCTTTGCCAACGCGCCGGGCGGTTTCGAGTCGGTTGGGCTCGCGGTCGATGGCAATGACCCGCTCGGCCCCCAGCAGAAATGCGCTTTGGATAGCCATCTGACCAACGCCACCGCAGCCCCATACCGCTACCGTATCGCCCGGCTGGATACCGCACATGTCGGCCGCCATGAACCCAGTCGGAAACGCGTCGCCCAGGAATACCGCCTGCTCATCGGTCAGCCGTTCGTCTACCTTGAACATGCCCACATCGGCAAACGGAACCCGGATATACTCGGCATGGCTACCCGCATAGCCGCCAAACGAGTGGGTATATCCGAAGATGGCGGCCGGCGAATCACCCATAATTTTTTCGGGCATGAACGCGTTGGGGTTCGAGTTGTCGCAGAGGGAGTAGGAACCCGTTGAGCAGTAGGTACAATGACCGCAGCCGATGGTTGCCGCCACCGATACCCGGTCGCCTTTTTTCAGGTTCGTGATGCCGGACCCCGTCTCTACGACCTCGCCCATAAATTCATGACCGATAATGTCACCCTCACGCATGGTGGGGATGTAGCCGTTGATCAGGTGCAGGTCTGACCCGCAAACGGCTGTCTTCCGGACTTTGATAATGGCATCGCGCGGATTCAGGATTTCCGGGTCAGGTACCCGCTCCACGCGCAGGTCGTATTTTCCGTTATAGCACAACGCCTTCATGTTCCTTGTGTTTAGTGGGTTGTTTCTTCGGGATCGACTCGTGCTCGTTCGCCCGGCCCGACGGCTGGCCGGTTATCGTCGGTATTTCACCCGCTTCGAGCAGGCGTTTGAACCGGCGAATATCTTCTTTGATCATCTGTTTGAAAGCCGGGTTGAACAGCTTTACCACCGCTTCGCCGATAATGCCTTCGGGCGCGCGGTATTTGATGGTAGCATGCACCTCGGTGCCCCAGTTGCCCGGCGCGTCGATGAACCGGACCTCGCCCGAATTATCGACGGTAGCGCCCGGTACCGAACGCCAGACCAGGCGGCTGTTTTCTTCCTCCTCCACAATCTCGGCATCCCATTCCACGGCTGGTAAAGCCCGGGTTAGCGCATTGCCGGTGCTCACCTTGGCAACCCAGTGCGACCGCAGGTTGTCGGTTTGGGTAACCGATTCGAGGTGCTGCATGAATAGCGGCAGGTTCTCCAGCTGACGCCAGAAGCGGTACACCTCTTCGCGGGGTTTATTGATGGTAACGCTTTTGCTGATTTCGACCACGTCGGTTTCGGTTTTCTCGCCCGATGTGTCGCGGCCAATGGCGCTGTTGATGGGGCAGTAGCCAGTGGCCCCCCGGTAGGTCAGTACGCCACCCAGGGCGGCTGTGAGCAATCCGCCCAGCCCTCCGCGCCGAAGCCCTATGGTAAGCAGCAACGCACCGGCTCCCACCGACAGGTAGCGCTCGGTCGGTCCGACATTGATCAGACTCGATCCGCTCGGAATCGGGTCGACAGGGGCTATATCAAGCACACCACTTTTTGCTAATTCCGTTGTTTTTGCCATGATGATCGGGTAGTTAGTTTACTCTACTTTTTAACCAGAGTATTTAGGGAATGTTAAGAAGACCAGGCAAATATGAGCCTGGGGCATGGGCGGGCTATGGCGCTCGTGGAAACAGCCTGGCAGGCACCACACGCCAAAATCCCGTATCTTGCCCACCGGAACCCTGCGTAGAGACGCGATCGCACCGGCCCTCGCGTCTCCTGGGTGCCAGCCAATTTTCCTACGAAACCAATGGCTGACGCATAGGAGACGCGAAACCAATGGCTGACGCATGTGAGACGCGAAACCAATGGCTGACGCATGTGAGACGCGAAACCAATGGCTGACGCATGTGAGACGCGAGGGATCGCGTCTCTACAGGGGAGACATTTTGGGGGTATTTGTTCGTTACTATAGTTGTATGAAATCCGCTTCGGTACAAACGCTTTTGATTGTGGCGGCTCTGGTGGCCGTCAATGTGCTGTCTGCTTTTGTGTTTTTCCGGCTCGATCTGACCGAAGAGAAACGGTATACCCTCTCCGACGCTACCCGCACGCTCCTGGCCGAACTTCCCGACGACATTCACGTCGACGTATACCTCACCGGCGATCTGCCCCCCGCGTTTAAACGACTCGAAAACGCCGTGCGCGAAACGCTGGACGAGTTTCAGGTCCAGGCGGGCAAGACCGTTACTTTCCGCTTCATCGACCCCGACGTAGTTACGAACGTAGACGAAAAGAACAAACTCATCGATCGGCTCCAGCAGCGCGGTCTGCTCCCCACCAACCTGGTTGCGAACGAAGGCGGCAAACGCACCGAAAAGCTGGTTTTTCCGGGGGCTATCGTCTCCTACAAGGGCAAAGAAACGGCCGTACTGCTGCTGAAAGGCAACAAAGCGGCCTCGAAAGAAGAACAGCTGAACCAGTCGTACGAAGGGGTGGAGTTCGAACTGGCGTCGGCCATCCGGAAGCTGACCCAAACCGAGGGTAACCGTCGGCGGGTAGGGCTACTCTACAGCCATACGCAGGTGCCGCCGTCACGTTTTGCCGACCTGCTGGCCTCCGTGCAGCAGAGCTACGACCTGTTTTTCATCGATCTGAGCAAACCCGGCCCCATTACGGGCCTCGACGCCGTGCTGGTTCCCAAACCCGATCGTCCTTTTTCCGACGACGAACTCTTTAAGCTCGACCAGTACGTCGTCAACGGCGGACGGGCCTTGTTCTTCGTTGACGGCCAGCGCATCGACAGTGTCAGCAACGAAGGCAACTACGCCCAGCCGCTGAACCTCAACCTCGACGAGCTGTTTTTCCGCTGGGGCGTGCGTGTCAACCGCGATGTGGTGAAAGATATGTACTGCGCCCCCATCCCGCTCAACGTGGGTAACCTCGGCGATAAACCCAATATTCAGCTGCTGCCGTGGCGATTTTTTCCGCTGCTGAACAACTTCGGCACCTCCGGCAATCCCATTGTCCGAAACCTCGACGCGGTACTGGGCCGGTTCATCAGCACCCTGGATACGGTACAGGCGCCGGGCATCCGGAAAATTCCGCTGCTGATGACTTCGCCCTACACGCAGGTGCTGAAAACGCCCGCGCTGATCTCGTATAACGAAGCCCGTCAGCAACCCGATCCGCAAACCTACACGGGTGGGGTTCGGCTGGTGGGCTGCCTGCTCGAAGGCCGGTTTCAGTCCGTATACGCCAACCGGATTCTGCCGGGCGATGCGCGGGCCGCCGGGTTCAGGGCCAGTGGCGAGCCGAGCCGGGTACTGATCTGCGCCGATGGCGATCTGGTCATCAACGATGTCGACTACAAACGAAACACGCCCTATCCGCTCGGCTTCGACCGGTTCACGCGCAGTACGTTTGCCAACAAGGATTTCGCGCTTAACGCCGTCGACTATCTGGTCGACCCGAACGGCGTCATCGCGGCCCGTACCCGGTCGGTAGCCCTGCGCCCACTCGACAAAATCCGGCTCAACGCCAACCGAACGGGCTGGCAGTTGCTGAACCTGCTCGGTCCGCTGGCGCTGGTAGGGCTGGTCGGTCTGGTCTGGCAGGTAGTTCGCCGACGTCGGTATACGCACTAATTCGCTATGGCTACCAACACCTTTCTGCTGTACGGCGCCAACGGCTATACGGCCCGGCTCATGCTCGACCGGCTTGCCGCGTTTGGTCTGAGGCCGGTCCTGGCGGGGCGTAACGAAGCCAGACTCCGCCCCCTGGCCGAGCAGTATGGCCTGTCATACCGGGTGGCGGATCTGAGCGATGCCACGGCCCTCGATGCGGCCTTAGCCGACATGCCGGTGGTGCTGCACTGCGCCGGGCCTTTCTCCCAAACGGCAGCTCCCATGCAGGAAGCCTGCCTGCGCACCGGAACTCACTACCTCGACATTACGGGCGAGGTGGCCGTATTTGAACACGGGTTCTCCCTGCATGAAGCGGCTGTAAACCGGAATATCATGCTGATGTCGGGCGTGGGTTTCGACGTGGTGCCGACCGACTGTATGGCGCGTTATCTGCACGAGCGGCTACCCGATGCCACCCACCTCCAACTGGCTTTCGCCAATGAAGAAGGTGCCCTATCGCACGGTACGGCGCAAACGGCACTCGAAGGGTTGGGCGCGGGCGGCATGATTCGGCAGAACGGTCGGCTCGTTCCGGTTCCCTACGTCCACCATACCCTAACGGTCGATTTCGGCAACGGCCAACCGCAGCCCTGTATGGCGATTCCGTGGGGCGACCTCTCGACGGCCTACCGTACGACCGGCATCCCGACTATCGAAACCTACATGGGCACCACAACCCGGCAGATCCGGATGGCCCGGCTGGGCAATTACCTCGGCTGGCTCGTACGCCTGCCGTGGGTTCAGTCGTTTCTGCGTCGTCAGATCGCCAGCCGCGTTACCGGCCCCGACGAAACGGTTCGGCAGCGTGCCCGTACGCACGTCTGGGGTCGCGCTCGCAACGCCCAGGGCCAGACTGTAGAAGCCCGGCAGCACGGGCCCGAAGGCTATACGCTCACCGCCGAGGCCGCCCTGACCATTACCCGGCATGTTTTGAACGGAAACTGGAAGGCTGGCTACCAGACCCCCGCCGGGCTGTACGGAGCCGACCTGATTCTGGAACTACCCGGTACCTCGCGCGGATAAGCCTACGTCTGTATACAGTCCGGCCGCAGCCAGACCCCGTTTGGGAGCTGGCTGCGGCCGATATAATTTCGAGTTCGTTTACTGAGCCCGGTTCAGCTGCGGAGCGGGCTGCATGGCGTTAACGATGGACCAGCCCACCCCGATGGCCAGGGCGTCTTCGGCCAGCGCCACTACCGGATCGGGCACGCCCAGCTCGTGGGTTAACCATTGCCGAAGCCGGAAGAATGCCAGCGTGCCAACAACTGTACCCAGTCCGCCCACTACGGCGCCCACCGGAATGTCGGCCCCTTCGGCCTGGCTCAGGAATCCTCCGCAGGTAGCCCCCGAGGCAATGCGGGCGCCAAATTCAGGCGCGAAAGTGCGGTCAGGCACATTCGGAATTTTATCGCCCAGTATCTCGATACCGGCAATGGCTTTCAGGCCCAGCGAGACCGGCGGCAACGTGAGGTAATGAATCGGTTTCTGCGGCTCTTTGGCCGGCATCGTGCGGGCTAGCTTATGACTAAGCAGGGCCGGGGCGACCAGCGAGCGCATGCCCGCTACCACGCCCAGACCAAAGGCCCGAAAATACGTTTGAACCATATCGGTAGGTTAGTTTTCGTCTTTGAGCGTTTGCATGTCGATGACGAACCGGAACCGGACATCGTTATCCAGCATCCGGTCGTAAGCCTTGTTGACATCCTGAATCGGAATCAGTTCGATGTCGGGCGCAATGGCATGTTCAGCGCAGAAATCGAGGACTTCCTGCGTTTCCTGAATACTACCAATCAGCGAACCCGACAGCGTACGCCGGTGAAACGCCACTTCCATGTTGTTGGAAGCGCTTTTGAACTTACCCAGCATACCCACAACGACCAGCGCGCCGTCGCGCTTGACCAGCTTGACGTAGGGGTTGATGTCGAAGGCGTCGGGAATGGTAATCAGGATCAGGTCGAACGCCAGCTCACTGGCTTTCATGGCTTCTTTATCGGTCGAGACGATGACCGTTTGTGCACCCAGCGCTTCCGCATCAGCTTTTTTGTCGCCCGTATGCGAGATGACTGTCACCTCGGCCCCCATCGCTTTGGCCAGTTGCACCGCCATATGACCAAGGCCACCCAGACCGACCACGGCTACTTTATCGCCCGGTTGGGTATTCCAGTGCTTCAGCGGAGAATAAGTCGTTACGCCCGCGCAGAGGATGGGCGCAGCGGCCTTGATGTCGAGCGCTTCGGGGATGCGGAGCACGAACGATTCTTTAACCACAATGGTCGTTGAATAGCCGCCAAAGGTATTGTAGCCGCTCCCGTCGGGCTTCATGTAGCCATTGTAGGTAGCCGTCCAGCCAACGGGGCCTTCGCAGTATTGTTCGGTCCCTTCCTGACACGAGTGGCACTGCCCGCAGGAGTCGACCATACAGCCAACGCCTACCAGATCGCCCTCGTTGAACGTACGAACGGCGCTGCCTACCTGTACCACCCGCCCAACAATTTCATGGCCGGGTACGCAGGGATAAATCGTGTTGCCCCAGTCGTTCTTGACCTGGTGCAGATCGGAGTGGCAGACGCCACAGTACAGGACATCGATCTGTACTTCGTCGGCCTGGGGAGCGCTCCGCTCGATGTCCATCCGGGACAGGCGGCTGAGCGAGTCGATGAGCGAGGCTTTCGCTCCGTATGCTTTCGTTTTTATTGCTTCCATACCATTTTTCTGCCCTTCTGCCGACCAGACCGGCTCCGGGAAATGTATTACTTTACTAGTCTATCAAACAGGCGTCGGACCACTCGTGCGGCAGTAACACGCCATCCGGACAGGAGACGCAAGGGGTTGCGTCTCTACAACCCTGGTTCGTGTTCCCACAGACCAGGGTTGTAGAGACGCGCGAACCACGGTGGGGTCGGCTTTTAGGCCAGGGCCTCTTCTACGGTTGATTTGGCGTTGTGGTAGGCTCCTTTTACCGAGTCGCTGACCGCGCCGATCGCGTTTTGCGCCGACCGGCTGGCTTTGTGCGCTTTGTAACGGTACCGGGCTTTGTCGTACGGACTGATGGTCGGCACCGACAGCCGGTTACTGCGTGATAACAGCCATATACCACCCACTACGGCGGCCGCTACGCCCAGCGCAATAGCAATGGTTTGCTTCTGCTGTTGTTCGGCTTCGTCTTTCGGGGTCATGTCCCTGCGAACGCCAGCCGCCAGCAGCGGATCGGGCAACAAGTGGGCCATGGCTACGCGGGCCTTGTTCATCCAGCCCGCCACCACGTGGTCTTTGCCAGCCATGAGGGCCTGATAGCCTTCTTTGGCCACCGCAGCCGGGTCGGCCGTTTTCTGCGGATCGGCGCCTTTTACGTCGGCCGCACCCGCCACGTTGAAGAAGTTGGTGTTCGTAGCGCCCGGCATCAGCACCGTAACCGTTATATTGGTGTCTTTCAGCTCGTCCCGGATCGCTTCCGAGAACGACTTGATAAACGCCTTCGTGGCTCCGTAAACCGCCATCATTGGATTCGGGAAAACCGACACTTCAGAACCCAGCATTAGAATTTTGCCGTCGTTGCGGCTCACCATGTCTTTCAGGTACAGCTTGGTCAGGTGCATGAGCGCAATGGCGTTGACCTGCACCACGCTCAGCTCTTTCTGCAAATCGGTCTGGGTGGCAAACTGGCCGTACTCACCGAACCCGGCATCGTTGACCAGCACGTCGATCTGAAGACCCTGTCCGCTGGTTTCGGCGTAGATTTCTTCCGGTGCGTTCGGATCGGCCAGGTCTTTCCGGATGATCGTAGCGGTGGTGCCGTATTGATTTTTGAAGTTATAGGCCTGCTGCTGCAGCGTTTCTTCATCACGCCCCACCAGCACCAGGTTGTAGCCATCTTTGGCGAAAAGCCGCGTCAGTTCGCGACCGATACCGCTCGATGCACCCGTAATCAGAACCGTTTTTCCGTTTGTCTGCGTTTCCATAGTTGAGTTTGAGTAAGCAGACACCTGGGCCATGCCATCGCGACAGATCGCCTGACCCAGGTGCTGTAAGTTATTGGTACGATTGTTAGAATTAAGGCTTCAGGATGACTTTTGTGCAGTCGTCCTCTTTCTTCTTGAAGATGTCGTAAGCGCGGGAAATCTCGGCCAGCGGCAGCACGTGCGATACGATATCGTCCAGCACCACCTTACCCTGCACAACGAGATCGAGCAGGTGATCGATGTTTTTGTGCACCTGCGACTGTCCGTACCGAACCGTCAGTCCTTTGTCGAAAATACGGCCAACGGGGTAGTTATCGGTCGGCGAGCCGTAAACGCCCACTACCGATACGATACCCCCCCGCCGAACGGCCCGGAAGCATTGTTCCAGCACGCTGGTCGTTCCTTTTTCGAGGTTGATAACGGCTTTGGCCTTATCCAGTATCGTACGGTCGGCTTCCATACCGACGGCATCGACGCAGAGGTCGGCCCCGCGCCCTTCGGTCATACTCCGAATCGCTTCGACCACGTCTACCTCCCGGGGATTCAGCGTTTCTACGTTGTTGACCCGCCGGGCCCGCTCCAACCTATACTCGACCGGATCGATGGCTATGACGCGGCCCGCACCCTGTATCCAGGCCGATTTCTGGGCCATCAGCCCCACCGGACCCGACCCGAAAATGGCTACGGTTTCGCCCCCGCGCAGTTCGCCCCACTCGATAGAACTCCAGCCGGTCGGGAAGATATCGGACAGAAACAGCACCTGCTCGTCTTTCAGCTCCTCGGGCACGTGGCGCAGGCCATAGTCGGCATAAGGCACCCGAACGTATTCGGCCTGCCCGCCATTGTAGCCGCCGTAGAGGTCCGAGTAGCCGAACAGGCCGCCCCCCTTCTCGCTCAGCAGACCACCGTCGGGCCCGTAGAACTCGGGGTTCGAGTGTTCGCAGTGCATCTGCAACTCGTGCTGGCAGAAATAGCACTGGCCGCAGGCAATGGTGAACGGCACCACCACCCGGTCGCCTTTTTTCAGGTTCGTAACCCCGGAACCGACCTCTTCAACGATACCCATGAACTCATGGCCAAGGACCTCGTTGCGAAGCTGGGGCAGAAACCCGTCGTAAATGTGAAGGTCCGATCCGCAGATGGCGGTAGACGTAACCCGCAGAATAACATCCCGCGATTCCTCGATTGTAGGGTCCTCCGTTGTTTCGTACCGGATATCACCCATCTTGTGGAAGACTGCTGCTTTCATACCATAACGTTGTTGAATCGACCCGACCTGCTACTAATGAGCGTCGGCCGTTCATTGGCTAACAGCTCCTTCCCGCATTGGTTTATTTAATCTTTTAAGTGGACAGATATAATAGATTAATGTGCCGATCGCATAGGCTCCCTCTGCCTGACCGTTCAGCGGTTATGCGAACGGAGGAGCCCGGCGGGTACCATCAGCTCGCCGGTATGGAAATCGATCAGGCCGTTCTGTTCTTCTTCGATGTTGGTGGCCTGGGTATATACATCGCCCGCAATGGCCCGCTGGCGTAATTCTTCCTTGAAAAGCCGGATGCGCTCGACCCGGTCGTCGGTATCGGTAGGGCCGCCGTAGTTAACGAACCCAAAGCCGCCCCACTCACTGACAACCAGGGGCACCTGCGTGCGGTAAAAGAATGGGTCGCCCACTACCAGCGGGAATGCGGCCACGCCTTCGGTATCGCCCCGGGTCAGCCGGTCGAGCAGGTCGCGCCAGTGGTTGATGTCGGGGGTGTAGAGATGGGCCGTGAGCAGGTCTGACTTGAGCCGTCCTTCGCAGGAAATATGGTGCCAGCCGTCGTTATCGATCACCAGAAACTGCGGGTGGTGAATCAGCATGTAGTGGTACAGATCGGTGATGTATTGCCGGGTTTCGATATTGGTTGCAATATCCTGCGCGCCCCAGTCTTCGTTGTACAGACTCCAGATAATGATCGACGGATGCGTTTCCATCAGGGCCAGCATACGCAGCAGTTCGGCCCGGTGGTTCTCGCGGCTCCGAGCGGTTGAGGAGTGCGGGCTGGGCACCTCGACCCACAGCAGCAGCCCCATCTGATCGGCCAGCGTGTACAGCCGCGGATCGATACCGGCAATATGTACCCGAACCAGGTTACAGCCCAGCTCTTTCATGGCCGCAAAGTGCCGCTGCATCTCCTCGAAGGTGGCCGTACCAGGCTGGTACAGAATGCCGTCGAGGTAGGTAGATTTGCCGTTCAGGTATACGCAGCAGCCCCGCGCTTCCACTTTTCGCAGCCCGAAGTGAGTCTCGATCTGGTTGACATAGCCACTGGTGTCGATGAGTTGCCCAACCAGTCGGTATAAAGTGGGTGACCCGGGCGACCACAATTCAGCGCCCGGCACCTCAATCACCAGCCGCTGCTGTTTCTGGCCCGCTTCGAGCCGGATCGGGAAGTCCGACGAGGCCATGGGCGGCTCGTCGGCCGGCGCATCGGGGCCGAACACCTGGAGCCGGATGATATAGTCGCCGGGATCGTGGATGCGCGGGGTCACGTTGACCCGCACGAGCTGATCTTCGATTACACTCACCACTCCCACCCGTGACCGCAGCCGATTACGACCCACGGTTTCGATCCAGACGCTGCGTACGGCCCCCGTATAGGTCTGGTACCAGATGCCCCCGCGCTTATAGACGTGCGACTCCTGCTTACCCCGCGGAATCTCGGCGTCCATCGAGTCGGCAACGCGAACCGTCAGCCGGTTTACGGGCCGGAGCTGCTCGGTGCTCAGCTCGTACGAAAACGACGTGTACTCACCGTAGTGAATGGCTTCGTCTTCGATGGTCCGGAGCGGCAGGCCGTTCAGCCACACCCGCGTGTCGTATCCGCAGGCACCGAAAGTCAGCTGATAGATGGACCGGTCGGCCAGTTCATCCGGGAATTCGGGGAGGGTAAACTCGCGTTCGTACCAGACCACGACCGTATCCTGCCAGCCGGGCGATGGCATCTCTTTGGCTTCGGTCAGGTGGCTTTCTACGGATCCTGGCCAGTGCGCCGTTCGCTCATACGTATGGCCCAGGTACCAGTTGTCGGTCAGGCCCCGGTCGTCGAGGTCATGCGCGAATGCCCATTCGCCATCCAGCAGCAGGAAGGCATCGGACCGCTGTACGGCACGGGGCAAAACGCCGGGGTCAGGCCGTACGACAGTTTGCGACGGCGTTTCTTCCCGGCTTTCGGTCAGGCTATAGTTAAAGGGCGTTGCGTTCATAGGTCAGTAAACGACCCGACTCAGGCAGGGGTTTCGAAAATCTATCGTTTACTTTGACGGCTCGACCTATTCTGTCCTTCGTATGAACAAGCTCCGCGTCAACGGCCGCATCTGGCTCGAAACCACCTCTGCCGATGGTACCGAACGGTTCATGGGTATTGGCCGACTCGAATTGCTGGGCCATATTCAGCAGACCGGCTCTATCAACCAGGCCGCCAAAGCTATGCGTATGTCGTACAAACGAGCGTGGGAGCTGGTCCATTCGATGAACACCCAGGCCGACACCCCGCTGGTCACGACCCAAACCGGTGGCGACAAAGGGGGTGGCGCCATCGTTACCCCCGAGGGCGAAAAATACCTCTCCTACTACCAGGCTCTGCACGAACGTTTCCAACAGTTCCTGACCAACGAACTCAGCCGGCTTCCCAACGAATAAAAACCGGGACGCGTAGTCCGGGACGCGTAGTCCGGGACGCGTGGTCTACACCACCGTGGTCCGTGTCCGCACCGGGACGCGTAGTTGGACCACCCATGCGACAGCAATAAACCATCCGAACAGGAGACACAACCCCACCACCGTGGGGCGTGTCCGCACCGGGACGCGTAGTTGGACCACCCATGCGACAGCAATAAACCATCCGAACAGGAGACACAACCCCACCACCGTGGGGCGTGTCCGCACCGGGACGCGTAGTTGGCCCACGCGCGCGACAGCAACAAACCATCCGGGCGCTAGACGCAAAGGGTTGCGTCTCTACAACGCCACACCGCGAGACAGCAGCGCACGGGTTCACCCGTTGCGTCATTATTTCGGACCGTTATTTCCGTCGAACCAGAACGACCGTTATATTTCATCAGAAATAACGACCTGCATGAAGCACCTGTGCTTGCTGCTTTTCTTCGTGACGTCTCTCACACGGGGGGCTGTTCAGCCAGACAGTACTATCAAACCGGTAGATTCGCTTCGTCTGGTTCGGCTGGATGAGATCGTCGTATCGGCCTCGCGCGTGTCGGAACGCCTGATGACCTCGCCGGTCAGCATCGAACGGCTCGACGAGCGGCAGATTCGGCTGTCGGCGCAACCGTCCTATTTCGATGCCATAGAAACCCTGAAAGGGGTTCAGCTGCTTACGCCCAGCCTGGGTTTCAAAGTATACAACACACGCGGCTTTGCCAACTCCACCAACGTCCGCTTCGTTCAGCTGGTCGACGGTATGGACAATCAGGCCCCGCATATCGGCGCGCCCATCGCCAACGCCCTGGCTCCGTCCGACCTGGATATTGAACGCGTCGAGATCGTACCCGGTGCGGCTTCGGCACTTTACGGTATGAACGCGCTGAACGGCCTGGCGCAGCTGATCACCAAAGACCCGTTTACGTCAGCCGGCCTGAGCGTTAGCCAGAAAACCGGCGTCAATCACCTCAGCAGTCCGCTCACCCCGGCCAGGGCGTATAGCGAAACCAGCTTCCGATACGCCCGTACGCTCGGCCCGCGGCTGGCTGTCAGGATCAACCTGACCTACCAGCGTGGCTACGACTGGATCGCGCGCGACGCAACGGACCTGAATCCCAACGCCAACCTGTCACTCGGTCTGACCGGCGCAGCGAATCCGGCCGCTGATGCCGTCAATTCGTACGGCAACGAATCGGCCAACCGCCGGTCGCTGACCCTCAACGGCCAGCGCTACGTCATAGCCCGAACGGGTTATTTTGAAGACGAAACGACTGATCTGCGGCTCAATAATCTGCGGGGCGATGTGGGCGTGTTCTGGCGCATTCGTCCTGCGCTCACCCTCTCGTATCGGTACAAAGCCGCCACCCTCGACAATGTTTACCAGCGTACCAACCGCTTCCGGCTGGAGAATTACCGACTCGACCAGCACGGCGTTACGCTCGAATCGCCCTCGGTTCAGATCCGGATCTACCACAGCCGCGAAAACACCGGCGACTCGTACAACATCCGCTCCATGGCCGAAAACATCGACCGGGGCTACAAGTCCGACAACCAGTGGTTCAGCGACTTTACCAGCCAGTTTCTGGCCAGCACCCGCGCCGGACAGCCCGTAACCGACGCGCTCCGGGCGGCCCGCACCACCGCCGATGCCGGACGACCGCAACCCGGTTCGGACCGGTTCAGCGAACAGGCCGACAAACTCCGCGACATCAACAACTGGGATGTTGGCGCGGCCCTGCGCGTACGGTCGTGGCTCTACCATGCCGAAGGGCAGATTGAGCCGACGAAGGTGCGTTGGGCCAGGTTCCGCGAACAAACCGGCATTCAGCTGCTGGCGGGTTTCGATTACCGCCAGTACGTCGTTTTCCCCGATGGCAATTACTTCATCAACCCGGATGGCAGCGACCGCAACCTGGTCTACTACAAAATAGGAGGATTTATACAGGCCTCGCGCTCGTTCTTCGGCGAGAGACTGAAGCTGAGCGGATCGCTCCGGCTCGACAAGAACCGATATTTCGACGCCCGGCTGAATCCGCGGCTGTCGGCGGTCTATTCGTTGCAGGCCCAGCATACGCTCCGGGCGTCATACCAGAGCGGCTACCGGTTTCCGTCGCTCTTCGAAGCGTTTTCCAACGTCAACTCAGGCGGGGTAAAGCGCGTGGGTGGCCTGCGGGTGATGTCGCAGGGCATCTTCGAAAACTCGTATTTCCGGACATCTGTCGACGCCTTTCAGGCCGCGATCAATACCGACGTGAACACCAACCGGCTGACCGCCGAACAGGCCATTCAGAAGAATAAAGGGTTGCTGAAGTCAAACACCTATACCTATATCAAACCTGAGCAGGTAAACAGCCTTGAACTGGGCTACAAAGGCCTGTTTTTCGGCCAGAAGCTCTACATCGACGCCGATTTCTACTACAACGTATACCGGAATTTCATAGCTCAGGTAGAAGCTAACATTCCCCGTGGCTCCCAGCTCGACTCGGTGGCCTACTACCTGGCCGATCGTAACCGGCAGGACCGTTATCGGCTCTGGACCAACTCAAAAACCAGCGTCTACAA
Organism: Spirosoma sordidisoli; assembly: GCF_004138325.1. Classification (GTDB taxonomy): domain Bacteria; phylum Bacteroidota; class Bacteroidia; order Cytophagales; family Spirosomataceae; genus Spirosoma; species Spirosoma sordidisoli. The sequence continues at coordinate 491,380 of NZ_SBLB01000005.1, read as the reverse complement.
CTACGGCGCCAGCCTGGGTATTCGGCATTCGGCAGGACGTAACTGGGTTGTTTCGGGCAATGCGTCGCTGGCCCGGCTCGACCGCACCGACCAGGGCGACGGTCTCGAAGAAGCGTTTAACACCCCCCAGTGGATTACGAACGTCGGCATCGGCAACCAAGCCCTCTGGAAGGGCATTGGTTTTTCGATCAACTACAAATACCAGTCATCGTTTTTGTGGCAATCGTCGCTGGCAACGGGTGTCGTTCCGCCGATCAACACGTTCGACGCGCAGGTGAGTTATACCCTCGCCCAACCCGACCGGGCTGTTGGCCCTTTATCCATCAAAATCGGCGGTACGAACCTGCTCAACCGACCGTATACCACCTTCACGGCCGGCCCGGCTGTCGGCGGCTTTTACTACGCTACCATCACCCTGACCGCCTTTGAGTAGCAACCCGTCGGTACGTCAACCCCGCCACAATCCGTATCTGCACTGACCACGATGATAAATGCGCCTTACTTTACAGCGGGCAGCTGCGGGAGATTTAAACGAAATGAATATATCGGTTGGGGTGCAGGCAGTTCTGCCAGTAGTCGATAATTAGTTTGAGCTGATCCTGGAAGGCGCTGGCGCTGGGGGCTTTCTCGTAAAAACCCTGTACCATGGCAGCATAGGCCGCATTGACCGATTCTTCGCTGGCCGTTGTGGTCAGGTACACGAACGGAATAGCTTTTCGGCTCAGGTATTCGCTCTGGTTGATGCGCTGCCGCAACTCGATGCCGTTCATGATCGGCATGTTAATATCGCACAACATCAGAAACGGCTGCTCGGTCGTAGATTCCAGGTAGTCGAGCGCTTCCTGACCATTGCCGAAGAAACGAATTGGGTTGGCGACGCCCAGTTTACGGATGGTATGTTCGATCATAAACTGATCGTCAGGGTCATCTTCAATGGAAATAATGGGGCCTTTCAGAGACATATTCGTAATATCAGGTCAACTATGACGATCTGACCAACTACAAAAATGAGTATTTGCCCTCAATTCCCCAATAACCTATAGGCCCACTAACCAAAAATACCCTTACTCCTCGAGGAAAGTACCCATCACGCCTGACGTTTGCGGCTGATTGGTTTTACCCGAAGAGCTGTCTCGTCCAAAAAATCCGCCGGCTAGTCAGAAAGGCCAGCCGTACCGCAGCAGCCTGAGCCATCGATGCGGAACGAACCGGCTTCCCTGAATACGGCTATTTCTTCGCCGTATGCGTCACCCGCCAGACCTTACCTTTTACCGAATCGGTAATAAACAGCGAACCGTCGGGGCCCTGCGCCAGGCCGACCGGCCGGGCTTTGGCGTCGCCGGGACTGGCCAGCTCGAGTTTACCGGCGTTGGCGTTCTTGCCGGGTTGTCCCTGTTCGGCTACCCCGGCAAAGTTCTCGGCGAACACTTCATACGGCCCCGACGGGCGGCCATCTTTGCCAAACGGAATGAAGGCCACAAAGTAACCGCCCTGATTCAGCGGAGCCCGGTTCCACGACCCGTGGAAACAAACGAAGGCCCCGTTTTTGTAGCGGGCCGGAAAAGCATTACCGGTATAAAAAAGCAGATCGTTAGGAGCCCAGTGGCCCGGAAACGCCATAATGGGCTTTTCTTTACCGGCGCAGCGGTCCTGTTTTTTGCCGTCGCCCCCGTATTCGGGAGCCAGTACTTTCTTATTCTGATTCTGGTCGTTGTAGCAGTACGGCCAGCCGAAATCCGACCCTTCCTTCACCATCAGGAACTCTTCGCTCGGCAGTTCGGCACTTTGCTCGTTGGTGTACATACCGGGATACAGCGTAGCCAGCATATCTCGGCCGTGCTGAAGCGCATACAGCGTGTTGTTGGCGGTGTTCCAGTCGAGAGCTACGGCGTTACGGATACCGGTGGCGTAGCGTTTACCGTCGGCCTGCCGCTGCCGGGGTTTGTTGGCATCGAAGACCCAGATACCGCCGTAGTTCTCCAGAATCGGGCAGGGGTCCTGCCCTTTGGAGCCCTGGGTCCGGTCTTTTTCCTGGCAGGCGTTCGAGGGCGCACCGAAGTTGACGTACAGCTTCCCATCGGGCGATACCGCCAGTGATTTGCTGGCGTGCTGACGCTGCAGGGTCAATCCCGTTACAATGGTTTCGGGCTGAGTAGTTTCCAGCACGCGGCCGTTGGTCAGCTTATACCGAAAAACAGCCGTATCGGCCGATGCGTAGAGGTAGCCGTTATAGATAGCAGCCCCCGTTCCCGGGTAGGTTCCGAACATGGAGGTCTGGTCGGCCTGACCATCGCCGTTGGTATCGGAAAGCTGAACGATGCCTTTGCCGTCTTTCAGCCGGTCGAGCTTCACGAATACCGTTCCGGTTGTAGGCTCTATCGCAATATGTCGGGCCTTTCCGAGGTTATCTGCATAGACTGTTGCCTGAAAACCACTCGTCAATTTTATACCTGCCGGATCGGCAGCCGCCGTTCGGGACGGAGCGGGCTTTGCCGGTTTACGGGGAGAGCCGTTGTGGGCCAGCGCGGTGGTGCCGACCAGCAGAGCCGCGGCCGTTGTCAGTAAGTAGGACGTCTTCATGGGAGTAATACGTAGTAAGCTCAGATACGTGGGGTAAACGGAGCGAGCTGGGCAAAAGTTTTCGTCGGAAGACAGGAAAAGTAGTGGTTTTTTGGCTTTTAGAGTACAATTTTGAGCATTTCCGCTTTGCTTTCCATATGACCTCATTTTCCCTATCTGTGAGTCGCCGGGTGGCGGCTCTCTTGCTGGGTGGGCTGCTCTCGGGCCCGCTGTTTGCCCAGTCTGATCTGCCTGCGTTACCGATCGCTCAACTCAGCCGACCGGCGGGCTGGCAGCTGGCGGGTTCGGTAGGTACCAACCCCGATGGCACGTCGCTACAAACCAAGTCTGGCAGCAGCCTGCTGGTGGGTTCCGGTGAGCCGCTGGTGCTGGCCACCCCTACCGACGATTTCCAGCTGCGCTTCGAGCTGCTGACGACCGTTGGCGCCGAGGTGTCACTGCTGCTGCCGACCGGCCAAACGCTCGCCCTGAATCGGGTCGCCGACCTGACCCGGCTCATGAAAGCGCCGGGGCTCTGGCAAAAAATAGAAGTCTGGTATAAAACCCCCAAAGGCAACAGCCCGGCCATTCTCGAAAAACTCATCATCAACGGCATAACCGTACGCGAAGGGCAGACACTGGCTGGCAAAGCCGCCGGTACGGTAGCCGTTGTGAGCCCGAAAGGGTCGGTAGCCGTACGGAATGCCGGGTACCGGGTGTTGTCGCCCCGCCGGGTGGCGCAGTGGAGCAGTCCGGTCAGCTACACCATCGTAGAAGGGCAGTACATCGACAACCGCGCCGAAGCCCGCACCCGCAAAGTGTTAAAGCAGGATACGACCAGCACCATCAACTACGAAGTGTCGTATGGCCAGCCGCGTCAGTACACGATCTTTTTTGCCGGCAAGCTAACGACCTTACAGGCGGGCGACTACCAGTTCGAGCTGAATCAGGGCGGCCAGGGTGGCGTCTGGATCGACGGGAAAGAGATCATTCCCATCAGCCACCGTGAACTCGGCCAGCCCAGCGTAGGCAACGTAACCCTCAGCGCCGGTCCACACGACGTGGAGGTGTATTTTTCGCGCTCCTGGTTCCGGCCGGGGCTGGGTTTGTTTGTGTCGCAGGCCGGTACGCGCCCCCAGCCGCTTCACGCCCTGGCGTCGCTCCCCGAGCCGGATCCGGTTGGGGTTGTGAGCGTAAAACCCTCGACCCGCCCTGAGCTGATTCGTTCGTTCGTACAGGTGCCGGGCGAGAATTACAAACGTACACACAGCCTGTCGGTAGGGTCGCCCGGCGGTTACCACTTCACGCTCGATCTGAACCAGATGGCGCTGCTCCAGGCCTGGAAAGGCGATTTTGCCAACGCCACCGAAATGTGGTACGAGCGGGGTGAGCCGCAGCTCCTGAGCCCGCTGGGACCCGTGGTCAGGCTACCGGCGCAGACCAGCCTGATGGTGCTGACCAACGACGCCACCGCCTGGCCCGACAGCCTGGGCGAGAACACCCTGCAATACAAAGGCTATACACTCGACAAGGCTGGCTACCCAACGGTCGAATACACGCTGGCTGGCGCTACCGTGACCGACGCCGTTCGGCCCCGCCCGGAAAGCGCCGGCCGGAGCGGCCTCGACCGGACACTGACCCTGAACGGGTCGCCCGATGGTACCCCTTACTGCCGGATTGCAGCCGGGAAAACCATCGAGGAAGTGGGCAAAGGCCTGTATGCCATTGATGACTACAGCTATTACGTACAGTTCGACCCAAAGGCAAAAACAAAGCTCCGGCAGAGCAATGGCAAACAGGAACTGCTGCTGCCGGTGGCGGTCAAAAACGGCGCCGGAACGGTCCAGTATTCGATTCTATTCTGATGAACACCTTAACCTGGGCTGACTTCGAAAAGGTAGAGATCCGCACCGGAACCGTAGTGGCGGTCGAGGCTTTCCCGCAGGCCCGCAAACCCGCCTACAAGCTGACCATCGACTTCGGTACGCTCGGCACCAAACGGACCTCGGCGCAGCTGACCAGGCTGTATCAGCCGGAAGACCTGGTCGGTAAACAACTCGTGGCCGTGGTGAACTTCCCGCCCAAACAGATCGCCACCTTCATGAGCGAATGTCTGGTGCTGGGTGCCGTTGCCGACGATGGCACCGTTACGCTCTTACAAACCGAACGACCTACAGAAAACGGATTACGCATTGCCTGATGTTTTGAAACAACCCCTGAACGGATCGAACCGCCCATTCAGGTCTAGAAGGCTGGCCGCTTAGTAAAACCATGAAAAAACTCATCACGCTCGTTACCCTTTCGTTGACCCTGCTCTACGCAGGCGCTTCTGGCCAGAACAGGCCGGCTACGGAAGGCGACTATTACCGAATCATTACCCTCCCGATTCCGGAAGATATAAAACTCGAAGTGGGCGGTCTGGCCCCGTTGCCCGACGGTCGGCTGGCGGCCTGCACCCGCCGGGGTGAGGTCTGGCTGATCGGCAATCCCTACATGCAGGGAAGCCGGGTACCGACCTTCAAACGGTTTGCGACCGGCCTCCACGAGCCGCTGGGGCTGATGTGGCATCCTAAAGGCTATCTCCTCTGCACCCAGCGGGGCGAAGTCACCAAGCTGATCGATACCGATGGCGACGAGGTAGCCGATGAGTACAAGTCGTTCTACAAATGGCCCCTGTCGGGCAATTACCACGAGTACAGCTACGGTCCCGTGCTGCTGCCCGACGGCGATATGGTCATTACCCTCAACCTCGACTGGATCGGCTACGGAGCCAGCCTGGCCAAGTGGCGCGGCTGGATGCTGAAGCTGACCGAAACCGGCGAGATGACGCCCTGGGCTACGGGCATGCGCTCGCCGGCCGGCTTCGGCGTCCTGCGCGACGGCAGCATTTTTTATACCGAAAATCAGGGCGACTGGGTCGGGTCGGGCCGGATGACGCACCTCACCAAGGGCGCGTTTGCGGGCAACCCGGCAGGCCTGCGCTGGACGAGCGAGCCGGGCTCTCCCCTGACGCTCAAACCAAGTGATGTACCAAGCACAGGCAAGCCCATGCACGAGGTGGCCAAGACCATTAAAGAGCTGAAAGTACCGGCGGTCTGGTTTCCGCACACGCTGATGGGCATCTCGACGTCAGATTTCAAGGAAGATACCACCAATGGAGCCTTCGGACCATTCAGCGGTCAGCTGTTCGTAGGCGATCAGGGGCATAGCAAGATCATGCGGGTGGCGCTGGAGAAAGTCAACGGCGAGTGGCAGGGTGCCTGTTTTCCGTTCCGCGAGGGTTTCCAGTCGGGCATTATCCGCACCGTATGGGGGCAGGATGGATCGATGTTCGTGGGCATGACGAGCCGGGGCTGGGCCGCTACCGGCAAAGACCCATATGGTATCCAGCGACTTGTCTGGACCGGCAAAACGCCCTTCGAGATGAAGACTATCCGCTCGAAGCCCGATGGCTTTGAGGTGACGTTCACGCTGCCTGTCGACCGCAAAACCGCCGAAGACCCGGCCAGCTACAGCCTCAACAGCTTCACCTACCGCTACCACAAAACCTACGGCAGCCCCATCGAAGATGCGCGGCCCGTTCCGATCCGGGGTATCGTTGTGGCTCCGGATGGTATGAGCGCCCGCATTGTAGCCGATACGGCCCTGCGCGAAGGGTACATCCATGAGGTGAAGCTGGAAGGCGTTCGGGCGGCTTCGGGAAACCTGGCCTTGCTGCACCCCACGGGCTATTATACGCTCAACGCCATTGCTCCCGGCGAGCGGGCTACAGTGGCGGCCCGCCCCGCTTCGGCCAGCCACGACCACAGCGCCATGATGGCCAGTACCGCCAAAGATGCCGGCATGGCCACCAAAGGTAAAAGCACCAAACCCGCTGCCGCCAGCCGCGCCACCGCTGGTCCGCAGCGCGCCAAACGCATCACGGAGCTTCCCGCCGACTGGACCAACGGCCCCGACCAGACCCTGACGATCGGGACAAAGCCGGGCCTCAAGTTCGACACCGAGAAGCTGGAGGTGAAAGCCGGTAGCCGGGTGAAGCTGGTTTTCAACAACAACGACGACATGCTGCACAACTGCGTCATCACCAAACCCGGCGCGGCCAATGCCGTCGGCAACGCAGCCCTCCGGCTGAACCTGAATGGTCCTAAGATGAACTACGTGCCCAACTCGGCCGATGTGCTGTTCCATACGAACATTCTGCAGCCCGAGAGCAACGAGAGCATCTATTTCGTAGCGCCCACCGAGCCCGGCGATTATCAGTTCGTCTGCACCTTCCCCGGCCATTCGTCGCTGATGCAGGGCACCCTGAAAGTTGTTAAGTAGAGACGCGACCCCTCGCGTCTCATAGGCGTCAGCAACCCGACCCCTCGCGTCTCATAGGCGTCAGCAACGTTTCTCGACAGACAGCATCATCCGGTAGATGTGGCTCTGGCTGACGCGTATGAGACGCGAGGGGTCGCGTCTCTACCAATGGAAACGACGTTCTTGCCATGAATTCCAGAAAGATGCCCCTGACATACCGCCTGACCCTTCTCACCACATTGTTGCTGCTGAGTAGCCTTACCTACGCCCAGCAACGCCGACGCGCCGATGACACGTCGCACTATCGCACGGCGCCGGTACCGGCCCACCTGATGCCGATCGAACGGGCGGCTGGGTCTTCGGCGCTGGGCAGCGTGTATTTTTACGGGGGCAAGAAACTGTCGTCGCCCTACTCGCTGGAGATTCCGTTCTACGAACTCAGCGACCCGACAGTTACGCATCATTTCCAGACCTTCCGGACGATGACGACGCTGGGGCGACTGGTCGGTCTGGCCCCGCTGGTCTATGTCCTTCTCCCCAAAAACCGCAATAACGGTACCTACTGGACGATATTTGGCAGTTCGGTCGTGGCGTCGCTGACGTTCAGCATTATCGGCAACAGCCAGGTCAATAAAGCCGTGACGCGGTACAATCAGATGCTGCTCCAGCCCCGGGTGGGCCTGTCAGTAGCTCCCGTTCCGCTAACGGGTCAGGGGGCCGTAGGCGCAGGCATGGCCTGGTCGTTCTAACCCATTCGTGCCCTGGTCCGTTATTTGTCAGGAACGAACCGTGATTCCTATGGAGATTCTGATTACAGCGGCTGTTATCGGCTATATCATCTACCTCCGCTACTATGCCGACCTTCGTACTGAACCGGATAAAGAGCGGGAACGGCTCCAGCTCGGCATCCGCCTGTACGATACCGACCAGCTCGAAGCGGCTTACCACTACTTCGACCAGGTTATTCAGGAGCGACCACAGTCGAGCATCGCCTACCTGTACCGCGCCCGGTGTCTGCTCAGGCTGGGCGATACCGACGCGGCCCTGCAGGATCTCAAAACCGGCAAAAGTTACGACAACACCGTTGTTGATATTCATACCGAAATTGGCCGTATTCTCTACGACCAGCGGGCCTATGCCGACGCGTTCACCGAGTTTGATCAGGCCGTTTTTCACTCGCAGGGGCGCGAATCGATGCCCTATTACTGGCGCGGCCTGACCCGTCAGAAGCTGCACCAGCCTCAGGAAGCTGAACAGGATCTGGAGCAGGCCACCGTCCTAGAACAGCAACATGACCCCATGAACCCACCCGCGTCAACGGCTTTTTTCGACAAACGATTGCTAATCAACGCGGCCTTTGTGCTGCTTCATAGCGTAGCGCTGTTGTATGTGATCAAGGAATCGACGGTAATTCACTGGCCGTATCTGATGGCGGCTATTTCGGCGGCCGCCATTGGCTTTGCCGAACCCCGGAAAGGCTGGTCGCTGGCGTTGCTGCAGGCGGCTTCGATCTGGCTCGGCTACACCTTCCTGACCGAAACACCCCTCAACGGGGGCGAACGGGAGCTGGAAGCATTCAATCTGTACGGCTCCATGGGGCTGACCTTTGTTGGCAGCTTTATCGGGAGCGTTTTAAAACGGTCGATGACACGGCGGTGAGCTATTTTTTGGTATTTTGCTTACCCAATCATCTGACCTATGAAAAACCGGTACATCGTTCTTGTTTGCCTTCTTTTCGTCTCCTTTTATCCATCTTTTGCCCAAACTGTACTGGTCAACCGCGACCCCCAGATTGCCGACCTTATCGCCCAGGTATCGGCCGACAGTTTACGCGCGCATATCGACGGGCTGGTTAGCTTCGGCACCCGCCACACGCTGAGTACCACCTCCGACAAACAGAAAGGCATTGGTGCCGCCCGGCAGTGGATTCTGGGCAAGTTTCAGCAATACGCCAAACAGTCGGGCGGACGGCTCACCGCGACGCTCGACACCTGGACGCTCCAGCCCGACGGACGACGGATCGACAAACCGGCCGATATGGGCAATGTGATGGCTACGCTGAAAGGCACCGACCCTACCGATAACCGGGTCTTTATTGTACAGGGCCACATGGACAGCCGCGTAACGGGCGTCATGAACCGCACCGCCGTAGCTCCGGGTGCCAACGACGATGGCTCGGGTACAGCCGCTGTTATCGAGCTATGCCGCGTACTCAGCCGCAGCCAGTTTCCGGCTACGATCATTTTCACCACCCTCACCGGCGAAGAACAGGGCCTCCTGGGTGCCGAACACCTGGCCGAGCGGGCCGTCAAAGAAAAGTGGAGCCTCGAAGCGGTGCTGAACAACGACATCATGGGCAGCAACCACAGCAACGAAACCAATATCATCGACAACACCCGGCTGCGCGTGTTCAGCGAAGGGCTACCGGCCAGTATGCTCAAAGACACCACCGGCCGCATTGCCCAGATCCGGAATTTCGGCAACGAGAACGACGGCCGCGCCCGCACCCTGGCCCGCTACGTAAAAGAACTCGGCGAGCGCTACGTCGAAAACCTGGAGGTCGTGCTGGTCTATCGCAATGACCGGTACCTGCGCGGGGGCGACCATACGCCTTACGTACAGCGCGGTTTTGCGGCCGTTCGCCTGACGGAGATGAACGAAAATTACAACCACCAGCATCAGGACCTGCGCACAGAAAACGGGGTTGAGTTCGGCGATTACGCCAAGTTCATGGATTTCGACTACCTCCGCAAGAACACCGCCGTTAACCTGGCTACCCTGGCCAACCTCGCCAAAGCCCCCGCCGTTCCGCAGGCCGTGACGATCGACGTCCGGAATCTGACCAACAGCACGGCCCTGTACTGGCAGGCTCCCAAAATTGGCAAACCCAAAGGCTATTACGTCCTGATGCGCGAAACCTACTGGCCGTTCTGGCAGAAGAAGTTTTTCACGACCAAACTGGGCATGACCCTGCCCTACTCGAAAGACAACTACTACTTTGCCGTTCAGGCGGTTAGCGAAGACGGCAACGAAAGCCTGCCCGTTCTGCCCGTCCCGAACCTGCGGTAGTTTTTCCACCGTACGCCTATGTCTACCCTCTCCAAGCGACAGTTTCTGAAAACGATGGTCGGCGCAACGACGCTGACGGCCGGGCAGTGGTCGGGTCTGACCGAAGCACTGGCCTCGGCAGGGCAACGGCCCGCGGCTGAGCTGGCCCGCGATGATGATTTCTGGCTGAAGATCCGGGCGCTATATCCGGTTACGAACGAGTTTACCCAACTCGAGAATGGCTATTACTCGCTGGCCGCCCGGCCCGTACTGGAGGGGTACCTGCAACACATCCAGCAGGTAAACGCAGTGTCGTCCTACTACATGCGGACGCGGCAGTTCAGCGACAAACGGCTGGCTCAGGAACAGCTGGCTCAGCTGCTGGGCTGCTCGACCGATGAGCTGATCATTACGCGCAACACCACCGAGTCGCTCGATACGGTTATTTCGGGGCTGACCTGGAAAGCCGGCGATGAGGTCGTCATGGCTCAGCAGGATTACGGCGCCATGCTCGATATGTTTCGTCAGCAGGCCCGGCGCTACGGCACGGTGAACCGACTGGTTTCGCTACCCAATCACCCCCAGTCTGACGACGAGATTGTGCGTCTCTACGAACAGGCCATAACGCCCAAAACCCGGATGCTGATGGTTTGCCACCTGGTCAATATTACGGGGCAGATTCTGCCTGTCCGGAAAATTACCGAGATGGCCCACCAACACGGCGTTGAGGTTTTGGTCGACGGGGCGCATGCGTTCGCGCATCTGGCCTTCTCGATAGCCGATTTGGGTGGCTGCGATTATTACGCCAGCAGCCTGCACAAATGGCTCGGCACCCCGCTCGGCGCCGGTATTCTCTACGTGCGCCGGGATAAAATCGCCCCCGTATGGCCACTCTTCGCCGACAGCAGCGTGCCCGATACCGACATCCGGAAACTCAACCATACCGGTACGCACCCCGTAGCCACTGACCTCGCCATTCAAGACGCGATCCGCTTTCATACCAGCATCGGTATCGACCGCAAGGAAGCCCGGCTCCGCTACCTGCAACACTACTGGACCGATCAGGTACGTAAGCACCCGAACATCACCCTCAACACGCCCGAAACCCCGGCCCGCTCCTGCGCCATTGCCAACGTGGGTATAGCCGGAAAAACGCCGGCCGAACTGGCTAAAGTACTTTTCGATCGATACAGGATCTTCACCGTTGCCATCGATAACGCCAACGTACGGGGGGTTCGGGTAACGCCCCACCTCTATACCACGACCGCCGAGCTGGATACCTTTGTCCGGGCGCTGACTGAACTGGCGGGCTGATCGGGCTACTGGCCACCAGATCCTGTACTTCGCTCCCGGATCGTGCCGCACTCCTCCTCCAGCTTTTTTGTCTTCAGCAAACCAAACTGCTTCCGCTGGGCTTCCGTCAGGGCCGGGTATACGTACTGACACAGATAGGCCGGCCTGTTTTTGTCCTGGTCGATAAAGAAACACCAGTATTCGGGGTCGGTTCCGGCCTTCAGGATACGATCGCCCAGCCTGATCCGGACCAGATCGCCCAGTATCGACATCCGCCCAAACGGCTTCGGCGCTCCTTGCTGAGCCAGCGTCGACGACTGCCCGGTCTGAAGGTCAATGACCCGAAGACTATCCCGGTACAGAACCAGCAGGTGCGAATCGGTTCGCCCGTCGGCGGCATAAAACAAGATATCGGAACGAGACGGGACCGATAGCAGCGACAGGCTGATCAGACTGTCGGCCCGCATGTCGCGCACCACGAGCTCCCCATTCCGCTGCCGGAACAGGCCGTGCGATGTACCGATCAATACCGGCGAGAACAGACCGGGCCAGGGCGTAAGCGTCCGCTGCCCCGCCAGATCGTAGCGCACGGGCTTCCCCGGGAACGAACGGGTCGTATAGATCAGCTGGCCCAGTGCCGGATAAACCCAGTGCTGAGCCGCCTGAGGTACCCATAACGTACGCTGGTTCAGACGCAGGCTGATTACGTGCAGGGCGCTGTTCATACCCGCCTTGCCGGGCTGCTGCGTATGAATCAGTACCGCCGACTCGTCGGGCGAAAAGGCCTGGATCGTGATGAGCTCGAACGGCTCCAGCCGCGGCCCCAGCAAACGTACCGTTCCCTGACCCAGGTCATATACCACCAGCTGATCGTTCGTGACGACAGCCAGCCGATTGCCCGACATAGACAGCTGATAGGCCGCCACGCTGGTGAGCCGGTACCGCATAACGTTCTGACGAAGGTCATAGACCCACAAGCGATCCTGACTGCTGACAACCACCGACGGAGCAACTCCGTTGACGAAGCTGACGCTGAACTCGGCCCGCGAAAAATCGGGCGAATCGACCGACAGCGTTTCCAGAAAGTGGCAGACCTCATCGGTGGGTTTGCCGGTCAGCTGGTACAGATGCGCCTGCTGGTAGTTGTCGACCACCACGGCGTATCGACCATCGTCCGACAGCGCCGTAGCCGATGTATGCGCAACCGCCATCGGAGCCAGCAGATTGTCCTGCCCGGTTTTCAGATCGATGATCCGAAGCCTGTAGCCCGGCACCGTATCTTTCTGATAAACCGCCAGCGAGTGGCCAGCCAGCCGAAACGCAGCAGCCCGGGCCTTGTAAACGATCGTGTCGGGCCGACCGGGCCGCCGTTGTCGTATTTCGAGCGTTTCGTCGGCGTAGAGCGTGCCTACGTAAGCCCGACTGGCACTCATGCGCACATCCCGCCCTACATAAGCCGCAAACGGCCGCTGGCCGATACTGTCGATCTCGTTCCAGAGCCGGAAGGCAACCCCATGCCGACTGCGTTCGTACTGCGGCAGGGCCGATGCATGAATAGCGCTGGCAAACAGACGCTTGTTCTGTCGCGAGGTTTTGTACCAGTACAGAAACGACACCAGCGCCCCTACCGACACCAGCGCGAAGAAATACGTCAGCCGTTTGTAGCGCCGACGGCTTAGGTTGGCCTGACTCAGCAGGTCAGCGTTGGCCGCCTGCAGGGCCATGATTCTGGTAAGCTGCGCGTCTTTTTCCCGTTCCAGCTGAATGGCCAGTTCTTTGGCCCTTGTTTCCCGTTGCAGCTTGATGGCCTGTTCGCGCAGTTCGCGGTCTTTACGGGCGCTTTCTTCGCGCAGCTGTCGGCGCTTGACGAGCGCTTCGCGCAGGCTGCGTACCTTCTCGACCGGTTCGACCAGCGAGTCGTGACTGAGTTCGTAAGTTTCGCCGAGGTGGGTCGTTTCGCAGCGGATGAGCCGGGCCAGTTGCAGCTTCTGAATGATCTGTTTTTTATGCTCGTCCGGGAAATCGCCCAGTAAACGGAGCATTTTGGCTTTCGACAGCCCAACGCGCCGGCCGCCTTCTACCAGTTCGTTCTCGATGATGTGGCTGGCGGCAGCGCGTTCCGGGCCGTCGCCCACTGTCCGAAGCTGGGTTCGGTAAAACTTGTCCAGGATCCGGTTGATCTCTTTCTCGCCCGAAATAACCGACCGGTCAACCAGGGCGGTGAAGGGTTCAGTACGGGCCGCGCTTTCCCGAAACTCCTCCTTCAGCCGACTCTCTACATGCTGACAGACAATCTGGAGCTGCGATCCTTCGATCTCGCAGTTTTCGTTGCTGAGCGTGCGGATAATCTCTTCGCGAACCACCGGATCGAACGAAAAGGCAGGCGTAGCAAACGGTCCTTCGGTCTGGTCCAGCCGGGCGGGCAGGTCGATGGCATCGCGGGCGGCTTCTTCGCGCAGCGGCCCCAGTTCGTAGCGGTTGCGCAAAATCAGGGTGATGTACGGCTTCAGGCTGTGCATCTCGGCCAGCCGATCTGACCGGATCGCCATGATGCACTTCACGGCAGGCTGGCGGCTCCAGGCAATGGCCGCGGGGGTGCGGTCGGCGGCTGGCAGATCGAGGAGCCAGTTGATCACGCGGGCCGGGGCCTGGTCGTGCATCAGCTCGGCCAGCTGCGACGCAAACGCCTGCTGGTCGGCCAGCGGATAGGCAAAGAATTCTTCGAACTGATCGAAGACCAGGATCGGAATAAGCCCGTTCGGAAAGGGCCGGGCCCGCAGCTGCTCCCAAAGTTTCGGGTTGGCGGCATCGAATGGTATGGTAACAGCCGGTTCGGGCAGGCCCGCCTGCTGCCAGGCTACCGACCAGGATTCGGTCAGTATATCATGCAGGACCTGGAGCGGCACGTGTCCGCCCGACTCGGCGGTGTCTTTGGCATTCTCCTGCTGAAACCGGACCCGAATCGGGTAATATCCCAGCGGCATCAGCTTCGGAAACAGACCCGCGCTCAGCAACGAGCTTTTGCCAAGGCCCGACTTCGAGAACAACACAACCACCTGCTCGGCCCGAACCAGCTGAAGCAGCTCGGCCGTTTCGCGGCTGCGCCCGAAAAAAATCCGGTGTTCGTCGGCCTCGAATGAGCACAGGCCCGGGTAGCGGTCTTTAGTAGCGGGTCGGTCGGGATTCATGGCATCGGCAGCTGCTCATATTCGGCCTGTAAACTCCGCAGAAAGAGCCCCAGATCATCGTCGATGAAATAGCACTTGAACTCCTCTTCGAAAAACTCCCGGTTAAACTGTTTATAATCCAGCCCTTTCGGGAATATGGAAAACGCCCTGTCTTTCTGCTTGATCAGCTTCAGAACCGTCTGAAACACAATCTTGACGTACCACTGATCGAAGTCGAACCCCAGAAATAGGTACGACTTCGGACTATCCTCGCCGGCCGTAAACTCTTCCATCACCTGCGGATCGAGGGCCGGGTTTCGGTTCAGGATCCGGTTCGTAAAATCGAGCAGCTGGCTCTCGGTCAGAATCATGGACGGCCGGTCGCCGAACCACCCAAAAATATTGTAGAGCAGCAGCTGACCCGGCTCGAGCGGTCGCGGGCCCGTGGGTGGCAACCCGTCCTGGGCATTGGCCAGGCTGTAGTAGCGATGCACGCACCGGCCCGGCGTCTGCTGATTCAGGAGCGTTGCCAGTTCGTTGTCGGGGTTGGTGTTGATCACGATGCGGAACGGCAGCTGCGCCAGCAGTTCGTACAGGCGCGTGTCGGGCTGGCAGGTTTCGTAGAACTCCTGCGCCAGCTTGGCCTGCATACCCGGAATGTTCTGGGTCAGGTCGCTGTAGCGCTGCGCGATATAGGCCAGGTTAGACGCTTCCCGCTCGTCGTAATAGATGTTCTGCTGCTGCATATCGCTGGCCAGCGCCTTGGCAAATGCCCGGTTGAAGGTGGTCGTCTGCAACGGCCCGCCGTCGGCTTCCTGCACCTCACAGAGCAGCGTTCCCGGCCCCAGAAACAACAGGCAATGCCCATCCCGAATCGACTGAGCCAGCTTCCGGAGCCGCTCCGGAATGCCCGTTTCCAGCTCGCGGAGCCAGTCGGGGTATTCGGTATCGTCGGGGTGCTGGGTAGCCACCTGTTTAACCAGGGGCAGGAGCCGGTTGCTCTTTTCGGCCTTCAGAATAATCTTCTCCCACAGATCGATGGGGGGCGTTCCGTTGAAGGGAATACTCAGCGTGTTGATCCCAGCCACCGTGGCTACCTGCCGGGCTGCGTCGGGCTGCTGGTACTTCTGCGCCAGAGAAATTTTCAGCCGGAACCGTTCGCGGGGAGTCAGTGGCATACCGGTGTGGTTAAGCGATCAGCTGATCGAAGGCTTCCTTGACCCGCAGGCCGTTGATCCCCTGGTTACGCACAACAGTCTGGCTCGACTCGGGATCGACCAGCTCGCCACCGGCATGGTGCAGCGCCACGACCTGCCAGGCCGAGTTGAATACGGGCGAGCCCGACGAGCCGGGCAGCGTATCGGTCAGGTACTGCACCACCTGCTCGTCGACTCCCGTTACCACGTTATGATACAACGCAATCTGTTTGGGGCCGCCCGCCGGGTGCTGAATGATGTTGACAAAATCTTCTTTTTTGGCCGCCGTCGGGCTGAACGTCAGCGTCCCGTATTTAGCCGCCGGATTCCCTTTCACCTTTACGATCGTATAATCGAGCACGGCGGTTTCGGGCCGGTCGGTGCTGGTCGTAAAGGCCGCGTCGGGGTCGAGGCTGAACTCTTCTAAGGGCGCATCCAGCCCCTGCAGTGTCTTCTGGAAGTTAAACTGAAGCACCGACTGTCGCGCCGTGTCGATGCTGTCGATGACGTGGTTGTTGGTGATCACGTAGTTGTCGCCCACCAGAAAGCCGGTCCCCAGCCCGGCGGGGGTAACCACGCGAACTACGGCGCGGGCGCAAACGAGGCCCTGTTCGAGAAAACTGATGGGCAGCAGCGTGCTCTTGCTACCCATGATTTTCTCGAGCCGTTTCTCCTCTACCGGTGGTACGGCCGCTACGGCTACAGGTTTGGGAGGCTCAACGGGCACCTGCCCTTTTTTCAGGTTCTCCAGGATACCTTTCAGCGTTTCATCTTCGGCGCCCATCTCGTTGGGGCTGGTCACGACTTCGAGCAGGGCGATGATCTTGTTCCAGTTGTTGGCCGTTGTGCGCGCGTAGTCGAGGATGTTGAACCACATAACGGCCGGGTTGCCGCTGATATCGATCTGCAGGGTGTTGTAGTTGGCCCGCTCCACAACCGCAATGGCTGCGTTCGGCTGCCGGTAAAGCCGGGCCAGCCGGTAGTTCAGTATGGTAAGGGTCTCGTTCCAGTTCATACAGGGTAAGGTTATGGTAATAGGAGTTCGGGTTGTTTACCGGTCAGTTTGTCGATAAGCTCTTCCATTTTACCGGGCGTATCCACGCACCAGTCGACCAGTTGAGCAATCTGGTCAGCGGGTACTGAACTGGCAAAGGTGCCTGTTGGAAATCCCAGTTGGGTAGCCACCATGTTAATATTGGCCGTATCCCGATACGAGCGCGATAGCAGGCTCAGGATGTCGGCGCCCCGTGTACCACCGAAATACGTTTCCCGAATATTTTCCTTGAGTAGTTCGAGGTGAAACTGGGCTCCACTTCGGGCCTGCCGCAGTTGCAGGGGTGAGCTGTAGACAGCGTCGAAGAGCGGACTGACAGGGTCAGGGCTGATCAGATAGCGACCGTTGTAGCCGTACCTCATTCGGTACATTTCAAAAAAATCGGCCACCTCCTGACGGCTGTCACCGGGGTATATTGTACGAAACACGTAGTCGTACTGCAACACGTCGTCTTTCACGTACTCGATCAGCGAATAGGGCTGATAGCCCGGCGCTTCTCGTTTACCGACCACCTGCACCTGCGACTCATCGTCGACGCAGAGATACGCACGCGGAATGTCTTTGACCGAGTCGAACCGCTGCTGCCACTCCTCTGTCATGAGCTGCCACCAGACCTCCGTCAGCGTCAGAACCAGGCCGGGTTCCAGACTGAGCCTGCGCCAGATCCGGTTCGATATCACCATCGGGATGCCGCCCGATACATCCCTGCCGCGAACCAGACAGGCTACCCGCTGTCCGCCCGGATCGGGTGCCAGTAGGTTCGTTCCGATACCACCCAGTACAAACTGTGACTTCCCAAAGGGGTCATAGATGGCTCGCCCGTCGGCCACCCGGATCCGGATTCGGGTGGCGTTCCCGCTCCAGAACAGGCCTGGCACCCGCGGTACCCAGTCGCTAAGCGTAAACTGATTCAAACTGACGGGAATATCGGCTGTGTTATCAGGATTAGCCAGTATCGTTCGCCAGAAATCGGATTCGTGCGCGACGTTCATCACGGACTGGGCCCGCCCGCCCGCCAGACTGGTGTCAAGCTGGTCAGCAACCGCATAATTTTCCAGCGTTTCGATCACGCGGGTGGCCTTGTAAGCATCAGCGAACGATTGGGCAGGTGACAGAGCCGGTAGCATAGGATCAGCGGATTACAGATTGAATAAACACTTTCAGCCGGAGCGAGGCTTCGGGCATGGCCAGCAGCGTGTCGAGAAAGAGACGCTGGTCAGCCGGGCTCAGGTCGTCGGGCTGCTTTTCTTCGTTGTCCAGCAGCTCCTGCAACCGGGGCGACAGCTGAATCAGTTGCTGCACTTCCGTTTCGAACATCATCTGCTCTTCTTCGTTCTCGGGCCGGGGCATGGTCTCTAGGGTCACAAAACCGGCCAGTATGCTCAGGATGGGCCAGGCCACCACGTCGGCGGGGGTTTTGTGCAGCAGCGAAGCCGTGGGGGGTATGGCCAGCGCATCGGCGGCCTTCAGCACACCGTTGCCGAAATACAATCGAATGTCATTGTCGAAGCCGGGCGCTATCGCCTTGCGGGCCGACGTAAACAGGGCATGACGCGTAGCCTCTACCTGCTGCCAGCCGGGCAGGGCCGCCAGCTCATCGAAGTACTTCAGCCGGTACAGCGCTGCCGCTGCGGCCACCTGGGGCGTAGCCGCCGACGTACCGGCCCCGGCCAGACTGACCACATGATCGCAGCCGATCTTGGCCCAGGGCACATTCGGTGTAAAAGCGGCAATGGATCGGTCCATCAGCCGCCGTGGGCCGAAGTTACCCTGCATCAGACTGACCGGCGCGTCGGGCTGGTAGTAGGGCGACCCATCGAAGGTAACTCCGCAGGCCGCCGTAACCCGGCCAAACCGGGCGGGGTACACGAGCGTACGGGGGGTGGCCCGCCCGAAGTTGTTACCAGCCGCCGACACGATGAAGATGCCCCGCTCGTAGGCTTCGTTCACGACATCGGCCCAGGCGTTGGAAGCCAGCCCGCCCATACTCATCGTCACGACATGACAGCGGGTGGCGGGGTCGTCGTGGAGCCGGATTACATACTCCATGGCCTGCACAAACGCCCGCGACCGAAACAAAACAACGCTCCTGGCGATCCGGATGGGAACGATCTCGATGCGTTCGGCCAGCCCCAGACTATCGTCAAAACCGGCCTCATCGAGTCGAATCCGCTTGCCGGCCAGGATCGACAGCGTACCGGTTCCGTGGCCAGGCTGGTTGGTAGCCCCCCCCGACCGCGGGTCAACGGCCGAGTCGGGCGCTTCGCCCTCAATGAAGTTGCGTTCCAGATCGTGCCGGATAATCGTATCCGGAAACGTGTGGTGCGTAGGGTCGTAGCCCGTGTCGAGATGAGCGATCCGTACAACCTGACCGGGCTGGGCGTTGATCTGGTCGCGGGCGGCTTTGAGCTGGGAAAAATCGCTGCCGAGGTGCCAGATTCGCTTTTCGGCCCGGCCGTCGCGGGTGGGGTAAGTCCAGTGTGGATCGTAATCGTTGTTACGGCTGCAGACATCGCCCGTATCGCCGAACGATTCGAGTTGCAGCAGCCGGTCGTCGTAGGCCGGGTTCCGAAACGGATAGTGGTTGATGTAATCGGGTTCTGCAAAGGCCACGCTGGACCGCTGGCGCGCCAGGTGCGCCCGATCCCAGGGGCTGGTTGCGGGAGCCGGTTCGGCCGGAGTAAATCGTTCGGTAGCAGCCTCGGTCAGCAACGTAGCCGCATCGCCGTCAATAATGAGGCCATCCTGATAAATTTTCATCGTACTTCGGGCAAATGGTGTGTGTGTGTTCATGAATATGGATGAAATGAAGCCAGGATTTTTGCCTTATTTAGTAAACGGTAAATAACAGATATAGAATAGGTTACGTACACACTCGCAGCTACACATTAGTCGTCATTTGAGCCGTAAATGGAAATATGTTTCGCCATAATTTTTCGGCGGGCCGGTTCGCGTTCTGATTCCGGCTTACCGATGCATCGGTTGGCGGATAAACTGCGTACAGTAGGTATGGAAAGAAATTGGCCTTTCGCTAGTGTTCCGACGGGCTGTATTGATTTTTTTGTACTTTAGAGTCTCTTGTCTGTCTTTTCGATCAATCCATCAAAATGCATTTTCTATGAAGCGTTCCCTGTACGTGTTTTGTCTGCTCGGCCTCATCACGCTGTTAAATGCCTGTAAAAATGATGACCCGGCTCCGGTTTCACCCATTGTTGGCCGGTGGGAGCTGAGCCGGGGACTGCTTAGTGGATTTCCGGCTTCCTCGAATATCAACGGAGCAGCTATCGATCTGTATTATTTCGAGTCGCTCGGCTCCACCATCGACATCTACGCGGATAATACATTCAACACCAACTACAAAAACGTTACGGTCGATGATGCCCCCGGAACCTGGGAGTTCTCGAACAATAGCCTGACCCTGAAGTACGACACCGGCGATCAGGACATATATACGTACTCGAAAAACAAAAACATTGAAGAGCTGACCTTAACGACACCCGTCAGCTATACTCTGCCTGTTTCCTCGACGGCAACGGTCCAGGGTCAGATAACTACGATATATAGAAAATAAGCATCTGCTTACGGTCTATAAAAAAAGCCTCCGGATATGTTCCGGAGGCTTTTTTTATAGAATTGACTCATCGGGCCCGGGTTCCAGCAGCGCCGACAATCGTTTGGGCGCGACCTCCCGGTAGGCCGCCGACAGAGCGTCGAGCAGGGTTTCTTCGGCTACCTTACCCAGACTGACCAGGGTCCAGCCCTGGCGGCCCCACTTATTCGGTACGGGGTAGATAACGGTCCGGTCGAAGGTCGAGAACAGGTCCTGATCCCGCTCGGACAGTTTGAGGCAGACCCGATTCTCTTTCTGGTTCAAAGTCACGACGACTTTCTTCACGACTTTGAACGATGTTTTGTCGAAATGGGGGGCCTCCGTCATTTCGGGAAACGACAGAGCCATTTGGCGGAATCGTTCGATAGAAACCATATGATGCGTTTGCGGGTGATTAGACGCTAAATACGGCAACCCTGGGCAACTTTGGCCTCTGCCGACGAACAAACTAGTTCACCCGGTCCTAGTGGCGACACGTCAATCGGCGGGGTGACCTGTCAAAAAAAACCTGCCTGCCCAAAATTTCTGCGGGACAGCATGTCAATTTCCCGTTCCCAACGCCCTTCATCACTTATCGACGTCCGCGACTTGCCGACAAAATCTCCTGTACGCTTGTCCACTGAATGGCGGGATAGCGGTCGTTGTCGAGCGGTTGGTTCTGGGCGCTGAACATGCTGTGCATATACTGACTTTGCTGCCAGCTGGGGTAGACCTCCTGCTCGCCCTCCGGATGCGCAGCCCGTTCGCGCTGGTTGTAGGCCGCCAGTTCATCCCGACTCCCCAGCCGAACGACCTCAAACCGCTGACCGGTCATCTCGCCGGCCACCGCAGCCAGCTCGTTGGGGCTGATCTGAAAACTGGCAATCCGGAGTATACGGGGCGTACTAGCGTCCAGGGCAGCCTCGGCCGTATAGGCGGCCGTATTGTCCATGGTCGTGAAGTCAATGCGCCAGTCGGCATCTTCCCAGTAGGTTACCTGTTTTTTCTCGAAATTGAGCAGCGGGATGTAGGCCAGCATATCGGCAAAGGCGCCGTTCAGAACGGACGTAGCCGCAATAGGAGCCTGGTCGAGATGGGTCTTGAAGTCCCGCCGTAGATCGAAATTGCGGTTGTAGCCCTCGGCAATCTGCGTGTAATCGCTCGAAAAATCGGACGGAATAAAGCGCGGCACCCCAGCCGCCACGGCCGCTTCGAGCAGCTTCGACTGGGTATCGATCAGCACATCGCCCAGCCCCTGAATGGCCGAGACAACGCACGAAACACCTTCGCACGCGCTGGTCAGTTGAGCCAGATCGTTCATATCGACCCGAAAAACGCGTACGCCCCGCTGCTCGAGTTCCTGTACTTTATCATCGTCGGAGCTGAGCCGAACCAGCGCCCGAACGTCCGCACCCCGATCGAGCAGGGCGTTGATGATTCGTCCGCCCAGATTACCGGTTCCGCCCGCTACCAGAATTGTTGTTGCCATTGCCTGTTTCGTGATTTGCTTGTGTTGATATATGTTGCAGCGACAAAGGTCTGACCGGCCACGCAGACCGACCGGCGAATTCCTGCTTTCTTTCGGCTATATCCTGCTTTTCTTCGGCTTCGTGAACGATCGGCAACAGCGCTGCCACCCAGAACCCGCCCCGTGTCGATACCGTGACCTCAGCGAGCCTGTCCCCGCCTGAAAGCGCGCGGACTCACCCCCATCGCGCGTTTGAACGCGACCGAAAACTGGGTGGATGAGTTGAACCCCAGGGCATCGCTGATGTCGGTTATCGAGGCCATGTCGGCTCGCAACAGTTGGCAGGCCTGTCTGATTTTCCAGCCGATTACGTACTGATACGGCGACTGACCCGTAGTGCGCTTAAAAAGACGGGCAAAATGGAACACGCTGAGGTTAGCCAGCCCCGCCAGTACATCGAGCGTTACGGGCTGATCGGCACGGGCTTCCAGATAGGCATCGATACGATGTAGTACCGCTTCCGGCAACCGCCGTCCCGGTTCCGTGCGTGGCTGACAGGTAGCATGGTGTTCGATGAGGTGATAACACAGCGCATTGGTTAGCGACTCGACGTAGAGCAGGCCCAGGGCGTGCTGGGTACCAACCGCGTTCAGCAGTTGCTGCCCCAGCTCACTCAGCAGCGCATCTTCGAACTGAAACCGGTCGCGGAGGTTAAACGACCCGATGTCCATCCCCTGCCGGGCCAGCCGTTCCAGATGCTGACCATCGATAGACAGATGAATGGTATCGGCCGGGCCGGTCCAGGCTACCCGGCCGTACTCTCCGCCGGGATAGAGACCTAAGTCTCCCGTGCGGAATACGGCCTGCTGCAGCTGACTTCCTTTTTGCCGCTGGGCCAGTACCGGGGCTTCCATCTGGTGCAGCATCAGCAGGTGCTGCTCGTGATAGTGCGGGGGCAGCTCCATGGCTTCCAGCTGATAGCGCTCTACCCGTACGCCCTGCCAGGCCAGCGTTTCGCTAGTTACCAGCGCGGGGCGGGTGTAAATCTCGGAAACGTATTTCATCGGGGCCGGGCGATGCCACAAAAGCACCACCCGGTTTATCAACCCGTTTGCAGCCGGTTAGTTATGTCGATGTCCGGATTCAGGGCTACCAATGCGTCCGACCCCGAAACGTATAATCGAATCATGGATGAGTAATAGAAATAACGTTTAGCCCTTTATACATTATCTGTTTCAGGGGTTACCCGCTTGCTATCGACAGGATGCACCCAGACCAACAGCCTCATCCCTCCCGGCCCGTTCTGTCGAACGGGCTGCTGGCCATCTGCCTCGCGATACTGATGCAGGCGGGCAGCCTGGGCCCTGCTTCGGCCCAGTCGACGGTAAAAGCCGTTTCGCTGTTCGATGGAAAGACCCTCAACGGCTGGAAAACCGTCGACCCCACCCATGCCCGCCTGTGGTACGTGGCCGACAGCGCTATCCGGAGCGGGGATGGCGTCAGGAAAATACCCGCCAATACGTATCTGCATACCATCAACCAATACGGCGACTTTGAGTTTCGCTGCCTCTTTCGGCTGTCGGGCAATCCGGCAACGGGCATGATCAACAGCGGTATCCAATACCGGTCGGTGCTGCAGGGCGACTCAATAGTTGGCTATCAGGCCGACATAGGCACCGGCTACTGGGGCGACATCTACGACGAACATCGGCGGGGAAAACTCGTCGGTGGCGATCTGAGTACGCTGAAACGTATCCTGAAGGAAGACGGCTGGAACAGCTACATCATCCGCTGCCGGGGCAACCGACACGAACTGTACATCAACGGCGTCAAAACCGCCGATTATACCGAAACCAACAGCCGGATTCCGCAACGCGGGGTCATTGCTGTTCAGATCCATAGCGGAGGAGCGGCCCAGGTCGAATTTCGCGACCTTACCCTGACCGAACTCTGACCGCCCGTAGTAGTGCTGCTCCGTATCTGTTAGACGCGACATACCCCATGAACAAACTCACTTTCCTGTTCCTCCTCACCGGTTCGCTGTCTCTGACCAGGCCAGACAGCACGGCCCAGACCCCAGCCAGCAAGCCCGGCCAGGACACCGAAAAAGTAGACCGCGACTATGCCCTCGAAGCCACGATGCTCGGCTATTTTGCCAAAGACGGCGCCCGCAACCCGACCTTGCGTGCCAACAAAGGCGACCGGGTCCGGATTACGATTACCAACGGCGAGCTGATGACGCACGATATCGCGCTGGAAAAACTCGGCATCAAAAGCAAAACCCTGCAGGAAAAAGGCACCAGCACCAGCATCACCTTCAAAGCCGACAAAAGCGATACGTACTTCTGTACCGTGCCGGGCCACCGCACAGCTGGTATGGTCGGCACGTTCGAGGTGGTTGAAGGCGCCATTACTACCGCAACCGTGGCCGGCCAGCTGCCGATGCGGAATGGCAAACCTATGAACCTGAATTTCGAGACCGGCACCCTGACCGACTGGACCGCCACCGGCGATGCCTTTACGAACGCACTGGTCGATCAGGACCCGTCGCCGGTACACGAGAAAGACATGACCATCGGCTTCGGCGGCAAGTACTTCCTGAGCAGTGGCGGCACGGTAAACGCGAAGCGGACCGGCACCCTGACCTCGGCGCCGTTTCGGGTCACACAGCCCTTTGCCGCCTTCCGGGTGTCGGGGGGTGCGTTGCTGGATACGCGGGTCGAGCTGGTACAGGCCGGTACGAACAAGGTCATTTTTCATAGCACCGGTCAGGGACGCGCCACGCTTCAGCCGGTTGTCGTCGACCTGCAGGCCTATCAGGATCAGGACATATTTATCCGGATTATCGACAACGAGACCGGCATTTCGCAGATTCCGTATATCCCGCACGACAAGTGGGCGCATATCAACTTCGATGAGTTTCTGTTTTACCCGACCCGGCCGGTGTTCGCCAACGAGCTGAAACAGAAAGACATCATTATTCTGCCGCCCCTCGACCCGGTGCTGAACGCCGGGCTGTCGGGTATCGAGGCAGCCAAGGCCATGACCCTGCCCACGGGCTTTCGCATTACCCTGGCCGCTGCGGAGCCGGACATCGTTAAACCTATCTGCTTCACGTTCGACCCGCGCGGCCGGCTGTGGGTGGTTGAGTCGCATACCTACCCCGTTCCGGCCCCCGAAGGCCAGGGGCGCGACCGCATCCTTATTTTTGAAGATACCAACGGCGACGGCACGCTCGACAAGAAAAAGGTCTTTGCCGAAGGTCTGAACCTGGTCAGTGGTATCGAAGTGGGGATGGGGGGCGTATGGCTTGGCGCGGCTCCGTACCTGTTGTTCATCCCGGCCGACTTCAAAACCGATAAGCCCGCCGGCCCTCCCCAGAAGATGCTCGATGGCTGGGGCACCGACGATACGCACGAGGTGCTGAACAGCCTGCGGTGGGGACCGGATGGCTGGCTGTACGGCACCCACGGTGTCTTTACGCACTCGAACGTAGGCAAGCCCGGCGCGCCCGATGCCGAACGAACCAAACTGAACGCCGGCGTATGGCGGTTTCATCCCACGACCCACCGGTTCGAACTCTTTTCGGAAGGCACCAGCAACCCCTGGGGGCTCGACTTCAACGACTACGGCCACGCCTTCGTTACAGCCTGCGTTATTCCGCATATGTACAGCATGATTCAGGGCGGGCGTTATTTCCGCCAGGCCGGGAATCACTTCAACCCCTATACCTACGACGACATCAAAACCCACGCCGACCACGTACACTGGGTGGGCGAACGGGGGCCCCATGCGGGTAACTTCCGGTCAGCGTCGGCTGGAGGTGGTCATGCGCATGCCGGTGCCATGATCTACCTGGGTGGCGAGAGCTGGCCCCGCGAATACCGCAACGATATTTTCATGAACAATATCAACGGGGCCCGGCTCAACCGCGATCATCCGGCCCGCGCCGGGTCGGGCTACGAAGTAAACCACCGCCCCGATTTCCTGGTCATGAACGACTCCTGGTCGCAATGGCTGAACCTGAAATACGACCCCAGCGGCTCGGTATGGGCCATCGACTGGTACGACAAAAACCAGTGCCACAGCCCCAACCCCGACGTGCACGATAAGACGATGGGCCGGATCTTCAAGATCACCCACCAGAACGACAAATGGGTACAGGTCGACCTGGCCAGTGCCTCCAGCCGCGAACTCGTCAACTACCAGCTGCATTCGAACGAATGGTACGTACGGCAGGCCCGCACCCTGCTGCAGGAGCGCGGCCCCGACAAAAAAGTCCACAAAGCGCTGAAGGAAATCCTGACCAGCAACCCCGACCCGACCCGAAAGCTCCGCGCGCTCTGGGCTCTGCACGTCACCAAAGGCCTGAGTGAGAAGGAACTGACGGCCTTGCTGGCGCACGAGAACGAGTACATCCGAAGCTGGGCCATCCAGCTGCTGGCCGAGAACAAAGCGGTTTCGCCCGAGGGGCTGAAGCGGCTGGCGACCATGGCCCGGCAGGACAATTCAGCTCTGGTGCGGCTCTATCTCACCTCAGCCATGCTCCGGCTCGAACCGGCACAGCGCTGGGAGGTGATGGACGCCCTCGTGCAGCGGGTTGAGGATAAGGATGACCACAACCTGCCGCTGATGGTCTGGTACGCATCTGAACCGCTGGCCGCGCTCGACATGAAACGCGCGCTCGAGATGGCCCAGAAGTCTAAAATGCCCAAGCAACTGACCTATACGGTTCAGCGTATAGCCGCCATCGGTACCGACGATGCGAAGAAGCTACTCAAAGAGCTGAACGACCGCCTGGGCAAACGGGATCACTCGCCCGAAAACCACGAACTTCAGACGCTGATCGCCAAAGCCCTGGAAGACTAGAGACACTCGCCCGCTACCCCGGTCCGTGTCCCCACGAACCGGAAGCTAGAAACGATCACCCCACCCCGGTCCGTGTCCCCACGAACCGGAAACTCGAACCGATTACCCCGCAACTCCCTACGGCGTTATCTTTACACAACCCGATCAACAGCCCGGGCCGACTATGAAAAAGACCTTGATCATCACGACACTCCTGCTCGGCTGGCTTACCGGCGCACAGGGCCAGTCGAAATCACTGTTCAACGTACGCCGGCAGCAGGCCGCCAGCACAGCAATAACCCCACCCACACCGGCCAGGGCGGTTGTGCCATCGGGCGACTTCCGGAAAACGACGCTTACACGCGATTTTCTGTCGGAGGGCGTAGCCGTAGCCGACCTGAACAAAGACGGCCGGATGGATATTGTGGCGGGCTATTACTGGTTCGAAGCACCCAACTGGACGCGTCACGAGATGGCCCCATCCCGCGTTTTCGACCCGCGCAAAGAGTATAGCGAGTCATTCCTGAACCTGGGCATGGACGTCAATCAGGATGGCTGGGACGACGTGGTCATTGTCGACTTTCCGGGCAAGCCCGGCTTCTGGTTCGAGAACCCGCAGGGAAAAACCGGCGCCTGGCCCAGGCATATCCTCGCCGATTCGATGGGTATCGCCAACGAGTCGCCGGGCTTTATCGACATCGATGGCGACGGCCGTCTCGATATCCTGTGTGGCGACCGGGCCAAAAAGCAGATCGTCTGGCTGAAAGCACCCGCCAAACCCGGCGAAACCGAGTGGAAACGGTTTGCGCTGAGCCAGGAGAACGTGCCCGGCACCGAGATTTTCTCGCACGGGATCGGCTATGGCGACGTCGATAAAGATGGGCTGAAAGACGTTGTGGTGCGGGAGGGCTGGTACAAAGGCACTACCGATATCAAGGGAGGAAACTGGGTATTCCACCCGGCTAATCTGGGTGAACCCTGCTCGCACATGCAGGTACTGGACGTCAACGGCGACGGCCGGAACGATGTGGTCAGTGCGTCGGCCCATGCACTGGGCATCTGGTGGCATGAGCAGGTAATCGACGAGCAGGGCCAGATCAATTTCAAAACGCACCTGATGAGCAACACCACTTCCCAGACCCACTCGTCGATCATGGCTGATCTGAACGGCGACGGTCGCGCCGATTATATCACCGGCAAGCGTTTTCTGGCCCATAACGGCCGCGACCCCGGCGACGGTGATTCACCTATCCTGCTGTGGTTTGAATTTACGCCCGGCCAGGCTCCCTATTACAAAGAACACGTCATCGACACCGACTCTGGCGCGGGCCTCAACATTGTGGTGCAGGACATGACTGGCGATAAAAAGCCGGACATCGTGATCGCCAATAAAAACGGCGTATTCCTGTTCGAGAACCGGACAAAGAAATAACGCTCTTTCCGCGTTGTCTGTCATCCCGACGAAGGACCGGGGGGAGGCCAAAGACAGAGATAAAAAAAGAGACCCATCGGCCGACCGAGCAAAAAAAGCCGCTGCGCCCATCCGGACGGACGGGCGCAGCGGCCAGGTAGGTTAGGTTAGTCGTTTTATTTATCGAGTACTATGGTTCCGCCAACTACATAGGCGCCGGCTTCGGTAACCAGCGAGTACACGCGGTCAACGGTACGAACGGCGGCTTCTGTCCGGACAACCCGGTACGCTTCGGCCCGACCGTTTTCGGTCCGGTACAGCAACTCGCCGGTAGTTACCTCACCCAGGGCTTTGCGGCCGGTAGCCGTCAAAACAGGGTGGTTCGCCGTGGCTTCGAACAGTACGGGCGCGGTGGGCTGAGCCTGCGTACCGGCCGTCAGTTCAGCCGCCGGGCTCAGCCATACACCAGCGATGGTAAATGAACCGGCTTCGTGGACGTTGAGCTTCGTGACTCTGGTTGGCAGAACGGTTTTGGTAGCGGCTGCATAGCCCTGGACCACATCACCGGCCTGTAGGGTGCTGATCGGTTTCGAGCTGCCGTTGGCCAGCGTTACGGGTGCGTCGGCGGCAAAGCAGAAGTTATACTCGTCTTTTTTCTTGTCGCCCCCCTCTTCACTTTTGCCGCTGCCACCGGCCAGTAGTCCGGCCATCTCGCGCGACAGCACAAACGTCAGCGTCGACATCAGCCCGGGCTCTTTCTCCCCTACGTATTTCAGGTCGTCGATGTAGGCGTCCCACGCTTTCCGATCGGCCGATGCGCCCGGAATGACGAACGACTTAACATCGCCTGACTTCTCGTTTTTGTAGATCGCCAGCAGTCCCAGCTCTTTGGTATCCTGGGCGGTAAAGACCTTGTAGAGATAGATTTTCCGGGTAATTCCATCGCTGTAGGTGAAGACATAGGCCGGACGCTCCTCGTAACGGTCCAGGATGAACCCACCCGATTTGAAATAGGTGTCTTTGTCGAGGTTCGCAATTTTGATGGCTTTGACCGCCGTAGCCTGGTCGGCGGTCATGCCCATGCTGGTGGCAGTCGACTGCGCCCAGACGCGCTGGCTTAAGGTTTGCGTCGTAACGGCGCAGACAACGAAGAGCAGAATGGCAAATAGGTTAGTTTTCATAGTTGACTTGGTTGTTGGTTAGCCTACCCGGGCCGCAATGGCTTCGACCGTCCGGCGAGCCGACGTAAAGGCACCGGCCATCCAGGCGGTCAGGTAGGTTGTATGTTCACCGGCAAAATAGATGTTTCCATCGGGCTCCAGCAGGGCGGGGTAGTATTTCCTGCGGGTAGCGTCGTCGTAGGTAGCCCAGCCACCGGCGCTGTAGGGAAGCCGATGCCAGGCCAGCGAGAACGAATTCTCAAATTCGGCGGGGTACTGGGGGTGAATTTTACCGCCCTGCGCCAGCGCCAGCTTCTCGCGCTCGGCAACCGACATAGCCCCAACGGCTTCGGCCCGGCTGTAAAAGTTGTAATAGCCAATCAGCACCCCTTTGCGCCCCTGGAACCCGAACGACGGATACCAGATCTGGTTGATGTCCATGTTGGTACGCGAAATACCGCCGTATATCCAGTCGTCTTCTTCCCAGAAACGCCGTTTGAACTGCAGCCCGATCTTACCGGTTTTGATGTAGGGGACAAAATCGGCCGCGCGCTTGACGGTACCGGACAGATCGGACTCCAGATTCTTCAGCATCGGCAGCGGGAGCGTACAGACGCAGAATTCGGCGGTCAGCTCAGCGGGTTTTCCATTGCGCTGGTAAACGACCCGCACGCCCGATTCGGTCTTGCGCAACTCGGTAACGGGTGCGTTGAATACGATTTTACCGGCCAGTTTCTTCTCCAGTGCTTTCGGAATAGCATCCATGCCGCCTACCGGCTGAAGCAAGGTAGTCTGTTGTTCGTAGATGTAATCGCCAACGTTGTAGAATACGGGCTGGTTGAAGCCCGAGCGCAGCAGATCGGTCAGACCAAACGGGTCAGTCATCTCGCCGGGCGACTGGCCCGCACCGGGTTCGCGGCTGCTTTTATAGCCCCGCCGGTTGGTGCCTTTATACAGGTGGGCGGTGTTGAGGTCGCCTTCGTTTTTCAGAAAATCGACCAGTTTCTCGATGTCTTCTTTGGTCAGCTGCTGATCGAGAGCACTCTGGTCCAGCGACTTGGCCAGCAGCTCGGCCGTATAGCCGCGCATGTCGTTGTGATACTCTTTGATACGCAGCCGCCGGTTGGCCAGTGGGCCCGTGCCACCGTCGTTATAGAGATAGGCGGCTTCGTTATTCCCGTTAAAGATCTGAAGCGGCACCCCCAGCTCCCGGCAATACTGCAGGGTCAGCTGGTGATGGTGCGGAATACGGGCCGCTCCGCCGTTGAAGTAAAGTCCTTCTTCAAACTGGCAGCTCTGTGGCGTACCTCCACCCAGTTCCGTCTCGGCAGTACCGCCCCGAACCGTCCAGACGCGCCCACCCGAACGCCCCCGAGCCTCCAGCACGGTGCATTCATACCCCAGTTTCCCGAGTTCGTAGGCCGCGGCCATACCGGCCAGCCCGGCTCCCAGAACAACAACCTTACGCCCTTTTCCATCGCTGGTACGTCCGTTAGCAGGCAGGCTCAATGCCGAAGCGGGGGCTGGCTGCAGCAGACCCCATGCCAGTAAGCTAGCGTAACTGGCAGATGTTTGGTTAATAAAGTCACGACGAGTCATAGAACGGGGGAAGAGAGGAGCCGGGGGTGCTGAAGGAAGCGAGGAGGAGCGAATCGGCTGAACAATGTCCGGTGCCTCTCTCCTGCCCCTTCCTGCCTGACTCCTGTAATTAACCTACTACTTTTTTGAAGCTGTCCATGAACATGGCCATTTCATCCATAGTACCCACACTGACCCGGCAGTAGGGCTGGCCACTGAAATCACGCGTCTGGATACCGATGCCATTGGCAAACATCTGGCCCTCGAACGTTTTGGGCTTCATCCGGATGGGGAACAGGATGAAGTTGGCCGCTGACGGAATCACCTCGTAGCCCAGGGCGGTGAGGGCTTTGGTGGTAAAATCGCGGGCTTTGGCGTTTTCGGCCCGGCAGTGATCCTGCCATGCCTTGTCCTGGTAGCTGGCGATACCGGCCATGAGGGTGGTGATGCTTACCGCAAACTCGCCGTTGGTGTACGGCTTCAGCAGCTTCAGCATCTCCGGCTGTGCGATGGCATAGCCCAGCCGCAGACCGGCAAACCCGTGGATTTTCGAGAACGTACGGGCCAGAATAAGGTTCTGCCCTTCGGCCACCAGCTTACCCAGTTTGGGGCGGGCCGCCGGCTCGTAAAAGTCGATATACGCTTCGTCGACGAAGACCGGCACTTTGGGGGATACCTCTTTACAAAAAGCTTCCAGATCGGCCGTTGGCACAACGGTGCCGGTGGGGTTATTGGGGTTGACCAGATAAACCATTTTCACCTCGGGCGTCAGCTTCGACTTGATGGCGTTGAGGTCATACTGGTATTCTTTGGTCATCGGGATCGACACAATCTTGGCGCCCATGCGCTGCGCCCGCTCCAGCAGGTCGTCGTAGGTCATGGCACTGGTCAGGATGGTACCGCCCCCTTTGGCAAAGTGCGAAGCGGCTGCCATCAGAATGTCTGACGAACCCGGCGACATCATGATATGCCTGGCCGTTACGCCCTCGTCGGCCGCAATCAGGTTCTTCAGCTGGGCGAACTCCATCCAGGCGTATCGATTACCAATCTCGCTGGCTTTGATGAGAGCCTCTTTAGCACTGGGTGCAATACCCAGCGGGTTTTCGTTGGCCAGCAGCCGGGCCCGCAGCTTGGGCATCGTATCGGGAGGAGACGTCAACGGAGCAAACTCATTGACGAAGACCGAATGGCCGGGCATACGCTGCACATCGGCTTTAGCAACGCGTAAACCAGCCGTAAGTCCGGCGGTTAGTAACCCACTGGCCCGCAGCCAGTCACGACGAGTTAGAGATGACGACATGATATCTGTTTTATTTTTTTCAGATAAAATTAGACAATCTCCCGAGGACTTCAAAGACCGGACAGGAGTACTGCCAAAGGCCACGATATTAGGCAATAAACTAAAATAAACTATCGACTATAGGTGATTATTATTCGGCCTATTTAACTTTTCACAAAATATTATATTATTTTCTTAAACAAAGTCCATACAACCTAGCAGTAACACAATTCACTATTTAGTCACTGTAAAAAGTATACACGATTTACTCAACGGCAAAACGAATCAGCCACTGGCCTATGGTCTGGCTGGTCAGGTCGAAGATCAAATTGGGAAACAGCCCCAGCGCCAGCGCCAACGCCCCCAGCGGCACCAGCAGCAGCTTTTCGCGCAGCGTCAGGTCGGTCAGGACCGATGCCATATCATGGCGGGACCAGGCCGTTCCGAAGAACATGCGCTGTAACGTCCAGAGAAAATAGGCCGCGGCCAGCAGAATACCCGACGTCCCCAATACGGTCAGCCAGCCCGGTATCCATTCGGACTGAAAACTGCCCATGAGCGTGAATAACTCGCCCACAAAGCCCGAAAAGCCGGGCAACCCCAGCGACCCGAAAAAGGCAACCGCCGTCAGGATCGCAAACTGAGGCATCGGCTGCATCAGCCCCCGATACGAGTCGATTCGCCGGTCGTGGGTCCGGTCGTACAGTACCCCCGTCAGCAGAAACAGCATGGCCGACAGCACCCCGTGGCTGACCATCTGATAAACCGCCCCGTTGACACCCTCGGCCGTGAGCGACGCCACCCCCAGTAGCACGAATCCCATGTGCGATACGGATGAGTAGGCAATCATTTTCTTCAGGTCGGTCTGCGCCAGCGCGTTAAGCCCGCCATACACGATCGACAGCACCCCCAGCCCCGCCAGGCCGGTGGCATATTCGGCAGCTCCGTCGGGAAAGAAATTCCAGGCGATTCGCAGGAAGCCGTAGCCACCGATCTTGAGCAATACCCCCGCCAGCACCACCGAAATAGGCGTGGGTGCTTCAACGTGGGCGTCGGGCAGCCAGGTATGCAGCGGTACGATCGGCAGCTTGACCGCAAACCCGAGAAATACGGCCCAGAACGCCAGCATACGGGCCGGCATACCCAGCACGATCGGCTCAGCCGCCGGGTTCAGGAACGCATCGGGCAGGTAGTTGCGGCCATCGGCCAGGTAGCGCATATCGAAGGTGTGTACAATCTGGGCCGGGTTGAGCTGCCCCGCCTGTATGTGCGCCTGCAGCAGTCGGATCACCTCATCGGTCAGGGCCGAGGGGTCGGTGACGAAGCCAGCTGCCAGCGCCGTACTGACCGGGTCCATGACCGACAGATACAGCCCGATCATGACAAGCAGAATCAGCAGCGAGCCGAGCAAGGTATAGAGAAAAAACTTGATCGACGCGTATTCGCGCCGGGGGCCGCCCCATAAGCCAATCAGGAAATACATCGGCAGGAGCATGAACTCGAAAAACAGGAAGAACAAAAAGAAGTCGAGCGCTACAAAGCAGCCCATCACCGTCCCCGTCAGCAGCAGATACAAGGCATAATAGGCTTTCTGCCGGTGCGTAATGGTCCAGGAAGAGACAACCCCCGCCAGCATCACCACCGCCGACAGCACCACCAGCGGCAGGCTGATGCCGTCTACCCCCACCAGGTAATCGATGGATGCGATACCGAGCCGCCCCAGTGGCAACGTAATCCAGTCGGCCTGTTCGAGCAACTGATAACCGCCTGCCGACCGGTCGAAGGCGGCATAGGCCAGCCCCGCCAGCCCTACTTCGAGGATCGTAACGCCCAGCGCAACCCATCGAAAGGCGGCCGTCTGGCGTTCGGGCAATAGGGCCACCACGAGCGAACCCAGCAGCGGCAGAAATATGAGTAACGAAAGCAGCATGTCTAGCGCGGTCCTGAACCGCCAGTAATCATCTAGTTGACCGAACGCTATGTCCGGTTATAGTATCCACCAAAGAACGATCAGCAGCCCTACAACGGCCGCTGTAATGTAAGACTGCACCCGGCCGTTCTGCACCGAGCGCGTCAACCGACCCAGCCGACCCGCCAGCCAGGCCGCCCCGTTGACCAGCCCATCGACCCCGAACCGGTCAAAGGCATGGACCAGATGCGCCAGCACAACGCCCCCTATCCCCGCGCCGTTTACGGCTCCGTCGACCAGACGCTGATCGGCCCGGTTGAGCAAGGTCGCGGCTTTGATGGCCGGTGTGATAATGTACCACTGGTATGCCCGGTCAAGAAAGCCGTACTGCACCGAGAGCTGCACATACAGCCGGGTTGGGTTAGGCTCCCGCATCCGAACGCCGAACCAGCCGCCCAGCAGCACCAGCAACACCGAAACGGGGGGTAACCAGGGCAGTTCAGCTTCGGCAGGCAGGGGTAGTACACCGAAAACCCAGCTCCCGTGCGCGGAAAAAGGATTGATCGAAAACCAGAAAGCTACGGACAGCACGGCCAGTATGGCCACCGGTACGCGCATTAGTCCGTCTGCTTCGTGTACGCCCGACAGCGGTGCGGCTTCGGGCTGGTACTGACCCAGGAAAATCAGTCGCCACTGCCGCGCCATATACAGCGCCGTCAGTCCGGACGAGAGCAGCAACAGTACCGGAATACCAGCAGCCAGGGAGATATCGGCGGTTTCGGCCCAGGCGAAGGCTCCGCCCAGGATTGCTTCTTTCGACAGGAAGCCCGAGAAAAGCGGTACGCCCGCCAGCGCTGCGGCACAGACCGTATAGGCCACAAACGTAACCGGCAACGCCCGGCTCAGCCCACCCATCTGCCGCATATCCTGCGTATGCACGGCGTGAATAACCGACCCGGCACTCAGAAACAGCCCCGCCTTAAAGAACGCATGGGTCAGCAAATGGAACAGCGCCCCGCCCACATTTCCCATGCCCATGGCGGCCACCATCAGCCCCAGTTGCGAAACGGTCGAGAAGGCCAGCACTTTCTTGATATCGGTCTGGAAGAGGGCCGAATAGCCACCCCAGAGGGTAGTGATCGTGCCGATCAGCACAATGACAGCCCGCGCATCGGGCGATAGCAGCGGCTGAATACGAGCCAGCAGAAATACACCAGCCGCCACCATCGTAGCCGCATGCAGCAGCGCCGACACCGGGGTTGGCCCTTCCATCGCATCGGGTAGCCACGTCAGCAGCGGAAACTGAGCCGACTTACCCACGCAGCCCATGAACAGACACAAACCTACCGCCGTGGGGGCTACAGCGTAGAGATCGGTATGGGTCAGCTGCGCCAGATCGAGCGTATCGTAGTAGTAATAGGTCAGAAAAATACCGATCAGCATGCCCATATCGCCAACCCGGTTCATCAGAAACGCTTTTTTAGCGGCCTGACTCGCAGCGGGCCGGTCAGCGTAGAAACCAATAAGCAGGTACGAAGCCAGCCCAACCAGCTCCCAGAAGGCGTACATCACCAGCAGGTTACCAGCCAGAACGATGCCCAGCATGGCGCCGATAAACAGTTGCAGATAGGCAAAATAGCGCGATAGCCGGGGCTCATCGTGCAGGTAAGACAGCGAATACATCTGTACAAGCAGGGCTACCCCGTGTACGATAACCAGCATAAGCCCCGCCAGCCCATCGACCCGGAAGCCAATATCGAATGAAATTCCCGACAGCGTTGCCCAGTCGGCCTGTAAGGTAAGCGGCTGCTCCGGGAGGTTCACCGCCAGCCCGATCGACCCGATCAGTCCCAGCGCCGTCAGCCCCACAGCCAATGGTCCCGCCAGGCGCCGGTTGGCCAGCGATACGGTCAGGAATCCGGCAAATGGCAGCAGTAACAGGCAAACAGCTAGTAACGATTGGAGCATTCCGAAGAAGGTTGGCGTCTCAGGCCGCAAATATCCCGATTCATCGATGGGAAACCAACTACCACCCAGCCGTTTTCAGCCATCCCGTCAGGCTCAGGCGGTCGCGGGTGGCCGGCAGCACCTCATGTTCCAGCCGGGCGCTCTCGAAACAAACCAGCCGCCCGCCGGTCGGGTTGACCCGGATCAGCTGTTCGCTCCCGTCGGTCTGGGGCAAATAAAATGCCAGCTGGCCCCCATCGGTCTCCTGCCAGTCGGCGTTGAGGTAACAGATGACCGACAGCTTCCGGCGCGAATCGCTCCGGAACTGATCGAGGTGGCGTTTGTAGAACGTACCCGGCGGATACAGGGCGTAGTGAAATTCGTAGTCGCGCAGGCCTAGAAAACAGGTCTGGTTAACGTAGTGCATAAAGGTATTGACCCGACCCAGAAAAGCCGCTTCGTCCGGCGTTGCGGTGGCCTCGTCGATCCACAGAATCTCGTCGCCCCGGATGGCCGTCTGTACGGTGACCTGTTCATTGCCGATACCCGCCACCCGAAACTGACCAGCCTGCCGCCGGTGATGCAGCTGCTGCGCCAGCGAGGCCACTTCGCCGGCTGAGAGAAACTCATCGACAATACCGTATCCTTCGTTCAGTATGCCATCGATGATGGATTCATATTGGTGAACAGGGAGTTCGTTATCAGGCTGGTTCATAGGTATATTCAGGTTGCGGCTCTTTATCACTACTGCCTCAGTTCGTTCAGCTCGTCGAGTTGAGCCGTTCGGAAATGACGATACACCTGCAGCACGATGGCCAGCGCTACCGCCGACTCCGCAGCCGCGACCACCATCACAAACAAAGCCAGCATCTGGCCCTGAATGCGGTCGGGATCGTACTGACTGAACGCAACCAGGTTGATATTGACGGCGTTGAGCATCAGCTCGATGCCCATCAGCACCACGATGGCGTGTCGTTTCAGCAACACTACGGCCAGGCCAATGCTGAATAGAGCGGCTCCAACGATCAGAAATAAATGGCTATCTACAGATTGCACGTTTGCCGGGGTTTAGCAGAAATTGTCAGAATGGATGAGGCTTATCGGGTCAGTCGGTTACTCGCCAGATAGGTAGCCCCGACCAGAGCCGCCAGCAGCAGAATACCAACGATTTCGAACGGAACAATGTACTCGGTCATGAGCTGACGGCCTACCGTTCTGATCGTACTTTCCCAGCCAACCGGCTGGTTCAGCAGGGCAAAGGAGGCCCGCGCCAGCAACGTGTACAAAGCCACAAACACGCCCCCCGACACCAGCAACGCCATACCCCACGAGTTGCCGATCCGGTTAGGCGACGGAATCTGGTTGGGCCGCTGGCTGTCGGTATTCGTTCCCGACCCGGCTTTGCTGGTCAGCATGACGCCAAAAATAACCAGCACCAGTACCCCACCTACGTAGATCATGATCTGGGCTACGGCCAGAAAGTCGGCACTGGCCAGTACGAACAGGCCTGCCACCCCCAGCAAGGTCAGGAGCAGAAAAAAAGCCGCGTACATCACATTCCGGGTCAGCAGCACCGCCAGCGCACTGACCAGCGTAAGGGCGGCAAAACCATAAAAAGCAAGTTGAATCACAGGTTGTAGGCGGTTTGGTCAGGTTATTCGGCTGCGTCTGGGTCCGACGCCGGTTTGTCGGCCGATGCATCCGGTGCAGGAGCCGCGGGTTTGGGCTTCATCGTCGGTCGGAAACCGGCCGGCTTCGGTGTAGGTGCTGCCGCCGATGGCGCTTCGGCCGGCTTCGGTTCGGGCTCGGCGGGTTTGGGCTTCATCGTTGGCCGGAAAGCAGGCCGGGGCCGGGCAGTATCCGTTGGCTCGGGTGCCTTTTCCAATTCAGATTCAGCGGGCATTGCTGGCTCCGGGAGAACGGCGGGCTTCGGTTTCATAGTTGGCCGAAAACCAGCCGGTTTCGGAGGTGCTTCGGGCGTATCGGGTGCTTTCTCACTGTCTGCGGGCGCAGCCGGTTTCATCGTTGGCCGGAAAGCCGGACGAGGCTTCGGTGTATCGGTCGACTCAGGAGCGGGCGGGGTCGCGGCCGGTGCGGGCTCGGTCGGAACCGGAGGGGTCGGCTTCATCGTTGGGCGGAAACCGGCTGGTTTCGGCTTCGGCAGGTCTTCCGGTGTCTTTTCCGCGCCGGGTTCGGCAGGTTTGGCCGCCGGTTTCATCGTTGGCCGGAAAGCCGGTTTAGCAGGCGGAACGGGCAGCTTCTCCGGCTCGGTGGCCGCTGGTTCGGCTTTTTCTTCGTCAGCTGGCGCGATTGGAGCGGGCGGCTCGGCGGGCTTCTGCGAAGGGCGGAATACGGGTCGTTTTTTGGCTTCTAACCCACCCTGCGCAATCTGCTGCATCTCGTCGGGAGTCGCATCGGTTGCTGGATGAGCAATAGCCCCGTCGGTCGAGTTGGCAGTTGGGTCGGGAGCCGCGGGTTTGGCCGTCGGCCGAAACACGGGACGTTTGGCAGCGGGTGCCATTGCTGGCTCACTGGCGGGAGTCGGTTGAGCGCGTTTGGCCGCAGCGGCCTGTTTGGCTTCTTCTTTCTCGCGGACAAACTGTTCGTAGAGGGCGCGCTTTTCGTCGGCCTCCTCGGGAGTTAGTTCAGCGAAACTATAGGTGAGTTTACCCAGCTCAAATTCGCTGTAATCGAAGGTCTTGTCCATCGTCAGGCACTCCGTTGGGCACACAACGGTACAGAGGCCGCAGTAGCAGCACTTGGCCATATCGATGTCGAACTTGGCGGCATACAGCCGGATCGGGGAGCCATCTGACGCCCGGCCTACTTCTTCCGTTGCTTTTATAGCATCGATGGTGATGCAGTCGACGGGGCATACCTTGGCGCATTTGTCGCAAACGATACAGTCGTCGATCTCGTTGCGAAGCCGGTAGCGTCCGTTGTCGGGAATCGGCAGCTGCTCGTGCGGATACTGCAGCGTTACAAGCCCATTCTGCTGATCGAAATAGTTGTCACTGGCAATGCCTTCCGGGGTTCGGCGGTGGGTAGCCTGGCGCAAATGCCGCCAGGTTAAGCTCAGTCCTTTCAGCGTTGTCCGAATCCCGGATCGTATATCCCTGATGTATGACATTGATGATTGAGCAATTGAGTGATTGAATGATTGAGCGCATCAGGTTGGTAACTCACACAATCACTCAATCACCCATTCACAACTTATAAGGGTGGAAACCGGGCGGGGTCGGCTTCGCTCATGAGCGAATAAACGACCTCGATCACGTCGTCAACGCTGGGTTTCGAAAAATAATCCCCATCGGAGCCGTAGGGTGGCCGGTGTGCTTTTGCCGATAATGTACGCGGAGCCGAATCCAGGTACCGATAGGCGCCCTGCTCGTCGACCACCTGCTGCATCATGAATGCCGACGCGCCACCCGGCACATCTTCATCGGCAAATACGACCCGGTTGGTTTTTGAAATCGACGCTACGATCGAATGATGAACATCGAACGGCAGCAGCGTCTGCGCATCGATCACCTCCAGACTAATGCCCATAGCGGCCAGCTGAGCAGCAGCCTCCATCGCAATCCGGCACATGGAACCGTACGTAACCAGCGTTACGTCAGTACCGGATCGTAATATGTCGGGTACGCCCAGCGGCAGCGAGAACTCGGTAAGGTTATCGGGCACCCGCTCCTTGAGCCGGTATCCGTTCAACGATTCGATCAGCAGCGCCGGATCGTCACCTTTGATTAGGGTATTGTAGAAACCAACGGCCTGGGTCATGTTACGGGGCACCAGCACGTGCATGCCGCGCAGGCTGCCGAGCATGGCACCCATGGGCGAACCCGAATGCCAGATGCCTTCGAGCCGATGGCCGCGCGTCCGCACAATGACCGGCGCTTTCTGACCACCCCGCGTACGGTACTGCAAGGTTGCCAGATCGTCGGTCAGGGTTGGCAGGGCGTAGTAGATGTAATCGAAATACTGAATCTCGACAATAGGCCGCAGGCCACGCATGGCCAGACCAACGCCCTGTCCAATGATGGTTGTTTCGCGGATGCCGGTGTCGGTAATCCGAATCTCGCCATATTTCTCCTGCAAGCCGGCAAATCCCTGGTTTACGTCGCCGATCTGCCCTACGTCTTCGCCCAGGGCTACTACGCGCGCATCGCGGCTGAAGAGGTTATCGAAATACCGCTGCATCAGCAGGTAGCCGTCCACCACGGGGCTCTCGTCCGAATACCGGGCGGGCTCTCCCGTAATCCGCATCGGCGACTCGGGCGACTGGCTGTAGAGATGGGAGCTGAACCGTTCGGCGTTTTCGGCATTGGTACGGTCGAGCCAGGTCCGCAAGCCCTGCCGGGCCGTGCCGGTATCGGTGCGCAGCAGCCGGAGCGCCTTACGAACAGCCGCTACCGAATCGCGCCGGAGCAGGGTGTTGGTCTTGCGCAGCTCCTCGCGGATGGCCATCAGCTCGGCCGCTTTCGGATGATTACGGGCCGATCGCTGCAGCAGATCGAGGGCTTCGTCGTGGTCGGCCTTCATCGACTGCTGGTAGGCGTTCCAGGCGTCGATCCGGGCTTTTTTGGCCACGTCTTTGGCCTGGGCCTCGATGGCATCGAGTTCGTCGTGGGTAGCGTAGCCGTTTTCCAGAATCCACTGGCGGAACGTCAGATTACAATCGTGCTCAGCTTCCCAGTTCAGCCGCTCTTTCGACTTGTACCGCTCGTGCGAACCTGAGGTCGAGTGGCCCTGCGGCTGGGTCAGCTCCTGCACGTGGACCAGAACCGGTACATGCTGCTCCCGGCAGATGCGGGCGGCCTGCTGGTAGGTTTCCAGCAGCGCCACATAATCCCAGCCTTTAACGGTAAAGATCTCAAAGCCTTTCTCGTCGGCATGATCCCGCTGAAAACCGGCCATCGCCTTCGAAATACTTCCTTTAGTGGTCTGATATTCGACGGGCACCGAAATGCCATATCCATCGTCCCAGACCGATATGAGCAGCGGTACCTGCAGCACCCCGGCGGCATTCATCGTCTCCCAGAACATACCCTGCGAGGTGGATGCATCGCCGATATTGGCATATACGATTTCGTTGCCATGGTGCGAGAAGGCCGGCATGTCGTGCAGCGCCGGATTTTGCCGGAACAGCCGCGATGCGTACGCCAGCCCCAGCGAACGGGGAATCTGCCCGGCTGTCGGTGCAATATCGCATACGGAATTATACTGATCTGTCTGACTGCGCCAGAGGCCCTGCTCATCGAGCCAGCGCGTGGCATAGTGGCCATTCATGGAACGCCCGGCCGTGTTCGGATCGTGGGCAACGTCGGTATGGGCATAAAGCTGGGCAAAAAACTCCGTCCAGCGAAGCTCGCCCAACGCGGCTACAAAGGTCTGATCGCGGTAGTACCCCGACCGGAAATCACCCCGGCTAAACGAGCGGGCCGCTGCCAGCTGGGCCAGTTCTTTCCCGTCACCGAAGATACCGAATTTGGCCCGCCCGCCCATAACATCGCGCCGACCTAACAGGCTAACCTGTCGGCTTTCGCAGGCCAGTCGATAGTCAGATAGGATTTTTTCACGACTTAGAATATCAGCCGAGCGGAGTTGTTCGTTTGCTATCACAGCAGAGCTACGGGTTGAAAAAGTCCGGAAATTAATTTCTTGATGAAGTGCTACAGGGTGGTAACGTTCTACAACCATGTAAAAGTAAAAGTAAGATAAAAGTTAGCAGCTTTCAAAAAAACGATTTTCTCTGTTTCTTTGTTGACCCGACAGCGACCAACAAGAATTTGGCAAACTGTTTGCTCTGACAACATTTAATCGGCAAAGTATCTTAACAACCAAACCATAATTCCGTTTAGTCCAATGAAAAAGATTTTTTCACTTTTCGTAGCTTTATTTGTGCTGGTCGCAGTTAGTTACGCCCAAAAAGGAGTCATGAAGTTTGCGAAAGAAACGCATGACTTCGGCAAGATCGAGCAGGGCAAACCCGCTACGCATGTGTTTGAGTTCAAAAATACAGGCACCGATCCAATCATCATCAACGACGCGCAGGCTTCCTGCGGTTGCACCAAGCCCAGCTTCTCGCGCGAGCCGGTGATGCCCGGCAAAACCGGCACGATTTCGGCTACGTACAATGCCGCTGCCGCTGGTCAGTTCACCAAAACGGTAACGGTAACGAGCAATGCAGAGTCAGGACAAACGGTTCTGTATCTGAAAGGCGAGGTTGTTTCGCAGAAAGAAGCGGCTACCGCAGCCGCTCCGGCAGCAGCCCCAGCTCAGAAAAGCGCTAAAAAAAGCACCAAGACTTCACGCTAACACGCTGAAGGGTTAATAGTGTGGTCAAGAAAGGCATCTGGTCGTTTACCGGATGCCTTTTTTCGTACCTTAGGGATAACTTGTACCAAGAGACCGGCCTGAAACGGGGCTCTTTTTTTACGCATACCCACATACCCCACTGTTAACTGATATGCCCCATGTTTCTCCCTATCCTTGGCCTCGTGATCCTGATTGCCGGCTTTGCCGTTAATACACCGGCTCTTACTTTTTCGCGGTATGCGCGCCCCCTCAAACTGATCGGCGGCATCCTGATCGTACTGGGCTTCCTTACATCCAGCATCCGGCAGATCAACGCGGGTCAGGTAGGCGTTATCACCCTGTTCGGCAATGTCGACGACCGCGCTCTTCAGTCTGGCCTCAATTTTGTTAACCCCCTGGCCCGGGTCACCGAATACGACATCAAGACGCAGAATTACACCATGTCGGCCACCCACGACGAAGGGGAGCGCCAGGGCGATGATGCCATTCGGGTACTGACGGCCGACGGGCTGGAAGTCGTCATCGACCTGACGGTGCTGTACCGGGTTGTTGCTAACGAAGCTCCGAAAATTCATGCGCTGATTGGTACGGATTATACCGACAAGGTGGTTCGCCCCATTACCCGGACCCGCATCCGCGACAACGCCGTATACTACGACGCTGTGGCCCTCTACTCTACCCGGCGCGATGAGTTTCAGAACCGCATCTACAAAACCATAGAGGCCGATTTCCGGAAGCGAGGCCTGTTGCTCGAGCAACTGCTGATCCGCAACATCGATCTGCCCGCATCGGTAAAGAAAACCATCGAATCAAAAATCAACGCCGAACAGGACTCCCAGAAGATGCAGTTCGTGCTGGCTAAGGAGCGGCAGGAAGCTGAACGGAAACGGGTCGAAGCACAGGGCATTGCCGACTATCAACGCATCCTCTCAACGGGGCTCAGCGACCGGCAACTCCAGTACGAGCAAATCAAAGCCCAACGTGAACTGGCGGCTTCGCCTAACGCCAAAATCATCATCATGGGCGGGCGGGGTACTACGCCATTACTTCTAACCGATAAATAAGCAGCCGTTCTGCCGTTACGCTCCTCCCTATGCAAACTGCTCCTTCTTCGGCCCAGGAGCCAGCCCTGGCTCAACCCGCCCCGATCCGGCGGCTGCTCTCCCTCGACGCCCTGCGTGGCTTCGACATGTTCTGGATTATGGGTGGTGAAGAAATTTTTCACGTCCTGGCCCGAACAACGGGCTGGGCCTGGGCCGTACTAATGGCCGACCAGTTCACCCACGTTGCCTGGAACGGATACCGCCCCTACGACAATATTTTTCCGCTCTTTCTGTTTCTGGCAGGTGTATCAACGCCCTACTCGCTCGGGAGCCGGCTGGCGCGTGGTCATAACCGGGCTGCGCTGGCGCGCAAAGTAATTCAGCGGGGGCTTATTCTGGTCCTGCTGGGGGTTATCTA
This sequence comes from Spirosoma sordidisoli, assembly GCF_004138325.1. GTDB lineage: Bacteria > Bacteroidota > Bacteroidia > Cytophagales > Spirosomataceae > Spirosoma > Spirosoma sordidisoli. Next base: position 447,793 of record NZ_SBLB01000005.1, on the reverse strand, counting down.
CAACAATGGTCTGTTCGTGAAGCCGTTTGCCGAACTCCGTTTTCCGAGCGTGCTGGGCCGCATCGGGCTGGCGGGCATGTTTGCCCAGCTGATCTACCTCTACGTTCGTAATGAGCGTAGCCGATACGCGCTGTTTGCCGGTATCCTGCTCGGTTACTGGGCGTGGCTGGTGCTGATCCCCGTACCGGGAGCCGGAGCAGCGGGTAGTCTGACGATGGAAGGCAGCTGGGTCGGCTACGTGGATCGGCTGCTGGTGCCCGGCCGGCTTCATAAAGGTATTCACGATCCTGAAGGGCTCCTGTCTACCCTTCCCGCCATCGGAACCGCTATGCTGGGCATATTTGCCGGTACTCTCCTCCACCGACGCGATGTGAGCGACCGTTTCAAGCTTCAGTGGCTCGTGCTGGCCGGGGTGGTTTGTCTGGCGCTGGGCTGGCTCTGGAATCTCGTATTTCCGGTCAATAAAAACCTGTGGACCAGCTCATTTGTGCTGGTGGCGGGCGGCTGGAGTTTTCTGATGCTGGCCCTTTTTTACTGGATCATCGACATACAGGACAGCCGTCGGTGGGCCTTTTTCTTCGTTGTCATCGGCACCAACTCGATCCTGATTTACCTGGCTGGCGAAGTGATTGATTTCGAGCACGCGGCTCATTACCTGTTTGGCGGGCTGCTGGCCTTCTTCAGCGAGCCGGTTCGGGCGTTGGGTGGGGTACTGGCGTTTCTGGCCGTGAAATGGGGCTTTTTGTACGTGCTGTACCGCCAAAAATTGTTCTTACGGGTCTGACCGTATCGATCAGCTTGTCTGGATGGTCATCGATCCCGAAGATACCGCCCCGCTGGGGCTGGGTACAGGGAAACAGGTAGCGGCATCTATGAACATATTGCCCCTCCGGGGCTTGGTGGCGGATGACATCAGGAGAAGTACCACCCGTTGACAGGACTCACGCTGGTGGCTGCCTGCTTTAGGTACAAAAGATATTAGTTGGCCAGGCCCATGGCGGTGAGCCAGGCCTGACAGGCGCTGGGCCAGCTGTTGAGCGACCCAAACTTTTGCGTACGCAAACCGTATCCATGCCCCCCTTTCGGATACAGGTGCATTTCGGCCGGTACGTTGTGTTTCAGGCAGGCCAGATAATACAGGATGCTATTCTCCACAGGCACACCCTTGTCGTCTTCGGAGTGTACCAGAAAGGTGGGGGGCGTCTGCGCCGATACCTGTAGCTCATTCGAGAAATCAGCAATCAGTTCGGGCGACTTATTGAGAGTACCCAGCAGCTTATCGCGCGACCCTGTGTGGGCTTTCTCACCGAACGTAATGACGGGATATAACAAAATCGCAAAATTGGGTCGGGCCGCGTCCGGTCGGGCCACGTCTGGTCGGGCCGCGTCCGGTCGGGCTGACGCGGGCGGGCGCTGATAGTGGGTCGATACGGTAGAGGCCAGATGACCGCCGGCCGAGAAACCCATAATCCCTATTTTGGCCGGATCGATCCCGTACCGGCTTGCCTGTTGCCGAATCAGCGTCAACCCCTGCAACGCATCCATCAGCGGTACCTCGTGCTGGTTGGTCATGATTTTCGGGTCGGGCAGCCGGTATTTTAACACGAACGCCGTGATTCCCATCTGGTTGAACCAGCGAGCTATATCTTCGCCTTCATGACCAGCAGCCAGAATGCTGTAACCGCCACCGGGACAAACCATGACGGCCGCTCCCGTTGCTTTTCCTTTCGGCGGCAGGTAGGCCGTTAGCGTCGGAACCGACACGTTGCTGATCCGTAGAATGCCGTCCGTGGTTTCGGCTTTTTCGGTAATCGATACGTTGGGGAGTGCATTCGGAATAGCCCCGTCAGGCCATAGTTTCAGTACTTCCTGTGATTGAGCTACGGAGCCCAGTACGGTGGTCATGACTACAGTAAGAAGAAAAGCGCGCATGTAAACAGAGGTAGGCCGATAAACCAACAGGCACCTACACAGTTCCAAAGCGAACAGCTCGGGCCGCTCTACTCATATTTCTACCTCACTGTCAGTGGTTGGGGTCGCTTCTTTCGAGCCGCTGTTCAGCACCTCGATCAGCTCCTTTACGCGGTAAACCGTCTTGTTATAGCGATTACCCAGAATAATGATGACGTACTCATCTTTGGGACTGAACCAGAACATGGTGTTATAGCCCTTCCACCAGCCGGAATGGTAGATGTATTCAGGTTTGTTCAGACCGTCGAGCATCATCCGGAAACCGTACCCGTAATTTTTGGCCCCTTTCCGTTCAAAACTCCGCGGAATGAAGGCTTCGGCCAGGGTCTTTTTCTGGAGCAGACAATCGCCGTTCAGCGCCCGGTACCATCGGAAGAGATCGCCCGTGGTCGAGTAGATGCCCTTGTCCCCTACCACATCGTCGTAATAATCTTTGGGAATCCGGCGATTCCACTGGTAGCCTGCCGTTCGATGGTGATTGATAGAGTCGTTCCTGGTGGTAGCCACGAAGGTCTGGTGCATGCCCAGCGGATCGAAAATGTTTTTCTTGATAAACGCTTCGTAACTCTGCCCGGTCGCTTTCTCAATGATTGACGCCAATACCATGTAATTCGTATTGCTGTAGCTGAAGCCGCGGCCCGGAATATTGTAGGCTTTAGGGGTTGGCTTCACCGTAGCAAACCAATGCATAATGGTCGCGTTGGTCGGATATGGCTTTTCTCTCTTGTAGAAGTTCACCTTCATACTGTCGTCGAAAGCGTAGGCGTAGTTGGGCAGTCCGCTCCGGTGGCTCAGCAACTCCCGTATCGTAATCCCGTGGTACGGAAAGTCGGGATAGAACTTCTGAATGGTGTCTTCGAGCGAGAGCTTACCGGCTTCGATGAGCTTCAGGGTACCGACCGCCGTAAAAGTTTTCGACAGCGAAGCCAGCTGGAATTTAGAGTCATCGACCAGCGTATCCCGCTGATTTCGCTCAAAATGGCCCAGACCGAAACAGTTCCGGTACAGAACGATGCCTTTCTGCGCCACCAGCACATTGCCGTTAAGACCCTCCCGAACCTTCTGCCGGAAAATGGCTTCGATCTGCTGCGACTTCTGCTCAGCATTGATTTGCCGTCGAATAGCCTGTTGTTCGTCGGCTGAAACAACCTGTTCATCAGCACAGGAGCGCAGCGCGCGCGCCGACTTATTCAATTCCTTCTGAGAATTCTGACCGCAGGAGAACCCGACAGTGACAAGAAACAAGATACTATACCCGATACGACTCATCCGCACCATCCTCACGCACTATTATAGGCTAATTACACAGACTAACTTGAGCAAAAATAGGGATTCTTACCAAAGCGAATTACTACACTTTGCCGGTCTGCCACAAATAATAGGCAAAAACTTACTTACAGCTCCATAGGTTACTGGCTTCATCGGCCTAGGATGGCCCTCTGCACTTAGGTGAAGCTTATTGTACTACTCAACCATTCATGACCTACGATGACTCGCGCAGCAGGCATGACCCCGGATAGCCAGCAAACCCATCTTCTACCAAGATCCCCGTTCCGGCGGCCCAGCCCTTTGTCAGGTAGACAAAAAATGATATTTGCCAGTCAGGTTTCGCTAGTAAGAACTTCTAGCAGCCTGAGAATTGGCCGGCCGGCTGAACAGGCCCGACTTCCGCAATCCAAGGTAGGCTCCTACGCTGTTGGGCAGCAAGCCACCCGAGTCGAGCGCCAACGAGCCGTTCAGGGTCGTTCCGCCCAGTATATTTAGGGGCACAGATGCCGTCAGCAATCCCGAAAACTGCGTAGGAAGAGTCAGGTAAGGCGATGGGTAGGTACCGGCATTGATGCTGTACGAAAGCCGGGTCGTTACATCGACCGTACCGAACAGCAGGGCGCTAACCCCGAGGTGGTACGCACTAACCCGGTTATTCCCGATTGGCCCACCCGAATTCAGCGAAGGCCGAACTTCATTGGATGGGGTTAAAAACGGGGTTCCGATGGCCCGGCTGAAGTAGACCCATCCATCGACAAACTGACTGTGATTGAAGTAATTGTCCCGCCCCCGCCGACGGTCATCATCGATCACGAATTCATCTCCGCCCTGACTACCCGTAAACAGGTACTCGAACGTAATCTGACGGAGAGAGAAAGCCCCTTCAGCCGGGGTATTCCTGTTTTTCAGCCTCAATCCGTTCAGGCCATCGGCGATGTTTGTACCGTAGAACAGTGATCCATCATCGTACAGAAACTGGCGATACACGTACACATTCCAGCTACCAATGTCAGCATCAGCCGCCAGATCGACAGACCCCAGGTGGTTGCCGATCCGATTTTCTTCAAACGAAGTAACTACGTTATCATTCTGGAAGTTACCCCGCGAACCAAGAACTACCGCCGGATAATAGCGAAGCGTAGAAGGCAGCTGACCATTAACGGCCACGTTGGGACTAAGTACACCCGGAGCAGCCTGACCTGCCCAGATTACCTGGTGGTTGAAGCCCGCATAGAGTCGAAACGGCCAGGTGGTTTTTCCTAACCGGCCGTACAGATACTTTTGATGCAGAAAAGAGCCTGTGATCTGACGCCCCGTGTTCTCGAACCATCCGTGCGAGTAGGCGCCCAGAAAGGAGATAATTCCCCTGGTAAATGGAATACTGGTGAAGGTAGGAACGCCGATCTGAATTTTCGGAATGGGCAGGGCGTTACCCGACCAGGCATAGGCACCGGTTGTCAGCAGGGTATCGACCAGACCAACCAGTTCGCGCCGACGACCCGCATAGAGTTCAAAAGCCCCCAGTCTGCCTTTTATATAAGCCTCCGGTACTAAAACCTGATTGGTTGCTCCGGCATTGGCAACGACATCAAGGCCATAACCCCAGTCGATTTTAGGCCGGTAGCCAGTGCTGTCGGCAGCTCTGTAGTCTGATTTCAGGCCGGCACTAAAGCGGGCGATCGAGCCATTCAGAGGTACTGTACCGTACTGATTAGCCCGGAGCCAGAAGGGCGTCTGATCAGAAGCTACCAGTCCGCCCGCTTCCAGATGATAGGCATTCGTTCGTTGACGTTGAGCCTGCAGGCCATGACTCGTAACGAGCCAAAGCCCCAGCAATAAAATACGGGTTATCCTCATAGATAAAAAACGGCTCTGCGTTGGTCAAAACCGTTTTGTTGCATTACAGGCTGGCTATTTATTTGCCACGTCCCTGGGCCATGACACGCAGGGTCTGCGCAATGATCCACATATCAAAAAAGAACGACCGACGCTCGGGATACAGCAAGTCGTACCGCAGGCGCTGAACCATCTCATCGATCGTGGCGGCATAGCCAAACTTAATTTGACCGATCGATGTGATACCGGGCTTCACCTTCAGCAGCGACCGGTATTCAGGTGCAACCTCAACGATCTGATCGATGAAGAACTGCCGCTCGGGCCGTGGGCCAACGACAGACATGTCGCCTTTGAGCACGTTAACGAACTGAGGTATTTCATCCAGACGGGTCTGGCGCATGAACCGCCCCCAGGGCGTGATCCGGCTATCGGCCAGGCCACCCGACAACGATGGGCCCGCTTTCTCAGCGTTCACGTACATACTACGGAACTTGATGATTTTGAACGGCTTGCCACCCCGTCCGATTCGCTCTTGTGCGTAAAAGATAGGGCCTTCCGATGTCAACTTCGTAATCAATGCCAGCACCAGAAATATCGGCATGCCAATTAAAAGCGCTCCCAGCGAAAAGGCGATATCGAACCCCCGCTTCAGCATGTTGACCCTGAAGTCGGCCAGCATTTGCGACGACAGGTTCAGAACCGGCAGGAAATCATGGTACTCAACCGAAGCGCCCCGCGTCAAAAATCCGCGAAAGTCTACCAGCAGCTTTACCTGGTAGTTTTCGTCTTCGGCCTGATCCACAATCTCTTTCAACTTATTATTATCAATGTAGGGCATACAGCAGTATACACAGTCTATATTCTGTTCTTTGATATAACGGGCTAAGTCGTTATAACCGCCGGTCAGCATAGACTTGTTCTCGTCGGTGGCATGATCAAAGTATCCCTGAAACCGGAATCCCATTTCGGGATGCAGTTCGTAGAAACTTTGAATCGTACTGGCCAGCTTGCCATAGCCGACCACGATATACCGTCGGTTGTTATATCCACGCGCCCGATACTCTTTCAAAAAGACCAGCCCGCCAATCCGAAAAGCGGCAGCCATACTGGTAAACAGCACGTACGTTATCAATAAATGCTCTCTGGAGTAATAATAGCCTTTTATAGCTACCCAGCATATAGAGATGACCGCTATATGCAGCGCCATCAGGAAGAGCAATTTCTTTATTAAATGGTCCGCTTTAAAAAGCTGACGAGGAAACGTATAGGGTTTGAACAGCAACACCTCAACCAGCCACACCAGATTAAACAACACCCACAGCAGCGCATAGGGCGGTTCTGAAACAGGCTCGATGGCCCTAAATTTTATCCAGTATGCCCCTACAAAAGCCGCGTTCAGGCTGAGAAAATCAGCAATTACGTGCAGTGGAAAGAACAATATTGAATAACGATGCCTCATACCTTTTTGCAAATCCAGATGGACTCTATTGACTCATCATATGGACTACCTACGCTAAAATAAGGCATTCGGTTGACCAACACCTGCTAAATTATCCTACGGTTCGTGTGGCGAGTCCGCAAATTACGAAGAAAACAGGGGGTGAGTATATGACATTTATTAAAGGGCGCTGAGCTCCCAACGCGTCAGGGCGTCGACGCCAAAACCTTACGAAGACTCAAAAATGTACCCACTCCGTTCTTGTATAAAGTGCCTGCATCTACCGCCACACTACCCGTTATGTCCAGTCCGCCCGCTATGGCCAGCGGTACAACCATACCCAGGTAGCCGGAGAACTGGTTACGGGCGGGGTTATATGGCTCATCATACGTTCCCAGATTTCGGCTAAACGAGGCTTTGAGCTGATACGAGATAGGCGACTGCAGGGCCGATCCCCGAACAGGAAGTTCACCCGCCAGTCCCAGGTGCAGAACCGTCACCCGGTTGTTGACTGTAAAGGTACCGTACGGATATTCCCCGTTCGGACCCAGTGCCGGCGGAATAAACGGTGTTCCGATCGTGTGCTGTCGGTAGGCCCACCCGTCGCGAAACTGCTGGTGGTTGAAGTAATCGTCCTTACCCCGACGTTTGGGATCTTCGAGCACAAATTCCGGTCCACCCTGGCTGGTTGTGTTCAATACTTCGAACAGGATATCCCGAACCAGGGCATGTGGGTCGTTCCGTCGGATGCGTATTCCGTTCAGCCCATCGGCTACATTGATGAGCGAGTATATGGAGCCGTCTTCAATCAGGCTCTGCCGATACATAAATAATGTATGGCGAACCAGATCGATCTCAGCCGCTATGTCGATCGAGCCAACATGATTTCCGACCCGGTTGGTTTGGTCGAAAAACGTATATTTAGTCGTATCGGTCCGCCCTTTATTGATGCCGGTCACTACGTAAAAATAGTCGATTGGCCCCGACGGCAGTTTGCCCCCGGCGGGTATGGTGCCGGGTATGCCGGTCGGATCAGCCGCCTGCCCGCCCCAGACTACCTGGTGGTTGAAGCCGCCATAAAACCGAAATACCTCATTGGTTCGGCCCAGCCGGAGGTATAACGACTTCTGGTGGAGCATGGTGTTGCGGATGTAGCCCGATGCGGCCAGGTAACCATGCGCATAAGTACCCTGAATAGCCACCCAGCCTTTTGTAAAGCCAATCGGCGTAAACACCGGGATAGCGATCTGAATCTTGGGAACCGGCATCGCATTGCCCGACCAGGCATAAGAACCCGTAGACAGGGTCGAATCGGCCAGCCCAAACCGTTCGCGACGACGACCCACGTAGGCTTCAAAAATACCTTTGCGTACTTTCAGGTAGGCTTCGGGCAGCAGCACCGTTCGCTCGTACGGTAATTTGTTCTGAGCCGCATTGGCTACCACACTGAGGCCGTACCCAAAAACATATTTTTTCGGAGAGGAGCGGTATTCGGTGCTATCGTATTCGCTGTATATACCGGCCCTGACCGTAAATACCGGCGACTGATTCGGGACGATACCGAATTGGTTGGCACGCAACCAGAAAGGAGTGGCAGTCGACGAGGACAGATACGTGCCTGCTTCAATGGAGTATTGGGTAGGCTGCCGAAGTGGCTGGGCTTGTAGGGTAGAACAAACAGCAGCCGTGCTGATCCATGCGTACAGAAGACACCTAGAGGGGAAAATACGCATTAGAGAGGAAGTCTGATTCCAGAAAGAACATACAATAATAATGATTGAGCAGGGCCTTTATTGCCAGCCTGATCAGGAATTGAGCCTGAGGCCGCGGACAAATATAGGTCATAAAGGCGAAGAGACCCACGTACCGTACGTGGGTCTCTTCGCCTTTATGACCTATGTATTATAGAGTTACTTCTTAATAATCCGGCTCACCGCCCGCTGTTGGTTTGCTTCTACAATAGGCATATACACGCCCGACGACAGGGAAGCAGGTTTCCACTCCACGCGATGCTGGCCCGCTGCCTGGGTTTCGTCCTGCAGCAGTTTCCCGACCACTTTCCCCTGCGCATCCGTTACCCACAGGTTGACTTTTCCGTCGGCAGGCAGGTAGTAGTCGATGGTCGTTACCTGATCGAACGGATTGGGAAATGCATTGAGCTTAAGCGGAAACTCCGATCGGCCGGCCGACAGGGTTACGGGTTTGATAAAGGCCGTAAAGGTGCTCCCTTGTCTGGCTTCGAAACCAGGCAGTAGCGTCACCGACCGGCCCGCCTGATAGTCGACGGTAGATGCCGCGTTAACCACATTAACGGCTTCGATCGTTTCAACAGCCTGTTCCAGATGCTGACTGCCGCGGTCGTAACTGATCTGAATACGGAGATGCTGGGTTGGCGCCTGGGCCAGACACCATACCGGCGAGCAACAGATCAACAGAGTGAGTAGCGTGCGCATCTTATTTCCGGGTTTTACCATGTATACGACTGATACGCTGCTCCAGCTGACGGCTTTTCTTCGTCAAAGCGTCATTCTGCTTTTTCAATTCGATGACGTAGAGGGTTAGTTCTTCAACTTTCTCCAGCAGTTTGGCCTGCATCTGCCCTACATCGACGCCTTCTTTAACAACCTCCTCGGCAGACGGAACGCCCGGCAGATGTTTGTTCTGCTGTATGTATGTATCTACTTCGTTAAGGCTACGGAGCCGGTAGCTGGCATCGAACACCCGGTCAGACCAGTCGTTGGTGCTTTTAACCGCTACTTTTACTTTTTCGGTGAGCACGCCGTCGGCTACATAGAGCCGGTAGCCCGCTGGCGTTTTAGACACGCCCGGCCCGATCACGACCCCACCGGTGTTCGTATTCACCAGGTTATCGCCGTCAGCTACCCAGGCCGTTTCTTCTGCGGCCATCCGGGCCGAACCATTTGTGCTACCTAGTACCACATCACCGTTGGCGTCTACAGTCAGAAACTTGGTAGTGTTCAAGGCCGTAGCCGGGCTGCTCGATTTCAGGTTGGTCAACCGCAGGCCCGACGTGTTTGTACTGGCACTAACCACCTCCAGTTTATTGGCAGGCGCTGAGGTGCCGATGCCAACGTTGACTGCATTTCCTAAAACCATACTGTTGCTTTGGCTAACAATAGCGTTAGATCCAATAGCAATTGCATTAGTTACGTTTACAGAGTTTGAACTCACCCCAGATTGGTACCCAACAAACACATTGTCCGAACCCGATGACACGCCAAAAAAACCAGCATACTGGCCAAGGTACACATTTCTATTACCAGAAACATTCCCATAACCAGACCCGTCTCCAATAGTAGTGTTACCACTACCCCCCTTGTTATTTAAACTAGAGGCATTACCGATGAACAGGTTAAAACTACCACTCGTGTTTCCAGATCCAGCTAACTGGCCCATGAATAAATTACTGCCTCCAATGGTATTACTTTGCCCCGTATTAAAACCAATGAACACATTATTGCTGCCAGACTGATTACTTTGCCCTGCTCCATAACCGACAAATGTATTAGCTTGACCAGCATTACTTGTTCCAGAATTAGCGCCTATAAATGTGTTTTGAACCGCAGTTGTACTTGATGCACCAGAAAGAGATCCAATATATGTATTACTATAGCCACTACTGTTACTTCCACCTGCATCAGATCCGATAAATGTATTATCATTTCCGGAAGAGTTGGAATATCCTGCTCCAGTGCCTAAAAAAGCATTGTTTGCTCCATTATTAAAGTATCCAGACCTATGTCCGACGAAGACATTGTTGTAACCCAAGGCGTTTGAATAACCTGCCTCAGTGCCTAAAAATGTATTCTGATTCCCCGTGATATTACCAAATCCGCTTCCATACCCAAAAAATGAGTTGTTCTGTCCAGAAGAGTTCGCTCTACCAGATAATGCACCAGTAAACACGTTCTTAGTACCTGCCATATTACTGATTCCAGCACCACTCCCAATTAAAGTATTACTGGCTCCTGTCATATTGAGACTACCAACTCCCACACCGATCAAGGTATTTTCTGATCCAGGTGTAGACGATGCAGGTGCTGTGACAACTAAATTTCCTTGTGCATACAGGCCTTTATACCCAAACAGCAATGCTGACATCAGAACAGCTTGTAAGTAAATTTTTCTCATATTTGAAGAATGTTTTGTATTATCCGTTAAATTTGCTCAATTTATATTACCTGTGCAACATCGTTACAAGTTTAACTTTAAAAAACAAGTCAACGTACAGTTTTGCGGTTGGCACTTACAAGGCAGTTATTTGTGAAGAATCTTACAACTAATATTAACCAAAACTGAAGAGGTATTAGCGATCACAAAATTCATGCCAAACCCTTTATTTACGCTTACTAACAGACATTATTTTTTTTTCATAAGGCAATAATAAAGTGTCCTTGTTTAACATCAAGACAGCATAACGCCGTGCATTTTCCTTTAATTTAACTAAATTATCTGAAATAGCTAAGTCTAGTATGGCTTGCGCTAATAATACAGCACTCTCAGGCTGGACAATTAGGGCGACATTATCAGAAATTAGTTGTTGAGCCAAAAGAGATGATTCCTCAGCAGTAACAATAGTAACTCCTCCAGAGGCTAGTATAGTTGTTAGTTTAGAAGGCATAACAATATTAGTCATACCTCTCTTTTGAATAACAACATGTATATCTGCAGTAGACATTAGCCGAGGAAGATCCTCATAAGGGACACCAGGGCCAAAGAAAACATTTGATAGTTTTCGTTTATGTGAATCAACTAAAAGCATTTGTTTAATTGCACCTTCCCCATTAATCAGAAATTTAATTGACTTGTTTGAAATAAGTATCTCTGCAACATCGAGTAGAATTTCTAAACCTTGTTTAGCGCCTAAGTTACCAGCGTACATTATTACAAGATCAGAGGGCTGAAACCCATACAAGGAACGGAATGACTCATGTTTATTTAAAGGCCGAATAAATTTAGTATCCACCCAGTTGGGTAGCATAAAGAACTTATTAGATTGTACCCCCTTACTAAGAATCATATGCCTCATTCCTAAGCCTATACTGGAAACTACCGTAGCTTTCTTAAGTAAGAATTTTTCTATATTACCAAGTAAATATAATAGTCTCTCATTTTTAATTAAACCAAGTGTTCGAGCTGCATCAACCTGCAAGTCCTGAATATGAAATAGATAAGGGATATGTTTTAATTTGCCATATAAGTAAGGCAACAAGCCTATAAACATTGGAGGTGAAACACATACTACTGCATCATAATTAGAAAAAAAAACTTTTAACCACACAGGAAATGAACTAACAGCAAAAGAGATTTCATGTAAAATACGCTTAAAACCAGAAGGATTCATAGGTACATACAAAGGGCATCTGTATATAGTCACATTATTTAACTTATCGACAGTCCAAAGTTTTCCACGATAAGCAGGATCAATTTTCCATTTTGGATAATGCGGATGAGTCGTAATTACGTCAATACTATGGCCTCTTTGGGCCAACCAGTCAACTAACTCCCCATTATATTTACCACTACCTGTCAATTCGGGAGTGAAATTTGCTGCATAAAACAAAAGTTTTAACTTTTTCATAACTATTATTTGGCATAAAGAAAATCAATTCGCAAAATATGTGAGCCAAGATATTTCGTCGCAGCAGTTAGTCTGATTGGTTCAAAACCTGATCCTTTAGTAAGTTCATGCATTTCATCAAATAGTGGTTTGCCTTAGTACAAATACTTTGGTAGCAATCATCAATGCCATTAATATAATAAACTTGCTTTAGGTCATAGAAATATATAAATGACTTATCATCAAAATTAATGTATTTTTTTAAATGCGTGACTAAGTGCTCGTTGTAGCAAATAAAATCCCAACGAAAATCTAGATAATACCTTGATTTTCAAAGAATAAGGGCTTTTTCCTTCAATATTAGTTGGGCTTACATTTTTATCATGCCTACGATACAAAACTAGAATACTAGGTATAAAATCTGCAGTATAAAAGACATTAACTAGTATCCCAATCCACATACCGTGGTCTATATTAGGATAAAAGTCTATGGCTTTTGGAAATGGCAATGCGAAGTTTAAAATATCCCTGTTAAATGCCATACAGTTTCCAATATACGTGTTCTTCACAAAATTTTTTATTACTCCTGGACCTGAATTGTAAATATTGAAAAAGGATTTAGGATGAAGAGAAAAACCTTTCTCGTCTATAAATTTACAGTTACATACTACTAGCTTATGCTGTTGCAAATGTTCAAGCATGGTCGATACACGATCAGATAGCCAAACATCGTCTTGATCAGCTAAAAATACGTAATCTCCTTTAGCCTGATAGAGTGTAAATTGAAAATTAAGAACTGCGCTTTTAAATTTCTGGTTCTCAAATAATTTAATGCGCTCATCATTAAAAGAATTGATAATAGCAACTGTGCTATCAGTTGATGAATCATCAGAGATTATCACCTCATCTTCATGTGACAATTGTTTTAAAATAGATTGGAGTTGATCAAATATATACAATTCTCCGTTGAAAGTCGCCATACAAACACTAACCATAATACGCAAAATTTATTTGAGTTGATTAAATTTTCCCTTCAAATTGTCTATTCTTGTAATAAACACTATAAACAACTAAACACAAACTTAGCAAAGTGAAACCTAAAGGATGGTTAACATAAGGATTCGTTGCTGAAAGAAGGTAAGTAAATAGTACAGCTAACCAAAATGGTCTAGAAAATTTTTCACCCTTCGTGAGTAAATATAATCTGTGTATGTAGACCAATAATAATAACCAGAGGCTTAAACCAATTATACCTTGCTTGTGTAAAATCTCTAAGTAAGCAATTTCCATATGTGAGTTTCTAATAGGTATACCATACCCAAAACCATGACCGAAAATAATGCTTATAAAATCTATCTCATCAACTACTTGGCTAATTTGGATAAACCTAATAGCATCGCTTTCTTCTTTATCACCTATATATTGACTGTATTCAAGATTAAAGATGTACAACGCCAACAAGAAACATGTAATAACAAATGTAATTAACGCTAAAATAGATTTATTACGAAGTAACATTTTTATATTTTTGATATTGACAAACCAACTCACTAAATAAGTTAACACTACCATTAGAACAAAACCTCTTGTACCTGTAAGAAATATTGCAAAAGAAATAACTAATACTGAAATTCTATTTTTCCAATTTTTAATACCTGAATCTATCCAGAAAAATAAACCGACGCATAAATAAAAGTCGCCCTTATAATATATAAACCCATACGATCCTTTAAAAAATACTTCATTAGAAACAGGATTATCAATATCAGACTGTCCGGTAGCATAGATATTAAAAAAATACCATACCTGACCAAAATTAAAAATATCTAAAACAACAAAAAAAACAATTGTTACATGTAACAAGGCTAAGATCAATGAGCTACGTTTTAACAATCTAACAACCGTTTCTATATCTCTCTCACTATTTATACTCAAGGAAAAGTATAGAATGATGATGAAAAAACAAAATTGCTTTATATCTAAAAATAAAAAAGTACTATTTACGCCATTAACAATACCTAATAATGAGGAAAACAACATTGACAACAGATAAGCAGCAATAACAATAACAATATTTTTTCTGACCTTTCTACAAATGATTATATGTGCGCTTACTATGGATAGTCCTGTTAACCACAAAGCCATACGAAGTGTAAAGAATGAGGTAATTTCAGTAAAACGGCCTGAACCACCCAGAAACATTTCTATTAACAAAATAGAAAAAATTATTTTGTTAATAGAGGTAATATTTTCTATACTGATTGCCAAGGGAAGTTTCATGGTGCAACTCTATTATTGCTCTTAAGACAGTGGGCGATACTGTTTACTTAAACATATGCATCGCCTAATCGCAAATTTAAGTCATATAATATTAAGTATCTAAGCTACAAATATAAACCAAACACTCAAAATTATCATATCATATATATATGAATACTATTGTAAGGCTAGTTTACGTATACCAACAATCTAGTACTCCCATAAAGTAACCATTTATATCTATATGCAAATTTATCTTCATCCAAATAGATCAGTGCTAAAATTTCAGTTTATATTGCAGAGATTATTACCAAAATTTAAAAGTAATGTTGTCTGTAGGGAAATTATGGATATGCACAATTTCGTTTCTTCTTTTGAAGCTATCAATTGATACAATAATTGTAATAAAGGATAGAAACAATGTAGAGAAAATATCAGTAATTTTAAAGTCGACAAATCCTATATGCATTGACGAAATAAACATCTGGCGTTGTTCATTAAATGGCAAGTTCAGCTTGCTTGCAGCAAAGCAGATTGATAATAAGACAAATACATTAACAATAAGCTCGGATAATGATAAGATATTCTACAACAGTATTGCCATCGACATTCCTAAAGGCTGCGGTTTGACCACGGATACACTTAATATTAAGATAGGTTCTAATACATACGTGTATCCTTTAAGATATATCACAGTAAATTGGTATAAGAAAAAATATCTCGATAAAACATTATATCTAGCGCCAACAGAGGAATTCAAAGTGAAATCTAGCTTTCCATATTTTAGAAAGATCATTAACTGGTCAGGAGACTATCAACTTTATACAAAGTTGATAGATAGCAGTAGATCTATAATCCTATTATTGAGTGTATTCGCTTTATTTTTCATCAAAAATAACTACGTAAGGTATGATTCTAAAGCTATTCCTCCGTATGCGTATTACCTGTTATGGACATTGTGTATAATATGGACGATAGTAAGAACCCCTTTCCATCTAAATGAATTAAAAAGCGGTCTAGACCCTTCATGGATTACAGCTTTAAACTGGTCTAGCAATTTAGATTACAAATGGGGAAAAGATATTATTTTCACCTACGGACCTATGTATTGGTTGGTTAAGCCATCAGTGATTCTTACCCCAGATCATATATCCAGATACTTTGTTATCACCCTAATCATCTACAGCATTGTAGTTTCTTTTATATATAAATTCATTTTGTTAAACCATAAACATAGTGCATTCTCATCTAGGCAGATTACCATCACTATTAGTATATTACTATTATTCAATTTTGAGCTCCTAGATTACATAAATATGTGTATTTTAATTTTATTATCGAGCTTAATTGATAAAATTAATAAACTAACTATCATAAAGGTAATTTCTGCTTGTTTTTTATTAGCTATTGCCTCGCTAGTTAAATTTAGTTATGTTGCAATTGCAATTAGCTTGTTTATATTAATTCCAGTAATATCGAGCAGAAAAAAATTCCTATATTCTACAATCTATATTTTAAGTTATGTGATATTTTTGACTGGCCTCTGGTTAGTGAATGATCAGAGTATTACAGATATCTACAGTTACATAATAAGGGGGTTAGATATTGCAAGTGGGTACAGTGAAGCAATGGCTACTCCCTTTTGGGATTATAACACTTCATTCTTCTCTAACTTAATCGATTTATTTTTTTTAAT
Source organism: Spirosoma sordidisoli (assembly GCF_004138325.1). Taxonomy (GTDB): domain Bacteria; phylum Bacteroidota; class Bacteroidia; order Cytophagales; family Spirosomataceae; genus Spirosoma; species Spirosoma sordidisoli. The sequence continues at coordinate 431,743 of NZ_SBLB01000005.1, read as the reverse complement.
TACATCTATTAGTATTTTATTAATCTACGCATGGATTGCTTATAGAACTTTTAGCAACAATACACTTAGGAAAAATTTGTTGCTATGTGCACCTCTTGTATTTTTATCATTTAAAGAAGGTTTTGTTAGATTTGATGGCGGACACTTAGTGTTATTTTATTCACAGCTTTTGTTAGTTACTATTTTTGTCTACTATATACACATATCTACAGAGTACAGATCAAGCGTATCTAACAAGCTGGTAGGCATAGCAATTCTGTGTTTGATTGTCGTCACACCCTATTCTTCCTTTAATTCTAATCATATATTATTACCATTGAGAACAGACAAATTAGATGAAGTACTAAAGCAAAATAAAGATTTTATAAAAAATAACTTTCCGATTAGTCAACAAACGAAGAAGATATTCGACCAGAAATCACGAGTCGATATTATGCCTTGGGATATATCTACTCTTTACGCCTATAATGCGAACTGGAAACCTAGACCTGTATTTCAATCCTATACTGTTTATACGGAAGGATTATCAACACTTAACACTAAATGGTATTCATCAAAATATGCACCCCAATATATAATCTACCAATATAAGTCTATTGATAACAGATATCCTTTGTATGATGAGCCAGAACTAAATCTAATGCTCCTATCTAGATATCAACCTGTAGAAAACCACAATAACAATTATTTATTATTAAAACTTCAAGAAAGACCTTTGATTCAAAATTACATTGAATTACCTGTAAAAAAATACACATTAAATTCAAAGCTATCAGTTGTAAGCTATAAAGGTACGTATACAGTTTGTAGTGTCGATGCTCACCAGACATTAGCTGGAAAGATCTTAAACTTTTTCTATAAAATACCTCCTTTGTCTATTACTATGTTTGATAGTCTTGGAAGGCCCTATGGCGAGCATAGGTTAGTTAGAAAAACAGCAAACGAGAATTTAATTATTTCTTCGTATGTTAACAATCTGAATACCTATCGTGATTTATTTAGCCACAATACACCCAACAAAATTTCGTATTTTAAGATTAATGGAAATCCTCTGTTCTACGATCCGGAGATCAATATAAAGATGGTATTCATCAAAATGTACAATAAAAATTAACATTAGATAATTAACACTACTAAAATTATATATGAATATTAATCTCTCTGTTGGCGTAGCATGTAATGATACATCAACTTTCTAAACATTGGTGATAACTTTTCGCAGTTTATAAATCTTTTTAAATCCCCGGCATTGTCTTCATTTAAAATGCCCTGGTAAATGCGATCAAACAATTTAGCCTGATTCAATTGAGATGACAGGAAGTCGCCAAAGCCATTATTTATCATGCTCCATAAATTAGCTGCCCGGTTTTTAAAATTTACTTCTTTGTTAACTGTAACATTGGTTTCATGCTGTCGGTAACTTACAGTCTGTTTTTTTAGAAATCTAACTTTACCTATAGAATAAGCTATGCAGGCTATCCAGTGATCATGCATCGTAGCCTGATCAGGCATTTTCATCACTTCATCTGACATTTTACGGTTAAATAACATTGTGCAACCAGTTACAGTGTTACCGAACAGAAGAGAATAAAAGGTTGTTTTGGATGGATCAATCTCCCTCATTGTCCAAAACGATTCTGCTATAATTTGCCGTTTACTATCTATTACTTGCAGATCTGTATAGACCAAGGCAGGTCTACCTCCAGTAATTGGAAGTATGAGTTCTATCGAATCACCCAGTTTATCCGGTAGCCATATGTCATCTTGATCACAACAGGCAATAAAATCACCAGTACAGTTCGCTATGGCCTGTCTGAAGTTTCTTACTACCCCTTGTCTATCTTTATTTTTAATAACTTTCAATGGCAAGGCATCTTTAAAACCCAATACTACATCAATAGTGTTATCTTCTGACATATCGTCACATACGATAACTTCATAAATAGGGTATGTCTGTGCACATAAGGAATGCAACTGCTCCTCTATGTATTTCTGACCATTATAGGTAGTCATTGCAATTGATACCCTCTTATTATGACTTATACTAGCCATCGTATCGCCCCATTTTCCCTTTGCAACAATCCAGTACCCCCTTCAACATCATTTTACTCCTGTATAATCGTTTATCTTCCAGCCACATATTTTTGCTCACGTCTTTGAGTAACTCATACATAAATATTAAATAGTACTTACTGGGTATATAAAATGCATATTTCCACATCACGTAGGACGTATTACGGAATCTATAATAGACGCGAGTTGGGTTGTGTGAGGTCCAGTGAATTGTCTTTCCGAGGATAGACACATGCTTTCGTATTCCCAATCTATGATTGAGCAGTAGATAGTTCAATTCAATCACACTATATCCATTTCTTGCGAGTCTCATACAATATTCATGATCTACCCAATCAATAAAGAGTTTTTCCAAGAATGGACCGCACTGTTTATAAGCCTTTAAATTCAATAAATTCCCCGAAGTAATAGTAACATAAACATATCGGTGTGATTCGCCTGCTAAATGTGGTGTTGATTGCGCTGCCAGTATACCTATTTTGTCCGATTCTCGTTCACTTAAAAAAGTGACCATTCTTGCTACCATGTTATCTGGAACCAAGGTATCATCGTCCATAGTGAGGAGATAATCAAAACCATGGTTTATAGCAGCATTCGCAGCTATGTTGAGTGCATTGGCAATACCTAAATTCTGTCCATTAAAAATATATTTAATATTGAAAAATGTCTCCAAGGACATAATCAGGCTTTCATTGATTGTCTCTGAGTTATCAACAACAAATAGAGTATCAACCTGGTTGATGTAAGACTTTATATTATCTATAACAGAAATTTCTGAATTGTATAATACAATCGCACCTGCAACCTTTATCTGACTATGATTATTCATCCTTCTTTTTTAGAAACTGCAATGAACTGTGAAGCGAAGAAGTCATCGAAAATCATTAAAGTCAATTTATTGAACAAATTCACTTTCCAACTCATTGGATGACCTGGGAACCGCTGTATTGAGGTTACAAGCTCGAATTTGAAATTCGGTAGACTGACCAGATCCACTAAGTTTTTTTTGCAAAAAAAACGCAGGTGAGTCTTATCTAAAACCCCTCCTAAAGGGTCATATTGAAAATCTCCTTTAAATATTATTTTATACAAAACTTTATAAAAGCGAATATTCGGCACACTCACAATTAACTGACCTCCAGGTTTTAAAAACTTTTCTACTTTTGATAGAACTGTCCATGGGTCTACGAGATGTTCCAGAACGTCTCCGCAGATAATTGCATCAAAATATTCTTTTTCTAAATCAAGTTCTTGATTTTCAATATCAGCTATTATAAACTGATCTATTAGCTCATGGTCTTGATTTGTTCCTTCAAGTTTGAATACGTCTACGCCTACAACTTCACTAGCACGATTGCTATGTTTCAGATACACTAAAGTATCTCCGCCCCCAGATCCAATCTCCAATACCTTTATACTGCCTGTTTTTGGCATTAAGCTTACCAAATCATGCCTTACTCGTGTAAAGTACTCTTCCTGCTTAATTTTGTATAGGCTCATAGTCATTTGTGTGTTTAAATGTCAAGCTTTAGAAATGGTCCTCCATAATGAATATTGAGGGAATTTATATTCTAATAAAACTATTAAAGATAAAACAATAATAGTTTGAGTTAAAACAACAACAACTGCAGCACCAATTATGCCTGCTTTCCAACACAGAACTACTGTTAAGAAAACGCTAACAAACACCATTATATTAAATATATTTGCAGTATGCTTTTGTAATTTGTAAGCAAGTAGTGTTTGATAAAAAGGAATGTTCAATGATACAATGAATCCGTTAAAACTTAATATTTTTAATACTAAAGCTATATCGGCTTGGTAAGAACCGGTTATAAGATAAACCAAATATTCAGATGCCCCAAACAGCGCAATACATAAAAATAGCATGGTAAAGCTAAGAGAAAAAGCTATTTTTTTGACAAATCCAACTAACCGCTCATGCGACTCCCCAGCTAATTGACACACATGCGGATACATTGCCTGAGATACTATGATTAACAATTGCCAAAGTAAAAAAGTGACCTTCTCTGCAATACTATATTTCCCCAGTTCTGAATCATTTACATAAAATCCCAATATTACTATAGTAGAACTATTAGAAATAAGTGACGATAAGCTTAAAGCAAAGAAAGCCCAGCCCTCTGTTAATTGATTTTTTACAGCTGCTATGGTAGGGATTCTTAGCTCTAATTTTTCCTTCTTTATAGCTAAATAAGTACCAAGTATCCCAGTTAAGGTATTTGCAACACCGTATATAAAAACAACGTATCTATAACTCTCTCTTTCTTTTATAAACAGAAATAACAAAATCAATATTAGAAGTTTAGATATTATATTTAAGTATGTTATATATTTCATTCGCTCCACTCCCTGAAAAAACCACGTCGGTAGAAGTACATTACCCAGTATATACAAGAATCCAGAAGAATAGATTATAGGTTCCGCTCCAAACCTTGGATAAATAATAATACCACCTGCTAAACCTATAGTAACGATAAGTAATAAAAATATCTTTGCCGCTAAGACATTAAAGAAGAGAGCACTTATGTGTAAACAGTTATTTTTGTTCTGTGCAACTTCCCTTGTCGCGGATATGCCGAAGCCGTAATCAGTTACAGTTATCAGATAAACAAGAATTGTCAAGGCGTAACTTACAGTACCATATTTATCTATTCCTACTACACGCACTAAATATGGAAAAGTTATTATTGGAATAACAAAATTAGTAACCTGCACAAAGCCTAGTGCAATTAGATTTGCGCCAATCTTTTTTTGCGTTCCACTTAACTTATCTACTATATTGATCATACTTTTTTAACTCATCTTACGTAAGATTCAACACTAATATTGAGACTTTAAATCTTCTGTGCTTTCATCGCTCATATAAGCTTGTTGATTTTTCTGCCTAAATCAACATTTTATCATTGAACTAGTGATTACTTTTGAGATTTATAGTTTCTAGTGATCTAGAATCTGTTTGTTTCGAACTTGCTTTTAGAGTTTGTCCGAATCTTAATTCTGTTCAAGGTATCCATCAACCATCAGCTTACCTACCTCTTTCATCGTATGATGGGCAGCCCACTTCAATTTTTTTTGAGCTTTATCAGCATTAGCATACCCTTCAGCAATATCAGTCAGTCTAAATAAATCTGGATCTACACGCACATGATTCTGCCAGTTCAAACCAACTGCCTGAAATACAACATCGATAAAGGCGCGAAGCTTATTCGTTTGCCCCGTAGCAATAACGTAGTCATCAGCTTGATCTTGTTGCAGCATAGCCCACATTGCTTCGACATAGTCAGGTGCCCACCCCCAATCGCGGGCAATATCAATATTACCCAAAGTCAATATTTCTGTACTACCATTAGCGATCCGGCATGCAGCCTTCACTATTTTCTGTGTGACAAAGCGTTCTGGTCGTAAGGGGGATTCATGATTGAACAGGATTCCTGTACTTGCATGCAGTTGATAGGCCTCACGATAATTTGCAACCTGCCAGAAAGCAGCCGCCTTAGCCACACCATATGGACTACGCGGTCGAAACGGTGTCAATTCGTTAGCTGCTTCTTTACCTGTGTCGCCAAAACATTCGCTCGAACCAGCATTGTAGAACCGGATTGGTAAACCGCTAAATCGAATAGCTTCAAGTAGGTTCAAGGTGCCTACACTTATGCTTTCCAAAGTTTCAACAGGTTGCTCAAATGACAAGCCTACCGAACTCTGTCCTGCCAGATTATACACTTCGTCAGGCTTCACTTTTAAAAGTGTCTGTAAAACACTTCTAAAATCGACAACGCTAATGGAAAGTACTTTGATGTCCTGATGAATCCCTAAACGAGTAAGGTTCCGAAATGTAGCCATTTGCGCATCCCGAGACCCGCCATATACTTCATACCCTTTTTCCACTAACAATCTAGCCAGATAAGCGCCGTCTTGCCCTGAAACCCCACAGATTAAGGCCCTTTTCATATGCGGTTTGTTGTGGTTTGCCTGGACACGTTAGTAGCCAAAGCATATCTTCGCCAACTACTAAAAAGCGCATATAGAAAGCCAAGTATTCCTCCAATAGCCGCAAATGCTAAAACGATCAGTGTTCGTTTAGGACCGCTTTTTAGTAGGGGCACCTGCGCAGGTTCAAGAATTTGAAAAACTGGAGATTCTTCCTGTACCTTTATTCGAGCCTGCTCCAGTTGTTTCGACAGATCATTGTACACCGTTTGTGCCAACAGATAATCGGCCTGTAGACGCTGCTCTTCTATCTTAGCCGTTTCCAAAAACAAACTCCGGTTGCGATCACGATAGCTGGAAAGTGCAAATTCAGCAGCTTGGTAACGGTGGCGGGCATTATTAACTTGTTGAGATAAGAACTGAACCTGTTTCCTTGACTTGCCTGTCCTGTAATTAGTCACATAGGTAGTGAGATAATTAAGTGTTTGGTTTGCCGTAGTGGCAGCCACCACAGGGTCAGGCATCTGACTAGTAATGGTGACAATGCCTGACTTTTTATCTATTGTTGCACTTACCCGTTTACTAACCTTTTTGCTTAATTCTTCCTGCTTTTTGGTCAATTGCAGAGCAGATCCACTAGGCCGAAGAGACGTTTCTTCTGTACCCCCATCCCCTGATATACTCCCTATCCAACTTTTATCCTGCTGTATCAGATATTGTTCTAAGGATTGGCTTTTGGCATTACTTCTTGATGTAACTGGCTGCTGGAGCAAATGCAGAGAAAAAGGAACACTTTGCACAATATCTGGGTATAAATCGGGCCGTATTGCCTCTGATGTTCCACTTAGATTATCGAAACTAACACCCGCTAATCCGGCCAGAGACTTAAGATCACCCAGACCGCCAGCTCCAGCCGGCGTTTTTAGCTCAGGCATCACCCGTACGGTCGATGTAAATTCGTTTGGCAGAGAAAAAGCATACACAGCTCCGATTACCAGGAAGACAGCCGTCCAGACTAGTAAAGTCCGACGGCTATCTTTGAAAAATTGAATGATATCGCCCAGCCGGATTTCAATTTCGTCAGCGCTAAGTTCGCCTGGAGTCATAGGTTCTTTTGTCGTCATGGCTGCGTTACCCTAGAAAAACCGACTCAAAACGGTGATGACCAATGTACCAACAATAGACAAAATGCTGGCCCGCTCTACGCCCGACAGCCTGTTTGTATCCATCGGTTTGAACGGGGCTACGATCGTAGAACCAGGCTCTACCCGCGGGCGCGACTTGAAAAATAAAAACGTTCGGGTTCTGTCTTTTCGTCCGTTCGGATAGATAATATAAGCCTTTCGCTGACGGGCGTTATCGGTGAAACCACCGGCCTCACTTACATAATCGTCAAAATCATAACCTAGTTTGAAGCTCACTACCGACGGGTTCAGCACAGCCCCTTCAACGGCTACCACCTCAGACTGACGGGGGATAAACAGCGTATCGCCGTCGTTGAGCAATAGGTTTTCTTCAGCGCCCGGATCGTCGAGGATATGGCGCAGATCGCTGCCTACTACCTGGCCCTGTCGGCTGTAGCGGGCACCGGCCATGTAAGCACCCGGCTTCAACCCGCCCGCTCGGGTAATTACATCGGCAATGCGTTCCTGGCGGTTGAAAATGGCGTAGTTGCCAGGGTGCAGCACCTCACCGAACACAAACACCTGCCGCTGGGCCTCGTAGTTCGGCGATGAACGGACATACACAATATCGAACGGCTGGAGCCGAAAACCGGCAGCACTGTCGGAGGGAGAGGCTGGATTTGTTTCCAATGGGCTCATCTGCAGGTTGCGGTCGAGGGCAAACCGGTACATCTCGAGCGTGGTGGTGCGGATACCAGCCGAGTCCTGACGGATACGCCGGGCGACCTCAACCAGGTTGGGCTTGGCGCCTTCCTGAAAGCCACCGGCCCGCGCAATCAGGTCGGCCACGCTCATGTTGTTGACAAATTCGATCGTATCGGGGCGGTTGACGGCTCCTTCGATGGTCACGTAATAGGTTTCGCGCAGATCCTGGATGGATAGTACGGTCAGGCTGTCCTGGCGCAGCAGGGGAATGTCGGCCACTTCGCCCCGCATCAGCTTACCGAGATCGAAAGAAAGATTTTCCCGATCCATGTCGGCCCGCTCGCGGATAATGGTGGCCCGGTTGGTGAAGGCGTCTTTCCGTAATCCTTCGGCCCGATTAATCAGTTGTTTTACGGTTTCCAGACCGGGTTCCAGCGCGTAGTCGCCGGGGCGCATAACGGCTCCCGCTATCTGTACGCGGTTTTCGTACCGCTCCAGAATCTTGCCGACGAAGTATTTATCCCCCCGCTGGGGTACAAAACTGGCGATCTGTTCTTCGGTGATGGTGACGATTCGGCGCTCGCGGGCGGTGTTGCGCCGGAGGGTGATGCTGGCGCGGTACGCTTCGTCGCCAAAGCCTCCCGCAAAGCTCAGTACGTTCTTGAGGGTTTCGCCCGGCAGCACCTCAAAGATGGCCGGTCGGCGCACTTCGCCCGTCAGTTCAACGCGCGTCTCGTAGTCGGCAACCCGGATCACGTCCTGGTCGAGCAGCCGGATGTTATCGCGCTGATCGGCCCGCAGTATAAAATCGTACAGGTCGATGGTACGAACCACGCGGTTGCCGCGAATGATGCTGATCTTCCGGAAGGAGCCGGTCTCCGGATTAGGCCCGCCCGCCAGGTACAGCGCGTTGAAGGCCGATCCGAGCGACGAAATGGTATAGGTGCCGGGCCGTACGACCTCGCCAACCAGTGTTACCCGAATGCTGCGGATGTTGCTGAGCGATACGTTGGCGTAGGTGCCGCTGCCCGGACTGCCCAGTCCCTGGTAACCACCCTTACGCAGCCGGTCGATGATGCGCTGTTCGGCCTGCTCGATGGTGAGGCCGCTGACAAAAATGGGCGGGATGTTCGGCACTTTTACGGTACCATCGGGGGTAATTTTCAGCCGGAAGCTGTCCGACGATGCGCCCGAAATATCGATGCTGATCTCATCGTCGGGGCCAACGATATAGTTGCGGGGGGTGGCGATGCGCAGATTGGGTTCGAACGACAAATTGGCATTCTCGAACAGCGATGCACCAAAGACTTTGATTTTGCGGCTGGTATCGGTACGGGCAGTGTACGGTAATGAATCGATAACCCGGCGCGACAACCCGTTCGGCAGGGTACGGCCCAGGCTGGTATCGGCATAGCTTTGGCCCCGATTCCGGTTGGTCTGCGACCGGATTTCCGTGATACGGCGACGCATCTTGGCAATATCGGTCAGTGTATACCCCTGCGACATGGCGGCCTGTTCGATCTGTGCTTCGCTTAAGCCACTGGCCTGTGCCCGCCGGTAGAACTCTTCGACCTGTTCATCGGTAAGTTGATCGACCCTTGACCCGGCCTGCTGTGCGATGGCTGGACTCAATCCTGTCAGGCTGAACAGGATAAAAACAAGGCAAAACAGGCAACTGAAGTGAGAATAACGTGACAATTTGTCCTTAGTACGCATGAATGGCGGCCGTTGGGCCAAAAATTGATTCACAAAAGTAATAGATTCCTTCTAAAACGGTATTCCCGTATAGTAAGGTAGCTAGCCTGAGTGTCACCAGTCTTGCAGTCCGGGGGTAATGCACTAAATTTGTAAAAAAATCAGGTTTACTGGTCAACGCCGTGATCAGCAAATTCGGATAGCTCAGCGCTTCTAACTGACCAGTATCGACTATCGACCATACGAGATGATCAATTTCATAGCCAAGTTATTTGGCACCAAATCGCAGCGCGACATTAAGGAGCTGCTGCCGTACGTAGAAAAAGTAAATGCTGAATTTGTTCGGTTGAAAGACCTGTCGAACGACGAGTTACGGCAGGTATCGGCCGACCTGAAAGCGCAGATTGCCGCTGAACTGGCCGATATCGACAATCAACTGGCCGAACTGTCGGCCGCGGCCAGCAGCGTTGATGTTGACGTGAACGAGAAGGAGCGAATCTTTAACCGGATCGATAAACTCGAAGCGGACCGGAACGTAGAACTCGAACGCGTACTGCTCGACATCCTGCCCCGCGCGTTTGCCGTCGTGAAGGAAACCGCCCGCCGGTATACCGAAAACGACCAGCTGACCGTCACCGCTACCGACTTCGACCGGGACATCTCCCTTCGGAAAAAGAACGTCGTTATCGATGGCGACAAAGCCCACTGGGCCAACCGCTGGGATGCCGCCGGTACGCCCATCAAGTGGGACATGGTTCACTACGATGTGCAGATCATCGGGGGCGTAGTGCTTCACCAGGGTAAAATTGCCGAGATGGCAACCGGTGAAGGTAAAACGCTGGTGGCTACGTTTCCGGCCTTTCTGAACGGACTGGCTGGTCGTGGGGTACATATCGTAACGGTCAACGACTACCTGGCCAAACGCGACTCGGAGTGGATGGCTCCCCTGTTCGAATTTCATGGCCTGCGCGTTGACTGCATCGACAAACACCAGCCTAACTCCGACTTCCGGAAACAGGCGTACCTGGCCGATATTACCTACGGCACCAACAACGAATTCGGCTTCGACTACCTGCGCGACAACATGGCCCGCGAAACCGGCGAACTGGTACAGCGGAAACATCACTACGCTATGGTCGATGAGGTCGACTCCGTCCTGATCGATGACGCCCGTACCCCGCTGATTATTTCGGGACCGATTCCGCGTGGCGATGAGCAGGATTATATTGAACTGAAGCCGCGCGTGGCCCGCGTAGTCGAAGCCCAGCGCAAACTGGTTTTCGATTTCCTGAACGACGCCAAGAAGAAAATTGCCGCCGGCGACGAAAAAGAAGGCGGTCTGTCGCTGTTCAGAGCCCACCGCGGATTACCTAAACACAAGCCGCTCATCAAGTTCCTGAGCGAGACGGGGAATAAGGCGCTGCTGCAGAAAACCGAAGCCATCTATCTGGCCGAAAACCAGAAGCTGATGCCGGAAGCCGATGCCCCCCTGTATTTTACCATCGACGAGCGGCACAACAGCATCGACCTGACGGAGAAAGGCATCGACTACCTCACCGGCTCCGGCGAGGACCCGAACTTCTTTATCCTGCCCGATCTGTCGATCGATCTTAATGCCATCGACAAAAATCCGGAGCTGTCGGAACCCGAGAAAATTCTCGGCAAAGAAGCCGTTGTTCGTGATTATGCTGTGAAGACCCAGCGGATCAACACGGTAAACCAGCTCCTGAAAGCCTATACGCTGTTCGAACGGGATACCGAATACGTCATCATGGACGGTAAGGTAAAGATCGTCGATGAGCAGACGGGCCGGATTATGGAAGGTCGCCGGTGGTCCGATGGCCTCCACCAGGCGGTAGAAGCAAAAGAAAACGTAAAAGTCGAAGACGCTACCCAGACCTACGCTACGGTAACCCTCCAGAACTACTTCCGGATGTACCACAAGCGGGCGGGTATGACCGGTACGGCCGAAACCGAAGCCTCTGAATTCTGGCAGATCTATAAAATGGACGTGGTCGTTATTCCGACGAACCGCCCCATCAGCCGCCAGGATGAAGAAGACAAGGTATACCGGTCGGTCCGTGAGAAATACAATGCTGTGGTGGACGAAATCAACATGCTGGTCGAGAAAGGTCGGCCGGTACTGGTGGGTACCACCTCGGTCGAAAACTCCGAGCTGCTGAGCCGCCTGCTGACGCTCCGCAAAATTCAGCACCAGGTTCTGAACGCCAAATACCACCAGCGCGAAGCCGAGATCGTAGCCTCGGCCGGTCAGCCGGGTACGGTTACGATTGCGACCAACATGGCGGGTCGGGGTACCGACATCAAACTGACACCCGACTCGAAATCGGCGGGTGGTCTGGCCATTATCGGTACCGAGCGCCACGAATCGCGCCGGGTCGACCGGCAGCTGCGCGGTCGCGCCGGTCGTCAGGGCGACCCCGGTACGTCGCAGTTCTTTGTGTCGCTGGAAGATAGCCTGATGCGCCTGTTCGGTTCTGACCGGATTGCAAAGGTGATGGACCGGATGGGGCTGGAAGAGGGCGAAGTGATTCAGCACTCCATGATTACAAAGTCGATTGAACGGGCACAGAAAAAAGTCGAGGAAAACAACTTCGGCATTCGGAAACGCCTGCTCGAGTATGACGACGTGATGAACTACCAGCGCGAGGCCATCTACAAACGCCGTCGGAACGCGCTCTTCGGCGATCGTCTGCCGCTCGACATTGCCAATACCATGTACGACGTGGTAGAAGAAACGGTCAACAACGCCGAAGGCAACTACGAGGAGATCAAACTCCAGCTCCTGACCACACTCGGCGTAACCCCCGAACTGAGCGCCGACGAGTTTGGCCGGATGAAGAAACCCGACGCGATCCGGCGCCTATACGACGAAGCCGAAGCTCATTACCAGGCCAAAAACCAGGCCATTGCCGAAAAAGCACTGCCGGTTCTGACGCAGGTGCTGAACGAACAGGGCCACCAGATCAAAAATATCGTGGTTCCGTTCTCTGACGGGCTGCATGAACTGACGGTGGTAACCGATCTGCGCGAAGCCGTCGAATCGGGCGGGCGTCTGCTGGTGACGGAAATGGAAAAAGCCGTAACGCTGTCGGTAATCGACCAGGAATGGAAAGAACACCTGCGCGAGATGGATGACCTGAAGCAGTCGGTTCAGAACGCCGTATTCGAGCAGAAAGACCCGCTGCTGGTCTATAAGTTCGAATCGGTCGAACTCTTCAAACGGTTCCTGAACAAGGTCAACTTCGATACGATCAGCTTCCTGGCCAAAGCCGATATTCCGGCGCAGGATGCCGCTGAAGTGCAGCAGGAGATCCGGCAGGCACCGGCCCAGCGCCGACCCGAACCCCAGCCGAAGCTGCAAACCAATATTGACGATTTCGACGACGACCACCTCGCTACGGGCCCCGAAGAGTATGCCCGCCGGATGGCCGAAAACAACGCCATGGGCGCCGGTGCGCCCCCCATGGCTCCGCGTCAGGAACCGATGCGGGTGGCCAAGCTCGACCGTAACGCCCGCGTAAACGTTCAATATGCCGACGGTTCCGTAAAACGGGATGTCAAGTTCAAAACAGTAGAAAACGATGTGCTGAGCGGTAAAGCCATGCTGATCGACTAAAAGTCGGCAACGCGCCCCGCCTGTCAACCCTCTGATTGGTGCCTGCCCGGTATCGATCAGAGGGTTGCTGCTTTCAACAATGATCGGTCCGGAGCCAGTCTGTAGCATCGCGAAAGCGGCACGATTGATGCCCTGATTTCGTTATATTCATACGCAGGTCCGAACCGCTGGCCTGTTGGTCCGATGAACCCGATTCTGTACCTACGCTGGCTTTTTGTTGGTCTGTTCCTGACGGCTTCGCAGCCTGGCAGGGCGCCCATTCGCTTGCAGCCGCAGTCGATTCCGTTTACCCCGAACGAATTTTACTTGGCCACCGTCACCGACCAGCGCGTTGAACGGGGGGCTATAGCACGACTGGCCCTCACGCCCGGGCAGGCGCCCCAACCCGTCGATATTGAGGGGGGGGTGGCAACCGGCATTCGCCAGTTCGTGAATCAAAGTTTGAAGCAGAACAAATCGCTGCGGCCCATTGCCATGCGGATTACCCAGCTCCGGCTTACCGAAACGGCCGTGGGCAATCGGGTAACGGGCCAGTTCGTATTTGCCGCGGTTTTCGATTTGCTGGGCAAGTCCGACGATGGCAGCGAAACCAGCACCCGCCTGACCGAATACCGGGGGAGTGCCAACTATACCCGCCCCCTCAGTCAGACAACTATTATCGAACCCACCATCCGGCAGGCGGTTGTGGCATCGCTGCGCAGCCTGAACGACTACATGAACCGCGAATCCGGCCAGAACGAAAAGCTGGCCAAACGCCTGCGGGTCGTCTTTCTGGATGATAGCCGGATTACCAACGACGATACTGTACAGTACAATCCGGAGCGTCCGCTGACCTGGGCCGATTTCCGGGCCGAACCACGCCGGGGCAGCCACTACGCGGCCGAGGTCTTCACCAGCTTTGCCTACGAGGGCCGGAGCACCGTAAAAGATGGAGTCATCACCATCCAGCTGACGACCAAGGCCTACATGCTCAAGAACTCATCCTGGGGCCGGGCCGACGCCAAAACCCCCTATGCCCTCAACCACGAGCAGCGCCACTTCGACATCACCAGGCTCATTACGGAACGCTTCAAGCAGAAGATCCATCCAGACAGCCTGACGCTGGAAGATTACAATAGCATCATTCAATACCAGTTTCTGGAATCGTTTCGGGAAATGAACCGGATGCAGGAGCAGTACGATGCCGAAACCAATCATAGCGTCAATCAACTGGCTCAGGAGCGCTGGAACCAGAAGATCGATGCCGAACTGCGTAAGTTTGGGGTGAAGAAGTGAAAAAGCCCCGCGTTTTTCTCGTCAGTACCGCCCACCCGGCTACCGATCCGCGCATTGTTTTCAAACAATGTCCGACACTGGCCGATCGGTACGATGTTTTCTGCGCCCTCCCCCGGGCCGACCCGACGGTTTGCCCCAACGCCCGGTTTATCCGGCTTCCGTACTTTCGGCGGGTGATCTGGCGGGTCTTGCTGACAAGCCCGCTGGTCCTGTGGCATGGTATCCGGCTGCGCCCCGCCCTGATTCATATTTATGTGCCCGAACTGCTGCCGGTTGCGTTTGTCTGCCGACTCTTTGGCACCCGTGTTATTTACGAAGTGCAGGAGAATCTGCACAGGAAATTACATATCAGGACGCTGAACCGGGGAGCAGTTCTCGAGCTGGCTTTTCGCTGGTTCGACCGGCTGGCCAGCCGCTATCTGTATCTGATTTTTACCGAACACGGGTATCTGAGCACCTATACCCGGCTTCGTAAGCCTCATGTGGTTATCTATAACTACCCGCTGCTGTCGTTTCTGGATCCATTTCGGCAACCTTACCGACCCGATCCACACCAGCCGTCGTTTTTGCTGATCGGCTTGCTGAGTCCCGAACGCGCTTTCGACACGCTGATCGAAGCCCTGAAGCGGGTCGCGATCCGGTATCCTCGTCTGGAAGCCCATCTGTTCGGTAAGCAGGCAAGTCCTTCGACGTATATAGAGCAATTTGTATCTTTGTCGGCCATTCGTTCAAATGTGAAGCTATACGGCTATACGGACCAGCGCCAGGCTTTGCTGAAGGCAGCCGGGGCCACCGCCGGACTTGCCCTGCTCAAACCCGTTGGCGACTATCCCGAGTCGTATCCAACCAAGCTGTTCGAGTATATGGCGCTGGGGTTACCCGTGATCACATCGGATTTTCCGCTATATCGGGAAGTTGTCGAACGTCATAATTGCGGCTTGTGCGTATCGGCCGAAGAACCCGCTGCCATTGCCGGGGCGCTTCTGTATTTGACGGAGCATCCAACCCTGGCCAAAGCCATGGGAGAACGGGGCCGACGAGCCGTCGAAGCCTGTTACTCATGGGCAACCGAGTCGGCAAAACTGTTTAATTTTTACGAACTGGTGTTGCAGAAAGAACGCAGTTAGATAATTTTTTGCCTAATAAACAAGACAAAACAAACACATTTTGGTATTGTTCTAATGACAAGTACCATGCTTTCCCGGAAGGATTTAACTTTCGGTCTGAATTACGGGTGGAAGTACTGAACGCCCTCTTTTTTTTGACCTGATGTACATTCATGCAGTAAGCCACTACCTACCTACAGCTGTAGTCGGCAACGAACACTTTACCCGACTCAACGGCCTGTCAAGCGACTGGATTATTGAGCGTACCGGTATCGAAGAGCGCCGGAAAGCGGCCCCGGGTGAGAATACCAACACGATGACCATCGACGCGATCCGGCGCCTGCAACCCAAAGCCGATCTCGCTACGGTCGACCTGATCGTTGGCGCTACGTATACGCCTTATGATACCATCGTATCGCTGGCCCACGAAGCCCAGCATATGTTGGGTATTGCCGATATACCGGTCGTTTCGATCTCGACGGCCTGCTCGTCATTGCTGAATGCGATCGAAGTGGTAGAAGGCTATTTTGCCTTGAATAAAGCCAGCCGGGCGCTGGTGATCGTATCGGAGCACAACACGGCCTACAACAACGATGAAGATACGATCTCGGGTCATTTGTGGGGCGATGGCGCAGCCGCGCTCCTGATCACCAAAGAGCGGCAGAGCGACGACGATTTCGAGATTATGGGCCTGCTTACGGGCGGAGCCGCTCATACGCCTAAAGCCACTACGGGCGTGACCATGCGCCCAAACGAAGGGGGCGTTGCCATGCCGTTTGGCCGCGATGTCTTCATCAACGCCTGCCAGTACATGCCCAAAGCCAGCCTGCAGATTCTGGAGCGTTGCGGCCTTACCCTGGCCGACGTTGATTACGTGTTGCCCCACCAGGCGAACCTCCGCATTTCGCGTAATGTGATGAACACCCTGGGCCTGCCCGAAGAAAAGCTGATTTCCAACATTCAGCGACTCGGCAATACGGGCTGCGCGGGTTGTGCCATTGCGCTCTCCGAACAGTGGGACACCTTCCAGAAAGGCCATCGCATCGTTATAACCGTTTTCGGTGGCGGCTACTCGTTCGGCGCGATGCTTATTCAAAAATAATCATCCGTGGGCATGTAGCGGGGTGCCTGCTGGTTATGTACCTGACGGCACATTCATGTTGCTGGTCCCGAATGAGGCTACCGACGCTACGCTGTAAAGGCCCTAAAGGGCCATATATTGATGGGTGGCTGTCGATTCCTACCGACGCTGCGCTGTTGTGGCCCTAACGGGCCATTGTCTTCGGGGTGCCAGTTGATTTATACCGACGCTGCGCTGTTGTGGCCCTGACGGGTCATTGTCTGCGGGTGCCTGTCGATTCTACCGACGCTAAGCTGTTGTGGCCCTGACGGGTCATTGTCTGCGGGTGCCTGTCGATTCTACCGACGCTAAGCTGTTGTGGCCCTGACGGGTTGGGGCTTATTCCAGATCGACAATAAAATAGGGAGAAAAGGGAGTCGCTGCGACTGTTCCTTTTCTCCCTATTCAATGCTATGCTGCGCTATTACTGCGCTTCTCCGCGCCAGGTGTTATTGCGGCTGTTAATATCGGGCAGTTTCTGGTCCGGGTCAACCACCACCGTTTTCAGGGGCGACGTTGAGTTGTATTTGAACGTCCAGGTTCCGCCCCGCTGCCATACTTCGACCGGCAGGTTTACCCGGCTCTTCTTTCCGTTGGTTTCGGTGACTTCAACCGTAACGGGCATGGCCATCTTTTCGAGGTTTTCGATCGAAATCAGCGATCCTTTCGTAGCCGAGCCGTCTACGTACTTCACGTCCCGAACGGCCTGATCGAGTTTCCAGGTCTCGTAAAAGAAACCCCGCCAGAACCAGCCCAGGTCTTCGCCGGCCCCATCTTCCATGCTTCGGAAGAAATCATAGGGCGTGGGGTGCTTGAAGGCCCAGCGGTTTACGTATTGTTTGAACGCATAATCGAACCGGTCGGGGCCGAGAATTACGTCCCGCAATAGTTTGAGACCCATACCGGGCTTGTAATAAGCCAGAATTCCCAGCGCACGCGACTGCTGCACATCCGGAATGGTCATTACCGGCTCGGTGGGGTAAAACAGAGCCGGCGCAATGTCGTGCATGGTGCCCCGCTCCCGGTTGTATTCGCCGTTGTTGAAGTTAGCCGTCGACAACGTATTGATAAAGGTGTTGAAGCCTTCGTCCATCCAGGGGAATTTACGCTCGTTATTGCCTACAATCATCGGGAACCAGTTATGGCCGAATTCGTGGTCAGTTACGCCCCAGAGCGCGTCTTTCTTGTCTTTGTGGTCGCAGAACACGATGCCGGGATACTCCATACCACCCACAATACCGGCCACGTTGGTAGCCACGGGGTAGCTGTACTCGTAGAGGTATTTGGAGTAGAACTCGATGCAGCCTTTTACATATTCGGTCGAGCGGCCCCAGGAGTCGTTGGTAGCGCTTTCGACCGGGTAGACCGACTGGGCCAGCGAGGTTTTTCCACTAGGCAGGTTCATGCGCGCAGCGTCCCAGACAAACGCTTTCGAACTGGCAAAGGCCACATCGCGGGTGTTCTGACACCGGAATCGCCAGGTCAGCGTACCTGACTTCTTGGGCCGGGTGTTGGGGTCGTTCACTTCTTCTTTGCTGCGGATCATCACCGTCTTATCGCTTTTTGCAGCCTGAGCCAGCCGCCGGACCTGCTCGCCGGTCAGCACGTCGTTGGGGTTCAGCAGCTCGCCAGAGCCAACTACGATGTGGTTCCAGGGCACGGTAACGCTGTATTCGTAGTCGCCGTAGTCGAGGTAAAACTCGCCCGCACCCAGGTAGGGCAGCACGTTCCAGCCTTCGATATCATCGTATACACACATCCGTGGATACCACTGGGCAATTTCATAGATCACCCCGTCTTTCCGTCGAAGCTGCCCCATCCGGTCGGAGCCGTATTCCGGAATCTTGAACGAGTAGGCCACCTTTACCCGTACGACCCCATCGGTAGGTTTTACGGGTTCGGCCAGGCGCACCTGCATACGGGTATCCGTAATCTCGTACGGCGCGGCTGCGAATTTGTTTTTGCCCTGCTCTACCTGTACGCTCGTAATGGTCAGGCCACCCGCAAAGCCCAGGTTGCCGAACCGCCCGCCCGTTGTGGGGGTGGTTCGGGCCGCCCGCGACGTATCGCTGAAAGCATTCTGGTCGAGCTGAAGCCACAGATACGCCAGCGACTCGGGCGAGTTGTTGCGGTACGTAATGGTAACCTCGCCCGTAACGGTATTCTGCTGATCATCCAGCGTAACGTTGATCTGATAATCGGACCTGTTCTGCCAGTAACGGGGACCCGGCGCTCCGCTGCCCGTACGGTAATCGTTACCGGGCTGCATGTTAAACAGCGGATGGAACAGGGCCAGTGGGTCATACTGCGAGCCAGCCGATCCTGACCCCGGCCGGGTCGATGAGGGTGTGGTTTGGGCAAAACCAGTCAGGCAAGCCATCCAGAGGCCCACCCCAAGAATGATTTTTTTCATGAACACGTGATGAAACAAAATTTTATACAAATAACGATAGAAAGCGGCTGTCGTTGTAAGCCAAATCAAAGTTGACCCGTAATCCACTGACGATCAACAGACAGCAAAATATACATACTTACCAGGCCAGTCCGTGGTGGGCGATCAGGAACACAAACAGGCCGATCCAGAGAATATCGACAAAGTGCCAGTAGAGGGTGATCAGCTGGAGCTTGAGCCGGTTGGGCGGGTTTACACTGTATACGAATGAATCGACGTAGGGCCGGCGACGCAGAGCCTCGACCAGCACGATGACCAGAAAAACGAGACCGATCAAGATGTGAATCAGATGAATGCCTGAAATGACGTAAACGAAACCACCGGCCGGATTGCCCGACAGCCCAACACCGGACAGAATCATTTGCCGCCAGCCCCAGCCCTGCAGGAGCATGAACAGCGTACCCAACACCAGCGTACTGGCAATATTGGTCCGGTAACTTTTGAACCGCTCGTGGCGGAAGGCGTGGTTGGCATTGTTGAGCGTAAAGCTGCTCAGCAGTATCGCTACCGTACTGATCAGGAAGACGTTAGGAAGCTTCACGTCGGTCCAGCCCGCCCCGGCCCGACGAATGATGTAGGAAGCAAGCAGAATCGTGAAGAACATCACGCTGCTGGCAATACCCAGCCATACCATAAAGCGGAACGGCTCCCGCCGTTTCGTCACAAAATTGCTCATGTCGTTCCGTTTTCAGCGTCCCGGCTGTTTACTTCGGTTGGTTCGGATGCGTTCAGACTCGTACTCAAACAACTACTTCCCTGCTCCGGGCTTCCCTTCCCAAACGCGGTACGCCCGGAATTGGTTTGGGATGACTATGGGCGCATCGAAAATCCCGTAAAGTGTAGATCCTGACCCACTCATGCTGGCGTAAACGGCGCCGGCTTCGTACAGTTGCTGCTTGATGGCCGGGAGCACCGGGTACTTCGGAAAGAGGCTGTCTTCGAAATCGTTATGAACCGTTTTGTGCCAGATACTGACGGGTTCCAGCAACTGATCGCGCAGGGGTACATCGGGCAGGCGCGGGCGCACGCCGGCATAGGCCTCGGCCGTCGATATAGCCAGATTGGGGTAGACCAGCAGTATATAATAGCCCGTCAGGTCGACGCCTATTTCGCTGAACACATCGCCCTTTTCAGTGCAGTATACGGGTTGGTTTCGGATAAAGAAGGCGCAGTCGCTTCCCAGTTGCCGGGCGTAGTTTTCCAGCTGATCGGCAGTCAGGTTCAGGCCAAAGCGCTCGCTCAGGCTTTTCAGCGCAAAGGCTGCGTCGGCCGAGCCGCCCCCCAGCCCCGCTCCGATCGGGATGATTTTGTGCAAATGCATCTGTACCGGTGGCAAGCCGGGATAATCGGCCCTGAGTAGCTTATAGGCCCGCACACACAGATTGGCGTCGACCCGACCGGGCTCGTCGCCGGGAATGGTTATGCCGCTGCTGGCAAACCCGAACTGGTCGGCCGGAATGATCTCCAGCACGTCGGTCCAGCCAACGGGGTAAAAACACGACTGTAGGTTATGAAATCCATCGGGCCGCTTATCGGTAATGCGCAGGCCGATATTGATTTTGGCGTTAGGGAACGTCAGCATCAGAACAAGAGCAGGAAATGAACAGCGAATATGGCAGGCAGATCAGAGAGAACGGAAAAACTACCCTTATTTATTTGGAGAAGATGAGAAACGAATGTATATATTGACATCTATTATCTATGATGAGAGCTTAGCTTACCGATACGGTATGAAATCGTTTTTCTTCTTTTTATTGACCAGTCTGGCCCTGGCGGCCTGTGTCGATACCGCTACGTCCGTCACCCCGGCCGATCCGGACTGGCTCCGGCTGGAAATCCCCTCCGGCGGGGAAGCCAGGCAGGTAGCAGGCGACCTGGACGGTACGCTATTCGTGGCAACCACGTTTGAGATTTATAAAACAAGCAATCGGGGTAAAAGCTGGGAGCTGATTCGCAGGCGTCATTATGGGCCGCAGGGGATCATTCTCAGGCATGACACGCTCTGGAATGTAACAAACGGGGGCGGTACCCCACAGCAAAAGTTCGTGTATGATCGATATGCCGATTATACCGTCGATGGCGGCAAGACCTGGCAAAAAGATATGAACCCAACTGAGCTACGCCTGCAAATCAATGCTGCCTCTGCTACCGACGGAACGGTCTATACCATCAGAGAGAACTCAACACCTAAGGCCGAAGACCCATTATCAGCCTACGTTAATCCGGCCGATATTCTGAGGCAGACAGCTGAAGGAACTACCCTGCTTGCGCTTCCATTCAGGCACGGAATCAATGCCCTGCATCTCGATTCCAGGAATCGCCTGTATGTGGCGGTATATGGTACTCACGTACCGGAAACGAACCGGATACTTTCTTCCCTGACGGAGTCCCCGGCGGTTGTGTATGTATCCCGGCGTCGGCAGCCATAACGGCTATTTGATTTCGACGACCCGGAATTCGGTTCGGCGGTTGCGCTGATGTTCGGCTTCGGTGCAGATCACCTCGTCGGTGCAGTTATTGACCAGCTGGGTTTCGCCCATGCCGAGGGTGGTAATACGCCGGCGGCTGATGCCTTTGGAGGCCAGGTAATTGGCAACGGCTTTGGCGCGCTGCTCAGACAGGACCTGGTTCCGCGCAGCTTCACCACGGCTGTCGGTATGCGAACGGATTTCGATGATCAGCGATGGGTACTTGCGCATCGTCGCCACCAGCTTTTCCAGCTCGCGGGTGGCATCGGCCCGCAGGCTCACGCCCCCAAAATCGTAGTAGATATTGTCGATGGTGACTACGTCGCCTACACTCAGCATCCGCAGGTCGGCCGATACTTCCTTGGGTTTGGTTTTCTTCGGCAGGCGCCTGATCCGGTTCGTATTGGTGCCGAATGCGGCTTTCGAGGCAATCAGGGTGTAGTCGCAGCCTTCGACAATATCGAACAGATAGCGGCCGTCGGCGCCCGTAACATACTCGCGCTGGCTCCGGTCACATTCGTTACGCAACCGAACGGTAACCCCCTCCAGCGGTCGGCGGTCGCGCTCGCTGACGACCATACCCCGCACGCGCGATCGGGTCAGCGGCCCGGCCGTATATTTATTGACGGGATTGGCCGCAATGGTATCCATGATCACCGTTGGTTTGGTGATCCCCATCTCGATCCGGCTGGGCTGATCGTCGGCCAGGTCGCGTGATGAAAAGCCGATCGTACTGGTGACGTAGCCGTCGCGGCTGGCCTGGAACATAAAGTCGTTGTTGGCTTCGAGACACAGGCGCACAAACCCACCGGCATCGGTAATGAGGGTTTGGTCGGCGCGGCCTTCGCCCCGGGCTTTAACCAGCACACTTACGCTGTCGAGCGCCTGATCCGTTTCGGTATCGTAGAGTCGGATGGTGAGGTCGCGGCACTCGAACAGCGAGCTCTCGCGCACGAACCGGTAAATATCGTCGTTGCCCGCCCGGCGGTTACTGCTGAAATAGCCGCCCTGCCGGTTCGCATCGGTAATGAGGCCGAAATCGTCCTGGGGTGAGTTGATCGGTTCGCCGAGTGCCTCAACAGCCTGTACGTTGCTCCCATTCGTCAGGGTTGCGTAGAAAATATCGAGCCCGCCCCGCCCCCGGCGCCCGTCGGACGAGAAGTAGAGGTTACCCGCATCGTCGACGAACGGAAACAGCTCGTTTCCTTTGGTGTTGATCGTAGGGCCCAGATTAACCGGCTTGCCCCACTGCCCATTCTGATAACGGCTTGCGTACAGATCGGTACCACCCGAACCACCGGGCATGTCGGACGCGAAATACAGCAGCTGCCCGTCGCGGCTCAGCGTAGGGTGACCAACCGAGTATTCATCACTGTTGAAAGACAGTTCTTCGATGTCGGCCCAGGCGCCGTTCTGCTGGCGGGCGGTATACAGCTTGAGTTTATTGACCCCTTCGGCGCTCTTCCGGGAGCGTCCGTCGTTGTAGTTGTTGCGGGTGAAATAGATCCGGCTGCCATCGCGGGTAAACGTAGCCGGGCCCTCGTGGTATTTTGTGTTCAGAGTTTTGCTGAACCGCTGCGAGGGACTAACGGGCCGAACGTCGTAGCCCAGTCCCTGAGCAATGTTGACCCCGCCTTCAAAACCGGTGACAATACGCGAGTCGTTGGCCGTACCGGGTGTATAATGATCCCGGCCAACGCCACCGGTTCTGACCCGCTGGTTTTCGACTTTACTGGTGCTGCCGTCGGCGTTGATGATGCTGGCAATCTTAAGCCCGTTTCGGTTTGGCACATAGAAGAGATCGAGATAACCCGAACCGCCCCCCTTGCCACTGGTTTCTATCGTCGAGCCACCCTTGGTACCCGACACGTAGACCAGCCCGTCCTGGTAAAAAGCAGGGCTAAACTCCTCGCCCGACGAGTTCAGGTCCAGAAATTCGAGCCGGTACCGGATCGACTCGTTCCGACCGCCAGCCTGCGCGCCCAGCCCCACCGCTCCGGCATCGGCCCGGCGTTCCTGCATTTTCTCTTTCAGCTTCAGATACCGTTCATACTGCTGCTGAGACTCCTGAAATTTCCCATTACCGGCCAGGGTCTGCGCGTATTGCAGGGTCTGCTGCGGATCGTCGCCGGTGCTGCTGTTGAGGGCTTCGCGGTAATATCGCTCGGCTTTGGGTCCATCGCCTACCTGCTGATAGGCATAGGCCAGCCGGCCCTGAACCGTCGATTTCTGAGCCGGGCTAAGCTGGGCACCCTGGTCGGTTAAAAGCTGCGTATAGGCATCAATAGCCCGGCCATAGGCTTTATAGTTGAGCAGGCGGTCGGCTTGCCTCAACAAGGAATCGACCTGTGCCCAGGCAGTCAAACTGCTCAGCCACATACCCACGCCTACGATCCAACTAATCAGGTTCTTACTCATTGCTATCAATACTGGTCTGCCTGTCAAGTCTGGTAGATATACTTAATCGGCAAACAAATTTGCATACAAAACACGCCTGGAAAAAATTACCGCATCAGTGTTAGGACACGACTAAACTCCCTGCCGTCACTCAACTGCACCTGGTAATAATAGGTACCATCGGGCAGGCCCTGTCGGGCCGTAACGGCAGTGCCCTGATTAGCAGTACCATCCCAGTCGTTCTTATACTCGTTCTGACGATAAACGAGCTGCCCCCATCGATTATATACATCCAGTCGGATAGACACGCCCGGCGGTACCTGCTGGATCACGAACCGGTCGTTGATCCCGTCGTTGTTGGGCGAAAAACCATCAGGAATAAACAAGGCGGTTGCCGATTCGCCGGGAGGCAGGCTGTGGATCGTTACCCGGGTTGGTTCGCTATTATCCGTGGGGTCCTGGTTTCGGTCAGGATCGGCCTCTACCCCGCTGGTCGACTGATCGCGGCATATGGTACCATTCAGATCGGTGGCCCAGGCGAGGGCCTGATTGGTAAAGGTGAGCGTCTGCGCCTGGTCTACCGCCAGCCGAACGGTTATCCACAGGTTGGCCCGGGCGGCTGCCAACAACTGGTTACCGACCCCTAACAGCGTCGTATCGGCCCCGCGTCCGGTATAGGCTGCGTTCAGCAGCAGACCCGCATCGGCCCGAACGGTTACGGCCTCCAGCCGGGCACCAACCGCTCCGAATGCCGTCTCGAGATTGTTGGAAAGCTGTACGTGCTGAAGGGGATTCCGGCCGCTGTTCACTACGCTGAGCCGGTATGTCAACTCGACCAGACGACCTTTGCTTCCCGTTAGCCATAGCGGTTCGCTGACGGCCATACTGAGTCCAATCATTTCCGGATGCGGAGCCTGGGCCGTCAGTTGCGCAGAGGCTCCTACGCAGGGGCCGTTGCCGTCGGGATCAGGGGTCTGAACCGTAAAGGTGACTGCTCCGCGCTGTCGGTCCTGTTCCGATAGCAGATAGCGGGTAGCGGGGCCGGCATCCGTAAACAGCCCTCCACCCGAACTTTGCCACTCGACCCGCTCGGCCGAGCCGCCCAGCCTGCCGCGCAGGGTTACGACCCCGGCCGACCAGTTGAGCGAGTCGATCCAGACCCGTACGGTAGCCGGGCTGCTCAGGCAGGGCGGTATTGCATTGGCACAGGCCGAAATCGATACCTGAACCGGATTTGGTTCGGTCAAGCAGCCGTTCTCATCCTGCCCGATTATGTAATAGGTACCAGCCAGAACAGCCGTTGGCGACTGTACGGCGGGCGCATCTGGCTGCGTGCCTTTCCGGAACGAATACCGCAGCTGCTGGCTGGCTGCGTCTGACTCACGAATAGCTTTGGTAAGATCGGCCGTCATCAGCGGACAGCTATTTTGCAGGCTCGTCAGCAGGATCAGCGGTTTGTCAGACGGCTGCACTTCTACCCGCACTCCGGCCGAACTATCGCTCTGGCAGGTGCCAATCTGACAAACGGCTTTGTAGGTGGTCGATGCGGCCGGCTTTACCCGGGTTGTGATACCAGTTGTGCCGTCTGACCAGCGAACCGTACCGAGACAGCCCGAGGCCGTTAACTGCACCGCCTGACCCAGGCAAACCGTCGACTTATCGATGGCCACAAGAGGTACGGCTGGTATAGCCACCTCAATACCCGTTCGCTGGGATGCGCTGCTCAGACACTGGTTTTGTTCACAAACGGCCCGAAAAACAGCGCTCTGGGTTAGCGTACCTGAATAAGTTGAGCCGATACCTATCTCCGTATCACCGGGGCCGAGCCACCGAACGGTTCCGGCACAGCCGCTGGCGGTGAGCGTAACCGGATCGCCCGGACAGACACGAGTGGCCGAGGCTGTAACGACCGGCGCCGATGGTGTTTTGACGGTAACCAGATAGGGCTCGGAGAAACAGCTGATGCAGCCCGGTTTCAGGCGACAGATAGCCATGTAGGTGGCCGACCGGGCTGGTCGAACCGTTATCGTCGGGCCGGTATCACCCGTTGACCAGACTACCGTTCCTGCGCAGCCGGTGGCGCTTAGCGTTACCGCTTCATAACGACAAACCGACGTAGCCGAGCCAGTAAGCACTGGCGGCTCCGGATGCCGACAGGTATCAGCAGAAACAGGCCCGGTCGTACCAGCCAGCGCCGATACCACTATCAGATAACTGCCTATAATCCACCCAATACTCCTAAGAAAAGTAAAATGTACTTGTTTCGTCATACTCTACAATCAGCCTGCGAGGGATCAGTCGAATATCATGCCAAGTCATCAATTGTAAGCGACCCACCAAAACAGGTCACATAAATAAGTGAATAGCTGAACCAATGAGATGTTACCAAGCTGAAATTTCGTTAACAAATCATCGTCCTCCCAATTATCACAAACCATGCCAAGTATGGAAATAGAAATCGGCGCAACCGTCCCGACAGGGCATAAAAAACCGGGCGGTATGCCTTCCTGAGAAGGATACCGCCCGGTGCTCGAATTCACTCCTGGTAATTACTTACGCGGGGGTGTTGTGGTGGTCGACGATGATGACGACGAGCGTGAGCTTCTGCTTTTCTTCCGGTTAGTATTGTTACCGGTCGAGCCGCTATTCATCCGATCGGTCGTGCCCGACTGCGAGTCGGTCGACATGGTCGAACCGCTGTTCATCGTACCGGTACCGGTCGAATATGATCCTGAGTTAGAAGAGGTCGGCGGCTGAGTCGTCGAGCCTGAGTTGTAGGTACCCGAACCGGTAGTTGTACCTGAGTTCATCGTGCCCGAGCCGGTCGTGGTGCCCGAACCCGTGGTTGTACCCGTATTGGTCGAGGTTGGCGGCTGGGTCGAATACGTACCTGAGCCCGTTGTGGTGCCCGAGTTATTCATCGTACCCGATCCGGTCGTTGTGCCGGCTCCGGTGGTCGTACCTGAGTTATACGTACCCGAACCGGTTGTACCCGAGTTAGTGGTCGGCGGCTGGGTCTGATACGTACCCGAGTTGGTTCCGGTGTTCGTACCGCTGGAGTAGGTTCCCGTTCCGGTGGTTCCGGTACCGGTCGTACCCGTCGAACCTGAACCTGTCGTTGAATTAGTGGTCTGTGCCGTTGCGTTGAGGGCCATGCCGGCTACCAGCATCCAACCCATTACTATTACCTTTTTCATAGTTGAGCAAAATTTCTGTTTATCAATTTACTTGACATTCACTAACATAACTCGCCTAAAAACTGAATTGTTTTGTTAGTCTGTCAAATAAATAGATTTTAATCTTTTTATTTCGTAGGGCACAAAAAAAGCAGCGGGGGTATTCGCCCGCTGCTTTCCTGCTTTTATTAGGTCTGTATCTTACAGATTGCCTTTCTTCATTTCCTTCACGGCGAAGTCGGCCGCGCGGGCGGTCAGGGCCATGTACGTCAGCGACGGGTTTACGCACGAAGCCGAGGTCATACAGGCACCGTCTGTGTTGAAGACGTTCTTGACGGTATGAATCTGGTTGTGCGAATTCAGAACCGACGTTTTCGGATCGCGACCCATGCGGGCGGTACCCATTTCGTGAATACCGATGCCTGGATTTTTGGTCTTGTCGTTATAGGCCGATATGTTTTTGAAACCAGCGGCTTCGAGCATCTCGGCCGCATCGTTCATCATATCGATCCGCATCTTGTGCTCGTTATCGCCATAGGCGGCATCGAACACGATCAACGGCAGACCCCACTTATCCTTCTTATCGGAGCTCAGGGTCATGCGGTTGTTGGGATCCGGCAGCATCTCGCCGAAACCACCCAGACTCATCGACCATGGACCCGGTGTGGTGAGGCTTTCCTTGAAATCAGCACCGAAACCATCTACGCCGTTTCCGCGGTTCCAGCCTCCGCGGCTGGCGCCACCCTGGTAGCCGAAGCCGCGCAGGTAATCGCGTTTGTCGCCGGCCCAGTTCCGGTAGCGCGGAATGTATACGCCATTGGCGCGACGGCCGTAGTAGTACTGGTCTTCCATGCCCTCGAACATACCCGACGCACCCGCTGCCAGGTGGTGGTCCATGATGTTACGGCCCAGCTGGTCGGAGTCGTTACCCAGGCCGTTCGGGAACCGGCGCGATTTGGAGTTCATCAGGATCGACGTACTCGCAAAAGCCGACGCGTTCAGGAAGATAATCCGGGCAAAATACTCGCGTACTTCTTTGGTGTTCTGGTCGATGACCCGAACGCCCGTTGCCTTCCCTTTTTTCTCGTCATAGATCACTTCCGAAACAATTGAATCGGGGCGCAGCGTCAGACGACCGGTTTTGAAAGCCGCCGGCAGGGTAGCTGACTGTGAGCTGAAGTAAGCGCCGTATGGGCAACCGCGCATACACTGGTTCCGGAACTGGCAGGCCGCCCGGCCCAGGTCGTAGTGCAGCTGTTTGGGCTGGGTCAGGTGGGCCGTCCGGCCAATGGTCACCGTCCGTTTGCCAAACGCTTTCTCGATCCGTTTTTTAGCTTCTTTCTCGAGGCAGTTCAGCTGCATCGGCGGCAGGAAGTTACCGTCGGGCAATACATCCAGACCATCTTTGTTACCCGAAATACCGGCAAAGCCTTCTACGTAGGTATACCATGGCGCCAGATCTTCGTACCGGATGGGCCAGTCGACGCCAACGCCTTCTTTCAGGTTGGCCATGAAATCTTCTTTGTTCCAGCGGTAGCTCTGACGACCCCACATCAGCGACCGGCCACCCACGTGGTATCCGCGAATCCAGTCTACTTTGCGGTTTTCTTTCTCGAGGTACGGGTTTTCCTTATCGTTCTCGAAGAAATGCCGGTGTTCCTCATTGGCCGTATAGCCGGTACGCATGTTGGCCCAGTATTCTTCGGCGGCCATCGTGGTTACGCGACCCCGGTGCGGGAAATCCCAGGGGTTGTTGGTAGCGGTAGGATAGCCTTCAATGTGCTTCACATCGCGACCGCGTTCCAGCAATAACACTTTCAGGCCTTTCTGTGTCAGCTCTTTAGCGGCCCAGCCACCCGATATACCCGAACCTACAACGATAGCGTCGTAGGTCATATCTTTTTGTGCGTCAATATTAAGGTTCATGATTCTCGAAATGGATGAGGAACGATGCGGCCTGACGGGGGCTCCTCAGCGGCAGCCTTCTTGCCGGCAATCGTTCACTGTGCGTTAAGTTAGATTAGATGGCCCAGGCTTTCTGACCCGCTTTGAGCGGTACACAGCCATCGTACCGACCCGGAACGGCCACGTACTCCAGTGCCTGCGTAGCGCCTACCTCCGAGGTGAAATACCCCGTCAGGGTCAGGTCTTTGATCATGGTGAAGAACGGCGTCGCGCTCTTGCGTTTCTCGCCGGGCATCTGCACATCCTGCTGACCGCTGGCGTTCTGCGCCTTGGCAGCGGCCATGTCGGCCTTCTGCTGTTTGGCTTCGGCTTCTAGCTTTTTCACGATCTCGATACGCTGAGTCGGGTCAAGCTGTACGAAGGCCTTTCCGTAGGCATCCTGACTGAGTTTGTTGGTCCGGGCCAGTCCTTCCAGAAACGCCTTCTGGTCGGCTTCCTTGTAGCAGTCTTTCACGAGAATATCGATGATCTCGTTCACTTTGGCGGCTTTGGCTCCGGGCGTGCTAGTCGTCGGAATAATAGTATCGGCCAGCTCGGCCACGGTGGCATCCTGATCAGCCGTAAAGAAAACCGGTTTGTTGGTCAGGGCGCGCTGGGCAGCCGAGGCTTCGAGGGTGTCGGCCAATGCGGGTAACGACATGGTGGCTCCGGCCAGCGCGGCCACCCGCATGAGGGCGTCTCTTCTGTTCATCTGCGTAAAGCGAGTTAATCTTTCAACTAGAACGTTAATAGGAGCAACAAATATATAACAATCCGAGACTGGATTGTACGATTAGAGGATGAATTACTTACAGGTTAAGCAATTGGCTTAGTAGAGTTATAGGCGGCATGCCATGATCGAGCAGCTGATCATGGAACGTCTTGAGCACGAACGAACTACCCTGTTTCTTCTTCATCTCCTCCCGCAGGGCCAGCAGCTGCAGTTTTCCGAGCGAGTATGACAGATAACCCGGATCGAACGTACCCCGGCGGGCTTCTTCGTAAGCTGGTTTTTCTTCGTAATAGCAGTTGTCCATGATAAACCGGGTAGCCTGGGCCACGGTCCAGCCGTGAGTATGCAGTTGAATGGAGCAGACCAGCCGACAGTAGCGCAGCATCGACTCCGACAGCTGGGCCATGCGGTATTTGGCCCGGGTAACGGCGTCGCCTTCCTGCCCGAAGCCCTCTTCCAGCATCATCTGCTCGGTATAGTGCGCCCAGCCTTCAACAAAAGCATAGCTCGCAAACATCTTGCGGACCCGGCTCACCGGCGACGCGTTGAGGTGCAGAAACTGGACGTAGTGGCCCGGGTAGGCTTCGTGAACCGAAATCACCTCCGCCACGTAACGGTTGAACAGGGTGAGCCATTCGGTCTGCTGGCGGGGCGTCCATTCTTTTTTGGGGAGGGTAATGTAGTAATAGGCTTCTGACGCGGCTGGGCGCTCAAACGGCCCCGGCGTGTTCATGGCCGCGGTAGAGCCGACCATAAATTCGGGCGTTTTGGTGATCGTTGCCCGCACCTCCGACGGAACGGTCACGATT
Organism: Spirosoma sordidisoli; assembly: GCF_004138325.1. GTDB lineage: Bacteria > Bacteroidota > Bacteroidia > Cytophagales > Spirosomataceae > Spirosoma > Spirosoma sordidisoli. The sequence continues at coordinate 401,072 of NZ_SBLB01000005.1, read as the reverse complement.
TGCCGGTCAATCAGAAACTGCCGGATGGCTTCGCAGTGGTTGCGGGTAGCGGCCAGCAGACTATCGGCGGTGGGGTGCTCGGCCTGGATGGTTTTGAATACCTCCATGGGAGTTTTGCCCGGGTCGATAACGCGGGCGGCTGCAGCAAATTCAGCTTTCTCGCGGGCGAGCTGGTCCATGCCCAGCTGCAGCAGGCTGTCGGGGTCGGCGGTGAGCCACTCGTTATACAGCAGCATCCTGCGGTAATTGTCGGCCCCGATGGCAAACGACCCGTTGGCACCGGGCAGCACGGCCGTTTCGAGGTACGTGGCAAAGGCCTTGGTAGCGTCGGCCCCCTGGCTGAGGGCGGCTTTCAGATCTGCCTGCACTCTTGCGTCCGCCACCGAGGCAAACGCCTTCGGAATGTCGCTCTGCATGTAATCGGCGCTGCCCCGCAATCCCTCAATGGCCACCTCTACGTACTCGCGGGGCGGGTTTTTACCCAGATTCTGCCGGGCCGCGGCAAAGTAGGCCGGAAGCTGGCGGGCAATGGCTACCACCGAGCGGGCCCGGTCGGCCGCCGGAGCAAAGTTGCGCTCGATATAGGGACTCAGGTTGACCGAATACGTCATCGGGTCTTCGTACACCTTCATCGTCACGATGTCGTGAATGCGTGATTTTATGCTGGCCGTCAGCAGCTTATAATCCACCTTCTCATCGACCGACAGGCCCGTCGTATCCAGCCGGGCAAAGGTCGAATCGTACTGGCGCAACTGTTGGAGCTGGCGGGCTATCGTCTCGGCCGTGGGGATGATCAGTTTTCCGTCGTACTCGTGGTAGCCCAGATAAACGGCCTCGCCCGGATTGCTGGCCAGGTAGGCATCCACGTACTCGTCGGCCAGTTTGCCGAAGGAAGCGTTGCCGGAGTCGCTTGTCTGACAGGCCCACAGGCCAAGGGTAAGCGTACACAGAAGCAGGAATGGTCTGATCATAGGAGTAGCTGCGAACAGGTAGGTATGGCCGTAAAATAACTCATTTTCACGACGGCTCCCAGCGGTTCGGGCTTACTTCTTAGGCACGTACTGGTTGGCCCGCTCGTTCCGTTCGGCCTTGCTGACAATGTCGTCGATGCGCCGGGCGCGGGTTTGTTCGGTTTTGGCGTTCAGTAGCCATTCCAGAAGGGCGCGTTTGGCCGAGCGCGGAAAGGCCTCGAAATAGGTTCTGGCGGTGGGGTTAGCCTCCAGGGCCGTTTGCAGGTCGGGCGGGCAGATCAGATCCTCTACCGCATCGAGGGCGGTCCAGGTGCCGGTTTTCCGGGCCAGATCGATCATGGTCTGGCCGGCTTCGGTCATCAGTCCGGCAGCCGTTAAGGCCGCTACTTTGTTCTTGTTGACCCGGCTCCAGTTGCTTTTCGGTTTCCGGCGCGCGAAAAACTGAAGGTAATACTGCTCATCGCCCCGACCGGATGTACTGTCGATCCAGCCATAACACAGGGCTTCGTCAACGGCCTGGTCGTAGGTGACGCTGGGCATACCGCTGCTTTTCTTGTAAATCTTCAGCCAGACGCTGGTTTCGGTGGCGTGATGTTCGGCCAGCCACTGCCGCCAGTCGGCGCGGGTGGGCGCGTAGTAGATTGAACGGTCAGTGGCTGGCATGGTGCATGGTCGGTTATAGGGTGGCTAACTCCTGTACGGCCAGCCAGCTCATCAGCCCGGCGCCGGTTTCGAGAGCCGACTCGTCAATATCAAAGGTAGGGGTATGAACGCCCGATATGATGCCCCGGGCTTCGTTGCGGGTGCCCAGCCGGTAGAAACACGAATCGACCACCTGCGAGTAGAACGCGAAGTCTTCGCCGGCCATCCACAGATCGAGGTCGACTACGTTATCGGCCCCCATGTACTCGACGGCCTGCGCCCGCAGCCGCCGGGTCAGCTCGGGCTGATTCTGCAAAAACGGATAGCCATGCACAATGGTAAATTCGCACGAGCCACCCATGGCGTCGGCAATGCCTTCGGCCAGTTTGACCATGCGCCGTTTGCCCTCGGCCCGCCACTCTTCGTTCATGCAGCGAAACGTACCCTGAATCGTTACCTCGTTCGGAATCACGTTGGTGACCCCGTCGGCAATGAACCGCCCGAACGACAGGACGCTGGGGCTGGCCGGGGGGCGATTGCGGCTGATCACCTGCTGGAGCGCCACGATGATGTGAGAAGCAATCAGCACCGGATCGACGAGGTTGTCGGGCATGGCTGCGTGGCCGCCTTTGCCGCGTACGGTCAGGTAGAGTTCGTCGGTGCTGGCCATGTACATGCCTTCGCGGAACCCGATTTTACCCACCGGAATATTGGGGGCTACGTGCTGACCAATCATGCTAATCGGGGCCGGATTCTCCAGTACGCCTTCCCGGATCATGAGCGAGGCACCACCCGGCGCTTTCTCTTCGCCGGGCTGAAAAACCAGCTTTACCGTTCCGTCGAACTGATCGCGCAAGACGTGCAGAATACGCGCCACGCCGAGCAGACTGGCCGTATGCGCATCGTGTCCGCAGGCATGCATAACACCCTCTACAGTCGATTTATAAGAAACCTCGTTGGCTTCGTGGATGGGCAGGGCGTCCATATCGGCCCGCAGCCCGACCACGCGCCGGGGCGATGAGGTATCGTTGCGGGTGCCTTCGATAATGGCTACCAGGCCCGTATCCGCTACGCCCTCCTGGGGGGTTATGCCGATGGCTTTGAGCTGATCGGCTACGTACCGGGCGGTGTTGTGTTCATGAAACGACAGTTCAGGGTGCGCATGCAGATGCCGGCGGGTCTGAACGATATCGGCAGCGTATTGCCGGGCAAGCGTTTTGATGGAGTCGAGCATACGAAAGGCGGCCCGGAAGCCGCTTGACTACAGGTGACGGACGGGTAGCTCCCGCCCTATTGTGTGGTTATAAACTGATAATCGGTCAGGACCGTTTCCAGAAACGCCCGGTTCGACAGCGTACTGTCGATACCGGTTACGGCCTTGATCTTGTCGGCGGTGCGGGCCAGAACAGATTCATCACCCCGCAGCAGCACCTCCCGTACAATGCTAACGTCGCGATCGGTCAGGAGTCGTACGTCCGGGAACTGCAGGCTGTAATTATCAGGTACGGGGCGGGCGAGAACATCGGTCAGCGATACGGCGGGTTTGAGCCGGACCACCGAGGTGCCCGCAGCAATGTCGCCCAGCCGCTGGCCTTTTCCGTTAACGCCGACGGTGATGATAGGAACGATACCCAGCATAAAACTGCCCGACTCGATAATCCGCAGCAGCCACCGCAGCAGGTAGGCCCCCAGGCCCGGCTGCGTTCCGTCGAGCATCACCACCCGAATACCGATGGCCAGCTTACCGACGCTGCGGCCGTTCAGAAAATATTCGCAGAGCAGGTCGTAGAACACAACCGGCAGCAGCACCGCCACCACGTAAAATCGGCTGGTATTGATACCTATACCAGCCGGCAGCGCCAGCACCAGCAGCCACCACCCGAAAAAGACCAGGTAATCGATCAGCGTAGCTATAATTCGTTCGCCAACGCTGGCAGGTTCGTACTCAACAACTACGTTTTGAGAGGTGCGAATAGTAACGGACATTGACAGGACTTTTGTTGGCAGGGAGCGATCACGGGCCGATCGTCAAAAATAGCATCCTTTCTTTGGTTCTTGATGAACAAATAGCCAATTTTCAGAACCTGACGCCAAACCCGCACCCCATGCGCGAAGCCCTGTTCGTGAAACGCAACGCCGACAAATGGAAGGCCATCGAGGAGAACCCGACCCGCGACCCCGATGAACTGACGGCGCGCTTCGTAGAGCTGACCGACGACCTCTCCTACGCCCGGACGTTCTACCCCGACGCCAACGTGACGCGCTACCTCAACGGGCTGGCCGCGCAGATGCACCGGGGGCTGATGCAGAACCGGCGCGACGACCGCAACCGCTTCCTCACGTTCTGGCAGTACGAATTACCGATGCTGTTCCGGCAGTCGCACCGGTTGCTGGCCGTATCGGCGGGGGTGTTTCTGATAGCGGGCCTGCTGGGCTGGGTATCGGCGGCCCATGACAACACCTTTGTGCGACTGATTCTGGGCGATCAGTACGTGAACATGACCCTCGAGAACATCAAAAAAGGCGACCCGCTGGGCGTTTATAACAGCATGGACCAGGGCACCATGTTCATACAGATCACCCTGAACAACATTTATGTGGCGTTTCGGACGTTTATTTTCGGCCTGTTCGCGTCGTTCGGGACGATAGCCATGCTGTTCTACAACGGCGTGATGCTGGGGTCGTTTCAATACTTTTTTTACGAACGCGGTCTGCTGCTCGACTCGATCCTGAAAATCTGGATTCACGGCACGCTCGAAATATCGGCGATCGTCATTGCTGGTTGTGCAGGGCTGACGGTGGGAAACAGCCTGCTTTTCCCGGGCACCTTCTCCCGGATCGTGTCGTTCCGGCGGGGCATCAAACAAGGGCTGACTATTGCGGTGGGGCTGGTTCCAATCTTTATTATGGCTGGCTTTCTGGAGAGCTTCATTACCCGGCTCACCCTCCCGCCGGTAGTCAGCGGGAGCATCATTCTGCTGTCGGCTGCCTTCATTATCTGGTATTTTATTCTCTATCCTATTCAACTTAACCGCCGTCTAAACCCATGATCAACCTGTTTCAGCAACGCGACTTTGGCGATAAGCTCAATATCACCTTCAAATACGTGACCGACAACTTCCGGAGTCTGGGTCTGTCGCTCCTTTATATCGTAGGACCGGTTGCGCTGATAGCCGGTATCGCGTCGGGCATTCTGCAATCGAACATTCTGGAGTTGACCAACATAGCCCGCGATGGAGATAGCGACCCGGCAGACCCGTCGGCTTTTTTCGATGTATTTCAACGCATTTTTTCCCCCGCCTTCTGGCTAATGATCCTGTTTGGTATCCTGGCTGCGCTGGCCGTCAGCCTGGTGAGCTACGCCCACATGAAACTCTACAATCGCAAAAGTGGCGGTTTCGTCACGGTAGCCGAGGTATGGGAAGAAATCCAGCCTATCATGGGCCGGGCGCTCATCATCACGATTCTGGGCAGTATCGTTACGGCCATCGGCTTTATGTTTTTCATCATCCCCGGCATATACATCGCGGTGGTACTGGTGCTGGCGCTGGCTATAACCACCTTTGAAGGGACCGACTTCGGCCAGACCTGGGAGCGCTGCTTCAAGCTCATCCGCGACAAGTGGTGGTCTACCTTTGGCCTGGTCGTTGTTATGGGAATCATTTCCGGCATTATCGGGCTGCTCTTTTCCATACCGGCCGGGGTGATCAACTTTCTGGTAGCGGCTAAACTCCTGCCCGACGCATCGGGTATCTGGCTCGTGCTGGGTAACGTAATCGGAACAGTTGGCGGTACGCTGCTGCGGGCGCTGATCTACATCGCCATCGGTTTCCAGTATACCAACCTGGTTGAGCGGCAGGAAGGGCGGGGGCTGCTGTCGGCCATCGACTCGATCGGGACCGCCCCCACCCAACCCCGCGCGCAGGACGAGGGGGAGTACTAATCAACGCATGCATTACTACTTACGAAAGCTGTTTCGCGCGTATCGGCCGGTCTGTCTGTATATCCTGCTGGGATGTCAGCTACTGACTATCAGCCTGCTCTATGCCCAGCAAAAGCCCGCGTCTACTACCGCCGTTGTCAGCGCGCCCGACGATCGAAGCCCGGTCCGGCTTCGGCAACCCGACGCGGAGCGCCTGCGCGACCTGGAAACCAGCCGCGACTACCAGTATGGTACCGACGCTCCGCCCCCCGACAATCCGGTGGGTCGGTTTATCGCCTATATTTTCGGTAAACTGCGGGATTTGATGGCCAGCGAAGCCTATCAGAACGTAGGTCAGTACGTCCTGCTGGCGGTCATTGCCGGTCTGGTCATTTACTGGCTCATGAAGGCCGAGGTGCTGGGGTTTCTGTTTGCGCAGCGGGCTCAGTCGGCCGGGCTTGACTATGAGAACCTGAGCGAGAACATTCACGAGATTAACTTCGACGAAGCCATCGACGAAGCCGCCCGGCTGCGTAACTACCGGCTGGCGACCCGGCTGCTGTATTTGCAGAGCCTGAAACGCCTGACCGATATGGGCCAGATCAGCTACAAAGCCGATAAGACCAACCGACAGTACGTTCATGAACTGGCCGGGTCGCCCCGGCAGGCCGACTTTGACGAACTGACCCGCCAGTTCGAGTTTGTCTGGTACGGCAGCTTTCCCATCGATGAGTCGCGATTTACCGCTGTTCAGGCCCGGTTCCGCCAGTTCATGAACTCGATTGCCGGGAAGACTACTCACTGAAAAACTGCTGATCTGTTTTGCGTAAACCCAATAAATACCTGCTGTTCCTGCTCGTCACGGTGATGGCGTATGCGCTCGTTGAGTACTACCGCCCCCGCCCCATCGACTGGACACCAACGTACGAAAACGACGACCGGATTCCGTTCGGCACGCAGGCCCTCTTCGAGCTCTTGCCTTCGCTCATGCAGCAACCGGCCGTCAAAACGGTTCGGCTACCGGTCTATAACTTCCTGACCGAGACCAGACCGGCGGGCCGCAGCAACTACGTGTTTATCTGCCGCAGTTTCGAAGCCGATGCCAACGACCTCCGCCAGCTGTTCCGCTACGTGAAGCAGGGTAACAACTGCCTGATTTCGGCCTACGACATGCCCGATTCGCTGGGTAAAGCGCTGGGCTTCAAAGCCGATCTGCGCACCCCCGACCGGGCCGACTCCAGCCTGCGCCAGAACTTCGTCAACCCGGCTCTCAAAAAACCGGCCGGGTATCGGTTCTCGCGCGACGATGGCCGGAATTACCTGCGTATCAACAAAACCGGGGGCATTACCGTGCTGGGGCGCAACGCCCGCCAGGAGCCGGTCTTTATCCGGGTACAGTACGGGAAAGGGCACTTTTTTATTCACAACCTGCCCCTGGCCTTCACCAACTACTACCTGCTCAACCACCCCTCGTCCGACTATGCCATCAAAGCCCTGTCGTACCTGCCGGCCTGGCCAACCTATTGGGATGAGTACCAGAAACAAGGCCGCTTCGACGAAGATCAGCAATCCATTCTGCGGTACATCTGGTCGCAGCCGGCGCTGACCTGGGCCTATTATCTGGTCGTGATCGGGTTACTGCTCTACGTCATCTTTGCCGGCAAACGAACGCAGCGCATCATTCCGGTCATGGAGCCACCCCGCAATACCTCCCTCGATTTTGTGAAAGATGTAGGGCGGCTGTATTTTCAGCAACGCGATCACGACAACATGGCCCGCAAAAAAGTCCAGTACTTTCTGGCCGACCTGCGCGAACGCTACGGGCTGAACACCAATCAGCTCGACCACGAGTTTACCGAGACCCTGGCCCGTAAAAGCGGTTTACCCACCGATCAGACCGCCGAGCTGGTACGGCTCCTGCGCAACGCCCAGAAAAGCGTTACGTTATCTGAATACGACTTACTGACACTGAACGGTGCCATCGAAAAATTCAATCAAACTGTCTGAATGGAGTCTTTTAATTCGCGTATCGACCTGACCCCGCTTACCACCGCCGTTGACGCCATCCGGGCCGAAGTGGGCACCGTTATTGTGGGCCAGCACCAGACCATAGACCTGCTGCTGACCGCCCTGCTCGCCGACGGACACGTGCTGATCGAGGGCGTTCCCGGTGTGGCTAAAACCCTGACCGCCAAGCTGCTGGCCAAAACATTATCGGTCGGCTTCAGCCGGATTCAGTTCACGCCCGACCTAATGCCGTCCGATGTGCTGGGAACGTCGATTTTCATGCCCAAAACCGGCGATTTTTCGTTTCGGCAGGGGCCTGTCTTCTCTAACCTGGTGCTGATCGATGAAATTAACCGGGCTCCGGCCAAAACCCAGGCTGCCCTGTTCGAAGTGATGGAAGAGCGCCAGATCACCAACGACGGCACCACCTACCCGCTCGACGAACCGTTTATGGTGCTGGCTACCCAGAACCCTATCGAACAGGAAGGTACCTACCGACTTCCCGAAGCCCAGCTCGACCGGTTTCTGTTCAAAATTGTGGTTGGCTATCCCGACGCAGCCGCTGAAGTAGACATTCTGAAAGGCCATCACCAGCGCCGAAACCTGACCGATGCGGTACAGGCCGTTTCGGCGGTACTCAGCGCCGGCCAGCTGGCTTCGCTGCGCGCTCAGGTTCATCAGGTACACGTAGAAGATAAGCTTTTCGAGTACATCGCCCAGATTGTACAGGCCACCCGCGCCAACAAATCGCTGTATCTGGGGGCTTCGCCACGCGCATCGGTCGCCTTGCTGAACAGCGCGAAGGCGCTGGCTACGCTGCGGGGTCGCGACTTCATAACGCCCGAAGATGTGCAGGAACTGGCGGCTCCCGTACTGCGTCACCGGATTCTGCTCACGCCCGAACGCGAGATGGAAGGCGGCACGGCCGATGACGTAATTGCCCAGCTGGTTCAGAAAATCGAGGTACCCCGATGAAAAAGCAGGGCTGGCGCAATGGAAAAAAATACGCGCTGCCTGGTCTGTTCTTATTTGGTTTCTGGCTTACGACTACGGCTCAGCCACTTACCCGCGACCAGTTAACAGGCCAGTGGATCGGCGTACACGCGGAGTTAAACAACGCGTCTCTTTGTCCGCTATCAACCTACCTGGACCTGCGAAGCGATGGTTCGTTTTACCTGGGTATGGTCGACGGTAAGGCCCCTCCCAAAGTTATGACCTGGGCGATGAAGGCGGGCCAGCTGCGGCTCGATGTGCTGACTTATGCCCTCGACCTGATTTCGCTGACAAACGATGTATTACGAATTGGGCAGGACTCGCCGATGCTCTTTCGACGCTTTCAGGAGATAGCCGTTGATTCGACCGCAGCCTTTCAGACGTTGAACGGTCGGGTTTGGGAGACGGATAGCCTACGCCTGTCCTTGTTTGCCAACGGGAAACTGCTCTGGGAAAACTGCCAAACCTACGAGCAAACGGTGCATTGCTGGCAGTTAGCCCGGTACGGAACCGCTGTGTTTCTGGTAACGCGCGGCAACGCCCATACCTGCGAAGGCGACTACAAACCGCTTTGGCAGCTTACCCAGTCAGGAAAACAACAGTTCAGGGCCATCGGCTGGAACGGCCAGGCAGTAGCTACCGAAACCTTTCGGCTGGTTCGTCCGCTCAAACTCTCCGAAATGCCCCCAGCAAACGAGTTTCAGCGTTGCGCCAACTGTTTTGATGGGAGTCGGTATTCGGTTGCCGAACCGTTTCTACGAAGGTATCAACCCATGCTGTACGACATCAGGAAAGCGTTTGAGCAATACTACAAACCGGTTGTGGCCAGTGGGCAGTCGGGCCTGGTTCAGATTCAGTTTGCCGTTGACTGCGACGGGCGTATGGGGCGGTTTCTGGTGAAAGGGTTCGACAACGACTATCAGGCCAAGTCGTTCGATCCGCAACTTGTAGCGCAGCTTTTGACCATTTGCCGCCAAAAGCTACCGGCCGGCTGGCGACGCGATCCATTGACCGACCAGCAGCAGTCAGACATAGACGTATTGCTAAACGTTCGGCTCAGCAACGGCACCATAACCGATGTTTTCTTATGAAGCGTTTTCTGCTGATTAGTTTAATTTGGCCGGGGTATCTGCTAGCGCAGGATAATGCGCGTCAGATCGAGATGACGCAGTTGTTGCTGATTAAAAACCATCAGGTACTGTCGGGTAATAAGCAGCCGGACGGTCTCGCCGAACATTCAGAAACAGTACTCCGCAAAGCCGAACGGTACCGCTATCAGGGTGATTTTGATAAAGCCGTTCCGTTGTACCAGCAAGCTGCTCAGCTGAATCCAAAACGCCAGGGTTATATTGGCTACGTTCATCTGGCTTTTCTGCACGATTACAGCCGGGCTATGCAATACCTGAACGCCTACGACGCGCTGACACCCACGTTCGACGATATAGAAGGCAACAACCCCGTTAGTTATTACCGGGGCGTTATCTATTTGAAAACAAACGAGTTTGCGCTGGCTATCGAGCAATTAAACAAGTCGATTGGCGATATCGAACGCAAACATGGTTCAGAATGGGTCAACTACCGTTATTACGTGAGCCGGGCCAGAGCGTTCTTGGCAACCAGTCAACCTCAAAAAGCTCTGGATGACCTTGATAAGGCGGTTGCCAACTACAAAAAAAGCGCACTGGCGTATTACCACCGGGGTCTGGCTTTGGTACAGCTTGGCCGAACAGCCGAAGCTAAATCGGCTTTTCAGGACGCTCAGTTTTTTTTCGGCGCCAAGCGGGTCGAAGCCTTGCAGGCCGGGCAAGCCGTTATACCCGAGGATCAGCTCTTCCCCCTGTACGAGTCTGAAATCGAAGCTGCCATCGACCAGCTTAAACTTAAACCGTAACACAACATGAATCCATTCTACGAAAGCATTAAAGGCGTATTGCAGAACGCCCGCGCCACCGCGTTCCGGGCCGTAAACTTCGCTATGGTCGACGCCTATTGGAACATTGGCCGACTCATCGTTGATGAAGAACAGCAGGGAAAAAGCCGCGCCGAATACGGCACCAGTCTGCTCAAATACCTCGCCCAACGATTAACTACCGATTTTGGGAAGGGGTTTGATGAACGCGAGATGCGTCGAATACGCCAGTTCTATCTGCAGTTTCCAATTCGGGACGCAGTGCGTCCCGAATTGACCTGGACGCACTACCGCCTGCTGTCGAAAGTTGACAACGCCAACGCCCGCACCTGGTATATGAACGAAGCCGCCGAACAGCAGTGGAGCAGCCGGGCGCTGGAACGACAAATCAACTCGCTATACTACGAGCGGCTGCTGGCTACCCGCGAAACGGATCGGCCAGACATCCGGCAGGAGGCCGACGAAAAAACGAAGCCGTTGCAGATTAAACCCGAAGATGTACTGAAAGACCCATATATACTTGAATTCCTGAACCTGCAACCGAACTGGAAAATTTACGAAAAAGACCTTGAACAGGCTCTCTTAGACAACCTGCAAACGTTCATGCTTGAACTAGGTAAGGGGTTTGCGTTTGTGGCGCGGCAACAACGTATGGTAGAAGACGACGACAGTTTTCGGGTTGATTTGGTGTTTTATAATTATATACTGCGCTGTTTTGTGCTGGTAGACCTAAAAGTCGGCAAACTAACGCATCAGGATGTTGGTCAGATGGATATGTATGTACGGATGTACGAAGACCAGCACAAACAACCCGGCGACAACCCGACCATTGGACTGATTTTATGTACGGAGAAGAACGAGACCGTTGTGAAGTACTCGGTTCTGAACGGAAGTCAGCAGCTGTTTGCGTCAAAGTATAAACTGTTTTTACCCAGCGAGGAGGAGTTGCGCCATGAGATTGAGCGCGAGAAAGTACTTATAGAGCAAAACCGGCGTAACCCATGAACTTCTTTCGCCCCCTGTTTATCTCGCTCCGCCTTTGGTTCACGCTGACTGGCTTTGTGCTGGCGTTTGTACTGGCCTATGCCGTTCCCCTGTTGTTTCCGCTGGTTCAGGTAGCGTTTGTCGTCTTTCTGTTCCTGATTGGCCTGGATGGCTGGCTGCTGTTCCGAACCGAAGCCGGCCTGTTTGCCCGGCGTGAAGTGCCCGACCGGCTCAGCAACGGCGATCAGAACCCGCTCACCGTCTACCTCGAAAACCGGTACGCGTTTCGGGTCGATACCGAAGTGATCGATGAAATTCCCTTTCAGTTTCAGCGACGCGACGTGCTATTCCGGGCGCAGTTACAGGCCCGCGAAACCCGCGCTATCCGTTACGAACTGCGCCCTACGCGCCGGGGTGAGTACAGCTTTGGCGCCGTCAACGTCTTTGTGCTATCGCCACTGGGGTTGCTGAAACGCCGGTATCAGTTTGAGCAGGGTAAGCTGGTGGCCGTATACCCGTCGTTTCTACAAATGCGGCAGTATGAGCTGCTGGCGGCTACGAACCGCCTGAACGAAGTAGGCGTGAAGCGAATACGCCGGCTGGGACATAGCACCGAGTTTGAGCAGGTTCGGCCCTACACTACCGGCGACGATGTTCGGACGGTGAACTGGAAAGCTACCGCCCGGCGCAGCGATCCGCGGGGGGCCTCGCTGCAGATCAACGCCTACCAGGATGAACGGTCGCAGCCGGTCTACTGCCTGATCGATAAAGGCCGGGTCATGCGGTCGCCTTTCGAAGGGTTGACGCTGCTCGATTACGCGATCAACGCCAGTCTGGTGCTCAGCAACATCGCCTTACTCAAACAGGACAGAGCGGGCCTCCTGACCTTCTCTGACCACATAGGCCAGCTCTTGCCCGCCGACCGGCGGGCGGGCCAGCTGCTCAAGATCATGGAAGTATTATACCGCCAGAAAACCCGCTTCCAGGAGACCGATTACGAGAGTGTATACGCTACCGTCCGCACGAACATTCGCCAGCGAAGCCTGTTGCTGTTGTTCACCAATTTCGAAACGGTAAGCGGTATGCAGCGCCAGCTTCCCTACCTCCGCCGACTGGCTAAGGATCATTTATTACTGGTCATCTTCTTCGAAAACACCGAACTCCGCGCCCTGCTTGATCAGCCCACCCCCGACACCGAAGCCATCTACCTGAAAACCATTGGGGAGAAGTTTGCCTATGAGAAAAAGCAGATTGTCAAAGAATTGGGCCAGTATGGCATCCAGACTATTCTGACCGCTCCAGAGAACCTGACCGCCAACACCGTAAATAAGTACCTCGAGCTAAAAGCCCGGAACATGATTTAACCCGTACCGCCCCAAAAAAGCCCCAACAGGGCGATATGTTAATAGATTACCATCGGCCATATTACTAAAAATTCCCGGTCGGGGCGGCATGTCAACAAACCCGACCGCACAAAAAAACAACGGAACGGATATTCACCGTCACAATGGCCCCATCGACCCGGATTCCTGTTATTGACCGGCGTCGCCCAATCCGCCTTTGACCGATTCGTAATCTGACTTGATACGGCCCATTTCTTTGGCCAGAAACGCCTGAAGCTGGGCGTTGAATTCGGCTTTTTCGGCATCGCTTAGGCTAGCGTATACCTCTTTAAGCTCCTGATTGATGGCGGCTCGCTCGGCATCATCAGCCGCGTTGATGGACCGGATATGGTATCGGCGAAAATCGTACTGGGGCATGTCTGATTCTGTTCGTTAGGGTAAAATCTCCCGGCACAAAGGTACGACAGCCGGTATAAAGCGAAAAAGGCCGATCGAACGACCGGCCTTTTTCAAAAGAACATATCTCTCTATGACTGCATCAGCGCTTCGTTGTCTTTAAGCCGTGCTCTCTGTACCCGACCCGACACCACGATACTGATTTCATACAGCAGCGCCAGCGGCAGGGCCACCAGAATCTGGCTGTACAGATCGGGCGATGGGGTAATGATACCGGCGACGACCAGAATCACGATCCAGGAGTGGCGACGATACTCACGCATGAAAGCAGGCGTTAACACCCCAACTTTAGACAGGACGAAGGCTACAATCGGCATCTGGAAAATAAGGCCGCAACCCAGCGCCAGCGTCACGATTACGCCGATATAGGAGGTAATATCAATATTGTTCTCGATCCGGCTCGACAGGGTGTAGTTGACCAGGAAGTTGATAGCCAGGGGCGATACAATGAAATAGCCGAACAGCAGGCCCATCGAAAACAGCAGCGACACGAAAAATACCGCTCCGCGAGCCGCCCGCTTCTCGGACGGGCGAAGGCCCGGCTTGATAAACCGCCACACCTCCCAGAAGGCATACGGAAAGGCAAAACTCAGGCCCACGAAGAACGACGACGTCAGCGACATGGTAAACTGATCCGATAAGCCCAGCGCCTGGAGTTTGAACGTCAGTTTCTTCACACACAGATCGGCATACCCCGTATAATCGGCCAGCTTACACATCTGCCGGTACGTCCAGAAATCGGTCTTGGCCGGTCCGAGCAATACGTACTCGAAGATATCGTCAATAAAAATGAACGCCGTGACGGTAAACACCAGAATAGCCGCAGCGGCCCGGATAATGTGCCAGCGGAGTTCTTCCAGATGGTCCAGAAAAGACATCTCCTTGCCTTCGGTGTCGATGTCTTCGTCGGTCAGTTGATCGAGTGGCATATGCTTGGTTGAGCGATTGACTGATTGAGCAATTGAGTGATTATAACGGCAAGTTAGTCATCGCTCAATCACTCAATCACAATTAACTTTTGTAGAGCGGAAATGCTTTCATCCACTCGTTGATTTCTTCTTTAACGGTCAGCAGCGTTGCGCTGTCGTCATGGTTCATCAGCACCCGGTCAATATATACGACAATCTGCTCCATGTCCGATTCTTTCAGACCGCGGGTTGTCATGGCCGCCGTACCGACGCGCATGCCCGAGGTAACCATCGGCGACTTATCATCGAACGGAACCATGTTCTTGTTGATGGTAATATCGGCTTTGATCAGCGTGTTTTCGGCCAGCTTACCCGTGAGGCCTTTGCTCCGCAGGTCGATCAGCATCAGGTGGTTATCCGTACCGCCCGAGATGATCGAGTAGCCACGATCGGTAAATGCTTTGGCCATGGCCTGCGCGTTGGCTTTCACCTGAACGGCATAGTCGTAGAAATCGTCGGTGAGGGCTTCGCCGAAGGCTACGGCTTTGGCAGCAATGATGTGCTCGAGCGGGCCGCCCTGCGTACCGGGGAAAACGCCCGAATCGAGCAGCGACGACATCAGGCGGGTTTCGCCCTTGGGGGTTTTGATACCGAACGGATTCTCGAAATCGTTCCGCATCAGAATCAGTCCGCCCCGGGTGCCGCGCAGGGTTTTATGGGTGGTCGTCGTAACGATATGGGCATGCGCCAGCGGGTCGTTCAGCAGCCCTTTGGCAATCAGACCAGCCGGGTGCGACACGTCGGCGAGGAGCAGCGCGCCCACTTCGTCGGCAATGGCGCGGAGCCGGGCGTAATCCCAGTCGCGGCTGTAGGCCGATGCGCCACAGATGAGCAGTTTAGGCCGCTCCCGTTTGGCCGTTTCTTCGACCACATCGTAGTTGATAACGCCCGTTTCGCGCTCTACGCCGTAGAACGTAGGCCGGAAGTATTTGCCCGAGATGTTGACTGGCGAACCGTGGGTCAGGTGACCGCCGTGGCTGAGGTCGAAACCCAGGATGGTATCGCCGGGCTGCAGACAGGCCAGGAATACGGCCATGTTGGCGTTGGCGCCCGAGTGTGGCTGTACGTTGGCCCAGGTAGCGCCGAACAGCTCTTTAGCGCGGTCGATGGCAATTTGCTCGACCTGGTCCACTACCTCACAGCCCCCGTAATACCGTTTGCCGGGCAGGCCTTCGGCATACTTGTTGGTGAGCACGCTCCCGGCCGCTTCCATAACGGCAGGCGATACGAAATTTTCGGAAGCAATCAGTTCGATACCGGACTCCTGCCGGTGTTGTTCTTTAGCAATCAGGTCAAAAATCTGCGTGTCGCGGGCAGCGGTGGTTGCGGTCGTCATGCGCGTAAGTAGTTCAATGAGTTATCGGTCCGGTTGTTCGTCACGCTAAACCGACAAACAACTCCTTTTACGGGACAAAGGTACGGCGGAAAACGGTAGTCTGCCGAAGATTTTCACTTCCCGCGCGAGACGAGCTGGTAGGTCAGGGGCGTCATCCCCGTATGCTGCCGGAACTGCCGGTGAAAGTGGGATATATTGTTGAAACCGCTCTCCAGACCGGCCTGTCCGACGGGTATGTCGGTTTCGCTGAGCAGTTTGCGGGCGTGGCTGATCCGGAGTTCGTTCAGGTACTCGACAAAGGGCTTACGCGTTCGGCGTTTGAAGTATCGGCAAAAAGCCGCCGGTGCCATGCCGGCAACCGACGCAATCTGCTCGATCCGGATCTCGTCCCGAAAATTGGCCAGGGTAAACTCCAGCACCCGCTTCATCCGCTCGGTCTCGCCCGCGCTGGGCGCCAGCCGATAGCCGTCGCTGGCCAGGGGCTGCGCGTCCGGATCGGTCGTGAGCCGGGTCAGCACCCGCAACAGGCCCATAAGTTGCTCCATCCGGGTCTGCGCGATCAGCTCCGTCAGCAGCGGGGCCAGCCGGGCGGCACAGGTCTCGCTGAACCGCAGGCCGTGCTGACCGCGCCGGAGCATCGCGCAGAGCGGGCCGGCCTCGGGCAAATGAGCCAGCACCGTATCGACCAGCGCAGCCCGAAACTGCACCACAATCGACTCGGCCAGCCGGTCGGAGCCGGATTCGTAAAAATCGGCATCGCACCGCCAGTAGTGCGGCAAATCCGGGCCGAGCAGCACCAGATCGCCCGGCCTGAACAACGCCACATGGTCGCCAACGAACCGGTGTCCGTAGCCACTGATAATGTAGGTCAGCTCGTACTCCGGGTGGTAATGCCAGGGCGCATCGAAGTACGGAAGCCGGAACTGCCGAACCAGCAGCGAGCGCTGATCACCAATAGTTACTTTTTCGAATAACGCTTTCATGTTGAACAGTATACTGACTACAGGTACGCCATAGTGAGCAAACGATGATCAAAATGCTACATAAATAGGTAAAACATGCTTCATCTACTCATCAGCTCTCCCTCTACTTTTGTAGCTGTTCTGCTCAGCGAACCGGTTCGCTGATAGCCTATCAAAACCCTTATGGAAGCGACTATCGACAAAACATCCCTGCTGCAGGAGCTGGCGAGTCCGTATGCAGTCAGCCCCGAAGCCATTGCTTTCTATCGTCAGAACGGCTACGTAAAACTTAAGCAGGTGCTCAGTCCGGCCGTGCTGGCTTATTATGGCGACATCATTACCGAGCTGGTTTTTCGACTCAATACGCTCGATAAGCCGATGCACGAACGGACGACCTACGAGCGGGCTTTTTTGCAGATCATGAATCTCTGGCAGGAAGATGAGGAGGCCCGTGAGTTTGTTTTCTCGAAGCGACTGGCCCAGCTGGCGGCTGACCTGATGGGCGTCGAGGGCGTCCGGCTGTACCACGACCAGGCGCTGTATAAAGAACCCTCGGGCGGCATCACCCCCTGGCATGCCGATCAGTTCTACTGGCCGCTGGCGTCACCGCATACCGTTACGGTCTGGATTCCGTTGCAGGCAACCCCGATGGAGATGGGTCCGCTGGCGTTTGCCGAAGGATCGCAGCATGTCGAGATTGGCCGCGACCTCGAAATCAGCGACGAGAGCGAAACGGTGCTGTCTGGCTTGCTTCAGCAGCAGAACTTTCCGCTCAACGACACGCCCTTCGAGCTGGGCGAGGTCAGCTACCATGCCGGCTGGACCTTTCACCGGGCCGGGCCAAACGTATCGGACTCGCCCCGGAAGGTGATGACCATGATTTACATGGACAAAAACCAGGTCATTATGCCGCCCCGCAACCGGTATCAGGTAGCCGACCACGCGCGGTGGCTGGCGAATGTACCCGTTGGCAGCCAGCCGCAGGATGATATCAACCCCGTTCTGTTCAGCTATTGATATGGATTCATAGCTGATCAGTTCGTATACATAAACACACCTAACTTTTCGTTTCGTTGGTGCGCCCCGGCCTGTGTTGGGGCGCATTTTTTTTGGAGCCGCACAAATGGAAGTATTTTTGCGGGATTGCTGTTACCCCATCAAACCAACACTTACCCAAAGCGGTATGAAATCATTTGTTGCGCTCGTTGCCGGACTGCTGCTGTCCGTAGTCACGTTCGCCCAGCTTACCAAAGATCCCACGAAATGGTCGGTTTCGGTACCGAAGCAACCCGCGAAGGTGGGCGACGTCGTGGAAGTTCGCATCCGGGCCACTATTGCCGATAGCTGGCATATCTACTCGAACGACCTCGACCCGAACATCGGTCCGTTGCCAACGAGTTTCAAGTTTACCCCTTCCGATAGCTGGCAGCGCGTCGGCAATGTCGTGCCGGTTGGGGTCGAAGAAGTGTTCGAAGAAGTATGGGGCGCTAAAATCCGCCAGTTTTCGGGTACGGCGACCTTCGTTCAGAAAATCAAGGTGCTGAAACCGGCGGTTGAGTTCAGCGCTACCACCGAGTATATGGCCTGCTCCTCGAAAGACGGCACCTGCCTGCCCCCCGCCGAAGCTCAGCTGAGCGCCCAACTGACCGTGACGAGTCCGGCTACAACTTCAGCTACGGTAGCAGCTGCAACGCCTACAGCCTCATCGGCCGTTACGCCCCCCGTTTCTGAAACCACCGTGGCCGCCACGACCCCGGATCCGGCCCTGACCGCGACTACCGGCACCAGCGCCCCCACCGTAGAACAGGCTGCTGACAAACCCGTCGATGCGCTCGACGCGGCTGCCCAGGCTGGCGAAACCACCGACACGTCTATGATGGGGTTCATTGTGGCGGCTTTTCTGTCGGGCCTGGTGGCGCTGCTGACGCCCTGCGTATTCCCGATCATTCCGATGACGGTTAGTTTTTTCACCAACCAATCGGGCGGTCGCTGGAAAGCGCTGCTGTTCGGAGCCTCGATCATTGGTATCTACGTGCTGATCGGTACGGTTGTGTCGCGCATAAACGGACCGGCCTTTGCCAATTTTGTAAGTACCCACTGGCTGCCTAACGTCCTGTTCTTTGCTATTTTCTTTGTGTTCGGGCTTTCGTTTCTGGGTTTGTTCGAGATCGTTCTGCCCAGTTCGCTGGTCAACAGCGCCGATGCCCGGGCCGAGCGCGGTGGTCTGGCGGGCGTATTTTTCATGGCCTTTACCCTCGTGCTGGTTTCGTTCTCCTGCACCGGCCCCATTGTGGGTAGCCTGCTGGTCGCGTCGGCGGGGGGCGAAGTGGTGAAGCCAATCATCGGTATGACCGCCTTCTCGTCGGCCTTTGCCATTCCGTTTACGCTGTTTGCAGCTTTTCCGCAGTGGCTCAAAAGTATGCCCAAATCGGGTGGCTGGCTCAACGCGGTTAAAGTGGTGCTGGGCTTTCTGGAGCTGGCGCTGGCGCTCAAGTTTCTGAGCATTGCCGATCAGGTCTACCACTGGGGCCTGCTCGACCGGGAGATTTTCCTGGCGTTCTGGATCGTCATTTTCGCGCTGATCGGGTTTTACCTGCTGGGCAAGATTCGTTTGCCACACGATAGCGAAGTTAAGAACGTCAGTATTCCCCGGCTGCTGCTGGCCATTCTGATTTTCGCCTTTGTCGTTTACATGATTCCGGGCCTGTGGGGTGCTCCGCTGCGGGCGCTGTCGGGCTACCTGCCACCCAAAACCAGCCAGGATTTCGACCTGAATGCCCGGTCGACGGGGGCCGCTGCGCCGGTCAGCACGCTGGGCGAGGTGCCTAAATACAGCAATCTCTTCGAGCTGCCGCATCAGTTGCAGGGCTTTTTCGAGTACAGGCAGGCGCTGGCGTATGCCAAAAAGGTAAATAAACCGCTGTTCATCGACTTTACCGGTCATGGCTGCGTCAACTGCCGCGAAATGGAAGCCCGCGTCTGGTCAGACCCGGCGGTACTGTCGCGGCTGCAGAACGACTTTGTGGTGCTGGCGCTGTACGTAGATGATAAAACCGAGTTGCCCGAGTCGGAGTGGTACACCTCTGCGTATGATCAGAAAGTAAAGAAAACCATTGGCGCCCAGAATGCCGATCTGCAGATTACCCGGTATAACAACAACGCCCAGCCCCATTACTGCCTGGTCGATGCCGACGGGAAACTGCTGGTAGCACCGAAGAACTACGACCGCAGTATCGACACCTTCGTTGCCTTCCTGGACTCGGGAAAAGCGAAGTTTAACGCCCAGGTTCAGTAAGCCTGCTTCATAAACAGAAAGCCCCGCCAGATCATCTGGCGGGGCTTTCTGTTGCCGTATTTCGAATTGGCTACACAGCGGCTTTGGCCGGAATGGCCTGCGCCTGCACCAGTTCCAGATCCGGTTTAGACTCGTCGGCAATGGCTACCCGACCGCGCTCTTTACGCACAATGCGCGAAAACAACGAAATCTCCTGGTCGAACAGGAACCGGAAAAACAACCGCACATACGAGGTGTGGTATTTCAGCGTCTCGTAATACTCCGGCGCGTTTTTCTTGATGTCGGGCAGTCGGTTCCAGGGAATGGACGGAAAATCGTGGTGTTCGTTGTGAAAACCAACGTTCAGGTTGACCGTATTCAGCTGGCCGTAGTAGCTGTAGGTTTCCTGTTCTGGGTCGAGGGTCAGGTAGTGCTCCTGAATCCAGCGGGCGCCCAGCGGGTGGAGCCCTACCGAGAAAAACAGGCATAGCACCAGAAAAGCCAGCGCTTTCCAGCCGAACAGGGTTACGATCAGTACGTCGAAGGCCAGCTGAACAATGATGTTGGCAGCGACCCATTTGTCGATGACAGCCAGTTCGCGCATCCGAATGGTGCGGATACCCTGAAAAATCGGGAACATCAGCAGCCAGAACGCTTTACCAATGGCGTAGTTGTTAATCAGCTTGGCTTCGTACCAGTCGGGCAGGTCGGCGTCCAGTTCATGTACACCCTGAAACGCATGGTGTTTGATATGAAAATTTTTGAACGAGAGCGCCGTGGGGAAAGCCGTAGGCAGGTTGGCCAAAATAGCGGCCCAGGCATTGGCAGCCGGCTTACGGAAAATCAGGTTATGGGCCGCTTCGTGGATGCACACAAACAGCGTATGCGCCGGAAAAGCCCCAATGAACCAGGCCGCTGCAATAACGACCCACCACGACTGGTCACGAACGAGCCAGGCCATAGCCGTCATCAGGGTTACGCAGCCCACGATGACCCAGAACGTGGCCGGGTTTTTCTGACCGATCAGTTTCTTGATCTCGGGATGTGCTTTCAGAATTTGCCGGGTACGAATGCGGTGTGGCTCCGTAGTCGTGGAGCGAACAAAATCATTTACTCTTGCCATAGTTGATGTCGCCGGTACGCGTTCGGTAAGTAACGGATGGTAAAAATAGCATTTTGTCCCCGTTATTCGACGGGTTGTCTAAAAACCCACCGCATTTTTAACCAGATGCTACTGAGCTGGTTTGAGCGGGTCGCGGTGGGTTTACAGCCCGGCCTACACAAGAAAAGCGGAGCCAGTAGCTCCGCCTTTACTTATTCAGGTTGATTCAACAAAATGTCTATGACGACTGTCGGTGGCGTCGGTGCAGTGCGATGTCGTGAAGAGGCTATGTGGTGGGAACGGGCTAGACCAACCCCACTGACTCGACACCTGCACCGACTCCACCTTAATAACCGATTGGAATAGAGTAGCCTACCGACACCGCAACGCCCCGGTTGCGTACGTTTACGTTAACGACCGGCACCTGTACCTGCCGCGTAAAACCGTGTGTATAGCGACCTTCAATGAAGAACTTACCGGCACCGGCATCCATGGCCAGGCCCAGACCACCTACTGCGCCTACGTCCCAGCGGTTCAGCATGGACCCGTAGTTGACATCGACATCGATCGGCTGGGTCGTGATGAGGGCCGTACCCCGGGTCCGTACCCGTCCGTCGAGGGTGTAGCTAATGGCGGGACCGGCAATGAAGTACGGCTGAACGGGGCCGTCGGTCAGGTTTACCTTGGCCAGCAGCGGCATTTCCATCGTTTGGGTCTGGTAGGCAATGCGGGCTCCGACCGTCAGCGGAAAGCCGCCCAGGTTCAGCTCAAAGCCTTCCTTGACCATGAACCCTTTCTGTACGTAGGCAATTTCGGGCCGGATCGAGACGCGCTCGCTGATGGGAAAATCGAGGAAGATAGCTCCCGTTGGGCCCGGCGATGGGTGAAAATCCGGGGTAAAGCTGCCCAGAAACTCAGGTTTCGAGGCAAAAGCCCAGTTCGCACCGCCCCGGATGCCAACCTGAACCTGAGCTATAGTATCTTGAGCCCCTAGTAAGCCCAACGCAATGAGACCGGCAAGCACAATTCGTTTCATGACTGTAAGCGAAAAAATGGTTAATGGTAAAGCTGAACGAGTTTGCGTAGAGTGTCGGCAATAGGCGTTGGGAGTAGCGGGGTTTGTTGCGTTGTTCGTGGGTTGGATAGAGGTCGAGGAAAAAGGATTAATCCAGTCCGAATATTTTTGTGCGGCCACTCGCTTCAGGCTTGCCGACCCGTTCTTTTCGGACCGCGAACCGTTGTATTTTTTCTTGAAAACATTGTAGTGATCTTTTATCTTTACTGATTACCGACACCTTTACCTGTGATGAAGTACGTTAAACCGACTAAATACAGTTACCTGCCTAAGTTCCTGATGCCGCTGGATGTGTTGGGGCTTTTTGAATGCGACCCGTTTGGTAGTTCACTGTTAATCAGACGAATACTGATCGGTATAGTAGGCTGGCTAACGTACGCACGCTACACGGTGGTGAACCGGATTCAGATCGAAGGCACCGAACATCTCGAGAATCTGCCCATCAACAACGTTCTGTTTCTGTCTAATCACCAGACGTATTTTGCCGATGTGATTGCGTTTTTCCACGTCTTCTGCGCGGTGAAGTGGGGCTTTCAGAATACCCTGCTGCCGCCGGTTTACCTGCTGGGGCCCCGGGCGCGTCAGTACTACGTAGCTGCCTCAGAAACGATGCAGAAGGGAATTATACCGCGCATTTTTGCGGCTGGGGGGGCGCTGACCATTGAGCGGTCATGGCGGGCCGAGGGGCGTGAAGTACAGCGGTCGGTCGATACTTCCGCCAATGATAAAATTGCCAAAGCGCTGGCGCACGGCTGGGTCGTAAGCTTCCCGCAGGGCACAACCAGCCCGTTTGCGCCGATCCGTAAGGGAACGGGCCACCTCATCAAAAATAATGAACCGATTGTGGTGCCGGTTGTCATCAATGGCTTTCGGCGGGCCTTCGACAAGAAAGGGCTGCGCTTCAAAAAACGGAATACCCTGCTGACAGTTCGCTTCAAAGCACCCATGCAGATCAGCCCCGACGATAGCGTTGACGACATCGTTGCCAAAGTTCGTCAGGCTATCGAGCAGGAAACACCGGCCTGGGTGAAATAAGACCGTATCCGGTACTCAGGGTACCGTTACAGAAGCCAGCGGAAGAAGATGTAGAGGGTAAACGAAAGCAGCACCGATACGGGCAGCGTCAGTACCCAGGCCAGGGCTATGTTACGAACCGTACCCGCCTGCAGGTTTTTTATCCCTTTGTTGGCCACCATACTACCGGCAATCCCCGACGACAGCACGTGGGTTGTACTGACGGGCAGCTTAAGCCACGAGGCCAGTCCGATCATGAACGCAGCCGTCAGCTCGGCCGAAGCGCCCTGGGCGTAGGTCAGGTGCTGTTTCCCAATCTTCTCGCCTACCGTTACCACGATCCGGCGCCAGCCGATCATCGTTCCCAGCCCCAGCGAGAGCGCAATCATCAGGATAACCCACAACGGGGCGTAGTCGGTGAACCGGCGCAGCCCGTTTTTTTCGCCTAGATTTTCTTTCAGGGTGGCCAGCTGATTGGCACTCAGGTTGGCCCCTTCATCTTCGGCAATTTTGTTCATGTTGCTGTTGATCAGCAACAGATCCCGCCGAACGTCGAGCCGTTTCTGCTGGGGGATGCCGTTCGTGACGCTATCGGTATTGACCATTGTTTTTAGCTCGGTCAGCTCGGTGCGGGTACGGGCCAGGCGGGCACGGTTGATGGGCGCCAGCTGGTTCGAGTCAAGGGCCGCAATGGTCTGCTCGATCCGTTCGATATTAGGCTGCAGCAGGCGCGGGTCAAGATCCGGCTTTACCGCAAACTGAAAGGGTACAATACCGATCAGAATGAGCATGATCAGGCCAACACCCTTCTGACCGTCGTTGCTGCCGTGGAAGAAACTGACCAGCGAGCAGGTAACGATCAGAATACCCCGAATCCACGATGGAGGAGGAGTATTCTTCTTGGGTTCCTTGAAGAGCTGATCTTTGGTTTCTTCGGGCACTATCCGCCGGATGAGGAACATCAGAATAATAACCAGGCTGAAACCCAGCAGGGGCGACAGCAGGAGCGCTTCGCCCGTTTCGACGGCTTTTTCCCAGTTGACCGCCGATCCTGCGTTGTTGTCGGGCATGGTTGAGAAGGCCAGCCCGACGCCCAGGATCGAACCGATCAGGGTGTGGGAACTGGAGCTGGGCAAACCGAAGTACCAGGTGCCCAGGTTCCAGACGATAGCACTCAGCAGTAACGCCAGCACCATGGCCACGCTATGGTACACGTTCTGGTCGACCAGCAGTTCGACCGGCAGCAGATTGACGATACCCATGGCCACCCCAATGCCGCCCAGCAGTACCCCCGCAAAATTGCAGATACCCGACCAGACTACGGCAACGGTTGGTTTCAGGGAATTGGTATAGATAACGGTAGCTACCGCATTGGCGGTATCGTGGAAGCCGTTGACAAACTCAAAAGCACAGGCAGCAAATAAGCTGATAAACAGGAGGATAAAAACATCCGTTTCTAATCCAAACATGGAGAGGGAATCTTCAGTGACAGGCCCACGACCAGATCGTAAGCCAATGATTGCCACAAAAGTAAGCTAAACACAGCGAAGCCATATTACCAAATTGTTAAGTAGAGACGCAACCGCCCGGCCCTTGCGTCTCATGCGCATCAGCCATCTCATGCGTCAACAACCCTACGCGTCAGCTATCATTCGCAATAATTATAAAACCAGCCTACTAACTGACTCCGCCCACTGGCTACGACGGGCTGTCGTTAGCGAGTAGGCGGAGTCGATTAGTTGGGGTTTTATTGCTGACGCGTGTAAGGGGCTGACGCGTGTGAGACGCAAGGGGTTGCGTCTCTACGCATCTGATTGTAGAGACGCAACCCCTTGCGTCTCCCATGCGTCAGCCCCTCCCATGCGTCAGCAATAGACAGCCCGGTAGGAAACCCACCCTTTCGGCCATCGCGTCTCTACGTTACGATTTGCCGGCCAGCTGGCCGCAGGCGGCATCGATATCTTTGCCACGGCTACGACGGACGTTGACCGTTACGCCTTTGTCTTCGAGGTAGCCCGCAAACCGGTCCAGCGTCTGCGGATCGGTATTCTTGAAATTAGCTTCGGCGATGGGGTTGTATTCGATGATATTGACCTTAGCCGGTACGCGCTTGGTGAACTTCCAAAGCTCCTGCGCATCCTGCAGGGTGTCGTTGAAATTGTAGAAAAGGATGTATTCGAACGTGATCCGGGTGCCGGTCTTTTTGTAGAAGTAGCCCAGCGCATCGCCCAGGGCCTGAAGCGTGTTGCTCTCATTGATGGGCATGATGGTATCGCGCTTCTGGTCGTTGGCCGCGTGCAGCGACAGCGCCAGGTTGAACTTCACCTGGTCGTCGCCCAGTTGCCGGATCATCTTGGCGATACCCGCCGTCGATACCGTAATGCGCTTCGGTGACATACCCAGGCCGTCGGGCGAGGTAATCCGGTCTACCGACTCCAGCACGTTTTTGTAGTTCAGCAGCGGCTCGCCCATACCCATGTAGACGATGTTGGTCAGGGGCGAATTATAGGCGTC
Source organism: Spirosoma sordidisoli (assembly GCF_004138325.1). GTDB lineage: Bacteria > Bacteroidota > Bacteroidia > Cytophagales > Spirosomataceae > Spirosoma > Spirosoma sordidisoli. The sequence goes on along the minus strand of NZ_SBLB01000005.1, from coordinate 375,600 downwards.
TTTAGCCTGCCGGTCAATGGCCACCACCTGGTCGTAGATCTCAGCCGCATCGAGGTTACGTTTGCGATCCATGTAGCCCGTGGCGCAGAACTTACACGTCAGCGAACAGCCCACCTGGCTCGATACGCAGGCCGTCATCCTGTCCATGTCATCAGTGCGTAAGGCCGGAATCAGCACCCCCTCTACCAGATTTCCGTCAAACAGCCGAAACGACGACTTGATCGTGCCGTCGTTACTGCGCTGCTGCTGGTCGACCGTGAGCGGCCTTATTTCGTAGTGGGTGTTGAGCAGTTCCCGCGTCGATATCGACAGGTTCGTCATCTGTTCGAACGACTGCGCCGACTTTTTCCAGAGCCACTCGTGTATCTGTTTCGCCCTGAAGCCCTGCTCGCCCTGTTGCACGAGCCACTCTTTCAGCTGAGCCGGGCTGGTCTTACGGATGTCTTGTTTCATAAGCTATCTGAGTGATCGAGCGAATTCGTTGTGGGTCGATTCCCGCCATCGGCCGGACTCAGTCCATTAATTACTCAATCGCTCACTAAACGTCTTTCCCGCTTCTACTCCTTTCGGTACCCAAACGGCGGCCCTGTCCATGATTTTAGGAGCAACGGGCACTACGTACGGATACAGGAAGGCATTCTGGGTATGTTTTGCGGGCATTTTGACGCCCATATAGCTTAACAACCACAGAATCACACTAATTCCAAACAACCACGTAAAAAGACCGACGGCCGCACCGGCCACACTATCGAACGTGCCGAGAATGGTGTACTTAAGCGACCGCCGAAGCGCGAAGCCCATCTGGTTGACCAGAAATATGGTCGGAAAAAAAATGACCGAGAACCCCAGCCAGGGAAGCAGTTTACGGGCCAGCTCGCGGCTGATGTACGGGCTCAGCAGATCGATTCCGAAGGCCAGGAACTTGAACCCTACAATCATGGCCACAATAAACGCAATGACCGCAACGATCTCAACCAGGAGGCCTTTGCGGTAGCCGTTGAACGCGCCCCAGGCCAGGGGTATAATCATGAACAGATCGAGAGCAGACATAGGGGCGTGGGGCAAAACGTGCGCAGGGCTGGCGTAACGAGTCAGGAGCCGGGCGTCAGGCTACGTACCCTACAACCCGACTCCTGACACCCGGCTCTTACCCGCCTGCCAGCAGGGTACGAACCAGAGCCGAAATGGCTTTGCCGTCGGCCTGACCAGCCAGTTCTTTGGTAGCCACCCCCATGACCTTACCCATATCGGACGGTACCGAAGCTCCCAGCCGGGTCATGATAGCCTGAATCGTTTCTTTCAGCTCGCTGTCGGAGAGTTGCTTGGGCAGGTACTGTTCAATGACCGCAATTTCAACTTCTTCTACGGCCAGCAGATCGGCGCGGTTCTGCTGCCGGTAAATATCGGCCGAGTCTTTGCGCTGCTTCACGGCCTTGGTCAGAATCCGGGTTTCATCGTCCGGCTTCAGCTCGCCGGTGCCGCCTTCTTTGGTTTCCTCGAGCAGAATCATCGATTTCACCGCGCGCAGGGCCCGCAGTTTGTCCTGATCCTTGGCCAGCATGGCCTGCTTGATATCGGCGTCAATTTGTTGTTTGAGAGACATAATCGTATGGAGTGATTGAGTGAATCAGTGAATGGGTGATTCAGACCTTTCAGCAATCGCTGAACCTTCAGCCTGGCCGCAAAGTTACGAAACCAGCAGAGCCATTCATTCAATTACTCATTCGCTCCATCGCTAATTCAAAAAAATGACTCGTCTCTCTGTCAACATCAATAAAATCGCGACGATCCGCAATGCGCGGGGCGGTACGAATCCGAACCTGGTACAGGTGGCCCTCGACTGCGAACGGTTTGGCGCGCAGGGAATCACGGTACACCCCCGCCCCGATGAGCGGCATATCCGCTACCAGGACGTGCTCGATCTGCACGAGGTCGTTACTACCGAATTTAACATTGAAGGCAACCCCGACCAGCGGTTTATCGAACTCGTGAAACGGGTTAAACCGGCACAGGTTACTCTCGTCCCCGACGCCCCCGATGCCATCACCTCCAACGCGGGCTGGGATACCATTCGCCATGCCGATCACCTGCGGCAGCTGATCGATACCTTTAAAGCCGACGGCATTCGGGTGTCGATCTTTGTCGATGCCGACGAGCGGATGGTCGACGGAGCCAAAGCCGTAGGAACCGACCGGATCGAGCTCTATACCGAACCTTACGCTACGCACTACGCGGCCGATCGCGAAGCCGCCGTTGCGCCTTTTGTCCGGGCGGCCCGGCGAGCGCAGGAAGCAGGACTAGGACTGAACGCTGGCCACGACCTGAGCCTCGACAACCTGCGTTTCTTTGCCGAACGGGTACCGGCTCTGCTCGAAGTCTCGATCGGTCACGCCCTGATCTGCGACGCGCTTTATTTCGGCCTCGAAAACACCATCCAGCTCTACAGACGGTGCCTGGAGTAGCGGCCGGGTCTGTTGCTGTTTTGCTCCGTCAGCCCATGCATCCGCTCCGTCAGTTTATTACCGGCTATACCCCGCTCAGCGAGAGCGACTGGCAATCCATTGAGCCGTGTCTGGTCAGGCAGGATGTGGCCAAAGGCCACATTATCCTTACGGAAGGGCGTATTTGCCGCCATCTGTATTTTCTGGAGAGCGGGTTATTGCGGTTCTTTATCCTGAAAGACGGCAACGACATCACCAAATACTTTACCGATGTGCCTTACGTCTTTACATCGCAGAAAAGCTTTACATCGCAACAACCCGCCCGGGAAAGTATTGAGGCTCTCGAAAACAGCGTTGTCTGGCTCATGACGTATGATGACGCTAACCGGCTATTGAGGCTGGATGCCTGGAGCACGTTTATCAGGTTGCTCATTCAGGAGGTGCAGCACTATACAGAAGCTATACTGGAAGCGCTGCAGACCGAAACCGCCGAACGGCGCTACCAGCAACTACTGGTCGAACGGCCCCACCTTGTACAGCGGGTGCCGCTGAAACATCTGGCATCTTATCTAGGCATTGCGCAGCCCTCGCTGAGTCGTATCCGAAAAAACATTCGGTGACGTACTGAATTTAACATAGGTGAAAGGTTGCCGGGCCGCCGTGGTAGAGTTTTGCCAAAAACTCTACCGCTATGTCTTACTCCATCCTGCTATGGCTGATGCTCGCAGCGACTCAGGCGCTGGCCCAGTCTACCGATACGCATTTCAGCCACACGGTTAGTACCTCGGCTTCACCGCAGGCCGTCTGGCATATCTGGACCGATGTGCCAAACTGGCAAAGCTGGGACAAAGGGCTAAAAGCTGCCACGCTCAACGGACCCTTCGCAGTGGGCACCACTGGTGTTTTAACACCGGACCGTGGCCCCCGATCCAAATTTATTCTCACCGAAGTGATCGAAGGAAAATCATACACGTTTCGGACAAAACTACCGCTCGGTGCTTTATACGTGAAGCGGCTTCTGAACGTGCAGAACGGCCAGACCGCGTTTACCCACGAAGTATGGTTCACCGGCGTAACAAAACACCTGTTCGGCCGGGTATCCGGCCGAGCCTACCGGGCGCTGTTGCCGACTGTTATGCAAACAATTCAAACGAGGGCCGAACAACAACCTGATCAGTCTTTATGAACAGCCTTGCTCTGATGAAGGTCATATACGCGGCCAATACGCTGGTAGCAGGCTGGATCAGCCTGACAAGTCTGTTCATGCCGCGCGTTGCACAGGTTACCGTCTTCAGCAATAGCATCGCCTATTCCGAGGCCATCCGGCTGGTAGGCGCTTTGTGGGGCGGTATTTTCGTCCTGTCGGCGCTGGGACTTTTCTTTCCGCAATCGATGAGTCTGGTTCTTCTCTTTCAGCTCATCTACAAAACCTCATGGCTGCTGGTTGTGGCTTTGCCGGCATACCTGACTTCACAACCCTATCCAAAAGCGATGGCTGCTTTTTTTCTGGTCTGGGTGGTGGTTCTGCCCTTTGCTATTCCGTGGGGGTGGTTATTCAGTCGCTAAACCCCGGCGCGCCGGGCAGCGGTCGGGAACCATAGCCAGCCGTTGGGGTTTATGCTACATCATGCAGCTTTCTGTCGATGCGTTTTTAGAACAGGCCCGGACCCTGCCCGTGATCGATGTGCGGTCGCCGGGCGAGTTTGCCCAGGCCCACATTCCGGGGGCGGTCAATATCCCGCTTTTTGACAACGACGAGCGGGCCCGCGTAGGCACCCGCTACAAACAGGCCGGGAAAGACCATGCGGTACTGCTCGGGCTGGAACTGGTCGGTCCTAAACTGGCCGGATTCGTCAAACAATCCCGTAAGCTGACCAACAGTCACGGCGGCAACGTACTGGTTCACTGCTGGCGGGGCGGCATGCGCAGCGGCTCGTTTGCCTGGCTGCTGCAAACCGCTGGCCTCAGCCCGGATACTCTGGCTGGCGGCTATAAAGCCTACCGAAACGCCGTATTCACCGACCTGGCCCAGCCGCGCCAGCTGATCATCCTGGGTGGTAAAACCGGCAGCGGCAAAACCGACATCCTGAAAGAACTGGCCCGGCAGGGTGAACAGATCATCGACCTGGAAGGCCTCGCCCATCATAAAGGATCGTCGTACGGCGCTATCGGGCAGCTGCCCCAGCCCTCGTCGGAGCAGTTCGAAAACCTGATTCACAACGACTGGCGACGGCTCGACCCCAGCGCCCGCATCTGGCTCGAAGACGAAAGCCGGAACGTAGGCACCTGCTTTGTTCCTATGGCGCTGTGGCAGCAGATGCGGCTGGCCCCGGTTGCCTTCGTCGACGTACCCAAGCCGGTCCGGATCGAGCGGCTGGTGCAGGAATATACCGGTATCGACCATGCCCTGCTGATCGAAGCCACCGAACGCATCCGCAAACGGCTCGGCGGCAAAGTGACCAAAGACGCCCTCGACGCCCTGGCCCGGTACGACTACGCCACCGTGGCCGACCTGACGCTCGATTATTACGACAAGGCGTATCTGCACGGGCTTTCTCACCGCGACCCCGCTACGATCCATACCGTTCAGGTGCTGGCCAACGATCCGGCGCAGACCGCCCGGGAACTCATCGACTGGGCCAACACCCAGGCCCGTTAACCGACCCGTTCATGATCAACTACCACAACCGACGGTTTCGCAGCGTGTCGAACTCCCCCACTGGCGAGGTTTCGGGCGAGACCGTATTTCAGTATTTCCAGCAGGATAATCTTGTCTGGGCTACCTACCAGGGCGGGTCGATCCGGTTCGGTACGCTGACGGGCCTCGTTGGACCCGATGGCTCGCTGCGGTTTACGTACCAGCACGTGAACAACCAGAACGAACTGATGACGGGCCACTGCGAATCGACCCCTTATCAGCTCCCCGACGGGCGGCTGCGGCTCAGCGAACGCTGGCAGTGGACCAGCGGGACCCACGCGACCGGCGAGTCGGTTATCGAAGAAATAGCGGACTGATCGTTGGCGGGCCAGACCGGCAACTCCCTCTTCCGGCAACGATCTATACAGGGGCCATAACAAATACGGAGCAACCCAGGCGGGCTACTCCGTAAGACACCATCTACTGTAAACGAACAGTTGCGTTTTACTCGCTCAGGTTTTTCAGATAAGCGATGCTCAGCGGCACCTGCTTATCTTCCTGGTTGCTCTCATCTTCGATGTAGTAATGCCGGATGCCAACTTTTTTGGCCAGCTTCAGCACCTTGGGCATATCGACCTGGCCTTCGCCCAGTACCACGTCGTTTTCGGGCGGGGTGCCGCCGGTCAGGTCGCCTTTGATCCCTTTCTTGAGGTCTTTGAGGTGCATGAGTTTCCAGCGACTACCGTATTTGGTCAGTAGCTGTACCGGATCGGCCCCGCCGTGGGTGGCCCACAGGAGGTCCATCTCGAACGAAACATACTTGGGGTCGGTGTTTTTCACGATATAGTCGAAGAGCGTACCGTCCTGATACGGCTGAAACTCGTAGCCGTGGTTGTGGTAGCAGAAGGTCAGCCCGTTATCGGCCAGGATCTTACCCACCCGGTTGAAGTCCTGAACGGCTTTCTGCGCGTTTACCAGCGTAAAGTTGCCCTTCTCGTGCGGAATCCAGGCGACCATAACGAACGACGCGCCCAGCGCTTTGGCCCGTTTCACCACCTCTTCGGGTTCTTTAACGATCAGGTCGTAATTGGCCCCGGTCGAGGTTACTTTGATGCCCCGTTCGTCGAGCAGCTTCTTAAACTCCTCGGCCGACATGCCTTTCGGTGGCCCGCCTTCTATTTCTTTAAAGCCGAGCGACTTGATCAGGTCCAGCGTACCGACTACATCTTTCGGAAACTGGTTGCGGTAGGTATAGGTCTGGAGCCCCAGCGGAAAGGTGTACAGGGCCTTACCCGACTGGGCCAGTGCGCTGGTCAGGCCGAGCCCATTCAGGCCGAGCCCGTTCAGGCCGAGCAACAGGGCCGCGGTTGCGAACAGCCGACGTGTGGTTTTGTAAAGCATAAAAACGGTTACAGGTTTTTCTTTTTAAGTTGATCAACGGCATAATTAGCCGCCCGCGCCGTAAACGCCATATAGGTCAGCGATGGGTTCTGGGTCGAGGTGGAGGTCATGCAGGCGCCGTCGGTAACGAACACGTTCTTACAGTGATGCAGCTGATTCCACTTGTTGAGGAGCGATGTTTTCGGGTCTTTGCCCATACGAACACCGCCCATCTCGTGAATGTCGGCCCCCGGGTTCGAGTGGGTGTCAACGGCTTTGATGTTCTTGAACCCGGCCAGGGTAAACATCTCGGTCATCTGCGTCATAAAATCGACCACCATTTTGTCGTCGTTCTCTGACCAGCCAGCCGCCGTAATCAGCTGCGGAATACCGTATTTGTCGGTCCGGGTGGGGTCGAGCCGGACGTGGTTTTTCTCGAGCGGCACGGTTTCGCCCTGCATCCAGCCGCTGATGTGCCACGGGCCCAGCTTCGGGTTCAGCAGCCGTTCTTTGAGAGCCAGGCCCATGCCTTCCTGGTTCTGGCTCAGGTTGCGCCCCCCGCCAACGCCCGTAGCGTAGCCCCGCAGAAAATCCATTTCCTGCTTATAGAGGTTCCGGAAGCGGGGAATGTAGCCGTTACTGGGGTTCTTGCCGTCGGTGGTTTTATCGGGGAAGCCGTCGTACTGGGCCGAGATCTTGCCCCGGTAGTTATGCCAGGCAATGTATTTCCCGAGCAGGCCGCTGTCGTTACCCAGTCCGTTCGGGAACCGGGTCGAAATGGAGTTCAGCAGAATCAGGTTGCTGTTCAGGGCCGAGCCGTTGACGAAGATAATGTTGGCGTAGAACTCCATCATCTGCAGCGTATTGGCATCAACCACCCGCACGCCCGACGCACGGCCTTTCTTTTCGTCGTAGATGATCGAGTGTACGACCGAATGGGGCCGGAGGGTCATCTTTCCGGTGCGTTCGGCCCACGGCAAGGTCGACGCATTGCTGCTGAAATAGCCTCCGAACGGACAGCCCCGCACGCATAAAGTCCGGTGCTGACACTGCGCCCGCCCCTGGGCGGTATGGATCGGCTGTGGTTTGGTAATGTGCGCGCATCGGCCCTGAATCAGCTGGCGGTCTTTATAGTGCTGCGCAATGGTTCCCTGCAAATGCGTTTCTACGCAGTTTAGCTCGATAGGCGGCAAGAACTCACCGTCGGGCAGGTTGGGCAGACCATCTTTGTTGCCGGAGATCCCCGCAAACTTCTCTACGTAGCTGTACCAGGGGGCCAGATCGGCGTAGCGGATGGGCCAGTCGACGGCGAATCCATCACGGGCGGGTCCCTCGAAGTCGAAGTCGCTCCAGCGCTGGGTTTGCCGGGCCCACAGCAGCGATTTGCCCCCCACGTGGTAGCCGCGGGTCCAGGTAAACGGCTGCTCCTCAACAAAGGGTTGCTCGTCGGGTTTGATGGCCCAGTGGACGGTATCTTCCCGCATGAACGAGCGAATGTTACCGTACTGAGCCCGCACCGCCAGCGGCAGCTGACCGCGGTGTTCGAGCTCCCAGGGATTCAGGTTGGCGGTTGGGTAGTCGGTCACGTGTTTCACATCCCGACCCCGTTCCAGCACCAGCGTTTTCAGGCCTTTGCCGGTCAGTTCCTTGGCCGCCCAGCCTCCACTGATTCCAGAGCCGATGACAATGGCGTCATAGGTCATGGCCGGGGTAGCATCAATCGCAAAATTTGCCATGGTTGATCAACGGTTATCGGATAGCGACGGGGGCCGGTACGCAGCCGTAGTAGTGACCCGGTATCATGGTGTAGTTCAGAAATTTCGTCATGACGTACTCGGAGGTGGTATATCCCTGAACGGCCAGGTTCTTGACCAGCACAAAAAACGCATGGCGGTCCGGCTCGGTCGATTGCTCAACGGCCGTCAGCAGGGCTGTTCGCTGGCTGGTGTCGCAGTCCTGAAACGAGCGGCTGTAGGTGGCCCGGGCAGCGCTTTCGAGGGCATCCAGACCGGCGCTCAGACTTTGTTGCACCGCTGGCTCGTAACAGTCGGCGACCATTTTCTGCACGAAGTCAGAAACCCCCAGATCTTTGGCACCGGGCGTATCGGAAGCGGGAATGAGCGTATCGACAAACCCGGTCAGAACAGCTGCCTGCAGCGGGGGCAGTAGCGGCTGCGCGGTCTGCACCGCAGCGGGTGTCCAGGCGTTGGCCCAGGCAGGTAATACCAGCAAACCACCGGTGGCCAGCGCCATGTGCCGGAGTGCAACTCGTCTTTCCATACAACGCCATCGGCAAGGGTAGGGAGCTTTGCCGTGTTGTACAAAGTAGTCTATCTTACAGGCCTACTTATCGGCCCGGCACCCCGTCAAACTGGTTCCGGCGGCACCGACTCATCCCGGGCCGCCAACACCGATCCCGGTGCCGAAAAACAGGTCTACACCAGCTTATCGGGTGTGATGGGCAGTTCGCGGATGCGCTTGCCAGTGGCGTGGTAAACGGCGTTGGCAAGCGTATCCGCGGAGCCAGGCTGACAAAGCAGCGAGTGGAGCGTACTGGTGTTATCGTTTTTTCTTCACCGTGGCGCTGGACCGTCTGATCACTTCGCGCTTCGGGAAAGCGATCCGCCAGACGGCGAGGGGTGTCTTCTGACCACCGAAACAGGTTTGGCAGATTATGTTCTCCGTCGGTACGGCCGCGTTGTAGATGAAGAGCGTATCGGCAACTTTCTGGATATTCGAGATCTGGGGCAGCTTCTGCTCGGCATTGTAGAGGTAAGCGTCCAGCACTTCGCGCTCTTTGGGGTTCAGTCGTTTGTTCTGCACATCGGCCGCGCTGAGCAGGCTGATCGTAACGCCGTACCGCTCTTCGATGGCCCGGGTGCGCGGCAGGTTGGTCAGCTGGCAGAGGCTGGCCCGAGCGGCAGGCTGGGTAGCTTTCTGAAGTTCGGTAGCCAGCTCTTTCTGCACAACGGTACTGATTCGTTCGCCAAACACATTGACTGTTTCAACCATATCGGCATTCGTAATGCGCTTTATTTTCTTGTCGGCCATTTCCTGCTTCAGCTCGTTTGTGTACTTCACCCGTTCGGGATCGCAGGCAGACAGGCTACTCAACAAAAATAGGCTGGTAAGTAAATGAGGGACGTTCATGGGGTTACGCTGGTTTATAGAGTTATAACACGTTCGATAGGTCAACGGTTGCAGCCAAGGCCATACGCCGGAATTTTCGTATTTTTGTCCATATTTTATCTGTCATCCTCTGGTTACAGCCTGGCAACCCCTGCCTTGCTTTTGTGATCCTGGTTAGGACAACAATCAATCAATATGCTCGATCAGTTAGAAGCCATCAGCGAACGCTTCAATGAAGTAGCTCAGCAAATTGTGCAGCCCGAAGTCGTTTCGGACCAGAAGCGCTTCATGAAGCTGAGCAAAGAATATAAAGACCTCGAAAAAATCGTGACGCAGTACCGGGCCTACACCCAGCTGCTCGAAGAGATCGACAACGCCAAGCAAATCGTTGCCACCGAGAAAGACGAAGAGTTCCGGGAGCTGGCCAAAGCCGAGCTGGACGAACTGCTGCCGCGCCGGGAGCCGCTGGAAGAACTGCTGAAGGAGATGCTGATTCCGAAAGATCCGAACGATAGCAAAAACGTGATTCTGGAGGTTCGGGGCGGTACCGGGGGCGACGAAGCGGCCATCTTTGCCGGCGATATTTTCCGGATGTACCAGCGTTTCTGCGAGAAGATGGGCTGGAAAATGACGCTCGTCGACTTCACCGAAGGAACGTCGGGTGGTTATAAAGAGATCATTGTCGAGATCGAAGGCGAAGACGTGTACGGTAAGCTCAAGTTCGAGTCGGGTGTTCATCGGGTGCAGCGCGTACCGGCTACCGAAACCCAGGGCCGTATCCATACCTCAGCCGCCAGCGTGGCCGTACTGCCCGAGGCCGAAGAAGTCGATATCGACCTGAACATGAACGACATCCGCAAGGATACGTTCTGTTCGTCGGGCGCGGGTGGCCAGTCGGTAAACACGACCTACTCGGCGGTTCGGCTTACCCACATCCCAACGGGGCTGGTGGTACAGTGTCAGGATGAACGCTCGCAGCTCAAAAACTTCGACAAGGCGCTGACCGTTTTGCGGTCGCGTCTGTACGAGATCGAGTTGCAGAAGCACAACGACGCCATTGCTTCGCAGCGCAAAACGATGGTCGGCAGTGGCGACCGCTCCGACAAAATCCGAACTTACAACTACCCGCAGAGCCGCGTTACCGATCACCGCATCGGCCTGACGGTTTATAACCTGCCCGCCGTTATGGATGGCGACATCGGCGAGTTTATCGAACAGCTCCGCATCGCCGAGAACGCCGAACGGCTCAAGGAAGGCGCAACGGCGTAGCGGTTTCTTCTGTAAATTCGGGATCAGCGATGGCCCGTCAGGGCCCAAACAGCATAGCGTCGGTAGCAATCGGTAGCCTCGTTCGAGATCGGGATCAGCGATGTGCCGTCAGGTACATCACAGCGCAGCGTCGGTAGCAATCGGTAGCATGTATGATTATGTTTTATCGAAAGCCATGTGCCGTCAGGTACACAACAGCATAGCGTCGGTAGCAATCGTTCGGGGTAAGCAAATACAATGTGCCGTAGGTACATAACAGGTTAGGTACCTACGGCACCTGTTCACATCCGAAGGGCTTTTCTCTACCGACGCTGCGCTGTTGCGGCCCTGACGGGCCATGAATGATCCCGAAACACGAAACGAGGCTACCGTCTGCTACCGACGCTGCGCTGTTTGGGCCCTGACGGGCCAGGGAAAAATCCGGATTTCATAAAACGAACCCGATCGGCTCGCGAGCTGGTCGGGTTTATTTTTGAAGTGTACCGGCCTATACCGGTGACCTCCGCCAGCGAAAACAAAACGAACCGGAACGGAGTATCTAGTACAACGTATTCCGGGCGATTTCTGCGCCGGAGAATACCATACCGAACGACCAGACACTTCACATGAAAAAGAGCACCGCGAAACATATTGGCCGGATTTTGCTGGGCAGCAACCTGGTTTTTGCCGGCGTCAGTCACCTTACGTTTGCCCGAACCGATTTCCGCGCGCAGGTGCCGGATTGGGTGCCTTTGCCCGTAGATGATACGGTGATCTACTCGGGACTGGCCGAAATAGCCCTCGGCACGAGCCTGATTCTGGCCAATGAACAACAGCAGCAAACGGTAGGCCGGGTGGCGGCTGCTTTTTTCGCGGCTGTTTTTCCGGGTAACATCTCCCAGTATGTGAACCGGCGCAGCGCGTTCGGTCTGGATACCGATCGGAAGCGGTTTGTCAGGCTCTTTTTTCAGCCGGTGCTGATTGCGTGGGCGCTGAAGAGTACCGACAGGGAGTAAACAACCCGCTAAAAATTCCCGTCAAATACGGCGCCCGTCTTCAGGTCTTTCAGGGAGAGCGAATTGACCGTGCCGATACCCGCAAACCGGATCTTGACACCGTAAATCCGGCGCAATGGCCTGGTGTACCGGGTTTTGTAGACTTCCCGGTTGTCGATAAAAACAACGGCTTCTTTACCGACAACCCGCAGCGTCAGCCGCCCGCCCGACCGCAAATCGGCGCCCAGAAAGCTCAGATCGTCCCGCTGTCCGTTTTTCAGAATATCGGAATTCTGAATGTTGATCCAGTGGGCGCAGCCGGGCTTCATTACTTCAAAGATATGCTGCGACGACTCGCCCCAGACCGTAAGGCCTACCTGCGAGCAGCGAACCCCCGCCCGGTCGGGCGACGATTTCACGTAGGCAGTCAGCTCGAAATTATCGCCGTCGATGGCTGTGGCGTGGCTGTTGATAAACTCCATAAAAAAGGTGCGGTTCGTGTCGATGCCGGCATGAGCCGCCTGCAGGGCACTCACACTCCGCTTGCCGCCGGTAAACAGGCCATCGACCTCGATGGGGTATACCCGGCTGGAGTCGTGCATCATATTGGCCGTTACTGTCCAGCCCTTGGTCTTCAGGAAAATAGTTGCCGTATCGACGTTGACGCCATCCTGCTGTAGAACGGCGAAGTAGCGCCCCGGCCGCTCGTAGTAGTGGGTGTGCAGGCTGTCGCTGGCGTTCAGGGTCTCGCGCTTGCCGTCGCCAAATAAAACCGTATAGGTAGCCGACTCGGTAGCCCCCGCCTGCTTAAGCACAAAAACCGCCGAATGGGGATTTTCGCCCAGCGGATTCCGGCAGATAAGCCGGGCGGGTTCGGTAGTGGCCGGCTGCGGACGTACGAGCCAGAGCACCAGCACACTTCCGAGAATACCTAGTCCTGCCAGCCATATCCACGACCAGCGCGTCGGCTTCCGAGTCGGCACAGCGTCCTGTATACGGCTGCTGGTCGGTTCGGGCGGGGTCTCCGGTTGTATAAGCGCAACCGAACGCCGGCTGGTCTGCCGGGCTTCCCAGTCCTGTACGTCGACAAAATGGTCCCAGTCCGGATGACCGATGTAGGCCGCCAGGGCGTCGCGGGTGGCTTTCTGCGGGTAATAGCGCGAGTCGGTTTTGATTTTTCCGAAGATCCGCTTCAGGGTATTGGGGCTGATGCGTACGTGCGTTTGCCTGAAAAGGATATGACTCAGGGTCACGTAATCGCTATTGGTCCAGGTCTCGCTGTTGGGTTTGCCGTAGGTTTCGCTCACCCGCCGACAACAGACCTCCAGAAACGCAAACGCGTTGGCTTTTCCGGGTTGTCCATTTTCCGTAATCATACAGGATAGCTATCTGTTTATCAGCGAGTTGACTTGTTCATAATTTCGATTAACAAAATGGGTAAGCTCAACCCATCCTCTTCGTATAATGCAACTTTACCTTTACATACTCGTACTCAAAACAACCCCTAAGCCGACCTAAGTAGTACGAAACTTATAAATATCTGAATATTATGCGACAAAAACGTGTACTGTACTGCGTCGTCTCACTGGGCCTATGGGTGCCGCTCCTGGCGCAGGCCCGCCCGGCGGGGTCGCCTGCCACCCGGGAACCTGCCCACCTCGTAACCGGGCTCCGTCCGATCGAGGCCAGCCTAACCCGGGAACCCGCCCAATCAGCCAGTACCCGTCGGCAACAGACCGACGACCGGATTATTACGGGTACCATCAGCGACGAAAAAGGGATAACGCTACCCGGCGTCAGTGTCCTGCTTAAAGGTACGCAACGCGGAGCGGTAACCGACACCAAAGGTATGTTTCAGCTGGCAGTACCCGACGGAGCGGCCACGCTGGTCATCAGTTTTGTTGGCTATCTGAGCCAGGAAGTTGCCGTTGGCAGCCAGACAACGATTACCATTCAACTCGCTCCCGACACCAAAGCCCTGGAAGAAGTGGTAGTCGTCGGGTACGGTACCCAGCGGAGAATAGAAACCACTGGTGCCATTGCCTCGGTCAAAGCCGCCGACCTGCTGCAAACGCCCGTGGCCAACGTTGCTCAGGGCTTGCAGGCACGGGTGGCGGGCGTGCAGATAACCCAGAACTCGGGCGCGCCGGGCGGTAACGTCAGCGTCAGGATTCGGGGTACCAACTCCATCAACGGCAGCTCCGAGCCTCTCTACGTGATTGACGGGATTCAGATTGCCAACTCGGGCGGCATTACCGACGTAAGCCCGCTCTCGCAGATCAACCCGAACGATATTGAGTCGATCGAGGTGCTGAAAGACGCATCGTCGACGGCCATTTACGGCGCCCGGGCGGCCAACGGCGTCGTGCTGATCACCACCAAACGGGGTAAAGATGGCGCTACGCGGGTCAGTTACGATGGCTACGCGGGCGTTCAGCAGGTCAACAAAACCCTCGACGTACTGAACGCGCAGCAGTTTGCCCAGCTCGAGAACGAAGTCTACAAACGGCCCATCTACGCCAATCCCGGCAGCCTCGGCGAAGGTACCGACTGGCAGAACCTGATCTTCCGGCAGGCGCCCATCCAGAGTCATCAGCTTTCGGTCACGGGCGGCAATCAGAAAACCCAGCTGGCACTGTCGCTGAATTACTTCGATCAGCAGGGCATCATCAAAAACTCAAGCTTCACGCGGTATTCGTTCCGCTCCAACCTCGACCACCGGCTCACCGACCGGATCAGGATCGGCACCAGCCTGTATTACGGCTATTCGATCAACAACGGCGTCAACGTGGGCGGTACGGGCTCCGACGTAACCAGCAGCCGCGCGGGTGTACTCGGTGCCGCGGTGGCTGCCCCACCGACGCTAACCCCGTACCGGCCCGATGGCAGCGTTTTCCCGTTTCAGGACCAGATGAACGGGCAGTATCAGGAGGTCACCAACCCGCTGAACTTTATCATTCCCATCAACCGGCAAACGACCCAGCGGATTCTGGCCAATGTATACATCGACGTTGCCGTATTCAAAGGGTTTACCTACCGCCCCAGCTTTAACGTCGACCTGGGCAATACGCTGGCGGAGTTCTACTCGCCCCTGTCGCTGCTGAGTCAGTCGCAGCTGGCATCGGGGGGCGGCAACGCATCCAACACAACCTCCTTCGGGCGGACCCTCCTGCACGAAAGCATATTTACGTACCGCACCCGACTGGCTCAGGATCATACCCTGACCGCTACTGCCGTACTGGCTACCCAGGCCAACGTAGACCAGCGCTACAACCAGACGGCCCAGAACTTCCCGAACGACATTACCACCAACAACTCCGTAGGCCTGGCCGTAACCCAGCGCATCGCCAGCGACAAAAGCAAATCGCGGCTCGACTCGTATCTGGGCCGGGTCAACTACGGCTACAAGGATAAATACTTCCTCGATCTGACGGCCCGGGCCGATGGCTCCAGCAAATTCGGGGAGAACAACAAGTACGGTTTTTTTCCGGCTGTTGCCGCGGCCTGGCGCATCGTAGAAGAGCCGTTCATGAAGTCGGTGCCGGTTATTTCTGACCTAAAACTGCGCGGCAGCTGGGGCATTACCGGCAACGCCGGCGCCATCGACCCCTACAAATCACTGGCTACGGTCAGTGCCTCGGGGCTGAACTACAACTACAACCATAACCCGGTTACCGGCATCAACCCAACAGCCATTCCGAACCCCGACCTGCAATGGGAACGCTCGACCCAGGTGGATATCGGCATCGACGTCAGCCTGTTCAACAACCGCCTGTCGCTGGTGGCCGACTACTACAACAAGCGCACCGACAACCTGCTGTTCGAGAAGGTATTGCCCATGTCGTCGGGCTACACGGCACTGACCGGTAACTTCGGGTCGATCCAGAATAAAGGGCTGGAGCTGGCGGTTAACGGTCGCATTATACCGGGCGGAGGCCGGGGGCTGCAGTGGGATGCATCGGCCAACGTCACCTTCAACCAAAACGAGGTACTGGCCCTCGACGGGGTTCTGGAAGAGCTGCCCCGCTCGGCGTTTGCGCTGCTCAAAGTTGGTTACCCCATGGGGCTGTACCGCACCTACCTGTTCGACGGCATCAGCCAGACCGGCGAAACCATCGTGCCGGGCTACGACGGCCGGGTGGGCGGTCATAAGGTCAAAGACGTCAACGGCGACGGTACCATCACAGCCGCCGACCAGCTGATTGTCGGTAACGCCCAGCCAAAGGCTATTTTCGGCTTCTCCTCCTCGTTCCGGTACCGGGGTTTTGATCTGAACCTGTTCATGCAGGGCGTACAGGGCAACAAGCTGATGAACCTGTTCCGGTACACCTTCGAAACGGCGCTGGGCCAGCAGAACGTGCTGGCGGGTCTGGCCAACCGCTGGTCGGCAACGAATCCCAGTAACGAATATGCCAGCGGGTTTCAGGGTGGGCGGCTGCCTATCTCGGACCGGTACGTAGAAGATGCCTCGTTTGTGCGGCTGAAAAATATCTCGCTTGGCTACACGCTGCCCCGGATCAAAGGCGTCAGCCAGATTCGGCTCTACGTCAGCGCCAACAACGTCTTCACGCTCACCAACTATACAGGTTTCGACCCGGAGGTAAACAACTTCGGTAACGCCACCACCCAGTTTATCGACAACGGTACCTACCCCATTGCCAGGTCGTATCTGGGCGGGTTGCAGGTCACATTTTAAAGGTTTTCACCCGTTCATTCATCGTCTGTCCATGAAGAAACATATTCTGCTGCTGCTGGCCCTGTCTGGTCTGACCGTCTCGTGCAGCAAACTGGAAGAATCGGTGTATTCGTCCATTTTCACGACCAACTTTTACAAAACGGCCTCCGACGCCGAAGCGGGCATTGCGTCGGTGGCGGGCTCGCTGATCAACCTCTACGGGTTTCCGCTCGTGGCGGTGTCGGATTTTGCCGCCGATCAGGCCTACCCGCGTGCCGTTGTGGGCCGCAACACCATCACCCTGTTTTCGTATGATCCGTATTACACGGCTCAGCGCAATTCGGGGCGTCACGAAACCGAGGGGCCGCAGGGGGTCTGGCGGTTTAGCTACAAAGGCATCGAGAACGCCAACTGGGTTATTGATCGGGTGCCCGCCATCCAGATGGACCCGCAACGCCGGACCGAGATCGTAGCCGAGGCCTACGCACTGCGGGCCCTCTACCACTGGACGCTCACCAAAACCTTTAACGAGGTGCCGGTAAAAACCCGCCCCAGCACCAGCGAAACCGAAGCCCTCGTCACCAAAAGCCCGCGGGCCGACGTGTACAAGCAGATCTACAGCGATCTGGACCAGGCCATTGCCGGCTTGCCATCGTACTCGGCCAGCCTGGTCAAAGGGCGGCCCTCCAAAGAAGCCATTCAGGGTCTGTATGCCAAAGTAGCGCTGTACAACGAAGACTGGCCCAAAGCCCTGCAACTGGCGCAGGCCACCATCAACTCGGGCAAGTACGCGCTCCTGCCAAACGTACTGGACGTATTCGACGTAGACAAGGAAGACGCAGCCCGGATCGAGAACATGTGGGCCGTTGAGGCCGATCGGGTAACCCCCAGCCGCTGGCTCACCGTCATGGGTATTGCCGGCCCCCGAAACAGCTCGGGCCCCGACTACGCCAAAGTATCGTTCGGCTCCTGGTTTGCGTACCAGTCGTTTTTCAACTCGTTTTCGCCCACCGACAAACGGCGGCAGCTGCTGGATACGACCTACCGCGACGTATCGGGCAAAGTGGTGCCGCAGCGCGATATTACCCCGGTAACGCCCAAAGGGGTGCTGATCCGAAAATACCGCGACCCCAACTCGATCGGCGAAGCCAATAACTGCAACTTCCCGATTATTCGTCTGGCCGACGTGTACCTGGTAGCAGCCGAAGCCGAAGCCCGCCAGAATGGCGCCACCGCCCTGGCCTACGGGTATATCAACACCATTCGTCGGCGGGCGGGGCTGCCCGATCTGACGCCGGGTCTGAGCAAGGACGCCTTCGTTGCCGCCGTGTTGCAGGAGCGCTCCTGGGAGTTGTTTGCCGAGGCCGACCGCTGGTTTGATCTGACCCGAACCAATACGTTCCTGACCGTGATCCCCAAAGCCGTAAACGACGTCTACCCCACCCGGACACCCCAGCCCAAACACCGCTACTACCCTATTCCGCTGGAGGAGATCCAGGCCAACCCCCGGCTGACTCAGAACGCGGGCTGGGAGTAGGTCCCGTTATCAAACGCTCATTCTCAACTTATTTTTCAATGAAACAGTACATTCTTTCGGCCTGCCTGGCTGGATGGCTGCTGATGCGCCCCGGCGTATCGCTGGCACAGCCCAAAAAACAGCCCTCGTTCAGCGGCATCTACCCACAGCTGGCCATGTATAACAACGAAGGCGAGTGTGGAACGGGAGCCGTTGTTCCCTGGGCAGGCCGGCTCTGGGTAATTACCTACGGCCCGCACCTACCGTTTGGCTCGTCGGACAAACTCTACGAAATAACCCCCGACCGGAAGCAGATTGTCCGGTCAGAAAGTATCGGCGGAACCCCCGCCAACCGGATGATCCATCCCGAGAGTAATCAGCTTTTTATTGGCCCCTACGCCATAGACAGCAAAGCCCACGTTCGGGTTATTCCCTACAGCGCCATGCCGGGACGCCATACCGGTAATGCCCGCCACCTGACCGACCCGAAAGACAAGATTTACTATGCCACCATGGAAGAAGGCTTTTACGAAGTAGACGTAAACAGCCTGACACCAACTCTGCTGTACGAAGACGGGAACCTGAAGACCAAAAAAGAGTCGGACGAGTCGAATAACCTGCAAAACAGCCTCCTGCCCGGCGCCCACGGCAAGGGCGCCTACTCGGGCCAGGGCGTGCTGGTCTACTCGAACAACGGCGAACCGGGTCCCAAAGCACTGGCCCAGTTCGACGTAGATGCCGGCTCGCTTTCGGAGTGGAACGGCAAAGACTGGACCGTTGTCCGCCGGAATCAGTTCGTTGAAGTGACGGGCCCCGGTGGACTCTACGGCAACAAAAACCCCGCTACCGACCCCATCTGGGCCACCGGCTGGGACCATAAATCGGTGTTGCTGGGCGTACGGGACAGCCGGGCCGGGTGGCGTTTTTTCCGCCTTCCCAAAGCTAGCCATGCCTACGACGGCGCCCACGGCTGGAACACCGAATGGCCCCGGATCCGCGATGTTGGCACGGCCGCCCAACCCGATTACCTGATGACCATGCACGGCATGTTCTGGCGGTTTCCGGGCACCTTTAGCGCTACCAGCACGGCCGGTATCAGACCGCGGTCGGCCTACCTGAAAGTCATCGGCGACTACGCCCGCTGGAACGATCAGCTGGTGTTCGGCTGCGACGATTCGGCCCAGAAAGAATTCCTCAACAAGCGGAAGACCAAAGGCAACCTCGAAGGCCCTGGCCAGTCGAACTCCAACCTCTGGTTTACGCCCCTGACCCTGCCCGATCAGCTCGGCCCCGCAACGGCCGAAGGCGCTGTCTGGCTCAACGAATCCGTTAAGGCCAGCGAACCGTCAGAACCGTTTCTGTTTGCAGGCTGGGCCAACCGCTCGGCCTGGGTTCAGAATACCGGCGCCCAGCCGATACAGATTACCTTCGAGGTCGACAAAACCGGACAGGGTACCTGGACACCCCTCCAAACCGTTGCCGTTGGCGCTCGCCAGTCGGCCTACACCGCCTTTGGTACCGACGCCCCCGGCGAGTGGATTCGGGTTCGGTCGGACAAAGCCACCACGCTATCGGCGCAGTTTACGTACTCGGCAACCGATACCCGCAGCACCGCCCCCAGGGCCCTGTTCTCGGGCCTCAGCTCCGTATCCAGCGCCAGTACGTCGGGCGGTTTGATGTACGGTCTGGGCAACAACCGGCGGGCGCTGGGTCTGGCGGCACTGTCGTACCAGGGCGGTCAGGCTACCGATGTCGGCTATTATGAACTGAACGCCACTATGCAGCTCGTTCGGAAAGAAGACGCCGGGGTGCTGGACGTGATCAAGGATAAATTCGCCATTCCGAAGCAGGTGGTAACGATCGATGAGTCGAGCGTGCTGATCGTCGATGACAAAGGCCGTCGCTGGCGGCTTCCCCTTGGCCATGCAGATTTTACGCCCCTGACCAACCAGGCAGCCCTCCGCATCTGCCGGGAAGTATCGACCGAGCGCGACCTGCTCAACTGCCACGGCACCTTTTACGAACTACCCGCCGAAAATGCCGACGGCTACGCCAAGATGCGGCCGGTAGCGTCGCATACCCTGCGCATCAACGATTATGCCTCGTACCGGGGCCTGCTCGTCATGACGGGCATCGACCTGAAAGCGGCCGGTAAAAATCCGCATATCATCGTCTCGGACGATAAAAAAGCGGCTGTCTGGGCGGGGGCCATCGATGACCTCTGGCAACTGGGCAAACCCACCGGACAGGGTGGCCCCTGGAAAAACACCGCCGTCAAAGCCGACGAAGCGTCCGATCCGTACCTGATTGGTTTTTATGACCAGCGCAGCCTGCAGCTCTCCCACAAAGCGACCCAGCCCGTAACGATCACGGTCGAAGCCGATCCGGTCGGCACGGGGGTCTGGATGCCGTACAAGTCGTTTACCGTGGCGCCCGGCCAAACCGTCGATTACAAATTCCCGGCCGATTTCCAGGCCCGGTGGGTCCGGTTCAAAGCCGATAAAGCCTGCCAAGCGACTACCCTGCTCCAGTACCGCTAGCGTAGCTGCTAACCCCAACGCATCGGCCGCGTACTACACAGTTGTAGGTACGCGGCCGATGATTCGTTATCAACGCGGGAAACGCTACAACCCGTCAGCTGCCAAACTGGTCAACCCTACTGTAGCTTAACCTTGAACCGACCATTCCGGAAGCGGGCTGTCGGGGCCGCGTCTGCGTTGGCAGGCCGCGTCGTATCTCGAGCCAGGGTAATATCGAAGGTCCCTTCAATTTCGGCCAGGACAGTATCATAGCGGGTTATGGCCAGCGTGCCGGACTGGGTCGCGTGTGGTCGATACTGATCCTGTATCACATCGCCCCCAATCAAGGTTATGTAACTGGCACTTACCCGGCCTGCGACGGCCGAAGAGCAGGGCTGCGCCGGAGCAAAGGTATACTGCCCCACGGCCCGGGGGATTCGGCTGAAATTCAGGCTCTGGGTTCCGCAATCGACGCAGAACGCCGGGGCCTGCACCCGCGCCCCTTTTGGATGGGGATAACGGCTTGTTATGGATAACGTAAAGGTGTTAACGGCGCAGGGGTCGTTCTGAACGTTCGGCTGCCAGGCCGTGGCCAGCCCATCCCACGGCTGATCATTCAGCAAAGCACGGGTGTTTGCCCCGAGGTCCGGATTAGGGCCGTCTTTGCCGCACGACATAGCGCCCATCAACATACACCACACCAGTCTGTAGAGTCTCATAGCCCGGTCTTTACTGGAACAGACCCCTACCCGGTCAGAAACGTTGGAACCAGCGGGCGTATCACTAACAAAATCCGGCTCGGGCTGCGTTTGACCAAACGCTGTTGACCGACAACAACCTGATAACTGAACAGGATCAGACTGCTGGGCAGCTAACCCACGGAACAGCGCTGACTTATCGGCATCGGGCGCGTTGATCCCGTCAGAACTGGAAATAGATGAACGAACTGCTGCTTTTCTGGCTCAGCACCACCAGCAGTGACAGCCCCGCCCAGCCTGCGCTCAGCACCCACCACGGCAACCGCTTTGCCTGCTCGGCCACCGACGTATTCCGCATGAGCCAGTGGCAGCCGACCAGCCCGACCGTTACAACGCCGACCGTCAGAAGTGCCGTGTTGGTCAGCATGGGCGGCCCGTTGCTTATCACCCCGAACATAGACAGCAGGAGCAGCATAGCCCCGTCGAAGGTTGGCGCGCGAAAAAAGACCCAGGTGATATTGACCAGAAAGAGCGTCAGCAATACCAGTCCGAAGCGGGCCAGGGGCGCGGCCAGCGAAGCCGGTACCACCGAGGCCCGGCTCATCACGGCTCCGTCGGCCATAGGTATGGCGGCCTGCCGGTTCGCGAGCCCCTGCCGGATCAGTCGTTCGAGGCACAGAAACAGCCCGTGTAAGGCGCCCCAGACTACAAACGTCCAGGAGGCTCCGTGCCAAAGTCCGCCTATGAGCATCGTCACCATCAGGTTGACATACGTCCGGACGGGGCCCTTCCGGTTGCCACCGAGCGGAATGTAGAGGTAGTCGCGGAGCCAGGTCGAGAGGGTAATGTGCCACCGGCGCCAGAAGTCCTGAAAGCCCATGGCCGCGTATGGATACCGAAAGTTGTCAGGCAATACGAACCCCAGACAGAGCGACACCCCGATGGCACAGGTCGAGTAGCCCGCGAAGTCACAGAAAATCTGCGACGAAAAGGCCAGCACCCCCATCCAGGCATCGAGCGTCTGTACCGGAAACGGCAATGAGAATATCAGATCGGCCGTGTCGGCCAGCAGACCATCGGCTACGGTCACTTTCATGAACAACCCCAGCGACAGCAGAAACAGCCCCCAGCTTAGTTGCTGGGCGGTGGCCCGGCGCGGGGTTTCGAACTGCGGAATCAGATCTTCGGGCCGTACAATCGGGCCGGCCACCAGGTGCGGAAAGAAAGTAACGAACAGCGCAAAGTTCAGGAACGACGGCTCGGGCGCGAACTTACGGCGGTACACATCGAGCGTGTAGGAAAGCGTGACGAAGGTATAGAACGAAATGCCGACCGGCAGAATGATATCGGGCTGGGCGGCCTGAAACGCAATACCCATTGCCGACAGCAGGGCCGTAAAGTTCTCGAGCAGGAAACCGCCGTATTTGAAGTAGCTCAGCATACCGAGGTTCAGCACGAGGCTAACCGTCAGCAGGAGTTTCCGGCGCAGGGGCCGCTCCTCCCCGCCAATCAGGCGGGCCATGTAGAAGTCGACTACCGTTGAGAGCCACAGCAGCAGAATAAAGGGCGGGTTCCAGAGGGCGTAGAAAAGATAGCTGGCCAGCAGCAGGTTAATTTTCTTCGTTCGCCAGGCCAGCGGCAGATTATGCAGCCCCAGAACAATTGCGAAGAATACAATGAAGGTGTAGGAGTTGAAGACCATATCAGGAAGAACGGCTGTGGATTAACGACAGGTAGGTATTGGCTGACCAAGCAGGGCCGACAGCGGCTCGCCCAGCGGCCAGCCCGTTTTCCGGGCCACGATCGGGATCAGGTCTTCGGTGAACTGAACGGCGTCGGCCGGGGTCAGGTGCGACCATTCGGGGCAGCTGAAGCGGGTCAGGGCCGGGTAGTCTTCAAAATAGATGCCGGGCGTCTGGGTGTAGGCCAGCAGCCGATCCCAGTACTGCTCCCGCGGGTAGAGCTTGTTCTCAGCCGCCCGCATGATCCCATCCGACGGGGTTCGGAGAAACAGCACCTGCCCGCCCCGCGCCCGAATCTGCTCAACCGACCGTTTGGTCGCGTCCAGGATAGCCTGCAGGGCCGGGCCCGTAACGGCGTTCGGTGGACTATGGGCACCCACATCCAGCCAGACGCCTTTTACTTTGTTCTGCAAGGCCGTATCGGCCACGAAGGCCGGGGTCATGATCGACTGCCGGTCCTGGTCAACCACGAAGAACTCGCGCGGAAACTGCGGCCCACCCCAGGTGCCGGGCCGGGCGGGCAGCGGCAGCAGGTTCAGCAGCGGCCCCAGCGCCAGGTTCCGGTCATCGAGAAAAAGCAAACCCGACTCGAGCAGCCGGTTGATCTGAAAGCTGGCCTGCTGCGACAGCGACCAGGTTGGGTAAGCCTTGACCCGTTTGATGGCTTCTTTCTCCGGGAAAGACCCGTCCGGGCTGAAGAACAGCATCTCCGTCACATCGATGATCACGGTGCCTTTGAAATTCGGGTCGTTGCCGAGGTCGGTCAGTACCGGGCGCGGAGAGGTGCCGTCCATCGACAGCTGGATGGGTTTTTCGCCGGTGATTCGAGCCCAGGAGCCCTGGTCCAGGTCGAACTTGATCCGCGACGAGCCGATCAGAACGGGGCGCGTGGGGCTGCTCTCGTACACCTGTCTGCGTTTGCTGGCCCACATACTTTCGTCGTCGTTATAGCCAATGGGCAGGTGCTGATTTCGCCAGTATAACTCCCAGCCGGCCACGAAAGCCAGCACGAGGCCGAGCGTCAGCCAGGCCGATTTTGTGTAATTAGGTGTGTTCATTCGGGCGCATAGACATGGTTATCTCAACCCTCCCATCAGACCGACGGGAGGATTGAGAAAAAGAGGAAGGTAGAATAAAGTATAAAGTATGGAGAAAGAATTAACGTCTGGTGAGGCCGTCCATCGCCACATCCTGACTGCCGTCGGCGTTGGTACGGATGCTGTAGCGGGTTGGGTAATAGCCTTGCGTCTCGAATTTGGCGGGCTGCCGGATGGCTTTGTCCAGATTCGGATTCGTTTTCAGGAAATCGAGGGTTACCATCTGCTCCCAGAATGTCACCTTGCCATCGTAAGACCCAAATACGAACGTTTCGGTAAAGGGCTGGCCCTTGAACTCGGGGCTGGTAACGTCTGACCAGTGTGCACCCATGGCCGGAACCCCGCCTGGCCCCTTCACGAAGTCGACGGGCAGATAGGCCGCAGCCGGTACGTTATCGAATTTGGCGGGGGCTTTATCGTAGGTCGGAATAGCCATCACTTCGTTCATCGGCTGTATATAGAAATGGAAGTCGAAGTGAGGCACCGTATAGATGCCCGCCGGTTCGTGTCCCTGCGGATTCCAGTCGATCATCACGTGTTTGAAGGGCGTTTTTTCCGTTGCCTCGTCGGGCAGCGCCAGCATGAACGCGCTGACGGTCTGGATGGATGGCATACTTTCCAGCGCTTCTTTGGTCATGGTGAACCCGATCGAGGCCGGATTACCCTGAGCATCGCGCGAAAGCCAGGTTCTGACTTTTCCTTTTCCCATCGCTATCGAAGGCCCGTAGACCCGATCGGGCTGGCTGTCGGTGTCGCTTTTGCCGCAACCCAGCAGCAGCGTAGCGGCTGATAAATAAAGGAGAATTTGTTTCATTGACGGGTTAAAAAAAGAGCGTTTCATGGCGAACTGATTAGGTCGGCAAGTAGCGCCCGGCGGCTCCAATCCGCTAACACCCTCGTAACATCTGATAACACCCTCGTAACAATCCATAAAAAAAGCCCGGAAAACCGGGCCTTCGACGCTATAAACAACCTGCTATCAGACCGTTGCCGCGCCGGGCTTGCGGTACTGGGAGGGCAGCACGCCGTACTTTTCCTGAAATACCCGGGCAAAGTAGGACAGGTTGTCGAACCCCACGGCATACGCAACCTGGGTCACGCTCTGATCGCCCTGCCGGAGCAGCCGGGTAGCCTGGTCCAGCCGGATGTCCCGAATGAAGTTGGTGGCGGTTGAGTTTGTCAGGGCTTTGAGCTTACGATGCAGCTGCATCCGGCTCAGGTTGGCAGCTTCGGCCAGGGCTTCGACCGAGAAGTCGGTATCGTCGAGGTGCTGCATGACCAGCGCCGTCAGCCGATCGATGAACCGCTGCTCGGCCGTTAGCGGAGCCGGTACGAGCAGGCTGGCGCTGGGCGTACTCAGCCGGGTAGCGAACCACTCATACAGCCGCTGCCGCTGCCGAATCAGGTTTCGTACCCGCGTCTGGAGTTCGACCCGGTTGAAGGGCTTGGTCAGGTAGTCATCGGCCCCGCGCTCGAACCCCTCAATGCGCTTCTCAACGGTAGACCGGGCCGTCAGCATCACGACCGGAATATGACTGGTTGCTTCCTGGGTTTTCAGCGCCTGGCAAAAGCCGAAGCCGTCGAGCCGGGGCATCATCAGATCGCAGATTACCAGACTGGGTAACAGGGCCGTGGCTTTGTCGAGGCCGTCGTAGCCATCTTCCGCTTCGATGATCTGATACTGATCGTCAAACACCGAGCGGACATACGCCCGGATGTCGGCGTTGTCGTCGATGATGAGCAGACTGTCGGCCGACTCGCCCAGCGGAACAGCGGGTTCGGGCAGCACCGGCACCGCCGTGGGTTCGGGTTCGGGCAAGACTACAACGGGCTGAGCCGGTACCGGCGGACCAGCTGACGGCAGGGGGAGCCAGACGGTAAACGTGGTACCGGCCCCGTGGGTACTGGCTACGTCGATGGTACCGCCCAGCACGGCTACCAGCTCGCTGACCAGTGCCAGCCCGATGCCCGTGCCTTCGTACAGGCGGTTGGCTTTCCCGTCGGCCTGGTAAAACCGCTCGAAAATATGCGGGAGGTGATCGGGCGCAATGCCGATGCCCGTGTCGGCAACGGTAAGCTGCAGCCTGTCGGTCCGGGGCGGTTCGGGGTAGCTGACCGTCAGACACACGTCCTGCCCGGCCGGCGTGAATTTCAGGGCGTTGGCCAGCAAGTTGGTTACGATCTTCTCGATCTTGTCGGCGTCGAAATCGGCCCAGCATTCAGTAGCCGTCTGGCGAAAGCTGAGCCGGATTTGCCGATCCCTGGCCAGCGCATCGAACGAGTGAGCCAGCAGCTGAAAGAAAGCCGCTATATCGCCCCGCTCGGGTTCGGGTCTGAACTGCCCCGCTTCCAGCTTACTCAGATCGAGCAACTGGTTGATCAGGCTCAACAGGCGGTTGCTGCTTCGTTCCATCAGGGCCACCGTCTGCTGGGTTAGCGTCACCGTCGACTCCGTCTGGAAACGCCGTTTCAGATCGGTGAGCGGCCCCAGAATCAGCGTCAGGGGCGTGCGAAACTCGTGTGAGATGGTCGTAAAGAACCGGGTCTTCAGCGCATCCAGCTCGGCCAGCCGGGTAGCCTCCTGCTGTTCGAAGCGAAGCCGCTGCTGAAGTTTCCAGCGCTGGGTCTGAAACCGGTAAAGCTGCCAGCCCAGCAGACCCGCTGCCAGCGCGTACAGCAGATAAGCCCACCAGGTTCGGTAAACCGGCGGATGAATCCGAATCCGCAACGCGACCGGCTCGCTCCAGGTCTGCCCATCGGCCGACCCCATGACCCGAAAAGTATAGTACCCGTCGGGCAGCTGGGCGTAGTTGGCAAAGCGGGTTGTACCGGCTTCGACCCAGTCCTGATCGATTCCTTCCATCCGGTACCGGTAGCGGTTTTTGGCCGAATTGGTAAAGTCCATGACCGAGAACTCGAGGGTAAGCAGGTTCTGGTTATGAGCCAGCTCGAGCCGGTCCGTATAGTCGATGGTCTGGGTCAGTATGGCCGCCGGGTCGGCCACGGAAACCGTTTTGTTATTCACCCGGAGGCCGATGATATGAATCAGGGGTCGCTTCTGCGAGGTACCGGCCACCTCAGACGCCCGGAACGTGGTGAGCCCGTTTACCCCGCCGAAGAGCAGCTCGCCCGTGGGTGACCTGACGTACGAGCTGGTGTTGAATTCATCGTCCTGCAGGCCGTCGGCCTTGGTGTAGGTTTTGAACCGGAGGGTTTGCGGATCGAGCTGGGCCAGTCCCCGGTTCGTACTCATCCAGAGCATCCCGAACTCGTCGGCCAGCAGACCGTACACGACCTTGTTGGGCAGCCCCTGCTCTTCGGTGATGTGCATAAACTGCCCGGTTTGTTTATCCAGCCGCTCCAGGCCCCCTCCTTTGGTGGCTACCCACAAGTAGCGGTCGGGCTGGCGCGGGTCGTTGATAACGCTCAGCACAAAATCGTTGCTCAGGCTATGCCGATCCTTTTTCGAGTTTTTATAGATTGAAAATGCGGGCTTTGTCTGGTAATGGCGGGCTTTGACCAACCCCTGCTGCGTGCCGATCCAGAGCGTGCCGGATCGATCCTCACAGAGCGAGTACGTTTCGATTTCGGCCCCGCTGCGGGGTAACAGGCTCTGGTAGCTGAAGACGGTAAAGGTTTCGGTGACGGGGTTGAACCGCAGCAACTGCCCGTTGGTGCATCCAAGCCAGAGCTGGCCGTCTTTTGCTTCGATCGTCTGATTGCCGTAGAACCCGAAATCAGCCTGAGCGGGCAAGGGGTACTTTTTGATTAGCTGCCCATTGCCCGAGAACCGGATCAGTGAGGCTTCGTGGGTCTGGAAGTTGACGTTCGACGCCCAGAAATCACCCCGACGATCCTGCATTAGGTAGCGTTGTCGTTTGTCGGCGGCTGGCAGATCCGCGTCCAGAAACGGCAGCATCTGGTTCGTAGCGCGGTCCAGCCGGGCGTAGGCATAGGTATACCGCACGTAGGTACGCCCTTGCCGGTCAACGTAAAGACCGGATAGCGACGTCCTGGGCAGATACGTTTGAAAAGACTTGATGCGGGGGTTGAACTTCCGAAGCCCGTAGCCGCTGGTGCCGATCCAGATATTATCGGTCCTGTCTTTCATCAGATTGGTGACCGAATACAGATTGGGGGGTAACTGCGCAAAGGCCGTACGGGCGCTCAGGCTGTCCTGCCCGAAGAGGGCGGCAGGCGACAGGATCCAGAGGTGATCGGTAGTGGCAACGGCCACCTGCAGCGAATCGATGGGCCGCAGCTTCACACTGAAGTAATCCTTCCCCGGCAACCAGATCGTTTTGCGCTGCCCCCGGTACCACCCAACAATCCGGTCGCTGTAGGTCACGAACCGGAACTGGTGGGCCGGGTCTTCGTACATCGAGTGCATATCGACAGACGCCGGGTCAAACGCCGGTAGTTTGGTTGCACCGGCCGGGCGCTGCCAGTTGATGGCGTAGATCGCATCCGATGTGCAGACAAAGGCCTCTCCGTTCGGGTGAAAACTGACGTAGTTGGTGTTGTTCTCGGTGTTGATGTCGGCCCGGTCCAGCGCAACGGGGCTGATGCTGACCTGGCGGGTGACGTTAGGCCGGTCGGGGTAGTGCGCCTGAAGCGGGGCCGGTAAGCTGACCTTGAATACCTTATTTTTATCGGTTCCGACCCAGATGTTGCCGGCGGGGTCTTCGGTCAGTAAACAGATTTCGTAGTTGCCCGCGTCGGGAGCCGCCTGATCGCTGATGTCGATATGGTAAAATCGCTGGGTCCGATCGTCGAAGAGGTTGAGCCCTTTGTTGACAGTACCCACCCAGAGCCGCTGGTGCCGATCGATGAGCAGAGTCGAGCAGCTGTTGTCCGAAAGCGTAAAGTCGTTGTAGGGGTCGTGGGTAAAAACTGTAAAATTATGGCCGTCGTACCGGTTGAGGCCGTCTTTGGTGGCAATCCAGATGAACCCCTTCCGGTCCTGCTTGAGGTCAAAGATCATACCCTGCGACAGACCGTCGGATATAGTCAGTTCCTGCCAGCCTTTCGGCTGGCCAAAACTCAGCAAAGGAAGACAAACCAGTAGGTATAAGAAGCGCATTTTGAGCCGTTTAGCTGCCCAAAATACGTAAATCAGCAGTGACTAGATCTGGCTATTCCTAATTATTTCCATATGATTACTTCTGGAAACGCTGACGCCCTTTCGCCACCATCAACGTATAGACTCGACCGGTTTGACCCGTTCTGGCCAGGCTGCCTCAGTCGACCAGGCTGAACAGGTGGTTCCAGCGGATTTTATGCCAGACGTCGGCCGGAACGGGATCGATCGACAGCCAGACCAGTACGGCTTTTCCGATAACGTGGTCGTCGGGTACGAAGCCCCAGAAGCGGGAATCTTCGGAATTATGCCGATGGTCGCCCATCATGAAGTAATAATCCTGCCGAAAGGTATACGACGTCATGGCGCGTCCGTCGATGGTTACCGTCGCTGGAGTTAGCCGCACATTGGTCTGGCCTTCGTAGCGCTCGATGACGGGGCCATAGACCGCAATGGTCTGCTCGTTGATGGGTACGGTCATGCCTTTCTTAGGTACCGTAAGTGGGCCGAAGTTATCCAGGTTCCAGGGAAACACAGACGAGCCGTAGATACCAGGTTGTGCCCGACCCGGTTGCTCCAGCATCGGTTCGACGCTGCTTATCCAGCTAAAGGTTTTAAACTGATTGATGATGGTTTCGCTGGCGTGAACCCGATACCCTACCAGCACCGGCCTCTTTGTCGCTTCGTCAACGGCTTCCAGCGGCTGCCAGTTAATAAACGGCCCCTCCGCGGAGTTGAAATCGTTGACGATGCCATATTTCCGGAAAAAGCGCTCGTCGAGCACTTCGGTCGTTTTCATAAAATAGCTTTGCTGCGCCTTCACCGGAACGGCCAGGGGACTGTTGTTCACCAACACCTGCCCCGCCCGGATAGCCACGACATCGCCCGGGAGTGCCACGCATCGCTTGATAAAATTGGTTTTCAGATCGCTGGGGTAGCCAGCCTCATCGGCCCGGGGCGCGGGGTAGTTGAAGACCACCACATCGCCCCTTTTTACGTGCGAAAAGCCCGGCAGCCGGAACGAAGGCAGTTGAATCGCGGTACTGAAAGCCGGCAGGTCGGTACCCCAGATTTTCTGGTGGGTAAGTGGTATCTGCAACGGCGTTTTAGGTGTGCGGGCTCCGTAGTGCAGTTTGCTCACAAACAGATAATCGCCCACGAACAGGCTTTGCTCCATGGATGGCGTCGGAATGGCATACGCTTCGAAGGTCAGGAATCGGATCAGCGTAGCGGCCACCACGGCAAACAGGATCGAATCGGCCCATTCGCGGAGCGCAGATTTGGGTGAGCTGGCCGGTTTTCCAGCCTTTGTTTTCTTTGTAAACATGATACGATTACCGTCTCCGGGTGAATGACCACTGCCAACTCACTGTGAATTAGCGATTAAAAGGTACTGTAAACCTCAACCGTTATCCCTGCCTTTTACACAGACGGCTTTTTTGCCAGTTTAAATCACTCTGGATTAACGTGAACTCCGGCAAAAGCCAAGCCCTGTCTGTACCATCACAGCGTAGCGTGGGTAGCATCGCTCGGTTGTCGAGATCATCTACGGCCCGTCAGGGCCAGAACAGCGCAGCGTCGGTAGCCCCGTCGGGTACCCAGATCATCCCTGGCCCGTCAGGGCCCAAACAGCGTAGCGTCGGTAGGAATCGACAGGCGCCCATCAATCCCTGGCCCGTCAGGGCCATCACAGCGTAGCGTCGGTAGAAAACATCCCTCCAGGTGGGAACCAGGTGCCGTCAGGTACCTAACCTGTTATGTCCCTGACGGTATATGGCTTTTATCGGGGTCCGCTCCCATGATGCTACCCACGCTGCGCTGTGATGTACCTGACGGCACATTGTGTTTGCTGACCCCGCTTCGCTACCGACGCTGCGCTGTTTGGGCCCTAACGGGCCAGGGATGATCTTGACAACGGATGATGCCACCGACGACGCTACGCTGCTCTTACCCTGACGGGTCAGGGGCGATCCTGAACGATGCTACCAATGCGCTGGCCCGTTAGGGCCTTAACAGCGCAGCATCGGTAGAGAAAGGAACAAAAAAAGCGGGCTCTTTCGCTGAAAGAGCCCGCTTGTATGATGTGCTTACGCTGCTTATCCCTGAACGTTGTCGGAGGTCAGCTTGGCACCCAGATATTCCCGGTTCATGCGGGCGATATGGTCGAGCGAAATCGACTTGGGGCACTCGACCGAGCAGGCGCCGGTAAAGGAGCAGGCGCCGAAACCTTCGGCATCCATCTGAGCCACCATCCGCTCGGCCCGCTGCTGGCTCTCGGCCTTACCCTGCGGCAGAATAGCCAGCTGGGATACCTTAGCCGATACGAACAGCATTGCCGATGCGTTCTTGCAGGCCGCTACGCAGGCGCCACAGCCAATGCAGGCAGCGGCATCCATAGCCTCATCGGCCACCGTACGCGGAATCAGGATTTCGTTCGCGTCACGCGCCGAGCCCGTGTTCACCGATACGTAACCACCGGCCTGAATAACCCGGTCAAACGCCGACCGGTCAACGACCAGGTCTTTGATAACCGGGAAGGCCCGCGCCCGCCATGGCTCGACCACAATAGTGTCGCCGTCGTTGAACGAACGCATGTGCAGCTGGCAGGTCGTGGCTCCCGTCTGCGGCCCGTGGGCGCGGCCGTTGATATACATCGAGCAGGAACCACAGATACCTTCGCGGCAGTCGTGGTCAAAGGCAACGATCTCTTCGCCCTTTTTGGTCAGCTCGCCATTCAGCACGTCGAACATTTCCAGGAACGACATATCCGGCGAGATGTTATCGAGTTGGTACTCGACCAGTTTGCCTGGGGTATTATTATTTTTCTGTCTCCAGACTTTTAAGTTGATCTTCATTGTTTGATGGGTTTTACGCGGTCCCCCGCCGGGATTTTCGGTTTGTGGTTTTCGATGGGTCTTTACCCGGGTTGGGCATGACCGGAAAACGAAAACCGAAAACCCATCATTTATTTATAGCTACGCTGCGTCAGCTTCACGTTTTCGAACTCCAGTATTTCTTTATGGAGCGTTTCGGGCTGGTTCTCGCCCTGGTATTCCCAGGCCGCTACGTAGGCAAAGTTAGCGTCGTCGCGCAGGGCCTCGCCGTCTTCGGTCTGGTGCTCCTCGCGGAAGTGGCCACCGCAGGATTCTTCCCGGTTAAGCGCATCGTCGACCATCAACGCACCCAGCTCGATGAAATCGGCCACGCGACCGGCTCCTTCGAGCGACTGGTTCATTTCTTCGTTTTCGCCCATGATCCGCACGTTACTCCAGAACTCGGCCTTCAGATCCTGAATCATCTTCTTGGCTTTTTTCAGTCCCTCGGCGTTGCGCGACATACCGCAGTAATCCCACATGATCAGACCCAGCTGGCGGTGGAACTCGTCGACGGGCTTTGTTCCCTTGATCGACAGCAGCCGCTGAATCTGGTCCGTTACGCGTTGTTCCGCTTCTTTGAACGCAGGCGCATCGACGGGCAGTTTGTCGGCCGGGCCGATGGTAGCCAGGTAGTCACCTACCGTATACGGAATAACGAAGTACCCGTCGGCCAGGCCCTGCATCAGCGCCGAGGCCCCAAGGCGGTTGGCGCCGTGGTCCGAGAAGTTGGCTTCACCGAGCGCGTACAGGCCCGGAATGCTCGTCATCAGGTTGTAATCGACCCACAGGCCACCCATCGTATAGTGAACAGCCGGGTAGATCATCATCGGCGTCTCGTACGGATTGTCGTCAACAATCTTTTCGTACATCTCGAACAGGTTGCCGTACTTCGCTTCGATGGTTTTACGACCGTCGCGCTTGATGGCATCGGCAAAATCGAGATAAACCGCCAGACCTGTTTTACTGACTCCGCGACCTTCGTCGCAGACGTATTTGGCGTTCCGGGAGGCTACGTCGCGCGGAACGAGGTTACCGAACGATGGGTAGCGCCGTTCCAGGAAGTAATCCCGGTCTTCTTCCTTAAGGTCGGTTGGTTTGAGCTGACCTTTCCGGATTTTTTCGGCGTCTTCCTTGGTTTTGGGCACCCATACGCGCCCGTCGTTCCGGAGCGACTCCGACATCAGCGTCAGCTTCGACTGGTAATCGCCTTTTACCGGAATACAGGTCGGGTGAATCTGGGTGAAGCAGGGGTTGGCAAACAGAGCCCCGTGTTTGTGAGCCCGCCAGGCCGCCGTCACGTTGGAGTTCATGGCGTTGGTCGAGAGGTAGAACACGTTGCCGTAGCCACCCGTACACAGCAGCACCGCATGGGCCGAGTGCGATTCTATCTTACCCGTAATCAGGTTGCGGGTTACGATGCCGCGGGCTTTACCGCCTTCCACTACGATGTCGAGCAGTTCGGTACGGGTCAGCATTTTCACCTTACCGGTAGTCACCTGCCGACTCAGTGCCGAGTAAGCGCCCAGCAGCAGCTGCTGCCCGGTCTGGCCCCGGGCGTAGAACGTCCGCGATACCTGAGCGCCCCCGAACGAACGGTTGGCCAGCAGACCGCCGTACTCCCGCGCAAACGGAACGCCCTGCGCTACGCACTGGTCAATGATATTAACACTCACCTCGGCCAGGCGATACACGTTGCCTTCGCGGGCACGGTAGTCACCTCCTTTGATGGTGTCGTAGAACAGCCGGAAGACCGAGTCACCGTCGTTCTGATAATTTTTAGCTGCGTTGATACCACCCTGGGCGGCAATGGAGTGCGCCCGACGGGCGCTATCGTGGAACGTAAGGGCTTTTACATTATAGCCCAGCTCCGCCAGCGAGGCTGCGGCCGACGCGCCGGCCAGCCCCGTACCAACGACAATGATATCGTACTTCCGCTTGTTCGCCGGGTTTACCAGCTTCAAGCCGAACTTATGCCGGGCCCACTTCTCGGCTAACGGCCCCTCGGGAATCTTTGAATCCAGCTTCATAGTCAGTTGTGATTAGGCGGTTGATCGATTGAGTCATTGCCGGGATAAGCCAGCTATGCGCTTAATCGCTCAACCATTGATTCACTCATTTTATAATATCCCGTGAACTTGCAAAAACACGTAAATCGGCATGGCCGCAAAAGCCGCCGGAATGATGAAGGCAAAGAAATACCGGCCTACCGTTTCGATGATAGGCGTGTACTTCGGGTGCCGAACCCCCAGCGTCTGAAACCCACTCTGGAAACCATGGGCCAGGTGATAGCCCACCGCAACCATCGACAGTACGTACAACAGCACGTACCACCACTCCGCAAACGCTACTTTCACAACGGCGTACAGATCTTTGTACTGCTTGCCGTCATACTCGGCCATCGGAACCGAGCCAAAGTGCATCTCGTACCAGAACGTGCGCATGTGAATGATAATGAATACCAGCAGTACCGTACCCAGAATACCCATGTTGCGCGATGCCCAGGGGCTGTTGGCCTCTGGTTTACTGTAGGCGTACTTAACCGGCCGCGATGCTGAGTTATGCCGCGTCAGCACGAGCGCCATCAGGGCATGAACCAGAATGGAGGTGTAGAGCAGATACGAGACCGTAATGATGAGCGGATTGTGCGTCATGAAGTAGGTGTACTCGTTAAACGCCCGACCGCCATCGGCCTTGAACAGCTGGAGATTACCAGCCATGTGTACAATGAGGAAAGTACTCAGAAACAGCCCCGTCAATGACATGATGACCTTGCGGCCGAGGGAGCTGGATAGTGTTTGTGTTACCCAAGCCATACGGTGAACGACACGAAAGAAGTAGTTGTAAACAAGTGAAAAATAGCCAGTTTCAATGGCGCATCAAAACTATATCACAAACGCGACGCAAACAAGATTTGTGCCCTGCAGACGCTGGTTTATGTCTAATTTATTGCCTATAAAAATTACACAAACAACGTGCGTCCCTAACCGGATGTCCAAAGTTTTTGTTTGCCGACCGAACCCCTTTACTTTGCTCCGACAAATGGCTTGGTGCCGTTTTATTCTTCTATGAAAGCATATGTTTTTCCCGGCCAGGGGTCGCAGTTCCGCGGCATGGGCCATGACCTTTATCAACAGTCAGAAGCGGCCCGCTCCCTTTTTGACCAGGCCAACCAGATCCTCGGCTACGATCTGACCCGGATCATGTTTGAAGGAACCGACGAGGACCTTAAACAAACAATTTATACGCAGCCCGCCGTTTTTCTGCATGGCGTCGTGCTGGCGCTCACCACCGACTCGTTTTCTCCCGATATGGTAGCGGGGCATTCACTCGGCGAACTGTCGGCATTGACGGCGGCTGGTGTGCTGTCGTTCGAGGATGGGCTCCGGCTGGCGTCGATCCGGGCAACGGCCATGCAGCGCGCCTGCGAGATTACCCCGTCGACCATGGCTGCGGTGCTCGGACTGGCCGACGATGTAATTGAGCGGATCTGCGCCGAAGTAACGGAAGAGATTGTGGTGCCGGCCAATTATAACTGCCCCGGCCAGGTCGTGATCTCGGGGAGTATGGCGGGGATCGAGCTGGCGGGTGAGCGACTCAAGGCAACCGGTGCCCGGCGGGTGTTACCATTGGCCGTGGGAGGTGCGTTCCACTCGCCTTTTATGGAACCCGCCCGCGACGAGTTTGCCCAGGCCGTTACCAATATGACATTTGCCCAGCCGCGCTGTCCGGTCTATCAGAACGTAGACGCCCGCCCGGCTACCGATCCGGCGCAGATCAAAGCCAACCTGATTGCCCAGCTCACCTCGCCCGTTCGGTGGACCCAGTCCGTTGAACAGATGGTAACCGACGGCGCTACCGAATTTATCGAGAGCGGCCCGGGTAAAGTATTGCAGGGACTGGTCAAAAAAATAAGTCCGGCCGTAACAATCGACGGTTTATCGGTAGCCTGACCGACTGATTATCAGCACGGACAGGCTCAGTACCCTGTTTGAGTCTCTTTTTTTTGAAAAATGGTTTTGCATTTACGCATAGAAATACGTTATCTTTGCACTCGCAAATGCAAAACAGCCCGATAGTATAAGGGTAGTACGACAGATTTTGGTTCTGTTTGTGGAGGTTCGAATCCTTCTCGGGCTACTTACCGAAAGCCGCTTGATCTTCAGGCGGCTTTCGTGTTTTATACCCATTTTATAGGTCATTGATAGGCTATAAATCTGCTTAGTAATTTTTTACCATTATATTTTGTTTTTTTTTGTTGTCTGTTTAAAAAATACTTTCCTTTGCTTATTATCAATTAAAAGTTACATCGAAGAGATTTTCTTTCTATATCCGTCTCTTGGTTGTACAATCATTCGGCCCTTTGATTATACCGTAAAGGCCGTTTTGGACACCCGGAGCCAGCGTAAAGCGAGAGAATTAATGGCGTTAATTTGGTGTTTTAAGTGTATTGTAGTGACCCTTGTAGGGAATTCTAGTCAAATAAGTGTAACTACTTGCTTGAATTATCATGAATGCAATTCTTATGGAGAAAGAAGAAAAGGTAAGGAGAAACCGAGCCAAAACCACCCAGCGCATCGTTGAAGCACTGGAAGAGGTTATTGCTGAGCGGGGTCTTGAAGGGGTTGGCGTAAACCGGGTAGCTGAAAAAGCCAACGTCAGCAAGGTCTTGATTTACCGGTACTTTGGCGGCATGGAAGGCCTGCTCGAATACTACGTGAAAATGGGAAAGCTGTTTCCAGTTTTCAATCCGGCAGTATTGGATCAGATTCGGCCGCTGCACGACTCAGATGTTGCCCGTATCTGGTACAGACAGGTAATCCAGACGTATCGCTATTTCAGAACCTTCAAAGCAGCCCGCGAAGTACTGAAAGCGACCGTTATTGAAAATGATTCCATTGCTGAAACAGCCGCCAGAGCGCAGGACGAAGAAATGACCCGGCTTGTGAGCCAGCTCTCTTTCGTAAAAGGCGCTGACACCCAGGCGATTTCAGCCGTTATTTTGGGAGCGATGACGTATCTGACGATCATGGCGCAGAACGACCGGACCATGATCAGCATCGATCTGCGGAGCGAAGAAGGCTGGAAGCGGATCGAAAACGCCGTTAAAGCCATCTACATCGCCCTGAACAAAATGGCTATTCAGTCGAAAGACGTTGAACTCGAATTACAATCGGCCCATCTGCCGACTGCCCAATGGTAAGATCAGGAGTCAAGCTATCAGTAACCAATTAGTAGTGCACGAAGACAGCCTCTGAATACACTACTAATTGCTGACTGATAACATGAATTGCATCCTGTACGCGCTTACTGAGCCTGTACCGTTTTAGCCTGCGGCCCTACCCCTTTAATAGTCAATGACTTCCACTTCTTCGGCAGTTTTGTTTTCAGCTGCGTAATACCACTATCCGTAATTTCGATTCCTCCGAATCCATTCAGAACCGCCTGTAACATTCCTCCGGCCCCCGTTGCAAAATACGGGTTTGTGCCACCAGCGGTTTCAGCCAGCACCCCAAACGGTGGTACCTCATTGGGTTTGTAACTCTTTACAAACCAGTCATAGGCCTTGTCCGTATTGCCCAGCCGCGCGTTCAGCGTGGCCAGCACCGACCAGCCCATGGCAGGCCCCTCCGGCGAATAGCGCGGTTCGTAATAGGTCAGGTCTTTGCGGATCAGGGCCGGATCGGTTATGACCGTGAGCGGATAAGCCAGCAGGTTTACATCGGCCTGTTTAATCGTGACCCCGTCGTAGGTGCGGTTTTCTTTGGTCGTGCCGTCCGGGAATTTCAGGATCGGGATGTTGTCGGCTACGGTTTTCCAGTCGGGATTGGGCGTTATTCCCAACTCCTGAGCGGCCTGGCTGGCGTATTGCAGGGATGTTTTGGCCATTCCGTTCGTGAAGGCGTTATCATCGATGTTTTCCTGCCATTCGTTGGCGCCGATTACGTTGTTGATGTGGTAGTTGCCCGGCCCTTCGCGCTCGACCCGGCTCGCCCAGAAATCAGCTACTTCTTTCAGCATCGGGTAGCCACGGGTACGCAGCCACTCCTTGTCTTTCGTAACCTGATAATATTTCCAGAAAGCCCAGCCCACGCAGCCGGTGATATGGTGCTGAAACGGCCCCGTCAGGGCCCAGACGGGCGTAGCTTCCTGCCCGTCGGCGTCTGACTCCCACGGAAACATTACCCCGGCATAGCCGTGGCTGAAGGCGTTCTGTTTGGCCATCTGCATGCGTTCGAACCGGTATTCGAGCAGGGAACGGGCCATTTCGGGTTTCAGCGTCAGCAGGGGCGGGTACATCCACAGCTCCGTATCCCAGAACACGTGTCCGTTATAACCCAGCCCCGACAGGCCCATAGGCGAGAGACTGTAGGCCTGCCCTTCGCGCGCAAACGAATACAGATGGTACAGCGCCGACCGTACGGCCCGCTGCGCATCCGGATCGCCCTCGATGACAATATCGCTCCGCCACAGTTTGGCCCATTCGGCATTATGGCGCATCAGCAGCCGTTCGGTCCGTTCCAGCGCGGCAAAGATGGTCAGCCGTTCGGCTTCGTTATGCGGATCGGCGGTATGGGCCGTCGACGATACCGAACCAACAATGCTGAAGCGGTAGGTTTCGCCCGCTTTGAGCCGTTTTTTGAACTTGGCCAGGTGCATGTTGTAGTCCCAGTCTTCGTGAATGACATCCGGCTCCTGCCCGTGGGGCTCTTCGAAAATGAAGCTGTTGCTGGCTGCTACGGTATGCCGGCCCGACGGACTCTTGGCAACGGACGTCAGCAGGCGGATGGTCACGTGCGACCGGTCGATCTCGGCGTAGAAATTCTTGACTTCTTTCAGGTTCTCGGGCGTTTCGATCACGCTCATCGGGCTGATTTCGCAGTCTTTGCGGGCCGTAATCTCGACCATCGTCAGGGCCGAATACGGCAGATGCCGCAGGGCCATGACCGTTTGCCGAACGCCAACCTTGTCTTTGTAGTCGAAGGTGGTGGTCAGGGCCGCTTTCTGCATGTCGAGCGTTTGCCGGTAATTGGCAATATCTTTTGGCCCGAGCCGCGAGCCGTCGACGTCGAGATTCATGTTGACGAAGTTGAATACCTTCAGGATGTTGGACACCCGGCCGCGTCCGTAGGTATCGAACGCCCCGTTCAGCACCACATCTTTCACTTTCATCGGCTCCGGCGACGAGACCAGCCCGATCATACCGTTGGCTACGGTAATGCCGTAGTAGTTGGCGGGATTGATGTTCTGACCAACAATCTGCCAGTCCGGGCTGGCCGACTGACCCAATACGTCAGGCGACTGATACCCAATCAGGAGAGCCAGCCCAACGCCATACATTAGTTTACGCATATTCATCACTAGTTGAAATATGGACTAAAAATAATGCTATTTGCGGGCATGTTCACATCCAGGTCAGTAGTTTTTCCGGCTGCCGGGTTATTCGGGGTTATAGGTCAGCTGCAACACCAGCGCCTGCTGACCGTCGCGGTTGATCCGTTGCCAGCCCAGGGCTACCGGGAAATGTTTTCCCAGGTATACTTCCACCCCCAGTACCAATTGGCCCAAGTCGTGGCCACCCGAAATCCAGTCGCCCAGCAGGTGAAATTTCTGGTAGAAAATACCGGCGTCGAAGCCCGCCTGAAACCCCGCCCGGGGGCCGTCGCCCAGGTAGCGCGCGTTGGCGGTATAACCCCCAAACGACCAGTTGTAATGTTCATCGTGTAATGATCCGGCCACGTGCCCATAGAGGTAGCCAACCCACTGCGCCGGTCGGTCGGGCGTCAGGTTGAAGCCGGTCTGCGCCCCAATGGCCAGCTCCAGCTGATCGGTAATGTCGAAGGCTTTCTGCGTATTCAGCAGCAACAGCGGGCTGTAAGCCTGCCCGGTGGTCGAGTCGTTTCGCATGAACCGATGCGCCGACGGTTTGTAATCGAGGTTATAGAGATTGGCGCCGACTTCCCACTCGCGTCCGAGCCCGAAGGAGACAGTCGTGCCCGACCGGATCGACTCGGCAATGGTAAACTGCTGCTGGACAGACAGCTCGTGCTTCTCGACAATGTCGGACGACGGCACGTTGAAATACGTCTGCTGGGCCAGGACTGGTAGCGGGAGCGACAACAGTACCAGCAGTAAACCGGGTACATTCTTTATTTTCATAACGTCATGTATGTGAAAGGTCCTCTGCCTAAACCACGGCAGAGGACCTTTCGCTTGAACAGACCCGTAAATTGGTAGCTACCGGCCCGCTACGGCCGACTTTCGGGTATGCAGTTTCTGCAGCACCCACTGCCCTACTTTCTCGCCCTGCACCTGCCCGTTATCCAGCGCGGCCCGGTAGTGGATACCGCCGTAGAGTCGGCTGATGGAGGCTTCGTTGGCTGCGTCGCGGAACGACTTGAACGACCGAACGCCGTGACCATATTTAAATTCTGTCGAATCAACGAACGCAATGCTGTCGCCAATGAGCGCAGTCATCACCGTAGCGGCTGCCGTCGAGATGACGCTGTGCCCGCTGGAGTACTCCGGAAACGGGGGCGTTTGCAGAAAAGGCGTCCATTTGGGATCCATGTATTTGTTGATCACCGTTTCGGGGCGAACCATGTTGGAGCGGTATTTCTCGTCCCAGCAGGAGATAAACCCGTCGGTCAGCGCAAACGATGTCAGCGCATACATCTCTACCGTCCGCATCAGGTTCAGCTTCTGCTGTCGGGCTACGGTTTGGCCGATGGCCAGCCAGTGGCCACCGGGAGTCATCTTCTTGGAGGCATAGGATACGTGACCAGCCACGTTCATGACGAAGGCGTTATCGTCCCAGAAGTAGGCGATATCCTGCTTCTGCTTGTCCATGCTCTTGCCGATCGTATACACCTCCTGCAGCTCTTTGTCGTAGGGGCTGCCTTTGGTCAGGTTATAGGCGGGCGGGCGGGGCGGCATAAACTGATTGCAGGTATCCATAGCCCAGCAGCGGAGCTTGTTCCACTGGGGTTCGGCGGCATCCATGTAGGCCGGGGGCGTAGGTACCCAGGTGCCATCCTGATTGGTTACGGTATGTTTGAACCCACGGGTCTGCTTGTAATTATCCTTGGCCGCATAGTCCAGCACGTGTTTGGCAACGGCTTCGCCATAGGCCATCGAGCGCTCGTAGACCTCGTCAGGCACCCCCGCCTTTTTGTACTGCTCGTAGAAAGACGGTTCAAACTCATCGTAGAACTCGACCGAAAACGTCAGAGCGCGGGCCACCGTCATGAAAGCGCGGGCACTGGCCAGCGGAAAGCAATAGTCCTGACCGGGCGTGGGCGCAGGGCCGGCTTCGTAGCGTTTCAGTTTACCGCCCAGCGACTGATACTGCGCATCGAACTGCACGAGCGCTTCGTAGCCCGCCAGGTTCGCGTAGGCATAGATCCGGCTGGCAACCGGGGGCGAGAATATATCGTGGATAATAACCTGCGTCAGCTTGTTGAGCGCGGTATTGTAATACTCCGGATTGGCCGCTTTGGCGTTATATTCCGCAGGCGTTGCTGGCTTCTGGCAGCCGACGAATCCGACCAGCAACAGCGCCATCAGGAGACCTGATCGTAGCAATGTGTTCATTAGACAAAAGATAGGTTAGTCAAGCAATTTCAGTAGTTACGATTCGATTAGCACTTACAAAATTACGGGAAAATACCAGAGAAAAAGAAGACAAACACCCGAAATACGTATAGAGCCGACCGAACCAATCAGGCTGACAGTCACGAAAGAACATAATCTAGGTTTTTCATCGCACCGTCCGATGCCCGAACGGTCTTTCCCGGGGGGCTCACCCGTCTACCGCACATATTCGGGCCAAAATCCCCGCAGGCTGGCCCCGTTGCGGCCAACTACCAGCAGCGGCCCCCGGGCTGTGCGTACGGGTTGGATGTCCCGAATTTCGCCGTCGAGCAGGAACCCACTTTCTACGGGCGACAGACTGCTGAAATGGCCCCTGCCATCGTTACGCAACACTAGCCCGCTACTGGCGTCGTAGCGACCCTGGTACATACTGGCGCCGAAAAAGTTACCGCCCCCCAGCAGATCGAGGTCACCGTCGCCGTCGATATCGAGAGGTAACAGCGCGAATAGTTTCGACACCTGCGCCTGCATCGGCAGGTCCCGCACGACGAAGCGGCCGTTCTGATTTTCGAGATAAACCGAAGCAAACTGATTAACGGTAAACGCATCCGTACCGCTCAGCTCGCTGTCGGTCAGTACGTCGGCCAGGGGTTTGCCGGCAAACGATGCGTAGTTGGTGAAGCGCTTGTTGATGATACCCGGCATCTGCTTGCCCAGCTCGTCTTTGAAAGCCAGCGGATACCAGGTCGCCCCCCGGTTGTAGGCTATGATCTGCTCGGTGGTCTGGTTGTTGTCGAGGTCGCCGACCCGGAGTTTCAGCGCCGAGTCAGGTGTCTTGCGCAGCTTCGTATTCGTACCCAGGTTAGCCGCTACCAGGTCCAGATCACCGTCGCGGTCGAAGTCGGCGGCTACGATGCGCTGGTAGAATCCGTTAAGGGGCGTGTCGCTGGCCGTAATCGTTTTCAGCTCATCGAACCGCCCATTCTGGTTGGCAAAGATGCGCACCGGCATCCAGTCGCCGACCAGGATCAGGTCCGCATCCCGGTCGTTGTCGTAATCAGCCCAGACGGCATCGGTAACCATACCGACCCGGCGCAGGCCCGCGGCCCGTTTGTCGGTCTCGTCGGTAAACTGGCCCCTGCCATTGTTGATGAGCAGATACGACCGGGGCGATTTCCCGTAGGCGTACCCAACAACCCGGCCACCCACGAACAGATCGAGGTCGCCATCACCGTCGACGTCAGCGGGCTTTACGCAGCTTTTGTTATCGTACATGGGCGGCAGAGCCTGCGCGGCCCGGCTGAAACGGCCTTTGCCATCGTTCAGATAGAGCCGATCGAGGAGCGGCAAGTCCTGCCCGGAAAATTCGTTACCGGCCGAAACGACGTACAGGTCGAGGTCTTTATCCCCGTCGGCATCGAAGAAAACAGCATCGACATCTTCGTAGGCGGCATCGGCGGCAAAAGCGGCCTGACTCATAGCCGCGAACCGGCCCGAGGGCTGCTGCACCAGTAACTGACCGGCCTGGTTACGAGCCCCACCGGCATAGATATCGTCCAGCCCGTCGCCGTTCACGTCGCCCACCGCCAGCCGCGGCCCTTCGGTCGACAGTTTGAAGGGCATCAGCGACTCCCGCACGAAGTCGTAGTACTGCTTATTCTCCTGATGCACGAACGGCAGCGCCATTGTGCCGGCAACGGGGGTAAACAGGCGCGGGTCGGCGGGGGTGGTGTAGCGGTAGCCGGCAGCATCGAGCCGGGCGTCGGTCTGGCGGAGGGTGAGCGTCTGGCCAGTGGGTACGTTTGTCCGGACTTCCATCTGCTGGTTAGGCCAGATCACGATCAGCGAGTCGATCCGGCGACGGTTGCCCAGCCCAAACAACAATTCGGGTGCTACCGCCGACTCGAATCCCCGCGTAGGCATCAGCTGCTGTACCTGCAAGGAATCCCGCTGCGTGGCCCCGCCGTATTTCAGGACCACTTTTGCGCCGACGCCAAAGGTGTTGGGGGCCTTGCCCTTCAGCCGAACGGTCAGGTGCTGCCGCTCCGGAAAGAGCCGGTCGGTCTCGTTACGATACAAACTGGCCGGGGCGTCGATGTTGTTCGTGATCAGGTCAAGGTCGCCGTCATTGTCGAGGTCGGCATAGGCGGCTCCGCACGAGACGGTAGGCTGGTCGAAGCCCCAGCTCAGCGACTTATCCTCGAGCCGGCCGCTGGCCTGCCCCCGGTACAGGTAGTTATGCACTTTGCCTTCGGGCATTCGGTCGATGGCGCCGGTGTTGCCAGCACCCGCCTGGGTATAGGGGCCCGACTCGTCGGAGATGTATTTAACATAGTCGAGATCGTTGGGCCGACGCACAATGCCGTTGGCAATGAACAGGTCTTTCAGCCCGTCGTTGTCGTAATCGGCCAGCAGGGGCGACCAGCTCCAGTCGGTAGCGGCTACGCCCGCCAGCAGCCCCACATCCATGAACCGTTTGCCCGACTGGCTGATCTGCAAACAATTGCGGCTGTACTGATCCATGTAGCCGTAGGTCAGCTTATACCGGTAGATATCGAGCGGATCTTCGCCCAGCGACGACTTCTCGACGGTTTCGTCGGCGGGGTACATATCGAGCGTGATCAGGTCGGGGTAGCCGTCGTTGTTGACATCGGCCGCATCGTTTCCCATCGAAAACCGGCTCGTATGGCCAAACGCCTGCCGAACGCTTTCGGTAAAACCACCCCGCTGGTTATTCACATAATAATAATCGTCTTCGTGGAAATCGTTCGAGACGTAGATATCCTCCCAGCCGTCGTTGTTCAGATCGGCCACCGAAACGCCCAGCCCGTAGCCCATTTCGGCCCCGAAAATACCGGCCTGCTCCGACACGTCGACGAAATAAGGCGATGCAGGCGTCTGCCCCGACGACGGTTTTGGGCCCTCGTTGCGGAACAGGTAATCGCCCGCTTCGCGGTTGCGGATAGTTCGGATCGAGACACGGTCGTAGCTGCGGGAGGTGTGTACGGCGTGGTTGAGCAGGAAGCAGTCCAGGTCGCCATCGTGGTCGAAGTCGAAGAAAGCGGCCTGGGTTGAGAAGCCCGCAAAGGCCAGCCCGTACTCGGCGGCCCGCTCGGTAAAGGTGCCGTTTTTGTTGTTGATATACAGCTCGTTCGT
This sequence comes from Spirosoma sordidisoli, assembly GCF_004138325.1. Classification (GTDB taxonomy): domain Bacteria; phylum Bacteroidota; class Bacteroidia; order Cytophagales; family Spirosomataceae; genus Spirosoma; species Spirosoma sordidisoli. The sequence goes on along the minus strand of NZ_SBLB01000005.1, from coordinate 330,819 downwards.
ACCACGCAGCCCCCTGAACCGGCTCACCGCGCAGACGTAAATATCGAGCCAGCCATCACCGTTCACATCGGCCATGGTTACGCCCGTTTGCCAGTCGGCCCGACCCGCCAGCCCGGCCTGTTCGGTAGCGTCGGCAAAAGTGAAGTTACCTTTGTTCAGGTAGAGCTTGTTGGGGCCCTGGTTCGAGACGAAATACAGGTCGGTCAGGCCGTCGTTGTTGAGGTCGCCAGCCGCTACGCCCCCGCCGTTGTAGAAATACAGGTAATCGAGGATAGACAGGCTGTCGGTGTTGCGCAGCTGGTTGGTAAAGGTCACCCCCGTCTGGCTGGCCTCCTGCGCCCGAAACAGAGGCTCTTCGGCCGGTTCGGACGAACAACCGATCAGGGCCATCAGCCACCCGATCCCCGCCAGCCAGCCAAGACTCCTCATGGTTTCGGCCGGTTTTGGACCGCAAACACCTGCGCCCGGTCGTTATTCTTGGCCAGCACGATATAGGATTGCCCGTTGGCGCCCCGGGCGGTCTGCATCCGGCGCACCTGCCCCCGTACGAAGAAACCCGTCTGTGTCGGCTTCGCTGCGCGGAAGTTCAGCTTGCCGTCGCCGGTCAGCAGCAGGCCGTAATTGGCGTCGTACCGGCCTATCTCGGGCAACACGTCGAAAAAGTTACCGGCCAGCAGGATGTCCAGCTTGCCGTCGCCGTTGTAGTCGCCGGTCTGGATGGCCTGAACGAGCGAGGTCTGCGCATCGATGGGGAGCGGCTTCAGGGTAAACTGGCCCTTGCCGTCGTTGATCAGGATCGAGGTCTCGGCGGTATGTACTGTCTGTACGGTCATGCCTTCGCGCTGCTGGCTCGAAAAAATATCCTCGAACCCGGCTTTGGCGTAGTCGGTATGCTTGATATATTTCGTTTTGATGGACGGGATGCGCTTCTGCAGATCGGGTTTGAGCACCATCAGGCACTCGCGGCTCTGTCCGTCCAGGCCCTTGCGGTAGCAGGTCATCACCTGTTCATAGGCCCCGTTCCGGTCGAAGTCGTTGCCGTAGAGATGCGCAGGCTCGTCGGCCGAAGCGACCATGCGGCTGTTGAGACCCAGGTTGCCGACCACGAAATCGAGGTCGCCATCGCCGTCGAGGTCGGCGGGCCGGATGGCGTTCCACCAGCCGCCCGATTTATCCAGCGTTTCGGATGTCATCCGTTCAAACCCTTTACCGGCCTTGTTTTTCAGAATGGTGATCGGCATCCAGTCGCCGACCAGCACCAGATCGGGATAGCTGTCACCGTCGACATCGGCCCAGACGGCGTCCTTCACCATGCCGATCTCGTTCGCAAACGGCATCAGCTCGTTGGTTGCGTTCCGGAACGCGCTGCCGCCCTTGCCCGCCGACCGGTCGTTGATCAGCAGCAGCTGGTTCGGATGCTGGCCGTAGCGCCCCGACACCATCCGACTGCCGACGAACAGATCCTGGTCGCCGTCGCGGTCGAAATCGGCCGCCACGACGCAGGAGTTGTTATCGCTGCTGCGGGGCATGGTCCGATCCCAGCTGAACCGGCCCTTGCCGTCGTTGATGAACAGCCGATCCTGCAGGTAAGTCGGATCTTCGAACTCGTTACCGCCGGTGGCCACGTACAGGTCGAGGTCTTTATCCCCATCGGCATCGAAGAACGTGGCGGCAATGTCTTCGGTGTAGATGGCATCGAGCAGGAACGGTTGTTTTTCGGGCGCAAACCCGGCGCCGTTGGGTTGCTGGAGGTAGAGCGACCGGGGCATGTTGGCGGCCCCACCCAGAAACACATCGTCGAGCCCGTCGCCGTTTACGTCGCCTACCGCCAGCGCCGGACCTTCGCGCGAGAGCAGCTGCTTCATCAGCCCATCGCGGTTGTAGTCGACAAAGTCGTTTTCGCGGTGCACGTAGTCCAGCTTCATGGGGGTCGTCACGTCGGCAAACAGGGTCGTCATACCGGCCGGTACTGTAGCGGGTCCGCTGATGGTGGCGACCTGGTCGGCGTTTTTATGCGCCAGCGTCAGGGTCGTGTTGGCCGTCGGTCGGCTGATCCGCTGCTTTTTATCGTCGGGCCAGATGACCGTTACCGAATCAATGACGGGGTTGCTGCCCAGGCCAAACACCATTGTCAGGTCTACCGACGACTCGAAGCCCCGGTTCGGCATCTGTTGCAGATACTGTACGTTACCCTGCTGATGCACGTATACTTTAGCCCCGATGGCGTTGAGGTTTTTGCCGTAGCCGTTCAGCCGCACCCGCAGAAAGTTACGTTTGTGCAGTTCTACCGACCGGTTCTTATAGATCGACACCGGCGCGTTGTTGTTGTTGACAACCAGGTCCAGATCGCCGTCGCCGTCGAGATCGCCATAGGCGGCCCCGTTCGAAAAATCGGGTTTACCCAGGCCCCAGTCGGCGGCTTTGTTTTCGTACTGCATACCATTGCCTTTGTTGCGGAAGGCGTAGTTGGGCAGCGGGGTAGAAGGCATCCGGTCAACGTATTCTTTGTAGTCGAACTTTTTGGTGCCTTCGATCATGGTCTGCAACTCCGGGTTGTCGGCCAGGAAAGCGATAAAATCCTGATCGGTCAGGTCTTTCAGAATCCCGTTCGCGACGAAAATATCCTTCAGACCGTCCATGTCCATATCGAACAGCAGCGCCCCCCAGCTCCAGTCGGTAGCGCTGGCCCCCGCCATCCGGCCCACTTCCGAAAACGTGTTGTTGCCGTTGTTGAGGTGCAGCATGTTGCGCGGGTCCTGGTGGTAAAAATCGCGCGACTCTTTCAGCTGGGTCAGTTCGTAGCTGTCGAACGAGGCCGTGGTTTTGAGCCGGTAATCGTCGTCGGGCATCATGTCCGTTACGAAGATATCGAGCGTGCCGTCGTTGTTGACATCGGCAATATCGGCACCCATGGAGGTGGTGCTGATATGCCCCATCTGGTTCTTGATATCTTCCCTGAAGGTGCCGTCGCGCTGGTTGATGTACAGGTAGTCGCGCTCGTAGAAGTCGTTGGAGACGTAGATGTCGGGCCAGTTGTCGTTGTTGACGTCGCCGACGGTAATGCCCAGCCCGAACCCGATCAGACTCCCGTAGATGCCCGCCTGTTCGCTCACGTCGACGAAGAGGGGGCCAACAGTAGGTGTAGCACCAGCTTTCGCCCCCCCCGCAGCGCGCTCTACCGACAGGTTGCGGAAGAGTTTGTCGCCCCCGAGCCGATCGCGGATGTCGCGCGTGTTGGCGAAGGCTAGCCGGTCCATGGGCGTAAAGCTGTTGTTGAGCAGATACATATCCAGGTCACCGTCGCGGTCGTAGTCGAAGAAGGCCGCGTGGGTCGAGAAGCCCCCGTCGACGAGGCCGTAGTCAGCCGCCTGTTCCACGAACGCTGGCATGGGTAGCCCGCCCTTACCGGCCGGCTGAACGCCCTGGTTGATGTAAAGCTGGTTACCCCGCGCGTCGCGGCTACCGGAATTGCAGACGTAGATATCCATCAGGCCGTCGCCGTTCACGTCAGCAAAGGTGACGCCGGTCGACCAGAATTTTTTTCCGGTGATACCGACCTTCTCCGTCACGTCTTCGAACGTCATACCGCCTTTGTTGAGGTAGAGCTTATTGGCTTCGAAGTTGGACGTCAGAAACAGGTCGGGCAGGCCGTCGTTGTTGACGTCGCCGATGGCTACGCCCCCGCCGTTGTAGAAATTCCGGTAGCGAAAGATGTTGAAGTCTTTGCGATCGAGGCTGCGGTTCACGAAGTCGACGCCCGTTTGAGTGGCGGGCAGCGTTTCGAACAGCGGCTCGTCCTGGCTACCGCAAGACCATAGCGAAATGAGTATGGCGGCCATCAGGCCAGATTTGATCGTCATTGTCTTATACAGATACGGCTTTACGGGCATCAGCGCGTTGGGTTAACCCCAAGCAGCGACTGCCCGCTTACGCCCATCATAATGGTGTTTCCTACTTTTTTCACGTCCCGCACATCGCCCCGAACAAACAGGCCCGTCTGGTCGGGCGTCATGGCCTCGAAGCGCCAGCCCCCCCGGTTGCTCAAGACGAGTCCGTGGTTGGCATCGACCTTACCGATCCGCAGCCGCAGCCGGGCGTTGTTCCCCATCAGCAGCAGGTCGGTCGTTCCGTTTTTATCGAAATCACTAGCCAGAATCCCGTAAACGGGTGCGTACTGAGCCGCCAGCGGCAGCGCGTGCGGTACGAGCGTGCCGTTGTCGTTTTCCAGCACCAGCGTCCGCAGCTCGGCAATCTGTTTTTGCCGGGCCTGCCGAAGCTGTTGCTCGTCGAAACACTGTTCGAGCGTGGCGTCGGCATAGGCTTTGTAGTTCGTAAACCGCTTGCGAAGCGACGGCACCTGTTCGCAGATTTCGTCGCGCGAATAGGCCGGATACACTTTTCCCTGTATGGCATAACTCATAAAAAAGTCGAGCGTACCGTTCTGGTCGAAATCGTCGTAGGTCAGCAGCGCCGGCTGGTCGCGGCTGGCCCGGAGCTGGGTGTTGAGGCCCAGGTTACCGACAATCAGATCCAGGTCACCATCGCCGTCGAGGTCGGCTTTTTCGATGCGGCTCCACCAGCCCGTCGGGCTTTCGCTGGCCGAGGGGTCCTGCGGCTTGAGCGTTCCCTGCTGGTTGAGCAGGACCGTAACCGGCATCCACTCGCCCACCACCACCAGGTCGGGCCAGCCGTTTTTGTCGAGATCCAGCACGGCGGCATCGGTCACCATACCCAGCTTACCCAGGGCCCGGCGCGAGAAATTAGCCCGCCCGTCGTTGATGAGCAGGTAGCTTTCTTCGGCCGCCGGATAGCGGTATGGCACGATGGAACCGCCCACGAACAAATCCAGGTCACCGTCGCGGTCAATGTCCAGGACCTTCACACAGCTCCCGTTTTCGGTTTCGGCGGGCAGCGCTTTCGGCACGAACGTACCGCGGCTGTTGAGCCAGAGCTGATCCTGTCGTTTGCCGGCATCGGGCAGTCCGTACCCCCCGTTGACCACGTACAGATCCGGTTGTTTATCCCCGTCGAGGTCGGCCAGCAGCGCATCGGCATTGGCTCCGTTGTCTGCGCCGGGCAACGGTACGGGGCTAAAGGCGCCGGGTGCCGTTTGCCGAAACAGCTGACCGGGTTGCCGGGCGCTGCCACCCGCAAACACATCGGCCAGTCCGTCGCTGTCGATATCCCCCACCGCCAGCCGGGGGCCAGGACTGGTGTACTGCATGGGCAGGAGAATCTGCCGGTCGAAGTCGTTGATCGAGTCGATACGGTGCGTAAAAGCGGGAGCACTTCCTGACCGGAACAGGGTCTGTATGGCGGGCGCTGCCGGAGTATGAACCAGACTTGCCTGTCGGTACGTAACCGTGAGCGTTTGATTGGGCGTTACTGTTTTCAGCGTCTGGGTTTTTCCGTCGGGCCAGCGAACCGTTACCCCCACCGGCTCCGGACCCGAACCCAGCCCGAACAACAGCTGGTCGTGGCTGCACGATTCGAAACCGCGCGTGGGGTACAACTCCTGCGTCTGTGTCTGGCCCCGCCCCGTAACCGTAACCGTTGTGCCGACGCCGAAGGGGTTACCGACCGGACCTTCGAGCCGAAGTTTCAGGTAAGCGGTTTCGCCCGTTTCGCGGCTGCGGTTGCGGTAAATGCGGGCCGTTTCGTTGAGGTTGTTCGTGATGATGTCCAGATCGCCGTCGTTGTCGAGGTCGGCATAGGCACAGCCGTTCGAGATCGTTGGCTGGTCGAAGCCCCAGCGGGTTTGTTCGTTCGTAAACGTCAGGTCGTGGTTATTGCGGAATATGTAGTTCCGGGTGGGCGTCGATGGCATCTGGCGGATCTGCTCCAGCACCGGCATACCCGCAGCCTGATCGGAGAATTTGATAAAGTCGGCGTCGGTGAAATCGCGCAGAATCCCGTTGCTGACAAATACGTCTTTATAGCCGTCCAGGTCAAAGTCGGCCAGCAGTACGCCCCAGCTCCAGTCGGTACCGGCCAGACCGGCCAGCTGACCCAGCTCGGCAAAGCGACCGTCGGCCTGCTGAATCTGGAGCATGTTGCGCATGTTCTGGTGCCAGAAGCCGTTGCGGAGCTGCGCCTGGTATACGTTCCAGTTGTCGGGCCAGGGCAGGGTCTTTTGCCGGGCATTGCTTTCGGGCAGCATGTCCAGCGTCATAATGTCGGGGCGGTCGTCGTTATTGAGGTCGGCTATATCGGCCCCCATGGCTGAGTAGGAGGTGTGCTCTACCCGGTCGCGGAGTTCGTCGCGGAAAGCGGGTCCGTTCGGCGCCGTGCCCAGCTGGTTGATGTAGCAGTAATCATCTTCCACGTAATCATTGGTCACGTACAGGTCGGGCCAGCCATCTCTGTTTATATCCGATACCGAACAGCCCAGCCCGAAGCCGAGCGGATTACCCTTGATACCGGCCGCTGCCGACACATCGATGAAGCGGGGCGCGGGGCCAGCAGCGCCGGGAGTAGCCGACGAACGGGTCGGCTGCGTCGCGTCGCTTTGCTGCTCAGCGCTCATGTTACGAAAGAGCTTATCGCCGGCGTTGGGGTCGCGCTCGGCCCGCATCACGGCGGCTTCTTTGCGCTGGTAGTTCTTGAGGTTGTGGTTGATCAGGAAACAGTCGAGGTCGCCATCGCGGTCGTAATCGAAAAAGGTAGCCTGAACGGAATAGCCCGCGTCGGCCAGGCCGTATTCGGCAGCGCGGTCGGTGAAGGTGAGGTCGTGGTTATTGATGAAGAGCTGATTCCGGCGCAGCGAATCGGGCCGTAGCCCCGAGTAGCAGACGTAGATATCGAGCCAGCCGTCGGCGTTGACATCGGCCAGGGTTACGCCCGTTTTCCAGCCGTTGGCCCGCCCGCCCACGCCGGCTTTCCGGGTCAACTCGTCGAATGTCAGCTCGTCCGTACCCGGCGGGGTCCGGTTTATGTACAGCGCATTGCTGACCTGGTTACCGGTGAAGAAAAGATCGACCCGACCGTCGTTGTTGAGATCGCCGGCCGCTACGCCCCCGCCATTATAGAAGTATTCGAACGCCAGCACGTTTTCCTGCTCGGTTTCGCGCAGCTGGTTGACAAACGTAACCCCCGTAGAGGCCGCTTCGGTTTTCTGAAAAAGAGGATCGTTGTTTCGGCACGCGGTCATTCCCAGAAGAACAGCCAGCCAAACGAACTTAGTCATACTATACTAACGAAATAGAACGGCCGGACGTACAAAGCTCCCGACCGCAAACCGGGCATTATAAATACGAACAGCCGCCCGATGGAGCGGCTGTTCGCGGGATCTTGTCCAGATGGAAATCTGGCTTACCAAACCTGGCTTAGTAGCCGAAGTTCTGCGTCAGGTTCGGGTTGGTATCAACAGCCTGCTGCGGAATGGGGTATACGACCCGGTGATCCGGCGTTGTGTTGGGCTTCTGATCAAAGGGAGCCGTAAACGTACCGAAGCGAATCATGTCGTTCCGGCGCCAGCCTTCCCAGTACAGCTCACGACCGCGCTCGGCCAGCAGGTTCGCTTCGTTCACGGTGGTGAACGGCGTAGCGCCCCGGGCGGTGCGGATCTGGTTGACCAGGCTCAGGGCCGTAGCACCACCCGTTGGCGTACCACCCCGCAGAATCGCTTCGGCTTTCATCAGCAGCACGTCGGCATAGCGGAACAGCACATAGTCGTTACCGGGGTTATCGGTATTTTCGGGGTTGGGCAGGTACTTGATAACCCGGATACCGGCTTTCTCATCCGAGTACAGCAGGTTCAGGTTAGGCGAGTAAACCAGCGGAGCACCCGCCCGGTCGGTCAGGGCCTTGCCAGTCTGATCGTTCTGCTGACCTACCAGGAAGCCCGCCCGCAGGCCGGTCCGGTTGGTCAGGCCCGTGATGGCAGCACCCCGGCGCTGATCGCCGGCTTCGAAGCTGTTGTAGAAATCAGCCAGCGTGGTGAAGCCGTTCCAGCCGCCCGGCGTCTGGTTGTAGTGCAGCGTCATGCGGTAGCGGTTCTGCGCCGATCCCTGCGATGTACCTACTTCGTTGGTGATCACGAAGATCAGTTCTTTCGAGAGGGTCGAGTTATCCCAGTGGAAGTTGTCGAAGTACTTACCCGAGGTGGTCAGCGAGAACGCACCCGATCCGATAATGGCATCGCAGTTGGCAATCACCGCGTTCATATCGGCCGGGGTAAACGTATACGGACCGGCCGGCTGCTCCGGGCTCTGGGTAAATACGGCTTTGTTCAGCAGTACTTTAGCCAGCAGGAAACGAGCGCTATTTTTGTTGGCGCGGCCCGGATCGCCGGTGGCTGGCAGAGTGGCAATGGCGGCATTCAGGTCATCGATGATGAACTGGGTAGCCTCGGCCCGGGTCAGTACGCGCGGGTTCGAATCGAAGCTGGCGTTGGCTTCCCGGAACGGCACTTTACCGTATAGGTCGGCTACGTTGTACATGAAGAACGCCCGCAGGAACCGACCTTCGGCCAGTACGTTTGCATTGCTGCTGGCCGCAGCAATCAGCTCCGTAGCCCGGAATACGCCGGTGTTCAGGTTGTTCCAGGTGGCAATGATCTGGTTATGGGTAGCATCCCAGGAGTGCTGGTGCAACCGGCGCCAGGTGCCGAAGTCGTCCCAGTCAGTACCGCGGGTGGGGCCCATCATCTCATCGGATGCGTGCTCGCCCAGGGCGTAGGTATTGGCCTGGTCAGACAGTCCGTTCACCTGCGCGTATACCCCATTGAGCAGACCCGTCAGATCACCCCCGGCAGCCGCACCGGCGGCCAGGTCGACCGGCTGGCCAACTACTTTATCGTCCAGATCCGTACAGCCCACGGCTGTTAACAGCAGCGCACCAACAACGGCAGAAGTAACGTGAATTGAAGTTTTCATTTGTTTGGTTCAGTTGTCTAATTACAAAGAAGTCAGGTCCATTCTTGAACTATAGAAAGAAACCGTTTAACTAAATTGTTATAAACGAGACAGGTAAATCGATAGATCAGACAGTCATTGAACAATCAGCGACTGCCTGATCAGGTGTTACTTAAAATCCCGCACTCACGCCGAACGTAACGATACGCTGCGATGGGAAAGCGGTATAGTCGATACCCAGCGACGGGATACCATCAATCGACTTGTTCGTGTTCACCTCCGGATCAACCCCCGTATAGCCCGTGATGAGCAGCAGGTTCTGGCCCGTCAGCGACACGCGCAAGTTCCGGATCTGTTTGCTGGTCAGCGGTACGGTATAGCCAACGGTCAGGTTCGACAGGCGCGCAAACGAACCTTTCTCCAGGAAGCGGGTCGATACCAGCGGTGGGTTCAGCGCGTTCTCGGCGCTGTTGGCAGCGTCGACGGTTACGTTACGACCGTTGCGCAGGTTCCCCTTGGTGAAGATGGCGTTGGCGGTGTTGTTGTAGATGTAGTTACCCGACACGCCGTTCCAGAACATGCTGACGTTGAAGTTGCCGAACGATACGTTGTTGGTCACCCCGAAGTTGAAGGTCGGGATGGCGCTGCCTACGTACTCCAGGTTCAGCGACGGATCGGTATAGGTAGCAAACCCGTTGCTGTCGTAGCCGGTGAAGGTCGGCATGAAGAACGAGAACAGCGGCCGGCCGTTCACGATCCGTTGCGCATAGGCACCCGACAGACCCTGGCCGTTAATGGCGCCGGTGTTGTAGATACCCGAGAAGTTGGTCACTTCGTTCTTCAGGAACGTAGCGTTACCCACAATGTCCCAGCGCACTTTGCTGCCGCGCAGAATGTCGTAGGCTACCTGAAGCTCGACCCCGCGGTTGATCACGTTGGCATCGAGGTTGATCCAGCGCGCCCGGGCCGGTGCTGGCTGTGCGTAGAGGGCTTCGAACAGCAGGTCGGTCGTATTCTTGTTGAAGTAATCGATCGTAGCGGTCAGGCGCCCCCCGAAGAAGCCGAGGTCAGCACCGATACCATACTGGGTTGTGGTTTCCCAGCGCAGGTTGTCGTTCGGGGTAATGTCGCGAGCCGTACCGGAGCCGTTATTCGTGAACGTATACAGGTTACGGGTCCGGTTGGCAGGAAACTCCTGGTTACCCGTAATACCGTAGTTAGCCCGCAGCTTGATGTCGACACCCAGGTTTTTGGCGAACGCTTCGTCCGATACGCGCCAGGCCGCAGCCAGGGCCGGGAATACGCCGTACTTGTTGTTGGCACCGAACTTGCTCGATCCATCGGCCCGCACCGTGGCGGTGATCAGGTACTTGTCGTTGATGTTGTAGTTCACCCGGCCAAATACCGACTGCAGTTCGCTCTGGCCCCGGTTAGAGCCAGCCGTGTAGGCTTTGTTGGTGCCGTTGTTGTTGGCCCCGCCAATGTTGTTGGCGTAGGGGAAGAGCGCGTCGGCATCCGGAATAAACAGGTTAGCCTGTACGAAGCTGTACTGGTCCTGGAACTTCTGGTACGAGAAACCGGCTACGGCGTCGAGGTTGCCAATGCCTACTTTCCGGTTGAAATTCAGCGTATGCTCGATCAGCTGCGACGACCGGGTATTGTTCTGGATCGTTGCCTGACCAGCGTTGTTGGTGATGGCAAAGCCCGGAATATTCCGGAAAATCGACGTACGGCGCTCCGAGGCCGAATTGTCGAGACCGAAGTTGATTTTGTACGACAGACCGTCCAGGATTTTCCAGGTGGCGCTGATGCTGGCCAGCGTCCGGTTGGTGCGGCCCTGATCGTCGATCAGATCGAGCAGCGATACCGGGTTCCGGAACGAGTTACCGCGGGGGCGACCAAAGCCCGTGCTGGTCGGATCATCATCATACCCGTCGGGGTTGAAGAACCGGCCCTGCGCGTCGTACACCGGATAGGTTGGGTTGGCCTGGATGGCCGATCCGATCAGGTTACCCTCAAAACCAGCGTTATCGCTGTTTGGTACGTATACGTCATTCACGTTCGAGGTGGTCAGCGCCAGATCGATCACAACCTTATCGTCGAACAGCTCGTGCGAGGCATTGATCCGTCCCGTCAGACGCTTCAGCGCCGATTTCCTGATAACGCCCTGCTGATCCGAATAGCCCAGCGAGAGGTTGTAGCGGGTGTTGTCGTTACCACCCCCGTAGCTCATGTTGTAGTTCTGCGAGAACGAGGTGCGGAAAATCTGGTCCTGCCAGTCGGTCGACGCACCGGCGTTAACGGCCGGCAGCGACGCATCGCCACCTGCCCGGGTTACAGCCGCAGCGTAGTCAGACGCGCTCAGCAGGTCGTACCGACGAAGGGTTCCGCCCACGCTCGTATTGGCCGACAGATTAAACGTCTGCTGGCCCGACTTGCCCCGGCGGGTCGTGATCAGGACAACACCGTTAGCACCGCGCGATCCGTAGATAGCCGCCGACGAAGCGTCTTTCAGCACCGAGATGTTCTCGATATCGTCGGGGTTGAGGAAGTTCAGCGGGTTACGGGCCGACTGCGTACCGGCCCCGAAATCGCGGCCACCGCTGGAGGTTTCGCCCCCGTCGAGCGGGATACCATCAACCACGAAGAGCGGGTTGTTACCCGACCGCAGCGACGATGTACCGCGGATACGGATGTTCACCCCGGCACCGGGTTCACCGCTGGCGGGTGTGATCTGGATACCAGCCGCGCGGCCCTGCAGCAGTTGCTCAGGCGACGCAATCACCCCCTTGTTGAAATCTTTGGTACCGATAGCGACCACAGAACCAGTAGCGTCTTTGGCGCGCTGGGTACCGTACCCAACCACCACCACTTCGTTCAGCGATTTAGTATCGTCCTGTAACGTCAGGTTCACTTCGCTCCGGTTACCTACGGCAACCTCCTGCGTGGCAAACCCAATCGAGCTGAACACCAGCGTGGCTCCGCCGGGTACGTCAGAAAGCCGGTAGGCACCGTCACCATCGGTCGATGTACCCCGGTTAGCCCCTTTAACTTGCACGGTTACACCGGGCAGACCAATCCCCGATTTGTCAACCACCTTACCCGTCAGGGTTGTTCCCTGCGCCCACGCCAGCTGGTTTCCCAGCAGTAGTACCATAGCCAGTAACGATAAAAAGCCGTAGCGAGCTTTCTTACGAAATGGCTGGGGTTGAGCGCTTCCAACCTGACCTACGTAACCACCGAAACGGTCACCTGTGTAGGATTTGTCCATCATAGGTTTACAGTAAAATGTTTTGAATAATTAAAAAAGGTTTTGGTTACTGCCTAAGCTAACTGTCTGCTGAGGCAGCGAATGAGGCCATCCTGGTTTCATAACATTGAATGATCATCGTAACAGGATACAGTCCGGGAGACTGAATTCAGATGGACAGACGCTAGTCAATAACCTACTAAATAAAGCTTTGATACAGACTTAGTATAGCCTATAGTCAAAGTATAATCTATAGCAAAAGTAGCTATCTTGATTCGACAAACGCAAATAGGGAATTGTTAAAATCGGTCTACTATTGGTAAATATAGTACTATATCGAGGAAGTGAGCAGCTACCAGTTTTGTACTTTAAGGTTAAAAAATCATAATCTTTCTGTCTGTTACTGAATAAGTTACCATTATTATCGTTACGCCTTTTCCCTACGCTTTTACCTGGTTCAGGGATATTCACGTAGGATTAATTGAGGAAAAAAAGTACCATTTATAGTAAAAAAAAGCCGTCTGCCAGTCTGTTTCCAGGCTATAAATTGCCCCAAGATCATCTGGTCACAACCTGAGTTTGAGTCAAATCAACTGGGTCGAACCGCTCAAAACCGCACGCTTGATCGCTTCTGTATCCAGCTAATGCCCTTTCATTCCCGCTTTTCAATTTAGCGAACAGGCATACTATGGCTCAGTCAGTCTAAATCAGGCATTTACTTAAGTATATCTACATAAATTATGGAATAATTTTTTACATAAAAATTACATGTGCCCGTATTGCTCTTTTAATATAATATCTAGTTATTTGCAGCCCTATTGCTATTTAATGATTAAATAGTACCACTTTTTGGTAATATTTAGGAATATACCCGTTAGATAGCACAGGCGGTAACCTAGTACTTATACTTAATCCATTTTCAATTTATGATGCACAATTACGCAGTGGTGAGCCGGATCAGCTGTTACCGACTTACTACTCTCGTAAGCAGGCTCCTGCTTACCACACTATTTTTCGCTGTAACAGTTAGCGCATGGGCGCAGGACCGGCAGGTCTCTGGCGTTGTGAAGGATGCTAATGGGGCTGCTATGCCTGGTGTGAGCATTGCGGTCAAAGGCTCTCAGCGCGGAACCAACTCAGATGCCTCCGGCAACTACCGTATTGCGGTTCCAGATCGGGCCGTGCTGGTCTTCAGCTTTGTGGGGTATACCTCGCAGGAAGTTACAGTCGGCAATCAGAGCGTCATTAACGTGTCGCTGACCGAAGATAATCAGACCCTGAACGAAGTCGTTGTTATTGGTTATGGCTCGGTGAAGAAGAAAGACGCTACCGGCGCGGTGAACGTAATTGGCACTAAAGACTTTAACAAAGGGATCATCACCTCGCCCGAGCAGCTCATGCAGGGCCGGGTACCCGGGGTCGCCATCACCCAGAACAGCGGTGAGCCGGGCGGTGGTATCAACATTCGTATCCGGGGTACATCATCCGTACGGAACGGTAATAACCCACTCTTCGTCATTGACGGCGTACCCCTCAGTGGTGATAACACCCAGTCGGATGGTCAGAACTCAGGTATCGGTAACTCTTCGCCCCGGAACCCCCTCAACTTCCTGAACCCGGAAGACATTCAGAGCATCGACATTCTGAAAGATGCGTCGGCCACGGCCATCTACGGATCGCGCGGTGCTAACGGCGTTGTCCTGATCACGACCAAAAAAGGAAAGTCGGGCAAAGGCAGCCTCGAATATTCCCCCTCATTCGGGATCAGCGACATCACCAAACGCTACGACCTGCTGAGTCCTCAAGAATATGCAAAGCTGCAACCCTCCCAGGATCGGGGTGTCAGCACCGACTGGCAGGATGTACTGTTCCGGACGGGTCTGACCAGCCAGCATAACCTCGCTTACGGTGGTGGTGACGGAACGGGCAACTACCGCTTCTCACTTGGCTACCTCGATCAGCAGGGTATCATGCAGAAGAGCTCGCTCAACCGCCTGAGCGCTACCTTCAATGGCAACAAGAAGTTCATCAATAATAAGCTGAATATCGGTATCCAGGCTACGGTATCGGAAACCCAGGATGGAAACATTCCGGTTACCGACAACGCCGGTTACCAGGGTGACCTGCTGGCTGGTATCCTGAAATCGAATCCGACGCTACGCGTTTATAATCCGGACGGCACTCTCTATCAGTCGACCAACGTAGCCGAGCCGAACCCACAGGCCCTGCTCGACCTGTCGCGCGACAATACCAAAACGCTGCGGGCACTGGGTAACCTCAATGCCGAATACGAGATTGCAGCCGGTCTGAAATTCAAGACGGTACTGGGCTTCGACAAGTCGATGTCGTCACGGAAAGCTGCTTTCTCCAAGGACCTCGTCTACCAGGACATCCAGAACGTTGGCCGCCTGTACCTGACCGACATTCAGATTAATAACAATCTGATGGAGAACTACTTCACTTACGACAAGGAGATCAACAAGAACGTAAGTCTGAACGCGCTGCTGGGTTACTCGTACCAGAGCTTCGAATACTCCTTCCAGCGGGCTACGGCAACGAACTTCCGGACGGGTGATCTGGATCTGATGATCAACAACGCAGCCTCTGCCGATAACTCGAAGGGCTTTGGTAGCCTGATCCAGAATACAGCTTATACCAAAGATGAACTGCAGTCGTACTTCGGCCGGGTAAACCTGACCATTGGCAAGCTGATCACGACGGCCACGCTGCGGGCCGACGGCTCGACCCGCTTTGGGGGTGGTAACAAGTACGGTTATTTCCCATCGGCCGCCGTTGCCTACCGCCTGGGCGAAGAGTCGTTCATTCCAAAAGCGGTCTTCTCCGACCTGAAAGTTCGGTTGGGCTACGGCGTAACGGGTAACCAGTCGATTCCGCACAACCTCTACGATCAGCGCCAGCGATTCGGCGACTGGGGTTTCAATGCATCGTCGGATAACATCAACGGCGGTGGCCTGAGTGACGTATCGTTCCCCAACCCGGATCTGAAATGGGAATCTACGGCCCAGTTCAACGCCGGTGTCGACTTCGGCATTGCCGGCAGCCGCGTAACGGGTTCGATCGATTTCTACCGGAAAGACACCAAGGACCTGCTGATTCAGGTTACGTCGGCGCAACCAGCCCTGACGCCTTTCGTCTGGAGAAACCTCGACGCTAACGTGTACAACACTGGGGTTGAACTTGGTCTGAACATCGGCATCGTCGATAAACCTAAGTTTGGCTGGGATGTACAGTTCAACGCAGCGTACAACAAGAACATCGTGAAAAATTACGGTGGTCTGATCAACACCGGCGGCATCAGCGGCCAGGGTCTGACGGGCGCCTTTGCCCAGCGGATCGCCAACGATCAGCCGTTGTTTGCGTTCTTCCTGCGCGAGTTTGGCGGTTACGATGAAGCGGGCAACACCATCTATACGGGTGGCGATGTTCAGAAGTTCATCGGCAAGAGCCCGCTGCCAACCTTTACAGGCGGTCTGACCAATAACCTGCACTACGGCAACTGGAACCTGAGCTTCTTCTTCAACGGGGTGTTCGGCAACTACATCTACAACAACAACGCCAACGCCTTCTTTACCAAGGGTGCTTTCAACAACGGCCGCAACGTAACCCGCGATGTACCTAGCCTGAAAGAAGGCCCCTTCAACGCACCTGACGTATCGACCCGCTTCCTCGAAAACGGATCGTTCGTTCGCCTGCAGAACCTGAGCCTCGGCTACCGTTTCAACACGGGTAACAAAGCCCTCTCAAACCTGCGGCTGTTCCTGACCGGTCAGAACCTCTTCGTCATTACCAAATACACAGGCCAGGATCCTGAGGTAAATACCAACAAATCGCTGAACGGTGTACCATCGCTGGGTATCGATTACACAGCCTATCCCCGCGCTCGTACCTGGACTCTGGGTGCCAACATCGCATTCTAATTCAATCAATTAGTTTAAAAAGACTCATGAACACGCATATAACAAGCAAGGTATTGAGTATGACCGCTGTACTGGCTGTGCTGTCGTCGTGCACAGACCTGAATGTGGTCGAGAAAGATTCGCTGGTCGTTAAGTCGGCCGGTGGGTTCAAATCCGTCGACGTAGCGCAGTCGCTTCAGGCGGTTTACAACGATCTGGGTAACCAGTTTTCAGACCAGGCCAATATCTATGCCCTGGGTGAGCATACCACGGCCGAAATGATTCCGCCCACGCGCGGTGTCGACTGGGGCGATAATGGCGTATGGCGCACGCTTGATCAGCACACCTGGGATGCTACCCACTCCTGGAACCTGAACGCCTGGAACAACCTGAACTCGCAGGTGTTCAAGTGCACGCAGATTCTGGCCTCTAGCCCAACGCCCGCCCAGGCTGCTCAGGCTAAGTTTCTCCGGGCCTGGAATATGTTCTATGTCATGGACTACTGGGGCCAGGTTCCGTTCCGCGAGGCTACTGAAGGGGTAAACGACAACCCGAAGGTGAAAAGCCGGTCAGAAGCTTTCGACTTTATCCTGAAAGACCTGACCGAAGCCCTGCCGGCACTGACCGAGGCTAACCCGGCATCGTCCGACAACTCGATCGGTACGAAAGCAGCGGCCAACTACCTGCTGGCGAAACTGTATCTGAACAAGGCGGTGTTCAAATCAGCCAAAGCCGAAGGCCCCTATACCTTCGATAAGGCCGACATGGACAACGTGGTTAAGGCCGTTGACGCCATCACCGCAGCCGGCTTTAAGCTGAACCCCGATTATTTCAGCAACTTCACCAAAACGGCTGCCAACGAGATCATCCTGACGGGTGCGCAGGGCTCTCCGCAGAACCGCTGGTACATGACGCTGCACTACGATCAGAACCCCTCGGGCTGGAACGGTTTTGCTACCCTGGCCGACTTTTATGACAAGTTCGAGACGAGCGATATCCGGAAGGGTGTACCGGCCAAGAGAGACGGGAAAGAATTCTCGGGCATTGGCCGGGGCTTCCTGATCGGGCAGCAGTATAACGACAAAGGCGCGGCCATCGTCGACTCCCGCACGCAGAAGCCGCTGCAGTTCACCCGCGACGTAACGCTGGCCGGTACGCCTACCGACAAAGGAATCCGGGTTATCAAGTACCACCCCGCCGACGCCAACAAGTACATCATTGCCCGTTATGGCGATGCGTACCTGATGAAAGCCGAAGCGCTACTGCGTTCGGGTAACGCGGCCGCGGCACTGGCGCAGGTAAACGACCTCCGCAAACTGCGGGGTGCGTCGGCGCTGACGTCACTGACCGAAGATGCCATGTTCGACGAGATCGGTCGCGAAACCTACTGGGAAGGCGGCAAGCGGACGGTAGAAGTTCGCTTTGGCAAGTTCCTGACCGGCACCGGGGTTGACAACAAGAGCGCGCACACGGTACTGTTCCCCATTCCGTCTGACGCTACAGTATCGAACCCGAACCTGAAACAGAACCCAGGCTATTAATTGCCGGCCTGTCTATGCATCCCCAAAACGCCGTTGGGCGTTTTGGGGATATTTCTTTCCTGTACTTCCGTATCCATCGTACCATGAAACTTTCTTTTCTGCTCATGGGCCTGCTGGCTGGCTGGCTGGCGGGCTGCCGCACAGAGGCCTCTGTCGATGAGTTGTATGCATCGCTTAAACCGGGCCAGGCCCGGGTCTGGATTCAACTCGACGGTGCCGATTTCTACCCGACCGAGAGTCGGTTCAGCGGACCGGTCGATGTCTACGATACGTATATGCGACTCAACCTGTTCGATCAGTTTGACAGCAATATCATTGTAGCGTTCAGCGGCAGCGACTGGTACAAAGAAAAACCCATCAGGCGGCAGGTATTCCTCGACAACCAGGTGGCGGGCAGCGTTATGATCGGCCGGCTGATCGACAAAGCCAACCGGCGGGGCGAAGGCTACCTGATGACCGACGGCACCATTACCGTTGAAAGTCTGTCGGACAACAAACTTGTCATGCGCCTGACCGGCAAAGCGGGTAAGTATGAATTTCAGCGGATACCCACCAAATGGATTACCGTACAGGGGCTGATCGTGATCCGAAACCCCAGCCTGCGACTTCAGCACGTCACCCGAAAAGACGTGTTCTTCTGAGCCCATCCCCTCTTTTGACAGACACCGTAACGACGCAACCGCGTGAATTCAACCCTATTTCGTCCGGCTTTAGTACCGGCTGTTGTACTCGCCCTGCTGGCCAGTCTCTTCGCCTGCTCGACCCCGGCCGATAAAGCCCTGTTCGAGCGAATGGATAACGACCGGATCGGCATCACGTTCGAGAACAAGGTGGTCAACCGCGAAGATTTCAACATCTTCAACTACCGCAACTTCTATAATGGCGGGGGCGTAGCCGTGGGCGACCTCACCAACGACGGCCTGCCCGATGTTTACTTCACGGCTAACATGGGCGCCAACAAGCTGTACCTCAACCAGACCAAACCCGGCACGGGCAACTGGCAGTTTACCGATATTACCGACCAGGCAGGCGTGGGCGGTACGGGCAAGTGGGGCACCGGCGTCGTCATGGTCGATATCAACAGCGACGGCTGGCTCGATATTTACGTCTGCTACGCGGGTTATCAAAAAGGCATTGGCCAGCATAACGAACTCTACATCAATAACGGCCTGAAAAACGGCGTACCGACCTTTACCGAATCGGCCCGTCAGTACGGACTCGACGATAACGGCTACACTACCCACGCGGCCTTTTTCGACTACGACCGCGATGGTGACCTCGACTGCTATATTCTCAACAATAGCTTCATCCCCGTCAATACCCTCGACTTTGCCAACAACCGAACGCTGCGGGCTAAAGACTGGCCCGTCAAGGATTTTCTCAAAGGCGGTGGTGACCGACTTATGCGCAATATGACGGTAGAGCGCGGGGCAGAAACCAAGCCGGTTCGGACGCCGGTATTTGTCGACGTGAGTGAGCAGGCCGGTATTTACAGCAGCCTGATCGGGTTCGGGCTGGGCGTGACCATCGGCGACGTCAACAACGATAGCTGGCCCGACGTTTACGTTTCCAATGACTTTTTTGAAAAAGACTACCTCTATATCAATAACCAGGACGGCACCTTCCGCGAAGACATCGAGCGCCGGATGAACCATCTCAGCATCGCGTCTATGGGCGCCGATCTGGGCGATATCAACAACGACGGCTATCCCGAACTGTTCACGACCGAGATGCTGCCCCGCGATGAATTTCGGAAGAAAACAACCTCCTCGTTCGAGAATCATTATCTCTTCAACCTCAAAAAAGAGCGCGGCTTCTATAATCAGTATCAGCAAAACTGCCTCCAGCTCAACAACCAGGACGGCACCTTCAGCGAAATTGCCTATTATGCCGACGTGGCCGCCAGCGACTGGAGCTGGGGGGCGCTGCTGTTCGACGCCGATAACGACGGATACAACGATATCTATGTCTGTAACGGCATTTACCACGACGTCATCGATCAGGACTTTATCGATTTCTTCGCTAACGATCTGGCCCAGACCAAGGCCATGTCCGGCAAAAAGAAAGAGTTCGACGAGGTCGTGCGCAACATGCCCTCTACTCCTATTCCGAATACCTTCTTTCATAATAACCGCAACCTGACGTTTACCGAAAACGCCCGGCAGATGGGCCTCGGCGACCCGTCGTTCTCAAACGGAGCCGCCTACGCCGACCTCGACAACGACGGTGACCTCGACCTGGTTGTCAACACCGTAAACCAGCCCTGCCTCATCTACCAGAACCACGCCGGACAGAAAGCGCCGGACCATCATTATCTGAAAGTAAAACTGGTAGGCGAGGGACTCAATACCTTTGCCATCGGCTCAACCATCGAACTGATTCACCGGGGGCAGGTTATCAGCCGCTACCTGGCGCCCTCCCGCGGTTTTCAGTCCAGCACCGAGTACGTACAAACGCTCGGACTGGGCGCCATCGGGCAGCCCGACTCGCTCCGCATCCGGTGGTATGACGGGCGCGTCAGTCTGATCAACGCACCCAAAACCGACCGACTCCTCACCCTCTCCATCCGCGACGCTCGGCCCCCGGCCCCGGTCCGGCCCCAACGCACCGGCCCCACTCTGCTCGAACGGATACAGTCGCCCTTCGTTGCGCACCGGGAAGACCCATACGACGATTTTTATAACGAACGAAACATCCCCGCCCGACTCTCGACCGAAGGGCCCAAAGCCGCCATCGGCGACGTCGACGGCGACGGGCGCGATGACCTTTACATCGGCGGAGCCAAAGGGCAGCCCGGCCAGCTTTATCGGCAGACGGCCACCGGATTTCAGCCCTCAGCCCAGACCATTTTTACCCGGCTTGCCTCCTTTGAAGATACGGCCGCCCAGCTCTTCGACGCCGACAACGACGGCGATCTGGACCTGGTCATCGGGAGCGGAGGCAACCAGGTTGCGGCCGGTTCGCCGGAACTGATGAACCGACTGTACCTGAACGACGGCCACGGCCAGTTTACCCTGAACGGCCGCGCCCTGCCGCCAACCGGCATGAATACAGGCGTTATCGTTCCGATGGATTACGATGGCGATGGCGACCTGGACCTCTTTGTCGGTAGCCGGAGTTACCCGCAGGAGTACGGTCTCACTCCACCGAGCTACCTCCTTCAGAACGACGGCGGGGGCTATTTCCAGGACGTATCGGCCCGGTTCGCACCGGAGTTTGCCGCGCTCGGCATGGTACGCGATGCGGCCTGGACCGACGTTACCGGCGACAAACGGCCCGACCTGGTTGTGGCCGGCGACTGGATGGCTCCGCAGGTATTTTCGGTCCAGGGCGGTATGTTTAGAAAAGTAGATACCGGCCTCGATGCGTTTACCG
The DNA here is from genome assembly GCF_004138325.1 of Spirosoma sordidisoli. Classification (GTDB taxonomy): domain Bacteria; phylum Bacteroidota; class Bacteroidia; order Cytophagales; family Spirosomataceae; genus Spirosoma; species Spirosoma sordidisoli. The sequence goes on along the minus strand of NZ_SBLB01000005.1, from coordinate 309,881 downwards.
GGTTCTGGGGCAGCCTCAAAGCCGCCGACGTAGACAACGATGGCGATACGGATCTGGTACTCGGCAATCTGGGCCTGAACAGCGCCCTGCGCGGTACGCCAGACCAGCCGCTGACCCTGTTCGTCAACGACTTCGACAAGAATGATCGACTGGACAAGATCATGACCCGAACCAGTGCCGACCATCGCCTGATGCCGGTTTTCCTGAAGCGCGAAATGACCGACCAGTTTCCTTTTCTAAAACGCCAGAGTTTGAAACATGCCGACTACGCCCGCAAATCGATTCAGGACCTGTTTCAGGATGAGATTCTGGCGACCAGCCAGACGCGAACGGTTAGCTACTGCCAGTCGGCCATTGCGCTCAACAACGGGGCGGGCCGGTTTACGCTCCAGGCACTACCGGCTCCGGTGCAGCTGTCGTGCGTAAACGCCATAGCCTGGCAGGACGTAAACGCCGACGGCCTGAACGACCTGATTCTGGGCGGCAACTTTACCCAGTTCATTCCGCAGTTCGGTCGGCTGGACGCCTGCCGGGGCCTGGTCCTGCTGAACCAGCGCCGGGGACAGTTCAGCGTAGTACCAACCCGGCAAAGCGGTTATCTGGAAACCGGGGAGGTCAAGCAAATCAGCCCCTTACGCATCGGTCAGCAAATCCATTTGCTTACCTTAGCCAACCAGTCGAAACCCAGTCTGTACCACATCAGTCACTGATGCTGCCGTAAAAAACCATGGCGAACCTCAACACCACTGTTACGAAAACTCACCGGTACGATGCCATCGTGATCGGGTCCGGCATCAGCGGGGGCTGGGCCGCTAAAGAACTCTGCGAGAAAGGCCTGAAAACGCTGGTGCTGGAGAAAGGACGGCTCGTCAACCACATCGACGACTACCCGACCATGAACCACGACCACTGGGACTTCACGCACCGGGGTAACCTGAGCCATCAGGACCAGAAAGAGTACTACGTGCAGGTTCGCAGCGGGTTCGTGGGCGAGAGCACCAAGCATTTTTTCACCAAAGACATTGACGATCCCTACGAGGAGATCAGGCCCTTCGACTGGATACGGGGTAACCAGACCGGCGGCCGGTCGCTGATCTGGGGCAGGCACTGCTACCGATGGAGCGACCTCGACTTTACGGCCAACGCCCGCGAAGGTATTGCCATCGACTGGCCCATTCGCTACAAAGACCTGGAGCCCTGGTATACATACGTTGAGAAATTTGTCGGCATCAGTGGCGAAAAACTGGGCCTCGCCCACCTGCCCGATGGCTATTTTCTGCCACCGATGGAGCTGAACTGCATGGAGAACCACGTCAAGCAGGCCGTCATGAAAAAATTCAGCAACCGCCCCGTCACCATTGGGCGGGTAGCGCACCTGACCGACCCCCAGCCCTGGCATCAGGAGCTGGGCCGGGCCCAATGCCAGAACCGCAATCGCTGCTCGCGGGGCTGCCCGTACGGCGCTTACTTCAGCAGCAACGCGGCTACCCTGCCAGCAGCCAACCGAACCGGCAACTTCACAATCCGGCCCAACTCGGTGGTCCATTCCATTATTTTCGATGAGAAAGCCGGCAAAGCAACCGGCGTGCGGGTCGTGGATCGGGAAACGAAAGAGATGACCGAGTTCTACGCGAAACTGATCTTCTGCTGCGCGTCGTCGATGGCATCGACCCAAATCCTGCTGAACTCCAGATCCCGGCGTTTTCCCAACGGACTAGGCAACGACAGTGGCGAGCTGGGGCATAATATCATGGATCACCACTATCACGTGGGAGCCGTGGGCACTTACGATGGCTTCGAAGACCAGTACTATAAAGGACGGCGACCCGGCGGGTTGTTCATTCCGCGCTACGTCAACCTCGATGCCAGCACCAGAAACCCCAACTTCCTGCGGGGCTACGACTATCAGGGGGCGGGCGCCGGACGCGACAACTGGGGCGCGGGCGTCAACCAGCCGGGCGTAGGAGCGTCCTTCAAAGACAGCCTCTTCAAACCCGGTGGCTGGAGTATGGGGCTGATGGGGTTCGGCGAGGTGCTGCCCGACCATAACAATAAAGTGACGCTGAGCCCGAATAAAAAAGACCAGTGGGGCCTGCCCACGCTGGTGTTCGATGCCGACTTTGGAGCCAACGAGCGGGCCATGCGCAAACAGATGATGGCCGATGCGGCCGATATGCTCGAAGCCAGCGGCCTCAGCAATATTAAAACGTTCGACCACTCGGGCGGCATGGGTGTCGGCGTTCACGAAATGGGCACGGCCCGTATGGGTCGTGATCCGAAAACGTCGGTCCTGAACGGCAACAACCAGGTCTGGGGTTGTAGCAACCTGTTCGTGACCGATGGCGCCTGTATGACCTCTTCGTCCTGCGTAAACCCGTCTATTACGTATATGGCCCTAACCGCCCGGGCCGTTGATTTTGCCACCCGATCCTTAAACCGCCACGAGCTATGAACCGCCGGGACGTACTCAAACAATCGGCTCTGTTTATGGGCTACTCCGTCTCGGTCGGGGCATTGAGCGAGCTGTTTACGGCCTGTTCGAAACCCGTTTCCCTGACCTGGGAGCCCATTTTCCTGACCGATAGCCAGGCCAATACCATTACCGAAATTGCCGAAACCATTCTGCCCCGCACCGGTACGCCGGGCGCCAAAGACATCGGGGTGCCACAGTTCATCGACAAGATGCTGAACGACCTCCTCTCGGAAGACGAACAGGCCCGCTTCATCGACGGGCTGAACGCGCTCGACGAAGCCGCCGAAGAGGCTTACGGCACCTCGTTTGTTGAGGCTACACCTGCCCAGCGCGAGGCCCTGCTGCTCAGGCTGGACCACGAGGCTGCCAAAACACCGCTCTCGCTCTGGGGCATTACGCTGGAAGACAGTCCGCCAACGGCCTTCTACCGCCAGCTGAAAGGGCTCACCCTGCTTGGCTACTTCACCAGCGAACAGGTTGGCAAAAAAATTCTGAGTTACGATCCGCTGCCGGGCAACTTCATTGCCTGTATGCCCCTGCCCGCTTCGGGTATGAATGCCTGGAATGAATAACCGCATCTGTTCTCTTTTCGCTGCGGCATCGGTAGCACTGACCCTGTTTACCTGCCAGAAAGCCGACCGTCAGCCAGCTACCTTCCGGTTGCTCGACGCGACCCGTACCGGCATTTCCTTCACGAACGAGCTGGTGCCGACCAACGAGCTGAATATCTTCAGCTACATGTACTTCTACAACGGAAGTGGCGTGGGAGCTGGCGATTTCAACAACGACGGGCTGGTCGATTTGTGCTTCACGGCCAATACCGGCCCCAACCGCCTGTACCTGAACAAGGGCCAGCTCCGGTTTACCGACGTTACCGAACAGACCGGTATCAATACCGGCAAAGGCTGGGCCAATGGTGTGTCGGTCGTTGATATCAACCAGGACGGTTTGCTCGACCTGTATATCAGCCAGGTCAGCGGCTACGCCGATTTCAAAGGGCATAACCGGCTCTTCGTCTGCCGCGAAATTACCAAAGCGGGCGTACCCGTATACGACGAACGCGCTGCCGAGTATGGGCTCGATCTGGTTGGGCTGGGTACCCAGGCAGCCTTCATCGACTACGATGCCGACGGCGACCTGGATCTGTTTCAGCTTAACCACTCACTCCACCAGAACGGCACGTTCGGCTTCCGAAGCGCTTTCCAGGGAAAACCGCATTCAACCGCCGGCGACCGGCTCTTCCGTAACATGAGCGTTGAGCGGGGACCCGGCCAGCCCGTTTCGTTCGTGGAGGTGACGCAGCAGGCTGGCGTGATCAGCGATGTGCTGGGCTACGGGCTGGGCGTAGGTACGGGCGATGTGAACTTCGATGGCTATCCCGATCTGTACATCGGCAACGACTTTCACGAGAACGACTATCTGTACATCAACCAGCCCGACCCCAAAACCGGAGCGCGGCTTTTTCGGGAGGAGCTCGACCGCCAGATCCGGCATACGAGCCAGTTCTCGATGGGCATCGACATTGCCGATATCAACAACGATGCGTTTCCGGAAATCATCTCGCTCGACATGCTTCCGTTCGACCGCGAGATTCTGAAACGGTCGGAGGGCGAAGACTCGTACAACATCTTCAAATACAAAATCAGGCAGGGCTATAATTACCAGTTTGCGCGCAACAACCTCCAGCTTAACAACGGGAACAACACGTTCTCGGAGATCGGTATGTATGCCGGGGTCCACGCTACCGACTGGTCCTGGTCGCCCCTGTTCATGGATTTCGACAACGACGGCCGCAAAGACCTGTTCATCTCGAACGGGATTCCGAAGCGCATGAACGACATCGACTACATCGCGTTCGTATCCAACGAAACCATACAGGCGCGCATGGACCGGAAGGAGTTTACCGAAAACGACCAGTCGCTGACCGACAAGCTGCCCGAGATCAAACTGCCCAACAAGTTTTTTCGCAACCAGCCCGACCTCCGGTTTCAGGACCTGGCCGCTACCATCGACAACGACAAACCCGCCTATTCGAACGGAGCCATCTACGCCGACCTCGACAACGACGGCGACCTCGACGTGGTGACCAACAACATCAACGACCACCCCTTCGTCTACGAAAATCTGTCCGACACCTATGCACCCGGCAACCAGTCGCTGACTATCCGGCTGACGGGCGCAGCTCCCAACCGGAACGCCATCGGCGCAAAGTGCCTGATTTACAGAAAGGGCGAGGTACTGAGCTACGAAAAATTTCCGGTGCGGGGCTTTCAGTCGAGTATGGAAGGGCCGCTCACAGTCGGGCTGGGCCGCCGGGCTACCATCGATTCGATGCTGGTCGTCTGGCCCGACAACCGCTACCAGCGCGTCATGCCCGACAGCAGCCAGCGGGTTATCTCGCTCCGCTACCAGCCCGGCCTGCCCCGCTTCGACTACGCGGCTCACCGGCCCCGCCAGCCCCGGACAACCGCCTTTACCGATATTACCCGCCCGGCAAACCTGATTTACCAGCATCAGGAAAACAACTTCAACGAGTTTGACCGCGAAGCCCTGATTCCGCACATGATGTCGGCCGAAGGCCCACCGCTGGCGGTTGCCGACGTAAACCGCGACGGACGCGACGACGTATTTGTTGGTTCGGCGCGGGATGGCAAAAGCGGCCTGTTTGTGCAGCAACCCAATGGTACGTTTAGCCAGACCTACCAGCCAGCCTTTGACCGCGACAGCGTCTACGAAGATGTTGACGCCGTGTTTGCCGACGTCGACGGCGACGCTGACCCCGATCTGGTGGTGGCCAGCGGAGGCAACGAATACCGGGGCACCTCCGAGTATACCCAGCCCCGCCTGTACCTGAACGACGGGCGCGGGCAGTTCAGCCGCAAACCCGATGCTTTTCCGGGTATCTATCTCACGGCGGCCTGCGTACGGGCTACCGACCTCACCGGCGACGGAAAGCCGGAACTGTTCATTGGCGGCCGAACCATTCCGTTCGAGTACGGCATGCCGCCCCGCTCCTACCTGCTGCGGAACGATGGCACCGGCCGCTTTACCGACATGACCGCCCGCCAGGCTCCGGAAGCCGCCACGATCGGTCTGGTCAAACAGGCCGAATGGGTCGATTTCGATGCCGACCACGACCCCGACCTGCTGCTGACGCTGGAATGGGATGGCATCTGCCTGCTCGAAAACCGGCAGGGCCACTTTACCAAACGGATGCTGACCGACCTGAAAGGCTGGTGGAACTTCAGCCTGCCCCACGATTTCGACAACGATGGCGATCTCGACATACTGGTGGGCAACCTGGGGCTCAACAGCCGGCTGCACGCCAGCGTTGAGCAGCCTGTCCGGCTGTACGTGGGCGACTTTGACCATAATCAGAAAACGGATCAGCTGCTAACCTACTACCTGGGTAACGAAGAGGTGCTGTTTGCCAACAAAGCCGAAACCGAGAAGCAGTTTCCCTTTATCAAGAAGAAGTTCATCTACGCCCGCGACTTTGCCCGAGCCAGTATTGCCGACCTCATCGGTGCCGATAACCTGACCGACGCCCGCCGGCTCGAAGCCAACACCTTCGAGAACCTGATGCTGGTTAACGAGGGCAACGGTCGGTTCTCGGCCCGGCCGCTGCCGATGTTGGCGCAATTGGCGCCCTATCAGGCCGCTACCGTCATCGATGCCAACGGCGATAACTTGCCCGATGTGCTCATGGGCGGCAATTTCTACGGCTGCAACATTCAGATGGGGCGCTACGATGCCGATTATGGCCTCGTACTGATCAATAAAGGACAATGCCGGTTTGAACCGACACGCCTGAACGGCCCACCCCTGACCGGGCAGGTCAAACGCATACTGCCCCTGCGGATCGGAAGCAGGCCCGCGCTGGCCATTGCCCGCAACAACGACTCGCTGCTGCTGCTGCAACCAGCTCTGACCAGGTCATCGGCCGGGCGGTAGTCGGTTCAGGCGACGGCGTAACGACTGGCAGCCTGCTCGGCATGAGCCCGGATACGGCTCGGCTCGGTATCGGCCGGTTTAGGATCAGCGGGGGCGTCCTGGTTTCCCCGGCTGGCCAGGGTACGGATGTGTTCGGTCAGCAGATCGATCTGCTGATGCAGCAAGGCAATTTGTTCGTGTACCAGCATGGCGCATATAGGTTTAACAGGATTGTCAGACGATATAATAGCCTCTTCACGGAAGATAGGATCAGTGTTCTTCGGGTACGAGAGTCTCGGCGTCTACTGGCGTTGTAACCCGGTTCGATGGCCAGGTAATCAGCAGAACTATGATGGCCCCAATTACGGCCCACGAGTAGGGCGCGGGCAAACTGGTTTTGGTCAGCGCATGCAGGCAGACAACCACCGCTACGGATCGGGTTCGGGTCACGGCCGCATTCAGGCCGTAGGCACCAATCAGAATCATGCCCAGAAACGTAAGCGCGAAGTTCAGGTTCAACAGGTCTTTGTAGAACACAAAATGCCAGCCGAACCAGAGCAGGCCACTTACCACACTCCGCGTCATGACGGGCAGCGGCAGCAGCGCTTCGTACAGGAACCCACGCCAGCCCCATTCTTCGCCCACGCAGTACACCAGCACCGACACGGTAAACAGCACGTTTCGGGTCAGGGCGTCGGTCGTAATGTCGTAGCCCGTACCGGCCGCTACCAGCCATCCCAGCGGCAGCAAGGCCAGGATCAGCCACGACCGCAGCGGCTGCGACCCGGCCCAGGACACCGGCCCGACCCGCCGAAATACGAGAAGCCCGGCCAGCAATGGCCCCAGCGACACCGGAATACTGGTATCAATCCTGCTGGCGGCCCAGCTTCCGGCGGGCATCAGCGCCCCGGCCATATAACTACCCCCCCAGGAAATCAGACAGGCCAGGAGCCAGAACAGACCTATGCGCTTCCAGTCAATGGCGCGGAAGTCGTAGGAGGAGTGAGCGAGTGAGGTCATGGCAGTTGAGGTTAGGGAAAGTTATACCAATAGGTTTGACCGATGATCGACAAAAATCCGGGGTTTCCGGCTGTAACCGGTAAACAGGCGCTGATGCACATCGGCGGGCGAGTAGGTCTTCAGCGCAGGCGTAACCCGCAGCCGGGCCGTGAGCCGGTGCCGAATCTGCTCCACCAGCCAATCTGAGGGCTCGCGCAGGCCGAGGTTAACGGTTACTTCGTCCAGATCGAGCACGTTACTGTGTACTTCGATCTGGTAGTTTTCTACGGCGGGGAGCTCGTTCAGCACGTCGTAGATAGCCTGTGGGAACAACGTTGTTCCTTTTACTTTCAGCATCTGTTGTTTCCGGCCCGCAATAGGGCTGATGCGCGCCGTGGTGCGGCCACAGGCGCAGGGCTCGGTATGAAGCTGGCAGATATCGCCGGTTTTGAAACGTAGCAGCGGCATACCCTCTACCCCCAGCGTCGTAATGGTCAATTCGCCGTACTCGCCGGGACCGACGGGCTGGTTGTTGGCATCGAGCAGCTCGATGATCAGCAGTTCGGGGTGATGATGCCCCCCCTGCCCGTGTGTACATTCTGTAAAAGCCGCGCCCATTTCGGTAGAGGCATAGGTCGAGTAGAGCCGAACCTGCGGCCACCGGTCCTGAATCCGCCGACCGAGTGCATTCAGGCCGAACCCGGCCGTTCGGAGGTTTTCACCTACGCATACGATCTTTCGGATGCTGCTGGCGGCATAGTCGATGCCGTTAGCTTCGGCATAGTCGAGCATGGTTACCACAAAACTTGGTACGGCAATTAGTGCCGTGGGCTGTATTTGCGCAATGGTATCCCACTGCATACCGGGCAGGCCGCTACCCGTTCGGATTACCCCCGCGCCCAGCTTACGGATGCCCATAAAATAGGCCATACCAGCCATAAACCGTTTGTCGAGGGTGGTTGTCAGCTGGTACACATCGCTGCGGCTCCCATCGGCACAGGCCAACGACAACGCTTCGTTATAAGCCAGCCGCTTCAGATCCCGCTCGGTCAGGGCTACCGATACGGCACTACCCAGACTACCCGAGGTGTTCACGTAATCGACAATGCGCGAGCGGGGTACGCACAGAAAGTCGGCGTTGTGGAGTTGCAGGTCGGTCTTGGTCGTTACGGGCAGCTGCGTCAGATCGTTCAGCGTTCGTATAGCATCGATCGATAGGCCCTGCGTCCGAAACACGCGCTGGTAGTAAGGCGAATGGCGACGTACGTAACGCAGGAGCCGGACCAGCTGCTGCGCCTGCCACTGTCGGCTCTGATCGGGCGAGGCCGTTTCCAGATCCGGAAGAAATCGGTGCTTACTCATACAAAAGAGGGTTCTTCGTCAGCGATCACTACATCCATCAACGTTGGCCGGGCGTTCGTCACCAAAGCGGCTTCGATCCGGTCGGCGGCTGTGGTAGCGCCGTCGAGCTGGTTCATGGCCGATTGCCAGTGCAGGGCGCGCTCCCGGTAGGCAGGCTGCGTACAGACGGTCTGCATGGCTGCCAGAATCGTAGCGGTCGAAGCCCGCCGGTACGAGACCACCTCGCCCAGCCCGGCCCACTTGACCCGCGTAGCCGTACCGGGCTGATCGAGCGAGATCGGGATAGCCACCATCGGCACACCCGCCCGGATGCCGTCCAGCACCGTATTCAGACCCGCATGGGTAATCAGCAGATGAGACTGGCGGAGCAGGTCGCGCTGCGGAGCAAACTCCACCACCACCGGATTACCCGGCAGATCGGCAAATTCCGCCACATCGCCCCCCATACCGATCGGCATCACGGCCTGAAAACCCATCGCAGCACAGGCTTCGGCAATGGATCGCAGCAGCGCATATTTCCCGTTTACCAGCGTACCCATTGAGGCATAGACCAGCGGTCGGCCGTCGAGCCGCTCGTACGGAAACGCAATGGCCGTTTCGTGCGGGTGCGCAAACGGCCCGGCGTACAGAAACGAGTCGGGTAATGCCTGCCGGGGCAGGTCGAGGAACTGCGGCAGTTGCGCAATCTGGGCCAGGGGCGATACCGGATACAGGCACGTCATGGGGTCGTAGGGCGCCAGGCCCTGCTCCTGCCGGAACGTCTGGATACAGTCGATGACGGGGTTGAAGTCGCGCAGAATCCGCTTCATCATCATGCCGTACATCGACTCGCCATAGGCCGTAGGGTTGTATTCGAAGTCGACAAAGGTAGGCGGGATGGTTGGCTCCCAGTTGAAAGGCTCGGCCACGCAGATTGTCACGAAAGGCAGGCTCAGCGCTTCGGCAATGGACGCACCCAGCAGGTCGATCTGGTCGATAAGCAGACCGTCGAGCCCGGCCTGTGGCAGGCAGTCGAGCAGTTCAGGAGCCAGCGTGCGGGCGGTTTGTACGTTATGGTCGTTCCAGTGGAGCATGGCTTCCAGCCCGCTAAACCGGTTCATGGCCTGCTGAAACCGCTGCGACGACCCAACCGGAAAGGCGGCTTCGCCAATGGCCCGAAAGCCAACGCCTGCCCGTTCTACGCTTTTCTGCAGATCAGCGATGCCGAAGACCGTGAGCCGGTGATTTCGCTGCATAAGCGTGCGCGACAGGGCCAGAAACGGAAGCAGATGCCCCTGCGTGGGTGGAATAAGTATGCCGAAGTGTGCCATCGTCAGGAATACGATAAGGTGGAAAAAACAACCTGAAACTTGCCGGCCACGTGCTCGCCCGACTGAACGGTGGCCGCTACGCTGACCGTAGTTTCGTCGGTCCAGTCGGCGCGCAGGCTCACGATAATGTCAGGATCGGTGGGGGGCACGAGCCGTAAAAACTTCATTGAACCCGCCCGCAGCAGCCGTAGCGGCAGTTGCCAGCCCAGCATACCGATTTCTTTGACGAGCTGATAGAGACAAACGCCCGGCGTAATAGGCCTATCGGGGAAGTGACCGGCATAGATAGTGTGGTCGCGGTTGAAGCAGATGGTAGCCCGGAGCTGCTGCCGATCGCCGGTGCAGGTGCGGATGGTGTAGAACCCGGTCTGATGTAGAAAAGGCTGCATATTACGGCTGGCTGAGTTGCGCAACGATCAGGCTCTGGTGCAACTTCTCTTCCGGCATACCCGGCACGCCCTCTACCGTTACGTGGGTGTAGTTGTACTCGGCCAGCAGCTTCCGCCAGGCGCGGTTGGTCAGCACGGGCGCGTGCGGAATCCGCCACTCCGGATCGGTGAAGTTCCACCACTCGCGGGTAAAGCCAAACGTAACGGTATTGAAATCGAGCCGCTGGGTGAGATCGTTGACCACCACATGCCCGCCATCGCGCAGGAGTTGCGACGTGTGGGTAAGCGCCCCGGCCATGCTGGGCGTGGCATGAAGCACATTATTACAGATCACGATATCGACGCTGCCCGGCACGAACCCCTGCGCGTCGACCGGGCGGTTGATGTCGAGGGGTTTGTACTGCACGAACGGGTAGCGGGCGCCGAACTCCCGTTTGCCCACCCGCGTAAAACCGGCCGAAATATCGGTATACCAGTACGTCAGCGCATTGGGATTCAGACTTTCCAGCTCCTTGAAGATCAGGGCTGTAGTGCCACCCGTTCCGGCGCCTACTTCGAGCAGGGTAACGGAGCCGTAGAGCGCTAGTTTCTCTTCAACCAGTTCGCGCACCCGGCTGGCCACGCGCCCGTTCAGGTACTGCTGAATGGTGCCTTTATAGATAGCGGCTACCAGCGTCAGGTCGCCGTTGGGAAACATCACGTCGAGGTAGGTTCGCCGACCCGCGAGCATGTCGGGCATGGCTTCAAAACATATCGCTTCGAGCCGTACCGTCGCTTCGATGAACGCCCAGGCTGCCGCCGACATGTACAGGGTTTCCTGCTGATGATCGCGGTAGTTTCGAAGCTGCTGCTGCGTATCGGCGGTGTCGACCAGGGCGGTGGCCACGTACCGATCGGCGGTGCGGGTCAGGTACTGGCTCCGTTCGAGTATGTCGAGCAGGGCATCCAGCAGCCGGCTATGCTCCGGTGCCAGCCCGATAGCAGCTTTCAGCGCGTCGGGGGTATAGCCGTCGGTGGCGGCCCTGAAAAGGCCCATACGCTGGAACACAGCCAGCGTCATACCCGCCGTATAGGCGTTGAGCAGCGTTTCGGCCTGATAAAATTCGGTTTCCGACAGCTGCATTACGTCATCGAACGTAGCCGCATCGGCAAGGTACGCGTTAGGGTAAGAAGCGATCATGGCGGTTCCTGGTTTGGTTGACTATGCGTTTATAAGGTCTGAATCAGGCGGGTTCGAGCACGACGGTAAACTCGCAGCTGGCCAGCAGTCGCGCTTCGCTCCGGGTTTCGGCCCGGAGCGCGGTAAGGCTACCCAGGCGGGTAAGGGTATGAACGGTAGTGGTTACGACCTCGCCCGAGCGGGGCAGGCCGTGGATCGTAATATGCCGAAAACCAGCTACGTAGCCCATTTGTGGGGGCAGCTGATACTGCCGGGCCTGGTACCCCGCCTGCAGGGCCGATACCTGCGCCTGGTGCTCGAGCAGCCCTGGCTCCTGAAACAGACCGTCCTGTACCAGCACATGCCCCGCTTCGGGAATGGTAAAACTGGCTACGGCCTCGTCGTCGGTGCAGACATACAACGTATCGACCAGTACAAACGGGGGGCGGTGCGGAATGAACGTCATCACGGCCTCCGACCCGGCCACCAGCGGTTCGGTCATACCAGGATCAGCAGTCGGCAGCGGTGAGCAGTACGATTCCATAGTTAGCGTCCTGGTAATGATTGACAATCAGAATAGTTTTGGGGGGTGTCGGGTGCGGCCACGTTCCGGTTTCTTCAGGATAGGTACCGTTCAGGAACCGTACGGCCAGCCCGGTTGCAAAAGCCGTAGCCGTATGCGACTCGCCACACCAGGTTTTGAACGGCAGGCTCGGCACCGACGCCGGGAGCTGCCCAATCCAGGCGGCCAGTTTCCGGTCCCAGACCGGCTGACCACACAGGCCGCTCAGCACCAGATCGAGATCGGCCACGACCAGCCCGTGGTCGGCCAGCAGGGCGTTTACGGCCTGAGCCAGTGCCGTTTCGTCGGCAACGCTATGAACCAGCCGCAGATCCCGGACCACGGCCAGCGAGTCGGGTGTGGCGGTCGGACTGACCACAAAGAAGGTAGCTCCTTCGCCCGGAACGATACCGTCGGCAAAGTCGGCGTCGGGCTGCTGAAGATACCCCGCCCGGCGGAGCGATTCGAGGTATACCGGCGCTACCTCATCGACGCCCCCGACCAGCACACGGCCCAGTTCGGGGTCTTCGTCCAGCAGCAGGGCCGCATCGAGCAGCGCACTCTCAAAGGCCGTACCCCGGTGGGTATAGGTCATGTTATAGCCTTTGCACTGGAGTGACAGCGCAATCTGGCCCGAAATCGAGCTGTGCAGCGACTGTAGAAATAAGGTAGGCGACAGGCCCGACTCCTGCTGCTCAACAATGGCGCGCTGAAACCGCTCGGAACAGTCGAGACCGCCCACGCCCGTTCCGACCGTAACAGCCCCGAGCCCGTCTGTAACGCTGGCCTGGCGCAGCGCCTGCATGGCACTGTATACGCCCATCCGGCAGGCCTTGGACCACCGGCGCGACTCGCCCGGCGAGATAAACTGCTGATAGGCGGGTTCAACGGCCCTGAACAGGGCCGCCGTTGGGGTTGGCGTCCATTGAGCAGGCACCCCTGCCACACTTTCGATGTAAACGGGTTTCATGGCGACAGACAGTTAGTTGGCCGAGAAAATAAGCGATGAACAGAACCCTCCCATACCAGCCGCGTTGCTCATGACGTGCCGATGATGGCGGTCGGCCGATACGGTTCGGATAGGCGACAGACCGTGCTCCGGAATAGGCTCCTCGAAAAAAAGATTGGGGGGTAATAGGCCCTCGCGCAGACTCAGCAGGGCAATAACGGCTTCGATAGCCCCCGCTGCGGCCAGGGTATGCCCCGTAAAGCTTTTGGTAGAACTGAACGAAACCGCATCGCCGAAAACCCGCCGGATGGCCATGCCTTCCGTAATATCGTTGTTGCCGGTAGCGGTGCCGTGGGTGTTGAGGTAATCGATATCCGAGGGCTGTAGGCCAGCCTGGCTCATAGCCTGCCTCATGGCGCCCTGTAATCCTTCACCCTCGGGCGAGCTGGCCGACGGATGGTAGGCATCGTTGGTCACGCCGAAGCCACTCAGCCGCGCCAGCGGTGTTTTGCCCGCCCGACGAACACAGGCTTCCGACTCCAGCACCAGATACGCGGCTCCTTCGCCCAGGTTGATGCCCTGCCGACGCTGATCGAACGGGCGGCAGGGTTGCGAATCGAGCAGCATCAGCGAGTTGAACCCATTGATGGTCAGTCGGCTGAGCGAATCCGTGCCGCCTACGATTACCCGATCAACCAGTCCGCTCCGAATCCAGCGGCTTCCGACCACAATGGCGTTGGCCGATGAGGAGCAGGCCGTATTGATCGACGTAACGAGATCTGTGAAGCCAAAATAGCGGGCCAGGTAATCGGTACTTTCGGCTCCGTCGTTAGTATCGACAAACGAACCCGGATAGGTACCGGCCAGCACCTCGGCATGTACTTTTTCCGACTCGACAATGCCGCCTACGGTCGATGCCGAGATAAAGCCGGTCCGGATGCCATCGGCCGGGACGATACCCGCCTGATTAATGGCCTGCCGGGCGGCCAGCAGACCGAGCAGGGTGGTGCGGGTGGCCAGCGGCTGGGCCGGCACACCGGCCAGCGTACGCAGGGCGTTGTCGTCATGGGGTACTTCGCCCGCCACCACGTTGTTTTTCAGCCGGGTGTCGACCCAGCGGATTGGCCCCAGGCCGCTCCGCTGGGCAAGAATGCTGTTTATTGTTTCGGTCGTATCCATGCCGATTGCCGACACGATACCCATACCCGTTACATACATGTTCATGGGAGGGGGTTGCTAAAAAAGGGTGGTATCCATCCGAAACGAGCCGTCCTTGTGCTGCACGTGGTGCAGAAAACCAGTGCCGGTGTCAGGCGTAGCTACGTACGTTCGGTAGGCTGAGTCGAGGGCCAGGGGCGTCAGCACCCAGCGGGTTCCGGTATCCAGTACGGAGGCCATTGCGCCCCGGAGCCAGATATGCGGATAAGCGGCCATACCGCGTCCGTCGGCTTTGGCAACGGCTTCTTTCTGCGCCCACAGGTCGGTAAACGACGTGGGGTCCTGGCAAAGGCGGGTCCATTCGTGCGGCTGAAACAGCGTCTGGTACGCTGGCTTGAGCCGGGTCGGGTGGGCCTGCCCCTGCGTGTCGACCCCTACCCGACCGTTCTGGTGCAGGGCGCAGACAACGCAGTTATCCGAATGAGACAGGTTGAAATCGTAGGCTGAGTAGTTCAGTAGCGGGCGCCCCCAGTAGTCGGTGGTGAGCGCCTGCCAGACCGGTTGAGGCCAGTGGGCGGTAGCCAGTTGCAGCAGCCGGTAGCCCCAGAAACTGGCCAGGGCCGCCCGGGCTGTTCGATGCCGGTGTACTTTCTGCTGTAACCACGCCGGAAACGTACGCAATGAAGGCTCGTGAGCCGCCAGTGTGTCCGTTTCCTCCAGGCGGGTCCAGTAAACATGAAGCATGGCTCAGCGCTCAGGCAACAGCCTCTTCGGTCACGGCAGCAACGGCGGCCGGTGCATGCTCGACCAGGAATTCGGCCAGGGCGCGTACCGACTCAAAGGCCCCTTTCATCTCGTCGGGCGTCACTTTTAGCTGGTAGTGCTGCTCAACGAGCGATACCAGTTCCAGCGCATCGATCGAGTCCAGGCCCAGGCCCGACCCGAACAGGGGTGCATCGGCTTCGATCGACTCGGGCGTTACGCCGTCGAGGTTCAGCTGATCAATGATTTGTGTCTTGAGGGTTTCGATTAGCGTTTCCATGTTGCTAGTTATAAAAGGATTAACGGATGAATTATGTGCGTTGCTTATTGAATGAGTTAAAGCTACGGGCCAAAACGGGCGGCTGCTACTTTATTATACAAGCCCCGGTTTGCCCGATACGAATCGGCTGATGCGCCGTTTAGGCAAGGATCGCTTCCTGACTAAACCACGGTTGCCAGGCGCTATATGCAGCCGGATTCTGGTAGAGAATCTGGAGCGACACGTCAGAAAATGGCATACCGGCTGTGTCATTCGGCTGCGCGTTGACCTGACACAGAAATACCTCGTACTGGTCGGCGTTGACTTCTATCCAGCCCGTCAGACACTGGCGGCAGTCGCCACTGGTCAGCAGGCTGTTTACCATCAGCGCAGCATGGTGGGGTTGCCAGGCTGGGGTCAGAAAGACGCCGTTCTCGCCCATCAGCTGATGCCGGATACAGAGTTCACCCACCACGATATTGGGCAGGGTGTACACGAAAATGGCGGGACTGACGGGGCGGTTGTCGTGCAGAATCTGCTGATGGCTCCAGTCGGCGAGCAGGCTACCGGTTCGGCTGTAGAGCACCACGCCCCGCTGGTCGGGCCTTACCCCTTCGGGAGCCGGTTGGGTCATCAGTTCGGCCGCCAGCCAGCCGAGCTTACTGAGCGGGTCCATCTTGAAAAATTTCGGATACGCCAGTGACAGCGTCCGGTAGGCCCGTTCAGCAAACAAAGCAGGGCCGGGTTGGGCCAGATCGGTTTCGTGGTAAAGCTGGCCATTTACCCAGATCATGCCGTTGCGGATGGTACAGGTAGCCGTAATGGTCGCATTCATGACGTTAGTTGGTTTTTTCGTACCAGACAGCGGCATTACAGCCACCAAACCCGGACGATGTTTTCAGGCAGGTTTGTAGCGGGCGGGTTTCGGGGCGCTCCACTACGCGCAGCGGATAGGTCGTGCCGGGCGTAGCGTACTGATGCGAGGCCAGCAGCTGATTTCGGCGCAGCGACTCGATGGCCAGTACCGACTCCAGCACGCCGGCGGCTCCGAGCGTATGCCCAAGCTGCCCTTTCAGGCTGTAAACGGGGCAGTCGAGCAGGTTAGCGCGGTTCAGCGCCTGGGCTTCCATTTCGTCGTTGTAGACTGTAGCGGTGCCGTGCAGGCTGATAAAGTCAGGCGTTCGACCAGCCCGTACCCGTTCAATGGCCCGGAACAGGCCTTCGCCCGTACGCGACGGGGCCGAAATATGGTGGGCATCGTTGGTGACAACACCGCCCCTCAGCTCGACCCCGACCGATAGCCGGTCGTCGGCGCTGAGCACCAGCACAGCAGCGGCTTCGCCCAGATTGATACCGCGCCGGGCCGCATCGAACGGACGGCAGGGTTCGGCACTTACGGCGTTGAAGCCCTGAAAGCCCGCCCGTGTGAAATCCGAAACTACATCGGCCCCAATCACGATTACATGCCGAAAAAGTCCCTGCCCGATCAGCCGGCGCGCCACTACGATACCGTGCAGGCTGGAGATGCAGGCGTTGGAGAGCACCATCGGTTCGTTGCAGAGCCCCCAGGCCGACGCCCAGCTTTGGGCCAGTCGGGCCATGTACTCCTGCTGCCCCGGCGGCTCGGCAGCAACGGCCTCGGCCAGGGCCGGAATATTGCCCTTCGCCGAACAGACAATCAGGAGCGTATCGGCCTGCTGCCAGCTCAGTGTCGTGTCGTGCAGGGCCGCGTGGAGGGCTACAAGCCCCATCTGTTCCAGTTTGGTGGCGGGCGTGCCGCGAGTCAGAAGCCGATCTGAACAGGCCCGTGCCAGCAGCGACCCGTCGACTTCGGCCGTACAGACGGGCCCAGCCGATGAAGCCGGCTGCCGGACCCGCAGCCCCGTTTGTCCGGCTATCAGGGCCTCGAACGTGGTGGGGGTATCGAAGCCCAGGGGGCTGGCTACCCCGCTGGCAACAACATAGGTACGGTTCATGATGATGCGGGAGTCCAGCGTTGTTTCCAGGCCATCAGAAACGGCGGTGGAGCGTATTGAAGCGCGCGATACTCTTTATCGAGCAGGACCTGAACGGTGCGTCCTTTGCAGACGAGCTCGCGGGTGTCGGCCCGGAGCAGGCGATAGGTGAAGATCAGCTTGGGGGCCGACGTCTCAACGAAGGTTGTCTCGACCAGGATCTGATCACCATACCGCAGGGATTTCCGATAGTCGAGCGATACCTCGATGATGGGGCCCAGATACCCTTCGGCTTCGAGCCGGTGGTAATCGAGGCCATAGTGTCGGCCGAAGGCTTCGCGCCCTTCTTCGAAGTAACCTACGTAATGCCCGTGCCAGACGATCTGGTACGAGTCTACTTCATGGAAGCGAACGGTAAGTGGGTGTAGCAGTTGCAGTGCATGTTTCATGGCCGGTAGAGCCAGCAGGCCCGGGTTAGGTGTAGAGACCGCCGTTGATCGAAATTACCTGACCGGTCAGGTACGAACACTCGCGCGAGGACAGGAAAGCCGTCAGGGCGGCCACTTCTTCGGGTTCGCCAAACCGACGCATCGGAATCTGCATCTTGTGGTGATCTTCGCTGATATCGGCAATCATTTCGGTCCGGATGAAGCCCGGCGCAATGGCGTTGACAGCAATATTCTTGATAGCCACCTCCTGCGCCAGCGCCTTGGTAGCGCCAATAACGGCCGCTTTGGAAGCGGAATAGTGGGTTTGTCCCGGTGCCCCTTTGATACCCGACAGCGACACCACGTTGACGATACGGCCGTAGCGCTTGCGAATCATGCGCGGCAGCACCTGCCGGGTCACGTAAAAAAAGCCACCCACGTTGGTGTCGATCACCTTATCCCACTCGGCCCGTTCGATCAGGGCCATGAGCCGGTCGCGCCGTAGGCCGGCATTGTTGACCAGCACTTCGAGAGCCGCGTCGGGATGCGCCGACAGCCAGCCCGAGATGGCCTCGGTCACTTCGTTTTCTTTCGATACATCGAACTGGAGCAATTCGGCCTGCCCTCCTGCTTCGTACACGGCTTCGAGTACAGACTCGGCGGCCTCTTTGTTGGTGCAGTAATTGATCAGCACCGCGTAACCACGCTCGGCCAGGCTCAGGCATACGGCACGGCCAATGCCGCGCGAACCACCCGTCACGAGGGCGTATTTGGTAGGAGTTTCCATAAGTATACGGTTAAAAAAAGCGGTTGGCAAACGGGCTTAGGCAACGTGTTTGTCGAACTCAGCCTCTTCGTAGGGGGCGGGCTGGTTGAACGGCACGGCCTCGAACCGCAGCTGGCGGGTGCGTACGTGCTGCACCACGAGATTCAGTTTTTCGTGCATGATATCGTCGGCCGAGAAGGTCGGAACGAGGGCCCGCAGTTCGGTATAGACGGCACGGAGCGGAGGGGTGAGCTGGTCCGCCAGCTGGAGGTAGTCAACGGCCTGTACGAGGGTGAGCAGGTGTACGGCCATGACGTGGTAGGTATTCTCGATCACCTTGGCCGTCAGCAGGGCTGCGTTGGTACCCATACTCACAATATCCTGATTGTCGTTGTTGTTCGGAATGCTGTGGGCATACATCGGGAACGACAGCGTCTGGCTCTCGGCCGTAGTCGAGGTAGCTACAAACTGTGCGCCCTGCATACCGAGGTTCAGCCCCAGCGTACCCAGATTCACGAACGGGGGCAGAATCTGGTTGAGTTTGTCGTTTAGCAGGAAGTTGAGCTGGCGTTCGGTCAGCATCGACAGGCGGGTGGTTGCAATCTTGAGCTTGTCCATAGCCAGCGAGACATAATCACCGTGGAAGTTGCCGCCGTGAAAAACGTTCTGCCGCTGGGCGTCGATGATGGGGTTGTCGTTGACCGAGTTGAACTCGTTCATCACGACCTTGAGGGTTTCGCTGATGGTATCGTAAACGGGCCCGAGAATCTGCGGAACGCAGCGGATGGAGTAGTACTCCTGCACCTTATCGGTCAGCACCGTTTCGGTTACCTTGTGGTCGTAGAGGTGTTCGTCGCGTTTGCGGGTCAGGCGACTGACGCGGAGCAGTTGCCGCATCTTGGCGGCTACGTACCGCTGGCCGTAGTGTTGTTTTACGGCGTTGAGTTCTTCGGAATAGTGGTCGTCGTAGGAACGGACCAGCTCCACCACGAATGACGACGCCACGATACTCCAGTTGAGCAGGTTCTGGGCGTGCAGCACGTTAACCAGTCCGATGCCGGTCATACACGAGGTCCCGTTGATCAGCGCCAGGCCTTCGCGCAGATGGATGGTCAGCGGCTGTAGGCCGTGCTGCGCCATAACCAGCTCGGTAGGTTTCCATTCGCCGTCGTGCTTTACGCGGCCTTCACCGATCAGGCAAAGGGCCAGGTGAGCCAGCTGTACCAGATCGCCACTGGCGCCTACGCTGCCGTGTTCGTAAACGGCAGGCGAAATATCGTTGTTGATAAAGGCCAGCAATAGCTCTACCGTTTCGGGATGAACGCCCGAGTAGCCTTTCAGCAGGCTGCTGAGCCGGGCCAGCATCAGGGCTTTAGTGTAGATCGGGTCGAGCGGTTTGCCCAGGCCCGACGCGTGGCTGCGGATCAGGTTGTACTGCAACTGCAACTGATCTTCGTCGCTGATGCGGTACTGAGCCATGGGCCCAAACCCAGTATTAATACCGTAAATGAGTTTATCCTGCGTGAAGCTTGTCAGGAATCGATAACTGTCGCGCACCCGCTGCAGGGCCTGGTCGTCGAGTGCGACGGTATCATGTTGGAAGAGAATACGGCGAAGTTGCGCCAGCGTGGTGTGTCCTGATCCGAGTACGGTTGCCATGGGAAGTAGTATAACGAGTGAAACCTGCCTACCTATTCGTAGGATGCTTCAAAGGTGTTGTCCCAGAGCGGCTAAACGAAAAAAATTATACAGGAGTCAGCATGGCCTATACCAAGCCGGTGTTTGGCGCAACCAGCCGATGGGCTGTCGGGTCAGACCAGCAGCTGGCACGCAGGCGAACTGGCCGGAAAGCGGAACAAACCGGTCTCCGGGTCGGCTACCAGCTCGTGGGGCATGAACAGGCAGTAGCGCAGTTCGGAGTCGCGCAGTCCCGCAACGCGGTCGGGCGAAGCCAGCCACAGCTCCCGGAAATCGGCCCGGCTCACGACCGCATCGATCCGGTCGGTCAGCACCGACCCGAACGACCGCCGGTGCTGCAGGCAGTTTTTGATCTCGCCCGCCTGGCTGATGCATACCCGCCGGTTGTAGTACGGGTTGAACTGCTGGGCCTCGGTAAAGTAGCCGACGTTGACAATATGCCGCCGTCTGGTTGCACTGGCCCGGTAACTGGCCGACCGGATGTCGTCCTGAATGAACTGAATATGGGCTGGATGGGTGCGGCTCTTGCCGGCGTAAGGCGCGTTGTAAACGAGCATGAACTCGATCTTGGGACAGGCTTCGTAGAGCCGATGAACCCACTGCGGAGGTTGCCCCAGCGCGGTCTGGTAATCGATCAGCAACGAGACCGACCGGAAGCCCCGGCCCTGGTTGGCCTCCATGAGGGCTTCCAGCTGACGGGCCGTTCCGCGACCCGTTTGCAGCCGGTATTCGACATGGCGACACTGGAGTCCGTCGAGCTGGTCAAGCACCGCTACGGGGTCATATTGGTCAAAATCGAGATCGAGTACCGCCGTCTGGATGTGGTGGGGCGTATCCCACTGGAGCGAGAGGGGCGGAAAAAGCGTCGGCTCGTCGGTATAAAAACCCAGGTCGTTGCGGAGCAGGAAGTTGAGGTAAGCGTCGAACAGCTCGGGGCGCGTAGGGGCAAACTGTTGCCTGACCGTCTCGACGGGTGCCGTTCGCATGGCCTCGATCAGATCGGTCAGCACCAGCGGAATACACAGGATATGCCCGGCCTGGAGGTTGTAGAGGGCGGCCCGTTCTTTACCCCGAACGGGTATGTTATGAGCGTAGAGAAGAAAGTAGTTCGGGTTCATGCGTCCGGTTGTTTACGACAGGTGACAGATCAGCGGCAGTAACGGCGTCTATATATCCGGCGCGTCGTCGGGAAGGGGCGCCAGCGGGGGCGGCAGAAAATCGGGATACACCCAGTCCGACACCGGTTTGTACAGACCCTGGGTGATGAAATCGCGTGAGTAGTGGGCCGTACTGGTACTAAAGCGCTGCCCGATAAAATGTTCGCCAAAGGTGCTGGTTTCCAGCCGCGTCATGTAGCGGTAGTTGATGGGCAGGCGGTCGAGCAGTTCGGGCTCGAAGAGGGTAGATACGTCAAGAACATGCATGGGCCGTTTGGTTTTGGAGCCAGGTTGCAATGACCCGATCCAGTTTGTAGTTGGTCTTCTCCGACTCGGCCATGTACTGCCCCACCGGATTGACTTCCAGAAAAACATACGCGCCTGTATCGCTGCGGATAAAGTCGAGACTGCCCGTGTTGAGCCCCGATGCCCGCATAAATGCATCCACAGCCCAGTTTACCGAATCGGGCAGCCGGTAGGGTACGTAATGCGTACTGCTGGCGGTACTGTCGAGCTTGCGGTCCACGTTTTTGTCGGCGGTGCTGTTCAGGATAGCGGTTGTGTAGCAGTTACCATCGAGGTAAAACACGCGCAACTCGTAACGAGCCGGTACACGCTCCTGAAACAGCGACGGAAAGAACCGCTCGGGCAGCTCGTTCAGCGACCCGGCCGTAATGAGGTTGGTAAACACGACGTACGTATCGCCCTCGTGGAGGTAATAGCTACGGCCGTCGGAGAGGGGCTTACTGATCAGACCGGTTGGCGTATCGGCCAGGAAATGAGCCACATCGGCGCGGGCGGTCAGCACTTTGGAGCGCGGCACTGCCAGCCCGTGAGCGCGGGCCTGCTGCAACATGGTCAGCTTGCTGACGCCGATCCGATCGAAGGGCGTGAGCCAGGTCTTGTCCCGGAAAATAGCCGACAGACAGTGCAGCAGCTCGCGGATCTCCAGCTCCAGCTCAGACCGGAGCTGCGGGTGGCTACCGCCTTCTATCTGACGACTGACCCGATGCAGGTCAATGATGAACCGCCGGTGCCAGATCACCTCCACATCGTTCCTGACGCTGCGCCCATTGATGAACACATCCTGGTTGTCGACATCGACGGTGTAGCTGACCCGCTGATCGACCAGATCCTGCAAGGTTACTTTCACGAACGGAATCCGGTTGTAGAGCAGCCAGTTCAGGACGGGGTCTGTGCCGGGTTCAAATTTTTGCTGACTTAGGACCAGGATCATGAGTCGGAAGGGTTAGGCAGCCCGCAATACGGACCGCTGGAGCAGATCGTTGAACAACGCAGGCGACAACTGCGACTGAAGGGCAACTCCTTTCGGACTCAGCTGCCCAAGTACCTGCGCCAGCGTAGCCGAGATGGGGAAGTAGCCCCGGGTTTGCCGGTCGAACAGGAACGGCGTGGTCTGCACCTGGATGAGGTCATAACGCTCTCGGTTGAAGAGGTAGTGGGTAGCCTCGACCGGCGCCGGTATGGGAGCGCCCCCGCGTTGCAGTTCCGACGCCATGTATTTGCCAATCAGGTTCCAGAACTCCCACTGCTCGGGGGTTTTGCGCAGGTGGCGCTCAAACAGGGCGTAGCAGCGTTGCAGCACCGACTGGGCGTAGACATCGCGACTCAGCTGCCGGTCGGGGTAGATCGGCGCGTCGACCACCATCCGGATGTCGTCGGGTCCCTGGCGGTAGGTGATGAGCGGAATAATGGGCGTATTGGTCAGGTACGACAGCAGCGGTACTCCTTTCTTGCAGAAGAACGTATCGTTCAGTAGCGGCACCGGTACGAAGCTGCGCGGGTCAATCTCTTTCACCACGCCCAGGTTACCGTCCACAAAGGCCATGACGCTGCGACCGGCTTCGAGGTTACTCATCATCTCGACCATTACGCTGGTAGACCCCGAGTGCATAATGTCGAGTCCTTCGGTCGTGTCCTGGTGAATCATGGAGTTGCTGATGCCCTCAATAGTCAGCACCGAGGCCGTAAAACCCAGTCGGTTAAGCTGGTAGCCGATCAGCGGAAACGGACCAAAGTGAAAGGTGCAGAACACAAACGGGCCGGGCTGTTGCAGAAAACCGAGGTCGCCACTCACCGTAAACCGATCCAGCAGCAGGCTGATATCGGTCTTGAAGTCGAGGTAAAGATTAACGCGCTGGTTGTGCAGCAGATTCTTGTAGAACGTCAGCTCGTCCTGCTCGTGTTCGGGCAGAAACCGGCGTTTGTTGGCTACGAAGGCAAAGAAGTCTTTCAGCTGGGCGGGTGTCTTCGTGACCTGGCTGAACTCCTGGTCGATACCCTGCCGGATGCCGTTCCAGTAGTTGAGATAATCTGCCGACGATGTGATGGAGGTAGTCGTAGGAGTCATGGCGTTGTCGAAGAAAAAGGAGTGGTGGATTGATCAGGCCGTCCGGTACCCGCGAATGGTGATCAGCATCATGCGTGCAGCCAGCCCAATGACCAGCCCGTAGAGCAGCGTAAGTCGGACAATGGTCCAGACGGTTTCGTAATAGGCCCCGCCGGTCAGCGTTGGCACCTGCTCAATCAGGCTCAGGATGCGGTCGTAGCGGTCCAGGGTCAGCCGGTAAAGGCCCAGCGGCAGCAGCAGCAGCAGCAGCCAGTAGATGCTGGTATAGATGACCAGGGTCCGGCGCTGGGTAGGCGAGGTAACGCCCTGGGGCCAGAGGTTGCCCTTGCGCTGCACGAACTGGTAGGCTCGCCGGGGTAGCTCGTAGGCACTCCTGGACAGGTTGGGCACGTCGAACAGGTCGCTGACGATCCAGTAGCCGTCGTTCCGCAGGTATGGGTTCAGCGAGTAGAGCGCAATAAAGGTATTGGTCAGGAAGAACGAGTGAACCACGTGCTGTACCGTGGCGTGGTCGGTAGACAGGCTTATGCCGATCAGCCCGGCGTTAATGAGCAGTTGTACGTAAATACCGCTGAGGTTGACCAGCACCCGGCGCGTTCGCTTTAGAATCCAGATGCGGGTCACGTCGGTGTAGAGAACCGGAAAGATCAGGTAAAAGCCAAAGCCTACTTCTTTAGGCCGGATGCCGTAGCGAAGGGCGGCAGCCGCGTGACCAATCTCGTGCAGGAAGCTGATCAGCCCCAGAAACACGTAGCTCGCCAGCACCAGCACAAACCCGTCGGTCCAGCCGACCTTATCCTGAAACAGCCCGTTCTGCAGCAGATCGATGCCGTAACGGACGGTCAGGTAGCCGCAGCCCAGAAACAGGGCCAGAAACACGTAGCGCGTAAACAGAAGCCGAAGGGGCGACGCCAGCCGGGCCAGCTGGGTTTCGCTGAGCAGCCGGATGCGGCTCTGAATGTATTTCTGCCCCGGATTGGCCGCGGCCGGAGCAGTAATCTGCGCCAGGGTGTCGGTCAGTGCTTTTTCGATGGCTTCCTGCGACAGACCACTGGCGCCAAACGCGGCCAGTTGCTCCCGAACAGAAGCGGGCGAATGCCCTTGCTGGCTCAGTTTAAGGATGTAGAACAACGGGCGACCCACATGGAACGATCGCTCGGGAGTTTGTACGACGAATTTATCGCCGGTTTCCGCCAGAATAACCGAGCGGAGAATGTCTTGGGGAGATGAGTTCATAGCAGGGCCGGGATAACAAGGATAGCCAACGCATTCAGGAAGCAACTAACTCAACAGGCGGGGTACGGACCCGGTGGCCCATACCCCGCTGTTTACCGGGTAGCTTATTCAGCCGACAGTTCAACGCCAGCGTCGAGTACGCAGCTGGTGTAAGCGGCTTCGGCAGCCAGCTCAACCGTTTCCAGCCGCTCTTCAAGCGCAACAACGTACAGACCTTCGGTTAACGACTGCTCGGGAGTTTGATTCGTATTCATGGATTGGTTTGAGATAAACAGGTGAGAATGAAAGAGAAGATGAACAAGGGTGATTGCAAGGATAGAGATAGCCCGGGGGGGGCAGGCCAGTGGCCTATTCAGATACCAGCGACGCTTCGGCACCTATGTCCAGTACGCAGCTGGTATAGGCGGCTTCGGCAGCCAGTTCAACGGTTTCCAGCCGCTCTTCCAGGGCGACAACATACAGACCTTCGGTCAGCGATTCTTCGGAGATAGGATACGTGTTCATGGATTGGTTTGAGATAAACGGGTGAGAAATGAAGGAGAAAATCAACAAGAGAAATTGCAAGGATAGAGATGGCCCCGGCGGAGCGGCAGGTTCAACGCTCTGCCCGTTTGGGCGATGGTAATAATCGACGAGATCGCGCTGCGAACAGGACACCCCGCGGGGCTCGATGGATTGGTACGCGCCGTCTGATTTATTGACCTATCGCCCTACAGAACTTTCGGGCTGGGCCTCACGGTCGACAGACCATGCCTGCCCGGTCTCCTATGCCTGGCCGGTCGGTGATCAGGCCTATTCAGCAACAGCCGACACTTCAACGCCAGCGTCGAGTACGCAGCTGGTGTAAGCGGCTTCGGCAGCCAGTTCAACGGTTTCCAGCCGCTCTTCAAGCGCAACAACGTACAGACCTTCGGTTAACGACTGCTCGGGAGTTTGATTCGTGTTCATGGATTGGTTTGAGATAAACAGGTGAGAATGAAAGAGAAGATTAACAAGGGTGATTGCAAGGATAGAGATAGCCCGGGGGCAGGCCAGTGGCCTATTCAGATACCAGCGACGCTTCGGCGCCAAAGTCGATCACACAGCTGGTGTAGGCAGCCTCGGCAGCCAGTTCAACGGTTTCCAGCCGCTCTTCCAGGGCGACAACATACAGACCTTCGGTCAGCGATTCTTCGGAGATAGGATACGTGTTCATGGATTGGTTTGAGATAAACGGGTGAGAAATGAAGGAGAAAATCAACAAGAGAAATTGCAAGGATGGAGATAGCCCCTGGGGGCAGGCCAGTGGCCTATTCAGATACCAGCGACGCTTCAGCGCCAAAGTCGATCACGCAGCTGGTGTAGGCAGCCTCAGCAGCCAGTTCAACGGTTTCCAGCCGCTCTTCCAGGGCGACAACATACAGACCTTCGCTTAGCGACTCTTCGGGGGTTTGGTTCGTAATCATGGTTGGTTTTTGATAAAAGGGTGATACAGACAAAAATGCGTACTCGGGAGAATGCAGGAGAATTGGCGGGTCCCACCCGGCGCGGAGTTCATACCGGCGCTCAGCAGGGTAACCGGCGTGTTTAGTCGGCCGAACGGCCGGAGCCAGCGTCGGACAAGTAACTGATGTACAGGGCCTCAGCCATAGTCTGAATCGATTCGAGTCGTTGGTTGAGGTCGATCATGAACAGGCCATCGGCCAGGTCCTGCTCTTTGCCCGGATGACCGGCGAATGCGTTTTTGGGGTTCATGGTTGATACGTAGTAAAGTCGTGTTGGAAAATGATTCAGGGATCGGCAGCCGACCTTAGTTAGCCGCCAGTTCTTTCTCGAATTTGGCCAGCAGCTGGGCCGCATCGGCTTTGCCCCAGCGGGGCGTCAGCGGGTCGGCCACAGGCAGGTCGTAGAGTTGGTTCGCTCGCTTCAGGAGCTTGTGACCCAGCTTCTTGTCGCCCCCAAACTGCTCGGGGGTGAACAGACTCGACTGTGCCAGCATCAGGGTAGCCCGTGGGTTTTCGGGGTCTTTAGCCAGGGCCTGCTTCAGGTACTGATTGCCCAGCTGCATGTATTTGGGCCCGCGCTCCATAAAGTCGACGTTGATCCGGGTGAAGGCCAGCATCGAGCGGATGCAGAGCACTTCGGCGGGGGTGGCATGGAGCGAGTCGGCGGTGTTCAGGATGGCCTCGGCCCGATCGGCGGCTGCGTCGATCCGGGCGGGGTCGCGCTCCAGTTTGGCCAGCTCGGCCGCACAGTAGGCCATGTAGTAGACGGGTGCCCACTCGCTGGTCTCGACCCGGTGAATACGCTCAAAGGAGTTGAACAGGGCCACGTAGGTCGACTTCCGAACGGCGGTATCGATCACCGCAATATGGCGGGTCATAGCCTGCTGATACCGGGTGAGCTGCGCCCAGGCAGGCGAGGTCAGCAGCGTAACCAGTACGCAGAGAACTAGTTTCTGACGGTTCATGGCAGCCGATAGTTACGAACGTTAGTTGACATTGATCAGCCTGACCACCAGAGCTACCGGCGCATCGCCCACGGCAAATTTGGCTTTCTGGAACGAGGGTGGACCAAACGAAACCGACGGGTTGTTTGAGAAACCAAACGGTTCTTTCGGCATGCCGAACATGCCTGTATTGGCTACCCCATCGCCGTTGACATCCTGGTAAAGCCGCACCGCATACTCACCTTTCGGAATACCGCTGAACGTCAGTACCGTATTGCCATCGGGCGTGGCTTTGGCCGTTACTTCCTTAAAGGTCTGGGTCAGAAAATCGTCGGCTTTGTTACAGAGGGCGGCATGAATGGTACCCGATTTTGTTGGTGGCGTCTTCACCGTCACCGAAATTGTTTGCTGCGCATAAACGCTGCCGGTGACGAGTAGAAACGCGAGAGCAGGGAAGGCGAATTGCTTTTTCATGGCAAAAACAAGTTGATAGTCTATGATTACAGTTAGAGTTGCGCGTTGATGGTGTCCTGCCGCCGGTCTATACCGAAATTGAGGAACATACCCAGGAAGACGAACGGGTTGGCTACGGGCCGGATGGCTTCGCGCCGGCTGGTATCCAGGGTGCCGTATCGGTAGCCGTAGATCTGCCCGTTGCCGAGCACGTTGCTGACCGTCAGCACGACCACGCTGTAGGCCTGTTTGATTTTGATCTTCGGCAGGTACGCCACGCTCAGACCCAGATTATGGTAGACCGGCGTACGATCCTGCATGAACCGGTCGTCCGGGCGGGTTGGGTTGTAATACGGTCGGCCACTTGCCACACTGTATGTAAGCCCGACGTTGGTAGTGATCTTCGAGAAGAAGCGCTTGGCAACCACGGAGGCCGTATGTCGGGCGGCAAAGCCAGGCTGCACCCGCATTGGGTAGGCCATGAACTGCCGTTCGGTATCGAGAAACGAGTAGGATATCCAGTAATCAATGTCTTTGAGCGTTTTCTTGTCACGCCAGAAGAGTTCGAATCCGCGGGCGTAGCCGGTTCCGGTAGCGGTAGTGTCGGGCCGGGTCCGGATCAGGCCGGTATATGACTTGTGGTACAACTCGACCCGGAAGCTCCGGAATGCATCCATCCGCTGGTAACTCAGAATCGTGTGACGGGCCCGGGCCATGTCGAGATCGTGTTGCTGAAACAGGAACTCCCGGTCGGGCTGCTGGTAAAAAGTGCCGTACGAGAACGATAGCAACCCGTTGTTGGCAAAGGTGTACCCCAGCGATAGTCGGGGTGCCAGCGCCTGGCGGTTGGTTAGCGTCGACTGCTCGTAGCGCCCCCCTACCCGAACCGATACCTGTTCGTTTACGTACCAGTCCATTTCCGCGAACGCTGACCTATATACGTCTACATACGATTGTACCCGTCCGCTATCCTGCGTCTGCTCCCGGGTGTAGAACCACTCGGAGCCGATATGGAGCGTGGAATAGTTCAGCACACTCTTTGACAGCACCGCCCTGGCCTGGCCGATCTGGGTATGCTGCTGGCCGGTGTATACAGATCGTGGCTGGTTATCCTGGGTGACCTGCACGGTAGTTTCATCAGCGTTCTGGTTCCAGGCCGAACCCGCCTGGAGTTTCCAGCCGCGCCCAATAGACTGTCGGTAACTTAGATTACCATACAGGTTTCGGTTATCGACCCGGACGCGGTTCAGGGTGTTCACGTAGTCGAGGTTGTTCTGGTAAATACCCGTTTTGCTGGCGCCCCAGTTAACAAATGCTTTGAGCATACCCTGCCGGGGTAATTTCTGTCGGTAGTACAGGTTTCCATCTACCGATTCGGGAGCGGGGCTCAGTTGTAGCGACTGGTTCGGCATCCAGTTGAGCACCCAGTTTAAGTTCGTGTAGTTCAGCCCACCACCGACAACGGCCGTTTTGCTGGGCAGAATCTGTTGGATCGTGGCGCCCCCCATCAGCGGAGACAGCGTCAGTTCGGCATTACTCTGCACCGGTATGTCCTGAGTTTCGAGCAGCAGCACCGATGAGAGCGCCTGCCCATACTGAGCCGAATAGCCGCCGGTACTGAAAACGGTGCCTTTAAACAGCTGGGTTGGGTAGCGGCTTCGGGTAGCCACGCCCGACACCCCACTCTGGTTATAACTTCGGATCAGCAGACCGTCCATAAAAGTTCGGGTTTCGCTGCCGGTACCACCCCGTACGAACAGATCCGCGCTTTCGCCGATCTGCTGGGCACCAGGCATACTTTTCAGCGTGGTGGCAATGCTGCCGTCGGTGGCCGTTGTGAGCACATCGAGCGGCTTCAGGTTGCTGGCCAGGTTACGGTCGGCGTTGGCAAATACCCGGGGCCGCACCATGATCTCGGCCAGGGTCATCAGCTTCTCGTTCAGCTCGAGCCGGAGCCTGACCGGCAGGGTATCGGCCAGCACGAGGGGCTGCTGCCGATGTACGAAGCCAGGCGCTTCGATCCGGAGGGTGTAGGTCCCCAGCTCGGCCGCTACAAAACTGAATTTCCCTTTCTTGTCGGTAGTACCACCGTCGTAGGTTCCTTCTATGGTCACGTTGGCAGCTGCCACCGGCGAGATTCCGTTGTAGGTAACTTCCCCGCTGATCCGGACCTGGGCCTGGGTAGCCGTAAGGGGCCCCGACACGGTCAGGACGACCCATAGCCAGGACCACGGCACATAGACGTGCCTGAGTTGCTGCGTGTTCATACAGAAACATTTAGAAGATGACCGTTCAGGGCAACATTTTTTTCTAAGCCAGGGTCCTGGTAGCTGACCAGGTAACTAACTGGCTACGCATAGGGGCCTTCAAGATCGAATAGAAGGCTTTGAAGAGGCAGGTCCCCTTCATCGACGGCCCGTAACGCTCCGTATATTCCCAACAACCCGTCTAGTAAGGAGTGGTCGGGCTGGGGGGCCGCTTCCAGCGCTGGTATCGATACAGTAAGCTGCTGTTGCCAGTAATCGGCTTCCCGTTTCAGTTCCGGCTCATCGGTTAGCTGGTACAGCTGCCAGTAGAGCAGAAGCAGACCAGCCTGGCCGTTCCGGATACCCGACTCGCTGACCGTCAGGTTACCGGCCATTCGTCGAAAGACCGTGTACATCGCAATTCGGGTGGCCCAGGTGGCCAGAGCAGGTTGGTGTAACCATCGGCTGGCCCGGGCCAGAAACAATGCCTGCCCCACATCACCGTATGCCCAGCCGTTTTGGGTAGCCGTTTCCCAGATCATATCGGGTCGGGAGATCACCCTCGGAAACATGGTGTGCTGATCCTGGTCCGCGTCGACCGGCAACTGCCAGCCCTGTAACGAACGAACATACTGCTCAATGAGCGCCCGAATACCGCTACCGTATATACCTATACGTTCTCCATCGATCCGGTCCAGTATGGCCCCCAGGCTGGCCAGTGCACCGGTTAGCCCATCGGCGAGCGAAAGCTTAACCTGCGGAGTTCTCAGTTCCTGCTGCAGCCGGGGCAGCAGAAGGTCCAGGAGCACATCGGCATAGGCGTGGGCCAGGTCGGTAGCGGGTCGGGCCAGAAAATGCCTGACCAGCGGAGCAATACCGTCAGCAACCGAGAACGAACCGGCTTCTATAGCCTCGCAGCCCACTCGGCAGAGATACCGGTCGAAGGCGGCCCGTTCGGGACCTGGAGGCTGATGTCGAAGCGTTTCTTCGCCGAGTAAGAGTGCCAGCCGGGCGTCGGGATGTTGGCCCAGGTCCTCTTCTACCACCTGCCGTCGCAGCATCGGCCACCTCGTCTCGTTTCCTTGCCAGACCTGAAACAGGGCCGACTCAATGGGCGTGGTCTGGGGAGTGGTTCGGGCGTAGGACGCTGTCCAGTTGGCAGGCATTCGGCAAAAGATAAGGCATTCGGTTAAACAGAGGAGGCCTGGTAAATTCCGGCTTTACTAGCCGATGATGGTACCGCCGGTTGGCCAGGAAGCCTGGTACATACCACCGGGGCGGTTATTGCTCAGGTTGGCAACGGTACGTTTCGAGAACTGAAGCGGGCTGGTAGCGTTGATCGATGCGTTCATGAGTGATACGAGTTTGCGAGTGATGTTGTAAACTTGATGAGTCAAAGGTGGCGGGGTAAGCTGACTTCTGAAAGTTTCTTATACCAGGGGTCGTTTTGCCAGTACGAAACCCGGTTTTCGCCGGTCTGGCGCTTAGCCGATGATGGTACCGCCGGTTGGCCAGGAAGCCTGGTACATACCACCGGGGCGGTTATTGCTCAGGTTGGCAACGGTACGTTTCGAGAACTGAAGCGGGCTGGTAGCGTTGATCGATGCGTTCATGAGTGATACGAGTTTAGAGTAGATTGATGTTGTGAGTTGCTGTTGTGAACTTGATGAATCAAAGGTGATGGTCGAGACTGACATTCAGAAAACAATTATACCAGGAACCGGATGGTCGGTACGAACAGCCCGATTGGAGCGAATCCGAGCGTGGTTTCGGCGGTACGGTCGCCCCGTTGGGTTCCATTTGCTGGCCTGGCTACTGTATTTCGCGGTCAATAATCTGCTGATCTTTTTTTCTGATATCCGGCAGGTTACCCCGCAGCGCACCATCTTCACCTACTCGCTGGTGGCGGCTCTGTTCTACACCAACGTCTACGGCCTGGTGAAACCCCTGGTGGCCAAACGACAGTACTGGCTGATTCCCATCTATACGGTGGCCCTGCTGGCTGCTTTTATCGGGCTACGGTACCTGCTGTTCTACGTGTATTTCCCGGCGGTGGGCTATCCGAACGAATACCGGCAGTTTAACACCATGTATGCCAAGTTCCTGCCCGATTCGCTCTGGGTCGGTATGCAGTACCTGCTGTTCAGCTACGGCTACTGGTTTGCGATCCACTCACTGGCGCTGGAACGGCAGAAGCGGCACATCCAGAACGATCTGCTGCGGGTCGAAAAAGCGAAGTCGGAGAAAGAACTGGCTTTTTTGCGGGCTCAACTCAACCCGCACTTCATGTATAACACGCTTAACTTCTTCTACTCGGAGGCCATCGGCACCTCGCCACAACTGGCCGATGGCATACTGGCACTGGCGTCTATGATGCGAACCGTTACTGAACTGAGCGATAAGGCAACGATACCGGTCCATAATGAACTGGAACACATCCGCAATTACATCCAGTTACAGCGAATGCGGTTTGAGGATCGAATGTACTTATTTTTTGATGTGCAGGGCGAAGAATATGAACGTTATTTATACTTACCGCCCCTCGTGCTGATTTCGCTGGTCGAAAACCTCTTCAAGCACGGTGAACTGGCTGACCCTGACCATCCTGCCCATATCCGCATCCGGCTGGAAGAAAACGGTATATATTATTCGAGCAGCAACCTGAAGAAAGAATTCCCGGTCTATTCGCAGGGGGGCGTCGGCATGAAAAACATTGACAATCAATTGACTAGCCTCTACAAAGAAAAATATAAACGGGTTATTCGGGAAGAAGGCAACGTATACTTTGTAGAAATGTATATTTTAATGCCCGAATCCTGAATAATTACTGCGATTAACCTGATTTATCACCTTTTATAAAAGTGATATACTTAGGTAGCCAAATCCTATATGGTTTCAGTAGTTAATCTATCTCCCGAACCTGTCTAAACTGGTACCTATCGATCTATGATTACCTGCCTGATTCTGGACGACGAACGTGCTGCCATCAATATTCTGACCCGCTACGTAAACGATACGCCTTACCTGAAGCTGGTAGCAAGTACTACCGACGTTTTTGAAGCGGCAGACGTACTCAAGAAAGAATCGATTGACCTGCTGTTCCTGGATATTCAGATGCCCAAACTGACCGGTATCCAGTTTCTGCAACTCCACAACGTAACCTGCAAGGTAATTCTGACAACGGCCTACAGCGAGTACGCTCTGGAAGGGTACGAGTTCAACGTGGTCGATTACCTGCTCAAACCCATTCCGTACCAGCGGTTTCTGAAGGCTACCGAGAAGGTATTCAACCAGCTTTCCCAACCCGAAAAACTACCGGCCAGCCCGGCCGAAACCACGCCTGAAGTCGACTTTATCCTGGTCAAAACCGAGCACAAGGGAAAATTCAGGAAGATAGAACTGACCGATATCGTTTACATTGAAGGGCTCAAGAACTACGTATCGATCTACACCACCAAACGCGAACGGATTGTTACCTATATCGGTATGGGCGAACTGGAAGAGCGGCTGCCTGCCCGCCTGTTCAGCCGCGTACACCGGTCGTACATCGTAGCAACCAATATGATTACCGCCCTGGACGGCAACGAAATTCTGCTAAAGGATGCACCCCGTATCCCTACGTCCGGAAAGTTTAAAGAAGACCTTCTCCTCAAGTTCAGCAAACAGTTTATTCAGACGAAATAAGCGCCGGTTTGCCCATTTGCGTTGCCCCCGCCCGCCCGGTGGGGCCATTCCTGTTGTGCGTTACCTATCCAGTTAGCCTTATGAACTGCCTCCCTTTCTATGTACTACGTCGACCTTTACTCGCTATTCAAACCTACTTTTCCGTACAGCAGCAGCTACAGCAGGGGGTTCCGCTGACGGAGAGCCTGGCGGCCCTGTACCGCGAGCCACTGTTGCAGGATGCGCTCTATTACGCGTCGCCGGAGGTGTACCGACAGTGCCAGAGCTGGCTGGCCGGTACGCTCGACCCGTCGGAGAAGCTGCTCAAAACGTTGTACAAATACATGATCCGTATGGCCACCCGAGCCACGCCCTTCGGCCTGTTCTCGGGCATATCGATCGGAACGTGGGGATCCCAGACAGGCGTTCGTTTCGACGGGCAGCAACCCATCCGAACCCACACCCGGCTCGACGCCCATACGCTGGCCCGCCTGCTGCAACGCGTCAGCCAGGCAGACGAGGTGAAGCCGTTTGTGCGCTACCGGGCCAACACCACCACCTACCCCGTTGGACCAGACCTGCGCTACGTAGAAGCCACCCGCGACGCGTCCGTACGGGATGGCTATGTGCTCAGCATTACCGACAACTCCCACTACCTGCAACGGGTGCTGATGGCCGCCCGGACCGGTGCTACCCAGGCCGACCTGACCGCCGTACTCACGCGCGAGGGAATTTCGGAGCAGGAAGCTATCAATTTCCTGACCCACCTGATTGATAACCAGCTACTACTCTCGGAGTTTGAACCAACCCTGACCGGCCCCGATGCCCTGGGCCGGCTCATCGACCGCCTGGCCGGGTTGCCGGGGCAGAAACCTACACTGGCCGTATTGCGGTCGGTACAGGCCAATCTCTGCCACGCCCGCGCAGCCGACTGCATCGCGCTCGAAAAAACGCTCGAACCACTGCTGGGGCCAGCCGACGCCCACATGGTTCAGGGAGACAGCTACTTCCCAACGCTACAGAATACCCTCAGTACGGCCTTCCAGACGGCTCTGCTCGACACCCTCCGCCGGGTTCTGCCCTTCCAGCGCCCACCCACCAACACTTTTCTGACCGAGTTCCGGCAGCGATTCTACGAACGGTATGAAGAACAGGAGGTGCCGCTGCTGCTGGCGCTGGACCCCGACGCAGGCATCGGCTATGGCGGCAGTAACGTATCGTCGGCCCTGCTGGAAGGCCTCACCTGGCCCGTGGCCCAGGCGCAGGATATGGCCTTCAGCCCCCTCCACCAGACCATGCTCCGGCTCTATACCAGTGCCATGCGGCAGGAAAAGCCCGTACTAGTGCTGACCGACGCCGATATAGACAGTATGACCGAGGGCCAACCCGCCCCCGCCCTGCCTTCCAGCGGCTACTGGATCGGGTATTTACTGGCCCGTTCGGCCGAAGCCATCGACGCCGGCGACTGGCTGTTCCACCTGGCGGCCAGTGGCGGACCGTCGGCAGGGAATCTGCTGGGGCGTATGGCGCATCTGGATGCTGATCTGGAGCAGGCGCTACGGGCCGGACTGCGGCAGGAAGAACAAAGCGACCCCGACGCGCTCTGGGCCGAGATTGTACACCTGCCCGGCGCCCGAACCGCCAACGTGCTTTGCCGACCCGTACTCCGCGACTACGAGATTCCGATCCTGACCGCCGGCAGCGTACCCGACGAGCAACAGCTGCCACTCGACGATCTGTGGGTGTCGGCACCGAAAGGACAGCAGCTCGTGATCCGGTCCCGGCGGTTGGGCAAACGGGTTATTCCGCGCCTGTCAACGGCGCATAACTACTCGCAGGGACTGGCCCATTACCGGTTTCTGTGTGATTTGCAGATGCAGGAAGGCCGGCTGAATGTGGGTTGGGACTGGGGGCCGCTGGCGTCGCTGCCGCAGTTGCCGCAGGTACGCTACAAAAACGTTATTCTGAGCCGGGCGTCCTGGCGGCTGAGCAGTGCCGACTGGCCGTTGACAAAATCTGACTGGATTGCCAGCTGGCGGGCCAGCTACCGGGTACCCCGCTACGTAGTGCTGGCCGAAGCCGATAACGAACTACCGCTCGATCTGAACTGTGGGCTGAGCTGCGCGCTGCTGACCGAAGAACTGCGGAAACGGGGTCAGCTTCAGCTCAAAGAGTGGCTGCTGTCGGAGCAGACCTGCTGGGCGGGTGAGGTCGGCCACGAGCGGGTTAGCGAGCTGATTCTGCCGATGACCTTTCCCCGGCCCGAACGTCTGGCCTACGAACCAGCGCAAAATACCACTACCCTCCGGCGCAGTTTTCCGCCCGGCAGTGAGTGGCTTTATCTGAAGATTATTACGGGCGAACAAACCGCCGAGCAGCTGCTGACTGATCAGCTTCCGTGGCTCATTGACGGACTGCGGACGAGCGGATTGCTGCGGCAGTGGTTCTTTGTGCGGTATAACCAGCCTGAACCCCACCTGCGCCTGCGGTTCCAGAGCGAGCCCGGTCAGGCATCGGCCCTGCTGACAGATGTAACGGGCTGGCTGCAGCAGCTGACGGCCGAGGGGTCCGTTTACCGCATACAGGTCGACACCTACCACCGGGAGGTGGAACGATACGGTGCCGGGCGAATTCTGTATTGTGAAGAATGGTTTTGTCAGGAGAGTGAGCTGCTGCTGCCCGTATTGCAGGACATCAGCCAGCACGACGACAGCCGACGGCTTTATTATGCCTGTGGCCTGACGGATCGTCTGCTCGACCAGTGGCAGATTCCTCTTGCCGAACGGACGCGGCTGCTAACGGCCTTCCGGGATGCGTTCAGCCGCGAGTTCCGGGCCGACAAGGCCTTACTCGTTCAGCTTGACCAGCACTACCGGCTCTACCGGCCCTTGATACACGACGCGCTGACAGCGTTTGTGCCGCCCGTAGACATAAGCCCGTATAACCAGCGCAGTCAGCGGCTGGTGTCGCAGCTGCGAACAACGGTATGCAATGACCAGCAGCTCGAAGAGCTGCTGTTTCCCATGCTGCACATGCTGCTAAATCGGATTTTTCCGACCGAAAACCGGCGGCACGAATTTCTGGTGTATCATCTGCTGACCAAAGAATACACCTCCCTGCTGAAGCGAAACCGATAGGCGCTTCGGCACGGGCCTAGTTCCCCGAATGGGGCATACGCGGACTCGTTTCCATTAACCGGATCTGCTCTTCTATAGCATCCAGGTCGTTCTGCGTCACGGCGAACAGCGCGTCGTCGTTCGAATCAACATCGTCGAAATTCATCCAGTCGGAGCCGGACAGGTTCGTTAGTTTCATGACTTTTGGTAATTAGCGTATAGAACGGATAGGAAAAGCAAGGCAGGTGGCCGGTCGGGCTAGAACCCGATGGAGCGGGTGCTGCGGTTCAGCCCCGGCGAACCATCGAACGAATTCCATTGCTCGTTGACCAGCAGGTCGTCGGCATCGGCCGAGCCCGACCGAACAGATTTGCAGTAACCGCCAGGTGCAGCCCAGGCGTTGAATTGTGCGGTACCCGAGTTCAGCGTGTTCAGGTTGTAGAGGTACGTGGTCATGGCCGTTTGTGGTTTCGTTTGCGTTTCGATGGATTGAAGTTGCTACCGGATTCGGCCGAAAAAAAAGATTTTACACGAACCCGCCGATTGCCTGCCCAAATGTCCTTTTTCCCGATACGCCAATCGGCCCGGTGGCTGGTGGGAAGCGGGCCGGATCCCTGTTTTTCAGCCACAGTTGCGGTTCTTTTCGTTATCTTTACCGTCCGATTCCCGCTTCTATTTGCCTGCGATGCCCACAACAATTGATCAGCCGTTCGATGACCTGAAGGCCCGCCTGACGGGCGATTTCTTTACGGATACCACCCATCGGACGCTCTACGCCACCGACGCATCGGCCTACCGCGAGATGCCGGCGGCCGTGGCGGTTCCTAAAACGATCGACGACCTCAAAACGCTCATTGCCTTCGCGCGGGAGCACAAGCTGTCGCTCATTCCGCGCACGGCGGGTACGTCGCTGGCGGGGCAGGTCGTTGGCGCCGGTATCGTGGTCGACGTCTCGAAGCATTTTACGCAGATTCTGGAAGTAAACGCCGAGGAGCGCTGGGTACGCGTGCAGCCCGGCGTCGTGCGCGATGAGCTGAACCGGTTTCTGAAGCCCTACGGCCTGTATTTCGGCCCCGAAACCTCAACGGCCAACCGGGCCATGATCGGCGGTATGGTTGGCAACAACTCCTGCGGCTCCAACTCGGTCGTATATCGCGATACGCGCAACCATACGCTGTCGGTAAAAGCACTGCTGGCCGACGGTTCCGAAGCGGAGTTTGGCCCCATGAGCGGCTGGGACTTCACCAAACAGGTCAGCGAAGCCAGCCGCAAAAACGGGTCTGCCACCCTGGCCGACAAGATCCTGCTTAAAACCAGCGCCATCCTCTCCGACCCGGCCAACCAGGACGAAATCCGGCGCAACTTCCCCAAACGCACCATCGAACGGCGCAACACTGGCTACGCCCTCGACGAGGTGCTGGAGATGGAGCCATTTACGCCGACCGGGCCGCCTTTCAACCTGGCCAAATTTATTGCCGGCTCCGAAGGGACGCTTTGCTTCCTGACCGAAATCAAGCTGAACCTGGTGCCGCTGCCGCCCAAAGAAACCGGTCTGGTCTGCGTTCACTGCCACTCCATCGATGAGTCGCTGCGCGCTACGCTGGTGGCGCTGAACTACGGTCCCTACGCCGTTGAACTCATCGACGATATTATTCTGGAACGGGCCGATGAGAACGCCGAGCAGCGAAAAAACTCGTTTTTCGTGCAGAAAACACCGACCAACCATTTTCCCATCATTCTGGTCGTTGACCTCTCCCGCGATACGCGCGCCGAGATTGAGCAGTTGGCCGCGCAGATGGAAGCCGAGATGCGGGCGGCCGGACTGGGCTACCACTTCCCGCTCCTGTTCGGCGACGATACCAAAAAGATCTGGACGCTCCGCAAAGCCGGTCTCGGCCTGCTGGGCAACCTCCCCGGCGACGAAAAAGCGGTGGCGGTCATTGAAGATACGGCGGTCGACGTGCGCGACCTGCCCGACTACATCCGTGAGTTCAACGAGATTCTGCGGAAACACAACATGACGTCGGTTCACTACGCCCATGCCGGGTCGGGTGAGCTACACCTACGGCCGATTATCAACCTGAAAACTGCCGAAGGCCACCGGCAGTACCGACTCATTGCGGAAGAAATAGCCACGCTCGTCAAGAAATACAACGGCTCCCTCTCGGGCGAACATGGCGACGGGCGGCTCCGGGGTGAGTTTATCCCGCAAATGGTTGGGCCGCACAACTACGAGCTGATGCGGCAGATCAAGCATACCTGGGACCCCGACGGCATCTTCAACCCCGGCAAGATTGTAGAAACGCCCCCCATGGATACGTTTCTGCGCTACGAAGCCGGTCAGCAGACACCCCGCTTCCAGACTTATTTCCGCTACCACAATCAGGACGTGCTGCAGCATGCCGAGCAGTGCAACGGCTCGGGCGACTGCCGCAAAACCCAATCGTCGGGCGGAACGATGTGCCCCAGCTACATGGCTACCCGCAACGAAAAAGACACGACGCGGGCGCGGGCCAACATCCTGCGCGAGATGCTGACCCACTCGCCGAAAGACAACCGATTCGACCACGAAGAAATCAAGCAGGTATACGACCTCTGTTTGTCGTGCAAAGGCTGCAAGAACGAATGCCCGTCCAACGTGGACGTGGCCAAGCTCAAGGCCGAGTTTCTGCAGCATTACTACGACACCAACGGCGTACCGATCCGGTCGCGGCTGATTGCTAACTTCACCCGGTTGGCGGGGCTGGCCAGCTACATACCCTGGGCCTGGAACGGGGTGCTGGGAACGCCCGCTCTCCGGCGTATTGCCAACCGCATCGTCGGTTTTCACCCCGACCGGACCATGCCGCTGCTGGGCAAAACGACCGTGCGGGCCTGGAGCCGGCGCCAGCCCGTTGCCAAACCCGAGGGGGCAGCTCCCCGGCTTTATCTCTTCTGCGACGAGTTTACGAACTACAACGATGTAGAAGTCGGCAAGAAAGCCATCGAACTGTTCCGGCGGCTGGGCTACGAGCTTATCATCCCCGAACATGGCGAGAGTGGCCGGGCGGCTCTGTCGAAGGGCATGCTGAAATATGCCAAAACCCTGGCCGAGCGGAACATCCGCGCCCTGAGCCAGCTTATCACCGCCGAAACGCCCCTGGTCGGGCTGGAACCATCGGCCATCCTGACCTTCCGCGACGAATACCCCGACCTGGTCGATGAGTCGCTGGTGGCCGATGCGAAGCGGATTGCCGAACACGCGCTGACGTTTGAGGAGTTCATAGCGCGCGAGTCCGACGCGGGACGCATCCGGCCCGAGCAGTTCACCGACGAAACCCGGCTCATCAAGCTCCACGGCCACTGCCAGCAGAAAGCCGTATCGTCGCTGGTGCCGGGGAAGAAGTCGCTCTCACTACCTAAAAACTACACCGTACAGCTGATTCCGTCGGGCTGCTGCGGCATGGCGGGTTCGTTTGGCTACGAAGCCGAGCATTATGAGGTATCGATGAAGATCGGGGAGCTGGTGCTGTTTCCGGCGGTTCGGCAACAACCCGACGAGGTCATCATTGCCGCACCGGGCACCTCCTGCCGCCACCAGATCCACGACGGCACCGGCCGAACCGCCCAGCACCCCGCCGAAATCCTCTTCGACGCGCTGAAATGAAAAAGGTAGTGGCGGTACGACTTGCGGGTCATGCCATCACTACCTTCCTCAATAAGCACCAGAACCTATTCCTCTTCTTCGCCTTCGCCTTTCATCAGCTCGGCTTCGAGCAGGTAGGCTCCTTTGATCACGACCTTAGAGAGATCGGCCGGCGTTATGACTTCGAGACGGCCGTTCTCGGCGATGCCCAGCCGCACCGGAATCCGTTTGTAAGTGCGGGCTTCGCTGGTGGCTACGAAAACGAAACCGTTCTGCCCTTTCCGGACAACGGCCTCTTCGGGCAGGGTTGTGGCCAGGCGCGCGCCCGTCAGGATGCGGGCGTTCAGGAACATGCCGGGAATAAGCCGGGCTTCCTGCGCTTCATTATCGATATGGCCGTGTACGGTAATGGTCCGGGCCTCGCCTTCGAACGCCTTGCCGACCAGATACACCCGGCCGCGGAGGGTGCCCGACCCCAGCTTCGGATCGGTAAGCTCGATCACCTGCCCGTTCTTCACCTTGTAGGCATCGGCCTCGTAAACGCTCAGTTCGAGGTGCTTGTGCGACTGATCCATGACCTGGAACAACACATCGGCCGTGGCTACCTGCTGACCCAGATGCACGGCAGACACCGTAACGTATCCCGCCACCGGCGACGTTATCCGCATCACCGGCGACAACTTCCCCGACTGCAGCGACTCGACCGACGTACCCAGCGTGCGGAGCTTGAGCGCCAGCGAGCTGACCAGCGCCCGGTTGCTGCCGTAGTCGGCCTCGACCTGT
This sequence comes from Spirosoma sordidisoli, assembly GCF_004138325.1. GTDB lineage: Bacteria > Bacteroidota > Bacteroidia > Cytophagales > Spirosomataceae > Spirosoma > Spirosoma sordidisoli. Next base: position 268,641 of record NZ_SBLB01000005.1, on the reverse strand, counting down.
TCGAGTCGCTTGCGGGCGCCTACATCTTCGCTGATCAGCGTCTGCTGCCGTTTCAGCTCGGCCTGCTGATAGGCTAACTGACTGACCGCCTGCAGGTAATCCTGCTGCATCTGAATATAGTCGAGGCTTTGCAGGGTAGCCAGGGTAGCCCCTTTCCCGACGCGCTGACCGGGCAGTACGTTTACGCTCTTGATCACCCCGCCAATCAACGGACTGATCGACGCCATATACTGCGGAGGCACGTCAACAGTTCCCGTCGTTTTCACCTCGTCGTTTACGGTTGTCTGGCTGGCCGATCCCAGCTGCAGCCCTATGGCCTTCAGCTGGCCGGGGGTAAGTGAAATCTGGTCAGCGGGACCGGCGGCCGGCGTTTCTTCGGCCGCGTTTTCGTCGTTTTTTTGCGGGGTGTTACAGGCCAGCAGGGCCAGGGTCGTATAGAAAATCAGGATGTATTTCATCGGTATGGTCGTTAGTCGATGCCCAGCAGCTGCTCAGCCTGGATCACCACGGTGGTATAATTAAACAAGGCGCTGAGGTACTGCTCTTCGATGGCAAACGCCTGCTGAATGGCCTGAAAAAACTCAACGTAATCGATTTCGCCCGCGCGGTAGCTCCGCAGCGCCGTCGACTGGATCAGCCGGGCCTGGGGCAGGGCGGCTTCGTCGAAATAAGCGAGCGAGGCCCGTAGCGTTTCGGCATTGCGCTGCAGAATGGCCAGCTGGCCGGTTAGCTGCGTTTGCGCGTACTGAAAGTTGGCGTCGGTCAGTTGTTCGTTGATGCGGGCGGCTGCAATCCGGGCTTTGGTGGCCTGCGCAAACAGCGGAAACGACACCCCGGCCTGCAGCACGTTGAAACTCAGCTCCCGGTTGATCGACTGGTTGTAATAGCCAACCAGCAGATCGGGCTTGAGCCGCTGCCGCTCCAGATAGGTCTGGTTGCGGCTGATGGTCCGCTCCTGCTGCAGAACCGCCAGCGCCGGGTTGGTATCGGCCACCGGCCCGGCATCGGCCGTAGCCAGTGGTGTTCCGGCGGGCAGGTCGCGCCGGAGGGCTATCGTCGTGTCGATGATTACCGGGTCGGGCGTGTTGATCAGCAGCTGCAAGGCCCGGGTGTGGGCCTCTATATCGGCCCGGAGGGTGAGCTGGCGCAGCCGCACGCTCTGCAGGCGCGTATCGGCCGAGACCTGCTCGAGCCGGTTGGTTTCGCCGGTTTTGTACCGTACGCCAGCCGCCCGGGCCGCATTCTGGAACAGGCTGTCCTGTCGGCGCAACAGGGTGGCCAGCCGGTTATCGAACAGCAGCTGATAATAGGCCTGCTTCACACTCGTGGCCAGTTGCAGCCGCCGGAGGGCCAGCCGCCGTTCGGCCGCCGTGGCGGTGCTCTGGTACAACTGCCGCTGCGCCCGGTAGAACGACGGCAGCGCGAACGACTGCGTAACCCCTACAATATAGTCGGTTGGCTGAGCCTGGGTTTGCCCGACCTGAACCTCAACGCCGGTTTTGGCCGGGTCGAAGGCCGATCCGATCAGGGCCCGCTGGCTCTCGGCCTCGAGCGCACTGCCGCGCAGCAGCAAACTCTGCCGACTGGCCGTCTCTACGGCCTGCCCCAGGTTGAGCCGGGTTGTCTGGCCGCTGGTCGAGGTAGCCAGGCCCAGCAGCAGCAGTCCCAGGGCGGTGGGTAAGGGCGCTGACGACGGATTCTGGCGTTTTCTTGTCCAACCCGCAACCAGGCTGTACAATACCGGCAGCACCACCAGCGTCAGCAGCGTAGCGGTAATCAGGCCACCGATTACGACCGTAGCCAGCGGCTTCTGCACCTCCGCCCCGGCCGATGTCGACAGCGCCATCGGCAGAAATCCCAGCGACGCTACAGCCGCCGTCATGATCACCGGCCGGAACCGGACCCGCAGTCCGTGCAGTATCCGGTCGTAGACGTTTTGGTCCCCCTGCTTTTCGAGCTCGTTCAGATAGCCGATCAGCACGATTCCGTTCAGTACGGCCACCCCGAACAGCGCAATGAAGCCAACCCCCGCCGAAATACTGAATGGCATATCGCGCAGCCACAGCGCCAGCACGCCCCCTACAGCCGCCAGCGGAATGGAGCTGAAGATCAGCAGCGCATACGTCAGCGAGTTGAACGTGGCGAAGAGCAGCACAAAAATCAGGAACAGCGCTACGGGAACGGCAACACTGAGCCGTTCTTTGGCTTTTTCGAGGTTTTCGAACGCCCCGCCATAAGTATAGTAATAGCCGGGCGGGAGTTTGATTCGGGGTTCGATCTGGCTGCGGATGTCGTTGACCACGCTCTCTACGTCGCGGCCCCGGATACTGACCCCAATCGTGATGCGTCGTTTGGTACCGTCGTGCGAGATCTGTGCCGGGGCCTGAATGTAGCTCACCGTAGCCACCTCGCTCAACGGAACGCTTCCGCCCTGCGGCAGGGGTACGTACAACCCGCTCAGGTCGGTCAGGCCCTGCCGGCTGGTGCTGGCCAGCCGCACCACCATATCGTACCGACGCTCGCCTTCGTAGACCGGCCCGGTAATTTCGCCCGCAAAACCGGCCTTGATCAGCCGGTTCACGTCGGCCACGGACAATCCGTACTGCACCAGCCGCGCGCGGTCATACTGCACGTTGATCTGCGGCAGACCAACCGTCTGCTCGACCCGCAGCCCGGCCACGCCCGGCACCGCTTCGATGAGCCGACCGGCCGCGCTGGCCCGCTCGAACAGCGTTTGCAGATCGTCGCCGAAGATTTTGACGACAATGTCGGACTTAACGCCCGTAATCATTTCGTTGAAGCGCATCTGAATCGGTTGGGTAAACTCAACCCCGGCACCCGGCACTTCCTGGGCCAGCACCGCGCCCATTTTTTCGGCCATATCGTCGCGGTCAGTTGCGTTGGTCCAGTCGGCCCGGTCTTTCATCGTAATCATCAGGTCTACCTGTTCAACGGGCATCGGGTCGGTCGGAATTTCGGAGGCACCGATGCGGCCCACAATCTGCTTTACTTCATGAAAATGGGTACGGAGGGCTTTCTGCGCTTTCAGCGACGCGTCGATAGTAGCCGAGAGCGACGTGCCCGACGGCATCCGGAAGTCGATGGCCATATCGCCTTCGTCCAGCTGCGGAATGAACTCGCCCCCCAGCCGCCCAAACAGCAGCACCACCCCGGCCAGCATCGCGAGCGCCACCGCTACCGTCGTTTTCCGCCAGCGCAGAGCCAGTCTGGCCAAGGGCTCATACTGCCGGTAGAGCCAGTCCATCAGCCGGTCCGACAGGGTACGGCGGGTGTCGAGCGTTTTGGGCAGCAGCAGGGCCGACATCATAGGTACGTACGTCAGCGACAGCACCAGCGCGGCCAGGATGGCGAAACCCACCGTCTCGGCCATCGGGCGAAACATCTTACCCTCGATACCCGTCAGCGACAGAATCGGCAGGTATACGATCAGGATAATAATTTCTCCAAACGCAGCCGACCGCCGGATTGCCGATGCCGACTCGAACACCGCTTCGTCCATTTCTGCCTGGGTGAATGAGCGATTGAGCGACTGAGCGATTGACGAAGACCCATTCGCTGATCCAATTCTGGAAAAGTGGTGAAGAACGGCTTCGACAATGATGATCGACCCGTCGACGATCAGGCCGAAGTCGATGGCACCCAGGCTCATCAGGTTGGCCGACAGCCCCAGCGTTTTCATCATGCCGAGCGTGAAGAGCATGGCCAGCGGAATAACCGACGCCACGATGAGCCCCGCCCGCCAGCTGCCCATCAGCAGCAGCAGCACCGTAACCACGATCAGCCCCCCTTCAACCAGGTTGCGGGTAACGGTGGTGATGGTTTTGCCGATCAGCTTGGTCCGGTCAATGAACGGCACGATTTTGACGCCTTCCGGCAACGACGCCTGGATACGCCCGATGCGCTCTTTCACGCCCCGGATCGTCGTTTCGGAGTCGGCCCCTTTCAGCATCAGCACGATACCGCCCACGGCCTCGCCGTCGCCGTTGCGGGTCAGCGCCCCGAACCGAACCGCATGCCCGAACCGAACCGTGGCTACGTTCCCGATCCGCACCGGCACCGATGTGCCGCCGGGGCCATCGTGACTGGTACGGACAATGATGTTTTCTATATCTTTCAGCGACGAGACAGCCCCTTCGCCCCGGATAAAATAGGCCTGGCTGTTGCGTTCGATGTACGACCCACCCGTGTTGGCGTTGTTGCGGGCCATGGCGTCGGCCAGTTCGGTGAGGGTGATGCCCGCAGCCCGCAGCCGGTCGGGGTCAACGGCCACTTCGTACTGCTTCAGAAAGCCGCCGAAACTGCTGATCTCGATCACGCCCGGAATACCCGCCAGCTGGCGCTTTACGATCCAGTCCTGAATACTACGCAGCTCCGTCAGCGAATATTTGCCTTCGTAGCCCCGTTGCGGAACCAGCGTATACTGATAGATTTCACCCAGACCCGTAGTAATCGGTGCCAGAAACGGCCGCCCATAATCGGCCGGAATGTCTTTGAGCGCGTTCTGCATCTGCTCCGACACCAGCTGCCGGGCTTTGAGCATGTCGGTATCTTCGGTAAACACGACCGTCAGCACCGACAGGCCAAGCTTCGACACCGACCGGATTTCTTCGACGTTCTGGAGGTTAGCCATGGCCAGTTCCAGCGGGGTGGTCACAAACCGCTCGGCTTCCTGAGCGGCCAGGGCGGGCGTTTGGGTGATAACCACGACCTGGTTGTTGGTTATATCGGGAACGGCATCGATGGGCAGGTTCCAGGCCGAGTAGCCGCCCCAGCCCATGAGCGCCAGCACGAAGGCGCCAATGACAAGTTTATTCCGAATACTAAATCGGATGATAGCATCAAACATGAATACAGGAAGAACACAGGCCGATGGAGCGGCCTGATGAATGAGTAGTGCGTTTATGCAGGGGCTACAACGATCGGTCAGCACCGACCACTACAGCAACGACCGGCCGCATCGAAACGACCGAAAGCAAATAGGCAGGACAAGGTCGATCAGGCCTGGTGGCGAGGGGTCTGTAGCAGCGATGTAAACGCCTGACGGGCATTCATGAGCTGCAGCCGGAATACCGCTATCGATAGCCGTTCCACCGCAAACGGCTCGCTACAGGTCAGGAAAACGACGGGTACAAAATCGTAGGCCGATGCGCCCCCATCGAACGATGGCAGGCGGTTGTGGCTGTGTTTGGGCGCTTTGCAGTGCTGCGAATCCGGCAGGTAGTGCTCGGTCAGAAACGACCAGAACGTCAGCGGTCGCCCTTCTTCCCGTTCGTGCTGATGATAATGGGTAAGCAATTCGGGCAGTCGAACCGCCTGCTCGGCGCTCATTGGCGGCAGTAAACTCCCGACAAAGAGCATGAGGGCCAGCCCAACTGACAAAAACTGCTTCATAGACAACGGCTTTTTATTCGCTGATTTTACGGCTAATTTAGCAAAGTTCTGTCCTGATAACGCCATTGATTATGAAATCGTTGTTTGTCTGGATGCCAGCCACGCTATTTGGAATAGGTCTATGGCTCTTGTTTCCAGGTTCAGCCGGGGCGCAGGACTTTCCGCAATCGTGGTACGGTCAGTGGCGCGGGCCGCTGCTCATCCGATCGGCCCAGGGCACCGCCCAAACCGTGGCTATGCAGCTCGACATTGGCCCCATAGACGCCGATCGGGCCAGCTTTGTCATTACCTATACCACCGGAAACCAGATCGACACCCGCGCCTACGAGCTCATTACGGTAGACGCCAAACGCGGCCAGTACGTTATCGATGAGAAAAACGGGATTCGGATCAACCAATACCGGCTCGGGAATCGACTGCTCTGCCAGTTCGATCTGGCAACCAACCGCCTGCAAACCGCCTACGAGCTGACCGGTCCCAACACGCTTACGTTTGAGGTGATGACCAGCGGCCCCTTGCCCGGCAGCTCCGCCAGTGGGCCAGTGCCGAGAGGGCAGGCCGCTCCTTCGTCGGTTTCGGGCTATCCGGCCAACGGGTTTCAGCGGGCCGTTTTGCAACGGCAATAGCGATTACCAGCCTCAGAACGGGTAGGAAATTCGGCACGCTCGGATGCTCCATCCGCTAGTGTGCGGATCGTCGTACTGATACGCCTGATCTACCCGACTCAGCCGAACGCCGTACACAACTCTACTGCGTTTGCGGGGCGTGTTCAGGGACCTAGTTGTTGGTACAGAGGTAGCCCGCCACAGCCGTTGACCGGCGTAAACGTAGGTTGTGCTACGATATGATCACGACACTGAAGGAAGGTCTGTTTTTGCGAATGGCCATTCCTTTCGGAAGCGCGTCGACAGCAGAAAGGCCACTACGCCCAACGCCATAACGATTAGTCCCGAGCGCATGAAGGCCCAGCCGGTTGAATAGAAAATAAACAGCCAGACGCCGATAGCCAGGAGTACCGGCAACGGGTAGAGCGGCATCCGAAACGGAAAATCCGCGGCCCGGCGTCCCCGCCTGCGGTGTAGCAGCAGCAAGCCCACGGCCTGTCCCACGAACTGCACCACGATACGCATGGCCAGAATAGCCGTAATGACATCGCCCAGCCGGAACAGCAGGCTAAATACGAAACCCAGCCCACCCAGAAACAAGAGCGACACGTACGGAAACTGCCGCGTAGGATGCAGCCGGGCGAAGATCCGGAAGAACTGCCCATCGACGGCGGCCGCGTAGGGCACCCGCGAATACCCCAGCAGCACGGCAAATAGCGACGAAAACGCCACCACCAACACCAGCACCGTAGCCAGCCGGGCCGCTCCTGACCCGTAAATCGTTTCAACGAAGGTGCTCACGATGAAGGTACTCTCCTGCGCCTGCCGCCAGGGCACCACGCTTACCACGCTGATGTTCATGAGCAGATACAGAAGAGCGATGCCCACTACCGAGATAAACATACTGGCCGGAATATTTCGGGCCGGGCGCTGGATCTCACCGCCGAGGTGACAGATGTTATAATAGCCAAGGTAACAGTAGATGGTTTTGACCGAAGCCTGCCCCAGTCCGGCCGCCAGCAGTCCGCCACTCAGCGACCCCATCGCTCCGAACGTTTCGCTGAGCGGCACCCGGATATGAGTCAGCCCCCCCACAATGATCCAGCCGAGGGTGAGCAGTACAGCGCCCCACATAACCAGCCCGATCCGGCCTACGGAGTCGATCTTGCGGTACAGCAGCGCAATGATCAGCAGCACGACGCCCCCCGACACCACCCGATGCTGCCACTCGCTGAGCGGCACCAGATAGGATGCGTACTGAGCAAACCCGATGGCACCGGACGCCACCACCAACGGAGCCTGAATGAGCGTTTGCCAGACGTACAGGAACGAAAGCAGACGCCCCCAGCGCCGTTCGCCGTACGAAATCTTCAGGAAGTTATAGCTCCCACCCGCCTGCGGGAAGGCTGCTCCCAGCTCGGCCCAGACAAAGGCATCGATCAGCGAAACCACCGCTCCCAATACCCAGGCCCACAAAAACAGCGGACCGCCCAGCGTTTTTATGACCAGCGGCAGCACCACAAACGGCCCGATACCAACCATGTCGATCATGTTCAGCGCGGTACCCTGTACGAGCGTCAGCTGCCGGGGCAGCGCCCCCCCCGAATCGGGAGTGGGTATGGGGCGAGAAGATTCAGAAGGCGTAGAATCGATCAATCCGGTAACGGATAAAAGAAGACAAAAGGATATCTATCGACCAACGGCTAAACCCGCCCCAAAAGTTCGCCGGTGGCGAGGCCGGTACCTCAGCAGACCCCAGGCAGCCTGTTGATTATAGAACAAATACTATAGACTAAGGTTAAATTAAATGAAACAGGTATTTACGGTTTCGTTCTAACTCAATCGGTATGAAAAAGGCAATCATTCTCAGCGCGGCCTTCGCTATAGGCATAGCCCTCGACTCGGCGGCACAAAGCAAGTCGGCCAAAACGAGCAACGGCGGTGTTGTTTCGCAACAGGGCGGGGCCACCAAACAGAGCAGTCAGTCGACTACGGCAAAGGCAACGCCTGTTGAGGGCCTGGAGCGTCGGGGCAGCGGCAAAATGGCATCCGGCGTCAGTCGCAACGGCAATACCAACCTGTCGCCCAACCAACCTACCAATACGCAGGGTAGTACCTCACAGGGCTCAGCCAGTGTACCATCGGGGGGCGGAGCGAAGGGCACGCGCGTAGCCGAATCGAAATCGAGAAGTTCGGCAACAGCGGCCAAGAGCACGAAAAACGGCACGGCTACCGACGGTGGACTAACCAGCGGAGGCACGCCTACCTACGGTGGTGCCAAAGGCAGCTCAGCGTCGACCTCGGGGTCTACGGGTGGCTCGCAGCGGCCAACCTCCACCGCCGGTGTGCAGAAAGAAGCCAAAACCAGCGATAAAAATGTCAGCACGAACGGGCCACAGCCCACCGGCGCTGGCAAGCCCGGCACCCCCGCCGGAGCTGCCGCGGGTAAGAAAACGGGTGGCAACAGCTACCCACAGGGCGGCAAAAACCAGTAGCCATTACAATAGAAAAAGCCGCTTCCCGGACTGAGAAGCGGCTTTTTCTATTGTGATCGAACAGCTTAGTTGAGCAGTTCGTCGAACGTCAGGCTCAGGTAATAGGTCGACCCAACGTAGGGGTTACCATAAGCCTGGAAGTACGGCTTGCCGAACAGGTTGGTAGCGCCCAGTTTCACAATCGACTTGATCCGCTGCACTTTGTAGTTCACCTGCGCGTCGAGGTTGCTGATAGCCGGCACGATGGTGTTGGTATAGAGCGGGATACCGGTTTCAGATGGCTGCGCAAAGCCTTCCCAGGTAAACGAATCCTGATGCTTGAACGCTACGGCAAAGCCGATGTTCGAGCCACCAACCGGGCGTTTGTTGAAGCCAACGTTCCAGCGATATTTTGGCGTATTGAACGCGGCCGTCTGCAACTCGGGCGAGGGCGTAAAGTTATTGAGCGTGTTGTTCGCGATGTTACCCGTCAGGCCGTAGCCTTTCGGCAGGGAGTAGTTCAGCCCAAGTGCCCATCCAGACGCGGTGATATCTTCGCTGCTGTTAGCTGGCAGCGAAAACACCCGGCGGGTATCCCCACTAAATACCCCCGACGCTTCCGGCAGCAGACCCGGCGCAATAGAACGCGTCGGTTGCAGCAAAATCACACTACCAATGAAGTTGGTGTATACGCTGTAGTAGTAGTAAGCATCGACAAACAGCCGTTTGTTGAATACGCCCCGGTAGCCAATTTCGTAGTTCGCTACGCGCTCGGGCTTGAACTCTTTACGCTGGTAGGGCTTGAGGTTTCCGATGTTGGCATTGACGGCCAGCCCCTGGACAACCGTAGTCCGGTTGGCGGAAAGAGCAGCCGGTAGAGCAGCCTGTACCTGCTGCTGGATAACGGTTGCGGCTGCACTGGCCGGAATCTGACCAGCGGCCACGGCTGCCTGTACGCCGGCCGTTACCTGAGCCGTTACCTGCTGGGTAATCAGCGCATCAGCTTGCGCTATAGTTGCCTGACTGGCAGCCGTAGCCTGAATAGCGGCTCCTACCGCCGTTACGTCGGGCCGGGTATACGAGTTCTGGAGGTTGTAGCGCGTATAAAATTCGGGCAGACCGCCAATCAGGCGGGCGTTGGGCACCAGCAGATCGATGTACTGGTTCTGGGTGGTGGGAATCCGGAAACCGGTCTGGTACGACACCCGGAAGTTATGCTCCCCGAACGTAGCCACGGCCGACACGCGGGGCGTAAACTGGCCAGCAAAGTTCTGGTTCTTGTCGTAACGCAGCGATCCGGTCAGTTTCAGGTGCTCGCTGAACAGCGATTTGCTGACCTGCGCAAACCCGCCAAACTCCGTAATGCCGATCCGGCCCGTACGGCCTTCTACGTTGTCGGCAAACAGGGTTCCTTCCGACCCCAGCTCATACTGCCGCAGGTTACCCCCAATCAGCACATCGGCAAATTTGATCTGGTTCTTGAAGTTGTATAAGCCTTCCACGTGGTACAGGTTCGACTTATCCTGAAAAGCACCACCGCCCTGGTTGATGGGCGTGTTGCGAACCCGCTCGTAAAGGGTGTTGTAGGCATCGGTGCCCGGTATGGGCCGCCCCTGATCAGCCACGCCCCGCGCCGTCAGGTGAGCCGCGTCGTCGGCCTGACCCGCCGAACGAGCCTGCACGTATGCGCCAACGTACTGGCCAAACCAGGTTGAGCTTGGCTTCCAGGCTTCGTTGAGGAAGATACTGGCCAGTCCGGCCGTATAGGACTTACCCGACCGCTCCTGCGTGGTATAGGCCCGCAGGGTAAAGTTGTCGCCCCGCAGTTCGAGTTTACCCTGCGCCAGGCTGAAATCACGCAGCGAGTACCGGCCGTTACCCGTGTAGACCGTTGTGCCGAAGCCGTAGTTCACCTGCCCGATCAGTTCTACTTTATCGGTAAGGCGGTAATGAACAGCACCGTTCACTTTCAGACTTTTGGTGTTGTAGTCGACCAGATTCACCTCCGGATAACCCGTACGGCTCACGTTCCGGTCGGGAAGCAGACCGAGGGCAGCCGCTGGCAATAGCCGCGCCGTGATCAGCGCCTGTCCTACCGAACGCAGGTTGGCCTGGGCCTCGTCGCCGTAGGTGTTTGTACCGTCGTAGTTGATGGCCGTTCCGGGGCCCCGGTTCGGGTCGGCATTGCCTTCTACTCCGTTGAGCGGGTTCAGGTTGGTGTAGTTGTTGGCCTGCCAGTCCTGCGCTTTCAGGTAGGCCAGGTTTACCTTGAACGCCAGCTTGTTGTTAAACGCTTTGGCGTAGCGGATCGACGCGTCGTAGAAGCCGGTGTTCTGCGTGGTGCGGTTCGAGGCACTCATGATTCCGGTTTTCACGTTAGCGCTCAGGCCCTGGTACAGGAACGGACTTTTGCTGTTCAGCAGAATCAGCCCCTGGATGGCGTTTGGCCCGTAGAGCGCCGATGCCGCACCCGGCAAAATCTCGACACTTTCGATATCCTGCTCCGGGATACCGGCAATATTGTCGACCGGGAAGTTCAGACCGGGGGCCGAGTTATCCATTCCGTCAATCATCTGCACCGTACGCGGGTTACCCGTTGCCCCAAAACCGCGCATGTTGATTGACTTGAACAACAGTCCCTGGGTTGCGATATCGACACCTTTCACGTTAGACAGACCGTCGTAGAAGTTTGCCGAGGGGGTGCTCTGAATAGCCCGCAGATCCATTTTTTCGACCGATACCGGCGATTTCAACACGCTCTCCTCAACCCGCGATGCCGATACAACGACCTCCTGGCCCAACAGCACCTGTTCTTTAAGCAGGATGTTCAGGGTGGTCCGGCTCTCATTGATCGTGAATTCCTGCGGCTGAAATCCAACCCCGGTGACCTGAATGACAAACGGACGTTCGGTGTTGGTGGTCAGCGAGAAGTTTCCTTTTGTATCGGTAATCGTTCCGATCACCTTTCCTTTAACGGCAATGCTGATACCAGCAAGCGGTTCTTTCTGGGCATCATCTGTTATTTTACCAGTGATCGTGCCTTGCGCCAAGGCGGCAATACTGGCTGAACAGACTACCCAAAGCACAAGTAATGAGTGGGCAATAAATTTGCTCATAGGACTTATAAAATAGACGTGGGTTATGAGATAACTGGCTCGTTTGTGCGGATAAAATTAAACATTAGCCTGAGTTTAGTACTAATTTTTCTTGCCATTTATAAATTTTTTCCCCGGCTTTGACCGGTTTGTCGTCATTTATCGGATTTAATTCACTAATTTGTCTATTAAGGGTTACATATTTTTGGAGTCAAACTGTTTATGGTTTTTGGCACACAGTAACTTAATAATAAATCTGTAGTGTATCTGGCCAATAGAGCGACCAGACCTTTAACCGTGTTTTTTCAAGTGGTTACCCCGCCCCAGCCGGTACTGATCTGTCCTATGTTTCACCATCACCCGCCCGCTTACCCTGTTATCTATACGTGGTAAACGTCCTGGTGTATACGCGTTGAAATGATCAGGTGATCTTTGTTGTGTCTATACAGTCGTCACCCCTCACCGGGATCCGTGCGGTCAGCGTCCACGCCATGGTCCATACCGTAGTCCGTATGCCCACCGGGACGCGTAGTTGGCCCACTTGGCGACAGCGATAAACCAGCCGGAAAACGTAACAGCCCGGCGGTCCGGGTTTGGCCGCCTGTGGTTTAGCCGCGTTCTTTCGGCCGGAAAAGTATAATACACAACCCGTTGCCTTTTCAAATCAGGATTTTTTCTCCCAGCCAATTGCTATGATAAACGAATCGAACCAGGACCGGCGTGGTTTCCTGAAAACATCGGGGCTACTGACAGGTGGAGCCCTGTTAAGCAGCCTTCCTTTTGGTGCTACGGCAGGCCCGGGCTACCATTTTTCAGTAAACGATACCATCAAGATCGCCCTGATCGGTTGCGGGGGTCGTGGTACCGGTGCGGCTCAACAGGCCCTGAGCACTAAACAGAACGTAAAAATTGTGGCCATGGCCGACGCCTATCGTGATCGGATCGACGATGCGTATAAGTCGCTTATGGAGCGGGGTGCCAAAGCCGCCGATGGCTCTCCCAAGGTAGAGGTACCCGAAGATCATAAGTTTGTCGGCTTCGATGCCTACAAGCAGGCGATCGCGCTGGCCGACGTGGTTATTCTGGCAACGCCACCGGGTTTCCGGCCCAGTCATTTCGAAGAAGCCGTTCGGCAGGGCAAGCACATATTCATGGAGAAGCCCGTGGCAACCGATGCGCCCGGCGTTCGGAAAGTGCTGGCCGCAGCAGAAGAGGCCAAAAAGAAAAAACTAAACGTTGTGGTTGGTCTACAGCGCCACTACCAGCCCGTTTACCGCGAAATGATCAAGCGTATTCACGACGGGGCGCTGGGCGACATCGTTGGTGGACAGGTATATTGGGTGAGCGGGGGCGTCTGGCAGAAGCCGCGTAAACCGAATCAGACCGAAATGGACTACCAGATGCGGAACTGGTATTACTTCAACTGGCTCTGTGGCGACCATATCAACGAGCAGCACATTCATAACATCGATGTAGCGAACTGGGTCAAGCAAGGCTATCCGGTGTCGTGTCAGGGAACAGGCGGTCGGCAGGTCCGAAACGGGAAGGACTACGGCGAAATCTTCGACCACCACATCGTCGACTTCACCTATGCCGACGGCACGACCATCAACAGCCAGTGCCGCCACTACGAGGGCACCTACAGCATCGTTGACGAGAAATTCCTGGGTACCAAAGGTAAGATCGACACGTTTGGGCAGAAAAGCGCACTGCTGCTCTACAAAGGAGCCCCCCTCTACGTCCACAACAGCAAAGCCGACGGCAACCCCTACCAGATCGAGCATGACGAACTGTTCGATGCCATTGCTAAGGGACAATACAAATTTGCCGATGCCGAGAACGGCGCTAAAAGTACGATGACGGCTATCATGGGTCGCATGGCTACCTATTCGGGCAAGGTCGTGAAGTGGGACGAAGCGCTGAACTCGCAGATCGACCTCTTCCCGGCTACGCTTGCCTGGGACGCCATGCCGAAGAGCCTGCCCGACAAAGATGGGGTCTATCCCATTGCCGTACCGGGTAAGACGATTGCGGTATAGGCTGATGGCCGAAAAACAGAAACGCCCGCTGCTGAATTACTTCGGCAGCGGGCGTTTTCGCAGGTATATACTTTATTCGCCGATCAGAACCTTCTGGCTGAACTGCTGCCGGAAAGCCGGGCGGTTTACGGTCACAATAAAAAAGGCGTCTTCGGTAGTCGGCGCGTTGATTTCGCGGCCGGCCAGCGTCTCTACTTTTTCATCGAACGACTGGAAAGGCTTACCCGAGCGGCTGGTCATCTCAACCCGAACTACTTCGTCGCGCGGGAAGCCCTTCAGGTACAACCGGAACTTACCAATGGTGCTTGGGTTCGGATAGGCCACCACCCGGATCGACTTACCGGCCTCGTCGGCATCCAGTGCCAATCCTTCTGTTGTATTCTTTACCAGCAACGGGGCCAGCTGGCTGTTGACCCGCAGGTAGTCATTACCCCGGTGATCGGCCATATAGCTCCGAAAATCGCCCCCCTTCATACCGGCCGCAGCCGACGTTGGGTCCATGGCATTATCGAACAACCGGACATTATCCACATAGCCACTCTTCAGCATAAAGTCGAACAGCACGAACTCCTGATCAGCCACCAGGTCAACCTTTCCGCCCCCGCTGGTGAGTCCGTGAAAGTCGTATCCGGTTGCTGCTGCCGGGCTGTACACCATCGAGTTATCTCGCCAGTCACCGGCATTGGAGCTAAGTACCGACAGTGGTTCATTAGCAACCTCGCTGGGAAGAACTACCGATACCTGCGAGGGGCCCCAGGTGAAATTCTTCGCCGAAAAATCTGATTTGCCAATTACTTCGTAGCGATTCGATTCGGTATTGAATGCCAGTCGCAACTGCACCTGCTGGGCCAGGGCAGGCACCATTGCCCCCATCAGCCCAATACCCGTTATCAAAGAATATACTGTCTTCATATTTTTGGGGAGCTAGTTTATCGTACACGACTTACAATCAGCGGCACGCATACAGCCGTAGGGCAACCACAAATCGTCAGCGACAATGCGGGCGACTTGGCCAGACAGCTGGCGGTTACCTGACTGATTGTATTGGTCCCGTTAGCGACCAGATTGGCAATGCTGTTATCATCGGTATACGTCAGTGCGTAAGCCATATAAGTACCAGCGGTCAGGTCTGCGGTGCTGAACGAAGGCGCGCTGGACACTTTGACCAGTTTTCCGGTGGCATCGGTCAGTACATAACTGGTCCTGGTGCCAGGGCCGGTGCTGCCTCCGGCGGCCCGTAGCGTGATGGTTTGTCCAATCTGGTAGTCGCAGGTCACCGGAGCCTGCACACAGGCTTTGAACACCAGCGCGTTTGACCAGTCCATACACGAAGCTGACACATCACTTAGCAAGTTACCTACCTGTAGGTTACTGACAGCGCCTTCGTAGGTTAGGGCCAGCGCCATGTAGGTAGCGGTTCCGCTCAGGCCTGTAAAGCTGGCGGTTGGGTTGATCTGTAGAATAACACCGGAGTTATCAGCCAGTACATAGCGTGTGCTGACCGCGCTGCCGCTGCTCCCCCCCGTGCTGGCCAGCGTTACCGTAGAGGTGGTATAGTCGCAACCGGGCAGATCGATGGGACAGCCATAGTCATTTACCTCTGTGTTAGCGGGCGTACCCGGGCATAAATCGATGGCGTCATCAACCCCATCCGCGTCTGAATCAGCGACCCACTCAACAGTCACAGACTTGCTATGTGCTGGTAAGCTGGAGGCCACCACGCGCTGCCCTAACGGCAGGACCAGAAGGCTTATCAGCCAGATATATAGTCGTTTCCTGCACATGAATTTATTTGCTTAGGGTAGGTGCTGTCAGATTACAATTGGTACAGAGTGTACCTGTATTGGCATAATTCTCGAAATACAGGTTGTTCTCACCCAGAATGTCGTTAGCCGAATACATCGTGTTGGTGAAATCCCCCCCCCGCATACCCGGCTCACTTGAATCAGGATCACTACCATTGATATACAGGCGTAGACCCGGTAAACACACACCGCCGGGCAGTGTAAAATGGAACAGCAGCGTTTCAACACCCGATGTCAGATCTACCTTATCTCCTACTGAGCCTACACCGTGAAAGTCGGAGCCCTCCACTTCGTAGACCCGCGAGTTATCAGACCAGCTTCCACCGGATACACTGGTAATCGTAAAGGCTGCATTCGTCAAGGATGACGGCGTAACCACCGATACCTGAGAACTGCCCCAGTTAAACTGACTCTGGGTAAAGTCGGGACGGGCGTACACTTCGTAGCGGGCCTGCGGGATGTTGTACCGCAGCGTGTAGTCAACCGTCTGGGCCATTCCGGCCAGTGCTGAGCCCAGCAGACAGACAAGGAGGAGAACTTTTTTCATGATAAAAACAACAAATTGAGAGGTAAAGGGAGCGTAGTGTTCAGCTACGCTCCCGGTTATTATGGTTACGGAATCTGCTCCAGCATGAAGTCGAAGTTGTACAACCCTGCGCTGTTCATCTGGGCCGGACTCTGGGTCTGGTAATTGGTGATCACGTTGGTAAGGATCAGTGAGGTATCATTGCTGGTACCCTGGTATTTCACCTTACCGTCCATGTTCACATCGCCGAAGTAGTACCCAAACGCGTTGTCGTAGTTGTACAGCGGGTCGGTTGATGGCGACTGTGCCGCAACAACCTCGGCGAAGATGGTAATCAGGTCGTTACCAACACCCTGATATTTCACCTTACCGTTGTGGTTGGCGTCACCAGCCCACATAGCCTGCTTACCACTTAATGTTGTTTGCTCCCACCCTTCGTAGTTGAACGCACCTACTGTTTTGTTCCACAACTCAGGTCCAGTCTTCGTTGTAAAATCAACAATTGTGCCAGTAGAAGAAAGTGGTATAGCCGTAGCCGTCATGACACCCAGGTGGTTGCGATGTTTCACGCTCACGTAGAAGCTGCTACCGGTCAGTCCGGTGAAGCTGAGGGGCGATACACCATCGCTGGCGAGTACCACATCACCATCGCGTTGTACCAATGCCGAACGGGTAGCGACCACGGCCGACATGTTGCTTGGGTTGCGAAGTTCGACGAATACCCAGTCTACAACGGCATCCGTAGAACCGACGTTCTGCGCCGTTACGCTGGCTGGCATCGTTTCGCCACCACCACCGTTGACGTGCGTAAAGCGTCCGTCCGTGATAGCCGTATACGGCTCGCGGGTCGGCAGGAAGCCGCGGCTCCGCAGATCATCGCGCATCAGACCACCGGTACCGCCCACCAGTGCTCCCTGCAGCAGCACTTTCAGCTTCAGGACAACGACAGGTGTAGCGGGTGCCTGTACGAGAACACTGACGGTAGCCACATCACACTTGCCCGCGCTGTTGCAGACCGAGTAGGTGAAGCTGGCTGGACCCGTGTAGCCCGCAGCCGGCGTGTAGGTGTAGCTGCCCGTCGGACTCATCACCACCGTTCCGCTGCTGGGCTGACCGCTGCTGTAAGTCAGCGGCAGACCCTGCGGATCCGAGTCGTTGGCAGCCACCGTGCCCGTCTTCGACGCGTCTTTGGCCGTCACCAGCGCATCGTCTACCGCGACCGGCGCCAGCGTGGTGTTGATCGGGGCCGTCGGCTGCACCGTCACCGTTACCAGCGCCGTGGCACACGAAGGCTGGTTGCTGCCCTTGTCACAGACCGAATACGGAATCGTCACCACTCCCGTGAAGCCCACCGGCGGGGTGTACACCAGCTGACCGTTCACTACGCTGGCCGTGCCGGTGGTCGGCTGCGACAGGATCGTCGGGGGGTTGAGCTGGCCGTTGAGACTGGTTGCCGAATCCGGGTCGGTGTCGTTGGCCACGACGTTCACCGTCACGCTGCTGCCGGCCGTGGTCTGGGTCGCGTCGTTGTTGGCAATGGGCTTGTTGTTCACGCCCGGGGCCGGATCAGGATCGGCCACCACGTTGATCGTCACACAGGTGCTGGCGCTCAGGCCGGCCGTGTTGGTAGCCGCGTAGCAGAAGCTGGTCGTGCCGGTGAAGCCCGTGGGGGGTGTGTAGGTATAGGTACCGTCCGGATTGAGCACGACCGTCCCGCTGGTGGGCTGGCTGAGCAGGCTCACCGTCATGGGCTGCCCCTGGGGGTCTCGGTCGTTGGTCAGCACGTTACCCGACACGGGGGTACCCGGCTTGGTGTTGGCGATATCCGGCGTTACGATCGGGGCCTGGCAGTTAGCGATCAGCACAATCGGGCCTGCATACACACCTGACTTACACACGCCCTGCGTAATGAAGAAGTTGGTATAGGTTCCCGGTGCCAGTCCTGTTATGCTCAGCACACCACTGGCGTTGCTGGTTGCCACCATTGCCTTCGATATGCCATTAAACAGATACTGGAATACAAAGGTCTGGTTCGGTGCCACATTGCTCAGAAGCAAACGGCCGTCATTACCCGTGCAGCTGGCGTTTACACCTGTCAGCGTTGCCTGTGTTGGTGTTGGCAGAGCCGGATCGCTCAGATTGAACGGTCCAGCCAGCGGTGTCGATGCGCAACCCAGACTGCTGGTCAGTACAAAGTTGCTGTAATTACCAGACGTCAGACCCGTCAGCGAGGCCACCCCGGCACCATTAGCCGTCAGCGTTACCGTTTGGGCTGCCGCGCCGTTTTTCTGGTAACTGAGAGTGTACGTTGCATTCGCCACCAGACCGGTCAGGCTGAAGCTACCGGTAGCCGTTCCACAACTGGTCGGATTAGCCGGAATCAGCATATTCGATGTCAGGTTGGGCGCGGCCGGATCGGTCAGCACAACCGCCGACAGGCTCTGTGCCGATGTACAGTTGTTCACAGCCAGGCTGCTGATCTGATAGCTACCCTGTCCGAGGCCAGTCAGTGAGGCAACCCCACTGGCGTTGCTGGTCAGCACGACCGTTTGGGCCGTTCCGCCATTTTTGCTGTATACCACCGTATAACTGGTCGAAGAAGTCAGGCCACTGATAGCGATGCTACCGGTACTGGTTCCGCAACTGGTTGGGTTGGTAGCTGCGATCTGGCCTGGCAGCAGCACAGGAGCAGTCGGATCATTCAGCACTATCGTTGTCGAGGCTGGCGATGACTGGCAACCCGATACAACACGGTATGTAAATCCACTGTATGAGCCCGCCGACAACCCGCTCAGGCTGATCTGACCACCTGAGTTAGCCTGAGCTGCCACGTCCGGCATAGCCACCCCGTTTCTGCTGTAGCTGATCGTGTAACTCTGACCGGCTGTGAGGCCATTGATCAGGATGCTACCGGTCGACGTTCCGCAAGCCGTTGGGTTTGTTTTGCTAAGCTGACCGCCTACCAGAGCCGGTAAGGCAGGACCGTTTCCGACCGTCACCGAACCGTTGTAAACGCCCGATGAGCAGGCACCTGACTGGTACGCGAACTGGCTATAAACTCCTTTGCCCAGATTCGGAATTTTCAGGGTTCCGTTGGCGTCGCTGGTTCCGCTGAAGCTCTGTGCTACACCATCTTTCAGGTAATTGATAACCACACTGGTGCTTAACGGCAGGCTGGTCATCAGAATATAACCATCCGAACCACCGCAGGTTGTGGGATCAAATGCGTTCACATCCGTAAATGTTGGCGTTGGCAGCACACAGCTTGTCTGCTGTACGAGAACACTGACGGTAGCCACATCACACTTGCCCGCGCTGTTGCAGACCGAGTAGGTGAAGCTGGCTGGACCCGTGTAGCCCGCAGCCGGCGTGTAGGTGTAGCTGCCCGTCGGGCTCATCACCACCGTTCCACTGGTGGGCTGACCGCTGCTGTAAGTCAGCGGCAGACCCTGCGGATCCGAGTCGTTGGCAGCCACCGTGCCCGTCTTCGACGCGTCTTTGGCCGTCACCAGCGCATCGTCTACCGCGACCGGCGCCAGCGTGGTGTTGATCGGGGCCGTCGGCTGCACCGTCACCGTTACCAGCGCCGTGGCACACGAAGGCTGGTTGCTGCCCTTGTCACAGACCGAATACGGAATCGTCACCACTCCCGTGAAGCCCACCGGCGGGGTGTACACCAGCTGACCGTTCACTACGCTGGCCGTGCCGGTGGTCGGCTGCGACAGGATCGTCGGGGGGTTGAGCTGGCCGTTGAGACTGGTTGCCGAATCCGGGTCGGTGTCGTTGGCCACGACGTTCACCGTCACGCTGCTGCCGGCCGTGGTCTGGGTCGCGTCGTTGTTGGCAATGGGCTTGTTGTTCACGCCCGGGGCCGGATCAGGATCGGCCACCACGTTGATCGTCACACAGGTGCTGGCGCTCAGGCCGGCCGTGTTGGTAGCCGCGTAGCAGAAGCTGGTCGTGCCGGTGAAGCCCGTGGGGGGTGTGTAGGTATAGGTACCGTCCGGATTGAGCACGACCGTCCCGCTGGTGGGCTGGCTGAGCAGGCTCACCGTCATGGGCTGCCCCTGGGGGTCTCGGTCGTTGGTCAGCACGTTACCCGACACGGGGGTACCCGGCTTGGTGTTGGCGATATCCGGCGTTACGATCGGCGCCTGGTTGGCGGGTTCGCTGACGGTCATGTAGGCCGTCGCCGTCGTGCACAATACCGGCGAGCCGTTGTCGCACACCTGATAAGTAAAGTTGTCTGTACCTACATAACCCGGTGCCGGGGTGTAGGTGTAGCTGCCGTTGGCGTTGAAGACCACCGTGCCGTTGGTCGGGTTGGTCAGCTTAGTGAAGCTCAGTGTCTGACCTGCATTCGGATCAGAGTCGTTGCTAGCCACCGTACCCGTAGCCGACGTGCCTTTGGTGGTCAGCAGTTGATCATCGATCGCTACCGGGGCCACGTTGGTCACACCCGCTGGCTGAGTTGGATCAACACTCACCGTCACCAGAGCCGTCGTGCACAACACCGGCGAGCCGTTGTCACACACGCTGTAGGGGAAGCTCACCACACCCGTGAAGCCCACCGGCGGGGTGTAGACCACCTGCCCGTTGACCACACTGGCCGTACCCGTGGCGGGCTGGCTCACCGTCAGACTCGTCAGCGCGTGGCCGTCAGGGTCCCGGTCGTTACCCAGCACATTCACCGTCGTCGACGTGCCCGCCGTCGTGCGGGTGGCATCGTTGAGCGCAATCGGGGCGTTGTTGGTCACCGAATTAGGCTGAGTCACTGGCGTCAGCGTCAGCGTACTGGTTGTACAGGCCGGTGGCGTGGCTGCGTCGCAGACCTGGATCGGTACGGTTACCGGCGCCGTCTGGCTGGCCGGAGCCGTGTAGGTATAGCTGCCGTTGGGACTCAGCGTCAAGCCGGCCGGTGGGGTGCCAATCACCGAGGCTGTCAGCGGGGTGCCCTCAGGGTCTTTGTCGTTGGTCAGCACGTTACCCGCTGTCGGCTTACCCGGAATGAACGTGTTCACGTCGGGCGTCACAACGGGGGCCTGGTTGACCACATCGTTCACCGTCATGTAGGCCGTAGCCGTGGTACACAACACCGGCGAACCGTTATCGCACACCTGATAGGTGAAGTTGTCCGTACCTACATAACCCGGTGCCGGGGTGTAGGTGTAGCTGCCGTTGGCGTTGAAGACCACCGTACCGTTGCTGGGGTTGGTCAGCTTGGTGAAGCTCAGCGTCTGACCTGCATTCGGATCAGAATCGTTGCTAGCCACCGTACCCGTAGCCGACGTGCCTTTGGTGGTCAGCAGTTGATCATCGATCGCTACCGGGGCCACGTTGGTCAGACTCGAGGGCTGAGCCGGATCCACCGTTACCGTTACCAGAGCCGTCGTGCACAACACCGGCGAGCCGTTGTCACACACGCTGTAGGGGAAGCTCACCACGCCCGTGAAGCCCACCGGCGGGGTATAGACCACCTGCCCGTTCACTACACTGGCCGTACCCGTGGCGGGCTGGCTCACCGTCAGACTCGTCAGCGCGTGGCCGTCAGGGTCCCGGTCGTTGCCCAACACGTTCACCGTCGTTGACGTGCCCGCCGTGGTCCGGGTGGCATCGTTGAGGGCAATCGGGGCGTTGTTGGTCACCGAGTTAGGCTGAGTCACTGGCGTCAGCGTCAGCGTGCTGGTTGTACAGGCCGGTGGCGTGGCTGCGTCACAGACCTGGATCGGCACGGTCACCGGTGCCGTCTGGCTGGCCGGAGCCGTGTAGGTATAGCTGCCGTTGGGACTCAGCGTCAAGCCGGCCGGTGGGGTGCCAATCACCGAGGCTGTCAGCGGGGTGCCCTCAGGGTCTTTGTCGTTGGTCAGCACGTTACCCGCTGTCGGCTTACCCGGAATGAACGTATTCACGTCGGGCGTCACAACGGGGGCCTGGTTGACCACATCGTTCACTGTCATGTAGGCCGTGGCCGTCGTACACAACACCGGCGAACCGTTGTCACATACACTGTAGGTGAAGTTGTCGGTGCCTACATAACCCGGTGCCGGGGTGTAGGTGTAGCTGCCGTTGGCGTTGAAGACCACCGTACCGTTGGCCGGGTTGGTCAGCTTGGTGAAGCTCAGCGTCTGGCCCGCGTTGGGATCAGAATCGTTGCTAGCCACCGTACCCGTAGCCGACGTGCCTTTGGTGGTCAGCAGCTGATCATCGATCGCTACCGGGGCTACGTTGGTCAGACTCGAAGGCTGAGTTGGATCAACACTCACCGTCACCAGAGCCGTGGTGCACAACACCGGCGAGCCGTTGTCACACACGCTGTAGGGGAAGCTCACCACACCTGTGAAGCCCACTGGTGGCGTGTAGACCACCTGCCCGTTGACCACACTGGCCGTGCCCGTGGCGGGCTGGCTCACCGTCAGACTCGTCAGCGCGTTGCCGTCGGGGTCCCGGTCGTTGCCCAACACGTTCACCGTCGTTGACGTGCCCGCCGTGGTCCGGGTGGCATCGTTGAGGGCAATCGGGGCGTTGTTGGTCACCGAATTAGGCTGAGTCACTGGCGTCAGCGTCAGCGTGCTGGTTGTACAGGCCGGTGGCGTGGCTGCGTCACAGACCTGGATCGGCACGGTCACCGGAGCCGTCTGGCTGGCCGGAGCCGTGTAGGTGTAGGAACCGTCGGGGCTCAGCGTGAAACCAGCCGGTGGGGTACCAATGGTGCTGGCTGTCAGCTTGGTACCTTCAGGGTCTTTGTCGTTGGTCAGCACGTTGCCCGCCGTCGGCTTGCCCGGAATGAACGTGTTCACGTCGGGCGTCACAACGGGGGCCTGATTGACCACATCGTTCACCGTCATGTAGGCCGTAGCCGTCGTACACAACACCGGCGAACCGTTGTCACATACACTGTAGGTGAAGTTATCCGTGCCTGTGAAGCCAGGCGCTGGCGTATACGTGTAGCTGCCGTTGGCGTTGAACACGACCGTCCCGTTGGTCGGGTTGGTCAGCTTGGCGAAGCTCAGCGTCTGACCTGCATTCGGATCAGAATCGTTGCTAGCCACCGTACCCGTAGCCGACGTGCCTTTGGTGGTCAGTAGTTGATCATCGATCGCTACCGGGGCCACGTTGGTCACACCCGCTGGCTGAGTTGGATCAACACTCACCGTCACCAGAGCCGTCGTGCACAACACCGGCGAGCCGTTGTCACACACGCTGTAGGGGAAGCTCACCACACCCGTGAAGCCCACCGGCGGGGTGTAGACCACCTGCCCGTTGACCACACTGGCCGTACCCGTGGCGGGCTGGCTCACCGTCAGACTCGTCAGCGCGTTGCCGTCAGGGTCACGGTCGTTACCCAGTACGTTTACCGTGGTCGACGTACCTGCCGTGGTGCGGGTGGCATCGTTGAGCGCAATCGGGGCGTTGTTGGTCACCGAGTTAGGCTGAGTCACTGGCGTCAAGGTCAGCGTGCTGGTTGTACAGGCCGGTGGCGTGGCTGCGTCGCAGACCTGGATCGGTACGGTCACCGGCGCCGTCTGGCTGGCCGGGGCCGTGTAGGTGTATGAACCGTCGGGGCTCAGCGTGAAGCCGGCCGGTGGCGTACCGATGGTGCTGGCCGTCAGAGGAGTGCCTTCAGGGTCTTTGTCATTGGTCAGCACATTGCCTGCCGTCGGCTTACCCGGAATAAACGTGTTTACGTCGGGATTGACGATCGGCGCCTGGTTGGTTGGCTGCTGAACCAGTACAGAAACGGTTGCCTTATCACAAAGCCCGGCGGTATTGCAGGCGAGATAGGTAAAGCTGTCAGCACCTGTATAACCAGGGGCCGGTGTATAGGTATAGCTTCCGTTTGCGCTCATCACCACCGTACCGTTTGTCGGTTGTCCGGTGGCGTAGGTTAGCGCAAGTGGAGGGCTGTTGGGATCACTGTCGTTGGTAGCAACCGTACCCGTTTTGGCGGTATTGACCTGCGTCAGCAGCGCATCATCCACCGCTACCGGTGCCAGGGTTGTATTGGCAGGCGGGGTGGGCAGTACGTTCACCGTCACTAAGGCCGTCGCACAGAGCGGTGTAGAAGCTTTATCGCACACCTGGTACGGAAACGTGACGACACCGGTAAAGTTGGCCGGGGGCGTGTATGTAATGGTACCGTCGGCGTTAGGTACGGCGGTTCCTTGCGAGGGCTGACTAAGGATAGTTGGCAAATTCAGTTGCCCGTTTACCGTTGTCGCGCTGTTGGGGTCTGTGTCGTTGGCCAGAACGGCAATAACAACCGGCTTGCCAGCGGTTGTCTGAGTAGCATCGTTGTTAGCAATGGGCGAATCGTTGCCGTTTGGTGATGGCGATGGATTTACGTTGATAGTCACGCAGGACGACCCACTGGTTCCGGCCGTACTGGTAGCGGTGTAGCAAAACGTGACCACGCCTGTGAATCCAGCCGGGGGCGTATAGGTATAACTTCCATTGGGCGAAATAACGGCAGTACCCACGCTGGGTGGTGTTGTCAAAGACGCGGTCAATGTGCCACTATTCGGATCGGTATCGTTGGTTAACACATTACCCGATACCGGCGTATTGGCATTTGTATTGGCAATATCGGGGCGCACTACCAACGGAATCGGACTACAGTTGGCGGGTGCTCCGGTGTTGCTGATATACTGCTCAAGCGGGTTCTGATTACCACCCGAAGGTTGCCCCGAAGCAGAGTAGAAACTGTTGGGTACGTTAAAGGAAAATGCGTCCAGAGCGGCCTGAATGAATGGATCGCCAGGCGGTAACGGTTGAATTGGTCCGAAACAGCCATTGCCGGTAAACGTAAACAGCGCTACGGGTGTACCGGCCACAAATGCCCCTAAATTCGATTCAGTAGGTGATTTACCAATCACGTAGTATGCATAATTGGGATCGAGCACCGCTGGAGCATAATCCTGAGTAAACACAGAGCCATTGGTAGCCGTCAGCGATAAACCCTGGCCTAGCTTGGCCGGACTTTTCTCCCAGCTCTGGGCACCGCTCGCATCGGTTATGTTACTTATCGTGAACCCTATGGGCACTTTCAGGGTAAACTGAGCCGTTGACACCAGCTCATTGGCCCCTCCGTTATTCCCGTTAGGGGTCGAATAATCGGGTACTGCCCAGGCAGTGTAACGCTGAGTTGTCGAGTTATAAGTTACCCGAAACTTCACCGTGTTTGTAGACTGCTGGGCCTGTAGCCAGTGGCTAGCCAGTATCAGCATCAGTGAAAAGACCCACGTGAGATAACGACTTATATTGTATTTATTTTTCATTTTTTCGTCAGATTAACCTTGATTCAACCAGCCTGCTAGATGGGGGGCAGGGTTTAGTCTGCCCCCCACTAAGACTATGGCAACTGCTCGCGGATGATAAAGAAGTTTTGTCCGGCAACATTGCCCGGATGATTCTTGGTTACGTTCTGGTAGATGTAGTTCACATCGTTACCTGTTCCCTGGTAGATGGTACGTCCATCCAGGTTCACGTCGCCTGTGTAGTAGCCATTCAGGATGTAGCTAGCGGCTCCTGTCGTATTAAACAGCTGACCATTGGGCCTTGTCGCTCCTTTAATCTGGACCGAAATTCCCGACACATCGTTATTGGTTCCCTGATAGATCACAGACTTATCATAGACTACATTACCGGCCCATAGCGCTACCCCCTGCGTCACGGTAATCTGCGACTGATTGACAGCCGAGGTTGTCGAGCGGTAGGTTGGGGTTGCAGGCGTACGGAAGTCGACCACCGTACCGGTTGCCGAGAGCGGAATGGCCGTTGCGGTCATCACACCCAGGTGGTTCCGGTGACGGACTGCCACAAAGTAGTTGCCCGGCGATGCCAGACTGAATACCATTGGCGAGACACCATCCAGCTCAACGATATCACCGTCGCGCTGAATCAGGGCGGCCCGGCTATCGACCACAGTCGACGAACTTGTCGGACTGCGGAGTTCAACAAATACCCAGTCGACAATGGCGTCGTTACCCGTGGTGGCAAATACAGCGCTGCTGCTCAGCGTGGGTGTTGGCGTCAAGGCCGTGAAATTGGTATATGGACTGCTGAGCGGTAAGAAGCCCTTCGAGCGCAGGTCATCACGCATAACCCCAGTTGGATCGGTCACCCCGAAGAGGGCACCCTGCAACCACGCTTTGGGCAGCAGTTGCAGACCCGCCACATCGTTCACCGTCATGTAGGCCGTGGCCGTGGTACACAACACCGGCGAACCGCTGTCGCACACCTGATAGGTGAAGTTGTCCGTACCTGTGAAGCCCGGCGCTGGCGTATACGTGTAGGTGCCGTTGGCGTTGAAGACCACCGTCCCGTTAGCTGGATTCGTCAACTTGGTGAACGTCAGCGGTTGACCATTCGGGTCAGAGTCGTTGGCCGCTACCGTACCTGTGGCTGGCGTGCCCTTCGTCGTTATGAGCTGATCGTCAATGGCTACCGGCGCTACGTTGGTTACACCCGATGGCTGGGTAGGATCTACCGTTACCGTCACCAGGGCTGTCGTACACAACGGCGTCGCGGCCTTGTCGCATACCTGATACGGGAAGCTTACCACACCCGTGAAGCCCACCGGTGGCGTATAAACTACCTGCCCGTTGACGATGCTGGCCGTACCGGTGGCAGGTTGCGAGACAATCGTCGGTGTGTTGAGCTGGCCGTTGACACTGGTCGCTGAATCAGGGTCGCTGTCGTTGGCCACGACGTTCACCGTCACGCTGGTGCCCGCCGTGGTCCGGGTGGCATCGTTGAGGGCAATCGGAGCGTTGTTGGTCAGCGCGTTAGGCTGAGTCACTGGCGTCAGGGTCAGCGTGCTGGTTGTACAAGCCGGTGGCGTAGCTGCGTCACAGACCTGGATTGGTACGGTCACCGGAGCCGTCTGGCTGGCCGGAGCTGTGTAGGTATAGCTGCCGTCGGGGCTCAGTGTGAAGCCAGCCGGTGGGGTACCAATGGTGCTGGCCGTCAGTTTGGTGCCCTCAGGGTCTTTGTCATTGGTCAGCACATTGCCCGACGTCGGCTTGCCCGGCACGAACGTGTTCACATCAGGATTGACGATCGGAGCCTGGTTGACCACATCATTCACCGTCATGTAGGCCGTGGCCGTGGTACACAACACCGGCGAACCGTTATCGCACACCTGATAGGTGAAGTTGTCCGTACCTACATAACCCGGTGCCGGGGTGTAGGTGTAGCTGCCGTTGGCGTTGAAGACCACCGTCCCGTTAGCTGGATTCGTCAACTTGGTGAACGTCAGCGTCTGGCCCGCGTTGGGGTCAGAGTCGTTGGCTGCTACCGTACCCGTGGCTGGCGTGCCCTTCGTCGTTATGAGCTGATCGTCAATGGCTACCGGCGCTACGTTGGTTACACCCGATGGCTGGGTAGGATCTACCGTTACCGTCACCAGGGCTGTCGTACACAACGGCGTCGCGGCCTTGTCGCATACCTGATACGGGAAGCTTACCACACCCGTGAAGCCCACCGGTGGCGTATAAACTACCTGCCCGTTGACGATGCTGGCCGTACCGGTGGCAGGTTGCGAGACAATCGTCGGTGTGTTGAGCTGGCCGTTGACACTGGTCGCTGAATCAGGGTCGCTGTCGTTGGCCACGACGTTCACCGTCACGCTGGTGCCCGCCGTGGTCCGGGTGGCATCGTTGAGGGCAATCGGAGCGTTGTTGGTCAGCGCGTTAGGCTGAGTCACTGGCGTCAGGGTCAGCGTGCTGGTTGTACAAGCCGGTGGCGTAGCTGCGTCACAGACCTGGATCGGCACGGTCACCGGAGCCGTCTGGCTGGCCGGAGCCGTGTAGGTGTATGAACCGTCGGGGCTCAACGTGAAGCCAGCTGGTGGCGTACCGATGGTGCTGGCTGTCAGTTTGGTGCCCTCAGGGTCTTTGTCGTTGGTCAGCACGTTGCCCGTCGTGGTTTTGCCCGGCACGAACGTGTTCACATCAGGATTGACGATCGGAGCCTGATTGACTGGCAACACCGTGATGGGTGCCACGACTGTCGTACACAAACCGCCCTGGTCGCACACCTGTATACACAGGCTCGTACTCGTGGGCTGACTGCCCGGCGTATAGGTCACACACAATGTATTTGTCACATTATTGACGCCCACCTGAGCCGTGCCACTCGATGGCTGACCGCACAGGCTGGCCGTGTGGGTGTCGCCCGTGTTGTCTACAATCGGCGTGCAAACAACCACCGGCGTGTTGGGCGTCGTCACAATCGGCACCGGCGTTACCTTCGGTGCTACCGGCAATACGCCCGGCGGGGTTGGATCCACTACCGTGATGGGCACCGTTACCGTGGTACACTGACCCGAGGGATCACACACGATTACGCACATGGCATCCTGACCCACGCTGCCCGAAGTCGGCGTGTAGTTGATGCACAGTTCGTGGGTGGTGTTGTTCACACTGGCCGTGGCTGTGCCCTTGCTCGGATTACCGCACACGCTCACCGTATGGGTATCGGCGGTGTTGGGGTCCTTGATAGGCATACACACCTGCACCGGTGTATTCTTCGGCGTCACGACCGGCACCACAATAACCACTGGCGGCTGGGGCGTAACGGCCGTGTTGCTGCTTGGGTTGATGACGATCGGAATGATGCTCTGTTTGCAGTTCCCGAAGCTGTCGCAGACCTGCACGCAGACCGAGGTCGAGGCCGGGCCTGAGGCTGGGGCGGTGTAGGTCAGGCACAACTGGCGGGTGGTGCTGTTGGCAGCCACGGTGGCCGTGCCGGTGCTGGGCTGTCCACAGATCGTAGCCGTGAAGCTATCGGTGGCATCAGCATCGGCGATAGGCATGCAAACCGTGGTCGACTTGCCGGGGTCTACGTTCACCGGTACCGGCACGATATACGGCGGATTACTCGTGTATACCTTGATGGTCGTGCTGCCGGCCGTAGCCACTGGCTTGGTACAACCCAGCGGCAGGCTTCCGTTCGTGGCGATAAACGTTACCACATAGTTACCTGGCTGCGTGAAGGTCAGGGAGGTTGTAGACCCTGTACCGCTCACGCTCAATACACCCGTTGTCGGGAATACCTTCCAGATCATGCCCTGGTTTGGCACACCGCCACTGGCGTTGAAGGTGGCCGACGTACCCACCAGCGTCGAATCTTTGCCGCTGGCTTCGATTACGTTGATTGGCGATGGAGCCGCGCAGGGATCGAGACCTACCGCAATCAGGGCAGAGCTTACTTTCTGCACAGGCGTACACGTCAGGTCACCCGCGTTGGTCATCGTGTAAACCACCCGGTACAGCCCTTCCTGACTGAACGTGATGGTTGAGGTCGTGGCTCCGTTGCCGCTGTTAGGCGAAGCACCCGTCGACGGAATGATCTGCCACTGGACGTTATTATAGGGCTGGCCTCCTACCAGGGTGAAGCTACCTGTCTGACCCGTTTTGATGGCCGCCACAGATGGCGACACCGTTACGGTGCTGGAACCAGGATAGTCACAAATTGGCGTCTGGGCCTTCACCCGGAAGTCGAGTGTCGACTGTACCGTACTGGGTACGTTACAACCGGCAGGCAGGCCGCTGTTGGTCTCTTCGAAAATGATCTGGTAGAAACCGGCGTTCAGGAATGTGATCGACGGGGTTACCGTACCCGTACCGCTGTTGGGTGAAGCCGTGCTCGACGGCGCCACAAACCAGCGTACGGTGCTGCCGCTACTGGCACCTACATAGCTGAATGACGTTGCTCCTCCGGCCAGTACACTGTTCGTACCGGGCACTACCTGACCGGGCGTTAATGGCGTACACGGAATAGCCGCGTTGACCGTTACGCTCACCGAACAGCTATTGCTGAACTGGGCCGAACTCACCGACAGGCTCCGCACACCACCCGTACCCGTTCCGTCATAGGCGATCGGAATGGCAACGGACGTCTGGCCCGCCGTCAGCGTAGTCACGAACGGCGATGGCGACGAGCCGAAGCCCGTACCCGATACCGTCAGCGTAACCGAACCGGGCTCTGCACCCGTAACCGGCATCGTTAACGTACCCGACGATGGCGCACCGGCTATAAACGTACCGGCTATGCTGGCGTTGGCGCAATCGAATGTATTGGCTGGGCAAACCTTAACGGCTAACTGGCTTGAGTACACCACGCAGGCACCTCCTACGGCCGTGAGGTTGGTACCGACGGTCAGCGTAGGCAGGGGCGTCTGGGTGTTGTCGTAGCTCACCAGATACACCAGGTAGTTACCCGTTGCCACGTTGGTCAGCGTGCTGCTGCCCGGAGCCGAGGCCTTCACAATTGTACCGTTGCCATCGGTCATGATCACCACATGGCTGTAGTTGCTGCCCGTCATGGCTGGCGTTGTCGTAAACACGACCGTGCCGCTGCTCTTGTCGCAGGTGGCCGATGAGCAGGCCGTTGGGCTGGTGCTGATCGTAGCCGGATTCGAGAAGGCATCCGAACAGCTCCCGCCGTTGTTGAGCACCGCCCGGTACTGCTGTCCGTTGGCGGCATTCACGAAGTTGTAATAGTTTTTACCGAACGTACCTGAGATGTCGGTCCAGTTTGCGCCGTTATTGACAGAGGTCTGCCATTTCACCACCGTACCCGTCTGGCCCGTGAGGGTCAGCGATCCTACATTGCTGATGCTACAAAGCGCACCGCCCGCGTAGGTAACGGTACCGCCTACGGTTGGGTTGGGGCACAGACTTACGGTCGTGAAGCTGGCCGTTGCGGGCGTACTCACACCCACCGTGTTGCTGGCCACCGCCGTTACCGTCTGCGAACCCACCGTAAAGGTCAGGCTCGTGCAGGTCCAGTTTCCGCTGGCATCGGCGGTTGTGATGCAGGTCTGGCCGTTTGGCCCAGCTACCGAAACCGAAGCCAGGGCTGTAGCCGTACCCGAAACAGGTGGGTTGGTGTTGCTAATCGTTATGTTCTTGGGGGCGGTGATCGCAATGGTCGGTACGGTACAGGCCGCATCCTGTACCGTTGCGCTCAGGCTGGTACCAATGGTTTGGCCGGTGTTGGCAATGGCGGGAACACCCATCGTGGCGGTGGTGCTGCCTACCGTGGTGCCCAGGTTCCGGCTTTCGCCGGTAGATCCACCCGCCATCGTGCTGCTGACCAGGTTGGCGGTCGTGAAGGCGGCTCCCCCTTCGAGGGCATCCGGGCAACCGTCGCCGTCAGAGTCCAGATCGAAGAAGTTGGCCACATTATCACCATCCGTATCACAACGTTTGGCGAGGACTGAAAAATCATCGAAATCAAGTGTACCCGTTGCACCGAAGAAGTAGTACCGGATTTTATGGGTCTTGTTAGCGGCTAATTCGATGCTGGGTACATTGATAAAATAATTCGTAGCAACTGCTGGCATGGGAAACGAAGACACCAGCAGCGTTGAGGTTGCAAAATTGTCACTCGAGTAAGCAACCCCCAGATTGTAAGCCCCCGACGAAATAACCGTCCTGGCCACGTATAGGCGCGACAAATAGGCGTTCAATGCCTGTGTCGAAAACGTATATTCAACATACTGGTTATTGGCAATTGCCTGAGCCAGGTTAGTTGACGTTATATTGGAAATCGTATAGGCAAAATTGTTGTTAACAGGTGCTGAAGTCAGGGTTAAGCCCGGTGCTGCGGTAAAGTTCTGCGGAGCGCTAAACACCCCCCCTAAGCCAGAGTTAGTCTGGTCATACCCAAATGGGTTCACTGTATTCGCGCCATTCCAAAGAACAGACAAATTTTCGGGACACTCGGCCGTATCCAGAATGCCGTCGTTGTCATCATCGAGGTCTTCAAAATCGGCTACGTTATCGCCATCCGCATCCTGACAGCCGTTAGCCATCGCATTCTGACTATTGCCGATGGTCTGTCCACAGACACCGGCCAGCGTCGGAATACCCGTAGTGGTACTCACCGCTCCGGTCAAACGTCCGGTAGCGTCTACATTAGTAGCGGCAAACTTGCTGCCACCCTCCCGTGCATCGAAGCAGTTGTCGTTGTCGCTGTCCCAGTCCAGATAGTTTGGCGTACCATCACCATCTGTGTCAGGGGTACTCAGCGTGCCAAAAACCGTATAGGCCGCGTTGGCTCCGTCCGCAAAACCCGCCGTTGTCTGACTGGCCCGGGTATCACTGGCCAGATCAGCCAGCGTATTATAGGCGATGACCGTGGCGAGCGAACCAGATACGATACGGTAAATTTTATTATTCGCATCAAAATAATCTAACGTATTGGAACTGGCATTGGCCGATATGGTTGTGGTTGAGCTTGACGTATTCGAGATCAGGTTGGCCAGACTTGAATACGCTACCATGTTGGTTCCCGAAATCCCGTAAATGGTGTTACCCTGCACAAAAAAGCCGGTAAAGGCCGAATAATTACCAACCATCGTGGTACTCGATGCCTGTGTATCAGTCACCAGGTTCGGATAGTTCTTGTACTCGACCAGGCGGTAGGGCAGCGCACCTAATAACAGACCTACCCGGTAGAAGCTACCGTTGTAGCTGAACCAGCCAATATCACCGTCCATTTGCCAGCTTACAGGTGAGTTTGCACTCTGTGTATCTGTAGATAGATTGGCGATGCCGGGGTAGGATATAGCAAAGGTCGTACTGCCGACCATACCGCCCCGCAGGATGGCACCGGGCATACCCTGTGAGTTGATGACACCGTCCATACGGCCATCGCAGTTGGCATCCAGCCCGTTATTCTCCCGTACATCGGTGATCCCATCGTTATCACTATCCAGATCCAGGGAGTTGATGATGCCATCGCTATCGACATCGCCGGTACCCTCGACTGTGTCCAGGACCCCGTCGTTATCGTCGTCGATATCCACTACGTCGGGGATACCATCGCCGTCGGCATCAGGAAGTGCCGGGCAAGCCGCATCCCGGGCAAAGGCATCCTGGCTGGTGCCGATGGTCTGGCCCGTACCGGCAACGGTAGGAATACCCATTGTGGCGGTGGTGCTGCCCACACAGGCCGTGGTGCTACACAGATTCTGGGTAACTCCCGTTGAGCCACCCGCCAGCGTTGAGCTAACCAGGTTGGCCGTGGTGAAGGCGGCTCCCCCTTCCAGCGCATCGGCGCAGCCGTCGCCATCAGAATCCAGGTCGAGAAAGTTGGCCACATTATCACCATCCGTATCACAACGTTTGGCGACGACTGAAAAATCATCGAAATCAAGTGTACCCGTTGCACCGAAGAAGTAGTACCGGATTTTATGGGTCTTGTTAGCGGCTAATTCGATGCTGGGTACATTGATAAAATAATTCGTAGCAACTGCTGGCATGGGAAACGAAGACACCAGCAGCGTTGAGGTTGCAAAATTGTCACTCGAGTAAGCAACCCCCAGATTGTAAGCCCCCGACGAAATAACCGTCCTGGCCACGTATAGGCGCGACAAATAGGCGTTCAATGCCTGTGTCGAAAACGTATATTCAACATACTGGTTATTGGCAATTGCCTGAGCCAGGTTAGTTGACGTTATATTGGAAATCGTATAGGCAAAATTGTTGTTAACAGGTGCTGAAGTCAGGGTTAAGCCCGGTGCTGCGGTAAAGTTCTGCGGAGCGCTGAACACACCACCTAAGGCCGAGCCAGTCTGGTCATACCCAAACGGGTTTACTGTATTCGCGCCATTCCAAAGAACAGACAAATTTTCGGGACACTCAGCCGAATCCAGAATACCATCGTTGTCATCATCGAGGTCAGCGAGGTCAGGGATACCATCACCGTCTGAGTCAGACGGAGCAGGTGCTTTACCCACTGCCAGCGCTGTAATACCCGCTATCATACTGCCGCTCAGGGTGCTGTTTTCCGTGTTGCCACTCGCACCCGCACTACCCGACAGGTTCACCCACTGCGAACCATTCCAACCCACCAGTCGAAGATCACTGGCCAGACCAAAGCTGCTCATGTTGGGTATGCTTACCGTCACGGTCAGCCCTACCGCATCGTTGGTCAAGTCCTGCCAGTCCCACATTCCCGCCGTACTCACCGCCGTAATGCCCGTACCCAGCGCCGTGGTGGCGTGAGTTCCCGCGCTGGGTGTAGTAGGATCAGTAGTAGAAGTGGGATCACCCACAATCCAGGCTACGCCAATCACCGAGGAGGCTGACCGGGTGCCGCTTACACCCAGCGAGCGGTAGTCGGTACCCGATCCCACCGGGAAACTGAAGGCCTGATTGGCTGCCGAGGCATAGTGCTTGACGTAGCCGTTGACGTTGTGGGTATCGTCGGCTCCTGAATAGACCGCTGTTCCGGTAGCGGCAAAGTAGCCCGGCGTGGCCGAACGGTCGGTGACCCAGGTGGTAGAAGTAGCCAGGCTAACCGTGCCAGAATTCACAGTCTCGCCCCCGGCAGGCACGAAGTTGCCAGTCTGTGCATGTACCACCATCGCACTCAGCAG
This sequence comes from Spirosoma sordidisoli, assembly GCF_004138325.1. Taxonomy (GTDB): domain Bacteria; phylum Bacteroidota; class Bacteroidia; order Cytophagales; family Spirosomataceae; genus Spirosoma; species Spirosoma sordidisoli. Next base: position 234,294 of record NZ_SBLB01000005.1, on the reverse strand, counting down.
ACAACAGCACATCAGCCACAAGCGGCTGTATTTCCTTTGTCGATTAATAGTCATTTTAGATATCGATGTATTTGGCTAGTCCAGCAGGTGGACAGCACCAATGGTGATTGCGTAAATGCCGGGGGCTACGGTGACAGAACCAGGGTCCCAGGTCAGTCAATAGCCTTGAAACTGGTGACAGAAATATTGGCCGAGGGCACACCACACGCACTCGTTGCGACGAATACGGTAGCCGAGGCAGAGGTCACATTGATCGTAAAGGATACGCCATACTCCGTCTGCTGACCATTCACGATCGGAACTTTGCGGTTGTCCCTGTCGGTAAACTCAATGGTACCAGTCGTTACGCCAAGTACTATATCTGAGTAGGGGTATAATGTGCTGGAATACGCTAAGTTGCCGTTAGCCTGCATCGTGCCGCCCACAATGACGGTCCAGTAGCCAGTAGGCAAGGTCAGGGTTGTTGAGCCAAAAAACGTGATAGCACAGGTCACGTTGCTCAATGAGCCAGGGGTTCCCGTAATAACGGTTCGCGTTTGTTTACTCCGGGGAATCCAGGTGGCGTTTCCGGTGGCGTCTGAGGTAAGGGCAGCCCCGGCGGCAGGGGTACCGGCCCCTGGGAATGCAAGCGCACCATCAGCTTTTAAGGCCCCCGTGGTTTTGTCAACCGTTACTTTTTTGCCATTGCTGGCTTCTATCTCTAGGTTAGAGGTAGCGCTGATACTGGTAGGATTACTGCCGATTTTGACCTGAGCCTCAGCTATGGGAGATATAGCGAACAGCCCAATTAAAATAAGTAAATATGTTTTCATGGCTTTATTTGCTTTGAATTGATCTGACTGGTTGTTATTGGTAATCTGAGTGAACTGTTTACAGAAAAGGAGTTGGTGTTTAGTCTGTGTTCTCATTGCATAACTGTGTTGACAGGTGATACAGGTTTTCTGGTGCTTATTTTACAATCCCCCCCGGTTTCACGTCGCAATCCACCGAACAGGCCGAGGCACTGGTTAGCGTGACAAACGGCGCGGAGTTTGCATCGGCGCAACTGCCACCCGCGTTCACCACCGCCCGGAACTGCTGATTATTCTGCGCGTTGGAGAAGCTGATCTGCGTCAGACCCGCCGTGTTGCCAATGTCGGTCCAGTTCGTGCCACCATTGGTAGAGGTTTGCCACTTCACCACCGTGCCCGTCTGGCCCGTGAGGGTTATGGTGCCCGCATTAGTGGTGTTACACAACGCGCCACCCGTGTAGGTGGTCGAGCCCCCTACGCTTAGGTTGGGACATGCGTTTGCCACCGTGAAGCTGGCAATGGCTACGGTGCTGGTGCCGGCCGTGTTGCTGGCCACCGCCGTTACCGTCTGCGAACCCACCGTAAAGGTCAGGCTGGTGCAGGTCCAGCTACCGGCTGCGGTAGCCGTCGTGACGCAGCTTTGCCCGTTGGGGCCGTTTACCGTTACCGATGCCCCGGCCGTAGCCGTACCGCTGATGGGCGGATTGGTGGTGTTGACAACCACGTTATACGGGCTGTTGATGGTCAGGCTGGGCGGTAGGGTTGGCGTTGAGCAGTTGTTACACAGCTGAATGGTCGTATAGAATTCGGCCGTCGAGCCGGTCAGGTACGTTACCCCGATGCGCACGTCAGACAACGTACCCAGCAACTGAATGGAGCCGTTACCTTCCTGCCCGATCAGCACATGGCCGTCGATCTGGTGAAAGGTTTCCCAGCTATCGGTCTTCCGGACACAGAACTGAAGCGGGCTACCGGCAGCGTCGGTGAAGGTGTACTTCACCTGCGCGCCGGCAGATCCCAGGCTGTAGATATTGAGTATAGGGTCTTTTACGGTCGACGAAAACGTGAGGCTGTAGGAAAATGGGCCGGTGCCCGTTACCTGTGGTTCAGCCGCATTGTCGATGGCCACGCGGTTGCTGTTGGCCTGCACGGGGTTCCAGATGGCCGTGTTGGCAAATTCGTTCGGAAAACCGGTGTTGATGATGCTGCCTTTCAGCGTTACGTTCACGGTATTACCCTGTGCATCGGGCATGGTAGCCGTGGCCTGGCTGGCGGTAGCAGTCGTACTCCAGGCAGCAAAGCGGGGCGTCGGGCAGTCCTGTACCTGTGCTTCGGGGCATAGCACGCCAAAGGTGAGCCCAGTCCAGAACTCCGACGTGTTGCCGGTCAGGTACGTAGTCTCCATCCGAATGACCGTCACCGGCACATCGAAGCGGATGGTGCCGTTGCCCTCTTCGCCTTCGAGCTGGTTGCTGCCCACTTTGGCGAAGTTGGTTGCATTGTCGGTTTTCAGCACCGTAAACGGAATGGGGTTACCCGACGCGTCGGTGAACGTATAGCGAACCCGCTTGCCAGCCTGCCCCAGGCTGTAGACGTACATGAGCAGGTTGCTGATGGGGTTCGAGATGGTCCAGGTATACAGGAAGGGGCCGGTGCCGCTGGTCTGCGGTTCGGCGGCATTGTCGATGGCCACCCGGTCGGCATAGCGCGTCGGGAGGTAATAGGCACTGGCGTTGTTGAAATAGCCGGTGTAGTTGATGTTGATCATGCTGCCCGCCCCCACAATAGACGAGCCTTTGCCCGTAATGTCCATGATGGTGCCGACAACGGAATTGGGCGACACATTGGTCCATTTGGCGAAATTGGCGCCGTTGCACTTGCCGTTGATACCGTCTTGTGGCTCAGGTGCCGGGCAGGAGCCGACCAATTGAATGGAGGTAAAGTTTTCGGCCGTTGAGCCGGTTATGTAGGTGACCTGCATCCTGATCTGCTTCGGGCTACCGTCGAACTGAATCGTACCGTTGCCTTCCGCCCCTTCGAGCACATGGCCGGATAGTTGCCGGAAAGCCTCCCAGTCGTTGGTTTTGCGGACAATGAAGGTCAGCGGCTCGTTGTTTTCGTCGAAGAAGGTATAGCGAACCCGTATCGACGTACTGCCCAGGCTGCTAATGTTGAAGATGGGCTGGCGGAGGGGCGACGACAGTGTCCAGGTGTAGAGGAATGGCCCCGCGCCGGTTACCTGTGGCTCGGCCGCATTGTCGATGGCTACGCGCTCGCCCGCCGTGCTGTTGATATCCCAGTTAGTGGTATTGTTGAACTCGCCGGGGAATCCGATATTGACGATACTCCCGGTCAGGGTCACGCTTACGGGATTGCCCGACACATTGTCGGTTACGGTGCCAATGGCCTGACCGGCCGTATTCGATTGCCAGTCGACGATAGTGGGGGCCGGACAGGGCGCAAACGAAACATCGGGGCAGCGCACGCCAAACGTAACCGCCGTAAAGGCTTCGGATGTGCTGCCGCTCAGGTACGTTACCTCGATCCGCAGCGTACTGATCGCTCCCTGAAACTGAATGGTCCCGTTGCCTTCGTTGCCTTCCAGCTGATTGGCCGCCGAGGCATAGAACGTCTGGCTGTTGTCGGTTTTCCGAATCGTGAAATTGACCGGGTTGCCCGCGCCATCTTTAAACGTATACCGGATTTTCACCCCGGCATTACCCAGACTGAAAATGTTCATGAACGGGTTGGTTACCGCCTGCGAGAATGTCCAGGTATAGATAAACGGTCCTGTACCAGTCACCTGGGGTTCGGCCGCGTTGTCGAGGTTGACCGAATTGGCCTTGTTGGTATACGGGTCATAGGCCGCTTGCGATGAGGTGGGACTACCCAGCGCCAGCATACTGCCCGTTCCGGTCACGCTGATGGGCGTACCATCCAGGGCCGTCAGCGACCCCACCGCCGACGAAGCCGTCACGGTTGTCCAGTTAACCAGATTGGCTCCGCTACAGCGGATGTCGGCCTGCGCCTGAGCGGTTGTGCCGTTGGCAAACAGCCCCATAACCACCCACACCCAGGCCCATACTATGGCCCGGATGCGGTTCATGAATGCATAGCTACCCCGGCCGGGAAGGCTACTCTTCATGGTGGTTATGTAGATGTTTACGTGCATGTTACGGTGTTTATTAGTGTTCACTCTTACTCCCTTCTTTTCGCCCCTTCGATAGACTTTTCCCAACCTCAAAAGGGGACCAAAAGCTGGCGCTTCCTGAACTCCTTTTAAGGTTGGGAGTATTCCCTTAGTTTTTGTTAATCGTTCCCGGCTTCACGTCGCAATCCACCGAACAGGCCGAGGCACTGGTGAGCGTGACAAACGGCGCGGAGTTTGCATCGGCGCAACTGCCACCCGCGTTCACCACCGCCCGGAACTGCTGATTATTCTGCGCGTTGGAGAAGCTGATTTGTGTCAGCCCCGCCGTGTTACCAATGTCAGTCCAGCTTGTGCCACCGTTGGTAGAGGTTTGCCACTTCACCACCGTGCCCGTCTGGCCCGATAGCGTGAGAACGCCCTGGTTACTCACCGAGCAGAGCGGCAACGTACCTACCAGGGTCAGCGAACCACCCACCGATGGGTTGGGGCAACAGGCCACCGTGGTGGCCGTTACCTGCGTCACCGCCGTACCGCTGAAGCAGTTGGCCGTGGCGTCGAAGAAGGCCGCGAAGTACGTTCCTGCCGTTACACTGGTGATGTTAGTGATCCGGTTAGCCGCTGTAGCGGGTGTACCCGTGTGCCAGGTCAGCGTCGTGCTGGCAGGCTGGTTGGTCGCCGTGATCGTGCTCAGGTCGACCGTCGTGGCCGGACAAGTGTTGGCCTTGCTGGTGGCCGACAGGGCCGGAGCCAGTGTAGCTGAACAGCAGACCGTCGTGGTGGCCGTCACCTGCGTCACCGCCGTACCGCTGAAGCAGTTGGCTGTCGCGTCAAAGAAGGCCGCGAAGTACGTACCTGCCGTTACGCTGGTGATGTTTGTGATCCGGTTGCTCGCCGTAGCCGGGCTACCCGTGTGCCAAGTCAGCGTACTGCTGGCAGGCTGGTTGGTCGCCGTGATTGTGCTCAGGTCGACCGTCGTGGCCGGACAAGTGTTGGCCTTCGTCGTGGCCGACAGGGCCGGAGCCAGTGTAGCTGAACAGCAGACCGTCGTGGTGGCCGTCACCTGGGTCACCGCCGTGCCGCTGAAGCAGTTGGCCGTGGCATCGAAGAAGGCCGCGAAGTATGTACCTGCCGTTACGCTGCTGATGTTAGTGATCCGGTTGCTCGCCGTAGCCGGGCTACCCGTGTGCCAGGTCAGCGTCGTGCTGGCAGGCTGGTTGGTGGCCGTGATCGTGCTCAGGTCGACCGTCGTGGCCGGACAGGCGTTGGCTTTGCTGCTGGCCGACAGAGCCGGAGCCAGCGTGGCCGAACAGCAGACTGTCGTGGTAGCCGTTACCTGGGTCACCGCCGTACCGCTGAAGCAGTTGGCTGTCGCGTCGAAGAAGGCTGCGAAGTACGTGCCCGCCGTTACGCTGGTGATGTTGGTAATCCGGTTGCTTGCCGTAGCTGGGCTGCTCGTATGCCAGGTCAGCGTACTGCTGGCAGGCTGGTTGGTCGCCGTGATTGTGCTCAGGTCGACCGTCGTGGCCGGACAAGTGTTGGCCTTCGTCGTGGCCGACAGGGCCGGAGCCAGTGTAGCTGAACAGCAGGCTGCTGTAACCGCCGTGACGGGCGTTGTGGCCGAACCGCTGTAACAATCGGTCGACGCGTCGTACAGAGCCGCGAAGTACGTACCTGCCGCAACGGCCGAGACTGACGTGATGCGGTTAGCGGCCGTAGCTGTTGCACTCGTATGCCAGGTCAGCGATGTGCTGGCGGGTGCATTGCTCACCGTGATCGTGCTCAGGTCGACCGTCGTGGCCGGGCAGGCGTTGGCCTTGCTGGTGGCCGATAGCGTAGGCGCAATACCGGTAACCAGACAGCAGGCTGGGTCTTTTGCCGACGAATTCTGGCTGGTACCTGTCGTCTGCCCTGTTCCGGCAATGGTAGGTACACCCATCGTAGCCGTGGTGCTGCCAACTGGTGTTGGCAGGTTTTTGGTCACGTTGGTACTGCCACCGGCCATGGTGCTGCTCACCAGATTGCTCGTGGTAAAGGCCGCGCCACCTTCAAGGGCGTCCGCACATCCGTCACCGTCCGAATCGAGATCTAGGCTGTTGACGATACCGTCGCCGTCCAGATCACAGGCTCCCGGAACAGAGACACCATTTATAATAAAATCAAACTGGGTCGCAACGGTCGATACATCGGTGAACCGTATGGTGGTCGACGTAGAGGTTGGCGTGAAATTAAGCGTCTCAATCGTCCAGGGAATTCCGAACGTTTTCGTGACTGTCTTCGTGGCTATGACCGTACTACCAGCCAATACATCCACTCGGACGCTCACGTTACCGGCCGTGTTTCCGCCCCATCCTACGGCGTTGAATTTCAGTTGTAAGCCCTGATTCGGAATCGTTGAAATCGTCTGGCTCAGTACGCCGGTTGGCGCAGAATCGCCGTAATTGAAGGAGAATTGAGGTAACAAATTGTAGAATACGTTGCCGGTTTTCGTCCAGCCGGTAAATCCATTGGCACCACTGCCATTAATGATTTTCTCGCAGTCACCTTCCTCAACCGTATCCAGAATACCGTCATTGTCGTCGTCCAGATCATCCAAATCCAGTACGCCGTCGCCATCGGTATCGATACAGCCATTAACCGCCCCGTTTTGACTGATTCCAATCGTTTGACCCATACCGGCAATCGTCGGCACACCCATCGTAGCAGTCGTACTGCCAACGGTATTACCTAAGTTTTGCGTAACCGGCACGGGAGACGTACCGTTGAAACCGGCACCGCTGTTACCACCCGACATCGTACTGCTCACCAGATTGCTGGTGATAAAGGCCGCGCCACCTTCAATGGCATCGGGGCAACCGTCACCATCTGAATCCAGATCCAGACTATTGATAATGCCGTCATTATCTGCATCCGCATTGACACAGGATAGCGATGATACCGATTGAATGGCAATATCATCCGCCAAGCCAGGAGAGGGACCACCCGTGAACAGGAGTTGGAACACACCCGACGGAGGCACGCCGGTCGGTAGCGTAATGACCAGGTTTGACTTAGCCGAGACAGCCCCGAGGATTACCCCAGGCAACGACGTGATGTTGACCGTCGCGCCATTATTACCCACGATTGTGGGTGAGTTGAGCAAGCCGGTATTGACCGTGGCATAGGTCACCCCATTGTACTTGACCTCCAGCACCGATTGGCCCGCAGGATCAGAAACAGACGAGGTATTTTGCCAGGCCAGTCCATTCAACATGATGGTCCCCCCCGGGTAAATGCCGGAAATCGGTTGAGAAATGAACGACGTAACGTTGTCGCGCAGGAAGTAGAGACCATCCGGCACAAAGGCCACCCTTCCGTAGGTCGACGGATAGTTTGCTGAATACGTACCACCGACTGTCCAGCCAGCCAGCACATCAACCGATCCACCCGTGGTGGGGAATACGCCGTTTTGAATGAGTTCTACACAAGATACCTCGGCCACATCCAGAATGCCATCGTTATCGTCGTCCAGATCGTTGATATCTGCAACGCCATCACCATCCGTATCGATACATTCGTTCAGCGACGAGTTCTGACTGTAGCCGACGGTCTGGCCGGTGCCCGCCGTGACGGGTACGCCCATCGTAGCCGTGCCGCTGCCGACAGGTGTGGGCAGGTTTTTGGTCACGTTGGTACTGCCACCGGCCATGGTACTGCTCACCAGATTCGACGTGGTAAAGGCCGCGCCACCTTCAAGGGCATCGGGGCAACCGTCACCATCCGAATCCAGATCCAGACTATTGATAATACCATCATTATCTGAATCAAGTCCACACGCACCAACCACCGATATGCCTGATATGATCGGGTCAAATTGGCTGGTAACCGTCGACAAATCCGTAAAACGAATGGTGGTTTGATTCGTCTTCGGTAAGAAACTCAGCGTTTCGTTGGTGAATGGATTACCAAACGTCTTCGTGACCGTTTTGGTGGCAATTACTGTGCTGCCCGTCAGCACATCCACTCTGAGGCTGGCGTTGCCAGCGGTATTCGACCCAAACCCTACCATATCAAACTTCACTTGTAAGGGTTGATTGGGAACCGTTGAAATCATCTGACTCAGTACGCCGGTGGCTGGAGTCTCGTTATTGTTAAAAATAATTTGCGGATTCGTGTTCGACACGACGTTGCCCGTAACCGTCCAGCCTGCCAGGTTATTCTGACCACTGCCGTTAGCTACTTTCTCACAGGCAGGATCTTCCACCGTATCCAGAATACCGTCGTTATCATCGTCCAGATCGGTGCTGTCGAGTACGCCATCACCATCATAGTCAGGTTGTGGGCAGGCCGCATCCTGAACGGCCCCATTCTGGCTGGTACCGACAGTCTGCCCTGTACCCGCCGTTACGGGCACACCCATCGTGGTGACGGTGTTACCCACTACGTTGCCCAGGTTGCTTGTCACATTAGAGGAACCACCCGCCATGGTGCTGCTCACCAGGTTGGCTACCGTGAAGTTGGCTCCCCCTTCAATGGCATCGGCGCAGCCATCACCGTCTGAATCCAGGTCAATGTGGTTAGGGATATTATCACCATCCGTATCACATTTAGCAACAGTTAAACTGAACGTAGATGTTTGACCAGCAAACGGACTTGCGATAAAATCTTCACTGGTTCCGAAATTCCCAGCAAATGTCTGCACACTCCACGTACCGGTCTTTGAATACCCCGCTCCTGCATTATCCACCACAACTGATGAAGTTCCGTTCGTAAACAAGAAGGCATCCGATAGTAAGAAGGCGTTATTTGCCCCTACAGAGGATATGGTTGCCGTGATTTTCCCGTTTGCATCTGGCATCACATTAGAGGCAATGGGTGTCCAGTTAAATCCTCCGTTATTAAATGTGCCAGCAATCGTCTGATTCCAGGTCACGGTCGATGAGGAAAACCCAGTGACTATGACTTGTACATTTGTCGCAAAAGTTGATGCTGTCCTGGCAAAAGCATATACATTCCAGGCACCCAGATTAGGACATTCAGCCGTATCCAGAATACCGTCGTTATCATCGTCGAGGTCGGACAAATCGACCACGCCGTCTGCATCGCTATCTGTACACTCGTTTAATGCTCCGTTTTGACTAATGCCAACAGTCTGACCCGTTCCCGCCGTGACGGGTACACCCATCGTGGTTGTCGTACTACCTACCACATCACCCAGGTTTTGTGACACGCTGGTCGAACCGCCGTCCATGTCGCTATCGACCAGATCGGTTACCCTGAACGACCCACCGCCTTCAACCGCGTCGGCGCAGCCATCGGCGTCCGAATCCAGATCCAGCGAGTTTGGAATGCCATCGTTGTCGGTATCACAATACAGAATCGATACGTTATCGAGCTGCACATCGATTCCCAATGTTGCCTGACTGATATCCGTGAACCGGATGCGGGTAGTGGTACCCGTAGCCACAAACCCCAACGCACCGTTTACAAGAGGTGTGTTGGCCGCGCGTTGTAGCGAGGTAGTAGCCAGCACCGAACCGGTAGAAACATCCAGTACATCGACCTGCACCCCTACCGAACCACTATTTCCCCCAGAAGCCAGCATCTCAAACGTCAGCGTAGCCCGTTGCCCAACCCGGGTCTGAATGACCTGTGACGCCACTCCATTGGGCGTCGTGTTGGAGCCGTTGAAATACAGTTTACTGTCTGTGCTAAAAACCCCTACGTTCCCTGTAAACGTCCAGCCCGCTGAGATGGAGCTGAAATCACCATTGTTCACCAGTTGGCAGGCCATTTCGGCCGTATCCAGGATGCCATCGTTGTCGTCATCCAGATCAACAACGTCGTCATAGCCGTCAGCATCCGAATCCGTACAGCCGTTCAGGCCAGGCGTTTGGCTGATACCCAGCGTTTGACCGGTACCGGCTACCGTTGGTATGCCGGTTGCGCCTACGGTGGTACCCAGATTTTGGTTGACCGGCGAGGGCGAAGAGCCGTTGAAGCCCGTGCCGCTATTGCCGCCAGCCATGGTACTGCTGACCAGGTCGGTCAGCTTAAATGGGCCTCCGCCTTCGACGGCATCCGGGCAACCCTCACCGTCGGAGTCCAGGTCCAGTTGGTTGGCAATCGCATCGCCATCGGTATCGGCCAAACAGGTTGCTAAAAAGCCGAAAGAATCAAAGATAGTTCCTCCCCCACCATACGGATAAACCCGCACAAAGTAGGTTGTTCCCCGAGCCAGTTTAAAGGGGTTGGGCAGGCTTACACTGAAAAAGTTCGAGTTGGCATTGTTGGGGTTAGCCCCGTCGTAGAGCAGCGTGCTGGTCGCAAACGTCGGGTCGCTCGAGATGCGAATACCTATTTTCTGGAACGGAGCGGTACTCTGGAACGATGCCCACTGGTCCAGGGTATAATCGACCGTAGCCGTGGCCGAGGTGGCCATTGTAAACTGCATGTAATCGTTGCCGGCTACTGCCCCGGCCAGATTGGTGGCGGTAGCACCACTGATAACCCAGGAATCTCCCGAAGATCCCAGTGTAATGCCCGGTCCAGTCGTGATCGAAGTTGTTTCCAAAACAACCGGGCTTAAGCTGTTGATCTGAAGGGTGCCGGGCAGTGGAATGCCATTGTTATCCCAGCTTAAGTGGGGCGTACCGGTTAACGGAAGCATGCAGGTGTTTTCGGCCGTGTCCAGAATGCCGTCGTTGTCGTCGTCGAGGTCCTCGATGTCGGCTACCGTATCGCTATCGCTGTCGGTACAGCCATTTAATCCTGCCAATTGGCTAACACCCACCGTTTGGCCAGTGCCTGCCACGGTTGGCACCCCGTTGGTTCCTACGGTAGTACCCAGATTCTGGGTGACTGGCGATGTCGACATACCTATGTAGCCAGTGCCACTGTTACCACCCGGCAAGATACTATTGACCAGATCGGCTACTTTGAACGACGCTCCGCCTTCGACGGCATCCGGGCAACCGTCACCATCGGAGTCCAGATCGAGCGAGTTGGCAATACCATCGTTGTCGGTATCGCAATAGAGAATCGATACATTATCAATCCTGGCATCGATTACTAACGTAGCCTGGCTAATGTCGGTGAACCGAATGCGGGTGCTGGTACCCGTAGCCGTAAAGGCCAGAGGAACAGTAACAGTAGGTGTATTGGCCGTCCGCAGCAGCGAGGTGGTGGCCAGTACCGTGCCCGTACTCACATCCAGTACATCGATTCGAACCCCGACCAAACCGGCCCCGGCTCCGGCTGCGACAAAGTCGAACGTCAGCATAGCCCGTTGCCCAGCCCGGGTCTGAATATCCTGCGTAGCAATCCCGTTTGGAGTGACATCGGAGCCATTGAAGAACAGAAAACCGCCGGTAATACCTACGTTATTCGTAAATGACCAGCCTGCGGTAGTAGACGCAAAATCACCGTTCTCTATCAGTTGGCAGTTCATTTCATCCGTGTCCAGAATGCCGTCGTTATCATCGTCGAGGTCCTCAACGTCGGCAACCGTATCGTCTTCACTGTCGATACAGCCGTTGAGTGATCTAAACTGGCTGAAACCAACCGTTTGGCCCGTACCAGCCACAGTAGGTATACCGGTTGCGCCTACGGAGATACCCAGATTCTGGGTAACCGGCGATGTCGATATGCCGTTATATCCCACACCGCTGTTGCCGCCAGCCATGGTGCTGTTAACCAGATTGGTCGATCTAAACGGCCCACCGCCTTCGATGGCATCGGCACAACCGTCGCCGTCGGAGTCCAGATCGAGTGAATCAGGAATACCGTCGTTATCGGTATCGCAATACAGGATCGATACGTTATCAATCGCTACGTCAATTGAGAGCGTAGCCTGGCTAATGTCGGTAAACCGAATACGAATGCTGCTCCCCGTAGCCGTAAAGGGAATGGAGATATTGGAACTGGGCGTGCCCGCTGTGCTGGTGAGCGATGTCGTTCCCAGTACCGTGCCAGTGCTTACGTCCAGTACATCAGCCGTAACACCTATCGTACCGGTACCTGCCCCGGCTGCGACAAAGTCGAACGTCAGCATAGCCCGTTTCCCCGCCCGGGTCTGAATATCCTGCGTGGCGATCCCGTCCGGCGTGGTATTAGTACCGTTAAAGAAAAGCGTGCCGCCGGTAATGCCCACGTTACCCGTAAACGACCAGCCCCCTGTGGTAGACGCAAAATCGCCGTTGGTCACCAGTTGGCAGGTCATTTCGGCCGTATCCAGAATACCGTCGTTATCGTCGTCGAGGTCAACGCTATCGTCTACATTGTCGCCGTCACTATCTAAGGCCAGCGCGCTTCTGGCGCGCATAAAGCTGGCGGTTGCCGGGCTTTTATGGCCAACCGGTTCCGGAGCCACTGTACCGGTGTAGCTCCGCACAGCCGTCAGTACAGCTGGTTTCCGTTCGGCCAGCGCAGGCCAGCCCATGTTCAGGAGCATGAACGCGCAGAGAACCACAAAGCGTATGACAGCAGGCTTCAGGCCAGGCCAGTCTAACGCACAAAGGGCACGAAGAAGCGTCCGCACCTGTAGTTTGCTGTATGTCTTGAAGGTAAAAAGATCCATTCCTGTTACGGTCTAAATGAATGTGGTAGGTAGTTCGACTTTATATATAGGCATGCATGTAGCGACATGCAGTCTGGCGATGAAGCTGTGGGGGATGGTCCGGCGCGTAATAACCTGGCTTAGGACTAACAGCATAGAAGCTGTCCCATCGATAAAAATCGGTACGGGCTTCAGCCAGATCAGCCCCATCAACAAGAGCAGGCAGCAGACCCGTAATGGCTGCATATAAGAAGCCGACTACATATAACCAGGTTCTGAAAACCCGAGCTGCGGCTTCTTCCTTAGTGTATCGAGCGACGGTAAATCTGGTCATGCACTCCTCCCTGTCTGCGTTTGTTTGCTGTTCCTTCTGTACGTCACCGAGTCTTTGTAAACCAGCGGTCCTTTTTATGCGGGGACACTGGTTTAAAAGAAGCCATCAACAGCCGGCAACACTCCCGGCTCCCAATCGCGGAACAGATGAACATTCCTGGGGTCGCCTACAGTATGCGCTGCTGCATCTGGCAAATCGATACGTATGTAAAATGATGTTGATAAACAGGGGTCGGTGAGTCATGCAACTCACCGACCCCTCGCATACTCAGGATAAGCCAAACTATTGCCAACCGGGACCAACGAACGCTCAAATCATACGTGTGTGCAGATTTTCTATCTGAATGATCTTTTTATATCATGAATGCCCATTTTCCTGATTCGAGTGAGCCATACTGTAGTGACTTAATTCTACCGAATAATGACATACGCTGACTTTAGGCCTTTTTTACACGAAATCAGCTTTTTTATATACGTACCTAAAAGTTTGTGATATGTATTTGAGTATTTTTACCCAGTTTTTTGATTATATGCCATGATTTTTGCTTATGCCTGTCAGGTATAAGCACAATGTGTTGTACCCGTAACTTGACTCATGTATGTTTTCCTGCCTAATCGTTGAAGACGATCCGTCGTTTTCTGATCAACTCACTACGTATCTGGCAAAAACAACGCTCTTCGATGCACCCCTGATTTGCCGCACGGCCAGGGAGGCTTTCTCGCTGCTCAATACCATCCCGATCAACCTCGTTTTACTGGATTACGACCTGCCGGATATGAACGGTCTCGATTTGCTGGCTTGCCTGCCGCAACCTCCTCAGGTTGTGATGACAACCGCGCATACCCAGCCAGCCGTGGCGTGTTTTGATATCGATGCAGTGGCGGATTTTCTTACCAAGCCTTATAGCTATCCCCGCTTCCTGCGTGCTGTTCGCCGGGCGCTCGGTAATCAGCTGCAGCCGGCCGAGAGCCAGCCAGCCAGCAAGGCGCCAGCCGCCCGCGAAGACAAGTACATCTATTTTAAGTCGGGCCGGAAACTGAACCGATTCGTGCTCGACGATATCGTCTATGCAGAAGCCTATGGGGCCTACACCAAGGTCCATACCCTGACGGGTTCAGTAGCTATCAACCAGCGGCTGGCTACACTCCAGAACGAATTACCCCGCAACCGATTCCTGCGCGTCCATAAGTCGTTTATTATCAATTCGTTGCACCTAAGCAATCTGGAAACAAACCGGTTGCATGTATTGTCGTACAAGATCCCGATCGGTATCACCTATCGGCCAGCCGTACTTCAGTTCATGCAGCAGGCAGGCATTACAGCTCCTATCAGCTGATCTGACCCGACAGATAACCTCTCCTCTCCCCTACCATGAAAATGTTACTTGCGGGCATCACTCTGCTCGTACTTCAGACAGCTCAGGCTCAGTCGTCCCGACTTGCTCAACTACGCCATCAGCTGACGAAAGCACAGCATGATACAGCACGCATACGACTCTATATAGAACTGGCTCAGCTTTACTCTAAACATGTAACGCCCGACAGCGCTTACTATATGGCAATGAAAGGCATCAGCCTGGCCCACAAACATGGGTTATCCCTTCAGGAAAGCGCGCTGTATCTGCATCTGGGTTATTACTACAAACGCAAAGCCAACTATCCAGAAGCACAGTCAGCTTTACAAACGGGCCTGCGCTTATCCGAAAAAAACAAACCCGACAGCCTGAGAATCAAGTTACTGTACCGGCTGTCCTGCATCTATGGCGATCAGGGGATGTATGAGAAAACGATAGAAGCCGCAACGGCAACCCTACGCCTGGCCACGCAACTCAAGGACACGGTGCAGATGTGCTATGCCAGCAATGTGCTTACCTCGGCTTATCTCGACACCAGGAACAAAGAAATGGCCCTGACGTATGCCCACTCATTTTATCAATTGGCTAGCCAGATTGATTCCCGAAACCCCAGGCGGCAGGCCCAACTCATCATGGCCGGGCTAACCATTGCCGATATTTATGAACAGACCGGGCAGTATGCTGAAGCGTACCCGTATATCGAACGCTCGTTTGCCCACACAGTTTCCCTGGGTGACTTCATTCAGACTTCTGAAATAGCTATTCGGCTTGGTAAGAATCTAGTAAAACAGCGTCGATCCGGAGAGGCTATTCGCCATATCGACAAAGCACTCCGTGAGAATCTCACAAACCCTGATGCTTCTGAACCCTACGAAACCTACGCACTGGCCTATCGGCAGCTTGGCCAGCTGAGTACAGCCCTGGCTCACGCCCGTAAAGCTCACCGGATTGCCTTGAAGAAAGGGCACCTCAAACAAATACAGTCGACTTTAGAAACGCTGGCCCTGTTGGAAGAAGACCAGCATATGTATGCCAGCGCAGTGACTCACCTGCGTCAGCTAAACACTATCAACGACAGTCTGTTTACCGTTCAGAAAGCCGAAGCCATTGCCCGGGTAGAAACCAGATATCAGGTAACTCAGCACGAACAAACCATTCAGCTTTTACAAAAAGACGCTTCTCTACGCCAGGTTTCGCTGGCCCGTAAACAGGCTGATTTATTGGCCCATCAGGAACGTCAGACGCTGCTGATACTGCTGACAATCTTTTTGCTGACGCTGGCGGGCGGGTTGCTCATTGTTTTCCTCCATGAGAAAAACGTTGCCCGGCTGCTCGCAGCCCAGAAAGCCGACATTGAGGATAAAGCCCGGCAGCTGGAAGAAGTCAATTCCATTAAAGACAATCTGTTCGCTATTCTCGGTCACGACTTGCGCAGCCCTATCGCCAACCTGAAAACTCAGCTCAACGGTATCAAGGAAGGGTTCATTTCTCCCAAAGAGTTCAGATCACGCATCGATGGGTTGCGCCAGAAAGTAGACAGCGTATATACTACGCTCGATAATCTGCTTCATTTCTCACTGCTCCAGCGAAAAGGCATGCGCTCTTTTCTGACACAGGTTGACCTGGCCGAAACCATAGAATCTGTCGTTCAGCTGTACGACGCCGATATTATGGCCAAGCGCCTGACCCTTCAAACAGCCTACAGTGCAACGCCGGTTTGGGCTGATGAGCATCAGCTGCATATTGTAGGACGCAATATTCTTCAAAACGCCATCAAGTTCACGCCCGTAGGGGGGTCTATCCATATTATTACCCAATACCAGAGCAACCGCTCCAAACTAATCATCAAAGACTCAGGGGTTGGTATGGAAATCAGTCACCAGCTCAATCCGACCGATCAGAACCTCAACAGGCGAGGTACGGCGGGTGAGCGCGGCACGGGTCTGGGGCTACAAATCTGCCGGGAGCTGGTTCAGCTGAACCAGGGGCAACTGCATATCGAAAGCCAACCCGGCCATGGCACAACGGTAACGGTCGAGTTTGGGGAGCGTCAGCAGACAACTTCGACAGTATCTGCTTTTTTACAGTAGTCAGCCTATACGTTTGGCCATATAAACGAATCCGCCTTTTCATCGTACTGGTTTTATCATGCTGATCCAGGAAACATCTCACGGGTGAATATTCGGGATGCTTCCTGCCGCACCGGTCAGCATGACAAAAAACAGCCGTGACAAAAATGAGCAGCACAAAAAAAACAGCAGAGCCGACAAAAATTGCGAACTAGAAAAATCAGCTATGCGAAAGGCTGGTATGGCGCTGGCTGAACGTTTAAACGCCCTTTACCCAAGCTGGATGCCGACCGCTGTTCGAGACAGGGGGCGGCTGCCTTTTTGCGTATATACCGGCCAATCCGTTTCAGATGAGTTACGTAATGGCACTGGTAACGTCTACTATACCTTAAACAACACCCCCCTGTCGGGAAAGGCGTTTACGTTACTCTTTGTACATGCAAAACCAACTCAATCAGGCAATGCCCTGGCCATTCAGACTTCCTCGACGGATGCTGCTGAACGGCAATTTTTCATCTTTATCTCCTGTCGACCAGCTCCGGCTGATAACCCTGCTGCATATCGGCTGGTACGGCATGGTACTGCTCGTACTGATCGTATCGGTCAGTATGGCAAACGGTCAGTATGATCGGGCTCAGTACAACCTGATTGCTGTTCCTGCCTTTCTGGTGCCTACGCTCTGGCTGGCCTACAAACACAAGGTACAGCTGGCTTCCTGGTACCTGCTCATCGCTATGTACGCTACTACCATCTGGGGTATCTATGTCCGGCTTCTGGATAAGGCCGACGTACACGTTGAGTTGCTCTTTATCATGATCGGTATCTTCTCTATCATACTGATCAATAGCAGAGCGTCACTCGCACTGTGCACCTTACTGGCTATCAGTTATTTAACGGCCAGGATAATTACATTTCAACAGCTACATCTCCACTTTGAAATGGGCCAGCTTATTACCGGTATGGCCACATTTATAGCGCTTACTTATGTTAGCTATACTGTCAAAAAAACGGCCATGCAGATTCAGCGAACCATAGCGGTCCAGAATCAGGCGCTCAGCGAGTTGAATACGATGAAAGACAACCTGTTCGCTATCATCGGTCATGACTTGCGAAGTCCGGTAGCGGGATTGAAAACGCAGCTCATGGCCGTAAAAGCAGGCTATACTTCGGCCGGTCAGTTTGAGCAACGTATCGATCAGCTGGCTCAATCCGTCGATGGTGTTTACCTTACCCTCGATAATCTGCTCCACTGGGCCATGCTACAGCGTGAACGGATCAAGCCCAACCCCATTTCGCTCGATCTGTCGAAAATAGCGGAACCCATATTGTTATTATATGTATCGGATATTCAGCGTAAGCAACTTACGGTAACCACCCACCTCGATACGGCTCCTGCTGCCGTTGACGAACATCAGCTGTCTATCGTTGTTCGGAACCTGATTCATAACGCCATTAAGTTCACCCCCCAGGGCGGTACTATTCGCCTATCAACCTCGTCCGATAAAGGACAGGCCCGGCTGACGGTTCAGGATTCAGGCATCGGCATGCCCGTCGCGAACCAGACGGAATCCCGCGAGTCAGCCGTTCAGAACCGCGGTACATCGGGCGAACGGGGAACCGGGCTGGGCCTGCAAATCTGTCGGGAATTCATGCGGCTCAACCAAGGAACCCTTCACATTCAGAGTGAACCCGGAAAAGGCTCAACCATAACGATTTCCTTTATGCTGGATAAAAGCAAAAAGTCTGCCAATCGATCAAATTCGATACCCAAACTTGACCCGGTAGAATCTACCTGACCGGAAACCCGGCCGAACGCCAGTGTCGCTGCCGTCCGTTCTTTACATCGATCCGGTACAGCTCGGCATCGGGAAACCGTTTCAGTAGCCGCCGACTCCGACGCAGCCCCGCTACACTGAATACTTTCGTGAGGGCATCGGCCCGCCAGCCGTCGGAGGCCAGCACGGTAGCCCGTACCGACTGCCGAAGGCCCAGCCCCGAACGCGGGTTCATGATGTGGGAGTAGCGCCGACCGTGGTAGTCGAAGTGGCGGTACAGATCGCCGGAGGTGGTTATGGCGGCCCGGTGCAACCGTATCGTTGTGGAGTCGAATCCAACCCGCCACGGCCCCTCACCCGCCAGCACGTCGCCCCCCAGATCGAGCAGGAAAGCGGGCAGGCCTAACCGACGCAGCAGCCCGGCGGCTTCGTCGATGGCAAACCCCTGCCCAATACCGCCCACATCGAGTCGCATACCGGATCGGGTCAGGCGCACCGCCCGACGTCCACTGTCCAGCTCCAGATACCGATATCCCACCGCCCGGCGCGCCCGCCGGCGTTCAGCCCGGTTCGGCAGCGCCCGTTGCCGCACGGCCCGTCGCCAGAGCTGCGACAGTGGCCCGATGGTAGGATCGTAGCGCCCGCCAGAGAGCCGGGCAATCTGCCGGGCTTTCCACAACACCCGAAACAGATCAGCCGATACGGTAACCCATTGGTTCGAGCCACTGGTGCCGGACAGCCGGTTGATCTCCGACCCGTCGAGGTAATCGCTCATCACCTGGTTGAGCGTATCCATCCGGGCACTCACGGCCGCGTTGGCGCGTTGTGCAGTCAGGCTGTCGGGCGCGTAGACCGTAAGCGTAAATTGCGTACCCATCAGCCCCCGCCGAAACGTAAACCGCTCCGAACGAACTGGCTGGGCCAGCGCAACATTAGCCAGACACAGAACAAGCAAACCAAACAACCGCACCGGGAAAACCATTATTTTTAACATGAGGTCGTAGGATGACGCTACGTTTACCTCTAATTATGATGCCGCATGATCACGATCCGCAATAAATTCATTCTACTGGCCGCCGGCTTCTGGCTGGTCGGCATTTTGCTGGTGTTACTGGGTGCCTACGGCAAAAGCGCGGGCTGGGAAGCCACCGGCCTCCTGCTCACGATCGGCGTTACGGCGCAGGCCATCGGGTTCGGCTTTCTGGGCTATGTGCTGATGCAGGCCGTTTTTTCCCGGAGAAAGTAACGCGCCCGCCCGGATTTTTTACACCCGGGCTGCTTTGTTGCGGAGCATCATGTCGGCCAGTACCAGCGCGGCCATCGACTCAACGATAGGAACCGCCCGCGGCACAACGCAGGGATCATGCCGACCTTTTCCGGATACCGTTACCGGCTGACCGTGTACATCGACGCTGTCCTGGTCCTGCATGATCGTGGCAACGGGTTTGAAGGCCGTCCTAAAGAAGATATCTTCGCCGTTGCTGATTCCGCCCTGAACCCCGCCCGAGTGGTTGGTTCGGGTCCGTACGGCGCCCTGGGCATCGGTATAAAATTCGTCGTTATGCTGCGAACCGTATAGCGCGGCCCCGGCAAATCCGCTGCCGTATTCAAAGCCTTTCACGGCGTTGATACTGAGCATGGCTTTTCCCAGTTCGGCATGGAGCTTGTCGAAGACCGGCTCGCCCCAGCCCGCCGGAACGCCCGTTACCACACAGTCGACCACGCCCCCGATCGAGTCGCCCCGCTTCCGGGTTTCGTCGATGTACTGAAACATCTGCTCCGCTACCGCCGGATCGGGGCAGCGCACCGCGTTCTCTTCGGCCAGCGCCAGCGTCAGTTCCTGATAGGGCGTATCGAGTTTCAGCGTACCGACCTGCGATACGTACGCCTGGATCTGCACGCCCTGCTGAGCGAGCAGCAGCTTGGCTACCGCACCGGCGGCTACACGGGCGGCCGTTTCGCGGGCCGACGACCGACCGCCCCCCCGATAATCGCGGGAGCCGTATTTGGTCTGGTAGGTGTAGTCGGCATGCGACGGCCGGAACTGTTCGGCAATATGCCCGTAGTCTTTACTCCGCTGGTCGGTATTGCGAATGATCAGCGCAATGGGCGTTCCCTGCGTCTGTCCGTCAAACACGCCCGACAGCACCTCGAACTCATCGGCCTCGCGCCGTTGGGTCGTGATGCGCGACTGCCCGGGTTTGCGCCGGTCCAGTTCGTGCTGAATGAAATCGGTGTCGAAAGGCAAACCAGCGGGGCAGCCGTCGATAACGACGCCGATGGCGGGTCCGTGCGATTCGCCGAAAGTAGAAATCTTAAATAGGGTTCCGTAGGTACTGCTCATTTTCTAAAAAAGACAAAAATCATTCCCAGGAGCATCAGCACAATCAACACGTTGGCGATGGCCCTGATCAACGCTGAGACCTGAATGGGTTGCTCTGTACTATCCAATGCATCGATGCCCGCGTATAACGACCGCCCACCGCTGGCATCCGTCGGCTGATCAGCCGGGAGGGTATCCGCAGCCGCATCGGCCGTCGTGTTCAGCGACGCCCGCCCGCCCACCAGCAACTGCAGTCGGGAGCGCAGGGTATCATAACGGGCCCGTTGCGGGTCGAAATATATCCATTGAAATCGGTTTGCCAGCGCAACGGACCCGTTTCGGTGGGGTACCAGAAAATACGAGAACGATTTTCGGCCCGTAATCCGGTCGCCGGTCCGGTTGATGACGTGCCGCGATTCGGGCGGAAACACCTCCAGCTCGGTCGGGTTACCAGTCGTTACCGGGTTGGGCAGGGTGGCTATGTTGCCTTCACCGGCTATGGCAAATGAATAGCGGACGCTCTGCCCCAGTCCAACCCGCTGTCGGCTCAGCTCTTCTTCGAGCCGAAACAGACCAACCGGCACGCGCCCCCGCAGCGGATGCACCGGCAACGCCCGCACGGCTACCGTAACGGGTCGGCTGGTAAAGGAAACCGGCTCGGGCTGGGTAGTGGCCGGGCGGGTCTGGGTGAGCTGGAGGGTAACGGCCGGAATCCGCAGCGGCCGAACGGCCAGCGGGAAAAACTCGGCCCGGTACAACTGATATTGCCGGTATTTTTTTCCGGCTATCAGCACGGGCGAGGGCTTCAGATCGGTTATGTTCCAGTTCTCTTCCCAGGCGTTAACGGGTCTGATCTGCTTGACGATTGTCTGGAGCTGCTTGTCGAGCGCGGTGAAGCTCAGTTCGTAGGGGTAATTATCGGCTACGAAAAACGACAGTGTCATGCCGACCCCTTCGCCCGCGTAGATCGCCGATTTGCTGGTCTGGAGCTGGAGGAAAGCCGCGTTGCCCGAAGGCACTACCGGCGCGGGTGGCGGGGTCTGGAGCGATGACGACACCACGAGTTCCGCCCCCTCCGATCGAACCGGCGTACCGTTTATGACAATCACAAACGGCGGCAGGCGATAGCGGCCGGGCGCACGGGCCTGGTAATTCTGGGTAATGATCTGATTGGTAACGGACTTACCCCCCACCTCGGTCGTGGTTACGCTGGCCGAGGTTCCTTTTTTTACAAAGCCCGCAATATCCGGAAACGCCAGTACCGGCCGGGTGTCGCTGTTGGGAATATTTACCGTAATGACAAATGGCCGTTCGATCGGAAAATTAGATTGGCCCAATTCTATAACTGCTCCATTATCAATTTGTTGCCCAAACGACACTATTTGTAAACAAAAATATAATCCAAGAAATTTGCGGAATATTGCAAAGAACATAGCTATTTTTGGGCAACAAATTCGCGAACAAGCCGTTCCATTTTTAGTTAGATACGCGTACCAAGAACCTACAAACCTCTTTTTTCATTCATCGGCTCCTCTAACCAGAAAACGTTCAAACGTATGCTTTCCATGCTCGAGTACATCAAGACTATCCTTCAGAAGGTGAGTTTTGACAAAGCCCTGTTCGAGAAAGAGTTGGCGAAGGCCATTCAGATGCTGATTCCAGATGAAGTAAAACAGCTCAAACGCTGGTGTTATGCCCAATTCGGCAAAGTTTATCGCGCCGTACTGAACCGTTGCTTCGCCCGGGTTCGCTTTACCTGACGACTCTTTCTTTTTCCTGACCGCTCTTAGCCCCCGGCCACCAGGCCGGGGGTTTTTTATGTCTACCCGGCGTCTTACAAATCGACTTTATCCATCATGTCGGGAATCTGCACGTCGGCAAATCCGGCGGCTTCGAGCTTTTCTTTCCAGACCAGCTGTTTGTCATACTCGCCATGGACCAGAAAAACGGTTTTGACCCGGGCCGGATCCTGGCAGCTCAGGAAGTCGAGCATCTCCCGGTAGTCGCCATGGGCCGAAAAGGAGTCCATCACCTCAACCCGCGCGTTTACGGGGTAGCGTTCGCCGAAGATCGTTACCTCAGCATCGCCCCGTTTCAACGCGCCACCCAGGCTGCTGGGCGATGCGTACCCCACCAGCAGAATGGTCGTGTTCGGGTTCTCAATGTTATTTTTGATGTGGTGTTTGATGCGCCCCGCTTCGGCCATGCCCGAGGGTGCAATGATGATACACGGCTCCCGCTGGTCGTTGATGGCTTTGGATTCGTTGACGTCCGACACGTAATGCAGGTTCGGAAACTCAAACGCATCGCCGTCTTTCTTGATGTAAGCCAGAATCTCGGGGTTGAAATCGTCTTCGTGATCACGCATGACCTCGGTTGCTTTTACCGACATGGGACTATCGATGTAGACCGGCAGCCGCGGCAGCAGGCCTTCGCTCGATAGCTGGTCGAGGGCGTAAATCAACTCCTGCGTCCGGTCAACGGCGAAGGCCGGAATCAGAAGTTTGCCCCGTTTTTTTACGCAGGTATCCTCTACAATACGCAGCAGATGGGCTTTCATGTCGGGTTCAGCTTCGTGAATCCGGTCGCCGTAGGTCGATTCGCAGAGGATGTAATCGGCCTGCGGAAACGGATCGGGCCGACGCAGGATTTTATCGTCAGGACGGCCAATGTCGCCACTGAAGAACAGGCGTTTTTCCGCGCCCTGCTCCCGGATGGTCAGGCTTACGGCCGCGCTGCCCAGCAGGTGGGCCGCATCGGTCAGTAAGCCCGTTACGGTATCGCCGATGGCAAAAGGCTGGCCGTACCGAACCGGCTGCATCTGGCTGAGGGCCTGCTCAACGTCCTGCTCGTCATAGAGGACGTCGAGTTCGGGCTCACCGCGCCGGGACCGACGTTTGTTGACCCGGTCCAGGTCGCGCTCCTGAATGCGGGCGCTGTCCATGAGCATCACGTTGCAGAGATCGATGGTAGAGGCCGTCGTATAGATCGGTCCCCGGAACCCCTGCTTAACGAGCCGGGGAATAAGGCCGGTATGATCGATGTGAGCGTGCGACAGGACCATATAATCGACGCGGGCCGGGTCGAAGCCAAAGGTCTGGTTCAGCTCGTCGGTATTGATACCCTGAAACAAGCCGCAGTCGAGCAGAATCTGCACGCCACGGTCGGTCGTAATGAGATGTTTGCTACCCGTCACGGTACGGGCGGCACCGAAAAATTGAATGGTCATTGGCAGAACAGCCGGGTTTAGGTATCTTTCTTCGTGAATATGTCAAGGCTTAACGAAGCAGATCGACGCCCTAAGTTACGCCGTTGGGTGCAGGAAACAGCAAGCCCCTGGCTGAAACGCATCGGCAAACCCACCTGGGTTCGGGTTGTGGCGGCTGGCGGACTGCTGGCTACCGGGCTCGACCTGGCCTTCCCGATCCGAACTACGGTCCCGTATGCCACCCTGGTTACGGCCCGCGACGGGCAGATTCTGCACGCGTTCCTGAGCCGCGATGACAAGTGGCGTATGTACGCCGAGCTGAACGACATCACGCCCGCCCTGCGCGACGCCATCCTGTTCAAGGAAGATACTTACTTCCGGTACCACCCGGGGTTCAACCCGGTATCCCTGCTGCGGGCGGCCGGGCGGAACCTCCTCAACGGCCGGCGCACCTCCGGAGCTTCGACCATCACGATGCAGACCGTACGGCTGCTCGAGCCCCGCCCGCGCACCTACGCCAGCAAGCTGATCGAGCTATTGAGGGCGGTGCAGCTGGAAATTCGTTTGTCGAAAGACGAGATTCTGCAACTGTACCTGAACCTGATTCCCTACGGCGGCAACATCGAAGGGCTCAAATCGGCCTCGCTGCTGTACTTCGGCAAGCCACCCGCGCTGCTGAGTCTGGCCGAACTGACTACACTGACCATCATTCCGAACCGCCCGTCGAGTTTGCGGCTCGGTCAGAATAACGCCCGGATCGTGCAGGAGCGCAACCGCTGGCTGGCCCGCTTCCGGTCGGCGGGTCTGTACGATGACGCGACCATTGCCGACGCCCTGGCCGAACCCCTTACGGCCTACCGGCGAGCCGCGCCCCAGCTGGCTCCGCATCTGGCGCGACGGCTCCGGGCCGAGTATCCGGAAGTTCCTATCATTCGATCGAGCCTCCATCCGGCGGCCCAGGCCACGGCGGAGCGGCTCGTGCAGAACTACGCCAACCGAAT
Organism: Spirosoma sordidisoli; assembly: GCF_004138325.1. Taxonomy (GTDB): domain Bacteria; phylum Bacteroidota; class Bacteroidia; order Cytophagales; family Spirosomataceae; genus Spirosoma; species Spirosoma sordidisoli. Next base: position 209,755 of record NZ_SBLB01000005.1, on the reverse strand, counting down.
CCGGGCGCTGAATATTCATAACGCGGCCGTGCTGGTACTCGACAACCGAACCCACGAAACGGTAGCCTACATCGGCTCGGCCGACTTCGCCAACACCCTCGACGGGGGGCAGGTCGATGGGGTGCGGGCAGTACGTTCGCCGGGAAGCGCCCTCAAGCCGCTCCTGTACGGACTGGCCTTCGACGGGGGGCAGATCACACCCAAAACCAAACTGGCCGACGTGCCGACCAACTTTGGCGGGTATGCCCCCAGCAACTACGACCAGCGGTTCAACGGCCCCGTTACGGCCGAGTTTGCGCTGGCCAATTCGCTCAACATACCGGCCGTGGCGCTGCTGAACGACATCGGCACATCGACGCTGGTAGCAACCATGCGCAAAGCAGGCTTCTCGACGGTGAAGAAGCAGGCCCGCGACCTTGGCCTGTCGATGATTCTGGGCGGCTGTGGCGTTACCCTCGATGAAATGACCCGGTTATATGCGGGTTTCGCCAACGGGGGTGTAGTTACCGACGGGCGGCTCACCCCGGCCGCTGCGGGTCAGCAAACGGCCGGATCGCGGATTCTCTCGGCCGAAGCAGCTTACCTGATTGGCCACACGCTCACCCAGATCACCCGGCCCGACCTGCCCAATAACTTCGACAACAGCTACCATCTGCCGCGGATTGCCTGGAAAACCGGCACCAGCTACGGCCGGCGCGACGCCTGGAGTATCGGCTACAACCAGCGGTATACGATCGGCGTGTGGGTCGGTAACTTCTCGGGGGTGGGCGTTGCTGAACTGAGCGGGGCCAACACCGCCACTCCGCTGCTGTTTCAGCTCTTCAACGCCCTGGACTACAACGCCCCGAGCGGCTGGATACGCCCACCGCGTACGCTGGCCATGCGGCTGATCTGCCCCGAAACCGGCGATATTCCCGGCGACTCCTGCCTGAACCCCATTACCGACTATTACCTCATGGGGGTGTCGCGGCACCGGTATTGCCAGCACCGCAAGCCCATCTGGACCAACCAGACAGGTACGCTGGCCTACTGTGCCCACTGCCGCCCCGACAGCGGAGCCGTTCGCCGGATGTATCCCAACCTGGCTCCGAACGTACTGGCTTTCTACCAGGCCCAGCGCATACCGGTGGCCCGTATACCACCCCACAATCCGGCCTGCGAGCGGGTGTTCGGGTCGGGTGGTCCGCTGATTACCAGCCCCAGCGAAGGCAGTGAGTATTATATCAACCCCCGCCAGCCCGCCGAACTCGAGCTAAGCTGTCAGGCCCCCAACGATGTGGAAACCGTTTTCTGGTACCTGAATGATAAACTGTACCGCAAAGCCAGTCCGCAGGAAGCCGTGTTTTTCAAACCCCGGCCGGGTGCGCTGAAAATTTCCTGCGCCGACGACCGCGGCCGACATACCGACCTGCGCATCCTGGTCAGGGCCGAGTGAGGATTTGTTCATTTTGCGTTTCCACAAATTCTTCACACTTTTCCACCTTAAAAGCCAACATACTCCTATGAAACCCCTTTTATCCGTTCTACTGGCGCTGCTACTGACAAGCGCTGCCTTTGCCCAGACCACCCCTACCGACCCCTCGCAGGACCCAACAGCCCTGACCAACGCGTTCTTCAAAGCCATGCTCGACGAAGATGGTACCATCAGCAAATACATGACGTCCGATTTTACCATTACCAGCTTCGACGGCGCAACGGTAGACGGCGATCTGCTGGCCCAGGGCGTGGGCGGGGGGTATGTCATCATCGAAACCGGTACGCTATCCAACGCCCGGACCCGCCAGTACAACAGCGACGCGGCCGTAACGACCGGCAGCTGGAAAGCCAAAGGCAGCATTCAGGGGCAGAACTTCGAGAATACTGTCTCTTTCTCGGTCATGAGCGTGAAGCAGGGATCGACCTGGAAAATTGCCAACGTTCAGTTTACGGCCACCAAATAGCGACTATCTCTGGTTGCCGATCACTCAATACCTGCGGCAACTTCTTTGAATTCAGTACCCACTCCGCGTAGTTAGAGTGGGTTTTTTCGTTCCCTATCGTACTCCTGTCCTGACCCCATGAAAATCCGTCGGTTACTCCCCGTTCCTTTCTTCTGTCTTCTTCTTTTCCAGTGCGCCCGGCTTTCGTTCAACGAGGTCAGCGTAGTGGGCCGCAACTTCGACGATGAAGTACAGCAGACGCAGAACCTGACGTTTACCTTCAATAAAAACGTTGGTCCCGCGGCCGCGCTCGACGAATGGGACTCGACCCAGTACGTACGGTTCATTCCGGCCGTTCGGGGTAAGTTCAAGTGGGTGGCTCCCAACGAACTGATCTTCTCACCCGCTACCGCCTTCGATGCGGCCACCGACTACCGGGCCGAACTGACCGACCAACTGCTGAACCAGGCAACCGACAGGGACATGAAGGTTTCGAGCGAAGAAATCGCTTTTCACACGCCCTATCTGCAACTGACCAGCACCGAAACCTGGTGGGCCAAAGCGCGCGAAACCGGACAGCCCGTTGCCCGTACCCGGCTGAACTTCAACTACCCCATCAGTGCGGGCGAAGTAGCCGGTAAAGTAACCGTCAGCACCGACGACAAAGGCCTCCCGACGCAGCTCAGCGCCAGCGAGGCCGGCAGCAGCGTTGTTATGACCCTCATGAACGCGCCCGCCGTCCGGAACGAGCAGCCGCTTCAACTGAAAATCGACAAGGGGCTGAAAGTAGCCAACACGGCTTATGTCAGTAAGGATGTTATTGACGAAACGGCCTCGTTACCTGCCCAGACCAGCGTTGACGTGGTAGATGTTCAGACGCGTTTCGAAGCCAGCCGAACGGGCGGCCCAGCGGGGGTTGTTCGGGTTATCACCACCCAGGAGCTGCAACCGGCCGATGCGGGCTCGGGCGGGCTGAGCCAGTACTACACCATTCAGCCACAGGTCGAAACAACGGCCGAACTGACCGAGAACGGCTTCATCATCCGGGGTAATTTTACCGAAACCGACACCTATGTACTGACGCTGACCGATCAGATCCGCGGTACCCTGGGCACCCGACTCAGCGAGCCCGTTACCAAAGATCTGTTTTTCGGGAAGATGCCCGCCAGCATTGCGTTCGCCAGTCAGAAAGCCCTGTATTTATCCTCGAAAGGGTCGCGAAACGTTGGGCTGAACATCGTCAACGTGCCGAAGGTGCAGGTCAAAATTGCCAAACTGTACGAGAATAACCTGCTCAACTATTTCCGGTCGTACCGCTACGAACAGTACGCCGAGAAAGGCGATGGCTCCTGGGGCCCAACCGGCAGCTACAGCTACAACGGCGATGACGAAAACGACCTCAGCCAGGTGCTGGTCAGCAAAACCGTCGACACCGAAGACCTGCCTAAGGTGCGGGGCGTTTCGGCGCTCAACATTGCCCTGCCCGATCAGAACAACAACTTCAAGGGTGTTTATCTGGTATCGGTCGGCTCCAAAGACGAAGCCTATCTGCAAAGCACGCAGCTGGTTTCGGTATCGGATATTGGCCTGGTCGCTCACCAGACCGATACCGACGTGCTGGTCTGGGCCAACTCCATCCGAACGGCCGAACCGCTGCAGAATGTAGAAGTAACCCTCGTCAGCAGCAACAACCAGTCGGTCTATACACTCACCACCGACGGCAGCGGCTTTGCCCGCTTCGAGAAAGTATACGAGAAAGCCCCCGGCTTCACGATCCGGATGATCACCGCCCGAACCGACAGCAAAGCAACCGACGGGGGCGACTTCAATTTCCTCTTCCTGCCCGACGCCCAGGTAGAAACATCACGCTTCGAAGTAGAAGGCAAACGTGATAACCCCTCGGGTTTCGACGCCTTCGTCTACGGCGACCGCGACATCTACCGCCCCGGCGAAACGATTCATATCAATACCCTGGTTCGGTCGCTGGCGTGGCAGAGCGTGGGCGAGATTCCGGTGCTGATCCGGCTGCTGGCGCCCAATGGCCGCGAGGTACGGGCGTTCCGCAAAACAACCAATGCCCAGGGCGCGGTGTCGACCGACATCCCCCTCGACCCGGCCGCCGTTACGGGCAGCTATACCATCGAAATCCTGAACGCCAACAACGTACTGCTGACCGCCCAGCCCATCAGCGTCGAAGAGTTTGTACCCGACCGCATCAAAGTCGACGTGCTGACCGACCGCACCAGGTATCAATCGGGCCAGACCATCACCCTGTCGGCCACGGCTATGAACCTGTTTGGCCCGCCCGCCAGCGACCGGTCGTACGAAATGGAATTTCAGCTCAAACGAAAAACCTTCGCGCCCAAAGGCTTCGAGGACTATTCGTTTGCCATTCCCAGCGGGCAGGCGGGGGCGCCCGGCACCTTTCCGAAAGAGGTACGGCAGGGCAAAACCAACGCCAACGGGCAGGCCACCGAACGCTTCCAGATTCCGGCCACCTACCAGGACATTGGCCTGCTGGAGGGTAAGCTCTTCGTAACGGTATTCGACGAAAACGGGCGACCCGTAAACCGGCTTCGGCGTTTCGAGGTACAGACCCAGCCGGTTCTCTTCGGCATACGCCTGGCCGACTCGTACGTAACGACCAACTCTCCCCTGGCCGCCGAACTGGTAGCGGTCGATGCCAGCGGTTCGCTGCGCCCGTCGGCATCGGCCAGCGTGGAGGTCGTTCGGTTCGACTACCAGACCGTAATCGAAAAACAGGAAAACGACCAGATCAAATACACGACCAAAAAGCGCGAGAAAACGGTCTATACCAACACCCTGCTCTTCAAAGGGGGCAAAGCCTCGTTCCGCTACGTGCCAACGGTATCGGGCGAGTACGAAATCCGGGTCCGGCGCCCGGGTGCGTCGGCCAGCGGGTACGCAGCCACGCCGGTCTACGCCTACGGTTACGGCAGCACCTCGGCTTCGTCGTTTGAGGTCAGTCAGGAAGGGCAGGTGCTGATGACCCTCGACAAACCCGCCTACCAGACCGGCGACAAAGCCAAAATTCTGTTCAAAGCCCCCTTCGACGGGAAGCTGCTGGTAACCATCGAGCGCAACCGGGTCATGGAGCAGCAGTGGCTGACGACCAACAACAAGTCGGCCGAGTGGAGCTTCGCGGTTGGTGCCGACCACCTCCCGAATGTGTACGTAACGGCCACGCTGATCCGGGCCATGGACAACACGAACCTACCGCTCACCGTAGCCCACGGTTTTGCGCCGATACCCGTAACGGACAACAGCACCCAGCTGCCTGTTGCGATTACGGCCGCTACCCAGTCGCGCTCCAAAACGAAGCAGACCATCCGCATCAAAACAGCCCGCAACGCACAGGTAACGGTCGCCGTTGTGGACGAAGGCATCCTGCAGCTGAAAAACTTCAAAACCCCCGATCCGCACGGGTTCTTCTACCAGAAACGCGCCCTCGAAGTCAGCAGCCACGACCTGTACGCCCTGCTCTACCCTGAACTATCGCTGCGCTCGGCATCGAGCGTAGGGGGCGATGGTTACGATCTCGAACGGCGGGTCAACCCGCTCAGCAACGGCAGGGTCAGGCTGGTAGCGCTCTGGAGCGGCATTCTGGAAACCGGCCTCGACGGCGAAGCCGAGTTTACGGTCGATGTCCCCCAGTTTTCGGGCGATCTGCGGGTAATGGCCGTAGCGTACAAAGACAACGCCTTTGGCTCGGCCAACACGAATATGAAAGTGGCCGACCCGATCGTTATCAGCACCGGCTTACCGCGCTTTCTGACCCCCGGCGATCAGCTCGACCTGTCGGTCAACCTCAGCAACACGACCACGCAGGCCGCCGTCGTAACGGCCCGGCTCGGCCTGAGCGGCCCACTCTCAGCCGACAGCCTCACCACCCGAAAACTAACCATTGCGCCGGGTCGCGAGAGCCGGCTGACGTTCGGAATCGCGGCCAAACAAGCCATAGGTGCCGGAGCCGTAACGATTACCGTTACGGGTGTGGGGGCGTCGTTGCGCGGAGAAACCTTTACCGAGAAAACCGACATCACCGTGCGGCCGGGCGCTTCTCTGCAAAAAACTACTGCTTCGGGTGCCGTAGCGGCCGGGAAATCAGCCACCATCAACCTAGCAGGCAATGGTTTTCTGCCCGGTACCGCCCGGGCCAGCCTGACCCTCAGCCGATCGCCGGTGGCGCAGTACGGCCGTGAGCTATCGTTCCTGCTAGGCTACCCACACGGTTGTCTGGAGCAAACCATTTCAAAAGCGTTTCCGCAGCTTTACTTCGCTGACCTGACCAGGCAGGTGGCAACCAACACCTATTTTGTCCGCACCGGCGACAGCGACCTGAACCCGGCCACCAACGTGCAGCAGGCCATCCAGAAGATTGGGAGTTTACAGGCCGCCAGCGGTGGGTTTTCGATGTGGCCCGGGATGGAAGGCACCAGCGTAGACGCCTGGGCTACGGCCTACGCGCTGCATTTTCTGGTCGAAGCAAGTCAGGCGGGTTACGAAGTTTCGCCGGCAGTGACCAGTAAAGCGATCGACTACCTCACCAACCTGGCCAACCAGCCGGCCAAAGAAGAGCAGGTAGCCTACGATGAAACCGGCGGCCGGACGGTTCGGTCGGTGACCAGCCGAACCAGTTTGTACAGCCTGTACGTACTGGCGCTGGCTGGCAAGCCCAACCGGTCGGCCATGAACTACCATAAACAGAATGCAGCTGCCCTTACCACCGACAGCCGTTACCTGCTGGCTTCGGCCTTCGTTCGTACCGGCGACACCCGATCGGCTGCGGCTCTGTTGCCCAAACGCTATACGGATACCATGACCGGCCGCGAAACCGGTGGCAGTTACGCATCACCCCTGCGCAATCTGGCCCTGTCGCTCGATGCCCTCGTAGCTACGGATCGGGATAACCTTCAGATTCCGGCCCTGGCCCGGCAGCTGACAACGGCCCTCCGCCAGAGTCAGTATCTGAATACTCAGGAAGCGGCCTTTGCTTTTCTGGCGCTCGGCAAGCTGGCCCGGCAGAACGCGGGCAGTACCGCCACGGCTACCGTATCGGCAGGGGGTAACTCGCTGGGCACGTTGGCTGCCGACTACCTGAACCTCAAACGGGTACCGGTTGGTCAGCCGATCAGCCTGAACGCCAAAGGTACCGGCAACGTATACTACTTCGCGGCCAGCGAAGGCGTACCGGCCTCGGGGCAGGTAACCGAAGAAGATAACGGCCTGCGGGTTCGGCGGACCTATCTGAACCGCGACGGCGCCCCCATCAGCGAAGCCCGGCAGAACGATCTGGTTGTTGTGCGGGTATCGGTAGCGAGTACCAGCGGGCTGGCCGTCGACAATGTAGTTGTGACCGACCTGCTGCCGGCCGGGCTGGAGGTAGAAAACCCGCGTTTGACCGAACAGCGCGATCTGAGCTGGGTCAAAGGAGCCAGCACCCCGCAGCATTTCGACCTGCGCGACGACCGCATCAACTTTTACACAAAAGCAACCGGTACCGAACAGGTTTTCTACTACCTCGCCCGCGCCGTGTCGAAAGGTCGGTTTGTGGTGGGTCCGGTTTCGGCAGATGCCATGTATAACCACGAGTATCGGAGCTATAACGGGGCGGGTACAATAACAATCAGGTAAGCGCTTTCCAGTTGACGGAACCCTTGTTTGTATCCTGATCCGGGGGCTACCGAACACAACCGGCATCCCCCGGGTACGTGTGATGCCACGGGACTATACTCTACGGTTACCGTAGAGAAAAATCCTAACATTTACGTATGTGTCAGGGTTTATAGGTCTGCAAGCGGGTTGGTATGTTTTTTGACCTGTGCAGACTGATCTTACCAACAAAACTCAACGCAACGATATGAAACGAAGGACATGGGTAGTTGCCTCCCTGCTGGCTGCTACCGTAGGTTTATCTTCCTGCGCCACCGTAGAAGGGTGGCTCTATGGCGACTCGAACGCCAGCCGGCAGGAAATGGTACGCAATGACCGCAACGCCCGCGGCCGAACCGCCGACTACCGTCGGGATGAGGACGATCGCAACGATCGGCAAACCTCGTATAACGACCGCAACCGTTCCAGCCGCGACCGCGACAATGATCGCGACAGCGAGCGGGGCGAAGGTATCTTTAGCCGCAACCGGAACAACCGGAACGACGAGCGGCTGAGCCAGAACGACTTCCGCAACAGCCGCTCGTACAACAACCGGTACCGCGATGCTGACAGTGACTACGACCGCCCGAGCCGTATGTCGGGGGGCAGTTCGTATAATAACCGCTATTCCTCAGATGATCGGGACGACCGCGACAGTCAGTATGACGACCGCGACGATGACCGGTACAGCCGGTACGACGATCGCAACGACAGCCGCTACAGCGACCGGGACGACCGCGACCGCTACAGCAGCCGTTCAGATTACGACAGCTATCGCTCGCGTGATGACCGGGATTCGTACAGCGACCGCGATCGCAGCCGGTATGACGACCGGAACCGGGATCAGTACAGCGACCGCCGTTCAGACGACCGCTACGACGACCAGCGCAGTCGCGACCGCTACGATGACCGGGATAACCGTCGCGACGACCGCGACAACGATCGTTACAGCCGACGGGATGACCGAAACGACGATCGTGACAGCAGCCGAAACGATGACCGCGACAACCGCCGGGAAGATCGCCGGAACGACGACCAGGATAACCGCCGGAACGACGACCGCGATAGTCGCGACGATCGGGATAACAGAAGTGGCATAGCCGGTATCTTCAACAGCCGTAACGACCGCAACGAGGCCGGCGATCGCGACGACAGCCGGACCAACAACCGCCGGGACGACCGGAATGACCGCGACCGGATGGACGATCGGTCAGACCGGGATAACGACCGGAACAGCCGTCGAAACCGCGACAACGACAGCGATTTTGAACGCGACCGGCGCGACCTGGCCGACCGCATCGACGAGCAGATGGACAAACTGGACGACCAGCTCGACGAAGCCAAAGAAGAAGTAAAAGGTGAAAGCAAGAAAGCCCGCAAGGAGCGCGAAGACCGTGTTAAAGACCTTGAAGACAAGCGTCGTCAACTGACCGATTCGTACTATAAAGTGCAGCGGGCGGGTGAAGATGACTTCAAGAAAGTAAAACGCGAAGTGAACCGCTCCGTCGACGACGTTGAAGAAGCGCTCGAAAAACTGGTCGATAAGATGAAGAAGTAATCAGCCAGAAACAACTCCGGAAGAAGCCGGCTCGCAGGAGTCGGCTTTTTTCATTACAGGAACTACCTTTGCCGCATGGCTTTGATTAAACCTGTACGCGGCATAGAGCCGCAGGTCGGCAATAACTGCTGGTTTGCCGACAACGCCACCCTGGTTGGTGACGTAACTATGGGAGATGACTGTACGGTCTGGTTCAACGCCGTTGTGCGGGGCGATGTCAACCGCATCCGCATCGGCAACCGGACCAATATTCAGGACGGAGCCGTTATTCACTGCACCTACCAGAAATACGCCACGACCATTGGTAACTCGGTCAGTATTGCCCATAATGCCGTTGTACACGGCTGCACGATCGAAGATCGGGTGCTGATCGGCATGGGGGCTATCGTCATGGACGGCGCGGTGGTCGGAACAGGCAGCATCATTGCGGCTGGCGCCATCGTCACCCAGCATACGGTCGTTCCGCCCGGCTCCATTTATGCCGGCAACCCAGCCCGTTTCCTGAAAGCGGTTTCTCCGGAACAGGCCGAGATTTTTGATCGCACCGCCAATAATTACGTCATGTACGCCGAGTGGTTTAAGTAAGTATGGACGAGTTTTTCATCTACCTGCGCCTGGGTTTCGACCACATCACCGATCCCGGTGGTTACGACCATATTCTGTTCGTGATAGCGCTCTGTACGGTCTATACCCTCCAGCAATGGCGGCAGGTACTGGTGCTGGTCACTGCCTTTACCATTGGTCACTCCATCACGCTGGCCCTGGCTACCTTACAACTGATCGACTACAGCACGGCGCTCATCGAGCTGCTGATTCCGGTTACGATCCTGATCACGGCCATAACCAACCTGTTTTATCAGGAACCCCGCTCCCGGCTGCAATCCACCACCCCGTCGCCCAATCGCTACTGGCGGTACGGCCTGGCTCTGGTCTTCGGGCTGATCCACGGCATGGGCTTCTCCAACTACCTGCGCAGCCTGCTCGGCCGCGAAGTCAGCATTGTTCAGCCGCTGCTGGCGTTTAACATCGGGCTGGAGCTGGGGCAGCTGCTCATTGTAACGCTGGTTCTGGCCATTGCCTTCGTGGTGCTGGATATCCTTCGGCGGAGCCGGCTCCGGTGGGTACTGGTCGTTTCAGGAATCGTGGCCGGCATGGCTATTTCCCTGATTCTGAACAATGAGTTAGTAGCGGGCAAGTAGCTACGCGGTTCATGAACCCGATGATTATATGCGGCTATATAGAAAAAGCGCAATGGGCATATTACGCTTTTTCTATAATTTTACTCTCCTAATCCAAATTCTGACAAACTCACTTCATGCAAAAGATAATTTTGCTGGCGATCGGTGTTTCCATCGGATTCACAACGGCGCAGGCACAGGCGCCATCAGCGCCAACTCAGAAGGCCAACACCCGTTTTGAGCAACTCGGGCCTATGCTGCCCACCCCCAATACCTTCCGTACCGCTTCAGGCGCTCCCGGCAAAGACTATTTCCAGAACCGCGCCGACTATGACATCAAAGCCGAACTCGACGATACCAAACAACGGATAACGGCTTCGGAGAACATCACATACCAGAACAACTCATCCGACGCCCTTCGCTACCTCTGGCTCCAGCTCGACCAGAACCTCTTTAAGCCCGATGCCGACGGCAATACCACCGAAACCAACAGCATCAACGCCGAACGGGGCGCGTCGCCCGGCCAGCTGGACCCCAGCGCTGCGCTGCGGAACAAGGAGTACGGCTATACAATCACATCGGTACGCGATGCGGCTGGTAAAGCGCTGAAGTACACGATTAACCAGACCATGATGCGCATCGACCTGCCCACGCCCCTGGCGCCCGGCAAGTCGGTTTCGTTTGCGATCGACTGGAATTTTAATATCGTCGACGCCAAATCCGTTGGGGCTCGTTCGGGCTACGAGTTCTTCCCGAAAGACGGCAACTACGTATACGAGATAGCGCAGTGGTTTCCGCGGCTTTGCGCCTATGACGATGCAAATGGCTGGCAGAACAAACAGTTTCTGGGGCAGGGTGAGTTTACCCTTATCTTCGGCAATTACAAAGTGGCCATCACCGTTCCGAACGACCACGTAGTAGGCGCCAGCGGTGAACTTCAGAACCCGTCGCAGGTGCTGACCGCTGCGCAGCTGACCCGCTGGAACAGCGCCAAAGCCAAAGGTGACAAACCCGGCGAAAATCCGGTACAGATCGTAACCCCGGCCGAAGCCGAAGCCGCCGAAAAAGCCAAGCCGACCGGCAAGAAAACCTGGATCTACAAAGCCAATAACGTACGCGATTTCGCCTTCGCAACCAGCCGTAAGTTTATCTGGGACGCCCTCCAGCCCAACGTAGGTGGCAAGCGCGTATGGGCCATGTCGCTCTACCCCAAAGAAGCCAATCCGCTCTGGGGCCAGTACTCGACCCGGCTGGTGGCGCATACCCTGCGTTCCTACTCGCGCCGTACGTTCGACTATCCCTATCCCGTAGCCTACTCCGTACACGGCCCCATTGGCGGTATGGAGTACCCCATGATCTCGTTCAACGGCGCCCGTCCGCTGGCCGATGGTACCTATTCGCAGGGAACCAAGAACTTCCTGATTTCGGTGGTGATCCACGAAGTAGGGCACAACTTCTTCCCCATGATCGTCAACTCCGACGAGCGCCAGTGGTCCTGGATGGACGAAGGCCTGAACAGCTTCCTCGAAGGGCTGGCCTGCCTGGAGTGGGATCCCGATTTTCCGGCCCGGGGTATCGAACCGCAGTACATTGTCCCCTACATGCAGCTCGACTCTACGCAGCAGGTGCCCATCATGAGCAGTTCCGACAATATTCTGCCCAACACCTTTGGTCCCAACGCCTACAGCAAACCTGCCACGGCGCTCAACATCCTGCGCGAGACGGTGATGGGCCGCGAACTCTTCGATTACGCCTTCAAGGAATATTCCCGCCGGTGGATGTTCAAGTCGCCCACGCCCGCCGATTTTTTCCGGACCATGGAAGATGCCTCGGGTGTTGACCTCGACTGGTTCTGGAAAGGCTGGTTCTACGGTGTTCAGCCCGTCGATCAGTCGCTGGTAAAGGTAGACTGGTTTCAACCCGCCAGCCAGAACCCCGAAGTAACGAAGGCCGAAGCACGGGCGGCTGCCCAGCGCCGGGCTAATACCATCAGCAAACAGCGCGATGCGGCTACCAAAGATCAGAGCGTGGTGGCTCAGGACAGCACCATGAAGGACTTCTACAACTCCTACGACCCCTACGCCGTTACCGACGAAGACAAGAAGAAGTATCAGGACTACCTGGCCACCCTCACCCCCGACGAGCGGAAACTGGCCGAAGCGGGCACCAACTTCTATACCTTGTCGCTGAAAAACAAAGGCGGGATACCCATGCCCGTGATCGTACGGATGCAGTTCGAAGACGGCACTGACTCGGTAGCCCGCTTCCCGGCCGAAATCTGGCGCTTCAACGATGTTCAGATTCGGAAAGTCATTACCACCAGCAAGAAAGTGACCCAATGGACGCTTGACCCCTACCGGGAAATTGCGGATATCAATACCGACGACAACAGCTTCCCGGCCCTGGCCGAGCCAAGCCGTTTCCAGCTGTTCAAGCAGCAGCGGGGGGGCGGAGCAACCGCGCCGAACCCCATGCAGCAGCAACGCCAAAGCCAGTCGACACCCCCGCGTCCTGCCGTTCAGGGAAGCGGTCGAAACTAGAACCAAACAACCTGCAGCAAACTATGAGAAAAATCCTTCTTTCCTGCCTGGCCCTCTGGTCGGCAACCGTACTGGCGCAGCAACCCGCTCCAACGCAGAACGCCAACTCGCGTTTTGAGCAGCTCGGGCCCATGCTCCCAACGCCCAACACCTTCCGTACGGCCGCGGGCGCTCCCGGCAAAGATTACTTCCAGAACCGCGCCGACTACGACATCAAGGTCGAACTCGACGATGCCAACCAGAAGATCATCGGTTCTGAAACGGTCACCTACCACAACAACTCGACCGACGTACTGCCTTACATCTGGCTCCAGCTCGACCAGAACCTGTTTGCCAAAGGCTCGACCGGCAGCGTAACCCGCACCGGTGGCGTGAGCGAAAACGGCATGAGTTTCGCCCAGTTGCAGAACCTGACCTCGGTTCGTGAGCGGAGCAACACCCAGGCTACCGACAAGTACGGCTACAAGATCACGGCCGTTACCGATGCCAAATCGCGCACGCCCCTGAAGTACACCATCAACCAGACTATGATGCGTATCGACCTGCCGGCCCCCCTCAAGCCAGGCACCAGTTACTCATTCAACATTGACTGGAACTACTTCATTACGGAGTACTACGGCCGCAGTGGCTACGAGTTTTTCCCGAAAGACGGTAACTCCAACTACTTCATTGCCCACTGGTTTCCGCGTTTGTGCGCCTATAGCGACGTAAATGGCTGGCAGAACAAGCAGTTTCTGGGGCAGGGTGAGTTTACCCTCATTTTCGGCAACTACAAAGTGGCCATCACTGCCCCTGCCGACCACATCGTCGGTTCTACCGGCGAATGTCAGAACTACAAGCAGGTGCTCACGGCGGCTCAGCAAAAACGCATGGCTCAGGCCGCGAACTCAAAAACGCCGGTCGTCATCGTAACCCAGGCCGAAGCCGAAGCCGCCGAAAAAGCCAAGCCAACCGACGTAAAAGCGAAGAAGACCTGGATTTACAAAGCCGACAACGTACGTGATTTTGCGTTCGCCAGCAGCCGTAAATTCATCTGGGACGCCATGCAAACCGACGTATACGGCGACGGTCGTAAGATCTGGAGCATGTCGTTCTATTCGAAAGAAGGCAACCCGCTCTGGGGCCAGTACTCGACCCGCGTCGTAGAACACACGCTCAAATCGTACGGCAATCGTACCATCAAGTACCCGTATCCGGTGGCAATCTCGTGTCATGCTACGGCAGGTGGCGGCATGGAATACCCCATGATCTCGTTCAACGGCGGTCGGCCCGAGCCCGATGGCACGTACTCCGAGCGCACCAAAGCCGGTATGATCGGCGTAATTATCCACGAAGTAGGGCACAACTTCTTCCCCATGATCGTCAACTCCGACGAGCGCCAGTGGACCTGGATGGACGAAGGGCTGAACACGTTCTGTCAGTATCTGGCCGAAAAAGAATGGGATTATAACTTCCCGACAAGCCGGGGTGAGCCGCAACAGATTGTCGACTACATGAAGTCTGACAAGTCGGTACTGTCGCCCATCATGACCAGCTCCGACAACGTTATCAGCCTCGGTCCCAACGCCTATGCCAAGCCCGCCACGGCGCTCAACATCCTGCGCGAAACGGTCATGGGCCGCGAACTCTTCGACTACGCCTTTAAGGAATACGCGCGCCGGTGGGCCTTCAAGAGCCCCGAGCCAGCCGACTTCTTCCGGACGCTGGAAGATGCCTCGGGCGTTGACCTCGACTGGTTCTGGAAAGGCTGGTTCTACGGCGTTGAGCCCGTTGATCAGGATTTGGTAGAGGTAGACTGGTTCCAGGTCGACAACCAGGATCCGGTTGTGGCCAAAGCAGCCGCTCGTGAAGCCGCCCAGCGCCGGGCCAATACCATCAGCAAACAGCGCGATGCGGCTACCAAAGACAAAAGCGTGGTGGCTCAGGACAGCACCATGAAGGACTTCTACAACGCCTACGATCCTTACGCCGTTACCGACGCCGATAAGAAGAAGTATCAGGATTACCTGGCTACGCTGAGCGAAGAAGAGCGCAAAACGCTGGAAACAAACACGAAGACTAACTTCTACACCCTCTCGCTGAAGAACAAGGGGGGCGTACCGATGCCTGTCATTGTACGGATGCAGTTTGAAGATGGCACCGACTCGGTGGCCCGCTTCCCGGCCGAAATCTGGCGCTTCAACGACGTTCAAATCCGGAAAGTCGTTGCCACCAGCAAGAAAGTAACCCAGTGGACGCTGGACCCCTATCAGGAAATCGCCGACATCGACACCGAGAACAACTCGTTTCCGCGTTCGTCGCAACCGACCCGCTTTCAGCTGTTTAAGCAGCAGCAACGGGGTGGTGGAGCCCCCCCGAACCCCATGCAGCAGCAACGGCGCACTACGCCCCCGCCCGCCGTACAGGGTACCGGCCGGAATGAGTAGAGGCTGACCAAAGCCAAATGCGCAATGGATATTGATGAGTATCGCTCAATATCCATTGCGCATTTGGCTTTATTAATTACCTTTGCAGACCTCATTCGGGATGTGGCGCAGCCTGGTAGCGTGCTTGCATGGGGTGCAAGAGGTCGTGGGTTCGAATCCCGCCATCCCGACTTAGTTGAAAAGCCAATCGATCCGATTGGCTTTTTTTGTATCCATACCGCAGGGATTTGTCTGGGTGGCCTCGGTTACTACGACCTGTCAGGCCAACAAAAAAGGCACCCGTAGGTGCCTCTCTCACAATCTATAGAAACTTGACCAAGCCTATTCTGTACGTCCTGCCTGCACCGGTTCGTAATCGATCAGGTCGGTAGCCAGATTGGTTCCCTGCCACAACGACAACGCGGCATGAGCGACCAGCACAACCGACAGAAATACGGCCACCAGTTTACCAATCAACGGCATAGATAGCCCCGGCAGTAATACTAAACCCATCAAGCCGGCAAAAACAATAAAAACAGTAATGGTGGTGGTACGGTAGCTGCTCATGGTCGTTTCCAGTGAATGGTTTGGGAATGATGGAGGGAGTGAAACTCCTGTTTCTTTTGACGATACAAACATCTCGTTACCGGATTAAGATGACGTTTAGTTCGGGTTAAAGTAGGGTTAAAGTTGTTAGACTGCGCCGTTTGCAATTCGTCATCTGAGCCGGAGAGAATATCCAGGTTTTACAGTCGCAAACCTGCCCCTGGGCCATTATGCCCATTACAGGCAACGCTTCTGCGAAAAAATATAGGGTACATCGTGTGGATTCTGATACTGGTACGCATCTAAAAGGCATAGCTCTGGCTGGACAAACGAGTAGGGAGCATCAACCTTAACAATTATTTTATGAAGAGAGCCCCGCCCAAACCCGTTGAATGTAGCTCACTCATAGCCATACAATTGTACTTCGGACGGTTGAAAAACAAGGCTTTACCGCAGGAGAGGGTCATTCAGGAGCATTTGTAGTCAGTCGAATATATCCAAGTATTTGTTGATGGATTGCCATTAGAATGAAAATTTTGGATAATAGGGATGCGTTGTATTCATCGGAAAAACTATAGTTTTGTGGAGGTTTCGATCGCTTGCGGTCAAATTTTTGACTGACAAAACCCAAACAATCTAAAATTTTCACTTTTTTTACCGGGCAAACCAACTTTTAATTTTAACCCTACAGTCCAGTTCCAATGAAAACACAAACACCCTCTCCAGCACCAGCCAAAGCAGCTGCACCTAAGAAGAAGTCGGGCGGTCTGAATCCAGCACTCGTGATTCCGGTTCTGCTGTTGATCGGTATCCTGACGTACATGTTTGTCTTCGGCGATGGTAGCCACTTCCAGGAAGGCGACAATACGAAAGAGCCGCTCCCAGGCGATTACTTCGGGACTGTGTACAAGGGCGGTTTTATCGTGCCGATCCTGTTCACATGTTTCCTGACGGTGTTGGTGTTCTCGATTGAGCGCTTCATTACCATCGGCCGCGCCAATGGCTCAGGTTCGATTGATGACTTCGTTCGGAAGGTGAAGAGCCAACTCGACCGCAACGACGTATCGGGCGCTATTGCCGAGTGCGATCGTCAGAAAGGTTCGATCGGTAACGTAGTAAAGACCGCCCTGCTGAAATACCAGCAGCTGTCGACCGACACCGAACTGAACAAAGAACAGAAACTGGTTGCGCTGCAGAAAGAAGTAGAAGAAGCGACGACGCTTGAACTGCCAATGCTCGAGAAGAACCTGACGATCATTGCTACGCTGGCTTCGGTTTCGACGCTGATCGCCCTGCTCGGTACGGTACTTGGTATGATCCGGGCTTTCGCAGCTATGGGTGCTACTGGCCAGCCTGATACGGCTGCTCTGTCGACGGGTATCTCGGAGGCCCTTGTAAACACGGCTCTGGGTATCGGTACGGCTGCTATCGCTACGATCATGTACTCGTACTTCACCAGCCGGATCGACGTACTGACGTACAACATCGACGAAATCGGTCTGAGCATCCAACAGAATTTCGCAGCTCACTACTAGGCCATACGCGCTTAGGTGACGTTTTCATTAGCCAGTCTGCCCAGCAGATTCGCAGAAACAGATTAAAATATGCCAGCAGTTAAAATCAAACGTGCTAGTTCTTCGGTGGACATGACGGCGATGACTGATGTGGCGTTCCTGTTGCTGACGTTCTTTATTCTGACGGCCCAGTTCCGGGCCCAGGATGCCGCCAGCATTGAAACCCCTTCGTCGATCTCCGGGATCAAAGTCCCTGATAAGAATATCATGACCATCGGCCTGGGTAAAGACGGCAAGGTTTATTTCGGTATCGACAACCAGCAGGAACGCATGGAAATGCTGGAAAATGTCGCGGCAGCAAAAGGCATTACCTTCTCGCCAAACGAGAAAAAAGAGTTTGCTCTGATGTCAAACTTCGGTATGCCCATCGCGCAGTTGAAGCAGTATCTGAACCTGTCGAAAGAACAGCAGGGGAAGATCAAGCAGCCAGGTATTCCGACCGATTCGACCGGTGCCGGTGCGAACAATGAACTGAAAGATTGGGTGTTCAACTCAAGAAAGGCCAATAACGACCTGCGGATCGCTCTGAAGGGGGATAACCTCGCCAAGTTTCCGGAGTTCAAGAACGTGTTGGCTACGCTCCAGGCGCAGAATATCAACAAATTCAACCTGATCACGGGCACGGAAGCGCCCCCGGCTGGTTGGAAGGCAGACTAACAACGTCTACAGCTTACGGTACCTGGCACATCGGTAGCCAGGGCCGTAAGCTGTAAACCGAAAACCAAACAAGCCATGGCAGAAATTAACACTGGCGGTGGTGGTGGACATGATGGTGGTAAGGTACGGTCCAAGAAACAGTCGACCCGCGTTGATATGACGCCGATGGTTGACCTGGGCTTCCTGCTGATCACATTCTTCATCCTGGCTACCACCCTGAGCAAGCCATCTTCGATGACGCTCAACGTGCCAGATAAAACCAAACAAGAGGAAACGGAGCCTATCAAGGCCTCTAACGTAATGACCGTTTTCCTGGGTAAAGACAACAAGGCGCATTACATTTTCGGTAAGGCGGCTAACGAAGACCCAGAGCTGAAGACGGTTGGCTACGGGTATGAATTCCGGCAGGCCATTCAGGAAAACGCCCGCAAAGTAGGCAGTGACAAATTTGTCGTGGTTATCAAGCCAACCAAAGAGTCGACCTACAAGAACATGGTCGACGTGCTGGATGAGATGGCCATTACGAAAACCAAACGGTACGCGCTGGTTGACCAGTTGACCGCGGATGAGAAAACCCTTCTCAAAGACAAAGTTAAAATAGACGCATAACACCATGGCAGAAACTCCCAAAAACGCAACACTGGATGATATAGTGTTTGCCAACCGGAACCAGGCGTATGGTGCGTACGATCTGCGGAAAGCGTATCCAAAGACCGTTACCCGTGCGTTAATCATCGGTGGTGTGCTGTTTACGCTTGGCGTACTGGCCCCAACGATCATTACAGCCCTGACTCCGGAAGTTGAAGAACAGGCAATGGTTGAGGTGGACCTTATGAAGCTCCCCCCCCCGCCAATTGACCCCAACGAACCACCGCCACCGCCACCACCGCCGGTAGAAGTACCGAAGGTGAATACGGTTAAATTCCTTCCGCCGGAAGTTAAGCCCGACGAGGAAGTACCCGAAGAAACACCACCGCCGGCCGTTGAAGAGCTGAAAGAAGCCGTCGCTGCCGAAAAAACCCAGGAAGGTGACCCTAACGCTGAAGAGGTAATTGCTGCCCCCGAAGCGAGTGCCGGCCCAACCAAGGTAGAGGTAGCCGTTGAAGCAGCTCCCAAAGAAGAAGAAATCTTTACGGTGGTTGAACAGCAGCCCGAATTCCAGGGTGGTATGGCCGCACTTGGTCAGTTCCTGCAGAAAAACCTGCGTTATCCGGCTGCGGCTCAGCGTGCAAACGTATCGGGCCGGGTATTTGTAAGCTTCGTTGTTAATACCGACGGTAGTATCCAGGATGTTCAGGTTCTGAAAGGACTGGGCTTCGGCACCGACGAAGAAGCAACCCGCGTGGTAAAAAGCATGCCGAAATGGCGTCCCGGTAAACAGTCGGGCCGTCCGGTTCGGGTAAAGTATAACCTACCGATCAACTTCACGCTGGAATAAACCAACATGCGCGGACGAAATCGTGGTCTGGCGCAGCTAACACTGTACATCGCAGTGCTGGCTTCGCTGGCATACATGGGAGGAGGCATCGCACTGATAGCCTCCTCTCAGTCTTTTGGCGTGTTCCCTGAACCGGGACCTCTCCGGTACGGAATGGCCACACTATTGCTTATTTATGGTATTTTCAGGGCCTATCGCGCCTATCAACGTTTTCAGGGACATGATTAAGCACCTTCTTTGGCTGGGCGGATTCCTGACGATGCTGTTCGGCTGTACGAACGAAGCCACCAAGCTCGACAATCCGGCACGGGGCACCATTACCGTGGCGGCTGACGAATCGTTTCGCCCACTGGTTACGCAGCTGACCTCCGCCTACGCCGGAATCTACCCCGACGCGCATTTCAAAATCGTTTTCAGACCAGAACAGGAAGCCATCAACATGATGCTCCGCGACAGCGCCCGGATTGCTTTTACCACCCGGACGCTAAAACCAAACGAGCGGGGCGTACTCAATCAACTGAAGATCAAAGGCAGTACGACCAAGATTGCCACTGACGGCGTAGCGCTGATCATCAACCGGGCCAATACCGATAGCCTGATGACTATGAACGAACTGCAGCGCCTTTTCCTGGGTCAGATAAAAGACTGGTCGCAGCTGAAAGGCGGAAACCAGTCCAGCCCGATTACGCTGGTGTTCGACAACAACAACTCCAGTAACCTGGCATCGATACTGACTAAATTCAACATAAGCGACGTAAGTAAACTACGCATCTTCACGACCCGATCGAACCGGGAGGTCATCGATTTTGTTCGTAAAAATCCGTCGGCCCTCGGTTTTATCGGTGTGAACTGGATCAGCGATGGCGACGAACCCCTTACGGCTGAATTGTCGCGCGATCTGCGGGTTGTGGGAGTCTCTGACAAGCCCAACCCTACGCAGCGGTCTGATTATTATCAGCCGTTTCAGGAAGATCTTGGTATGTTGCGCTACCCACTCCGTCGGCCGGTTTACGTACTTAGCCGGGAAGCCCATCCGGGTTTGGGCGGAGGCCTGATAAACTATGTGGCGCGGGATGCCGGTTCGCTGATCATTTACAAACTTGGACTTTGGCCTACGATCCCGTATAACCGCGAGATTAATCTGAAAAAGTCATAGTCGGAGAGCCTCAGGATGGATGGCCCCAGGGGCCCCAAGTTGTAGGTTGACGGATCGGCTTCTGGCGGGTCGATGTGGAAAATCACCCTTTTTATCATCAGCTGGAATACTAGGTTTCTCGAAAATGGAGCCAGTAGAAAGCCAGCTGACCGGCACATCGGCTCTTACTTAAAAAGTGGATTTCTGGCTTCTGAGGCTATTGTTCTTGACGTTTAATCGGTAAGTCAAACCTTTTGCTCGGAAAACAGTCTATTGTTTGGCAACTCAACTAAATAGACAAACTAAGTCTAAGTTTTTCGGTTTGTGTGCAATTTTTTAGTTTTGCCTTATGTTAACTAAACACGAAGTACTTTTTCCCATTACCAACCTGAAATACATGATGAACACCCCAAAAAAACTGCTGTTCACCATCTTGTTCGCAGGAGCGTCCTTAACTGCTCCGGTGGTAGCGCAGGATGTTCAGACAGCGCTAAAGGACATAGAAGCTGACCGTTTCCCGAAAGCGGAGCAAACGCTGACCCAACTGGCATCGAGTGCCCCTACGGCCGACAACCAGTTCTACCTCGGCTATTTCTACCTGCGTACCGGTCAGATTGATAAAGCAAAGGCTGCTTTCGAGAAAGGCGCAGCGGCCGACGGTAAAAACCAGCTCAATAATGTTGGTCTGGCCGGGGTTGCGCTGGCGAAGAAAGACCGTGCGACGGCTAAAACCCTGATCGACAATGCTGTTTCACAAACTAAAAGCAAGAACCAGGATGTTCTGATTCGTGCTGGTGAAATGTATACGCTTTCTGAAACCAATGATCCGGCCGAGGCTCTGCGTCTGCTGACCATTGCTGACGAGAAAGACAAGAAGAATGAGAACGCCGAGATCGAAATGTTGCTGGGCGACGCGTATTTCCTGAAAAATGACGGTGGTAACGCCATCACGAAATACGAGAACGCGCTGGCCGTTAGCCCGAACCTGGCTGAAGCTAATTACAAAATTGGTCGGCTTTACCTGCGTGGTAAAAACTATACCAAAGCGCAGGAGTACTTTAAGCTGGCTATCCAGAATGATCCTGAGTTTGCTCCGACCTATCTGGCTTACGCCGATGCGCTGGCTAACTCACGGGCCTATAAGAGTGCAGCCCAGAACTATGAGCTGTACGTACAGAAAAGCGGCACGAACGACCCTGAGCGCCTGCTCGACGTAGCTCGTTATCGCTTCCTGGCCCAGGATTATCAGGGGGCTACCACCTACCTCGATCAGCTGAAAGGTAAGGTGAACAACCCGATCGCTGACCGGATGTACGGTTGGGCTTACTATGGCCTGAACCAGCCCCAGCAGTCGGTAGACGCGCTGAACCGGTTTATCTCGTCGGCTCCCAACAAGGTAATCTATGACGATTACAAGTATCTGGGCCGTTCGTACGGCTTGTTGAACACCCCGGAAGCAGACTCGCTGAGCATTGTGAACCTGGAAAAAGCAGCTACGCAGGATACGACCGAGAACCTGTATCGCGATATCGCTAAGAAATACTACGATATGAAGCGGTACGACAAGGCGGCTGCCTACTACACCAAAACGATCCAGAACGACAAAAAACCGCAGAACAATGACTACCTGTGGCTGGGTCTGGCTAACTACCAGTATGCTCCGCGTGTAGGTCGGGATAGCCTGGCCGCTCCGGTCGATTCGGCTTCGATTCCGCAGGTGAAGCAATCGTACTACCTGCGTGCCGATTCAGCCTTCGCGCAGATGTCGCAGAAGATCGAAGCAGACGGCAAGAAGTATCCGCTGGCTTATTACTACCGCGCTCAGTCGATTTACTACGCCAACGCTACCGATCCGATCAAGGCTGGCGAAGCAGCTACGCCGATTTACCAGAAGTTCATTGAGCAGGCCACCGCACCTGATTCAACGGACAAAACGGATTATAAGCGTTACCTGATCACTGCCTACAAGGCACTGGCAGGCTTCAACATAGCCAAGAAGGATGATGCCAAAGCGAAAGAATATTTCGACAAGGTACTGGAGCTGAATCCGAATGATGCAGACGTGAAGAAGGCGCTGGAAGGACCTAAGGTAGCTCCGACGCCAACGACCCGACCGGGTGCAAAACCGGCTACGAAAGCACCAGCCAAGAAGAGTTCGGCCAGTAAGTAGTCCGCTTACATACATAAAGAAAAAGGCGCAGGCAAGTTGTCTGCGCCTTTTTCTTTATCCAGAAAATAAATACCCTTGGCGCTGAAGCGTGTAGGTTATTATTTTCTAAGGGGCTATCGTAACTTTGCGGGCGCAATTTTTTACAGAACGACACTACCCCGTAAGGCCGTATGCTTAACCTTGTACTGTTTGGCCCACCGGGTGCCGGAAAAGGTACCCAAAGTGAAAAGTTAATTCAGAAATACAACTTAGTACATCTGTCTACAGGAGATCTTCTCCGCTCGCAGATTGCAGCCGGTACGGAGCTGGGCATGCGGGCTAAGCAGTTGATGGACCAGGGCCTGTTGGTACCAGACGAAGTGGTGATCGGCATGATCGACTATAAACTCCGGGAGAATCAGGATGCCGCCGGCTTTATTTTCGACGGTTTTCCGAGAACAGTGCCGCAGGCGCAGGCGCTCGATCGGCTACTGGCTCAGTACAATACGCAGATCACCACCATGATTGCGCTGGTTGTTGATGATGCCGAACTGATTCGCCGACTACTGAAACGGGGAGAAACCTCAGGCAGACCCGACGATCGGGACGAAACAACGGCCCGCCGACGCGTTAGCGTATACAACAGCGAAACCGCGCCCGTAGCCGATTACTATAACCAGCAACAGAAATACATAGCCGTTGATGGCATTGGTGAGATCAGCGAAATTTTTGAACTGATCTGCCAGAATATTGAAACAGCTGTTGCAAAAACAGCGTGACCCCGCTAACCTGATCGGTCTTAAGTTCAGGAAAGCAACTCGTATGGCTTCATCAAACTTCATTGACTACGTTAAAATAAACTGCCGTTCGGGAGCAGGCGGTGCAGGTTCGGTTCACTTTCGGCGCGAAAAGCACGTTCCTAAAGGTGGTCCTGACGGGGGCGATGGGGGCCGTGGCGGGCACATTATCCTAAAAGGCAATGCCCAACTCTGGACATTGCTCCACCTTAAATACCGGAAACACGTCAAAGCCGAGAACGGTACAGCCGGCGAAGGTGGCCGTCGGAGCGGCCAGCAGGGCGAAGATGTTTTTCTGGAAGTACCGCTGGGAACCATTGCCCGCGATCCGGACACCGGCGAAAAGTTGGCCGAGATAACCGAAGAGGGTCAGGAACTGATTCTGCTGCCGGGCGGCCGGGGCGGGTTGGGTAACGACCACTTTAAATCAGCCACCCAGCAGGCTCCGCACTATGCCCAGCCGGGCGAGGCCGGGCAGGAAGCCTGGGTGGTTCTGGAACTGAAACTACTGGCCGACGTAGGGCTGGTGGGCTTTCCCAACGCCGGTAAGTCTACCCTTTTGTCAGCTGTTTCGGCAGCCCGGCCCGAAATTGCCGACTATCCATTTACAACGCTTGTCCCCAATTTAGGGGTCGTAGCATACAGAGACTTCAAATCATTCGTAATGGCCGACATTCCGGGTATTATTGAAGGAGCCTCACAGGGTAAAGGGCTGGGACTGCGTTTCCTGCGTCATATCGAGCGAAACTCGATCCTGCTATTTCTGGTACCGGCTACCAGCGACAACATTCGACAGGAGTATAATACGCTGCTCGATGAGCTACACGCCTACAATCCGGAGTTGATGGATAAAAAGCGGCTGCTGGCCATTACCAAGATTGACTTATTGGAAAATGAAGAAGCCCTGGCGCTTCTGAAAGAAGATTTACCAAAAAAAGTGCCGGTCACGTTTATATCCTCGGTTAGCCAGCGCGGCCTCACAGAGTTGAAAGATCTTATCTGGCAAAATCTGACAACAACAGCTGAAGCAACCTGATTTACTCTCAATCAATATGGCTGGCTGCCAACCTGCCATTTTAACTACTTATGAAAAACCTATCCGTAGCGTTTGTTCTGACGGTTTGCCTGTTTATTCCGCTTGCAACGATAGCTCAGATTCAGATTTCGTTCCCGACCACACGGGCGGTGTTTCAGCGTAATAACGCGAACCAGGCTACCATTCGGGTCTCCGGCTATTATACCACTCCCATCACACGGGTAGAAGCCCGGCTCATTGCGCGGGATGGCGTTGGCAGCTCTACCGACTGGCGTACCATTCAGGGAAACCCGACGGGTGGCGTTTTTGCCGGTGATCTGGCCGGACAGGGTGGCTGGTATAACCTGGAAGTCCGCGGCATGAGTGGCGATCAACAGGTAGGTACTGCGCAGGTCGAACGGGTAGGTATTGGAGAAGTATTTGTCATTGCGGGCCAGTCAAACGCGCAGGGGGTTCACCAGAGCGCCCCAAACCCCGGTAATGATCTCGTCAACTGCGTCAATTACCGCTATCCGGACAATGGATTTCCGAACGACCCGCCCAAACCCGAATTTACGCGGCTGGATAACTCGCCGGGTTTTACCATTGCTCCGCGTGGTACGGGCAGCTGGTGCTGGGGCCAGCTCGGCGATATTCTTGTGAAGCGGCTCCGGGTGCCGGTCATGTTCTTCAATGCAGCCTTTACCGGAACCGCCGTGCAGAACTGGAGCCAGAGCGCTCCCGATGGTGGTATCGCCTACGGCGTTTATAACGGCGACCCTTACCCAGCCCGTCAGCCGTATATCAACCTGAAAATTGCGCTTCAGTACTACGCCAATACCCTGGGTTGCCGGGCTGTACTGTGGCATCAGGGCGAAGCCGATAACCTGATCAAGTCGCAGCAGAGCTTCTACGTAAGTCAGCTACAGATCGTAATCAGTCAGAGCCGTCAGGATTTTGGCCGAAACGTACCCTGGATGGTGGCCCGGGCTACGTATGGCGATTACATCGGCCTGAGCAATCCAACCATCATTGCGGCTCAGAATCAGGTGATCGCATCAACAGCCAACGTATTCGCCGGCCCCAATACGGATAA
Organism: Spirosoma sordidisoli; assembly: GCF_004138325.1. Taxonomy (GTDB): domain Bacteria; phylum Bacteroidota; class Bacteroidia; order Cytophagales; family Spirosomataceae; genus Spirosoma; species Spirosoma sordidisoli. Next base: position 184,075 of record NZ_SBLB01000005.1, on the reverse strand, counting down.
CATCCAGGTACCCCGTCTGCGCCCTCCGCTCAACGACATCGAAGGCGTTCACTTCGACAACGACGGCCTGGTTGAGGTAGCCAATGCCTGGAACAATAGCATGACCGATGCGTTCTTTCAGCAGGCCAACCCCATTGGACCGGCCGCAGCCCCGACCCTGTCGGTAGCCTGCGCGTCGAACAATAACCTGACCGTTACGGTCAACGGCGATTTCCCAACCGTTCAGTGGACGTCGGGCGAAACCGGGCGTAGCATTACCCGGGGTGCGGGCCTGTATCAGGCAAAAATTAAAGATGCCCTGGGCAACACATACTTCTCCGGACAGGTGCGCATATCCGATGCTCCCGTCGCAGCCGTTGCGGATAACCGACCGCCGTCTATCTGCATTGGCAGTAGTCTGGCGCTGACTGCCAATTACGACAATGTTAGCTGGTTCAGAGGTGGCGACAATACCGGAACCACCAGCCGCACCTTCAGCACATCGACGGCCGGGGCCTACTCGGTTCGCTATGCCGACGTGAGTGGCTGTACCTTCACCTCAAATACCATCAACCTGTCGGTCAACCCGCTCCCGGCCACCCCCACCGTGGCGAACGAACGACCCACTACGTTCTGTCAGGGCGACAATACCGTATTACGGGCCAGCAGCGATAATGTTCAGTACAACTGGAGCTCCGGCCAGCGGGATAAAGCCATTACGGTGGGCACATCGGGCAACTATTTCCTGACCGTTACCGACCAGAACGGTTGTACATCCTTCGCGTCGAATACCATTGCGGTAACCGCCAATCCGGTACCCGCCAAACCGACCGTTACGACCAACGGCCCGACCACATTCTGCGCCGACCGAAACGTAACGCTGACGTCTCAGGAAAATACCGCCTACACCTGGAGCAACGGCCAGACAACCCGCGCCATTACGGTAAACCAGTCCGGCAATTACTCGCTACAGGTACGCAATCAGTTTGGCTGTGCTTCGGTCAACTCAGATATAATCACCGTATCGGTCAACCCGCTGCCGCCCACCCCCACGGTTACGGCGGCTGGCCCAACTACCTTCTGCGAAGGCAACCGGGTGACGCTGAACTCGACCAGCCCCTTTGAGGTGGTTTGGGCCAGCGGCCAGACCGACAAGTCGATCACGGTTAGCTCAAGCGGCAACTATGCCGTACAGGCCCGCGATCAGAACGGTTGCCTGTCGCCCTATTCACCCATTATCGTTGTACGGGCCAACCCATTACCCGCTACACCAACCATCCTGACCAATAAGCCATCAACCATCTGCGAAGGCGACCGGATCACCCTGCGCGTCGATGGTCCCTTCACCGTTTTCTGGAGCACCGGCGATTCTACAGCCAGCATCACGACCGGCCAGCCCGGTGGTTATTCGGCACGCGTACGGGACGTAAACGGCTGTATATCGGCTCAGGCCGGTAGTCTGACCGTGGCAACCCGTCCGTTACCGCCGGCACCATCCATCAATCAGATTGGTACCTATACCCTCGAAGCCGTAAGCTCGACCAATGGCACCGAGTTCCGCTGGCGCCGGGATGCTGATTCGCTGGCCGTACAGACGGGCATCATCAAGGCCAATCAGGCCGGCAACTATACTGCGCGGGCGTCGATCGTCTACTCAAACTCGCTAACCTGTTTCTCCCTGCCGTCGGCTCCGCTATCGTTTACGATCGACCTTAGCAACGGGGGCGTCAGTATTTATCCTAACCCCAGCCCTGACAAGAGAGTGGTACTCGAAACGCTGGAAAACCACTCCAATGTGTCAGTAACGCTGTACTCGCTGACGGGACAACTTATCTCAACGTATAGGGTTCCCCTGTTCGATGAGCGGAAGCAGCTCGAATTAACGGGTGTTCCATCGGGTAGTTACGTATTACGCCTGCAGGCAGCCGACCTCGACGTTTCAAAACGAATTATTCTAGGCTTGTAATATTATTGCCAAACTGACCGTTCAATCATTGAAATTAGCCTTATTTTTGCATTTTACCGGGATACGCATTTCCCGGAAGGCCATAGATTGAACAGGGTCTGATTTTTGCTGTGAATTGGCTGGTAAGTATATAGTCTAGCAGGTGAACAGCAGAAATGGCCGCTTACAGGCATCGAATGAATAAGCATTATTTTCTACAGAGAGTACTGGTAACGGGCAGTTTGATGCTGGCACTGGTGGGGTTACAGTGGATACCCACCTTTGGGCAGAGTATCAAAATCACCTATCCCGAGAGCCGGGCCGTTTTTCAGCGGGAGAACGACAATACAAGCACTATTTTTCTGTCGGGTAACTATTACCAGCCCGTCGACAGCGTTCAGGCGCGGGTTCAGGCCGAAGCGGCCGGGCAAGGGGTAAACACCGACTGGGTAACGATTCAGCGAAACGTTCAGGGAGGTCTGTTTCAGGGCGCTATCCGGGTGCGGGGCGGCTGGTATCGGCTCGAAGCGCAGGCTTTCTACAAAGGGGTACTAGTTGGCTCCGACGTAGTTCGGAAGGTCGGCGTAGGCGAGGTGTTTATCATCACCGGCCAATCCAACGCGCAGGGCTTCCAGAACTTTGGCGCTACCGGCGCTTCAGACGACCGGGTCAACTGCGTTACCTACGACAACACAACGGCCAACTCGCTCAACGATCCGCCAGCGCCGACCTTTCAGCAACTGAGCGCCACCTCCCTCATTGGGCCCCGCGGCCAAAGCGCCTGGTGCTGGGGCGTACTCGGCGACCTGATTGCCCGACAGTACCAGGTTCCGGTGCTGTTCATCAATACCGCCTGGCAGGCTACCGTCATCAAAAACTGGCGCGAAAGTGCCGACGGGCAGATCACTAAAAACATTTTTGCGCTCGGAACGCCCAACGAAAATTTCCCGCCGGGTATGCCTTATGCCAACCTGGTAATTGCCCTTCGTTATTACTGTTCGTTACAGGGCCTGCGGGCCGTGCTCTGGCAGCAGGGCGAAAACGACAACGTGCCGCTTAACTCGACCCGGCAGGCCTACGGTCGCGACATGCAGTATCTGGTCAACAAGACCCGCTCCGATACCGAGCGTTATCCGGCCTGGGTACTGGCGCGGTCTTCGTACAATACCGGCAAAGTCAGTCAGGACATTATCCAGGCGCAGAACGACGTTATCAACACCTTCAACAACAACGTATTTGCCGGTCCTTTTACGGATAATATCCAGGTACCCCGCTACGAGGGTGAAGTACACTTCGGGGGCGATGGGCTGCGGCAACTGGGCCAGGCCTGGTTTGAAAGTCTGAACTCCGCATTCTTCGCCAGTTCGAGACCCCTCCCGCCACTGCCTCCGCCGGCCGCTACGGTAACCTGCGCCAGCGGCAACAACGCCCTGACCGTAACGCTGCCCAACCTCTACCAGTCGTACAGCTGGAATACCGGACAAACCGGCCGAACCATCAATGTGACGCAGCCGGGTCTCTATCGGGCAACGCTCAAAGACCGCAACGGGAATACGTACCTCTCGCCGGTTATCGATGTGCAGGGAACCATTCAGCCGACTACCCCAACCATCTCGGTGTCGGGGCAGGAAGGGCGGCCCGCCAGCAGTCAGCTGCAGGTCTGTTCCGACTCGTCGTTAACACTCGTGGCCAATACCGCTACCAATAGCATGGCCGTCTGGAGCAACGGAGCCACCACCCCGAATATCCGTCTGACTCAGGCCGGCAACTATTCACTACAGGCCGTCAACGTGTACGGCTGCCGCTCCGGCCAGTCGTCGTCCGTCAGCCTGACCGTACGGCAGAAGCCGGCCGTGCCTACCATCGAGCAAGTGGGGGCCTATACCCTGCAGGCGGTATTACCAGCACCCACGGGAGGCCAGTCAGATCTGTTCGACTGGCGACGGGCCAACCAGCTTCTCCCGCAGAATACGGCAACCGTTAAAGTCGTTGTGTCGGCCGACTATGCTGTGCGGGCCCGGACCAACTACGTTCTGGGAACCAGTAATCTGACCTGCACTTCGGATTTCAGCGCGCCCAAGCCTTTTGTATTCGACCTGTCGAACGGCGGGCTGACCGTTTACCCGAACCCATCGAGCGACGGTAAGGTAACGATCGAAACGGCCGAAAACCTGCGTAATGCCGATGTTCAGGTGTTCTCGCTGATGGGCCGTCGAATCTTCGGAACGGTTGTTCCCATACTCGACGAACGCAAATCCGTCGACTTATCGAGCCTGTCGCAGGGTGTTTATATCATCCGGGTCCGATCGGCGGGTTTCGACGTGTCGCAGCGGGTAATCATCAATCGCTAAGCCGATCCTGTACAAATGCCGAAACGCCTTCCCTAACCGGAGGGCGTTTCGTGTTTCTTCACCGATCAGCGGGGCGCTGTAATTGCGTAAACAGCGCTGGTGTCGTATCTTTGGAAGACTATTCGCTGCGTTTGTTGGCGGTTGTGAAGCACAACGCTTAATAGTTTTATCACTACCTTTGCAGGGTTCTCTATCAATAAATTATATGGATACAACCTACGTGCCTGCCGACTATCTGCCGGTGCTGATTCAGCTGGGCTTAGCCTTGGGATTTATCGTTACAACGATGATTGTAACGCACTCGATCGGCCCCAAGCGGAACAGTGTGAAAAAGGACGATCCGTTCGAGTGTGGTATTCCTGTTCAGGGAGATGCCCGCACGCCGATTTCCATCAAGTATTTCCTGATTGCCATCCTGTTCGTTCTGTTCGACGTGGAGGTAATTTTCCTGTACCCATGGGCCGTTAACTTCAAAGGGCTGGGCATGACCGGCTTTATTGAAATGGTTCTCTTTATGGGACTGTTGCTGGCTGGTTTCTACTACATCATCCGTAAGGGTGTATTGAAGTGGGAATAAGGCCAATAAATGAATTTTCAAACATATTTATTCGTTGTTACAGTAACTAACTGCAACGTAATGTATGGCAACTGACATCAAATTGGCCGAGGCTCCGGCGAGTTACGACGGACCTGGATTTTCGGCTACTTCGTTCGATAAAATCATTGGTCTGGCCCGCGCCAATTCGCTCTGGCCGTTGCCGTTTGCGACCTCCTGCTGTGGCATCGAGTTCATGTCGACCATGGCTTCGCATTATGACCTGGCCCGGTTCGGTTCGGAGCGGCCCAGCTTCTCGCCACGCCAGGCCGATATGCTGCTGGTAGCCGGCACGATTGCCAAGAAAATGGCGCCCGTGGTGAAGCAGGTCTATCTGCAGATGGCCGAACCACGCTGGGTCATTGCCATCGGTGCCTGTGCGTCGAGCGGTGGTATTTTTGATACCTACAGCGTATTGCAGGGTATTGACCGGATTATTCCCGTCGACGTGTACGTACCGGGCTGCCCACCTCGCCCCGAACAGATTCTGGACGGCGTCATGCAGGTGCAGGAGCTGGCCAAGAACGAATCGTTGCGCCGGCGAAATACCGAAGAGTACCAGAAGTTGCTCAATTCGTATAGCATTCAATAAACAGCGCCCGATCGGGCTGTCGAGCGGCTCCGTGTGGTCCTATCACGCGCCGACTCAGCCTCCCAGCCCGGTTTTTCGCTCATTCACCCACTGCCAGAAATGCTGACCAACGAAGAAGTTGCGCAGACCATCATCAATCAATTTGGAGAAGCCGTCGGTGAGTTCGACGATCCGTTCGACCTGTTAACCTTCACCGCCAGCCGCGACCAGATCGTTCCGTTGGTTCGGTTCCTGAACGAGCATACGACCTACCAGTTTAGCTTTCTGACCGACATCACGGCTATACATTATCCTGACTCGGCCGGTCGGGAGTTTTGCGTTGTGTACCACCTGCACAGCCTCGTCAACAACTTCCGGCTGCGAATCAAGGTGTATCTGGCCGCAGAGGACATTCATATTCCCACGCTGACGCCCCTGTTTGCGAGCGCCAACTGGATGGAGCGCGAAACCTTCGACCTGTTCGGCGTCATCTTCGATGGGCACCCCGACCTGCGCCGGATCCTGAACATGGAGGAGATGGATTATCACCCCATGCGCAAGGAGTACCCGCTCGAAGACGCCACGCGCGAGGACAAGATTGACGCTTTGTTTGGACGATAACTACTGAGTGATTGAGTGATTGAGTGTGGAGTCGCGTTTGCCTCTCACTCAATCACTCAATCGCCCACTCACTCAATTACCCATGGTTTCTGAAGAACTAGATATAGCCAAGAAGAACCTGCCTGCCGAACAGGGACCGGTTCAGTACGTCAATGAGTTGACGACGCTCAACCTCGGCCCAACGCACCCCGCCACCCACGGCATCTTCCAGAACGTGCTGCAGATGGACGGGGAGAAAATCGTATCGGGCGAGCAGACGATCGGGTACATTCACCGGGCGTTCGAGAAAATTGCCGAACGGCGACCTTTCTATCAGATTACGACCCTGACCGACCGGATGAACTACTGCTCGTCGCCCATCAACAACATGGGCTGGCACATGACGGTGGAGAAACTGCTTGGCGTTGACGTACCCAAGCGGGCTCAGTACATCCGGGTCATCATGATGGAGCTGGCCCGTCTGGCCGACCACCTGATCTGTAATGGTATTCTGGGCGTTGATACGGGTGCCTTTACGGGCTTCCTGTACATCTACCAGGAGCGCGAAAATATCTACGAAATTTACGAAGAAGTCTGCGGAGCCCGCCTGACCACCAATATGGGTCGCATCGGCGGTATGGAGCGCGACCTGTCGCCTACCGCCATCCGTAAAATCAAAGAACTGATTCCGCGATTCCGGAAAGTCTTGACCGAGTTCGAAAACCTCTTCAACCGCAACCGGATCTTTATGGACCGTGTGGTGGGCGTAGGCGGTATTACGGCCGAGCGGGCACTGAGCTACGGCTTCACGGGTCCGAACCTCCGGGCAGCCGGTGTGGACTACGACGTGCGGGTCATGAATCCGTATTCGTCGTATCAGGACTTCGAATTCGATATTCCCGTTGGCCAGAGTGGTGATACTTACGACCGGTTTATGGTCCGTAATGAAGAAATGTGGCAGAGTCTGCGGATTATAGAGCAGGCCATCAACAACCTGCCCGAAGGACCCCATTTTGCCGACGCTCCGCAGTACTACCTGCCGCCCAAGCAGGAGGTTTACAAAAACATGGAAGCGCTCATCTATCACTTCAAGATTGTGATGGGCGAAATTGATGCACCGATAGGTGAAGTGTATCACGCCGTAGAAGGCGGCAACGGGGAGCTGGGCTTCTACCTCATCAGCGATGGGGGCCGCGCACCGTACCGGCTGCACTTCCGCCGTCCGTGTTTCATTTATTACCAGGCCTATCCTGAGATGTGTAAAGGCCTTACTCTTTCCGACGCCATCGTAATCATGAGTAGCATGAACGTGATTGCGGGCGAGTTAGACGCTTAATTTACGGATACCTATGACAACCGAGAGCAAACCCACCATACAATTCACACCGGAGCGGCTGGCCAAGGTGCAGGAAATCATTGCCCGTTATCCCGAAGGAAAACAGAAGTCAGCGCTGCTTCCCCTGCTGCATCTGCTGCAGGAGCAGGAAGGCTGGACCAGCCCCGAAGGCATGGATTACGTGGCGAGTCTGCTCAACATCGAACCCATCGAAGTATACGAGGTGGCGTCGTTCTATACGATGTACCACCTCCAGCCGGTTGGCAAGCACGTGATCGAATACTGCCGGACGGGCCCGTGCTGCCTGATGGGGGGCGAAGAGGTATACGCTCACCTGAAGCAACGGCTGGGCATCGATACCGGTCAGACAACCGTCGACGGGCAGTTTACCCTAAAAGAAGTAGAATGTCTGGCGGCCTGTGGCATGGGGCCGGTATTCCAGATCCGGGAAAAATATTACATGCACCTGACTAACGAGCGCGTGGACGAAATCATTGACGAACTGTCGAAATAAAACCCACACATGGCTACCAAGATATTAACTGAACATATCAACGTTCCCGGCATCGAAACCTTCGATGTATACCGGAAGCAGGGCGGCTATACGGCCGTTGAAAAAGCGCTGAAAACGATGACGCCAGAGGCCGTTGTCGAGGAAGTGAAAAAGGCGGGGGTTCGGGGTCGGGGCGGTGCAGGCTTCCCGATGGGCATGAAGTGGAGCTTCCTGGCGAAGCCGGAGGGCGTTCCGCGTTATCTCGTCTGCAACGCCGATGAGTCGGAGCCGGGTACGTTCAAGGATCACTACCTGATGAAAAACATCCCGCACCTGCTCATCGAGGGAATGATTATTTCGTCGTTTGCGCTCGGTGCCAACAAGTCATTCATCTACGTACGCGGAGAGCTGATGTACGTCATTCATATCCTCGAAAAAGCCATCGCCGAAGCAAAAGCGAAGGGATTCCTGGGTAAAAATATTCTGGGTAGTGGCTACGACCTCGAGCTGGTTGTTCAGCCCGGTGGCGGAGCTTACATCTGTGGTGAAGAAACGGCCCTGCTCGAATCACTCGAAGGGAAACGGGGTAATCCACGGAACAAGCCGCCTTTCCCGGCCGTAAAAGGCTTGTATCAATCCCCAACGGTGGTTAACAACGTTGAGTCGATTGCAACTACAGCCTGGATCGTTAACAATGGGGGCGATGCCTACGCGGGTATTGGCATTGGCCGCAGCACGGGCACCAAACTGATTTCGGCGTCGGGTCACATCAACAAGCCGGGCGTGTACGAAATCGAGCTGGGCGTTCCGGTCGAAGATTTTATCTATGCCGACGAATGGTGTGGCGGTATCCGGCCGGGCCATAAGTTTAAAGCCCTCGTGGCGGGTGGCTCATCCGTGCCGATTCTGCCCGCTAACCTCGCGCTGACCCTGGCCAACGGCGAAAAACGACTGATGTCGTATGAGTCGCTGTCGGACGGTGGGTTTGCTACAGGTACTATGCTGGGCTCGGGCGGATTCATCGTGTTCGACGAAACGTCCTGTATCGTGCGCAACACCTGGAATTTCTCCCGGTTCTACCACCACGAGTCGTGTGGCCAGTGCAGCCCCTGCCGCGAAGGCACCGGCTGGATGGAAAAGGTGCTGCACCGGATCGAACACGGCCACGGCCACCAGCACGACATCGACCTGCTGGTCGACGTCGCCAGAAAGATCGAAGGCAACACGATCTGTCCCCTCGGCGATGCAGCGGCCTGGCCGGTAGCCAGCGCTATCCGTCACTTCCGTGACGAATTTATGTGGCATATCACCAATCCGCAGGAGGCCACCCAGCCAGGTGCCGTTTATCGCGGAGAAATGGCCTTAGTTTAATAGAATACGGCAGCTAAGCCGTACTGTACTGATTGACCTGCGGCTTCAGGGCCGCATTACGATACATGGAAGAGACAAAGCCGCAACTGCTGAGAGTTACCATCGACGGTATTCAGGTCGAGGTAGAGCCGGGAACAACGATATTACAGGCCGCCCGCAAAATCGGCCCGGAGGTAGCGCCCCCCGCCATGTGCTATTACCAGCCGCTAAAAGGAAGTGGCGGTAAATGCCGCGCCTGTCTGGTACGGGTAGCGGCCGGCTCGGAGAAAGATCCGCGGCCAATGCCCAAACTTGTTGCCTCCTGCCTGACCCCCGTTCAGGATGGTATGATTGTCGAAAACAAAACGAACCCGCAGGTCATTGACGCCCGGAATGGGGTAGTCGAGTTCCTGCTGCTGAACCACCCGCTCGACTGCCCGGTCTGCGATCAGGCGGGCGAATGCGATCTGCAGAATTTTGCGTTCGACCACGGCAAGGCAACCACCCGCTACGAAGAAGACCGGCGGACGTTCGAAAAAAACGACCTGGGCCCGTATATCCAGCTGCACATGACGCGCTGCATCCTGTGCTACCGCTGCGTCTATACAGCCGATCAGATTACCAACAAGCGCGTACATGGAGTACTGAACCGGGGCGATGCATCGGAAATCAGCACCTATATCGAGAAAGCCATAGACAACGACTTCTCCGGTAACGTAATCGACGTTTGTCCGGTAGGGGCGCTGACCGATAAAACGTACCGGTTTAAGAACCGGGTTTGGTTCACAAAGCCCGTTGACGCCCACCGCGATTGCCCGACCTGTTCGGGTAAGGTGACGCTCTGGTACCGGGGCGACGAGGTAATCCGGGTAACGGCCCGCAAAAACGAGTGGAGCGAAGTAACCGAGTTCATCTGCAACACCTGCCGGTTCGAAACCAAGAAAACCAGCGACTGGACCATTGAAGGCCCAACGAAAGTATCGCGGGCATCGGTGATTTCGGCCAATAAGTACCGCGCTGATGCCATTAAACCCAGCTTTGGCCAGCGTCTGGCAGCCGCCGAATACAAACCGATCCATGACGAGCGCGACACTACGCAGCTAAGCATTCAGCAGCTGCCGCCCGAGCGTTTCGCCAAGCTGCCATCCGCAGAGAGCTAACCTGTCAGAAAACTAACCAGATTGGGATTACGGGTATGGCCTTCCGTACAAACCGAGCCGACACGTAAACCAACTATTGAAACCTACTAAACATGGATTTAACCATATTATCGGCCAAAGGGATCATTATCCTGGCCGTATTTGGGATAACGCTCCTCATTGCCATGTACTCGACCTATGCCGAGCGCAAGGTAGCGGCATTTCTGCAGGATCGGATCGGACCGAATCGGGCGGGGCCGTGGGGGCTGCTGCAACCGGTTGCCGATGCCGGTAAAATGTTCTTCAAAGAAGACTTTATCCCGTCGCAGGCCAGCAAGTGGCTGTTTATTCTGGGCCCCTGTCTGGCTATCCTGACGGCGCTGATGTCGAGCGCGGTTATTCCGTTTGGCGATACGATCCGGTTCAGCTGGGACAGTAAGAACTATGAAGTAGCGGTGCAGGCCATAGAAATCAACATTGGTGTGCTGTACATCTTCGGGGTTGTATCGCTGGGCGTGTATGGCATCATGGTCGGTGGCTGGGCCTCGAACAACAAATTTTCCCTGCTGGGCGCTATCCGGGCAGCTTCGCAGAATATCAGCTACGAAATTGCGCTGGGTCTGTCGCTGATCGCCATCCTGATGATGACGGGTTCGCTGTCGCTGCGGGCCATTATCGACGAGCAGGCTTCTTTCTTCGAGTGGAACGTGTTTACCCAGCCGCTGGGGTTCATTATTTTCCTGACCTGCGCCTTTGCCGAGTGTAACCGTACGCCGTTCGACCTGCCCGAGTGCGAAACCGAGCTGGTCGGTGGCTACCATACCGAATACAGCTCCATGAAACTGGGTTTTTATCTGTTCTCGGAGTACATCAACATGTTCGTATCGTCGGCCTTTATTTCGGCCCTGTATTTCGGCGGCTTCCACTACCCGTTCATGGATCTGGTGGGCGGAGCGCTCGAAAACTCACTGGGCGCGGTAGCGGGCCATAACGTAGCTACCCTGATCGGCGTCGTGGTGTTCTTCGCCAAGATTTTCTTCTTTATTTTCTTCTTTATGTGGGTTCGGTGGACGCTGCCGCGTTTCCGCTACGACCAGCTGATGAATCTGGGTTGGAAAACCTTTATTCCGCTGTCGATTCTGAACGTGGTCATCACGGGCGCCGGTCTGCTGTTCAACTTCAAATACTCGACCTGGCTTATTGCCATTGTCATGATCGTGCTGGCGGTGATGTCTTCTGCCCGCGCTCCCAAACGGACTGTTGTACCACAACAAACAGTTTAAACGATGCAACTCACGAATCGCTCCAAACAAGTCAGCAATAAAGAAATGACGCTGGCGGAAAAGATGTACCTACCTGCCGTTATTGGCGGGCTGGCCATCACGATCCGGCACTTCTTTCGCAAAAAGCCGACCATACAATACCCGGAGGTTAAGAAGTACCTCGGCCCCATTTACCGGGGTCACCACGTGCTGAAGCGCGACGAGCAGGGCCGCGAGCGCTGCACGGCCTGTGGCCTCTGCGCGGTAGCCTGCCCGGCCGAAGCCATTTCGATGGTAGCCGCCGAGCGTAAAAAAGGCGAAGAATCGCTGTACCGGGAAGAAAAATACGCGGCCGTTTACGAGATCAACATGCTGCGCTGCATCTTCTGCGGTCTCTGCGAAGAAGCCTGCCCCAAACAGGCCGTCTACCTGCGCCACGATCGTATGGTGCCGGTTTTTCAGGAGCGCGACGAGGTTATCTACGGCAAAGATCGGCTGGTTGAGAAAATGGATGATCGATACGTTCGTATTGCCAGTTCAGAAGTGCAGGCCACCCCAACCGAGCCGAGCCTGACCCGGGCCGCTACCTAGCGTTTGTCCGCGAGGGTCATGCGTAGTCTGGTTGTGCTAACGTAAAAAGCAGGCTACGCATGACGATCTCCGATGACAATCTCCGACCATTAATGACTACACGTCCATGACTGAGACTATTACTTTTTTCAAGACACTTACGCCAACAGGCTACCTGTTTCTGGCGTTGACCGCCCTGACCCTGTTGAGTGCTATCAGCGTGGTAACGGCCCGTAACCCGATCTACAGCGTACTGGGACTGATTGCAACGTTCTTCTGTCTGTCGGGGCATTACATTCTGCTGAATGCTCAGTTTCTGGCAGCCGTCAACATCATCGTATACGCCGGGGCTATCATGGTTCTGTTCCTGTTTACGATTATGTTTCTGAACCTGCGGAAGGAAGATGAAGAATCGAAAACGAATCTAACCAAAATGGCGTCCGTTGTGGTGGGTGGCATACTCATGGTCATGCTCATTACCATCTTCAGAGCCAAAAGTGCGCAGGTGCCGGTCGTGAACGCAACCACCTTCGACGCCAAAACGGGTCTGGTCGAAAATCTCGGCAACCTGCTCTACAGCGATTATATTCTGCCCTTCGAGCTGGCGTCAGTCCTGTTCCTGGTGGCTATGGTCGGCGCCGTTATGCTGGGCAAACGCGAAGCCGGCGACCGCCATTTTTAAACGATTAGGCTTTTCATAAGCGCTAAGCCACTCTTTAGGGAGTGGCTTTTTTTATGCCCGCCCCACCGCCAGACCGGCATCTGATCGAAACCTGGCATAAACCGTATGCTTGCATAACAATTTTGTGTAGGTTTGTAATTATTCCCCCAGGCAATTAGTTAACAGACTAGATGCCTGCTTAACCAGTAATCTAGACAAACATGGACGCATACATTGTTGCCGGATATCGCACAGCTGTGGGCAAAGCTCCGCGTGGTGGTCTCCGCTTAACTCGCCCCGATGACATGGCGGCCGAGGTTATCAAACATTTGCTGAGCCAGGTCCCCAATCTGGATCCGGCCCGCGTAGAAGACCTTATTGTTGGTAATGCCGTACCGGAAGCCGAGCAGGGCATGCAGATTGCGCGGTACATTGCGCTGTTGTCGTTACCGAAAAGTGTGCCCGGCTTTACGATAAACCGCTACTGCGGCTCAGGGCTGGAGGCCATCGCGATTGCCTCTGCCAAGATCCACGCGGGTCTGGCCGACTGCATCATTGCGGGGGGTACGGAGTCGATGTCGCTAGTGCCGGTGATGGGCTGGAAAACCGCCCTCAACTACGAAATAGCCAAGCAGAACCCTGACTACTATATCGGCATGGGCCTAACGGCTGAGCAGGTTGCGCAGCAGTTTGGGATCAGCCGCGACGCTCAGGACGAATTTGCCTATGAGTCGCATCAGAAAGCGCTCGCAGCCCAGGCCGCTGGCAAATTCACCGATGAGATCGTACCCATCAAGGTCAGCGAAACCTATTTCGACGCCGACAGTAACAAAAAGAAGACCCGCGAGTGGACGGTAGCGCAGGACGAAGGTCCCCGTAAAGATACCAGCGCCGAAGGGCTGGCTAAGCTAAAGCCCGTTTTCGCGGCTGGCGGGTCTGTTACGGCCGGCAATTCCTCGCAAACCTCCGACGGAGCCGCTTTTGTGCTGGTCATGTCCGAAAAGCTGGTGAATGAACTAGGCCTGAAACCGGTTGCGCGCATGATGTCGTACGCATCGGCCGGGGTCGAACCCAAAATTATGGGTATCGGTCCGGTAGCGGCTATCCCCATTGCGCTGAAAAAAGCCGGCCTTAAGCAGGACGACATTGAACTGATCGAGCTGAACGAAGCCTTCGCGGCTCAGTCGCTGGCCGTTATTCAGGAGCTTGACCTCGACCGTAGCCGGATCAATCCAAACGGAGGAGCTATTGCGCTCGGCCATGCCCTCGGCTCAACCGGGGCCCGGCTATCCGTGCAGCTGCTAAACGAGATGCGCCGTCAGGATCAAACCTACGGCATGGTTTCGGCCTGCGTGGGTGGCGGACAGGGAGTGGCCGGTATTTTTGAGCGACTCAACTAAGTTGGCCCGACCGCGGTATACGCACTGGAAACGAGTTTTACAGAAGTCGGGGCGCGGGGGGGGGGTGTTGAAAAAAAACCCCGCCCCCCCGGGTGTGTGTTTTTTTTTGCTTCTAAACCCCCGTCCCCCCGACTTCTGTATGCCAGCGTATTACTGTTTCTTCCGGATAATGAGCCGCTGGCCTACTTCTATAGAGTAATTCTTCAGGTTGTTCCAGCGCATGAGGTCGGGAATGGTTACGTTGTTGATCAGAGCCACCCGGTACACCGTCTGCCCGGGCTTCACGACGTGGTACGTCACTTTATCGGGCCGTTCTACAACGTAGGTGTTCACGATGCGCTCCGGCGCGGGCCGGGGCGCCGGTGGCGTAACCGACGGACTTGCGCCCCGGACGGGGGGTACCGCCACGGCCAACTCCTGCCCGATCTCGAGCGGAATCTTTTCAGAGAGGTTATTCCAAAAGTACAATTGCTGGGGCGTCACTTTGTACAGCTTTGCAATGCTATAGTACGTCTGGCCCGCTTTCACGACGTGTATCCGAACCTTGTCCTGTGGCTGTTTGATAACGGGAGCCACCGTAGTCAGCACTGGCGTTGGTGTCCTGGCTATCGGTGCGGCCACCCGTGGTGCACCCGCTGTATCGACAGCTGGTTGACTACGGGGTACCTGCGTTACCGTGGGCGCTACCAGCCTGGGCGGCTGAGCGGTTGTGTCCACACGCGGGGGCTCTTTTTTGGCCATCAGCGTATCGGCCACAGGGGCTGGCTCTGGTTCGGGTACGGGAAGCGGCAGCGCCTGGTACTCGACCGGCTGGTTACTGGGTCGCTTTTTTTGCAGCCATAGAATTCGACCGGCCCGCACCCGCTGCCTGGGTTCGAGCCGGTTGAACCGCAGCAACGAACTCAGCCGCACCCCGTACATGTTCGACACATCGCGCAGGGTCTGGTTCCTCTGTACAACGTGGAACGGTACTTTGGCCCGCTTTGCCTTCCGTTCCAGGTAATAAACCTGACCCGGCCAGATTACGTCCTGCTCGGCCAACTCGTTGTAATCCAGAAATTTTTTCACCGACAGGTCGCCGTAGTAAGCCAGCGTGATTGCGTTCTCACACGGTTGGGCCTGAACGCCCCGCATGTCGTTGATTTTGTAGAAAACGGCCGACGATCGCAGCCCTTCTTCCCGGTAGGGCATTTTGAGCAACAGCGGGAATCCCACGTCTCTAAGCCCCCCCACCTGGCTGGCCGCCCCCGCCATCGACGCAGCCCGCACCAGCGGAAACTCGTCGGTCGTTAACCGGATCAGCACCGGATAGTCGTCGCCCACGGGTACGGTCTGCTCTTTCAGCCATCTGTTATAGGGCGAAAACCGGTCAATCCTGAGTTCCAGCTGTTTGGCGATGGTTACCAGCGACTTCCCCCCGCTGTTCCGATACGGATAAACGACAAACGAAGCCGCCGGTTTATAGATGGGCTCCTCATGCTCGACGGCTATCTTTCGGGCCAGAATTTTCCAGAGCAGCGGAGGACTGCCTGGCTCAACCAGCAGCGTAGTATTGTTGTCGGGAACGGGCTCGCTGGTCGAAGCACGAACGTACCGCAGCAGCAGCTGAACGGCATCGCCCCGACTCCGCTCCTGCAGCCGCTTGATGTAGGTAGCAACGGCCTCGGTAGCCAGCATCGGGTGCAATCGGGTATCGACAGCGTTGTCGATGCGCAGGCCCAGCCGCCAGGCCTGCGCCGGCGATAGCGACCAGTAGGCAGGTTCGGCAGGGCTAAAGGGCAGGGCCGCGTAGCGAAAATCGACGGCCAGATCGGCATCGTCCAGATACGGTTGCAGCAGCGGAGTCAGCTGCCGGAGGGCATCAACATCCTGCTCCAGCTGGCTTCGATTGGCGTAGATCTGCCGGATTTCCTGCTGAATCTGGTAACGGACCGGTTCGCTTACGTAGATGGTAGCGCCACCAAAGCGAATCTCAGCAGGCACTTCGGGTAATGACTGGGCAACCACTAATTCACTACATGTAGCTACGGCAAGAAAAACTCTTAATACTTTACTTACTGCCCAGTGTTTAATCATAAAAAAGTTGATTAGGCGCTAATACCTAAAAACTGTGGTAACATACTACTAGCCCTATCACTCAAATGTAATCAGTTTCACTATATCTTACCTGCATGTTAAAGAGGCTACATAGGAGTATTTATTGAAAGGCCGTTACCTTCTTTTGGTAGCAGACCCAGATTTTGCAGGACTTTTTTGCGGCTTTTTTTGTTATTAGTATGCTTGCATACCATTAACAAACTTCTTTTCTTTGTACTAGATTAGTATGCAAGCATAACAACCCTATTAACTATGATTGCGACAGAGCCCAAAGCCTCCATCAAGGGTGGTGAGTTTTTGATTAAAGAAACCGATGCTGCCCAGGTATTCATTCCTGAAGAGTTTACCGAAGAGCAACAGATGATTGCGGCAACCTGCCACGAATTTCTGGAGCGCGAAATCTGGCCGCGGCTGAACGAGATCGATACCGCCAAATCGCCGGAGTTGATTTCTTCGCTGATGGACAAAGCCGGTGAGTTGGGCTTGCTCGGTACGGGTGTACCGGAAGAGTACGGCGGTTTCGGTATGAACTTCAACACCTCCATGCTGGTAGCTGAAGTAACCGGCGCGGGCCACTCGTTCTCGGTTGCCCTGTCGGCCCATACCGGTATTGGTACCCTCCCCATTGTCTACTACGGCAACGACGACCAGAAGTCGAAATACCTGCCCAAACTGGCAACCGGCGAGTGGAAAGCCGCTTACTGCCTGACCGAGCCCGACTCAGGTTCAGATGCCAACTCGGGTAAGACCCGCGCGGTACTGAGCGAAGACGGCAAACACTATATCCTGAATGGCCAGAAAATGTGGATTACCAACGGCGGTTTTGCCGACGTCTACATCGTATTTGCCAAAATAGACGACGGCAGCGGGCAGCCCGACAAAAACCTGTCGGCTTTCATCGTTGAAAAGTCATTCGAGGGAATTACCATGAATGAGCCGGAGCACAAGATGGGAATCAAAGGCTCCGATACGCGCCAGATCTTCTTCAACGACACCAAAGTACCGGTAGAGAACCTGCTGTCTGAGCGTGGAAACGGGTTCAAGATCGCCGTAAATATCCTCAACATCGGCCGGATCAAGCTGGGCGTTGCCGCTATTGGCGGGTCGAAAGAAGTGATCAACAACGCCATCCGCTACTCGAACGAGCGGAAGCAGTTTAAAACGCCCATCTCGCAGTTTGGTGCCATCAAGCATAAACTCGCCGAGATGGCCATCAAAGTATACGCGTCCGAAACGGCCAGCTACCGCGCCGGTCAGAACATCGACGACCTGATCGAGGATCTGAAAGAACAGGGTATGGACGATGCGTCGGCCAAGCTGAAGGCGCTGGAGCAGTTTGCGATCGAATGTGCCATCATGAAAGTGCACGGCTCGGAAGTGCTCGACTACGTGGTAGACGAAGGTGTACAGGTATACGGTGGTATGGGCTACTCGGCCGACGCGCCGATGGACCGCAGCTACCGCGACGCCCGCATCAACCGAATCTTCGAAGGCACGAACGAGATCAACCGGATGCTGGTGGTCGATATGCTGCTGAAACGGGCCATGAAAGGTGAGCTCGACCTGATGGGCCCGGCTATGGCCGTTGCCAAAGAGATCATGTCGATTCCGGATTTCAACGCCGAGGAAGAAGAAGGGCTGTTCATTGCCGAGAAGAAAGTACTTCGGAACCTCAAGAAAGCAGCCCTGATGGTAGCCGGTGCCGCCGTGCAGAAATTCATGGCCAACCTCTCCAACGAGCAGGAAATCCTGATGAACGTAGCGGACATGGCCATCGAAATCTACGTAGCCGAGTCGGTGCTGCTACGGATCGAGAAGCTGATTGGCACCAAAGGAGAAGCCGCCGTTGACCTTCAGAAACAAATGGCGCTGGTCTACCTCCACGAAGCCGTTGAGAAAGTAAACAACGCCGGCCGGGCCGCCATTACGTCCTTCGCCGAAGGAGACGAGCTGCGCGGTATGCTGATGGGACTGAAACGGTTCACCAAAATCGAGCCGATGAATCTCAAAGATGCCCGCCGTCAGATTGCCGACGCCATGATTACCGAGAACAAGTATATATTTTAATCCTGAGAGGTTTTTTTCTGAACTTTCAGTTGGAGGTTGCCGCCAGAAAGTCGCTTTCCAGTTTGGGAAGCGACTTTTTTTTGTTCGGCGCTGACCCTGCTGACATAGGGCTGTCACTAGTCAGGCTGATCTTTGTTGTAGTTATTTACTAAACACAAATACACATGACAACTGACGTACTTATTCCCGAAAAAGCCCTCGCCGAAAGTAATGTTGTCCCGTTCACCGCCCTCACCGTTGGGTTACGCGCCACCCTGCTCACAGCGGCCGATCGGGGCGGGGCAGCTACCCAGCAGTTGCTGTCTGAAGCCGCCCGGCTGGGTCTCGACATGACCCAGCCCGTTCAGTGGATGTACACCGGCGTCACTGGCGACGAAACCAACGAATTCGATCTGGAGATTGCCCTGCCCATCGGGTCAGCGGCTCCAGTTCTGCCAAACCATCCGTTTCAGGTCAAAACGTTCCCCGCTTTTCACTGCCTGCATTATACCTACACCGGCCCCTGGAGCGAGTTTATGCCGGTTTATGACGCACTCTTCGCGCAGGTAGAGGCCGGAAATTACCGCCACAATCAGTGCGTTCGGGAGGTCTACAGCGTCGTAAATCTGGAAGCGCCTGACCAGTGCGTTACCGATATTCAGATCGGCCTGACTAAGTAACCGGTCGGCCCGATGCCTGTTGATAGAAAAGAGCTGTATACGCGGGTAAAGTACCCGTATACAGCTCTTTTTGCAGTATGAAAACACCGACTCCACTCTCGCGCCGAACCTTCCTCAACACCCTGGGCGCATCGGCCATTACCCTTCCCGCTCTGACCGACGTCCTGGGTCGGCCCATCACGACCGCGGGCAATCAGGATCGCAAACTGGGTATTGCCCTGGTTGGCCTGGGCAGTTATAGCAAAAACCAGCTCGCCCCGGCGTTGCAGCAGACCAAACACTGCCGCCTGGCCGGTATTGTGACGGGTACGCCCGCCAAAGCCGAGGAATGGATGCAGAAATACAACATTCCGAAGGCCAACGTGTACGAATACAAAACCTTCGACCGGATTGCCGATAACAAAGATATCGACGTCATCTACGTCGTACTGCCCAACTCGATGCACGCCGAGTTTGTGATTCGGGCAGCCCAGGCCGGTAAGCACGTCATCTGCGAAAAGCCCATGGCCATCACCGAGAAAGATTGCCAGTCGATGATCGATGCCTGCAAAAAAGCTAATAAACAACTGGCCATCGGCTACCGCCTGCATTACGAGCCCTTCACGAAAGAGGTGATGCGGCTAGGCCAGGAGAAAGTATTCGGCCAGGTCAAGTTCATCGAGAGCAGCGATGCGTTCCGGATTGGCGACCCCACCCAGTGGCGGATGAAAAAATCGATGGCGGGTGGCGGGCCACTGATGGACGTAGGTATTTACGCCGTTCAGGGCGCGCGCTACGTAACGGGCGAAGAACCGGTTTCGGTTACGGCCCAGTTCTCCCCGAAAACCGAACCGCAAAAGTTCAAGGACGTGGAAGAGACCCTGTTCTGGCAATTCCGGTTTCCCAGCGGGGCCGTCAGCAACTCGACAACCAGCTACACGGCGGGTGTGGAGCGGCTCTACGCATCCTGCGAAAAAGGCTGGTTCGAACTGTCGCCCGCCTTCGGCTACGGTCCCCTCAAAGGCCGCACCAGCAAAGGCCCCATCGAACAGCCCGTTGTGAACCACCAGGCCATGCACATGGACGGCGTCTGCAAAGACCTGCTCGACGGTAAGACCCTGCCCGGCCACATCACGGGCGAAGAGGGCAAACGCGACGTTCGGCTGCTCCAGGCCATCTACCGCGCGGCCGAAACCGGCAAAACGATCTCCCTGTAAGGCCTATATGAGCTGATTTCCCGCCGTCGACGTAGAAGCGGGTCAGACCGAAAGCCGTATCTTTGTAGCCTTGTATCTCCGGTAGCAGGATGCTGCCGGAGATAAGGCTCTTATGACAGACGTAGTAATTATTGGGGGCGGCATTGTGGGGCTGGCTACCGCCCTGCAAATCAAACAGCAGCGACCCGGTCTGAGCGTTGTTCTCATCGAAAAAGAACCCGCCGTAGCCCGTCACCAGACCGGCCATAACTCGGGCGTCATTCATTCCGGGCTGTACTACAAGCCCGGCTCGCTCAAAGCGACCAACTGCATCCGTGGGTATCAGATGCTGCTCGACTTCTGCCAGGCCGAAGGTGTACCCTACGAGCTGTGCGGCAAGATTGTAGTAGCTACCAAACCCGACGAGTTACCACAGCTCGATATTCTGTTCGAACGGGGCCAGCTGAACGGGCTGACCAACATCCGTAAGATCTCCGCCGGAGAAATGCGCGACATTGAGCCGCACGTAGCCGGCATAGCGGGCATTGCCGTGCCGTATACCGGCATTATCGACTACACCCAGGTTTGCGAAAAATTGGCCCAAAAGTTTCAGCAGCTCGGGGGCGAGTTGCGCCTGAACGAGCGCGTTGAGCAGGTAACACCCGGCACCAGCCTGAGCATTGTGGTGACCAACCGTAGCCGGTACGAAACCAAACTCGTTGTGAACTGCGCCGGTCTCTACTCCGACAAAATTGCCCAGCTGACGCAGCGCGACCCTGTCGATGTTCGGATTGTGCCCTTCCGGGGTGAGTACTTCAAACTCAAACCGCACAAGGAACACCTGGTCAAACATCTGATTTACCCGGTTCCCGACCCGAATTTCCCGTTTCTGGGCGTTCACTTTACCCGCATGGTTCACGGGGGCGTTGAAGCCGGTCCGAATGCGGTACTGGCGTTCCGGCGCGAGGGCTATACCAAGTCCGATGTGAATCTGAAGGAGTTGTACGAAACCCTGTCGTGGCCCGGTTTTCAGAAAGTAGCCGCCAAATACTGGCAAACGGGCCTGGGCGAAATGTACCGCTCGTTCTCGAAGGCGGCTTTCACCAAAGCGCTTCAGGCGCTGATTCCGGCCATCCAGGAAGACGACCTCGAAGAAGGGGGTGCGGGCGTACGCGCGCAGGCCTGCGACCGTACCGGCGGGCTGCTCGACGATTTCGCGATTCTGGAGACCGACAAGGCCATCAACGTGGTCAATGCCCCGTCGCCGGCAGCCACCTCGTCGCTCTCGATCGGGCAGACCGTGTCGGAAAAAGTGTTGAGCCGATTCTGAGCAAACAATAGCCGCCGGGCGGTGTTTTCTGGTTGTACCTTTCACGAAACTAGACGTACTCATGAACGCCATCAATCCCATCGAAGCCCTCGAAACACCGTCTGATCTGGCCGAATCAGGCCGGGAGAAGGTTGCCGAAGCGCTCAACCGGCTGGTAGCCGATTCGTTTGCACTGTATATCAAAACCAAAAACTACCACTGGCACGTATCGGGTCGCCATTTCCGCGATTATCACCTGCTGCTCGATGAACAGGCCGACCAGATTTTCGCCACGATCGACCCGCTGGCCGAGCGCGTCCGCAAGATCGGCGCCAATACCATCCGCTCAGTAGCTCATATTGCCCAGCTCCAGCGCGTCAAGGACAATGACGATGATTTCGTTGCGCCGAAAGATATGCTGCTCGACCTCATTGCCGAAAACAAAAAAATGGCCGGCAACATGCGCGATACCCACAAACTGGCCGACGAAGCCGAGGATGTAGCCACGGCCAGCCTGCTCGAGAACTTTATCGACGAAACCGAACGACGGACGTGGTTCCTCTTCGAAACCACCCGCGACCTGAACTAATTTATCGTTGTCCTGGTCGGTTTACGGGCTGGCGCGTATATTGGCCAGCCCGTAAACTGACCATTTATTTCGCATATCCCCACCATGAAAGTTCGTCCTTCTGCTTTGATCTGGCGATATTTCGAGAACCAGACCGAAGTCCTGCTCATGCGCTACCAATACGGCGGGCAGGATGTTTTTGCGCTGCCCGGCGGCAACTGCGACCGGGGCGAAACCCTGCCCGAAACCGTTACCCGCGAACTCCGCGAAGAACTGGGTGTCTCTGTCGATATTGGCGAGATGATTCTGGCGGGCGAGATGCTGCTGACCGAGCGTAACGATGATGTGCTACACGTCGTTTTTGCGGCCCGAAACCTGCAGGGCGAACCCACGCTCAACCCCGCCGAAACTACCGCGCTCGAGCTGGTCTGGGCGCCCGTTGTCGGTCTCGATCAGCTGAACCTATACCCCAATATCGGCGCCAAAATTCAGCCCTGGTTTAGTACCGCAACGTATCTGGGCTATGTGGGTCGGATTGAGCAGAAGTATTTCGGATGAAGCTCCCTCCTGCCATAGCTACGGTGCTGGCCAGCAATCCCCACATCATGGGCGAGTAGTCGGTCTCGAGCCAGATACAACCCAGCCAAACCACCAAGCCGGCCGCCATTGACCACAGGCAGCCGGTCAGGTTGGCGCGTTTCCAGTAAATACCGGCCGTAAGCGGCACGAACAAAGACACCAGACTAAACGCCGACGACTCACCGACGAGATCGAAAATGTTGGTATCGCGGGCGGTGCTCATGATGACGCAGATAAGGGTAATCACCACAATAGCCCAGCGAATGACACGCAACAGCGCCTGATCGGGCAGGTCGGGCCGAAAAAACTTGACAATATTTTCGCCGAAGACGGTAGCCGGCGCCAGGATAGCCCCGCTCGACACGCTCAGGATGGCCGACGATACCGCCCCGAAAAACAGAATCTGTAACGGCAGGCTTCCGTGCTGCATCACCATGTTCGGGATAATCAGCTGACCGTCGCCGGGCAGGTTCGGGTGCAAAATCCTGGCGCTCAGCGCGATGAACAGCGGGAGCATTGCAATGGTCAGGTACAGGCCCGACGCCAGGTACGACGCCCGAACGGACGTATCTTCTGTTTTTGCGGCCATAACCCGCTGAAAAATATCCTGCTGCGGAATACTGCCCAAGCCGATGGTGAACCAGGCCGCCAGGTACTCGACCCAGCCTTTCAGCGTCGGATGAGGCAGAAACCGAAAAAAGCCCGGCCGGGTCCGTTGCTGAATGGTTGCCCAGCCACCAACCTCCTGCCACAGAATGACGCCCAGCACGGCCAGCGCCACCACGATGATCAGGTTGTGGAAAAAGTCGGTTATCGAGATGGACCACATACCGCCCAGCAGCGTGTAGATCATGACCACCAGCGCACTGAACAGAATACAATACTCGCGGGGCACGTCGGTAACCACACTCAGCACAATACCGATGGCAATCAGCTGGGCCGCAATCCAGCTGAAGTAGGACGGAATCATCATAACAGCCGATAACAGCTCGGCCGATCGCCCGAACCGAATCCGGAAGTAGTCGCAGAAGGTGGTAATCCCCATCCGGTAGAGCGGCCGCGTAAAGAAAGCGCCCACCAGAAACAGACACAGGGCCGACCCGAACGGCTCTTCGATAACGGCCTGAACGCCCCCCTCTACAAACATGGCCGGAGCACCCATGAGCGTCTCGGACCCGAACCAGGTGGCAAACGTTACCGAAGCCGCCAGCACCAGCGGCAACCGCCGACCGGCCAGCACAAAATCCTGCGAGGTCGTTACGCGCCGGGATGCCCATACACCAACGCCAATATTAGAGAGCAGGTAGAGCGCAATACAAAGCAGCAGCATTGGCTAAGGGAGTAACTATAAAAACACAGCCTGCACAAGGTAAAGACCTCTGTGCAGGCTGTGCTTATCAATACATATTGGCAATCAGAGCTTAAGCGTAGCGGGCAGGTACTTGGCAATCAGATCTTCGTAGTACGGTTTCAGCTCGCTGACAACGGGTGGCTTCGGGCTTTTCGAGTACAGATCATACGGGTTGAACTTCCGCACCCACTCAAACATCTTGTGATCGTGCTCGTCCATGAGGTGGCTATACGCTTCTTCGCGGTGCTGCGCGTAGAACGAGTGGTAACGCATCATATACAGCGCAGGCTCGGGCATATAGTTCTTCATCATCTGATACAGGTACTCGTCATGGCCCCACGACATATGCACGTTACGCAGGCCGCAGTTGGGCTCGTATACGCCATATTTGGTATTGTAGCGCTCGTCGCGGCTGTCAGGATTGTTGGCAAAGTATTCGGGGTAAACGACCCGGTCGGAATGAGCGCAGCCCACCGGGAACGTATCGCCCACCACGGCCCACTGCGGTTCGCCAAACAGGCAAAGTACCTTACCCATGTCGTGCAGGAAGCCCGTCAGCACAAACCAGTCGGGATGTCCGTCGGCCCGGATGGCTTCGGCAGTCTGGAGCAGGTGTTGCAGCTGATCGAGGTCGGTATCGGGATCGGAATCATCGACAAGCGTATTCAGAAACTCCATGGCTCCCCAGACCGGCAGCTCTTTTTTATCGAACGACAGAAATTCCCGTTCTTTCTCCAGTACGAAATCGTACGTCTGGTACGTATGATTAAGCCGGTAGAACTCCCGCACCGTATCCCGCTCAGGATTGTCGTAGTTGCGGTAGTCTTCTTTGGCCTTATGTTCCGGTTCAGGATAGCGTGTCAGCAGGTCGTCTTCCCACTGATCGAGGCTGGCAAGGGGGCTCGGGTTGGCGTCGTTAAGAGCTGTCATGGCAAACGAGTTGATTTACAGCCGTGAATGTACAAAAAAATGCTATGCAGCAGAAAGCCCGCGTCGGCTCATCCCGGAAAATCTATGGGATGAGCCGACGTGGGCTTTCTGCTGGGTACTTACTTTATCGTACTGAAGTCGAACGTGTCGAGGAAAGCCGTTGTGAACTGACCGGATTTAAAGCCGGGATCGTCCATCAGCTTGATATGGAACGGAATGGTTGTCTTGATGCCTTCGATCACAAACTCCTGCAACGCCCGTTTCATCCGGGTAATCACTTCCTCACGCGACTGGCCCGAAACGATGAGCTTCGCGATCATCGAGTCGTAGTTTGGCGGAATGGTATAGCCAGCGTACACGTGACTGTCGACGCGGACACCGTGGCCGCCCGGCAGGTGCAACACCGTAATCTTACCCGGCGACGGGCGAAACCCGTTGGCGGGATCTTCGGCGTTGATGCGGCACTCCATGGCGTAGAGCTTCGGCGTATAGTTCCGGCCCGAAATTTCGGCGCCGGCCGCTACCTTGATCTGTTCTTTGATCAGGTCGAAGTCCGTTACTTCTTCCGTAATCGGGTGCTCGACCTGAATGCGGGTGTTCATCTCCATGAAGTAGAACTTCCCGTACTTGTCGACCAGGAACTCGATGGTACCGGCGCCTTCGTAGCCAATGGCCTGCGCGCCCTTGATGGCCGCTTCGCCCATTTCCTGACGCAGCGCATCCGATACAATCGGCGACGGCGTTTCTTCGACCAGCTTCTGGTGCCGGCGCTGGATCGAACAATCGCGCTCCGACAGGTGGCAAACGGTACCGTACTGGTCACCAACGATCTGGATTTCGATGTGGCGTGGTTCTTCTACGAACTTCTCCAGGTACAGCCCGTCGTTGCCAAAGGCAGCACCGGCTTCCGTACGGGCGTCGTTCCACGCTTTTTCGAACTCGTCTTCCGACCGGATGATCCGCATACCACGCCCACCACCACCGGCGGTTGCTTTGATAATAACCGGATATCCCATGTCGGCCGACAGGGTTTTACCTTCTTCGATGGATTCGAGCAGGCCTTCCGAGCCCGGAATAACCGGCACACCGGCTGCGCGCATGGTGGCTTTAGCCGTGGCTTTATCGCCCATGCCGTTGATCTGCTCGGCCGTAGCCCCGATAAACTTGATGCCGTAATCGGCGCAGATCTGAGAGAATTCGGCGTTTTCGGACAGGAATCCGTAGCCGGGGTGAATGGCGTCGGCGCCGGTTACTTCGGCCGCCGATATAATACTTGGAATGCTGAGGTATGACTGCCGACTGGGGGGCGGGCCGATGCATACAGCCTCATCGGCAAAGCGCACGTGCAGGCTGTCACGGTCGGCCGTCGAGTAAACGGCTACTGTCCGGATGCCCATTTCGCGGCAGGTCCGGATGATCCGCAACGCAATCTCGCCCCGGTTGGCAATGAGTATTTTCTTAAACATATAAATTGAGTGACTGAGTGATTGAGTGATTGAGTGATACGACGATACAAAGTTTCACTCAACCACTCAATCACCCAATCACTAATTAAATGGGTTCGACAAGGAACAGCGGCTGGTCGTACTCGACCGGCGTGGCATTTTCGACCAGTACCTTCACGATCCGGCCCGATACTTCAGACTCGATTTCGTTGAAGAGCTTCATGGCCTCGATGATACAGACCACCTTACCCTCCGAAACGTTATCGCCGACTTCAACAAATGAGGGCGTTTCGGGGCTCGACGACCGGTAGAACGTACCGATCATGGGCGACTTGATGGTCACATAGTTCGACGTGCTGGCCGGTGCTGCGCTGGGCTGGCTGGCAGCTACCGCAGGCGCAGGCGCTGACACCGACGGTGCCGCAACAGGCACCGGAGCCGGAACCGGCGCTACGGTAGTGGGCGATAGCTGCGCAACGGGCGAGGCCGTGCCATAGCGTTTCACGCTGATTTTCAGATCAGTCGTTTCGATGTTAACCTCGTCTAAACCCGACTGCGAGATGAAGTCGATTAGTTGCTGAATGTCCTGGGTGCTCATGCTAGTAATGATGAATGATGAACGATGAGTGATGAGTGAGTTATCGAAACAACGACGAACAGGGAAAAGCCCGAACCATCGGTGGTCATTCACCATTCATCTTTCCAAACCTTATTTCACTCGTTCTACGTAATCTCTCGTGCGTGTGTCGACCCGAATTTTCTGCCCCGAATCGATAAACAGCGGCACCATGATTTTAGCGCCCGACTCGACCTCAACCCGTTTTTTAGGGCTGTTGGCCGTATCGCCTTTGATACCGGGTTCGGCATAGGTTACTTCCAGTTCAACGAACGGGGGCAGTTCGCACGACAGCGGAGTTTCCGTATCGGCATTGATTACGATTTCCACTTCCTGCCCTTCTTTCATCAGATCGGCTCCATCAACCAGTTTTTCGTCCAGGTTGATCTGGTCGAACGTTTCCTGGTCCATGAAGTTGAAGCCGGCTTCGTCTTTGTAAAGGTACTGGAACTTCCGGCGTTCTACCCGAACCGGATAGATGGTAACGCCCGAGTTGAAGGTATTATCGATAACCCGGCCCGTTGTCAGGCTTTTGAGCTTGGTGCGCACAAACGCTGCGCCCTTACCCGGCTTGACGTGCTGGAATTCAGTTATCTGAAAGAGATCGTTGTTGTAGTTGATGACCAATCCGTTGCGGATATCTGCAGTTGTTGCCATTACTCACTTATGGTTTTCTATGTACAGGGTTCGGTTTTCGATAGAGGTGCGTCTGCACGTTAAACCGAAAACCGAAAACTCTTTACTCACTTAATACGCCCACTTTACGTAAGCGGCTCCCCAGGTAAAGCCACCGCCAAAGGCCGCCAGCACCAGGTTATCGCCTTTTTTGAGCTGCGATTCGTAATCGTGCAGGCACAGCGGAATGGTAGCCGCGGTTGTATTGCCGTACTTGTGAATATTCATCATGACCCGGTCGGCTTCGATACCCATCCGGTTTGCGGTAGCGTCGATGATGCGTTTGTTGGCCTGATGCGGCACCAGCCAGGCCACGTCGGAGCCCGCCAGGTGGTTCCGCTCCATGATTTCGGCTGATACGTCGGCCATGTTTTTCACGGCAAACTTAAACACCGACGGACCGTCCTGGTATACGTAGTGCCAGCGTTTCTCAACGGTTTCGTGGGTGGGTGGGTAACGGCTGCCGCCGGCTTTCTGGAACAGGTGGTTCTGCCCCACGCCGTCGGACCGGATAATGGAATCGAGGACGCCGAAGCCATCGGCATTGGGTTCCAGCAAAACCGCGCCGGCTCCATCGCCGAAGAGGATACAGGTTGTTCGATCGGTATAGTCGGTAATTGCCGACATCTTATCCGCCCCTACAATGACGACCTTTTTGTATTTGCCGGTTTCGATAAACTGCGTGCCGATGGTCAGCGCGTAGAGGAAGCCCGAGCAGGCGGCCTGTATGTCGAAACTACCTACGTTCCGGATACCAACCATGTCGCAGATCAGGTTGGCCGTACACGGAAATACGTAGTCGGGGGTGGTGGTAGCGCAGATCAGCAAGTCGATCTCTTCGGGTCGGGTGTTTGTCTTCTCGAGCAGGCCTGCCACCGCTTTGGCTCCCATATGCGACGAGCCCATGCCCTCCCCTTTCAGGATATGCCGTTCTTTAATGCCCGTACGGCTGGTGATCCACTCGTCGTTGGTATCCACCATACGCTCCAACTCAGCGTTGGTCAGCACGTAGTCAGGAACGTAACCGTGAATTCCAGTGATGGCAGCTTTAGTCATAAGTTGGTGGTAATTCGGAGCAGTAGTCGGTTAGGCGGATCTCGTTTGACGGAGGCCCCGCTTAACAAACGGCTGTCAACTCAGTGCTTGTGCAATTTTGGTGTACGCATCAGACTCAACCTGCCGGATTGCCAGTCCAATCATATTTTTGATGGCCAGGGGCGACGAGATGCCGTGGGCGATGATCACGTTGCCGTTTACGCCCAGGATGGGGCTACCCCCTACGGACTCGTAATTGGTTTTATCGATAAACTCATCGCTGATACCGCGCTGGGCAGCCATCGAGTAAAACGACTCACCCAGCTTAAACATGGTATTGCCCGTGAAGCCATCGGTTACGATAACGTCGGTTTTACCCGCGAAGAAATCGCCCCCTTCCATATTACCGATAAAATTGATCCGGCGGTTGTCTTTCAGGAGTTGGTGGGCGGCCTGGGCAACCAGAGAGCCTTTTTGCTCTTCGTGGCCGATGTTCATCAGCGCCACCCGGGGCCGGTCGATACCGAACGTATGCTGCGCGTAAAGCGACCCGATTTCGCCGAACTGAGCCAGCATTTCGGGCTTGCAGTCGGCGTTGGCGCCAATGTCCAGAATAACGGCATGACCACCGGTTATCTGGGGCACGAAGCCGGCAATACAGGGCCGCAATACGCCTTCTATCGCTTTGATACTGAACAGGGCACCAACGTGCATGGCGCCCGTATTGCCGGCGCTGCAGAAAGCCTGTACCTGTTTGTCTTTCAAAAGCTTAAACCCAATCCCGATGCTGGAATTGGGTTTCTGGGAGAGCGCCTTGGTGGGGTGCTCACTCATTTCGATTACGTCGTCGGCATTGACCAATTCGATTCGGGCACGGGCGCCAGCGGTGCCCTTATGCACTAACGGTTCCAGTACGGCTTGCTTGCCAATCAGGACAATAGCAACGCTTTCCGGCAATTCAGCAGCGGCTAGCAACACTCCATCCACAATCGCTTCCGGAGCGAAATCGCCACCCATTGCGTCCACTGCAATTTTCATTGACTCGGTCTGTTCAATAACTTACCCAGCTACGCCGGTTAAAAAAAATACGCGTAAAAATAGGCAGGCTACGGGCAATAAAAAAGTATTTCGCGTTCATCTTCAGGAAGACGTCAACGAAATACTTTCTATAAGATGCTGATAATTAAGCCGTTTTGGCGTAATTCTCGATGATCATCTGCCCTTTGTAAAACAGGTTACCCTCGAAAACGTGAGCGTGGTGACGCTCATGAACTTCGCCAGTCTGGGCGTCGGTCGAGAGGGTTACGGCCGTAGCCTTGTAGTGCGTTCTGCGCTTATCGCGCCGGGTGCTGGAGTGGCGTCGTTTGGGATGTGCCATGTTTTCTGAATTCTACGTTCTAAAGTTGTCTGGTCGTATTTTGTCGAGTTGGCAGCGCCGGAGACAACCAGTATACCCGGAGCGCCCTGCACTCTGTACTTCGTTAATTGTCGCTCAGCTTGCGCAAGGCAGCCCAGCGGGGGTCAATCGTATCGGGCTGATCGTCCTGATTAGCCTCGGGCTCTGCGTCTGACCGATAAACGAGTTTACCCGTCGATTCATCGTCCTCATCGTCTTCGTTCCGAAACCGGGGGTGAAGGCGTTTCATGGGCAATGAAAGACTCAGAAAATCAAATATGTACCGGGCCACGTTGATGGTCGCCGTGTTCCGTTCAATCAGTTCAATTTCATCGCTCAGCTCCTCGTTATGGTCGCCGAACTTAAGCAGCATCGTTTGCCGGGCATCGACCGGCTGATCATATTCATCGAGGCTACGGTCGCAAAGCTGCTCGACCGTGCCGGTAATATGAAAATCGAGACGGATCATCGTTTCCGACTTATCCAGAACCAGATGCGTCTGTATACTGCCTTTCTCGATCAAATCCTGCTCCAGCGCAGCAAAAAACGCGTTGTCCGACGTGAAGTCGTACTCGTGCCGTTTGTTTTCCAATCCAGCAATATGGATATCGTATGCGCGTAATGCGTTCACCTTTCTCTCTCCTCTTAAAACAGGACCGCAAAGGTACGAAACGTTTGTCAATCAGGAAAGTGCTAGCCAAAAAAGTAAAACAGGCTGATTTTTATTCACTTAATTCCCCGCCCGAACCAGCCCCGGCGCGGTCATTTCTGGCTCGTGACTGGCTGTTGCACACGCAGATTGTAGAACAGCGCGCTCAAATGCTAGTTTATCTGGAAACAGTGCTAACTTTAACCAGTACGATTATGGCCCAGTACCAGCTTGTCGAAAAACACGACATCGAACACCACAACGAATATTTTGAAGTGCGGACTACGCAGACCGACAATCCGCGCAGCCTGTTTTTTATTACCAACGAAGAAAATCTGGAAGATACGGCCGCCAGCATCATCACGGACCACCTGCCCGATGCCAAACACTGGACCGTTATCCCCCACCGCAAAGACCGCGACAACTTAATGTACGATATACAGTAGTGAGTGATGAGTTAGGAGCGATGAGCGATGAGTAATAAACCAGCCTGGCTCTCCACCACTCATCGCTCATCGCTCCTAACTCATCATTCAGAACACTACTCTTTCCTGCCCGCCCGATGGAACCTTTATTTGCTACTGACCAGACGAAAGCGCTGGTGCCCCGCATCCGGGAGTTCGTGCTGAACGAGCTGGTACCGCTCGAAACGAGTGAACACCTGACCGGAAATTTCTCAAAAGTAGCCGCTATTCTCGATCAGAAGCGGGAGCTGGTTCGTAAAGCCGATCTGTGGGGGCTGCAACACAGCCTCGACGAAGGCGGGCTGGGGTTGTCGCTCTGCGAGTTTGGCCAGGTCAGTGAGGCCCTGGCCTGGTCGCCGTTTGGGCATTACACCTTCAACTGCCAGGCGCCCGACATCGGCAACATGGAGCTGATGCACAAGTACGCGCCCGAGCCGCTGAAACGCCGGTACCTCGAACCCCTGCGCGATGGGCATATCCGCTCGTGTTTTTCGATGACCGAACCGGAGTTTGCCGGGTCGAACCCCACCCGCATGGGAACAACGGCCGTTCGGGTGGGCGACGACTGGGTCATCAACGGGCATAAGTGGTTTACCAGCTCGGCCGATGGGTCGGCGTTTGCGGTGGTGATGGCCGTTACCAACCCCGACGCGGCTCCGCACCGCCGGGCCAGCATGATTCTGGTCCCGACCGATACGCCGGGGTTTGAGCTGGTTCGTAATATCAGCATTATGGGCGACGGCTCCGACCACTGGGGCAGCCATGCCGAAGTGCGCTACACCGACGTGCGGGTGCCGGCAACCAACCTGATCGGGGGCGAGGGCATGGGCTTCGTGCTGGCGCAGGAACGGCTGGGACCGGGCCGCATTCACCACTGCATGCGCTGGATCGGTATCAGCGAGCGCTGCTTCGACCTGATGTGTCGACGGGCCGCTACCCGCGAGATGGAAGACGGTGTCATGCTGGGCGAAAAGCAGTTTGTTCAGGGCTGGATTGCCGAAAGTCGCGCGCAGATCGACGCGGCCCGGCTCATGGTGCTGCGAACGGCGCAGAACATCGACCAGTTTGGAGCGGCTGCGGTGCGTAACCAGATATCGGAAATCAAATTCTTCGTAGCCGACATCATGCTGAACGTGGTTGACCGGGCCATACAGACCTACGGCGCCATGGGCATCACCGATGATGTGCTGCTTCCCTGGTATTATCGCCACGAACGCGGAGCCCGGATTTACGACGGGGCCGACGAAGTACATAAAACCGCTCTGGCCCGGAGTATCCTGAAAGAGTATGGCCTCGACACCAAACGCAACAAACCCGCAGACCTGGCAGCCGCCCGCGCCTAGCGTACCGTTTTTTTCTGCATGACGATCATCCAACCCGATACGCCGACCCGTACCCGCCCCGGCGAAGAACTAGACCGGGCGGCTCTGCAGGCTTACCTGTCTGACCAGATCCCCGCCCTCGGTGCCATTACCAACATTGCCCAGTTTCCCGGCGGCTACTCGAACCTGACCTACCTGCTAACCACCAGCAACCGGGAGTACATTCTCCGGCGCCCGCCCTTTGGGGCCAAAGACATCAAGGGCGGCCACGACATGGGCCGCGAATATCGGGTGCTCACTATTCTGCAACAGTCGGGCTACAAACCGATTCCTGAGCCCGTCGTTTTCTGCGACGACGAGTCGATCCTGGGCTGTTCGTTTTACATCATGGAACGGGTGCAGGGGGTGATTCTCCGCGCCCAGACGGCTCCGAAACTCGGTATTCCGGCCGATGTGATGCAGCAGCTGTCTCTGGCTCTGGTCGATAGCCTCGTCGACCTGCATGCAATCTCCCTTCACTCGACGGATCCGACGCGGCTGGGCCTCATTCAGCTGGGCAAACCCGAAGGCTACGTACAGCGGCAGGTGGCGGGCTGGCACAGGCGCTACGGGGCCGCTCAAACCGACGTGATTCCGGACATGGACGCGCTGGCCCGCTACCTGACCGACCAGCTCCCGCCCGACAACCCGAACCCGACCCTGCTCCACAACGATTTCAAATACGATAACGTAGTCCTGAACCCCGACAACCTGCCCGACATCCGCGCCGTACTCGACTGGGAGATGTGTACCGTGGGCGACCCGCTGATGGACGTAGGCACGTCGCTTTCCTACTGGGCCGAACCGACCGACGATCCGTTCCGCAAAACGTTCAACCTGACCTGGCTACCCGGCAATCTGACCCGCCAGGCATTTGCCGAGCGGTATGCCGAGCGGAGCGGTCGAAACATCGACAACCTGCTCTATTATTACGTATTCGGCCTGTTCAAAAACGCGGTCGTTATTCAGCAGATCTACGGTCGCTACCGGAAAGGACTGACGCAGGACCCGCGCTTTGCGGGTTTGCTGGCGGGTGTACAGGCGCTGGCCCGGGCGGGCGTACAGGCGCTGGAAGCCGGCCTCATCTAGTGTGCTGCGCTCTCCACGGTTTACCCGCGCGTAGGGCTGTTTCTTAAACCGGCATAGTTCTTGCAATAATCCTGATTACTCTCAAAATCAGATTAGTATGAAGACCGTGCGGTTTATTGTCAATCTCGTGGTGGCCATTCTGCACATCACCCTAACGCTGGTACTGGCCATCGGCTTTCTAGCGTTCATCATTCCCGGTGTCCTGGCCCAGCAGTCGCTGAAATCGTAGTATTTTGCTACCACCGTGGTCCGTGTCCTCACGGACCACTTACCCGGCAGGTTTTGTTGCTGACGCATATGAGACGCAAGGGATTGCGTCTCTACCGGCGGACGGCGCTTTCGGTGACTTTGGTGGAACGGGTGCGGACGGCTGAAGCGATGAAGAATCCGGTGGCCTGGCGGCCGTTCGGGTTGGTGTTCACAATATTGGTCGGTACGTTGGCGGGCGGGGTGGCAAACAGGCCGCCGTTGGTAATCTGCTGGCTGAACTGCTGCCAGAAATCATACGCTTCGACCGTCAGCGACTGTAGCTCGACCTTGACCGAGTCGTTCAGCGCGTAGAGGCTATCCGGGTTGATCGACTGCCGGAACGGGCGGATGAATACCAGCCCGTCGGTATCGGCGCTACCCGAGAACGACGCGTCCTTCAGGGTAATAATGTCGCTGGGTTTGTTGGCCAGCACGCCGTTTCGGTAGTATTTCACCCGATAGTAGTCCGTAGCGCCCCGAAAATCGCGGGCAAAAAACTCGGCCTGGTACCCTTCTGTGGCTGACAGGGGGTTAATCTTCTCTTTCCGGAAAATAATCGAATCGATTGCTGGCACCCGGTTCATGCGTGAGCTGGCTGTGTAGGTGTCGCCCTGATAGGTAATCGACAGCCGGTACGTTCGACCGATGCGGCCCAGCGTGTCTTTGGCGGCCGGTGTCCAGGTGTAGTACCCGTCATTGTCCGAATCGGTAAAGGCGTAGGTCTTGCCGGTATTGTCGGTTACGACCACCGTTGCGCCCGCGGCTACCGGCGGAGCGCTGTTATCGAAATAACCGGCCGTTTGGGTAAGCCGGATGGTTTGCGGGCCGGGCTGGTCGGTCAGTGTGCCGTCTACAGACAGCTGGGCCGGACCCGTATCGAGCCGGGCATCAATAACCGTTTCGCAGCTGGCCAGCGTGATACCGGCCAGTATCGTGAGGACGTAGTAACGTGTGTGTTTCATAAGCAAACGCCAGTTTCGGAGAGCTGGCCGGGAAAACGCGTTATTGCCGAACCTGCCGGAGCGGTTCGGCACCACCCTAGAATTTGAAGTTATAGGTCACCGACGGAATGGCCGTGGCAAATACCGAATACCGGATAGCCTGCGTCAGGCGCGGGTTATCGGCATCGGGCTGGAAGAACACCGAAAATGGATTCTTGCGGGCGTAGACGTTATAGACCGAGAAAACCCAGTTGTCGGTTTTTCGTTTGCCGGGCCGTTGCCGCCCCTGTAGGGTAGCCGCCAGATCGAGCCGGTGGTAGGGCGGAATACGGTAGTTGTTACGGCCCGAAATGACCTGCCCCGTAAAGCCACCAAACTCGAACCGGTTGGTCGGGAAGGTAGCGGGCGTTCCGCTGGCCAGGGTAAACGTAGCCGAGAAATTCCAGCGTTTGGCCTGGGGCGGATCGACAAGCAGTACCGTTGTGAGCGTGTGGGGCTTATCGAAACGGGTCGGGAACCAGCCGCCACCGTTAATACCGGCCACCTGCCGTTCGGTACGGGCCAGCGTGTAACTTACCCAGCCGTTTACCGTTCCGCGGTTGCGCTTGATATAGAACTCGGCCCCGTAGGCCCGGCCTTTTCCGCTGAGCAGATCACCTTCCAGAAACTTGTTCAGAATCAGGTTCGCCCCGTCGATGTAATCGATCTGGTTTTGCAGCCATTTGTAATACACCTCTACCGACGCTTCGAATTCACTACCCGATCCGTTCGAGCGGCCAAAGTTTTTAAAGAATCCACCCGCAATCTGGTCGCCGATCTGCGGTTTGATGTTGTTGGTCGATGGCGTCCAGATGTCGAGCGGGGTCGAGGCCGTCGTGTTCGAGATCAGGTGAATGTACTGCGCCAGCCGGTTGTAGCTGAGTTTGAGCGAGCTGTTGTTACCCAGTTCGTACTTGGCCGAAAAACGCGGTTCCCAGTTGCCGTAGGTCTGAATGGTTTCGCCCCGTTTGTACTGTATGGTCGTAATGGGGAAGCGGCTCGTGCCCAGCGGTACGTCGGTCGTGAACGCATAGGCATCGCCGGGTCCGACGTAGTTGAAGAGCGAGTACCGGAGGCCGTACTGCAGCTGAAGTTTGGGCGAAACCTGCTGCTCGTTGCCGATATAGACCGCATTCTCGAGCGCGTACTTGCTGGTAAGCCCGAAAGTACGAACGTCGCCCGAGCTGGCGGCCGTAGCCGTTCCGGGCTGGAAATCGTGCAGAATACTCTGCCCACCGAACGTAATGGTGCTCTTGCCCAGAAACAGCGTAAAATCGGGTTTGATGCTGTAGTCGACGATGCGCGAGTCGGTCCGGAAATAGTCGTTGGCGTTTTCGGGACGGCGTTTCAGGTCGGAGTCGAGCGAGTAGTCGTAGTTGCTGTAATAGGCCGTCGTATTGAGGAATAACTTGTCGCTGAAGACGTGGTTCCAGCGGGCCGAGGCTGTGGTATTGCCCCAGTTGAACCCGAAATCGGCCCCGAACACATCGCGTCCGAAATAGCCCGACAAAAACACCGTGTTCTTGTCGTTGAAGCGGTAGTTGGCCTTGGCCGTAAGGTCGTAGAAATAAAACTTGGCGCCTTTCAGATCATTGTTCAGGAACGGCTGGGCCAGAATATCGGCGTACGACCGGCGCCCCGCCACGATAAACGACCCTTTGCCTTTGAAGAGGGGCCGCTCATACGATAACCGGCTGAAGATAAGCCCGATGCCGCCGTTTAGCTCCGGTTTCTTGGCGTTTCCTTCTTTGAGCCTGACGTCGAGAATAGACGACACACGACCGCCGTACAGGGCCGGTATGCCGCCTTTTACGAGTTTCACATCTTTCACCGCGTCGGGGTTGAAGACCGAGAAGAAGCCGAACAGGTGGCTGGAGTTATAGACCGGCGCTTCGTCGAGCAACACCAGGTTCTGGTCGATACTACCTCCGCGCACGTTGAAGCCCGTAGCGCCTTCGCCCACGGTCGACACGCCGGGCAGCAGCTGAATGCTCCGCACCACATCGACTTCGCCCAGCAGCGCCGGAATCCGCTGGAGGGTTTTCACATCGATGCGGTTGACGCTCATCTCGATGTTTTTGACGTTGTCATCGTCGCGTTTGGTCGACACGACAACTTCCTGCAGCTGCCGGCCTTCTTCTTTCAGCTCCAGGTCGAGCCGGATGTTCTGGTCGGTCAGGGTCAGGGTTTTGTTTTGTTTCTCGTAGCCAACGTAGGTGATGACCAGGTTGTAGGTACCGGCCGGCACCGTAACGGCGTAGAAGCCGTAGCTGTTGGTTACGGCCCCCGTGGCGGTTTCTTTGACGTAGACCGATACGCCAATCAGGCCTTCTCCATTCGATGCATCTTTTATATACCCGCTGATGGTAAACTTGTCCTGGCTGGCCGCTCGTGGGCTGGCGTTCTGATCAGCCTGGGCCTGCGCATATACAGTGGGCATGAGCAGAACAGTCAGGCATAACAGCCTGATTAATACAGTTTGTTTCATGGTGGTCGTGAGACTGGCCTACCTACAGGTTGGCAGGCTGGGCGTATCCGTTGATGACAACGCAAAAGTAGACCCCTATAAGTTCGGACTAACCGAAAAATAGACAAAGCCGTCTTTTTAGAGGGTGAACGGCACGCTGGTCTGTATGAAGCATCTGTATATATACTCAGCCCGCCATCAGTTACCGGCGTCCTGTTTCTCGATTTTGCGGATCAGAACAGCAGCTTCTTTGGCGGTTTCCTGCGGAAATTCGGTCGGCAGGTTCTCCAGCAGGTCGGCCACAATATGTCCGATGATGATCTGCTGATTGAGCCGGTCGTCGCTGGGTATTACGTACCAGGGATTGTTGCGGGTAGCGGTCGCGTTGATGGTATCGGCATAGGCGCGTTCGTAGTCGGGCCAGAACTGGCGCTCTTCCAGGTCGTTCTCCGAGAATTTCCATTGCTTTTCGGGATCCTTCAGCCGCGCAATGAGCCGCTGGCCCTGCTCTTCTTTCGACACGTGCAGATACAGCTTCACGATTGGGAATCCATTCCGAAACAGGTAGTCCTCGAAATGTACGATGTCGGCAAACCGCTGTTTCCAGAGATCGGTGTCGCTTTTGGGCAGCAGGTTAGCCGGAATGTATCCTTCGCGCAGCCGCTCGGGATGCACCCGCATGGCCAGCACCTCTTCGTAATAAGACCGGTTAAAGACCCCGATATAGCCCCGCTCGGGCAGCTCCTGCCAGAACCGCCACAAAAAGTCGTGCTTCATATCCTCTTCGGCCGGTTTCTTGAAGGGAGCGATCTTGAACCGCGATGGGTTCACCCCCCGAAACACCCGCCGGATACTGCTGTCTTTACCCGCTGCGTCCATAGCCTGGAAAACAACCAGCAGGCCATATTGGCCGTGGGCGTGCATTCGGTTCTGGGCCTGGTCGATGCGCTCGGCCAGGCGGGCCAGCTGCTCATCGCGGTCGGCCTCGTCGGTATAGAGCGGGTCGGTTCGGGTAGGAACGTCTGGGGAGAATGTCTGGCGACCGTCGTAGCGGAACCGCCTGATGTTGAGTTTTTTCATGGCTGCTGGCGGCTCCTCCGGTTGGTAGTAGCCGCATTTTACTGACCCCGAATAACGGGGATCAGTTTCTGTAATTCCTCAAACCGCTTTTTGTCGGGCTTGGGCTCTTTGATGGGTAATTTTTTCAGTTCTTCGATGATGATCCGGCCTACGAGCAGCCGCATATTTTTCTTATCATCGGCCGGAATAACGAACCAGGGCGCGTATTTGGTAGCCGTTTCGTTGATCGCTTCTTCGTAGGCCTGCTGGTATTCATCCCAGTAGCCGCGCTCTTTTACATCGCCTTCGTCGAACTTCCAGTTTTTGTCGGCGTCTTCGATGCGGGCAATGAGTCGGTCGGCCTGTTCGTCTTTCGACACGTGCAGGTAAAATTTGAGCGTAACGAAGCCATTGTGATGCAGGAACTTCTCTACGTCGCGGATGCCTTCGTAGCGGTTTTTGAAGAGTTTATCGAGGTCTTCGGTTTCCGATTCGGGCAGGCGCTGGCTCTCGGTCAGGATCTCGGGGTGGACCTTCGTCACGAGCACTTCTTCGTAGTAAGACCGGTTGAAGATGCCGATCGTACCGCGCTCGGGCAGCTCGCGCCAGCTGCGCCACAGCCAGTCGTGATCGAGTTCCTGTTCGGTAGGCCGTTTGAACGAGTAGACCCGTACGCCCGTTGGGTTAGTACCGGTAAATACGTGCTGAATGGTTCCGTCTTTTCCGGCCGCATCCAGCGCCTGGAAAACCACGACCAGACCATACTGGTTATGGGCGTACATCTTTTCCTGCCACGAGTCGATCTCGGCGGCCTGTTCGCTCCGCCTGCTTTCGTAATAGTCTTTGTCGGCGTACAGATCGTCAACTTTGGTAGGGGCTTTTTTGATCCTGAACGGCTGGGAGCCATCGTAGCGGAAACGGTCGAGGTCGAAGTCTTTCACGGCAAACTTTACGGGAAGCAGTTACGTTATGGAGATGGTGCTGACAAACTCAGCCTACTTCAATAACCTCTATTCAACCGAATGGTTGCGATCTCCCTTTGTCGGCGCCTGACTGCCTTCTCGATAGCCTTGCTTTCGGCCACCGGACTATCGGCGCAGGCGCAACCGGCCGTTGCGAAAAAATCGACTGTTATGACCACAAGCCAATCAGCAAACGTTGAAAAAGCAACCTTCGGAACAGGCTGCTTCTGGTGTACCGAGGCCCTGTACGAATCGCTCGACGGCGTCTATGACGCGGTATCGGGCTACGAAGGCGGCCAGAAACCCAACCCGACCTATAAAGAGGTATGTACCGGTACAACGGGTCATGCCGAATGCGTTGAGGTCACCTACGACCCGGCCAAAATTACGTACCAGGAGCTGCTCGAAGTTTTTTTCCGCAGCCACGACCCAACTACGCTCAACCGCCAGGGCGCTGACGTAGGCACGCAGTACCGGTCGGTTATTTTTTACCACAACGAGGAGCAGAAACGCCTGGCCGAAACGGCTAAAGACGAGCTCAACAAAGCGGGCGCCTACAACAACCCCATTGTGACGGAGATCAGCCCGGCCACGACTTTCTACGAAGCCGAAGCTTATCACCAGAGTTATTTTGCCAACAACCCCGAGCAGGGCTACTGCGCGTTCGTTATCGCGCCCAAGCTTGACAAGTTCAGAAAAGTATTCAAGGAGAAACTGAAAACAGAAGCTGCTCACTAAGCGCCTTCGTCTCCTCCAGAAAAGGCCCCGAATCCGGGGCTTTTTTTATAGGCGTACTTAAGTAAAAATACGCACACAGCCGATATAGACCGGGCAGTCAACAAAAAAGCAGACTAACATAATCAGCCTGCTTTCCAATTCTATCCACACCATTGGGGTATGAAGACCCCTTTGATACTGTACACAAGCGATTATTTGTCAAAATTGTTCGACATTGACTCGATTAGCTCTATAAAAGTGCAATATTGACTCACTTAAGGCTCAGGCCTAAGTTCTTATCCACTGAGTAATAAGTAAGTATGCGTGCATCCGTAGCGGCACCGATCAGGCGGGCAGGTACACGTGGAATGTCGATCCTACGCCCGGCTGGCTGCTGGCGGTTATGTAGCCGCCGTGGTTGGTGACCACTTTCTGGCAGATGGCCAGCCCGACCCCCGTACCTGCATAATCCTGCTTGCTGTGGAGCCGCTGAAATACCTGGAAGATGCGGTCGGTATACTTGTCGTCGAAGCCAATGCCATTGTCAGAAATGGTAATCCAGCAGTACACGTCCGACGCCCGGGCCGGGTGAACCGGGGGAGGCAGCTCGGTTGCCTGTACAGACCGGGCGGCAATAGACACCTCCGGGCGGACCGCCGGGCGCCGGAACTTGAGCGCATTGCTGAGCAGATTCTGAAACAGCTGCCCCAGCTGCGTTTCGTCGCCTTCTACTATGGGCAAATCGCCTACCCGAATCTGCGCTTTACTTTCTTCGATGGTGATCGATAGCGTATCCAGCGTTTGCCGGACAATTTCCTGAAGCGACACCCGATTGAGCGTAGCCTGCCGGGTAGCTATCCGCGAAAAGCTCAGCAAATCCCGAATCAGCCGGGACATCCGGTCGCCCGAGCGGGTGAGCCGCTCCAGCAGGTCGACCCCGTCGTCGCCCAGCCTGTCGCCGTAGCGCTCCTGCAGGATAGACGAGAAAGACTGGATCTTACGCAGCGGTTCCTGCAAATCGTGCGATGCGATATAGGCAAACTGTTCCAGGTTTTCGTTCGACCGGCTCAGGTCCTGATTGGCTTCGTTAAGGGCGCGGGTGCGCTGCTTTACCCGCTCGTCCAGTTCCTGAGACAGGGCCCGGTAGCGCTCCTGCCCCCGCTCAATGACCTGGCGGGCCAGCACCTGATCCGTTACGTCGATAACGACCCCCATAACGCCGGTAATTTCGCCGTCGACCTCCCGAAGCGGATAATACAGATAGTCGAAGTATAACGACTGCCGCTGCCCACCGCGCACCAGCTCGACGGGGGCGGCCCGCTGCACATACGGTACCCCCGTGGTGGCCACCTGCTCGAGCAGTTTATCGAATCCCTGTCCTTCTATGTCGGGCAGGGCGGTGAGCAGGGGTTTGCCGACGATCTGATCGAGCGGCCGATCGACCAGGGCCGCAAAAGCCTCGTTGGCCATGCGGTACACAAAATCGGGTTCGCGCCCTACGATCGACAACACAACCGGCGCCTGTTCGAATATTTGCTGCAGGCGTTTTTCGTTGGCCTCCAGCTGCTGGCGCGCCCAGATTGTCTCGCTGACATCCTGAACGATACCGGCAAACCGAATAATGCGCCCCATCGAATCGGTAACGGTTCTACCTTTGGCCTGTACCCATCGGTACCCACCGGTTTCGGTTTGCGTCCGGAAGGTAATGTTATGCTCACCGGTACCCTGCGGATCGAGCGCCTGTTTGTTGGCCAGCCGAACCGACTCCCGATCGGCCGGATGAACGCGCTTCAGCAGGGTATCGGCCGTTATGGTTGCCTCGGGAGGCAGGCCGAATAGCTGCTTGCATATACCCGACCACTGGGCCTGGTGCGTGTTGAAGTTATAATCCCAGGTACCAACCTGGGCGGCTTCCAGAGCCGCTCTCAACTGCTCGATTTCCAGGGCATTTTCAGGCTCTAATGGTTGGCTCTCGCTACTCATATCCCCACCGGCTCATTCCATCCGGCTCATCTGACGGCTAATGTAACACAATCAGAGCGAGCGATTCTATAGTTAAAAGGTATTTTAACTATACGACTAATGTCCAACCGTATCGTAGCGGATTATACCGGCAGAAAAACGCTGAAGGTAGCGCCCTGGCCGGGCTCACTGGCAGCCGTAATAGCCCCGCCATGGTTGACCGCCACTTTTTCGCAGATGGCCAGTCCGATGCCCGTACCGGCGTAGTCGCGCTTGTTATGCAGCCGCTGGAATACCTGAAAAATACGATCCAGGTACTTCTCATCGAACCCAATGCCGTTATCGACCACATCGATCCGGTAGTAGCTGCTGGCCAGCCGCGCCGGTTTGACGGAGGGTGGCAGCCTGAACGCCGACAGCGTTTCCAGCCGAACGTCGATCTGGGGTACGCGCCCGGGCTGGGTAAACTTGAGCGCGTTGCTGAGCAGGTTCTGAAACAGCTGTTCGAGTTGCGACTGATCGCCCTCAATGACCGGAAGCGGCTCAACCCGCACCACCGCGCCCTTTTCCTGAATAACCAGTTCGAGGTCCGTCAGCACCGTATTGACTACGTCGGTCAGCGGTACCGATTCGACCATTTCCTGCCGCATGGACACCCGCGAGAAATTCAGCAGATCGCGGATCAGGGTAGACATCCGGTTGGCGGCAGCCTGCATACGCTCTACATACAGCCGCCCCTCGCCCAGCTGCTGGCTGTATTCGGCCTGCAGCAGATCGCCAAACTGCTGCACCTTCCGGAGGGGCTCCTGCAGATCGTGCGACGCGATGTAGGCAAACTGTTCCAGATTCTGGTTCGACCGGCTGAAGAGTTCATTGGCCTCGCCCAGTTCGTCGTTGAGCCGGGCGTATTCGTCGTTGGTCGAGGCCAGCTCCTCGTTGGTGGCCGCCAGCTCTTCGTTGGCGGCCATCAGCTCTTCGGTTCGGCGCTGTACTTCCTGCTCCAGCTCACCCGACAGGGTTCGGTAGCGCTCTTCGCTGTCTTCGATCTTACGGCGGACCATCACCTGCTGCGTCACGTCGGTAGCCACCACCAGTATTTCTGAAACAATTCCCTTTATATCGATTCGGGGCTGGTACAGAAGATCAACGTAAATCCGGTCGAGCCGGTCGTTGCG
Source organism: Spirosoma sordidisoli (assembly GCF_004138325.1). Taxonomy (GTDB): domain Bacteria; phylum Bacteroidota; class Bacteroidia; order Cytophagales; family Spirosomataceae; genus Spirosoma; species Spirosoma sordidisoli. Next base: position 140,787 of record NZ_SBLB01000005.1, on the reverse strand, counting down.
GACCAGATCAACCGCAACTTCGTTGGCACTGAAGGGAACACCGGTCTCGATCACCTCCCGCAGCAGCAGGTCGAAACCCTGTCCGGCCAGCTCCGGCAGGGCTTCAAGCAGCGGCTTACCAACAAGCTGCTCAGGCCGGCGCCCTACCAGAGCCCCATAAAAGGGATTGGCCATCTGGTAAGTCAGGTTCTCTTCGCTGATGATAGCAATACCCACCGGCGACTGTTCGAACAGCGACAGCAGTTGCACCTGGCTTTCTTTGACGAGCTGCTGGGCCAGCACCTGGTCGGTCACATCGACCGCCATATTCATAACCCCGTATACCTGTTCCTGTTCGTCGAATATGGGCTGGTAGGTGAAGTTGAAATAAAACGTACGCAACTCCCCGTCGATGATCAGTTCACACCGATCCGCAACGGCCTGGTAGGGATTACCCGTTGTATATACGTTGTCCAGAATAGTCAGGAAGGGTTGTTCGCGGAGTTCGGGCAGTACCTCGGCCAGTGGCTTACCCAGCACCCCGCTGCCTTTGCCCCAGAACTGCAGCATGGGCTCGTTAGCGATGGAAATAACCAGGTCGCGCCCGACAAACAGGCTGGTAGCAACGGGGGCCTGCTCAATCAGCGACTGAAATCGCCGTTCGCGTTCTTCTACCTGCTGACGGGCCAGTACCTGTTCCGTAACGTCCTGCGCCACACCGGCCAGCCGGTAGGCTTTACCCTCCTCGCCAAAGTAGGCCTGCCCCCAAAAACGCACCCAGCGTAGCTGATTATCTTCGGCTCCCAGGGTTCGGTGGGTAATATCGTAACGCCCGTCGGCCTGGGCTGTCAGGGCGTGTTGTACCGCTTCTTGCACCCTACCCAGATCGTCGGGATGGATATGACGAACGGCCTGTTCGTACGATAGTGAATCCGTATTTGTTACGCCAAACAGACGCTGACACCGGTCATCCCAGTCTACCTGGTTCGTCTGGGGGTCCAGCTCCCAGACGCCCAGCCCAGCGGCCTGCAGTACAAAATTAAGGTCAAGGCGCTCAGTCAGGGATTTGAGGCCCAATGGATTAACGTCACCATTCATTGAGTAAGTGGGAAGGCTTGTCAGCTAACCTAATAATAGATTAACGAAATATATTAACCAGATAACGACGTCAGGTATCCTGCTGTTTTGGCAGATTACCTACCGATCAGGATACACTCGTTCAGAGGCCGTTTTCAAACCCGGCTTTTCTCATTTTATCGTGATCCTATCGACAAAGACGACTTACAAGAATAACAAGATTACTGATTATCAATATTTTAATTGGCAATTAATTTGCTTATTATAATTTACGTACACATTTGCGTAACTAAACATACCTGCCATGAATCACTTTGCAACCTCTAAGCCTTCTGCGGATTTTTATGATTTACTGGCCACCTACGTGGAACAGGTGCGTCTGTCTTATCAACTTCCCAAACAATCGGCTCTACTGGCTTCCCTAAAGGCCCGAAATCAATCAGGTAGGCCGTTGAATTTCAGACACAAGTAGATCAAATCCCTTATCAGCGACACGTTTATGGTCTAGCTTTACAGCCTGCACATTGGCCTGGCCGGACCAAATAGCAAACGGTAAAGCTGTACGGTCCATCGTAGCAAGATCAGTTTCTAACAATAGTCATACCGTTTACTAGTATAACCACCAGGTTACCCACCGTTCAGTTAATTTACTAATCTGGTAATCCCAACAGGCAGCGACCTTAGCGATCAACAAAACCAGCCCCGATTGTAGTCGATTGTACAAATCATTTACAAATCGACCAGTCAGGCTGCTAACTCGCTGCTGGTATGAATGGGTTGCTGAAAACGACGGGGTTCCGGTACATAAGCTGTTTGATAGCTATACACGTTGGGTACTGGCAGGGAACCACGCCCCAAACGGACCGGCACAAACCCGTTTTGCGACCGGCTACCGCTACGGCAACCGTACTGATCTGCGAAAGTCGCAGCGCCTATGCCTACCATAGTCACGAGTGCCACGGCCTGGCCCGCTGCCGATCAACCATAAGCCGCGTCAGTACGGGCAGTGCCCGCAGCCTTGGTTACAAACCCTGCCGGATTTGCTACTGATCGGTCGGGCTTTCAGACCGGGAGGTACAGGCTGAACGTAGCGCCCTGGCCGGGTTTGCTGGTGGCGGTAAGGGCTCCCCCGTGGTTTTCGGCCACCTGCTGGCAAATGGCCAGTCCAACGCCCGTACCCGGAAATTCGCTCTTGCTGTGGAGCCGCTGAAACACCTGAAAAATACGATCCAGGTACTTCTCGTCGAACCCGATACCCTGGTCAGCCACGCTGATCCGATGAAACTGCCCGGCTTCGCTGGCTACGCTGATCGTGGCCGGTAGTTCGCTCACCTCACAAATGCCGTATGTTACCTGTACGCTGGGCGCCCGATTAATGGGGGTGAACTTGAGCGCATTACTGAGCAGGTTCTGGAACAGTTGTTCCAGCTGCGACTGATCGCCGTTGATGATCGGCAGCGGCTCGATCTGGATGCTGGCATTTCGCTCGTCGACGATTACCTGTAGGGTATTGAGTACTGTGCTGATGACCTCGTTCAGCGAAACCGTTTCCAACACCCGCTTGCGGGTTGTAACGCGTGAGTAGGTCAGCAGATCGTGGATCAGGGTAGACATACGCGAACCGGCCGCAGCCATCCGCTGAAGCAGGTCCTTTACCTCGTCGCTCAGCCCGGTCTGGTAGTGTTCGGTCAGCAACGACGAAAACGACTGAATCTTGCGGAGCGGCTCCTGCAGGTCGTGGCTGGCTACGTAGGCAAACTGCTGGAGGTTATCGTTCGAGCGTTTCAGCTCCTGGTTAATCTGGCGTAACTCCTGGGTCCGTTCCTGCACGCGCACCTCCAGCTCACCCGCCAGGTTCCGGTAGCGGCTTTCGCTCTGCTCAATCTGCTGGCGGGCCATCACGCGTTCCGTTACATCGACCGCCATATTCAGAATGGCATAAACCCGGCCATCGAGGTCGGTCAGCGGCTGGTAAACGAAGTTGAACCAGAACGTCTGTAGCTGGCCACCAACAATCAGGTTGGCCGGCTGCTCGTTGGTACGGTATAGCTGACCGGTCTGGAAAACGTTATTCAGCAGCGGAATAAATGGCTGGCCTTCCAGCTCAGGCAACGCTGTAGCCAGTTTCTGCCCGATTACAGCCGGAGTTTTGCCCCAGATCCGGATCATCGACTCGTTGGCAACCGATATGATCAGGTCTTCGGACTCATAGACCGCTACCGCAAAAGGCGCCAGCTCAACGATGTTTCGAAAACGGGCCTCGCTGTCTTCCAGCCGGCGCCGGTCCTGCAACTGCTGCGTAATCTCCTGACTGAAATCAACGATGCTGACGCTGCCGTCGGGCTCCTGAACCGGTTCAAAACTGGCGTAGAAATAAGCCGTCTCCAGCTGCCCGTTACGTTCGAGCATGACCGGCAACTCCGGCGCCACAAACCGCTGCCCCGTCTGGCGCACGGTATCGAAAATAGCCTTCAGCCCCTGCTCCGACAGTTCTGGCAATGCTTCGAGCAAAGGTCTGTTTTTCAGCTGGCTCGATGGGCGACCCGCCATCCGGGCCAGCTGCTCGTTAACCAGCTCGAACGTTAAGTCGGGGCCGCTCAGTAGTCCCAGGCCGATAGGCGCGTGCTTCAGAATGGTCTGCAACCGGTCTTCGCTTCGTTGCAGGGCCTCCCGATCCAGCATCTGCGAGGTTACGTCCTGAACGATACCACTCACCCGGTAAGCGACCTGTTCGGCGTTGAAATAAGCCTTTCCCTGACAGTGAAGCCAGCGTAGCTGACCATCGTTGGCCGCTACAGTACGAAACCGGACATCGTACTGCCCCCCCGAGTCGGGGTTTACGGCCCGCGTCAGCGCGTCACGAAGTCGGGGCAGATCATCGGGGTGAACCTGATCGATCACATGCTCGTACGGCACCAGATCGTCGCCTGAGAAGCCGTAGAGAGCTTTGCATCGTGCATCCCACCGAACCCGTTCGCGGATCGGGTCCCAGTCCCAGGTACCTACACCAGCAGCCTGCAAGGCAAAGCTCAATCGCTCATTCTCAGTTAGTGAATCAGGATTAAAAAATTCAGTCTCGCCGGCCATAACGTGTAGATATACTAATCGCTAAATTATACAGATTTAGTCATATAACTAAGGCCAGACTCGTGTTTGCCCTGGCCCGAAGCGGTTTGGGGCTTCATCTATCGAACCAGATTCAGGCCGAAGAGTTCGGATACGATCAATAGCGAGCCGATTGGGGCAGAAACGCATTGACCGGGGACTCGGTTAGCCAGGCTGATTGCTTCTGGCCAACGGTCTTTGTCCGGTTTTGCAGTGCCTGAATTAGTGCTTTTGGTGAAGGCAGCCACTAACCTATCGGCAAACGACTGCCTCGTAAACGACTTCTTATCGATATAGTTCAGCCGATCAGTACCCTGTGCATAACTGCCCCGTATTTTCCCGCTATCGGCCGGGTATTTTCCGGCTGGGTTCCGACCGGATTAACCCGGAATTATTCATATGGCCCAAATTACTTTCTACAGGGGGCGTAAGGGCCTCTGATCGCATCGTCAGGAAACGAGCATAACCTAACCCACTGATTAAAAGCTATTTCATATATCGCTCTGTTCGTCTATCTGTTTACTCGACACCGTTTGTGCTTAGGGTACACATTTCGGCAGCGTACCGATAAATAAGTGGCCTGCAGGCTGGTTTGTTAGCTGATAGAAATGCCCATTACTTTGCCCTCAAATTCTACTTAAAATCAGATTTGTGACATGAAAAAATTCAACTTATTAATGCTGCTGGTCATTGGCTTGCTGGCAGGTACCCAGTCGTACGCACAGATGGCCATTGATAAAGGAACCAAACTTTTGAACGCGGGTATTGGCGTTGGTGGAGGCTACGGGTACGGCGGGCTTGGCGGATTCGGGGGTTACAACAGAGGTATCTTACTCGGCGCTTCGTTCGAAGTTGGCTTGATGAAAAATATTACGGTCGGTGGGTTTGCCGATTATCGTCGTCTCAGTTTCAACGGTATTGGGGTAGATTACGGTGTCAACTACATCTATTTTGGCGCTCGTGGTTCTTATCACTTTAATGAACTTCTCAGCGTACCTGACAACATTGACCTGTATGCCGGCATAGGACTGGGGTATCTAAGCGCGAACTACGACGATGCTTATTTCGGAGGTTACAATGCAGGGGGCGTCTTTCTTCCCGTACATGTTGGCGGTCGTTATTTGTTCACGGAGAAAGTTGGAGGATTTGCGGAGATAGGATCGGGTGGAGCCCCGCTGAAACTCGGCGTTACCTTCAAGCTGTAGCAGAAGACCGAAGCAGGTAGCTATATCACTGGCGTAGGGCTGGTAAAACAATCCCGGTTGTCGTACGATGACCGGGATTGTTTATTTTTGGAACCATCTGATACCCACCTACCCATGAAAGTTAGTCTAGTCCTGCTTATCCCTGCGTTCCTGTGCCTGTCTCCCCAGACCATTAACCGACTGTCAGCTACGGTCACTACCCGACAGGTTCAGCAGGGGAAGTCCATTACCATCAAAGGAGAAGTGTTTTACCAGCGGAATGGCAACATGGTTACCCATTTCTCGTTTCCGCGCCGGGTGGTTATTCTGGCCAACAAGCTCGGCGAAACCAGCATTTACGATCCTGTCCGAAACGCGGTCATTCGCTACCAGAACGAAGCCTTCAGCACCCAAACGACCCAGATTTCTTTTTTCCTGAACGGTACTACGTCCGATATGGGGCTGATTCAGGCCGGCTTCGTACAGGCTAAAACCACCAATACGGGCAAACTGCTGGTTACGGACTGGCGGCTTAAAACCCCGAACAAAAAAGCACCTGTACAACACGTCAGAATCGTATACGACCGGGCCAACCCGATCTACATGCACTACGAAGACGGCGCCGGGAAGGTAATCCGGAAGGTCTATTTTTACAACTACCAGCCTCTGGAAGGTCGCCCTTTCCCGACTACAACCACCGAAATCGTTTACCAGAACCGCGATTCAACCGTTTCTAAAACGGTTTATTCAGATTTCCGGCTGAACAGCGCGGCTTCCAGTCCTTATTTCGATTATTCTATTCCGGCTAACGCTACCGTTGAGCAATGAACCGCTGGCTTTCAGGGCTCGTAGTTGCACTGGGTGTAACTATCGGCAGCCGGGCGCAGACACCGGTTTCAGATCTACAGCTGCTGGCTGATCGTGATTTTCAGAACAGTGCCGTGTTTGCCCAGTACCGCCGGGCCGGCAATTCGCAGCGACCGGTGCAGTATCGCCAACGGAGCTGGGTAGCACGCTACAATCCGGTTTCGCTGGTGCTGAAAGGTTCTCTGCTGGGGTATCAGCGGCTCATGTCGCAGCAGCTGGCCCGAAACTGCCCCTATCAGATCACCTGCTCCAACTTCAGCAAACTGGCCATTGAACGATACGGCCTCGTCAAAGGCGTGTTTATGAGCGCCGACCGGATTATGCGCTGTAACCGCATAGGCTTACTCGATGTGCCAGCCGTTGATCTCAACCCGGCCGATGGCACGATCATTGACTCACTGAGCCGCTACCAATGACGACATCTGTTTACTGGATACTGCTGGCCGGTTGGTTGCTGGCAGGCCGGGCCTGCGCTCAGCCATCGGTGTTTAGCCAGGAGTGGCAGTTTGCCCACTACCTGGCCGATAAGGAAGAGGTAGACGAAGCCTCGTTTGTCTTACAATCGATCGATACACGCCAGCTGAGCAGACCTCAGCTGGATTCGCTGGCTTACCTGACCGGCTGGCTCGCCTACAGCGGAAAATCGCTCGAACTTGCCAGCCAGCACCTGCTGTCCGTATCGTCGGGCTCGCCTTTTTACATCAAATCGCAGTATTTTGGCGCTTATTGTTTAACCTTCCAGCAGAAGCTGGATGCGGCTTCGGCGGTGGCCCGGCAGTTACCGGCACCGGATTCAACACTCCGCGAGCTTAGGGCTTTCGAGGAGGCTGGCATCGCCCTGCTGCAACGTCAGTTTCAGCGCTACGACACGCTGCGCCAACAGTTTCGGTATTCGTCCTATGCGTTGAGCGCGGAAGAAAAACACCTGGATAGCTACCGGGCTGGCTTGCAGGCGCAGAAACGCCGTTCGCCCGCAGTAGCCGGTCTGTTGAGTGCCGTTGTGCCGGGCCTGGGCAAACTGTACGCGGGGAAACCAAAGCAGGGTATTGCGGCTTTCTTACCCGTTCTCACTTTGGGGCTGCTCACCTGGGAGGGCTACCGGAAAGATGGGCCCAAGAGCCTGCGGTTTCTGGGGTTCGGCTCTCTCTTCACTCTCTTCTACGGGGGCGCCATCTGGGGAAGCACCCTGGCCGTACACGTGCAGCGCGATCAATTTAACCGGACTTATGATAACAAGATTCTGTTTGATATGCACATTCCTTTGCGTAACCTGCTTAACCGGTAGGGCGCAGAGCCGGCTTCAGACGGCCGATTCACTCTATACATCGGGGCAGTTTCTGGCGGCCCGGGTGGCCTACGAGCGCGCCATCTTCATGAGTTCGGACCCCGGCGAGCAGTTCACGGCCGCTTTGGGGAAGGTGCAGTGTCTGAAGCAGCAGGGTCTTTATGCCGCATCGGTACCCTTTCTGAACAGCCAGCTGCAGCTTCTTTACCCCGACAGTCTGCTGTACCGGCTCCGGTACGAACAGATCCTGTGTGCTTACCTGGCCGGGCAGTTCGAGAATACCCTATCGCTCCTCGATCGTTTACCCTACTTACACCCGACCGTTCGGGCAACGCCCCTGCTGTTGGCCATCCGGATTCTGGCCCTCAATGAACTTCAGCGCTGGCAAGAGGCTCAACTACACTTTCGGGAACTGCTATCGGCGCTGCCCGACTCCGCCACGACCCGGCAGGACCCTTACCAACATCTGCCCCAATTGAAGAACGCCAAAAAAGCGCAGTGGCTCGCTACGTTTATTCCGGGCGCCGGCCAGTTGTACGCGGGCAAACCGGGCGAGGCTGCCTTATCGATTCTGGTTCAGTCGGCGGGTTTGTATTTTGGGCTTACGAGCTTCCTGCAAGGGTATTACCTGTCGGCCTGGGGGATCGGAGCCGGCCTGTTTGGTTCGTTCCAGGCAGGGGGCGTTCGCCGAACCGACGTGCTGATTCGGGAAGTCAACACCCGGCGGGCCAACGCGTTTAACACGCAGGTACGCCAGCAGATACTGACCCTGGTCCGGTAAAAAAAAGCGCCTGCCTTCTCGATGAAGGCAGGCGCTGGATCGATCAGACAGGCCCGACTAGTTTTTGGCCCACATGAAAAACTTCGGATTGTCGATATAAGGCGACAGGTTATCGTGGTTAACAATCAGGACAACGAAGTCCACCAGGGGTACAATCCCGAAAATACCACCGCAGGTAAGAATGTAGCCCACCCAGGTCAGCGTTTCGGTACCTAAGTAAAACCGGTGAATACCTAGTCCTCCCAGAAAGAAGTTCAGCAGCAAAGCCGGTACAAACTCTTTACCACCGGCTTTTACCCGGGCCGCGCCCGTCAGGTCGGCGGTCAGTTGCTGGCTCTGTAAGAGGTTAGTACTAACGGTGGCCAGGCTAACGTCTTCGCTTTGAGCAAATAGCTGCTCAACCTGCTGATCATCAACTAGGTAAGCGTCTACCGACAGATCAGCAGCGCGAGTGGTGAGGGTTGCTACGGTGAGCAGGCAAAAAACAAGTAACTTTTTCATGGTACGTATGGTATAGTGGGACTTTTGTAAACAGCCAAAAATAAGGCTTATTCCCAGACATCAAACGCACCTCTCCAAAAAGCAGCCTGTTTAAGTATTTATACCCAACTTACCCTATCGACCTGCCACCTCTTTCAGCGTTGTTATGCCCATATTCCAGAGGATGAACGAATAGATATCGGCCGTCGTCTCGATGTTCTTCTTGGTATTGCTGGCCCCGTGCCCGGAGTTGACATCGACCCGGATCAGCACCGGGTTGGTGCCTTTATATACCTCCTGCAGGGTAGCCGCGTATTTGAACGAATGGGCCGGTACAACCCGGTCGTCGTGATCGGCGGTGGTGATCAGGGTCGCGGGGTAGTTAAGGCCCGGCTTCAGGTTATGCAGGGGCGAGTAGGCATACAGTGCCTTGAACTCGTCGGCATTGTCGGCGCTGCCGTAGTCGGCAATCCAGTTCCAGCCAATGGTGAACTTATGGAAACGAAGCATATCCATAACGCCTACCTGCGGAATAGCCACCCGGAACAGCTCGGGCCGCTGGTTCATAACGGCGCCGACCAGCAAACCGCCGTTCGAGCCGCCCTGGATGGCCAGCCGGGCCGGGCTGGTGTATTTCTGGGCAATCAGGTACTCGGCCGCGCCGATGAAATCGTCGAATACGTTCTGTTTCTTCAGCTTCATCCCCTGCTCGTGCCAGGTTTCGCCGTATTCGGAGCCGCCCCGCAGGTTAACCTGCACGTAAATACCGCCCTGCTCTAGAAACGGAATCCGGAGCGGGTTAAAACCGGGAGGCAGGCTGATGTTGAACCCACCGTAGCCGTATAACAGCGTCGGGTTGGTACCGTCCAGCTGCAGGCCTTTGCGGTAAGTCAGGAACATCGGCACCCGTGTACCGTCTTTGCTGGTGAAAAACACCTGTTTGGTTTCGTAATCGGTTGGTTTGAAATCTACCTCCGGCGCCCGGAACACCGTACTTTTCCGGCTGGCCAGATCGTAGCGGTAGATCGTGGGCGGGAAGGTAAACGACGTAAAGGTGTAGAATACGAACTTGTCGTCTTTCTCGCCCCCGAACCCATCGGCCGAGCCGAGCGTAGGCAGCTTGATCTCGTTTTCGAGTTTGCCCTGGTAGCTGTATACGTATACCCGCGAAGTGACGTCCTTCGAATATTCGGCGAAGAGTTTGCCGCCAGCCGTACGGGCGCTGACGAGCGGTTCGGGCTTTTCGGGCAGCACCGGCGTCCATTTCTTCGATGCGGTGCTGTAGCGCATGATTTTGTTGTTGGGCGCGTCGGCGTTGGTTTCTATGAGCAGGTCGGCCCCGTCGTTGTCGAGTACGCTGTAGGTGAAGTTGGTCACCTCCCCAATCACCGGCACGAAGCCCGTGGTTTTGGCCCGGGCGTCCATCACCAGGAGCGCGTTGCCGTCTTTTCCTTTGCCGCGGTCGCTGATCGTCAGCAGTGCAAATCGCTCGTCGTCGGTGGTGCCGACGATATGAAACCGCTGCGGATTGGCGGCATCTTCGTAGACCAGCCGGTCGGCGCTCTGGGGCGTGTTGATCGTGTGGAAGAAGACCTGGTGGTTTTCGTTTTTAGCCGCCAGCGCCGATCCTTCGGGTTTGGGATAGCGGCTGTAGTAGAAGCCGTTACCCTGCCAGGCCGCCCCCGATACCTTTACCCACTCGAGGGTTTCGGGCAGATACGTCTTGGTAGCCAGGTCCATAATACGGTACTCCTGCCAGTCGGAGCCACCCTTCGACGTGCCGACAACGGCGTAGGCGCCATCTTTCGAGAGCGAGAACGCGCCCAGCCGGGTTGTGCCGTCGGTCGAGAGTTTGTTGGGGTCGATGACTACTTCGGGCTTACCGTCGAGCCCCCGCTGCCGGTACAGCACCGACTGATTCTGCAGGCCGTCGTTCTTGGAAAAGTAGTACCAGTCGCCCTTGCGGCTAGGGGCCGAATATTTGGGGTAGTTGTAGACCTGTTCGAGACGGGTCTGAAACTGACGGCGGTACGGAATCTGGGCCAGGTAGTCGAAGGTGACCTTGTTCTGGGCAGTCACCCAGGCCGCTGTTTCTGCCGAGCGGTCGTCTTCGAGCCACCGGTACGGGTCGGCTACCGATGTGCCGTGATACGTATCGACCTGGTCGATTTTTTGGGTAGCCGGATACGATAAGGACGGATTGGTCTGGGCCTGAGCGGCCGATGAACTGAGCATAAGCAATACGGAAAGCGAAGCAGGAAGGCGCATGATGAAGTATTGATAAATACCGGGAGCAAATATAACCCATAAGTTCGGGCTGGCGCTTCGGAAAGGCAAGGCCGTCGGTACATTCGTTTTTGTTTGTAGCCGCTTGCAATTACGATAAATACTTATCTCATTTACAAATAATTACTCATTCCTTCCTTCCTCATGTTACGACTCCCGGCTGGCATTCTGATTGGCCTGATGTACCTATGGTGCATCCTGACGGGTCAGGTGTCGGCGCAGTCGGCAGGCGGAACCAACCAGGTTCATTTTCGAGTCGATCACATCAGTGTCGACGACGGGCTAACCCAGGGCTCGGTTTATTACATGCTCAAGGACAGCCGGGGGTTTTTATGGCTCGGCACCCAGGACGGCCTCAACCGCTACGACGGGCACCGCTTCCGAACCTACCGGCCTGCCCTCGATGAGCGCGGCACCCCGCTGCCCGGCACCCTGCGCGGGGTCAATATCTTCGGCATCATCGAAGCGCCCAACGGCGATCTGTGGGTCGGTACCGAAGCCGGCCTGAACCGGTACGACCGGCGTTGCGACCGGTTCGAGTTCATGAATTCGCCGGGCAAACAGCTCATCGCCAGCCGTACCCTGCCTTTCTTTGTCGACACCACCAGCCTGTTGTACCTCAGCGACCGCGAGGGACTCGTGCATTTCGATTACCAGACCCGACAGCGAACGGTGCTGGACCCCAGCCTGCATCCGACCAAAGAGTACGACCTGCAAAGCTCAACCGTTCGCACACCCGAAGGCGACATCTGGCTGCACGAACCTAAAGGCCTGCTCCGCTACAACCTGCGCACCCGTTCGTATGTGCGCTATTTCAGCGACCGGCCCGGCAATAAACTCGGGTCGGTCCAGGCCGTTTTCTCCTTTCTGATCGACAAAGACAGCGTGGCCTGGATCGGAACCGCCCAGGGGCTGATTCGGCTCGACTACCGGCATAATACGTTCCAGACCTACGAAACGGCAGGCGCCAAGCCGATCAGTGCCATCTACAGCATCAGCGCCGATCAGCGGGGGCGGCTCTGGCTCGGTACCCAGCGCGATGGTGTGCTGTATTTCGACAAGCGGTCGCGGTTGTTTGGCCGGGTCAACGGTTCGCTCGACAACGCCCGCCCGCTCACCGATTTCAAGATCACCAAACTGTACGTCGACGATCTCGGCATCGTCTGGGCCAACGTCGACCCCGACGGGCTGGCGCGTATCGTTCCCGATGCGTTTCAGTTCAACGGCATGATCAAACGGCTGGCCGTACCTACCCTCCCCCCCGACCAGACCCTGAGCAACTACACCATCCGGGGTTTTCTGGAAGAGCGCTTCGACCGGCTCTGGATCGCTACCGAAAACGGCATCGACGTACTCAATCCACAAACCAACCGGATCGTTCAGCGCTATCTGACCAATATAGGCCGGAACGATCTGCCGGTAAACACCTTCGTAAAATGCCTCTACCGCGACCCGCAGCGCCGGATCTGGGTAGGCACCACCGGTGGGGTGATGGTTTACCAACCCCAGACCCAGACCTTTGACCCGATCCGGTTCGAGCCCACAACGAGCCTGGTGGCCGGCAACTACACCCGAAACCTGGTCAGCCTAGCCGACTCCCTGCTGATTGCTGCTACCGAAGACGGCATGTACGCGCTCAACACCATCCGGAAACGCTGGAGCCGGGTAACGCACCTGGCCGGGCAAAATATCTTCAGCTTCTGGTACGATGCGCCAGCGCGCCAGCTCTGGATCGGTACGTACCTGAACGGTTATTTCTGCTACCAGCTCCCGTCAGCCAGGCCCGGTGCCGGACCGGTCAATCCGCTGGCCTGGCGGCTGATCCGGACCGGCCTAAACGGCTATACTATTCTGCACATCCGGCCCGGTCCGAACGGCAAAACCCTCTGGCTGGCGTCTGACCGGGGGCTGGTCGCGCTCAAACCCCATACGGGCCGCTTCCAGCTGTACGCCGAACCGCAGGGGCTGGCCAATTCATTCGTGTATGGCTCCCTGACCGATGTTCAGAACCATATCTGGCTCAGCACCAATCGGGGCCTGTCGCGGATCGATCCGGTTACGCAGACCGTCAAGAACTTTACGCCCGCCGACGGCATTCAGGGCTACGAGTTCAACGGAAACGCATTCGTACGCGTGGCCAACGGCGACATGTACTTTGGCGGGGTCAACGGCTTCAACCGCTTTCAGCCCGACCTGTTCCGCAGCAGTTTTTTCAATCCGCAGGTTCATATTTATTCGTTCTCGGTCAACGAGATGCCGCTGGCTGCCTACGCCTATGTCGATGAGGTAAACCAGATTGACCTGACCCACGATCAGAACACCCTCTCGCTGGAGTTTGCCGCGCTCGATTACGTCAGCAACGGCCGCAACACCTACCAGTACCAGCTGAGCGGGTACGATGAGAAATGGGTATCGGCGGGCGAGCGGAACTACGTCCGGTACGCCAACCTGCCCCCCGGCAACTATACTTTTCAGGTCAAAGCCGCCAACCGCGACGGCCACTGGAGCAACCACGTCCGGAAACTGGCCATTCATATCAGCCCCCCTTTCTGGCTGCGGTGGCCCTTCGTGCTGCTGATGAGCCTGCTGGCCGCGCTGCTGATACTGGGCTGGATACGCCGGCGCGAAAACGCCATCCGCACCCAGCAGGCCGAACGGCTCCGGCTGGCGTACGACATTCAGGAACAGGTTAAGAAAGATATTGCCCGCGACCTGCACGACGAGATCGGCACCCGGCTGGCGACCATCAAACTGTATACGACCCAGCTAACGCAGCAGGTAGGCGAAACGCCGGGTATCTTATCCCTGAAAACCACCATTTTCAGCCTGATCAACGACACCATCGGCGACATCAGGAACCTGCTCCGCAAGCTGAACCCCAAAACGCTGGAGCAGCATGGCTACCTGCCCGCCATCGAGGAACTGATCAACCGGATCAACGCCAGTGGTATCGTACAGGCGCAGCTCCTGCTCGATCAGTCGATGGAAGACAACCGCCCCAATACGGTGCTGACCAACCGGTTACCGACCGACGTAGAAGTGATGCTGTACCGGATTACGCAGGAACTGCTGAGCAACTCGCTCAAGCACGCCAACGCCCGCTACATTGCCCTCCGGGTGCACCAGTCGCAGCACATGGTGACGCTGGTTTATACCGACGACGGCAACGGGTTCGATTACGAGGTCATCCAGCAGAAAGGAAACGGCCTGGGTTTGGGTAGCATTGAGTCGAGGGTGGCGCTTCTGAACGGGAAGATAGACTGGCAGACGCAGCCCGGCAAAGGACTCAGCGTCACGATCGACATCCCGATCGGGGCCTTACCCGGCCGACGGCTCTACCAGGCGCTGATTAATTTATCGGGGCTGGAAAATTAAGCTTGCTTCACCCGCGAAACAACGTTGAACTGCCTATCCTTAATTACGGCCTCATAAACAGTTGCCTATATACGCTGCGGCCTAACTCAGCCACTCACGCGTTACGGCATTAAACCAACCAGCACCCGACGGCATCGGTGCTATGACTGCGAACGCATGTTCGTCTAAACCTAATACGCTAAACCTGCGATCCCAGCGTCTAAAAGCAGGTTGTACTGATGATACTTAACGGAACAGTTATTTGTGATGCTTCTCGTATGCTTGGCATCAATCGCAATACCGTCATCGCCACAATTCTCTAATATTTAGTTGGCAGTTAAATCTATTTTGTTTATGGACATAAAACCTGATACACATACAGAACAAGGATTAGTTATGGCTCTGTTGAAGGTGTGAAGATTGTCACTGGCTTGAATCGTTTATGCAACAATCTATCTTATATTTATTTTATTTTAATATATATATACATATATTTCGACCAATCATTCACTTAATCAAGCTTCTGATATGAAAAAGAAAATGTAACGTGCGTTACGTATCCTGGGCTGTATCACGCTGTTTACGGGGGTTACATATGCAGATACAAATGAAACCTTCAGCAGTGAAGAATTAGGCATTCTTGGCAGATTCTGGGGAACAAGTTGTACAACTATATTTGAGTATAGTACAATTAATGCTGGGCAATGTGTAAGTGCAAAATCGTGTACCAAATATAGACTCTTCTTTAAGATGGGCACTACAGTTCAGTGGGAAAGTGTCGGCCCTTGCGGACCTGCCAACTAATCTGAACTGTGGGACTAGTTTATTAAAAGTAAACTAGTCCCACAGTTTCTCTGTTTCTTATTAGGAATAAGTATTGCCCCGGATTTTGTCAATGCAAAACAGAAAACAGACTGAAGTAATTAGCTTCCTGATTTATTTTTTAGCTTCTGTCTCGGCGCTTGCTCAAAAAACGTTGACAGGCCATGTCATAGACCAAAAAGGTAGCCCTGTACCTTACGCTAATGTTCATAATGTGAGCAGATCTCACGGAGTTATAGCAGATTCTTCTGGCGCATTCGTATATTATAATAAAGAAAACAGCGATACGTTAATTGTGAGTGCTTTAGGTTATACATCTGAGAGAATAGTTATAGGGAGCGATACTACTTCAAAGATAGTTTTAAAAGAAAAATCTATTGCTATTAATGAAGTCAAAGTGAGTAATAGAAGAGTGTATAAAGTAAATACGTTTGGTATAAATAAGAATAAGCCAGACGGTAAACATTCGAATTGTACACAAAATAATCTTGAGTTATCTTTTTTAGTCAAAAGTGAACCTGTTTCCGATAATTCTTATATTGATAAAGTCGTTTTTTTTATAGAAAATGACAGGTTTTATAATACACCTTTTAGAGTGAAGGTCTATAGTAATAAATCAAATTTACCCAATGAACTAGTTATACATGACAATATAGTAGTGCATGCTTTAAATCCGGGATGGGCGGTAGTAGACCTAAGACCTTATGCTATAAAAACGCCATCAGACGGGTTTCATATAGCTATGGAGTGGTTATACGCTGATTCCGATGATTTAAAAGATGTACAGGGAAATAAAATATGTTTTGGGCAAAGTATAGGGATGGCAAAAGGTCTTAAAGAAATCCTTTCCTGTACTCGAGTCAATGGTGGTTCCTGGTCCCCATGCTCATTTTACCAACTTCCCAATGGAGATATTTATAACCCGATGATCAGGGTTGTCGTTAATTCTTATGAATAAGGAGTTTACGGTATGGTAAGTGGACTATTCAACAAGCCGTTACTCGTTGGCAGCCAACCGTATTGAGCCATTCCTATTTACTTCACCCGCGGAATAAGCCCGTTTTTGTCGTGCTGAAGCAGCATCTCGAACAGCAGTACGGTAGCGGCTGCATCGCCCTGGGCGCGGTGGCGGCCGTTGAGCGGAATCTCCAGCGCCTGACAGAGTTTGCCGAGGCTGTAGGAAGCATGACCGGGAATGAGCTTGCGGCTGGTTCGAACGGTGCAGAGCGTGCGCCGGAAATAATCGTACCCCAGCCAGTTCAGTTCTTTCTTGATGAAATTGAAATCGAAGGAGACATTGTGAGCTACAAATACGGCGTCCTGCGTGATGCGGAGCACGTCGGCAGCCACGTCGGCAAAGACCGGGGCGTCGGCAACCATTTCGTCCGAAATACCGGTCAGGTGACGAATAAACGGCGGAATCGGGCAGCCGGGGTTCAGCAGCGAGTGAAATGAATCAACTACCTGCTGGCCATCGTGGCGAAAGATCGCGATTTCAGTAAGTCGGGACGGTCCGTTTATACCCCCGGTGGTTTCAACGTCGACAATGCAATACACGGGTTAAAGATAAGCTTTTTTCGCGAGATAGGCGCTCCTCCAGTCACCCGTGTCCGTGTCCCCACGGACACCTACCCGGATGGTTTTGCTGACGCATAAGTGTCCGTGAGGACACGGACACAGGTGAACGTACTGGAGAGGGCGGCTTATTGCGTCCGTGTCTTTACCGCGAGGCCTGTAGAGGGCGGGTTTTGAGAGCGGGCTTGTCGAGGCCGGGGCGGACAACGACGCCATCGCGGATCAGCCGGAGGGTGTAGTCGAGGATATAATCCCGGTTGGTCATCAGGTCGTCGTAGGAGCGGGTCACTACGAAATCGGGCTCTACGGTAAAGCCATTGGCCCGGCCGGGGTCTACGGCATGGTACAGCTTTTTGAGCGGAATACGAACCTGTATGCGTGAATTGGGTAGCGTAACGGTTTTGAAATGACCCGCAAAATCACCCCAGTAGGCGCTGCCGCTGGCTTCCCCAACGAACGTACCCAGACCGGCATCCAGCGTTTTGGCCAGCACCGAGGTCGTGGCCGAGAACGACGCGCCGTTCATCAGGAAATACAGGTTGCCGCGGAAAGCCAGCCGCTGGCGGGGTCGGAACCGCTTATGACCCGACCGGCTGGCAAAACCACCCCGCTTGTCCTGGCGGTAGTGCAGGCTGAAGTTCAGGGCCGACAGCGGATTCCAGCGGGTAACGAGTTCGGCGCGGGCCGCCCGCTTCATTTCTTCGTGCTGCATGATGGTAAACGGCTTCGGCATCCAGTAGCGCAGCAGCCGAGCCGAGTTCAGCACGATGCCTCCGCCGTTGCCCTGCATGTCGACGATCAGATTCTGCACATTATCTTTTCGCAGCTGCCGGAAGGCTTTTTTCAGCTCGCGGTTAAAGGCCAGTTGCAGCGGGTCCGTTTTCTTCAGGCCCATGAACGTCGATACGCGCAGTACGGCCGTCTGGGTCAGGGTATCAACGATCCGGACCGACAGGTTGGGCCGGTTGCTGATCTCGTGGCGGTAGCGTTTGTGGAGTACGGCCCGGAATCCATTCAGCGTGGGGCAGCGCAGGCTGGTATGCCGGATCAGGGTATCGTCGGGAAAGCGGTAGGTGATCCGAATGGAATCGGCCGAACCGTACCAGGCCGCGTAATAATCGGCAAACTGCACCAGACTCCACTGCCGGCGACCGGTCAGGTTATCGCCGTCGGAGCCGGAATGGTCGGCGTTCATCAGCTCCCGGTGCAGATCAGCCACGGGGCGGCCGTTGATGGTGAGCAGTTCCGTACCGCGCCGAAGCGTGGTATCGGGCGATACGTTATGGCTGATGAAATACTGATCGCCAACGGGCCGGATGTAGAACGGAATGAACCGGGTGGTGCGGCCAATGTAAGATTTGCGGTGGTTGAGGTTGGTATGCCCGTCTTTGATGGCCGTGACGAGCGGACTGACGTGCCGGTAGAACGCCAGATAGTCCATGGGGTCGGTCAGGCGGTTGTAGAGCGAATCGTACAACTGCTCCATGCGGGCTTCGGACGTGTAATACCCCATGCCGGGATGCAGCATGTCGAGCTTCCGTTTCAGAAACGTCAGGTCAGCGTGGGTTTGCGCGGGGGTAAGTAGCTGGGCAGGGGCCGTCAGGCGGCCAAACACAACAAGTACGCTTACAATCAGAATAACTCGGCCAATCTTCATCACTCGCAGTCACGGTATAAACTGACCCTCACAAGCCAGGCGTTATTTGTAAGGTGAAGATAAAATCAACCGTAACTAATTGCAAGTATTTTTGTTTAAAACCCTATTAAAATTTCGTATCCGATGGATTAGGCAGAAATAAACGCAGCAGTCCGTACAGCAGGAGCCCGATCGGCCCGAGCAAAAAACAGAAAAACAGGCAGGGAATCAGCCACCCGTGCGCAATGCCCCGCTCCTGCCCGTCGCGCAGCACGTAGCTCCCCGCCACCAGATCGAAAGCCAGGTAGTGTATCCAGCCGGCCAGTACAGCCTCTTTAGCGCCCGTAAACAACGACTGCACCCCGGCCAGCGTCGAAAACGCCTGCAGATCGAAGCCCGGTCCCTCACCAGCCGCGGGTGAGCTGTTGAACAGCCAGTAGATATACATGACCCCGAGCGTCATCGGAATGGGCAGCATGCGCGCCAGCATCTGGGTAACGCGCCAGCGGGGCGCAACGATCATCAGCATCCACTGGGGCAGTACCAGCAAATTCGCATATTGAAAAGCGGCATCGGGGGTCATAAACGGGCTTGGTTTTGGTTGAGTGAAGCTAAACAAATTAGCCGTACAGATGCTTGTATCAAGCCTGGCAGTATGAATAATAAACCAGCCATCAACGTCCTCTGGCTCAAGCGCGACCTGCGCCTGCGCGACCACGCTCCGCTGGCGGCCGCCCTCTCGGCCAACCGCCCGCTGCTGGTGCTGTACTGCTTTGAGCCAACGGTAATGGCCGACCCCAACTACGACGAGCGCCACTGGCGGTTTGTCGCTGAATGCCTGACCGACCTGAATCAGCAGCTACGGACCTGGCAGCCCGCCCCAGCGGCTCCACTCGTTCACGAATGGCTGCCCTTCACGTTCGAGGATGAACCGGCCGAACCCCGGGAAGCCGGCCAGCCCCAGCTCTGGATTTTCGTGCGTGACGCTCCCGATGTACTGCGGGCGTTGCTGACCCAGTGTCGGATCGAGACGCTTTTTTCGCACGAGGAAACCGGCCTGCGAGTCACCTACGAGCGCGACAAAGCCGTTACGGCGCTGTGTGGGCAGCACGGCATCCGCTGGCAGGAGTTTCCCAGCAATGGCGTTATCCGTCCCCTGCGCAACCGCGAAAGCTGGGCCGACGACTGGCAGCGAACCATGCGCGCGCCCCAGCAACAGCCCGACCTCAGCCGCTGGCAACCGGCCCGGATTCCGGCCGACTGGTACGAAGCCGAGCGGGGCCCGGCTCTGCCCGATGCCTGGCGTCGGCCCAATCCGCTGTTCCAGCCCGGTGGTGAACATAACGCGCACCGCTACCTGAACAGCTTCCTCAACGACCGGATTACCCAATACGCCCGCTCCATCTCGAAACCCCTCGACAGCCGTCGGGGCTGCAGTCGACTGTCGCCGTATATAGCCTGGGGTTGTCTGAGTATCAGGCAGGTATTTCAGGCGCAGCTGGCAGCCGCCAAACAGCCACCGGCGCCCGGCCTGGGCCGACAGTACGGGGCGTTTGCGTCGCGGCTCCGGTGGCACTGTCATTTTATTCAGAAGTTCGAAAGCGAGGACCGAATCGAGTTCGAAAACGTGAACCGGGCGTTCGATGCCATCCAGAAGAACAGTAACCCGGCGCATTACGCAGCCTGGCGCGACGGCCAAACGGGCTACCCACTGGTTGATGCCTGCATGCGGTGCCTGGCCGCTACGGGCTATATCAATTTCCGGATGCGGGCCATGCTGACGTCGTTTCTGACTCATCATCTGCTGCAGCACTGGCAGGAAGGCGGCTGGCACCTGGCCCGGCTCTACACCGACTTCGAGCCAGGTATTCACTATGCCCAGATTCAGATGCAGGCGGGTATGACCGGCACCAATACGGTTCGGATTTACAACCCCGTCAAACAGTCGCAGGATCACGACCCGGAGGGGGTGTTCATTAAACAATGGGTACCCGAGCTGGCCAACTGCCCGGTGGCCTACATCCACGAACCCTGGACCATGCCGTTGCTGGAGCAGACGATGTACCATTTCCAGGTCGGCGTCGATTACCCCGCTCCGATCGTCAACATCGCCGAAACCGCCCGCCATGCCCGCACCGAGTTGCACCAGCCTCGCCAGACCGACATGGGTAAAGCCGAGCAGGCCCGCATCCTGAAAACCCACACCATGCCGAAACCACCGGCCGCGCCGAAGCCCCGAAAGCCCCGCTCCTCCGCTGGTAAACCAACCGGTAAACCATCGGCCCAGCCGAATGCGCCCGGCCTTCTCAGCGAAGCAGCGCCTGCACCGTCGGCCGATACCGGGGCGTCTGGATACAGTTGATCAGAAAGGTATTCAGATTCTTCTGCAGCAGCACGTTTTCGCTGGTTGTCAGGTTATTGAAGAACACGACCAGCTCCGACCGGTTACCGGCTTTATCGGTAGCATAGAGCGCATTGGTCAGCACAAAAGCCGTGGAGCCTCCCTTCATGCCAATATGTTCGTAGACCTGCCGGTTACCGGGGTTAACTGCAAACGGCCATTCCATAATCTGATCGAGCAGGGTCTGCACCGCGGGCTCAAAATAGACCCGGCGATTGAGCTTCTGCATAATGGAGGTGTACTCGCGGGCGGTCGAGGCCGTGAGCCGGTCAGACCAGACCTTCTGCAACTCCAGATCGGGAAAGATAAACTGCTTCCGGAGCGAGCTGTCGGCATCGACTTTGAGTTGCGCGTGCAGGGCCATACTTTGCGCTTCGTAGTCGCGGCTGTTCATGGCGCGCAGCCGCGCCAGCGTAGCGGCCTTATCGGTGGTGGAGTACAGCAGCAGCGGGGCTACCACCGGCAGAACCGGCTCATGTTTAGGCAGCTTCAGGCTGCGCCGGTTGGCGTTGACGGCCCTGAAGCCGAGCCGGTCGGTGAGGTACTCGGTATTGGCGTTACTGCTGTACCGAATCATGCCTTTGGCCACGTCGAGCAGCGTGACCCGGCCGTTCTGTATGGCCTGTCGGGCGGTCAGTTCTGCTTTCCAGGCGGGTTGAGCGCCCCCGTCGGTGTTGGGCAGGTAGTACCGGTCGATGTCGCTCAGCAGAACCAACTCATCGGCGCGTATTTTTCCGGCGGCTGCCTGCCGGGAAAACTCGATGGCCACCATGATTTTGACGGTGCTGGCTAGCGGAAAGAGCTGATCGGCCCGCAGGCTTACCAGTGTGGTATCGTTGCGCACCAGCATCACCGCCGACCGCTCCGGATTGGCCCGGATAAACGCCACCACCGGGTCGTCGGGTTTGGGCTGGGCGGTCGGGTAGCTGCCGAACAGCCAGACGAGCGATACAAGTAAACTGATCATGGTAAACGCGGGAGACGGGGTTTGTACCGGGTAAAGATACCAGCCCCACCTGTCAACTCTTCTCCCATCGGATAACCGGTGTCAGGTCAGGATCTACGGAAAAAGCCAGGCTACAGGCGCTTACTCCCCCCATACGAACGGGCGGGCTGTAACACTCGTACCCGGTAAAACCAACCTGACGAAGGGCAGGCAGGCTAACCGGCTTGCCCTTTTTTTGTTACTTTGACGTATGAATTACATAGAACTGCAACTGACGGTTTCGCCCGACTATACCGACATCCTGACCGCCGAGCTGGCCGAGCTGGGATACGAATCATTCGTAGAAACCGACGAGGGGCTGAACGCCTACATTACCGAAGATGACTTTGCCGAAACACCGGTTGGGGAAATAGTCACAAAATACGCCGACCAAACGGCAATAGCTTATACGTTCAGTTCGTTAGAAAAACGAAACTGGAACGCCGAGTGGGAGCGCGATTACGAGCCGATAGAAGTTGCTGACCAGGTTCGGGTCCGGGCGTCCTTTCATTCATTGGACGCCCGGTTTCGTTACGACATCGTGATCAACCCCAAAATGTCGTTCGGAACGGGCCATCACGAAACCACGGCCATGATGCTCCAGCAGCAGCTCAGCCTTGATTTTGTCGAAAAAACTGTCCTCGATGTCGGCAGCGGCACGGGCATTCTGGCTATTCTGGCGGCCAAAATGGGCGCCCGGTCGGCCCTGGCGTTCGACATTGAAGAATGGGCCGTAGAAAACGCCCGCGAAAATGCCCAGCTGAACGACTGTCGGCAGGTTTCCGTGTTTCAGGGAACCATTGCCGACGTTGACCCCACCCATCGCTTCGAGATCATTTTAGCCAACATCAACCGCAATGTGCTGCTGGCTGAAATACCGACCTACGTACAGTTGCTAACCCCCGGCGGACACCTGCTGGTCAGCGGTTTCTACGAACACGACGCCCCTGATATCGAGCAGAAAGCCCATGAAACGAATTTAATCACAAAAGATCGGCTCGTTAAAAATCAATGGACCTGTCTGTCGTTTTTATAAACAGTAAAGCAACGGTAAGGTCGTGCTGAATGAGGACACGGACCATGTGGTGTAGAGAAGCAATCGCTCCTTCACCGTGGTTCGTGTCCTCACGGACCACCTGACCGGATGGTGTGGCTGACGCCTGTCCGGATGGTCCCGTGGCCTGCCGTAAAGAACAGAATTATAAAGATATCGATACACAGTACGCTGACCGGCACCGGTCTTATAGATGATGAAACGCTGCGTTTACCTTATCCTGCTTCTGACCGCACCCCTGGCTACGTTTGCCCAGGCCGTGCGTATTTCCGATAAGCCCGATCAGTTCATGGCCGACGTACAGAAGCTGATGGCTACGGGCGGACCGGCAGCCGTACGCGCGGGCACGAACCTGCAGACGCTCTGGTCCGAAAACCGGCTGTCGGCGGGGCAGCAGGACCGGGTGATGGCCCTCAGCCGCCGGATGAACCAGAAACGACTACAGGCGGCCACCCACTTCGGACCGTTCTACGACGCGCTCTATCACGCCGTTTATACCCAGCAGCCCGCCCTGTCGGCCAGCGGAATCGACGGCCTGCTGACGGTGGTCGAAAAACTGTTCGAGACAACCGATCCCCGCACCCTGGCCCGTACGCTCGAAACCACCCGCCGGTTTCTGGAACGGCGCGAACTCTATAGCGGCAACGTCAATAAACTGGCTACCCAGGGCGGCACCTTTCAGTTTCGCTACGTAGATAACGCTCCGGTCAGCACCACCTCGGGCGCTCCAGCCACACCGGCCGACTCGCTGGCCCTGGCCCAGGCAGCCGCCGAGCGGTCAAGGTTCGACGGTTGGGACGACCCTGTCTCGCCCGATTCTACCCAGCCGCGTCAGCTGGGGCCGCGGTATATTCCGCAGCGCCGGCCTATTCCGACCGTTTCGGGGGCGGTTATTACCCTCACGGGTGCGTCGCTGGCGATGGTGGCCAACGGCGACTCGGCGGTGCTGGCCAACACCAGTGGCGACCTGCTGCTGAAAGAAGGCATTTTTGTGGGCAAGGGGGGCAAATTCAGCTGGGAAACGGCCGGGCGCCCCGACATCTTCGTCACCCTGGCCGACTATTCACTGGTAGCCATGAACCCGCGCCTGCAGGCCGACGATGTAACGCTGACCTACGAGCAGGCCAAGCCCATCAAAGGCACCTTCGAGTACGTCAGCAAGAAACGCAGCGGCCCGGCGGTGTACCCGCGTTTTCTGTCGTGGGAGAACAACGTGACCATTCCCGGCCTCGGCACCGACATCGACTACCGGGGCGGGCTGGCACTGGCCGGGGCACAGATGGTCGGCTCGTCGGCCAGCGGACAACCGGCGCTGCTGATCGTGAAACACAACGGCAAACCCGCCTTCAAAGCCAGCAGCCGCCGGTTCGACTTCCGCGACTCGACCATTACGGCCCAGGCCGCGGCTTTTGTAGGTTACATCGAGACCGATTCCATCACGCACCCGGCCGTCCAGTTTCGTTTCGACAAAACGCAGCGGGTGGCCTGGCTGAACCGGCCCGACCGTACCGAATACATGCGCGTTCCCTACGCCGACTCCTACCACAAATTTTATATCCAGCCCGAGGTGATGCGCTGGGATGTGCCGCGCCGGAAAGTCGACTTCTACCAGGTCGGGGCCAAACGCGAGGTGCCCGTCCGGTTCGAGTCGTTCGATTACTTTCAGCCCCAGCGCTATGCCGACCTGACCCTCGACTACGGCTTTCACCCGCTGCAGATCGTGGCGAACTACGTATCGACCAAAAAGCAGCAGAGCTTCTTCGACGACGATATCGTTCAGTTTGCCAAAGGGAACCCCAAGGCCAGTCCGACGGCCCTGCGGGGAGCGCTGAACCGCATGGTGCTGGAAGGCTACCTCGACCGCGACGCCAGCGGTATGCTCCGGCTGAGCCGGAAGGGCGTGCTATACGTTCTGGCCTACACCAACAAACGCGACTACGACAACTTCCAGATCCAGTCGACCTTTGCCTCGAACGACAGCACCAAAAACGCCACCATCAACCTCGACGACAAGATCATGACCATTCGGGGGGTTGACCGCTTCACCCTGTCCGACTCGCTGAAGATTTTCGGGGTCCCGTCCGACAAAACCATCCGCGTGGGCAAAGGCCGGGCCTTTACGCTCAACGGCCAGCTCAAAGCCGGTACCCTGCGCTACGCCGGCCGCGATATGCAGTTCGACTACGACAAGTTTGCGATGAACCTCAACAAGATCGACTCCATCACATTCTCGTCGCAGAAACTGGCGGCTCAGGGCAAAGACGGCGAAGTAGGGGGCGATATCAAGTACGAGAATCCGGGTACGGTATTCCTGGGCAGCGCCGATAACAAGTCGGGCAAGATCAACGGCAAGAAAACCACCCAGCGACTCGTGATGCCGCAGGGTATGACGGTCTATTTCGATCAGCCGGTGCGGGGCAATCTGGTCTATAACCGGAAGGTCTATTTCAAAATACCGGCCATCGACAACGACAGCATCGGCAAGGGCGATATTTCCTTCATGGGTACGTTCTACTCCGACGGCATCTTTCCGCCCTTCAAAGCCGAGTTGAAAACCATGCCCGACAATACGCTGGGCTTCGTTCAGAAACCACCCGCCACGGGCTACCCGGTCTACGGCAGTAAATCGACCGTAAAGCTCACCAGCGATATCGTCATGGACAAGAGCGGGCTCCGCGCCGAGGGCGTACTCAACCACCTGACAGCCAGCCTCAACACCCAGGGCATTCTGTTCATGACCGACTCGCTGCTGGCGTCGGGCGAGAAAGGCGAGGTTAAGGAAGGGCTGGTTGGGAAGGCTTACTTTCCGCAGGTGCAGCTCAACAACTTCAGCCTCAAATGGTGGCCCAAAGCCGACAGCATGGTCATCACGACCCAGAAGAACAACTTCAATTTCTACGGCGCCACCACCAACCTGGACGGTAGCCTGGTGATGCGGTCGGTGGGTCTGTTCGGCAACGGCACCCTGCGCCGGAAAGACTCCGAAGCCATCTCGAACAGCATCAAATTCAACAAAGAAGGGTTCATTGCCGACAACGCCAAATTCACGATCACCTCAGACAAGGAAGGCAACAAACCCATTCTGGTCGGCAACAGCGTCGATGTGGATTTCAACCAGACCAAGGGTATCGTTGGGCTGGCCATCAACAAACAGCAACAGAGCATCAGCGACACGCTCGGCTCGAGCATCGAGTTTCCGTTTGCGGCCTACAAGACCAGCATCAACAAGGCCCAGTGGAACATCAACGCCAAAACCATTGCCATGAAAGCTGGCCCCACGGCCGGCGACGTGAAAAGCTCGGTCTTTACCGCCACCGGCGACGAGCAGGAAGGGCTGACCTTCAACGGTGCCGCGGCCCTCTACGACGTAGAAAAGATGGTCCTCAACATCAGCGGGGTTCCGTACGTTACCTCGGCCGACGCCCGTATTTACCCCGACAAAGGGCTGGTCACCATCCGGCGCAACGGCGAAATGCTGGCCCTCAAAAACGCCCGGCTCGAGCTGGATACGGTTAGCCTGTTCCACAAACTGAAGAATGGCAATATACAGATCGTGTCGCGAACGCGCTTTGCGGGCGATGCCAGCTACCAGTTTGCTACCATGAAGGGCGATACGGCCATCATCAAGATGCAAAGCTTCGAGCTGAAAGAGGCCCCGGCCGTGGCCGGTGCTTCGCTGACGGCCGACACCAAAAAGCCGGCGCGGGGTAAACGAAACGCAGCCAGCACCAAAGCGGCTACTACCTATTTTACGGTAGCGCGCGCCGAAGTAGACGAAGACGACAACCTGCAGCTGGCCCCCAAAATGCTGTACAAGGGGCTCATAACGATGCAGGCCCCCGAAAAAGACCTGGCGCTGGATGGCTATATCAAACCGGCCCTCAAAAAGCGAAAAAACCTGGTGGGCGACTGGCTGCCCTTCAAGGAAAAAGTAGCCGAGCGACTGGAGATCAAAGTCGATAAAAACCTGAAGAACGAAGGCGGGCAGCCGCTCGTGGCCGGTATTCATTTCAGCGTGGGCGGCACCCTCTACCCCACCTTCCTTTCGCCCAAGGAAGACAACCGCGACCAGGATCTGTTTGCCGCCACCGGGGTGATGCGCTATGACGAAAAAGACAAGCTTTACCGGATTACCTCGGGAAGCCCTGACGAAGCCCAGGCCGTTGCCGACAGCACCAGCGACGAGGTAGAGAACGCCTTTACCTTCAACGATACCCGTGGCCTGATGACCTACAAAGGCAAGCTGAACCTGCTCACCACCAGCCCGGCGCCCTACCTGCTGGCGGCCGGGTCGGCGCGGGTCAACATCGACAGTGCGCTCTATCGGTTCAACACGCTGCTGGCATTCACTTTTCCCGTTCCCGAAACCGTGAGCAGCTCCATTGCCAGTAAGCTGATCACGACCAACCAGGACGAGAAAAACGACGAGGCCGCCGACGACGACCTGAACCGACTGTCGGACAAGCTGCTGCCGCTCATTGGCCAGCCCGCCGTCGATGCCTACCGGACCAAAGCCCAGAACCAGCACGTGCCGCTCAACCAGGCCTCGCCCAAACTGAACGCCATGCTCGTGCTGGCTAACGCCAACCTGCGCTGGTCCGACAAGTTCAATGCATTCTACAGCATCGGCCGACTGGGCGTGTCGAACATGATGAGCGCCGACATTAACGCTCAGATGGACGGGTTTGTCGAAATCCGCAAGGGAGCCGCCGGCGACGAAGCCAGTATCTACCTCGAAGCCTCGCCCGACGTCTGGGTCTTCTACGACTTCAAACCCGGCAACAGCCCATCGGCACCGGGTCAGCTGGCCATCGTAACGTCGGAGCAGGAGATCAACGACCGGCTGCTGGCGGGTTCAAAAAACAGCAGCAAGGCCGCCCTGGAGCTGGTTCCGGCTACTGTCGATGAGAAAGAGCTGTTCGTTGACCGCTACCTCGACCAGTACAAGACCCGGCCCAAAGCAGCCCCCCGCCCGAAAACCCAGCCGAAAGCGGCCACCCCGACCGTTGCCGCCACGCCCGCCGTTGACCCGAACGACGAAACGGTAGAGCCCGCAGCCGAACCGGAAGCTGCACCGGCCGCTACCAAGCCCGGCACAAAAGCGAAGGCGACATCGAAAAAAGGAAAAGCCGGGGCCTTACCCCCCGCAGCCAAGCCTGCTCCCAAAGTGGCGAAAGAGACGCCGAAGCCTGCCGAGAAGAAGAAAGACAAGGAAGACGAACGCGAAGGTTTCTAACAGCAACAGCCCATCTGCACCGTGCGGATGGGCTGTCTGGTTAAGGGAGAGGAAGGTAAGGGATAAACTAAGATCGGTTACCCGGCCGGGCCGGTTGGGTTACTCTCGTTAGTTCATGGCGATCCGGCGAGTGGTTTCGGCGGGCTGGGCCGTGGCAATCGTCAAAGCGTGGGTCGTCGTCTCTACCCCGTTGCTGATCAGCAAGCTGTACGAGCCGTCGGGCAAACTGCTCACGTCCAGCCGCAAACGAACCTGCTGCTGGCGCTTGCCTACCTGCTCCTGGTAGACCTCCTGACCCTGGCTGTTGACCAGCCGGATACTGACTTTGCCTCCCGGCTGCTTGTCCAGACCGATCTGCACTTTGCCTTCGGCCGTGGTGTAGACCCCGCTCTGGTAGCTGGCCACGTTGGCGGGGCGGGCAGGGCGGGTGATGGGGTTGGCGCTGGCAGGAGCGACATTGGCAACGGTGAGAGACAGGGCAACGACGAAGGCGGTGATGAGCGTTTTCATGACTGGTAGTGTTTATGCGGGTTGGTGATTTATGTCCGTTTTGATGAATCAAAGGTCGGCACCCACCCGCCCCCGCCCTGTCACAAATGGGTCAATCCCTGCCACTTTTGAGAAAACCACCCCAATAGCCCTACTTCGAGTCGATTCGCTCACCCTCCTCTTATCTGGAGGAGACACATCCCTGCCCGATAGTTAGCCTAATCTGATTCAGAAAACAGTTGTAAAAAGCAAGAGGCTTACCGCAATGAAGATATGTCTTGGTACGAAAAACCGTTTCACCCCCCAGCCCCCTATAGGGGGAGCTGTCCGCGCTGAGTCAGGAGCCTGGCTTATAGTATAGCCAGGCGATGCTACTGGCTGATTTAGCAGATACATCAGCGCTATTCCCGCTCGACGAACGGGAGGAATATCGCCCGGCCGGTCAATGCCGGCAGGTCGGTATTAACCGTATGTGAGGTGTATAGGTGTGTTGGTTGTTATGGAGTGGTGATTACGGTCAAGAGGTTGTCCGAATGATAGGGGCTGGCGTAGCAGGTATGTTTGTGCCCACCTCCACAAATAATTTCACTAAGGGCTGATTGATGTAGTAATTGCAACGCCCGATTTTCTGTTTATGTACAAAGCCCTGCTCTGTCAGCAAGTCCAGGTAGCGGGTAGCCGTCAGACGCGTTACCCGCAGATCGTCAACCAGAAAATCGATCTTGGTGTAGGGATGGCGAAACAGATTATTGAGCAAGTCCTGACTGTATAGCTTGGGTAACTGGAGCCGCAGCGTGTGCTTGTACTGCTGCATCAGGTCCCGGATGGCCTGCACCAGCACAATGGTCTGACGAGCCGTTTGTTCTACACCATCCAGCATATACAAAAGCCACCCTTCCCAATCCTGTTGGTCGCGCACGGCTTGTAAGCGTTCGTAATAGCCGCTCTTGTGCTGAATAATGTAGCGGCTCATGTAAAGAATCGGCAGATGAAGCAGGTCTTTCTGCACCAGATACAGCATATTGATGATCCGGCCGGTACGTCCATTGCCGTCGTAGAACGGGTGGATGCTTTCGAACTGGTAGTGTACAATGGCCATTTTCACCAATGGGTCAACATCAAGTAAGGTGTCGTCATTGATGAACTGCTCCAGGTTGACCATCAGGCTTACTACCCGATCGGCCTCCTGCGGGGGTATATACACGACCTCACCGGTTTGGCCGTTGCGGAGTGTTGTGCCGGGCACTCGCCGAAACCCGGCGCTATTCTGCTCTAGTTCCTGCTGAATAGCCAGAATATGCCGCAATGTGAGGAGCTTTTGCTGACGCACTAACTCAAACCCCTTTTTTAGCGCATTGGCGTATCGTTGTACTTCTTTCGTTGCCGGGCTGATAAACGTATCTGTCAAAAGTTCAGCTCTAAACAGGTCATCATGCGTGGTTATTATATTTTCAACGGCCGATGAGTCCTTGGCTTCCTGTAGCGCCAGGGTGTTGATGAGGATCGACTCATTCGGAATAGTGGCCGCCACGCCTTTCAACTCGGCCAGATACCGGTGGGCTGCTGCTGCTTTGCGTAAAACAGCGCGGCTTTCTAAATCAACGGGGGGCGGTAAGGGCGTTAAAATAAATGACATAGAAGCGGTGTCAACAAAGAGTACTCGATACAAGTGTATAAGAAACAGGCCTTTTCTATGTGTGTTGAACGCAATATATATAGAGAACAGGCCTTTTCTATATATATGTTACCTGCCAATACCGCCTAGGCCTGACTTGATCCGGCGCGAGCCCATCAGGAAAAGTAGCCTTTAGCTGCGGGTAAACCGGGATTAGCCATACGGTCTACACAGCAACAGCCCATCTGCACGGTGCAGATGGGCTGTCTGGTTAAGGGAGAGGAAGGTAAGGGATAAACTAAGATCGGTTACCCGCCGGGCCGGCTGGGTTCATCTGGTTAGTTCATGGCGATCCGGCGAGTGGTTTCGGCGGGCTGGGCCGTGGCAATCGTCAAAGCGTGGCTCGTCGTCTCTACCCCGTTGCTGATTAGCAAGGTGTATGAGCCGTCGGGCAGACCGCTCACGTCCAGCCGACGACGTACCTGCTGCTGGCGCTTGCCTACCTGCTCCTGGTAGACCTCCTGACCCTGGCTGTTGACCAGCCGGATACTGACCTTGCCCCCCGGCTGCTTGTCCAGACCGATCTGCACTTTGCCTTCGGCCGTGGTGTAGACCCCGCTCTGGTAGCTGGCCACGCTGGCAGGACGGGTAGGGCGGGTGATGGGGTTGGCGCTGGCAGGTACGACGCTGGCGATGGCAAGAGAAACAGAAAGGGTGAAGGCGGTGATGAGCGTTTTCATGACTGGTGGTGTTTATGAGGGTTGGTGATTTGTGTCCGTTTTGATGAATCAAAGGTCGCTATCACCCCGCCCCGGCTCTGTCACAAATGGGTCAATCCCTGCCACTTTTGAGAAATGACCGAAAATCACAGCCGAATTGCCGGTTCAATACCCGTCTCAGCCTTACTCCGGCGGCTCACTTAACCCCACCAATACCAACTTACTATCAGCTACTTACCCACCCTTCGCTGATTGAATTGGTAGCCAATCATAGCGCGCACGCCTTCATACCCCGTGTTAAACCGAAACGACTGGTTCTGATCAGCTATAGCCCGATTGAGAGAGGTCATAGTTTGCTCCCATGTCGTTGTCAGACTCCAGCGATCGAGCCGTATAGCCATCCCGGCCGCATAGGCCAGCGAAAACCGGTTCAAACTTTCGAAAACAGCCCTGCGGTACGGATCAGCAACGTTTTGATTCCGCGAACCATACCAATTCAACGAAGGCGTAAGCCCACCAAAAACGTCCAGGTGCAGAGCCGACCTGTCGCCTACCCGAAACCCGGCGTAGACCGGCAGCTCTAGCTGACGAAGCGCCAGCCCGACCCCCGGCACCGCTTCGTCGGGAGCAGGCAAATCAGGACGTGTATCCGTAAACTGAACGCCTATAGGCTGGTTTGAGAACCGTAAACCGGCCTGCCCGAAGAAAGCGCCAGCCGTTGAAATCCGGGCATTTGTTCCGATCGAAAAACCCGTAGGATCTACCGGTTTCAAGACGGTCAGCTTATACCGTTGTAGCTGACTGCTACCGTACTGTCTGTAGCCAAACCCGCCAACCTCGGCCGCTATGGCAATACGCTGTGCCCGGGCGAATACGGGTAGCAGGAGCAACAAAATCAACCCCAATCGAGTCATAACAGTTGGGTAATCAGGCTGGGTCCCGGATTCTGCACACTTGCGCCCGTAAGCTGTACCGTTGTCGTATCGATATAATCGCCCTTGTCCAGAAAATACCGGATGTTCGTAAGTACGTACCGATGCGGGGTAGACGCGCCGGGAACAACCGGTTCGGGGCTGGTGCAGCTACTCAGCAGAGCGGCAACGACCAATACCAAAAGCGGGTAGCAGCGCTGATGCATTTGAGTCGACCCAATAACCATGTATGTCTATTGAATTGATGAAGTTAATTAAGCGCACTAATCATACTTTATACTGGCTTTATCGGATTTTCAGGAAGTAGAAAATGCCTTTCGTTTGGCCGCACCCATCAAAAAAAGCGGTGCCAGCTTTCATTGACACCGCCTGGGTAAGTTGATGAGTACGTAATCAAACCGCCCGCTTAGTTCATGGCGATCCGGCGGGTGCTTTCCGAAGGCTGGGCCGTGGCAATCGTCAAAGCGTGGCTCGTCGTCTCTACCCCGTTGCTGATCTCGACCGTGTACGAGCCGTCGGGCAGGCTGCTCACGTCCAGCCGCAAACGAACCTGCTGCTGGCGCTTGCCCACCTGCTCCTGGTACAATTCTTTGCCCTGGCTGTTGACCAGCCGGATGCTGACTTTGCCTCCCAGCTGCTTGTCCAGACCGATCTGCACTTTGCCTTCGGCCGTGGTGTAGACCCCGCTCTGGTAGCTGGCCACGCTGGCGGGGCGGGTAGGGCGGGTGATGGGGTTGGCGCTGGCAGGAGCCACGCTGGCAACGGTGAGAGACAGGGCAACAACGAAGGCGGTGATAAGCGTTTTCATGACTAGTGGTGTTTATGAGGGTTGGTGATTTGTGTCCGTTTTGATGAATCAAAGGTCGCCACCACCCCGCCCCCGCTCTGTCACAAATGGGTCAATCCCTGCCACTTTTGGGAAATGCAGACCATACAGGCCCGTTTCGGGTTGATTCGCCGGTTTTTTTACCGCCATTTTACGTCTATGTGACTACGGTTCAGTCAATGGCTGCTGCCAAAAAAAGGCCTGCACTTTTGACAAGCACAGGCCTTTTTCCGTTTCAGATACATTATTTCAGCTTAGTTTGCCAGGAGTCGGGTGCGGCAGGGGCTTGATGAAGATGGTCAGCCAGGTCCGGCGCGCCATACGGAAGAAATAAGGAGTCAGTATAATCAGCGTAGGCACCAGCCCGACGAGGTAGTAGTTCAGATCGACCTTCAACCCGATGACGACAATAAAAAAGGTCAGCAGGGTCCAGATCGTGAAGAACGCGTAACTCACAAACATGGAAGCCCAGTAGAACCCCGGCTCCGGCATGAAATTCGTTCCGCAGTGCGGACAGTGATCGTGCATCTGGTCAAAATGCCGGCTGAAGGCGCTCTTGGTCACGAAGAAATCGCCCTCATGGCACCGCGGACATTTGTTGAACAAAATACTGGTTAATCGGCTATCGGAAGACATGGCTATTGGCGTAATTAGCGAGGCTGCCAGAGCGGTTACGTGCTCTTAATCAACCCCTATTTTATAAGACAAAGGTACACCCGCCCCTGGCCCCATGCCATGACAAATTAGCCCGGCTATGGTACAAATCAACGATACTGACGTACCGCCTGCCTGAACTCGGCGGGGGTCAGTCCGGCCTGCTTCCGGAAGAACCGGACGAAATACGACCCATCGTCGAAGCCGAGCTGGTAACCGATTTCCTTGACCGACCGGGTCGTATGCGTCAGCAGACGCTGGGCTTCGATCAGCAGGCGGTCGTGAAGCAGCTGGCTGGCCGTTTTGTTCAGTACCTTTTTACAGATATGGTTGAGGTAATTGGGACTAACTCCCATCTGATCGGCATAGGCGCTGACTGCGCGGGTGCGGACAAACTGCGCTTCCAGCAGCTCTTCGTACTGCCGGATTCGGTCGTAGAGGTGTCCTTCCGTTCCGCTCAGCTGCTGGCCGTAGAGCCGGTTGGCCGACTCCAGCAGGATATGAACAAACGACAGAAACACCTCGGCCTGATGGGTCCGGCGCTGTTCGTATTCCTCATAGGCGTAGGCAAACAAATCACCGAACAGAGCCGCCTGCTGACCAACCTCCAGCAGGGGGAGGTGCTGATGCGAGTGATAAAACGGGTACTGATAGAGCCGGTTTCCGAAGCGGGCCCGGAAAAAGCCCGGCTCAAAAAACAGGTTGAAACCCCGAATATCGGCCGACAGCTGCCAGCTATGCACCTGCCCCGGCGTCAGGAAGTACAGCTGGTGTCCGGTAACGGGGTAGGTTTTGAAGTCGATCGTATGGGTGCCGCTGCCCTGGCTGATCCACATCAGCAGGTAGAACGTATGCGAGTGGGGCTTGTCGATGCCTTTGAACTCCTGAACCAGTTTTTCGAGCCGGGTCATGTAGAAGAGCGTGTCGGGCTCATGACGCGGAAACGACTGGAGTTGATAAACAGGTACCGATGCAGACATGACAGACCGGGCGGGCCGGGGGTTACTGACCGTAGTAAAACTGGTACTCTACCGTCCAGGGATCGTTGGGCGTCAGGCGAATAGAGCGGGCAGCGATCCGGCCAGCGGCATCGTAGTCCAGTTTGTATTCACGCCGGTAAACTCCAAACTGCCCTTTGGTTTCGATCAGGTTACTGGCATAGCCCATATTAGACGGATCGAGACCCGGAAAGTACAGCCCCGCGTAGGGATTGCGCTTATCGTCGTAGGTATACTCGGTAGCGTCGTCGAGCGTGCCCTGCCGGCTGAAGCGTTTGGTGCTGGCTGGTTTTCCCTGACTCCAGGTGGTAATCTGATAGCTGCTGTCGGCCAGGGTTGTCCGGCGATTGGTCGCTACGCTGCCCGCTGCATCGTACTGGTATTCGTCGACCTGTACAAGCCGGTACTGGCCTTCGCCGTCTTTCAGCCGCTGGTAGTGCAGCACCTGACCGATCTGGTTCTCGCCGTTGTAGCGGTACCGGATCACGTTCTGCGAATAGCTGGCGGGGCTAAGAGCCGATTGATTGGTGGCCCAATAGACCTGAACCAGCCGGTTTTGCTGGTATACGCCCAGGTAGTACTCATAGCCGAAGACCGTGGGTTCCAGGCTGGCCAACAGCCGCCCCTGCGCGTCGTAGGTGAATGTTTTCCGGGTCGGCTGGGTTCCGCGGCTTACTGCAATGGGTTTGTTGGCCGGGCCGCGGCCGTTGACGGCAATCTGGGTCACGTCGGGGCGCTCGAACCGGGCCAGGGTGTCGGGGTTGGTGGTCAGTTCGGTGGCAAGAACGAGGGACTGATCGGCCTCGGGTTCGGGTACAGAACAGTTGATCAAACCCAGTAGAAGCAGAGACCATAGGAGCCCCTTACGGATTGTTGGTTGCATAGGAACGTTGAGTCTGGAAACGATAAAGCGGTATTGAGTAGAACCCTGTGTTACTAAAATCGAAATAGTAGTTCTATCTACTAAACAGCAAAGAAAGCGAATCGGTTGGCTTTTCCCGATTTCTGCGCGGTAGTTTATAAAACAGATCAGCCCCAGACACAGCCGTTGCGTTGGCTATATCCGGGGCTGACCCCGTGTTCAGGAAGGTGGATGGTAGAAGCGGAGCCGCGTCTGTTGTTTAATTCATGGCGATCCGGCGGGTGCTTTCCGAGGGCTGGGCCGTGGCAATCGTCAGGGCGTGGCTCGTCGTCTCTACCCCGTTGCTGATTAGCAAGGTGTATGAGCCGTCGGGCAGACTGCTTACGTCCAGCCGACGACGTACCTGCTGCTGGCGCTTGCCTACCTGCTCCTGGTAGATCTCCTGACCCTGGCTGTTGACCAGCCGGATACTGACTTTGCCCCCCGACTGCTTGTCCAGACCGATCTGCACTTTGCCTTCGGCCGTGGTGTAGACCCCGCTCTGGTAGCTGGCCACGCTGGCGGGGCGGGTAGGGCGGGTGATGGGGTTGGCGCTGGCAGGAGCCACGCTGGCAACGGTGAGAGAGAGGGCAACAACGAAGGTGGTGATGAGCGTTTTCATGACTGGTGGTGTTTATGAGGGCTGGTGATTTGTGTCTGTTTTGATGAATCAAAGGTCGGCACCACCCCGCCCCCACCCTGTCACAAATGGGTCAATCCCTGCCACTTTTGAGAAAACCACCCCAATAGCCACCATAAAGTGGCTTATTTCTTTTTCCGGCAGCTGTCAGGGAAAAAACAATCAATCGTTTATCAACCAGTCAGCGGGAAATTGCCTGACCCGTTAACTTATATAGTAGTAGTGTAATAAGATTATGTTTACATGTATATATTCGTAAGTACATAAGCTTGTGTAGAAACAAGTCTATCCCAGCGTTTATGGTGCTTTCTTACACACCCGTTTACCGGCTCAACGCTATGAAACTAAGCCTTCTTGCCTGCCTGTGTTTAGTGCCCCTGATGAGTCTTGCTCAGGAAAAAACCTACGATGTGGCAGTAAGCTACGGAGCCTACACGAGCCCCAGCTTTAAACAGCATAAAGCGAGAGAATACTTTGCGGCTGATTTTGACTATCACCTTGCCGGACGCTGGACGATATCGTCTGGATTTATGACAGGTCGTTTTGATTACTTCGACGACATTCGTTCCAATGACCCGATGAGCCTTTTTAATCCCCAGGATGGTACCAATGCCCGGGGTTATCAGCTGTATGGCTATGGAATGGCTAAGTATTCACTTATCCGAACGGGCGGGTTTACGCTACAGGCAGGAGCCGGGATTGGCTTTTTCAATCAGCGACTGGAGTATCCTTATCGGGTAAACAACAGCACCGGTGGTGCCACGTACTATGCACAATCGTCTTTTACGGATCTGGCCCTTCCGGTGAGTCTGGAGGCCTACTATATAATCAGTCAACGGGTTGGTATAGGCCTGAAAACAGGGGGCTATATCGAACCGGATTTCCCTGTGGTTGGCCTACACATCGGCCCCCAACTCAGGATACGTCTGTAAAATATTCCATCGAAAAAACGGTAACGGCTTTCTCCGATACCGCCCCGGGTATATCGATGAGCAGGTAATCAAACCGCCCGCTTAGTTCGTGGTGATCCGGCGGGTGCCCTTTGCCAGTTAGGTTGTGGTCGCTACTTCGTTGCTAATCATGCCCATACAAGACCCGTTGACCGATTCAGCGCAGTATGTGTTTAGAAACAGATTTGCGGAACGGGCGCCGGCTGCTGTGCTACACGGCTATACTGCCTATTAGTTTATACAACAACCGGTGCAGCTGCTGCGCTTCCTCCAGCGAAATACCCAGGTTGCTCGTCAGTCGGCTGAGCACTTTGGGGGCTTCGGTGGCCAGTTGTTGCCCTTTCGGCGTAAGCGAAATAATTACGCTCCGTTCGTCTTCCTGAGAGCGAACCCGATCAATCAGGCCCATGGTCTGCATCCGCTTGAGCAGCGGGGTCAAGGTGTTGGACTGCAAATGCAGTTTTTCTGACAATACTTTCAGATTGACCCGGTCCGTTTCCCACAGGATCAGCAGAACCAGGTACTGCGGATAGGTCAGTCCCAGCTCGTCCAGAACCGGCTGGTAGCACTGGGTCACGAGCCGGGATGCTGCGTAGAGGGGAAAACACAGCTGGTTTTCCAGTTTGAGCGATTCATTGATCGTCATGGGTACAGCGCTGGATTTATGTTTGTTACCGGTGGGCCATCTGGTTTGATCTCCCGCCATGGGCTGTCTTTTTTCGGCGGACCGCCGTCACTTCGCAGCTGGCGATTGTCGATGCCGCCAGTAGGTAAGGCCGCCCGTTGACCACAGCGCCCATAAAATTAACACCGGCTGGAAGAAAAGCCGAATGAGCCGGGCCTGGTCGGAGTTGAGGTTGAACGCATTCGTGCCGTTCACGTATTGGGCAATATTGCCCGGGAAAATCAGCACGTAGAAGAGCGCCAGCGCCAAACCTACACTGACCTTCTGCCGGGTCCAGAAAACCATCGCCAGGCCGAGCGTCAGTTCGACCAGCCCCGACAACAGCACGACACTGTCTTTGCTGAAGGGGAGCCAGTCGGGCACCTGCGCCTGAAACTCGGCCCGCTGAAACGTCAGATGACCAATACCGGCCAGCAACATAAAAACTCCCAGCAGGATTCGGAAGCCATTTTGCAGCGCACTCGTCTTCGTTGTTTTCATGGTGGTAGGGGTAGGCAGTAAGCGTCCCGCATCAGCTACGGGACGCTGGTTATGATTAGATGACCTGCAACTGAACGTCGATATTGCCCCGCGTAGCGTTCGAATAAGGGCAAACCAGGTGCGTCTTTTCGACCAGTTGCCGGGCCTGCTCTTTATCGATGCCCGGAATCGTAACGGCCAGTGCCACCTGTAAACCATATCCACCCTGACCATTCGGAATCAGGCCCACTGTTGCCTTTACGCTGGACGGAGCCTCCGGTTTCACCTTAGCCTGCCCCATGACCAGGTTCAGGGCACTGTCGAAACAGGCCGCGTAGCCGGCTGCAAACAGCTGCTCGGGGTTGGTATGTCCACCGGCTCCGCCCAATTCCTTTGGCGTACGAACCTGCAGATCAAGAATGCCATCTTCACTTTGTACGTGCCCGTTCCGACCGCCGGATACGTTTACGCTCGTTTCATATAACGCGTTCATAATTTATATCGTTAAAGATTATATCGTTTACGATACAAATGTAGCAACGGCAGCCTTCCAATCCAAACCTGTTTTTTTACGGTTCATGCTGATGTACCTGTAGCATCGGCTCAACCTGCTGATCTGCTGCGTATTTTTGGGACGAACTGCCCTCTTCCCGCTCCTGTGAAAGCCCTCTGGCACGACCTGCGCCACTACCTCCGCACCGACTACCGGCCCGATCTGTACGGCGCTACGGCGGCCTGGCTACTGCTGCTGCTCGCCGTCAACTACTCCCTCGATCTCGAAGACTCGTACATCGACATCTACCAGGGACGACCCATCTGGCCGGTGCTCTACGCTGGCCTCTACGCGCTCTGCTATTACGGGAGTGTCTGGCTCTGGACCCATTTTCACCAACGCGCCGACCTCTGGCAAAGCCGCGATTTCTGGCTACGCAGCAGCACGGCACTGGTCTGCTACTCGATCTATTCGGGTTTCTACGGGCACGTGGCGCTGAGCCGGCAGCTGTTCGGGGGCGAGGTATTCGTCTTTCTGTACTACTGCCTGCACAACCTGCAATCGGTGCTGACCATCGTGCTGCCGCTGTACGTCTTTTACCGGCTGGTCGACCAGCGCCTGAACCCGTCGGCTTTCTACGGCATGGCGCCCAAGCGGAAAGGGCTGGCTCTGTACGCGCTGCTGCTGGCGCTGATGGTACCGCTAATCACGCTGGCGTCGTTCCAGCCCGACTTTCTGGCCTCCTACCCAACCTACCACGACACCGGCGCCAACGCGTTTTTCGGGGTTCCGGAATGGGTTACGGCGCTCGTGTACGAGTTCTGCTACGGCTGGGACTTCGTACCGACCGAGTTGTTGTTCCGCGGGTTTCTGGTCATCGGCATGAGCCGGGTCATGCGCGGGCCCGTACTGCCGATGGTGGTCTGGTACTGCGCCATTCACTTCGGCCGGCCGCTGGGCGAAGCGGTTTCGTCCGTCTTCGGGGGCTACCTGCTGGGCGTACTGGCGCTGAGCACCCGCAGCATCTGGGGGGGGCTGCTGATCCATATCGGCATTGCCTGGGGTATGGAACTGGCCGCTTTTCTGCAAAAGGCCGGGCGCTGACCCTACGGGGGCGGCTACCGCAGCAAGGGAGAAACGCGGGTGCCGATCAGGTCGATAGCGTTCATGAGCTGCTGGTGGCTCAGCCCGGCATTGTCCATCTGGAACGTAACCCGCGAGATACCCCCCAGCGCTTCGCTGTGCCGGAGAATCTTCTGCGCCACCTCTTCCGGACCGCCTACCAGCAGTGCCCCGCGTTCGCTGTTCATGGCGTCGAAATGGGCACGGGTAACGGGTGGCCAGCCACGCTCTTTGCCGATGCGGGTAAAGGTTTCGGCATAGCCCGGGTAAAAGTCGGCGATGGCTTCCTGGGTCGTGTTGCCTACGTACCCGATCGAATGGAGCCCCACCTGCAACTGCTCCGGCGCATGACCCGCCCGCCGTCCGGCTTCGCGGTACAGGTCGACCAGGGGCCGGAACCGATGCGTTTCGCCACCAATAACGGCTACCATGAGCGGCAGGCCCAGCACCCCCGCCCGAACAAACGACTGGGGTGTGCCGCCCACGCCGATCCAGATCGGGAGCGGCTTCTGTAACGGCCGGGGGTAAATGCCCTGTCCGGTCAGGGCGGGTCGGTACTGGCCCGACCAGTGTACGGCTTCGTTGTCGCGGATGGTGAGCAGCAGGTCGAGTTTTTCGGAGAAGAGCGCGTCGTAGTCGTGCAGGTTGAGGCCGAAGAGCGGAAACGATTCGGTAAAGGAACCCCGCCCCACAACGAGTTCGGCGCGTCCTCGGGAGATCAGATCGAGGGTAGCGAACTGCTGAAACACCCGCACCGGGTCGGCTGCGCTCAGGACCGTTACTGCGCTCGTCAGCCGGATCTGGCGGGTACGGGCAGCCGCAGCCGCCAGGATGAGCGTAGGCGCCGAGTCGAGAAACTCCGGCCGGTGGTGCTCGCCGATACCGAACACGTCCAGCCCAGCCTGATCGGCCTGTTCGATTCGGTCAATCAACTGATTCAGAGCCTCCGAATCATTGGATACGGGGCGGTTACCGGCCTGCTGAAACGCGGCCGCAAAACTATCTATACCTACCTGCATACGACAGATTGAAAATAAGCTGTTACTTTCAGCCTGTCTGGGTAATGCTTTCGCCGGGTTTGTAGTTCATTCGGCAGGAGGGTATACTGTCTGTTCGTTACTTTTTACGCCCATGTTAGATCTGATCATTGACGCCCGACCCGCTTCGCTCGGAAATGGATTTACCGTAAAACGCATTTTGCCCTACCGCCTGCGCCGTATGCTGGGCCCGTTTATCTTCATGGATCATGGCGGGCCGGTCAGCTTCAGCCCCGAGCAGGCACCCAGCATGGACGTGCTGCCCCATCCGCACATCGGTTTGTCGACGGTCAGCTACCTCTTCGACGGGCAGGTTACCCACCGCGACAGTCTGGGTGTACAGCAGATTATCCGGCCGGGCGAGGTTAACTGGATGACGGCGGGCCGGGGCATTGCCCATTCCGAACGGTTCGAAGACCCGGCCACGCTGGCGGGTGGCTCGCTCGAGATGATACAGACCTGGGTGGCCCTGCCCGAAGCCGACGAAGAAAGCGCGCCCACGTTCGAGAACTACCAGCCCGACCAGCTGCCGGTCTTTACCGACACGGGCGTCTGGCTGCGTCTCATTGCGGGCGATGCCTTCGGGCTGAAAAACGGGGTCAAAACCCACTCGCCCCTGTTTTACGCCCACGTTGTTCTGCAGCCGGGGGCGCGTTTTGGCCTGCCGGTGGGTTTTCCTGAGCGGGGCGCTTACGTAGCGAAGGGAAGCGTGGAGGTAAACGGCCATACGTACAGCGCCGGGCAGCTGCTGGTGTTTACCCGCGGCATCGACCCGATTCTGGTGGCTAAAGAAACCTGCACGCTCATGCTGCTTGGGGGCGAACCCCTGGGCGAGCGCTACATCTGGTGGAACTTCGTCTCGTCGCGGCTCGACCGGATCGAGCAGGCCAAAGCCGACTGGCAGGCGGGTCGTATTGCGCTGCCTCCCAACGACAATGCCGAGTTTGTACCGCTGCCCCAGGACAAGTCAAGGCCCGCCGGTACGCCCCCTCCGCAACCGCTATCCTGAGTTTACGGCTTTGTAGCCACCGAAAACCGTATAACGACCCGAACCTACGGCTGCGCCAGCCCCAGGTCGAGCAGGGTTCGCTTGATGGCCGCAATCCGCTGCTGGCGCTGCAGCACGTTGGGCGGGGCTACCCGTTCCAGACAGTCGGTCAGGCGGCAGCGCTCGCAGGATTCGTTCACCTCCCGCCGGTTCAGGGCCGGGTCGTTCAGGAACCGGATGCGCGCCCGCGAACTTTCATCGACCAGCACACCCAGCGCCACGCTATGGTTCAGGTGCCGGATGGGGGTCAGCGGCCGCGTAAACGACATAATCAGGTAGGTATTCTGCGAATCGATGTAATCTGACAGCTGCGCCCGTACCAGCGGGGTCTGGTAGGCCCTGGCCCGCAGCACCTCTTCCAGCTCGTGCAGACTCGTCAGCGACACCCAGCGCCGGCAGTAATGCTCGTCGGTAGTGCCGTGCGGATTGTGCAGCCGCGACAGGTGGATTTCGCGGGTCAGGTTCACCACGGGGCTGCTGGTCTCCTGCTCGAACCGCAGAAACACCAGCTGATCGACCCCGAAGTAATGCGGCAGCAGGTTGCTCATCCGCAGCAGGAGCGTTTCGGGCGTGGCCTGAAACTGGTCGAGCATAGCCGTCAGAGCCGCCGAAGCCTCCTTCCAGGTCGACAGATTGAGTAACTCATCCAGCCGGGCGCGCAGAGCCTCCCGCCGAATCAGAATGGCCCCGGCAAAGTACGACGCCTGAAAGTTGTTCAGCACCTGCTCAAACGAGCTCACCTCCACCCAGGTCGACGTGAGGGGGCGGGCGGTCAGGTTCATGTACTGAAACGCCAGCTCGCGGCCCAGCGTAAACGCCCGCTGATCGGTAGTGAGGGTCTGGTTCAGCAGCAACCGCTTTTCGTGGGGTATATAGACCGACCGGAGCCGCGTCAGGGCGGGCTGGGTTTTCTCGTTGAACAGCTCGATATGATAGCCGTAGTGGTCGCTGAGGTAGTCGCTCAGGAACGTATCGCTCACAATAACCTCTGTCGGCAACCCGCTCTCGCGCAGAAAGGCATCGGCCGCTTCTTCGATGTCGGCGAAGTAATTATCATGCATCTCCTGGTAGGTCCGCATGACGGTGAAGTAAAAATGGGGCAGGTCTACGTTGTAGTTCCGGGCCATTTCGACTACGGTGCTGATGAAGGCACTCAGCTTGACGGGGGCCTCCGATAGCAGCTCCAGCAGATCGCCCGGCTCAATGCCGAACATGTTCAGGGGTAGCTCGGTCAGCAGATTGGAGCGGAGCAACTGGTAAATAGGCTCCATTTTTTTGTTGAGCTGAAGCGATACCAGCGACTCATAGGTCGTATCCATCGCTTTGGCCAGCCCGATGATCTTCTCGGTCTTGGGATATTTCTTCCCTTTTTCGATCTCGTTGATATAAGACTGAGATACGCCTGCCCGCTCAGCCAATTCAAACTGCGTCAGCGATTTATCGAGCCGCATCTGCCGGAGTTTCAGCCCGAAAAGCAACCGTATGTTGCTGGAATTAAGGTCCATTCGCTCAAAAGTTGAAGGAATAAAG
Source organism: Spirosoma sordidisoli (assembly GCF_004138325.1). Classification (GTDB taxonomy): domain Bacteria; phylum Bacteroidota; class Bacteroidia; order Cytophagales; family Spirosomataceae; genus Spirosoma; species Spirosoma sordidisoli. The sequence goes on along the minus strand of NZ_SBLB01000005.1, from coordinate 97,582 downwards.
GTACGGATTTGCTGATTTATAGCAAGTTTTCAAGATTTAGCGATAAATCGCTTGTTTAATGTATTATCGCAAAATATCTTTGAAACACTTCATCACATTGTCTCAAAACATCACCAAAAACCAGTCATCTATGGAAGCTTTACTCGTGCCCCCAGTAGCGTTTGCCAGTGATCGTTCATGGCTCCGATTGCCTACCGATGTTCACCTGCTCGAGGATCTCGCTCCCGATGACCTGGTTGCCGAAATTCTGGCCAACGGCGAAGGCCAGCTGGCCGACACCGGCGCGCTGGTTTGCCAGACCGGCCGTTTTACCGGCCGGACTCCCAAAGATCGGTACATTGTCCGCGACGCGCAGACGACAGATACCATCGACTGGGGCGACGTGAACCAACCGTTCTGCGCCGACGCTTTCGATCAGTTGGAGGAGCGGATGCTGGCCAGCCTGAGCGGTCGCAAGGTGTATACCCGCTACGCCCGGGCCGGTGCCCTGCCCGAATACAGCGTTCGGCTGCGCATCATTACTACACTGGCCTGGCACAATCTGTTCAGTTATAATATGTTTCTGCGGCCAGACGCCACCGAACCGACCAACGGCCCCGTTGACTTCACGATTATTGTGGACCCGGCGTTTACAGCCAGTCCGGCCATCGACGGCACCCGCAACGCCAACTTCACCATCCTGAACCTGTCGAAAGGGGTTATCCTGATTGGCGGTACGGGCTATGCCGGCGAGATCAAGAAAAGCGTTTTTTCGGCACTCAACTACAGCCTGCCCCTCCAGCACGGCGTACTGCCGATGCACTGCGCGGCCAATAGTGGCAAAGATGGCGATACGGCCCTGTTCTTCGGCCTGTCGGGAACGGGAAAAACAACCCTTTCGGCCGACCCCACCCGCCACCTCATCGGCGACGATGAACACGGCTGGGCCGATAACGGACCAGACGAACCGGCCATCTTTAACTTCGAAGGCGGCTGCTACGCCAAGGTCATTAACCTGACCCGCGAGAACGAACCCGAGATTTATGACGCCATCGGGCCGGGGGCTATCCTGGAAAATATCCGCTTTGTTCCCGGCACTAACACCGTTAACTACGCCGACGGCTCGGTTACCGAGAATACGCGCTGCTCATACCCGATCGATCACATCCGCAACGCCCGGCAGCCCGCGGTCGGACCGGCCCCCAAACATATATTCTTCCTGTCGGCCGACGCGTTTGGGGTGTTGCCTCCGCTGTCGCGGTTAACGTCCCAGCAGGCGCTCGACTTCTTCCTGCTGGGTTATACGGCGAAAGTGGCCGGTACCGAACAGGGGGTCAGCAGCCCTACGGCGACCTTCTCACCCTGTTTTGGGGCCGCTTTTCTGCCCCTGCCCGCCCGGCAGTACGCAACGCTCCTGAAGCAGCGCATCGAACAGTACGGTACGCAGGTCTGGCTGGTCAATACGGGCTGGAAAGGGGGCGGCTTCGGCGTTGGAAAACGGATGGCCCTGTCTCATACCCGCGCCATGATCCAGGCAGCCCTGACCGGCGCGCTCGACGATGTTCCGTTCGGTCAACATGCCGAATTTGGCCTGTCTATTCCCAAGCGCTGCCCCGGCGTGCCGATGGAGCTGCTTAACCCGATCGATACCTGGCAGTACAAAGGCATGTACACGGCCGCAGCCAGACGACTCGCCAATGCCTTCGCCGAGAAACTGAAAGAAATCTAGCCGTTCGCGGTATGGATGCCGTGGCCGTCTCAGCCCCGGCATCCATACCGCACCTACGACTGTCTGATGGCTATCAAAAGATCTTGCCGCCCGATTCGTACAGGCGTACCGGTCGGGATGCCAAGTCGATGTCCATCAGTAACCTGGTTCCGGCATTCATACCCTTTCCCCGTTGACCGTAACGAAACCTTCCTGGTAACAGACGCATAAACCATTCTTAACATGACGGTTCAACACACGCTTAACGGCTCGGATACAGCCGCGTTTGGGTTACCCATTGGCATTACCCTCGACCGGTTCATCAAACGGCAGCAAAGCCAGTTTCCATCGGCCGTGGGCGACCTCTCCCAACTCCTGCGCGACATTGCGCTGGCCAGCAAGATCGTAAACCGCGAAATAAACCGGGCGGGGCTGTCGGGGCTGGCCGGTACAGCAGGCAGTACCAACGTGCAGGGTGAGATGCAGCAAAAGCTCGACCTGGCAGCCCATATCCGGTTCGTACGGGCCTTCAACAACGGGGGCGAAGTGGCGGGCATTGTTTCGGAAGAAGAGGAAGAGATCATCTATACCGAGTACCCGACCGGCAAATACGTGGTGGCGCTCGACCCGCTCGATGGCTCCTCGAACTTCGACACCAATGTATCGGTCGGTACTATTTTTTCGGTCTACCGGCGTGTATCGCCCGTTGGCAGCCAGCCCACCGAAGCCGATTTCCTGCAGGGCGGTCGGCGGCAGGTAGCGGCCGGGTACGTGCTTTACGGCCCCTCTACCATGCTGGTATTCACGACCGGCAACGGCGTCAATGGCTTTACCTACGATCCGTCGCTGGGCGAGTTCATGCTGTCGCACCCCCTCATCCAGTGCCCGGCCGAGGGACGAATCTATTCCTGCAACGAAGGCTATTTTTCGACCTACGACGAGTCGGTACGCGCTTACCTGAACCAATGTCGGGACCGGGGCTGCTCGGCGCGTTACATCGGCGCGTTCGTGGCCGACTTTCACCGCAACCTGCTCAAGGGTGGTATTTATCTGTACCCCGGCACCAGTACCCAGCCCGACGGCAAAATCCGGCTTTTGTACGAAGCCTACCCGATGGCCTGGCTGGCTGAACAGGCGAACGGGCAGGCCATTTCGACCAGCCAGCCCATCCTCGACGTTCGGCCCGACGCGCTGCACGCCCGTACGCCCGTTTTTGCGGGGTCTACGCAGATGGTAACCGAGCTGGCCGGGTTAGTGAGCAATCAGAATCTGTCGGGTCAGCACCGCATCGCCCAGGTTGAGCTGTAGCCGGTAAAGGCCGGTCGTCAGCGAGCTCAGGTCGATCTGTCGGTTGAATGATGTACCGGATACGGGCAGCGTAGTATGCCATACCAGCCGGCCGGTCAGGTCGGTGACGCGCAGCTCGGCCCGGCCAATGGGTTTGTGATAATCGGCCCGTACAGTAAGGAGGCCACTGGTGAGGGGGTTCGGAAAAACCGTAACCGAGGCCGCGCTGACGGGTTCGTTCCCCAGCACGATGGGCGGGGGCGGCACCTGAATCCGCAGGTTGTCGATGGCCCAGCCCCAGCCGAAGTTGATCCGATCGATAAACAGCCTGAACCGGATCAGGATCGTCTCTCCCGCCCGGAACCCGCCCGCCCCGATGAGCGGAATGGTCCGGCGTTTGTAGAGCGCGGGCAACCCGACCGTGTTCGAGTTTCGCTCGCCGATCTGGGTGCCGTCTACCAGATTACGGTTATAAGCCGCCAGCCAGTCGGTCTGGTCGAGTGCGTTGTAGCCATCTACCAGGGGCCGCCAGCTGCGACCGTTATCGTTCGAGCCCTCAACGATGCCGTAGTCGTTAAAGCCCGGTTCGCCAAAACGGGTGCCATACTCAGCGGGCTGAATCAACGCAATCTCATCGAAGCGGATCACCGCACTGTCGGGGTTGGCGGCAATGCGAATCGGGACCAGCAGCGTGGCTTCGGCCTGGGTCCGGCCCAGGTAATCGGCTCCGTTGCGGTAGGGGTGATCGGAGTGCAGCGCCGGATCGCTAAATCCCGAAGGCTGGTTCAGGTTCAGGCCCGCCGTGGCGAAATCGCTGGCTACCGTAGCCGCTTCCTGAAAAGACGTCACGTACCGATCCCGAGCTGGCTGCGGAGCCACTACCCGTAGCTCATACGTACCCGAGGCCGGACTGTAGGCCAGATTTCGGTTGCGGGAGCCATCGCGGGCTACAATCCGGTAGGTGATTCGGTCGCCAGCTTTGAGCGAATTGGCCGGGAAGCTGATCCGGCTCATGTAGAGGCTATCGTATCTAACACCGTTAATCGTGGCTGGCTGACGGGGCAGCGGCAGGTTGGGCTGCGCAACCCCATTGATCTGATACTCGACAAATGCCGATTCGACCCCCGTAATACGATCGTCGGCAATCAGGGCGCTGATGGGCAGGCTATCGACCACGGCGACATTCAGAATCAGATTCTTAGCCGGACTGTAGCGGATCGTGGGTGGCACCAGGTCGGGACCAGCCAGCACCCGATAGAGGGCCTGCGCGCCCGCCGGTAATTTGCCGGGATTGGTAAACGTACGGCCCGACACATCCTGCGCTGAGAGGTAGTACCAGACTTCGCCCTGGGCCTGGGCGGCCGGGAGCGTGGCTCTGAACTCGCCCGTTGTGCCAACCTGCGTCATGGGTACGGCTATAACGGCCGTGTCGCCGGTCGCCGGCTGGGATTTCCGGTAGAACAGCCGTACGGAATTGGGCGCGTAGGCCGTGTCGCTGACAATACGGGCGCTGAAGACCAGATCTTTAGGATCTTCGCTGTTCTCGAGCGGAGTGTGCAGCACCGAGGTCGTTTTCCACTCCAGATCGGCCAGCGTGGTGAGGGTAATCTGACCCGGGCTATGGGTAGCCTCGCCCAGCTTCAGCCGGGGCCGCATGAGCCGGTTGAGGCTATCGTTGCTGTAGCTGTCTTCGTTCAGATGGTACAGGCTGACGGCGCGGTCGAACGGGCGCAGGGCCGACAGCCGCGGCAGCCGACGGCCAAACTGACGAACCAGCAGCGGTCCGTTCAGAAACAGGTTGTTGTTGGTCAGAAACGAACCCAGCGCGACCGACCCGCCCGGCATCGAACTCATGTCGGCCACCGGTCGTACGGCCGGGCCATTGTCGATCCCGTTTATGATCAGGTGATCGTAGACCGAAGGCAGACCCGCCGAGTAGTACCCTACGCTGTTAACAACGTCGAAGAAACCAATGAATCCCAGCCCATGCGCTATTTCGTGCAGCGCAGCCGTAACGAGATCGGGCTGGTTGGGGGGTGTTTTGCCGTCGGTACCGTAATACCACTCGTTGTTACGGTTGAACTGCGCTACGATATCGGGTTCGCTATCACTGTTAAGCGCCCGGCGGGCCACTTTTTCGGCCAGCGCCACGGGGTAATAGCCGTATCCTTTCTGCACCCCATCAGCACCAGCCCGGTAGCTGGATGGGCCGGCCGCGCCCAGCACACCCGGCTCCTGACTGATCCAGCTGGCCTGAATCCGGATCGGTACGGGCGAGGCAATCTGCGTAGCCCAGATGTCGACGGCGTACTGAAACGCCCGTTGGGCTTCGGGGGTAAAATTTCGATAATCGACGATAAACTGCGCCGTTGGAGCCGCCTGCCGACCGTTCGACGCTTGGCGGGTGCGGAGAAAAGCCTCGGGGGGCGGCACCGAGCCAGACCCGTTCTGACCCGACAGGTAACAAACCACCCGGGGACCTGGAACCGCGCTGGCGCCCGACGTCCGCAGCTGCCGCACAAACGCCTGGTACGGGATAGACGGATCGGGCGGAGTAGCGCGTACCGGCTGTGCCGACGCCCGGAACGGACAGAGTAAACCAATCAGCAACAGAGCGCCGACAGGCGCGGTTGCTGGTTTCCATTGGAACATAAGCGTGAGTAGAGGGAGCACAAAGCGGGTTGAATATAGCGGACAAATCCCGCAAAGCAGGCATCAGCCCCTCTACTCCGCCGTTTACCTTATCTTACGACACCTCGGCCGAGCGCTTCAGTACCAGCGCCACCGAGTTCAGACAGTAGCGCATGCCCGTTGGCGGAGGCCCGTCGTTGAAGACGTGTCCCAAGTGCGCATCGCACACATTACAAAGCACTTCGACCCGGATCATGCCGTGGCTGAAGTCTTTCTCCAGCCGGATGCGATCGGCCTCGATGGGCTCGGTAAAACTGGGCCAGCCCGTGCCCGACTCGAACTTGGTGGTCGACTCAAACAACTCCGTACCGCAGCAGACGCAGGCATACAGGCCGGGGTCGTGGGCTTCGCAGTACTCGCCCGTAAACGGCCGTTCGGTGCCTTTGGTACGGGTAACCCGGTATTGCTCCGGCGTCAGTTGCTGCCGCCATTCGTCGTCGGTCTTGATGACTTTCTGGATCATGTTTGCTCTCGTTTGTTGAACTATGGGTACAAACCAATAACCGAAAGGGGTCTGATTTGTGTTCATACGGTCGTAAATTTGCGGCATCACTCGCATGACGACCCGCCAGATACTTCAGCAATTTTGGGGATACGACACCTTCCGGCCGTTGCAGGAAGAGGTTGTCGGCGCCGTGCTGGCCCGGCAGGACTCGCTGGTCCTGATGCCGACCGGGGGTGGCAAATCGATCTGTTTCCAGGTGCCGACGCTGGCTATGAAAGGCGTTTGTATTGTGGTCACGCCCCTGATTGCGCTCATGAAAGACCAGGTCGAGCAGTTGCGCCGACGGGGTATTCCGGCCGCGGCCATCTATTCGGGCATGCATTACCGCGAGATCGATACGGTGCTGGACAACTGCATCTACGGCAATACCAAGTTTTTGTACCTGTCGCCCGAGCGGCTCCGGACGGAGATCGTGATCGAGCGCGCCAAACAGATGACGGTCTGCCTGCTGGCGGTCGACGAAGCCCACTGCATATCGGCCTGGGGCTACGACTTCCGGCCGCCCTACCTGCAAATTGCCGAGTTCCGCGACCTGCTGCCCGACACGCCCATCATTGCCCTGACGGCATCGGCTACGCCCGACGTGCAGACCGATATTGTCGAGAAACTTGCCCTGCGCGAGCCCCGCGTGTTTCGGCAAACCTTTGCGCGGCCCAACCTGTCGTACTCGGCCCTGTCTGAAGAAAACAAGGAAGACCGGCTAATTCGGGTGCTGGAGCGGGTGCCGGGCTGCGCCATCGTCTACGTCAGAAGCCGGCGGCAAACCCAGCAGATTGCACAGCTGCTGCAACGCCAGAACATCTCCGCCGATTTCTACCATGCCGGGCTGACCACCCAGCAACGGACCGACAGGCAGGATGCCTGGATTCAGGACCGGACCCGGGTCATGGTGGCGACCAACGCGTTCGGGATGGGCATCGATAAACCGAACGTTCGGCTGGTGGTTCACCTCGACGTGCCCGACTCGCTCGAAGCCTACTACCAGGAAGCGGGTCGCGCCGGACGCGATGGGCAAAAAGCCTACGCGCTGATGCTCTACACCCAGAACGATCTGGAAAGCCTGCGCTTTCGTACCGAACAGCTGTATCAGCCGGTCGAGATGCTGCGCCGGGTGTATCAGGCGCTGGCCAATTATACGGCCGTGCCGGTTGGCGGGGGCGAGTTTGCCAGCTACGATTTCGACCTGGCTACCTTTACCAACACGTTCAGCCTCCCCCCGCAGGAAACCCATTATGCGCTCAAGCAGCTCCAGCTAGAAGGGTTCATTCAGCTGAACGAAAACTATTTCCATCCGTCGCGGCTAACGCTGTCGCTGGATAACCGGCAGCTGTACGAGTTTCAGGTGCTGAATCCCCGGTTCGATTCGTTTATCAAACTGCTGCTTCGGCTGTATGGGGGCGAGCTGTTTACGGATTTCATCACGATTTCGGAAACAACCCTGGCCCGCGCTTTCCTGATCGACCAGCGCGAGATCGAGGCCCTGCTGACCCAGCTCGACCAGCGGGGGGTAGTTATTTACGAGAAGCAGAAAGATAAGCCCCAGCTTACATTCCTGACGCCCCGCCACCACGCCCCCGACCTGCCGGTCAATGTACCCGAGCTGAACCGGCGCAAAGAGCTGGCGCTCCGCAAAGTACAGGCCGCTACGATCTACGCCGAACACCCGACCCAGTGCCGCACACGCCTGCTGCAGGCCTACTTCGGCGAAAAAACCGGCGAAGCCTGCGGCATCTGCGACAACTGCATCCGGAAGAAAAAGAAAGCCGACCCCGCCACCACTGCCGTCCGTGACCAGGTCCGCGACTACGTAGCACTGGCCAACGGACCGGGTATCTCGCCTAAGCAGCTGGCCCACCATTTCGCCCAGACCGACGCCGACACCCTGGCCCAGACCATCCGGCAGATGCTGGCCGAAGAAGAAATTGCCTACACCAAAAGCGGCAACCTAACGCTCAGAATTCAGTAACCCCCGCCATCGCCCACTCCTGACCCGCGCAAAATTACCGAGGTCCGCGTTTCACCAAACTACGCGCCTGGTCACCCTGGTCCGTGCGGTCGGCGCTCCACCGTGGTCCTCCACCGTCCACCGTGGTCCGTGTCCCCACGGACCACTCATGCGTCAGCAACTGTCTGCTACCGACAAAACTATCCGAACAAGTGGTCCGTGTCCTCACGGACCACTCATGCGTCAGCAACTGTCTGCTACCGACAAAACCGTCCGGACAAGTGGTCCGTGGGGACACGGACCACGGTGGGGGCGCCGACCGCACGGACCACGGCAGCCAATAGATCATAGTGGAGGGAACAGAGGCTTCATCTTAACCAAATCGCTCGGCGTAGTGGGTCAAAAAGCCAAACTCATCCTCGTTCGTCTCGTAGAAGCGAGCGGATGACCACTTGTAGGCATCGGGCCGGGTGGCCAGGTTCCAATGCGCCTGCAATGGATTATTGTGAATGTAATCAATCTTTTGCAGCACTTTGGCAGGCGTATCCATATGTATAGCCAACGCGTCGCGTTGCCAGAAACCATAGGTTCGCTTACCCTCCTGGGCGAGGAAATAGGGTAATACCTGCGGATGATGAACTTTAAGATCGGCGAGAAACTGATGGCTTGTAAATTTATTGAAGCTGGCATGCGGCATTTCTTTGCCATTCGGCTCCCGCAACTCCCAGATGACATGCAGATGGTTAGGCATAATCACAAAGGCATAGACAGTGATCTTGCCCCGATCAACTAACTCACCCCAGCAGTCGATGATCACCTGCTTATACTTATCCTGAGTCAGCAGACGCTTCCAGTTATGAATGGTATTTGTCCAGAAATACACCCGTTCCAGCTCCATTTGCGAGTTACGGGGTGCGTTAAATAAAGGATTGTCTGCCATCGCCGAGCTAGTTTGTGATGGCTGACGCAGGAAATACTCGAAAGACACAATTTTTGACCAGCCGAGTGTCCTGCGGTCGGCGCTCCCCCTCCACCCTGGTCCGTGTCCCCACGGACCACTCATGCGTCAGCAACCGTCTGCTACCGACAAAACCATCCGGACAAGTGGTCCGTGGGGATCGGAGCGCCGACCGCACGGACCACGGTAGCCAATAGATCATAGTGAAGTGAACAGGGGCTTCACCTTAACCAAATCGCTCTCCACCCTCCACCCTGGTCCGTGTCCCCACGGACCATTCATGCGTCAGCAACTGTCTGCTACCGACAAAACCATCCGGACAAGTGGTCCGTGAGGATCGGAGCGCCGACCGCACGGACCACGGTAGCCAATAGACCGTAGTGAAGTGAACAGAGGCTTCACCTGGGCTTCACCGTGGTCCATGTCCTCACGGACCACTCATGCGTCAGCAACCGTCTGCTACCGATAAAACCATCCGGACAAGTGGTCCGTGAGGATCGGAGCGCCGACCGCACGGACCACGGTGGGGCAGTGTCCACGCAGTTGACACGAACCACAACAAGCTTCACCGTGATCCGTGTCCCTTCACTGTGGTCCGTGTCTTAACGGACCACTCATGCGTCAGCAACAAGCATTATTAATAAAACCATCCGGACAAGTGGTCCGTGTCCCCACGGACCACGGTGAAGACCACGGCCGCAGGCATTACCAAACCGGCTTACTAATCACACCCACGCCACATAAACAGCCATAAACAGCCTTATTTGGCCGGTTCTCTTTGCTATTCGTCCCAGCCTGGTGCGGTTCGTCCCTTTAGTTTGGTAACCAGACAGCCAGCGCTGTAGGTTTGTATCGTCGGCCAACAAAGGCCCGACGATAAACCAGCTCCCGCGATGAAAACCCTGGCTACCCTTTTCTTTTTAATGCTATCGATGCTCACCAGCCCGTTCGCTTTTGCCCAGACCACCGACTCGACCGCCAGGACCTACACGGTGACGGTAGTCGTTCCCAACGTAACCCATCGCAGCGGTACCATCCGCGTCGGCGTGGCCAATAGCGAGGCTACCTTCAACGGCGAATCGTTTAAAACATCCGTGGTCAACGTACCCGCTTCGGGCGAGGTGCAGGTCACGCTGACGGGCCTGCCGGCGGGGCGCTACGCCGTACGGCTCATGCAGGACCTCAACGGCAACGAAAAGATGGATTACAACGGCCAGATGCCCGCCGAGCCATTCGGATTTTCGAACGTGACGATGCTGATGGGACCGCCCAGCTTTGGCCAGTGCGCGTTCGATCTCAACGAAAATAAACAGATCCGGGTGGGCCTTATGGAAATGTAGCCGATCAGTAGGAGCCCGACAGGGCGCTAAACCTTTTGTAGGGTTATCTAGTCAATAGGTTAACTGCCAGCGATCGTTGATCAGGCAGATGACTAACGAAACAGACAATCACATGATACGAATAGCGCTTATAACCTTGTCTTTGAGTAGCGTATCAGCAGCCACACTGGCTCAGGGCAACTCTTCACTGGTACAGGCAGGTATGGAACTGATCAGTGCGTACACCCTCAACGACGCCCAGGTAGCCTCGGTGGCCAAACAGGCGGTTCAGCAGATGGATGCCAAATATCCGGTGGCAGCCGCTAACGATCCGTACACCCTACGGCTGAACCGCATCGTGGCCCGGCACCAGAAGGTAGGCAACCTGCCCATCAACTATAAAGTCTATAAAACCGCCGATGTCAACGCGTTTGCGACGGCCGACGGCAGCGTGCGCGTCTTTAAGGGGCTCATGGATCTGATGACCGACAACGAGGTGCTGGCCGTTATCGGTCACGAAATTGGCCACGTCGCCAACCGCGACTCGCGCGATGCGATGAAAGCCGCGCTCAAACGCTCGGCCATCCGTAACGTAGGGGCTTCGCAGTCGGGCGTAATTGGTCAGCTCTCGCGGTCGCAGCTGGCCGGCATGACTGACTACATTGTCGGGGCTTCGTTCAGCCGCAAACAGGAAACCGAAGCCGACGACTACAGCTACGCGTTTTTGAAACGAAACGGCTACAGCGTCATGCCGCTGGCTTCGTCGTTCGAGAAGCTGGCCCAGCAGGGCGGCAGCGGAGGCCCAGCCTTCCTGTCGACTCACCCCGATAGCAAAGCCCGCGCCCAGCGCATCCGCGACCGGGCCCGCAGCGAGGGGATTGCCCGCTAGGCATTTCTGCCAATTCATAAAGCCCGCTCGTTTGTGGCCCCTGCTGAACCCCGCGGTTCGGCAGGGGCCTTATTTTTTGTGTCTGACTGGCTCAACAAAATATTGGCACATTCAGTTACTTACCCGTGCCACAGCGGCATTTCTACTCAACGACTTATGGAAACAACCGAATTCCGGCCCACATCGGAGGAAATTCCAGGCCAAAAATTACCCTATCCGGCTCGTCAGTCCGACATGGCCCCGGCGCCCGACTCCGACCTGTCAAACTACAAACCCGCTGGTAAACTCACCGATCAGGTGGCCCTCATTACGGGTGCCGACTCTGGCATTGGCCGGGCCGTGGCCCTGGCTTTCGCGATGGAGGGCGCCAGCGTGGCGATCGTCTACAACGAAAACACCGACGACGCGAAGTACACCCAGCGGCTGGTCGAAAGTAAAGGCCGCCCCTGCCTGGTCATTCAGGCCGACGTGCGCCAGAAAGCCGCCTGTGAAGATGCCGTACGGCAAACGGTCGAGCGCTTCGGCAAACTGAACGTACTGGTCAACAACGCGGCCTACCAGATGGCGCAGCAGAAACTGACCGACATCAGCGAAGAGCAGCTCCGCCGTACGTTCGACACCAATATTCTGGCCTATTTCTTCATGGCCCAGGCCGCCCTGCCGCACCTCCAGAAGGGCGATGCGATCATCAACACCGGCAGTATTGTCGGCATCGTCGGCAATAAAATCCTGGTCGATTATACCGCTACGAAAGCCGCTATTCATGCGTTTACCAAATCACTGGCGCTGCAACTCGGCGACCAGGGTATCCGCGTCAACTGCGTAGCCCCCGGCCCCGTCTGGACGCCCAACATTCCGGGCACGATGCCCGTGGAGGAGGTCAACAATTTCGGTCACGAAGTGGCCCTGGCCCGGCCCGGTCAGCCCGAAGAGCTGGCACCGGCCTATGTGCTGCTGGCTTCGTCGGATGGCTCGTTCATGACCGGCAGCATCGTTGAAGTTACGGGCGGAAAGCTCGGCTAATCCACTCAAAACCAAACGCTCCCATGTTCCACCCAGCCAACACCATTCGATCGTTGTTACAAACCGACCTGGTCACTGCACCAACCCGAGAGGCACTGAACAGCCGGTTGAACGCACCACCGCGCCAACCCACGTTTTTCTCCGCCGACGAGTTCGCCCTGCTGCAGGCCGTATGTGATCGACTGGTTCCGCAAGAGGGGCGGGAGCCGTCGCAACGCATCGACATCGCCAGCGGTATCGACCTGCGGTTGTCCGAGAACAAGTCGAACGGCTGGCGGTACGACGACATGCCGCCCGACGGCGAAGCGTATCGGCTGGGGTTGCGCGGGTTCGACGAAAGTGCGCAGGCCTGGTTCGGGCAGCCCTTCCGGAATCTCTCGCCCGAACAGCAGGACGAGGTGCTGGCCGCGGTACAGGCGCTGGAAGCTCCCGGCTCTACCTGGGATATCCTGCCCGCCGATCATTTTTTCGAGGAGTTGCTGGCCGAAGCCGTCGAGAATTACTACAGCCATCCCCTGGCCCAGGAAGAGATCGGGTATGTCGGTATGGCCGACGCCCCCGGCTGGCAACGGATCGGGCTCAACAACCTCGAAGACCGCGAAAAGAAAGCCAATTCCCCGACCTGACCGACCCGCGACCCGGTTACCGTGGTCCGTGTCCTCACGGACCACTCGCGCGTCAGCCATCCATCGGTTTTTGCGGGTCAGTTGCTGTCGCATAAGTTGTCCGTGAGGACACGGACCATGGCAACAATGACCCAAGAGACACCGCTCAAACAACTGTAAATCAACCACAAACGCATACCCCTGCAGGAAACACACTAGCCACTACATGACCACTACCCATGATATTGTCGACGCCGTTGTGATTGGAACCGGGGCGGGTGGCGCTCCGTTGCTGGCCCGGCTTGCCAGGGCTGGCCTGCGTGTCGTTGCGCTCGAAGCGGGCCGACACTGGAACCCGAAACTGGATTTTGCGACCGACGAGCGGGCGCAGGATAAGCTCTTCTGGAACGACGAGCGACTGAGTGCCGGTCAGGACGCGCTGGCGTTCGGTAATAACAACTCCGGTACCGGCGTAGGCGGCTCAACGCTGCATTATACGGCCTACACCCCCCGCGCCCAGCCCGACGACCTCCGCATCCGAACCGAGTTTGGCGTGGGCGAAGACTGGCCCATCGAGTTTGATGACCTGGCCTCGTATTACGAGGAGGTTGAACAGTTTCTGGGCGTGTCGGGCCCGTCGCCTTACCCGTGGGGCCCCGCCCGCAACCGGGGCTACGCCCTCGGACCACTGCCCGTCAACGGCGCCGGTCAGCTGATGGAGCGGGGATGCCGGACGCTGGGCATCCGAACCTCGCCGGCGGCCAATGCAGCGCTTTCGGCCGGCTATTACCAGGAAGGCGTTGGGCACCGGCCGGGCTGTACGAACCGGGGTTTCTGCCAGGCGGGCTGTACTGTAGGAGCCAAGGCGAGTATGGACGTGACCTATATTCCGCTGGCTCTCCACTACGGGGCCGAGGTAAGGCCGGAGTGTTTCGTGACCCAGCTTGTCCGGAACGCATCGGGCCGGATCAGCGAGGTAGTTTATATCCGGAACGGGCAGGAAGAACGGCAGCGGTGCCATAACGTGTTCCTCTGCGCCGGTGCCATCGAGACGCCCCGGCTGTTGTTGCTCAACGGCATCGGAAACAGCAGCGGGCAGGTTGGCCGCAACCTGATGGCCCATACCGCCCTGCAGCTCTGGGGCGAGTTCGACGAAGATATCCGGCCCTACAAAGGCATTCCCGGCGCCATCATCTCCGAAGATACCCACCGCCCCACCAACGCCGACTTCGTGGGCGGCTACCTCCTCCAGTCGATCGGTGTCATGCCCCTGACCTACCTCAGCCAGATGGCGCGGGGACGCGGGCTATGGGGTCCGGCGCTGAAACAGGCCGCTTCGGCATATAACCACGTAGCGGGCATCAACATCCTGGGCGACTGCCTGCCGTACGAGCACAACTACCTCGAGCTATCCGACGAAACCGACAGCCGAGGCCTGCCCAAACCGCGCATATTTTTCTCGAACGGCGAAAGCGAAGAACGCATGACGGCCCATGCCGACCAGCTTATGCGGCAAATCTGGGACGCGGCCGGCGCCTGTAACGTCTGGACATTCCCGCGCAATGCGCACATCATCGGCACCTGTCGGATGGGCAATAACCCCGATACCGCCGTGGTAAATGCCGACGGCCGGTCGTTCGACATTCCGAATCTGTACATCAGCGATAATTCTACATTCCCGAGCGCGCTCAGCGTCAACCCGGCTTTGACGATCATGTCGCTGGCCCTGCGCACCGCCGATAAATTTTTAACGAGCCAGCGAGGAACGGCCTGATCGGTCGGTCGATGCCTGCTCTCTTATTCTTTGTACCTATGAATTTTCTGGATAACATAAAAAAGCGCTTCGGCGACGGTAACTACGACGGTGATGAGTTCGGCGGAGCGGGTGGCCACGATGGCAGCGGACTTCCTGACGGGAACCCGGGCAACTTCATGTTCGCGACCGGCATTGAATGTTCATATCCGACTATCAAAAACGGCACCGTTCGGCGCGACCAGCTGCGCGAGTGCGGCCACTACGACCGGTACAAAGAAGACCTGGGGCTGGTGAAAGAAATGGGGCTGAACGTACTGCGCTACGGGCTGCCTTATTACAGCATGCACAAAGGCCCCGGCCAGTTCGACTGGGAGTTTGCCGATCTGGCCATGGCCGAAATCAAACAGCTCGGTATCACGCCGATTCTGGACCTGATGCACTTCGGCGTTCCGGACTGGATCGGCGATTTTCAGAATCCCGAGCTTCCGGTTCATTTCTCCGATTTCTGCGCGGCCGTTGCCGAACGCTACCCCTGGGTACGCTACTATACGCCCGTCAATGAAATCTACGTAACGGCCCGGATCAGCGGTAAAGACGGTGTCTGGAACGAACAGTTGAAAACCGACCGGGGCTTCGTTACGGCGCTGAAGCACTGCGTAGCCGCCAGCATCATGGGCAACCAGCAGATTGCCAAGCGCCGAAACGACTGCGTCATTGTGCAGAGCGAAAGCGCCGAATACATCCACGAACTCTGCGCCACGCCCTCGGCCGCTACGCAGCTGGATAACGAACTGCGGTTCCTGTCGCTGGATCTGCTCTACGCCAATCCGCCCTCGACCACCGTGGGTATGTACATGATGGACAACGGCCTCACCCGCGAGGAATATAACTGGTTCATGGCTGGCAAACCGCCGGGCTACCAGATCATGGGCAACGACTACTACGGCCGTAATGAGCGCATCAAACTGCCCGACGGCCGGGTCGAGACGTCGATGGACGTACTGGGCTGGTACGAAATCACCCGCGACTACTACGAGCGATACCACATGCCCGTGATGCATACCGAAACCAACGTATTCGAAGCGGATCAGGCGCCCATATGGCTTTACAAACAGTGGGTCAGCATCATGCGCATGCGTCGCGACGGGGTTCCGGTGCTCGGCTTTACCTGGTACAGCCTCATCGATCAGATCGACTGGGATTCGCAGCTGGGCGAGCTGAATAACCACGTCAACGAGTGTGGCCTGTTCGATCTTGACCGGAAGCCCCGCCCCGTTGCAGAAGCCTATAAGAGCCTGCTAAAAGAGTTTGGCCAGATCACCATCGTTCCCTACGGCGAGATTCTGGAGGTGACCGATCGACCCGCCCGCTTAAAAGTATCTGTCTGATGCGCCATCCTGCCAATTCTATCTACCTGAACGTTCGCGAGCAGGGTCAGGGCAGCCTGACCCTGCTGTTCATGCACTATTTCGGCGGCTCGTCGATGGAGTGGCAGCGGGTCATGAATCAGCTGGCCGACCGTTACCACTGCGTAGCCCTCGACCTGCGCGGCCACGGTTACTCCGACGGGCCCGAAACGGGGTATTCGGTAGACGACATGGCCGACGATGTGGAGGAGCTCGTCAAAACAATGGGCATCGGGCCCTACGCACTGGTCGGGCATTCGATGAGTGGTAAGGTAGCCCTGGCCGTAGCCGCCCGGCAGCCTGCCAGCCTGCGTCAGCTGATACTGGTATCGCCCTCGCCCCCCAGCCCCGAACCCATTCCTGACGACGAGCGGCAGAAACTCCTGACCGGACACGGCCAGCGGGCATCGGCCGAGAAGACGCTCAAGAACATTACCGAAGTAGCCGTTTCGGGCGATGCGAGCGAGCAGATCATTACCGACGACCTCCGCACCGCCAAACCCGCCTGGGACGCCTGGCTGCAACACGGCAGCAACGAAGACATTACGGACCGGATGAGCCGCATCACGGTTCCGGTCGCCATCATCGTCGGGTCGGAAGACCGCGCGCTCCCGCCCGATGTGCAGGAAACCATGGTGAAGCCGTTCCTGCCGCGGGCCACCATCACCCGCTGCAACGGGGCCGGCCACCTCTTGCCCTGGGAAATACCCGACCAGTTAGCGGCTTTTATCGCAAAAAAAGTTGCCGAATAATTTCCGCAAGAGTAGGTAATGTATTTACCTTTGTGGCCCATTCGGGGTGTAGCGCAGCCTGGTAGCGCGCTACGTTCGGGACGTAGAGGTCGTGGGTTCGAATCCCGCCACCCCGACAAATAAACGAAGCGTAGCCTGATGGCGCGCGACGAAAACGACATAACGATTGTGAACAAGGCATCTGTAAGCATGATTTGGTGGTGGCACTCTTCCTATCCGGGATGAGGGTTGCCCCTATGCTGTTCATAAACGAACATACACAAGGCTCACCGTCATCCCGGTGAGCCTTATTTTTTTGTCCTAATCGCTAACGAATCACTCTTAACAACGCTACAATGACCCTTTCTGCCCCGCCAGTAACCACCTACCGTGTAGTAACCCGACACAAGCGGATGCTGGCCGACATCATTACCCCCGTCAGCATCTACCTCCGTATCCGCGATCGGTTCCTGAACAGCATCCTGCTCGAAAGCTCCGACTACCACGGCAACGACAACTCCTTCTCCTACATCGCCTTCGACCCGGTAGCGCGGTTCTCGTACGAAGGGCAGCAGCTGACGGTTCGGCTCCCCGGCCAGTCGGAGCAGGTTCGTACGGTCGAGTCGTCCGACATGCTCACGGCCCTGCAGCAGTTCAAAGACAGCTTTCAGCACGAGAAGCTGCCGTTTTCATTCATCACCAACGGGCTGTTCGGCTACTTCGGCTACCCGGCCGTACAAAGTTTCGAAGACATCCGGCTGCAGGCCCCCGTTCCGGCCGAAAACCAGATCCCGGCGGCCGTTTTTGCGGTGTATCGCTACGTTATCGCCATCAACCATTTCAAAGACGAGCTGTATCTTTTCGAGCACAGCTACCTGCAGGCTGGCGAAGCAGAACCCGAGACCTCTACCCTCAACGACATCGGCGACCTGATTACGGGCCGCAACTACCCCACCTATTCGTTTAGCCCGGCCGGTCCCGAACAGTCTAACTTTACGGACGATGAGTTTCGGGGTGTGGTGCAGAAAGGGAAAGACCACTGCCAGCGGGGCGACGTGTTTCAGATCGTGCTGTCGCGCCGGTTCGAGATGCCGTTCGTGGGCGACGAGTTCAACGTGTACCGGTCGCTGCGGTCGCTCAACCCCTCACCGTATCTGTTTTACTTCGACTACGGCAACTATAAGCTCTTTGGCTCATCGCCCGAGTCGCAGATTGTGGTGAAAGACCGGAAAGCCACGATTTACCCCATTGCCGGTACCTTCCGGCGCACCGGCGACGATGCGCACGATGCCGAGCTGGCCCAGAAGCTCTACGACGACCCCAAAGAATCGGCCGAGCACGTGATGCTGGTCGACCTGGCCCGCAACGACCTCAGCCGCAACTGCGACGTGGTAAAAGTTGAAACCTTCAAGGAGGTTCAGTACTACTCCCACGTCATCCACCTCGTCTCGAAGGTAGTCGGCGACCTGACCGAAACGGCCGATCCGCTACAGATCGTAGCCGAAACCTTCCCCGCCGGTACGCTGTCGGGCGCGCCGAAACACATGGCCATGCGGCTCATCGACCGCTACGAAAACCTGAGCCGGTCGTTCTATTCGGGCAGCATCGGCTACATGGGTTTCGACGGTGAGTTCAACCATTGCATCATGATCCGCACGTTCATGAGCAAAGACAACACGCTCTATTACCAGGCGGGTGCCGGTGTGGTGGCCAAGTCGGTCGTAGAGAGCGAAGTGCAGGAAGTACACAACAAACTGGCTGCCCTCCGGATGGCCATCGAACAGGCAAAATCCTTATGAAACTCTTAGTTCTGGATAATTACGACTCGTTCACCTACAACCTGGTCTATATCCTGCGGGAACTGGGGTACCGGCCCGATGTGGTCAGGAACGACAAACTGACCGTTGAGGATGCCGGCCAGTACGACAAAATCATGCTCTCGCCGGGGCCGGGTATCCCGTCAGAAGCGGGTATCATGCAGGACCTGGTTCGGGAACATGGCCCTACGAAGAGCATACTGGGCATCTGCCTGGGCCACCAGGGCATCGGTGAAGTGTATGGCGCTACGCTCGAAAACCTGGGCGACGTGCTGCATGGCGTGGCGCATCGGGCTACCGTGACCGACACCGCCGAACGACTCTTTACCGGCATCCCCGCCGAGCTGACCGTTGGCCGCTACCATTCCTGGACGGTCGTTCCGGAGTCGATGCCCGCCGACCTCCGCACTACTGCCGTCGACGAAAGCGGGCGGGTTATGGCTCTGGCTCACACACGCTACGACGTACGGGGTCTACAGTTCCACCCCGAATCGGTACTGACCGAAAACGGCGTAAAAATGATTCAGAACTGGCTAACCCATTGAGCGAATGAGCAATTGAGTGAATGGGCGAATAAACCAGCGGCCAAACACTCATTCGCTCATTCACTCATTCACTAATTGAAAAATGAAAGCAATTCTTAATCACCTGTTCGAATACAAAACGCTCTCGAAAGATCAGGCCCGGCAAACCCTGATCGGCATCAGCCGGGGCGACTACAATACGGCCCAGATAGCCTCCTTTCTGACGGTTTACATGATGCGAAGCCTGCGCGTGGAAGAACTGGAAGGCTTCCGCGACGCCATGCTGGAACTCTGCCTGCCGGTCGACCTGGCGGCCTATGACCCCATGGACCTCTGCGGCACCGGGGGCGACGGTAAGGACACCTTCAACATCTCGACCCTGTCGGCTTTCGTGGTGGCCGGAGCCGGGCAGCGGGTAGCCAAACACGGGAACCACGGCGTTTCGTCGCTGGTCGGATCGTCGACCGTATTGGAGCGGCTGGGTTACCGGTTTACCAACGATGTTGGGGAGCTGGAACGGAAGATCGAAACCGCCGGTATCTGCTTCCTGCACGCTCCGCTGTTTCACCCCGCCATGAAAAACGTAGGCCCCATCCGGAAAGATCTGGGCGTAAAAACCTTTTTCAACGTGCTCGGTCCGATGGTGAACCCGGCCAAACCCCAAAAACAGCTCGTAGGGGTGTTCAGTCTTGAATTGGCTCGACTTTATGCGTACCTTTATCAGCAATCGGGCAAGCAGTTTACGATCCTTCACGCCCTCGACGGGTACGACGAGATTTCGCTGACGGGAGCGTTTAAGATGATAAGTAACCATGCCGAGCAGGTACTGGAGCCCGAACACCTGGGAATGAGCACCTTAACCCCGGAATCGCTGGCGGGCGGACAAACCCTCGATGCATCGGCGCAGATCTTTCTGGATGTGCTCGACAACAAAGGAACAGCGGCTCAGAATCAGGCCGTTCTGGCCAATTCGGCGATAGCACTGCTCACCGCCGGTAAGGCCAGCTCCCGCGAGGAGGGCGTCCTGATGGCCCGCGAATCGCTGGAGAGTGGCCGGGCCCGGCAGGCGTTTGACCGGCTGATTGCATAGACACCAGGCATAGATGCGCGGAGCCGGGAGGTTTCCACGATGACCAGATCGTTTTCGATAGCAGAACCAGAATAGTGATACGAACGAATTACTTAGCCTAGCGGCTGGACAGACCGGGAGGTCTGCCTGTTTATGAGATGACAATTCTTGACGAAATCATTGCCCAGAAACGAATCGAAGTAGCCCAGCGGCAGGCCGAAACACCCCGGTCGGCGCTGGAACAGATGCCTGACTTCAAACGCCCGACGCTGTCGGCACGCGATGCGGTACAGGACTTTCGATCAACCGGCATCATTGCCGAGTTCAAACGCCGGTCTCCTTCCAAAGGCCTCATCAACGGTACTGCCGACGTGGCCACGACCACCCGGGGCTATGTACAGGCGGGCGCAGCGGTACTGAGCGTACTGACCGACGAGCCGTTTTTTGGCGGTACGCCCGCCGACCTGCAGGCCGCCCGGGCCGCCAACCCCGGTACGCCCATTCTCCGCAAAGACTTTATTGTCGATACCTACCAGCTCCTCGAAGCCAAAGCCTGGGGAGCCGACCTGGTTCTGCTGATCGCGGCCTGCCTGACGCCCGACGAGGTATCTACGCTCAGCATGCAGGCGCAGGATCTGGGTTTACAGGTATTGCTGGAAGTACACGACGAAGGCGAGCTGGATCGTTCGCTGACGCATACCGTCGATCTGGTGGGCGTCAACAACCGAAACCTGAAAACCTTCGAGACCTCGGTCGAAACCTCGCTGCGGCTCGTGGAGCGGATTCCGGATACGTTCGCCAAAATCACCGAAAGTGGTCTGCACGATGCCCAAACCATGCGGACACTGTTCCGGGCCGGGTTCGACGGATTCCTGATCGGCGAAGCTTTTATGAAAACTACGGACCCGGCGGCTGCGCTGGCCACACTCATTCATCAATATACGTTAACGTCTGCTGTACCCATCTAACTCGTTTCTACCATGAAAATCAAAGTGTGCGGTCTGCGTGATGCCGACAATCTCCGTGAGGTTGCCGCCCTTGGTCCCGACTTTATCGGGTTTATTTTCTACGATCAGTCGCCCCGCTTCGTGGGCGATACGCTGGACGAGACGGTGGTGAAAGAACTGCCCCGCTCAATCCGGAAAGTAGGCGTCTTTGTCAACGCCAGTCCGGACTTCATTCTGCGAACGGTTAAGAAATACGATTTCCAGTACGTACAGCTCCACGGCAACGAAACGCCGGAGTACTGCCGGAGCCTGCGCAACCGGGGTATCAGCCTGATCAAGGCGTTTCGGGTCGATGGGTCGTTTAACTTCTCGATGCTGAACAACTACAAAGCCCAGTGCGACTTTTTTCTGTTCGATGCCAAAGGCGATCAGCCCGGCGGCAACGGACATACCTTCGACTGGAGCATCCTGAGCCGCTACGATAACGAAAAGCCGTTTTTCATCAGCGGAGGCATCGGCCTGCACAACCTCGACCAGCTGGATGCGCTGAAAGGCATGAAACTGTACGGCGTTGATGTCAACAGCCAGGTTGAAATTGCCCCCGGTATCAAAGACGTGGCGCAGGTAAAAGAGCTGATCGACCGGCTACGCCCGGTTGAGGAAGAAGTCTAGCGATACACAATGCCGACAAAAGTATATTTGCCGGCATGAACGAACCCGCTTATCCGTTACGAAGCAGCCCAGACCGACAAACGTTCGCCTTTCTGAGCGTAAGCCCAGCTCGCATCATCGCCAAACAGGTTCTCTACGATCCCATCGATGAGCAAGTCGTTAACCTTGCTCTGGTCGATGTCATGCCGGACGGTCGGTTAGCCGATGACGTTGTCAGTGACAACCAGGATATGCCGACCGTGATTGCTACCGTAGTACGAACCATGTTCCTATTCTGGGACGCTTACCCCGAAAAGCTCATCTACATACAGGGACGAGATACCGCCCGTACGCGCTTTTACCGAATTTTGATCAGCAGAGAACTGGACCGGGCGCAGGAACTGTTTTGGATATATGGTAAACGACCTGATGGCCAGTACGAGCGTTTTGTCCCCGATCAATTATATACAGGATTTGCCTTTCAACTAAAGTCGCAATCAGTATGAGAACTGCAAGTAAGACAAATAAGAAGTTGGTTGACCTGGTACCCGATCTATTACTGACACGCCACCCCACCGTACAGGCCTTTGTCGACAAAAAGGTGGAGCAGGCCCGGGAAAGTTTGAAAGACGCTGACCTGTCGGTTATTCTTCGCAACCGCAAAGGCAACTAACAGCAAGAGAACATAAGCCACTTACGGCCTCCTGAACCGCCTAGACCACGTGGTCGACTCTCGGCCTTCACCCGCAGGAGCCCGCTAATTTTAGTCAACGATGCAATCTACCCTCGAACCGCAAACCTCGTTTGCCGTTACTGATAAAGGTTTTTACGGCCGCTTCGGCGGGGCGTTCATTCCGGAAATGCTCTACCCGAACGTTGAAGAACTGCGGCAGAGCTACCTCCAGATCATGGCCGATCCTGCATTTCAGGCCGAGTTTCAGCAGTTACTGGAAGATTACGTGGGTCGCCCAACGCCCCTGTTCCTGGCCAGGCGGCTGTCGGAGCAAGTCGGCGCTACGGTCTACCTCAAACGCGAAGATCTTTGCCATACGGGTGCTCACAAGATCAACAATACCATCGGGCAGATCCTGGTGGCGCAGCGGCTCGGCAAAAAACGGATCGTGGCCGAAACCGGAGCCGGTCAGCATGGCGTGGCAACGGCAACGGTCTGCGCGCTGATGGGGCTGGAATGCATCGTTTACATGGGCAGCATCGACATGGAGCGGCAAAAACCGAACGTTGACCGGATGCGGATGCTGGGCGCCGAAGTACGGCCTGCTACCTCGGGGAGCCAGACGCTCAAAGATGCGACCAACGAGGCCATGCGCCACTGGATCAACAACCCCGTCGATACCCATTACATCATCGGCTCGGTCGTTGGACCGCATCCATACCCCGACATGGTGGCGCGTTTCCAGTCAGTTATCTCGGAGGAGATCCGGAAGCAGCTTTTTGCCAAAACAGGTCGTGAGAATCCCGATTACGTAGTGGCCTGCGTAGGGGGCGGCAGCAATGCGGCCGGCGCGTTCTACCACTTCCTGAACGAACCTTCCGTACGGCTGGTAGCTACCGAAGCCGCCGGGCTGGGCGTATCGTCGGGCCATTCGGCCGCTACTACGGCGCTCGGCAAACCGGGCGTGCTGCACGGCAGCCGGACCATTCTGATGCAAACCGAAGACGGTCAGGTTACCGAACCCTATTCCATTTCGGCGGGTCTCGACTATCCCGGTATCGGCCCGCTCCACGCCCACCTGTTCGACACGGGCCGGGGCGATTTCTACGCCATTACCGACGATGACGCCATCCAGGCTGGCTTTAACCTCAGCAAACTCGAAGGCATCATTCCCGCCATCGAAACCGCCCACGCGCTGGCTGCCCTCCCCAAAATGGGCCTCACCCCCACCGACGTCGTCGTCGTGTGCCTGTCGGGCCGGGGCGACAAAGACTTGAGCACCTACTCGAAATATTTGTGAGTGGTTGTCGGCTCCCCGAACCCTGTCCGTGGTCGTAGACCCGGACCGTGGTTCGGGGAGCCGACAACCACTACCACAACGGAGCGAAAACCACTGCCCGGGTCTACGACCACGGGCAGGGAAAAGCCCGGCTACTGATGACTGTTTAACGACTTGCCATGACCAGTTCCATTACCCAAAACCGGATAACCGACCTCTTTGCCCAGAAAAGCGACCGACTGCTGAACGTTTATTTTACCGCTGGCTTCCCCAACCTCGACGATACCCTGACTGTGTTGCGCGGCTTACAGGCTGCCGGCGTCGATCTGGTTGAGATCGGTATGCCCTACTCCGACCCCGTCGCCGATGGCGAAACCATCCAGCAGAGCAACGGAAAAGCGCTTGAGAACGGCATGTCGCTCAAGACGCTGTTCGCGCAGCTGGCCAGCTGCCGCCAGGAAATTACGGTGCCGATTCTGCTCATGGGCTACGTTAACCCGGTGCTTCAGTTCGGGGTCGAGAACTTCTGCCAGCAGTGCCGCGCGGTAGGCGTCGATGGCGTTATCCTGCCCGACCTGCCGCTCGACCTGTTTCTGGCCGAGTATGCCGACATCTTCCGCGCCTACGGTATTCTGAACGTGAACCTGATTACGCCCCAGACCTCGGACGAGCGCATCCGGCACATCGACGCCGAATCTGACGGGTTTATCTACATGGTCTCCTCGGCCAGCATCACGGGCTCGACCAAAGGCATCAGCGAGCCGATGCGGGCGTATTTCGACCGAATTCGTGCCATGCAGCTGCGGAACCCGCGCCTGATCGGATTCGGGATCAACGACCACGAGACCTTCGATACAGCTTGCCAGTACGCCAACGGCGCCATTGTGGGGAGTGCCTTTATTCGCCATCTACAGGATCATGGCACCTCACCCGAGAGCATCCGTGCCTTTGTAGGGACGATTCGATCCTAAGACCCTACCTTTGCAGTATGAATTCCGACATTAACTTCGACAAATCGACCGATGGGCTGGTTCCGGCCGTGATTCAGGATGCCGATACGGGTAACGTACTCATGCTGGGCTACATGAACCGCGAGGCTTACGAAAAAACCCGGGCCGAGCAGGTCGTTACGTTTTTCAGCCGCAGCAAACAACGGCTCTGGACCAAAGGCGAAACGTCGAATAATTTTCTGCATGTGCGGGAGATCCGGATCGACTGCGACGGCGATACGCTCCTGATCAAAGTTCACCCCGCCGGGCCAACCTGCCACACGGGTGCCGATACCTGCTTCGACGAAGTCAACAAAGGGCAGGGCCAGTTTCTCAATTACCTGCAGCAGATCATCCATGACCGGAAAGTCAATCCGGCCGATGGGTCGTATACGGCTTCGCTGTTCAAAAAAGGCGTCAACAAGATTGCGCAGAAGGTAGGCGAAGAGGCTGTAGAACTGGTTATTGAAGCCAAAGACAACAACGACCACCTCTTCAAGGGCGAAGCGGCCGATCTGCTCTTCCATTTTCTGGTGCTGCTGGAGCAGAAAAACATAGACCTCGACGATATCATTGCCGTGCTGCAAAGTCGTCACGTTAAACAATAGTTTTCCGTTGTCGGTTAGAATTTGCAGTTTCGACTTTCCGAAACGTATAATCGATCACTGAAAACTTTCCACTATGGGTCTCATCATTCGCATCCTCATCAGCGCCGTAGCTGTTTACGTCGCCAGTATGTTCATTCCGGGCATCACCGTATCGGGCGGGCCAGTTACCTACCTGATCGTAGCCATTGTACTGGGTTTCCTGAACGCCTTTATCAAGCCGATTCTGACGGTTCTTACCATTCCGATTACGATTCTGACGCTGGGCCTGTTTCTGCTGGTGCTGAACGTACTGATGGTTTATCTGACGGCCTACCTGGTTCCGGGCTTTGCCGTGAGTGGTTTCATAGCCGCGTTGCTGTTCAGTATTGTCGTCTCCATCATTACGGCCCTCATCGACGCCATCGTATAAACCGACCGGCGGGTCGATTGTCAACCAGTCATCCCGCCGACGCCAATTCACGTACTATCCTGATCGCCCCTGCCAGCACCCAAGCCCGGCAGGGGCGATTTTTCTATCAGCCAGCATCAATGTGCCCCGCATCCAGCCCCGATAAGGCTAGGCGCGATTTCTTTACCGGGGTTTTTGTGTAGGTTAGGGTACGATTCCTGAACCAACCATGACCGATGATAAAAAGCCGTACGACGTACTTGTCGTGGGAGCGGGTTATGCGGGCCTGACCGCTGCCTATGAACTCATCAAAGCCGGCAGAACCGTACTGCTGCTCGAAGCCCGCGACCGGGTGGGAGGCCGGGTACATACACAACGCTTCGACGATGGTTCGTATGTTGACCTGGGCGGGGCCTGGGTTGGTCCAACGCAGGATCGGCTGTATGCGCTGGCCCGCGCGTTCGGAGTCGACACGTTCCCTACTTACGATACCGGCAAAAGCACCCAGTATTTTCGGGGCAGGGTAAAGCGGTACAAAGGCCTCATTCCACCCCTGCCGCTGTTTTCGCTGCTCAGTCTGGACGCGGCCATCAGGCGGATCAATAAACTCTCAAAAACGGTTGACCTCGCCGAACCCTGGAACACGCCCAACGCCCGGCAACTCGACACCCTGACGCTGGCCGACTGGATGAACGGGCAGATGAGCTACGAAACCGCCCGCCAGTTCTTCACCATCGCCGTAGGCGCCATCTGGGCGGCCGACCCGGCCGACTTCTCGCTACTACATGCGCTGTTCTACACCCGGTCGGGTCGGGATCTGGATACGCTCATGAACGTAAAAAACGGCGCGCAGGCCGATCGGTTTGTGGGGGGTGCGCAAACCATTGCCGACCGGATGGCCGCTACCTTCGCCGACCGGATCGTGTTCAACGCCCCCGTACGAACCATCACTCAGACCGACGCGCAGGTGGAGGTTACGACCGATACGACTACCTATACGGCCAGCCGGGTTGTCGTTGCCATTCCGCCCGCTTTACAGGCCGACATCCGGTTCGAGCCCGCCCTACCGCCCCAGCGACAGCAGCTGATGACGCAGCTGCCGATGGGCGCCGTCTGGAAATGTTACGCCATCTACGACCGGCCGTTCTGGCGCGACCAGGGCCTGAACGGCCTGGCCGCTACCCCCGACGGACCCATCACCGTTACTTTCGATAACTCGCCCAGAGATGGCAGCCAGGGTATTCTGATGGGGTTTGTACTGGGCAGTAAGGCCCGGGACTTCTCGCGGCTGTCGGACAACGAACGGCGGGCATCGGCTCTGCAGTCGTTTGCGACGTTTTTCGGACCGGAAGCCGCCCGCCCACGCCGGTACCTCGACCATTCGTTTCTGAACGAAGCCTGGAGCAAAGGATGCTACGCGGCCGTGCCGCAGCCCGGTTTCTGGACCAGCGCGGGCCCGGCCCTGCGGCAACCCGTCGGGCGAATCCACTGGGCCGGCACCGAAACGTCTGATGTCTGGAACGGCTATATCGAGGGGGCCGTACGCTCCGGCGAACGCGTAGCCCGCGAGGTTACGGGCTGACGGCTTTTACGAACCGGGCTCAGTCAGGGATAAACGTAAACTCCGGATAGCCGTACAGCTCGCTTTTCACATTCTGTACAGCGTCGGGAAACAAAGCCGGGGCCGTTAGCCGGTAGCAGGCATTATAAACCAAGATACTGCCTTTTGTAAACGGCATGAACTCGCCACCCCCCGTTTTGTAAGCCGCTCCGTATTTCTTATTGGTCCCGCCCGACTGGCTGTTGATGCTGATTATATACTTCTTGTTGGCAACCAGAGCCAGCGATTCGATATCGGCCATGGTCAGTTTGTCGGGGGCGGTTTGCTCAACAGTCTTTTGCCGTACCGATTGTTTGGTGTCAAAATCCCAGATGATGACGCGGTACGTGCCGGGCTCGGGCATTTTGCTACCTACCTGGGTAAGCTTACCCGCCACCGTCGAGCTGAATACAACGCCCAGCTCCCACGGCCCGGACGTACGTACGCTGGGGGTCAGGGTACTCTCAGCACTCATAAAGCTGGTCAGTGCCTGTTCAGATGGCTTTACCGTTTCTTTGTCGCCACAGTTGGTCAGGCCCGCTGCCATCAGCAACGCCAGCCCGGTAGTCAGTATAGTTTTCATAGTTCAGATATGTTAATCTGAACCCTTAGTCGCAACCACCCCGCCCGGGCTAACAGCCGAAATGGACCATTGAGCGAACGGTCATCTGCCGCGGCCCTAGTCGCCGAACAGGGTTAGCTGACCGCTGCCCGTGGTTTCTTCCGTATTCAGTCCCGACAGCGACACGCCCAGCAACCGAATTCCCTGGCTAACGGGCAGAACACTCTGCAACAGCTCACCCGCCACCTGCGCCAGCACCACCTGCGACGTAACGGCCGATAACAGCGTACGGCTGCGGGTAATCTGCCGGAAGTCGGCAAACTTGATCTTGACGGTTACGGTGCGCCCCCGGATACCCCGGCCCTGGCAGTACTGCCAGACCTCATCGGCCAGGGGGTGCAGGCCGTCCAGCAGCTCGGGTAGCTCGTGCAGATCGGTCTCGAAGGTATTCTCGGAACCGACCGACTTCCGGACGCGGTCGGGGTTGACGGGCCGATCGTCGATGCCGCGCGCAATATGGTAGTAGTACTGGCCCGCCTTGCCGAAGTGGCGCTGCAAAAACGCAACCGACTGCTGGCGGAGGTCGAGCCCGGTGAAGATCCCCAGCGCGTTCATCTTTTGCGCCGTCACGCGACCGATCCCGTGAAACTGCCCGACCAGCAGGGTCTCGACAAAACGGGGACCATCGGCGGGTTTGATCACGAACAGCCCGTCGGGTTTCTGATGATCGGATGCCAGCTTGGCCAGGAACTTGTTATACGACACCCCAGCCGAGGCCGTCAGTCCGGTGGCTTCGCGGATTTTTGCTTTGATCTGCCGGGCCATATCCGTAGCCGACGGCAGGCCAGCCCGATTTTCGGTTACGTCGAGGTAGGCTTCATCGAGCGAGAGCGGTTCGATCAGGGGGGTGTAGTCGGCAAACACGGCCCGGATCTGGGCCGATACGGCCTTATACACATCGAACCGGGGTTTGACGAAGATCAGCTCCGGACACTGCCGGATGGCCGTCACCGATGCCATGGCCGACCTGACCCCGTATACGCGGGCTTCGTAACTGGCCGCGGCCACCACGCCCCGCGCCCGCGAACCCCCTACCGCCACCGGCTTACCCCGCAATTCGGGGTTGTCGCGCTGCTCGACCGACGCGTAGAAGGCATCCATGTCGATATGGATAATCCGGCGAATGGCGGGCTGTTCGGGTTGAGCAGGCATCCGACAAATTTACAAATTTTACCGCGCAGAATCCCGCCCCAGGCCCGGCAACATCCGCCCTAGAATGGCCTGAGCAGCCGTTGAACGCTGTTAACCGCCTGCTCAGGCCACCACTCCTCAACGCCCGGCGGGAGCCGGTACATGCACGCGCGTACCGACCGAGCGGGCCGAGAACTCGGGGGCGTAGAAACACTGGATCGTAGCAACCCCACTCGCATAATCGCCGGTATGTACCACCCGCAGGCCATATTCGAACACGTGGGTGCCGGTTGGCAGGCGGTCCAGGTAGAAGTCCGTGCTGGCGTCGCGGGGGGCTTCGTAGTAACCCAGTCCATTCTGATACCGGTAGCCCGACAAAACGGCCCTGGCGCCGTCGGCGGCTGGTTCGAAACCCGACGCGCGGCTGTCTTTCAGGTGTACATACTGCATATCCCGATCGGTACGCACTTCGAGCCGAACCCGTAGCCGATCGCCGGGTTTCAGGGCGGTCTTGTCGGTAATGAGCGTGCTGACGGGGCCGGCCGGGCTGTCGCGTTCCAGAAACAGCTGCTTCGTTACGGTCAGGTTGCCCATGGCGGCTTTGATGGCCGACGAAGGCGTTACGCGGTCGAGAGGTTCGAAGTGCTGGTAATAGATACCGCCCCAGGCTGGGCCGCTGCCGGTTTTGCTCACGGTGATTACGCCCAGCTCCGGTTTGATCTCGGCAGGCGGGTACGTTACTTTCTGGTAACCCACCGGCCCCGCTGCGGCCACATCAACCGGCCGGCCACCCACCCGCAGCTCGGTGGTGGCCTGGGTGTTCAGCCAGTCGTCGCCGTTGAGCAGCAGGGCATAGATGGCCTCGGTGGTGGCTTTGGTGCTTGGCCAGGCCTGCGTCCGCTTCTGGCTCAGCAGCCATTGTTTCATGGCATTCACCGATTGGGTATCGTTCAGAATCTCCTGAAACGCTTCGATCAGCAATGCCTGCGTTTCGATGGGTGCCTGCTGCCAGGCATAGCCCGGTTTGTTGGCGGGCCAGTACATACCCAGCTCGTCGGACTGCGCAGCCCGTTCGCCGAGTGATTTCAGGATAGCTACCGGGGTTTTGCTATCGCCCAGCCGGTGCAGGGCCAGCGCCGTCAGGGCCTGCTCCTGAATACCCATTGTCGGCCAGTTTTTCGTGATGTGGTTCTGCATGTACTCCCGAACGGCCTTGTCGGCCATGGGTTGAGCCGGGTAGAACGACCGGGCATATAGGTACTGAACAGCCCAGAACGTATCATAAGCAGCCTGTTTCCTCTGTTTGTGCATCTGCACCCACTGCCAGGCGGTTTCGTCGACAAAGGGCAGGGCCCGCGTTTGCAGACCGGTAGCCAGCTGCTGCTGACTTTCGGGCAGGGTAACCCCCAGCCGGGCCAGGTGACCGAAACCCGCCAGCAGATGCAGCGAAACGGTTCGGTCGATGGGCATACCCGCAAACCAGACGAAGCCGCCGTTCGTGGCCTGCAACAGCTGGAGTTTTCGCAGGGCCTGTTCCTGTCCGGCCAGCAGATTATCTGCCTGCAAAAACCGGCCGATCTGCGCCTGTTGGCGGGTCTGGTCGCGGGCGTCGCGTCGCCAGGGGGTTTCGTCGAGGGTGACGCTTTTCAGCTCGGGGTTCGTTTCGAGCGGGTTGGCCGGGGCTTTTTTGGCCCAGGCGTCGGCTACGGCCCGGATATCGGGGCGGGCGCTGACGATGTGGCTGGCCAGCGCATTGGCGTAGAACCGGCTGAACAGCTGCTCGGCACACTCGTAGGGAAACTCGTTCAGGTACGGCAAACTTTGCAGGGCGGTCCAGACCGGATTGCTGGTCAGCTCGACCGTCAGCCGCTCGGCCGACAGCGGCAACTCGGGCGAGTGGCTGGCCAGCGCATTCAGCCGCACCTCTTTTTTACCTCCTCCGTTCACGTAGAACGGCTGGCTGTCCAGCACGAGCATCCGGTTGGGCAGCACGGGAACGGTTCGCTCTTCGGCATCGGCAAAGTCGCCGGCCGAGGCCGATACGCGAAAAGTTATATTCTCCAGCCCCGGCGGCACGATGACCGTCCAGGCTACGGCTGCGCTCAGTCCTTCGGCGGCCGTAAACGCCTGATCGGGCGAGACCCGGCCCGGCCCGAAGAGGACGGTGGTGAGCAACTGGCCGGTAACGGGGTCGACGGCGTCGATACGGGCCGTGCCGCTGAGCACTTTGTCGGACAGGTTGTTGATGCGGGCGGTTAGCCGGAGCGTGTCGGCCTCGCGCAGAAAGCGGGGCAGGTTACCCATGATCATTAGCTCTTTCTGCGTCACGACGGTACGCTCGATCGAGCCGGTTTTCAGGTCGGGCGTATGCGCAAACGCCAGCAGTCGCCAGCGCGTGAGGGCTTCGGGCATGGTGAAGCTGAGCAGCACCCGGCCCTGCGCATCAGTCTGTAGTTTCGGGAAGAAGAACGCCGTTTCGCTGAAGTTACGGCGCGGTGAAACCGACGGACTGGTGGTAGTCGATGTCGGCGTTTCGGCGGCTACCGCTTCGCGTAACTCCACCACATTATCACTGGCCGCTTCCATCGTCGCTACCTTAGCCACGGCTCCGCTTAACGACTTGCGGGGTGCCGCTGCCCGGCCGTATCCTACAGAAACACTTTGCTGCAACGCTCGCGACGACGAGAACCCATATACGCCGAAGCCAGCCAGCGCGTCGTACCGGCGTCCGCTTGGCTGCCGGTCCCGGTAGTTGTACCAGAACAGATTGCTAGTAACAGTCTTGAAATTGGCTGGCAACCACTGTAGCCCGCCTTCGTGGAAAAGGATCGGGCTTTCCGGACCGCTGGGCCAGTTGAGCGGCACGAACGCATCCAGCGATGCATCATACAGGGTAGCCACCAGTTCTGACAGCACCTGTTCGTTACCCGGTCCGCTGATCCGGAGCGTCCATTGCTCGGCCTGGCCGGGTTTGAGCAAATCGCGGAACGTCAGGGTTTCGATCCGCAGCCTTCGGTCGGGTTTCGACAGGGTGATGGATTTGTCTACATCCAGCTTGCGGCCGTTCTGCACCCTGGTGAACCATACGGAAATTCCGTTCTGGTAGTCGCTGGTGATGGGTACCTCAACCCGGGTGGGTTCGTCGGTCAGTTTGAGCCAGCGCTCCTCCCGAATTACCCCCCTGTTTGCTACCCGCATCAGCACCGGGCCGGGGCCGCCCCCCAGCAGAAAAGCTACTGACTGGCCGGGTTTGCCTTCGGTGTTCAGCGCCTTCACCCAGCCGTCGGGCCGGGCCATAACGAACGGCTGGGCCTTGGTCGTAATGGTAACGTACTGCGTCAGGGTGGCGCTCTCACCAGCCGCATCGGTTACGCGAAGATCGGCGGCATAAATACCGGCCGGGTAGCGGCTCAGGGTCAGCTTCAGCGTGTCGGTCTGGTTGATCGACACCGTTTCGACTGCAGCGCCTTTGGGCCAGTTGGTCAGCTTGTCCTCATCGGCATAGACATCAGCTGGAAACAGTTTTTTGAAGGCCTCCCGACTCAGCGCATATCGGTCGGGGGCTTCCCACAGGCGTTTGCGCAGGGGTTGCCGGGGCGGAGTCAGGGGCGACAGGGTTAGCTGACCGCTTACGGGTACGCGCTCGCCCCCGGCGTTGGTCACGCGGATCGATACGGACTGGTCGCGGTTGTCGAGCTGCGGGGGCAGGTTGAGCGTAGCCGTCAGGGCCGAGTATCCAATCGAGAGCCTTTGCTGGGTCGAACGGGTTTCGCCGGTCGCGTCGGTGACGTCGATGGTGACGACGAAGTTGAACGTCGGGTTGGTCTGTCGACCGATGAGCGAGTCGGGCTGGGCCACGAACGTAAGCGACACCGCGCCAGTGGCATCGGTCGTAAGCGTACCGTTGGCAATTTCGGTTTCAGGCCCGACTGGCAGGCTCTGGCGGCCGTCCGGCAGGTAGTTGCTCCACTCCCACCAGATCCAGCGCGGTTTAAGTTGCCGCGTAACCCGGTAGCGTACCGAAGCGCCATCGACGACTGCTCCTGCAAAGGTTTTAGCCGTAGCCGTTACCGCTACCGGCTGCCCCAGTTTGTAGCTGCCTTTGAGCGGGGCGGCTTTTACCTCGAATGTCGGGCGTTTGTATTCTTCGACCCGAACGCTGGTCTGGCTGTTTTCGACCCGGATGCTCATGTCGCCCGTCAGCCGACCGGTTGGTGCCGTAAACTGCCCGTCTACCGTACCGAAGGCGTTGCTGGTCAGCGTCAGTGAGGATACCGTTTCGCCATTTACATCGACCAGCGTGGCCTGTGTCTGCGTGCCTGCCGCTACCCGATAGTCATCGGTTTTGCCTTTGTACAGTACGCCCTTGAAAAAGATCGGCTGTCCGGGTCGGTAGATGGATCGGTCGGTGAAGAGCAGCGCCCGGATCTCGTCCTCGCCGGTGCTCGATTCGGTTCGCTGGTAGCCGGGCCAGTATACGGGTTCGGTATCGATGGTATCGAGTCGGGTAACGATCCGGAACCGGTAACTACGGTCGCCCGCTGCAACCTTGTCGGGTATGACCAGCCCGCCCGCAGCGTCGGTGCGCATGGTATTGAGCCGCCGATGCTCTTGGTAATTGTTGACATACACCTGCTCGAACAGTTCGACCCGCGCGTTAGGCAGGGGCTGGCCCGTTTGCCGGTTCAGCACGTACAGCTTGGGATCACGCGTGTAATGATTGTCGACATCGTCGAACTGGCCCGACCTGCTTGGTTTGAACGGCACCGGCCGATACCCGATCAGGTACCCGATATTGGTTACGTGAAGCCGCGTGTAGGTCAGCAGCTCACTGGCCTCCGACATATCGGGTTTATTGGCAACTAGCACCACATAATGCCCCAGCGACAGGGCAGGCAGGGCTATTTCGGTCCGGTGCGACTGCAGATCGCCATCGTCGGGCAGGCTGACCGAGCCCTGGTGCAGAACGGGCCGTTTCAGGTACTGCCGCGCCAGCCCTTTACCGTCGTCGGGATTGCGCCGGCGGTCCACCCGGTTCTGATCATCGACACTGGTTTGAACCAGGCGATAATAGAGGGTTGGCACGTTCTGGTACGTCACCGACGCCCGGATGGGTTGGTTAGGCGCGTTACCTTCTTCGACCTGCATACTGACCAGCGGGGTTCTGAGCTGGTCGAGCAGCAGCCGCAGATTGTTGGTTTCGGGCGTAGTCTGGGGGAATCGTTTGAGCAGATCGGCCGACAGTTCGGCCGCCCGCCGTCGCCAGCCACCGGTCGGGCGCTGGTTGCTCAGCTCGCTCCATAACGTAACCAGCGCCAGCCCGTAGAACGGCTCGGCCGGCTGGTTACGAACGGTTTTGATCCGCTGCTCCAGCGCCTGCTGGTAGCGAAGGTCTTTGTTGGGTAGGGTGCTGTACTGATGCACGAACGCCAGCCGGGCGGCATCGACTACCGCCAGCGGCAACGGATTGGCATCGGCCTCATGAAACGCCATCAGGCGCTGGTAGCCCTGCAAGGCCCGGAATCGCAGCGAGAGCGTATCGGAGCTGGTGAGCGGTGTTTTCAGAAACGTGGCCGCATCGGCCAGATAAGCCGGTTGGTCCAGCGTGAACCGGTTGGCCGGCCGGATGATATCGGGTTCTGTGTTCCGGTAAAAGGCCAGCGCCCGATGCGCCAGAAAGTCGTAAAGCGTTGGCCGCAGCAACCGCGACTCCGCATCGCCTTTCTCAATGACCAGATCGAAAGCCGAAACGGGTGTTTTCCGGAGCAGATCGAGCGGCTTCAGCGACGCTTCGTAGGCCGTAACGGATTCGGCCACCAGCCGACGCAGATCCCAGGTGCGGGGGTCGGCCGACGCCTGATCGTCGGTTCGGCGGTTCTGAAACTTCCAGCGGTTTCGCTCATAGTACTGCCAGTACGTTTCGGCCAGAATCGATTGCAGCACATTCCGGGCAGGCGCGGGCGAATCGGCCACGTCGCGCCGGAGCGACTCGATCAGTTCGGCATGGACATCCTCGGTCGAGTAGGGCTGGTGGGACAGCCGGTACATGGCCGCTTTCACCACCTGCGGGTGGTTTCGGTCGGCTCTGGCGCGGGTATAAATCCGGTTAACGATCTCGAGTGCCGATTTGGGCAGGCCTTTTTTCAGGAGTGAATCGGCCTGTTTCCAATCCTGGGCAAAGGTCGGATCGGGTCTATTTTTCTGGGCCGTGGCCGATAAGGCGCTCAGGAACAGCAGTACGGTGAAGAAACGGTTCATAGTTTGTTGGCCTGTGGGATTCGTACCCGATGAGATGAAGGTACGCGGACATTTCCACACGCGGTGTAGCTAGGATACCGTTTCGAGCTAAAGGGTTTAATTGCCTACTGCTTTACCACCCGCCGAACCTCCGTCCGGTCGCCCACCCGAATCCGGAGCAGGTAAACCCCCGTCGGGAACGGACTTAGATCGACCTCGCGTGCGAAAGCCCCAAACGAACGCCCCGCCGACTCGTCCAGCACTGGTCGTCCCGACGCGTCGATCAGCTGGAGCGTTACGGCCGAACCGCCTTCCCACTGGCCACTGATGCGCAGGTAGCTGCTGGTTGGGTTGGGATAAACCGATACCGAGAGCGGAAGCACCGGTTCGCTGGCGGTCAGGATGGTTACCGTAATGACAGCCGTGCCGCTGGCGATACCCGTACCACACTGGCCGTTCGAAACCCCCGCCAGCCGGTACGTAACCGTGGTATCGGGCCGAATCCGAATGCGGTAGGGCGACTGGCCGGTCGTAACGGTCTGGCTGCCGCCCGGCCCGCTCACCGTAAAACTCCAGGGGGCGCTGCCGGTCAGGGCCACGCTTACCCCCGCCGAATCCCCCTTGATGATACTGGCCGTACCGGTCAGCGATGCGGTAGGCAGGGCCCTTACTACCAGCCTGGGGCCGCTGTTGACCAGCGTCAGGGCCGGCGACGTCGCTTCGACGTGCAGGGAGTACGAGCCCGCTTTCTGCACCTTCGGAACCGGCAGCGTCAGCTGGCCCTGAACGGCCGTTGTTTCGGTGAGCCGGGTCAGCTGGCCGGTGCTGTCGCGCAGGGAGAACACAAACCGGTTGTCGGCCGCCAGCTCCCCCACCCGCTCGTAACCAACGGTCCAGGAACTACCAGCGCACAGCAGGCTGTCGGTAGCGGTCAGTCCGCGCAGCCCGGGTTTGTAGCTCACCCGCACCTGCCCCGAAGCCGTACCGTACCCGCAAACGTTGTATACGCGCTGAATAGTAAACATACTGGCGGCCGTGGTGCTGGCGGGCGCCACGAACAGGCTCCCGTTGGCAAACCCATCGAGCAGCTGATTATCGCTCAGCCGCACCGAAAACACATCGCGGGCCAGACTGGCCACCTTCAGCTCGGCGCTGGTCTGATTAGGTTCCAGCTGAACGGCGGTCTGGCCATCGGGCGTGGTCAGGGTAACGTTGGGCGCGCTTCGCACGGTTATCGGGTTGGCCGTAGGCAGGCTGGTCAGGGTCAGGCTGCTGGTTCTGGCAACCACCCGCAGAAACAGGTTTTTCCCGATCATAGCCGTATCTACCGTTACCCGCAGGCCGGGCAGCACACCGGCGGTTGGCAGGTCGCGGTAGGTTCCGGTGGCGCTGTCGGTAGCGGCCTGTACAACCAGCGTGGCGCTGTCCGGAACGCGTCCTGCCGTTACGATCGGGACAGGTAGTTCGTTGCCAAGGCAGGCGTAACTGTTTACCGTTCCAATCTGCATCAGGAACGGCTGTACGGTCAGAGCTACGGTATTGCTGGCTGGTGCCGTGCTACAACCGTCGGTCAGGGTTTTCAGGTAATATGTGGCCGATGTCTGCGGAAACCGCTTCAGCGATACGAAAGTGGCGTTGGTCTGGCCTTTGGTGCCGTCGGAGAGTTCGTAGCGGAACGGCGGCTGCCCCTGAAAGCCAAGCACCAGCTCGGCCGATGCGCCCGGCAGGACTACGGTCGTAACGCCGTCGGTATAACCCGCCCGTCGATCGTCGGGGGTGATGGCCAGGGTTGCTTTCGGGGCAAACTCGGATACGTAGAAGCCCGTCTCGTTGCTGACCACGCCCGAGTCGGTAGCCACCAGCCGCAGCTTGTAGAAACTGGCCTCCTGCGGCACCCGGAACTGAAGCGTATCGGCCGCCGTACGAACCGTATCGACATAATTGCCGTAGAATGTACCAAGACCGTCAGACAGTTCGAGCCGGAACCGGTTGGCGGCCGTATAGGTACCCGACAGACCGAAACTTACCCGCAGCAGGCTACCCGGGCAATAAAGGCTGTCGGGTCGTTTCAGGTACAGCACCCGCTCATCGGGCTGGCGAACGTTGATCGTTACCTGCCCCTCGGTGGTGCCGACGCCACAGCTGTTGCGAACAGACCGAACGGTATAGGTCGTGGTTTTGTCGACAAACAGGTCGAAGCGAGCCACCTGGGTGTAGAAATCCTCGTCGGTTTTTACGCGTCGGGTGGTACTGTCAGACAGGGTAATCTCGTAATCGCGCCCGCCCGTTACCGTAACCTGGAAGTTAATGCCCTGAGGTTTGTCCAGCTCGGTACTGAAATTAGCCGGCAAGATGGCTCTGGGCACCGTACCGACATGAACCAGCCGGTTATGCACGACGCCAAACTGCGCCTGTTCGGCCCCGTCGGGGTAGCGAACCTGCACCGCATAAACGCCCGAATAAATATCGCCCTGCCCGGGGCCGGGCAGCACAACCGTCATCACCCGGTTTCGGATGCTGAGGACCGTACCGTAGCCGGTATACGAGCCCAGGTTACCGGTGGCGCTGGTGGGTGGTCCGATCAGAAACGCCCAGGCCGCCGGACTGGCCCCCAGCGCGGCCGAGTCGACCGACAGATACGCCCGGATGGTATCGCCCCCGCAAAATCGGTAGCTCGACAGCGAGTCGATCCGCACACTGGGCTGCACCGTAACCACCGCCGAGCCGCTGATGGTCCCCGCCGTGCCGCAGCCCGACGTCAGTCCGGTAACCCGGTAGGTGGTGGTGGTGTCAGGAAACAGGCTGACCGGTCGGAATATGGTCCGTTCCAGCCCCTCGGTCGGGACCTGACTTCCATCGCTCAGGTTGATGGAGATCGGGCCAATGCCGGTTACATCGAGCGTAACAACGGCTGGTTCGCCCCGGCGGATAGTGGTTGACCCGCGCAGGTTGACAATCGGTACCGGGTTGATGTTGATGGCCCCAGCGTAGGTACCGACTGCGCCTGCCGTCCGTAGCCGCAGCCGGTACGAACCCGGCACCAGCGTATCCGGTACGGTTAGCCGGAGGGGGCTGGCGGTGCCGCTTACGGGAATGCTCACAACGGCCGCGCTAACCCGGTTGATGAGGTCAGCCGTAACGACGCCGGTAGCCGAGAGCGGTTTTTCGGCCGAGAAATAAATCTGTAAGGAACCGCCGGGGCAGAGCGCCTGGGTCGATAGCTGGGTGATTAACAGGCCGGTTGTGTCGGCAGCTGGCTTGACAAGACTGTCCTGTGGCACAGCTATGGTCGGGAGTTTGACCATGCCAATCGCTTGTATCGAGAGGTTTACTCGTTGCAGCCCGGGCGCCAAAGCCGCCGGATGAGCCTGTGTGGTAACACACAGTAACCCAACCAGCAACCACAGTCCGCTGCAAACTTGTAAAAAATTTTTCATTTTGAATAAAGCGAATACCTGTAAAAGGAATTTACACCAAATATTACACCAAAAAGTAACTTGGGGCAATATATTATGATAAAATCTCTATTAAGGTAACACCCTACTCAAAATCGATACGCTATTCCGAAATGTACCTGAGTAAGCGGCAGCCCGACTGTACAGCCCGGTCGGTCCGGACATGCCAGACCGGCCGGACTGCAACGGCTATTGCCTGAGCAGAAAGGCCGTCAGATCAGCCAGTTGCTGGCCGGAAAGGCCCATCGCTTTGGGGTCGGGCATGAGGCTTGTCTTGTACTGTCGACGCGAATAAACCTGATCGGTCGGAACCGTATGCTTTTGTCCCGTCACCCCTTTCACGACGACCGACTGCTCTCCATCGCTGACCAGGAACCCGTAGTAAGTCTGCCCTTTTTTAGTTGTAATGAGCCAGGGCTCGTAGCCAAACGCAATCCCGGCGCTGGGGTTCACAATGGCGTCGAGCAGGGCGTTTTTGTCGAATTTCTGATGAATCTGGGTGAGTTCGGGCCCCACATCGTTGCCCTGCTGTTTGTAACGATGGCAGGTCGAGCAGTTGTTTTTGAAGACCGTCAGCCCGGATCTGGCGTCGCCGGTCAGCATGGCGATCTGGGTAATCGATTCGCTACTGGCCGGACTGGCCGACGGCGCACTGGCTACCGACGAAACCGGGCTGGCGGTCTCTACGGGGGCGGCTGGTTTGGGCGCAGACCGGCGGCTGAAGTATTCCTTCGCCATGGTTCGTACGCTCTGGTCGGGGTTTTTCAGGATGGCGTCGGCTACGTAGGTACGTAGGTTGTCGGGCAGTTTTTTGTCAGCGGCCAGACCGACTAGTATCTGCCCACCGGCCGCCGTACGGGCCATTTCCATCGCTACTTTCCGCTTTTCGGCGTCACTCCTGTACTCATCCAGCAGGATTTGCCGCTTGGCCAGCATCTTCTGCTCATCGGCCGATTGTTTCACCGGCATCACCTCGTCCCAGTTCAGCAGCGAGGCCCAGTCGTTACCGCGCCGGAAGCCCGTCCAGTACCGGGCCTGGTCGGCTACGTCTTTCTCCGGCGATTTGGTCAGCTCAACCATGGTCAGGGCCGCCGACTTGTCGTTAATGAACCCGAGTGCCGTAATGGCCTGCCGTCGGGCGTCGGCGGTAAGGGTCTGGGCTTCGGCGCGTTTTTTCAGCAGGGGAACCGCCGAGGCCGGATGCAGCTCCCAGACCAGGCTGGCTACGCGCTGATCCCACCGGGTAGGGTCCTGGGGCAGGGTCGGACGCAGATCGGCGAACAGGGCTTCTTCTTTTCCGCCAGCGGCTATACCGAGGGCATGCAGATAGTAACGATCCTGCCCGTCGTAGCCTTTGACCAGGTTCAGGAGTATGAAGCGGCAATCGGTGTAGGGTACATCCCGGATGGCGATGGCCACCTCGCGCCGAACAGCCGCGCTGGGGTCGAGCGCCAGGTTACCCAGCAACGGCAGCAACGCCCGCTGCGAGGTAGTCAGGCCCGGGTTGGACCTGGAATTTTCGGGGGTGATGCTGCGCAGGGCCCGGATGGCGGCTATCCGCATGGGTGCATCGGCCGCTTTCAGAAGCCGTTCGACTTCAAACTGTCCTTCGGAGCCCAGGTGCGCCATCATAAAAATAGCCCGCGCCCGATGGTACGGATTGCCCGACGACAGCAGGGCTTTTACCGGTTCGATCACGTCGTCGCCCTGTTGTTTGAGCGCTTCGAAACCAAGCACCCGTACGTTCACGGCCGGGCTGAGCAGCGCGGCAATCTGCCCCTGGGTGGTGCGTAAATCGAGCCGGGGCGCTCTCAGCCGACGCCCGCGCGGAGTTATCCGGTAGATACGCCCGTAGCCCTGCTGGTCCTGCATCTGGTGACCACCCACAACGGGGTCGTACCAGTCGGCAATGTAAAGAGCTCCGTCGGTACCCACGGCTATATCGCTGGGGCGGAACCACTTGCGGGTATCGCTGGTCTTATCGTTCCATTTGTAGTTCTCGTCTACCTTCGGAAAGGTGCTGATGAAGTCGGTGCGGGGCAGGCGGTACCCGGCTCCCCAGATGTCGGGTTTGTAGCTGAATATTACGTTCCGGCCCGCTTCGGCGCTTAGCAGCATGCCCCGGTAGGCAGGGCCCAGTTCGTCGCCTTCGTACACGACTACCCCCGTGGGCGAGCCCGCGCCGGTAATGTCGCCCACGGGCATCACGCCGGGGTCGTCCTGGTGCCAGTGGGCGGTCTGAATCGACTGATCGGGTCGCTGGTCGCCCTGCCAGTAGCGGGTGCCGTCGCTGCTGAAGTAGCCCGCATTGCCTCCTTCCATCAGCCAGCTCGTTCGGCAGGCCACCACCTGGTCGTCGTTATCGTTCTGCCACATGTTGCCGTACGAGTCGAGGGCGGTTTCGTAGTTGTTGCGAAAGTTGTGCCCCATCACCTTCAGGCCCGAGCCATCGGGGTTGATGCGCAGGGCCAGCCCGCCCACCCAGACGCGACCATCGTCGCTAACCTGATTGCCGTGGTTGATTTTGTTATAAGGCGTGCCACCAACGTAGAGGCTTCCCGAGCGGAGTGTCCAGCCGTCTTTGTCGGTGACTACGTGGGGGCCGGCATTTCCCGTGTTGAAGTAATACTTGCCATCGGGGCCGGCCACCAGGGCGTGGAGCGCATGGTCATGGTCGAGGCCGCCGAAGCCGGTCAGCAGCACCTCTTTGCGGTCGGGTTTATCGTCGCCGTTTTCGTCGGTGTATACCACCAGGCTGGGCGCGCAGGAGACAATAACCTTATTGCCGATGATCGCAATGCCGAGGGGCGACACCAGGTCCGGATCGGTCACGAACACCTTACTCGCGTCGGCCTTGCCGTCGCCATTGGTATCTTCCAGGATGATGACACGCTCACCTTCGGGGTGGTTCAGG
Organism: Spirosoma sordidisoli; assembly: GCF_004138325.1. Lineage (GTDB taxonomy): Bacteria > Bacteroidota > Bacteroidia > Cytophagales > Spirosomataceae > Spirosoma > Spirosoma sordidisoli. The sequence goes on along the minus strand of NZ_SBLB01000005.1, from coordinate 55,876 downwards.
CGCTGGTCGGCCTTGTTGTTAAACTTCCGGTAGTTGACCGCTTCGGTAACCCACACCCGGCCCCGGGCGTCGATATCCATGTTGGTCGGGTTATAAAACATCGGCGATTCGGCCCACAGCGTCGCTTCGAGGTCGTCGGGCAGGTACAGTCGGCTCGAATCGTCGCCCACCACAACGCTATGCTGCCGGCTGGGTTCGGCCGACGGAACCACAGTCGTTGTCAATTTCGGCTGAACAACCGGCGTCGCTACGGTCAGAAAACCCGCGACCAGCACAACCGGAAAAAGAGATTCGGAAAACGTTATTTTCATACGTACGTTAAGATTCAAATCAAAGAACCGCGACCGCCCGACAGGCGCATCTCAGGCGCATCGCCCTAAACCATCGCGCAGACAACGTAACCATCCGGATAGGTAGAGACGCGATCGCACCGGCGCCCCGGCCATCGCGTCTCATACGCGTCAGCAACAATTCCTTCCCCGGTAGGCAACACAATACCATCCGGACAGGTAGAGACGCGATCGCACCGGCGCCCCGGCCATCGCGTCTCATACGCGTCAGCAACAATTCCTTCCCCGGTATACCATCCGGACAAGAGACGCGAAGGCCGGGGCGCCGGTGCGGTCGCGTCTCTACTAGCCGAACAGGATTCGGACGGTTCGGTTGTTTTCGATGTAGCTGGCCAGGATCGGCTGCCCTTTCGGGATGGCTCCTTCGATCTGAAGCCAGCCCGTGTAGCCGATCTCGTCGAGTGTCTGGCGAACCTTCACCAGATCGATTTTGCCTTTGCCCAGCAGGAAGCCGTTCTCTTTCAGGTGTACTTCGCAGATCAGGTCGGTACCCAGCTCGCGCATCTCCCTGAAAATGTCGTAGCCCTCTACCGTTGCGTTGCAGACATCATAATACACTTTTACCGCCGGTGACCCCACAGCGTCGATCAGCGCCCGATGATCCGGCGCCGATAGCCACGACTCGATGCCCAGCGTTACGCCGGCTTTCTCCGCTTTGGGAGCTACTGCTTTCAGTTTATCGATAACTACCTGTTGACCTTTTTTGTCATTACGCAGATCATTATTCGAGAAAAAAGCCAATAATACGTTTTTGACCCCCAACGCCCGGGCCACGTCGATACTATCCTGCACCCAGGCATCGGTTCGGGGATCTGACTTGTACGGAATGGTGTTCAGTAGACCAATGGCCAGCCCACCGAAGCCAACGCCGGCCTGCCGGGCGGCTTCTTTATACGCTTGCAGAACCTCGGGTTTGCGGAGATGATCGTGGTCGGCGACCGTGTTGAGGCTAACCTGCACGCCGTCGAGACCGATCTGACGAGCCACGGCGAAGGCGTCGATAGCCCCTGCCGAACCGATCGACCAGTCGCAGGCACCAATGTTGAAGCGGCTGGTCGTTGCCAGCGCAGGACAGGCCAGCGCGGCTACGCCAAGGCCCAGAGAATAACGCAGCGCATCACGACGATTCATGAAGAAAAAATCATATAGGGTAAGGGATATCAAATATACGTAGTTCCGCCAATCTGCCTGACAGCCAGACAATGCCCTCAGGCGCGATAATTGTATAAGAGAGCAGGGCGGCTAACTTACCGCTTTGAAAGGGGTACAAAAAATTTTATCTGACTTCCAACCGTTTGCTAAAGCAGCGGGTCTTTGGAATTGTCAGCGTTGATATGCAGGATGAATATGCATTAGTCGAAGGGTGCCGTCGGCAGGACCGGATTGTACAGCGACAGCTCTATGAGCGGTTTGCCGGGAAGCTCTTTGTCGTATGCAAACGGTACATTAAGGACCCTGACGAGGCCGAAGACGTGTTGCAGGATGCGTTCGTGAAAGTGTTTCGGCACATCGACTCGTTCCGGTTCGAGTGTCCGCTGGAGGCCTGGCTGAAGCGGATCGTTATCAATACGGCGCTTAAGCACATCCGGAAACAAAAACCCTGGGAGCATGCGGCCGACGTGCAGGAGCTGGCTCCTGTTCTACCCCAGGCCGACCAGAGTCTGCCGACGCTGAACTATAAATACCTGCTGGAACTGATTCAGGAATTACCGCCGGGCTGCCGGGCGGTATTTAATCTATATGCCATTGAGGGTTACAACCATCCGGAAATTGCCGACATGCTCGACATTGCCGAGGGCACCTCAAAATCACAGTACGCCCGGGCCCGGAGCCTTCTTCAACAGAAACTACAACAGGATGGCCGAACTGCCGAAGGCCGGCCAATCTGAATGAACAACAACATAGATAATGAGTGACGAACGAAACATACCGGACGATCTGTGGCGGAAGGTCTTCGACGAGGCCGACGACGCACCCCCACCCCGCGTGTGGGATGCTATCGAACGGCGTTTGGACGAGTCCGACAAAACCGGCATCGTCCCGCTCTGGGGGGCAGGACCGGTCCTGTCGCGGCCGTTTGGCTGGGCCGCTGGCCTGGCAGCCGCCGTGGCGCTGCTACTAGTGGGCTGGTGGGTCATGCCTACCGAACAAAGCCGCCAGTCTGTCGCCACCCGGCAGTCGGCGGCTCCGGCTAACCCGACTACGCAGCCCGACCGCCAGCAACCAGGTCAGCCGTCTGTTGTCGGTTCGGCAACGGATGGTATGGCATCGACCAGCGCGCCCGCCAGTTCGCCCGTTGGGGCCGAGCAGCCTTCGTTGTCAGCCGCGTCTGAACCGAGCCCAACGGGATCGGTCAGCGGTCGTCGATTGTCCCGTCAGATGCCGACGCTGGCGTTGAACAGACCGCAGCGATCCACTCAATCTGCCCGGTCGGCCTCGGCCGTTTCCGCTACAGAAACGACTAATCCAGAGTCGGCGGCAGGTCCAGTGGCTACCGGCGCTACCCCACCGACTCTGGCCCTGACAGCGAGTCCGATGCCCGCCAACGCGTTTGACCGTCAGTCGACCATCCTGTCCGCCAACTCCGCAACGGCTGACCAGCTGACTTCGGCCAACTACGATCGGCTCGAAGGCCGGGGGCTGAAGCTTCGCGGTCCGGGCGCGATTCAGCGGATTGTCTGGTTCCGGCCCGCCGACCCGGCTGACGACATGCCGCTCGAGCAAACCACGAAACGGTCGGAGCGGTCGTTATGGGCGTCGGTCAGTGTGATGCCGGGCGCCTTCGACCCGGCCGTATCGACGCAGATCCCATCGGTCGTGCGGATGTCGGGCGTGGCTGCCAGCGCGACCTCGCCAACGGTATCGAGCCGGGCCAACTTCTCGATAGCCTACCAGGCTGCGGCCGGGGTTCAGCTCACCGAACACTGGTCGCTGGAGTCGGGCGTCGGGTACCTGGCCGGCCGGTCGACGGTCGACAGCCCCCGTCCGGCTAACGTCTACAGTTTGCAGATGGTCAACAATACCAGCAGTGCGGCCACCGTGGCCGGTACCAGTTCGCTCTATACCGATCTGCTGCGGAGCCAGCTGGGCCAGCCCTCGGTCACCAAAAACGGCAGCACCGCTCAGTTCGCCTACGACAACCTGATGAGCGCCAACCGGGCGGCCGATCCGAACAACTACGATATCCGCAACAGCCAGGCCGTTACCAACGACTATCAGTACATTCAGGTACCGATGCAGGTCGGTTACCAGCTCCGGCCGCGCAAGCGGCTGAGTATGGCCCTGCTGGGTGGTCTGCTCACTAACATCTTTGTCCGGAACACCGTAGCCGACGAACTGGTTATAACAGCAAAAGACGGTCTATACCGCCCCGTGTCGCTGGCGGCCACGATGGGAGCCCGGTTCCGCTACCGCCCGTCGCAGCGCTGGTCGGCCTCGGTAGCGGGGGTTTATCAGCCCTCGCTGAGTCCCGGTACGCCGGTCGACTCGCCCATACAGACCCGGCCAACCTCGACCGGTATGACGTTTGGTGTCGATTATCATTTCTGAACTGAGCCATGATCAAGCTACTTATAACCGCGTTTATGTCGGCGCTCCTGTTCGGTCAGTGTTCGAGCGTAGCGGAGCAGCCGCTTACCGATACGGCCCCGATCACAATCCGGACAGGCACCTCGTTTGGCATGTGCGTAGGCAACAGCTGCCGTAAAGATTATGTCTTCAACGGCACCAGCGTTACCCTTACCCAGGGTGGTACCCGTACGCAAACCCAGACGCCCGACAAGACCTGCGAACGAACCATCAGCGCGGCCGACTGGACTACCCTGCGCGCAGCCGCGGCCGACCTCGATGCGTTTCGCAAACAGCCGAACGTGATCGGCTGCCCCGATTGTGCCGACGGTGGGGCCGAATACATCGAGCTGGAACAAAACGACAGTCGCCATCGCGTTACCTTTCCGTTTGGCAAGACTATTCCGGGGTTCGAGCCGCTGGTCAACGCCCTCCGGCAGCAACGCGAGGCTTTCAGCGACTGTCCGTAAGTGTGAACCTGGCCGGTATCGGGTTGATCAGTACCCAATCGGATGCCTGCCCCTGACCCCTGTTAGCTATGAAAACGACCTCATTCTCAACACTTGCCCTGGCCATGGCTGGCTTTGTGCTGCTGGGGATTGGCTGTACCGATTCAACGCTGGCCCCCGATACCCAGACTCAGACGGGCCAGCTGAAAGTACCGGCCGCCTTTGCGGATCAAACAAACCGCTTTGCCTTCGATTTTGCCAAACGCGTAAGCCAGAAAGAAGGAACCGCCACGAATACGTTCGTATCGCCCCTGAGCCTGCACATGGCCCTGGGTATGATTCTGAACGGCGCCAACGGACAAACGGCTCAGGAGATCCAGAAAACGCTGAACCTCGATGCGCAGACGCTCAGCGAGGCCAACGCTACCTACCAGAACTTGATGGAAAACCTGCCTACCGTTGACCCTAAGGTGACGCTGGCGCTGGCCAACTCGGTCTGGAGCCGCAACACGTTTCCCGTCGAACCCTCGTTCCAGGCCCTGCTGAAGCAGTCGTTCAGGGCTGAGATACAGGCCGAGGACTTTACCAGTCCGGCTACCGTGGGCAAGATCAACGGCTGGGCCAGTCAGAAAACCAACGACCGGATTCCGAAGGTGATCGACCAGATTTCGGATCAGGATGTGCTGTTTCTGATGAATGCGCTGTACTTCAAAGGCGACTGGAAAACGGAGTTCAAGCCGGGCCAGACCATCGATGCGCCCTTTACGCTGACATCGGGCGGTCAGCGTACCGTTCGGATGATGCGGCTTAACACCACCCTGCGCCGGGCCTTCAAACCAACCTATACGGCGTTTGAGCTGCCCTACGGCGCCGGCAATTACGCCATGACGGTTTTGCTACCCAGCCAGAACACCTCCGCCGATGCCCTGATTCAGTCGCTGAACGGCGCCAGCTGGACCAGCCTCCAGAGCGAACTGACCAGCGGCACTATCGACATTGGCCTGCCCAAGTTCACCCTCAGCTACGAAATCAAGCTGAACGATGTCTTGACGGCGATGGGTATGCCAACCGCCTTTACGGATCGGGCCGACTTTACGAAGATAAACGCCAACGGCGGGCTGCTGCTGAGCTTTGTTAAACAGAATACGTTTGTGGCAGTTGATGAAAAAGGCACGGAAGCCGCAGCCGTCACGACCGGTGGCATCTCGGTCACGTCTGCGCCCCTATCGTATCTTTGCGACCGGCCGTTCGTATTCGTCATTCACGAGAAAACGAGCGGCACCGTACTCTTCGTCGGTAAAATAGCCGACCCGACCCAAACGGCTCCCTAACCGGGGGCATACCGCATGAAATCGCTTCTCCTTCTGTCGTTAACCTGGCTGCTGATCGGCGCCTGCCAACGGGGTGAACACGTACTGCCCGAGAACGTGGCCCAACTGGTAGGCACCTGGCAACTCCGCGAACCGGCGTCGCCCTATCCGGTAACGTTACAGCTGGCGCTCGATACCGCCAACCCACCCGACGACGTGACGCCCTTTCTGACGAGCGGTAAGTCGGCGGTGAATACCTACTCGGGCCGGATGTCGGCTGCGCTGGACGGGATGATGATCGTTACGCGGCTGAGTACTACCGAGATGGCGGGGTCGACCGATGCCATGCAGTTTGAAGACGTTTATTTCAAGAACCTGAAGTCCGTAGTTCGTTTCGACATCACCAGCACCAACCGGCTCCGGCTGTACTTCGGTACTCCGCAGCCGGGCGTGCTGGAGTTTGACAAAACACAATAGCCATGAAAGCGCTGGTATTGGTATGCCTCGCAGCTCTGACCATGTCATTTTCGGGCTGTGAGCGCAACACAGACACCGTAGTCCCCGCCAACGCGGAACAGCTGACCGGCAACTGGACGCTGCTTGAGGCCGACTATCCGGTAACGCTCCTGATCGAGCGCGGCATGCAAACCTGGGAACGGGAACCCGACAAGGCATTCCGGCTGTCGGGCGAGTCGTCGGTCAACCTGTATACGACAACTCTGACGTACAAAGACCCCGCTGCTGCCGACATAACGATAGGTCCCGTTTCCAGCACCAAACGCGCCGGACCGCCCGAAGCGCTGGCGTTCGAGCTGACCTATTTCAATCGCCTGCAGGCGGTTACGCGCTACGAACTGACCAGCCAAAACCGGCTGCGGCTGTTCTATACGCAGGATAACGAACGTGGGGTACTGGTGTACGAAAAACGCTGATCGGTATGAAACTGACACGCCTGAGTTTGTTCATGCTCGGTACGCTTTTGGCCTGTACGCAGACGAAGAGTACCGACCCGATTGACAGCCAGCTGCCGGGTACCTGGGCGCTGGTTCGGACCACCTATGGCTTAACCCAGTTGAGCGTTACTCCTGCGCAGACCGGCCGCTCCGAAACGCTGACCTTCACTGCCGATGGCACATACCGGCGGGTAATCAGCGGCACCAGTCCGCAACCCGATCAGAGTGGTCGGTATTATACGGGTAACAACCCCGGCAGCACCGCCGAGAAGCAAGCCATTTTTTACCCGGACGAACAGACCGCCCAGCCCTATTCTTTCCGGGATGGCCATCTGTTTCTGTACGAACGACAGCCGATAGGCGCAACCATAGCCGACGGCTCGACCTACGAGTTTAAACGACAATGATTTCTGTACTTTTTGTGTAAGATTACGATTGCCCGGCCGTAGTAAAGACAGCCGGGCAATTTATTTTTCAGTCGGTTCCAACGGTTCTATCGGGTTCAGAGTCATGGGGTTTATTAACCTGATATCCATCCTTCTATGAAACCGAAACCTTTACTCTTCCTGCTGGTACTGCCCTGGCTGGCCATTACCAGCTGCACCGACAACTGCCGCGAGACCCGCACCTACCGGCGTTACACACCCGTTTCGTTTACCGGCACCCAGATTCGGCAGGGCGTTGGCGTCGAAGCAGCCCGCGCGCTGGTCAAGCCCGGCAAAATCTACACGAAAGATGGCTACCTGTTCATCAACGAACTGAAAGAGGGTATCCACCTCATCGACAACCGGAACCCGTCGGCTCCCAAAACCGTCGCGTTTCTGCGCGTGCCGGGCAACGGCGACATCGCCATCCGGGACAACATTCTCTACGCCGACAGCTACATGGACCTGGTCACGTTCGACATCAGCGACCTGGCGGCCATCCGGCCCGTCAAACGCCTGGCCAATGTGTTTCCGAGCGGCATGTTTGAGGGCGGTTACTGGTCGTATAACAGCCAGAACGATATGGTCTACGATCAGCGAGTAGACTACGTAACCGAAACCATTTCGACCAACTGCGAAGAAGCGCCCGCTCCCAATGGATTCTGGCGCGGAGGGTTTATGATGTTTGCGCAGACCGCCAACTTCGATGCCACCAAAGCGACCAACACCACCAACGGCGTGGCCGGCTCAATGGCGCGGTTTGCCCTCTACGACAACTACCTGTATGCGGTCAGCAACTCCGATATGCAGCTGTTCAATATCCAGAATCCGGCCGAGCCAAAACTGGGCAATAAAATTCAGATGGGCTGGGGTATCGAAACCATCTTCCCCTACAAAGACAAACTGTTCATTGGCTCGCAGTCGGGCATGTACATCTACGACAATGCCAATCCCGAAAAGCCGGTTCAGCTGTCGGTCTTTCAGCACGCCCGCGTCTGTGATCCGGTGGTCGTGAACGATAACATTGCCTACGTGACGCTACGATCGGGCACCACCTGCCAGGGGTTCACCAACCAGCTCGACGTTGTAGATATCTCGAACCTGAGCAGCCCGCGGCTGATCAAAAGTTACCCCATGCGCAATCCGCACGGGCTGGGTATCGATTACCCGAACCTGTTCATCTGCGAAGGTGCCTACGGCCTCAAATCGTTCAACGCCAGCGATCCGCTCGCCATTGACCGCAACCAGCTACAGCACCTCGAGGGTATGAACGCCTACGACGTGATTCCGATGGGCGGGGTGTCGGCCAGCAAATCGCTGCTGATGATCGGTAAAGACGGCTTCTATCAGTACGACTACAGCAACCCGCGTCAGCTGCGGCTGCTGAGCCGGATTCCGGTTAGCGCTCCCTCCTATTACTAACCCCTTCCCACCATGAAGTTCATCACTGGTATAGGCCTGGCAGTCCTGATCGGGCTGCTGGGTACCCCGGCTACGGCCCAGATCGATCTACCTCGCCGACCGTTCGTCAATTATACCGAGCTGGGCGGCCTGTTTGGGCGGGTGGCCTACACCCAGACAGCTACCGGACCCGACGTAACGGTCGAGAATAAAGTCAGCTTCACGGCGCAGACGTTCAACGGCGTTCAGCTGACCAGGCAGCTGGCCGTTGGTGGCGTGGTTGGCATCGACTGGTACCGGGCAGCGCTGCTGATGCCCGTCGGGGCCGGCATCCGGTTCGATTTTGTCCGGCATCCGCGCAAAAACGTCCGTCTGTTTGGTATGGCCGATGCGGGCTACGGCTTCGCGTGGCTTCACCAGGGGTCTACCGGTTACGAAACCAACGGGGGGCTGATGCTCAATCCCGGCCTGGGTCTGCGCCTGGGCCGACCAGCCAGTTCGGCCTTTATTTTGACCGTTGGCTATAAACGTCAGTATGTTTTTGTGCAGAAGCCGATTAGCGGTGACGTAATCAGCCGGAATGAGTCCAGATTGTATAACCGCCTGACCATTCGGGCCGGTGTGTCATTTTAAAGAAACAATATCTGTAACTATGCGTTGCTTTACATAGTTGCCAGCAACTAGCATCACTACTCGACAAATATGAAAAAGTTTATAATGGCAGTATGTGGCCTCGCGCTTTTCGCTACAGGTTATCAGTATACGCGCCGACAGGCGGCTTTTATGGCCGCTCACACCAATCCGATTCAGGCTACGTATAATGACGTTAGTTCGACAACGGCCCCACCTGAACAGTTACGAAATACGCTGACGTTCCGGCTCATCAAACCATCCTGATTGGTTGAAGTAGCCGGTATATCCCCGACCCTCTAAGAGCTTGTTTAGGGAAGACACGTACTGATTATAGTAGGCTCGAAGGGCATCCCTTTTACCCCCAGCCGTCTCTTTTGAGCTTGTTTGGAGAGGATATTTGCGGACGTTAATCGGCTCCAATGGCGGCTGAGTTACACCCCATAATTAGCTGCATAAAAAAAGGGAGAACCGCTGTGGTTCTCCCTTTTTTTATAGGAATGGCTTGATGACTTAGGCCATGGCAAACTTGTTCTGATTCCGTTTGCGCTCGTTCTCGTCTAGGAAGATCTTGCGAATCCGCATCGACTTCGGTGTCACTTCCAGGTACTCATCTTTCTGGATGTACTCCATCGATTCTTCCAGCGACAGGGCGATTTTCGGCGCGATCTTCACGTTCGTGTCCGAACCCGACGCGCGCATGTTGGTCAGCTGCTTGGCGGTTTGTACGTTCACCACGATATCGTTCTGGCGGTTGTGTTCGCCGATAACCATACCGGTGTAGACTTCGTCGCCCGGCTCGATGAAGAACACACCCCGATCCTGGAGTTTGTCGATCGAATAAGCCGTGGCGGTACCGCTGGTCATGGAAATCAGCGAGCCGTTGATCCGCTCGGGGATAGGCCCTTTAAACTCCTGATATTCCTTGAACCGGTGCGACATAACGGCTTCCCCGTAGGTAGCGGTCAGCACGTTGGAACGCAGCCCGATCAGCCCCCGCGATGGGATGTCGAACTCCAGGTGTTGCAGGTCGCCTTTCGGCTCCATGATCAGCAGTTCGCCTTTCCGTTGCGTAGCCAGCTCGATTACTTTACCGGCGGTTTCTTCGGGAACATCAACGACCAGCGTCTCGATCGGCTCCAGTTTCTGACCGTTTTCGTCTTCTTTGTACAGCACCTGTGGCTGACCGACCTGTAGTTCGTACCCTTCGCGACGCATGGTCTCGATCAGGACTGACAGGTGAAGAATACCCCGACCATAGACCAGGAAGCGGTCTTCGCTGTCGGTGGGTTCAACGCGCAGGGCCAGGTTCTTCTCGATCTCCTTGTACAGGCGGTCGCGCAGGTGACGCGAGGTCACGAACTTACCTTCCTTACCGAAGAAGGGCGAGTTATTGATCGTGAAGAGCATGTTCATCGTCGGCTCATCGACCGAGATACGAGTCAGTGCTTCGGGGTTTTCGATATCGGTCAGCGTATCGCCAATCTCGAACTCTTCCAGACCCGTTACAGCGCAGATGTCTCCGCAGGCTACTTCCGTAGCTTTCAGTTTACCAAGTCCTTCAAACGTCTGAAGTTCTTTGATTTTCACTTTCTTGATCGTACCATCTGCTTTTGCCAGGGCCATGTTGGCGCCTTCTTTCAGCGTACCGCGATGCACCCGGCCGATGGCAATCCGACCTACGAAGGCCGAATAGTCGAGCGAGGTAATCTGCATCTGGGGCAGACCTTCGTTCATCGGTGCTGCCGGAATGGTGTCAACGATGGTATCGAGCAGGTAGGTAATGTTGTCGGTCGGCGTTTTCCAGTCCGGTCCCATCCACCCCTGTTTCGACGAGCCGTAAACGGTCGGGAAGTCGAGCTGGTCTTCGGTAGCGCCCAGGTTGAACATCAGGTCGAACACCTGCTCGTGAACCTCGTCGGGCCGGCAGTTTTCTTTGTCGACTTTGTTAACGATCACGATTGGTTTGAGACCAAGCGCCAGCGCCTTGCCCAGTACGAAGCGCGTTTGCGGCATCGGCCCTTCAAAGGCATCGACCAGCAGACAAACGCCGTCGGCCATTTTCAGCACGCGCTCTACCTCACCGCCGAAGTCGCTGTGGCCCGGGGTATCGATGATGTTGATCTTAACGTCTTTGTACCGCACCGATACGTTCTTGGAAACGATGGTGATACCCCGTTCGCGTTCGAGGTCGTTGTTATCGAGAATCAGGTCGCCAAATTCCTGATTGTCCCGAAAGAGCTTCGACGCGTGAATAATTTTGTCGACCAGTGTCGTTTTGCCGTGGTCAACGTGGGCAATGATGGCTATATTGCGGATGGATTGCATACTCCTCTATTTCAAACCGCAAAGATACGAAAAAGTAAGCTGATAAACAGATTTTTACAATTTATTAATGTCATTTGAGCGAATAAGGGCCTGTCTCTCTTTTTATTGTTCTATTTTACTATTTTTATAGATTATACCAGTACGTCAGCTCCGGGCAGGTGAACCAGTCTCATCACTCTGGCACCAGCCGATCTCGTTTCAGCTGCCCCAAAAAGCCAATTGCATCAACAAGTTCCACCAGACCAGGGCGGCCAGCCGCTCGTTGACTCTCAACACCCGGAATTTACGGAACAGGCGCGGTAATCTCGATAAGCTTTTCACGAAGCAGATCATCCAGAAACTGCACTAACTCCTGCTGACACACCACGGCGTCGACCTCGAACTCATCGAGCAGTTTTTGCCGAATCTGCCCGACTGTCATTCCCTTGTTGGCCTGAAGCAGCGACCAGATAAACCCACCCATTTCGTTCAGCTCGTAATACATACCGGCCTCGTACTGCAAAACGATGGTTTCTTCGCCAAGAACAGACGATGACTGGTTCGACACGAGTTGAACAGGGGTATCCGGATGTAAGAACATTTTCGTAAGAAAGAGGAAAAGTCCAGGTGGGTGCGGCCGGTAGTACGGTTATCCAAATGAGCCGAACCCATCGACATTGGACCCTACTTTCAGGGTTAGTTTTTTGACGTTTCCCAGTGTTTTCAGCTTGGGTGTTTTGTACGCTTTTTTGGGCGACCCGCCGGGCGGCCTGGTTTCTTTTGGATGCATATAACTATAAGTGGCTGACAGACTGCTGCCTGGGTGCTCGTTTTCCAGACTCGTCCAGCGCGCCGGTGATGACGTACAGCGCCGACAAGCGTTGTTGCAACCGGATCATTCGGACTATCCAGAAAGCGATCAGCTTCGGCAGTCGGGTAGGCGTATATCGTGTCGATCCAGACGCAACAGCACTGAGACGGCCAGATGAGCGGTAAGTTTCCCGTTGAGCTCAGTTTCTGTTAACCGATAGGGGATGAATTCGCCGGCGGGTTGCAGGTTCGTAAGGCTTGCCCCATCTAACCCAAGGCGGCTACCGGGTCGGAGTGGGCCGGCGTTTGACAGGCGACGCAAGCGGGGCAAATTGCTTTATCGGTCGGCAAAAGCAGGAAACATAGGGCTCTGAATTGAGTTTAGCTTACTAAGTTTGTCCCGTCAACGGACTGGTGGCACCGATAAACCGGGTTAAAAAACGGCCCATACCACCCGTAATCTGATAGTTGTCTGCTCCACAACAGGCTTAGTTAGCCTGACTAGTAATGATTTATAACCGAGTGCTAATGACCTTTCTTCTTTCGTTCACTTGTCTTCTCCCGCTTCGTTATGGCAAGTGAGCTTTTTAACCGCCGGGATGTTCTAGCGTATTTTATTGTGGCGGCTATTGGAGCCACGGTGCAGCTGCTGGCGGGCAGTTTATTGCAGGAGTGGTTTCGGGTCAGTTACCGGGAGGCCCTGTTTATTGGCTATATCGTCGCTTTTCTGGTCGGGTTTGTGCTCACCAAGCTGTTTGCCTTCAACGCCCGCAACTCGGCCCAGACCCAGCGCGAAGCCATCAAGTTCACGATGGTTTCTATCGTTTCCTGCCTGATTACCGTCTACGGGGCGTCCTGGCTTTACGACTTTTCGGTCAGCCGGGCGGAGCCGTTCACCCTCCTGATTCCATTTTCGGTGAAGGCCGTCAACCTGAACAAACTGGGTTCGCAGGTCTTTGGGATGGGGCTTAGCTTTATCAGCAACTACATCCTGCACAAGCGATTTACGTTTCGCGACACGGGCTTTTACGATAAGCTGAAAGCGCTGCTGAATCTGTAATCAGCACGAATTAGACGTTCATTATCAGCGATTTGACGCACCACTCGCTATTTTTATTTTATCTGCCCCACATACAGCGACAGATTCAGCCCGACCAATGCCCCGCCAACCGTATAGTTTCTATTCATAACGCGAATAAAATCTATTATTCTACAAGAGTAAGATTTCTTCGGTGGTTTCAACCCCGGTTGTCGTCAGGATACGGTAGCCGACTGTCGGGGCTGCCCGAATTTGTAGTGGCTGTCGTAGCCCAGGCCCAGGCCAACGCTGGAGAGTTTGTTCTGATCGGCAATGTCGGCCTTCGGAAACAGCTGGCTGAAAGCTGCCTGCACCGACCGTACTTCGGTAGAGCCGCCAGTGAGAATAACCAGATCGATATCGGCCGCTCCCACACCGGCCTGCTGCAAACACGCCCGGGCCGAATCCATAATCTGCTCAACCTGCTCGTCGATAGCTTCTTCGAACAACTGTCGGCCAATGGGTAATACAAAATCCGGCTCGATGAAATCGAAGATGGCCTGATGAGACGGCTCATCTGACAGGGCAATTTTAGCGTCTTCGGCGGCCGCCAGCAGCATATGTCCCGTTTCCTGCTCAAGTACCGATACCAGCCGCCGGTAGCGTGGCTTATCGTGCGACTCGTGGAGCAGCTGCCGCGTCTGCATCAGCACCTTGGGCGTATAGAGGAAGTTTACCTTACTCCACTCGGCCAGGTCATGAAAAGGCTTGAGCGGCACCTCGAGGTGTTTGGCGCCATAGGTAGTCCGGTAGCCCAGCTCGGGCATAATTCCCGCCAGGCTCAGCGCTTTATCAAAATCATTTCCGCCGATCCGAACGCCGGTATTGGCCAGAATATCGGACGACCGGTCGGGCTTATGAATGTACTGCTTCGATAGCCGGATCACCGTAAAGTCAGACGTACCTCCGCCCAGGTCGGCAACGATGGCTAGTTTCTCTCCACTGATCCGGGCTTCGTGGGCAAAGGCAGCCGCAATTGGTTCGTACTGAAAATCAATGTGTTTAAATCCGATCCGGCGAGCAATTACCTCCAGTTCGGCCTGCGCCTGGGTATCGGCCGAGGGGTCGTTATCGACAAAATGAACAGGTCGGCCCATCACCACATTTTCGATACTGCTGCCCGCCTGGGCGTCGGCCTTATCTTTCAGATGCCGGAGAAAAGCGGTGATGATGATGCTGAAATTCATGGGTGTGCCGTTGACCTGCGTACCCTGTTTCATGAGTGACGTGCCCAGCACCCGTTTCAGACTTCGCATAAACCGGCCATCCTGCCGGTCGAAGAAGGCGTTGACAGCGGCCCGCCCGTACAGCGCCCGGTTGTCGGTGCGCCGAAAAAAAATAGCACTCGGAATGGTTACGTGTGATTCTTCGACCGGTACCAGACTGATTGTACCGGCCTGGTCGATGGCGATGGTTGAGTTGGAGGTACCAAAATCGATTCCGCAGGAAATTGCTGTCATTCGTTTACGCTAAACGCCCTTTTCAGATAACTGGCCCGTTTTGTTCTGCTTACCCGATTGGGCAAGCTTAAAATTAACCACTACGCGCTAAAGTCAGCGCGCTGGTCAGAAGAATTACCACGGGCCAGTGGTTCAGCGCAGCCCCTACTGCCTGAGACCCGGCATCTTAGGCAAAGCGGCTGAGACGTGCGGCTTCGGATACCTACGCCCTAAGAGTTTTTTGGGGAAGATGCTGCGGACTTTAGTCGGCTCTATGGGCTGCCGTTTCACCCCCCAGCCCCCTAAAGGGGGAGCTCATTCGGCGGAGCTAACTCCCCCTTTAGGGGGCTGGGGGGTGAAACGGTAGCCATTCGGGCAAGTGGAATTCACATCAATTCATTCCCCAAAACAACCTCTAACGGGCAATGGACGTGCCGGAAGCCGACAAGTGGGGAGAAGGGCTTATCGAAACAGACAGAAAAAGGAACGGACGCAGCGTATTCTATATGCATCCCGATAAAACTGAGTGATCTTCGGAGCCTGTTATCCTAGATACGACTAGTGGTTAGGGCAGCCGCAGGGGTTTTTCTTGCGAAACAGACCGGTATTGAACAGGCCACCCCGTTTGGGTTTGTAACCTTTGCGCTTGCGTTTGAAGATAGCCGCTTCGGTAGGGGCCTTACCAGCCGAGGCCCTGGTTTCGAGCGGGACCTCCACCAAAATGACCGAAGCCACCAGGGCTATCAGTAACGTTGTCTTCTTCATAGTATCAACCTGTTTTGTCAGTAACGAAATTAGGAGCATATTAGTCCTGAATGGTAACGTAAATTTATGATTCACAAGACACATGGATCCAACTTATCTGTTCGTCTACGGCACGTTGCGCCCTGGTTTCAACAACCCGTTTGCCCAGCTCCTGCGCGCATCGGCCCAATACATCGGTGATGGCACCCTGCCCGGACGGCTCTTCGACCTCGGTCAGTACCCGGGCGTTGTTCACGATCCCAGCGGCCCAGCGCTTGTTCGGGGCTCTGTCTATGACTTCGGCAAAAATAAGACCATACTCGACCAGCTCGACCATTATGAGGGCGTCAGCAACCCACCCGACCCGACCGATGAGTACAGGCGGGGCGTTGTCACGGTGGTCTGCAACGGTACCCTTCTCGACTGCTGGGTGTATCTGTACAACTGGCCCGTTGACAAGGCTCGTCTGGTTGCGTCAGGAACCTACAACATAAACGAATAAAACAGGCAGTGAGCCAGCTGACGCAGTACGGGGGCCGTCTGAGCCTGCGCTACCGGGTGTTTCTGGCTAAGCTGGTACCAGAACGGCGGCAGGCAACTGGCACGCGCATTCATCCCATCATCGGGCCCGGTTGTTACGTAACGCGTATCGACGCCCGCTATCGACACCCGAACGAAGCACATGGGGCAGGGTTCGGCAGAGGTGTAGAGCCGAAGCTGCTCGGTGTAGATGGTAGTACCGCCCCCGGTAAAATTTCCCTTCGACTGGTATTTTCGGAACTGGGGCAGGGTTTCGAAATCGGTCAGTAGCGCCATCTCCCCGTGCAGGTCTGACCGACCGGTCTGGCGTTGGCGGTTGTAGGCGCCATGCAGAATCTGCCCCCGGCCGTCGACCAGTACCGCCCCGATGCCGTACCCGCCCGCCAAAACGCCTTTTAGGGCCCAGTCGACGGCGGCTTTGGCATAGCGGTCTTCCGGATAAGCCGCGTCGGGCTGGTAGCGATCGAGGTAGTTTTTGATTTTCCGGAAGATGGCAGCTTTGGTATCGGCAGGGGTGATGCCGCAGGGGAGGGCCGTCAGTTCCTCCATCAGGGCGGCCCGGTTGGGCGGGGTTGCGTTTTCGATGCGCCCGGTATCGGCCCTGGCCCGGGGAGTTTGGGGGTAGCCAGCCAGCGCCACATCGGCCCGCACCCACATAAGCAGTTGACATACAGCCGTAACCAGAAGAAGGTATTTGTGTTTCATGGGTCTGAAACTACAAAAAAATACCGACCCCCGCAGGGATCGGTACCGGCCATTGTCAGGCACTATCTATGCTTACCTGGGTCCGCGTGAGCGACCGTATGCGTTTCCGTTGCTCCGGTAGCCATTGTTGCCCCGATAGCCGTTGTTGCTCCGGGCGTTTGGGCTGTATGAGGGACGGCTGTTGTAATACCGGCCGCGAGGCACTACGTAGGTCCGGCGTTGTACGATCACCGGCGGACGGCGGTAGTAGCCGGGCGGGTAGGGGCGAACCCCGTAATAAGGCCCGTACCCATAGCCATAGGCGGGAGCAGGAGCCGTGCGAACGCCAACATACGAGGGACCACAGCTAGCCATCACCACGACCAGCATCAGGGCCGTCAGGAGTGGCATGGGTTTTATCGTGTTCATAGTCGAGTGCGTTTAGTGTTCAACCTTTACCTGTTAGACAATCGAACCGGCGAAAGGTTTACTGTATCCATAAAAAACAAACCCCGGGGATGTTTAGTGCCCCGGGGTTTGCATAGATGAGTTACAGCCTCTTAGGCCTTCAGTTTATCTTTCAGGTAGCCAAGGGCCAGCTTATAGGCATCGGCGGTGGCTTCTTTGTCGTAGACGGGGTTGCTGGGGTTGGCAAAGCCGTGGCCCGCGTCGTACATCTTAACGGTTACTTTTTCGCCAGCCTTCTGCATGTTCTCTTCGAACTGTTTTACCGACTCGGGCGAGATGCCTTTGTCGCGGCTGCCGAAAATACCCAGTACGTCGGTCTGGAGGGTTTTGAGCTTCTCTACATCCTGTTCTGGCCGACCGTAGTACATGACGCACCCTTTGGCCTGTTTGCCTTCCAGCATGGCCGACTGCAGCGACAGCATACCACCGAAGCACCAGCCCACCGACGCAAATTCAGCTTTTGGACCGGCATACGCAATAGCCCCTTTCATGATGCTCGTCAGCCGGTTTTTGTCGGCCCCCTGCATCAGTTTACCGGCCTCAGCCGGCTCGGTGGCCACTTTCCCGTCGTACATATCTACGGCCAGTACGTTCACATCGCTCAGGTCGTTGTAGAATTTTTCGGCTTCCTGTTTGATGTTGTCGTTCAGGCCCCACCACTCCTGATAAACCAGCAGCCATTTGTTCGAGGCTTTCTTTGATTTGAGCAGGAATCCATTGGCCGACTGGCCATCGGGCGTCGAGAATTTGATCATCTCCCCCGCACCGGTATAGGTAAAGGGTAGGGGAGCCTTATGGAGTTGCTGGAAAGCCGGATCGGCCGCCATAGCCGACATGTCGTTGCCGCCATGGCAAACCGGAATTCGGGTTTCTTCGCGCTTCGTTGGCGACAGCATCGAGAAGAAAGAGGTCAACAGCGTGATGCCGGTAATGATAATTGTTTTCATGGAGTGTTTTGATTGGGATGAATCAGGAACGTAACGAAACGAGCAAGGTTGTGGTTTTAGCCATCAGGCTTTGGTAAGCTCAAAAATGGTGATTTCGGGCAAAATACCGACCCGGCCGGGGTAACCAATGTAGCCGAAGCCCCGGTTGACATACAGCCGCTGATTGCCTTCCTGATACAGACCGGCCCACTGCTTGTAAAAATACTGCGCCGGACTCCACCGTACGTCGCCAAGGTCAACACCGAACTGCGCACCGTGGGTATGGCCGCTGAACTGCACGTCGATATCGGGATACTGGGGCCGTACCTGCGCATCCCAGTGCGTCGGGTCGTGGGAGAGGAGCAGTTTAACCGGTGCATCGGCGGTACCCTGGTACGCTTTGGCCAGGTTGCCCGCCCGCAGTGCGGCTGGCCCAAATCCCAGGTTCTGCACCCCGATGAGCGCCAGCTGATCGCCGTTCTGTTCGAGCATCCGGTGTTCGTCCAGCAGGATGTCCCAGCCCATCTGTTTATGAGCAGCAATGACGTTAAGTACGTTCTGGCGTTCGGCCTGCGCACTCGGCCACTGCACGTACTTGCCGTAATCGTGGTTACCCAGGGTCGAGTAAACACCCAGCGGGGCTTTTACCTTGTCGAAAATCGTAATGAACTCGTTGACTTCGTCGGCATGGCTATTGACCAGATCGCCCGTGAAGAATACGACGTCCGGCTTTTCGCGCAGCAGCATATCGACCCCACCCCGAACGGCCGTCCGGTTAAAGAAACTTCCCGAGTGGATATCGGACAGTTGGGCAATGGTCATGCCGTGGAAGCCCGACGGCAGGTTTTTGAGCGGCAATTTCACCCGTCGGATGCGGTAATCGTGCGCGCCGGACAGGATTCCCCACGAGAAGCCCACCAGCGGTACCGCGCCAACCACGAGGGCCGTTTTCATCAAAAAATCGGACCGTGAAATAGCGTCGGTAGGCGGTATGGTCTGGCGGGTAGGATCTACGACCGTTTCGCGTACTTCCGGCTTGTAGAACAGCGACACCACCCAGCGAAAGAACCGCCCGATATCGTCGATGAACAGAATCAGGACGGCGAAGATTTTGGAAAAGTACGGAATAGCGATGGTAGCCCAGAGAAACGTGCGCGTGTTCTTGCCGAACGAGTCGGGGGGCAGGTACTGCATGGCTACGTAAATCAACAGCGACAGGCCCGTGAAGCCCCAGTACGCGATGGCAATGATACGCTGTGTGTTCTCAGTCGTTGATCGGCTGAGGGTTTTGACAGCCTGCCAGACATACCAGTCGATCAGCAGCATTATGGCAGGCAGAACAAAAAAGAAGGCGGTGCGATTCATGAAGAAAACCAGTGAGGGATTGCCTTTGGCTAACGGAATCGGGGTCTGTAAAGTTTTACATCCATTTATCTGATGTCGTGATGCATTCGGGTATGCCCCGGCCGATCGGTATATACGATGCCCCGGCATAAATGCCGGGCCTATTCATTGGTCGCCGTTGATTCGACCACCCCACCTATTCCGCCAATGAATAGCACCGGCCTTCAGGCCGGGGAAAACCAGGGATCCGGGAAATACCGTACACCCCGACCGAACCCTGATCCCCCGGCATAAATGCCGGGGCTATTCATTGGTCGCCGTTGATTCGACCACCTCATTCATTCTGACCATGAATAGGCCCGGCCTTCAGGCCGGGGAAAACCGTACGCCCGACCGACCGTTCCTCAATCCCCGGTTTGAAAACCGGGCCTATTCATTGGTCGCCGTTGATTCGACCACCCCACCTATTCCGCCAATGAATAGCACCGGCCTTCAGGCCGGGGAAAACCAGGGAATCGGGGAATACCGTATCCCGGCCCTATTTCACGAATTCGATGATATGTTCCGATTTGTATTCGCTCTTTTCGGGCCTGATATTTTTCACGAACAGGCGGGCGCGCTGGCCCAGGCGCAGGCAGGTGTGTTTGTTGGCAACATCGTCGGGGGTGTTCATGGGCTGGAGAGACGGGTACCAGAGGAAATAGCCGGGTTTGTCGAGCAGCAGTTTGGGCTTCGACCAGGCCTGCGATTGCATGGCTTCGCCCAGGTCTTTGTGCGGATTGAACGAAATATGGATGCTGCTCCCCGCCCAGGATGAGCCCGTTACCTTACCCATCAGCATGACCCAGCCATTGAGGTAGGTATTCCAGCTTACCGACGGTCCCCAGTAGAAACCACCCGTTGGCGAAGAGGCCGCCCCGCCACCCGCTTCGCGCGGGATCTGCAGAGCCGCAATAGGCGCTCCAACACCGTTATGGGGGGCGTTAAACCCCTTGCCGTCCCAGCGTCGGGCTTTACCAACCGGATTATCGAGATCGCTCAGCCGAATACGGGCCACGCTGATGCACTGGCCACTCCATTCTTTTTGCGCGTCGTAGGCTTTCTCTTCGTACTGACCAGGATAGCCGTACTCGCCGTAGAACAGGTACAGATAGTCTCCGCTGGCCACCGCCGACGGGTCGCCGACGCCCCCCGCAAACGTTTTGGAGGTGTTGTGGGGCTTCATGATCAGGCGCGGTTGCAGATCTTCGATGAATATCCCTTTGTTCTCCCAGGCTTTACCTCCGTTTGTCGATTTCATAATGCCAATCCGGCAAACCGCGGCCGGCGAGGTGGGTCCCGTCAGGCCCTGCGGCCATTTTTTGTCGATGTACCCTTCGCCCGTTGCGGAATCGTAGGGAAGGGTAGCGGGGTAGTTTTCGTTGTGGTAAACGGCGTAGAGCGTCTTGCCCGACTTGTCGGTTGGGTCCTGGTAGACCGTCTCGAACCAGACTGCCCCGTGCAGACCGGGCGTACCGACGGGTACGTTTTTAGGCATGACAGGCTCGGTAAAATCACTGGCTTTACTCGCAAAAGCCTCTTCGGCATGTTTTCCGTCGGCGTATTTCAGATCGCGGGCGTTGCCCCAGAGCGGATCTTCGCCGTACTTACCCGGAAAAATCCGGAATGTATCGCCTACCCAGGCTTCGGCCATGTTGCAGTCAACGAACGAGTTGAACAGGACTTTTTTGGCGGGTATCAGCTTATACGTGGGCGGGGCAACAGCGGTGTCGGCCGTTTCCTGGTTGCCCGAGCAACCGATCAGGCTCAAACTGGTTAATGCCAGCAGGCCCAGCGTGGTAGTTAGGTGGTTTGTTGTTCTCATACTGGCTGATAAAGAGTCGGTTGGTAACTTCTCTACTTTTCAGCCCATACAAAAGCCGCGCCCGGGTTGGGCGCGGCTTCATAAATAAATAGTCAGATAAGTCGGCTCAGTCCTGAAGCGCCAGTTCCGGCACTTCGTGTTCGACCAGCATCTCTGTTTTCGGGTTGGTCGTTTGTTGTTCGTCGAAAGGCAGGAGCAGGTACCGGCGGAAGTAACGGCTCATCCGGCGAAGCGCCAGTAATGCGTCCAGGCGGATATAGGTCAGGCCGGTGTTGACCACGTTGTCGTCCTCATCATCGCCGTCTTTTATGGCCACCCCACCTTCGCGCAGGCACTGGACCAGCAAGGGAACAGACGGCAGGAAAGGCGCCTTGAACGTTGCCGGATACCGTACAGCCAGCGTCTTGGCAACCCGCTGATAATACTCCTGCAGCAGCAGCACCACCCCCGCCGTTACGGGCGACGCCTGGCTGGTGCCGTGCTGAATGGAAAACGCCGTATCGGAGGTGATCCCCGACGAAGTAATCGGCGCTCCCGGCGCGAAAATGTCCGTACGGCAGGCTGCGTGACTGGTTTCGTGCAGACGCTGGGTAAACGGCGTCAGGCGACCCGGGCCCGTCGAAAACGCCTTGGCCCCGCTGAGGTAGCTGAAAGCCCCTTCGTTAGCGTCATAAACGGCCCCAACGCTGATGGCTTCGCGGCAGATACCGGGGTAGCCCATGCCCTGCTTGCTGTTATGCCTGAAGAAATCGTTGCCAGCGGCAATCACAACAGCCACCCGTTTGGCCGACAGTTTCTTGATCAGATCCCGAACGCCATCGGCCGCAAAAGCATCGTCGTTCGGGTAGTTGCCCGAATCGCCCAGCGATAGGTTTACCACCGATATTTTATGCGCTACGTGGTTATTCAGCACTCACTGGAGCGCATCTCTCACCGCCGTAAACGAACCGCCACCGGTGTTGGATAAGACCTTGAGCGGCACAATGTTCGCACCAGGGGCAATCCCGATATTGATCTTATTGGCTACGATGATGCCGCCTACGTTGGTACCGTGTCCGTTGCCATCGCTAGCGTTGTTGACGTTGCCCCCGTTATCGGTCGTGAAGTTCCGCTGGGCTACAACCTTGCCGGCAAAATCGACATGGGTAGTGCGAAGACCGGTATCCAGTACGGCGGCCGTCAGGTTTTTACCACTGACGTTGAACGTACTGCGCGCCGTGGTAGCCTGAATGAATGAGCTGGTCTGTATCAGTTCCAGCATAACATCGACCTGCTGAGGCCGTTCAACCGGGACGATGGGTTGTGGGTGGTGTTGTTCGTTTAATGGGTTCATTGGTTTATGAGGGTTTAGAACGTGATTATTGCGGCAAAACGCAGCGGAGATACTCAACCGTCCGAAGCGGGTCGGTTGGTTCAGTCGATTTGTCGGAAAAAGCGTCGGGCCCGGAAACAGGCAACCTGATTTTTTGTCAACTTGAGCGCTCCAACCCGCACAGCCAGTCTTATGCAGCCCTTTTCTGCCAAAAAAATTTCGGATACCATCCTGGTCGATGGCGATCTGAGCAAAGCCGTCTGGCAAAACGCCACCTGGAGCCCTCGCTTTGTCGATATGGTAACGGGAGGTCAGACGCTGTACAACACGCAGGCCTCTATCCTCTGGAACGACACACACCTGTACATCGCCTTCCGGGCCGAAGAGCCGAACGTAGAAGCTCACCTGACCGAACGCGACTCGATCATTTTCCTCGAAAGCGACCTCGAACTCTTCATCGACGGGGGCGACTGCTATTATGAGCTGGAGGTAAACGCCCGCAATACGATCTACGAAGTGTTTTTTATCTGGAAAGATGCCTACCAGCGCGGCAGCCGGTTCGACGTACCGCAGTTTGATGTTTTCCACCCGCAGGCCCTGACGTTTGGGGGCGATTATGACCGCAGTGGCGCATCGTTCTGGTACGGCACCCACCCGCGCGGCCTGCGGTGGGCTTTCCTGAATTACGACCTGCCAGGCCTCGAAACGGCCGTACAGATCGACGGTACGCTGAACGATGCCAGTGATATAGATCAGGGCTGGAGCCTCGAAATTGCCATTCCGTGGGCAAGTCTGACCTGGCTGGCCAACGGCCGGAGTCTGCCGCCCCGCCCCGGCGACCTTTGGCGTATGTTTCTGGGCCGATTTCAGAAAATTATGGTTTCGGGTACCGAGCTACAGCCACACCCGGCCATGGTTATGAGTCCACACGGCCAGTACGACACCCACCAGCCCGACAAATGGAGCCAGATTGTATTTGAGGAGTAAGGCAGGTGCAGATTGATT
The DNA here is from genome assembly GCF_004138325.1 of Spirosoma sordidisoli. Lineage (GTDB taxonomy): Bacteria > Bacteroidota > Bacteroidia > Cytophagales > Spirosomataceae > Spirosoma > Spirosoma sordidisoli. Next base: position 32,270 of record NZ_SBLB01000005.1, on the reverse strand, counting down.
GACTTTGGCCTTCCGGGTTATCTGCTATCCAGGTTTTATTTGTCTGCCATTGACTCAACCGCCCCTTAAAAGCCTGTATTGAAAGGACATAACTCAGGTTGCGTTTTACCTCACTTTTGTCAATATTCACTTTTCGAACAAAAACAGTCCTTAACTATGCCCGCTACGACCAACTATTCAACCTTTACCGCAGACGAACTGCTAGCCGAGAACGCAAAAATCAAGAAGCAACGACTGTTTTGGGCCTTTGTTCTGGGTGCGTTTCTGGGTGTCCTCTTTTGGGCAGCTATAAGCGGGGCTTCTCTGATCAAGCTGCTGGTGTTGTTTGTCGCCTTTGGCATTCTGGGCAGCGGTGGTAAAAAGAATGAAGATAACTACAAGGCCATCCAGGCCGAACTGAGTAGCCGTAACATCCAGCCATAACTATGGGTCGATGTTAACCGGATCAACAGTCTTGCAGGTAAAAGATTGTTTGGGAAGCCGGATTTTACCCCCCAGCCCCTAAAGGGGGAGCCCATTCGGCGGGGCTAACTCCCCCTTTAGGGGGCTGGGGGGTAAAAAAGGCAGCCTTTCGAGCCGACTAAGGTCAACATGTATCTTCTCCAGGCAACCCATAAACGTATCGGACCTGCCTGTGTCTTTCCTGGTTTTCAGCGTCAATCATCTCCGCGAACGTAGGGCGGCTTTGGTAGCATAAAATGAAGAATGGACGCCGGTTGCTCAGCGTCCATTCTTCATTTTATGCATTAGAAAACGGTATAACAACGGCTTACGACACCAGCTCTTCGGCTGGCTTCTGTTGCTGCTGCATCTCCAGCGCGGGGTCTTTCTTGCCGAACCACTTCATCCGGATGCGCTCGTTGACCCAGTACATACAAGGCACAATGACCAGCGTCAGAATCGTTGAGAACGTGAGTCCGTAAATGATCGTCCAGGCCAGGATGTTCCAGAACACGGCGCTGTCGCCACCGATAATGACGTTCGGTGCCAGGTCGCGGAACAGACCCACAAAATCAACGGTAAGACCGGTTGCCAGCGGAATCAGACCCAGTACAGCCGCCGATGCCGTCAGCAGTACCGGCGTCAGACGCGTGGCTCCGCCCTCGATGATAGCTTCCCGCAGCGGTACGCCCCGGCCTCGCAATTCATCGATAAACTCGATGAGCAGAATCCCGTTTTTTACCACGATACCCGCCAGCGCAATAATCCCTACGCCCGACATGATCACCGAGAAGGTTTTGCCCGTAGCCATGAAACCCAGCAGTACCCCAATCAGCGACAGCAGAATGGTGAAAAAGATGATCAGCGGTTTCACGACCGAGTTGAACTGCGTGGAAAGAATCAGATAGATCAGCAGAATAGCCACGCCAAAAGCCGTAACGAGGAACGTAGCCGACTCCTGCTGGTCTTCCTGCTCACCACCCAGCTTCACCGAATACCCGTTCGGAATCTCCATCTGGTTGATTACCTGCTGAATCTGCCCGTTAATGACGTTGGCATTGGCGCCCGGTACCACATCGGAACTCAGCGTAACGAGCCGCTCCTGATTTTTCCGGTTGATCTGGCTGAACGTGGTCGAGTAGCTGATGTCGGCTACAGCGGAGATCGGCACCTGACGCAGCTGACCGCCCAGGTTCATATCGCGGTAAACGATGTTCAGACTCAGCAGCTGCTCAATCTGGCTCCGGTCGTTCTGTTTCAGCCGGACCATAATCGGGTACTCGTCTTTGGCATCGCGGAACTTCGATATTTCCGAGCCGAACAGGGCCGTACGGATAGAAAACGCCACCTGCTGGGCCGAAATACCTTCGCGCTGGGCCTTTTCCTTGTTGATGTTGATAACGATCTCGGGCTTGTTGGTGATCAGGTCCGATTTCAGTTGGTCAATGCCTTCAATACCGGCCTGCTGAATATTTTGACGAACCGCTTTCTCCAGTTTGGTGAGTTCGGCAAACTCCTCGCCCGCAATCTCGATCGATATGGCTTTACCCGTTGGCGGGCCGTTGGCTTCGCGCTCGACCGATATTTCGGTACCCGGAATACCCTGCACGGCCGCCCGTATCTTTTCCAGAATCTCGGCCGACGAGCGACCACCCCGATCCTGCCCCTTTACGAAGGCCACCGTTACTTTCGACTTCTGGGGCGTGGCGTTCCGGTCAGGGTTGAACGGGTCACCCGCGTTCTTACCCACGTTGGCAATGACCGAGTTCACCATGTTTTCTGCTTTCTCATCCTTGAGAACTTTGAACACCCGCTGCTCAATGACCCGGGTTACCGAGTCGGTTACGCGGGCGTCGGTCCCTACCGGCATCACGTTATATACATAGGCGTAGTCGGGATCACCACTGGGGAAGAAGATCACCTTCGGCTGCACGATGCCCATCAGCACGAACGTTACGATCAGCAGTACGAACATGCTGCCGATGGCAACTACCGGCCGCCAGCCTGTCAGCACCCACGAGATCAGCCGGCGATACCCGCGCATCAGCTTGGGCAGCCATTTGTTCTGGAAGGGCACGATGATGCGGGGCGTCAGCACGTAGTGGTTGAACACGTACAGAATGATGAACAGCACGAACAGGTTACCGATACCCCGGTCAATGACGTAGCCTACGCCAGCCAGCGCGGTCATGATCATCAGCGGACGCTTGATCGTGTCGAAGCTGGTATCGCTTTCGTCGCCATGTTCCTCGTCGTGACGCTTCATGAACGACACCGCAAAGACGGGGTTCATGACGTAAGCCACAAACAGCGACGCAAACAGGGTCAGAATCAGCGTCAGGGGCAGAAACTTCATGAACTCACCCACAATACCGGGCCAGAACAGCAGCGGGAAAAACGGCGCAATGGTGGTCAGCGTACCCGACAGTACGGGCACGAATACTTCGCCGGCTGCGGCTTTTACGGCCTGTTTAATATCCCAGTCCTTATGCTGGTTGAACAGCCGGTGGGTGTTTTCGATCACCACAATGGCATCATCCACGACCAGACCCAGACCCAGCAGGAAGGCGAACAGCACAATGGTGTTCAGCGTAAACGCAGCGCCCACGACCGGCCCAACGACCGGCATCAGTACAAAGGCTACCAGCGCCGACAGCGGCACCGACAAGCCCACGAAAATGGCGTCGCGGATGCCCATGAAGAACATCAGGACCAGCACCACAAAAATGAACCCGAGAACAACGGTGTTGACCAGGTCATTGATTTCGGCCCGGGTCCGCTCCGACTGGTCGGCGGTAACGGTTACGTCGAGCCCCGGCGGGAAACGGTCTTCCTCGAACTCATCGATCGTGGCTTCGATCCGGTCCGAAGCCGCAATCAGGTTGGCCCCCGCCCGTTTGATAACGTTCAGCGTTACGACCGATTTGCCGCTCAGCCGGGCAAAATCCTGCTGCTCTTCGAACGAGTCGCGCACGTCGGCTACGTCGCCCAGGCGGATGGTAGCACCTGTGGCAGTCCGGATTTGCAGGTTCTGCAGCGCCTGAACGTCAGAAAACTCGCCTTTTACGCGCAGCGTCCGCCGAACCCCTTCCAGGTTCAGCTCCCCGCCCGATACGTTTACGTTTTCACCCTGTACGGCCTGCTGAATATCGGTAAAGGCCAGACCCGCCGACTGCATCCGAGGCAGATCGACGTTGATCTGAATCTCACGCTTCAGGGCACCGACAATGTCGACCCGGCTAATTTCGGGCATGGCCTCGATGGCATCCTGCATGTCTTCGGCATAGGTCTTCAGCTGGTTCAGCGAGAAGTTACCGGCCAGGTTGATATTCATGATCGGAAACTCCGAAAAGTTCACATCCTGCGCCGTTGGGCCGTCGTCCATCTTCTGGGGCAGGTCGCGCCGGGCTTTGTCGATGGCGTCGCGCACCCGCTGCAGCGCTTCGGCCGTTTCAACGTCGGGGTTGAACTCTACCGTTATCAGCGAAAAATCCTGCAAGGCATTCGATTTCAGGCGTTTTACCCCCGAAATGGACTTAATCTGCTTCTCGATCGGTTTATTGATCGTATTCTCGATATCGGCCGGTGCCGTTCCGAAGTAGGCCGTCGTTACGATGATCGTCGGCACTTTAATATCCGGAAACTGCTCCTTGGGCAGGTTATTGTATACCAGCAAGCCGCCCAGGGTAATGATGACGGTGAAGATGTAGATGGCCGTTCGGTTCTCTACGCACCAGTTCGTGAAACCGAGTGTTTTTATGTGTTCTGCTTTCATCAAGAAATCAGTTTTTGGTTTTTCCGGCAGCCATATGGGCAATATGATGTGCGTTAGCCCGTACCGATGCCCGAAAATCCATTAGTAGTTGATCGGTGTGCCGTCGGTCAGTTCCTGGTAGCCCTGGGTAACCAACTGGTCGCCGGGTTTCAGGCCTGCGATAATTTCAATCTGCCCGCCGTAGCTCTGCCCCGGCGTAATTTTCCGCGACTTGGCCACTTTCTTGCCGCCTTCGTTCACGGCCACGTAGACCAGCTGACCCGATTCGGTGTTCTGAATCAGGTTTTGATTGATGACCAGCGCATTGGACTTGTTTACGTCATTGATCTTGATCTGCGCCAGCATGTTCGGTTTCAGCGACCGGTCCGATGGCAGCGGAGCCTCAATGGTAAACGTCCGACTCAGCGGATCAACCGTTGTCGACACGAAATTCACGCGGGTTTTCAACTCCCGGTTCACGTCGGGGAAGCGTACAATGACCTCATCTCCCTTCTTCACACTACCCGCATAGGTGTCGGCCACGTTGGCTTTTACCTTCAGCTGCGACAGGTTTACGATCTGAAACATGGGTACGCCCGGCGCTGCCGATGACCCTACCTTAGCTAGCACTTTATCGACAACCCCCGAGATGGGAGCCGTTACGTTCGACTGACTCAGCTGCGAGTTCAGGGTAGCCAGCCGACGCTCGAGCGACTCTTTGTTGTTTTTGGCCTGCAGGTACTGGATCTCGGTTCCGATCTGCTGTTTCCAAAGGTTGGCCTGTTTTTCGAAAACCGTATTAGCCAGCGACAACTGGGTTTTTATCTCTTCGAGCGAGGTCCTGAGAATCTGGTCGTCGAGTCGCGCCAGCAGCTGGCCCGCCCGCACTGATGACCCTTCTACCACGTAAACCGCCGTTACCGCCCCGCCCGACTTGGGCGACACCTGTACGTTGTTTTTGGCATCGATCGTACCCTGCAGCTCTACATACCGCCGGAACGTACTGGCCGTTATCGGCGATACCACGACGTCTTTTACCCGGGCTTCTTCTTTCTTCTTCGGATCGAGTTTGGCCACTTCGCCTTCCAGCGTTTTGATCTGGGTGTTCAGTTCGGCCTGCTTGGCTTTCAGCTCGCTCAGCTCGGCGCGTTTGCCTTCCAGGTCGTTTTTCTTTTCTCCCCCACAAGCCATCAGCAAACTCGTGGTCAGGGCAATAGCGTAATATGCTTTCATGATTCGGTGTTGTTTGTCTTTAATTGCCTGTATACAGCTTACCCGTTGCTTTGTCGTAGTCAACTTTGGCCAGCATGAAATCCAGCAGCGATGCGAAGTAGTTGGTCTGCGCTTCGCGCGATGACGATTCAGCGTTCAGCACCTCAATATTCGACCCAACGCCTTCTTTGTACTTGATTCGGGTAACGCGCAGAATTTCCTGGGCCAGATCGAGGTTCCGTTTCTGCGTCCGCAGGGTCTGCAGGCTGTTCTGAATCGTAATCTGCGACTGCCGGATCTGCAGGTCGATCGAGTTTTTCAGCAGGTTGCTCCCCAGGCGGGCCTTATCGAGGGCGATCTTCCTCTGCTGGGCTGCGTAGCGTTTCTGAAATCCGTCAAATACCGGCACCTGAATCTGCAGGTTGATAGCCGCCGAGTTGAACCAGGTCGTTGTAAAAAAATCGCCCAGGTTATTCCGACCGTTGTTGTGACCATACGTCGCCGACGCCACCACCCGCGGAAAATACTGCTTGGCAATGCTCTGGTAATCGAGGTCGGCCAGCGTGATCTGACTTTGCAGCACCGAGAATTCGACCCGCTGGCTGTAGTCGAACTCCGGCGTAAACGCAACCGACCGTTCGAGCTGGTCGGGGTTGAGGTCCTGAATTTTGTCGGTCAGCACCACCACGTCGTTCGTACCCAGGCCCATCTGAAATTTGAGCAGGTAATAGCTCAGCCCGATCAGGTTCTGAACATTCTGCCGCTCGGCTTTCAGGTTATTCGACTGCACTTCCAGACGGTCGACGTCGATCTTTTCCACGAATCCCTGCCTATTGAGGGCCTGCGTTTCCTTGTATAGCGAGTCGATCCGGCTGATGTTGTAATCGAGCAGTTTGATCCGCTCTTCGCTGACCAGTACGTTATAATAAGCTTTAGCCACCTGCTCGGCCACGTTGATTTTGGAGGCCGTCACGTTTTTCTGGCTCAGCTCCCGGAGGGTAGCCGCTGCTTTCAGACCAATTTTATACGAGGCATCGAACAGCAGCTGGTTGACCGTTGCCTGTACGTTGCCCTGAAAGTTTACCCCGAACGGGATGGCCGTTACGGCTGCATTATCGGGTTGGGTACCACTGCCGGCCGTTGTCGACGAGGGTCCCCCAAAACCACCCGCCGGTAAGATAAAGCGCTGGATAATGGCGTTGTAGGTCAACAGGCTACCCAGGCTGACCTGCGGCAACGTGGTCGATTTTACTTCTTTGATCCGGGCTTCGGCAGACGCGGCATCCAGACGCGACGTTTGCACATTGATGTTGGCCGAGGTGGCAAACTGAATGGCTTCCTGTAGCGAAAATTCCTGTCGCTGGGGCTGTTGGGCCCATAACAGGCTGGTACTACTCAGCAGAGAGAGTAGCCAGACCGCTAGTATCCGCCTTGTTTTCCTGAACGTCATGATTGTATAAATTGACATACTGATTGTAGATGGTGAAGCCCTGTTCGGTAAGCATCCCCCTGACGAAGTGATGGATCAGCTCCCGCTGCACATCGATCATGGAATACTCACTGGTTGGAAAAAAATCGTTGTTGAACGCCAGCTCGATTTGCTCAACCCGCATCCGGGCCAGAATAGCCGGATTGATATCGGGCCGGTATAAACCGAGCGAAATTCCTTTTTGTATATTTTCAAGAAGCGATTTCAATATATGCCGATCCATGTGCTCACGGAACAGCGTAAACGCCTGCGGGTAATGACGCTTTACGTCCATCACCAGATTAGGACTAAGCTGATCCTGGTGTTTCTGCATCATTTCCAGCACAATCAACATTTCTTCTATCGGATTGCTAGTTTCTGAGACTACGCACTGCATTTCCGTAACGTCGGTACTGATTTTGTCCTGAATAACCTGGTACAGAATCTGCTCTTTATCACTGAAATGCTGATAGATCGTCTTTTTGGAGATACCCAGCTGCCGGGCAATGTCGTCCATTGTTACCGAGCGCACGCCGTATCGCCAGAATAGCCGTTCTGCCTCCGATAAAATCCGTTCCTTCATATTGGAATTGTACTTTATCGGGTAAAACCGCGGAAACTCCGCAAAGGTTCGGAGTTTCCATTATATATTTTTAGATAAAATGATGAACGGCCAAAATACGCGTGCGAACCAACGTAAACGCCCGACGAAACCGAAATTTCGCCGGGCGTTAGTGGCTTACCTTGACTGACTTACTGCACCCCGTCGAGCACCAGCACCCAGTCCTGGCCGTAGCCGGAGGTGGGGGGTGTAAACGATTGCTGGCCCGTGTTGGCTAGGGTACTGTGCTCTTTTGTTTCACCGGTGCGCGGGTTCAGCCAAGCCGTTTTCACCTTCGAGCCGCTGATTTTGCCCAGGTTGACCGTAACTGGTTTTCCGGCTGCGGTATACACGAATGCATAAGTCCGGCCCCGCGTGGCCTGTATCCGCTCGGCAGGCGGGTAGTTATTCTCGACAATCAGCGACTGATCGGGCACGCGCTCCAGCATTGGCCGCGACTCCATCAGCTGCCGGACAAATTTCATCTGGTTGGCAGCGGGCAGTTCGAGGGCCTCTGACCAGGGCATACGCGCTCCGTTGACCGACTCCCGCCCCGGCGCGTACATCTGCCAGATATCGTGGCAACCGTACGTATGGCCGTGGGCCCCGGCAAACAAATCGAGGTAAGCGTATTTCCGGACGTCGTAGGCGTTGGACAAACCGAGGTCTTTGGCGTTGAAACAGACCGGATGATCTTCGTAGATGGGTTCGGCGTCCATCGTGGGCCGAATGGGGGTTTTGTTGTACGACACGCTGATGTGATCGTACATGGGCGTGTCGCGGCAGTGTCCGTTCTGGTGCATGTTGACATCCAGCCAGGCGTCGTTGCTGAACCATTCGATGGCTCCGCCTTTCAGTCCGTTCGGCTGCGGGTGGTAGCTGATTAGGGCTTTGTCGGCCCCACCGACCCCAGTTTCGATACCGCCGGCCATGGCCTGCCAGACCGCCACATCCTGCGAGTTGGGTCGGGGGTTGCGGTCGCCCCCTATGATCCAGATGATGTTTGGCCGGTTTTTGTACCGGTTGCCAATCCACTGCCCGTAGGTTCTGGCGTTGCCGACCGTAAAGATTTCGGGTCCTTTACCCCAACTGCTTTTAAAGAGTTTGTCGCCCCAGGTAGGCAGAAGGCCAATAACAATACCGTACTCGGCGGCTTTGTCGATAATGTAGTCAACGTGTTTAAAGTACGCTTCGTTTGGCTTGGTAGGGTCGTTGTTAAGAAGTGGCTTATCACCGTTGGCATTGGGCGTATCCAGACCGTCCAGCTCAGCCAGCGCAACGGCCTGAACGACGGTAAAGCCCTGCTCGGCCCGGCGTTTCAGGTACTGGTCCGCTTCGGCGCGGTTAAGCCGGTGAAACAACTCCCAGGCGGTATCGCCCAGGTAAAAGAACGGTTTACCATCCGCATGGACCAGGTAACGCCGGTTCTCCGACACCCTGAGCGGTCCACCCGAGAAGGGTTGCTGACCAAAGGCCAGCCCGCTAACCAACAGTACGACAATAAGAGTAAGGGCTCTTTTCATGAAAAGTAATAATTACGGGTTTAGGCTACACGCAGCTGGCTGGCCCGGCAATAACAAGGCATTGCCTGCCACCGCATCGCAACTCCGCTTCGGGATCGATGCAGCCAGACTGCGTAGGGTAAAAGGAGGGTTTCAGACCAACTTACTATCGGTCTGTTCTGCCAGAGTCAGCAGCAGGGTAGCCGGTGGGGAGAAGTATCAGAGTGGGCTGGTGTCGCCTGTTTCGAAGAACCGGACCTCGGCCTTTACCTCACTTAATAAATCGCGGGTTCGTTCGGCGCGGGCGTCGGTAACGAAGATCTGACCAAACGCACCTTCGTCCATCCGGGCAATCAGTTTGCCGATGCGCTGGTCGTCGAGTTTGTCGAAAATATCATCCAGCAGCAGGATAGGCTTGATGTTTTTGACCGATTCGAGCCAGTCGAACTGAGCCAGTTTCAGCGCAATCACGAAGGTCTTCTGCTGCCCCTGCGAACCGAACTTTTTCAGCGGTACCTCGCCGATCAGGAAGTTATAGTCATCTTTATGGACGCCCATTGTAGTCCGTTGCAGCACCGTATCGCGCCGTCGAAAGTGGCGAAACTCCTCGGCAAAGCCCGGATTGCTCACCTCCGATTCGTAGACGATATTGACCACTTCGCGCTCGTTGCTGAGGTAGGCATAATGCGACTGGAAAAAGGGGAGGTACTCGGCTATAAACTGCTGCCGCCGGTCATGAATCCGCTGACCGATAACAAGCAGCGGTTCGTCATACGTATCCAGCATGTCGTTGTCGACCTGATTCCGTTCGGCAAACAGTTTGAGCAGGCTGTTGCGCTGTTTGAGTACGTGCTGGTAGGTCAGGTAATCCTGCAGGTAATCGGCGTCGAGCTGCGACAGAACCCCGTCGAAAAAATGGCGCCGATCTTCGGAGTGTTCGCGCACCAGGTCGGTATCGTTCGGCGCAATTAGAACGACCGGAAAACGGCCGATGTGGTCACTGATTCGTTCATAAGGCTTTTTGTCGGCCATGACTACCTTTCGCTGGCCGCGTTGCAAACTGATCGTGATCTGGGCGTGGTGATGTTCGGTTTCCTGGAAAACCCCGTCGATAATGAAATAGTCGGCCCCGTGCAGGATACTAAAAGCGTCCTGATTCTGGAAGGCACTTTTGCTCAGCGACAGAAAATAGACCGCATCGAGCAGATTCGTTTTTCCGCTGCCGTTCGGCCCAACAATTACGTTTACCTGCCGCCCAAACGCATATCGCCCGTCTTCATAATTCTTAAAATTGGTCAGGCTCAGCTTTTCGAGGTGCATAGGTGGTGTATAACGAGGGAATGCGTAATTTCGCGGTCAATTGTCGGTTTAACGCATAACTGTAAGCCGTCGATATTGGCAACAAAGATACGGTCGCTTTGTTAGGTTAATAAACCCAGAGTGAGCCGCTACCTGCGTCTGCCCATTCCAATAGAACTCATTTCTCATGGCAAGCGTAAAAGACAAAAACCCAGCCGCAGCCAGTCAGCCCAAGAATGGGAAGGCCCCGGCCCCGGCCAAAACGCAGCATCCTAAGGAGCGTTACCTGTATTGGTACGAGTCTATGCAGCTGCAACGCAAGTTTGAAGAAAAAGCCGGGCAGCTCTACGGGCAGCAGAAAATCCGGGGTTTTTGCCACTTATACATTGGGCAGGAAGCCGGATCGTCGGGCTCATACACGGCGCTTACAAAAGACGACAAATGGATCACGGCCTACCGCGATCACGGTATCCCGCTGGCTCTTGGCTCTGATCCAAAGGCCGTCATGGCCGAGCTGTTTGCCAAACAAACAGGCTCTTCGAAAGGAAAAGGCGGCTCGATGCACATCTTCGATAAATCGGTCAACTTCATGGGTGGCCACGGGATCGTCGGTGCGCAGGTGCCGATGGGTGCCGGTATCGCCTTTGCCGAAAAGTACAACAAGACGTCTAACCTCTGCATCTGTTTCATGGGCGACGGCGCCGTTCGGCAGGGAGCACTGCACGAAGCGTTCAACATGGCTATGCTCTGGAAACTACCCGTCATCTTCGTGGTAGAAAACAACGGCTATGCTATGGGTACCTCCGTAGCCCGCACCTCGAACGTAACGGAGCTGTACACCCTCGGCGAATCGTATGACATGCCCGCTGAACCGGTCGACGCGATGGACGTTGAAGCCGTTCATGACGCCGTTAGCCGCGCGGCTGACCGCGCCCGGTCGGGAGAAGGACCTACCTTCCTCGAGTTCCGGACCTATCGCTACCGGGGCCACTCGATGTCCGATCCGCAGAAGTACCGCTCTAAAGAAGAAGTAGAACAGTACAAACAGCGCGATCCGATCGAAATGGTCAAGAGCCGTATCCTTGAGCAGAAACTGGCAACGGAAGATGATCTGGCCGCTATCGATCAAAAAATCAAAGGTATTGTCGATGAGTCGGTTAAGTTTGCCGAAGAGTCGCCGTACCCCCCGGCCGAAGAAGCTTACAAAGACGTTTACGTTCAGAAAGATTACCCATTCATCATGGAGTAATCCACACTGATTTTCATCTGAAGCCCGGCTTTTACAAGTCGGGCTTTTTTTATTGAACAAATTTTAAAAATTAAATGTATATACATCAAATACATCTACACGTATTGAACAAAGACGCTCACAAATAACTTTTTGCACTATGGAAACCCTTATCAATGGCCTGCACCACGTAACCACACTGGCTGGCGACACGCAACGCAACGTTGATTTTTATACCGACATCATGGGCCTGCGGCTGATCAAAAAAACGGTCAACTTCGATGCGCCTGATGTGTATCATCTCTATTACGGGGACGAAGCCGGATCGCCCGGTACCATTCTGACGTTTTTCCCCTACGGCGGTGGTCTGCCCCGTGGCCGGAAAGGCGTAGGTCAGCTGACGTATACCGCGTTTTCGGTGCCCACCGCTTCGCTGCAGTACTGGATGGATCGGCTCAACGAGCGCAGTATTCCGTACGCGGGTCCTTACAAACGCTTTTCCGAATCCGTTCTTCGGTTCGAAGATGGCGACGGAGCGGGTATCGAACTCGTTTTCAACAACGAAGACCAACGCCCGGGCTGGGACAATAAACACATCCCGGCCGAGTACGCCGTTCGCGGTTTTCATACCGTTACGCTAAACGAGCAGAATCCCGACCGGACCATCAAACTGCTGACCGATACTATGCAGCATACGCTGGTAGGGGAGGAGCAGGGTCGCTTCCGGTTCAAAGCCGGTACTGGCGGCCCCGGCAACTATGTCGACGTGCAGGTTTCGCCGGGCGATGTCAGGGCGTTGCAGGGTGCCGGTTCGGTTCACCACGTAGCCTTCTCGACCGATACGGACGAGACCCAGCTGGCTATCCGCGATGAGTTGATGCGGGCCGGTTTTCAGCCGACTACGGTGCTGGACCGGAATTACTTTCACAGCATTTACTTCCGCGAGCCGGGCGGTATCCTGTTCGAGATTGCGACTAACCCGCCGGGCTTCACCGTTGACGAACCCCTGGCCGAGCTGGGTCAAAATCTGAAACTGCCCGCCCAGTACGAAGCCCGCCGGGCCACCCTGGAGCAGGCGTTGCCCCCCATTGTTGTCCGGTAAATGTCAGACCCCGATCACAGCCGCTCATCGAATGAGCGGCTGTGATCGGGCCCCTAAACAGGTTTCTTTATGATACACAACCCGAATAATATAGTGACGGCTGGTAAGCCGCTTGAAGAAGCCAGCAAAGTGATGATCATGGTACACGGTCGGGGCGGCTCAGCGCGGGATATACTGTCGTTGTCGGAGTACATCAAGGCCGATGATTTTGCGTTCGTTGCGCCCGAGGCTAACGGCCGCACCTGGTACCCGTACTCCTTCCTGCGGCCTATGTCGGAGAACGAACCTTACCTGTCGTCGGCGCTCGATGTGCTGACAAGTTTGCGTGCCCGGCTTCAGTCTGATTTCAATTTCAAGCTTCCGCAGATTTACTGGTTTGGCTTCTCCCAGGGGGCTTGTCTCATGCTGGAATATGTTGCCCGAAACGCGACCGAATACGGAGGTATTTTTGGTCTGAGCGGTGGGCTGATCGGCCCCGACGGCACGCCCCGGCAGTACGAAGGATCGTTTGGCAATACGCCCGTTTTTCTGGGTTGCAGCGATACCGATTCGCACGTTCCGAAAGAGCGGGTGCTCGAAAGCGAACGTGTTTTTTCGGAGATGGGGGCGTCTGTCACGGCCAGGCTGTATCCGAATTTTGCGCACTCGATCAACGAAGATGAGCTAAACTTTGTTAATTTGCTTATAACCGGGGGCGCATAAGTGGCCCATCCCACAAACCGGTTTGCAATTAACAGCAATGCTTATGAGCCAGTATATGGTTGAATTTGACCTCCCGGCTGTTATGGATGAAGAGTTTACAAACCGGATTCCAGCTCAGCGGCTTAAGGTAGAAGAATTAATGGAGCGAGGCTTTCTGTTGTCTTACTCGCTCTCGGTCGATCGCCAAAAACTCTGGTGCATTTTTAAGGCCGACTCCGAGCTGGAAGTGATGGAATCAATCTCCGAATTTCCGCTCGTCAAGTACATGACTCCTATGATTACCGAGCTCATGTTTCATAACATGGTGGCGGCCCGAATCCCGCTTTTTTCGCTGAACTAAACCGTGAAAAACCCTCTCGCCAAGAGGGTTTTTTTATGCATTAAAATTGTACTTTTGCGGGTACGCTACACACAAATATGCATAAGTAACCAGGGTTTAACTGGTTACATACGTTTATAACTTGCTGATTTTCAATTTTCACGTGGAACAGTTTCTATAGACTAACCACCCCTTATTTTTAGCAGTATTACATGAGTCCGAACATACTAATCAGCCAGTCAGAAGCCGACCTAAAGACCCGTTTTGGGAGCGATTTTATCGCCCATATTGATGGAGCAAAAACGCTTACCCTGAGACAGTTTTACGAGGCCATAGCCCACGTACTGGAGATACCCGATTTCGGTTTCAGCCTCGATGATCTGAGCGATTCGCTGAACGATTTACACTGGCTGGAAGACGACCGGATTGTGCTCTACATCACCGATACAAATAGCTTTATCAGCAAAGAACGTGACCCCGCCAAAATGGCCAGTGTTCTAAATATGCTTGATGCAACGGCCGAGGATTGGAAGTGGGTCGATGATGAAGAAATTGACGACAAGAAGGAAATCATCGTCGTTTTTGAGGACAGTGAGCGTATTCAGAAACTGCTGCAAAAAGAGCAGATCGACTACAAAAAGATAGCCGACTTAAACTAGGTTCCGCCTGCAACAAATCGCCGAAACGTGCTGTTATGCTACCGTGCCGCCGGAACGTTCTTCCAGCGGCTTTTCGTGTTTGACAATACAACCTGCTGGTACGTTTGAAACCTAACGAATTGCTCGGTTTATACGCCGACGATAGCTTCATAAAATTGCTGGCCGAACCGTTTGGCCGGAAACCCGATGGCGAACCCCAACGTCTTCAAATTAAAGGAATGGCGGGTAGTCTGGACGCTGTATTGGCCTCCACTATGTTCAGATCGGTGGGCGGTAATCACCTGTACATTCTGACCGATCGCGACGAAGCGGCTTACTTTTTCAACGACATTCAGAACCTGCTCGAGCGCGATGTGCTCCTGTTACCGATGTCGTATAAAAAGCCGTACCAGTACGAGGAGATTGAAAACGCCAACGTACTGATGCGGGCCGAGGTCCTGAACAAGCTGAACCCGGCTCCAAAAGATGGGCTGCTGATGGTAACGTATCCCGAAGCGTTGTTTGAAAAAGTAATCAACAAACGATCGTTACAGGCCAATACACTGACCATTCGGGTGGGGGAGAAGCTGGACACCAGTTTCGTTGCTGAACTGCTTCAGAATTACGAATTCGAGAAAACAGATTTTGTCTACGAAGCGGGGCAGTTTTCGGTACGGGGTGGTATCATCGACGTATTCTCGTTTGCCAGCGAGTTTCCCTATCGCATCGATCTGTTTGGCGACGAGGTGGAGAGCATCCGGCAGTTTAACCCCGAAACGCAGCTCTCAACCGAGGCCGTTGAGTTCATCAATATTATCCCGAACATCCAGACCAAACTCGTTGAAGAAACGCGCGAGCCTTTCTTCAACTTCCTGCCCGCAGCCACAACCGTTTGGGCTAAAGACATCGAGTTTACCCTCGACATCGTCGACAAGTGCTACGAAAAAGCCGAACAAAGTTTTGAGTCGACGGTGGCCAGCAGTGGCGGCATTCAGATCGTGTCCGACCCGGGCGAACTGTTCGAAACCCGGCGGTCGTTTCTGAACGAGCTGAAGCGGTTTCGGACGGTTGAATTTGGCCGTAAATTTTACTTCAAAACCGAAGGCCGGCAGCAGTACCCCTCCAAGCCGCAGCCATCGTTCAACAAAGATTTCAAACGATTGGTCGATACCCTGGGCGATAACCAGGCCAAGGGGTATACCAACGTTATCGCGGCTGAGTCGTTCAAGCAACTCGACCGGCTCCGCACCATATTCGAAGAGTTGGATCCGTTTGTTAAGTTTCAACCGCTGAACATTGGGCTGCGCGAAGGCTTCCTGGACGACGCGCTGAAGATTGCGGTCTTCACCGACCACCAGATCTTTGACCGGTATTATAAGTACCGGGTGCAGGACAAATTCTCAAAGTCGAAGGCGCTGACCCTCCGCGAACTGAAAACGCTGCAGCCTGGCGACTACGTAACTCACGTTGACCACGGCATCGGTCGGTTTGCCGGTTTGGAGAAGGTCGACAACGCAGGAAACGAACAGGAGGCCATACGTTTGATTTACCGCGATAACGACATGCTGCTGGTCAGTATCCACAGTTTGCACAAGATCGCCAAATACAGCGGCCGTGAGGGCACTCCACCGACCATGAGCAAGCTGGGCTCGCAGGAATGGGAGCAGAAGAAGTCCCGCATCCGTAAGCAGGTCAAGGATATTGCGCGCGAGCTGATTGCCCTCTACGCCAAACGCCGGACCGCGCCGGGATACGCCTACAGCCGCGATAGTTTCCTGCAGGCCGAACTGGAATCGTCGTTCCTCTATGAAGACACGCCCGATCAGGCTAAAGCCACCAACGACGTTAAAGACGATATGGAACGGCCGCACCCAATGGACCGGCTCGTTTGTGGCGACGTGGGTTTCGGCAAAACGGAGATAGCGATTCGGGCGGCATTCAAGGCCGTTACCGACAACAAACAGGTAGCCGTGCTGGTCCCGACCACGATCCTGGCGATGCAGCATTTCAAGACCTTCAGCGAACGCATGGCCGACTTCCCCGTCAAGATCGAGTACATTAACCGCTTTCGGTCGGCGGCCAAGGTGAAGGAGATTCTGAAAGATGTAGCCGCAGGCGAGATCGGCATTCTGATCGGCACCCATCGGATCGTTAACAAGGATATCAAGTTCAAGGATCTGGGTCTGCTGGTTATCGACGAAGAGCAGAAATTTGGCGTAAAAACCAAAGACCGGCTCAAGGAAATGCGGGTGGAGGTCGACGTACTGACGCTGACGGCAACGCCCATTCCCCGAACCCTGCACTTCTCACTGATGGGCGCCCGTGACCTGTCGGTCATCGCTACGCCCCCGCCAAACCGACAGCCCGTAACCACCGAAGTACATGCTTTCAACGAAGCTACTATTCGCGATGCGGTCAGTTACGAGATCCGGCGGGGCGGGCAGGTGTTCTTCGTCCATAACAGGGTCAACGACATTGAGTCGATCGGAAACCTGATCATGCGGCTCGTTCCCGAAGCGCGGATCGGCGTGGCACATGGCCAGATGGAAGGCGACAAACTGGAGCGGGTTATGACCCGGTTCATCGAAGGGGAGTACGACGTGCTCGTATCGACCAACATCATCGAATCGGGACTCGACATATCGAACGCCAATACGATTCTGATCAACAATGCGCATTACTTCGGCTTATCGGACCTCCACCAGATGCGGGGTCGCGTGGGTCGGTCCAACCGGAAAGCGTTCTGTTATCTGCTGACTCCACCTCCTTCGGTGCTCACCGCCGATGCCCGGAAACGGCTTCAGACGCTGGAGGACTTCTCAGATCTGGGCGAAGGCTTCAAGATTGCCATGCGCGATCTCGACATCCGCGGAGCCGGTAACCTTCTGGGAGCCGAGCAGAGCGGCTTCGTAAACGATCTGGGTTTCGAGATGTACCATAAAGTACTGGACGAAGCCGTACAGGAGCTGCGCGAGAACGAATTCCGGGACCTGTTCGAGACCAAACCCGGCGACTTCAAGCTGGCCCTGCCCGACACCGTCATAGAAACCGACCTGACCGTCGTTATACCCGAACGGTACGTTCAAAACATATCGGAGCGGCTTGCGTTGTACACCCGGCTGGATACTCTTCAGAACCCGGATGAACTCCTGGCGTTCCGTCAGGAAATACTCGATCGGTTTGGGCCATTACCTGAAGAAGTCGAGAACCTGATCAAGATGGTGAACGTACGGTGGAAAGCCGAGCGCTTGTACCTTGAAAAACTGACGCTTAAGAATACTATTCTGAAAGGATACTTCGTTTCTAACGGGAATGATGCCTTCTTTACCGGCGACCAATTTGGCAAGGTAATTGACTACATCAAGCGAAACCCAGCCCAATGTTCCCTAAAGGAGTCAAAAGGCCGCCCTATTTTTACCCATACGGACGTTCACTCGGTCGAACAGCTGGATGAAATTTTAGGGGCAATGTCGATTTAATACCCAACTTTGTATCTACGTTTTACACAAAATACAGCAATGATTCAGAAGTATCACCTGCAACGAGTGGCTTACGTGCTACTGGCAACGGCGGCACTGGCATCCTGTAAGTCCAAGCATCCGACCAGCGTACAACCCGGCAAGAAAAGTACGGCGACAGGAATTGCTTACAACCAGAAGGATGGCTTCCAGGTAAAGAAATTTGCGGGACAGAAAGCAGGCCCGAACCTCGTCTTCATTGAAGGCGGCCGGTTCACGATGGGGGCGCTGGAAGAAGACGTGATGAACACGCGCGATAACCGCGAGCGTACGGTATCGATCCAGTCGTTTTATATGGATGAAACCGAGATTGCCAACGTTCACTACCTCGAGTACCTGAACGCCATCTCGCGCGACTCGTCAGAAGAAGTAGTACGGGCTGCCTTGCCAGATACAACGGTCTGGGCCAATCCGCTTTCGTTTAACGACTCGTACGTTACCCAGTACCTGCGCTACCCGGCTTTCCGATACTACCCGGTCGTTGGTGTTTCCTGGGTTCAGGCCAGTGACTACGCCCGGTGGCGGACCGACGCGGTGAACAATGAGTTAGCCAAAGGCGGTGGTGATAAAAAGAAAAAAGGGGGTGGCTTCTCGCTCAAGCGTAAATCGAAGAAAGAAGCCGCCGAACCCGCTCTGGCCGAAGCAACCTCAGCTGCTCCGACCAAACCAAGTCTGGAAAGTGGCATGATCCTGCCCGATTACCGGCTGCCAACAGAGGCCGAGTGGGAATATGCCGCCAAAGCGCTCATCGGCACCCAGTATATGGACGAGAACCAGATCAACCAGCGTATTTACCCCTGGGACGGTTCGTCGGTGCGGAACCCCAAGAAAGGTCGTAAACAGGGTCAGATGCTGGCTAACTTCAAACGCGGTCGGGGTGACTACGCTGGTATTGCCGGTCGTTCAAACGATGGCGCCATCATCACCGCCGAGATCTATGCGTATCCAGCCAACGATTTTGGTCTGTATAACATGGCCGGTAACGTTAACGAGTGGGTGTATGACGTATACCGCCCACTGTCGTACGAAGACGTAAATGACCTGAACCCCATCCGGCGGAACGGGTACCTCGACGACGCTAAAAACTACGACAGAAAAGGCAACAACAGCCTGATCGATGATAAGCTTCGGGTTTACAAAGGCGGCTCCTGGAACGACGTAGCGTACTGGCTCTCGCCTGGTACGCGCCGGTTCCTGGATCAGGATTCAGCCACGGCTATGATTGGTTTCCGCTGCGCCATGATCGGCGTTGGTCGTAACAAATAAGCCACCCGCATCACATTCCGGAAGCGGCTACTCCAGCGGGGTAGCCGCTTTTTTTGTTAGCGTGTAGCCGCCAGCGTTAGCACACTAACCGACGAACAACCCGCCTGTAGCAACGCAACGGCGCAGGCCTCCAGCGTGGCCCCCGTAGTCAGCACATCGTCGACAAGTGCCACCCGAAGCCCCTGAATGACGTCGGCCTGCCGAACAACAAATTCGTTTTTCACATTCTCCCATCGTTCGATCCGGTTCTTTCGGGTTTGCGAGCTACGGAACCGTTTCCTGACCAGTATATCCGCCTGCATCGGTACAGCCAGCGCTTCGGAGAGGCCGGCGGCAATCCATTCGGCCTGGTTGAACCCCCGCTGTTGCAACCGCGCTTTTGACATCGGCACGCTGATCAGCAGGTCGAGTTCGGGCAGCTTACTTCCTTCCCGTTTCAGCAAATCACCGTACCAGAGCGCCATTTCTCGGGCCGCTTCTTTTTGGCCTTTGTATTTGATACGATGGATTAGTTTTTGCACGATTCCACCCTTAGAGAAGTGCAGGTAAGAGGCCACGAACTGGATAGGCACTTTACCGGCAAACTTATTCAGGATGTGATCATCGTCGGCCCGGCGGTGTTGCCCCGTCTCCGGCAGGTTGATCCGGCAGCGCGTGCAAAGGATTTTTTCGTTGGCCGTCAACGATCGCGTACAGCCCAGACACAGGGTTGGAAAAAGCAGGTCGGCGAAGTCGGAAAGGGCTATGCGAATAAACCTAAACACAGTGACTGTTCGTTAGTTAGCTAAAAATAGTGTAATTTAGAGAGAACAATAAACAGGCAAGTCCCGTGAATGAAAAAGATGTAGATAAGCAGTGGGAAGGCTTGCTCGATCAGCTGCAGCAACTCGTTGGCAAACGGCCTGCAGACCTGAATGCGGTGTTATTTCTGATCGGCGTACAGGAGTTGGGAAAAGGCCCTATTCGTTTCTCCAAGGAAGCCAAACAAGACCTGATGCACATTGCGGTTTGTAAAGTGCTAAGCCAGTCTGGATACTATACGTTTGACGGGCTGGACAAAGATGGCTGGCCCCAGTGGATCCTGGCCAAGCCCGTTCCCCCCGGCGACTTGTTGACCCAGGAAACGTTTTTAAAGGAACACGTTATTGAATACTTCCAGTCAGCGCTGGTATAACGACTCAACATGTATTCATATGCAATCGATAAACGCTTACACCACGCTGATTCAGCGCATTGATGAGTACAAGAAACGCTATTTTCTGAATCAGCTGGTTAAGGGGAGTTTACTCTTCGTAGCGCTGATAGGGAGTGGCTACCTTCTGATCAACACCGCCGAGTTCATTGGCCGGTTCAACTCCGTGGGTCGGGGCGCCTTGTTCTTCGGCTTCATCCTGATGGCTTTGGTCAGTCTGTACCTACTGATTGTGCGGCCTTTGATGAGCCTTTATGGACTTAACAAACCGCTCAGCAACGACGAAGCCGCCCGGCAGATCGGCACCTTTTTTCCGGAGGTAGGGGATAAGTTGCTGAACACGCTGCAGCTTCAGCGAATCTCGTCCGACCAGAGTGATCTTCTGCAGGCCAGCCTGAACCAGCGTTCTCAACAGCTGCTGATAAACCGTTTTGCGAATGCCATTCAGATCAGTCGTAACCGGCAGTTTCTGAAATATGCCATTCCGCCACTGGCGTTGATTCTGCTGATTCTGATTGTGAATCCGGCTTTCTTTACGAAGTCATCGACCCGGCTGGTCAACTATAATAAAGAGTTTGTCGAAGAGGCTCCGTTCCAGTTTGTCGTCGAAAACAAATCGCTGAAAGCCTTCCGTAATGAAGATTTTCCGTTATCTGTCAAACTTACCGGCAGCGCCATTC
This sequence comes from Spirosoma sordidisoli, assembly GCF_004138325.1. GTDB lineage: Bacteria > Bacteroidota > Bacteroidia > Cytophagales > Spirosomataceae > Spirosoma > Spirosoma sordidisoli. The sequence continues at coordinate 11,348 of NZ_SBLB01000005.1, read as the reverse complement.
CCCAGGCTGTTTACGTAGTGGCGAACGGCACCCGCTTCAAGCTCGACCAGTCGGGCGACCGGTTTACCTATACCTTCGATAACCTCCAACGTGATCTTGACTTTCATCTGGAAGCCGCTGGCTACAATTCTTCGGCTTATACGGTTGCCCTGGTAGATCGGCCGGCTGTGTTGTCGTTTAATGTAAAGCTTGATTATCCGGCTTATCTGAACAAGCCTAGCGAACAGCTCGCCAATGTAGGAAACCTGCTCGTTCCGCAGGGGACGGTAGTCAACTGGAAGTTTATCGCTGACCATACTGACTCGCTACAGTTACGGTTTAACACTGATAAACAACCGATACCGACCCGTCTAATCGACGAAAATACCTTTGTCGTCAACCGGCGGCTGATGCAGAATACGGTCTACACCGTTTCCTTACGAAACAGTCAGATTTCGACCCCTTCGTCAATCCAGTATAACGTACAGGTAATCCCGGACCGCTTCCCTCAAATCTCCGTCGACCGGATTCAGGACACGGTAACCTACAATTACATTGCTCTGTCCGGGTTGGTTTCAGACGATTACGGATTCTCGAAACTGAAGCTGAACTACACCATCAAACGTGGCGATAAAACGTCGCCTACGTACACCAAAGACATCCCGATCAATCGGTCCACCACTTCGCAGAACTTTGTCTACAACTGGTCTCTAGACAGCTTAAAACTGGGACAGGAAGACCGACTGGAGTACTTTGTTCAGGTATGGGATAATGATGGCGTAAACGGTCCTAAATCAAGCCGTTCCAATCAGCTGAATTTTGTTATTCCATCGCAGGCTGAGATTCAGAAGCAGGTTGACAAATCGGCCGAGAAAACCGAGTCTGATATCAACAACGCGCTCAGCAAAACCCAGGCTATCAAGAAAGAGCTGAGCCAGATGGAAGAGCGAATGCGCACTAAAAAATCGTCTGATTTTCAGGATAAAAAGCAACTCCAGGATGTACTCCAAAAGCGGGAAGAGTTGCTGCGGGAAGTTCAGAAATTACAGGAGCAGTTCCAGAAAACGAATGAAACCCAGCAGCGATTCGCCGAAAAAAATGAAGCTGTTCAGGAAAAATTAGACCAACTTCAGAAGCTATTTAATGAGTTGCTCGACCCGGAATCGAAGCAACTTTATGAACAGCTCAAGCAACTGCTCGAGCGCAAACAGGACGAGAAAGCGTCTGAACTACTCGACCGGTTAAGCCGAAAAGAGCGGAACATGGAGCGTGATCTGGACCGAGCGTTGAAGCTGTTCAAGCAGATGCAGCTCGAACAGAAAGTCAACAACGTAGCCGAAAATCTGGAGAAACAAGCCGAGCAACTAGAGAAGCAGGCCCAGGAAGACGCGAAGAAAGACGAAACCACGCAGGAGCAGCAGAAGGAGTTGGAGAAGTCGCAGGAGGACTTCAAAAACACGGAAGAGCAACTGAAAGAGATTCAGAAACAGGCCGAAAAAGATGAGCTTACTAAGCCTGAGATGTCTGAACAGGAGCAGAAAGAGATTGAAAAAGCCTTGGAAGAAGCGATGAAACAGATGAAACAGAATCAGGGCAAGAAGTCGGCTTCATCAAAAAGTAAGGCGGCTAAGTCTATGCGTTCCATGAGCAAGAACATGAAAGAGTCGATGGAATCGGCTGAGATGGAACAGCTTCAGGAGAACATGGACGACCTGCGTAACATCCTCGAAAACCTCATCACGCTCTCTTTCGGTCAGGAGCGGGTGATGAAAGATTTCAAGGGAATGAGCTTACAGGACCCTCGCGTTACCAAGCTATCTCAGGAACAACTGAAGCTGCAGGACGATGCCAAAATCATTGAAGATAGCCTTAACGCGCTGGCTAGTCGGGTTGTCCAAATTCAGTCGTTTGTTACGCGAGAGCTGACCAACATGAAATTTTATATGGACGAAAGCACGCAGCAACTGAAGGAACGCCGGTTAAGTATGGCCGCTTCTAAACAGCAGTTTGCGATGACGTCTATCAACAATCTGGCGTTGATGCTCAGCGATGTGTTGAAAAACATGCAGCAGCAGATGAACGCCATGGCCATGCCTGGGTCAGGTTCGGGTGGTAAAAAAGGCAAAAACCCGAAAGACGGTGAAGGTATGAGCGAGATGCAGCGAAAGCTCAATGACCAGATGAAACAACTCCAGAAAGGCGGTCAGTCGGGTAGGGGACTCTCTGAAGAGTTATCGAGAATGGCCGCTCAGCAGGCCATTATTCGGAGTATGTTGAAAAAAATGGAGGAGAACGCAAAAGGAACTGAAGTTGGTAAACAACAGCAAAAACAGGTTAATGAGTTGATGGAGAAAATGGATGAAACTGAAACAGATCTGGTTAATAAACGGATCAATCAGAATACCATTAACCGTCAGAACGAAATAATGACCCGTTTGCTTGAGTCCGAAAAAGCGCTGAAACAGCAGGAAGAAGACCCGAAACGTCAGGCAGAAACGGCAAAATCAACTAAAAAAAGTACACCGTCTTTCTTCGATACTACCTCATTACAGACGAAAGCGAAGCAGGTAGAAGTGTTGCGTTCGGTTTCTCCTAATTATAATCTCTTTTACAAGAAAGAAGCAAACCAGTATCTGCAACGAGTTAATAAGTAAATTTTCAACCAATTATATTCAACCGTACCTGTGGCACAAACAGGTACGGTTTTTTGTTACCCACTCATCCGTATAATTTTGGTGTAAAAATTGGGCACCAGTCAATTTTGTGAAAAGTTTCCACGTGAAACATTTTTTAAAATCTAATAAAGAATGCACGCTTCGTACGATGTTATAGTTGTGGGCGCTGGACATGCCGGTTGTGAAGCAGCACATGCTGCGGCTACGATGGGTTCACGTGTGTTGCTGATCACTATGAATATGCAGACCATCGCTCAAATGTCCTGCAATCCGGCCATGGGCGGAGTTGCCAAAGGGCAAATTGTGCGCGAAGTGGATGCGCTCGGTGGTATGTCGGGCATCATCAGCGACAAAAGCATGATTCAGTTCAGAATGCTGAATCGCTCAAAAGGCCCCGCTATGTGGAGTCCACGCTGCCAGAGCGATCGGAATATGTTTGCCTGGGAGTGGCGAAAAACGCTCGAAAGCAATACAAATATTGATTTTTGGCAAGACATGGTGAATGAAGTTCTTGTCAAAGACAACCGAATTGTAGGCGTAAAAACTGGACTGGGCGTCGAATTTACGGCCAAATCGGTGGTTCTGACAAACGGTACATTCCTGAATGGACGGATGTTCATTGGCGAGAAAGTGTTCGGTGGAGGCAGAACAGCTGAACGTTCAGCAACCGGGCTTACGGAGCAATTGACTCAACTGGGCTTCGAAGCGGGTCGAATGAAAACCGGAACACCACCCCGGGTCGACGGCAGAAGCCTGAATTATGATTTGATGGAAGAACAACTTGGCGATGAAAAGCCAGGCAAATTTTCCTATACGTCAACGCCCGCATTAACCACGCAACGAAGCTGCTGGATCACGTACACGAATCAGGATGTGCATGACGAATTGAAAACAGGCTTTGAAAAATCGCCTATGTTCACCGGTCGGATCAAAGGACTAGGCCCCCGCTATTGCCCCTCCATAGAAGACAAAATCAACCGGTTTGCTGATAAAGATCGGCATCAGATTTTCGTAGAACCGGAAGGCTGGGATACTGTGGAGGTGTACGTGAATGGATTCTCGACATCATTACCGGAAACAGTACAGTATGATGCCCTGCGAAAAATTCCGGGTTTTGAAAACGTGCGCATGTTCAGGCCAGGCTACGCTGTTGAATACGACTACTTTCCGCCGACACAATTAAAGCCAACGCTCGAAACGCGGCTTGTCCAAAACCTCTTTTTCGCCGGCCAGATTAATGGGACAACAGGCTACGAAGAAGCGGCTTGTCAGGGCCTTATGGCAGGCATAAATGCACATAGAAATGCGCACGAAGAAGCCGAATTTACCATCAAACGCTCTGAAGGATATATCGGGGTGCTGATCGATGACCTGATTACGAAGGGGACGGAAGAACCATATCGTATGTTTACATCACGGGCCGAGTACCGAACGCTGCTTCGGCAGGATAACGCCGACATTCGCCTGACTGAAAAAGGATATGCGATCGGACTGGCCTCGCAGGATCGTTATGACTCGATGGTTGCCAAACGGACGGAGGTAGCTACGCTCACAGAAGCCATACGTAAAGTAAAGCTTAAACCTGAAGACATAAATGATTGGCTGGAGACGAAAGGCAGCTCACCCCTGCGGGAAAAAAGTAGCCTGTACACCTTACTAAAGCGCCCCGAAATTGAGCAGGAAGATGTTATTTCCTTGTTTTCTCAAATCCCCGACCTGCCCGGGGTAGGGGAGGAGTCGCTGGAACAGACCGTCATCGAGATTAAGTATGAGGATTACCTGAGCCGGGAAAAACAGAATGCCGAGAAACTCGATAAATGGGAAAATCTGTCAATCAACCCTGCTTTCGACTACGATCAGCTAAAAGCGCTGTCGTTTGAAGGAAAGGAAAAATTGAAGCGTTTACGGCCATCTACTATTGGACAGGCATCGCGCATCAGCGGAGTGAGTCCATCCGATGTATCTATATTACTGGTCTATATGGGCCGATAATAACCAGAGGCTCCGGGTATATCATATATTCGGAGCCTTATTGTATCTACTATTTTCTGTTCATCATTTTGGAGACTGTAACTACCTGCCCCATCTGTGGCAATTCTCAGTTTGAGCCTTTTCTGGTTTGTAAAGATTATCTGGTAAGCCAGCAGGAGTTTACCATTCAGCAGTGCCAGTCGTGTAATTTCCGCTTTACAAGCCCGCGCCCGGATCAGCAATCGATCGGAGCCTATTATAAATCGGATCAGTACGTGTCCCATAATGATCAGGGAGGAGGTTTGATTAATTCGGTATATCGCTTTGTCCGAACAATTACGTTAAAACAAAAGCTTCAACTGATCACAACATTGACTGGAGGTACCGGAAAACTGCTGGACATCGGTTGTGGTACGGGTGCTTTTCTGGAGGTGAGTCAACAGGCAGGCTGGGCGATTAAAGGGGTGGAGCCCGACCCGGATGCACGCGCTATAGCCAGCCAGAAAACAAAAATTTCCATCCAGCCCGACCTGACGGCAATCGACCAGGAGCAGGTAGACATGATTACGATGTGGCATGTCCTCGAACATGTACCCACGTTAAACGAGACAATAGAGCAGATCCATTCCCGACTGGCACCCAACGGTACATTACTTATCGCTGTACCGAACAGCGACTCCTATGACGCCAATTATTATAAGCAATACTGGGCTGCCTATGATGTACCCCGACATTTGTACCATTTCACACCCGATACTATAGAGAAGCTATTCGACAAGCACGGATTTAAACTGGCTGATAAACGCCCTATGGTCTTCGATGCCTTTTACATTGCCATGTTGAGCAGCCGGTATAGAAGCGGCCAGACAAATTTTGTGGAGAGTCTACGGATTGGCCTTGCCTCCAATATAAAGGGAGGACAGAAGGGTCACTCGTCTAGTCAGATATACGTATTCAAAAAGGCATAATAGTTGTTGGTAGGGTCATCACAAGCTGGTCTATCCACGGGGGTGGAAAACAGGTCTATTCTAAATTAAAAAAGTGAAACTTTTCTGTGCATATCTGTGTGCATAACTCCACCCGATATGTGGGAAATGGGTTGATAAGGAACTGAAGCCGTGTGGACTACTTAACTAGTAATTCACATTAGAAAATTGGGCGGCTGCAAATGTGGAAATACGGCAACATATCTACCACCTATGACTCATCTTTTCCTCACTCTATCCTGTGCATAAGAATTATGCACAAATTCACAAAGGGATTTCAAACATTTTGTGGATAAAATGTTATTTACTTATTAATCAATGGATTTAATGTTGATAACTGAAAAGTGATAGGTGGATTACCTATCTTTCTTATCCACACCGGAACGGGCGGTAAGTGGACAAATTATTTATACACTTATCAACACCCTTAATAAGAGTAATAACGTTTTCTTAAAAAGACTTTTTATATAAAATGTTAATAAGGTCTAACGTTGTTGTGCTGATTTGGCTGCTGGCTGTGTGCGTGGCTAAAGGACAGGGGGGAGGCACGCTAGCTGATGAGTACTTCAAAGCCGGCGAGTTCGAGAAAGCGGCCAACGAGTATGGCAAGCTGTTGAAGAATGATGTGAGCTGGTCTCGCCTGTCGCGTTATGTGTACAGCCTGCAGAAAAGCAACAAAGCAGATGAAGCACTGAAGTTCATGCGTAAGCAACAGCGAAGCGATGAAGCTAACCGGTCTTACTACGATCTGCTGATCGGCCAAGCGGCCGCCCAGCAGGGCGACACGGTACAGGCCGCCAAACAATACACCGCGGCCCTCCAATCAAGCAAAGGGTCAACTATCAAGCTGGAAAAACTGGCAACTGCCTTCTCAGAGGCCGGAGAGACCCGCTGGGCGCTTCGTTCGCTCGAAACGGCCCGGGAGGTCAGCAAAGACCCAACGGCATACAGCGAAGAACTTATAGCCCTTTACCGGGCAACGGGGCAAACCGAAAAAACCGTAGAGGAAATTATTACGACCAGCAAACAGCCCGAGAAGAAAGAAATGGTGCTGGCGGCTTTGCAGCCCTACCTGAACACCAAAGAAGAGCCAACCATAGAAAAAGCGCTCTACAGCCGGATTCAGCAGGAACCCAACGAACTGGCCTATAACGAACTTTTGATCTGGTACTTTGTCCAGAAACAGAAATTCAGTCGGGCTCTGCTTCAGGAAAAAGCTACCGATAAACGAATGAAGCTGAACGGTAGCCGGGTTTATGATCTGGGAATGCTGGCGCTGAATAATAAAGAATATAAATCAGCGGCCGATGCGTTTGAGTACATCACCCAGACCTATCCACAGGGGCAGCTCTACCCGTTTGCCCGTCGATTGGTGATCAACGCCCGCGAAGAGCAGGTGAAAAATACATACCCGATCGATAAAGCTGAAATTCGAAAGCTGATTGGCGACTACCAGCGGATGCTCCAGGAAATCGGCACCAATGTAAAAACGCTCGAAGCCCTGCGAAGCACCGCCAACCTGTACGGAAACTACCTGGACAGTAAAGACACTGCCCTGACAGTGCTTGACCTGGCTATCGATTTGGGGAAAACTGACCGGAATTTTGTGGATAAGTGCAAGCTGGACAAGGGCGATATTTATTTGCTGAAAGGAGAACCCTGGGAGTCTACCTTATTATACTCGCAGGTGGAGAAGTCGCAGAAAGAAGAACTGCTCGGGTACGAAGCCAAGCTTAAAAATGCCAAGCTACACTATTACAAAGGTGATTTTGCCGTATCGAAAGATATTCTGGACGTGTTGAAACTGGCCACATCCCGCGAGATAGCCAATGACGCAGAACAACTTAGCCTGTTGATTGTGGATAACACGGGTATGGATAGCACAGAAGCCGCCATGCGTGAGTATGCCGCTGTGGACTTGTTATTGTTCCAGAACAAAACCGACGAAGCTGTGGATAAACTCAACCAGATGTGGAAAAAATATGAACAACACAGCCTGGCCGATGAAGTACTCTGGCTCCGTGCCAATACCTATCTGAAACAGGGTAAACATACCGAAGCACTGGACGATCTGAAGAAAATAACCGCTTCGTTTTCGACGGATATTCTTGGTGATGACGCCTTGTATACCCAGGGAAAAATCTACGAAGAGCGGCTGAAAGACAAGCAGGCCGCTATGGAAGCATACCAGAAGCTGCTGACTCAGTATCCCGGAAGCATCTACGGAGCAGACTCCCGTAAACGATTCCGGCTACTGCGTGGCGATGTGATCAACTAGTAGGTTTGAAGAAGCGACTCTTTGAAGGCGTCGTATTCGGCCGGGATGCGGATGCTCTGCTTAGGGCGGTCAGCCAGAACTGCCAGACGGTCGGGTACTTCTACTGACTTACCCAGTACTTCCTCGACAAGAGGCTTAAATTTTGCGGGATGAGCCGTTGCCAGCGCAATGCCGTAAACGTCTTTTTTCGAATCTGCCAGGTAAGCCTCAAGGCCCATAATGCCGATCGCTGTGTGTGGGCAAGCCACATAGCCATATGTATCGTCGATTCGTTTCATACCGGCCTGGGTCTCTGCGTCATCGTAGAAGTAACCGGATACGTTATCCACAAACCGGTCGTAGTTATCCCCATATAAATGAGCCAAGCGGGGGAAGTTACTGGGGTTTCCCACATCCATGGCGTTCGATAGCGTAGCTACCGATGGTTTGGGGCTGTAGGCTCCGGTTTTGAGGTAGGTCGGTACGATATGGTTTAGGTTGGTTGCCGCAACGAAATGGTCGACGGGCAAGCCCATCTGTTGCACCATAGCACCGGCGCTAAGATTCCCAAAGTTGCCACTGGGCGTAGAAAAAATGATTGATTTGTTGGACTTGCACACCTGGCCATACGCACTAACGTAATAAAAGCCCTGGGGTATTAATCTAAATATATTGATAGAATTAGCCGACGACAACGAAAGGCTTGCATTGAGCTCGGCGTCCACAAACGCTTGTTTGACGATAGCCTGGCAATCGTCAAACGAACCATCTACTTCAAAAGCCTGAATATTACCGCCCAGAGTAGTCAACTGTTTTTCCTGCAAATCACTAACGCGTCCGCTCGGGTACAGTATAGACACCCGAACACCAGGAACATTGTGAAAGCCCATCGCGACGGCGCCACCAGTGTCACCAGAGGTGGCCACGAGAATATTCACTTCCTGCTCGTTCCGATCGGAATAATAAGACATCAAAGCCGCCATATAGCGGGCACCAACATCTTTGAAGGCCAGGGAAGGACCATGAAAAAGCTCAAGCACGGATACTTTACCGGGCTCCAGGTCAACTACAGGAGTCTCGAACGGGAACGCTTTATGAGTTAACTCTTCCAGGTCAGCCTTACTGATTTCGTCGCCGAAAAGGGCTTTGCTGAGGGCAAAACCAATGTCGGCTAACGACTCTCCGGCTATAGTATCAAAAAACGATTTACCCAGAACAGGCAGGGGAGTTGGCATATACAGCCCCCGATCAGCGGGCATGCTGTTGAAAAGAGCCTGTTCGGCTGTCACAGTAACCTGTGGACTATTGGTGCTGTAGAAACGCATACGAAATAAGGATACCGAAAGACAAAGTACGGTAAATCAGTTCAATGAAAGGAGAAGGTGAACTTGAAATGTGGAAAACTGGCGTTCGTTGTGGATAAGTTTGGGTTTTTGTAGTTTTGCAACCTGTAAAACGCTTCAAAACAAACCGGTAGACCTATTTTTTGTGTTCAACACGTCTACCAGAACTCATGCATACATATGTCTTTCGGACAGTCAAATGTGCCAATGCCGACAAATGAGCCGGTAAAAGAATATCGTCCGGGATCGCCCGAGCGGAACGCGGTAATACAGGCGATTGCCGACTTCCGCGCTCAGGAAACGGATATTCCCATGTATATAGGCGGGCAGGAGGTTCGTACAAACCGTACGATACGGGTTGCTCCGCCCCATGACCATAAGCATACGCTGGGCTATTTTCACGAAGGTGATGCCGAACATGTGCATCAGGCCATCGAGGCAGCGTTAACGGCCAAAGAGGCCTGGGCGAACCTGAGTTGGGAACAGCGGTCCAGTATCTTCTTAAAAGCAGCGGAGCTAATTGCCGGGCCATACCGGGCTCGCATCAATGCTGCCACCATGCTTGGTCAATCGAAAAACGCGTACCAGGCAGAAATAGATTCAGCCTGTGAATTGATTGACTTTCTGCGGTTTAACGTGCACTATGCTGAAGGAATTTACCGGCAGCAGCCAAACTCATCAGCTGGTGTCTGGAACAGGCTCGAGTACCGTCCGTTAGAAGGGTTTGTCTTTGCACTGACTCCCTTTAATTTCACCGCCATCGCTGGCAACCTACCCACTTCGGCAGCCTTGATGGGCAATACGGTAGTGTGGAAACCAGCCTACACACAGGTGCTATCGGCAAAAGTGATCATGGAAGTGCTGGAAGAAGCCGGTCTGCCTGCAGGGGTGATCAACCTGATTTACGTAGATGGACCTGTAGCCGGAGAGATCATTTTCAGCCACCCTGACTTTGCCGGTATCCATTTCACGGGAAGCACCGCCGTGTTTCAGCAAATCTGGAAGACGATTGGTGAGAACATCAGTAAATACAAATCATACCCGCGCATAGTGGGCGAAACAGGCGGAAAAGATTTTGTACTGGTACATGAGTCGGCTCATGTCGATGAGGTAGCCACGGGGCTGGTCAGGGGTGCTTTCGAGTATCAGGGACAAAAATGTTCAGCAGCCTCCAGAGCTTACATTCCGTCTTCACTCTGGCCAGCAGTTGAAGCGAAAATTAAATCGTTTCTAGGGGAGATGAAGATGGGCGGTACAGAAGATTTCGGCAACTTCATCAACGCCGTGATCGACGAGCGGTCTTTCAGGAAGATTACAGCCTATATCGAAGAAGCAAAGCAAAACGCCCAGGTGTCTGTAGTAGCAGGTGGCACGTATGATGATTCAATAGGTTATTTCATAGAGCCAACTGTATTGCGTGTCGATGACCCGAATTACCGAACCATGTGCGAGGAAATATTCGGTCCCGTACTATCCATATATGTGTATGAACCGGCTGACTTCGATGAAATCGTCAAGCTCGTTGATCGTACCTCACCTTACGCGTTGACCGGATCTATTTTCGCTAAAGACAAATACGTGGTTGAGCGGGTCGCCCAGGCGCTGCAAAACGCAGCAGGTAACTTTTATATCAACGACAAGCCAACAGGAGCGGTAGTGGGTCAACAACCTTTCGGAGGAGCCCGCGCATCAGGAACAAATGACAAAGCCGGATCAGCTTTAAATTTATTTCGATGGGTATCGGCACGCACGATTAAGGAAACCTACGTGAGTCCCAGGCACTTCGGGTATCCGTTTCTGGAGAGCTGAAAAAAAACAGAAAAAAGTTTGAAGCAGGTCTTGCGTAACGCAAATCAAACTGCTACCTTTGCAGTCCCAAATCAATAAGGAAGGCCGACAACGGTTGGCCTCAATCACCCCCGAAAGGGATGTGAGACAGTTCTTTGACGTATTGATATCAATAGGTTAGCACCAAATAAGGCTAATGACAACGTATCTGATTTATCAGGTACACAATTATTTACGATGGAGAGTTTGATCCTGGCTCAGGATGAACGCTAGCGGCAGGCCTAATACATGCAAGTCGAGCGGGTCGCAAGACCAGCGGCAAACGGGTGCGTAACGCGTAAGCAACCTG
>NZ_SBLB01000004.1 GCF_004138325.1 Spirosoma sordidisoli | reverse complement strand
CTGGGTACCCAGAACCGGCAATCGGCACCGAACTGCTTCAGTGCCGATTTATCGGTTACGGGTAGCTATCTCGAATGCCTTGATGGTAGTCTTTGCCATCACTCAAAATTCGGGATGACTCATGTTTCCAAAGGACCCCGTCAGGGGGTTTACCCCTGACGGGGTCCTTTGGAAACACCTGATCAAACTGGATGGTACTGCCAGGGGTAAACCCACTGGCAGACCGCCCCCCGTCAGTGGGTTTACCCCTGACGGGGGGAATCGAATGCCCCGCCCTGCCAGGAATAAATCCACTGGCAGGGCGGGGCATTTATACGAAATCGTTTCGCCAACGATAAGTCCGGTTACCGAACGATATTAACGGGGGCCGGTTTGGCCGGCCACGACCTTCCATTGGTTGCCCTCCAGCGAGAGAACGTCGGTGAAACGGAAGGTGGTGGTGTCCGGTTTGGCGTGTGAGGCTGTGCCCTGCGCCACAATGACGTTCTCGCCCAGTACGGCCGTCGTATCGAACCGGATGCTTTGTGCGTCGACCTTGTCATGATCGGCAATCAGGCGTCGGGCAATAGAGTCGACGGCGGTTTGCGACAGAGCCTCTTTTTTGGGTTTACCCCGTCCGAACGCTTTCTTTCCCGCGTTGGCCAGGTCTTTGAACACCGGCCAGTCGGCCGCGATACCGACCACGAACACAACCGTAATCAGGCTCGGAATAATCAGTTCGCGCTGAACGCTATTAGTGCGCCGGCTGACCGAATACCCTTTGATCGACGACCAGTTGTTGATAATGTGAAAGACGGCCGCACCGAAAAACAAAACGCCAAACCAGGCGTGGGTATGGTCGATGGTATGGTTACCCTGGCCCAGATAGATGAGTAGACCCGTTACGGAAAGGACTGCAAAGACGGCCGCAACCGACAGACTAACAAGGTTTTTTGATTTCATGGATGTTTAAGTGACGATTCTGCTCAAAATAGCACCAAACCCGGAAAACTACTTAAGGTGTTTGTCAAGGAACGCAAATACCTTCGCCAGGTTCTCCGGCGTATTGAACTGAGGACCACCGTGCCCCGCTCCCTCAAGCAGGGTAAGCGATACGCTGGCTGGGCCGAGTACGTCCTGAAGCGCAGCTGCCAGTAGTTTCGACTGCTCAGTCGGCACCAGCGGATCTTCGGTGCCGTGCTCAATAAAGAAGGGCGGGGATGCCGGGCTGATGTAGGTAGCGGGACTGGCTCGTTTGACCAGATCATGAGCTTCCTGGATGGGTTTGCCAATCAGCGCCGACTCGGGTGAGTTGGCCGCGTCATGGTCAGGACGACCTTTGCCGCTGGCTCTGAACTGAGCGTCCATCTGATCAAACTGGATCGGGCCAAACCAGTCGACAACGGCCTGAACCCGCGCAGGCTGACCCACGTTCGGGTCGCTCGGATCGTCGAAGTCCGTGAGGGTGCCGGTTGTTCCGGCCATAGCTGCCAGGTGACCGCCTGCCGAGCCGCCCCAGGTAGCCAGCTTGTTGGGGTTCAGTTTGTAGGTTCTGGCGTTGGCCCGAACGAAGCGTATGGCTCTTTTTACGTCCTGAATCTGCGCCGGGAAGATGGCTTCTCCACTCAGCCGGTAGTTGATACTGACCACCGCATAGCCTCGTTTGAGCCCTTCCAGCATGGGCGTAAGCTGTCCATCGGCTTTATCGCCCATTTTGAACGCTCCCCCGTGAATAGCAACAATAACCGGAAAGGGCCCTGCGCCGGTTTCGGGCAGGTAAATATCCAGCTGTTGAGCGGGTGATTGGGCTGCATAAGGCACATTGAGCCATTTCCGACTAATGGATTGGGTGTTGGGTTTGCCCATAGGTCCTCCGCGCGGCATGCCCGGCGGTTGAGCCAGCAATACACCCGCCCAACCCATCAGGCAGGCCAGCCGGACCAAATTACGCATCCATTTTACTGATTGGGCAAAGGGGGTCACGTACATAAGATTATGAGAGAAAGAATACATCAAAATAATGACTGGCACAGCTGGCAAAGTTGCTGGCGACAGGGCGGGTCATCAGGATACGTTTCGGCTTTTTTCAGACATAAATCGAACATGCAGATCCGATGGACCGGGCAGGCACCGGACTAGCCTGCTCCTGGTCAATGTAGGTATTTATAGCCATCTTTAGGCCAAAACGCTTTTCCATGCGCATTACTCAGTACGACGGACTTTACGGAGAAACAATGACCGGTGCCGACGGCGAATACCTGTTCTCGGAACTGATCGAAACGCGCAGCCGTACGTTCGACTGGATCATACAACCCCACATTCACGCCCGGCTGTTGCAGGTATTCCTGGTTCTTTCCGGACGCGTCGAGTTTAAAGACGCCAGTCGAACGCGCCAGCTGGAGGGCCCCTGCCTCCTGCTGATTCCACCAACGGCGCTGCATGGCTTTGTCTACAGTGCTGACGTAACGGGCCATATTCTGACCCTGTCTGATACCTGGATAGACGGGCTGTTTCCGGCTTCGTCGGGCGTGGCTTCCATGCTGGGTCATGTGCAGTGTCTGACGGTCTTCGACGGGGCGTACTCGCCCCAGACTGTTCAGGAGCTGATCCGGCATATCGACGACGAGTTGTTCGACGACCGACCCGAAAAACGCGGTATGGTGCAGGCCTGTCTGCAGCGGCTCTTCATTGTGTTATACCGAATCTGGCAGCAGAACCACGACCTCGAAAACCGGCCGGACGATCCGTACCTGCGCTATTTTCGGGCGTTTCAGCAGCGGATCCGGCAGGTTGGCGGTCGGCACAGTATTGGCCAGTTTGCCGACGAACTGGCCGTCAGCCCTGTTCATCTCAACCGAATCTGTCAGGCCGTAGCCGGGAAGTCGGCGCTGCAACTGGTGCAGGAACATCGGCTCAACGAAGCCCGCAAGTACCTGCTTTATACCAGCTATACGGTATCCGAAATAGCCTACCTGCTGGAGTTCGATTACCCGAACTACTTTGCCCGGTTCTTCCGCAAACATACCGGCCTGTCGCCAACCGATTACCGGGCATCGACTAACCAGCGGGTTTAAATCGCCATCAATGCCCCGGTTATGAAACCGGCTGCGACTGGCGCTGCCGGTAATAAACAAGCAGCGTTGTTACGATCAGTAACAGCAACCACAGCGGGGCATAGCGAGCCAGCGTTTCAACCGCGGTAGTAAGCCAATTGGTTTGTCCCGACAGTCGTTCTGCGATCCAGGCCAGGGCCGCAACCGAAGCAAAGAGGGCGCCTGATAATCGCACCCTTGTGTATACCATACTGCGACTCAGAACTATAAGCCAGGGCATAACAAGTCCGATAACGAATACCTGTGTGCACTCTATACCCAGGTTGAACCCCAACAGGCTAAGTGCCAGATGGCTCGGATCGAGCGATAAGTTACTTAGCGTGTCGGCAAAAGCCAGGCCATGGATAAGCCCGAAACCAGCCGCTACGTAGCCCTCCCGCCCCGGAAACAACGGGCGGAGTGCGTGAATCGCCGAAACCAGAATTGACCCCGCAATCAACACCTCAACGGGTTGGGCCGGCACCCGTAACCACCCAACCGTGCCTGCCAGCAAGGTGAGCGAATGCCCCAGCGTGAAAGCCATCGTTAACCTGAGTAGCCGGATCAGACTGTAGCGCACACCGCCGTCCGGATGCCACCGCTGACGCCCGGCCCGCAGGGGTGCCGGCAGTAGGAGCACCAGCAGAAAAAGCAGATGATCGGTACCCTCGGCAATGTGCTGAACGCCCAGCTCGACCATTGTCTGAAACCCCGTATATAGAGTTCCAGGCTTCAGCCTAACGGCCAGGGGCGGAACCGTGCCGCTGGGTATGTCAAGTTCAATCAGACCTATCTGAACGGGACTTTCGTCGGCCAACGCCCCCGATGCCCAATCCTGACGCACAGAAACCAGTATTTTATGCGTAATCACCTGATGAACGATCGCGTCGTAGTAGAGCGTAAACTGGCGCAGATCAGCGCCGGAAGGTGGTTTGAGCCAGCAGTGAGCTACCAGTTCGCGGTAAGTACCATTGATCGAATTCGTGCTGGAGTCGACCGACAGAGCGCCGATACCGACCGACCAGGGCTGCCCTCCCGGACCAACCGCGCGGATATGCTGCCGGAGGTAGGCGCTGAGCTGCGGACCAAAACGGGTTATCAGCCGGGCAGAACTATCGTTAACGGCATGACCGAAGGCAAACTGTAATTCGCTGAGTGGTAGCTGAACGGTCGCGTCGATACGGTCGCGCTGAACGGTCAGCAGCACGACTGAGTTGGGCATAGGGTGCGCTGACAACCGGTTTGCCGGTGTAAACGCTATACACACTATACACGTAGCCAGCACCCAGTAATACAGGCCACGCAACGGTTGGGGAGCGAGCTGCATCAGAATGTGAAGTTGGCGCCATAATCGCGTTTGCGATCCCGCCAGATGGTGTGGAAATGGGTAACGTTGCGGATCACAATACCGCCCTGACCCGAAAACTCGATCCAGACGCTTGGTCCGTCGATTCGGGCATAATCGCCGTTGCTGTTAAGCGCCGTTGTGCCAGAATAGGCAATGTAGGTCTGGTCGAGTTCGCTCTCGTACGTTTTGAGCAGTTCAGCCGCCGTTGCATTATCCACGTCCTGCACCCAGGGCTTCATGGCTGCCAGAACCAGGGCTTTCTGCGCGGTGGTAAGTCCACTAACCGCCAGCCCCGATTTGGCAGTTGGAAACTGGCCGTCCTTACCCGGGCCCATCAGGATGTCGGTCAGCGATGTCGTTAGTTTCGCCGTAGTCAGCTGCGTTGCCGATAAGCCTGCCAGCATGGCTACCATACCGGCCTGTTCATTCCCCATTGCCTGAATGGTTGTGCCATTACTAACAAAAGAGGCCGGTTCAATCGCTTCAAAATACGGAGTCGCTCCCACAACGGTTCCATTCTTATACGTCATCGCTACCGCCAGATGATGGCCCCCAAACTGGAGTTGCCAGGCATCGGTGAGCGAGGGCGTTCCCAGCAGGGCGATGTAATAATTGCCGGAGCCATAGGTTGAGCCACCTCCGTTTGCATTCAGATAATCGTCGGCCAGCAATAGCTGCTGTACTTCGGCATACCCTTCACCCGCCTGCGAGCCGGTAGCCGCCTGAACCAGGGCTTTGGCAGCCGCCAGCTGGGTGGCTGATAACGAACTGAACGCAATGCCCAGTCGCTTGGCCTGGTAGAGGGCCTGGGGCAGATTAGACCAGCGTACAACATTATCACGGGTGTAGGCGAGCTGGGCCGTTGCCAGCTGCGAGGCCGATAAAGTTGCCTTAAACGCTTCAGCCAGGCAAACGATGTTGGCAACCCCGGTTGCGGTTGTGCAGTTGGCGGTATTGGAACTGGGGGTCGACGCGCTCACCGTTAGGGCCAGATTGCATGACTGACCACCAAAACTGATAGCAAAAGTAGCCGTTCCGGAACCGCTGGGCGTGCCCGATAATGAGTAGGTCAGACTGCCGGACCCATTGGCCAGTGTACCGGCCTGTAACGTAGCGTTCAGCCCCGTAATGCCAGTGGAAGCAATGGCGGTAGCGGCTGCGTAAGCGGCTCCATTTCCGCCGGTGTAAGGGAGGGTAGCCGTGGCTGTATAGGCTGTACCACTCAGGGCTGTGGCCGAAAACGTAGCCGACCCGCAGGATAAGCCCGTTATCGTTGCCGTTGGACTGACGGCGTCGTTCGTTGACGAGTTACAGGCATACAGGGCTACGAACAGACTTGACACTAGGAAAAGCTTCCGGAAGATTGCTGGCATAAGCTGGTTTTTAAGAACAGACGGAATGACTATGTATTGTACTGTCTGTACGCAGCCCTAACCTGGCGTGTTGCAGGGCTGGTGGATACATTCAGAACATAGTCGTATACAATTCCAACCTGATAGAGACAGAGCTGTAGGTCCGCTGCGGATCTACCTGTCGATGAATAAGCCGGAGTCCAGCCAGGTAGTAGATTCGGCCGGTTGGGCCCTTCAGCAACCAACGAGCTGTAGTTCAGCGCTTCGCCGATTTTGTACCAACTGCAACCGGGTTGGCCAGCGGCTGGCTATTTCGCTCATAACCACCTTAACCTGCTTGTCTGCTCCATGAATAGTACCCCCATTTATCTGGGGCTGATGCTGATGCTGTCAGTCTCAACAGCTACCCCATCGGTCAATGCCCAGTCGCGCGTGCAGCAGCCCGTACTGGGTGCCCGAACCGTTCGTGTTCTTACGCTGAACGGACTGAAGTTTAAAGACCTGAACCGAAATAATCAGCTGGACCGATATGAGGACTGGCGCCTGTCGGCCGAAGAACGGAGTCGGGATCTGCTGGCAAAAATGTCGGTCGAGCAGAAAGTAGGGTTTATGCTGATCAGCGATACCCGCCTGAAAAACGAACGCTCCGGCTTCGGCCCGAATCAGCCGGCGCCCACCGGACCCATCACCAGCGAATTCAGCGAGGACGATATCGTTCAGAGTTCGAACATATTCACCCGTCGGCCGCTGCCAACCCCCGTCATGAACGCGGCTGGCACCACCAAAGGGGTTACTCAGTTTCACCTGCGCCATTTCATTCTGCGGGCCAACGTAAGCGCCCGAACAACGGCCGAGTGGGCCAACCGGCTACAGGCCCTTTGCGAGAGTCAGCCATTGGGTATTCCGGCCATTGTGGCGTCGAACCCGCGCAATCACATCACCGCTTCGGCCGCCATGGGCACCAGCGTCGGCAAAACCGTTTTTTCGGTCTGGCCGGGCGAACTAGGGCTATCGGCCATGCGCGATCCGGAACTGGTTCGGGAGTTTGCCGACGTAGCCCGCCAGGAATGGGCCGCTGTGGGACTTCGGAAGGGGTACATGTACATGGCCGATATTGCCACCGAACCCCGCTGGCAACGGGTCGACGGTACATTTGGCGAAAATGCCGACTGGGCGGGGCGGATGATTACCGAAATTGTGCTGGGATTTCAGGGCAAAACCCTGGGACCAGCGTCGGTTGCGCTCACGACCAAGCATTTTCCGGGCGGGGGAGCTACCAAAGCCGGACAGGACCCGCATTTCGAGTTCGGCAAAGAAGAGGTTTTCCCGGGAGGTATGCTGGAAAACAACCTCATTCCGTTCAAAGCCGCTATCAAAGCAGGCACCTCGTCTATTATGCCCTACTACTCGATGCCAGTCGGCACGAAATACGAACAGGTGGCTTATGCGTATAACAAAGGTATCCTGAGCGATCTGCTTCGGAAAGAGCTGGGCTTTACGGGCATCATCAACTCCGACACGGGCCCGATCGATATGATGCCCTGGGGGGTAGAGAAGCTGTCGTTGACAGAGCGCTACAAAAAAAGCCTCGAAGCGGGGGTGAACCTGTATTCCGGCAATGCCAACCCGGCTAAACTGCTCGAAACGGTGCAGACCGGCATGGTCGACATGGCGCTGATCGATGACTCGGTACTGCGGCTGTTGCGGGAGAAGTTTCTGCTTGGCCTGTTTGAGAACCCGTACGTTGACGAGGACGCAGCCGAAAAGCTGGTTGGTAACGCCCGATTCACCGAGCGGGCCAATCTGGCCCTGCGTAAGTCCATTGTGTTACTGCGTAACGAAGCCCGGACCCTGCCGCTGAAGGCGAAGACAAAAGTGTATTTCGAATCGTACCAGAAAAAGTACGGCACTCCGCCTACGGGTCCGGGAACGGTTTATGCACCCGCCAACCCCCAGGCGTACGCCGTTGAGTTTGTAAACACCCCCGAAGCGGCCGACGTTATCCTGCTGTGGATCGCGCCATCCATGCAGCCGCTGTTTGGGTCCGACGGGTCACCACTTCAGCTGGCTTTATCCAAATGCGCAGTCGAAGTAGGCTACATCAACGCGCTGGCAGCCAAAAAACCGACGATCCTGGCGCTCAACTACACCAATCCATGGATTATCGACGAGGTCTATAACACCACTACGAACAGCAACATGCCAGCCGTTCTGGCTACATTCGGCACCACCCCAGAAGCACTGCTGGATATCGTTACGGGCAAGTTCAAACCAACGGGTAAGATGCCGTTTACTACGCCCCTGTCAGAGTCGGCCGCCAGCCAGCAGCGCGAAGATGTACCTGGCTATCGGGAAGGCGCGAACTACGCGCTGTTCAAATACAACGAAGGAATCAGTTACTAAGGCGGGGCGTAACCCGTTGCCCTAAAACAGGAGAGCCGCAAAAGCGGCTCTCTCAAAACGGTACAGATAGGTTGTGTTTACAGCGGAAAGACGAGGTCGAACCGCAGTGTCATCAGGTCATCGGTCTTGAGTCCCATCAGCGACGGCCGCTCGACATTGTATTCGGTCAGGCTGACCGGAAATTCGCCGGTAAGTGTCATCTTGCCACCAGCCTCTTTGCGGGTGACCTGTACGCTCACCGGCTTTGCTACCCCATGAAAAGTCAGATTGCCTCTGGCGCTCAGCGTGCCGTCTTCGTTGGCTTTGATACCCGAGCTGACAAACGTAACGTTCGGATACTTCAGCCCCTCGAGCACTTCGATGGCGTGCGAATCGCGGTTGTTGTTCTGACTGTCGAACGAGGCTACCTTGATCGAAACGGCCACACTCTCGGGTGTTTTGGTCTCGTCATTGTAGATCATGGCGCAGTTGACGTCATGACTAACGCCCTCCCACTTGTGAAGCGGGTGTTTGGCCGCGTAGGTCACGGTTGACAGCGATTTGTCGGCCACGAGTTTGCGCTTGGCCAGCGGCCCGGCAAAGCCCCACAAGCACAGGACGAATAAGCAGAGTAGGATACGGGTCATAATTTCTAAAACGTTAGGGCCACAATAGAAGCCGCATAAGCACCAAATGTCGTATAGGCCGCTGCCCGGTGAACGGGTTTGAGGCTGCTGTCGGTCTGGATTTTCTGGGCCAGCACATTGGTAGCTACCATACCGGCCAGGTGAACTACGGCCAGGTATTTATGGACTCTGATCCAGCTCAGCCCTCGTTTGGCACCTACTACCGGCGGTGGAGCCGTTAGCGACAGAGCGAGCGTAGTGCCGTAAGAAACGTTGATGTACGAGGCCATTCGTTCGTGCCAGACTTTGGTATCGGCGTATTCCTGCCCCTTCGCGTTATAGAGTTTAGCGCCCAGAAGCCCCTGCGCCACAAAGCCGGCCAGCGTGACAAAGCCGCCGATCTGGTGCGCCACCAGCATCGTTCTCCGAATCTTGAGTTCCTTAGCACGCCCAGCCGATGAGAGCGGAGCCATGTTCGTTACGCGCAGCAAACCCTTCGGCCCCCAAAATGCCCGCTGGGTGAAAATCATTTTCTGCGGCAGCAGACTGGGCGTTTCGTTGGCGTCAGCCAGCCCCTCCAGCAGGGCATTGGCCGACTCATCGGCGGTTGCCGGCAGGGTATCTGAAGCCGCCGGGGCGTTTCTGGAGGTGGTATCAGTGGCCGGGGTTTGCGCCAGCAGGCTCAGGCTCGTCAGCAACAGCGATAGAAAGGCAAGTGGGCGTAGGGACGTCATATAGAATGATAAAGCTGGATTACGCGGTTATCTGGAGCGAGTTGCCGTTGGTGCTGAGCGTCGTTTTATACAGTTTCATGGCGGGCTGGCTCGGGCCTCCGGCTGCTACTTTCACGCTGCCGTCGAGCGCAAAAACGGAGCCGTGAACGCTACAGCCGAAGTCGTTGGACGACAGCCGGTACGAAACGGCATCCTGCCGCTCGTGCGAACATAACCGCTGGATCGCCACGTATTTGTTGCCGCTCGTATTGGCCACCAGCACGTCGCCTACCCGAACAAATTCGCCCTGTGTCTTGAGCTTGCTGAAATCGGTGCTGGTTAGATCAAGCGTAAAGCTGATAGCGCCTTTGCTGGCCTCCGCATTGCCCGTCAGGCCGGGCGAGGTAACCGGGGTGGTAGTGCCGCCACCGGGGGCAGGATCGTCACCACCACCGGAGCAGGACGTAAGGGTGCCCAGGCAATAGAATGACATCAGCGCAGCGCTGCTCAGACCGAGGCTGCGAATAAATTCACTGCGGTCCATCGTGTTTTCGTTCGTTGGTTTGGTTAGCATAGATGATAAAATATAATGTAGTTACATGAATTAACGGACTTCGGATCAGGAAATTGCCGACGTTGGTCTGGCAGAAAAGCTGGCCCGAAACAGCGGTTTATGTTACAGTTTATACCGAAGCGAGAGGAACGCTCCGGTACTGAGCAGATCGATCTTAAAATACCCCACACCTTTGAGCGGCACTTTCATGAACGGCTCGATCTGCCACGACAGCCGCCTGCTCAGCGCGCGTTCGTACCCGACAGACAGGTTGAGGTGGCTGAGTCCATACTGGGTGGTGCTATCTACGGCCAGGGACCGATATCGGATGCCCGGATCGCTGGGTGTGGCATAGTTGTAGGTGTAATCTTCTTTCAGGAGAATATAGCTCGTTACTCCTCCGCTTACAAACCAGCGGCTGGGTGGGCGTCCGTTGCTGCGGGTTTGGCTGATAACATCGTAACGGAGGTTTATCGGAATGTCGATCATGGTACACTCGCCACTAACGCCGGTCGGCTTTACTTTCCAGTACCAGTGGGCGGGCCATTCGTAATCCGTAGGGCGGGCGTTGTACACTTTATGGCTCCATACTGCACCAGCCTGCAGGCTCCAGCGCGACGCAAGCCGGTACTCCAGCGCCAACCCTACGTTTGTGCCCGGTCGCGCAAAGTTGCGTAATCCAACGGCGCTCAGATCCGGAGACACCATAAACCGTACGCTCAGCCCCCGCGGTATTGACGATGACGCCGACGCCGGTTGTTGCCGGGCAGCGGTATCAGGCTGAGCCGTTACGGGCCGGGTGGTAAACGCTACCTTGTCCGGCCATTGCCCCGGTCGAATGGCCAGCCACGTCACCGATGAAGACGAAGTGGTAGTCAGCCGGGGTTGGTCAACCGTCTCCACGGGCTGGCTTGCTGCCGAACTGACATCGGCCACGGGTGCGGTCCAGTCGGGGTTGGCAGTACGGAATGGCTGTCGGGCCGGTTTGAAACTGTTGGCAGAACTGGTAAGTCCAATCATGGCCAGCGAACGTTGGTCAGCCCGGCTGGTGAGTGGGTTGTATGGGCTGGTTAGCCGGCGTCTTGTCTGGCGCGTCTGGCTCCGGTTACGGCTGGAGGTCGATCGCTCCGTAGCCGGGCGTACGGGCAACGGTTCAGGTGCCGAACTAAGGGCTGCCGGCCGATCAGGAACGGCTTCGTCGACAGGTCGTATGGTCGCTGGTTCTGGCAAAGGTTTGTTTGTTGATGAGGTTCCGTTTGGCAGGGCTTTGGTTTTGATCCGGGCCAACGTAGCCGCTGCCGGGATTGTTACCTTTTTTTCCTCCTTTACGCGGGCCAGGGTCCGCTCCGTTGCAGGCTCCGGTCCCGGACTGGCCAGCGGATCAAACGCAAGCGGTGCCCAGACCCGCCGGTTGGGGGGGGTGTTGCCAGTGGTTGCCAGACCCGATTGCGCGGGGGCGGTACGACGGCTGTACTCTTGGCGGGAGGTGTACCAGCTACCACCTATCAGGAGCAGCATAAAGAGTAACACCAGCGGAAGTCCCCACCGAATGAGTCGTTCGCGCAGTTGTACAGGCCCCGCCGTGGTTCGGTCGTGGGTGTCGAGCTGGTTGCGCATGGCCTGCCAGGCCGCCGGATCGAACGGGGGATCGAACTCTTCAGCCGACTTTCTGAAGAGGCCGTCCAATTGGTCATCGGTTAGCTCTTGCATACTCATCGTGGTTTAATTGCTTCAGCAGTTGGCGCAGGTTCTCCCGCGCCCGGGCCAGGTTCGATTTTGATGCACCCACCGTAATGCCGAGTTGATCGGCAATTTCGTCGTGCGTAAATCCGTCCATGACATACAGATTAAAAACCAGCCGGTAAGCTGGCGACAGCCGCTGAATAAGCTTCAGCAGGTCTTCATGAGCGAGCAGGCTAAAGGCATCGGCCGACGGGCTGACCGCCGTTGGTTCAGCCTGCTCAATGGTATCGTGATAATGATGACGCACCTCCTGCCGATAATGGTCGATGGCTGCGTTGATCAGAATACGCCGGAGCCAGCCCTTGAACGGTTGGGCCGAATCGTACTGATCCAGCCGGGTAAATACTTTCAGAAAGCCATCGTTTACTACCTCCAGCGCGCCTTCGCGGGTGGGCGAGTAACGCAGACAGATGCTCATGGCATACCCGTAGAACTGTCGGTACAACAGCTCCTGACTCTGCCGGTGGTTGCGGAGACAACCCGCCAGCAGATCAGACAGCGCCGGTATGTTGGGAGCGTTGGACATTCGGTTTAGTTCAGGTGCCGGAGGTACTGGCGAGGGGCTGCTACGCGGGCAACGCCCTGTCGTTATAACAGAATCGATTACGGCAAGGGCGCTTCGGGGGTAGTGGCGTTAACAACGGGCCAGACGCCGGGGCGCGGTACGCTGACCCCTTTGGTACTGCCCCGCTGTCCCTGATCATTGCCGAAGTAGTACAGCGGCCACCCTTTGTAGGTAAGCTGCGTTTTGCCAACGGCTGTAATCGTCCCGAAATCGCTCTTTTTTAACGCTGAGGGAATGTCGCCCAGGCTGGATACTTCGGCAATGGGCCAGGTGGCGTTATTGCTTAGGTCGGCCTGGGTGTACCTGTTGGTGTTCTTTTTATCGTTGGCGAAGGCGTATAAAGTACGGCCTGTATTATCTGTCAAATATAACGAGTTGCCGATCCCTTCTTTCTGATCGAAGGTGTAGTTCTTGCCGTCCAGCCCTACCAGCTGCCGGGATGCGAACAGGACCGTATACGTTGGTTTAGCCACCTGCCAGACGTTACCTACGTTTTCGCCGTTGACATCGCCCGCCTTGGTGTCGTTTTTATAATAGTAAAGCGGCCATCCTCTGAACGCGGTTTGTTTTGTGCCGTCGGCCCGGGTAATCGTAGTGAAGTCGGCCGGGTTCAGGCCCGTAGCAATGGCTGGCGCTTCTTTGTAAAAGATGGGCCAGTTTGTCAGGCAGTTGCCGGTGCAGTTGGCTTTGCCGTCGGCGTCGTTGGCGAAGAAATAAAGGGTTTTGCCGCCCTCGCCCGCCAGCACATTCCCCAGCGTAGTCGATGCCAGTACAAGATCCGGCGAAGCAACGGTAGGATTCTCCTCGTTGCAGCCCGTCAGGCTTACGATGAACAGAGCCGTCAGCATCAGCAGCCGACGCGAAAAGGTATAGTGGGTCATTGTATCAACTGTGTTTGGGGGTGAGAAATGAACAGTTGAACCGGTTCATTCGTCTGTACGGGCAAACTGACGAATGGTTGCGTGGGTTGAAAAAAAATCTGATCGGCCTAATACCCCCAGGCCAGCAATCCCCCATCGACCGAAATTGTCTGGCCCGTTATATAGCCCGATGCGGGCATACACAGAAACGACACGGCCGATGCTACCTCGGCGGGCTCGCCAACCCGGTTCATGGGCGTTCGGGCCAGTATGCTCGCTAACTTATCGGGATTGTTCAGCACCGGTTCGGCCAGGGGGGTACGTATATACCAGGGCGCCACGGCATTGACCCGGATGCGGTCCGGCGCCCACTCGACGGCCAGGTTGCGGGTCAGTTGTAACATGGCGGCTTTGCTCATGCCGTAGAGCGAGCCGCTGCTGGTGTGGGTAAGGGCCGACACCGACGATACCATGACTACCTTACCCCCAACGGCGGAGGAGCGTAGCAACGGGTAGGCCGCCTGCGTAAGTTCGTAGGCCGACCGGAGATTCGTGTTCAGAATGTGTTCATACTCGGCCGGGCCGTAGTCGGCGGTGGCTTTGCGGATATTAGTGCCAGCATTATTGACCACGATATCGAGCTGGCCCCACTCGGCCTGGATGGCCGCCATAACCTCGGCAGCGGCACCCGGCTGACCAATGTCGGTTGCCCGGCCCGCCACGGTATGGCCCTGCTGGCGGTACGTATCGAGCTGATCCTGCAGTAAGCTATTGTCGCGGGCTACGATGAATACGGCTGCCCCCAGACTCAGAAACTGGTTGACTATGGCCTCGCCGATACCTTTGGTTCCGCCCGTTATCAGAGCATATTGACCGCTGAGGGTCCATAAGGGTTGATTCATGGACGAAAGGTCATTAAATTTAGCGATTCTCCCAACTCATTTTCATCCCATGAACTACCGAATCAGGCTGCTGACGGGGCTGTTGGTCACAGCAGGCCTTGTTGTACACGCCCAGAACAAACCAAAGCCGGAAGACGTAAAGACGTTTACGCTCCGGAACGGCATGAAATTTATGGTCCTCGAAGACCACTCCATTCCGAACGCCAATTTTTATACGTTCTGGAAGGTGGGCGCCCGCAACGAAGTACACGGCATTACGGGTCTGTCTCACTTTTTCGAGCACATGATGTTTAACGGTGCGAAGAAGTACGGCCCCAAGCAGTTTGACCGCGTCATGGAGGCCAACGGCGGCTCGAACAACGCCTATACGACCGAAAACACAACGGTCTATACCGACTGGTTTCAAAGTGGCGCTCTTGAAACGATCTTCGACCTCGAAGCCGACCGTATCCGCGACCTGGCTATCGACCCCAAAATGGTCGAAAGCGAGCGGGGCGTCGTGCTGTCGGAGCGGAGTACAGGGCTGGAAAATAGTAACTACCGGGTCATCAGCGAGCTGGTAAAATCGGTGGCCTTTGTCGAGCATCCGTATATGTTCCCGGTCATTGGCTTCGAGTCGGATATTAAAAAGTGGACGCAGGCCGATCTGGAGCGGTATTTCAAAACCTACTATTCGCCCAACAACGCTGTAGCCGTCGTAGTGGGTGACATTACAGCCGCGCAGGTACGGAAACTGGCCGAGCAGTACATCGAACCCATACCGGCCCAGCCCTTACCCGACAGCATCCGTACCGTAGAACCGCCCCAGAATGGCGAACGGCGCGTAACGACCTACAAGGACGTAGCTACCCCCAATATCCTGCTGGCCTATCATACCCCCGCCACCCGCCATCCTGATTATTACGCCCTCGATCTGCTGAGTGGGGTGCTGAGCGCCGGTAACTCGTCGCGGCTGGTGAAGGCGCTGGTGCTGGACTCGACCATCGCATCGCGGGCGTTCACGAACTTTGGCGAGTCGTTCGACCCGAATCTGTTTTACATCTACGGCATTGCGGCCAGCAACGTATCGGCCGAGCAGCTGGAACGGTCAATCTTGAACCAGATCGACAAGGTAATTGCCGAGGGAATCTCCGACGCCGAGCTGCAGAAGCTGAAGAACCAGAAGCTGATGGAGTTTTACCGAACCATGGAAACCATTAACGGAAAAGCCAACTCCCTCGGTACCTACGAGCTGTTCTTCGGCGATTACAAAAAGCTCTACGAAGCCCCGTCGCTTTACGAAAAAGTGACTAAAGAAGACGTACAGCGCGTTGCCAGAACCTACCTCACCGCGCGTAACCGCACCGTCGGCTACCTGCTGCCAGAACCCACCAAAAAAGGAGCCGCCAACTAAATCGACATGAAAACAATTCTTACGCTCATTACGGCGCTTCTCTTCGCGGGTACAAGCCAGGCGCAGACTTTTAAAGTGCCACCGTATCAGAAACTTAAACTTAAAAACGGACTTACGGTCTACCTGATGGAGCAGCGCGAAGTGCCGCTCATCAACGTATCGGTAGTGTTCGATGCCGGGGCGGTGCAGGATGGGAACCGCTACGGGCTGGCCAACATGACCGCCGAGGCCCTGCTGTTCGGCAGCGCGAAATACACCAAAGCACAGCTGGAAGAAAAAGCCGAGTACGTTGGAGCCAGTATCGAGACCTATGCCGGTAAGGAAGTAGCCAAGCTATCGGCCTCTTTTGCGGTGAAAGATCAGGATCTGCTGTTCGATATCATTCAGGATGTGGTTACCAAACCGACGTTCGATCAGGGCGAATTTGATAAGTACAAACAGCGCCAGCTGCTGCAGCTCACCCAGCAGAAAGAAAGCCCGCGGGCCGTGGTGAACAGCTATTTCAATCGGTTTGTCTACGACGCTCACCCATACGCCAATCCCATTACCGGAACACCCTCGGCGGTGTCGGCCATTACCACCAGCGACGTTCGTCAGTTTTATCTTAAAAACTACACGACCGATCGGGCGGCTATTGCCATTGTGGGCGATTTTAACTCCGCCGACATGAAAAAAAGAATCACCAGCCTGTTCGGGAACTGGAAGACCGCAGCCGCTACAACGCCCAAACTGCCCGAACCGCAGGTAACGTTCGACAAAAACCGGGTGCTGCTGATCAACAAGGACGACGCCCGTGAAACAACGTTTCTGATCGGAGGCAAAGGCATCACGCAAAACAACCCCGACTTTATTCCGGTAACCGTTGTCAACACCATTCTGGGCGGTCGGTTTACGTCCTGGCTGAACGATGCGCTGCGGGTCAACTCGGGGCTTACCTACGGGGCAGGCAGCCGCTTTGGTACCTATCGCAACAGCGGTACGTTCGCCATCTCGACCTTTACCAAAGTCAGCACAACCACCGAAGCCATCGATCTGGCGCTGCACGTGCTCGACAGCCTGCACCGAACCGGTATCGACGAAAAGGTGCTCGAATCGGCCAAGAATTACGTCAAAGCCGACTTCCCGCCCCGCTACGAGTCGGCCAGCGAACTGGCTAACCTGCTGACCGATATGTTCAGCCTGGGTTTCGACGAGTCGTTTATCAATAATTTCCAGAAGAACGTCGACGGCCTGACCGTGGCCAAAACCCGGCAGATCATCGATCAGTATTTCCCCAAAAACAACCTGCAGTTCGTCCTGATCGGTAAAGCCGATGCCATTCGGGAAAAGGTAAAAAAATACGGGACGATCACCGAGAAAGAAATAAAAGCCGAGGGATTCTGATCAGATGCCAGCTAATACAGAACATGGCCGCCATAGTGATAACGCCTATCACCCCGGCGGCCATGTTCTGTATTAGCACCAGATATACCTGAGCCATGACCCCATGGCAATGACGTTCTGTGCCTTAGTAATTACACTCTGACTGTTGCACTTTACAGATCATCCCTGGCCCGTTAGGGCCTTCACAGCGCAGCGTCGGTAGCAACCATTCGAGATCATCCCTGGCCCGTTAGGGCCTTCACAGCGCAGCGTCGGTAGCAACCGTTGAAGATAATCCATGGCCCGTCAGGGCCTTTACAGCGTAGCGTCGGTAGCATTCGGGAGGAAAATTCTCTACCTTTACGCTTGAGTTTTCGGTGCCTGATGCTGCTTCATAGTAGCTTTCACGGCTTAAAAGGGAATCCGGTTACAGACCGGAGCTGTCCCCGCAACTGTACGTTTCACGGAGAACCGGTTCAATCCACATGGTCACTGTCACTGCCGAAGCCGGCAGAAGATGGGAAGACCCGAACCGGTGAAACAAGCCAGGAGACCTGCCGAAGACCATCCGTTGTTCTGGCGTTCGGAGGAAACGCCCCAACCGCGTGCCGGTCCGTTTTGACGGGCGGTGCCTACTTTTTTCTCGATGTATTGGTGAAAAAAATCCTGCATGAGCGGGCTATGCTGGTACTTGTCGGTCTGCTGATCAGACAGGCTACTATGGCCCAGTTCGTTTCGGTTCCGGCCGATTCGGGTCGGGTGCTGTCAGCCGTGACGGTACGGGCTATCGCGCCCGAGCGATTCCTGGCCGGGCAAAAGCTCCAGCGGGTCGATTCGGCTACGCTGCTCCAGTTCCGGTTCGGCGCGCTCACCGACCTGCTGGCGTTCAGCAGCCCGCTGGCGTTCCGAAATTACGGACCGGGTCAGCTCGCTACGGTATCGTTTCGGGGCACCTCGGCCAACCATACGGCCGTACTCTGGAACGGTATCAACATCAACCAGCCTAACCTGGGCCAGACGGATTTTTCGACCCTGCCCGTGGCGGGTTTCGACCGACTGGCGGTGCAGTACGGCTCGTCGGCCAGCGTAGTGGGGTCAGACGCCGTTGGAGGGAGCGTGCTGCTGAGTAGCGGTCCCGACTGGCGGTCCGGACTGGGCGTATCGCTGGGGCAGCAACTGGCCAGCTTTCAAAACAATCAGACACAGCTGGGGCTTCGCTATGGTACGCCGACCGGCCGGGTCTGGCAGCTATCGGGCAAGACACTGGCGTACCGCAGCCAGCTGAACAACCAGTACCCGTACGCCGAGCGACGCAATTATTTTGTTGAGCAGTCGCGCACAGGGCAGCGGGGCTTTATTCAGGACGTGTACCTCCGTCATCGGAACGGACGGCAGGTATCCGTCAATACCTGGCTGACTGATAATGATCTGGTCGTAACCCCCCAGGATACCATTGCCCGCGAACGCACCCGGACCCAGTCGGCCCGGCTGCTGGCTACCTACGAGGCCGACAGAACAACCCTGCGGCTTGGCTGGATACGCGACCGGTTCGATTACGCGAAAGGTAACTTCAGCACGCCCAGCCGCACCCGCACAGACCGATTGCTGGGCCGTGCGGAACGGGAGTTTCGGTTGTGGCCGGGTCGGAGTAGTCTGCTGACCGATCTGCGTATAGGGGGCGAGTGGTCACATTACCGAACCTATACCGACGGCTACGGAGGGCAGCTGATCACCGAAAACCGGCAGGATGTGTATGCGCTCCTGCGGATGCAGGCCACCCGCTGGCTTGTGTCGGCCACTATCCGTCAGGCCTTCGTAACGCGCTTCAACCCACCCCTGACCCCATCGCTGGGAGCCGAACACCAGATTATACGTCAGAATCGACTCACATTAACTGCCAAAGCATCGGCCGGGCGCAGTTACCGCGTACCCACGCTGAACGAACGCTACTGGGAGGGGCTGGGCAACCCGGACCTGCGGCCCGAAAATGGGCTGAACCTGGAAACGGGCCTTAGCCTGACCGCCACCCTGACCGATCAGTTGCGTATGACCGCCGATGTAACCGCGTACCGCAATCGAATCGACGACTGGTCGTACTGGAATCCGGATTATGGATACCGGGTCGAGAATCTGCAACTGGTCGTGGCCCGCGGAGCCGAACTGACTACCTCACTGGCGTACGATCATAAGGGGTGGCGGGCCGGAATCCGGGCGGGGTATGCGCTTACCCGTTCGGCCCAGCAGCGGGCCTATAGCACCTACGCCCAAGATGTGATCGACAAGCAACTTCCCTACGTACCCATCCATACGGGTACCATCAACGCCTACGTAGGCCGGGGCCCCACCCGCCTGACCGTACAGACCCAGGCTACCTCGCGCCGGTATATCACCTTCGACGAAAGCCAGTCGTTCGACGGAGTCAGCCTGACCAATGTGCTGCTGGAAAGTACCGTTCGTGTCGGTCCCGCATCGATTCGGGTACAGGGGCAGGCCAACAATGTCTTCGACGCGCTCCTGTTCAGCGTAAAGCGTAATGCCCTGCCCGGACGAAATTTTGCTATCAACCTGCTTATTAATTCATCGTTTGTTTCTCATGACTAATCAATTGACCAACGCACTCGTGACCAGCTTGTTGGCGGTCGGCCTCTGGAGCTGTAATACCACCGACCCGACACCGTCTCCCTACGAGTCGGGCGC
Organism: Spirosoma sordidisoli; assembly: GCF_004138325.1. Lineage (GTDB taxonomy): Bacteria > Bacteroidota > Bacteroidia > Cytophagales > Spirosomataceae > Spirosoma > Spirosoma sordidisoli. The sequence continues at coordinate 697,154 of NZ_SBLB01000004.1, read as the reverse complement.
TTATATCCTGAACTCCGGAAATTTTACGGACAACAACGGGTCCATCACCTTCCTGGCGCGCAACAGCACCAACCCAGCCACTGACATCTTCAACGCAGCCAACGCGCGGACGCTGACCGGCGGTTTGCAGGATTACACAGAAATTGACGGGAAAGGAATCATCCTGGTCGATAACAGTACGGCTGGGCAGGATAAAATCGAAATTGTCGAAATCGGTACCTTCAAATCGCTGACTACCCTGAAAGCGCCCGACGTAGAGAATCCGCGTTACGTTGTCCGGGCAGGTCTCAACAAAGCCTATATCACCTGCTGGGGAGCTACAGGCAGCGGAGCTAACTTCTTCGCCAGCCCCGGCTACGTACTGGTGGTGAACCTGGCATCGCGTACGGTTTCCAAAAAAATTACGCTGCCCAAAGGCGCTAACCGGATCACCGTGGTTGGCAGTGAAGCTTTTGTCGGCAGCGACGGGGGCGACCGGACCCTGACCGTAATTAATACCGAAACGGATGAACTGAAACAACCCGGTATCGATGTCGGGGTAAACACCAACCCCATTGACGTTGATGCAAACGGGCGGCTGTGGGCGTACGTGCAGGAGACCAACGAAATGGTACGGGTCAATACGGCCAGTAAAGTTGTCGACAAGCGGCTCAAGGTAGGCGGGTCGCCCAAAACACCGGGTTCGTTTGCGCTGAGCCAGGATAAGAAGACGTTCTATTTTGTCAACTCGTTCTACGACGCGGCTGATAACTATCGGCAGAAAGGGGAAACCTACCGCTTCGGCATCGATGATACCAGCATACCGGCTACGAGTCCGTTTATCGGGCGGCTGTTCAGTGGGCTGGGGGTTGATCCGCAAACGGGCATTATCTACGCCGGGGTAACACCTTCTTACAAGCAGGCCGGGTACGTAATCCGTTACCAGCCGGGTGGCGCGCTGATTGATTCGGTACGGGCCGAGATTGGTCCGTCGCGGTTTTTCTTCCGATAGGCCAATAGGCCAAATACTGTGAAGGAGCCAAGCTAGGTCGGGTTCGGTTATCCCAGTCAGAAAGTCGATTAAATTTTTGGAATATTTTTCTGTTTGTCAGACTAATTGTCTACTTTTGCACTCCCAAACTCGGCACACGAATCAACAACATACGAGGGTGAAGGTCTGCCTCGGCAGAAACCACATCTGACTTTTAGGCAAACAAACCTTGCATAGCGGGGTCTTGTCTGCCTGTTTAAGGTCAGGTGCAACGCGCCCGACCTTTTTTCATGTTGTTTGAGGGCCTGAAAACGAAGCAGATACTAGGAAGTATCCTACTATTTGCCTACTTTTGCGGCCCGATTTGGCAAGTCGCCGGGTCTGGAAACGAGTACCTTAAATTACCTGCTTACTTTAAACAAACACAAATGTCTGGTTTAATTGGCAAGAAAATCGGGATGACCAGCGTGTACAATGCGGACGGGCAGGCTCTGGCATGTACAGTGATTGAGACGGGTCCCTGTGTCGTAACTCAAGTTCGTAGCGTCGAGAAAGACGGCTACGCGGCTGTGCAACTGGGTTATGGCGAGCGTAAAGAAAAGCACACCAACAAGCCGGAGCTGGGCCACTTCAAGAAAGCTGGTACCACCCCGAAGCGCAAACTGGTTGAATTCAAAGAATTTGAGCAGGAGTTGAGCCTCGGAGCAACACTTACGGTAGCCGACGTTTTCAACGAAACTGATTTCGTTGACGTAGTCGGAACCGCCAAAGGCCGCGGTTTTCAGGGCGTTGTGAAACGTCATGGATTCGGTGGGGTAGGCGGTCAGACGCACGGCCAGCATAACCGGGGTCGTCACCCGGGTTCGATTGGCGCCTGTTCGTTCCCCTCGCGGGTATTCAAAGGCCTGCGCATGGCCGGTCGCATGGGTGGCAATCGCGTGAAAGTGCAAAACCTGCGTGTGTTGCGCGTAATGCCCGAGCAAAACCTGCTCGTTGTAAGCGGTTCTATTCCGGGGGCTAAGAATTCATACGTTATTATCGAGAAATAGGCCATGGAAGTAATCGTATATAACAGCAAAGGCGAAGACACCGGCAAGAAAGTTACCCTGCCCGAAGAAGTCTTCGGTATCCAGCCCAATCAGCACGCGATTTACCTCGACGTGAAACAGTATCTGGCCAACCAGCGCCAGGGTACGCACAAAGCGAAAGAGCGTGCTGAAAACGCCCACTCGACCCGCAAACTGAAGAAACAAAAAGGTACGGGTGGTGCCCGCGCCGGTAGTGCCAAATCGCCTGTATTCGTAGGTGGTGGTACGATCTTCGGTCCCCGTCCCCGCGATTATAGCTTCAAGCTGAACAAGAAAGTGAAATCGCTGGCCCGCAAATCGGCATTTGCCGTAAAAGCGCAGGCCGACAAGATTTCGGTTATTGACAGCCTTACGCTCGAAGCACCCCGCACGAAAGATTATATCCAGTTCCTGAATGACCTCAAGGTGACCGGTCGCAAAACGCTGCTGATTCTGCCTGACGTTAACCAGAACGTGGTTCTGTCGAGCCGGAACGTGCAGAAGACGAAAGTAACGACGGCTTCTCAGGTAAATACCTATGACCTGATGAACGCTGATCAACTGCTCATCAGCGAAGAAGCACTGACATCCATCCAAACGCTCTTCGACAACGCAAACTCATGAACGTACTGAAACGACCAATCGTCACCGAAAAGATGACGGACCTGAACAAGCAGGGAAAGTATGCTTTTGAGGTCGAGCTAAAAGCGAACAAACTCGAAATCGGCAAAGCCATCGAGAAGATGTATGGTGTTAATGTTTCTTCGGTTCACACCATGCGTGTGTACGGCAAGAAGCGGAGCAAGAACATCAACGGACGCATTGTAACGGGTAAGACCCCAACCACCAAGAAGGCAATTGTAACGGTGGCAGAAGGCGAAGTAATCGATATCTACGCTGACCTGTAAACCGGGCATTGCCCTACCAATTAATCAGTCATGGGAGTTAAAAAAATGAGACCAGTTACGCCAGGTACCCGCTTCCGGGTGGCACCTGATTTTGCGGAACTGACAGCCTCCAAGCCGGAAAAAAGCCTGCTGGAGCCCCTGAAGAGAACCGGTGGCCGCAATAGCGAAGGTCACCGCACTATGCGCTACATTGGTGGAGGTCATAAGCGGCACTACCGCATCATTGACTTCAAGCGCGATAAAGTCGGCCAGCCCGCCGAAGTTTTGACTGTAGAGTATGATCCCAACCGTTCGGCCCGTATCTCGCTGGTACAATACGCTGACGGCGAGAAACGCTACATCATTGCCCCCCAGGGTATCACCGTTGGCCAGACGATCATGTCGGGCGAAGGGTCTACGCCGGATGTGGGTAATGCTCTGCCGCTGAGCGCTATGCCAATCGGTACAATCGTTCATAACATTGAGCTGACACCCGGCAAAGGGGGCTCGATGGCCCGTTCGGCCGGTACATATGCCCAATTAGTTGGTCGTGAAGATAAATATGCTATCCTGCGGTTGCCTTCGGGCGAAACCCGCCGGGTACTGAGCGCAGGTATGGCTACGGTTGGTTCGGTATCGAACCCCGATCACATGAACGTGGTCATGGGTAAAGCCGGTCGTAACCGCTGGCTGGGCATTCGCCCCCGTACCCGTGCCGTCGTAATGAACCCTGTCGATCACCCCATGGGTGGTGGCGAAGGCCGGGCTTCGGGTGGTCACCCACGCTCGCGCAACGGTCAGATGGCCAAAGGTCAGAAGACCCGCAAGAAGAACAAGGCTTCGAACAGCATGATTATTAGCCGACGCAAAAAGTAACAGATAACAATGGCACGTTCACTCAAAAAAGGCCCATATATTGATTTTCGCCTAGACAACAAAGTCCAGGCGCAGAACGATTCGGGTAAGAAATCGGTCATCAAAACCTGGTCGCGTCGTTCTATGATCTCGCCGGATTTCGTTGGCCACACGTTCGCTGTTCATAACGGCAACAAGTTCATTCCGGTCTACGTCACGGAGAACATGGTAGGACACAAGCTCGGCGAATTCTCGCCGACCCGCAACTTCCGGGGACACACCGCGAAGAAAGACAAGGGCAAACGATAAACTAGCATAGGGTTTTGGGCAGCGGGCTCGGGTAACTTACCCCAACGCCCCTTCTCCCAGGCCCAAAGCCATACAAACATGGAAGCAGTAGCAAGACTTAAAGATGTGCCCACGTCGCCCCGTAAGATGCGGTTGATCGCCGACCTGATTCGGGGTCAGCGCGTAAGCCGGGCGTTGGGTCTGTTAAAATACCAGCCTCAGGCTAGTGCCGCTATACTACAGAAGGTGCTGCTGTCGGCAGTAGCCAACTGGCAGCAGAAGAACGAGGACGAGCGTATCGAAGACGCCGACCTCTATGTAAAAACGATCTTCGTCGACGGCGGTCCGATGCTGAAGCGTCTTCGTCCGGCTCCGCAGGGTCGTGGTCACCGGATCCGGAAACGCTCGAACCACATCACCATCGTGATCGACAGCGCAGCCCAGCCGGTGTTAGAGCAGGCAGAAGCACAAACCCCAGAAAACGAGAACTAAGAAATGGGACAAAAAATTAATCCAGTTGGCCTACGACTTGGTATTGTTCGGGGCTGGGAATCAAGCTGGTACGGCGGCAAAGAGTTTTCGGACAAACTCGTTGAAGACGAGAAAATCCGGAAATACGTAGCGGCTCGTATTCCGAAAGGCGCCATTGCGCGGGTCGTTATCGAGCGTACCCTGAAGCGCGTAACGCTGACCATTCACACAGCCCGTCCGGGTATCGTGATTGGTAAAGGCGGTGGCGAAGTTGACAAGATCAAAGAAGAGCTGAAAAACATCACGGGCAAAGACGTACAGATCAACATTTTCGAGATCAAGCGGCCCGAAATTGATGCCAAACTGGTTGGTGAAGCGATTGCTCAGCAACTGCAGGCTCGTATCTCGTTCCGTCGCGCCATGAAGCAGGCTATCCAGTCGGCCATCCGCGTAGGCGCACAGGGTATCAAAGTGAAAGTATCGGGTCGTCTGGGTGGTGCTGAAATTGCCCGCTCGGAGCAGTACAAAGAAGGTCGTGTACCTCTTCACACCCTGCGTGCCGATATCGACTATGCTATCTCGGAAGCGCAGACTGTATACGGCAAGATCGGTATCAAAGTCTGGATCTTCAAAGGTGAAGTCTACGGCAAGCGCGATCTGTCGCCAGCCGCTATGATGAGCCAGGCGCAGGCCGGTGAGCGGGCTGCTGGTGCCAACGACCGTGGCGATCGCCGGGGTCCGCGTGGTGACCGCGATGGCAACGACCGCGGTGGTCGTGGTCGTGGTGACCGCGGTGGCAACGATCGGGGTGGTAACAACCGCGGTGGCCAGGGTGGCGGCCGTGGTGGTAACAACCGGGGCGGTGGCCAGGGTGCTGGCGGTAACCGGGGCGGTGGAGGTCCAAGACGATAAATGAGTTTCAGTTTTCGGTTTTCGGTTCAGTGGTTGTGAAGCCCGGGCAGGAAACGGAAAACTGCAAACTGTAAACTTCTTATACAGATGTTACAGCCAAAAAGAACTAAATTCCGTAAGCAGCATAAAGGCAGGATTCCAGGTATCGCATCGCGCGGTCATGAGATTGCCTTCGGTACGTTCGGCATTAAGTCACTGGAGCCGGGTCGTATCACCGCCCGCCAGATTGAAGCCGCCCGTATCTCCGTAACCCGGGCCATGAAACGCGAAGGTCAGGTTTGGATTCGCATTTTCCCCGATAAGCCGATCACCAAAAAGCCGGCTGAAGTACGGATGGGTAAAGGTAAAGGTGCCCCTGAGTATTGGGTTGCCGTGGTAAAGCCTGGTACGATCATGTTCGAAACGACGGGTGTTGATCTGGCAACAGGCATGGAAGCGCTCCGCCTGGCCGCTCAGAAATTACCGGTTCGGACCAAGTTTGTTGTCCGGCGTGATTATCAGGAGCAAGTCGAAGACTAGTCCCCCTAAGCGACGAACAAAATGAAAAAAGAAGATTTGAAAGGATTGTCGGTCGATGAAATTCGTGCCGAGATCGGTGCCGAACAGAATCGTTTGCTGAAACTGAAGTTTGCCCATGCCGTGTCTCCAATCGAGAACCCCATGCGCATTCGCGAGAGCCGGAAGCGGATTGCTCGCCTGAACACCGAACTGACAGCTAAATCGCGGCAAGCCTAATAAGACACGACGATGGAAGAGCAACAAGCACCAGCACCACAGGAGGAAGCACAAGCCCCGGTGGTAGCAGCCACAGAACAGCCGCAGGCCGTCGCTACTCCCGCCAAAACGGGTGAGTCGACAACAGAGCGGAACGCTCGTAAAGAGCGGATCGGGCGGGTAACGAGCAACAAGATGCAGAAAACGATCACGGTTGCGATCGAGCGTAAAGTAAAGCACCCGCTGTACGGAAAGTTTCAGAAAAAAACGAAGAAACTGACGGTTCACGACGAGAACAATGACTGCGGCATCGGCGACACCGTCCGCGTTATGGAAACCCGTCCGATGAGCAAAAACAAACGTTGGCGTTTAGTCGAAATCATCGAAAAAGCGAAGTAAGCCATGGTACAGCAAGAATCTAGATTAGGAGTAGCCGATAACTCAGGTGCTAAAGAAGTACTGGTTATCCGCGTTCTGGGCGGTACGGGCAAACGGTATGCATCAGTAGGTGACAAGATTGTCGTCACGGTGAAGCAGGCCCTCTCGTCCAGCAATATGAAAAAGGGTACGGTTTCGAAAGCCGTTGTGGTTCGCACCAAGAAAGAAATCCGTCGGAAAGATGGATCGTACATCCGGTTCGAAGACAACGCTGCCGTACTGCTCAACAACAACGATGAGCCACGTGGCACCCGTATCTTCGGACCCGTAGCCCGTGAGTTGCGCGAGAAACAGTTTATGAAGATTGTATCGTTAGCGCCGGAGGTAATCTAAGCAATGGAAAAGAAAATAACGCTGCCGAAACATAAATTCCATATCCAGACGGGCGATACCGTTCTGGTCATTGGTGGAAACGCAAAGGGCCAGCGCGGTGTAGTGAAAGAAGTGATCGTTGAGAAAGATCGCGCCCGGGTTGAGGGTGTGGCCATGATCACCAAACACATGAAGCCGACTGCGTCGAACCCACAGGGGAGCCTGGTTAAAACGGAAGGATCAATTCACATCAGTAACCTGAAACTGGTTGATCCTGCTACGGGCGAGCCGACCCGTACGGGCCGCAAACTGAACGAGAATGGCAAATTGCAGCGGTACTCGAAGAAGACGGGTAACCTGATTCCAGACTCGTATCGTAAGCAATAACACTAAGCAAGGTCTAAGAAAATGGCAACGCCAAGACTGAAAGAAAAATATTTGAGCGAGGTCGTACCTCAGTTGAAAGACAAGTTTCAGTATAAGTCGGTTATGCAAGTACCGCGTCTGAGCAAAATTGTCATCAACAAAGGGATCGGAGCTGCCGTCGCTGACAAAAAGCTGGTTGATGTAGGCGTCGAAGAACTGACGACCATCACGGGTCAGCGCGCTATCCCGACTCTGTCGAAGAAAGCCGTCTCGAACTTCAAACTGCGGGAGAAAATGCCCATCGGTGCGAAAGTGACCCTGCGTGGTGAGCGGATGTATGAATTCCTGGATCGCCTGACAACGGTTTCGTTGCCCCGCGTTCGTGACTTTAAAGGCATCAGCGACAAGGGCTTCGATGGTCGTGGCAACTACACCTTCGGCGTGCAGGAGCAGATCATCTTCCCCGAGATCAGCATCGATAAGGTTTCCCGGATTTCGGGTATGGACATCACCTTCGTGACGACTGCCAATACGGATAACGAGAGCTACGAACTGTTGAAAGCAATGGGCATGCCGTTCGCCAAGAGTGGCAAATAATAACCAACCGACATGGCAAAAGAATCAATAAAAGCACGGGAGCGGAAACGCGAGGCATTAGTTGCCAAATACGCTGCAAAGCGGGCAGCCCTGAAAGCCGCCGGCGATTACATCGGTTTAGATAAACTGCCCAAGAATGCATCACCTGTTCGGTTGCACAATCGCTGCAAACTGACGGGGCGGCCCCGGGGTTACATGCGCAAATTTGGTATTTCACGGGTAACATTCCGGGAAATGGCATCGGCGGGCAAGATTCCGGGCGTAACTAAGGCAAGCTGGTAGTTTCCAGACCCTACTATCATTTGTAATTCAGTTTCCGTAATTTTGCGAACTCTTTCGGAAACAGGGGTTTGCAAGTAACGCAACGCTAAGAATGAATACAGATCCTATAGCAGATTATCTGACCCGCGTCAGAAACGCTATCCGGGCGAAGCACCGGGTCGTGGAAATCCCTGCTTCCAACATAAAGAAAGAAATTACGAAGATCCTGTACGAAAAAGGATATATCCAGAACTACAAGTTCGACGATAGCACTCCACAGGGAACGATTAAAATCGCCCTGAAGTACAACCCGACGACCAAACAGTCGGCGATCGTTGATCTACAACGCATCAGCCGTCCGGGTCTGCGTCAGTACCGGGGTGCCGACAATCTGCCGCGCATCTATAACGGGCTGGGTGTTGCCATCCTGTCGACCTCGAAAGGGCTCATGACCGACAAAGAAGCCAAAACGCTGAACGTCGGTGGTGAAGTATTATGTTACGTGTATTAATCCGAAATAGAACGATGTCACGCATAGGTAAGAAACCCATTGCCCTGCCCAGCAACGTAACGCTGACTGTGAACGATGATAACGTCGTAACAGTAAAAGGGCCTAAAGGAACGCTGACCCAACCGATTGACCCGGATATTTCGGTAGCCGTTGAAGATGGTCAGATCCAGGTGTCACGCCCCACGGAGCAGAAGCGCCACAAAGCGCTGCACGGACTGTACCGCTCGCTGGTCAATAACATGGTTACGGGTGTAAGCGAAGGCTTCAAACTGGATCTCGAGGTAATCGGGGTTGGTTACAAAGCGTCGGTTGCCAACAACATTCTCGAACTGCAGCTGGGCTACTCGCACAACGTGTACGTAGCCGTGCCGAGCGAGGTGAAAGTAACAGCCGTTACGGAAAAAGGTCAAAACCCGAAAGTATATCTGGAAGGATCAGACAAACAACTGCTGGGCGATGTAGCGGCCAAAATCCGCTCGCTGCGTAAAGTTGAGCCGTACAAAGGCAAAGGTATCCGCTTCATTGGCGAGCAGGTTCGTCGGAAAGCTGGTAAATCTTCGTCTAAGAAATAAGTCATTAGCTGGTCGTTACTTGTCCGGCTGTGGTACATAAGACTACGGCTCGTGACGATTACCGGCCGACAATGGCCATCCATGACAACTTAAATCGCCTATTTGGTCGGAATCAAATAACATGGCAACGAATAAACAAGAAAGAAGACAACGGATTAAGTTCGGTATCCGGGCCAAGGTGTCGGGTACGGCAGAACGCCCCCGTTTGTCAGTGTTTCGCTCGAATAAAGCGATCTATGCTCAACTGATCGATGACGTTGCCGGCAACACGCTGGCTTCCGCTTCCTCGGTTGAACTGAAAAGCGAGACAGAAGGTAACACTGTCGAAACGGCGAAAAAAGTCGGACAGCGGCTTGCCGAAAAAGCACTTGCCAAGAACATCGACGCCGTCGTGTTCGACCGTAACGGCTACCTGTACCACGGTAAAGTAAAAGCACTGGCCGATGCAGCCCGCGAGGGTGGCCTCAAGTTTTAAGCGATAGCGCGAAGCAATGAACACGAACGCAGCAAGACCGACAAAATTTAACGAAGCCGACCTGAAAGAAAAGGTGGTGGCCATCAACCGCGTAGCGAAGGTGGTGAAAGGTGGTCGCCGGTTTAGTTTCTCGGCCATCGTCGTCGTCGGCGACGGTAACGGCGTAGTTGGTTACGGATTGGGCAAAGCCAACGAAGTAACGGACGCCATTGCCAAAGGTGTAGAAGACGCCAAGAAGAACCTGGTGCAAGTGCCGCTCCTGAAGCGCACGGTACCTCACGAAATGGAAGGTAAGTTCAGCGGTGGCTTTGTGCTCCTGAAACCGGCCGCTCCTGGTACTGGTCTGATCGCGGGTGGTGCTATGCGCGCCGTTCTCGAGTCAGCTGGTGTACATGACATCCTGGCAAAATCGAAGGGGTCGTCAAACCCGCACAACGTAGTTAAAGCCACGCTTGATGCACTGCTGAAAATGCGTCTGCCTCACCAGGTAGCGTTCCAGCGCCAGATCAGCGTAGCCAAAGTATTTAACGGTTAACCAACAGCAACATGGCACGGGTACGCATCACGCAGATCAGAAGCACGATCAAGCGGCCGCAAACGCAGAAAAACGCCATCAAGTCGTTGGGCTTGGGCAAAATCAACCGTAGCGTTGAAGTTGAATTCAACGACGCAATGAAAGGAGCCATTAACAAGGTCCAACACTTAGTGCGGGTTGAAGAAATTTAAGTATCTTTGCGATTCTTTTGGCTTTCTGTCCGCGCCGACATCTCTGTCTGCGTCGTGACATAGGGTCAAAAGAATCATCTTTTTACTACTAACACAATGAACTTAAGCAACCTTAGACCGGCAAAAGGTTCCGTCAGAGAGCGCAAGCGAGTCGGACGCGGGCAAGGCTCGGGGATGGGCGGTACGTCTACCCGTGGCCACAAAGGAGCGCAGTCGCGCTCGGGCTATAGCCGTAAAATCCACTTTGAAGGTGGTCAGATGCCGCTGCAACGGCGTGTACCGAAATTCGGTTTCAAGAACATCAACCGCGTTGAGTACAAACCCCTCAATCTCGATTCGATCCAGGCTTTGGTTGACGAAACCAAGGTTACGGTCGTTGATTTTGATTTCATGGTAACGCACGGTCTGGTCAGCAAGAAGGACCTGATCAAAGTGCTGAGCCGGGGCGAAATTACGTCGGCCATTGAAGTGCATGCGCACGCCTTCTCTACCAGCGCTAAAGAAGCCATTGAGAAAGCAGGTGGCAAGGCCATTGTGCCGACAAAACCAGCTAAAGAGGAAGCAGCGAACTAACCGTGTGAGCGCGGCAACAGCCGCCGTACCTGTATGAACCGACTCATCACCACGTTTAAGAATATTTTTGCAATTGACGAGTTGCGGAGTCGAATCCTCAACACATTGCTTTTCATCACGGCGTTTCGCCTTGGTTCAGCTATCGTGTTGCCGGGTGTTGACCCCAACAAACTGAATCTGAACCCCCAGGGTCTGCTCGGTTTGTTAGACACTTTTTTAGGAGGTGCGTTCAGCAAAGCGTCGATTTTTGCATTAGGCATCATGCCGTACATTTCGGCATCGATCGCCATTCAGCTGTTGACGCTGGCTCTGCCTTACTTCCAGAAGATGCAGAAGGAAGGTGAGTCGGGGCGTAAGCGGTTAAATCAAATCACGCGCATACTGACCATCGGTGTAACAGCGGTTCAGGCGATTACGTACGTAAACACAACCATTCCGCAGGAAGCACTCCTGATTGATCGGGGCCTGTTTACCATTTCGTCGCTGTTTATACTGACTTCAGGTACTATTTTCTGCATGTGGCTCGGTGAGCGGATCACAGATAAGGGTATCGGTAATGGTATATCCATGATCATTATGATCGGTATCGTGTCGCGGCTTCCGGGTGCTATCATCGGCGAAGCTCAGTCGCGCGGATCATCAGGGGTGCTCCTGTTCGTACTTGAGCTGGTTGCCCTGTATTTCGTTGTCATGGGCGCTGTTGTACTGACGCAGGCCGTTCGCCGGATTCCGATTCAGTATGCCAAGCAGGTTATTGGAAACAAAGTAGTGGGTGGTCAGCGGCAGTATCTGCCGTTGAAGCTAAACGCAGCCGGTGTTATGCCGATCATCTTTGCCCAGGCGCTGATGTTCATTCCGGGCTACGTAGCCCAGCTGTTTGCGGATAAAAGCGACTTTGCCGCCAGTGTTCAGAACGCATTCGCCAGCTATACATCCTGGCAGTACAATGTGCTCTTCGCGCTGCTGATCATTGTCTTCACGTTCTTCTACACGGCTATCTCGGTTAACCCAAACCAGATTGCTGATGACATGAAGCGGAGTGGTGGGTTTATCCCCGGCGTTAAGCCTGGTATTCAAACCTCCGATTACATCGGAACCGTTCTGGACCGGATCACGCTGCCGGGGGGTATCATGCTGGCGATCGTGGCTATTCTGCCCGCTATCGCTAACCTGTTCGGTATGACAAGCGGCTTTGCCCAGTTCTTCGGCGGTACGTCGTTGCTGATCATGGTCGGTGTGGTGCTGGATACCCTGCAGCAAGTGGAGAGTTATCTGTTAATGCGCCGGTACGAAGGCCTGATGAAATCGGGTCGGGTACAGGGCCGGACAACAAGCGAGACGGCAGCAATAGCCTAAAGACAATGGCTGGTTCTGATAAAAAAGACAAGATGATTTTTCTGAGGAGCGATGAAGAAATCGCCCTCATCAAAATCAGCGCGCAGGTACTCGGAAAAGCGCATGCCGAAGTGGCAAAGCTGATCCGGCCTGGAGTCACGACAAAGGAACTGGATGTAGTTGCTGAAACGTTTATTAGAGACAACGGTGGTATCCCTTCTTTCCTGGGATTCAATAAATTTCCGGCTTCCCTCTGCATTTCGGTCAACGACGTAGTGGTTCACGGATTCCCCAGTCGGTATGAGTTACGTGATGGCGACATCATCTCGGTCGACTGTGGCGTAAAGCTGAACGGCTATCACAGCGATAGTGCCTACACTTACCCGGTCGGTGATGTAAACCCGGCGATTCGTCGGCTACTGGCCCGGACCAAAGAGTCGGTATACATTGGCGCTGAGAAAGCCGTAGAAGGTAATCGGGTAGGGGATATCGGTTTTGCTATTCAGACCTATACCGAGAAATTTGGCTACTCTGTTGTTCGGGAGCTGGTAGGACATGGCGTCGGTCAGGATCTGCATGAAGCCCCCGAAGTTCCTAACTACGGTAAACGCGGACAAGGGCCACGGCTACGTGAAGGTATGGTGCTGGCTATTGAGCCGATGATCAACTTCGGTAAAAAAGGCATCACCCAGGACAGAGATGGCTGGACAATCCGGACTATTGACCGGAAGCCTTCGGCCCACTTTGAACATACGGTTGCCGTACGGAAAGGTAAGGCTGAAATTTTGACCACCTTCGAGTACATCGAGGCCGTCACTGCTAACACGAGCCTGATGGTTGAAACACAGGATTTAGTAGCGGCTTAAAGCAGACATGGCAAAGCAGAATTCTATAGAACAGGACGGTGTGATTTTGGAGGCATTATCGAATGCTATGTTTCGGGTCGAGTTGGCCAACAAGCACGAGGTAATCGCTCACATCTCCGGCAAAATGCGGATGAACTACATCAAGATTTTGCCAGGAGACCGCGTAAAGTTAGAAATGTCGCCTTATGATTTAAGTAAGGCGCGGATTGTGTACCGGTATAAATGAGTTTACAGTTTTCGGTTTACAGGTTTCGGTTGGCTATCAATCGAAGTGTTGAAAACCGGAAACCAAAGACCGAAAACTTTTTAAACCATGAAAGTTAAAGCGTCGATTAAGAAGCGCAGTGAAGACTGCATCGTGATCCGTCGGAAAGGCAAGCTGTACGTGATCAACAAAAAGAATCCCCGTTACAAACAAAGACAAGGCTAAGCATGGCACGTATTGCAGGTGTTGATATCCCGGACAAGAAGCGCGGTGAGATTGCGCTGACTTATATCTACGGCATTGGTCGTAGCCGGGCGAAGAAGATCTTGACCGACGCTGGTATCAGTGTTGACAAGAAGGCCAGTGAGTGGTCTGACGATGAAGCGAGCGCAGTGCGTAACGCCATCTCGAGCGAATACAAAGTTGAAGGTCAACTGCGCTCCGAAGTTCAGTTGAGCATCAAGCGTCTGATGGACATCGGTTGCTACCGGGGTCTGCGTCACCGCAAGGGCCTGCCGGTTCGGGGTCAGCACACCAAGAACAACTCGCGTACCCGCAAAGGCAAGCGTAAGACAGTTGCTAACAAGAAGAAAGTAACCAAGTAATAAACTGGTCGCTCATGGTCATGCTGGATCATTTGACATCATTGGGTTGTTCATCAGCCGGTGGTAAGTAATGACATCCCGTGACACACTGACGATTACCTCAAAACAATGGCTCAAGCAAAACGCAAAGACAAAGCGAAAAAGCGGGTAGTAATTGTTGAACCCGTTGGTCAGGTACACATCCGGGCTACGTTCAACAACATTATTATTTCGATCACCAACATGAACGGCCAGGTTATCTCCTGGGCGTCGGCTGGTAAAATGGGATTCCGTGGTTCGAAGAAGAACACGCCCTATGCCGCCCAGACGGCTGCTCAGAACTGTGCTGCCGTTGCTCACGACCTGGGTATGCGGAAAGCCGAAGTATTCGTGAAAGGTCCGGGATCAGGCCGTGAGTCGGCTATCCGTACCATTCAGAACTCGGGTATCGAAGTAACTACAATCCGTGATATTACCCCGCTGCCGCACAATGGATGCCGGCCGCCAAAACGTCGTCGCGTATAATAACGGATGACATGAATAGGGGCAGGCGACATTTGGTTGTGTCTGTCCAATGTTTCACAATTATTCATTCATTAAAGAATGGCACGTTACACAGGGCCAAAAGCCAAAATTTCGCGCAAGTTCGGTGAGCCGATTCTCGGACCGAGCAAAGCGCTTCAGAAAAAGAATTACGGACCGGGTATGCACGGTCGGGGTCGTAAGCGGAAGCAGTCTGAATACGCACTCCAATTGCTGGAAAAGCAAAAAGTGAAATACACCTATGGCATTCTGGAACGCCAGTTCCGTGCCTTGTTCCACCGGGCTCAGGTTCGGGAGGGCATTACGGGTGAAAACCTGCTCAAACTGTGCGAAGCTCGTCTCGACAACACCGTTTACCGCATGGGTATCGCTTCGTCACGCCGGGCGGCTCGTCAGCTGGTGTCGCACAAGCACATCATTGTTGATGGTGAAGTAGTCAACATCCCATCGTATTCCCTCAAGCCAGGTCAGCTGATCGGCGTTCGGGAAAAGTCGAAGTCGCTGGAAGCCGTTACCTCGAGCCTGTCGGCCCGCAACACCAAGCGGTACAACTGGGTAGAGTGGGACGGTACGCAAATGACGGGTAAGTTCATCAGCTACCCTGAGCGCGACCAGATTCCGGAGAACTTCAACGAGCAGGCCATCGTCGAATTGTATTCGAAGTAATCGGGCTGGCAGAACTCCAAGGGGTTCTGCTGCCTTCATATATAGTTTACGGTTTTGCAGTTTTCGGTTGTGAACCTCGTAAAGGCGGTCGTTTGACCGGAACCATCCAACCGAAAAACTGAAAACTCTTTTTGAGTCTTCACGCCAAGGCAGAGAACTGCTGTAAACAATACGAAACGTATGTCCATTTTAGCGTTCCAAATGCCCGACAAAGTCGTCGTGGAGAAAGCCGACGACTTTCACGGGGTATTTGAATTTAAACCCCTTGAGAAAGGATACGGTGTAACAATCGGTAACGCGCTTCGGCGGATTCTGCTGTCGTCGCTGGAAGGGTATGCTATTACGAGCGTAAAATTCCCCGGTGTGCTGCACGAATTCTCGTCCATTGAGGGCGTCGTTGAAGATGTGACGGAGATCATTCTGAACCTGAAAATGGTTCGTTTCAAGAAGATCAACGACATGGTCGACAACAAAATTACGGTTAATATCAAAAAGCAGTCTGTTCTGAAGGCTGGTGATATATCGAAGTTCTCGCCGTCGTTCGAAGTGCTGAATCCCGAACTGGAGATTTGCCATATCGATGATACCCGGGATCTGGAGATGGAAATCTTCGTTGAGAAAGGCCGGGGCTACGTTCCTGCCGATGAGCCACGCGCCAATGAGCTGCCGTTTGGTCACATCCCGATCGATGCCATCTACACGCCGATCAAGAATGTAAAGTACAGCGTTGAGAACACGCGGGTTGAGCAGAAGACCGACTATGAACGGCTGCTGCTGGACATCGAAACCGATGGATCCATTCACCCCGAAGAAGCGCTCAAAGGAGCTGCTTACATCCTGATTCAGCACTTCATGCTGTTCTCGGATCAGACGATGACTTTTGAAACGGCTAAGCCGGAAGAAGAAAACGTCGTTGACGAAGAAGTACTGCACATGCGCAAGCTGTTGAAAACCTCGCTGGCTGATCTTGACCTGTCGGTGCGGGCTTACAACTGCCTTAAGTCAGCTGACGTTCGGACGTTGGGTGACCTGGTTCGGCTTGAGATTTCAGACATGATGAAATTCCGCAACTTCGGTAAGAAATCATTGACGGAGCTTGAGCAACTGGTTGCTGAGAAAAACCTGACGTTCGGTATGGACGTCGCTAAGTACAGACTAGACGAAGATTAAGATTTCGGGCCTAGGGCTTTGGACATCGGGAGAAATTGCCCCATGCTCTTTGCCCCAAGCCCTAAGCCAAGATAACAATGAGACACGGTAAGAAAGATAATCACCTCAGCCGGACGCACTCGCACCGCGAAGCGATGTTGCAGAACATGGCTTCGTCGCTGATCCTGCACAAGCGGATCGAAACGACGCTTGCCAAGGCAAAAGAACTCCGCAAATTCGTGGAGCCCATCCTGACGCGGGCTAAAGAAGACAACAACCAGAACCGCCGGGTGGTGTTTCAGTCGTTGACGAACAAAGAAACGGTTAAAGAACTGTTCGGTACGGTAGCCGATAAGATCGCTGACCGTCCGGGTGGTTACACGCGGATCATCAAGCTGGGCAACCGGGCTGGTGACAATGCCGAAACCTGCCTGATCGAACTCGTCGACTTCAACGAAACGCTGCTGGCTGCTGCTGCCGAGAAAGCAGCTGCTACGACCAAAACGCGTCGGAGCCGTCGGGGTAGTGGAGCTCGCCAGGCTGCTGGCGCTGCCGAAGCCGCACCCGTTGCTGCCGAGGTAGTTGCGGAAACACCTACAGCTGAAGCGGCTCCGGCTGCCGAGGTTGAGACCGCGCCCGTAGCTGAAACGTCGACAGAAGCACCTGCTGATGAGACGCCTGCAACGGATGCTGCTGCTCCTGAAGCTTCAACCGACGACGAGAAAAAATAAAGCCGATGGCGCACTGCCTGAAATATAAGATTGGGTTAGCCGGTATCGGTTAACCCTTTTTTTTAGTCCTTTGTATTCCAAAACGCATTCATGAAACATACGCAGCAACCCGAAGCCCTGCTGGTTTTACAGGACGGCACGGTATATCGAGGCCTGGCACTCGGTAAGAAAGGAACCGCCGGGGGCGAGATTTGCTTCAACACCGGCATGACCGGTTATCAGGAAATCTATACCGACCCCTCCTATTATGGGCAGGTTATTATCAATACCACGTCGCACATTGGTAACTATGGCGTGTTACACGATGCTGAACAGGAGTCGGGTAGCGTGAAAATCCGGGGCATGGTCTGCAACTTCTTCTCGAACATTCACTCGCGCTACACCGCCGATGGATCGTTGCAGGATTATTTCGAGCGGGCCAATATCGTAGGTATTCACGGTGTCGATACGAGGCAGCTGGTACGCTACATCCGCTCCAAAGGGGTAATGAACTGCATTATTTCGTCGGAGATCCTGGACCCGGCAGCCCTGCTGGCAGAACTGCACAAAGTACCCGACATGGAGGGACTTGAGTTATCGTCGGAAGTCAGTACACGAGAATCGTACGAGCAGGGTGATCCGGAATCCCGCCTGCGGGTGGCCGTGCTCGACCTGGGCGTAAAACGGAGCATCCTGAGCAACTTCAACGAGCGGGGCGTATTCACGAAGGTATTCCCTGCCCGGACGCCATACGCTGAACTGGCGGCCTGGAAACCCAATGGCTACTTCATCGCAAACGGTCCGGGCGATCCCGCAGCTATGCCGTATGCCGTTGAAACGGTGAAGCAGGTGCTGGACGAAGAGAAACCCGTGTTCGGCATCTGCCTGGGTCACCAGATCCTGTCGCTGGCCAGCGGTATCTCGACCTATAAAATGCACAACGGCCACCGGGGCCTCAACCACCCGGTCAAGAACCTGATCACGGGCCGCTGCGAAGTAACGTCGCAGAACCACGGTTTTGCGGTTCGGGCCGAAGAGGTGCTGGATCATAGTAACGTTGAACTGACGCACGTCAACCTGAACGACAACACCATTGAAGGAATCCGGCGCAAGGATAAGCCCGCCTTCTCGGTGCAGTACCACCCCGAATCGTCGCCGGGGCCGCACGACTCGCGCTACCTGTTCGATCAGTTCGTGCAAATGATGAATGAATAAACGAAAGTCCGGAGTTAACGCTCCGGACTTTTTAGTTTATGCCGAATGAGCGCTAGTCCCCGTTTGTCGGTTTGCGAAAAAAGTTGAAAAGTTTTGTGAGAACAGCCTTGTCGGTTGCACTACTAATCGAAACGCACCAGGTCAGTCTTTAAGTCTGCTCTGTCAGCGAGTCGATGAATCAAAACTTCTTCAACATGTTTAACGCAAATCAATTCATGAAACGATTAGCCGCCTTATCGCAACAGTGGCTACTGTTGCTGACAGTTCTGTTCGTAACCTGTTTAGCCAGCTGTGAGCGGGGAATAGAACCCCGGTCCACGTCTCCCGCCAATGGGGCGCGCGTTCGTGTCAATCAGACCATTACAGAGGTCGTTGTCGGCAATGATAATTTCTCGTTGCTGCGGGCAGCCGTTGTTCGGGCCGGTCTGGCCTCGGCCCTGGCCTCGGGTAACCTGACTGTTTTTGCGCCTACCAATGCCGCCTTCCAGGCCGCCGGCTTTGCCGATGAGACCGCTATCAACAATGCGGATCTGAACACACTGCGGCAGATCCTGCTCTACCACGTGATCGGAACCGAGCGTTATTTCTCAGACCGAATACCTGATGCATTGTCCTCTATTAAAACCTTGCAGGGCGAAGATGTGCAGGTGATTCGTGATCAGCAAGGGGCCGTTGCCGTGAACGGGGTTCTGGTCTCGCAGCCGGATCTGGAAACCAACAACGGCGTTATTCATGTCATTGGTCAGGTTCTTTTGCCGCCGGCCGGCAATACGGTTGAGGTAGCAGCTGGTAACCCTAATTTAACGTATCTGGTAGCGGCATTACAGCGGGCTTCACAAGCCGGTTCGGATCTGTTCCAGCTACTGGTGCAGGAAACGGTCACGGTTTTTGCGCCGACCAACGCGGCTTTTCAGGCAGCTGGCTTCCCTACGATTGCGTCCATCCAGTCGGCTGATCCGGTTGTCTTACGGCGTATTCTGACCTATCATTTGGTTCGACAGCGGTTCTTTACGCCCCAGTTTTCGGTTGGTGATCTGGAAACGATTAATGGTGAACGGCTGACAACGACCCAAACGGTCACCGGAGCAACCGTGCAGGGTGTTGGCAATGCCGCTCCTATTCGGATTCAGCTGCAAAATCTGATTACATTACGCGGGGTGGTGCATGTTATTGATCAGGTGCTGTTGCCAGATGGCGGGGCTCAGGCCCGTACCGTTACCGATCTGGTCGTTGCCAACCCTAATTTCTCATTGCTGCGGATGGCCGTTGTTCGGGCGGGGCTGGCCTCGGCCCTGGCCTCGGGTAACCTAACTGTTTTTGCGCCGACCAATGCTGCCTTCCAGGCCGCCGGCTTTGCCGATGAGACCGCTATCAACAATGCAGATCTGAACACACTGCGGCAGATTCTGCTCTACCACGTGATCGGAACCGAGCGTTACTTTGCCGACCGCTTACCCGCGCGTCTGACCGGGTTTCGCACATTACAGGGCGAGCAGGTGTACGCCGTTCGGGAGCAACGGGGTATTCTGGTTAACGGGATTACGGTAACGCAGGCTAACGTGCGGGCCACAAACGGTGTCGTCCACGTTATTGATCGTGTGCTACTGCCACCGGCCGGTAATCTGGCCGAGATAGCCGTTGCTAATCCGAATCTGACGTATCTGGTGGCCGCTCTGCAACGGGCCGGGCTGGTACAGACTATTGCAACGGGTGGTCCATTCACAGTCTTCGCGCCAACCAACGCGGCTTTCCAGGCGGCCGGCTTCCCTACGATAGCGTCCATCCAGTCGGCTGATCCGGCCGTGTTGACACGCATCCTGACGTACCATGTGCTGAACGAGCGGGCGTTTGCGGCTGGGCTGCGTACCAATGCCGTTACAACCATTCAGGGTGGTCAGGTCTTTATTACGGCCTCGTCGGCAGGGGTGTCGGTGAAAGGAAACGCTAACGCGAGTCCGTCTACTGTAGTTACTGCCGATGTGCTGGGGCTCAATGGTATTGTACACGTCATCGATCAGGTACTACTGCCATAAGCCACTCTGACCGGCTACATGGTATATCGCAGGCACTGCCCAACGGTAGTGCCTGCGTATTTATCGGCTTATGTAGGTTGCATTATAGGCCGCAAAGACTCCGTAGCCGCCTTCCATGTTGGAGAACAAAACGGGTGTGCCGGCAAAGAGGCTGTTAGGCGTATTGAGCTGCTCACGGAGTGTGGCGTGGTACTGGTAGTAATTCTGATCGGTATTGAACAGACCAAAGCGCGTTCGAGCCGTGCGCACGAGGCTTCCTGGTGTTACAGTCAGCGTAAACGAACCGGTAGTCGAATAAGGCCCTGGACCGGTATTATTCTCACGGAGAACAAAGAAGTCGGGGCGGCTGATACGTGTCTCGGGTAATCGACCCTGCTGGGTTTGTATAGTCTGAGTCAGCTCACCCCAGCCCCGATAATAGTTGAGGCCACCGGGCGAAGCCCAGTCTATGGTTGTTGTGTAGCGAATACTGGTACGGTTGCCGGTCTGAGCCAGTATACTGGAGTCAATCCGAACCTGCCCAATCGGAATAGCGGGCGGAACCGTTGCCGTAGCCTGCACACGTCGGTCGTCGCCCATCGATACGGTTAACTGATACGTTTGCCCCGCCCGTATCCGAAAACGCCCCAATGGCCGAGTCACGTAATAGCCCAGGCTATCGCTGTACAGCAGGGGGATAGATGCCTGACCATCGCTGAGGGTAACCGTAGCGGTTTTTACCAGTAAAGTAGGCTCAAGTGTGGCAATAATCTGTGGCTCAGACATGGCCACTTTAGCCGTCAGTAATGTGTCCTGGGGTGAAATAAAGCACAGGACGTATAGCTTCGACTGCCGATCGGCGGCTAATCGATTCGGGTCGATGGAGTCGGTTGTTTTCAGGCAGCCGACCAGCAGCCATGAGAAAAAAAATACCAGACCAGCGCGTACCATTCAGAAACGCAGTGTATAGTTTACCGATGGAATAAAGGTAAACAAAGATATGCGCTTCAGCGTCAGCTGGTTGTTCTCTTCCAGATGCAGGTCATAGTAGAGGGGGTTTCTGCGTCCGTACGCATTGACGATACCAAGTTCGACCAGATGGGTGAGCCGCCGGGCTACGTATGATTTTTGCAGCGTAAGATCGAGCCGATGAAACGGTTCTGCCCTGAAGGTATTGAACGATCGGCGAACCTGTACCAGCGGCCCTTCGGTACCGAATAGCTGCTCCGAAGGTGTATTCAGGTCGTTGGGTTTACCCAGCCCCAGATGCCCGAAACTCGGAATGCCCGAAACCGGAAGTGATTGCGGATTACCCGAGCTGAACATCCAGTTGGCCGACAGTTTCAGCGTTGATCTGATGGCATACGTGCCTACCCAGGAAAGGGTGTGTCGCCGGTCATGATTCGGATAAAACGGCTGTCCGTTATTCAACTCGTCGAACCGCCAGCGGGTTATAGCCCAGGTATAGGCCAGCCAGCCCGACAGGCGGCCTACTTTGCGCTGGAGCATCAGCTCCACGCCCGATGCACTCCCATTGCCTGTAGTTACGTTGCGCTCCCACTGTATATTGGCTGCATCCTGGGTGTTGGTGATGCCAATAAAGTCGGCATTCGGGTGGTAGCCAATGATGTGCTGCATCTGCTTCTGATATACCTCCAGGCTGAGCTGCCATTTCGGGGTCAGATCGTGTACCGCTGCCAGAACAAACTGCCGAGCCTGTTGCGGACGAACCCGATCCGTGGCAGGAACCCACAAATCGGTAGGCAGGCCCTGCCCGGTGTTGGTTAGCTGATGAACAAACTGATTCATCTCCGCGTATGAACTCCGCAGAGCGGTCTTATCGGTCAGCCGGACTGTGATTGACAGGCGGGGTTCTGCCCGGAAAAACGACTGACCCTGTACGCGGTAACGCGTAACCCGCCCGCCCGCTTTTAAGGTGAGCCTGTTGTTTGTGGTCCATTCGTCTTCGGCATAAACAGAGGTTTCCTGGGATTGGTTATGTTCTACCGATGTCTGTTGGCCAGGGGTAATGGCGTTAAGCAATTCGTATCCATTGAGCCGGAAGGTGCGCCTGGTCAGTATTACTCCTGCCCGAATCTGATGATGTAGCCGGGGAAAATAATCCAGGTCATATTTAGCCGAGTAGTCGGTTAGCCCATCGAACGAGCGCCAGGTTTGAGCTACGCCATCGGGGCTGGTCGGTATGAACCGGGTATGGCTCGAAAAATAGTAGTTGCTATAGATGAGCGATAGGTTCGAGAACAAACGCTCGCTGAACAGGTGGTTCCAGCGGAGGGTACCCGTGGCGTTTCCCCAGCGAATACCATTTTCCCAACGCCGGTTCTGATCGAGGCTGTCGCCCCCGCCGAAGAAGTCGCGACCGAAATAGCTGCTCAGGTACAGTTGATTCCGGCGA
Organism: Spirosoma sordidisoli; assembly: GCF_004138325.1. Taxonomy (GTDB): domain Bacteria; phylum Bacteroidota; class Bacteroidia; order Cytophagales; family Spirosomataceae; genus Spirosoma; species Spirosoma sordidisoli. The sequence continues at coordinate 674,458 of NZ_SBLB01000004.1, read as the reverse complement.
TCCAGATCGGCGTTTACTTTCATGTTGAGGTCGTAAAAGTTGGCTTTCCAGTCGGTTCCGGTGAAGTTATCGAGCAGACCGACTACAAAGTTGCCCAGGGCGGAGGGGAAGTTAGTTCGGCGCGCGGTCAGCAAAAAAGACGCTTTGTTTTTGATCAGCGGCCCTTCGAGCAGCAACCGGGAGGTTACCAGCCCCGTACCTATTTCGCCATGGTGGGTTTGTCGATTACCATCGCGCATGGTCATATCCACAACAGAGGATAGTCGGCCGCCGTAGCGGGCCGAAAAGCCTCCTTTCTGCATGGTGGTGTTCTTCAGGGCATCGACGTTAAAGACCGAGAAAAAGCCGAACAGATGATTGGCATTATACACCGGAGCATCGTCCAGAATCAGCAGGTTCTGGTCGCCCCCGCCCCCGCGCACGTGCAAGCCTGCCTGCCCGTCGAGACCTTTCTGTACGCCCGGTAGTAGTTGCAGCGTTTTGAGTACATCCTTTTCGCCGAGCACGGCCGGCAACTCGTTCAGCGTAGCTACGGGCATGCTATGCTGGCTGGTTTGTGGACTGGCTCCGGCCCGTTCAGACGCATCGGCCACCAGCACTACCTCGTCGAGCTGATCGTTATTAGGCAGTAATATGTTGATTGACTGGTTGCGGTCGAGCCGAATACGCTCATAGACCCGCTGGTACCCAACCAGGGAAACAAGCAGCTCCACATCGTCGCTCGCTGGAAGCGACAGCGCAAAATACCCGTAGGCATTGGTCGTGGTAGCCACTTTACCGACTACATAAACCATGGCCCCGGCCAGCTGTTCACCGCTGTTCTGCTCTTTTACGTAGCCACTGATGGTATACCGCCGGGTTGGTTGACTGGCCCGACTGACGGGAGGAGGAGGGGGGGCTGGTGCCGTTGCAGCTTCGATCAGGTAGCAATCGCCGACCTTACGAAACGACAGCTGAGTGCCGCGTAGCAGTTGGGTAAGTAACGGCTCGGTGGGCAACGACCAATCGGTGGGTACGCTAGCTGAGCGGCCGTTGATAACCGCCGGATCGTACAGGAAATAAAGCCCTCGCTTCTGGTTAAGCTTCTGCAAACCTTCCTGGAGCGACAGGCGAGATTGCCCAAGCGCCGTGCTGACCATAAAAAGCAGACCGGCCAACAAACGATGGGTATAGATGAGACAACTACCGGCATGTAATGGTCTGTACCGCATAAGCCTCTGGTGGGTTAAGGACTCAGAACGAAACCATGGTCTGTTTTTGTAAGGCTTAATTGACTCAGTTCCGCTATGGCCCGCAGAACCGTTTCCGGGTCGCTGATGGGTAAGACACCGGTTACGGTCTGATTGCCCGATACCGTATTCGCCAGCCTGACCGGAATCCCAAACTGCTCCTTAAGTGTCCATACCACCTCAATCAGGCTGGCATTTTCAAATACCAGTTGATTGCGAATCCAGGCGTTGTAAAGGGTAGGACGCACGGTTCGCTGGCGCGGTTGGGGGTCAGATGCGCTGGTTTCTACCAGTTGGCCCGGCTGGAGCGTTACGGCTGGCTGTGCATCGTGAAAACTGACCCGCACCTGCCCCGTATTCAGCACAACCCGTTGCTGATGGGGACGATTCTGTACGGAAAAGGTTGTACCCAGCACCTGCACATCAAAAGGCCCATTGGTGCGAACGGTAAACGGTGTATGCGTGGCGGTATGGGTAACGTCGAAAAAGCCTTCTCCCGTCAGTTCAATGGTTCGAGCCGATTCGGTGAAGCTGCTGCGCTGGTAACGAACGCTTGAGTGGCTGTTGAGCGCTACGGTTGAACCGTCGGGCAGGGTTATGGTCCGGCGTTCGTTATAAGCGGTCACTTCCGTTACGTACTGTTGCTGCCAGAACCAGTACCCCGCCCAGCCGGCCAGCACCAGGGCGGCTACCGATGCCGCTACCGTCCACCACCCCGTCCTCAATACCGGTTTGTGCATTGGTAGAACCGGCGCTGGCGCTGCGGTTGGCGTCGGTTGTTGCTGGATCAGTGCTTCCAGTTCCTGTAATGAGTTGTCCAGTCGGGGTTGTTGGCCACTCAGGATACCATACATCCGCTCGGCTTCCCGGAAAGCAGCCAGGTTCGGCGGGTTGGCCTGTTGCCATTGCTCCCAGAACAAGACCGCTTCCTGATCGTTTCCGCGACAGTAGGCCAGAAACTGATCATCGAGCAGGAAGTCGTCGGCGGTGTAGGTATCATACTTCATGGGGTATTGGTACAGCACGTATAGGTGGTGCTATCTGATTGCTGGTTTGTTGATGACGTGTTTTTGTATAGTGCAGCCTGGTCGGCCAATCTCACAGACGATTGCTAATTTATTTGTACAGCCAGTCTATCCGAGGCCTGTAGCAAGACCGGTAACCAAAGTGGCCAGGCGCTCAGAAGGTTATGATACTCGGCCTGACTCAGCGTTTGCCGAAGTGTTTTCAGGGCCGATGAGAGGGTGTTATAAACCGTATTGATGTGCATACCGGTTTCTTGACAAATCTGTTCGTTTGACATTCCCCTGAAAAAGCGCATCTCGATCAGCTCTTTCTGGCGGGGCGTAAGCTGAGCCAGGGCAGTCCGGAGTCGGCTGCGGATCTGCTCTTCCTGCTGGGCATGAATAAGAATGTCTTCATACGACTGTTCAGAAGACTCTTCCTGATTGTCGATGGGTGTAAACCGGCTCGTTTGTTCAAACACACGCAGCAGTTTGCGACGCAAATAAGTAATCAGATACGAACGAACGTTATCGACCGGCATCAGGGTATCAGCGCGCTCCCAGATTTCCAGAAAAATCTGGTTGATCGCGTCTTTAGTCGTGTCGGCGTTGTGACCAAACCGCTGACCGAAGCGAAGCAGATCTGAATACAGGTGCCGGTATAGATTGGTCAGGCTCTGGTAATCGCGACGGCGAACCCCTTCCCATAGAGCATGGAGGGTTCCAGACGAGTCGGCAGAAGGAGTTTCGATTGATAGCATCGAGGTCGTATTGACAGAACAAACACGAATCAGGGGAATACTCAGTACTATGTAACGCGAAACCCACCAAATAGTTAGCCGGCATCAGTATAATTAATACGGCTGACGGCCAGTGCTATACGACAAAAAAGACGGTCTGCCGTTAGCGGATCTGGGTATTGCCGTCAATTGACTGCCGCCAGAACTCGCGACTCCAGATTCGTTGGAACGGCCAGTGTCGGCTTTGTAAAGCAACCGGCAAATAGGCGTGCGCTTGCTTGGGCGATTGCTGGTAATACGTATCATCGTCAGTCAATATAAGCGATCGATAGATCTGATCTACTTTAACTGTCAGATCGGCAAAGGGCAGTTCGGGTTGCCAATTGGGTCGTTGGGCGGCCAGTTTATCTTTCAGTAAAAAACTGGTCGGTACTGGCGTTACAGGTTGCGGCTTTGGTTTGAAGCGACCCTCCGATACGCTAAGCGCATAATGTAGGTACGCTTTCAGCAGCCGGGGACCTTCGTTGGTGACGTTCTCGACCGCGAGCTGATCCGGCCACAGACTCGTTACCACATAGACCCGTTCCCGCGCCCGCGTTACGGCCACGTTGAGCCGGTTTTCGCCCCCGCGCGCGTTGAGGCTTCCGAACTGCATGGTCAGACGACCGCGTTCGTCAGGCGCGTATCCCACCGAGAAAACGATGACATCGCGCTCATCGCCCTGAACGTTCTCTATATTCTTAACGAACAAACCGGGAGGGGGCGCGGCAAGCGGAAGTCCCGTAATGCGTTCGTCGAGCCGATCCTGGATCAGCTGCTGTTGCTGGTAGTTGAACGTCACGATACCGACCGATCGGCCGGGTAGCTCAACCGCAATCTGATCGAGAAGGGACAGCACCGCTTCAGCTTCGGCCAGGTTGGTATTTTGCTGCCATAGTCCCGCTACGTTCCTATACTGTATGGCGGGCGTATGGCGGTTAACGTCGGCGAAATGGGGCAAAAGCTGAAGTTTGTCCTGGTAGAAATACGTGTTCGAGAACGTGATCAGATCGAGCGAACGACTCCGGTAGTGTTCAGTCAGCGATAGCTGCGGCAACTGTTGAGAGGCCAGCTCGAGCAGGGATTCAACCTCCAGTTCGGCCGGGGTTTCTTCGTCGACTTCGTCGGTCAGGCGAGTCCGATAGAGATCGCTGGGGCGCAGCTGCTGGTTGTCGCCGGTTACGACGATCTGTTTGCCCCGGGCCATGGCAGGAATACCCTGTTCGGCAAAGCACTGCGAGGCTTCGTCGAAGATCACCAGATCGAACAGGTCTGCCCGTAACGGAAACACAGCCGATACCGTTTCGGGGGAGGCCAGCCAGCACGGAACGAGCCTGAATACCTCGTCGGCAAAGCGTTCCATTAGTTTACGGACGGGCCATATGTTCCGTTTCTTGGTAGTCTGGTGCAGCAGGTCGCGGTAGGTAACTACGTTGTTGAGCCGGTTGAAGGTCAGGTTTTTATACGTCTGCTCCCGAAGCTTGACCAGCAAATTGTCCTGGCTGAGTACCTGTTTGCGATGGACGCTCGTTTGCAGGGCCTGCTCCAGCTGGGTCATCCGCAGCGAAGAAACCATGCGTAACACGGGATATTGCTGCTCAAGAGCATCGATCCAGGCCAGGTAAAGCGCGTTCTGAACGGTAGCGGTCCAGGCTGTTGGTTCGGTATGCATCAGGCGGTCGACTAGAATTCGCTCGGCTTCTAAAAAACCGGCTTGTAGCCGGTCGGCCTCCAGCAGGTAGTCAAAGTCGCGCTGGAGCGACTGCCGCAGCCTGTCGGCCTGAGCTGGATCGGACCAGATGTGGTCGAGCTGGGTGCTGGTCAGGTACGACTGGCTGCTGATCTGTTGAGCGTCGACCTGCCGGGCCAGGGCCAGCAAACGGGTAACGCTGTTGATGAACTGCGCATGCGTTTGCCAATGGGCTTCGGGGAGCGAACGCAGAACCGGCAAGTCGGCCAGCCGGTCGAGTACAGACCGAACCCGGCGCAGGAGCCGCAGACTATCGGGCCCGTCAGACAGCGGCAGACCCGCCAATAGAGGTCCGGCTTCGTATCGAACGGCTTCGAGTCTGATGCGGGTATCGACCTGGGTGGCCAGCTTCATCAGATCGGCTTCGCTTAGGGTCAGCCGGTTAGCAGCAGCTACGGCCACGAGCTGGCGATTGCCGGGATGGGTTAGCTGCCACCAATTCCACCGAATCCAGGAGGGGCGGGCGGCCAGCGCATCGGTAAGGAGGGCACGAAAGGACCGCAGCTCGGCAACGGGCAGCGAGGTTTCAGGATTGTCGGCGTCGGCCCAGGTGTCGGCGAGGTCGGTAAGTCGCGTTTCGGGTATCGCCAGGGCCGGATGGGCTGGGTTTACCCGTAGGGCCTGCAGCAGGTGCCACTGGCTGTCAGCGTCGGGCGTATCGAGTAGTGCCAGCAGCGCCGTAAGTGACCAGTCGTGGGCGTGCCAGTCGGCGAGTTCGGCCAGCGTTAGTGGTTTGCCCAGCTGGGCGGTAGTCAGTTTGTGGGCGTCAGTCCGGGTTTGTACCCAACGACTGATGGTCTGATCGATTCGGGGCTGGTCGGCGGTGGTATAGTCTGCCATTGACTGGCGATCGGCCCAGGGGTGATCAGTGCCCAGCCGTTGCTGATAGGCTGAAAAGTCACGTAGTCGCTCGACAAAGTTATCCACATTGGCTTTGTGGAATTGTTGATAAACATCGTCGACCTGAGTGGTTGGGCCGGATGTGTCGCTGATCAGGTATAATTCTTTGGCCGACAGGCCGAACAAGCTCGTGTCGAACAGGGCTTCTTTGAACGCGCCGAGTTCGGCAACCGCTTCGTCGATTCGGCGGCTCTCTACCTCAAAGTCGCGTTCCAGCAGCACGGCGTTCAGGCTGTTGTTCTGCTGTCGATAGGTATCCAGCTGCTCGATCTGCCCGGCTATCTGAGCGTACAAGCCCCGGCGGTCGTCCTGAAAATCATGAATCAGGGCCAAAAAGGCACCAATACCGACGTCCTGCAACCGCGCCTGGACCACATCGAGCGCGGCCCGTTTCTGACAAACCAGCAGTACGCGTTTGCCACCCGCGGCCGCATCGGCCATCAGATTCGCAATCAACTGCGACTTTCCCGTACCTGGCGGCCCCTGCACTACCAGCGATTGCCCGGCTTTCACGGCCCGCAGGGCCGCTTCCTGCGATGCGTCGAGCGGTAGTGGCGTATGGATCTGTTTTTCGGAAAGCAGCGAAGAGGCCGACGGCGAGGGTATGTCCGCATCCTGTGGCCCGTTCTCCTGTTCCAGAATCAGCTGATCATAATCGGGAACTAGATACGAACCGGCCTGCGGAAAAATGCCCAGTACGGCTTCGGGGTATAGCTTTAGCTCGCCGGTGCGTTCGAGCTGGTCGAGTGTTTTGGCGGTTTGTTTGTTGAAAAACCGGAGCTGATCGGTGAATAAGTCCTGGTTGAAATGGATGTCGAACGGGCTGTCTTTAAGCCATTCGTACAACTGCGTACGAAACACCAGCGGGTCGCGGTCGAAATCGTCGGCTGTTTTCTCGATGACCTCATCGGGTAGCCTGATCTGGTTAAACTGACCATACGCCAGAGCGAAAGTCGGATTCAGAAACGCTACTTCGTCGCCCCGGCGAACGAGCGTCCAGACTTTACCCCGCTGTTCGATCCGTACCGGAAAGAAGAGGAGCGGGCCATGAACAACCGTGCCATCGCCAAACTTACCCTGTACAAACGGCCAGCCTACATACAGGTCTTCGGTGCCGCGTTCTTCTTCGATAAACCGGGCAGTACGATCTATACGCCGAAGTTTCCGGCTTACTTCGTTGCTCCGTTCCTGCCGGGCATCGAGTACGTCGCAGACCGGCACCGCAGCTTTTCGGGCCATCAGCTCAGCCACGATCGTGAACGAAGGCTTGTTGAGCACAAAGTTAGCTTCGTGCAGGTCCAGAAACTGACCGGCTGGCAAACTGGTCAGCAGCAGCGATCGGTTACGGCTGCTGAGGTTGGTCAGGCGTCGGCGGTAGGCGCGCAGGATGTCGGAACGAAAGGTTGGCCCCATATTCCTTACAAGATTAAACACAATCGCAGGACTTGCCATAGCGCGCTATGATAAGTCCTGCGATGTATAGGAACGCTAGAATAGAAAACCGGCCCGGTCAGGCATCTTCCTTTACGCGTTCAACCTCCTCTTTCTTCTCTGGAATGAGCCAGGAAGCCAGCACACTGATGGTCAGGATGGCGATGATGATGTAGAGCGAGTAAACGGGCTGAAAACCAAGCTCTTCGAGCCAGTGTTCGGTCAGCATTTTCACGCCTATGAACGTCAGCAGCACCGCCAGGCCGACTTTCAGGAAGCGGAACTGACTCATGATACTCGACAGGAAGAAGAACATGGACCGCAGCCCCATGATGGCAAACACGTTCGAGAAGAAAACGATGTACGGATCTTTGGTGATCGAGAAAATAGCCGGGATCGAGTCGACGGCGAAGATCAGGTCCGTAAACGCCACCACAATAACGATAATGAAGAGGGGCGTAACGAACAGTTTCTGATCCGACTTCCGGCGGACAAAGAAATTATCGGTTACGTTGCGCTTGTACACGTTGAGGTATTTGCTCGCAAACCGAACAACCGGGTGTTTACTGGGCTCGATTTTTTCGTCCTCGTCTTTCTGGAAGAAAAGCTGAAGACCGGTATAGACCAGAAATGCGCCGAAGATGTAGATGATCCACTCGAAACGCTGCAACAGGGCCGCCCCCACGAAGATGAAGACGAAGCGTAGGACAATAGCGCCCAGAATCCCCCAAACCAGAATCTTCTTATAGTACCGTTCCCGAACGCCGAAGGAGTTGAATATCAGAATGAAGACAAAGATGTTGTCGGCCGAGAGCGAGTATTCGACCAGATAGCCCGTTATGTACTCGAGGGCCATGTTATTCTGAAACCGGGCCAGGCTGGTTGCAAAATCGCCGGGGACCAGATCAACGTGGTCGGCATACAGGTTCTGTACTTCCTGCAACCTCGCCATATCGGTGATGCCGTGAACGAGATACCCGTAGTTTTTGAGCAGAAAATAAAACCCGACCGACAAGGCGACCCAGATGGCACTCCAGGTGGCGGCTTCTTTAAAATGGACAACGTGGCTTTTCTGCCGGGAAAAAACCCCGAGGTCGAGTGCCATCACGATCAGCACAAAAGCGGCAAAAGCCAGAAAGAACGTAGTTTCGCTGGTTAGCATAGCATATCGGCAAGAACATCAGTCTAACCCTGTCCTGCCGGAAAAGTTAGTTTAATTCGGTAAAACTATAATCAATACGCCGAATGGTTTCGCTTGGTTCGGCATAATATTGGCTTAGTGAGTCTTAGGCCTTAGTTTTGACCCATGTTTAATAGTAAAAAAGTCGTTGTAGTGATGCCCGCCTACCGGGCTGCCCTCACGCTGGAGCGTACCTACCGTGAAATTCCATTCGATCTGGTTGATGACGTCATTCTGGTTGATGACGCCAGTCCGGATAATACCGTTGAGGTTGCCCGTAAGCTGGGGATCCGGCATGTTATCCGGCATGATCGGAATAAAGGCTATGGTGGTAACCAGAAGACATGCTATGCACAGGCACTGGAGCTGGGAGCCGACATCGTTATTATGCTGCACCCTGATTACCAGTATACGCCCCTCTTACTGCCTGCTATGATTACCATCATTGGCAATGGGCTTTACCCGGTTGTGTTTGGCTCCCGAATTTTGGGGAAAGGCGCTCTCAAAGGGGGAATGCCTATGTATAAATACATTGCCAACCGCTTTCTGACGTTCACGCAGAACCTGCTCATGAACCAGAAACTGTCGGAGTATCACACCGGCTACCGGGCGTTCTCGGGCGAGGTGTTGCGCAGCCTCGACTTCACTCACAATTCCGACGACTTCATCTTCGACAACGAGATGATTGCGCAGATTTTCTACAAAGGCTTCGATATTGGCGAGGTGACCTGCCCCACCAAGTATTTCGAAGAAGCATCGTCCATCAATTTCCGGCGCTCCTCGATCTATGGCCTGGGTGTACTGCGCACCTCGCTCTTCTACATGCTCACAAAACTCGGGCTGATGCGCTGGAAGGTGCTGTCGTAGCGTAGACCGGTGCGTCCGTAACTACTTCCAGTACCATCGCTTCGAGGGTCAGGCCGGGGCCAAACGCACAGCTCAGTATGTTATCGGGTTGAGACAGCGTAGGTTCCGTCTCGTCGGCCGACGCCGGTTCGGTCAGTTGCCGGCGCTGCAGCTTGTTCCATACCTCTTTCAGCACGAACAGAACCGTGGCCGACGACATATTCCCGTTCTGGCGCAGCACCTCGTAGGCGTGGCGGTTGTCGAAGGGGGTTATGCCCAGCTGCCCTTCGATAACTTCCAGAATCCGCCGGCCGCCAGGATGGAGGGCGTAGTGGCCAATATCATCGAGGGTCAGGCCGCACTGGTCGAGCAGGCGCTCCATCAGCTGACCAATCCCCTGCTGGATAAACGTCGGTACTTCGGCGGTGAGTGTCATCTCAAAGCCGAAGTCGCTCACGTGCCAGGCCATAGCGTGTTTCCCTTCGGGGAGCAGGTCGCAGTAGAACGACCGCAGCCGGAACGACTGCTCGGGCCGAGGTCGGCTCTCTACCAGCACCGCGGCCGAGCCGTCGGCAAAGAGCGCGTTGGAAAGCAGGTGGTCGGTTTCGGTTTTTTTCTGGAAGTGAATCGTACACAGCTCTACGCACACCACCAGTACCCGCGCGTCGGCATCGGACCGCACAATGGCATCGGCTGCTTTCAGCCCGTTAAAGGCTCCGTAACAGCCCATAAAATTGATGGCGAGCCTCTGGGTGGTATTCGGCAGGCCCAGTGCTTCGATAATCTCGATGTCGGGACCTGGTGCATACAGGCCCGTACAGCTGACCGTGATCAGGTGCGTAATGGTCTGCGGATCGAAGTCGGCATAGTTGGCAAAGCAATCCTGAATGGCTTTCAGGGCCAGGGGAACAGCCTCCTGCCGATATACGCCCATCCGCTGACTCACCGTCGGAAACGGCTCCATACCGGGCGTGTTGGCATAAAAGGTAAACTCGTCTTTGGGCCGAACGTAATCGGCCAGTACGGTATGGCGCTGGTCGATACGCGTATGGCGATAAAGAGCCATAAGCCGTCGGCTGTCACGCTCGTCGAGTTGCAGCACATCGGCCATAAACTCAGCCGCTTTCTGTTGGGTCGATGAATAGGCGGGTACGGCGGTGCCGATGCTATTGATATAGCCGCTGCGATGCTGTCTCATAGAGTGGGTGCTCCGCCAGTACGGAGGCTAAACGTATGAACAAAACTGGGTTCTCGTATAACTGCGCGTTGAGCTGAAAGTTCTTTAAATTGAGCGCACTTTAACCAAAAAGCCATGAACGCCCGAACCCTGTGGCTGCACCTGCGGGTACCTTTCTCGTTTTTTCTGCTGCCCATCTTCTGGTTCGCCGTCAGTCAGTCGCCCACCTTCCACCTGGGTCGTATCGTTGCCGTAGGACTGATCATTCATCTGCTGCTGTACCCGGCCAGCAACGCCTATAACAGCTATTTCGATAAAGACGAAGGGCCCATTGGCGGACTTGAATCGCCCCCGCCCGTTACCAGCAGCCTGTACTGGCTCTCGTGGGTGCTCGATGTCGTTGCGTTGCTTCTGGGTGCTTTTGTCAACTGGGCCTTTGTCGTCTATCTGCTTGTCTACGGCTTTATCACCAAAGCGTATAGCCACGACCGCATCCGGCTCAAAAAGTACCCGATCTTCAGCTGGCTACTCATCAGCGGGTTGCAGGGCGGGATCACCTATGTCATGACCTATGTGTCGATCAATAACCTGCCGCTGTCGGCGGTACTGGAACCCCGGCTGTTGCTGGGCGGATTGCTGGGCGTGCTGAATCTGATGGCGCTGTATCCGGTTACGCAGGTCTACCAGCACCACGAAGATGCGCGCCGGGGCGACCGGACGCTCAGCCTGCTGCTCGGTGTTCGGGGCACATTTATCTGTGCCGTGTTGATGTATGGTCTGTCGTTGCTGGCCTTTTACGTCTACTTTCAGGACGGTTATTACTTCTGGCTCTATTTGGTATTTCTGTTGCCGGCGGTCCTGTACTTCCTGCGCTGGTTCTGGCGGGTGTGGCATAACCCGGGCCTGGCCGATTACCGCCATACGATGCGCATGATGTGGATATCGGGCGTGTGTCTGAACAGTTTTTTCATTCTGCTGATCGCCCTAACCCATTCGTAATCAGTTTTTCGACCCGATCGACGTGAGGTAGATGTAAATTTTTTTGGGTCTAAGACTTGACAAGCGTCGAAATAGCGCTAATTTTGCATCCACAATTCGCCGACATACTGGGAATTGCAAAATTATAATACGCGAAAGTAGCTCAGCTGGTAGAGCGCGACCTTGCCAAGGTCGAGGTCGCGGGTTCGAACCCCGTCTTTCGCTCCACGAAAAAGGCACCGACCAACGGTGCTTTTTTCGTAAATGCCGGGATGGTGGAATCGGTAGACACGCCGGACTTAAAATCCTGTGGGCCACAAGCCCGTGCGGGTTCGACTCCCGCTCCTGGTACCTCCCGAAAGGGGAAGAAACAAACAGAGCCGCTGACATCAGCGGCTTTTGTGTTTATGTAGGTACACCAACACAGGGGCCGCTTACCTTTGTATCTTCCTTGGTATTTAGGTTATTTTGAGCTATTGCGACTAACTATACGCACGCACTTATGCAGGAAGATTAGCAGTTGGACAAAAAAGCGTTCATCTTTCTCAAGGTAGAGAAAACACCGATTGGAATGAACTGACAAAAGACTGTGTGAGCTTTGCCAACGCCTAACCGAAGTTTGAAGGCAATAACATTTCGTTCAAGGCCCGGTAGTACTATCCACTGAGGTCATTGAACAAAAGAGATGGGATCTTTTGCTAATGGTAATGTATATATTAACTTTGCATCAACATGCTCACCCCGCTTCCCGTTAGAACAGCGCGCTTAGGGTGAGCTTTCTATTTTTAGGGCATGAGTAAAGTCCCTTATCGCAAGCCTGCTCTCACTTATCAGGATCAACTTAATCGACTTAAAGGAAGAGGTTTAATCGTTCATGACGACGTTAAAGCCCTTCATTTGTTGGCTCAGGTTAGCTATTACCGACTGAGCGGCTATTGGTATCCTCTTTTAGATAATAAGCAAACTCATCGCTTTAAGCCGGGAGCCACGTTTGAAACAGGTTTTCGGCTGTATTGCTTTGACCGGGAGCTACGAAAACTAGTGTTGGCCGAGTTGGAAAAAATAGAGGTGGCTATACGAGCACACATGATTTATGTGCTCTCACATAGGTTTGGCCCTTTCTGGTTCACAGATACAACTTTGTTTACCGATACGGCCAGCCACACAAGAACTATTAGTAGCCTAATGGCCGAATATAGTCGTAGCGATGAAGAATTTATAAGAGCGTTCCGGCAGAAATATAACGATCCGTTGCCGCCGAGCTGGATGATGTTGGAAGTTGCTTCATTCGGTTCGCTATCTATGTTATACAAGAATTTGAATACAACTATAGAGAAGAGACAAATCGCGAGCTATTTTGGGCTTGATGATGGTACGTTTGCTTCATGGCTTCATTGTATCGTCTACCTACGTAACGTATGTGCTCATCATAGCCGGTTGTGGAATCGAGTAATGAGTATTCAACCTCGTATTCCCAAAAACCCCCGCAAACCTTGGTTGATAAACCCGTTAGTGAGCAATAACCGGACATATTTCGCCCTATCTATGATTCTTTTCTTGTTGTCAACGGTGAATCCCAATCATCGTTTTTTGCAGAAACTGTCTGCTCTATTTCATAACTACCCAGAAGTGGATAAAAATGCAATGGGTTTTGAAGCCGGTTGGGACAATGAACCGCTTTGGCAGTAAGCAAAGCTATTACAAAATACTCTGGAGAATTATCGCAACATAAAAATTCAATTTGAAAAGAATCAACGTACCCGCTCCTGGTACCTCTAAAGGGTAAGAAACAAACAGAGCCGCTGACATCAGCGGCTTTTGTGTTTATGCCCGGCCTTGCCGGGACGCAAGTAGATGCGCCGGAACGCTTCTTTATCTATGGCTATCCCCCAATCGATACAGGGATTCATCTCTATCGAGAAAATTCGGGGAAACTGGATCGCATGCTATTAATATCAAAACCATATGGACAGGCTTTGTTGCCTCTGCGGAGTGGATTAAAGATGCTGCTCGTGCTGTGGAACATCGGTGCGGGCCAGGCTCAGCCGATAGACCGACGGGCAGTGGTAGATCGGCATCGGGTAACGATCACCCAGCCCGATACGCTCGGGTCGCTAACGGTGGGCAACGGTCGGTTTGGGTTTACGGTAGATGCTACCGGTCTGCAATCGTTTCCCGAGCAGTATGCCCGCGGTATTCCGCTGGGCACTCAGTCCGAATGGGGCTGGCACCGCTTTCCTAATCCCGCCAGGTATCAGTTTACCGAGACGCTGCAATCGGTCGAGGTCAACGGCACGCCACGTCCGTATGCTGTGCAATGGCGGCAGGCGGGGCGCCATCAGCAGGCCGCCGACTACTTTCGGCAAAATCCGCACCGGCTTCAGCTGGGTAATCTGGGCTTCATTATCCTCAAAAAAGATGGGCAGGCGGCACAACTGGGTGATCTGAAGAACGTTCGGCAGCAACTGGATCTGTGGACAGGTACCATCAGCAGTACGTTTACCGTTGAAGGCGCTCCCGTCAGCGTGACCACCTGCGCCCATGTTCAGCAGGATATCGTAGCCGTACGGGTTGTGTCGGACCTACTTCGGCAGCAACGAATCTCGCTCCGGCTCCGGTTTCCATACCCGACTAATGCATTCACCGACGTAGGGACTTACTACGCCAGCGCATCGGCGCATCAGACCCGGCTGGAGCGCCCGGGGCCCACGTCGGTACGGTTCCATCGCCAGCTTGATCAGGACCGCTATTCCGTGACGGCCCGGTTGAGCCAGCCTGCGCCGGTGCGGGCGGCTGCTGGCCATGATTTCAGGATAGAGCCGTCAGGAGCGTCGGCTTTCGAAGCTGTAGTGCAGTTTTCGGCGGAGTCGTTACCCAGTCGGTTGCCCACTTTTACCGAGGTACAGACCAGCAGCCGGTTGGGCTGGGAGCGGTTCTGGCAGTCGGGTGGGGCCATTGATCTGGCGGGCAGCACCGACCCGCGAGCCGCCGAACTCGAACGGCGCGTTGTGCTGTCGCAGTACCTGACCCGCGTACAATGCGCCGGCGACTCGCCCCCGCAGGAAACGGGACTGACCTATAACAGCTGGTATGGTAGGCCCCATATGGAAATGTACTGGTGGCATTCGGCCCATTACGCCCTCTGGGGCCGTACCGATCTGTTGTCAAAAAGTATGGGCTGGTACCAGCGGGCACTGGCGGGGGCCCGGGAGATAGCCCGCCGACAGGGGTACCGGGGCGTTCGCTGGCAAAAGATGACCGATCCGAACGGGGGCGAAACAGCCTCATCGGTAGGGTCTTTCCTGATCTGGCAACAGCCGCATCCGATCTACCTGGCCGAACTAATTTACCGGAACCAGCCATCAAAAGCCGTTCTGGAACAATACCGGACCGTGATTTTTGAAACCGCCGACTTCATGGCTTCGTTCGCCAGCCTGAACCCCAAAACGGGCCGTTATGATCTGGGGAAGGGTATTATTCCGGCGCAGGAATGCTTCGACCCGGCCCAGACCCTGAACCCACCTTACGAACTGGCCTACTGGACATGGGGCCTGCAGGCAGCCCAGCGCTGGCGTACCCGGCTCAACCTGCCGCCCAATCCAGACTGGCAGCGGGTCATTGACGGGCTGGCTCCTTTGCCACAGCAGGACGGCGTATACCGGGCGGCCGAGAACGTGACGGATTCATACTCGCCCGACAGCCGCTATACCATCGATCACCCGGCTGTGCTGGCCGCGCTGAGTACCCTGCCCGCCAACGGCGTGGTCGACCGGGCGGTGATGCAGCGTACCTACGATACCGTTGACCGGGTCTGGCACTGGGATCATACCTGGGGCTGGGATTTTCCGATGGTGGCCATGACGGCTACCCGGCTGGGGCAGCCCGACCGCGCGCTGGATGCGTTGTTCAAAGAGGTGGCGAAAAACACGTACCTGGTTAACGGCCATAACTACCAGGACAAGCGACTTACGCTCTACCTGCCTGGCAACGGTGGTTTGCTGGCGGCCGTAGCGCTGATGTGTGCTGGCTACGATGGCAACACCACCCCTACGCCGGGATTCCCTAAAAACGGACGCTGGATGGTGAAGTGGGAAGGGCTGAAACCCATGCCTTGATGCTTAAATGACTTTTCCTGTAGAATAGCATCTGGGCCAGATGAACAGGCAGGCCGACTAGCTCAGGGGGCATTTGGGGAAGATATTTGCTGACGTTAGTCGGCTCGAAAGGCTGCCCTTTGTACCCCCCAGCCCCCTAAAGGGGGGGCAGTCGGCGCGGACGGCTCCTCCTTTAGAGCTTGTTTGGGGAACATACTTGCGGACGTTAGTCGGCTAGATGGGCTGCCTTTTCGTCCCCCAGCCCCCTAAAGGGGGAGCCCATTCGGCGCGGACGGCTCCCCCTTTAGGGGGCTGGGGGGTGAAAAATTCGGCGTCTGCGTGGGTTTGCCTTCTTAAACACCTATCAAAGAGGCAGTATCAAAATGCAGGGCACAAAAAAAGGTCGCTTTCGTAAAAGCGACCAGGGTATTCATCTATAGGCTACAGGACGCAAAGAGGTCCCGGATGGATTGATTCACTAGAAAAGATCTTTGATGTCGATCCGGCGATGCAGATGCTCTTCGTCTTTGAAGGGTAGCATAATCATTACCTGACCGTGTTCGTGAATGGCTTCGATCTGGTCGGCGTCAACAAAAGACGGGATGTCCAGCACCCGCAGAAACATGGGTACCGCCAGCCGCTGCGAGCCGCCTTCTTCATCCTGAGTAACCGAGGTATTGACCAGCAGGGTATACAGTACGAGTTTACTGCCTTCGACCAGCACGTTGAACGCGTTGGCACGCACACCGGGAGCTGATAACGTAATTACCAGCCGTTCGTCTTCTCGCTCAACCTGCATCGTTGTCTGACTCGAACCGCCATATAAGGTATTAAGCAAATCAATCTGTCCGCCCGTACCCTGAAATACATTTTCTATCGCTTTCATAGGTGTTGCTGTTTACTGTTCAGATACTATTTGATAAACAAACCCCGTGCCTAAGCGGCCTCGGCCCGCCAAAGCCGACAGGCTGTCAGGAATTTGGCCGCCTTTTGGCTCATTATATGCCTTTTTGACGCGATCCTGCCCTATTTTCCTAAATAAGGCAGTTACCGATTAGCGCTCATGAGTGTATAAGGATTGTCGCGGTTTGTGGGGATTCTGTGGTTCACATTCCACACAGCGTCAGCACGGAAGCCGCAGCAGGAAGCCTGTTTTTCGGCTTGTAATGCCGTATCTTTGTCGGCATTATGCATATCCGAATTGGAACCCGCAGCAGCCGCCTGGCCGTGTGGCAGGCGGACTATATACAGACCTTACTGCAAGCCGGCGGACTTACGTCCGAGCTGGTCCTGATCGAGACAAAAGGGGATCAGATTCTGGATCGGTCGCTGGCCAAAATCGGCAGCAAAGGCGTTTTTACGCAGGAGCTGGAAGATCAGCTCCGGGCCGGTACGATCGACATTGCCGTGCACAGCGCCAAAGACCTGCAATCATCGCTGCCGGCTGACCTGGGTATTATCGCTTTTACGGAGCGTGAACAGGTGAACGATGTCCTCGTAAGCCGTGATCCATCCCTGTCGCTGACCAGCGGACAGCCGTTTGTGATCGGGACCTCGTCGACCCGGCGGGTGGCTATGCTGCGCCATTTTTGTCCGCACATCCGGGTGGTCGACATGCGGGGTAACCTCCAGACCCGGCTGCGCAAACTCGACGAAGGCCAGTGCGATGCGCTGCTGCTGGCCTATGCGGGCGTACACCGCATGCAGTACGATGATCTGATTGCCGAACAGCTACCGGTTGCTGAGTTTACGCCCGCCGTTGGTCAGGGGAGCGTAGCCATCGAAGCGGCCAGCACACTGGCTATCGGGAAACAGGAAGCCATCCGCCGACTGACCAACCACGAACCAACCGAGGCTGCCCTGAAAGCCGAGCGGGCTTACCTGCGCCGTCTCGAAGGCGGGTGCAGCATTCCGGTATTTGCCCTGGCTACCTACGCTGAGGAGACGCTGAGCCTGACAGGTGGGCTAATCAGCCTCGACGGGCAGGACATGCTGCGCGAAACGTACAGCGGCCCGGCCCATGACGCCGAACGGCTCGGACATGCTCTGGCTGAACACATTCTGGCACAGGGGGGCGACGTTATTTTACAGGCAATCCGGCATCAACTGAGTGAATAAAAGCCGGGCCAGCCGGTTGGCGGGCCCATACATAGCCAGCGCTACAACCTGACCAGACGAATCATGAACCTTTTCCGAATCAGCTGGAGTAACCTTACCGACAAACCCCTGAGCAGCTTTCTGAGCGGGCTGCTGATGACCTTCGGGATCACGATTATTTCGCTGTTGCTGTTGCTGAATAAACAGCTCGACGATCAGTTCCGGCGGAACATCCGTGGCATCGATATGGTGATTGGCGCCAAGGGTAGCCCGCTGCAACTGATCCTGTCGAGCATTTACCAGGTCGATGCGCCAGTGGGGAATATCCCGCTCGAGGAGGCCGAACGGCTGACGCGCAACCCGATGATCAAGACGGCCATCCCGCTGGCCATGGGCGATAATTACCGCTCGTTCCGGATTGTGGGTACGAACAAAAAATACCTCGATCATTTTGGCGCTACCGTGGCGCAGGGGCAGCTGTTCAAACAGGATCTGGAGGTGGTGATCGGGCCGAGGGTTGCCGAAGTGGCCGGGCTGAAACTCGGCGATACGTTTGCCAGCTCGCATGGGCTGGACGATGAGGGCGAAGAACATGCCGACTCGAAATACAAGGTAGTAGGCATCCTGAACGGAACCAATACCGTTACGGATCAGCTCATCCTGACTCCCGTTTCGAGCGTCTGGGCTATCCATGGACACCACGAAGCCGGTGAGGAGCACCACGACGAAGATCATCACGAAGGCGAAGCCCACGAAGACGGCGAAGCGCACGAAGAGGAACCGCGTGAGATTACGAGTATGCTTATCAAGTTTCGGAACCCGCTGGGTATGATGCTGGCGCGGGGTATCAACCAGAACTCCAAACTACAGGCGGCCCTGCCCAATATTGAGGTGAACCGGCTGTTTTCCCTGCTCGGCGTAGGCGTCGAAACGCTGCGGGGCCTGGCCATTGTCATCATGCTGATTTCCGGGGTCAGCGTGTTCGTGTCTCTGTATAACTCACTGAAAGAAAGGCGCTACGAAATGGCCCTGATGCTGTCGATGGGCGCTACCCGCGTTCAGCTGTTCATGATGCTCCTGCTCGAGGGGCTGGTGCTGGCGCTGATTGGCTTTGGGCTGGGTATACTGCTGAGCCGGGTTGGTTTATGGCTTTTCTCGACGAGTGTGTCCTCCGAATATCATTACAACCTGGCGGCTTTTGGCATCCTGCCCGAAGAGTGGACCCTGCTGGGCGTAGCGTTGCTGATCGGACTCCTGGCTGCGGCCCTGCCTGCCCTGGGCGTTTACCGCATGAACATCTCCCGGACGCTGGCCGAAGAGTAAACAAAAAGCGGGAAGAGGCCGGACTGTTCCCGCTTCTTCCCGCTTCTGGCCGGGCTCGGTTTAGCCCATTACATTGTAAATCATAACCGGGGCTGCTTTATTCTTGAGGGTGGCTTCACCGAGAGGCTCGCAGGTGAACGACTCGGCTACCTGTTGCTGAGCCGCTTCGGTGATGACAATCTGCCCCGCCCGGGCCACCGACTGCAGGCGCTGGGCCGTATTGACGGTGTCGCCGATGACGGTGTAGTCGAGCCGCCGGAGCGCCGTTGAGCCGATGTTCCCCGAAACCATCTCGCCCGTGTTGATGCCGATGGCCACCTGCGGGTGGTAGCTGGTATGATGAGGCAGGTTGTCTTCCAGCGAAGCGATCTGCGCGCGAACGCCCAGCGCGGCTTCGATGGCCCGGTCGAGGTGGTAGTCGCCCCGGAATACGGCCATCACGGCATCGCCCATGAACTTATCGACGTGGCCGCTCTGCGCAATGATCTCCTTGACCATCACGTCGAAATACCGGTTTACCAGCCTGACTACGGTATCGGCCGTTTCGCGTTCGGCAATAGCCGTAAAACCGCAGATGTCGATGAACATGACGGTGGCCGTTACGGTTTCGCTGGCCAGAAGGGAGGTTTCAAATTCCGCGCGGCTCATGAACGTCAGCACCGACTCGTCGACGTACATCCGCAGAATATTGTTTTCCTTAATCGCCTGCAAGGTCTGGCGGAGCTGGCCGATGTAGGCCATTGTTTTCTCCATCGTCACCTCAAGGTCTTCGAAGTTGACCGGCTTGGTTACGAAATCAAAAGCCCCCCGGTTCATGGCGGTACGAATGTTATCCATGTCGCCATAGGCCGACACGATAACGGCTTTGAGCATTGGATTTGTCTCATGGAGCCGGATCAGCAGCGTCAGCCCATCCATACCGGGCATGTTGATATCGGTCAGTACCATATCGATATCGGGCTGCTGGTCGATCAGCGTAAGCGCTTCGTTGCCATCGTGGGCAAATACAAACTCGTACTGTTTTTCACGAATCTGACGCCGAAACTTCTGCTTGATGAGGAGTTCAAGATCGGTTTCGTCGTCAACCACCAATATTTTCGCTTTCATGCAATGGTGCGAAGTTTTTCTTTAAGTACAGTGAAGTCGAGCGGCTTGGTCAGGAAATCGTTGGCCCCGAGTGTAGCCGCCTGCTGCTGCGATTCGGGATCGCCATAGGCCGTAATCATCATGACAACGGGCGGGGGCGGAGCGTTGAAGTCGGCCCGGATATGCCGTAACAGCTCGAAACCGCTCATGCCGGGCATGTTGATGTCCGACAGAATCAGCACTACTTCTGAGGGCCTACTCGACAAATAGGTTATGGCTTCTTCGCCCGAGTTGGCAAAGGCCAGTTCAAACTCACCATTCCGAACTTCGCGTCGAAACCGCTGCTCAAACAAATCTTTTACGTCTGGTTCGTCGTCAACAACTAATATTTTCATGGCAGATCGAGTTAGTCAAAGATAAGCGGTTTGTGGGCAGCGTGGTGCCGTCAGGTCGGTAGTTTAAGGGTAAATGTTGTACCCTGTCCTTCGTGGCTGTCAACGTCCAGGGTACCGCCGTGCCCTTTGGTAATGATATCGTAGGCCAGCGACAGGCCCAGCCCGGTTCCTTCGCCGGTGGGTTTGGTGGTGAAAAACGGCTGAAAAATCTTGGAGAGCAGCGCGGCCGGAATCCCGGTACCGTTATCCCGAATCCGGATAACGGCCTGGTCATTTTCCAGTCGAACCTGGGCCGTTACTTCGGGTTGGTAGCCAGCCGTCGGCGTGGTTTTCTGCCGGCTCTGAACGGCGTAGAAGGCGTTGGTGTAGAGGTTGAGCAGCACCCGGCCCAGATCCTGAGGCATCACCTGTACCGGACCCAGCGCCGGGTCCGGATCAACCTGAAAACTGGCGTTAAAGGTTTTGTCTTTAGCCCGCAGGCCGTGGTAGGCCAGCCGCAAGTACTCCTCGCAAAGCGCGTTCAGATCGGTCGGCTCGCGCTGGCCGCTGGAGGCCCGGCTGTGCTGGAGCATGCCCCTGACAATGCTGGAAGCCCGGCCGCCGTGCTGGCTGATCTTCTGTAGGTTCTGGCGCAGGTCGGTCAGCAGCTCGTCGGTGAGCTGGGGGTCGGGGTTTGGTTTGTGGTGCTCGTCGGCGATTTCGTCGATGAGTTCGACGGAGACCTCGGCGAAGTTGTTGACGAAGTTGAGGGGGTTCTGGATCTCGTGGGCGATGCCGGCCGTCAGCTCACCCAGCGAGGCCAGCTTTTCCTGCTGAATGAGCTGGTTCTGGGCGGCCTTCAGTTCGGCCTGCTGCTGCCGGAGCTGGGCATTGGTACGGGTCTGCTGGCGGTTGCTACGCCATAAAACGAGGGCCACAACGCCCAGTAATCCCAGCCCGATCAGCGCCCCGATCAGCCGTTGCTGTTGTCGTTGGTCTTCTTCGGCCTGCAAAATGGCCGCGGCCTGCTGTTCGGCTGCCTTGGCGTTCTGCTGAAGAATGGTTAGCTGCTGCCGGGTCTGGGCGCCCAGCAGGGTGTCGTTGTAGGCTATGAATGTCTGCTGATACTGGTAAGCGCGCTGGTAGTCATTTTGCCGGGCGTAAGACTGCGCCAGTATCTGGCTGGCATCCCGGATAACTTCCTTATAGCCAATTTGCCGGCTGAGGTTCCAGCTCTTCTGCCCGTAATAGACGGCGCTGTCGGCCCGGTTGGTGGCCAGCTGCGCCCGGGCCATCACCGTCTGCGCCCAGGCAATTACCTCGTAGGCTCCTTCGGCCAGCAGCACCCGAAGCGACCGGTGGGCGGTTCGGATAGCCGCCAGGGGCTGACCCTGCTCCGTTTCTACGGCCGCCAGATTACTCTCGGCCTCTGCCCGTAGCAGTGGGTTCTGGAGCGATTCGGCCAGCCGGATCGATTTGTCGTAGTAGTTCTGCGCTTTTTCCGGGTCGCCTTTCAGCCGGTACAGTTCGCCAAGGGCGTTCAGGGTTCGGCATACGCTTCTGAGGTCGTTAGCCCGCTCGTGTTCATCCATGGCGGTTGTCAGGAACTCGAGGGCCAGGGTATAATCGCCAAGCAGAATATGGAGGGAACCCAGGTGAGAATGCGTCTGTCGAATCAGCAGCAGGTCGTTCCGTTGTTCAGCAACGCGCAGGCTCTGCTGGCCCAGTTCAAAGGCGGTGGCATAGTCGCCCCGCTGAATGCTTACCCAGGCGAGTCGGCTCTGGACCCGGGCCACCCCCAGGCTATCCTGCAACTGGCTGAAGCCATCGCCGGCTGCGTTCAGATACGATACCGCCCGGTCGTAGTTGTTGAGGTTGCTGTAAGCCCGACCCAGCGTGAACTGCGCCATGGCGATGCCTGGCTTGTAGTTGATAGCGCGCGCGAGCGCCAGAGCCTCGTTGCTATATTGAAGGGCCGACACTCGATTGGTATCGGTTGAGGCATTGGCCAGATCGATCAGCCGGTTAACCCGACCAGTATCGGTTTTGGTAATCGCCAGCTGCCGGGTGAGCGCCCTGATCAGCGAGTCCTGCGCCCGTACCCGATAGCCCAGGGTCAGGAGCAGCAAGCAGGTAACACCAAGCAGCCATTGTCTTCTCATAGGAGCATATACCTAGGCGGGTAGTTCGATAATAAACTCGGTGCCTTCGCCTTCGCGGCTTTTGACTTCTATTGTACCACCGTGTCCCTTAGTAATGATGTCGTAGGACAGAGACAGGCCCAGTCCGGTTCCTTCGCCGGTGGGTTTGGTGGTGAAAAATGGCTGAAAAATCTTGGTCAGGATCGACTCGGGCATACCAACGCCGTTGTCCCGAACCCGAATCCGGACTTCGTTACCAACGCATTCGGTCGTAACCGTTACGGTAGGCTGGTACGAACTGGTCTGCCCCTGTTCAGCTTTCTGCCGGCTCTGAACGGCGTAGAAGGCGTTGGTGTAGAGGTTGAGCAGCACCCGGCCCAGGTCCTGGGGAACAACCGTCACGAGGCCGAGGCTGGCGTCGAGTTCAGCGCTGAAACTGGCGTTGAATGTTTTGTCTTTAGCTCGCAGGCCGTGGTAGGCCAGCCGCAAGTACTCCTCGCAGAGCGCGTTCAGATCGGTCGGCTCGCGCTGGCCGCTGGAGGCCCGGCTGTGCTGGAGCATGCCCCTGACAATGCTGGAAGCCCGGCTGCCGTGCTGGCTGATCTTCTGCAGGTTCTGGCGCAGGTCGGTCAGCAGCTCGTCGGTGAGCTGGGGGTCGGGGTTTGGTTTGTGGTGCTCGTCGGCGATTTCGTCGATGAGCTCGACGGATACCTCGGCGAAGTTGTTGACGAAGTTGAGGGGGTTCTGGATCTCGTGGGCGATGCCGGCCGTCAGCTCACCCAGCGACGCCATTTTCTCGCTGTGGATGAGCTGGTTCTGGGTCGCTTTCAGCTCGGTCAGCGCCTGTTCCAGCTCTTCTTTCTGACTGGTAATTTCGGCCGTACGCTGGGCCACCAGGTACTCGAGTTCCTGCTTGCGGGCCTCAATTTTTCGTCGTTCGGCCGCTTCGATCTCACGTTCCTGTTCCAGCTTGATCAGCGCTTTTTTCTGGCGGCTGGCCACAATCAGGAAGGCAACAAGCCAGATCAGCGAAAAGCTGACGGCCGAGTCAATGAAGTTGTCGTATGTTTTGGCAAACTTCGGAAACAGGTCCTCGATGACTTTGAAAACAGACATCAGGACCATGAACGGCGCTACCGCCAGGAAGGCCGTACGGGCGGCCTGGTTGGGGCTAAGCAGGTGGACCGTATAGCCGACCATGCCCAGGGCAATCAGCCAGATCAGGCGGAGCGGAAAGTCCTCGTCGGTAACGGTGCTGAGACCGATCAGGGCAACGTTGATAAACCAGTAGTTCTTGAGCCACCAGTCCCATTGAGGAACCCGATTTTTTGTATCAAGAAATCGCCTTGTCTGCCAGATGATCAGCAGCGTAAAGAGTGACGACGAGATTTCATCCTCATCCATGGTCAGGTAGGTTTGGCGTGTGGGTGGTTTAGTGTGGGCAAGATAGATACCAAACGCCAACCGAACAACGGCTGATACACGCCAGCGGAGCTTACGTATGTTAGTCGGTTGATTAGGTAGATACCGACGTGGGCCGACCCGCCAGAAGCTCATTCTGCCGCCGAATTCGCCCCGACAAACTTCTGACGATGCTACGCAGCACCTCGCCCCGCTCTTCCATCAGGTCAAAGAAGTCGTCCTGGTCGAGCCGCAGCAGCCTGACTTCTTCCACCGCTTCGGCGGTAGCTGATCGGGATTCGGTATCGAGCAGCGCCAGCTCCCCGAAAAAATCGCCCCGGCCAAAACGAGCCAGCTCGGTGTCGCCGTCCAGAATACTTACCTGGCCGGTATCGATGACGTACAGTGCCGTGCCGAGGTCGCCTTTCCGGAAGATGACATCGCCAGGCTGGTACGATTCTTCCTTCATGATCGGGGTAATACTGGCCAGTACGTTTTCGGGCGTTTGGGCAAACAGGCTGGTGTTGGCCAGCAGCAACACCCGGTCATAGTCGGGAATCTGGCTGGTAGAAGTAGACGAGTGATTCATAAGTAAAGG
Source organism: Spirosoma sordidisoli (assembly GCF_004138325.1). Taxonomy (GTDB): domain Bacteria; phylum Bacteroidota; class Bacteroidia; order Cytophagales; family Spirosomataceae; genus Spirosoma; species Spirosoma sordidisoli. The sequence goes on along the minus strand of NZ_SBLB01000004.1, from coordinate 650,070 downwards.
CGACAGAACAGACGTACGGCTCAGCAGCTGACGAGCTTCGTCGGCCTGGCTGGCGGGTATGGCGCGCAACACGAGACCAACCGTCCAGGCCGAAAATACAGTTTCGCCGGTTCGGAGTATATACGAACGGATGGATTCAGGGTCCTTGAACGGACCGAGTTCGGCATCGAGAATACGCACTTTTTCGGCCCGGTTTAGGTCGTCGACCAGTACCTGCAGAGTCTGGTAAACGTTGCGCGGAATCAGGTTGTCGAGAAGTTCTAGGGCGTTGGCCCGGCGCTCGCGGGCGGGGTGGCCTACCCCCAGTCGGGCACCGGCAATGGTTTCGGAGTCGTAAAGCTGGGTCAGCACGTCGAACAGGCGTTGCCGCAGTACGGTCAGCTCATAGTCCAGCGACTGAACCAGGCTGTCGTCCGTTTCGGTGAGGGTGCCATGCAGAATTCGGTGGGCCAGCGCCAGTTCGTCGTGGAGCAGGGACCGGAAGGCCTGATCGTCGGCGGGTTCGTTGGGAAAACGGCGGAGGGCCCGCAGCGCAGCGCCCCGCACCCGTAAATCGGACTGCCGGGCCAGTTCGTTCAGAAACTGACGGCTCCGGGGGGTGCGGATGGTGCCGCAGATAATGGCTATACGCTGAATCAGTACGGGGTCGGTCGTACTCCGCCAGGCTTCCTGCAAAAGCGGCAGCACGTCGGCCTGGCTGCCTTTCAGGGCGTTGGCCGCAACACGTCCGGCCGTTTTGCTGGTTAGGCGGTCTACCAGGTGCCGGGCCAGCCCCAGATCGGTGAGTTGACCAGCGGCCAGCATGGCGTCGTTCAGCAGCCCGTTCTGGCTCTGGGTCAGGTAACGGGTTACGGTAGGGGCAAAGTCGGTCAGGCGCAGTCGGCCAATCAGGCCCAGTGCCATTCGCTGCCGCCCCGGGTCCGACGCGTTGGTCAGCTCGGTCAGGCTACGTACACCCACCGGATCGCGTGGGTTCAGCTCCAGCACTCCCCGGATGGCACCCTGGCGAATGGTGACGTCGGTATGGTTCAGGAGCGGGGCCAGCTCAGCCGGGTCGGCGCTGATGCGTCGGCCCAGCAGGTAAGCGGCCTGCTCGCGCAGGGCAGGGTCGGAATCGGTCAGGGCAATATGACGAACGGGCGCAACCGGCAGGGGCTGGTTAGTCCGGGCGGCTACGGTCAGGGTACGTTGCCGCACCGACGGGCTGGCGTGGGTCAGTAAGGTTGGTAACTGCCGGCCCAGTTCGTCGGGGTTGTGCTGATCGAGCCAGCCGATAGCTGCCGTCACATCGTCGGGGTTGCTGCTGCGCAGCCGGGCTGTTACTGCCGACGACGCCGTAGCGGGCATGGCCAGCTGGTCGCGTTCGAGAAACCGTCGGCCAATGGCGTCGTTGAGTTCGTGCAGGTAATGATTGTAGGTTTGGTCGAGCAGCCACACCAGTACGCCCAGCAGCACGATCCAGACCAGAGGCATCAGCGCTTCGATGGCGGGGCGGGCGTGCAGCGCAAATATCAGGAAACCCGCTATTCCCAAACCGATCGGCTCGTAAAACCCTTTGGCTACCGTATGGCCCTTGAGCCGCTGCGGAGCCGACAGGGGCTGGAACAACACCAGAAAGACGGGGTCGAACAGCGATCGGCGTACTACTTCGAAGAGCAGGTAGAGGCCGCAGAAGTATACCAGCCGGGTTGTCTCGTCGGTCGTGATCATGTTCAGAACGACCAGTCCGGCCAGCCCGGCCAGCGCTACCCAGGGCAGCACGAGCAGCGAACGCTGTACCCCAAACCGGTCGAGGGCCTGCCGCGACAGCAGGAGCTTAACGACCATGGCTACCCCGTAGGTAAGCGCCAGCACCAGGCTGACGTAGTAGATGACGTCGGTCTGGTCATGAAAACGGTGCTTTACGTTGACAAAGAAACTGTACTCGATCTGGGTAGCCACGGCCGCCAGCGTAGCCAGACTCAGGCACATGAAGAAGATCAGCTTACTGCCCCCGAATCGTTTCTCGATCAGCTGCGACTCTTCCCGGCGGGAAGCCCGGCTGGGGCGGTGGGGGGCGTGAACCTCGTGCGATCGGACCGTAAGCCGCAGAATATAGAGCGAGGCAACAAACGCGGCCAGCGCGACGACCAGGAGCCGAAGTACTTCTTCGTGGGCATGCACCAGCGCGGCCAGAACGGCACCGATGGCTTTGGCGGGCATATCGCCCGAACTGATGACGCTGAACAGCCGCTTGCTCTGGCGGGTATCGAACACCACCGCCGAAACGCCCCAGAACTCCAGATTGGTCAGCAGATAGATGATTCGGTACCCAACCATGATGGCCACCGCAGCCGCCACCGAATGACCTACCTCAACCAGCACGCCCACCACCACCGTCATCACAACGACCGAAAGCAGCACCCGCATGGCCAGGTTGCTCAACAGCAGATGATGTTCGTAATACGCGTAGAGCCGTCCCACCACGATCATCCCCAGCGCAGAGGCTACGTACGCAATTGGCAGGCTGGTTTCGGGATGGTTCTCGAGCAGTATGGCATTGGCGGCTACGTAAATCAGGATGGTACCGATGCCCAGCAGGAAGTTATGGACAAAAAAAAGCCCAACCGTACGGGCTTCTTCGGGTCGAATACCCACTGCCCGCTGCCAGCGTTGAGCCAGGGGTGATGGTGATGCAGAAGAGGTGTCGGTTCCGACGTTCATGGTGAAATGGAAACGCGATTTACCCTCAAAGATAAGCACTGACCGTCTAAACCGCTTTTAGGGCGCGGGTTTAGTTTCGGCAGCTCTATCCGCCCGCCATCGGGCAGGCTAACCGGATAGCTGGTCTGCGCCTATCTACCGAAGGCATATACGTGCGTATAGGGTCTACTAATCGGTATGGCTGCTGCCGGGCTGGCGATACACGTCGGGAAAGGTCGCTGAATCACCTGCTCGATCGGTACAGCGTGTATTCGGGAGGGTTCGGCAACCGGGGCAGGACGAGAGAACGTAGGGCAGAAGCGGGGATGCCAACCAAACGGACATAAATACTGTTGTATTGGTACGGGCGTCGTTACCTGAACGGAATCAATAAAAACGATAATTTTTGCGGTCAACTGTCTGACTGATACGCTACCTTTGCGGGTCAAAACAACGACGCGCCTTCGTCATGGACCAGTATTCATACATTGCCAACTCTGACGCGGCTTACGTAGATCAACTGTACCAGTCTTATAAGCAAGACCCTCAATCAGTTGACCAAAGCTGGCAGCAATTTTTTAAAGGATTTGAGTTCTCCTTAACCTACGGCGAAACTGCCGGATCAACAACCAACGGCGCGGCCAAAACCAACGGCGCAGCCACAAACGGCCAGGCGGCTGCTACGAAACCCGTGGATGCCAGCCATGCCGACCCGTCGGACCGCGAAAAAGAAGTATCAGTAGCCAGCCTGATCAAAGCCTACCGCTCGCGGGGGCACCTGCTGGCCAAAACCAACCCGCTCAAAGCCCGGAAAGATCGTCAGCCCCGCGTTGACCTGCCTGACTACGCCCTGTCTGACGCCGACCTCGATACGACCTTCGAATCGGGTAAGCTGCTGGGTATCGGACCGGCTACCCTGCGCAAGATCATGGAGTCGCTCCAGAAGATCTACGCGGGGAACATCGGCTTTGAGTATATGTACATCCGGGAGCTGGACGTTAAAAACTGGCTCCGCAACAAAATCGAGAAAGAAGCGCTGGTCTTCAGCCCTTCGGTGTCGGAGAAGAAGCGTATTCTCGAAAAGCTGAACGAAGCGTCGGTATTCGAAAACTTCTTGGCTACCAAATACCTCGGTCAGAAGCGCTTTTCGCTCGAAGGCGGTGAAGCCACCATTCCCGCCCTCGACACCATCATCAGCACAGCCGCCGATATGGGTGTTGAAGAGGTGATGATCGGGATGGCCCACCGGGGTCGTCTCAACGTGCTGGCCAACATTCTGGGTAAATCGTACGAATCGATCTTCGACGGTTTCGAAGGCAATGTACCCCAGCAGGTGCATGGCGACGGCGACGTAAAATACCACCTCGGCTACTCGAGCCTAACCGAAACGCCCAACGGTAAACAGATCAGCGTGAAGCTGGCCCCTAACCCCTCACACCTCGAAGCCGTCAATCCGGTCGTGGAAGGATTCGTGCGGGCGCAGGCCGATGAAGAATATAACGGCGATTTCACCAAGATCATGCCGATTCTGATCCATGGCGACGCGGCCGTGGCGGGACAGGGTATCGTGTACGAAGTAACCCAGATGGCCAAGCTGGCTGGCTATCAGACCGGCGGTACGGTACATTTCGTGATCAACAACCAGGTCGGCTTTACCACCGATTTTGACGATGCGCGCTCGTCGATCTACTGCTCGGATATTGCCAAGATCATCGACGCTCCCATTTTCCACGTCAACGGCGACGATCCGGAAGCGGTAACTTTCTGCGCCAAGCTGGCGGTTGAATTCCGTGAGAAATTCAACCGCGACGTGTTTATCGACATGGTATGTTACCGGCGCTACGGACACAACGAGTCGGATGAACCGAAGTTTACCCAGCCGACCATGTACAGCATCATCGACAAGCGGGCCAACCTGCGCGAGCTGTACAAAAACCTGCTCATCGAGCGGGGCGATGTAGACGCGGAGCTGGCGCAGCGGATGGATACCGAGTTCAAGAAGCAACTGCAGGATCGGCTCGATCGGGTTAAGCAGAAAGCCGAGATTCCTTACAAACCCCTCCGGCTTGACCTCGACTGGGCTGAGCTCCGCTTTGCCGAGCCGCAGGATTTCGAGAAGTCGCCCGAGACGGGGGTGCCCGCCGAAACGCTCGATCAGATTGGTCAGGCGCTGGTAAAAATACCCGAGGGCTTCAAGCCACTGAAGCAGATCGAAAAGCTGCTGAAAGATCGGCAGACCATGCTCACCGAAACCAAAACGGTAAACTGGGGAACGGCCGAGCTGCTGGCCTACGGGTCGCTGCTGCTGGACGGTCGCCCCGTTCGGCTGAGCGGCCAGGACGTACAGCGGGGCACGTTCTCGCACCGCCATGCCGTCCTGCACGACGTAGAGACGAACGCAACCTATTCATCGCTCGACTTCATCAAAGAAGGCCAGCCGAAGTTTCAGGCCTACAACTCGCTGTTGTCGGAGTACGGCGTTCTCGGTTTCGAATATGGCTACGCCATGGCCAACCCCCACGCGCTCGTGATTTGGGAAGCGCAGTTCGGTGATTTCTCGAACGGCGCCCAGCTGATCATCGACCAGTTTATTGCGGCTGCCGAGTCGAAATGGGGCATCCAGAACGGCGTAACGCTGCTTCTGCCGCATGGCTACGAAGGCCAGGGCCCAGAGCACTCGAACGCCCGGCCCGAGCGATATCTGCAGCTGTACGCGGAGCACAACATGATCGTGGCTAACGTATCGTCGCCGGCTAACTTCTTCCACCTGCTGCGTCGTCAGCTGGCGTGGTCGTTCCGGAAACCGCTGGTCGTTATGTCGCCCAAGTCGCTGCTGCGGCATCCCAAGTGCATCTCACCCCTCGAAGACCTTACCAAAGGCTCGTTCCAGGAGGTGCTGGGCGATACCTACGCCAAGCCGAAAAAGGTAAAACGGGTACTGCTCTGCACGGGTAAAATTTATTACGACCTGCTCGACAAACAGCAGGCCGACCAGCGCGAGGATGTGGCTATCATCCGGCTCGAACAGCTGGCTCCGCTGCCCAAAACGCAGCTGGATGCCGTGCTGGCGCAGTATGGCAAAGCCGAGAAGTTCTGGGTACAGGAAGAACCCGAAAACATGGGCTACTGGACCTACCTGCTTCGGATCGGGCTGACCCTGCCCATTATCTCGCGCCATGCCGCAGCTTCGCCCGCTACCGGCTATGCCAAAGTACATACCCAGGAACAAGCTGACATCGTTCGTAGAGCGTTTGACTAAATAGGAGTAGGGTATACGGTATGTAGTTTCGGGTAGTTTCTTTACCTGGTAGCTACATACCGCGAAGCCTGAAAACCGAAAACCGATAATTATGGCCGTTGACATGAAGATCCCCGCAGTGGGGGAAAGCATCACCGAAGTGACCGTGGGCACCTGGTACAAAAAAGAAGGTGACCACGTAAAGATGGACGATGTCCTGTGTGGACTCGATTCCGATAAAGCGACGTTTGAACTGACGGCCGAAGCTGATGGCGTACTGCACATCCTGGCTCAGGAAGGCGATGTACTGCCCATTGGCGCCAGCATCTGCTCGATCGACACCGACGGATCGGGCTCAACCGGTAGTGCTACTCCGGCTCCGGCGGCCGAACCCGCTCCGGCCGAAGCGCCCAAAGCCGATCCGCAGCCCGCTCCGGCCAGCGAAGCCCCTAAGGCCGACGCGCCAGCCGCGGCTCCTGCAACGGGAGGTAACGTTATTGACATGAAAGTGCCGGCCGTTGGGGAGTCGGTTACGGAAGTTACCATTGCTTCCTGGAGTAAGAAAGACGGCGATCAGGTAGCGCTGGACGAAGTACTCTGCGAACTGGAGTCAGACAAAGCTACCTTCGAACTACCCGCCGAAGCGGCTGGTATCCTGCGCATCGTTGCCCAGGCTGGCGAGACCCTGCCCATCGGGGGGCTGATTGCCAAAATCGAAACAAGTTCGGCAGCTGGTCAGCCCGCACCCAGCTCCGCTCCGTCGGCGCCCGCAGCGGCCACTGCGCCGGCCCCTTCGGCTAACGGCAGCAACGGACAGGAAAGCTACGCGGCTAACCACCCCTCGCCCGCAGCGGCTAAAATCCTGGCCGAAAAAGGGATCGATGCCAAACAGGTAGCTGGTACCGGCGTAGAAGGCCGCATCACCAAAGAAGATGCTATGAAAGCTGCGCCCAGCCCGGCGCAGCCAGCCGCGCAACCCGCTCCGTCGGCGCCCGCACCAGCCGCCAAGGCAACTGCGCCCAGCCCGCAACCCGCAGCCGCCCCAGGCAGCCGCAACCAGCGTCGTGAAAAAATGACCTCGCTGCGCCGGACTATTGCGCGTCGGTTAGTGGCCGTCAAGAACGAAACGGCCATGCTGACTACCTTCAACGAGGTGGACATGAAGCCGATCATGGACCTGCGGAACAAGTACAAAGATAAATTCAAGGAGAAACACGGCGTGGGCCTCGGCTTCATGTCGTTCTTCACCAAAGCGGTTTGTGCGGCCCTGAAAGACTTCCCGGCGGTAAACGCCCAGATCGATGGCGACCAGATTGTCTACAACGACTTCTGCGATGTATCGATTGCGGTATCGACCGATCGGGGGCTGGTCGTGCCGGTTATCCGGAACGCCGAGCAGCTGAGCTTTGCCCAGATCGAGAAAGAGATTGGCCGACTGGCTGGCCTGGCCCGCGATAACAAGCTGACCATCGAGCAGATGACAGGGGGTACCTTCACGATCACCAACGGCGGTACGTTTGGGTCGATGCTCTCGACGCCCATCATCAACGCACCGCAGTCGGCTATTCTGGGAATGCATAATATTGTAGAGCGTGCGGTTGTAGTGAATGGTGAGATTGTAATCCGCCCGATCATGTACGTAGCGCTGAGCTACGACCACCGCATCATTGACGGCAAAGAGTCGGTAAGCTTCCTGGTTCGTGTGAAACAGATTCTGGAAGACCCCTCCCGGCTCCTGCTGGATATGTAAGCCCTTCGGTTCCTAGAGCCAACAAGCCCCGCCAGATCGCTGGCGGGGCTTGTTGGCTCTAGGAACAAGTTGACCTTCTACTGCCCAATCAGACTGACGCCGGTCATTTCGCGGGGTTGCTGGATGCCCATCAGGTGCAGAATGGTAGGCGCAATGTCGGCCAGTTTGCCGCTGTTCAGCGTTGGGTGATAATCTTTGTCGACCAGGATACAGGGTACGAGGTTGGTCGTATGCGCCGTGTTGGGCGACCCGTCGTCGTTGACCATATATTCGGCGTTACCGTGGTCGGCAATGATGATGGCCGTATAACCATGCTCCAGGGCAGCTTCAACTACCGCTTTGGTGCAGGTATCGGCGGTTTCGGCCGCTTTCTTAACGGCTTCGAACACGCCCGTATGACCCACCATATCGGTATTGGCGAAGTTGAGGCAGATGAAATCCGTTTCTTCGTTCTGCAACTCCGGAATAATAGCGTCGCGGATGTCGTAGGCCGCCATTTCGGGCTTTTGATCGTAGGTCTTGACCGGAATGGTGGTAGCCACGCCCTGCGCATCGTAAACGACCATTTCTTTGGGCGAAGGGCACAGAATGCGCTTCTCGCCGGCAAAAGGCTCCTCGCGCCCGCCCGAGAAAAAGAACGTAACGTGCGGATACTTTTCGGTTTCGGCAATCCGAATCTGCTTTCGGCCCGCGCCGGCAATGACTTCGCCCAGCGTATTCTGCAGGTTGTCTTTCTCGAAGATGATTTTTACGCCGGTGAAATCGTCGTCGTATTTGGTCAGGGTGATGTAGTTGAGCGCCAGCTTCGTCATGCCCTGCTCGGGGTAGTCTTTCTGCGTCAGCGCCTGGGTGATCTCGCGGCCCCGGTCGGTACGGAAATTGAAACACAGCACCACATCCCCTTCTTCGATGACAGCCGCTGGCGACCCATCGGCTTTCGTAACAATGATCGGCTTCACGAATTCATCGGTTACGTCGGCGTCGTACGAATCCTGAAGAACGCGGGTTACGGCCTCAGGCGCGCAGGTAACGGCGCCCAGTCCATGGACCATCGCGTCGTAGGCTACCCGAACGCGTTCCCAGCGGTTGTCGCGGTCCATGGCGTAATACCGGCCGGTTACGCTGGCGATCTGACCGGTCGTAGCGGCCATGTGCTGCTGCAGGTCCGTCAGGAAACCAATGCCACTTTTGGGGTCGGTGTCGCGGCCGTCGGTGAACGCATGAACGAACACATCGGTCAGGGCATGCGTGTGGGCGATGGACAGCAACCCTTTCAGATGGTCGATATGGGCATGAACGCCCCCGTCAGACACCAGCCCGATGAAGTGTACTTTTTTGCCGGTACGTTTGGCATAGGCCAGCGCGTCGACCAGAACGGGTTCGGTGTCGAGGGTATGTTCGTCGACTGCTTTGTTGATTTTCACCAGGTCCTGATAAACGACCCGACCGGCGCCGAGGTTCATGTGACCTACTTCGGAGTTACCCATCTGGCCGGCTGGCAGACCAACGGCCAGCCCCGATGCCTCGAGGGTACTGTTCGGGTATCGGGGGTAAAGCGACCGCACAAACGGAACGCTGGCTGCTTCGATCGCTGACACCTCCGGCTTGAGCGGAATACCCCAGCCGTCGAGAATGATGAGAATGACTTTCTTGTTCATGACAGGTTTAATGAGTGATTTTGGGCCTGAGTGACTGAGTGTCTGGCTGGTCTTTTATTCGTTCTGTTCGGTCGGACCAGCCTGCCATTCACTCATTCGCTCGTTGACCAGATAGGTTAGTAGCTGCCGGCAGCAGCGGAGGGTTATCTGATAGACCTCTTCAAATACATCGGGGCCTTCGTAATACGGGTCGGGTACGTTGGGCTGGTCGCTGACCTCAGGGTCAAATTCGCGCAGCAGAAAAATGGTATCCTGCGTGTAGAGCCCGGTGGCGCGGTAATTCAGTTTCTCGATGGCTTCGAGGTTCTGCTCATCCATGGCCACGAAGTAGTCGAACTGGGCCAGGTCTTCGCCCGTCAGGCGCCGGGCGCGGTGAGTGAGCGTCAGGCCGTGTTCGAGGGCATTCTCGCGGGTTCGGCGGTCGGGTAGCTGCCCGAGGTGATACGACGAGGTACCGGCTGAATCGCAGCGGATCTGTTCGCTCAGGCCGGCCGCGGCCACCAGGTCCCGAAATACTCCCTCTGCTACCGGCGACCGGCAGATGTTGCCATAACAGACGAAGAGAACAGCAATCATAGAATGAGGTGATGAGTTATGAGCGATGAGTTATGAGGGTTGGCATCGCTCACAACTCATCGCTCATACCTATTTTTCAAGCGGTTCATTGTTCTCGTCTACGATGACGAAGATGTCTTCGGTGGGCTTCTTCATCAGGTACTTCTCGCGGGCGTACTTTTCCCGAAGCCGGTCGTTACCCAGCACCTCGCGCCGTTCCCGACGGATGTCTTTGATGCGCCCTTCGTAAAATGCAGCGTCGCCCTCCAACTCGCGAAGCTTCCACCAGTTCCGTATTTGCGACGGCAAATCGTTGGCGTCGAAAAACGTCATCCAGGTCAGCAGCACCAGCGCCGTAGCGACGTAAAAATTGCGGAGACGACGAAGGAGGGTCTGCATAACGAAACAATGTATTAGAATTCGGTATTCAGGGTTTGATTCACACCGTGGTCCATGTCCTCACGAACCACTTATCCGGATGGTTTTGCTGACGCCTGTGTGGTCCGACTGCGCGTCCCGGTGAGGACACGGACCACGGTATGAACCATAGTCTGAATACCGTTATTAGAACTTCAGGCCGGGGAAGTAGGCGGTTTCGCCCAGTTCTTCCTCGATACGCAGCAGCTGATTGTACTTGGCCATACGGTCTGAGCGCGAAGCCGAACCGGTTTTGATCTGGCCTGTGTTGAGTGCTACGGCCAGGTCGGCAATGGTCGCATCTTCGGTTTCGCCCGACCGGTGCGACATCACACTCTTGTACGAGTTGCGGTGAGCCAGATTTACGGCGTCGATGGTTTCGGTGAGCGAACCGATCTGGTTTACCTTAACCAGAATGGCGTTGGCGATACCGCCGTCGATACCCTGCTGAAGCCGCGTTACGTTGGTCACGAACAGGTCGTCGCCCACGAGTTGGGTTTTCGTACCTTTCAGGAGTTCGGTATGCTGTTTCCAGCCATCCCAATCATCTTCGGCCATGCCGTCTTCGATGCTCAGGATGGGGTATTTGCTAACCCACTCTTTCCAGTAGCCGGCCATCTCGGACGACGTCAGTTTGTCGCCGGTCGATTTTTTAAAGTAATACTGTTTGGCATCGGCATCGTAGAACTCCGACGAAGCGGCATCCATCGCGATCCAGACGTCTTCGCCCGGGCGGTAGCCTGCTTTTTCGATGGCCTGCAGAATGGTCTGGATAGCCTCTTCGTTCGATTTGATGTTAGGCGCAAAACCGCCCTCGTCACCAACGTTGGTCGCCAGGCCCTGGCTCTTCAGTACTTTCTTGAGCGTATGGAAAATTTCGGTACCCATGCGCAGCGCTTCCGAGAAGCTGGGCGCGTTGGCCGGCATAACCATGAACTCCTGGAAGTCGATTGAATTGTCGGCATGCGAACCGCCGTTGAGGATGTTCATCATCGGTACCGGCAGGGTGTTGGCATTGACGCCCCCAATGTACCGGTACAGCGGCAGACCCGCTTCCTGCGCAGCGGCTTTAGCCACGGCCAGCGATACCCCCAGAATAGCATTGGCGCCCAGGCGGCCTTTGTTGGTCGTGCCATCGAGCTCGAGCATGATTTTGTCGATCATGCTTTGTTCGTATACCGAAATGCCAACCAGTTCCGGGAAGATCAGTTCGTTAACGTTCGATACCGCTTTCAGCACGCCTTTGCCAACGTACACTTTCGCATCGTCATCGCGCAGTTCAACAGCTTCGTGGGTGCCTGTAGACGCGCCCGATGGTACGGCCGCCCGACCCAGGTAGCCATTTTCGGTGCGGACGTCAACTTCTACAGTTGGATTGCCGCGCGAATCCAGTATTTGCCGGGCATGAATGCTTTGGATGGTACTCATTGTGTAAGAAAAAAGGGTTAACAACGAAAAAGTCTATTTTTTCAGGTATGATTACCAAGCCATTAGGTTGGTAGGTATACCGGGCGCAAAGTAACGCAAAGTGGCGCAAAACTTCAGGCGGCAGGCCCGTAAAAGACAGGCTAGGGTTTGGAACACCGGCGAATTATTGGCGCTCACGATCAGGACGGACTGAAAGTTACCGGAAAATTTTGTCTATTTGTGCGGTCATACATTGCTACTAAACCAACAAGTCGATGCGAGGCATTCTGTACTTCCTATTGTTTCTATTAGTCGTTTTCGGCATTCTGTACGTGCTTACCGGCTGGAGTTACAGCGACGGCGAGCGGGCCGGAACGGTTTCCAAATTCAGCCGCCGTGGCTTTGTCTTTAAAACCTACGAAGGCGTGCTGAACGTGGGCGGCTTCTCGGGCGAAACCGGCTCGCTGACACCCCAGTATTTTGATTTTTCGGTCAAAGATGAAGCCGTTGCCGCCCAGATTACGCAGGCGGTAAAAACCGGCCAGCGCGTTACGCTGCATTACGAAGAAAAAATCCTGAAACTGCCCTGGAACGGCGACACCAAGTACTACATCACCAATGTGGAAGTGATTGGGCCACCGCAGCAGCCCTACGGCGCCAACCCGAACTACCCGGGTGGCCAGCCCCAGGGGTACCCGCAACCGCAAACCCAGCCCCAAACCCAGCAGCCCGCGGCTCCTGATCAGCAAACCGTACCGGCCGACTCAACGCTGTAAGCAAACCCAAACGCCTGATCCGGTAAGAGACCAGGCGTTTGGTGCGTTTTGAAGGGCTATGTAGCTGACACAGACCCGTCTGGAAAACAGCCTTTGCGGGCTCCGTTTCGGGTCTTCCGAAAGCGTATTTAAGTTGGGTCAGAAGCTCTAATTATTTCCGAAACAGGCCTTGGAAATCTGGGCGTTTTTGGGTAATTTTATCTGTTTAAACAACCATCCAACATGGCAAAATCAGATACGGCGCAAGCCACAGCATCTGCTAATGACAGTAAACTAAAAGCGCTTCAGACCACCATTGAAAAGCTAGACAAAGCGTTCGGTAAAGGCACCGTAATGCGGCTGAGCGAAAGCAAAGTCGTTGACGTTCCGGTGATCTCGACGGGCTCGCTGGGACTGGATCTGGCGTTGGGTATTGGCGGTATGCCGCGCGGTCGCGTCGTTGAAATCTACGGCCCTGAATCGTCGGGTAAAACCACGCTCACGATGCACTGCATCGCCGAAGCGCAGAAAGCGGGCGGTCTGGCGGCCTTCATCGACGCCGAACACGCTTTTGACCGCGTATACGCCGAAAAACTCGGTATCGACACCAAAAACCTGCTGATCTCGCAGCCCGATAATGGCGAACAGGCTCTCGAAATTGCCGAGCACCTGATTAGCTCCGGTGCTATCGACATCATCGTTATTGACTCCGTAGCCGCCCTCGTGCCAAAAGCCGAGATCGAAGGCGAAATGGGCGAAAGTAAAATGGGTCTGCAGGCTCGTCTGATGAGCCAGGCGCTGCGGAAACTGACGGGTACGATCAACAAAACCGGCTGCTGCTGCATATTCATCAACCAGCTGCGCGAGAAAATCGGCGTGATGTTCGGTAACCCCGAAACAACCACCGGTGGTAACGCTCTCAAATTCTACGCGTCGGTTCGGATCGATATCCGCCGTATTGGTCAGATCAAAGAAGGTGCCGACAATGTAGTGGGTAACCGGACCAAGGTGAAAGTCGTGAAAAACAAACTGGCCGCTCCGTTTAAAGTGGTTGAGTTTGACATCATGTACGGACAGGGTATCTCGAAAGTCGGCGAAGTTCTTGACCTGGCTGTCGAAATGGAGATCGTGAAGAAGTCGGGCTCGTGGTTCTCGTACGGTACCAGCCGCCTGGCACAGGGTCGCGATGCCGTGAAAGAATTGCTGCTCGATAATCCGGAACTGATGGCTGAGCTCGAAGGCAAGATCCGGGCTAAGATCGCCGAAGACGATGACGCGCTGACCGATCCTGTTCTGGCGGCTACCGAAGGGGACGACGAAGGCGAAATCGACGATTAAGCGCAAACAACGCATACAGGCACTGACCTGAACTGCATGACGGCTGGACGTAATCCAGCCGTTTTTTTATGCCCCCGCAATCTAAGTATATCCGGCGGTCGTAGGTTAAATCAGCTTATCCGGCAGTCGGGTGAGCCATTAACTACCAAACGTTATGAAAACGATCGTGATCGCACTCAGCCTGTCTATGGCTGCTCTTATGGCTACTGCCGAAACACCCCGCCCCGCTGGCGCCCCCCAGGCGGCCAAGGTCATAATCTTCCGGGATGGCTGCCTGTATGGCTCCATGGCCAAATACAAAGTAATTGCCGACGGCCAGGAGCTGACCCGGCTGAAAAATAAATCGATGTACACAACGAGTCTGGCACCCGGCATGCATACCATTTCGGCCAGAGAGGGCTCGAAACGCATGGTACAGCTGGACGTACAAGACGGTCAGACGTACGTTGTGCAGTACAAAACCCGCTTTGGTCTGTTCGGAGCCCGCCCTAAACTGGTCGTGAAGAGTGTTGACGACGCCAAACGTGACTCGAACTACTTTGAGAAGAACGCCGATAGGAGCGTGACTATGTAAATAAACTGCTCTTACAACGACAGAAGCCCCGACTATTGGTTAGTCGGGGCTTCTGTCGTTGTAAGGATATACCTGCGTTACCGGTTTTCCAGCGGCACGAATTCGCGGAGGGTAGCGCCGGTGTAGATCTGGCGTGGTCGGCCGATCGGCTCTTTCTGCTCACGCATTTCTTTCCACTGGGCAATCCAGCCCGGCAGACGGCCAATCGCAAACATCACCGTAAACATATTGGTCGGGATACCCAGCGCGCGGTAGATGATACCCGAGTAGAAATCAACGTTCGGATACAGTTTCCGCTGTACGAAATACGGATCGTTCAGGGCTGCTTCTTCGAGACCTTTGGCAATCTCGAGCACCGGATCGTTGACGCCCAGTTTGTTCAGCACATCGTCGGCGGCTTTCTTGATGATTTTAGCGCGGGGATCGAAATTCTTGTAAACGCGGTGGCCGAAGCCGAACAGCCGGAAGCCCGTCGTTTTCGCGTTCTTAGCCATGTCGATATACTTGCCTACATCGCCCCCGTCGGCTTTGATGTCTTCGAGCATCTCGATCACCTCCTGGTTGGCACCGCCGTGGAGCGGTCCCCAGAGCGCCTGAATACCGGCCGAGATAGACGAATAAATATTGGCCTGCGAAGAGCCTACGAGCCGTACGGTGCTGGTCGAGCAGTTTTGCTCGTGATCGGCGTGCAGGATCAGCAGCACGTTCAGCGCTTCGGCAACTACCGGATCGACCTTGTACTCTTCGACCGGCAGGGCGAACATCATATTCAGGAAGTTCGGAATGTAGTCGAGGTTGTTTTTCGGGTAGTTGGTCGGGTGACCCAGCGACCGTTTGTACGACCAGGTGGCAATGGTTGGCAGTTTGGCCAGCAGCCGGATAATGTGCTGATCGGTATTGCCATTGCCTTCGTGCGAGTCGGGATAGAACGCGCTCATGGCACTCACCAGCGATGCCAGCACGCACATGGGGTGGGCATTGACCGGGAAGCCGTCGAAGATTTTGCGCATGTCTTCGTTGACGAGCGTATGTCGGCGAATCGAGTTGACGAACGTTTCATACTGCTCGGCAGTAGGCAGCTCGCCGTAGATCAGCAGGTACGATACTTCCAGGAACGTCGCTTTCGACGCCAGGTCTTCAATGGAATAACCCCGGTAACGCAGAATGCCTTCTTCGCCGTCAAGAAACGTAATGCCGCTTTGGGTAGCACCAGTGTTTTTATAACCCCGGTCTAACGTAACATAGCCGGTTTGATCACGGAGGGACGAGATATCGAAGGCTTTTTCGTGTTCGCTCCCTTCCAGAGTCGGGAACGAGAACGATTTGCCATCGACGGTTAGTTCAGCAGAGTTCGCCATATAAAGTTTTAGGGTAGTGTACTCAAATAGAAAGGATTATAAATCCCAATTGGCATTGACCGGCGAAGTTAGGCCAAAAACACAAATGACGGGAGAAAGGGGCCTAAAAATCCCGATAACCGCCGGTTCTGGTTGAGTAACCCGACAATTGCCCAATAAGTTTTGGTTTATTGGTGATACCATTGGCCGCCTTTCATGACAGCTCGTACCTGCCTGAGTGCCAGTATGGCGCGCGTAGGGTCGCCTTCTACCGCGACGAGGTCAGCCAGCAGACCCGCCCGAACGCGGCCCCGGTCGGCCAGATGAAACACATCGGCATTGATGGCGGTAGCGGAGCGAAGTACGTCCAGCGGTTTCATGCCGTAGTCGACCATCATCTCCAGTTCGCGGGCGTTGTCGCCATGGCTAAAGACACCTACGTCGCCCCCGGCACAGATGGTTACGCCCGCGTCGAGGGCCTGTTTGAAGGTATTACGCTTTTCGCGGATGCGGGCGGGCTCGGGCTCCTGTCCTTTTTTCCAGCCTCGGTACTGGCTGACGGCATCGCCTGCGGCCAGCGTCGGACAGAGCGCCGTGCCGTTCTTTTTCATGAGGGCAAAGATCTCGGGGGTGCCGGCGTCGCCATGTTCTACGGTTTCGCAGCCGGCCAGAATGGCCCGGCGCATGCCTTCGGCGGTGCTGGCGTGGGCTACAACGCCCCGGCCGCTGCTACGAGCCGTTTCGACGATCAGCTTCAGTTCTTCAATCGTGAAGGTAGGGCGGGCTTCGGCCATGAGGCCCCAGCGGTAATCGGCGTAAATCTTGATGGCGTCGGCTCCTTTACCGATCTGCGTCCGAACGGCGCGGATCAGCGCATCGTGGCCGTCGGCTTCTTCGGCCCCCTGCGGCACGCTGATATCGGGGCTGAATCCTTTGGGGCCGTAACTGCCACTGGCAATGAGCGCCCGCGTTACGACCATCATGCGGGGCCCCGGAATGATACCCTGATCGATGGCCTGTTTCAGGCCCACATCGTCATAGTCAGCACCTTCGGTGCCGAGGTCCCGAACGGTGGTAAAGCCGGCCAGCAGAGTTTTTTTGGCGTGAACCGTAGCGCGGGCCACCCGCAGCGACCGGGCTTCTTTCAACACCTGATCGTCCCAGCTGGTTTCGTTGTAGGGGTGCAGCAGCAGATGCGAATGCCCTTCAATCAGGCCGGGCAGGAGCGTCTGTCCTTTGAGGTCAACGGGGGTGGTGCCCTCGGCAGAGACGCTGGCGGCCGGGCCAACGGCATCGATCCGGGCTCCTTTTACGCGAACGACCCAGCCTTCATGAACGGTTTCGCCGTCGAAAACGCGGTCGGGGCGGAGCAGATAAGCCGTCTGAGCCGTAAGGGAAAAGGGGAGCAGCAGTAGTAGCAGGGAGACGAGTTTCATAGGGGGGGGAGCATACGCCCAAACATACGCAAAAAAGGAGCCGTGTGGGTCCTTTTTGTAGGGTACCGGGTGGGTCAGTAGGCCCGAACGGCCAGCACCGGCAAATGATCCGACGCCAGCCGTTCGGGTATGATGTGATGCTTAACCCCCGGAAGGCCGCTTGTGGCGCAACTGACGTGGCTATTACCGGATCATTACGGGACCATTAGCGCATAAAAAATGCCCTTTATCAGGGCATTACGGTCATATAATACTGTATTTGCTTATCGATCAGCGCTTTCGACTGGAAACAGCGTCCCAGAGTGCTTTGCCGAACACCAGCACGAGTAAACCTGGCAGCAGGATAGCCCCGGCCCTAAACCCGGCTCCGGTCAGTTTATAGATGCCCTGATTGTACTGGGTGAAGCTCTGAAACAGATAAAAAGCCGAGGCTGCGAGCAAACCTGTCAGCACGATGACCGCCAGCGACCGACCGAACTTTTGCACGGCCCAGCTCAGCAGGAGCGCTACGGCCACCACGGCGGCAACGGTACCCAGCGCTTCGGGGAAGGTTTCGAGGTACGTGTAATCGAAGAAAAACACGCCAGCCCGGCCAATCAGGTTAGGGTGGGCCAGGAGCCAGCCGTCCAATACGACCAGCACCAGCAGAAGAACATAAAAAAAGGGGTTACGCATACAGGGATTTATTAGTAGTACAGGCTGGGCGAAGATAGCCGTATTTACATTGACCTGCCAGCGATCTTATCCTGGCGGCTGCAAGCGGGGGCGGGTTCGGCCAACCGAGATGATCCCAAACAGCAAAAAGGAACAGGGTACTTCAGCGTTGCGAAAAGGCTGGCGTGCGAATAGTACATAAAATAGATCGGAAAACTATCTGGCGTAGCATGGTTTTTGAGAGCGCCTAAAATGTAACTAATTAGAAGAATAATTATATTTTAAATTAATTTACTTAGTCTGGACAGGCGTTTACCAGGCAATGAATTTATAAATGTTTGTTTATTCATTAATGATAAATTTTGTGCTTACTGATTGGTTATGAATTGGTTATGTTATCAAATTTATATTTAGTGTACTTTTTGTTTGCAGAAAAATAAAAATTGGTATAAAAAGTCTTGCCAAGTTTAGGTTTGTATGGTATAGCTATTGTAAGTAAAATTTTAGCAATCACTTCTGCAAAAAAGGATATTAAACATTTGCCAGATTGGCGAATCCTGATGCCGGTACCAGAAGTCGAGGCCGACCGAAGTAATCGTCAACGTTACACCTATCTATAATCTCTATGAACAAAAAATGTTAGCTATTCCTTCTGCTCCTTTGCTGCCTGCGCTCCGCTAGGCAACCGTTAACCTCAAGATAGTGAGTGGTTTATGCAGGCTGTCAGGGCCTGATCAGGATCACTATGTCTTGTTGGTTCAGAAGCTTTGGGCTTCTGCTGTACCTCTACCTGATCAAAGCAGGCTTTCCAATTCAATCCACAAGTACTCTTCATGAATCGCATTTTACTACACGTAGCCGGTGCGCTGGCTACCCTAGTCTGTACTGTGTTTACCAGTATGGCGCAAACCACCCCCCAGACCCGGGAAAACAATCAGGTTTGTATGGACCCCATTGTTGGGGCTGCCCGAGGGCCTTTTATCAATACCGCCCGTACGTCGGGGCTTTGCGTAGGCTGTGGAGGCAGCAGCGCTTCGGCCATTGTAGACGGAAATCTGAACAACGTAGCCACCATCGATCTGGGCGTGTCGGCCGCGGGCGGATTTCGTATTTCGGTCAAAGACTCGCTGCAGTATTATCCCGGTGGAAATGAGGTAGGGTTTGTGGTGCGCAACCGTACCAACGGGCTCCTGGGTCTGCTCGACGCCAGTCTGCTGAATCAGTTCGTCATTCGCACCTACCGTACGGGTAACCCCAATCCGGTTGAGACAGCCAGCTTCAGCAGCGGTACCGGTGTGCTGAAAGCTGCCGTGCTGGGCGGCAGCGGAGACGGTCGGCAGGTGCTGAGTTTTGTTACCTCGCAGGACTTCGACGAGGTTGAGCTGGCCTATACCGGAGCCGTTACGGCGGGCCGGCTGGTCGATGTATTCTACGCTTTCGAAGGGCCCGCCAACTGCCCCAAAGATTGTGCAAACGCTATTCTGAGCGCCGGAGAGTCGGCCACGGTAACCACCGGTTCGATCAGTCCGCTGCCGCTGGGAGCCAGCTGCGTGCTGGGCAGCCTGTCGGGCGAAGCCAACCTGATCGATGCCGATTCGACCACCAACTTTGCTACCATCACCTCAACCGTTGGGCTGGCCTGTACGCGCTACATCGAGGTACGGTCAAATACGACCTATCCGGCGGGGTACGAAGCGGGCTTCCTGGTCGACAATGGCGATGGCATCATCGGTCTCAACTTACTGGGTGGGGTTACGATTACAACCTATCGCAACGGTACGGTTAGTGAATCATTCAGCGGTACCGGGCTGGTTGGTGCCTCGGTGCTGGGCGCTACGTCGCGGGTGCAGCTGGGCTTTAAGGCTGCGCAACCCTTCAACAGCATCCGTATTTCGCTGACAGGAATCAGCGTTGCCGTCAATCTGCGCGTTTTCCATGCCTACGTCAAAGCCGACACAGACAGCGATGGCATTGCCGACTGTATGGACAAGTGCGCAACCGGCAGCGACCTCCTCGACGCCGATGGCGACGGTACTCCTGATGGCTGCGATCAGAACGTGGCGGATATTTCCGTATCGAAAACCGTGAGCAGCGCAACGGCTACCGTAGGCAGCAGCGTTACGTTTACCGTTTCGGCTACGCGTACGGCCCAGTTCAACGCCACGGGCCTCGTGATACGGGATACCCTCGCGCGTGGCTTCACCTACGTATCGCATACGGCATCGCCCGGTACCGTTTACGACCCCGTAACCGGACGCTGGACTATTGGTAGTGCGCTGGCTGGCCCGGCTACATCGGTAAACCTGGCCATCGCCGTCACGGTCGATTCGGTGGGGGTTACGTCAAACGTAGCCGAAGTGATCCGCAGTTTCGAGTCGGACCCGGACTCATCGCCGGGTAACGGAAATTTTGCCGAAGACGACATCGCCAGTTCATGCGTTAGTGTGCCGGTCCGGATTTGCGAAGGGGCCAGTCTTCAGCTGTCGGCGCCGGCCAGCTACACGACGGGTGTCGAATGGTTCCGCACGATCGATAACGTGACGACGTCGGTAGCGACAACGCCTACGTTCTCGGCTTCGCTATCGGGTAGTTACAGCTTTACCGCAACGGGTATGTCGGGCTGCGTATCGGGCAACTGCTGTCCGGTCATCATTATCGTTGATCCCGCACCAGTGCCGGTTATCATAGCCAGCTCGTCGACCATCTGCGCCGGTACCAGCGCTACCCTGACCGTATCCAACGCGGCCCCGGGCATTACTTACGTCTGGAGCAACGGAACAACCGGCCCAACGCTCGAGGTGACGCCCCGCACCACTACGGTGTACAGCGTTTCGGCAACAACCACGGCGGGTGGCTGTTCGGGGGTGAGCACCTTTACCATCGTGGTGAACCAGCCGCCGGTTCAGGCTCCGATCGTGGCCCTGTGCGGACCGACCGGCAATACGGGCTATAGCTTCTCCATCAACCCGACAACGACGGGATCTACCACGACCTACTTCGTGAAAGTGGGCGATGCGCCCGAAGCTGGTCCGTACGAATACGGCGTTGCCCGAACGTTCGACAACAATACGGGTAACCTGTCGGTCGTGATCCGTGATGCGCAAACGAACTGTTCGATTCTGCTGCCGGTCGTGGCGCCGGCCAACTGCCAAACCTGTCCGCCCAAAGTCTGCGTACCGATCCGCATAGCCCGGACGCAGTAATCGGCTCGTATCAGGTAAAACGACTCGGTCCGGATGCGCTCAACGACTTGAGTGCATCCGGACCGAGTCGTTTCTGGCCGGCAAAACATGAGTAGCTTAGCTGGCTAACTCCAGTTTGAGGAACTTACCGGTATGACTGCCGGCAACCTGGGCTACCTTTTCGGGGGTACCCTCCGCAATGATAAAGCCACCTTTGTTGCCGCCTTCCGGGCCGAGGTCGATCAGGTGGTCGGAGACTTTGATGACGTCGAGGTTGTGCTCGATAATCAGGACCGAGTTGCCTTTGTCGGCCAGTTTGTTGAGCACGTCGAGCAGGTGCGCAATATCCTGGAAGTGTAGGCCCGTTGTCGGTTCGTCGAGTATATACAGCGTTTTACCGGTGTCTTTCTTCGATAGCTCTTCGGCGAGTTTAACCCGCTGGGCCTCGCCCCCGCTGAGCGTAGTGGCGTGCTGACCCAGGGTGATATAACCCAGCCCTACGTCGTTCAGGGTCGTTACCTTGCGCAGGATTTTAGGCTGGCTGGCAAAGAAGTCGAGGGCCTGTTCTACGGTCATGTCCAGCACGTCGGCAATGGATTTGCCTTTGAAGCGGACTTCCAGGGTTTCGCGGTTGAAACGTTTGCCCTTACAGGTCTCGCAGAGCACGTGTACGTCGGGCAGAAACTCCATCTCCACCTTTTTCATGCCCGCTCCTTCGCAGTCTTCGCAGCGCCCGCCTTTCACGTTGAACGAGAACCGCCCCGGTTTGTAGCCGCGAATCTTGGCCTCGGGCAGCTCGGCAAACAGCAGCCGGATGTCCGAGAACATGCCGGTATACGTAGCCGGATTAGACCGGGGCGTGCGGCCAATGGGCGACTGGTCAACTTCGATAACTTTGTCGAGATGCTCCAGCCCCTCCACGGATTTGAACGCCAGCGGCTCGCGCTTCGACTTATAAAAATGCCGGTTCAGAATCGGGAACAGCGTTTCGTGAATCAACGACGACTTGCCGCTGCCCGACACCCCCGTAATCGTGACCATCTTGCCCAGCGGCAATTTCAGGTTTACGTTTTTCAGGTTGTGGCCCGTGGCATTTTTAATGATCAGGAACTTGCCGTTGCCTTTCCGGCGCTCGGCAGGTACGGCAATGGCCCGGCGGCCGCTGAGGTAATCGGCGGTGGTGCTGCCATTTTTCAAAAACTCGTCGGGCGTTCCCTGCCCCACGACCTGACCACCGTGCCGACCGGCGCCGGGGCCGATGTCGAGGATGAAGTCCGACTCCAGCATCATGTCTTTGTCGTGTTCAACGACCAGAACCGTGTTGCCGAGGTCGCGCAGGTTCTTGAGCGAGTCGATCAGTTTTACGTTGTCGCGCTGGTGCAGGCCGATGCTGGGCTCGTCCATGATGTAGAGCACCCCAACCAGCTGGGTACCGATCTGCGTGGCCAGCCGAATTCGTTGTGCTTCGCCACCCGAGAGGGTCTTGAGCGACCGGTCGAGGGTGAGGTAATCCAGCCCGATGTCGACCAGGAAACCGATTCGTTTCCGAATTTCCTTAAGAATCTCTTTGGCAATGATATTCTGCCGATCGGTCAGGCGGCTTTCGACGTCGTTGAACCAGGCCGCCAGTTCCGAAATGTCCATACGGGCCAGCTCGGAAATGTTTTTCTGCGCAATCCGGAAATACAGCGACTCTTTTTTCAGGCGTGCCCCGTCGCATTCGGGACAGGTTTTCACGATCATGAAGTCCTTGATCCAGTCCAGGATCTTGTCGGAGCCGTTTTCCTGCTGCCGTTTCAGGAAGTTGACGATCCCTTCAAACTTAAACGAATACGTACCTTCTGCTGGCGATGGCTTCCCTGCCGGGGTGGCCGTGCCGGCTTCTTCGTCGGTGCCGTACATGAGCGCATGCAGCAGCTCGTCGGGAAACTTGCTGACAGGAGTACTCAGGTTAAGCTTGTATTTTTTCAGAATCGCTTCAATTTCCTTGAAGATCCACAATTCCCGGAACTCGCCCAGGGGGGCAATGGCTCCGCGGCTGATGCTCAGCGATTTGTCGGGTATCACCGACTCTTCGGTAATTTCTTCGACTACGCCCAGGCCGTTACAAACCGGACAGGCTCCGTAGGGCGAGTTGAACGAAAACGAGTTGGGCGACGGTTCGTCGTAACTGATGCCCGACTCGGGGTCCATCAGGTTCTGCGAGAAGTAAATGAGGGTACCGTCGCCGTCGAGCATCTGCATGGCACCTTTGCCCTGTTTCAGCGCCGTCTGCACCGACTGGCTGAGCCGATACCGGTCGTCGGGTTTGGGAATCAGCCTGTCGATGACGATTTCGACGTCGTGGATCTTGTACCGGTCCAGCTGCATTTTCGGTACGATATCCTGTACCACGCCATCGACGCGTACTTTGGTATAGCCCGTTTTGGCGATCTGCACGAACAGCTCACGGTAGTGTCCTTTCCGGCTGCGGATAACGGGGGCCAGCAGGGTTATCTTCTGCCCGCCGTACTGGTTCAGGATGGTATCGATGATCTGATCCTGCGACTGGCGTTCCATTTTTCGGCCCGTCAGGTACGAGTATGCTTCGCCGGAACGGGCGTAGAGCAGCCGCAAAAAGTCGTAGATCTCGGTGGTGGTACCCACCGTAGAACGGGGGTTCTTGGAGGTAGTTTTCTGCTCGATCGAGATGACCGGGCTGAGGCCGTTGATCTTGTCGACATCGGGCCGTTCCATATCGCCGATAAAGGAGCGGGCGTAGGCCGAAAAGCTTTCCATGTACCGGCGCTGGCCTTCGGCGTAGATGGTATCGAACGCCAGCGACGACTTTCCACTGCCGCTGATGCCCGTCACGACCACCAGCTTGTTACGCGGAATGGAGACGTCAATATTCTTGAGATTATGTTCACGGGCGCCGAGCACATCAATCTGCTCATAACCTGTCAGGTCAATATCGGTAAGGCCGGCTTGCTGGCCAGTAGGGGTGTCTTCTGTCGTCACGTTGCGTTGATTGCAGTCGGTTTGCCGAAGCGATGGCTTATTCTTACTAGCAACGTAAAACAGACCGGCCGGGGTTCCGATTTACTACAGACAAATTACGGGTCAGCCCGGCCATCCGGCCCAGCATCCGGCGCTTACCGGGTGGCCTGATTTTTTAATTACAAAAGGTAACTAGAAGCCATGCATGAAGTTCGTTTCTATCAGCTGAACAAGGTTTGGAAGACGCTTTTGATGAACAGCATCTGGCAGATTGTTAGTTAGTATGAACATTCCAAGAATCTATCTAACTGCCTTTGTCTCAACAGGCTGATAGTGTTTGTGTTACCAATATGTCTTATTTGACTGGATCGACAACCCAATTTAAAATGGCTTGCAGAAGTGGCCGTACCGCTTAATTTTGTCAGAAGAAGCTTGCCCATTTTTAGTCGATATGGCCAGCCCTGCAACCTGGCTTTCACCACATAAATTAACAACCCCAACATGGTACAACACGATGTGATCGAGCCGATCTTAGAAGAAGACAAAAACCGCTTTGTGCTGTTCCCCATCAAGCACTGGGACATTTGGGAGTATTACAAAACCCACGAAGCGTCGTTCTGGACTGCCGAAGAGATTGACCTCGGTCAGGATATGAAAGACTGGAATAGTCTGAACGATGGTGAGCGGCACTTCATCTCGCACGTGCTGGCGTTCTTTGCCGCTTCGGACGGTATCGTGAACGAAAACCTGGCCGTCAACTTCCTGTCTGAAGTGCAGTATGCCGAAGCCAAATGCTTCTATGGGTTTCAGGTCATGATGGAGAACATTCACTCCGAGACCTATTCGCTGCTGATCGATACCTACATTAAAGATTCGGCCGAGAAAGACCGGCTGCTCAACGCGATCGATACCATTCCCTGCGTGCAGAAAAAAGCCGAGTGGGCGCTGCGCTGGATCGAGAACGGAAGCTTTGCCGAGCGGCTTATTGCGTTTGCCGCCGTAGAAGGTATTTTCTTCTCGGGTTCGTTCTGCTCCATCTACTGGCTGAAAAAACGCGGTCTGATGCCGGGCCTTACCTTCTCGAACGAGCTCATCTCGCGCGACGAAGGCCTGCACCGCGATTTTGCCTGTATGCTCTATACGGACCACATCAAAAACAAACTGCCCGAGTCGCAGCTGTACGATATTATCCGGAATGCGGTTGAGATCGAGCAGGAGTTTGTGACGGATGCGCTGCCCGTGTCGCTGATCGGGATGAACGCCGATCTGATGAAGCAGTACATCGCTTTCGTAGCGGATCACCTGCTGGTGACGCTCGGCCTGCGTAAGATCTACAACGTAACGAACCCCTTCGATTTCATGGATATGATCTCGCTGCAGGGTAAAACAAACTTCTTCGAAAAGCGCGTGGGCGAATACCAGCGGGGCGAAGTAATGGCCAAGTTCAAAGCCATGAAGGCGGCTTCACAGAACCCGGACGGCAGCGAGGCCGAAACCGCCAAGGTAACCGAAGAACCCAAAGGATTTGTGCTCGACGCTGATTTCTAGTCAGTAATTGTCCAGACAAGAGGCTCAACGTATCCGTGTGAAACGGCATAGGTTGAGCCTCTTGTCTGCTAATTGTCTGTTTGCCAGATGCTGATAATGAACTGACTATCGATGACTGACATCCTATACGAAGTGTCGAACCACGCCAGAGAACAAATGGAAAAACGTGGTATCGATGATCAAACTGTTCAATCTATACTAATTCGTCCAGACCAGATTATCGATGACGAATCGGGTGGGTATGGACAGAAGGTTTATCAGTCAAAAATTGATTTTAAGGAAAAAGGTACGTACTTAGTACGAGTATTCGTCAATACGGAAAAGCAACCTTGCGTTGTAAAAACTGTTTATAAGACGTCGAAACTACCGAAGTACTATGAAGGTGAAATATGACCGGGAGGTGGATATACTTTACATTCAGCTAACGGATGCACAGATAGAAGAGAGCGATGCAGACCGGCCGGGTATGATCATTGATTATGATGCTAGTGGTATGATGGTAGGGATTGAGATTCTAAACGCGTCTAAACGAATGGACCGCCCGACAATGGTTGAACTCGAAGTGGCTTAGGCCTGTTTTCATCCCGTATCAAAACGTACTTGCTGGCTATGGCAGCCGTATTGAGCTAGTGAAGAATCACCGAAGTACCCATTAACTCTACATACTGTGCCTGCATCGGCGCGGGTACAATAGCTCTCCGAAGATGTATAGCTTCGGAGTTTTTTTTGCCAATCAGGATGGGTAGGTGTCGCCCCAATACTAAATCACTCGACGTGAACGTAGACTCAAGCCGTCGGGAATGGGCGAATAGCCATACACAGGTAGCCATTTTTCTGCTGCGGTACAACTGGTTTTGACGGGGTGACAATCCCGACTTTACTTGCTGTGGCTTTACTCGATCGGCAGAGCTAACCAGCAGCTGGTGAGGGCATTACCGAACCAGTACCCGCTGGATTCGTCGTTGCTCACCCAGGGTGGTTTCGAGCCAGTAGAGACCGGCGGTCAGTGGCTGAGCCGGAATCAGGTCAGCCTCGCCAGCGCTGCGGTGCAGACTGCCGGCAACGGGCTGGCCAGACATGGTCAGTAGCCGAACGGTAGCTCCATCGGCGTTCCAGAGCCGTACATGAATCCGGGTCGACTCGGCTGGGTTAGGATAAACAGCCACTACCGATTCTCCGGTTTTGAGCTGAACCGCTACGGGGGTATACAGGTTGGTCGTGCCGTTATAATCGACCTGGCGCAGGCGGTAGTAGCTCGTGCCGGGGCGGGGGTTGAGGTCGGTAAGGCCGTACTGCTGCTGCTGGTCGGTGGTGCCTCTGGCGGGTACACTGCCTACCGTTTCAAACTCCTTCAGATCGGCACTGCGTTCAATATCGAAGCGGCTGGCGTCGCGTTCCCAGGCGGTTGACCAGGCAATCTGCACACGGTCACCTTCGGGTTTGGCGGTGAACGAAAGCAGCGAAACGGGCAGGGGCGCGGCCGTAACGGTGCCGTTGATGGTCAGGTCATCGAGCCGGAGGGTGCCTCCGGTGCCATTACAGCCGTAGAGCCGGAAGGTAATTGTACCAGTCTGACTGGTAAACCCCGCTCCTGACAGGCTGGCCGATGCCTGCTGGAAAGAGGTACCTACGGCAAACACCATCAGATCCGACGCGTAATTATCGACACTGGAGCGAAGCCGCAACTCCTGAGGCCCACTACCTGACCGGTTGGCAAATACAGTCAGCTGGGTAAGGGTCATGCTCTGGCCGTTCTGCGCGCTGACGCTGATCTGAACGTACTCAGAAAAGTTGCAGGCTGCCGACTGCGACCAGTTGGCTACGTTGACGGCCTGTCCGTTCTGACCGGGAACGTAACCGGCTACGTTGTTGGGAGCTACGCCGACAAAACTGGCTCCGCCCGTACTTACGTTGGCATGGGTGGCGCTGCCCGTCGTAGCGCCGTTGAAAGGCCAGGTGGCCGAAAAGTTAACCTGCGCCTGCACTATAGCCGACAGGGTTAACAGACAAAAGGTGTAGAAGTAACGCATGGCGAGTAACGAAATCGCCACGAATGTAGATAAAAATAAGCTAACCCAAATGTTAGTAGGTAAATGTGCCGACCTCGCTGCGGATCGTCACCTGTTTACCCGCAAACGACTCGACCCGGCCGACAATCTGCGCCGGAATACCGAACGACTCCGATACCTCGATCACCCGCTGGGCGTGTTCTTCGGCCAGGTACACTTCGAGCCGGTGGCCCATGTTGAATACCTTGTACATTTCCTGCCAGGCCGTTCCGCTCTCCTGCTGAATAAGCCGGAACAGGGGCGGAATAGGGAAGAGGTTATCCTTGATGATATGCAGATTATCGACAAAGTGAAGCACTTTGGTCTGCGCGCCACCTGAGCAATGAACCATGCCGTGGATCTGGGGCCGCAGTTCGTCCAGCAGGACGCGGGCAACGGGCGCGTAGGTGCGCGTGGGCGACAAAATCAGCTGCCCAACGGTTAGCCCGGTCCCTTCAACAGGGTCGGTAAGGCGTTTGGAACCGCTGTAAACCAGACTTCGGTCAACGGCCGGGTCGAAGCTCTCCGGATAAGCGTCGGCCAGCGCGTGGGCCAGCACATCGTGGCGGGCCGAGGTAAGGCCGTTGCTGCCCATACCGCCGTTGTACTGGTCTTCGTAGGTGGCCTGCCCAAACGAGGCCAGCCCAACCACCACGTCGCCGGGTTGAATACGGTCGTTGCTGATAACCTGATCGCGTCGCATCCGGGCAATAACGGTGCTGTCGACAATAATGGTCCTGACCAGGTCACCGACGTCGGCGGTTTCGCCCCCGGTGCTGTACACATCGATGCCGTGTTCGCGCAGCATGGCCAGCACGTCTTCGGTACCGTTGATAATGTCGGCAATGACCTCGCCCGGAATCAGGTTTTTGTTGCGGCCGATGGTACTCGACAGCAGCATCGGACCAGTAGCGCCTACGCAGATCAGATCGTCGGTATTCATGACCACGGCATCCTGAGCAATGCCACGCCATACGCTCCGATCGCCGGTTTCGCGCCAGTAGAGATACGCCAGCGACGATTTGGTACCGGCGCCGTCGGCATGCATGATGGTGCAGAAATCCGGGTCGCCGGCCAGGGTGTCGGGCACGATCTTGCAGAACGCTTTCGGAAATAAGCCTTTGTCGAGTTGGGCAATAGCCGCGTGTACGTCTTCTTTGCTGGCGGAAACTCCCCGCTGGGCGTAACGATCAGTCATAATCAGTCATCAGTGAACAGCCACCTCCGGAGGTGGCTGTCGATACAAAACGACCCAAAGGTACAACGAGCCCGTAGGTATTGCCAACCAAAACGTTGCTGACCTGGTCCGTTTAGTTCTCAGCGAGGTATTTATGGACGAAGCTGACGGCCATTGCGCCTTCCCCTACGGCCGAGGCTACGCGGTTCATGGCCCCCGCCCGAACGTCGCCCGCGGCAAAGATGCCGGGGCTGCAGGTTTCGAGGGAGAACGGTTCGCGGGCCTGTCGCCATACTTTTTTGAAGTCGGCGTATTTGGCCAGATCCCGGCCGGTGGCGATGAAGCCTTTGGGGTCTTTGATGATGTCCATCTCGATCCAGTCGGTATAGGGCTTGGTGCCGATGAAGATGAACAGGCCCGCGGCCGGAACGGTCCGGCGCTCGTGGGTATCCATGTTCTCGAGCACAACGCATTCCATCTGGTCTTTGCCCAGCGCTTCGATTACTTCCGTACAGCCCAGCACGGTAATATTCGGCGTTCGGTCGATCTGCTCAATCAGGTACTGCGACATGGTTTCGGTCAGGTCGGGGCGACGGATGCAGATGAATACCTCCGAGGCCGTTCGAGACAGGTACATGGCGCCCTGCCCGGCCGAGTTACCGCCCCCTACCACATACACCGACTTACCTTTGAAGGCATAGGCTTCGGTGGTGGCGGCTCCGTAATAGACGCCGGCCCCCGTAAACCGGTCGAGGCTGGGGTTCTCCAGTTTATGGTACGACACCCCCGTGCTGAGCAGGATCGCCCGCGCTACGACCTTGCTGCCGTCGGCCATGTTGATGTCTTTATACTGCCCCCGCGAATTAATGGAGACAACCTCCTGGGGGGCCAGAAACTCCACGCCGAATCGCTGCGCCTGGGTAATGGCCCGCCGGGTCAGGTCGCTACCACTCAGGCCGTTGGGGAAGCCGAGATAGTTTTCGATGCGCGAGCTGGTACCCGCCTGCCCGCCCGGTCCGCGCTTGTCGATCAGGATGGTCCGCAGCCCTTCGGAACCGCCGTAGACAGCCGCTGCCAGCCCGGCCGGTCCGGCGCCGATGATGGCCAGGTCGTACAGCTCCTGCGATGCTTTGGGAACCAGGCCGAGCTTTTCGCCGACGTCGCTGAGGCTGGGCTGCGTCAGTACCGTTCCGTCTTCGAACACAACGGCGGGCAGGTCGGAGGGCGTCAGGCCGTGTAGTGTAAGCAGTTCCTGCGCTTTGGGGTTATTCTCGATATCGAGCCACTGGTAGGGGAACAGGTTGCCCGCCAGAAAATCCTTGAGGTCGTGTGAGTGAGGAGAGAACTGGTAGCCGATCAGCGCCAGCCCCTCGAAGCCGGACCGGTGGTTCGACTGCCAGTCGCTCAGGAGGTCGTCCAGCACGGGGTAGAGCCGCTCTTCGGGTGGGTCCCACGGTTTGGCAATGTAATAGTCCAGCTGCACCTCGTTGATGGCCCGTACAGCCGCATCGATGTCCGAATAGGCCGTCAGCAGCGCGCGTTTGGCATTTGGGAACACCTGCCGCGCCTGCGTCAGAAACGCTACGCCGGTCATGTCGGGCATGCGCTGGTCCGACAGAAAAAGGGCCACTTCTTCCCCTTTTTTCTTAAGTTCAGTCAGCGAGTCGAGGGCTTCCTGCGCCGATTCGGTGCAGAGAATGCGATATTGCCGGCGGTACTTTTGCCGCAGATCACGCTGGATGGCCTGAAGTACCTGTGGGTCGTCGTCAATCGAGAGAATAATGGGCAGACGCATACGAATAAGGTTAATTGAGTAGATGAGTGAGCGAGTAAGTAAGCGGATGCTACAGCACCGCTCATCACTCAATTACTCATTGAATGGGCAGGCAGATCGAAAAAACGGTTTCGCCGGGTTGGGAACGGACGTGGATCGACCCATTGTGGTGTCGGATAATGCCCTGCACGATGTCGAGGCCCAGGCCGGTACCTTTGCCAATATCTTTGGTCGTAAAAAACGGGTCGAATATTTTATCCTGAATATCGGCCGGAATCCCCGAACCGTTGTCGATGACTTTGGTGAGAACAAACTCGTTGCGATCTACGGCGCTGCGGATGGTCAGCTGACCGCCCTCCGGCAGCGCATCGACGGCATTGTCGATGAGGTTGGTCCATATCTGGTTCAGCTCGCCCGGCCAGCCGCAGACGAGCGGGAGGTCGGGCGGGAAGTCGAGCGTTACGCTGATCTTTTTGCTTTTGAGTTTATGGTCGAGCAGAACGAGGGTAGAGCGAACGCCTTCGGGCAGGTCGACCTCGGTTTTACCCGAACCCCGGTCCATGTGGGTGTAATTCTTGATCGAGCCGACCAGCGTAGAGATGCGTTTGGAGGCTTCGCTGATGTCCCGGACCAGTTTTTCGGTCACGAGGTTATCGACCAGCCAGCCCACGACACCCGCCAGATTGTTAGCCCCGATGCGTTCCAGGATCCAGTCCAGATCGTCGGCGGTGAAGCCAAAGTCGACCAGCGGCCCCGCCAGGTCGAGCGTCGAGCTGTCGGTAACGCCGTCAATCCCCTGATCGTCGAGCCAGTCGGTCAGTTCATCTTCCAGGCGGCTGCGCTGCATCATGGTCAGCACGGGTGGTTTCTGGTCAATTTTCCGGAAGATGAGTTCGTTGACCGAGTCGACCTGATCGTCGGTCAGGCTCAGGTGCATGATGGCTTTGAAAGCCTCGGGGGTGGCCCGCATGTGTTCTTTCAGCGTATCGGCCGATCGGACAACGGCGGCTACGGGGTTGTTCAGCTCATGGGCCAAACCCGCCGATAGCCGGCCGAGGGAAGCCATTTTTTCGTTCTGCTGCGCCTGCCGGGTAAAGTCCCGGACGCGGGTAGTCATCTGATGAACCAGCGCTTCGGTCAGTTCGTAGCAGGCGTGGGCCAGTTCGCGGAAGTGACTGCGGTGCAGCAGAAGGGCGTGAGTCGGCCTGTCGGCCACCACCTGCCCCATGGCTTTGACGAGTCTGGAAAACGGCAGCACCCCCAGAATCGACTGGGGTTCGTACATCGCAATTTCATCGCCGTTGCTGTTGGGCCACTCGATCCGGACCCGGCCGTCCAGGACCAGCATCAGGTGGTCGATCGGGTCGCCGGTTTTGTTGATAGGCTCATTGGCCGCGAAGGCGGCTTCTTCGGCCCGGTCAACAACCCACTGAAGCTGCTCGGAAGGCACGTGTTCAAAAACCGGAAACGAACGAAGCGTATCGAATAAATGCATGGGAAGACGAAGGCGTTGACGGGCACAGACGTAACCAATCGTCTCCTAAATTAGTTACGGGCGGGCCTTGTTCGCAAGGGGTTGTCAACTTATTACCGGGCAGATTAGTTAGAGGGACAGGTCATCTGGCCCCATCACGACACGCTGCCATGCTACTTCGCCTGCGCTTTTCGCTTTTTCTACTCTGCCTGCTGGGGGTTGCCTTCCGGCCCGACAAACCAGCTTATCAGCTCTACGACGCCCGGCTGAAATCGACAACGTACGCCAAACTGCTGCGGCAGGCGGCCGACGCCGATGTGGTCCTGTTTGGCGAACTGCATAACAACCCGATCTGTCACTGGCTGGAGCTACAGCTGGCCAAAGACCTGGTGGCGCAGAAAAAAGGGGCGCTGGTGCTGGGGGCCGAGATGTTCGAAGCCGATAACCAGACCGCCCTCAGTGATTACGTACAGGGTAAAACCACCGCTAAGGAACTGGCCGGACAGGCGCGGCTCTGGCCCAACTTCGACACGGATTACAAACCCATTGTCGATATAGCCCGCGAGCAGAAGATTCCGTTCGTAGCCACGAACGTACCCCGCCGGTATGCCAGTCTGGTATCGCGGCAGGGCCTGGCTGCCCTCGACACCCTGCCCGCCGACGCTAAACGACAGATGGCCCCGCTGCCGCTGACGGTTGATCTGACCCTGCCTGGCTACCGCGCCATGCTCGACATGATGGGAACCAACGCAGCCCACGGCACTACCGGCGACCGGGCTGCCAATTTTGCGCGGGCGCAGGCCATCAAAGATGCAACGATGGCCCATTTTATCCGGCAGAACCGCCAGCCGGGCCAGACCCTGCTGCATTTGAACGGCGATTATCACTCCAAAAACTTCGAGGGTATTGTGTGGTACCTTCGGCAGCAGCAGCCCAGCCTGCGCATCCTGACGATCTCGTCGGTCGAGATGCCGGACCCCGACAAGCCGGCGTCGGACAACCGGAACCTGGCCGATTTTGTCATCGCCATTCCGGCCGATATGACCAAGACCTACTAGCCGCAGCCGAACGTTGGCTAATTTTTACAGGGCTGCGCGCTCTGGTTTGTGGTTTATGCGGTACCGGCATACGACAAGCCCGGTTTTCGTGAATCAATCAATACCATTTCTACCGGCCCGGGCTTCGGCTCCGGCCCTTTTTTAACGTATGATCAGGGACCTGTTAAATCTATCCGGGAAAAATGCCCTTGTCACGGGCTCCAGTCAGGGAATTGGCCAGGCCATTGCGCTCGCGCTGGCCGAATTTGGGGCTAACGTACTCGTTCATAACCGCAAAGGCGACGATGAAGCGCAGCAGGTTGTCGGGCAAATCCGGCAGCTGGGTGTCAGGAGCGCAGCCATCGGAATCGATCTGCTCCGGCCCGACGCAGCCGATCAGCTGTACGACCAGGCCCGCCAGGCGCTCGGCCCCATCGATATTCTGGTGCTGAATGCCTCGATCCAGCTGCCCGACGAGTGGGAAGATACCGACGCCGACGAATTTGACCGGCAGGTCAACGCCAACTGGAAATCGACGCTGCTGATCACCCAGCGATTCGTGGCCGATATGACTGATCGCGGCTGGGGGCGTATCCTGACCATTGGCAGCGTGCAGGAAGAGAAGCCTCACCCGTCCATGATTGTATACGCGGGCACCAAAGCCGCGGTGGCCAACATGGTCCGAAATCTGGCGCTTCAGCTGGCCAGCCAGTCGATTACGGTCAATAACCTGTCGCCGGGGGTGATCGAAACGCCCCGTACCGACGAACCGACGCCCGAAGTACCTGAGCACATTGCCCAGCGTATGCAGATTCCGCTGGGTGGCATGGGCCAACCCAACGACATTGCGGGCATGGCGCTCCTGCTCTGCTCCGAAGCGGGTCGGTACATAACCGGGCAAACGATCTTCGTCGATGGCGGTATGAGTCTCTGACAACCCGTATGGCGCCTGCCCTTATTTGTCGAGCTGTTCCAGAATTTCTTCCAGCCGGGTAATCAGAGAAGGCAGTTCGCTCCGGGCCTGGGCCGCCAGCAGTCTGGGCTTGAGCGCAAATTTCTGGATGGTCTGATAGCGCTCGTTGATCTCGGTCGTGCTTTCCCGAATCCAGCTGATGCTCCGCTGAAACGCCGGTCGGCAGCGCTCGGGCATCGTGCTCGACTCGTAGAAGACCATCTGCCCGAGGTTGTCGTAGAAATGTTTCTGGTTGCGGTAGAAGGTCAGAAACTGCCGGGCGTATTCGTCGGCGTTGTCGGAGTCTACTTTCTCGTTCATGGCTCTCAGCAGCGGCAGGTCTTCTTTGATACCGGTCAGAGCGGTCTCGTTGACGTAGGCATCGACGGGGGCGCAGGGAGTCGACGGAGACGTTGATACACCGGGCCGGGCAACTGGTTTGGCGCTTGCGACTTCGCTCTGCCGAAGATCCAGCCGGTACTGCGGGGTTTGCCGATGGCCGGCCTGTTGCGCAGCTACTTCGGTTTGGCGGGTTATCTCCCGCAGCACCAGCTCCCAGGAGAGCGGCCCCTTCTGATCATCGCTCAGCAGCCGTCGGAGGGTGTTCTGTACGGCAATGCTCATCAGCCCGCCTTTGGGATCGCAGTTGGAAAGCTGGCCCCGCTGGCTGCTGGCCAGTACCAGCCCGCCCCGGTAGTTTCGAAACAGGCGGCTGAACCGCTCGGGGCTGTAGGCCGTGTTTTTCATGTAATCGGGCTGGCGGCTGCTGGTGGGCGGTTGCTGGGGTTCGTCGGAGCGCTCTTTGTTGCAGGCTTCGCCGATGGCAATGGTGAGCCGGGCGTTTTTGGCCCGCAGGCGTTCGTAAACATCGAGCAGATTGCGGGAGCTGCTTTCCAGCGTGGCGCGGTCGGTGTTGGCGTTGCCCAGAATGAGCGACGGAAAGTTGTTCTGGCGGTTGTTCCAGCCATGGCCGGCAAAGTAGAAAAACACCACATCGGCGGGGCCGGGAGTCAGGCTGGCCAGCCGGGCATCGAACTCGGCCGGGCGGCACTGGTCGCCCGTGTAGCTGGTGAAGTTGAGCGTAAGCCCACTCTGCTTCGCCACGGCCGGGGCCAGGTCGTTGGCCAGGTAGGTGTGGGTTTTGAGGTTGGCGGTGCCGATTTTAGGGTCGTCGGTGTCGGCAAAAACAATGAAGTGCAGGGTTTGGGCCCGGCCCGGTTGTAGGGTCGTGCCAAGGATCAGTAAGCACCAGAACAGAACAGCGGCTTTCATGGGATTACGACTTTTTTTTGGGTTTGGGAGCGGGGCCGGCCTGCCGGATGCTGCCGCCCGGCTTCGACAGCATTGCAATCATGGACCTGAACTTGCTGTCGCCCGTATTCATCTGCGTCATATTGAGCTGAACGTAGGTAGTCGAGATTAGGAAGTTGACATGGGTGTAGCGATCGCGGGGGCGGGGATGTGACGGAAAAAGGGGCTGAGGAGCGGGGGCGGGCGCCGGAGCTGTTTTGTGCGCGGAGAGTTTCCGGGTTTCGACCGTTCCGCTTGCGGTGCCTTTGTACGATTTCTGAATCCAGTTCAGCGCATTTTTCTGCTGTCCTTTCTGCTGCTCTTCCTTGGCTTCTTCGGCCAGTTTTCTCCAGATGGCGACCGCCTGTCGGGGGTCGTAGCCCGCGTTGATCATGTAGTGGAGCCCGATGCGGTCGGCCTGGGTTTCCTGCTTCTGGCTGAACGTACTGACCGACATTTCGGCCGCTACCCTGGTTACTTCCAGTGGAGTTTTGTCGTCGGTGCCGGCGGCTACGGCCGCGCCAAACGCTTTCACCGCTTCCCAGTTCTGGTGGTTCCGAAACTGCTGAGCGTGGTGTTTCTGGGTTACGTGGGCAATTTCGTGGCCCAGAATAGCGGCCAGCTGAGCTTCGTTTTCGATCTTCGTCAGCAGGCCCGTATGGACCACTACGGCCCCGTTCGGGTATGAGGATGCGT
This sequence comes from Spirosoma sordidisoli, assembly GCF_004138325.1. GTDB lineage: Bacteria > Bacteroidota > Bacteroidia > Cytophagales > Spirosomataceae > Spirosoma > Spirosoma sordidisoli. The sequence continues at coordinate 614,112 of NZ_SBLB01000004.1, read as the reverse complement.
TGAAGCTGCCTTCGTTGACCAGAAAAAATTTGAAGGCCACGTGGTCGGGGTGATCAACGGGCAGGGCTTTGAGGTAATCAGGAATCAGCCGGCGGCCAACGGTGCTGATGTAGGCTTCCAGCTGGTTGTTGGCGATCAGTCGAAACTGCCAGGCGTCGGCAATGCTCAAAAACCCTCGTGTTACCCGCAGCTCGTTATCCGTAGCTCGCCGAAGCAGGTAATCTTCCTTGCTCATTTCAACGGGTCGCATGGTGCCCCGGCTGGCATAGATCACCCCGTCGGGTTTGCGTTCTCCGTAAACCTTTACTTCGGCGCCCAGCTGCATATCGGCAAAGGAGGTAAACTTTTTGCCTTTCCACTCGTCGAGCCCGTCGATGTGTTTGCCTTTGTCGAGCTGTAAGATCACCGCCTGTCCGTCGATGCTGGCCCGGTTGCCGTCGAGTTTTTCGTAGATGCCCACCAGCGAGGTGGGGCCGTAGTAGCTTTCGTCGAGGCTGATCCGCTCGGCTTCGTTGCGCTGGCTGATCTGGTAGTAGTTGACCCACAGGTTTATTTTCATGCCTGGCCGAAAGTCGGAAGCCTGCATCAGATCGGCCGGTTTAATGTTTTTCTTCCGTTTCCCGAAGGCCGCTTTTTTGACAAACAGGGTGGTGTCGACAATGGTAATGGTAGTATGCCGGTTGTCTTCATCATCCTCGAGGTAGATGATCATCTGCCGGTACGGCTCCGGAAATTCGAGGATAGTGGCCGACTCCAGTTTTTTGTACTGCGCTACTTCGGTCTGCGCCGGACTTAACCACGGCAGTAGGCCGAGCAGGATAACCAGAACAAGTTTCAGCATCTTCATAGGACTAGGTAGGTAAACGGGAGGAGCAAAGAGGGATAACTTTATAAGATGATTCGTTCAATAGCGCGGTTGGTAAACTCGGGCGATTGTTTCGAGCCGGTCTGGCTGGTTCGGGCTTCTACCTCTCCGCGGGTGTGGGCCAGAATATCGTCGAATCGCTGGCCACGGCGCATGAACTTGAGCAGGGCTTCTGTATAATATCCGTTCTGGTTGGGGCCGTTGCTGGCGGTGGCGCCCCAGGCGGTAGCCGACGCCACGTAGCAGTTATCAATGCGGTTCTCGACCCGTACGGGGCTGAATCCGGGCCTAAGTTCGGCCTGGATGCCTGCCGGTGCGGTGCGGCAGGCATCCATGATAATGATGCAGAAGCGCGGCTGCTGATCCTGGAGCCGGTCCAGTACGGTGGCCACCGAAATGGCCCTGATGCCCGCATTGTCTGCCTGTCCGGTCGGCTGTTCGGGCACCACTCCGCGCCCGCCCGCCTGAGCCACTGCAACGGGTTTGCCGCCGAAGCGGATGTCTACCGGCAAGAGGTAGTTGGTCTGCGCGTATTCGATACCATGGCCGGCGTAGAAGAGCAGCGCCACATCGGCTCCCTGGGCCTGCTTATAGAACTGTTCCATAGTCTGCCGCATGGCCTCGTAGCTGACGTCGGTGCTGATCTGTACCGTAAAACCCAGCTCGGTCAGGCGCTGACGCATGGCGCGGGCGTCATTAACGGGTTGGCCGCGCAGGTCGCCCAGTCCACCGGCCGACGCGGGCAGGTAGGCCGAATTGCCCAGCACCAGCGCCACCCGTCGGCCCGAGAAGGTGGCTACGGGTAAGCTGCTGCCTACGTTGAGCTGCTGTTCGAGTATAGTTTTCCGAACCCGGGCGTCTACGTAGCTGGCGTTCAGCTCGAGGGCCTGTCGGTAGCAGCCCAGGGCTTTTTCGGGCATGTTTTTCTGTTCGTAGGCTTCGCCCAGGTCGGTATAGAGCCGGTAGGGCTGGGCGTGCTGCAGGCGAAGGCTGGTTTCAAAGTCGGCGATGGCCATATCGGTCCGACCCGTATGCAGCCGGGCGCGGCCCCGATTTCGGTACGCGTAGGGTGAGGTTCGGTTGAGGTCGATACCCTGCTGGGCCACCTGCTCGGCTTCGTCCAGTCGGTTGTGTTTGGTCAGGCAATAGCTCAGTCCGCTGTAATACTCGGCCTGGGGCGACAGACGGATGGCACTGCGGTAGTCAGCAGCGGCCTGGTCGTAGTCATTGAGCTGAACGTGGATGTACGCCCGCTGAGCCAGCGCCCTGACCGCCGTTGGAGTTCGCTCCAGCGCCTGATTCGCATCGCGCAGGGCTTCGGGAAACCGCCCGATTTTGGTAAGAACCACCGCCCGGCCGTAGTAGGCATCAGCTACATCGGGATGGGCGCGGAGCAGGGCTGTATACAACGAGACGGCCTGCGCCGGGTCAGGCTCGCGGTCAGCCCGGTCGAGGAGCTGCTGAACGGTCTGGGCCTGGGCCAGCGATCCGGCCAGCAGGAAAATAAGACAGGGGAGTAGCGGCACCCAAAGGGGCCTGGCCGGCAGGAAAAATACGTTCATGGAGTGGATATCAAGGTAGGCTGACGCTGTGTCAGGCACCTGACTTACAAATATATCAGAATGCCTTGTTTTCCAGTAACAGATTGACTGAAAGGGGTATACTATCTGGTTGTCAAGTAGATATACTCGGCAACCAGTGCCCAGCTGTGGGCGTCGCACTGCCAGCGCATCTGGGTGATAGGCCGGTCGGCCCACCGGCGTAACCAGGGCTGTTCGTAAGCCGTCAGCATACCGGCAATGAAAAAATGGAAGCCGCTGATATCGTTGTCCAGGCTGGTCAGATCGACGGGGGGCGCCGGACTGCCAAGCCGCAGCAGGGAGGTACAGAGCAGCAACCGATCGAGCCGATTATGGGTTCGGGTCAGGAGCTGGCGGGCGTCGGCAACGAGCTGGTGCCGGACGGGTTCCAGTTCGGGCGGAGAGAAAGCGGCCACGAACCGGGCCAGGTGGTAGATGATGAGCGAAGTGCGGGCGTAATGCGGAGCGCAGCGAAACGGATCGGCCACGTACCGGCCCGACTCCACAATATGCCGCAGGTAGGTCAGCGAGTCGGCGTCGTTCTGGTTGCGGGGCAGGTCGTAGTGGTAAATGCAGTAGAGCAGATTACTCAGCGCGCAGGCATCGAAGTCGATGGGCATGGTCTTGCCGAACCAGGTCGAATATACCCGCAAATCACGGTAGTCGGGGTAGGTCGTACGAATCTGTTGTCGGGGCAGGCCAGGCCCCCGCCCGCCCGGGTCGGCCAGATTAGCGTGCTGGCTGAGCTTCTCCTTTAGCCAGCGGGCCTCGGGGGCTGTTCGCGGCTCGGTGAGGTAAACCATGGCCGTATCGTCAATGTCGTCGGGAATGCGGAAATGGTCGAAATGCCGGAACAGGTAGCCGTTGGGGAAGTGCTGCGAAGGGCGCGTAGGCCAGAAATTGAAGGTGTCGAGCCCATCTTTGTTGCGGAACCGGGGGTAAGCTGCCCGGGCCCGCGTCAGCATCCGGTCAATCTGTTGCTGCGATTCGGGCGAACAGGCCGGGTAGAGCGGCTGGAGGGTGAATAACGTAACGGCCGTGAAAAAGACGTTGGTGTCGGGGCGCCGATACCCCAGCGCCGGACTATGCCGGACGGACGGAAACAAACCGGTTGCCTCCTGCTGGTGGGCAATATGCTGAATGATACGGTCCAGGTTCGGTTGTTCGTTGTTCACTCGTGTCAGAAGATGTTACGCAGGCAGGAATGTCTTGCCCTTAGCGAAGATTACTTTTTCTACGGAATGACAAAATTGAATTAAGCCGCCATATTTGCCGCCAGATTACGCAAAGTAATGTCCAATCTAATCTTATTCGACGACGCGGCTATCCGCACTTCGCTGCTGCCGTTTACGTTCACCCGGCCGGTAGCGGGCATCCGGATCGGCATCCGGACGCTGGCCGAAAAATGGGGCGATATACTGGGCCAGACGCCATCGTACCTGACGGAGCCGTATCTGCAGGCCCGGTTTCCGCAACAGGCCGGTTCCGACAATCTGTACGTGAACGGGGCGGTTTGCCCCACAACCGTCCTGGTAGAACGGCTGGATTCGTTACAGATCGGCGAGAGCCTGATCGCGTCCAGTGGGTTACTGCTGGCCCTGCGTACCGAACATACCGCCACTGATGCGTCGCAGCTGCCGGCGCTGCCGCAGCATACCCATACCTTCGTGGCGAATCCGGGTGCTGATCCGCTCACCATTGTGCGGCACCTGTGGGATATCTTCGTCAACAACGGCGATCAGATCCGGGCCGACTATGCCCGCATCACCGCCGGTCGGGCGTCGGCCCCCCTGACCGATCCGTTTACCCGCTGCTACGCCCCCGAGAATATATTCATCGAGCCCGGCGCTACGGTACGGGCTTCCATCCTGAACGCCGAAGGCGGGCCGATCTACATTGGTCGTGACGCCACCATCAGCGAAGGGTCGGTCGTTATCGGGCCGTTTGCGCTCGGGGAGGACTCGACCGTTAACTGGGGCGCCAAGATGCGTTCCAACACCACCATCGGGCCGGGCTGTAAAGTAGGCGGGGAGGTCGGTAACTCCATTTTCTTCGGCTACAGCAACAAAGCACACGATGGATTTCTGGGTAATTCGGTCGTGGGCGAGTGGTGCAACCTGGGAGCTAACGTCAATAACTCGAACCTCAAGAACGACTATAGCAACGTTAAACTTCATTCCTACGCCACGGGCCAGCTCGAAGATACGGGCCGGATTTTCTGTGGTTTGATGATGGGCGATTTTACCAAAGCCGGTATCAGCACCATGTTCAACACCGGTACGGTGGTGGGCGTCAGTGCCAATGTCTATGGCGGAGGCTTCCAGCCGAAACACATCCCGTCGTTTTCGTGGGGCGGGGCCGACACCGGTTTCGCAACCTACCGGATCGAAAAAGCCCTGCAGGTCGCGCGCGAAGCCTTCTCGCGCCGGAACCGGGCCTTTGACGACGTCGACGAAACCATGCTGCGAACCATCTACGCCTTGTCAGACGGTTCGGACCGTTCTTACTGAGCCATGCAATTCTCCGACATCATCGGTCACGACGACACCAAACAGTTGCTGCTGCGGGCGGTGCAGACCAACCACCTGGCCCACGCGCTGCTGTTCGATGGGCCCGTGGGGGGCGCCAACCTGGCGCTGGCGCTGGCGCTGGCTCAGTACGTCAACTGCGAAGACAAACAACCTCAGGATGCCTGCGGCCGGTGCGCATCCTGCGTCAAGATCCAGAAGCTGGTGCATCCCGATCTGCACATGGTATTTCCGGTGGCCAACCTGGGGAAAGGAAAAACTTCCGAAACGTACCTCGCCGACTGGCGTAAGTTCCTGCTCGACCGGCCCTACCGAACCCTGCCCGACTGGCTCGCTACCATGGGAGGGGATAATAAACAGGGCAATATTTCGGCCGAAGAAGCGCGTACTATCCTCCAGAAACTGTCGCTCAAGTCCTACGAAGGGGCGTATAAGATCATGCTGATCTGGCTGCCCGAGCTGATGAACGTCGCTTCGGCCAATGCCCTGCTGAAGGTGCTGGAAGAACCACCCGCCCAGACCCTGTTTCTGCTCGTTACCAACCAGCCCGACAAGTTGCTCATCACGATTCTGTCGCGCACGCAGCGGGTAGCCGTGCGGGCGTTTACGGACGAGGAAGTGGCCACCTACCTGCGCCAGCAACTCAACCTCGACGAAACAACCGCCCGGCGCGTGGCCTACCTGGCCGATGGTAACCTGGCCGAAGGGCTGCGGCTGAGCCAGCAGGAAGCCGGTGGGGTGGCTGTTTCAGAGCAGCACGCCTGGTTTGCCGAGTGGATGCGCGACTGTTACAAACAAGATTTAATGAAACTGGTGAAACAGGCCGACCAGTTCGACGGTTTCAGCAGGGAGAAGCAGAAGGGGCTGTTCGACTACAGCATCCGGCTCTACCGGGATTTATTTCTGTGGCAGCAGGGGGCCGGGGCATTGCTGCGTCTGCCCGACGATGAAATGGCGTTTGTAAAGAACTTTGCCAAAGTACTAACTATCGATCATATCGAACGGATTGTAGCTGATCTCAACGAAGCGGCCTATCACCTCGAACGCAATGCCCGCGCTAAAATGATCATGCTCGATCTCTCACTTACCTTCAGCCGGGTTATACGGGCCTGAGGCTACATCATCCTGTCTCCGCACCTGTCCCTCCGCACATGAAACCGAAACAAGTTATCGGTATGACCGACCTGATCGACTTTCCCGATCTGGGCCTGTTCGAGGTGCAGGCGAAAGTCGATACCGGCGCGTTTACGTCGTCGCTGCATTGCAAGAATGTGCGGCTGGTACGGGCCGGGGAGCGAACCCGGCTGAGTTTCTGGCTGATCGGCAAAACCGGCGAGCCCGCCCGGCGGTTCTACAGTGATCAGTACAGCCAGCGCATGATCCGGAACTCGTTTGGCGTGGCCGAAAAGCGGTACGTCATCAAAACCTGCGTGGTTCTGTTCGGCCGCCGGATTCGGGCCGAGTTTACCCTGGCCGACCGCGAACGGCTCAAAAATCCCGTTCTGCTCGGCCGGAAACTACTCCGTAACCGCTTTCTGGTAGACGTTTCCCAGAAAAACCTATCGTATCAGGCCAAAGCGCCTTTGGTTCAACACACGTCTCACTCCACTACCTATTCACACAACGGCGTCTCTACCGGGACGGCTGACCCGGAATAGGTACTCACTTCACACAGACTAATGCGTATTGCCATTTTATCGGCCAATCCGAATCTATATTCGACGCAGCGCCTGCTGGCGGCCGCTACCGAGCGCGGTCACGAGGCTCTGCTGGTCAATCATCTGAACTGCCAGGTCGTCATTGAGGGCGGGCGCCCGTCGGTACTGTACGAGGGGCAGGAACTCGAACAGCTCGATGCGATCGTGCCGCGTATCGGGGCGTCCGTTACCGACTACGGCTGTGCTATTGTGCGGCAGTTCGAGATGATGAAGGTCTTCACAACGGCCAAGTCGCAGGCCATCACCCGCTCGCGCAACAAGCTCCGCAGCCTTCAGGTACTCTCCAAGGCCGGGGTCGGTCTGCCCAAGACGGTCTTTGCCAACCATCCCCGCAACGGCGACGTAACGCAGCTCATCAAGCTGGTCGGTGGTCCACCGGTCGTGATCAAACTCCTCGAAGGCACGCAGGGAATCGGCGTGGTGCTGGCCGAGACGACGAAAGCGGCCAAGTCGACCATCGAAGCCTTCTATGGCCTGAAAAAACACGTGCTGGTGCAGGAGTTCGTAGCCGAAGCCAAAGGGTCCGACATCCGGGCGTTTGTGGTGGGCGGGCGCGTGGTCGGTGCCATGAAACGACAGGGAGTAGAAGGTGAATTCAGGTCTAACATCCACCGGGGCGGTAACGCCAGCGCCGTAACGCTCACCCCCGACGAAGAGGAGACAGCCATCAATGCCGCCCGGGCGCTGGGGCTGAAAGTGGCGGGGGTCGATATGCTGCCTTCCGAGCGGGGCCCCCTGGTGCTGGAAGTAAACTCATCGCCCGGCCTGGAAGGGATCGAAACCGCTACCGGCGCCGATATAGCCACCGAAATCATTGCCTACATCGAAGACAAAATTCGTGCCGACGAAGGCGATATCGTGGGCGTGTGAGAGTAGTGATGAGTTAGGAGTGATGAGTGATGAGCGATGAACGATGAGCGATGAGCGATGAATGATAATGGCATCATTCAAGTTAATACGATAACCGTGTTTGGGAATGAGCCGTGGCCCGTCAGGGCCTTCACAGCGTAGCGTCGGTAGGGTCGGTAGCCCCGTTGGATTTCGGCGAAAACGATGTGCCGTCAGGTACATAACCCGCATGGCCAGCCGCTGTATTTTACGGCTCGTTCGGCGAAAACCGCCGTTCCTAAACAACGCCAAAACCCCTGGTAAACCACAACCCATGCAATACAATCTGTAATTCACATTAATTTAGCTCATCGCTCATCACTCCTAACTCATCACTACCTAATGCCTGCGCTTGATCCTGACTTGAAGAAAGCTATTGTTCACATGCCCGGTGTGGAGAAAGATAAGCTGCTGCTGCGGCTGATTGCCAAAGATGCGGTGCTGACCGAAAAGCTTCAGTTCGAACTGGTTGAGCACAGCGCCACGCTGGACGAACGGCGCGACCTGATCCGGCAATTCATCGACCGTACGGCTAACCTCAACGCCGACTCGGCGGGCTGGCTGATGATGGATATGCGTACCGTAAGCGGTTACATTGCCCGGCATCTGAAAGTGACCAAAGACAAGTATGGCGAAGTCGAGCTGATGCTGTACATGCTCAACACCTTCTACGACCACAACGCCCACCTCCTGGCCAAGTATAACTCGCGGACCGACAAAGCCGCCGACTACATTGCCAAACGAACGGACCAGGTGCTGAAAAAAGTAGCCAAACTGGACCCCGACTACCATATCGAGTTTGCCGACGACATTCATAAGCTCCTGAGCTGGGTTCACTACGCGGCCCCCGCCCACTACGCCCGCCAGCTCGGCCTGCCCAAAGAATGGCTGGTATAAGAGTAGTACGCCAGGGAAGTCCGTTTATCGAGCAAACCTGTCCAGAAGCGTACGAACACCTGTCCGATTCTGGACAATCAAGTCCAACCCAGCACAATCGAAATGGCCCATTCTGCGCAGAATGGGCCATTTTAGTTTGTGGCAAAGCATTTGTTATACATATACACAACTAATGGACAGGCATGAAAGGAACGTACCTGGGCGAGTTTGAAGAAGTGGTATTGCTGGCCGTGGCCATTCGGTCGGGCGATGCCTACGGAGCCGCCATCGTCAATGAAATCGAGCAGCAGATGGACCGGTCGGTGAGCCTCGGGGCGGTGCATTCGGCCCTGAACCGGCTGCAGGAAAAAGGGCTGGTCGACTCACAAATGGGCGGTATGACTGCCGAACGGGGTGGCCGCCGGAAGCGGCTCTATACCGTGACGGCTTATGGCCGGCGGGCGCTGGAAGAGATTAGGCAGCTGCGCAATCAGATGTGGGATGCCATTCCCCATACCGCCTGGTCATGAAAGCGCCCCCAACAGCCGAACCCCGCTGGGCTATGCGTCTGCTGCACTGGCTCTGCCCACCCCACCGGGCCGAAGAGCTGGAGGGCGACCTCGAAGAGCTGTTCCGGCAAAGGGTAGGGGAGGTGGGCTTACGAAAAGCCCGCTGGCGGTATGTACGCGATGTGCTGAGCCTGCTGCGGCCTTCCCTGATGAAACGAGACGAGTATTCCAAACCAGCAACAACGACGATGATCCGCAACTATCTCAAAATCGCTTTCCGCAATCTGGCTAAAAACCGGGTGTACTCGTTCATCAATATGTTCGGACTGGCCTCGGGTATGGCCGTCGCGATGCTTATTGGGCTGTGGATGTACGACGAGCTGTCGTTTAACAAACAGTTCAAACACTACGACCGACTGGCTAAACTCTGGCAGTTTGTCAAATTCGACGTAGAGAAAGCGTCTTACGACGTATTGCCGATTCCGCTGGCGCAGGAACTGCGAAGCAAGTACCCGGACTTTGAATCGGTTGGTCTTTCCGTGAGCCGTAATGTCATTCTGGCCGCCGGCGAGCGGAAGCTGCTGAAAATGGGCAATTACATCGAGCCGGACGTCATCGATATGCTGTCGCTGAACGTCGTATCCGGAACGCGCTTTGGCAACACCGATATTAACTCGATTCTGCTTTCTCAGTCGCTGGCCGGCGCCCTGTTCGGCACGGGAGACCCGCTGAATAAACTGATCAGGCTCGACAACAAACAGACGGTGAAAGTAGCGGGCGTCTACCAGGATTTTCCGGCCAACAATACGTTCAGCGACGTAACCTTTCTGGTTCCCTGGGCATTTTTTGCGGCTAATGACGACGGAGCCAAACGCGACAAGGACGAATGGGACTCCAACTCGTACCAGATTTTTGCCCAGCTCAAACCGGGCGCCGATGTTGGGCAGGTGTCGGCCAAAATCAGGGACATTCGGATGAAGCGGGATAATCCGCCGGGCTATAAACCGGAGTTCTTCCTGCATCCAATGAGCAAATGGCATCTGTACGCCGATTTTAAAGACGGCGTCAATATTGGCGGACTCATTACGTTCGTATGGCTGTTCGGGAGTATCGGTGTCATTGTGCTGCTGCTGGCCTGTATCAATTTCATGAACCTGAGTACGGCGCGCAGTGAAAAACGCGCCAAGGAAGTGGGAATCCGCAAGTCGATCGGATCGCTGCGGAGTCAACTGGTGGCGCAGTTTTTCAGCGAATCGCTGTTGATGGCGGTGCTGGCCTTTGTACTATCCATTCTGTTCGTGCAGCTCACACTGCCGTTTTTCAATCAGGTATCGGAGAAGCAGATGAGCATTCCGTGGGGAAATCCACTGTTCTGGCTCGCCGGGCTAGGGTTCAGCCTGCTAACGGGCCTGATTGCCGGCAGCTATCCGGCCCTGTACTTATCCTCTTTTCAGCCGATCAAAGTGCTGAAGGGGATGATGCGCACCAATCGATCGGCTACGATTCCCCGGCGGGTGCTGGTTGGCTTTCAGTTTACGGTTTCTGTCACACTCATCATCGGCACCATCATCGTCTTTCGGCAGATCGAACACGCCAAAGACCGTCCGGTGGGCTACAGCCGCAGTGGCCTGATCGAAATTGGCATGAACGCGCCCGAACTGTACAGGCATTATACCGCTCTGCGTCATGATCTGCTGAACACAGGGGCCGTAGCGGGCATGTCCGAATCATCGAATTCAATAACCGAACAGGCTGGTGGCACAACGGATATTAGCTGGAAAGGGAAGAAAACCGACACCAAGCCACTGGTGATGAGCAATTACGTGACCCACGATTTCGGCCAAACGGTAGGCTGGCAACTCAAGGAAGGCCGCGACTTTTCGCGCGATTTCACAACGGATAGCTCCGCAATGATTCTGAACGAAGCGCTGGTCAAATTAATGGGCATCCGGCACCCGGTTGGCGAGATCGTTCGGCAGGGCGGCCGCGACTACAAAGTGATCGGTGTTATCAAAGACATGGTGAAAGAAGATCCGTTCAAGCCGGTTAACCCGTCGTTTTTCGCGGTCAACTACCGCAATGTCAACACCATCAATATTCGTCTGTCTCCAAAAGCCTCTTCTCACGAAGCCCTGGCCAACGTAGAACAGGTATTCAAACGCTACAGCCCCGACGCGCCCTTCGACTATAAGTTTGTGGATGATACGTATGCCCGGAAATTCGGTACCGAGGAGCGCATCGGCCGGTTAGCCGGTGGGTTCGCCATCCTGGCCATCCTGATCAGTTGCCTGGGCTTGTTTGGTCTGGCGTCGTACATGGCTGAGCAGCGGACCAAAGAGATCGGCATTCGGAAAATACTGGGCGCATCGGTGTTCAACGTCTGGGGCCTGCTCTCCAGAGAGTTTGTCATACTGGTAGCGATTGCCTTCTGTCTGGCCGCTCCGCTGGCGTATTACGTGCTTTCAGACTGGCTTCAGAATTATCAATACCGCACCGAACTCTCGTGGTGGATTTTTGTCCTGGCTGGCTTGGGCGCGATGGGCGTGACCTTATTGACCATCAGCTTCCAGGCCATCAAAGCGGCTCTGATGGACCCGGTAAAGAGCCTGCGCAGCGAATAACCATGAACCACCCACCCCGACCCGTTGGTGATGCGGCCGGTTTGCCGGAGCGACCCCGACCACCCCGCTGGGCTACGCGCCTGCTGCACTGGCTCTGCCCGCCCCACCGGGCCGAAGAGCTGGAGGGTGACCTGAGCGAACTATTCCAGCAGCGGGTGCAGGCGGTGGGGCTGAGCCAGGCCCGCTGGCGGTATGTACGCGATGTGCTGAGCCTGCTGCGGCCTTCCCTGCTGAAACGAGACAAGTATCCCCGACCAACCACAACGACAATGATTCGCAACTATTTCAAAATCGCCTGGCGGAACCTGGCCAAAAACAAAGCCTTCTCTGTCATTAACATCGGCGGCCTATCGGTTGGTATGACCGTGGCCATGCTCATTGGGCTATGGATGTACGACGAATTGACGTTTAATACCTACTACCAGCACTACGGCCGTATCGCCAAGGTGATGCAAAGCGCAACCGTTAATGGAGATTTTGGAGCCGGCGAGTACATGCCCCTGCCCTTAGCGAAAACATTGCAGACCGACTTCGCGGACGATTTCGAACGGGTCGTGCTGTCGTCCTGGACCCGCGAACATATCCTGGCGTATGGCGATAAGAAGTTCACCAAAACAGGAAATTACGTAAGCCCCGAAGCGCCCGACCTGCTTAGTCTGACTATGACAAAGGGAACTCGGGCAGGCCTGACCGATCCGGCCTCTGTTCTACTGGCCGCATCCGTAGCAACGGCCCTGTTTGGCGATGCTGATCCGCTGGGCAAAGTGGTGAAGATCGACAACAAACTAAACGTGAAGGTAATGGGCGTTTACGAGGACTTTCCGCACAATACCGAGTTCCGGGAGATGAGGTTTATGGCGCCCTGGGATTTATACGTTTCGTCGGAACCCTGGATTCGGGAAAATGCCGGCTGGGATAACAACTCCTGGCAAATACTGGCTCAGATCGCTCCCCAAGCCGATTTTACGAGCGTTTCCGCCAAAATAAAAGACCTCAGGCTGAAGAATGTGCCGGAAACAGCGCACGTAAAACCGGCCGTTTTCCTGCACCCCATGAGCCGCTGGCATTTGTATGACCAGTGGGATAAGTCGGGGGTGGCGGGCGGTCGGATTCAGTACGTCTGGCTATTCGGGCTCATTGGCGTATTTGTGCTGCTGCTGGCCTGTATCAACTTCATGAACCTGTCGACCGCCCGTTCCGAAAAGCGAGCGAAAGAAGTAGGCATTCGCAAAGCGGTTGGTTCTAATCGCGCCCAATTGATCAGTCAGTTTTTCAGCGAATCATTGCTGGTTGTTGGGGTGGCTTTTACCCTATCTCTGCTGCTGGTGTGGCTAGCGCTGCCTCTCTTTAACGATATCGCCGACAAGAAGTTAGTCATGCCCTGGCAGGAGCCGGTTTTCTGGCTTTCGGGCCTCGGGTTTAGTCTCGTTACGGGGCTGATAGCGGGTAGTTACCCGGCGCTTTACCTGTCCTCGTTTCAGCCCATAACGGTGCTGAAAGGCACGTCGTCAGGATTTCGGGTGGGGCGTTTCGCTACGCTACCCCGTCAGGTTTTAGTCGTTATTCAGTTTACGGTGTCAGTGACGCTCATCACCGGTACGGTCATCGTTTTCCAGCAAATTCAGCACGCTAAAAACCGGCCGGTTGGGTATGACCGAAGTGGACTGATTACCGTGGCCATGAATACGCCGGAACTGTTTGGTCACTACAACGCGCTGCGGAGCGAGCTGATCGGAACGGGTGCCGTTGTAGACATGGCTACCTCATCATCGCCCACCACCCAGCTGGGTTCGCGCCAAATCGGCTTCGACTGGGTAGGTAAAGACCCGGCTATGAAAGAGCAGTTAGGGGTAATGGCCGTAACCCATGACTTTGGCAAAACGGTGGGGTGGCAATTTGTGGCAGGGCGGGATTTTTCCCGGACCTTTTCGACCGATTCGTCCGGCCTGATATTGAACGAAACGGCTGTTAAGTACATGGGGCTGAACGACCCCGTGGGCAAGGTCGTGAAATGGAATGGCAAGCCCTTTCAGGTTGTGGGGGTGATCAGGGATATGGTCATGGACTCGCCGTTTGCGCCGGTTTACCAGACGGCTTTCCTGCTGAATTACAACTGGGCTGGTGTCATCAACATCAAGCTGAATCCGCGGCTCAGTGCCAGCGAATCGCTCGCCAGCGTGGAAGCCGTATTCCGGACGTTTAATCCCGGCAGTCCGTTCGATTATAAATTCCTGGATCAACAGTACGCGCTGAAGTTTGCGGCCGAAGAACGCATCAGCACGCTCGCTTCCATCTTTGCCGTACTGGCTATTTTCATCTCCTGTCTGGGTCTGTTCGGGTTAGCGTCGTTTACGGCCGAGCAGCGAACCAAAGAGATTGGCGTTCGGAAAGTGCTGGGCGCATCGGTGCTGAATCTGTGGAGCCTGCTCTCCAAAGACTTCGTTTTTCTGGTCCTGATTGCCTTTGGTATTGCCACGCCCATTGCCTGGTATTTTCTGAGCGGCTGGCTTCAGAAGTACGAATATCGCACGGAGCTGTCGTGGTGGATTTTTGCCGCGTCGGGCGCGGGTGCTCTGGCGATAACCCTGCTGACGGTCAGCTTTCAGGCCATCAAAGCGGCTCTGATGGACCCGGTAAAAAGTCTAAGAAGCGAATAGCAGCCACCTCCACTGACTCTAATTGCCTCACCGGGCCGGAACGCTATAGGGTGGTGCCAAACCGGCCATGGCTACCCGGCCCGGCTCATCGGCCGTACTGGCTGGGGCAAAAATATCGGCGGTATTCGTTACCGGCAGCCATGCGTATGATCTGTTTTGGTTGTACTATTGGTCCCTGAAATCCTGGCTTTTATACCCCGTCTGTCATGGCCTCTTCTCAACGTAGTGCAGGGCCAGTCAACCCTATATTTCCCGGCGGTGCTCCAGCGCTACAGCGGTTTGTCGATCAGACCAGGCGCCCCCTGTCCGTTGCTACCAGTGGGACGGTATTTGTCGAGTTTGTGGTTAATGCTGATGGCTCCGTCGGAAACTGTATTGTGCGTAAAGGGATAAACACAGAAGCCGATCTGGAAGCGGTTCGGATCGTGGCCAGTATGCCTGCCTGGACACCAGGCACTGTAGATGGAGAGCCCGCCCGGTATAAATTCATCCTGCCCATTGACTTTACCGCTGGTATATAACGGGTAGTCTGTTTGCTTAATTTTTCATGGGTGCACGTGTCTAACCGAAATGACGGATGGAAAATCAATAAAATTATAGTTACAGTGCTGATCGCCATTTTATACCTCAGGGTAGTTGGGTTTTCCAGTGCTTCAGTGATTGGTTTACTGTTTGCCTTGATTGTGTTGGCGAGCAAAAGAAAAGTATGGTTCAATTGATTGTACGGTTTTTACTACAAGCTGTACCGTGTATTTTGTTGATAATCTATTTGGCTATGTATTGAAAATTTTTTGATAGCATAATTATGTAAAGAACGAACAGTAGGCCCGGCACTATTGAAAGAAGAAAACGATTCGTAGCATTAGTAGACAAGGTTAGGTCTTTCCTTTTTATAAGAAAATAAGCTGAAAGGTAGCCTGATATTACAGTGAGACAAAGGGGTACAACAAACACCAATTTGATTAAAGTAAACTCGGTATCTCTCAAGGCTGATACTGTAAATATAGCTGACCAGGGCAGAATAGCCACAGTGCATAAAAGTCCTCCTAAATAGCCTGTTCTCATCTTGTAGACTAGCAGGGGAGGTATGACAACAAATAACGAAACACAGCCTGCTATCGCCAAAACCGGTACGTAGCCAGCCATGCCGGCCGACAAACCCCATAAAAAAAGTAGTAAGTATAGGTTCGTTATAGAGGCCCCTATGTTTAGGAAATACAATTTCATGCGCCCGAGCTGTGTACGAATAATTAATTTATGTTTTGCTGTATAACTACAGGTGCGTTATTTGTATTTTTTAGCTCCAGTCTATGTATAATAATCTACACTTGCCCGCTTAAACTGTGTACTGATTATATACTAGAATACTGAGTTCGGTTGATGCTTTCGTTGCTGTTCTATCGTGGAATCAGTTTTCGATCAGCTGACTAATTATGTCGGATAATTGCTTTTGTAATTGTCCAAAATCGACAGTACGTTTCTTCCTGTCGGTAAGAAACAAGATACTCAAACGGGCGTTTCTCTCCTGATTCAATTGCTGATTATTTTTTACCCGGCGCTTTATTTTTTTGGTAATACTCTTCGATGCTTCGAGTATAAAATTGTCATTCTTACCCATAACCACCTTTAGTTCATTGGCTTTGATTGGCTGTTTAAAGTCAATGTAGTACCATTCTACCTCCCCTGGATCGCCCAGTAGATCTATTTGTTCACCTATGTAGAGTTTACAGCCCTGCGTTGTGTCAGCCCACGCATCATAGCGGTGTACCATGGTTATTGCGTTAAGGTAGGCGTGTTGCCTGATCAGACGTGCCATATCCGTAACGAGTGCATTGGCCGAGCGATAACTCACCGAATCGGTCAACTCGTTCTTTGCCAAAGCGGCCTGCATCAAGCCTGCCAATCCTAAAACAATAAGTGCTTGTTTCATAAGTGAACATACATTTCTGACTTGACCCTAGGAGTGGTACGTTGGCTGAAAAACTATTTTTTCTATTGGGCAAGATAGCCTGGCAGCGGATTTAACAAATAGACGATATGGAGCGGCTGGATCCTGTTGCGGTAAAATCAGCACTAAAATAGCATATACCAGATTGTCAAGGCACTACCCGTCAGGCACTACACTGGCATTTGCATAGTAACGAATCCAAGTCTGCCTGCAATACGGAAACCTGGCCTGCAAGGATACAGCCTCTTGCCCCCGTTAATTCACAACAGGCGTTTCCTGGTCTGTACCTGGTAGTGTGTAACGCGCTGTCTGCCCGAATTTACCCGCCCGGCCTGCCGAAAAGAATGGCGGGTATGAACCGGGGTTGCCAAACCTCAACTACGCCTATCAGGTTATACAGTACTAACCCACTGGTTTACGAGTATGGCTTCTACAGTTCTTATTACCGGCGGTACGGGCACCATTGGCCGTCGGCTTACGCAATTGCTTCAACAACAGGGCTATCAGGTAGCGTACCTGAGCCGAACCAACAAACCGGTTCCGAACGTAACCGTATACCAGTGGGATGTTCAGCGCGGGCAGATCGACCCCAGGGCTATTCAGACGGCCGATCATATTATCCACCTGGCCGGGGCCGGGGTGGCCGATGAGCGCTGGACCGACGCCCGGAAGAACGAAATCCTGACCAGCCGTACGCAGTCTACCGAGCTGATTGCCAAAGCGCTGTCGGAGAACCCGAACCAGGTCAAATCGTTTGTCGCGTCGTCGGCCATCGGTTTCTACGGGGGCGACACCGGCGATCGGCCGCTGAACGAAACCAGTCCGGGCGGGGCCGACTTTCTGGCGCAGGTGACGCGAGCCTGGGAACGCGCCGAAGACCAGGTGGCTGCCCTTGGTATCCGGACGGTGAAACTCCGGACGGGGGTGGTGCTGACCATGGACGGGGGGGCACTGCCGAAGCTGGCCCAGCCGATTCGGCTGGGGGCGGGGGCGCCAATCGGATCGGGCCAGCAGTATATCTCCTGGATTCATATCGACGATTTGTGCCGGCTCTACATCCAGGCGCTCGCGGACGAGTCGTGGCAGGGTGTTTACAATGCCGTAGCGCCGACGCCCGTCACCAACGAAACCCTGACGCGTGCCATTGCCGAGGTGCTGAAGCGCCCCATGCTGCTGCCCAATATTCCCAATTTTGTCATTAAGCTGATGTTTGGCGAAATGGCCATCACGGTCATCGGCGGCAATTACGTCCTGAACAAACGCATTGCGGACGAGACAAACTTCCGCTACCAGTACGCCGATCTGACCAACGCGCTGAACGACCTGCTCAACTAAAAACAAAGCCCGGCGTTGCGGGGCCGGGCTTTGGCATAATAATGGTCTTTTGTCGGCAATCGGTGAGGCCTAGCTCCACTCGCGGTCCCAGGAGTCGCGTTCGTTCCAGACGTCGGTGGGGGCGAACCAGGTGGCTCCTTTGCGGAGATACTTCTTGGCTACCTCTTCGTTCAGATCGACACCCAGGCCCGGGCGGTCGGGTACTTTCACGTAGCCTTTTTCTACGATGGGCCGGATGCCGGTCACGAGGTCTTCCCAGCCAGCCACGTCAACGCCGTGGTGCTCGAGCGCTACGAAGTTCTCCGTGGCCGCAGCGCAGTGGATATTGGCCATCATGCTGATCGGCGATCCGGCAAAGTGCATGGCCATCGGAATGCCCGCATCTTCGGCGTAGTCGCCAATTTTCTTGGTTTCGAGCAGACCACCCGATGAAGCTAGGTCGGGGTGGATCATGTCGACGGCGCGGGCGTCGATGAGCTTGATGAACTCTTCTTTCAGGTAAATATCTTCGCCCGTCAGGGTGGGCGTTTCGATGGCGTCGGAGATTTGTTTCCACTGGTCGGTATAGAACCAGGGCACCATATCTTCGAGCCACGCCAGCCGGAAGGGTTCCATCGCCTTGCCGATCAGAATGGCCGTATTGACGTCGAAGTGACCGAAGTGATCGGCCGCCAGCGGGGTGTCATAGCCAACGATTTCGCGGACGCGGCCTACGTGCTCAGCCAGTTTATCGATGCCTTTTTTAGTGACCTGAATGCGGGTGAAGGGGTGTTTGGTCATGGCGTAGTTCCCCATTTTGCCGCCGGTTGTCGGGTCGTAGGCTCGTTTCACGCTCCACTGGCTGGCGCCCACCAGCATGCCCGGCTGATCGGCCAGCATCCCGATACCGAAATCCATTTTCAGGAATGAGTAGCCCGCATCCCGGCGCTTGGCCATGTTGACGGCAAACTCGTCGTAGTTTTTTCCTTCGGGTGTGTCGGCATAGAGCCGGATAAAATCGCGGTATTTGCCGCCCAGAAGCTGGTAGGCCGGTACGCCATAGGCTTTACCCGCCAGATCCCAGAGCGCCATCTCAACCCCGCAAACGCCCCCGGCTGCCCGGCCGTGGTTCCCGAATGGTTTGATGAGTTTGAACAGCTGCTCCACGTTACAGGGGTTTTTACCCAGTAGTCGGCTCTTGAGCGCCAGGGCGTAATTGGCACTGGCTCCGTCCCGTACTTCGCCCCAGCCAACCAGGCCCTGGTTGGTGTCGATCCGGATGATGGGGCTCGTAAACGGAACCCCCGCCAGGATAGCTACCCGCAGGTCAGTGATCTTCAGCTCAGATGGTTTCGAGTCGCGCGGCACTTTCTGCGTGATAAATTCCAGCTCCTGATCGGGTTTGCCGTCGAAGAGCATGCCGAGTGACAGACCACCCAGACCCGCATTGCGAATGAACTCACGGCGGTTGGCAGCATCGCCCGAGGAAGGCGCCGGGGTGAGACGAGATAAAAACTTCTTCATGGTAAAGGGTTGTCTTGATATATGGCTATTAATACCTAAAATAGGTCAATGTCAGTATTTTACTTATAGACCCAGCTTTTTGGTAGAAAATCAGAGAAATCCAGTACGATCCTATACCCCTCAAGAAGATGATAAAAAGACTAGTACTTGCCTCGACCATTGTCGTTTCGATGAGCCTGGTAGCGCAGGCCCAGCGGGTGGGTTCATCGCCCGAGTACATCAAGGCACTGACCGCCAGCTGGAAAGGCGACCGCCTGCCCGATGGTCGTCCCAACGTGCCCGACCTGGTGCTCGAACGGCTTCAGAACTGCACACTCGAACAGATCTGGGGGTATCTGGGTAATAAAGGCTACCGCAATCAGGTCGAAAAAAACTGGATTATTCTCAAGCCGGGCGAAACGATGACCGGCCGGGTGGTAACGGCGCAGTTCATGCCCACCCGCCCCGACCTCGATAGCCTGGTCCGGGCCCAGGGAAAGGCCGAGGGACGGTCGCAGAAAGGCGGGATCAACATCTGGCCGATCGACGTGTTGACCAAGGGGGATATCTACGTGGCCGATGGCTACGGAAAAATAAAAGACGGCACGCTGATCGGGTCGAGTCTGGGAAACGCTATCTACGGCAAAACCGGCAAGGGAGTCATCTTCTACGGATCGGTACGGGATATGCAGGAGCTGAAAGATACCAAGGGGTTCAACGCCTGGGTAAAAGGCCATGACCCATCGTACATCAAAGACATGACGCCCACCTCCATCAATGCCCCCATCCGGATCGGCGATGTGACGGTACTGCCCGGCGATGTGGTATTTGCCAACGAGTACGGCACCGTCTTTATCCCGGCTCATCTGGTAGAAGGTCTCGTGTCGGCATCGGAAATGACGGCCCTGCGCGATGAGTTTGAGCGGGTGCTGCTGCAGCAGAGCAAATACCCCTCCGGCGAAATCCACGGCGACTGGTCCGATAAAATCAAAGGCGAGTTCCGGCAGTGGGTGGCCAAGTATCCCAAGAAGTTAGCCATTACCCAGAAAGACATCGACGCTTACCTGGCCAAAGAAGGCCACTAATTGATTCGGACGAATGAAACGTATGATTACCTGCCTGACGCTGGTCGGCCTGATTGGTTACGCCAGTCACTCGTTATCCGCACAAACCATCCCGAAAGATGAACTGGTCTTTCTGACGTCCGAGTGGAAAGGCGACCGTTTCCCCGACGGACGCCCCAAAATTCCGGACGCCCTGCTGGAGCGGGCCAGACACATCGGCATCGACGATGCCTGGACGGTGTTGAAAAACGAAGGCTATACCAATCAGTTCGAGGGCGGCTGGAAACTGATCAAAGACGATGTGCCGGTTATTGGACGCGCCGTTACGGCCATGTTCATGCCCAGTCGGCCCGATGTGGAGAAGAACATCAAACAGCGGGGTACCACCCAGCAGGGCCGCAAAGGCAATACCAACGCCTGGCCAATCGATGTGCTGACCAAAGGTGACGTGTACGTGGCCGATGCGTTCGGGAAAATTGGTGGTGGTACGCTGATGGGTGCCACCCTGGGTAATGCGATCTTCAGCAAAACCGGCAACGGCGTGGTGTTCAACGGAGCCGCCCGCGACCTGCAGGAGTTGCAGCAGATCAAAGGGTTCAACGCTTTCGTGCGCGATTTTCACCCGTCTTTTCTGGAAGAAATGGTGCTTATGGGACTGAACACGCCCATCCGTATGGGAAACGCCATGGTGCTGCCGGGCGATCTGGTGATTGCGCAGCGTGAAGGGGTGTTGTTCGTACCGGCCCATATGGCTGAACAGGTTGTCAGCACGGCCGAGTTTGTGGTTCGTAAAGATCAGTTCGGCTTCGAGATGGTAAAGTCGGGCCGGTACACAACTGGTCAGATTGATAGCCAGTGGAACGACGAGATCAAGACTGATTTTCTCAAATGGCTCGGCGGCCATCCGGAACTGGGTACCATGACCAAACCCGAACTCGACAAAATGATGAGCAAACGAACCTGGTAATACGCCCCTGGTGACGGATGGTTTATTGCTGACGCGCAGGTGGTCCGTGGGGACACGGACCACGGTGAGGAGGACACGGACTACGCTATAGGGGCTTTTCCCCACCATGGTCCGTGTCCCCACGGACCATTTTTCCGGATGGTTAATTGCTGACGCCTGTGTGGTCCGTGGGGACACGGACCACGGTGAGGAGGACACGGACTACGCTATAAAGGCCTCACCAGGGTCCGTGTCCCCACGGACCATTCTTCCGGATGGTTTATTGCTGACGCCTGTGTGGTCCATGGGGACACGGACCACGGTGAGGAGGACACGGACTACGCTATAAAGGCCTCACCAGGGTCCGTGTCCCCACGGACCATTTTTCCGGATGGTTTATTGCTGACGCCTGTGTGATCCATGGGGACACGGACCACGGTGAGGAGGACACGGACTACGCTATAAAGGCCTCACCAGGGTCCGTGTCCCCACGGACCATTTTCCCGGATGGTTTATTGCTGACGCTTGTGTGGTCCGTGTCCCCACGGACCACGGTGAGGAGGACACAGACCACGGTATAGGGGCTTTTCTGGCCCTTTTTTCGTATTTTTGTCGTATGACAGACATCCTCAAAGATGCGTTACGAAAGGCTGCTATGTTCTGTGCTTACCAGGAGCGTACGCAGCAGGAAGTGCGTGATCGGCTGAAGGAATGGGGCGTTTGGGGCGATGATGCGGAGGAAGTAATCGCTGAGCTGATTCAGCAGAATTACCTCAACGAAGAGCGCTTCGCCAAAAGCTTTGCCGGCGGTAAATTCCGCGTCAAGGGCTGGGGCAAACGAAAGATAAAACAACACCTCCAGCAGCGCGGCATTACCGGCTACAACCTCAACGAAGCCCTCAAAGAAATCGAACCCGATGATTACCGGCAAACGCTGGTCGATCTGCTCGACAGGAAACGGCGGAGCCTGAACGACGCCAATCCGCTCGTTATCAAACAAAAACTCATTCGGTTTGCCATGAGCCGTGGCTACGAATCGGATCTGATCTTCGCGGTATTGGGCGCCGACGACTAACGTGGGCTGACTAGCCTGGCCATTAGCCGCTTATCAGACTGAACGTGCCGTCGGTTTCAAAAACGAAGGTCAGGGCGCTGTATACGTTGCCTGAAATATCGACCCTGTCCTTTACCCACATATCCGAATTTCGGCCCAGAATACGGGCAATGCGTGGCTGGCGCGGTGGCCGGATGTATACCCGATTGCCAACAATTTCTTCGTAACAGGCCAGCGTATGTTGCTGCGTGGCCGACGACTCCAGGTCCGGGTTCAGCATGTTGCCTTTCTCATTTCCCCTGTAAACGACAATCAGTCTGAACCGGCCGGACTTCTGGAAAAAGTAACCCGTCGGCACGGCTTGTTTGTAGCGGTCGTCGTAACATACTTCGAGTCGCCAGCAGGCTTTCCCCTGCGCGTTTACAAACTCGGTGAGCAGCAGTATACCCATGGGGCCGTCCGGAGTCATAATCTCGTGAGTATGGGTCTGCTGCAGGTAATCCTGATACGCTTTCAGAACGTCGCCGGCGCCCGCTCTTGCCATCAGGTCACGGTTGGCGCATCGGGGTGGTTCTACGGTTGCTTCGACGATCTGACCGAAGCAGCAGGCCGGGAGTGCCAGGCCAACAACAAGCAGAAGGGGTTTAATGAGAGTCCACATACTGGCTGAAACGTTTGGTGTAGAGAAAGGTCGGACAGCGTGTAAGGTAGCCAGACTTAGCCGAATGTTGTGTGCGTTACTGCGTTCTGAGCCGGCGTTCAGCTGCTTTCGGGCTATGTGATTTGCTTCGCCCCCTGAATTACTGGTTCTTTGCGGTTTGCCGCCGGGTGGTGGTCTCTGTTTTGCCGATGAGCCAGCGTTTCGTTTCCATTATTCTGCTCAATTACAACTCCCACCGCTTCACCATCGACTGCGTTGAATCGATTGTTGCCAAAACGAAAGGGGTTGCCTTCGAAATTATTATCGTCGATAACAATTCGAACCCGGCCGATGTGGCGGCTCTGGAAACGCTGACGGCACAACCGAACGTGCGGCTTGTCAGGAGCCGCATCAACCTGGGATTTTCGGGCGGAAATATGCTGGGCGTCCAGGCCGCCGGCTCTCAGGCGACCTACTATTATTTTCTGAACAACGACTGTGTACTGCGCACCGATGTGTGTACACAACTGGCCGATTTTATGGACGCCACGCCACAGGCTGGCCTGAGTGGGGCGCAGATGTTTGCGGGTGATGGCTCCCGCCAGCAAACATTTGGCTACCTGCCTACGCTGGGCAGCAAGCTGCTGGGACACGGGGCCGTTCGACGGTTCAATCCGGCCCTGTACCCACCTTTGCAGCAGGTTTATACCCAGCCGGTGCAGGTGCCGTTTATCATGGGCAGTACGCTCTTCGTGCGGGCGTCGGCTTTCCAGGCCATTGGGGGTTTCGACGTAGCTCATTTCCTCTACGTAGAAGAAGAAGACCTGGCCAAACGGCTTCAGCGGGCCGGCTATACGGCCTGGCTGGTGCCTGAAGCCGAGTATGTCCACTTCACCGGACAGAGTACAACCCGCAATTACGACATCGAAAAAGAGTACTACATTTCGCTGTTTCATTACTTCCGGAAGTACCATTCGTGGCCCGAGCGCGTCCTGTTCCGGCTGTATTATTTCATCAAAAACGGGCGTAAATTCCGGCGTGACCCGATCTTTGGGCGGCTGGCCTGGTTCATCGGGCGGGGTAGTCCCATGCGCGAGAGTCTGCGCTACCGCCAGACCATTGGACATAAGTAGTTTTCCTCTTTCGCTACATTTGGTTTCTATTTTGCAGATACCCCGGTCGGATACCTCCACCCGTATCCAGCTGACCGTTTATAAACCCATTCACTATGCTTACATTTCGTATCCTTGTTCTCAGTGCGCTCGTCGGCTTATCGGCCTGTTCGCGCAACCCCGTAACGGGCAAGCGCCAGGTTGTCTTTATGTCGAAAGAGCAGGAAATTGCCCTCGGCCAGCAGTCGCACCCGTCGGTCGTTGCCACGATGGGGCTGTATGACGACCAGAAACTGCAGGCCTTTATCAACGAAAAGGGAAAGGCTATGGCGCAGATTTCGCACCGGCCCGACCTGCCTTACCAGTTTTACATTGTCGACTCGCCCGTGGTAAACGCCTTTGCGGTACCGGGCGGCTACGTTTATTTCACCCGCGGCATCATGGCCCACTTCAACAACGAAGCGGAGTTTGCCGGGGTACTGGGTCATGAGATCGGTCATATTACGGCCCAGCATTCGGCCCGCCAGCAAACGAGTCAGCTCTTCGGTACGGCGGGCCTGATTCTGGGGTCGGTGCTGCTCGACAAAACGGGTCAGCTGACCGAAGCCGCATCGCAGGGGTTACAGCTGGCCTTGCTGGGCTACAGCCGGGCCCACGAGTCCGAGTCGGATGAGATCGGGGTCGAATATTCGAGCAAGATCGGCTACGACGCCCGTCAGATGGCCGGCTTCTTCGGTACCATCAAACGTATTCAGGATAACGCCGGTCAGGCTATTCCGCAGTTCATGAGCACCCACCCCGATCCGGGCAACCGCCAGGCACGCGTGAACCAGCTGGCCCAGAGTTACCAGACTAAAAATCCCGCCAGCTACAGAACCGATCGGGAGTCGTACCTGCGCATGATCGACGGAATCATCTTCGGCGAGGACCCCAAACAGGGCTTTGTGGAGAACAACCAGTTTTATCATCCTGAGCTGCGGTTCCAGTTTCCGGTACCCGCCGACTGGAATCACCAGAACTCGCCGGAGCAGTTTCAGATGGGGCCCAAAGACGGCCAGGCGGCCATGATCCTGATGCTGGCCAAAGGCGGCTCGCTCGATGAAGCGGCCCAGAACCTGGTGAAAGAGCTAAGCCTGAACGTACTCGAAAACAGCCGCACCACCATTAACGGCAACCCGGCTCTGTTCCTGGTTTCGCAGCAGCAGCCGCAACAGCAGCAGGGCCAGCCACAACAGCAGCAGGACCCCAAAACCCGGCTGCAGATCGCTACCTGGCTCATCCAGTACAACAACGCCGTTTATGCGCTGCACGGCCTGTCGCAGGCGGCTGCGTTCGGCAACCGTTTGCCTACCTTCCGGCAGGTGGCGGGGGGCTTCCGGGCACTGACCGACCCCGATAAGCTGAACCGCAAACCCGAGCGCGTCCGGATTCAGGCCGCCCCGCGCGATGGTTCGTTCCGGGAGGTGATGACCGCCCTGAATATGCCCGCCAGCCGGCTCGAAGAGCTGGGCACGCTGAACAGCCTCAAAGCCGAAGACCGCATAACCCGCGGCACCCTGCTGAAAACGGTAAGTCGGTAGAGGCCTAGCGTATCAGCTTCGGCGACCGTACTTCCGGAACGCCTGTACAAACTGATACAGCATGTAAGCAATAATGATGCGCGACAAGGAGTCAACGAACCGGGCCATGTCGGGGTGTTCGATGGGGCCTTCTATGAAGTTTGACTTATGGGTAGGTAGCAGAAACTCCGGGTAGTAACTCATCAGGTGAAAAAAATCGTCCCGATTTTCTGCTACCCACCAGTGCGCGGCTGGCTTGTAGCCGATACTACAGCCGTACAAACTAAACAGGAGCAGGCTGATCGTAATGGTCCACCAGAAGGCGCGGGTCAGGCTGTTTCCGAAGTTGTTGGACAGGTAGTTGAGGGTGAGCGATACAAAATCGGCGCGTTCTTTCCGGTTAAGCCGGTCCTGTCTCGATAGTTTGTCGGCCAGGCTGGAAACGCTTCGGCCAATAAAAGCACCGGCCCGTGCGCTCAGGCTGAAGAAAGTTTGCAACCAGCGTGGCAGTCGGCTGGCCAGTTCATCCTGAATTGTTTTCAGATACCGGGCCTGGTACTCCAGCGCCTGAACGGTGTTGCCGTTGTTTTCATACACTTTCTGGAGCTGTCCCAGCGCCAGCTGCTGCTGTTCCAGCACGTGGTATTCCCGATAGGTACCCGTAGGAGAACGGGTAACCGTGCCCGGGAAGATCGTGCCTGCCACGAATATTTCGAGCAGTTTGGAGTTGTAAAATTCGAAGCGTACCGCATCGTCCAGCTTGCAGCCAATGAACTGAGCTTTGCCCAGATCGGAGTTACGGATTTCGATGCTGGACTGCTCCTCAACGGCCCGGTCTACATTGCTGAATTTGAGATTGCCGAGGTTGTTGAAATCCTCAAAAATCAGCGTCCTGAAGATTACGTTGTTGATCTGTAGGACAGAATCCTTCCGGAAGTTATTCAGGAACCTGAGCGTATCAATCTCTACGGCCCGGATCAGGCCCTCGGGCAGCAGTTGGTTATTGACGGTAATGGTGCCAATCTTCGATTCTTCCACGAGCAGGCTTTGCAGACCGGGGGCGCCCGTCAGCGACAACTCATCGATCCTACTGTCTTTTGCGATGGTGATCGTTTGTACATCCGAGCGGTCGGCAACCAGCAAGCCCCCTACCGCCGACTCCCTGATGCTGACGGCACCCAGCGTAGCTTCTTTCTTGAGCGTAAACGCACCCACGTTTTCTGACCGGCTGATAATCAGGTTGCGCAGTACTGAACTCGAAAGGGTTGCGTTGCAGATGTGCTGTTCGCCGGTAATGTCGCTGATGGTCAGGTTGCTGACTACGGACGAGTCGATGAAGAAGCCCGTATACAGCAGCGAGTCGTCAGCGGGTTTTTCTATGGTGCTGTTGGTGATGACGATTGTTTCGACCGACGAATTTTTGGAAAGCTGTATCCCGGTAATGACTGAATCGGATATGACCAGTCGCTTCACCGTTGAGTTCATCAACTTGATCGGCCCGTTAAAATCGGGACAGTCGGTAATCTCGATGAATTCGAATTCGCACTGGTCGATCAGCCACAGGCCACCCATCGTGGCATTTTGAATAGTAAGCCCAATGGTCTTCCAGGCTTTGATTTCCAGAACGCCCGTTTTAACATCGTTTATGGTTACTTCTTTGGTGAACCTGGGTGGCGTATCGCGCTCGTCTTTTTTTCCATTGATATAATATTGCTTGATAACAACGGGCTCAACGCTATCCAGACTGACCTTCGCTTTATTGGTGAGCAGCCTGTCGAGCTGGGCAATAAAGTCTACTTCGGATAACCGACGTCGCCTGGCCATCAGCGTCCGTTCATGAAGCGTAATACCAGTTGCTGATGCGTTTTATTGTAGGCCAGGTACTCAACCCGATACCCTTTCCGGCGGGCAAACTCATGAGTGGCTTTGTATTCGTGTTCTTTCCACTCGCTCTCGCCCTTGTCCAGCCGTTCGTCGTAGAAGTAATTGTACCCCTCGTCCAGCACCACGACCGTAACACCCGGCACAATTCGGTCGTCCAGTTCGCGATAAACGGTTTTGGCAGAGCGGTAAATATCGGTGTCGATGTGCAGCAGTTCAACGTGTTGCTCGGCTTCCAGCCGGGTCCTGATGAATACGGGCAGCGTTTTCGAAATTTCACCGATCACCAGCTTCACATTGGCCAGCGGCACGAAGGGAATATACGGTAAACCCGAATTGTCGGGATGGAGAATCATTTTGAACTTTTCTTTCTCGAAATGGCCCCGCCAGTCTTCCGGCAAGCCTTCGCAGGAATCGAATCCCCATACATCCGTATAATAGGCGAGCGCGGCAATGAAGTTGATTGTACGACCGGTACAGAACCCAAACTCCAGGTAAGTTCCTTTCTTTTGTTGCCGGAACTCCCGGGCTTTCCGAACCGCAAACTGAAGGATTTCACTATCGCTTTCCAGCGCTTCGGCGTTGACCAGCTCTGTTTTTACAAACTCGGTGGCACTGGCGTTACGGCCTTCGTAGCCCCGGTTCGCACTGTTGAAATGGAGGATATTGTTACCCCGGTCTTCGACACCGGTACTGGGTGGCGAAATGAGAATCTTTCGGAGGTTAATCGGTGAATTTTCCTGGTTGATAATGAGAAGCTTGTCTGCCGCAGCGTGGTTGCTCATAGGTATGGATGGTGGGTGAGGTTTGAGTACGTAAAGTATCAGTTTTTTGGTTCATAATCAGCACATTACGGAGTTCTGGTCGTTTATTTACCTGACGGCGTAAACATTTGTCTGTAAGTGGGTTACTTACAAAAAAAACCTTCCGGGCTAGTCGTAACTACCCGGAAGGTTTTCAGATAAATAAGAACCGATGCCGTTTTACCAGACGTACGTACCTACGGCCCCTTCGGGCAGGCTCGTACTGACGCGTTTGCCGTTGTGCTGAATGCTGAACGACTGGGCAGCCGGGCTACTGTTCAGTACAATCAGGACCCGGCGCCCATCGGGGGTTCTGAAGGCTACGTTGGGCAGGGTTTCGGAGGTGTTGGACTCGATACGAACCGAGCCCGGCCGCACAAATTTTGACGCTACGGCGATGTTGTAATAGGCCGGGTTGCGCGTAACGGTATTGCCGTCCAGCGTGATGGCGCCCAGACACTGCGTACAGCCGCCGGGGGTGTGGGGCTGCTGCTTCGGGTCGGCCGCGAGGTTCCATTCCAGTACGGTACGGCTCCAGTTGCGGGTAGCGCCGATGATCAGCGTTTTCACGTGCCAGGCCAGGTCGCCCTTCAGGTTGCCGGGGGCGCCGATCCACTGCTCGGTAAAATACAGGTTCCTGTCAGGATGGGCCTTGTGCACCTCGGACAGGGCGCTGATCGGACCCGCGTAGAGGTGAAACGCCGAGCCGTCTACGTACTGTTTCGCGTCCGGATCGTTCAGGATCGAGATGGGGTAGTCGGGCCGGTCGGCGTTGTGATCGTACAGGATAATTTTGGTGTCGATACTGGCTTGCCGGAACGCCGGGCCCAGGTTCTGCTTGATGAACTGCGCCTGCTCCTGCGGCAGCATCAGCAGGCTGGGGTTGTTGCCCGGATGGAGCGGCTCGTTCTGAATCGTGATCGCATCGATCCGGATACCTTCGGCCTTCATGCCCTGAATGTATTTGACAAAATACCGCGCATAGGCATCGTAGTATTCGGGCTTCAGACTACCTCCTTTCGAGTTGTTGTTGGTCTTCATCCAGGTGGGTGGCGACCAGGGCGACCCCAGAATTTTGATAGCCGGGTTGATGACCAGAATCTGCTTCAGGATCGGAATCAGGTGGGCCCGATCCGGCGCCAGCGAGAACTTCTCCAGATTAGGGTCAGTCTGTCCGTCAGGCAGGTCGCTGTAGGAGAAAACCCGGTCGTCGAGATCCGACGCGCCGATGCTGACCCGCAGATAGCTGACACCAATACCGTTGTCTTTTGTCGAAAACAGCTCATTAAGCAGGGCCGCGCGGGAGCTGGCATCCATGCGGTCGAGGAGCATGGCGCTGCCCCCCGTCAGCGTATAACCGAACCCGTCGATAGACTGGAATGTCTGGCTTTCGTCGACGGTGATGACCGGTTGCTGGCTGCTGGCATCACTGAACCGGAGTACTGCCGGTTGCCGGACAAAAAGTGCCGACCGATCGGGGTTCGTGAGCCAGAACTCGACGCCGGTTGAGGCCGTCTGACTCGGGACGACACGCTGGCAGCTGCTGCCCAGCCCCATCGTGATCAGCAGCGACAGCACCAGGGCGGGTATGTTGAAGGGGATATGCATAGGGAAAAAGAATGCAGGTTTCGGCGTACAGTAGTCGGCTGGCGGGGCGACCCGTATCAGAAAGCCTGGCGCCGTAAGCCGACTACTGTACATCGAGGTAGGTGGTTAGTATCCTGGGTTCTGCTGAATCAGGGCGTTATTGTTGATCTCGCTCTGCGGAATGGGGAACAGCAGGTAGTTGACATCCTGCGAACCGCGCACCTGCTGAATGATGGTCAGCGCCGTTACGCGGTGGGTGGCGCTGGGGTCGGCCTGGGTATGCCGGGCATACCGCAGCAGATCGAACCACCGCTCACCCTCGAAAGCCAGCTCCAGCCGACGCTGCCGGTCTACTTCATCGCGGAAGGCCTGCTTCGTGGCCAGGGTAGCCAGCGTAAGCGCCGGTAGGCCCGCGCGGGTCCGTACAGCATTCAGCCGGGTCAGGGCATCCGGGTTGGGGCCGGACTGCTCGTTGGACGCTTCGGCAAACATCAGCAGGACATCGGCCAGCCGCAGCACGTAGTAGTTGTCCGGGCTGTTGAAGGCGTTGGGGTTGCTGCGCCATTTGTAGACGAACGGCCCGTTGTCGTTGGCGTTGCCCGAGCGGGCCATCACGAAGCTGGCGTGGTTACGGCCGGTCTGGGTCACCTCGCCCGTAAACTTCCAGCGCAGGTCGTTGAGCGTATCGGCGTACTGGATCAGCTCCGTTGTCGGAATGTTGAATTTTGGGAACGAATAGGTTGCCGGGGGCGAGGGCAGCAGCAGGTCGGGTAAGACGAACCCGCCATCGGCATTGCCCGAAAACTGGACCTCTACAATCGACTCCGCATTGTTGTCGGGCGGGAACAGGGCGTTGAAACTCGGCGACAGCTGGTACTGTCCGCTGCTGATCACCTTGTTGGCCGCCGTAGCAGCTTCGGCCCACTGGCGCTGGGTCAGGTATACCCGCGCCTGGAGCGCGTTGACAGCCGTTTTTATGATGCGGGTCCGGTTAGCTGCCTGGCTGCCGAAGCTGGTAGCGGTGAGCTGCTCGGCCTGCTGGAGGTCGGTTCCGATCTGGGCGTATACCTGCTCGGGGGTTGACCGGGCCAGGGCTACTGCCCCCGGCTCGCCCGACTCCGAGGGGTCGAGTCGCAGCGGTACTCCGCCGTACATCCGCACCAGGTTGAAGTAGTGCAGCGCCCGCAGGAACCGCGCTTCGCCCAGGATCTGATCCCGGCGGGTGGCATCCATCGAGATGGTTGGTACGTACCGCAGCACGGCATTGGCCCGGTTGATACCGATGTAAGAGGCCTGAAAAATGCCGCTCACCTGCCCCGTCTGGGGTGTCCAGATCAGCCGCTCCAGCGCGTTGACGTCGCCGTTGCTGCTGGTTACGTTGTCGGAGGGCATCTCACCCACCACGTTCAGGTCCTGCCCGTAGAGGCTGGTTTGCTGGAGCGCATCGTACCCCGCGGTCAGCGCGGCCTCGGCGTCGTCGGCGGTGGTGAAAAAGTTTTCGGGCGTGATACTCGGCAACGGCTGCTTGTCCAGCACGTCACAGCTCGCCAGGAAAAAGAGGGGGATACAGACTATGATAAGACGTTTCATGAAGCTTCGATTAGAAAGTGACATTGAGACCAGCCGTGTAGGTGCGTGCCTGCGGATAAACGCCGAAGTCGCGCCCGAAGCCAACCGACGAGAACGGGTCGGCGCTCACCTCAGGATCATAGCCACTGTAGTTCGTAAACGTGAGTAAGTTCTGGCCGGTCAGGTACACCCGAACCCCGCCAATTTTGGCGCGTTGCAGGAATTTGCCGGGCAGGTTGTAGGCCAGCGTCAGGTTTTTAAGCCGGGCGTAGGTGCCGTCTTCCACAAAGCGGGTCGAGAACCGGTTGTTCTGGTTCGGATCGTAGCGAACCGCCCGCGGAATGGTGGTATTGGTGTTGGTCGGCGTCCACCGGTTCAGCACCGCCGTGGTCTGGTTGAGCGGGTCCGACATACCTTCGATCGTTACCCGGTTCTGGTTGTAGATGTCGTTGCCGAAACTACCCTGGAAGAAAACGCTCAGCTCGAACCCTTTGTACGACAGGTTGTTGGTAAAGCCAGCAATGAAGTCGGGGTTCGGGTTGCCAATGATGGTGCGGTCGTTGGCATCGATGCGGCCGTCGCCGTTCAGGTCCGCAAACCGGATGTCGCCCGGCTGTGGCTGACCCGGCTGGGTAGCGGCCTCGGCAATCTCCTGCGTCGACTGGAAGATGCCCTGCGTCACGTAGCCGAAGAATGCGCCCAGCGGTGCGCCTTTCTGGGTGATGGTATAGTCGCCGATGATGGTACGGTCTACTTCCTGTCCCTGTTCGTTGCGCAGCGTACCGATGTCGATGACTTTGTTGCGGTTCAGCGAGAAGTTGAGGTTGCTCGACCAGGTAAAGCCATCGCCCTCGCTCTGGATGTTGGTGCTGTTGATGCCGATCTCGAAGCCCCGGTTCTCAACGGTGCCGATGTTCTGCACTGTTTGCGGGTTGAGGGCGCCGGCGTTGAACGGCAGCGGCACGCTGGTCAGCAGGTTGCGGGTTTGTTTCAGGTAGGCATCGAGCGTAACCGTCAGCCGGTCTTTGAAGAAACCGGCGTCGACCCCGGCGTTGTACTGGTAGGTTGTTTCCCAGCTCAGGAGGTTGTTCCCGATCCGGTCGGGGGCGATACCGCCCGAGATGCCCGAAGCGCCGGCATAGTTATAGCCCGAGCCGTAGGTGCTGAACCGGTCGTAAGCGCCGATTTCCTGGTTGCCGTTGGCCCCGAAGCTGGCACGGACTTTCAGGTCATTGAGGGCACTGTTCTGCGGGAAGAACGGCTCCCGCGATACGCGCCAGCCCAGCGAGAGGGCCGGGAAGTAGCCGAAGCGGTTACCCGGCGCAAACCGGCTCGATCCGTCGGCGCGCAGGCTCAGTGTGGCGAGGTAGCGCTCATCGTAGTTGTAAATGGCCCGCGCAAACAGGCTGAACAGGCCCCACTGGTCCTGGTAGCTCGACGGCCGGGTAAACTGCGTACCGGCCGAGAGGTACGGCACGGCATTAGACGGGAAACCCGTTACCGACGCGCCCGAGGTGAACCGGTCCGACGCCTGAACCGACTGGCCACCCAGCAGGGTCAGGTTGTGTTTATCGCCCAGGTTGGGGTCGTAGGTCAGCGTGTTTTCCCACAGCCAGATCACCTGCTGGTTGGTGCCGGTGCGGGCGCTGCCGCGGGTAGCGGGGCTGGCGTTCTGCGTACCCGGGTAGTTGCGCGACACGAACTCGTTCTCGATCTGCGACCGGAAGTCGATACCCAGCGAGCTTTTGAAGGTCAGGTTTTTCAGCACGTCGAACTCGCCATAGGCGTTACCGATGACCTGGTAGATCAGCGCGTTGTTGCGGGTTTCGAGCAGGTTTCCTACCGGGTTGTCGAACTGCTGGAACGGGTTGATGCTGTAGGTGCCGTCGGCGTTGCGGATCGGGATGGTCGGAATCTGCGCCAGCGCGCCCAGTACCGTACCCGAGTTCCCGGCTCCCAGCTCGCTCCGTACGCTGCCGTTGGTGTTGGTGCGGCTCAGGTTAAGACTGGTACCCAGCCGGAAGCGGGTGCTCATCTGCTGATCGAGGTTTAGCTTGAAGTTGTAGCGGTCGAACCCCGAGTTAAGCGCGATACCATCCTGCTTGAAATAGCCGCCCGATACGTAATACTTCGTTTTGTCGGTGCCGCCACTCAGGCTGATCTGGTAGTTGCGGATGGCAGCCTGCCGGTATACGGCATCCTGCCAGTCGGTGTTGGTCGTGAGCGAGTCGGGGTTGCCAAAAGAAGGCGCCTGACCGGCCGCCACCTGCGCGTCGTTGTAGTAGTCGGCAAACTGACGGCCGTTCAGCAGGGGCAGCTTCTTGCGCAGCTGCTGAATGCCGTAATAGGTACTGAAGTTTACCTGTGCCTTGCCGGTTTTACCGCGCTTGGTCGTGATGACAACCACCCCGTTCGAGGCCCGCAGGCCATAAATAGCCGCAGCAGCTCCATCTTTCAGTACGTCGATTGATTCGATGTCGCTGGGGTTGAGCGTGTTGAGGGGGTTGGGGCGCTGGTTGCCAACGCCCAGTTCGCGATCGTAGGTAGGTAGTACCGGTACGCCGTCGATGACGTATAGTGGGGAGTTGGTCAGGCTGACGGAGTTGTTGCCCCGAATCCGGACGTTGATGCCGGCTCCCGGCGCGCCCGTTGGCGACGTGACCTGAATACCGGGCGCCTGCCCCTGCAAGGCCTGATCGAAACCCGCCACGGGCTGGCGCTCGATCGATTTGCTGTTTACCGAGGTTACGGCCGTGGTCAGCTCCTGCCGACGCTGGGTGCCGTAGCCAACCACTACCACTTCTGACAGCGACTGCACATCGGTGGCGAGCGTAACGGTGAAGTTGGTCTGGCCGTTAACGGGCACCTCTTTGCTCTGAAAACCTACGAAGCTGAATACCAGCACGGCACTGTTGTCGGGTACGTTGAGGCTGAAATTGCCGTTTACGTCGGTGACGGTGCCGGTTGAGGTGCCTTTGATTACTACACTTACCCCGGGCAGCTCTTCGCCTGCATCACTGGTTACTTTGCCGGTCACGGGCAGGGCGGCCCGGTCGGCGTTTGGGCGTGCCGACGGGGTAGGGGCGGCCGCGCGTTTCAGAATGATTTGCTGACTCGATACCTCATAGGTGAGCTGAAGCGGGGTCAGCAGCCGGTCGAGTACAATGGCCAGGGGCTGGTCGCGCAACGACAGGCTTACCCGGCGGTCGGCCCGGATTAGTTCTGAGCTATAGAGGAACCGGACTTTAGCCGATTTTTCCAGTTGTTCCAGTACGTTATCAACGGTTTGATTGGTGCATACCAGGTTGATCCGTCGGTCGAGCAGCTCCTGGCCCCGGCTGTCGTGGGCGAGCGAAACACCCGCAAACGCAACGATCAGAACGAGCTGTAGCAGACTGATTTGCATGATTGTAAAGACCTGCTCACGCAATTGTCGTTTGTTTTTCATAATTTTTGACACTGATTGTTAATTCTTCGGGAATTGGCAAAAAAGATCCGGTAGCCTCTGCTGAGGCCGATGTTTGGCGACATCGTACGGACTGGTTCCGGCCGTCGGTGTTGGCGCACCGGCGGCCTTTTTGTGGGTAATGCGTTGAGGGCGTTTAGTGCATATCGGCTGGCGGTTTTGGTTATTGGTTCACATTTCGGTTTGACCGGCGGCTGTATACGGCCGGTCAGGCACTAGTTGCAGCCCTGGCTGGTGATGATGATCTGCCCGTCAACTACTTCGTAGCTGGACTCGGTACCGGCGCAGATCCAGTCCAGCTTTTTGTACAGCGATTCATCATCGAGCCGGGCGGTCAGGGTACAGGTGGCCATCAGGGCTTCGTCGAATACGATATCGACACCGTAAGCCCGCTCCAGCGCAGCGAATACCTCGGCAATGGGTGTTTGTCGGAAGGTAAACGCCGTCGTTACGGGCTGATTGTCGACGCGTACCGGTTCGGCCACCAGCGAGCGCAGCAATCGGCTATCGTCTCGGATCAGGGTGGCCTGCTGGTTCGGTGTCAGGATCATACCACCGAGTTCGCGGCTGGCCTTCTGGGTAGCTGCCTGGCCATCGGACTGCGTAAAGACCGACACTTTACCCGTCCGTACCGTTACCAGTACGTTCTTGTCCTGCTCGTAGGCCTTCACGAAAAAGCTGGTGCCGAGTACTTTGGTGACCATCTCGTTGGCATAGACCAGGAAAGGGCGCCTGGGGTCTTTCTGAACGTCGAAGAAAGCCTCGCCGGTGAGGTACACCTCGCGTTTGGCGGTCGTAAACTGACGCGGGTAGCTGATTCGGGTATTCTGATACAGCACAACCTGACTGCCGTCGGGCAGGGTTAGCCGCCTGGGCCGGGGGGTAGTGTTGCTCGTTTCCTGCAGGGGTCGGGTGGCGCTCCTGACCAGCTGCGTATAGGTCGACGCCGTAGCAGTAGGGAGGTCGTTCAGGCGGGTCTGGTACAGCCAGAACAGACCGACCAGCAAAGCAACCGATGCCGCCAGGTAGTACCAGCCCGAGTAGCGCCACTGACTGGTGGGCATCGGCCGGACCCGATTGCTGTCCTGCGCCTGTGCCTGCTGAACGAGCTGGGCTACTTTCTGATCGATATGATCGTCGGTCAGTTGCTGAAACTCACCTTTGATGGCGAGGAGCTGCTGCCGCGCCTGCTGAACAACGGCCTGCTTGTCGGGATGCCCGGCTAGCCAGGATTGCCAGAAGCCTTCGTCCTGCGGTAATGGGTGAAACACCCACCGGCGAAAGGCAACATCTTCCAGGAAATCGTCGAACTCGAAGAATTGATAATCTTTCATTGAAAAA
Organism: Spirosoma sordidisoli; assembly: GCF_004138325.1. GTDB lineage: Bacteria > Bacteroidota > Bacteroidia > Cytophagales > Spirosomataceae > Spirosoma > Spirosoma sordidisoli. The sequence continues at coordinate 578,083 of NZ_SBLB01000004.1, read as the reverse complement.
GGCAGTTATATGCCTCTGTACAATGGATTATCCCCGTTTGGGACCGGTATACTCAATTTTCCACGAATTTTTTTTGGTGATTTCCGCGGAGCGGTGCAGTCCCGTAGCTTACACGAACAGCGTGTACAGCAACAGCAGGCCGTAGGTCCAGTGATCGCGCAGGCGCTTGATGGAGTTCTGAAGGAGGTTGGCGACCGACTGGGCGTGGATGCCCATGGTCTGTCCGATCTGTTCGTAGGTCAGATTCTCGTAATACCGCAGGTACAGCGCTTCCTGCTGGCGTTTCGACAGGTCGGCTACCCGGTATTTCAGCTGTTTCTGGTCGAACGCGCGATTTTCTTCGCTGATGATCTGATTTTCGGCGTTGGCCTCTTCGCCAATGTCGAGCCAGTCGTGCAGGGTTTCGCTGGGGTAGCCCTGCTTGCGGTGTAGTTTGATGAGGTGGTGGCGGAGGGTCTTGAGCAGGTAGAACTTAACGAAGAACGTATCACTCAGCTGATTCCGGTGCTCCCAGAGTTTCAGAAATATATCCTGAATGGCATCCTCGATAAGCGTCTGATCCTTGGTAAACCGCGTGGCGTAGCTGGCTAACGTCCGATAGTATTTTTTGGCCAGCAGGCCGAGCGCTACGGTATCTCCCTCCCGAAATCGTTGCCACAAGATATGGTCTTCGTCCGGAAAGGAACTGGAGAGAACAGACATGAAACAGTAATCAAATAAATCAACCAGGCATTTTATCTATAGAACAACTTAATCTAAAAAAAGTGTATACGCCCGAAAAAAAACCACCTGGGCGGGGGCATGAGGACTTCACCCTCACCGTGGTCCATGCGGACACGGATCCCTGTCCGCATGGTTTTTGCTGTCGCACGGGTGGTCCGTGAGGACACGGACCACGGTGGGGGGATACGGACCTGGATGCGTAGAGACGCAACCCTTTGCGTCTCCTGTCCGGATGGTTTTCGCTGCCGCACGGGTGGTCCGTGAGGACACGGACCACGGTGGGGGGGGATACGGACCTGGATGCGTAGAGACGCAACCCTTTGCGTCTCCTGTCCGGATGGTTTTTGCTGCCTCACCATGGTCCGTATCCACACCGAGACGCGTAGTCCGGGACGCGTAGTCGAACCCCTATCCGGACGGGTTGTTGCTGGCGCATAAGTGGTCCGTGCGGACACGGACCACGGTGAAGGCGTCACTACGCCACCGCTAGCTCTTCTTCCCGGGTTATTTTGACGTCGACTCGGGGCGGCAGCAGTTTGTAGAGGACGGGGGTAACGATTCGGGACAGCAGTGTGCTGGAAATCAGACCGCCGATAAGTACCCAGGCCAGTGGGCTGTAGAGCGGGTTGCCTTCCAGCGCCAGGGGCATCAACCCGCCGATGGCCGTCAGTGAGGTAAGCACGATGGGCACAAACCGAACTTCGCCCGCGTGTTCGATGGCCTCTACCAGCGGCATACCTTCTTCGCGCAGGTGATTCGTGAAATCGACCAGCAAAATCGAGTTTTTGACCTCGATACCGATCAGCGCAATCAGACCGATGATGGCTACGAACGAGAACGGATTGCCCGTCAGCAGCAGAGCCGCAATGGCCCCGATGATGCCCAGCGGAATGACCGACAGAACAATAAGCGTGCTTTTCAGGGTGCCGAACTCCAGAATCAACACGGCCAGGAAGCCGAAAACCGTAACCAGAATAATGGTGCCCAGCCCGCCAAACGACTGCTCGCGGCTCTCCAGCTCGCCCGCAGCTACGTACCGGAACCCGGCCGGAAACTTCATCGCATCCAGCTTCTGCAACACATCGGTATACACATTGTCGACCAGATACCCTGTCTTGACAAAACCCGTCACCGTTACGAAGCGGTCTTTGTCGTAGTGCCGAATCTGGCTGGTGCCCGTCTCGAACTGAAGGTCGGCTACCTGCCGCAGTGGTACAGCCGCGCCCGTCAGCGTGTTCACGTACAGATTGTTGAGTACCGTAGGGTCGGTAATGCGGCCTTTGGGAAGGGTAACGGTAATCGTATATTCATCGTCGGAGTTGGGTGCTTTAAACGTACCTGCGTTCAGCCCCGCCACGGCCAGCCGGATGGTGCGGTTGATGTCGGCAATGGATAGACCCAGCAACCCGGCTTTCTCCTTGTTGACGTTGATGCGCATGTCCGTTTTGCGGTTAGCCAGCGGGTTGTTCACGTAAATGGTACCGGGCGTCTGCTTGAGTACGGTCTCGACCCGGGCCGCTACCGACCGGAGGGTGTCAAGATTCTCGCCGAAGATGCGGATCGCTACCGGAGCCTCCTGGGCCGGGCCCTGCTCGAAGTCTTTGACTTCAATACGGGCGTTGGGGTAGTGGGCAAACCGCTCGCGGTAGGTATCGATGATGGCGCGTTTTTCGGCCGGTTCGACGTCGGTCAGCTGCACAAAAAACTGCGAAAAGTTAGCCGACTCGTTCCGTTGAATGATGTTGTAGTAGATGCGCGGGTTTCCCTTGCCCACGTTGGTAGTAAAATGGCGGATGGCGGGTTCGTTTTTCAGCTGGCTTTCAACATATCGGGCCACGCGGTTGGTTTCGCTCAGGCTGCTGCCTTCGGGGGTTTCGATATTGATCAGAAACTGCGGTTTTTCAGAAGCTGGAAACAGGGCAAACCCCGCCCGGCCGGCCTGCGACAGCGCCAGCCCGAAAATAGCCAGCGCCACCAGCAGCGTAACCACTGGTTTGCGCAGGGCCGCGTGCAGCAGCCGGCTGTAGGAGCCACTGATGAGCCGTTTGAGGGCCCGCAGAAAAATGTTGCCGTTCGGGTTGTGCGATTCTTTCAGGATGCGGCTGCTCAGGAACGGCACAATGGTCAGCGACACGATCAGCGAGGCTAGCACGGTCATGACAACGGCCATCGGCAGCGACCGGATAAAATCGCCCGAGCCTTCGGGCAGGAACAGCAGCGGTAAAAAGGCCAGGATCAGCGTCGTGGTACAGCCAATGACGGCCAGGGTGATCTGGCTCGTGGCCCGGATGGCGGCCTCTTTTCGCGAATAGCCTTCGCGCAGGTACCGCTCGATGTTCTCGACCACAACGATGCTATCGTCGACCAGAATGCCCAGGGCCACGATCAGGCCTACGATGCTTAGCTGATTGATGCTAAACCCCAGCGCGTTGAGCAGTGTCAGCCCAATGGCCAGCGACAGCGGTATCGAGATCATGACCACCACGGCAGCCCGAAACCCCAGCGGCAGCAGCGTCAGCGACACCAGCAGAATAGCGATGACAAAATCCTGTACGAAGTGGCCAAGCCGTTTGTTCACGCTGGCGGCCTGGTCGAAGTTCTTGGTGAGTTTGATATGGGGTGGTAGCGACCGGGCGAAGTTGTCGATGATCGGGTTGATCTGTTCCCCTACTTTCTGGATGTTCTCCCCAATTTTCTGGCTGGCCGTTACCAGTACGGCGCGGTGCCCGTCGAGCCGGGTGATGTGGGTTTCGTCGTCGAGGTTTTCCGACACGTCGGCGATGTCGCGCAGGTAGACGATTTTCTGCCCGTTGGTCGATACGATGGTGTTGCGGATCTGGTCGAGCGACTCGTATTTGCCGGCCGTTTTCACGTTGAACTTACGGGTTCCGACCTGTACGCTGCCGCCGGGCACATTGGCGTTTTCGGCCTGGAGGGCGCCCACGACCCGGTTGGTCGGTATCCCTTCCTGAGCCATCTTCTCGATATTGAGCGATACCCGCACCACGCCTTTAGGATAGCCCCAGTCGCTTACGTTTTTGAGGCTTTTCACCTTTTCGAGCTGTTCGCGCAGGTTTTCGGCGTACTGGCCCAGCTCTTTGTCGGAAGCTACTTCTGACTGAAGGGCTACCTGCACTATGTTGACATCGGACGGGGAAAACTTTAGAATTTTGATGCTGAATATGTCGGCGGGCAGTTCGCTGCGCAGGGCATTCACCTCCCGTACGATCTCCTGGTATTTTTCGTCAGGGTTCTGTTCGTATTCGTACTCGATCCGGAAAGCCGCCACCCCATCGTCGACGTTGGTAACGACGTGTTTGATATTGTCGAGTTCGTTGAAACGCTTCTCGGCCGGATCGACCACCAGTTCCTCCATGTCGAGTGCATCGGTACCGGGATAGACAACGACCACCGAAAACTGGGGGGCTACAAATTCAGGGTCTTCGCCCCGGGGCATGTTGAGCAGTGAGTTCACCCCAAGCGCAGCTACGCCCAGGAACAGCACCAGCATAAACTGCCAGTTTTTTACAGAAAACGATGATAGCATAATGTATAATGGCTAATGAATAATGGACAATGATTTCTTTAGAGCCGAGCATAGATCGGGTACCGAACTCTCTATCCAGAGATCATTTGAGATTTTCGCGCGTGGTTTTTAGAATAGCGTTCAGGAGTCGCATGAGCTCATCGTTGTCGCTACAGAGGGAGGAAAACATCTCGCTATCGATATAGTCAGTAGCGTAGAGTAACCGCAGCCAATATTTTGTCTCACGAGACTCCTTTAGGGAAAGGCCAACTTTGACGGCAAACTCACGTTTCGAATAAGCGCTGTCGGCTTCTTCCAGGTTAGCACCAATGGATGTACCGCTTCGTAGAATCTGTTTAGCCAGCGGGCTAATATCAGGATGATGTTTGCTCAGCCACTTATGAAAGTTCAGGATTCTAACGGCAAAGGCGAATGACTTCTCCAGCACCGGATTGGGTTTGGAAACGTAGGCTGAATTAGTTTCAGATACCCAGAAGGAACCTCCAAATTCGGTTGATTCTTCCATGTCACTATCCATTATTCATTGTTCATTATCCATTTCTTTTATCGCACCACCACGCTCGATTCTTCGGTCAGGAAGGCCGAACCGGCCGTAACGACCTGGCTCGTAGCCGACAAACCATGGGTGAGCAGTACGTTGGCGCCGTCGAGGTAGCCGATCTGTACCGGCACCTTCCGCACTTTGCTGGCGCGGTTAGCCGGGCTGGCTGAGGCCAGCGTATAGACAAAACCGTCTTTGCCATTTCCCTCCACGATAGCCTCCACCGGAACCACGACGTAGGATCGGCTCTGCGCCGGTACCAGCGTTACCTTGCCAAACAAACCCGGCGCCAGCTTCACCCCACTCGCCGGACTGATCCGCACCTCTACCTCATAGAGCTTGCTGGTCGGGTCGGCGGCCTGCGCCAGTTCGGTGACGGTGCCGTTGAAACGCTGGTCCGGGTAAGCGTCGAGGGTAACGGTAGCGCGATTGCCAAGCCGGAGCCGGGCCCAGTCTTTGTCCGACACGCCCACGCGCACCACCCAGTTGCCCGGCCGGTTGCCCGAAATCAGGTAGACCGACGCGCCGGCCGCCACGTATTCCCCGGCATTGGTTACCTTACGCGTTACCGTCCCATCGACCGATGAACGAATCTGGGCAAAGCTGCGGTTGAACTGGGCAATGGTCAGGTTCTGCCGGGCAACGTGCTGGCCAGTCGTGGCGTTCTGAAGCTGCTCCAGGGTAGCGGCTGTATCGGCGTAGAGACTCCGGACCCGGTTGAGGTCGCGGTCCGCTTTTTCGCTGGCGAGCTGGGCCTGGCTGACCTGCGCGTTGATCTCGGTCAGGTCGAGGGTAGCCAGCAACTGCCCTTTCCGGACCGACTGGCCTTCTTCGACCAGCATCTGATTGATAATACCGCCGACCTTAAACGAAAGTCGGGCTTCTTCGGACGAAGACACCAGTCCTGACGCGACTACCGGCTCAGACCGCTCTACGGTCCGGACGGGGGTGAGTTTAACCGCAATCACGGCATCGTCGGTCCGCGTGGCGTCGTCGGTTTTAGCCTGGGTCGTATCATTGGCCTGACTGCCGCACGACCAGGCGGCTACGGCCAGCAGGAGGGAACTAATAAGCTGTAGAGATTTCATGGCTTACCTGATTTATAGCAAAGTCTTGTGAAGGGGAGCACCTGAGGGCGTCAAGTGCTGTTGGAATGCGTTCGTTTGCATGACCGCGCGTACAGCGCCGGGCCTAGTCTACGGCGACGGCCCGGTCGAGGGCGGCTCGTTTGACAAGTACATCCATACGGGCCAGCGAGTGCTGCAGCTGAGCCGTAAGCCGGTCGTTCTGATAGCGAAGAAACTCGATCAGCAGCGACTGGCCGTTGCGGTATTTACTGTCGATGACGCGGAAGGTAGCATCGGCGTTGGCGATGCCGCTCTGCGTAGCCGCCAGACTCTCGTTGGCCGCATCGAGGTCATAATAGGCCTGCACGACCTGGAGCTGTACCTGGCGCTGTACTTCCTGAAGCCGCGTCTGCAGCGCATCGGTCTGGATTCTGGCCTGCTGAATCTTCGACCGTTTCTCGTAACCCCGGAATAGATCCCACTGCAACCCGAACTGGGCCAGCGCATAGGCCTGGTTGCGGAAGGTGTAGCCGAATCCCTGAAAACCCGCATTACCGCCTACGAATACGTTTGGAATGGTGGCATTGGCCTCGTTCAGCCGTACCGCCGTCTGGGCCGCCCGCAGCGAGCCATTCAGCTGCGACAGTTCCTGCCGATCCCGCAACGCCGTTTGCTGCAGGTCGGCCAGGGCTTCTTTCTGTTCGGGCAGGATGCGCGTCAGTGAAGAGTCGATGTCGATGGGAGCGGCCAGGTCGCGGTTGAGCAGAAAGTTGAAATAAGCCCGCGCCGACTCCCGGTTTTTCTCGGCTACGGCCATCTGCTGATCGACCTTGCTGATTTCGTAGCGGGCCGATGTGACGACCTCCTTAGTCGCTACGTTGTTGCTGACCAGCTTTTCGTTGAGCCGGGCCAGCTCGGTAAGTACCCGGCGCGAGCTGTCGTAAATCCGGATCGCATCGAGGGTTTGCAGGTACTGGTAATAGGCCGTGCGTATGGTATAGCGGAGTTCGTTCTCGACTACGCGTCGGCGGGCTTCTTGAACGGTTAGTAGCTGTTTTTGAATCAGGTAGTTGTATTGAATGTCGGTATTGAAAATGGCGTACTGAACGCTGATTTTGGTGTCGTGGAAGTTGTTCGGCGCCAGCTGTTCGTCTACGTTGGCCAGATTGGTCGGGAACCGGTCAGAACCCGTTACCTGATTGAGCGTCCTGTAGATAGGGTTGATCAGGTCGCCCACCGGAAACTGCAGCCGCCGACCACCGGCCGCCAGCGAATAAGTCGGGTTGAACGCCACCCGGGGGTAGAACAATGATCGGGCCTGGTTGATGGATTCGGACACCCGTTTGATCTCGAGCGACTCCTGTCGCAGAGCCAGGTTGTTGGCCAGCCCCTCGCGAACGTAGCCGTCCAGAATAGGAGAGGGCTGCGCGGAGGCTGGCAGCAGAGAACTGATAAGAAACACTACTGCCATCAGCGAACCTGGCCAGGGCGGCAGGCAGCGGATTGGGTTGATCGTGAGACTCATGACCGTATGTTAGTTTATAAACAGTGTTTAGTAAATGGGTAAAAAAATATCAAAGTCCTTTTCGGATGGTCTGCACGAACAGGTCGTACGCTTCGTCCATCAGGTTTTTTTTGCGTTCCTCACCGAAGATCATCATCCGTTTCCGCAGAAAAAGCGCGGCCAGCCCATGTACCATACTCCAGATCAGGAGCCCGGCCCGTTCGGCATCGGGATGCTTGATTGCACCGCTGTCGATGCATTCCTGCACTACGTTCTGCAACACGTGAAAAGCCTGGTGCCCATCATCCCAGATGTCTTCCCGGCATTCGATGGCCTCCATGGGCGCATTCATGATAAACATCAGGTCAAACAGTTCGGGGTTCTCGAACGCAAACCGGATGTACAGACGCCCCATTTCTTCGAGCTTGTCCATTGGTTTTTGCAGGTGCGCAATAGGAGCAAACTCGTTGATCAGCTTTCTGAACGCCTGCTGATGCAGGGCAAAAAACAGCTCGTTCTTGTCTTTGAAGTAGAGATAGATGGTAGCCGGGCTGTACTCGATCTCATCGGCTATGTTTCGGATACTAACTTTTTCGTAGCCGTTAGCTAGAAATAGCTTCTGGGCGGCTTCCAGAATCAGCCTCCTCATTTCTTCCCGTTCCCGCTCTTTCCGTTCCAGAATTCCCATACCTGCTTCGTTGACGACACAAACATAATGAACAGTGTTCAGTAAACAAGCGGTGTTAAGAATTCGGGCCGTAAATTGAGTAAACGGTAGGTTCGAGCCGCTACAGGGAGTTCGCTGTAATCGCTAGCTGAAGTGTTTCGCCTTTTTGCAGGCGGATGGGGTAGCCATCAAGCAAGTGTTGGCCACTGACAGTGACAACTTTTTTTGTCTTTGCGTTGGTTAGCTTGTAACGCTTTTTCCCCTCAATCGGGTACCACTCCTGAAACTGATTGATGCGGGGGTAATTAAGAGGCAGGTGCATGAAATCCCGGTGAAAGGCCGGAGAAAAACAGAGTGTACCAGCCCAGTCTTCGTCGGTGTCTACGTTGATATAGAGTGATTTATCGGCCCGAACAGCGCCAACACGAACCGATTCCTTCCAGGTAGTAAGCCAGGTGCCAGCTGTTTTCCAGAGGCAGTACATCAGCGTTGTTCGGGCGAAATTACCGTCGCCGTGCCAGCCTTCAATAACGCCCGACGGTTGCTGTTTTGCCCACATCACCTGGATCTCGCTGTCTATCCAATCGGCAGCGGCAGGGCTTTTTTCGCGCAGGATCAGGTTCAGGGCACCTTCAATCGAATCGGCGTATCCATCACTGCTTGGCCCCTCCCAGGCGTAATTCCGGTAGCGTTGATTCAGCGATTGGAGTGCTTTAACAACGGCATCCCGGTAGTCAGTACGGCCATCGGTCAGGTAAACGGTGTAGCAGGCATTCAGCAGATAGCCCCAGGTGTCGGCCAGGGCGGGGTCCAGAATTTGCCCTGTCGAGGGGTTTATCTCGTTATAAAACAGTCCGTCGGCATTGCGGCCTTTGGCAAGGATTAGGTCGAGTAGCTCGGTCATGTAGGGTTGCCACTGTTCTTTCTTCGCTGGATTCAGCACGTGCATGGTAGCGTACACTTCCGACAGGCCGGCAATAATTTCACAGCCATGGTCGCGCATTCGCAACCGGGTCGATGCTTGCGTCAGGCGTCGCTTGTCGTTGAGGTAGTAGTCGCCCAGCGCCATGGCAACGTCGAGGTATTTCTGCTTTCGGGTGATCCAGTACATCCGGTTGAGTACCTGAAGCATATCGCCGTTTACTTCCACGTCGGCGCTGTTTCCGAAGAAATATCCCGTCAAATGAATGGGTATGGGAAACAGGGGAAGCAGATCATCGAGAATACCTTCCATGCGCCGACACCAGGGCGAATCCGGCCCGAGCCATTCGGTGAGCGGAATAAGGCCGTCTTTCATGTATTCGGCACTCCCGAAAATAACCTGACTACTATCGATTGACTCGTTAAGAAAGCCTTTTTTAGTAAATGAGTAGCTATCAGCCAACCGTCCAATGCGTGAAGTCAGGCGTTCTTCGGTGGCAAGCATGGCTTGCATCCGGCCCGCAAACAAATCAGGTTGCAGTATCGACGACGTCATGACCATAAACGGGTAATTGTCAGCGGCAGCATCCTGCGCATTCCAGAAATGACGGCTATCGGTCAGGTTTCGGGGAATGAGACCCGTAGCAGGATCGGCTTCGGCGAGCCATCCTTTCAGGTATAGCGTACACCGCTGGAAGCCCGTACTGGCCAGTCTTCCGTTGCGTGATGCCTGCTCATACAAGGCTGCTGATGGCGGTTGAGCAACGGTCGGAATCGCCAGAAGCATCAGAACAGTTAAGCGCAAAAAGGAGCAGGCAGTGTATGGTTGTATCGTCATTGTCGGGTAAAGGCTAAGATGAGTTACTATAAATGAGCACGGTATACTAGTCACTAAGATACTGTAATACCTTACAAGTAAGTAAGTTATTCGGTTGTTGTTACGACTTTCTGAATACAGGAATCTATTCAAGGAATTGGACTTACTACGCCCAGGAAAGGGTGATCAATACCTGGCGGGGGCAATGGGGTTGATGCCGTAGTCGTCATGAGCGTTGTAGCTCGGTTCATTCAGTAAATTACTCCTGTGTTGCGGAAGGTGTACCGGGCCTTGGCGCACCTAACTGAAGCGTTTACTCTCTACCGACTGAACTGGGTGGGGACGCTGGTTAGTCCCTGGCTTTACAGCCCGGCCATTCTACTCGGTTTTCCGCCGGAGTACGTGGTGTAGCGGCCAATCTGTTTTACCAGTTCTTCTTGCATACCGAGGCTGTTGACAAGCTGGGCTTTCTGAAAAACATCATCGGCACATCCCCTAACCACCGCGTGTATCACGGCTCCAACGAGCACTATATTGACAAAAAGTTGGTGGGATACTCATCATCTGAGACAATCTAGTGGACACCTATGGGCTAGAAGGGCAGAAAGTGAACCACGGTATCACCACGGGCTTCGTGGGGCATTCATGGTGTCATTGATTTTTCCGGGCTAGCGGAATCTGTACAAAGCCGAGAGTATACTATTATTGCCAATCAACAAAAAAGCAGGTGACGATAAGGTGCGGGGTTGTGATGTGTTCTTGAATTCATACGTACGACAATCTGTGCCCAAAAAATAGCCCAATGTACAGACTACCCATAACCAAAGTTGACCAATCTGGAATAGTAAGCATTTCGATTTTACAAGAGTTGGTTATTTGTTTTAGAACCTGTAGATTCGGTAACAATGAGCGTTATAGAGCTTGATTACCAAACTAATCTTTAGGGTCTATTTGTTGTCTAACTGGCAAATAACAACCAAGTTGAAAACGAGCGAACCAATGCGCTATGCGCTGATTACCCTGTGGGTGCTGATGACGTTGCAGGGGGTGAACGCGCAACCCAAGGGCTATACCCTGGGCGATGCGGTAGCCGACTTCCGGCTGAAGAATGTGGACGGGCGCACCGTAGGCCTGGCCGACTACAAAAGCCAGAAAGGATTGATTGTGGTCTTTACCAGCAACCATTGCCCGTTCTCGAAAGCCTATGACGACCGGCTCGTGGCGCTCGACCGTAAGTTTTCGGCGCAGGGCTATCCTGTTCTGGCCATCATGCCCAACGATCCGGCGGCTTATGAAGATGACTCCTTCGACAACATGAAAGTCCGCGCCCGCGAGAAGGGTTTTTCGTTCGCCTATGTCATAGACGAAACGCAGGCCGTTACGCGGAGTTTTGGGGCCACCCGAACCCCACAGGTGTTTGTCCTGAAAAATAACAAAGGTCAGTTCACGGTCGAGTACATCGGTACCATCGACGACAGTCCGCAGGATGGCAGTCAGGTGCAACGGCGCTATGCCGATGAGGCCGTGAGCAATCTGCTGGCTGGCCGGCCCGTCCAATCGCCCCTCACCAAAGCCATCGGCTGCGCGGTGAAATGGAAAAACTGAGTGCGGTACCGATTAGGGCCGGCTCTGACCGGCTCCCCTTTCTGGCACGGCCTTTGCCAACCTGATTGGTGTAAATCAAACTACACATCAGTTATGAAAAAGACAGTATTGATCCTGAGCCAGATTCGCAACGTTGCCGGAACCATGATGCTGGTTGCCTCGCTGGCCCTATTGCAGGCTTGCGGTTCTGACAACAAAAATGAGTCGCGCACCGAAGACGCTGTAGAACGTACCGGCGATGCCATTGAGGCTGACACCAAAGAAGCTACGGCCGAAACGCGTGAAGATATGCGCGAAGCAGGCGATGATTTTGAGCGCGAGCGCCGGGAAGCTGTTGCCGAAATGAACGTTCAGAAAGACAAGCTGGATGCCCGGATCGATAAATTACAGGCCGATATCAAAAGCCAGGGTGCTAAAGCCAAAGCCGAAAGCAAAGAAGAACTGGCTGAGCTGGAGGCCGAGCGCAAAGAGCTGGGTAACGACATCGACAAAGCCCAGAACGCAACGGCTGCCGCCTGGAAAGATATTAAAACAGGTTTCAAAAAGGCTGGTAAAAACATCGGAAATGCCTTTGACAAAGCCGAAGATAAAGTTGATCCGGACGGAAAAGACGACAACTAGTCCGAAGCTGGTATATAGTTAACGGGGGCTCCCCGAAACGAGAAGTATCTTCGTTTCGGGGAGCCCCCGGTGTTTAGCTGATGGTATAATTTCGTGGCGATTACTCTACACTGGTAAAAAGGTCTACAACGGCCTGAAAACCATTTCCTCACCTTTCTGACAATTTTTCTCAAATAAAGAACCGGTAGCTGGCTGTCCGTTTACCAGATAGCGGTCGCCCAGCTGATGAACGAGTCTGAGGGGGCCACCCGCCAGACTTTTGACACGAATCTCGCGGAGTTGCCCGTTCTGTACCGTTGCGCCTACCTGAAAGGCGCCTTCGGTGCGGATGCGGTCAAAGGACAGGTCGCGCCAGGTACGCGGCAGGCCGGGCAAAACATAGATACCATCGTCCCGGCTTTGTACCAGCAACTCGAGCACGGCGTTAAGCGCGCCGAAGCCACCGTCGAGCTGCATGATTTCCCGGTTCCGGGGTTCCTTAGTCCAGTCAGGGGCGCCCATGAGGCTGTTTCCGTTGTTGTTGGCATTATGAAGGGTACCCCGTCCTTCGTTCGTAAAGTTATCTTTCCAGTAGTGCAGCCAGTGTACGGCGGCTTCCGATTCGCCGGTTCGGGCCAGGAGAATACTAGCCCAGGGGACGCACCAGCCCGTCCAGGCGCCCGCACCCCGAAACCGCCAGGCCGTCAGGCTGTTGTCAATGATTTTGCGCTGGGCCGGATCGGTATAGTCCAGGGTGGCGAAGGGATAGATGCCGGCCAGATGGGAATGGTGCCGATGGCTACCGTCCAGATCTTTCCCCGCCCATAAGCCGATGCGCTCGTTCTGGCGGTTCTGCTCGGGCATGAAAACCCCTTTTACCGTCGTATAGAGCGGCAACCGCCTGGCAACGTCGGCCCAGCGGGGATCGATGGGCTGGCCCATGAGCCTGGCCGCTTCGGGCAAAATCCGGCAGATGCGGTGGAGCGCGGCAAGCTGAAAACTGGCATCGCGTCCCCAGGCATTGGGGCCGTCGCCCCCGTATTCGGGCGATACAGAAATGGGAAGCGAGAAGCGCTTGCCGCCCCTCTCAGAGTCGGGCACTTCGTCAAGCATGGCATAATAGCCTTCAAACGCGCCAACCAGCAGCGGCCAGGCCATGTCTTGGAGCACCTGGTGGGCATCGGGCTGATCGAGGCCGTAGCGGTAGTGCTGCCAGGCCATCTGCGCCATCCAGGCTGTACAGGCATGATCGATCGTGCCGGTCCAGAACGTGCCAACAACGTGGCAGCGGTCATCAACGGCATGCGGGAGCATGAGCGCGCCCTTACGACCAAAAAAGGATTCGCCGTTGCGCCGGAGGGTAGGCATCCAGCCGCGCATCATGCGCCAGAGCGGACTGAAATGGCTGAGCCGATTGGTGGCCAGGGCGGGCCAGTACATCATCTGTACGTTGATGTTAAAATGGTAATCGTTGCTCCAGGGAACGATCTGGTAATCCTCCATGAATGGTCCCTGCAGGGTGGCAGCTACGCCCTGCGGGGGCGATACGCAAGCCTGTTTGTATAACCCGTAGTCGACCATCTCCTGCAAGGCCGGGTCGGGCAGGGTAATCTTCGGAACCGACGCCCAGTAGTCCCGCCAGAACCGAGCCGTCTGCTGGCTATCGGCGGGCGTTACCGATAACCGCTTAAGTCGTGGAGCCGCTGGTGGCTGAAGCGAGGTAGTCAGGGCCAGCGTCTGGTTACCTACGTCGCTCCAGAAGATCATCAGGGTCGAGTCGGCAGGCAGCTCCTGACTCATCAGCAGTCCGAAATTATCTACCATTTCGCTTACGAAGGGTTTCTTGATACCAGCAGCGCTCAGCCGGTCGGGTACGGCCTCTCCCGCCGGAACCAGCTTGCTATACTGGCTGTTAAAATAAGTCTGACCAGGCCAGCCCCCTTTTTGCAGAAACAGGGCCGGGTATGTGAGCCAGGCTAGTTCGCTGTGAGCCGACTGGCCGATGCGGATTAACTCAGACCGGCCGCTGGTATCGTTCAGGGTAATCGTTATTTCGCCCCGGCTCATGTCGAGCTCACCCTGACGGAGCTGCCAGCCTTCGGGCATGGTAATCTCCAGCCGTCCTCCGCCCAGCTGCTGGGGCCGACCGAACCCCTGATCGCCGGTTTTGGGGATAGCGAACGCTTCTTTGATACCAGCATAATTGCCAGCCTGCAGGAGCCGCTTAACGTCCTGATAGGTAGTTTTGGCGGTGAACTCGTTCCCGCCCCGATGATCCCAGAAACCGGCCCGCCCAACCGTAATGTTCAGCTGACGGGTTGTTCCCCAAACCATAAGGCCCTGGGTGCCGTTGCCCAGTAGAATACCCGTATGGGGACGGGTAATGGGAAAGTGCCATACAAGCGGTTGAGTGGGTTGAGCCCATGCCGCTGAGGCTGCCAGTTCGAGAAAGAGATAAATAAAAACGATGCGTTTCATGATACCCGAAACAAGCGCCTGCAACGACCGTTTATACTCATCATGTCAGCACCCGTCGTAACCGTTACTATTTTCCGTTACCAGCCCCGGGCCCGTTTCCGGGCGTTTGCCAATATGGGCCGGGTACTCATGCAGCCGGTTTCTGCCGATGGCCTGCGGTTCAGCAAGTTGATGGGCAGCGGCATCAACTTTGGTCTTATCCCCGACTTCTCCACCTACGTTCATCTGGGCGTTTGGGAAGATAGCCACCGGGCCAGCGCGTTCGCCCAGACGGATGGCTATCGGCAGCTCGCCCAGGGTACCGAAAAAATCAGCACCCTCCACCTGTCGCCCCTCAAATCGCACGGACTTTGGGACGGATCCAATCCCTTTATCCTGAACACCGGGCAGGGAGCCGAAAACCCGGAGCGGGCCACGGCCGACGAACGCCCGAAAAAACCCGAACGGCCAGCCGCCCCCGACCCCTCGGCCCCCGTGGCGGTGCTGACGCGGGCTACGATCCGCGCCCGGGCTTTGCCTGACTTCTGGCGGCACGTACCTCAGGCCCGCCAGCGGCTTACCGACCAGGCCGATAGCCTGCTGTTCGGGATCGGGGTAGGGGAGGTGCCGCTGGTGCAACAGTGTACCATCAGTGTCTGGCGCGATGCAGCCGCCGTTGATCAGTATGCGTACCGGCAGAGTGGGCACCGGGAGGTGGTGCGGCTTACCCGCCAGCGGCAGTGGTACTCCGAAGAGCTGTTTGCGCGCTTCACCGTGTTGCGCTGGGACCGGTAAACGATCGGGTCTTGGCCGTCTGCCTGCCCTGCTGAACCGGCCGTTGTCGAATGAACAGTAGATGAGCGCCTTGAGAACCGATCGACTGGAGTAAGTATAGTCAGCTCCGTTTACTGACAGCCTCGTAAAAAAATACGTGACCGGTGTCTATCTCGTGCCCAAAACCCTTGTATCCCAATGAGGAAAATTGTTATTTTGCGGGCTAAATTGTACGTATAACGCGAAATGTCTGTTATTAACAAGATCAGAGAACGGTCAGGGCTGGCCGTCGGTGTTATCGCCGTCAGCTTGATTCTGTTCATCGTGGGGGGAGATCTGCTCGGCGGCCGAAGCTTGCTATTCGGTGGAAACCAGCAGGAAGTTGGCGAAATTGCCGGCAAATCCATTGACTATCAGGAATTCAACGCCAAGGTAGATGAACTCCGGGCGCAGTTTGAACAGCAGACCGGTCGCGCACCCGCCGATCAGGACATGGCTCAGCTCCGCGAGCAGGCCTGGAACCAGCTGCTGTTCGAGATTGCTTACCAGGAAGAATTCGACAAGCTCGGTCTGAAAGTATCGCCCGAAGAACTCATCGACATGGTTCAGGGGAATAACATCAGCCCGGCTGTTCGGCAGGCCTTTACGAACCCCCAAACGGGGGTGTTCGACAAGAGCCAGATCGTTAGCTACCTCAAAGGCCTGAAGAACCTCCCTCCGCAGCAGCAGGCTGCCTGGGCCAGTTTCGAGAAAAACCTGAGCGCCGACCGGCTTCGCAGTAAGTACGAAGGCCTGATGCGTCTGTCGATCTTTGCCACCACGGCCGAAGCCCAGAAGGAATACCAGGCCCAGAACACTAAAGCCGATGTGAAGCTGTTGTTCGTGCCCTACTACACGATCAACGACACAACGGTGAAGGTTACCGACTCGCAGCTGCAGGACTACCTCAACAAGCACAAAGACGAGTATCCGGGTGCCAACAGCCGCTCGCTCCAATACGTGACGTTCTCGGTGGCGCCATCGAAAGAAGACAGCACCGCCCTGTACAACGAAATCAAGACCCTGGCCCGTGGCCTGGGTGCCGCACCGAACGACTCGACTTTTGCCCAGCAGAACTCTGACGTTCGCGTGCCGCTGTACCTGACTGCTGGCGAAATGCCCGAGCAGCTCCGCGCGTCCATTCCTACCTTCTCGCCAGGTGGTATCTACGGCCCGTTCCGTGAAGGCAATACCTATTTCATCTATAAGTACGGCGGTACCAAACGCGATACGAGCTTTACCGCCCGTGCCAGCCATATTCTGGTTCGCCCAACGGCTCAGACCGATTCGGCCAAGGCCGATGCCCGTCGCCGGGCCGAAGCACTCCTGGCCCAGATTCAGGGTGGTGCCAACTTTGAAGCCCTGGCCCAAACCAATAGCGCCGACGGATCGGCGCAGAATGGTGGTGACCTGGGTTACTTTAAAAACGATGGCCAGATGGTGAAACCGTTTGAGTCGGCCGTGTTCGGTGCTGCCGGCGAAGGGCTGATTCCGCGCGTTATCGAAACCGATTTCGGTTACCACATCATCAAAGTAACCGAAGCCAAAACGAACCAGCTATACCGGGTTGTCGGTATCGGCAAAACCATTGCGCCCAGCCAGACCACCCGCGACGAAGCACTTCGCAAAGCCGATCAGTTTGCCTCGCAAGTGCAGACGAAGGAGGAGTTCGACGCTAAGGTTAAAGAAGACAAATCGCTGGTTGTGGCCACCGCCGATCGTATCCCCGAAGGCGCATCGAACATCAACGCGCTAACCGATGCCCGCGCGGTGGTACGCTGGGCATTTGACGACAAAACGGACGTTAACGAGGTATCGGAGCCGTTTGAAGTTGGCGACCAGTACGTTATTGCGGTGCTGACCAACAAGACCGACAAAGACGAGGTTAAAATTGACGACTACCGTACCGAACTGACCGCCAAAGTTCGCAACGAACTGAAAGCGGAGCAGATCATGGGCAAACTCGGCAGTGCCAGCGGCACCCTCGAGTCGATCGCGCAGAAATACGGTGCCGGTGCGCTGGTTGAAGAAGTTCAGGATGTAAACCTGGCAACGGGCTTCCTGCGTAGCGCTGGTGTCGATCCGGTAGCCCTGGGTCGTGCATTTGGTCAGAAGGCTGGCAAGCGTTCGAAAGCGTTTGCCGGAGACGCCGGTGTACTGATGGTTGAGACAACCCGCCTGACGCCAGCGCCAGCGGTTGCCGATTACAATCTGTACAAAACCCAGCTGCAACAGAACGTAGCTTCCCGCACAGGTTTCTATATCAACGAGGCTATCAAAGAAGCTGCTAAAGTTGAAGATCGCCGGGCCAAGTTTTATTAAAGATACCGCTCCAAAGAAAAACCTGCTTCTGATCAGAAGCAGGTTTTTTTATGTCCAGCCGACACGGTACCGGCAATCAATAGGATTGGTTCAGGACGCTTGTTCCCGCAGATAAGCCACCATTTTGGCGAGCGCCCGGGAACGGTGGCTGATGGCGGTTTTCTCGGCCATGGTCAACTCGGCCAGCGTTCGATCGGCTCCGTCGGGCAGGAAGATCGGGTCGTAGCCGAAGCCACCCGTGCCCCGTGGTGCATCGATGATTGTTCCTTCGAAAATGCCTTCGAACTGGTGTTCAACTCCGTGCAGAATCAGCGTGAAGACCGTAATGAACCGGGCTTTACGGTTGGTTTGCCCCTGCAGCTCGGTTAGCACCCGCTGTATGTTCTGAGCGGCATCGCGGCTGCCCGAATAGTAAGCTGAGTCAACACCAGGGCGACCATCCAGGGCGTCTATTTCGAGTCCTGAGTCATCGGCAAAGCAGGATACCCCAAAATGCTTCCAGATGTATTCCGCTTTCTGGCGCGAATTGCCGGCTATAGTGCCGCTGGTTTCGGGTAGTTCATCCGTGCAGCCAATGTCCTGCAGGGTACGAAGGGTGAAAGCGTCGCCCAGGGCGGCTGATACTTCGTTCAGTTTATTCGGATTGTTGGTTGCAAAGCAAAGTTCCATAAGCAAAAAAAGCCGTTTGCAGATAGAACTACAAACGGCTTCCTGAGGTTGCGGCCGGGTTACTCGACTTTGACGATTTCCAGCTCGAATAGAAGTGGCGTATAGGGCAGAATCCGGTTGGCTCCGCTTCCGGTACCCGTTGTTCCGTAACCAAGCGATGACGGGAAGATGATGGTTGCTTTCTCACCGGCCCGCAGGGCTGTCAGTCCGCTCTCAAATCCGGGAACAACCTGCTTGGTGCCGATCTGCACCTTAAACGTACCCGCGGTGTTCGAGTCGAACGTTGTGCCGTTCAGCCGCTTGCCAACGTACTTCATCGTCACCGTTTTGCCGGTTACGATAGCCATTGAGTCGGCAGGCTGCGTCAGCGTTTTGATGACCCGAACACTATCGGTGGTCAGGGTCGTAACGGTAAGATTATTGGCCCGGATGTAATCCTGAATCTGCTGGTTCTGATTCCGAACCGATACGATTTTGAGGTCGTACCGAACCGGGGAGTACTGGGGCAGCACCAGATTCCCGTTTCGGCCGCCGTCCAGGTAGGCCGGAACGAGTACGGCTCCTTCTTCGCCCTGTCTCAGCTTCAGAATACCCGCGTATTTACCGAGGGTGATACCAATCGTGTTGGTACCGGCCAGAATAACCGTTTCGGGTTTGTTACCGGCCTGATCGGTACTATCGACAATGACACCATCCAGCCGACGGGCAACGAAATGATATTTCACCTCGTCGCCGGTCAGGGGAGCCTGGCCGGTTGCGTTCGCCTTTGTCTGAAAATACCAGATTCCTTCGTCGGTTTTGGTTGCGTTCAGGTTGTTCTGGGCGATGTAAGCCAGTATATCGGCTTCGTTCTCGCGCTTCTTCCGTTCGATCAGGGCTTCGCCTGGTTGTTCGCAGGCGCTAAGCAATGCCGAAACAGCCAACAGGCCAACGGCCCAAAACGAGCGATTCTTACTGAGTATCATAACTTTTTATACAAGGCCCTTTGCCGGGAGTTTCTGTACAGAGAACGAAAATAACGCCGTTCTCTGTTCACTGAAGCCTGTAAAAATCAGGCTGTCGTACGGACGGGTGAGACGAACGTATGCCCATCAGTGCGACCTGAACTGCTTACCGGCCTGGTTGTGGCATGCCTGGCATCTGATTGGGCTGGCCTTTCTGGAAATCGACCAGTTCGATATCGAACAGCAGTACCGAGTTGGCCGGAATCTTGGGGTTGGCGCGGGAGCCGTAAGCCAGCGTTGACGGAATGATCAGGGTAGCTTTCTCACCTTTGTGCATCCGCATCACCCCTTCTTCCCAACCCGGAATGACCTGACCAACGCCAATCGGGAACTGGACGGGCCGACCGTCGGCCTGCGGGTTGAAGCTCTTGCTGGAGCTATCGAATACTTTACCATCCAGCAGTTTGCCGGTATACTGTACCGATACGATATCGCCAGCCGAGGGGGTAGGACCCGCGCCCGGCTGGGTAACTACGTAATATACGCCACCCGCCGTTTTCTGGGCTTTACCGGCCAGACCGTTCTTGGCCACGTAGCTCTCGATGGTTTTGGTATCAATGCCTTTTTGCTTCTCGAAATCGGCGGCCTGGGTTTTCTTGTACTCATCTTCGGTCTGTACGTTCAGTACTTTCACCGCAATACCGATATCGGTACCTTTCTGAACGCCCGGCGGCAGCGGCTGCATGGCGCGGGTGAAGAGCGAGTCGGCACTTACGTAGAACGTGGCGCTGTCGCCTTTGCCCAGCATGGTCAGGCCCTCTTCATACGATCCTTTGAAAGGCGGAACCTGCAGTAGCATCTGGAAGGGAGCGCCTTCTTTATGCGTATCGCGCAGCACCGAGTCTTTATTGTTCATCAGCGTCAGGTGAAGCGTCAGAATATCGCCTACCTTCCCTTTGCGAGTGCTCTCGGTTTGCTCGTGGATCTGGTACTTCAGGCCGTTATCCGTTACCTGAACGCGGTTTTTACCGCAGGCCGCTACCACAGCGACGATCAGGGCGGCTTTCCCGAAATGTTTAAGAGACATGTTTTAACTGGTTTATTGGTTGGTTTGTGGTTTAGCGTTTCCGAGGGCCAGTGCCGGTCGGAAACGACAAAACTGCTGGTTTACACCGTTTCTGCCAACTTTTGTTGATAGTCCGGCAATATGGATAAGAGTTTCTGTTCCGTTTCGGCCAGACTGCTTTTCGAGCGTCCGCCCGCTGCATTTCGATGGCCCCCACCGTTGAAGTGCGTACTGGCCAGTTCGCGCACCGAGAAGTCACCTACAGAACGAAACGACAACCGGATTTCGTCAACCCGGTCAATGAGAATACAGGCCATCACCACCCCTTCAACGGCCAGCGCGTAGTTGACCATGCCTTCGGTATCGCCGGTTTTGGAGCGGTAGCGTTTGAGTTCGGCATCGGTCAGGGTGATGTACGCGAACCGGTACTGAGGCAGGACCTTCAGCTTTTCGTTCAGCACGTAGCCGAGCATCCGAAACTTGTCGAGCGAAACGTTATCGAAAATGCGCCGGTGGATGCTGCTTACGTCGATGTTGAGGTCGAGGAGGTTAGCGGCCATGCGATGCACATTACCGGTCGTGTTGGAGTGGCGGAACGAGCCCGTGTCGGTCATCAGGCCCGAGTAAAGGCATTCTGCAATCGGCACATCGAGCAGGTCTCTATCGCCGAGTTCAACGATAAGCCGGTATACCAGCTCGGCCGTAGCGGCAGCGGTAGGATCCCAGAGGGTGAGGTCGGCAAACGATTCGGGTTCGAGGTGATGATCGATCATCACTTTCCGCGCCCGCGATTGCCGTACCAGCGGGCCCAGTTCCCGGATGCGGTCGAGGGCCGAAAAGTCGAGGCAAAAGATCAGATCGGCTTCGTCGAACAGCTGGCTGACGGCTACGCGCTGCTTCTCGTCAAACGCGATGACACCCTCATTACCCGGCATCCAATGCAGGTTCTGGCCGTAGTCGGTAGGAGTAACCACCGTAACCCGGTGGCCTTTTTTGCGGAGGTAGCCCGCCAGTCCCAGCGAAGAGCCCATAGCATCGGCATCGGGGTTCTGGTGGGTGGTAATCAGTACGGTTTGCGCGGGGCCACCTGGGTGTTTCCCAATAACCGCACCAATTGCTTCAATGTCTTGCATACACAAACGGCCGGAGCCTCAATCGAAACTCAAAAGTACGAATAATTTGGATACCAGTCGGCCTATGTACCAGCGCGGCATTTCGATGGGAAGTTCGTAGCTTTGCGCCCAAATAAAATTTGGATACAATAACCCATAATGGCTACGAACCGTACGTTCACCATGATTAAGCCCGACGCCGTAGCGGCCGGGCATACCGGAGCAATCACGAAAATGATCGAAGAAGCGGGTTTCCGCATCGTCGCTATCAAAAAAACGCAGTTGACAACCGAGCGGGCGGGGCAGTTTTACGCTGTACACAGCGAGCGTCCGTTCTACAACGACCTGAAAACGTACATGTCGTCAGGTGCCATCGTTCCGATGATTCTCGAGAAAGAGAATGCAGTAGCCGATTTCCGGAAGCTGATCGGAGCAACCAATCCCGCCCAGGCCGAAGAAGGGACCATCCGGAAACTGTATGCCAAGTCGATCGAGGCCAATGCAATTCACGGGTCTGATTCTGACGAGAACGCTCAGATTGAGGGCAGTTTCTTTTTCTCCGCTACGGAGCAGTATTAAATCCACTGGTGCAGTGAGCCAATCGGCTCACTGCACCACTATGGACCCCATTCGCTTTTCGTAGTACTTACAAAAATCCCGCAGCGCACAAGCGTCGCATTTGGGACTCCGCGCCAGGCAAACGTACCGGCCGTGAAGTATAAGCCAGTGGTGCGCTTTCGGAACGTACTGTTTGGGTATGTGGGCCATGAGGGCCTTTTCAACGGCCAGTGGGGTTGTGGCGGTAAGCGGAGCCAGCCCCAGCCGGTGTGATACCCGAAATACATGGGTATCGACAGCCATAGTCGGTTCATTATACACGACCGACAGTATCACATGGGCTGTTTTACGGCCCACGCCCGGCAACGTCTGTAACTCCTCCACCGTAGCCGGGATCTCTCCTCCAAACCGCTCCAGCAGGGTTCGGGCCATGCCAACCAGGTGTTTGGCTTTATTATTCGGATACGACACACTACGGATGTAGCTGAAGACCTCGTCGACCGAGGCTACCGCCAGTGACTCCGGCTCCGGGAACCGTGCAAATAAGGCGGGCGAAATCTGGTTGATGCGTTTGTCGGTGCACTGGGCGGACAGAATCACCGCTACGAGCAGCTCGAACGGATTGGAAAAATTCAGCTCGGTCTGTGGCTCGGGATAGTGTTGGGTAAAGTACTCAATGAAACGGCGGAAACGTTCTTTTTTCAGCATATAGATAATACGGGTATAGCCCCGAACAAAGGTAGGTTCCGGATTGGGAAACTGACCTTGTGCGGGGTTATACCCGTTACATAACGACAAAACACACCAGCTCGCTTACGTATGACGCAGACGGGCAGGCGGGTTTGCCGGATGGTTTCTGGAATAATTGAGAATAGACTGGACCGTATCTGGCCGGGGTTCGCGTTCAATCCGGTTCATCAACGACCGCATTTCGAGGGCGTCGAGAAAGAACGTCATCAATTCCGGTTCCGACATCAGGGCGTCTTCAATGAGGAGGCTTTCCTCGGGAGAGGTTTCCTCGTAGACATACCGGACTACATCATCTTGGGTAAAAGTTTTTGTCATAACTCGGCGAACGTTTGCTTAGTTGTTTACGCAAATTGATCAACGCGTAACGCATACGTCCCAATGCCGTGTTAATACTGACGCCGGTAGCATCGGCAATCTCCTGGAAACTCATTTCCTCGTAGTGCCGCATGATAAGCACCTGACGCTGTTGTTCGGGCAACCGCTGGATCAACTCGCGCAAATGCTCGTGTGTTTCCTGCCGAATCTGGAGTGATTCGACCGAATCCTCCGCGAACTCTAGCGTGTTGAACACACTGCTTCCGTCCTCAAACACCACACTGGGGTAGCGTTTATCTTTTCGGAAATAGTCAATGGCCAAGTTATGAGCGATCCGGATGATCCAGGGTAGGAATTTACCTTCCTCGTTGTATTTACCTGACTTGAGCGTATCCACGGCCTTGATGAACGTGTCCTGCATCAAATCTTCCGCCACATACTGGTCTTTTACAATTAAGTAAATGGTGGTGTAAATCTTCGACTTATGCCGTTGCACTAGTTTGGCAAAGGCTTTTTCATTACCACGGATATACAGGGAAATCAGCTCACTATCGTTTACCTGGGCTTTTTCCATTTTCAGTAAGACAATTAAGTAACGTAGAGCTGTGTTCCGATAGTGTGTGGGGGGATTAAGTTTTTTGTAACCGGGAGATTCGTCGCTATAAAATTAAGAATATTCTGTGCTCATTTCCAAATTGTCAGTACAAAAAATCTGCCAAACCGGGCTAAACGCAGCGAAAAAATAATTGAATAGGCGCTTCTGTCCGGTTTTGATTTGGATTGGCAAAGAAATGCTTTTTCGCAGATTTAATTGTACTTACGTTAGCGTCTTCAGTATAGATTCACCCAGAGGGGCAATCGTTTAAATGAATGAAAAAATAGTTTTTGACCGGGTTGCCCGGGCGGCATTTTCAGACGACTAATAACGGGGGGCCAGCAACCCGAGGTCGTAAAGTAAATGGTTTTGATTGAATACGCGAGGGCATTTCCGTAAATTCTATTCAGAAACCACTGGGCCGCACTTCCCAAAAACCCCATGCCGTTCAACAAAATTGCCGGGCTAATTGCTTGATTTTCTGAGTATATTTCTTACTTTAGAGGCTACGTTGTCTGCTGGATTTCCAGTACATACCTATGAGATGGTTTTGGTTCGGTATCGCGGTGCTCGGCCTGCATCTGGCCGGTATAGCCCAATCGTTCCCGGGTTTGCCGGAATTTAACTTCGACCGGCGGGGCGATGCGGGGTATATTGACAGTCTGCTGACGCTGGGCCGTACCTACCGTCAGCAGGTCGAATCGCTGCCACGCTCCCGTCGTACCGATTCCCTGCGGCTCGAAGGACTGCGGTTCATGACGGCCGTGTTCAAGCAAACCCGCGGCTCGCTGCGCGACAGTAGCTATACCTACGCCAAACGGCTGGAAGAGCGCGCCCTGGCGTATCATAATCCTTTGTTCGTGGTGCGCGGCCTCATGCAGCAGGAATATTACCTGCGCGTTGTCAAGGCCGACTATCTGCAGGCGCTACAGATCAATCAGCGCGTTTCCCAGGCCTGTATACGTTTGCCGCGCGAGAGCTCTCCGCTCTGGCAGGTGCAGATGAACATGGGCGATATCTACGTACTGCTGAAAGAATACCAGAACGCGCTCAAGAGTTACCAGGCCTCCCTGAACCTGCTGGCCCAGAACACCTCCCTGACAGGGAAAAACCGCAAGCTGCTAACGGCCCAGGCCATTACGCAGATGGGAGAGGTCTATGAAATTCAGGGGCAGTACGACCTGGCCCGTCAGCAGTTTGAAGCCAGTCGGCAGATTGCGCTGGAAACGCGCTCGCAAACTAATCTGGCTTATGCTGATGAGCGGCTGGGTGATTTTTTCATCAGCCGGCGCCAGCCCGAGCAGGCCATACGGATCTTTGACGAAGGGCTTGCCGTCTGGACTCAGCTGAACGACCGGGCGGGGCAGGCTGCCGTTTGGGCCAGGCTGGCCGAATGTTACACCCTTACCAACCGACCGCGTCTGGCCATTGAGTTTGGCGAAAAAGCATTGGCCGTTGCCCGTCAGTCCGGTTACCTGCGTATGCGGCAGATGGCTACCCAGGCCTTGTATCGGGCGTATCGGGCAGCCGGCCAGTCTGATCAGGCGCTGGCTATGTACGAAGAATACGTAGTGCTGCGGGATAGTCTGACCAATCTCCGGCGGGTAGAAGAGCTGTCGGCCATGCAGAAAAAGTATGACATCAACCAGGTGCGGGCCGAAGCCGATCGGGAACGGCTGATTCAACAGCAACAGCTGATCGATGTACGTCGGCAGGCTGAAATAAGCCGGTTACTGGCCGAGACGGAACGGGAGCAGCTCGCCAGTAAAACCCGGCTGAGCCAGTTGCAGCAGCGCGTTGAGACCGAACGGTTGAGGGCCGATTCGCAGAAAAGCCGACTGGAGAGTATGGCCCGCGTCGACGCGCTCAAACGCGATATTGAACGAGAGCAAATCATTCGCTTTTTCCTGGTGAGTGGACTGGTCATGCTGCTCGTATTTACCGTGATCTACTTCCGGAAAAGCCGGCTCATTGATCGGCAAAAGCGCAGGATCGAGGAGTTTAACCACGATCTGGAAGGGAAAGTCGTAGAACGAACGGCGGAGCTAAAAGCGGCTAACGACCAGCTGCGGGCCAAAAACCGGGAAATTGAAGACGCGCTGCTACGTGGGCAAACGCTGGAGCGTAAACGAATGGCCGCCGATCTGCACGATAGCCTGGGTGGCCTGCTGGCGGCCATCAAAACGAGCCTGTCGGCGTTGAACCCGACGCATCTGTCGGAGCGTGAGCAGTTGATTTACCAGAACCTGCTCGGTATGACCAAAGAAGCCTTCGCGGAGGTACGCTACCTGTCGCATAACCTGCAGCCCGACGAACTCGAAAAGCAGGGATTGTCCGAAGCGCTGATGCGGCTGATTAACAAGCTCAACCTGATGCAGACCGTAACGTTCCGGCTGGACGTGGCCGCGCTACCACGCCTGGGAAAAACAACCGAGTTTAATCTGTATTCAATCTGTATCGAGTTGTGCAGTAATATCTTACGGCATTCAGAAGCTACCGAAGCCGACATACTATTCCGTCGGTTCGATCAGGAACTGAACATGATTATCAAGGATAACGGCTGCGGAATGGACCCGACCGATGCCACCGGTATGGGGCTACGCAATATTCAGGCCCGGATGGATCAGATTCAGGGTCGTTACGAAGTGCACTCGGAGCGGGGCGGGGGCACAACCTTCATTTTTATACTGCCCGTATCGGTCAACACCGTAGTAAGCTGATGGTCGGCTAGGGAAGGCGACCTTCTACCATGAACTCGTTTTTGTCGAAGTACGACAGCTTTTGAAATCCGGCCAGCTTATACCGTTTCACCTGCCACTGCTGTCCTGACAGGCCGTTCTCCAGCAATAGATGGCGCTCTGACGAATACAGTGGGTTACTGGTTTGCAGTACGGCCTCAATCTGGCGGGGCTGCCGCGTTGTTGAGTCGAGCCGGACCGTCAGCGAGCGAACCGTCAGGCGTTCTTCTGATTTTTTCAGGGTGTACTGATACGTCAGCGAATCGGGGCGGGCAATCTGATAGCTGCTGCGTAGCGCCGGTTTGTTGATATCTGCCTGGCTGAACAGTTCCAGCTCGCGGCTCCAGTCCAGTTCGGCGGTTTGCTGCTGGCTGCGTTCCTGATTGATCTGAACGGTTTTCCGAACAAGTGGCTTGCGGGCCGTTAGTCCCTTAATTTGTTTCTGAACAAAACCGGCCACATCATAATAAACAGGAGGCTGGTTTTGCTGGTTGGGGTTGTTGCAGCTGCTGACAGTCAGCCATACAGGGAAGATAAGTAGCGAAACGAAGCGCATAAACGAATGCCGGATGACGGTTGAAGGCAATGACCTTCACCAACCACCAACACGATTTTTTAGAAATCGGTTTAGCGAACAGAATTCTGAACCAAATTTGCAGCGACAATGCTATTTACTAAACGGGTTCATGTCTCAGGCGTACAGGGTATCGATCACAGGTCGGAGCCTGCAATGAACTGAAATCTGATGCCTTAAACTGCTGAACAACTGTTTCATGGAATACGACGTAATTATTATCGGTTCAGGACCGGGCGGCTATACCGGCGCGATCCGGTGTGCGCAACTCGGGCTTAAAACAGCTATCATCGAGAAATACCCAGCCCTGGGCGGAACCTGCCTCAATGTAGGTTGTATCCCCTCCAAAGCCCTTCTCGATTCGTCGGAGCACTATTACAATGCCGCTCACACGTTTACCCAGCACGGTATCAAACTCGACAACCTGCAGGTCGATCTGGCGCAGATGATCAGCCGCAAACAGGACGTCGTTGATCAGACCACGAAAGGGATTGCTTTTCTGATGAAGAAAAACAAAATCGATACCTTCTATGGACTAGGCTCTTTCGTAGACGCGCATACGGTTAAAATTGCCAAAACGGACGGGGGCGAAGAAACCATAAAAGGTAAGAACATTGTCATCGCCACCGGCTCGAAACCGCTGTCGTTTCCGTCGATGCCGGTTGATAAGAAACGCATCATCACCTCAACCGAAGCGCTGAAGCTTGAACAGGTGCCGAAGCACATGATCATTATCGGGGCTGGCGTTATCGGGGCTGAGCTTGGGTCGGTTTACGCCCGGCTGGGGGGTAAAGTATCGTTCGTTGAGTTTTTCGATTCCATGATCCCTACCATGGATAAAACGATGGGCAAAGAGTTACAGAAAGCCATTAAGAAACTCGGCGCCGATTTTTATTTCAACCACAAGGTAACCCAGGTCGAGAACAAGGGCGATGAAGTGGTGGTCAGTGTTGACACGCCCGACGGCAAACAGATTACGCTGACGGGTGATTACTGCCTGGTTTCGGTAGGGCGCCGTCCGTATACGGATGGTCTCAATCTGGAAGCTGCCGGTTTGAAAACCGATGCCAAGGGGAAAGTTGAGGTTGATAATAACCTGCGGACCAGCGTGCCACACATCTACGCACTGGGCGACGTTATCCGGGGGGCTATGCTGGCCCACAAAGCGGAAGAAGAGGGTACGTTCATTGCCGAAACCATTGCGGGTCAAAAACCCCATATTCACTATCGGCTCATTCCGAACGTGGTATACACCTGGCCCGAAGTAGCCGCCGTTGGTTATACCGAAGAAGAGGTGAAGCAACAGGGTATCCCGTACAAGACCGGCTCATTCCCGTTCAAAGCACTGGGTCGTGCGCGGGCGAGTATGGACATCGACGGGCTGGTGAAAGTGCTGGCTCATAAAGAAACGGACGAGATTCTGGGGGTTCACATCATCGGCCCCCGGGCGGCAGACATGATTGCCGAAGCGGTTGTGGCTATGGAGTTCCGGGCCTCGGCCGAGGACGTCAGCCGGATGTCGCACGCCCACCCGACGTATACCGAAGCGTTTAAAGAAGCCTGTCTGGCCGCTACCGATAACCGGGCTATCAACATGTAAGGCTTTTTTTTGGCAAACCTATAAAACGAAGCCCGGCTGTTTTTCAACAGCCGGGCTTCGTTGATTTTGAGCCGTACTTCGTTCGACAGTGGTCCGTGCGGAGGCTTATTCAGCCAGTAGTTTATCGATCAGTCGGTTGAATTCGGAGACATACTGGTCGTAATACGCTCCGGTTCCGGGGCCGCTGAAGCCGGTGTGTATGTGCCGAACCTGGCCTTTCTTATCGATGAAGAGGGTGGTCGGAAAGGCCACCACTGCATTAAGGTCGGGGAGTGCTTTACTGGCTTCGGCTTTGTCGTTGGTGCCGGCCAGCACGACCGGGTAGTCGATCTGGAAGCGTTGCTTCATCCGGTCAATTTTTGGCCCTGACTCGGCCATATTGGCCGATCGCTCGAAAGCCAGGCCCAGTACTTCGACGCCCCGGCTGCGGTTGCGCTTGTACCAGGGGCTCAGGAAATTGGTTTCATCCATGCAGTTCGGACACCAGGACCCCAGGATCTGCACAACGGTCACTTTATTCTTAAAGCGCGGATCGCTCAGGGAGACCAGCTGGCCGTTGGGTTCAGGGAAGGAGACGCGCAGCGTTTTGGCGCCCGGTTTCAGGTAGGTGAGGCTGGCCGGATCGGGGAGTTTGGCTGCCGGATCGAAGCGGGCCGCCCAGGGTTCGTAGCCCGATACGCCCGACCAGAACCCTCCGGACAGCGTTTTAGCCTGCGGATTGTGCCTGGCCTTGAACAAAAACAGGTGCGACCCATCAAAGCAGGATAGGAACAGGCTGTCGCCAACCACGTTGCCATCCAGATAACGGTAGTCGCCGGTGGGAGTCAGGAAGGTACCGGCCACCCGGTTGCCTGTCTGCTTAAACACCCCTACCGCATTGACCGTATCGACCCGCCCCGATTTGTTGCCGAAGTCGGTAGCCCAGCTGCCAGTCAGGGTCGCTACTGCGGTTTGGGCAGTCGGTACAAAGCGCTGCGTGTAGCCGAGCGTGGCCTCAAACGGTAATGTTTGTATTTGTTGAGCAGTTCGTCGCCGGCGCCACACGCCCCGGAGCGTATTACCGTCTATCTTTGCAACTAATTCTGATTCAAAAAGGGCCATCGGAATCCGGATCGAGTCGCCCTGTACCGTAGCCGGGTCCATGGGAAGCCGTTCGCTGCCGTTGAGTGCAAAAACGGTATAGCCTGCTGCCTGGCCCGGCTGGATATCGAGACCGAACGGTAAATCACCTCCGCGGGTTTTCAGTACGGCGCGGTATTGACCCGGTGTGACGGTAGTTGATTCTGACTGACCTGAACAGGCCATGGCTGTGGCAATGAGCAGGGCAATGGCCCCGAAGGAAACGATTTTTTTCATGCGGAGATGGGACATGCTGTTCACGAAACGACCGGGCAAACAGGTTGGTTCAACCGAAAATAATCATTCGACAGTGCCAAAAAGGGCGGTTAGACGAATGATAACCAATAATAACGAATGACAACGAATTACCACGAGCCTGTTATGCTGCAGGCCTGCCTCGACGGACTGAACCTGCAGCCGGGCGGCACCTATGTCGACGTAACCTTTGGCGGTGGGGGCCACAGCCGTGCCCTTCTCGAACAGCTGGAAGGCGGGCGGCTGTTTGGGTTCGATCAGGATGCCGACGCCCGGGCCAACGCGCAGGCCATCAACGATCCGCGCCTGACGTTTGTGGCGTCCAATTTCCGAAATATCAAGCGTTACCTCCGGCTCTATAAAGCGGATCAGGTAGATGGCATTCTGGCCGACCTGGGCATTTCGTCGCACCAGATCGACACGCCCGAGCGGGGCTTTTCTACCCGCTTCGACGCCGATCTCGATATGCGCATGAACCAGCAGGCCGACCGTACGGCCCGGCAGGTTGTCAACGAATACACGGAAGCTGACCTGCACCGGATTCTGGGGATGTACGGCGAAATCACCAACGCCCGAACGGCCGCCGGTGCCATCGTGTCGGCCCGCTCGAACCGGCCCCTCAACACCGTTAATGATCTGAAAAATGCGCTGCAGCGGTTTGTCCCGCGTGGCAAGGAAAACAAATACTTTGCGCAGGTTTTTCAGGCATTGCGCATCGAGGTGAACGAAGAGCTGACGGCGCTGGAGGAGTTTCTGGAGCAGGTGCCGGGTATCCTGAAACCGGGCGGGCGACTGGTGGTGATGGCGTATCACTCGCTCGAAGACCGGCTGGTGAAAAATTTCATCAACAAAGGCAAGTTCCAGGGCGAAGTAGAGAAGGATCTGTTCGGGAATGAGATCAAGCCGCTCCGTTCGGTTACGCGAAAACCTATCGAAGCCACGCCCGACGAAGTAGCCCGCAACCCCCGCGCCCGTAGTGCTAAACTGCGGATCGCTGAAAAACTGTAAATTTTTATTTGTCAAACGATACTGCCCCGCCGTTAAAAACCTAGTATCTTTGCGGTCGGTTTGTTGTCAATTTCATAAAAAACCATCCTGTTATGTCTGCCACGCTTGACACCGTGAGTTTGTTAGCCGATCGCATCAACGCGCTGGAGGAGTCGTCCACGCTGGCGATGACCAAAAAAGCCCGTGAACTAGCCGCGCTAGGTCATAAAGTAATCAGCCTGAGCGTAGGAGAGCCGGATTTTAAAACCCCCGCCCACATCTGCGAAGCCGCCAAGAAAGCCATTGACGACGGGTTCCACGGATACTCGCCCGTTGCCGGCTATCCGGACCTGCGCAAAGCTATTGCCGACAAGTTCAAGCGTGACAACAACATCGACTGGAAACCCGAAAATATTGTTGTGTCGACCGGCGCCAAACACTCGCTGGCCAACGTAATCCAGACGCTGATCAACCCCGGCGATGAGGTGATCATCTTCGCGCCTTACTGGGTGAGCTACTCCGAAATGGTTAAACTCGCCGAAGGGAAGGCCGTTGTGCTCGACGGGGCGTTTGAAAACAACTTCAAAGTAACCCCGGAGCAGTTTGAGGCCGCCATCACGGACCGCACCCGGATCGTGATGTACGCGTCGCCGAACAACCCAACGGGCTCGATCTATTCCGAAGCCGACCTGCGGGCCATTGCCGACGTGGTTGCCCGACACGACAACCTGTTCGTGCTGGCCGATGAGATTTACGAATACATCAACTTCACCCCCGAAGGTCATTTCAGTATCGGCTCGATTCCGGCCATTGCCGATCGGGTTATTACGGTCAATGGCGTGGCGAAAGGATACGCCATGACGGGCTGGCGCATCGGCTATATCGGTGCTGCCAAGTGGATTGCGGAAGGGGTAGAGAAACTTCAGGGACAGGTAACCTCGGGTACCAACTCCATTGCTCAGAAAGCCGCTGTTGCTGCCATCAGCGGCCCGCTCGATGCGTCGAAAGAGATGACCCAGGCCTACCAGCGCCGTCGGGATCTGGTCGTTCAACTCCTGCGGGAAGTACCCGGCTTCCGGACCAACGTGCCGGAAGGAGCTTTCTATGCTTTCCCCGACATCAGCCACTACTACGGTAAGACCGACGGTACGACCCGCATCGAAAATTCAGATGATTTTGCGGAGTGGCTGCTGAATACGGCCTATGTGTCAACCGTGGCCGGTTCTGGATTTGGCGCTCCCAACTGCCTGCGTATCAGTACGGCTGCGTCTGACGAGGCCCTGGCCGAAGCGGTTCAGCGCATTAAAGATGCCGTAGCAACGCTGCACTAAGCAGTAGGTTATAACCGAAAGCGGCCCGAACAAGACTGTTCGGGCCGCTTTCGGTTAGGAGCGTTTCCCGAAGGGAATTACCGCTTTCAGACTGACGTTTCGGCCCATGTTGAAAACCCCGGCGCGACCGGTTGCTTCGTTGACGCCGAAATATTTGAGTCGGTTCTGGTGACTCTGGTAAGCTATGTCGAACAGGTTCTGAACGGTCAGGTACAGCGAGAACAGGGTTCGCCCGCTATTGCTGACAATATCGCTGCCGGTGCCCAGGTTGACAAGGGTATAGGCGGGGGTCGGTGTTTCGGTACCGAAGGCCAGCAACGCCTGATTCTGCCGCCAGTTGTGTTCCAGTTCTACCATGGCGTACAGATTGCGCCAACGGCTGCCGGCTTCGGCTTTGGTAAGGCGAATCTGGCTGATCAGACGGGGTGGGGGCAGAAAAGGCAGATAACGCGCCGAATCATTTTTGGCCGACAGATTTCGTGACCGCACCAGCGAATACGAGGTGGTAAAATGAAACCAGCGGGCCGATCGGGGATTCACCGTAACCTGAGTTTCAACGCCATACAGCACCGCGTTTCCCTGCACGTAGCGGTAGGTCAGGATTGGGCGGGCCGGGTCAACGATCGAGTCGCGGCCAAACCGGTCGAGCACTTTTTCGGAATAGGTGTAGTTGTTGATCCGATTCTGAAACAGGCTGGCCATAACGGTCAGGTCGGGTGATTCGTACTGAACACCCAGGTCGCCCTGCCACGAGGTTTCGGAGCGTAGGTCGGGGCTGCCGATTTCATAACGGAAGGTGCCCGCATGCTCGCCATTGGCCGAGAGTTCCGATGTAGCGGGTGCGCGGAAGCCCCGGGCCAGATTGGCTTTTACGGTCCAGCGGCTCGACAGCAGATACGTTGCTCCCAGGCTGGCCGTTGGGTTCGAGTAAACTTTGTCAAGGCCTCCAAAGCGAGTCTGGCCCCCCTGAATCGGAGACTCGCTGAAGGTGCCTTCAGCATCGGCATAAAGCTGGTTGATGCGCATACGCCGGACATCGACCCGAACGCCCCCGTTTACCGTCAGCCGTTCGGTTTTCTTCTGGGCGAATGCAAATACGCCATTGTCGAACGAACGGTAGCCCGGGTAAAGGACTTCCAGACCCCGGTTCTGGTTGTACTGGTAAAGCCCGTTGCCACCCAGGGTAATGTCCCAGCCGTTGCGCCCGGCCAGGTAATACTTCAGATCATAGAATACATTCTGAAGGTAAAAATACAGCGCTGGCTGCCCGGGCGTAAGCGTACTGGCAAACTCCTGCCGACGGTTCTGGCTGTAACTGATGATCGCCGACAGGTTGCCGCCCCCGACTTTAGCGAAGGTATTCCACGACGTCTTGAAGTGATTCAGGTTCTGGTAGTTGGCCAGCTCGATTGGGCGGCTGCGTAGTTCGGCATCGGGAACGGGCGCCAGCGCTTCTGAGTCGGCGCTTACCTGTACAAGCTTCAGGAACCGGCCGTTGCGGTCGCGTTCGCCCGTAACGATGTTGATGTCCTGGTGCCAGTTGGAGATATACAACTGCGAGTAGCCCCATTTCCGGGTAATGCCAATGGTTCCGTTGATGTCAAACTCCCGATAGGCGGATCCGTATACCCGCCCGTCGTAGCGGTTCCGGTAGTTGCCGGCGCTTTTGGTGCTCACCCGCACGCGGCCGAACAAGCCGCCCTGGTTCGTTCCTTCCACCACGCCCGACAAACCAATCATGCCGTTATTGCTCTGGTAGTTGCTCAAAATCTGCCCGCGCATCACGCCGGGTTCTGGCGGACGAGCCGATATAACGCTCATGACCCCGCCCAGCCCGTCTGAGCCGTAGAGTAGACTGCCCGACCCTTTGATAATCTCATACCGGTCGATGCTGTACTCGTCAATCTGAAGCGCGTGTTCTTCGCCCCACTGGTTGTCTTCCTGCCGAACGCCGTCGTGAACGGTAATAACCCGGTTGAACCCCAGTCCGCGAATGACAGGTTTCGACAAGCCAACGCCCGTGGTGATCTGCGACATACCCGGCAGCTTCCCGATGGCATCGACCAGATTGGTTGATGAGGTCTGGAGCCACTGAATCTTGTTGTACGTCATGATCGGAACCGGACTGTCTTTGACGGTCTGCCCGGTGGTGAGTCCCGTTACAACTACCTCCTGGAGCTGGGCTGCTTCGGGTTCGAGGGTCATGTCGAGCGTTGTTTCGCCGTCGCCGAGCTGAATGGTGCGGGTCATGTTTCGGTAACCTACCAGCTGTACCTGGACCCGAACCGAGCCCGCCGTCAGGCCCGTAATGCGGTACCGACCCGTTGAGTCGGCGGCCCCGCCTTTCTGAGAGGAGGGGATGTACACCGTAGCGCCAATCAACGGCTCGCGGGTGGTTTTATCGGTAATGTGACCGCTGAGTATTGTCTGGGCAGACGCCAGACCGGGAATGAGACAAATGAATAGAAGAAATCGAACCATGTACGTGGCAGTGTATAGAGTGAATAAATCAGCCGAATGCTGTCAGGTAAGGCGTATACGCACGAGCCTGAACCGCTCAATGCGGGCAGGCCGGGCTCATACAGCGTATCAGACAAATCGGAAAAGCTGAGATAACCTATACACACGGGGGCCCCCGGTGGCGGAAAGCAACATGGACCGACTCGGGCCGGGCAATCGGGCGGGGCACAGAGGGGCCTGTCAGGAAGAAGACCGTCAGCAGCAGCGCCAGCCAGGCAACGGGCGCAGCATCGGTATACAAAGCATTGGCAAAGGCATCGAGCCAGATCAGCTCATCGCGGCTGTGGGCATGGGTAGGGAACTGCGTCCCCGGCGATGACTTGTACGGGTGCGCGTGGCAAATGATCGTACCATCGGCCAAGCGGTGGGCATGGCGGAAAACGACGCCGTTGGTTAGTACCGCGAGGTACAAACCAAGCAGCAAACGGGCTAACCCAAACCGATAGTGTTCCAGCACCAACACGCAGATACAGACGTAAAATGGGGTGAATGCGTAAAAATATCAAATAGACTTCAAATCCAACTATCTAATATACAGACATACTACTTAAAATTCTGGCACATAACTTGATATGATGTCTGATTGTGTAGGAAACAGGCGAGGACTATATTTAAAACTTATATGTTCTGGTAACCTTCACTCATTCAAACTTTTTGATTTTAATCTTGTTTTTGTATTAAGGCAAGGTTAACTTTGAATATGAAAAGAGCATCGTTTTAGAACAGCCCACTCAGAAGATGCCAAAGTTGCTTTACCGTAAACTTAACTATACTCTCTTACCACTTTAACCGATGAGAAACGTTCGATTGTATATGATTTTTCAGTGGGCATTCTTTCTACCCATTATCTTGCCCCTCTGCCTGGCATACGGTGCGCTACGGGGTGCCATCCAGATGGCCGAACGAGTGATGGAACAGATTGTGACCGATGTTATTCCGCATAGCGAGACGCAAACCACAGTTGACAAGTATCAGATGTAAGTTTTCTCAGCATAATTGACAAAGCCGACTGCTCCCGGGAGCAGTCGGCTTTGTCAATTATGAGCCTTACCCAAAGATGAAATCCATGTTTTTGTCTTTGTAATTTTCATCGTCGAGTTCGAGAAATTCTTCCCAGAACGGATCGGCCGGCAGCGCTGCTTTACAAATAAGCGGCTCTTTTTTGACCGGGTGCAGAAAATAAAGCCGCCGGGCATGCAGGTAAATCTTCTTGTCGGCAACGGCCCGGTCGTACCCGTATTTGACGTCGCCCCGGATCGGGCAACCCATATGCGCCAGCTGCGACCGAATCTGGTGGGGCCGGCCGGTGACAGGCGTTACTTCCAGCAGGTAGTGTTCATTAATGCGTCCCAGCACCCGATACGAGAGTTCGGCCCGCTGCGAGTTGGGAGCTTCGTACTCGTAGACGGTTACCTGGTTCTTCTGCTCATCTTTCACCAGCCAGTTAACAAGCTTATCAGTAGTTTTGGGCGGTTTCTGCCGAACAACGGCCCAGTAGGTTTTCTGCACCTGGCGCTTCCGGAAAATCTCGTTCATACGTTCCAGCGCCTTTGACGTACGCGCAAACACGACCAGGCCGCTAACCGGCCGGTCGAGTCGATGAACCAGCCCCAGAAATACCTCTCCCGGCTTGTTGTATTTCTCCTTGATGTACTCTTTCAGTACAGTCAGCAGGGTGGTGTCGCCGGTGCGGTCGCCCTGCACCAGTATACCCGGCTCTTTATTGACAATGAGCAGGTGATTGTCTTCGTATATGACCTGAAATGGTTTCTTCTTCATGCTGTATCGTGCCTACTGTATCATGGTCGCTGAGCGTATATCGCCCCACAATCAGACTATATTATGTAGTTTAACTTAATAAGCTTCCTTCTCGTTCGGGAAGTCGCTGGCTTTCACGTCATCAACATAGTGCGCAATAGCCTCGGTCATAATGGTATGCAGGTCGGCATACCGGCGCAGGAAGCGGGGTTTAAACTCATTGGTAATGCCCAGCAGATCATGCACGACCAGAATCTGTCCGTCGGCATCGGGCCCGGCACCAATACCGATGGTGGGGATAACCAGACTTTGGGACACTTTTTTGGTGAGAGCCGCCGGTATTTTCTCCAGTACCAGGCTGAAGCAGCCTACCTCCTGAAGCATGTGGGCATCGTCGATCAGTTTCTGCGCTTCGGCCTCTTCTTTAGCCCGTACCGCGTAGGTTCCGAACTTGTAAATGGACTGGGGTGTCAGGCCCAGGTGGCCCATAACCGGTACACCCGCGCTTAACACCCGCACGATCGATTCCTTGATTTCCAGGCCGCCTTCCATCTTCACGGCATGAGCCCCCGATTCTTTCATGATGCGGATAGCAGACCGGAGGGCTTCTGACGAGTTGCCCTGATACGAGCCGAAAGGCAGATCGACCACCACTAACGCCCGCTTCACCGCCCGCACCACCGATGACGCATGGTAGATCATCTGGTCGAGGGTGATGGGCAGCGTTGTCTCGTGACCCGCCATAACGTTCGAGGCTGAGTCGCCGACCAGAATCAGCTCAACACCGGCGGTATCGACGGCGCGGGCCATGGAGTAATCGTAAGCCGTGAGCGCAGAGATTTTCTCCCCTTTATTCTTCAGCTCCTGAATGGTGTGCGTCGTAATGCGCTTTATGTCGGGGTTATGGACAGACATACCGTCAAGTTTCAGTGTACAGGTTTCGATAAACGAATACCGACCGCAAAAGTACGGCTTTTACGATCGGTATTCGTTATGGGTGTCTGGACTGTATCGGTACGCTGTTTACCGGGGAGCCAGCCACGATTCGGGGTTGAGCTTGGTAAACTCTTTCCAGATCTGAAACTGGATTTCGGAGACGCCATTTTTGTCGGTCGCTACGGTGCCGATGGTTTCGCGGGCTTTGACGCGCTGCCCCACCCGCACCGAGACGCTCCGCAGTTTGGCATAGACCGTAAAGTAGTTCCCGTGCTGAATGGCCACGACGTTGTTCATGCCCGGCATATTGGCTACGTCCTGTACAATGCCGTCATAAACCGACCGAACGCCTTCGCCCGCGTTGGTCTGAATATCCACTCCCTGGTTTTCTACGTAAATGCCTTTGAGGACCGCGTGCGGTCGGCGGCCAAAGTGGTCGGAGACGAAACCGCGACCAACGGGCCAGGGCAGCCGCGCCCGCGACGAGGCAAATGACGAGGCCAGCGCGGTTTCTTCGTCGTTCAGGTTGTTGTTACGCCGTTCGTCAGGTTTGGGCGGAGCAGGTTCCGGATCGGCGGGGCGTTCTACCTTGGCTACGTCGGCTGGGTTTGGTTTTTCGCCAGCTTTTTCGGCGGCTGCCACGGCGGCTTCGGCTTTCTTGCGCTCGGCTGCTTTCCGGGCCGCTTCCAGCCGCGCTACCCGCTCGATGCGTTCGCGTTCGGCGCGTTCGCGGGCCTCTCGCTCGGCGCGTTCGCGGGCTTCGCGGGCAATGATGCGGGTGATCATCGACTCCAGCTGGCTAACGGCCCGTCGGCTTTCGGCCAGTTCGGTACGCAGTTCGGTTTCTTTCTGACCGAGGGCTTTAACGACCTGGTTTTTCTCTACCTTCAGCAGCTCGAGCTTTTTGGTCTCACTCATCTTCACCACCAGGGTGCCGCGTTGCTGCTGGCGCTTGCGCTGGGTAGTCTGCTGCTTGCCCTGTAGCATGGTCTGCACATTGTTCATCTGGCGGACCTGGCTCTGGCGCGCGTCGGAGTACTGGCGCAGGTATCGGTACCGGGCTACCAGCTGGTTGAAGTTGTCTGAAGCGAACAGAAAACCAAGTGGGTTAACCTGCTGCCGGCGTTTGTCAGCTGCGTAGACCATGGAACCGTACTCATCCTTGAGCTTTTCGAGGTCGCGGGTCAGGGCCCGGCTGGCCTGTCTGAGTTCGGCAATTTCGGATTCGGTCAGTTGGAGGTCTTTGTTCAGCAGCCCAATCTGGCGCGACTGGGTCTGAATTTGCTGATCGAGGGCTTTCAGCTGGCCCATGCTCACCTGTTTCTCGGACGCCGTCTGTTTAAGTACGGTCCGGATCTGATTCATTTTCTCGATATTCTGCTTTTTCTCTTTCTCCAGCGCCTGCCGGCTGCGCTGTGTTTGCTGGGCAATAGCCGCTGGCGGCTGCATCAGACCAAGCAGCAGCAACGAACCGACCAGCAGCCAACGAAGAGAGAGGAACAGGAGCGGGATACGCATAAACAAAAATTCAGTTGTCAATTTTCGGCGGTCATACATCGGCATAAGGCGTGGCCATAGACCGGGCAGGGGCGCCGAAAAACTTGTTTATGGCCGCCTTTTATAGCTGGCCGGAATGGTAAATGGAAACCCAGGGGTTTTCTCGATCAGTTCAACCTTGCTGTGCTTGATCCGCAGCAGCGTCTGGTAAAACTGGCCGTCGGTTTTCGATTGGTAATCGAGCGTAACGAGGCTGGTATACGGAAACAGGAAGTTGTTGAGCGATGTGAAATCTTCGTAGTCGAGCCGCAGTGTATTCTTGGTAGGCTGCTCGGTAACCATCAGTTTTTTCAGCTTTCGATCCTCCTCGCCGATGTAATTTTCTACCAGCACTTTACCCTCACTCTGCCGCAGTAGCAGGTAATCGCGCTCGTTCTTGATTTTCTGAGCCGGGCGCTTGGGCAAGGGTAAATTGCCGACTATGAGCGCCTGCAAGAGCTGGAAGTTCATGGCAAAGTTAAACTGCCGGCTCAGCGTCGGAAAATCGTAGACCGAGTACTCGCCGTGAATCTTATCGACAATAATGATGGAGTCGCGGGTGATCAGGCCCCGAACGGCTTCGATACCCAGTTTACTGACCGACAACCAGATCAGGCTGTCTTTGCGAACCCGCAGGTTGATGTTGGCATTGTCGATATCCTGCTGGGGGCTTTTAAACGATATCTTGGAGCGGGCCGTCAGATACCGGAAGTCGATTTCGGCCACGTTGGTCCGGGCTTCTTCGATACCGGGCCGGGCGGGGGGGGCGGTCGTTACTGTATCAGGTGCCACTGGTGCCGGACGCTGAGCCGTTGCCGAATCGGACCGGGTCGTCGGGGTAGTGGTCCCGACGGTGGGGGACGGAGCTGAGCCCGGCAGGTTTCGGCGTCGGCAGCCTTCTGTATGGAGTAAAATGCTCAGTAAGAGAGCAAACAACAGGTATCTATTCATTTATGCGCGTTTCGGTAAGCGGTCCGTTCGGGCTCCGACGGGTAAGAAGCCGGGCGGTCTGCCGCCCATGCTGACAAAGCAACGATCAGAAACCGGCTTTTACAACAGGCCGTTTTACAGCGTGCCGGTAGTAATCTTCTTATCCAGTTCGGGGCCGGTGCCGCCTTTGGCTTTGGCTCGCTTCCATTGCTCGGCGGCCTGTGTGCGTTCGCCAAGCTGGTACAGCACATCGCCGTAATGTTCAATAATGGTCCCGCTTACACCAGCCGGATCGGCCAGGGCTTTTTCGAGATACTGGCGTGCTTTGGCGTAGTCTTTCGACACGTATAAAACCCAGGCGTAGGTATCCAGATAGGTAGCGTTGGTAGGATGACGTTCGACCAGCTTCTGGGCCAGTTGCAGCGCGCGGGGCAGGTTAGCCTTGCGCAGCGACAGAAAGTAGCTGTAATTGTTGAGGACGTGGTCGTTGAGCGGGTCGACTTTAAGCACGGCTTCGTAGGCTTCGTCAGACCTGGCGTGATCGCCCAGGCCGTTGTAGGCGTCGCCCAGCTGGGCCTGAATACCGCGTTTCAGCTCGTTGTTGGTGGTGGCTGCCAGTAGCTTCTGACTTTCTTCGAGGGCATCGACGGCCTGCTGATAACGCCGTTTGTACAGGTTTGCGGAGCCGTTGGAGTACCAGAAGAGGCCCTGCGTTGGGAAGACCTCCAGCGCCTGCTCGGAGTGAACCAGCAAACTATCGACCTGGTTAAGTTCGCCGTCGAGCTGCAGCAGCGACCCCCATACTTCGTAGACCGAGCCGTCGAGCCGGGCCGCCCGGGCGTAGGCGTCGCGGGCTTCGGCTTTCTTGCCCTGCTGCATGAGCAGATCGGCTACCATAATCTGTGACTTGGGGTCTTTGGGGTTCGATTTGGCCAGATCCTGAGCCATTTTGAGCGCATCCTGCTGAGCAGGGGTGTTCTCGCCGGTCAGGCCCACGTAGCTGGACAGGATCCGGGCTTTCAGGCCGGCTTCCAGATTCGGGTTGGCAAACACCTGGTTAAGCTCCTGCGTAACCCGGTTCATATCCCCTTTTTTGCGGTAGATATCGGCCAGCAGCACGTGCGCCTGGGGCAGGTCGGCATTTAGCTTGAGCGCGCGGTCAATCCAGGTAATGGCCTGATCGGAGCGGTCGTTGGCAATGAGCAGTTCGGCGCCTTCGAGCAGGTATTCCGGGTCGCCGGGTTCTGACTGCACCAGTTTTTCGGCTTCTTCGACGGCCTTGTCAATTTTGTTCTGTTTGAGGTAGATGCGCTGCTTCTGGCGGGTAATCTCTTCGTTCATGCCCAGCTCGCGTTCAACCCGTTCGTAGGCTTCGAGCGCTTTGTCGGGTTTGTCGTCGAAGAGGTAGATCGCGGCCAGCTCGACGCCATATTCGGCGTTTTCGGCTCCTTTTTTAACGAGCACTTCGTAGAGTTCTTCGGCTTCGCTGTAC
Organism: Spirosoma sordidisoli; assembly: GCF_004138325.1. Lineage (GTDB taxonomy): Bacteria > Bacteroidota > Bacteroidia > Cytophagales > Spirosomataceae > Spirosoma > Spirosoma sordidisoli. Next base: position 536,714 of record NZ_SBLB01000004.1, on the reverse strand, counting down.
CGCTTCTGCTTCACGTAGAGTTCGGCCAGTACCAGGGCGTAGAACTTATTACCGGCGTCGAGCGAGTGGGCTTTGGTGGCGAAGGGGATGGCTTCCGCCGTTTTGCCCATCTTCATCAGGGCGCTGGCCGTAGCGTACTGGGCGGCTGCGTTACCGGGGTTTTTCTGGAGTACCTTGCCAAACTGCGTAACGGCTTTTGACGGCTCGTCGGTCATCAGAAAACGCATGCCGTCGGCAAACAGCGTTTCCTCTTCCATCCGAACGGTTGTGGTGGAGCTGGCTTTGGCGAGGCTGGTATCGGCTTTGGTTTCGGCACGCTTTCGCTGGGCTGACGCTGGCAGCAGCCCGATACTCATCAGCAGCCCCAGCCCGATGGCCCATCCTCTGACCGATCGGTTGCGATATACGTTGATTAGTGGATTCATGCTGGTCGGTACCTTATCGTGCGTATCTCTAAAAACGCGGCTTGGTTGGTTCTATTGCGGCTTTATCGCGAATAAGTCCTTTAAACAAAGGTAGTTCAAAATAACTGATAATTGCTGTCTCGGGCGGGCGGCTAACAGTTTGCCGATTTACGGGTTAGGTTATCAACACGTATTCATGGCTCAACAACCAAACAGCTCGTATGACAACCCAGGAACCACAATCTAAAGTCGAAACCCTATACACGGCTACGGTCAGCAACGTTGGCGGGCGCGAAGGCGACGTAAAATCGCTCGATGGCGTTCTGGAGCTGGATGTCCGCCGGCCTATCGAGATGCATGGCGAAGGAAAAGCCGCCAATCCGGAAATGCTGTTCGCTGCGGCTTACAGCTCATGCTACAACGGAGCGCTGATGGCTGTGGCCGAGCGCCGTAAAGTAATTTTGCCCCAGCACGCGGTAGAAGTCAGCATCTCGCTCAATAAAGACGGCAACAACATGTTCCTGTCCGGGAAGATCGTCGTGAAGGCGCCCGGCATGGATAAGGAGCAGCTGCAGCAGCTGGCCGAAACGGCTCATGCGGTATGTCCATACTCCAAAGCCGTTAAAGGCAACATGGACATGGCCATCGAAGTGATGATCTAGCCGACGGCAGTGTAATGAAAAAGGCCGGGCCAGCAGATCAACTCTGTTGGCCCGGCCTTTTTCTATGCGTGATCAGCCAACGGCGTCGTAGATCTGCACGCGTTCCCAGAGGTGGCGACAGCTGTCGACAAACGCCAGGTGAACCGGATGAACCTGGTAGGCATCGTGGGCCGCCTGGTCGGTGAAGACAAACGTCAGCGAGAAGGCGTAGGTGTGATCAATGACAGGGCGCCGGGTATCGGCCGGGGCGCCAATGTACGCAGCCGAGATGTCGCTTATTTCTCTGAGCGTTTCGAGACCAGCCCGGAGGGCGGTGCGGTCGTCCTGGCTTTCGGGGCGATTGAGCCAGAAGAATACGGTATGAACAAACATAGCATAAGTCGGTAAGTTGGCAAGTTAATCAGTCTGCCAGACTTTGCCAGTTTCCGGGTGCCCGACCTATCGAGTTGCCCACTAGTTAAACTTCTCCAGCTGTTTTACCAGGACGCCGAAGTCTTTCGGATAGGGAGCTTCGAAGGTATGTTCCGTACCGTCGAGCAGGGCAAACGTGAGCGAGTGGGCGTGGAGTGCTACCCGCTGAATCAGCGGCAGCTCTTCGGTGCCCTGCTTCAAATTGAATTTCCGTTTCACGTCTGACAGAAACACGGGCTCTCCCCCGTAGGTCGGGTCGTTGACGATGGGCGCTTTGAGGCACATCAGGTGGACCCGGATCTGGTGCATTCGCCCCGTCACGGGCATACACTCGACGAGCGTTGTGGTTCGGTAAGCCTGCAGCGTATTGAAAATGGTTTCGGCTACTTTGCCTTTCTCCCGGTCAATCCGCACGGCGGTTCCGTCTTTGATGGGTGAGATGGGCAGGTATACCGAGATGCCCTCAAAATTATGAACGCCGTTTACAACGGCATGGTAGCGTTTAGTCACCTCGCGGTGCTCAAACTGCATGGCCAGGTGCCGGTAGGCATCGGGGTGTTTGGCGATAGCCAGTATGCCCGAGGTTTCTTTATCCAGCCGGTGGCCCAACTGCGCATCGGCGTGATAGGCCTTTGCCAGTCGGATAATACTCTGGCCGCTCCGGTCGGTGGTTCGCTCATCGAGCGAAGCCACGTGGGGCGGTTTGTTGATGAGTATGTAATCGTCGTTCTCAAAAACGATGAGTGATTCGAAGGATAGTTTCATGAATTGAGGGTTGTGGGTCTGCGTTCGTGATCAGGCGGCTGAGGGGTCAACGAATCCATAGATCGGCTCAACACGAAGCAAACACAAAAAGCCCCCTCCGATGCGGAAGAGGCTCGTGAATGCCGATGGTATCGACTTATAGCGACAGCGTACCGCGTTGGTAAGCCTTGCGGAGCGTTACTTCCAGACCGTTTTTGTTGATGGTCTTGATGGCCGATGTAGCCACACGAAGCGTAACCCACTCGCCGGTTGATTCGACGAAGAAACGCTTCTTCTGCAGGTTCGGATAGAACTTGCGCTTCGTTTTATTATTGGCGTGAGAAACGTTGTTTCCCGACCGCGTGCGTTTTCCTGTGATTTGACAAATTCTGGCCATTACCGTACTCGTTTTCCGTATGAGGGCGCAAAATTGGCTAATTTATTCATAATCTGCAACTCACTTCTCCTTTTTTTTATATCCATAGGGGCAGTGGCGGCAGCCGTTCTTGCAGCAATAGCCACGCTTGAGATGATAAGCCTCCGTAAAAACTACGAAGCCTTCGGGGGTGTAATAATAATCCTCATCGGCCAGGCCGGGGATCTTCTTTCTGGGTTGGTGGGGCAGCATCGCTTTTGGGCGTCTGTCAGAGAAGCCGTATTTTTGAGGGAAACCGACTGTTCAGTCAGTTGGTTGCAAAATAGGTCAGCTGATTTTAGTAATCGGCTGACAATTAACGGCTACACGTATGGATACATTGATTCCCACCACCTCGGCTACGGACCGGGCTATTGAGTTAGAGTGGCAGTACGGCGCCCACAACTACCACCCCATTCCGGTTGTATTATCGCGGGGAAAGGGCGTTTATGTCTGGGATGTCGAAGAAAAGCAGTATTTCGATTTCCTGTCGGCCTACAGTGCCGTGAGCCAGGGCCACTGCCACCCGCGTATCATCAACACGCTGATCGAGCAGGCGCAGCGCCTGACGCTGACCTCGCGGGCTTTCTACAACGAAAAAGCTGGCCTCTGCGTCCGCTTTTTGTGCGAGTACTTTGGCTACGACAAAGCGCTGATGATGAACTCGGGCGCCGAAGCGGGCGAAACAGCGCTCAAACTGACCCGCAAATGGGCCTATAAAGTCAAAGGTATTCCGCAGAACCAGGCCAAAACCGTTTACGCAGCCGGTAATTTCTGGGGGCGTACGCTGGCCGCCATATCGTCGTCGACGGACCCGAGCAGTACCAACGATTTCGGTCCACTGCTGCCGGGCTATATCATTGTTCCGTATAACGACCTCAATGCGCTGGAAGATGCGTTCCGGAGCGACCCGAACATTGCCGGGTTCATGGTCGAGCCGATCCAGGGCGAAGCGGGGGTGCTGGTGCCCGACGAAGGGTACCTGCGTGGCGTTCGTGACCTCTGCACCCGCTATAACGTGCTTTTCATTGCCGACGAAGTACAAACAGGGATCGGCCGGACGGGTAAACGCATCTGCTGCGATCATGAAGACGTGAAGCCCGACCTGCTGGTGCTGGGTAAAGCCCTGTCGGGAGGAACCATGCCCGTATCGGCGGTGCTGGCTTCGGACGAGGTGATGCTGACCATCAAACCCGGCGAACACGGCAGTACGTACGGCGGCAACCCGCTGGCCTGCGCCGTAACGATCGAAGCCCTGAAGGTGGTAGAGGAAGAAAAACTGACCGAAAATGCCGCGGCCATGGGTGAGATTTTCCGGAACCGCATGACCGGGCTGATCCAGAAAACCGATCTGGTCAAAGCCGTACGGGGCAAAGGCCTGCTGAATGCCATCATCGTGGCAGAGCGTCCTCAGTTCGGCGACGAAACGGCCTGGGAGATCTGTATGAAACTCAAGGACAACGGCCTGCTCTGTAAACCTACCCACGGCGACAAGATCCGGTTTGCGCCCCCGCTCGTCATCAACAGCGAGCAGATGCACGAAGCCTGCGACATTATCGAAAAGACGATTCTGGATTTTTAGAAGCTGGAGCCAACGAGAAGGAGGACGCGTCGATCGACGTGTCCCCCTTCTCGTTGGTTATTCTCTTGAGACCGGCTGCCCATTTTTGAAGACGCCCGAGAACCGGGCGCCGTCGGCAAAGGTGTAGGTGCCTTTGCCGTTGGGTACGTTGCGGGCAAACCAGCCTTCGTACCGGTCGCCGTTGCGGTAGTAGTACACGCCGTAGTCGGTGCGGAGGTTGTCGCGGAAATTGCCCCGGTATTTCAGCTTCCCGTCGGGGTAGTATTCGGTGCCTTCGCCGTGTTTGTCGCCTTCTTCAAACTCGCCCACGTAGCGTTCGCGGGTTGGGTACACAAATACGCCCTTCCCGTCGGCACAGTCGCCCGAGACGCAGCCGACGGCCATACGTACGGGAGCCGCCGGGGCTTTAGCTACGACCGGTGGCCGCACAACGGGGGAGGTCATGCCCGAATTGGTAACCGGCCTGGGCGCAATAGCAGTGGCGGGTTTGCCGGCCAGTCGATTTTTGGGATACATCGCTTCGGCTTCGAGCCAGCCCTTGCGAATGGCGTCGATCCGGGCGGGTTTGGCGGGGTGGGTGGGAGTAGGGTGTTCGTTGCCCAGTGCCCGAACGGCCACCACCGATTCGTCCAGCGAGGCACCCAACTGATGCAGCACGAAGCCCGAAAACTTATCGGCTTCTATTTCTTTCTGCGGCTGCCCGCCCCGACCATCGATGGTATGTCCCTGCAGGTGATGACCGATCTCGTGGGCCATGATGCTGATGGCCGACCAGTCGGTTTCGGTTTCTTCTTCGATTCCCTGCATGAAAGCCGCATCGTAGACGATAAACCGCTGCCCTTTCAGCACCGTAGCGAAACAGTTATCGGTGTTGGAACACTCTACCACCTTGAAGTTGCGCATCAGCCCGATGGGTCTGAGAATCCGGTCCACAACGCGTTCGGCGTGACCGTTAGAGGCCGTAGCCTGGTTGCAGACGACCTGCGGACTGGTGCTCCGCCCGGTGTAGTTGCAGATGAAGTTTTCGGGCCGGTTCAGGATGCCGGCTGACTGGGCCAATAGCGGGCCAGCAGCGACCACGCTCAATAAAAGGACTGATAGAGAGGATACCGCTTTCACTGTAAACCGGATGGGGTTATTCGTTCAACACGGCTGAATAACGACGGCGGTTTATACTTTATTGGCTGAAGCGGTTCTGGCTGTTATCGTGAGACACCGGCTGCGCTGATGGCCGTTCATTGGTCCTACTTAAAGACCTGCTTGCTGACTTTCCCTTTGGCGCCCACGGCATAGCAGGTACCCTTCAGGCAGGCTACGGCGTGGAACCCTTCGGTATCGAGCCGTTGCCAGGTCTGGCCCTGATCGGCCGATAGGCTGGTACCCGTCGGACCTACGACCAGCAGCCGGTCGCCGGGCAGTAGCGCCACGGCTTCTTTCAGGCCGGGCGGGTTGGTTTCGGTCAGCCGCTCCCAGGTCTGGCCCCCGTCGCGGGTGATGGCTGCGTTGGGGCCGGGCTGGCTCTCTGCTTTGTAATTGCCGCCTACGACCACTCCTACCTTCTCGCTGAAGAACCGCATGCCGAACAGGCCCGTTGCCTCACCGGCGGGCAGGGGCGTAGTGGTAACCGTCCAGCTGCGGCCCCGGTCTCTGGACCGAAATACACGACCGCTCGTAGAACCGCCTGATGCAATCCAAACATTTCGTTTGCCCTGAACGACCAGGCTGGTACCGCTGGCGGCAAAGGCTGCTTCGCCGGGCTGCATGAGGGGCAGGTTCCCCGGTGGTACCGGCTGCCAGGACTGGCCACCGTTATCGGTCGTGAGAACCACCCATTTGTTATCGACCGGATCGCTGAAAACGATGCCGTGCTGTTTGTCCCAGAAATCCAGGCCGTCGAAAAATACGCCCGGCTGCTGCGTCTGATACACCAGCGACCAGGTCTGGCCTGCATCGGTCGTTTTGTAGAGTCGGGCCTGTCCTTTCTCGGCCGGACCAGCGCTCATCAGCAAGGCCGTCTGGGCATCGATAGCCTGAACATCGCGGAAGTCGCAGTCCTGGGCGTTGGGAACGGTACCGGTTTGCCAGGTCTGGCCCCCGTCTGTGGTGCGAACGAAGGTGCCTTTTGAACCGCCCAGCCAGACAACATCGGGGCTGGCCATACTGACCGACCGGAAGTGGGCGTCGGTCTGTACCGATTGCGGTTGCCACTGCGCCAGTACAGACGTGATGGGGAGCAGAAACGCGAGAAGCAGGCTACTGAAAATCTTCATAAAACGGGTCTTAACACATGCGTGTAGCCGGTGGCCGGTTGGTCAGGGCGCTCAGGGGAGCCGGCCGGCGGGTGCCGTTTGCTGAACGGTGGCTTTGAGCCGTTCGATCTCCTGCTCCTGACTACTGGCCTTGAAATAGTAATAGAGCCCCAGAATCAGGAAGACCTTTGAGAGAATGAATACCGCGATAAAGGCCGTACGCCAGTGTTTGTGTACCTGAATGTGGGTATTGCTGACCTCGACATCGATATAGGGTGATCTGGCTGGTTCGGGGGCCGGTGGCGGGGCCTGGGTGCGTTGCTGGGGTTCCCGCTTTTGAATTTCCGTACCGTTGATGCGCTGCCAGATGGCCGAGTCGAGGTTGGGCGGGGGCGGCACCGCGTTTTTTTGCAGATAGTGCTCGAGACCTGCTTCTACCTCTTCGATCTGCGCCACAAGATCAGGATCTTCGGCCAGTAGCCTTTCCAGCTCCTTTTTCTCTGCTTCGGTCGATAAACCCGCCAGATATGGCTTCAGGAGTGTATGGATCAAATAATGATTGGTAGACACAGATTCAGGAGAATTAGTACGGCGATGGGTAAGCTAAACAAATATCGCCAGTAATTACAACTAGTTGCATAACCACTTTATTACAAAAATTACTCCACTCAGGTTGTAGAATTTTGCGAAAATACGTCATAACGCGCTAATTAAGGCTCATACCGGCGTCGGATGCTGGTCGTCATGACCTGATAGATCTCCGACAGGCGGGGCTGATCGGTCAGTAACTGAAGGTGACTTTCAATGGTGCCCAGGTCGCCCCGGCGGGCCGGACCCGTCTGCACGTCGGCGGGGTTGTCGGCGGCAAGGGCTTTCCTGACAGTTTCGGTAATGAGCGGGCGGAGCAGATCGAACTCCAGTCCCTGGGTCGTGGTGAGGTCATGCGCCACCGCCAGCAGATGGTTGGTGAAGTTGCAGGCAAATACCGCCGACATGTGCAGCACCCGGCGTTCGTCGGAAGTGAGTACGTAGACCACGTCGCTGAGCTGCTGGCCTAGTTGAACCAGCGTTTCTTCCGTGGCGGTGTCGGCGGCTTCCAGGCAGAGCGGAATTTCGTCGAAGGGCATGAAGGTAATGCCACGGCTGAAGGTCTGCAGCGCGTAAAGAACTCCCGCCCGCACCGGAACGTCGCTGTATATACTGAGCCACTGACTCAGCGAATCGAGCGGCATACTGCCCGACGTATGAACGACCAGCGCATTTTCGGGGAGTACCAGCCGCGAGCAGACCGTTTCGAGCGCATCGTCCGGAACGGCCAGGACAAACAATTCGGATGGGCTATCGGCAAAATTCAGATCGGAGTGCGTGTGGGCGTCGTATAGGTTACTGACCAGCTGGCGAGCGTGCTGAAGCTGTCGGCTATATACCTCGTTGATGTGATGCCCCGCGTTTTCGAGGGCCGGGGCCAGATGCCAGGCGAGGTTGCCCGCACCGATGAACGAAATTTCCATGGTCAAGTATAGGATTTTTTTGGGTGAAGTAGAGTTTATGGATGTAATGTGGGCGCTAATCGGTGTTCGGTGTCGGCTCAACGCGCCTGTCAGCAAACCGCCCCTGGTACACGTTTGAATAAACAGCTCTTGAGAATAGTCGTTATCATTCCCGCCTTTAACGAAGAGAACTCGGTTGGTTCGGTGGTTCGTGACATTCCGGCCCATCTGGTCGACGAAGTAATCGTTGTTAACAACAACTCCAATGATCAGACAGCCGTAGAAGCGGCCCGCGCCGGAGCCACCGTACTGCACGAACCGATTCAGGGATATGGCCGTGCCTGCCTGCGCGGCATCGCCTATGCTCAGAATCGGCAACAAAAACCAGATGTTGTAGTTTTCCTTGATGCTGACTACTCCGACTACCCGGGCGAGATGCCGGACGTGGTAGCTCCGATTGCTGCGGGCACGGCCGATCTGGTGATTGGATCGCGGGCGCTGGGGCATCGGGAGTCAGGGTCGATGACACCCCAGCAGGTGTTCGGCAACTGGCTGGCAACCACCCTGCTGCGCTGGCTGTATGGCGTTCGCTACACGGACCTGGGCCCCTTCCGGGCTATCCGGTTCGATAGTCTGCTGGCGCTGGGAATGCGGGATACGACCTACGGCTGGACGGTAGAAATGCAGCTGAAAGCGGCCAAACAGGGGTTACGAACAACAGAAGTGCCCGTCAACTACCGCAAACGAATTGGTTTCTCGAAAATATCGGGAACCGTGAAAGGAACGGTACTGGCTGGTTATAAGATCATTACAACTATATTTAAGTATTGGTGAGGGAACGGAACCGGGCTGAACGAATATGTGGACAAGAAACACGCCTATCACCCGACTCTGCCTGCCTACTCAACGTCACGACTGAATCAAAACGAACATGGAAGTGCTGGTGCTTATCCTATACGGGCTGGCGTTGATGCTGTTGTTTCTCTACAACTGCGGTCAGCTAAGCCTGATCATCATCTACCTGCGCACGGAGCGAAAACGGCGTGAGATGATCCAGTCGGCCGATCTGACGCAGCCCGACCGCCTGCCGCGCGTAACGGTGCAGCTGCCGGTCTATAACGAACTGTACGTGGTTGAGCGACTGATCGATGCCGTAGCAAAGCTTAACTACCCCAGCGATAAACTCGACATACAGGTACTCGACGACTCGACCGACGAAACGGTGGCGATCATTGCGGCCAAGGTAGCCGAATACCAACGGCGGGGGCTCGACATCGAGCACGTGCGCCGACCCGAGCGGAAAGGATTCAAGGCGGGGGCGTTAGGCTACGGTCTCGAATTTGCCAAAGGCGAGTTCATTGCCATCTTCGACGCCGACTTTGTTCCCGACCCCGATTTTCTGCTCAAAACCGTTCCGCACTTTGCCGATCCTAAAGTGGCAATCGTACAAACGCGCTGGGAGCACCTGAACGAAGACTTTTCGCTCATGACCCAGCTGCAGGCGTTTGGGCTCAACGCCCACTTTACGATTGAGCAGAGCGGCCGGTATGCGGGTGGGTTTCTAGCCAATTTCAACGGGACGGGGGGCGTCTGGCGGAAGGTAGCCATTGCCGACGCGGGTGGCTGGCAGAGCGATACCCTGACCGAAGACCTCGACCTCAGCTACCGGGCGCAGCTGCGGGGCTGGAAATTCGTATATCGGCAGGACGTTGGGTCGCCCGCCGAGCTGCCGGTGGCCATGAACGCGCTGAAGTCGCAGCAGTACCGCTGGATGAAGGGCGCGGCCGAGTGTGCCCGCAAGCTGTTCGTCAAGGTCCTCCGTACACCGGGCGTGTCCTTATCCGTCAAGATTCATGCGTTTTACCACCTGTTCAGCAGCGCTACCTTTATTCTGGTTCTGGTGCTGGGCGTGATGAGCGTACCGCTGATCTATATCCGTAGTCGGCACCCGGAGTGGGAGTGGGTGTTTTTTATCATCAATCTGTTCCAGTTTAACCTGCTGATTCTGCTGTCGTTCTACGGCATTCCGTTCTGGCTGCTCAAGCGCGAAAGTCCGGCTAAACTGGGCTGGTATTTTCCCATGTATTCGTCGCTGATGATGGGCTTGTCGCTGCACAATACCATTGCGGTTATTGAAGGCTATATAGGTCGCAAAACGCCCTTTGTGCGCACGCCCAAGTTCAACGTCAAAGCCGCTACCGACAGCTGGGCGGCTAACAAGTACGTTAGTCGGCAGCTGAGCTGGCTCACCATGGCCGAAGGCCTGCTGATGCTGTATTTTCTGGGCGGGCTGGTGCTGGCGTTCTACGTCCAGGATTTCCGGATGTTCTTCCTGCACATCATGCTGATGGTCGGGTTCGGGATGGTCTTCGTATATTCGCTCGTCCACGCGGGGCGCCGTCCGGTCGGTCAGCCGGTTGCTCCCCCGCCGTTGCGGACGGTGAGCGCATGACCGTAACTCCTCTTCGTATTGGCTGGCTGGTGGTTTCGGCTGCGGCCTATCTGACACTGGCGTATGCCATACCCCGTCAGGAATTCGGTCTGCTGATCGGGTTGCTGACGGGCTTATTTTTGGGGTATGCGCTGGTTGTCCGGCGTGCCGCAGCGGGGCCGGTCGATCGGTTTCTGTTCGCGTCGGCTATTGGTTTTCGGCTGCTCCTGCTGCTGAGTATACCCTGCCTTTCTGACGACGTATACCGGTTCGTGTGGGATGGGCGGCTGCTGGCCCATGGATTCAACCCGTACCTCTATCTGCCTGCTGCGCTGCCCGGCACCGACATCGCTGCCGCGGCCGGGCTGAACGAGACGCTATTCCGGCAGCTGAACTCACCCGGCTATTTTACCGTATACCCGCCGTTTAACCAGGCGTTGTTCGGCGTGGCGGCCTGGCTGTCGGGCAATAGCCTGTTCTGGAATGTGATCTGGCTTCGGCTACCGATTCTGCTGAGTGAAATCGGCACCCTGTGGCTGATGGCGACGCTGCTGCGTCGGCTGGGTTACCCGCCCAATCTGGCGCTGCTGTACGGCCTCAACCCGCTCGTTATTCTGGAGCTGACCGGCAACCTGCACGTCGAAGCCGTTATGATCTTTCTGGTTCTGCTGGCGGTCTGGTGGCTGGTGCAGGATCGGTGGGTTATGTCGGCGGGGGCGCTGGCGCTGGCGGTGGCTACCAAACTCCTGCCGTTGCTGCTGATCCCGCTCGCCGTTCGCTGGCTGGGCTGGCAGCGGGGCCTGCGCTACGCTCTGCTGACGGGCTTGTTTACCGCCCTTCTGTTTGCGCCCTTCGCCAGCCTCGATCTGGCCCGGAATGTGTTTTCGAGTATCAATCTCTACTTCCAGAAATTTGAGTTCAACGCCAGTGTGTATTACGTGCTGCGGGCCATCGGGTACTGGATCAGGGGCTACAACGCCATCGGGTTGATCGGGGCCTGGCTGTCTGTCACCACCACGTTTAGCCTGCTCTGGATTGCGTTTGCCTGGCGCCGGGTGCCCGTAGCGAGCCAGCTGCTGGCCTCACTGACGCTTTATTTTGCCTTCGCCACCACCGTGCATCCGTGGTATCTGGCCTCGCTGGTGGCGGCTGCGGTCTTTACCCGGTTCCGGTATCCGCTGGTCTGGTCGGCGCTGGTGCCGCTGTCGTATCATACCTACCGAACCCCGGCCTATCAGGAGAACCTCTGGCTCACGGCGCTCGAATACACCCTCGTACTGGCGGTGATGATCGCGGAGATCCGGCAGCCGGCAAAGCCCGAAAAAAAAGCCATCGGCCTGTCGACCAATGGCTTTTCGGAACCAGCCTGAGCCAGCTTAGAACGAATACCGGGCGCCGAGTTGTACCGAGTAGGGCGTTCCGTTTTTCTGCGTTGTACCTACGTTTTCGTTGACCCGATAGGTGTACTGGCGGGTGGCGGGGTTGAAGCCCGTTGGGACCAGCAGCGTCTGGTTGCTGAGGTTGAAGTTACCGCCCCAGTTGCGGGCCGATGTGGCTTCGGTGCCTTTGGTCGTCACGCCATCCAGCGTTTGCCCCAGGAAGTTGGCGAAGTTGAACACATCGACCGATAGCTCCAGCTTCTGGGTCCTGAACGTTTTGAACACCTTCGAGAGCCGCACATCAAACGTGCCTGAGAAGGGGTTTTCGCCCCCGTTGCGGTTGGCAATGGTGCCGAGGCTGCTGCGAATGTAGTCGGCGGCCCGGTTGTCGGGGTTGTCGAGGACGCGCTGCATGGACGTCCGAACGGCCTGGGCCACTTCCGGACTGTTCGGGTTGAAGACAAAGGCCAGATCGTTGTCGTTGCCGGGCCCGCCTACGAAGTCGCCGTTGATATCGCCGTCGACCAGCAGCGAGTAGCGCGTGCCACCCAGACCCGTGAACCGGACGCTGAGCACCAGACCGGCCACCGATGGGGTAGAGCCGTAGGCCACGAGTTTGTGCCGGAACTGGTTGTCGGAGTAATTGATCTCGTCCAGGCTGCGCGGGTCGCTCTTGACCGGCCGGAAGGTAGACGTATTGGCTACGTTGCCGTTGTAGGAAGTGTTGTCGCGGGCATCGTTCCAGGTGTAGCTGAATGCCAGCGACCCATCGCGCGGCAGCCGGATTTCACCGTCGAGTACCAGCGAGAGGGTCTGCAGTTTGGCCCCGTTGGTGAGCATGAGCGTACGGCCCACGGCCTGCGTCTTCCGGCCCAGCACGTTGTTGGTCTGGCCGCTGTTGGGCGCAATGCTGCTGGCCGGCACGAACACCGCCCGGTTGGCTTCGTTGCTCAGGGTAAAGGCGGGCTGATCGACCAGGTTCTGATCGATATATACGTAGTTGTTGACCGTGCGCGTATAGAGCAGGTTGGCGCCTAGGCGAACGTTATCGCCCAGAAAACGGCTGTACGAAATATTGGCTTTGTAGATCGTCGGCACCTGGAAGTTGGGGTCGTTGAGGTTAATGGTCGAAACGACGCTGGTGCCCGATGGTACGCCCGGCGCGGTGTTGGGGTCGCGCCGGTACGAGACGAAGTCGGGGCGCGGTACGGGGTTGGGCAGGCTCGGGTTAGCCGGCCGCGTTACGTCGATGGCCGCTACTTTGGTACCGGTATTCTGGATGTTGTTGACCTGGGCGTAGTTGATCACGTAGGCCGAGAAAGCCCCACCGCCAATCCGGAGAATATCGCGGTTTTTGTTGCCCGGGTTCCAGGTCAGCTGAAACCGCGGCTGAATATTGTTCCAGTCGGTCGGGTTGGCGTCGGTGCGCAGCCCCAGTTCCCGCTCCACCACCGGGTTGTAATCGCCCTTGGTCAGGTAGCTGGTCATGTCCCAGCGCAGACCCGCCTGTACGGCCACGTCGGGGTGCGGGTTGAACTGCACCTGCCCGAACAGCGATGCGTTCAGCACGTACTGCTGCACCGACGGAATGCCGTTGGTGGGTACTTCGCGGGCGTATCGCGACGGATTCAGGTTGTTGAACTCACTCAGGCTGTTGAAAATGAACCGCCCGTTCTGCTCGTTCGAGATATACGTGTCCAGATAGGTCAGCGTATTGTCGGTACCGAAGGCGAAGTTATACCGGCCTTTGTTCCAATAGAGGGTGTTGGCCAGCTGAATCTGGTTTTCCATGTTCCGCTCCGGGGTGAACCGCTGTCCGCCCAGCTGCACCGAGGTTGTGGCCGTGCGGTTGTTGGGCAGCAGCGACCGTACCGTCACGATGGCCCGCGGAATGTTGGCCGATGGCAGCAGGCTGTTGGCTTCGTAGTTCCGGGTGGCATGCTGGTACTGTACTTTCAGTTCGTTGATCAGCGTCGGTTTCAGGGTCGAGCGGAGCGATACGAGGGTGCTGTTTTCCAGCGATTTGAAGCTGCCGTATACCTCGAACAGGTTGATGGCCGAGTTGTCGTTATTGCTGTTGGGGTTGTTCCAGTTGCTGAAGTTGTTCCGGATCGTCAGTACGTTCTTGGGGTTGATCTGCCAGTCGAGCCGGGTAAAGAGCGTATTGGCTACCGTTTGCCGGTTAAACTCGCCTACCTGCTGGGTGTTGCTCAGGCCGTATTTCTCGCGACCAATCGTAATAACACTGTCCAGAACGGCCTTGCTGATACCGAGGGCAATGGCATCTGCGTCGGTCCGGATGTCGGCAATGTAGAACGGGGCCGACTCGGTTTGCCGGTCCAGCGCCACAAAATAGTGAAGCTTGTCTTTGATGATCGGACCACCGAGGCTGAAGCCGTACTGGAAGCGCGAAAAATCGACCGTGCGCACGTTGCCCCGGATGTCGCGCGGGCTCGACAGGCCGTCGGCGTTGTAATAGGTAAACGCGGTTCCTGTAACGGTATTCGTACCCGATTTGGTAACCACGCTGACCGACCCGCCCCCCTGGCGTCCTTTGGTGACGTCGTAGTCGTTGGTGCTGATCTCGAACTCGCGAATGGCTTCGAGCGAGAGCGAATACGGTCCGCTGCCGAGCGCCCCGCTGGTCAGGTTGTTGCGGGCACTGGCCCCGTCGATGAGGTAGTTGGTCGACGACGGAAGCTGACCGCCCACACTACCGCCGTTACTCAGGGGCGACAGGGCCAGCAGGTTGGTAAAACTCCGGTTGTTGACGGGTAGTTTGGCAATGTTATCGGCCGTTATGGCGGTGGTGGCGCCGAGCCGGTCGACGCGGTTTTTGAGGGCGTTTTCGGTAACGCGGATTTCCTGGAGCTCGCTGGCGTTTTCGGTCAGGTCAAAATTTACCGTGAGCTGGTCGCCCTGGTTGATGCGGTAGCCGGTGCGGGACTGGTTAGCGAAGCCAACGTACGAAACGGTAAGGGTATAGGGACCGCCAAGGGGCGTTTGCCGGATGATGAACCGACCGTCGACGTTCGACACGGTGCTGGTCTTGAATCCGGTCGATTCGTTGCGGGCGGTAATGGTGGCGCCGGGCAGGGGTTGCCCATCGGCCGCTTTGATCAAGCCAGTAATGCTGGCATCGGTCGTTTGTCCGTACGTCGCGCTGGTAAGGCACGCTAGTAAACTACATAGGACAAGGCTGAATAAATACGTTAGATGTTTCCTCATGACGAGCGTTGCTGGTTAGTACTGACTCGCAAAAGTCAGGCAGCCCGTCGGGAGGAGTATGTTAAAAGTTAACGCCTTTTCAACTGTTCATACTGGCTTCATACACGAACAGAAATGTTAATAAACCGCCACCGGTTCGGCCAACTCTTTCAGCTTTCTCGACATGGTCTGGCGGGTCGTGCCGGTGAGGTCGGCCAGGTCCTGGAGCGATAACAGGCTGAAGACGTCCGGGTTTTTCGGTTCGCCATAAGCCACGGGTTTGCTGTATTCCCGGCGGAGGTTGGCCAGGCGAGTTTCAATATCGCCACGGGTCATGTGAAGCAGGCGGGTTTCGGCTTTCCACCACCGCCGAACCACGCTGGCGTTGAACCAGTCCGACATGAAGGGGTCGTGGATAATCAGGTGCCTGAAATAAACCGTATCGATCGATACGACTACCAGCCGGGTCAGGGCCTTGGCAAATTCGAAGAACTCGATACCGTTGCCGAGGTAGTTCAGATCGCCGAAAAACTCGCCGGGTTGTAGCACATCGTAGGTAACCCGCTCGCCCTCGGTCGAGTAGCTGCCAATTTTCACGACGCCCTTATCGATCAGGTGAATATGGGTTTGCGGATCGCCGGGCTGGTAAACGAACGCCCCTTTGTCGAAGGTCCGGATGCGTACCTGGTTGAACGCATGGGCCTGACTGAGTAAATATTGCTGTACCGTTGAGCCGTTCATAGAAACTGGTTCGTTGCTCCCGCCAGAACGCAACCAGGCTGCTCCGGCGGTAATGGAGCAACTAAACTACGAACAAAGACCGCCAGAACGGATGGGTTAATAATATGATAACAGACCCGGTCGGCTGCCCGGCCACTCTATCGGACTCTGCCGTTGCGGCTGGCCGGCACAGGAGCCTCTCTGTTACAGCTTCAGCCGTATGCCTGCCTTGTTTAACCGGCCTGTTACCCAGGCGCAGAGGATGGCAAACAACAGGGACTTGAGCAGACCGACGCCCCCGATCAGCAGCCCGTCAGGCAGATGAATAGCCAGTACCGTCGTGAAGGCGTAGGCGAAATACGGCAGGAGATAGCAAAGTAAGGTGTCGGTGCCGGCGGGTTTGATCAGGGTAAACCAACGGGCTTTTTTGCCCACATCGGCGAGCCAGTAGATCGCCGTGAAGGCCAGCAGCGTAAACGCACTGCACAGAAACAGCCAGGCGGGCGTAGCGCCCAGCTTGCTCAGCCCCCAGAAAGGCCGGGTGTATACCGAGAGGGCGATTAGCCCCGCCGAGATCAGCAGAAAAATCAGCGTCATCCGGTTGATGTCGGCCTGGCTATGGTACCGCCGAAAGAGCGTTGCGGCTACCACGCCCCCCATGGTAAGGCCAACCAGCGTGCCTCCGCTGATAGCACCGGGAATGGTCCGGACCAGGTCGGGCAGCAGACCCGCGTGGTCGGCCATACTCAGCAGGGCAAAACCGACCCAGGCCAGTATCAGAACGGGCAGCTGGTCATGAGCGAAAACCGTAACCAGAGCCGCGGCCAGATACGACCAGCCAATGAGCCCCAGAATGCCCCACCAGTGGGTTTCGAACCGGCTCAGCTCCGCGTCACCACCCCGGTATACGAAGGCCAGCACCAGCAGACAGCCAATACCGGTTACTTTGCCAAGACTGGCTGCCCAGGCCGGCCAGGTTTTGGGATAGGCGTTCCAGATCAGGATGAACGACAGACACGACAGCGTATTCCAGACCACCCGCTGCAATCCCGTGGCGGCTTCGTTGATCGACTCACCGTTGACCAGAAAGACACCCATAACCAGCAGCGCCACCGACCGGCTGATCACGTGACCAACCAGCGCCCTGTCGCTACTGCCTTTCTTACGCCGGGCATCGACGGCATACGGCAGCGACATGCCGACGATGAACAGAAAGGCCGGAAAAACGGTATCGGCCAGGCCAATGCCGTCAACGCCCTGAGGTACGTGTTCAAGCCAGGCCGGAATAGCCGTCAGCGACCACAGATCGTTGACGAAAATCATCAGGACCATGGTTACGGCCCGCAGCAGGTCGATGGCCGTAACCCGTACCGGCGCGTCGGAGACGGTTGTGTGTAGCAGGTGGCTTGTTTCTGGCTGGGTCATGTGGCGTGTCGACGGTTTAGGCATCCGTATAAGTATAGTATCCCTAAAGGTATACTGATTAAGCTAAGGCAAGCGATGCTGCCCTGGCCACCCCGATGCTACACTACAGCTTTCGATACATGATATAGGCATTCGTGTAGCCCCGTTGCGCGTGGTTAAATGCCTCCGGAATCTCGCCGATGATGGCAAATCCGAGTTTTTTCCATAGCCGAACAGCCCGCTCGTTGCTCTTGACAACTATATTGAACTGGAGCGCTCTGTATCCCAGTCGTTGGGCTTCCTGAATGGAGTAGGTTCCCAGCTGATGGCCTATACCCCGACCCTCATGCCCGGAAGAGACCATGTAGGAGGCATTGGCTATGTGTGAGCCCAGATCTACCTGATTGTCTTTCAGGATGAACGTTCCTGCCACGTTACCATCAACAACGGCTACGTACGTATGCTTGTCGGAGCCACACCAGTAGGCCAGCATCGTTTCTCTCGACGAATTGGGCGCAAAGCAGTAGGTGTCGCCTGTGGCTATTACCTCTTTGATGATGAGCCAGATGGCTTCCTGATCATCAGCGATGGCCTTACGGATTTCAATCATTGTAGTTACAGGTGGATGTATGGCAGTTCATTATGTATAAAAGCACAACTGAGACGTACAACGAGTCTGGAAAAGTACAGGCTACTACCGTTGATACGCGTTGAGCCAGAGGCTGAGGACCGCCGGGTCGCGCAGGGCTTTCAGATCGCTCTTTACAGTTTTGAGGGCCCGTTTCAAGGCGCGAATGTCGCTGGCGAGGCTGTATTCCAGATTCAGCGTCGAGTTGAGCAGAACGGCGGGCTTGCCGAAGATAGACGCCAGCTGGCTCCTGATCCGGGCCAGTTCATCGTTCAGCTCGTCGGCCTGCTGTTTGAGAATGCGGTTGTAGTACCGAAGCTGCTCATCGACGAGCGTGTCGAGCTGCTGCTGATCGATGCGGTTGAACTCCAGCTGGAGCCGGAGCAGGGCCATGAGGTCGCTTTTCTCGTAGGCCTCCGTTACCCGTTGCATGATAGTGGTCTTGCGCTCCTTCTCGGCTTCGTCGGGCTCGCGGTCGGGGTGAAACGTTTTTACCAGATCCATATACAGCGTCCGAACGGCTTTGGTGCTGTTTCGTTCGTCGAGCTGGCGTTTGGCGTCGCGGGCCTGCTTTTTGGCCGATTTCGCTTTCTGGTTCGCTGGGTCGCCGGGCGGTGGGCCGGCAGACGGCTCTTCGGCTGGCTGGGCCGGTTCCGATTCGGTTGAGATGTCATCGTCGGTGTTCCTGTTACCCGGGTCGTATTTGTCGAGCAGGGGGCGGAGGTCGTCCAGACCGTGTTCATTCACGAGTTCGTCGGCCAGGGTTATGATCTGGTCGATCAGTTTACGCCGTTCCGATCGGGTAGTTTCGGGGCGGTCGCAGGCCCGGTCGAACAGCCGGACCAGCTCGGCCCGCTGCTGGTTGTAGCTGTGCAGCAGCGGCAGGTATTCGGCCCGCAGGCGTTGCTGCAGCGTATGAGCCGATGTCCGGAGGGTAGCGATCTCGGCTTCGAGGGTGCTGATGGTCTCGGTGAGCCGGTTAAACTCCCGCTGCGCTTTCGAGTGGCTGGAGTTGTCGGTGCCGGGGCGGGCAATCCGAATAAGTTGAGATGAAGGAGCCTGCGTCATAAACCAGCCATGTGTGATGAACCGTACAAAAGTACCGATTTGCGTATATTGCTCCCTTACTCCCAGAATCGACCTGCTATGAAAAAAACAATTACGCTTCTCTTTAGTCTCGTTGTGGCTACTGTCCAGGCGCAAAACGCCGACTCGGTTGCCATCCGATCTATTTACAACGAAACCCTGGCCCACGGCAAATCCTACGAATGGCTGCGGCACCTGACCAAACAGATTGGCCCCCGCCTGAGTGGCTCGACCGGGGCGCAGAAAGCCGTCGACTGGACCAAACAGCTGATGGAGCAGCAGGGTTTTGATCGGGTATTTTTGCAGGAAGTGATGGTGCCGCACTGGGTACGGGGCGCTAAAGAAGAAGCCTACTTCCGCATCGGGTCAAAGAAAACAACGGTTCCCATTGCTGCGCTGGGTGGCTCGGTCGCTACCAGCCCCAAGGGAGTCGAAGCGGGGGTTATTGAGGTCAAAAGCTTCCCCGAACTGCGGGCGCTCGGCCCTGAAAAGGTCAAAGGCAAGATCGTGTTCTTCAACCGGCCCATGGATCCGACCAAAATCAACACTTTCGAAGCCTACAGCGGGGCGGTTGAGCAACGCGCTAACGGGGCTACCGAAGCGGCCAAACTGGGCGCGGTGGGTGCTATTGTACGGTCGATGGCCAGCAACGCCGACGATAGCCCCCATACGGGCGGTATGCGCTACGCAACCGGTGTTCCCCTGATTCCGACGGCGGCCATCAGCACCAACGGGGCCGACCTGCTCAGTAAATCGCTCAAAGAAAACCCGGGTCTGACGTTCTATTTCAAACAGAACTGCGAGTCGCTGCCCGATGCCAAATCCTATAACGTGGTGGGCGAACTGCGCGGTAGCGAGAAACCCGACGAAATCATCGTCGTGGGCGGCCACCTCGACTCCTGGGACCTGGCCGAAGGGGCGCATGACGACGGTTCGGGCTGCGTACAGGCCATTGAAGTGCTGCGGGTAATGAAAGCGCTGGGCTACAAACCAAAGCGGACAATCCGGGCGGTTATGTTCATGAACGAAGAGAACGGGCTGCGGGGCGGTGTCAAGTACGCCGATCTGGCGAAGCAGAACAACGAAAAGCATATAGCGGCCGTCGAGTCCGACAATGGTGGCTTTACCCCGCGCGGATTCGGTATTGTCGGTACGCCCGCCCAGCGCGCCAAAGTAGACCCCTGGAAACCGCTGCTGGCTCCCTATGGCCTGGCCGAGATTGGCGCCGGTAGCGGTGGTGCCGACATTGGCCCGCTGGCGCAGCTCGGTACGGTGTTGTTCGGCTTTAAGCCCGACTCACAGCGCTACTTCGATTATCACCACGCGTCGGTCGATACCTTCGAAACCGTCAGTAAGCGGGAGCTGGAGCTGGGCGCTGCTTCGATGGCGGCTCTTGTATACCTGCTCGATACGCACGGCCTGTAGGCACAGATACCCTGCTTAGCCTAACCCCTGAAACGTCTTGCTGTAGACGTTTCAGGGGTTTTTGTTGCCAGATAAACAGCCGTTTTCGGGGGTGAGCCGTGTATCGAAGACATGGCAACGGGTTGTCAGGTGTTTTCGTTGCGGCTGGTTCTGATACCCCGGTCCCAGCGGGGCCAGATGTAAGATCAGGCGGATATTTTCTAGTGACATACCGCCCCTACCGGGACTTGATGGGGTAAATCAGGTGATTCGTGGGCGAATAACAAACCCCGGCGGGGTGAGCTGTTCGTAGAAACGCTGGGTGCTCTCCACCGATAAAGCCCCGTAGGGTCGTAATACGCTCCTGTAGAATTCTCGCAGGGAAAATCTCCCGATTGATGAAAGGCCGTGACTAGTTAAAATTTGCCTAAAATCAATATAATGTATTGTAGAAATGTTTATAATTAGATATATGTTTTGAAAAATTTTATGTAGACAGAATAATGTTAAAATTGCTTTTTGTAGCATTGTAGACCGGTAAGGTTTCACGCGCTGGCTGATCCTGCCACGCCATGCCTTTATCATACTGATACGCTCAGCCATACTTTTCTGTCTTTCCCTATGCGTCGACTTCTCCTGGTTCACATCCTCATTTCCTTGCTGGTTAGCGTTCATCGTCCGGCGTCTGCTCAGTCGGTTCCTGACCAGCCAGCATCTGCAACCATGGCCGCTTCGGTCATGAAAGCCATGCAATGGCGGCTGGTTGGCCCTTTTCGGGGTGGTCGATCGGTAGCCGTGGCGGGGCATCCGACCGAGCGGCTGGTGGCCTACATGGGTACAACAGGCGGTGGCGTCTGGAAAACCGAAAATGGCGGCATCACCTGGCAGAACATATCCGACGGTTTCTTTCGGATGGGGTCGGTGGGGGCCATTGCGGTAGCCCCGTCAAACCCGAATATCATATACGTTGGTATGGGCGAGCATACGCTGCGGGGCAACCTGGCGCCCGGCGATGGCGTGTATAAGTCGACCGACGCGGGCAAAACCTGGACCCATGTCGGCCTGACCGATACCCAGCACATCGGCTCGGTACTGATCGACCCGACCAACCCCGACATCGTCTACGTAGCCGCGCTCGGCCACGCCTTCGGACCCAACGAAGAGCGGGGCGTTTTCCGCACCCAGGATGGTGGCAAAACCTGGAAAAAGGTACTTTACAAAAACCCCAATGTAGGCGCCATCGACCTGACCATCGACCCCACCAATCCGAAAACCCTGTATGCGTCCACCTTCGAGTTTCGGCGGTTTCCATGGGGTGTTCGCAGCGCGGGGCCGGGGGCCGGTATTCATAAGTCGACCGATGGTGGCACCACCTGGACCGACATTACCCGCAATACCGGCTTACCGACCGGCACGAACCGGGGCCGTATCGGGCTGGCGCTGTCGCCCTCGAAACCGAACCGGATCTGGGCTATTATCGAAGCGGAAAACGAACAGACCGGCGTTTACCGGACCGACGATGCCGGCGCGACCTGGCAGCTGGTCAGCCAGTTTGCCGATCTGTTTCAGCGGCCCTGGTACTACCACCACCTGACCGCCGACCCGAAAAACAGCGAAACGATCTGGGTGCTAAATATCAATATGTGGAAGTCGACCGATGGCGGCAAGTCGTACAAACGCGTCGATACACCTCATGGCGACAACCACCAGCTCTGGATCGACCCGACCGATACCAACCGGATGGTACAGGCTAACGACGGGGGCGGCACGCTGACCTACGACGGCGGCAAATCCTGGTCGACCATCTATAACCAGCCCACGGCCCAGATGTACCACGTCATTACGGACAACAAATTTCCGTACCGTATCTACGGCGCCCAGCAGGATAACTCCACCATTTCGATCCCCAGCCGGTCCGACTACGGCGCCATCTACCCGGATCAGAACTACGATGTGGGCGGGGGCGAATCGGGTTATATAGCGTTTGACAAAAACGACCCCACCGTAATTTTTGCGGCTAACCACCACTGGCTGACCCGGCTCAACCTGAAAACCAACCAGCTCAAAGACGTGTCAGTCATACCGGACGATATGTACGGCTACGGCTCGGCCGATCTGGCCTACCGCTTTCAGTGGACCTACCCCGTTATGGTGTCGCCCCATAATCCGAAAGTGCTATATGCTACTTCGCAGTACGTACACCGCTCAACCGATCAGGGCGCGAGCTGGCAGGTGATCAGCCCCAACCTGTCCCGCTCCGACCCGGCCACCCTCGAAAAAACGCCCACACTCGACGATCAGTCGATCGGTAAGGACTGGGGCCCTATCAAGCGCGATAATACCGGGGTCGAGTGGTACGGGACCATTTTCGCCATGGCCGAGTCGCCGGTGAAGCCCGGGGTGCTATGGACAGGGTCAGACGATGGCTACGTGCAACTGTCGCTCGATAATGGCAAAAGCTGGAAAAACGTCACCCCCCGCGACATGCCCGCCTTTGCCCGGATCAGCATCATCGACGCGTCGCCCCACAGTCCGGGAACCGCCTACGTTGCCGCCCTCAAATACAAACAGGATGACTACCGGCCTTATCTCTACAAAACCAGCGATTACGGAAAAACCTGGACCAAAATCACGCAGGGCATTCCCGACGATGATTATATGCGGGTGATCCGCGAAGATCCTCGGCGCAAGGGCCTCCTCTACGCCGGGGGCGAAAAGGGGCTGTATGTCTCATTCAACGATGGCGGCAACTGGCAGTCGATGCAGCTCAATCTGCCGCTGGTTCCGATCCATGATCTGGCCATTCAAGATAACGATCTGGTAGCGGCTACCCACGGCCGGTCGTTCTGGATTCTGGACGACCTGACGCCCCTGCACCAGCTCACCGATGCGGTACGGAAGTCGGCTGTGCATCTGTTCAAACCCCGCCCAACCGTCCGGTTCAAGGCTGGTATGGACCCGGCCATAAAACCCGTACCGAATGGCGATACGGAGCTGGGCAAAAATCCGCCCAATGGCGTCCGCGTTGTTTATTACCTGGCTGAGACGCCTAAAACCCCGATTTCGCTGACTTTTCTGGACGCCAGCGGGCAGGTGATCAAGTCGTTCAGGAGCAGCGCGGCCGTTGCTACAGCGCCCCGGTCAGCATCGGCAACGGGTCGCAAAGATTCGGCGGGGGTGGCTGAGATGCGGCAGCCTGCACCCCCCGCCCGGCGGGAAATCAGTTTGCCGGCTTCGGCTGGCGGCAATGCCTTTGTTTGGGAAGACATGCGCTATCCCGATCCCATCGCGCTCCCTAACTCGGTTACCCACGGTCGGGCGCGGGGGCCGCTGGCCATGCCGGGCACCTATAAAGTACAGCTAACGGTCGACGGTAAAACCTACACCCAGGATTTTGAGATTGTAAAAGACCCCCGCATTGAAACAACCCCCGAGGAGTTCAGGCAGCAGTTCGATCTGCTCATCAAGATTCGGGAGCGGCTCAACGAACTTCGGAAAGGGGTCTTGTCGATCCGGCAGATGCGGCAGCAACTCGACAGCACCTACCAGTCGACGAATGATCAGGCGGTGAAAGAACTCAAAGACCAGCTGCTCCGGATCGAAGACGAGCTCTACCAGTCTAAAGCGAAAGCCACCCAGGATCTGACCAATCACCCCGTTCGGCTGAATACCAAATTCACCGCGCTGGGCGGTTTCGTGGAGTCCGACGATTCGAAGCCGACTCAGCAGCAGGGCGAGCAGTACAACGCGCTGTCGAAGAGCCTGGCCGAGCAGCTCAAAAAGCTGGACACGCTGAAACCGGCCATCCAGCGCAAACTCCGGCCAACGGGATAATCCGGCAGCGGCTACGACCGGCAGACTCTACAGTCCCGGTATCTGTACCCGACCGGGCCGCCGTTACGGGATAGTGAAGGACATTGCCAAACTAGAAGAAGCGACAGTATGATTATTCTTATTTTATCTATAAATGCAGATTTATAGTTTGTGAAAATTCATAATGAAGCTGTTTTATTTTGTTTAAAGCCTTGATAGTCTTGGTTTTATTCTGTATTTAGCTATGGCTTTAACAGGGCATCTTTTGTCTTCACTTTCAGTAACATGTACGTATGGATCGTCGGCATTTTTTGTACGCAGCAGGCCTGGGTTCGGTAGCCATGACCTCCGGTTGCGTGCCCAGCGCCAGAAAGTCGCAACCCCCCGTATTTCAGGTGCCCAGGCTGAGGCTTTCCCGAGACCGGATTGTCAAGGAAACCGTCGGGCTGCGGCCGTTCCGGGCGTCGGGGCCCCGGATCGAAAAAGAGATGCTGGGCAACAAAACCATTGTTCACAATTACGGCCATGGCGGCAGTGGCTGGTCGCTCTCGTGGGGAACGGGCCATCTGGCCCGGGAGCTGGTGCTGGTAACGGGCGTGAAAAAAGTAGCGCTGCTGGGTAGCGGCACGGTCGGACTGGCCACGGCCCGGCTGTTGCAGGAAAAAGGGTGCGAAGTCACAATCTATACCAAAGACCTGCCCCCCAACGTCACGAGCAGCTTAGCCACAGGAACCTGGTCACCGGCTTCGCGCGTGTGTGATCCTAAGGTGGCGACGGCCGCGTTTCGGCAGCAGTGGGAAGCGGCTACCCGCTACTCGTTCCGGACCTTTCAGTTTTTGCTCGGCATGAACGACATCGCGGCCTGGGTCGATGAATACAACGTCAGCCATCAGCCACCAACGGGCCAGTCCGACCCGTCGCTGGGGGGAGAGGTGTTTCATCTCGACGGGCTGGTGCCGGAACGGCAAACGCTGAGTCGCCGGCAGCATCCGTTCGGCGCTCCGTATGTCACGTGGCGCTCAAACATGATGTTCAACATCCCGAGTTACCTGCACTATCAGCTGAGTACGTTCATGATGCTGGGGGGTAAGCTGACCATTCGGGAGATCAAAACCCTCGAGGATATCGACGCCCTGCCCGAGACCTGCGTGGTCAACTGCATGGGGCTGGGTGCCAAAGCTATTTTCAACGATGAGGAGCTGACCCCCGTATCGGGCCAGCTGGCGTGTTTGATCCCGCAGAGCGAAGTAACCTACAAACTGAACGTGCCGGGGGCTAACATCATCTCCCGCAAAGATGGAATCTACCTGGGCGGCAATGGGCTGGTAGGCAACTGGGACACAACCCCAAAACGGGAGTATACCGAAAAATGGGTCGATGTTATTCAACAGGTCATGAACGAAATGCGCCACGCATGAAAAAAAGCATTACTTCACTGGGCATCTGCCTGTTTCTGCTGGTTGGTCAGCTACGGGCTCAGTCGGCGGAGGCCAAACTCAAAAGCCTGGGTATCGAGCTGGCTCCGCCTGCCAAATCACTGGCCAATTACATCAAAGCGGTACGCACCGGCAATCTGGTATTTCTCTCGGGCCACGTCTCGAACCGGCCCGACGGCACGGGCATAACGGGCAAACTCGGTAAAGACCTGGCCACGGAACAGGGCTACGAAGCCGCCAAACTGTGCGCCATCGCGCTGCTGTCGTCGCTCAAAGCCGAGATAGGCGACCTCGGCAAGGTAAAGCGGGTGGTCAAAGTGCTCGGCATGGTGAATTCGACCCCCGAGTTTACCGATCAGCCTAAAGTGGTCAACGGCTGCTCCGATCTGCTGGTAGCCGTATTTGGGGAGAAAGGCAAACACGCCCGCTCGGCGGTAGGCCTGGCTGCGTTGCCGTCTAATTATGCCGTGGAGATCGAAATGGTGGTCGAAATCGAGTAGGGGACCGACGCTACCGAGCAGCCTACCACCATCAGCCGACGGGTCGTTCTCAACTAAGCCAGCCGGGCCGTTGTCACCCGCCTGACCAAAAAAAGTAAGTCTGTCCGTACCGTGCAAGGCCGACCCCGCTCCGGGTCGGCTTTTTCGCGCAGGTCTGAGCCCGGAAGCCTACAGCTGCTTGTCAATTACTTTTCCGACCTCCTCATACGCGCCCGGCAAGGGGGCGTTTCGTTTCACGATCTTACCGACGCGGTTGATGACCGTTGCCGACAGGCTATCATCGGGGCGCAGCCGTTCCATCAGCTCGGGCAGTTGTTCGCCCGTCAGCAGCAGGTGATCACCGGCGAGGTTGTGTTTGGTCGAAAACTCGATCCAGAGACTGGGGTCGGTGCCGGGCACCGGAACGTAAACCAGGGCGAGATCGCGGCTGCGGTACCTGGCTCGCAACCGCTGGGCGTCGAGGGCGGCCTGCTGGCCGGCTTCTTCGGTGGCGGTAGTCATCAGTACGTACACGACTTTGCCCCGGTTAGTGCCGACAATCCGATCGAAGAGCGCGCCACCGGCCGGGAGGTCGTTTTTGGTGACGAACACCCCGGGCGACAACTCCGTACCGTCCAGCTTATCCCCGGCTTTCCGGAACGCCTGTACCGCTGCCCGGATACGAACGCTGTCTTTTACCTCCAGTGCATACAGTTCATCGAGTGATTGGCCCAGCTGGGGGTCGGTAATCTGCGGGCGGGCGTAGGCGTAGAGCAGCTTCGCAAAGTCGAGCGTGAGGGTAGGAAGCGAATAGGCCAGCCAGTACGCCGTCAGGTAGCTGACCGACGCGCTGTCGAACTGCGATTTGCTGCGCCGGATCATCGTTTCGTAGGTAGCCAGCCGCTGAATGGTATCGCTGCTTCGCTTCACCAGATCCTGAAAGAAGCGCAGGTCCGAGGCTTTGGCGCTGTTAGTGGTCTGGTAGCTCTGGAGCCGGGTTCGTTCGGTCTGGGTCAGGTTCCGGCCGTACCGGAGCAGCAGCGACGCCAGGGCATCGACGGGTAGTCCGTTGGTCGTCCGGCCCGTGCTGAGCGAGGTAGCATAGGTGCCAAAGCGGTTCATGGCCGTGGCCCGGGCGGCTGTCAGCAGCTGATCGTCGGGGGGGCGCAGGGAGTCATTCAGCGACTTGGCCAGGGTGGCTTCTTCGTAGCCGGCCTTATCGTACAGGAACGAGGCCGCGTTGTACCGATTGCTCCAGCCCACCCAGCGGGTCAGCAGCGGAAACGGTTTCTCTTTGGTCGAGAACGCCCGGAACGGAGCCTGAAAAGCCGTGGCTACCTGGCGGTATACGGCTTCGTCCTGTTTGCCGCTTACCTGTTCGCTGAGCTTGGCAGGGTTGGGCTTCCCACTAAAAGAGGCTTCAAAGGCTTTAAACCGGGCAAACTGCTGGTTCACCTGCGCATTGACGCCCCCAAACCGGAACGGAACATCGGCCGTGAAGAGCGAGTCGGCATTAAGTTCGATACTGAGGGTGCCGGGAGCGGCCAGGAAAGCAGTGGAGATTCGGCCGTAGGTAAAATACAGTTCTTCCTGCGGATAAATCAGTGGCAGCGACACTCGAAACGTACCGTCGACATTGAGCGGAGCCGGGCGTACCAGCTCGCGGCTGGCCTGCAAAATATTGTTGCGGCTGACCAGCACCGTGGGTGATTCGCGGTAGAGCTGCGCCGACAGGTTTCGGACGCGCCCGGTTACAATGACAGAGTCGACGGCCGTGCGCGCGGGCTGCGCGACGGTGAGCGATGAACTGAGGAGAACAAGCAGGCAGACGGTGCGCATACAACAACGAACAAATAGGGATTCCGGCATGATCGGTTCCGGAATCACGAATATCGAAGGAACGCGCGGATGCTCAACTACTGTACCCGATATTGGCCTACTTTGTTTGTATACCGTGGTACTGATCTTCTTCCCGATAGTCGGTCCGGAGCGGATGCCCAACCCAGTCGGCCGGGAGCAGAATCCGGCGCAGGTCGGGGTGATCGGTAAAGCGGATGCCCACCAGGTCGAAGGCTTCGCGCTCGTGCCAGTCGGCGGTACGCCAGAGATGGGCCAGGCTCGGCACCGCCGGCAGGGGCTGCGTTGTGCGCGGGACCACAACTTTCAGCATCAGATTATGCTCGAACGGAATAGACGTCAGGTTGTAAATAACCTCCATCGTACCGGCTTCGGGGCCATTATCGATGGCCGTAACGCAGGCCAGCAGGTCGAAGAAAAGCCGGTCGTCGTCGCGCAGAAACTGGCCGATCGCCACCAGCTGCTCAACCGGAACGGTAAGGTATGGCTGTGGGTTGGTAGTATTGGCCACAACGGCTTCGGGGCCGAAACGGGTCTGGAGCAGGCTGACGATAGCAGTAAAATTCACGTTAGCGGGGTTTGATCGACAAAATAAGCACCTCGTCGAATGGTTTGAAGCCGGCAAAGCCACACAACACCTCTTTTTTTCGCCCCGTTGGCTGAAACCGAACGGTGGCGTCGAGCTTAGCGACGGCGTACGAATACACAAGATACTGCTTAACCAGCGCCAGCGATGAGTCACTGACGGCATACTGGTCGGTGGTCGATGCGTTTCGTTTGATCGATAGCAACAGGCCGCATCCGTCAACAGCCGCCTGGTCAGACAGGGTTCCATCGGCTTCCTGAACAGGGCCGAGCAAGGGGTCGGGCTGGACCGCCAGCTGGCTCGATTCACTACAGGCCCCCAAACCGATCAGCAGGAAGAACACAAGCGCTTTTTTCATGATCCGTTTCGTTTCTGGATAGACCCGTTTCGACCGCCGATCGTTGGACCGGGATGCTACATCACGCCAGCCAGGCCAGCCACTGCATCCAGTTCTGCACCCAGAACAGAAATTTAGCGGCAAACTTGGCCGCCGGGGCCGATGCGGGTTCGAGCGTGAGGCTGTTGTTGTTCAGGTTGAGATCCATGTAGAGCTTCTGCTTCGGATCGACCGTGGCCCAGACTATGTCGGCATCTTCGTAGAGGGTAAAGGTACGCTGGCGGGCTTTCCCATCCCAGAACAGCAGCACCTCTTTACCCGTGTCGAGATGCACACGAACGTCTACCGGCATCTGGCCATCGCCCTGGCGCTGTACCGTGATGCGCTGCTGCCGCCTGCGGCCTTTCTGCGACGAGGCCGGGCTGTTTCGGATGCTCGCCAGTGCGTAGTCGATAACCTTGTCGCCGTAGAGGACCTGGTCGAAAAACCAGTTCATATCGGGACCGTATTTGCCGCCGAGCCGTTTCGGTACGACCTCGTTTACGATGTCGATAAAACTGCGGGCATTGGGGTGCCTGAACCGCCAGCGAACGAAGTAAGTGCGCATGATCTCATCCATAACGGGACGGCCAACGAGCCCTTCGAGGGTCCGGAGCCAGGTGGCGGTTTTGGTATAGGTCAGCACGCCATACTGCCCGTCGGGGAGCTGCCATGTGTTGCCGAACGAAGAGCCGAGGGCGGGGTTTTCCTGGTGTACGTAGCTGCTGCGCGAACTTTCGAGGTCGCCCATCCGGAAGCCGAACAGATCGACCTGCGCGCTGCGGGGGCCGTAGGTTTCGTCCATGATGCGGCCTTCGTAATACTGGTTGAACCCCTCGTCGAGCCAGGCTTCTTCGAACTCGTTGCTGGCCAGCAGCTGCATAAAGTACTGATGACCGAACTCGTGAACCGTTACCATCTCGGGCGCGCGAATGCCCTCGGGCAGGCCCCAGACGGTGCCGGCCGTAATAAACGTGGGGTACTCCATACCGCCCGAGCCGCTGGCGTGCAGGGGCGGGTCAACAATGGTCAGGTTCGGAAACGGGTAGGGGCCGAGGTATCTGTCGAAGTAGGAGAGGGCCGCTTTGGCCGCGTCGAGGTGCCGCTGGGCCTGGTTCAGGTGCTCGGGCTGCATCAGGAGCTCGATCGCCACGGCACCCCCCGACGGTCGCTTCCAGGTATCCTCGATCACCTGGAAATGCGGAGAGGCTGTCCAGGCAAAATCAACAACATCTTCGGCATGGTACCGGAGGGTCTTGGTGCCATTGCTGTGTATTTTTTCGGACTGATACAGGCCCGTGGCGCTGACCCAGTACGCTTTCGGAGCGGTGATGTTCACGTCGTATACGCCGTAGTCGGCATAAAACTCGGAGTGCGCATGAAACTGGTGGCAGTTCCACTGGCCGGTTTTGGCGTAGCGGGTGCCGGCCGGTTCGTACACGCCGATCTTCGGAAACCACTGGCCCACCAGAAAATAGTCGCGGCTGAATCCGGTACGGGCAAAAATCTTGGGGAGTTTGGCCTTGAAAACAATATCGAGCACGATCGTCTGGCCGGGTCCGACGGGCTGGCTGAGCGGCACCCGAATCACGGTTCGGTCGTCTTTGTTGAGGGTACCGGCGGCTTCATCGTCGGGCTGGATGAACTGATAGGCCAGGGTTTCGCCCCCGCGCACTTTCATGGACGTGATATCGATAGACCCGTACGGATCAACGGCCGCGTTCCGGTCCATCTGGTCGCCCCGAAGCTGGCCGCCCGATTCGCGCATGAAGGTGCTCTTCTCATTCCGGAATGCGTTCAGATACAGATGGAAACGCAGCTCCCGGATCAGGTCGCTGGATGGGTTTGTCCAGCTGAGGGTTTCGCGGCCGTTCAGGGTCTTACGGGCCGGGTCGAGCGTAACGTCGATCTGATAATTGGCGAGCCGCGGACTCAGCGGAACCGGAAAAATAGGTTTCGGCGGCTGGGCGTAGCTGGTCAGAACCAGGGCCAGGAAAAACAGCACGAGAGACGATCGGATCATGGGTAAACAGGCGGGCAAACCGGTTGCCGAATACGCATTCGGAGTGGTGCTGAGTCAAATATAAAGACTTTCTGCCCCGAATCCGCCAACCAACCGGAGGGAGGCCGGTTTCATAGAAACAGACCGCGCTTAGGCGTCTGTTTCTGATTATGACCCACTCGCCGGCTACGCCCCGCACCTTCAGTAACCCGTTACTTGCCTATGGACCCGACCCCTGGGTTATCTGTCACGACGGGTTTTATTATTACATGCATTCGATCGAAACCAACCTGACGATCTGGAAAACGACCGACCTCACCCAGCTCGCCAGGGCCGAACAGAAGATCGTCTGGACGGCTCCCGAAACCGGACCCTGTTCCCGCAATATCTGGTCGCCGGAGCTGCACTTCATCAACGGGGTCTGGTATATTTATTTCAGCGCCGACGATGAACGCGGTATCAACGAACGACAGCGCATGTTCGTGCTGGTCAACGAAACGGCCGACCCCTTCTCCGACCACTGGCACCTGGCGGGCGAGCTGCGTCTGCCCGACGATAAATGGGCCATCGACGGTACCGCCTTCACCTATCGCGGTCAGCTCTATTTCACCTGGTCGGGCTGGGCCGGTGATGACAACACCCGGCAGGATATTTACCTGTGTCGGCTGAAAGACCCGCTGACCGCCGACGGGGAGCGGGTTGTTCTGTCGGAGCCGGTGCTGGACTGGGAACGGCATAACTACGATCCGGACCCGGAAAATCCCCGCAATCATATATTTATCAACGAAGGCCCCGCCCCGCTGCTGCACGGCGACCGCCTGTTTCTGATCTATTCGGCCAGTGGCTGCTGGACCGACCAGTATTGCCTGGGTATGCTGACCGCCCCGACCGATACCGACCTGATGACACCTGGCAGCTGGGTGAAAAATCCACGGCCGGTTTTTCAGACATCGGTAGAAAATCAGGTATATGCACCAGGGCACAACAGTTTTTTTCGAACAGCCGACGGAAGCGACTGGTTACTTTATCATGCCAACCCGCGACCCGGACTGGGCTGTGAAAACGAGCGGTCGCCCCGGTTGCAACCCGTACACTGGCAACCGGACGGCACGCCCCATTTTGGTACGCCGGTGGCCGAAGGGGTTCCGATTACGTGGCGGCAGTAGCTGCGGATGATACCCGTTGGCCCGCAAATGTCCGGCTGGTTCTATGGTCATTGTGGGTGATTTCCCGTCCTTTGCGGCACGATTAACTGACTACAACGAATTGGGCATGAATGTCTCTTCTTTCCAGTCGCCTGACAAGCTGTTAGGCGAGCTGTTTCGCGCTGTGCAACTGGGCCGTGTTTTTTCTGATTCCAAAACCTTTGTCGACTGTGTTCCCAAACAGAGCCCGGCCGAGTTGGTGGCCCTGTACCAGGCTGACAAGGATAAAGAGGGGTTCGATCTGCACGCCTTTGTTCATGAGCATTTTGTGGTGCCTGAACCGGTAGCCAGTAATTACGTAAGCGACACATCGGGCACTACCCTCGCTCATATCAACGAGTTGTGGGATCGGCTGACCCGCCCTGCCGACGCGCCCGTATCGGGTAGCTCGCGGGTGCCGCTGCCGCGTCCGTACGTAGTGCCGGGCGGTCGTTTCCGCGAAATATTTTACTGGGATACGTATTTTACCATGCTGGGTCTGCGGGAGTCGGGCCGGGCCGATCTGATCCGCGACATGCTCGACAATTTCGCTCATCTGATCGACCTGTTCGGGTTCATTCCGAATGGCAACCGGTCTTATTTTCTGAGTCGGTCGCAGCCGCCCTATTTCGCGCTGATGGTTCGGCTGCTGGCCGATATGACGGGTCCCGAGGTGCTGATAACCTACCTGCCGCAGCTCCGAAAAGAGCATGATTTCTGGATGGATGGGTGCCAGACCGAACCCCGCGCCCTGACGCTTCGGGTGGTTCCTATGCCCGACGGTGGCTGGCTCAACCGGTATTGGGACAATACCCCCGCGCCCCGTCCTGAAGCGTACCGGCAGGAGGTCGCGCTACTCCCCGATGCCGAACAGCTTGGTATCCACTCCGACAGGCTCTACACCCACATCCGGGCAGCCTGCGAGTCAGGCTGGGATTTCAGCAGCCGCTGGTTTTCGCATCGCAATACGCTGGTCACCACCCGCACCGCCGATCTCATTCCGGTCGATCTGAACTGCCTGCTCTACGATCTGGAAACCACCCTGCGCGATGCGTATGTACAGGCAGGCCAGCCCGACGAAGCCCATTTATTCGATCAGCGGGCCACCCGGCGCCGGGATTATATCCAGGCGCTGTTCTGGAACGAGCATACGGGTTTTTATCATGACTACGACGCCCTCGCCAACGAGCCGGTTTCGTCAGAAACGCTGGCTGCTGCTTTCCCGCTGTTCTTCAAACTGGCCACTCCGCAGCAGGCACAACGGGTTCACGACCGGCTCCGCGATCATTTTTTGCAGGCCGGCGGCTGGGTAACCACGCTCGATCATAGTGGGCAGCAGTGGGACTGGCCCAACGGCTGGGCGCCCCTGCAATGGATCGTTTACCAGGGGCTACTGAACTACGGCTTTGCCGAAACCGCCCGTACGGCCAGTGAACGCTGGCTGGCCCTGAACGACAAAGTCTTTAAAGCGACCGGCAAGATGATGGAAAAATACAACGTTGTCGACGCGTCGCTGACAACGGGCGGGGGCGAATACCCCAACCAGGACGGCTTCGGCTGGACCAACGGCGTTTACCTGGCGCTGAAGAGTAAGTGGATGAGTGATTGAGTGAATGAGTGATTGAGTGATTAGGCTTTGTTCACCACTCAATCACTCAATCACTCATTCGCCAATTAATCATGGCACTGTATTTGTTTAGGGTTCCTCAAAAGAGGTAACAGTAGACGGACAGGTCATGAAAAAAATTATCCTAACTGTGTTGGCGGCCGGTATGACGACCGTTTCGTTTTGCCAGAAATCGTTTATCCTGTCGCATCAGGACAAGCGGGGGTTTTTCGCTGTTTCGGCGGGAGGCAGCCTGCCAGTAGGGCAATTTGCCAGCAGTTCTCCTGATGAAAAAGGGGCCGGTATGGCCAGGCGGGGCGTTGCGTTCAGCCTGGCGGGAGGGGTTCGGCTCGTTGGGCCGGTAGGGCTGATGGTTCGGGCCGAGCAACACCGGAACAGCGTACAGGCGCAGTCGCTGCTGGTCGATGGGTTTAGCAACGGAACCGTCGATGCAGGCAACTGGTCAACCACCACCTTCATGGGCGGTCCTTACGTTCACCTGCCGATCGGGCGCTTCTCCATCAATACGCGGCTGATGGCTGGCCAGGCGCAGGCAACCATGCCTACGACGAGTCTGACGGCGCCTGCCACCGAAACCGGAACCAGCGTTGAAACGAGCGGGTCGAAGAGTACCGCACTGGCGCTGGGGGGCGGGCTGGCCGTTCAGTATCGGTTAGGCCGCTGTATCTCGCTACAACTGGCTGGCGATTATACCCAGTCGCGCTTCACCTTCAGCGGACTTACGTCAACTACCTGGACCAATACGGGCCGTGCTCAAAGTTCATACTTCACCGGCGACCGGACCGTGGGGGCCGTGAGCGCCACGGCAGGTATCGTTATTCTTTTCGGCGACTGTTACCGTCCCTTCTGACAACCGTTTGTTGGTTCGGTCGACTCTTCATCCCGAACAACTTGCAACCCTGCGGGGTGTCTGGTAGTTTAGTAGTTGACTATCACAAATTTTGCTATGACACCTCTTCGTCGGCATGCCGTTCTTCGGCGCGTTAAAGACATTACACTGAGTACAACGCTCAGTCTGGCGCTGCTGAACGGGTCCGTACTGCTGCAAAGCTGCGGGTCTAACTCAAACAGTGACCAGCCCGAACGGACCGAAACCTCGTTCGGAAAAGGCGTTCGTACCTACATCACCGAAACGGCGCCGGGTAATTTCAAGATTACCGACGAGGTGCCCGCCCAACCCGGTCAGGCCGGAGCTATCGTAAACTATGCCGATGGCCACCGCGATACGCTCAGTGTCGAAGCCGCCCGCCGGCTTGTCGAAACCGATCAGTCGACCCGCACTTACCTGAACAACCCGAACGGGTACACACACCATAACGGACTGGCTAACGTGCTCCTGTGGGGGAGCCTGGGCTACATGCTGGGTCGGTCTACCGCCCCGCAGTATGCTGCCGACCGAAATCGATACGGGGCTGGCGTTTATGCCAATCCGGGTTTGTATAACCGGTCTACCCAAATCAGCGATAACATCCGGAACTCGCGCGTAACGCGTACAGTTCGCCCGTCGGGTGGCCGTAGCGGCTTCTTCGGCGGCCGCAGCCGTAGCTATTCGTCGTAAAAATAGCTGTTTACTAAATGGTAAGGACGGGGGGCTGGTTGGTAGGTCTACCTGTTTACTCTGGTAAATCTCCCTATCTTCGTGTATGAATCGACAAAGAAATCAGCAGCGGGTACGGCATGAATCGTTTGACGTATGTATAATTGGTGCAGGAGCGAGCGGGGCCGGAGCGGCTCTTGATGCAGCCCTGCGTGGTTACCGCGTTGTGCTGATTGACCGGGGCGATTTTGCGGGCGAAACCTCGTCCCGTTCTACCAAGCTGATTCACGGGGGCGTACGCTATCTCGAGCAGGCGTTCAAAAACGCCGATCTGGCTCAGCTCCGGCAGGTGCGCCACGGCCTGGCCGAACGTCGTACGGTCTTGCGAAACGCACCTCACCTGGCGCATCCGCTGGCCCTGCTTACGCCGGTATTCAGCGCGTTCGAAGGCCTGTATATGTCTATCGGCCTGCGACTCTACAGCCTGTTTGCCCGGCACGATTCGTTTCCGAAGGGAGAATGGCTCAGCCGCGCCAAAGCGCTCGAAAAGATGCCCACCCTGACGCCCGGACTTCATAGTGCTGTGCTGTATTACGACGGTCAGTTCAACGATGCCCGCTACGCGCTGGCGCTGGCCCACTCGGCCGATGAAGCCGGCGCTATTGTTCTGAACTACACCGCCCTGACCGGCTTTGAACGGGATGACCAGGGGCAGCTAACCACGGCTCTGACCCAGGATCAGCTGACTGGCGAAACTGGTTCGATCCGCGCCCGGGTGTTTCTGAACTGTGCGGGCCCCTACGCTGACCCCGTTCGGCTCCTGGCCAATCCCCGGCTCGAACCCCGCATCCGGCCCAGTAAGGGGGTGCATATCGTGCTTCCCCGCGACACGCTGAATAGCAACTGTGCCATGCTGATCCCGAAAACATCAGACGGTCGGGTTGTATTCGCTATTCCGTTTGGCGACAGCGTCTTTGTTGGCACCACGGATACTGATTATACGGACCTGGAGCAGGAACCGGTCCTGGAAGCCGACGAGGTTACCTACCTGCTCGATACCTTGCGGCCTTATCTGGCCAAAACCCCCGCGGCTACCGAGGTCCGGGCCGGGTTCGGCGGTATCCGGCCGCTGATCGTCAGCAACCGGGCCGATACCAAAACCCTGCTGCGCGACCACGAAGTAGAACACGACCCGGCCTCGGGCCTGCTGAGCCTGCTGGGCGGGAAATGGACAACCTACCGGCTCATGGCTCAGGACGCCATCGATCGCGTAGGGGAGCAGCTGAACCAGCCGAAGCCGGGCTGCACCGAGACCTATTATCTGGTAGGTGGAGAAAAGTACCGCTTTGATGACTGGAAGTCCCTGCAACGCCGGTATCAGCTGGACGATGACACAAGCCAGCACCTGATGCAGACCTATGGCGATCGCGCCGAATGGGTAACTCAGCTCATCCTGCAGGATGCGACCCTGTCTGACCGTGTGCACGAACGTTTGCCGTTTATCCGGGCCGAAGTGGTCTATCACGTTCGGGAAGAAATGGCGATGACAATTCGCGATGTGCTGGCCCGGCGCTGGCGCCTTGAGTTGTCGGACTGGCAGCTGAGCGCTCTGCTGGCCCAGCCCGTTGCCGACATCCTGGCCCGCGAGCTGAACTGGACCGACGACTACTGTGCCAGACAGGTTACGGCGTATCGGATGCTGGTGGCCTCGTTCCGCCACGATGCCGGCCTCAGTACAGCGCCCCCCGCCGAACTGCTGAAGATGTAGAAACCAGCAGGGAATACCAGCAACTTGCCGCACACGAGTTCGTAGCACCTGCTTCACCGCCGAATCGTCGGGCGGATTGCGGTGCTCTCATGGCTCATAGACCGACACTTCGCTGGTATCGGTACAGCTGGCCAGCAACGCCAGGCTGGTTTTGGCCAATACTGGATGCTGAAAGTCCGGTGCCACCTCGGCCAGCGGCACCAGCGTAAACCGCCGTTCGTGCAAAAACGGATGCGGCACCGTCAGCCGGTCGGTTTGTAGCCGCAGCTGGTCGTAATAGAGTAGATCGATGTCGATCAGGCGAGCGCCCCACTTGTTCAGTCGCACCCGTCCCAGTTCATGTTCGATGGCCTGCGTCTGGTCAAGTACCGCTTCGGGCACTAATGCCGTATCCACAACCAGTACCTGATTCAGAAACGACGGCTGATCCGTTACGCCCCAGGGCGCCGTTTCGTACAGGCGCGACCATTGCGTTACCGTACCAACCCGTTGAGCAATGAGATCCGCTGCCCGGCGCAGTGTAAGCACCCGGTCGCCCAGATTAGCACCGAGAAGAAGAAACGTTGTCAATAGGTAATTGAGTGAGTTAGTGATTGAGTGAGTTAGTGATTGAGTGAATGAGCGCCAGCCCACTCAATCACCCATTCGCTCATTCACTCAATAATCCTTGATGGGTTTGATGTCGTAGTAGGCCCGGATTTCGGCGGGGCTGGGCGTTTTGGCGGGGCGCACCACCCGAAAACCGACGAACGAGGCCGACGTTAGCCACCAGTCTGACTTGGGGCTTTGGGGGTCCAGCACTTTCCAGGCCGGGGCTGAGGGAGTACGGGCGGCCGAGCGCAGTACGGTTGGGTCGTCGTCCCAGGAACCGCCCCGGACCGAGTTCGGATAGAGCGAGGTAGTGGGGGCGTAGGGTTCTTTTACCGTGCCGGCGGCCTTTTGTTTGTAATAGTCCTCGATGTACTGATCCTGCGTCCACTCCATGACGTTACCATGCATGTCGTGCAAGCCGAATGAGTTGGGTTTCTTCGTGCCAATTTTCTTGTAGCTCCCGTCGCTGTTGCCATTGAACACGGCATACTCGCCCAGCTTCTTCACATCGTTGCCGAACGAGTAGGCCAGGCTGGCATTGGGTCCGGTACCGCGGCACGCATATTCCCATTCAGCTTCGGTGGGAAGCCGGTAAAAAATGCCCGTTTTATCGTACAGCCAGGCGCAGAACTTGATAGCCGCGTACTGGGTCATGTTGATGGCCGGGTAACCCGACCGACCCATACCGAACGACATATCGACGTACGACGGGCTGGGCCGGGTCGTGGCGTCGGTCTTCGACAGATCGGCTCCGTCGGGGTAACGGGTTGCCATTTCTTTCTCGATATTCTTGGTCGTAAACAGGTCGTATATATCCCAGGTAACTTCAAACTTGCCCATCCAGAACGGCTCTATCGTTACGCTATGGCGGGGGGCTTCGTCGGGTTTGTGTCCTTTTTCGGCGGGCAGACTACCCATCATAAATTTGCCGCCGGGGATGGCAACCATGGGATAAGTCTGATTGGAACCGGTAATAATCTGGGTGTACGATGTAAAAGCGGTTGGCGTTTGGGCAGCGGCCGTCGCTATGGTCAGGGCGATCAGGGCAACCGACTGAAGGAGACGTTTCAGGTCCATTCCGGGTTATGAAGGTAGAGGTTTCGGACGTCATTGACTGACCGGTAAAAGTACGAACGATTTCCTTTGTTGTACCTTTGTGTTTCAAACCGGAAGGCAATCCATAACCGACCCGGTTTATGCCAGTTACCTATGAATTTTCTTTCTGCAGAAAACTTAACCAAGACATACGGCGACCGTACACTTTTCCGGAACCTGACGTTCGGCGTCAACCGGGGCGACAAGGTAGCCATCGTGGGTGCCAACGGATCGGGAAAAACGACGTTGCTGTCTATTCTGGCCGGTGCCATGCCGCCCGATGCCGGCGTGGTCAGCCAGCGCAAGGACATTACAGTCGGCTACCTCGACCAGCAGCCCGAGTTCGATAATGCCCTGACGGTGATGGAAGCCGTACTGGCGGGCGAGAGCGCCCAGCTCGATGCCGTTCGCGCCTATGAGCATGCCCTGGCTACCGACGATCACGCAGCGCTGGAGCGGGCCATGGTCCAGATGGAGAAGCTCGAAGCCTGGGATTACGAGTCGCAGATCCGGCAGATGCTGGGCGAACTGGGTATTCAGGACGTTAACCAGCCGGTCAGTTCGCTGTCGGGCGGGCAGCGCAAACGGGTCGCGCTGGCCCGGGTGCTTATTCAGGCGCCCGACCTGCTCATTCTCGACGAGCCTACCAACCACCTCGACCTCGAAGCCATCGAGTACCTCGAAAATCACCTCAATACCAACAACGGTACGCTGCTGATGGTCTCCCACGACCGGTATTTCCTGGATCGGGTCTGTAACCAGATCGCCGAACTGGACGGCGGGCAGCTCTATACTTACAAAGGCAATTACGCCTACTTTCTGGAGAAGAAAGACGAGCGCGAAACCGCAGCCGCTTCAGAGCTGGCCAAAGATCGGAATACGTTCAGGCGGGAGCTGGAATGGATGCGCCGGCAGCCCAAAGCCCGGGGTACCAAAGCGCAGTATCGGGTCGATGCCTTTGAAGACCTCAAAGAAAAAACCAGCGGCAAACGCAACGACGGCGAACTGGACCTGAATCTGCGGATGACCCGGCTGGGCAGCAAAATTCTGGAGGTAGAAAACCTGAGCAAACGCTTTGGCGACAAGGTGCTGCTCGATCATTTCAACTACACCTTTAAACGGCTCGACCGGGTGGGGCTGATTGGCAAAAACGGCATGGGTAAAACCACGCTGATGAACATGCTGACCGGCCAGCTCCGGCCCGATTCGGGAAAAATTACCACCGGCGGCACCGTTAAGTTCGGCTACTACACCCAGACTGAACTCGATTTGCCCGAAAACCAGCGGGTCATCGACGTCGTGCAGGACGTGGCCGAGGTCATGAAGCTGGCCAACGGTGATACCGTTACGGCTACGCAACTGCTGAGCCGGTTTCTGTTCGACCGCTCCAAGCAGTACGATTTTGTGGCCAAGCTGAGCGGGGGCGAAAAACGGCGGCTGCAGCTGTTGCTGGTGCTGGTACAGAACCCCAACTTCCTGATCCTCGACGAGCCGACCAACGACCTCGACATCACAACGCTGAACGTGCTGGAAGATTTCCTGCTCAACTTTGCGGGTTGTGTGCTGATCGTGACCCACGACCGCTATTTTATGGATCGGCTCGTTGATCACGTCTTTGTGCTGGAAGGAGAAGGTAAAGTCCGCGATTATCCCGGCAACTACACCGATTATCGCGAATGGCGCGATTCGCAGCCCAAAACAACTGCCTCGTCACCGCAGGCTAAATCATCGGCCAACGGGGCGAAGAACCAAACCGCAACCGCTGTGGTTTCTCAGCCAGTGGCTCCTGCCAGCGCACCGGCCGCCAAACGGAAGCCGTCGTACAAAGAGATACGCGAATACGAAGCGCTGGAGAAAGAAATCGAATCGCTGGAGCAACGAAAAAGCGAGGTGCTGGGTCTACTCAACGCGGGTGGGCATCACGAACAGCTAACCGCCTGGGCCCGCGAGATCGAACAGCTCGATCTGGCCATTGCCGACAAGTCAGACCGCTGGCTTGAGTTAGCCGAATATATGTAGAACGGACGTCCAGTCTGCACCATGAACCAAATCGTCGAATTTTTTCAGTATCTGCTCAATTCCGAAGAAATTATCCGCACGGGTGGTCTGGTGCTGATTACGCTGATCATTTTTGTAGAGAACGGCATTTTCTTCGGGTTCTTTCTGCCGGGCGATTACCTGCTGTTTCTGTCGGGCGTTTTTGCGGGTACCCGCCTGCTCGATGTGCCGCTCTGGCTGCTGCTGGGCTGTATCTTTGGGGCGGCTGTGCTGGGCTCGCTGCTGGGCTACGGGACCGGCCACTTTTTCGGCGCCCGACTGCAAAACCGGCCCGATTCGCTGTTTTTCAAGAAACAATACATCGAAGATACCCGCAAGGCGTTCGAGAAATACGGGACCAGCGCGCTGATCGTGGCCCGGTTTCTGCCCGTCGTGCGCACGTTTGCCCCGCTGCTGGCCGGTCTGATCCATATGGATTTCCGGTTCTTTATGCTCTACAATATCATTGGCGGAGCCGTATGGGTCTTCACGCTGGTGGGCGGAGGCTATTTCTTCGGCGAACGTTTTCCGTGGATCGTCGACTACGTACACTGGATCATTATCTTCTTCCTCGCCGTTACGACCTTCACCGTGGTGCGGGGTTACCTCAACGCCCGGCGCGAAAGACGGGCTGAAAACGTGTAGCTATGGCCGGGACAGGCTGCGGGAGTGGTTTTTTGTCATCCCGACGGTAGGAGGGATCTTTTGTAAAGGGGTATTAACTGTACCGGGGGATAATCGTGAGGACCCGTATAAAGAAACCCCGTTGGGGCGACATAGTGTAAGCTTGAGCTACCATGTCGCCCCAACGGGGTTTCTTTATTAGACTACTACTGCTATGGACCTGTCGCCCTAATGGGTCTCAAATACGTATCAGTGGCATCGGGATGGCGCGGCTTAGTTCCGCAGCGGTTTGCCGCCGGTCAGCAGGCTCTGGATGCGTTCGAGGGTCTTTTTCTCGCCGGTCAGCGACAGGAAGGCTTCGCGCTCCAGGTCGAGCAGATACTGCTCCGATACGTTCTGTGGCGCACTGAGGTCGCCCCCGCAGATGACATAAGCCAGCTTGTCGGCAATCTTCATGTCGTGATCCGAGATGTATTTACCCATGCGCATAGCCGTCAGACCCGCTTTGAACAGCGCAATGCCCGTTTTGCCCTGCACCCGAATGTCGGTGCGTGGTTTGGGCTGGGTATAGCCATTGTCGGCCAGCTCAATAGCGGCCTGCTTGGCTTCGGCAATCAGCCGGCTGCGGTTCAGCACAATCTGATCGGTGGGGCGGAGGTAGTTCATCTCGCGGGCTTCCTGAGCCGAGGTCGACACCTTCGCCGTGGCAATGTTCATGAACACGTTCTGCACGATGTTCAGCTCCGGGTCACCAGCCTGGATAAGATCCGACGCCCGGGCGGCCATTTCTTTGGTACCACCACCGGCCGGAATCAGGCCAACCCCTACCTCGACCAGACCAATGTAGCTTTCGGCATGGGCCACAACGCGGTCGGCGTGCAGGACGGCTTCGCAGCCTCCGCCCAGCGTGAGCGTATGGGGCGCTACCACGACCGGGATAGACGAGTACCGCAGTCGGGTAATAAGTTGCTGGAACTGCGCAATCATCAGGTTGACCTCGTCAAATTCCTGCTCAACGGCAAACATGAACAGCGTACCGAGGTTGGCACCCGCCGAAAAGGCTTCGGTCGAGTCATTGCCGACAACCAGGCCCCGGAAATCTTTCTCGGCCAGCGTGATCCCTTTCATCAGGGCTTCGGATACTTCCTGACCAAAGGTGTTCATCTTGGACCGGAATTCTACGTTCAGAATACCATCGCCGAGGTCGATGATATTGGCGCCCGCGTTTTTCCAGACAATATTGTTGCTGAGGTTTTCGAGAATCGTAAAGGCTTCGGTCCCGGGAATGGCTTTGTAGGCGTTGGTCGGAATGTCGTAATACATCCGTTTCCCGTTGTCTACCTTGTAGAACTGCTCGATACCGGCGGCCAGCATGTCGTAGACCCACTGGGCTGGTTTTTTACCCTGCGCTTCGATGATCTCGACGCCTTTCCGAACGCCAATGGCGTCCCAGGTTTCGAACAGACCCATTTGCCAGCCGAAGCCGGTCGTGATGGCCGCATCGATCCGGTATAGTTCGTCCGAAATTTCGGGGATGCGGTGCGTAGCATAGGCGAAGCCATCGGCAAAAGTCCGGCGGTAAAACTCGCCTGCTTTGTCGGTACCGGCCAGCAGCACCGGAAAGCGCTTGCGCAGGTTGTCGATCGCTTTTGTGCTATCGAGCGTCGTAAAGCGCACCTTTTCCGATGGTTTATACTCGAACGACTTCAGGTCGAGAGCCAGAATCTGGGTCTGCCCTTTGTCGTCTTTTGTCTTTTTGTAATAACCCTGCCCCGTTTTATCGCCGAGCCATTTGTTCTCCATCAGTTTCTGCACCGAGGCTGGCAGTTCGAAACTGGCCCGCGACTCGTCATAGTCCAGCTTGACAAGATTGCTGGCCACGTTGACGGTGGTGTCGAGGCCAACTACGTCGGAGAGCCGGAACGTACCCGACTTGGGGCGCCCAACTACCGGACCGGTGAGTTTGTCGACTTCTTCGACGGTCAGTCCCATATCTTCGGCCACCCGAATGGTCTGAATCAGCGACTGAATACCGAGTCGGTTGGCAATGAAGCCGGGCGTATCTTTACAGAGAACCGTTGTTTTGCCGAGATACAGATCGCCGTAGTTCATTAGGAAATCGATAACGGCCGGGTCGGTATCGGGG
Source organism: Spirosoma sordidisoli (assembly GCF_004138325.1). Taxonomy (GTDB): domain Bacteria; phylum Bacteroidota; class Bacteroidia; order Cytophagales; family Spirosomataceae; genus Spirosoma; species Spirosoma sordidisoli. The sequence continues at coordinate 493,340 of NZ_SBLB01000004.1, read as the reverse complement.
CCCGGAATAACTTCGAGCAGGCGCAGGTAGCGGGGCGGGTTGAAGAAGTGAGTACCCGCAAAATGGCGCCGGAAATCGTCGCTCCGGCCTTCGGTCAGCAGGTGCATCGGAATACCGGAGGTGTTGGACGTGATCAGCGTGCCCGGCTTCCGGTACTGCTCCACGCGCTCGTAGATCGAGCGTTTGATGTCGAGCCGTTCAACAACCACTTCAATTACCCAGTCGTAGGCGCTGATCTCTTTCAGGTTGTCATCAAAGTTGCCCAGCTTGATCCGTTGGGCAAATTTGGGACTATAGAGTGAAGCCGGGCTGGCTTTCAGCATGGTCTGAAAAGCGTCCGTAACGATCCGGTTGCGAACGGCGGGGCTGTCGGTCGTGAGGCCTTTGGCCTGTTCGGCCGCACTCGGTTCTTTCGGAACCATATCCAGCAGCAAAATATCGGCGCCAATATTGGCGAAGTGGGCCGCAATACGGGACCCCATGATGCCCGACCCCAGCACCGCTACGCGCCGGATGGTTCTATTCTTGATGGTGGTTGCTTTGGGTTTTTCCAGGGTTGTTTCCATGGTTCTGGTTGATGAAAACAGGCCGCTGCCCGGCGGTGCCAGTCAGGCATTCCGTGACCACAGCCTGTCTTTTTCGGTTTTTAGGTTCTTACTCCAGGGTTAACTCTTCCGCTTCGTTGGCTTTGATTTTGGCGTTTTCTTCCTCAACAATCCGGTTAATGTCTTTCATAACCTCGAAAAACAGCACGAGCTTGTCGAGCGGAATACGCTCACGAATCATGTTGTTGAACTGAATGACGCCTTCGCGGGCGGTTTCCCGTTTGGCGCGGCCCTCTTCGGTCAGAAAGATGCGGACAAACCGTTTGTCGTTACCGTCGACCTCGCGCCGGATCCAGCCGCGTTCTTCGAGGCTTTTCAGCATCCGAACCAGCGACCGGGGTTCCATACCGAGCAGCGGCCCGATTTTGGTGGCCGGCGTACCCTCGTCGAGGTCAATATTGAGCAGGACGTAGCCAATGGCCATCGTCATGTCATAGCGGGCTGCGTAGGCGTTGTACATGCGCGAAATGGCATGCCACCCCCACTTGATGTGAAAATCAACGGTTTTCTCCTTCTTCATAGCTGGCGTCGTCCTGTTCACGTTCTGTGATGTAAAGCTACTATTTTTTCAATAAATGGTATGCATGCATACGGTTTTATCGAAAAAGCAACGCGGCCGGTTTTTCCGTAGTGTTAACGTCAAACGATACCGGCTATAGGAGAAGTCGACAGAAGGTAATCTATACCATGTTTTCGCGGTCGCCCCGGCTAAACCACAGGCCAATGGCCGAAAGCACCGAGAAAATAACGAACAGGCTGTTGTTCAGATTCCAGTACGAATCGAAGGTGGCGTCGTCGACCTGACTGGGGTCGAACAGGAATTCGATGAAGAGGCTGACAAAGAAGGTGCCCGTGGCGTAGATCAGCAGGCCGGAGCTAAACCAGAACATGGTATGTTTCAGGATGTGCTTGATTCGCAGGTCCTGAATAATTTTATTGAAGTAGGAGAGGGAGAGGCCGATGGCAAAAAAACGGAACGCGAGCAGGTTCATGAATGAAACGCGTTCACTATCAAACGTCAGCACGATGACGCCGATGGCCAGGGCGCAGCTGTAGACAATAAGTTGCCTGGGTAGGCGATTCGAGAAGCAGTTGTAATAAATCAGCGCAATGAATAGCGTGGCAAAAAACGTCTCAGCGTTCTGAATATACAGGTTACTGGTGACGTGGTAGGTATGATAGAGCGAAAGAGAATCCTTGCAGAAGAAGAAAATAAACAGGAGCCAGATATAACGCCGAACGACAGAATGGTAGCGAAAGGTTAGTATGCCCACCAAAATAGGAAGGCCACTGGACAAGTGAGAGACGAAATCGAGGGGGTATTTCTCTGCTAATTCCAGTAGCCTTTCCATGCTATATATGCTTATTGACCGCAATGACGAGGGCAGGTATGACCATCGCCCAGCGTCTCGTCGTCGCCATCTCCCGGCATATCTTTCAGACCTGATTGACTGGCCCGGATGGGCATATCGTGACCATTGGCGTCGACACCAGATAAAAGTACGCGGGGAATCAGCTGTCCCTGGCCGGGTTCGGTCGGGTTGCCGTCGGCATCTTCCCAGCGTTTGGCGTGGTGAACGCGCAGCCCTACGCAGCCGGGCTGTTTGAGCAGATGCATAACCTGGTTGATCCCGAAATACTCGGAACGAATATAGTCGTCGGGTTTCAGACCAACAGATACTTTACGGTCGCGGTAGGCGCCCGTCATGGTTTTGGTTTCGCGGGCGTTCAGAAAACGGCCGGCATCTTCAGTAAAAACGGACATATACAGAAAAAGGAAAAGAAGTAAACGAGATGAGCTGCATCCAGCTACCAGTTGCAGCCCGTCACGAACATACAACGTCTTTTTCTATTTATACAAGCGGGCTTACGATACTATAGACGCTTCGTTGCTTACTAGTCAGCTGTTTAGACCGGTTTCGGGCTCGTTAATACGTAGAAATACGCAGTAGAATGCGGAGTTATGCTGTATTGCAGTGGCTAGCCAAAAAGCAGGGTTTTCGCGCTAGACCGGTTGCCGAAGCGGCTCTACCTTTGTTGTGTATCAGAGAGCATTCTCTGAAACGAATTTGCCGCTACGGCGGTCCGAATATCTCATAGGTTAGGTTAATGAAAACGCCGGAGCAGATGCCCCGGCGCTTTTTTTGTAGCCAGCAGGTAAGACAGGCTGGCTTATTTCAGCAGGTTCAGCAGATATTGCCCGTAGCCGCTCTTGACGAGTGGTTTGGCAATTTCGGTCAGTTGCTCGGCCGTGATAAACTTCATCCGGTAGGCAATCTCCTCAGGACAGCCAATTTTCAGGCCCTGGCGCTCTTCGATGACGTGAACAAACTGACCCGCCTGAATCAGCGACTCGAACGTACCGGTATCGAGCCAGGCCGTTCCGCGGTCCAGTACGCCTACTTTGAGTTTGCCGCGCTCCAGGTAAACCCGGTTTACGTCGGTAATTTCCAGCTCGCCCCGGGGCGATGGTTTTATGTTCTTGGCAATGGTAACGACCTCGTTGTCGTAGAAGTACAAACCTGGCACGGCATAGTTCGACTTGGGACTCTCCGGCTTCTCTTCGATCGACAAGACGTTGAAATCATCATCGAACTCAACGACGCCGTAACGCTCGGGATCGTGAACCTGATACGCGTACACCACGCCCCCGTCAGGATCGTTGTTGGCCTGGAGGAGCTTGGACAGGCCCGACCCGTAAAAGATATTGTCGCCCAGTACCAGCGCTACCTTGTCAGCGCCGATAAACTCTTCGCCAATGATGAACGCCTGCGCCAGTCCATCGGGACTGGGCTGTACGGCATAGCTGAACCGGCATCCCAGCCGGGCGCCGTCGCCCAGCAACTTTTCGAAGTGAGGCAGGTCATGGGGCGTCGAAATGATCAGGATATCGCGAATACCCGCCAGCATCAGAATCGAGAGGGGGTAATAAATCATAGGCTTGTCATAAACAGGCATAAGCTGTTTACTGACGGCCAGGGTAAGCGGATGGAGTCGGGTACCTGACCCACCGGCAAGGATAATACCTTTCATTTTAAGGTAGTTTAATTATTGATTATGTTCAAGTGTTGTTAAGTGTTAATGTGATCAACGAACTCACAAAAAGAGGGACATCGCTGACTGTCTCGCAGATCGATGTAGTCTTGCAAAGAAATACGACTTACAATCGACTCAACCTCACCCTTATATTTCTTATAAGATTGGTGTCTTGATTGGAGAAGCTTATTTATTAGAGTGGCTGGGTGAAAAACGGATTCCGGCCTGGTAAAAGCATCAGCAAACTGGTTCTGAATTGTAGAATCGAAACTATGCCAAACGGTGGGTATACCAAGCCACCATGCTTCAATTTCCATAATAGCGAAGCAAAGCTTCATTGAGTCAGGTTGCTTTGCCCTTTGGTAAATTGTAACGGTAGCACCGTTTTTGAACAGCTCGCTTATTGCTGGATCAACAGTTTGGTTTTTTACCTTTTTTTTGTACTCCTCAGAATACATGTCTCTTAAGCCGATGATTGTTTCGTAACCGGCGTTGTGTAAAAGTTGCTCTCGTCCGAGCATCCTTGATAAAACATTCCCGTCTCCGCCTACATTGATAACCTGAACATGGATAGGTGCAGTGGAGATTGGAAAATCGAATTCTGCCTGATGAGACTGACCATCAGTAAATAAATTACGGCACTCCAAATCAATGTTGTAGTTGAACCACTTTAACAAAAACTCCCGAACAAAAATTAATTCAGCCTGTCCTTCTACAAAAACTGCAATTTTTCTCATTTCAGGTGGGTATCAATATAATCTGATGAGAAAAAGTCAAAGTTAGAAAGCCCGGTGTAAGCGAAATTCTGGAAGAGTTCAAGATGATTTTCAGCGTTCAAAGCGGTAATTTCAGTTCCTGTTCGCCGTAAGACATTCCAGTATTCAATTGGAATGGCGTCCATTAAAAAACCGTCGTTGGAGGTGGCAATCAACTGCACTCCGGCTTTTTGACATTCATCAAAGAGGAACTTACCTAGTTTAACGGACCTGCTATAGTCAAGCCCTTCGCCAAGATCATCGATCAGAATGAGTTGTGGCTTTGCTGTGTTGACTAGACGAAGGAAATAAGCCAGAAGGATAAATACCCTGAAGGTACCTTGTGAGGTGAGCGTGATGTCATATGGTCGAGCCCAGCCTTTTTCACGATACTCAACACTTTTCGGATCAGTAGTACCTCTAGATTTCAGAACCTCAAAACGGTAACCGAAGTCTTGCATCAAATCAAGAATCTTCCACTGCTGCTTATGCTCTAAATCATTAAACAAATCGCCTGGCGTATAATCGGTTTTTGTTTGATCTAAAGGCGAGAAGTTAAACTTTGACAACTTCCTGTCAATATCCTCTACCTCTGGAACAATCGTGCCGAAGCGGAAACTGTAACAGGATTCGGCCCAGTGAATCAACTTCTCAAATTCTGGATGAAGTTTTGTGTCCCGGCGAACGTTGATAACCAGTTTTGTTTTGGGCGGAGTGACTTCTTCTCTTTTATCTGTAACACTAGAATAGACAAAGCAGCCATCCTGATTACGCTCAATTAGAATTATGCCGTCCCATACTAGTTGTTCGTATTGAATAGAAACCCCCTTTTCAGTCCACCCAAAAGAATAAGCTAACTGTTTACCTGCTTCATCTTCAAATTCAGCTTTCCATTCCCGAACAACGGGATGCCAGCTTTTTTCTGAAATGACATCGGCCAATCTTTCAATAGAGCGCAGCGCGTATGATTTGCCACTTCCATTCCGCCCTACAAGCAGATTAACCTGCTGTAGATTGATTTCTTGGATCGAGTGACCATAGGCCTTGCACGAAAAACTGACCAGCTTCATTAGAATTATCGGTTAGTGTACATGCTTTCGTAATACTTCTGGTAGTTACCCGACGTTACGTTGTCGAGCCACTCCTGGTTTTCGAGGAACCAGTCGACCGTTTTTTCGAGGCCCTGCTCGAACTGGAGTGATGGCTGCCAGCCCAGCTCGTTCATAATCTTATGGGCGTCGATGGCGTAGCGGAGGTCGTGTCCGGCGCGGTCGGTAACGTAGGTGATCAGCTGAGCCGAGGTACCTTCGGGCCGACCCAGCTTACGGTCCATGATGGTACACAGCAGGTGAACGAGGTCAATGTTTTTCCACTCGTTGAACCCGCCGATGTTGTAGGTCTCGCCCAGGCGGCCGTTATGAAATACGGCATCGATAGCGCGGGCGTGATCAACTACAAACAGCCAGTCCCGAACGTTCTCGCCTTTGCCGTAAACCGGCAGCGGTTTGTTGGTCTGGATGTTGTGAATCATGAGCGGAATCAGCTTCTCCGGAAAATGATTGGGACCGTAGTTGTTGGAGCAGTTGCTGAGCACAACCGGCAGCTTATAGGTGTTGCCATAAGCGCGAACGAAGTGATCCGAAGCGGCCTTGGAAGCCGAATAGGGCGACTGCGGGTCGTAGGCGGTTTCTTCGGTGAAGAACTCGTCGGGGTTGTGCAGCGAACCGTATACCTCATCGGTCGAGACGTGGTAGAACCGCTTGCCGTCGAAACCCGACGCCCCGGCTGCCCAGGTGTTTTTGGCCGCGTTGAGCAGGTTTACTGTGCCCACCACGTTGGTCATGACAAACGACATGGGGTCGGTAATGGACCGGTCTACGTGCGACTCTGCTGCGAGGTGGATGACGCCATCGAACGCCAGCTCGGCGAACATGTCGTCGATAAATTTGGCGTCGGTAATATCGCCTTTGATGAAGGTGTAGTTCGGGGCGTGTTCGATGTCTGACAGGTTAGCCAGATTACCGGCGTAGGTCAGTTTGTCGAGGTTATAAATCTGATACTCCGGGTATTTGGTAACAAACAGCCGGACTACGTGTGATCCGATAAAGCCGGCCCCGCCGGTGATAAGAAGTTTCATGGTAGTTATATTCGATTTGCCATACCGGGCGTTCAGACAGGCTGGCAATACTGGCTGCCAGTCTGAATACCCCGTAACCAACTAAGATAAACTGAGTTTTTCCTGCCAGCGCCAGGCATCGCGGAGCGACTCGGCCAGGGTTCGCCGGGCGGTCCAGCCCAGTTCGCGACGGGCTTTCGTTACATCGGCGTACACCTGTTCTACATCGCCTGCCCGGCGAGGTCCCATGGTGTAGTTGAGCTTCACGCCTGTTTCCTGCTCAAAGGTATTGATAATGGTCAGGACCGTTTCGCCCCGGCCGGTGCCGATGTTGATCACGTCGTAGCTGGCCTCGTTTTCGGCTTCGTTGAGTTTTTTGAGCGCCTGAACGTGGGCTTCGGCCAGATCCATCACGTGTATATAATCGCGGATACAGGTGCCGTCGGGGGTGTTGTAATCGCTGCCGTATACGGTCAGGCTCTGGCGTATACCGGCGGCCGTTTGCGTAATGAACGGAACCAGGTTAGCCGGAACGCCCAGCGGCAGTTCGCCGATCTGGGCTGAGGGGTGGGCCCCAACGGGGTTGAAATACCGCAGCGCCAGCGCCCGGATGGGCACCTGAGCCTGTACGGTATCGCGGATGATATCTTCGCTGATGGCTTTGGTGTTGCCGTAGGGCGACTGAGCCGGGAGCCGGGGTGTTTCTTCGGTTACCGGAAGCTGCTCGGGCTGGCCATAAACGGTGCAGGACGATGAAAAAACCAGGTTCTGCACGCCGTAGGCCGGCATCAGTTCGAGCAGCAGCAGCAGCGAGTCGAGGTTGTTGCGGTAGTACTTCAGCGGCTGCTGAACCGACTCGCCAACCGCTTTATAGGCCGCAAAGTGAATGACTCCGCGGAGCTCTTCTTTCTCGAAGATCTCGGTCATAGCCGCCCGGTCGTTACAGTCGACCGAATAGCAGGTCACGTCGCGGTTCAGGATGGCGCGCAGGCCATCGAGAGCCGATTGCTGGGAGTTGGAGAAGTTGTCGACAATAACCGGTTCGAAACCGGCTTCGACCAACGAAACGACCGTGTGGGAGCCAATAAAACCGGCTCCGCCCGTCACTAAAATTCTGGGTGCCCTACCTGTAGGTGTCAAACCGTTTTTTATAAAAATTTTGTTATTATTTTACTAAGGCGGCTCATTGAGCGCAACAAAAGTAGTATATTCGATAGGTTTCCAAAAGCAGTATTTATCCTGGGGTCACCCAGTCAAGTTGCTGAAACGTATGAATGATAACCAATTAAAAGCCCTCATTTCTCTTTTGGACGACGAAGACCAGGAAGTGGTTGAGCACGTCGAGCAGCAAATCCGGCAAATGGGCGGAAAAATGATTCCGCTGTTGGAAACCGAGTGGGAGGGCAGTTTTAACCCGGCTCTTCAGAAACGCATCGAAGAAATTATTCACGATCTGCAATACGAGTCGGTGCTGGAACGGATGCGCGACTGGAAAAACGGCGGAGCCATGGACCTGCTCGAAGGACTCTGGATCGTGGCCACCTACCAGTATCCCGACCTCTCGCTCGATAAACTGAAGCAGGAAGTTGAGCAGCTTTACTACGACGTCTGGATCGACTTCAAGCCCGACATGCACCCCGACGAGCAGGTGCGGGCTATCAACAATGCGTTTTTTACCAAGCTGAAGTTTGCGCCCAACACCAAGCATTTTCATTCGCCGGCCAACTCCATGATTAATCAGGTGCTCGAAACGCGCCGGGGCAATCCGATTACGCTGTGTGTGCTGTATATGCTCATCGCCAAGCGGCTCAACATGCCGATCTATGGCGTGAACCTGCCCAATCTGTTTGTGCTGACCTATAAACACAATGGCGTCCAGTTCTACATCAACGTGTTCAACCGGGGGCTGGTCTTTACCAAAAAAGACATCGATCAGTACATCGACCAGCTCAACATCAAACGACTCGATACGTTTTATCAACCCTGCACCAATGCCGATATCGTACGGCGGGTGCTGCGGAATCTGACGCTGGCCTTCGAAAAAAACGGCGATACCGAACGGGTAGAAGAAGTGGAGCGGATTCTGGAAACCGTTAAAGACGACGGCGACGGCCTGCCCCTCTCCGACTATACGCAACGGTGATACAGAACGAATAACGGGTAATGGATAATGAAAAATGAGGTGGCTCTATTTTTCATTATCCATTATTTAGTTAGAACGCTACGGCCAGCAGGCCGGGACCGATGCGGAAACAGCGGATCGTCAGCTGCTCTTCGTGATCCGGTAACCGCACATGGCCAGTCAGCTGCTCGGCGCCGTCGGCGAAGGGGTCGATGAGCAGATGCTGACGGAAGGTGAGCTGCCGCTTTCCGTATAATTTGTACAAGCTCTCTTTCGCACACCAGTATACGGCCAGCCGGGCTGCGTTACCGGCGGCATGATGAATCTCGGCGGCTGACAGAATACGGGGTACCACCCGCGTAAACTTGTCGCGCATGGGTTCGATGTCGATGCCTACGGGCCGGGTTCGGTGCAGTACGGCGGCAGCCCAGCCGCCGGTATGGGAAATCGATATGTGCCAGGCTGAGCCGACCAGGTGCGGTTTGCCGTACTCATCTTTCTGCAAACCTGCATAGGTCCAGCCTGCTGCTTCGACCAGCTGCCGAACGGCCACCCGGCAGGCCAGCCACTCTACCCGTTGTTCGGGGTGCGTAATCCGCGCCAGCTCCTCCTCTTCGCCGGTGGTCAGCGTCAGGCGCTGGCGGAGGGTGGGCTCCGTGTCAGAAATGGGGTGCAGCACCGCCGTACAGTCGGGCGTGATGCTGAGAACGGTTGGCGAAGGCATTAATAATGTTGAATTTTGACTGCCGACCCGCGAAAAACGGTGCGCCTTTCCTGGCACTTTAGTCGCCTGTCGGTCTTCAGTGTTCAATATTCGGTATTCTTTTTCATGCTCGTACAAAAAATTGACACCTTCGGTGGGCACCGCGATAGTGTTTATACGCTCGAACACGGCCTGACCCCCGAGCAGTTCTTCTCATCGGGGGGCGATGGGCAGGTGGTGCGCTGGCAACTCGACCGGCCCGACCGGGGCGAGCTGGTCGCTACGGTGCCGGCTTCGGTCTACGCGCTGGGACTGCATCGCGACAGTGGTTTGCTGTGGGTGGGCCAGAACTACGACGGTGTACACCTGATCGATGTGCTGCAGAAACGGGAAGTGGCCTCCCTCAAACTGACCTCATCCGCCATTTTCGATATCAAGTTCTACCGCAACGATGCGTTCGTAGCCCTGGGCGATGGTGTGGTTGTGGTACTCGATACCAGGGAAGTAGCCGTAAAGAAGCACTTGAAAGCGTCTGATATGGCGGCCCGCTGTGTAGCCATCAACCCGGTTGAGCGGGAGGTCGCCGTAGGGTACAGCGACCATAGCGTCCGTATTTTTGACCTTGGTACTTACGAGCTGAAGCGGGTCATACCGGCCCATACCAATTCGGTCTTCGCGCTGCTGTACGCGCCGGATTTCCGGCACATGATCTCGGCCGGGCGCGATGCCCATCTGAAAGTGTGGGATGTTGAAGCCAGTTATGCCCTGCATCAGGACGTAGTAGCTCATCTGTTTGCCATTAATCACCTGACATATTCGCCGGATGGCACCTTATTTGCTACGGCGAGCATGGATAAGTCGATCAAGATATGGGATGCGGCCACCTACAAACTGCTGAAAGTGGTCGATCGCGCCCGGCATGCGGGTCATGGAACCTCGGTGAATAAACTACTCTGGACCGATAGTAACCGTCAGTTGCTGTCGGCGAGTGATGACAGAACCATTTCGGTCTGGTCGTTGACCTGAAAAGCCAGTAAGTAGACCAGTAGCATGGTTTTCTACCCGTAATTTTGTTAAATCCACAGAATGGACGTTACTTCACCCTCAACCGGTATGTCTGTAAATACCTAAACCGAAGCGCACCGATGAAAATCACAGCCATCGAAATTCGCCAGCACACATTTGAACGGGTGTTACGCGGCTATAAACCCGAAGATGTCGACGCATTTTTAGTGTCGCTCTCGCAGGAATGGGAGCGTGTCACGGGCGAATATAAAATGTTGAAGATGCAGCTTGAACTGGCCGAGAAAGAGCTGGGCAAGCTGAAAGAGGTAGAGATGACGCTGTTTCGGACTCTGAAAACGGCAGAAGATACCAGTGCTCAGATTACCGATCAGGCTAACAAGGCCGCCGAACAGTATGTGTCGGAGGCTCGCCAAAAGGCCGACGAGATGCTGGCCGAAGCCCGCAAACGCTCCGTCCTGATGGTGCAGGATGCCGAAAATCAGGCTCGCTACCTGAAAGACAACATCCTGAACGATCTGAAAGCCATGGAGAGCGACTTCAAGGCGCTGGAGAACTACAAGGAAAACCTGGCCGTTCAGATTCGGTCGCTGGCCAGTCATGCCGTTGAGAGCGTTGACCGCTTCGAGAAGAAGTTTGCCAAACAGAACCTGAAGGGTAAAATTGACGAGGTAGCCACGCAGATCACCTCCGATATCGAAGCGCGCGATGCCCAGCCCGTAGCTGAACTCCCGGCCCCTGCTGCCGAGCCCGACCCGGCTGAGCTGCCTCCGCTGGTCGAGCGCGAAACCGCCGTTCCGGAAGCCATCCCGGTCGATGATGAACTGGTTGCCCGACTCAACGATGCCATAGAGGAAACCCCCGAGCCGCAGCCGGATCCCGAACCAACGGCCGACGAAACCCCCGTTGCCGAACTGGCTGAACCCGCCGAACCCGTAACCACGCCAGTTGCCGACGCTCAGCCGCAGGCGGCTGAACCGGTCGAGCTTACGGAGAAACCCAATGAAGTAGCGGTTGCGACTGAGCCGAAGAAAAGCGGTTCGTTCTTCGACCAGATTTAATGAGAGCCGGCTCAACAGACAGCCGGTATCTACTCGCGTTATTTATGGGAACTATAGCCCTGGAAGGCCTCGAGTTTTTTTCGTACCACGGCTTCTACGACGAAGAGCAAAAGATCGGTAACAAATATGCCGTCGACATCGTCGTCACCGCCGACTTCTCCGAAGCGGCCCGTCGCGACCGGCTCAGCGCTACCGTCAATTACGAAGCCCTCTACCGCATTACGGCCAACGTCATGCAGCGGCCCGCCCGCCTGCTCGAACACCTGGCCCACAGCATCATTGTCGATATTCGCCAACAGTATCCGGATGTCGACTCGGTTGAGGTCAGTGTCTCCAAATTCAATCCGCCCATCGGGGGGGTGTGCCACCGGGCCCGCATCACGCTCAGAGAATAGGGTCTGAAACGAAGAATGGTTAATGTAGCATGTAAAGCCTGGGGCTTCCTGCATGTACATTAACCATTTTACGTATTCTCAGGGGCTGGCCTTATATGGCCTGCTGCAAACCGGCAAACGAAATAGCCATGTGCGAAGCATCATATACGCACTGCCCGTTGCGGATCAGCAGAACCTGGGGCGACTCGTGTTCGACACCAAATTCGTGCTCTATCTTGTTCGAAATGGGGCGGTTAGCCAGCAAATCCAGATAATAAGGCTTTACGCCGAGTTGTTCGTTCCAATTGCGTTCCATACGGCTGAGCGCCATAGCACTGATGGAACAGGTTGTGCTATGTTTGAAAATCAGCACGGGATGCTGCGCCGACTCTTCTTTAATGTCAGCGAGTTGAGCGTCGCTAGTGAGTTTATTCCAGTTCATTGTACCAACACTGATTCTGTTAGCACAAAAGTAAATTACAGCGTAAAAAGTTCGTTTATTCCTCGGGCGAATAGCGTAGCTTTTCTGCCATTTCTGACGATACGGCATCGGCGTAGGGGCCATAGGCGTCGACCAGCGTGCCTTTTTTGCCGGTCTCTGTTTCCTCGATAGCGTACAGTACGGTCGAGTCGCCGGGGTCGGTCATGCCCTCGAAGCGGTACACGTCTACGATATCGAAGTCGGCCGGTCGCATCTCTATGCCGTCCTGCTGGCATTTGAGGCAGTCTGACTTCAGGTTGTAGTCTCGGGTGAAGCCTTGCTTACGGAGGGCGTCAAGTGCTTCGGTCAGGGTGTCGTACGTTTGCATGCGCGTAGTCGTTAGTTCTCGGGGCGGGTCATCCTCGTTGGATGATGTACCTTTACGCAGTCATTAACCAACCACGTATCGGCTTGTTTTCCCGAGTATACAACACTGGCTTATCTGCCTATAAAACGTTGCTGCGGCTGGTAGCGCCGTTCAACCCTAAAGCCCGGCAATGGCTCACCGGCCAGCAGGATTTGCTTTCACATATTGCCCGTAGCCTGGCCAGCGAGTCGGCAGCTGGTCCGGCAAAGCCGCTGGCGTGGTTTCATGCGGCTTCGCTGGGTGAGTTTGAGCAGGGCCGTCCGGTTATCGAAGCGTTTCGGGAAACCTATCCGGACTACCGGATCCTGCTGACGTTTTTTTCGCCGTCGGGCTATGAGGTGCGGAAAAACTACGACGGCGCCGACTACGTCTTTTACCTGCCACTCGATACAAGCCGGCAGGCGCGGGCGTTTGTGGCGCTGACGCAGCCCCGTATTGCCTTCTTCATCAAGTACGAATTCTGGGCCAATTACCTGCAGACGCTGAAAGCAGCCGGGGTGCCAACCGTCCTGTTTTCGGCCATTTTTCGGCCTGATCAGCTTTTTTTCAAGCCCTACGGCGGCTTTTACCGCAATCTGCTCACCTGTTTCGATTATATTCTGGTCCAGAACCAGGAATCGGTCGAGCTACTACGGAAGATTGGTGTGCAGCACGCGCGCCGAGCTGGCGACACCCGGTTCGATCGCGTAGCGCAGGTGGCGGCTGGCAAGAAAGCGATTCCGGTGGCGCAGGCGTTCAGGCAGGGGCAGCCGGTGCTGGTTGTTGGGAGTGCGTGGCAAGCGGACATGGATGTGCTGATTCCGTTTCTGAACCAGTTCGACAAGCCGCTCAAAGTGATCATAGCCCCCCACGAAATAAACGCCGAAGCGATTGAGCAATGGCGCAAACAACTTCAGAAGCGATCGGTTCGGTTTTCGCAGACGAACGAAGCCGACGTGGTGTCGGCCGATGTCCTGTTTATCGATAATATCGGTATGCTTACCTCGCTTTACCAGTATGGCGAGTTTGCCTTCATTGGCGGGGCCTTCCGGCAGGGGCTGCATAATAGTCTGGAAGCCGCCACCTTTGGGATGCCGATCTTTTTCGGGCCGGTATATGGTAAGTTTCAGGAGGCTGTTGACCTGGTCGAAGCGGGGGGCGCTTTTCCGGTTACCAGCGTGGCTGAGCTGACGGCGGCCTTCGACCGGCAGTATGCTGACCCCACCGTAGCCGCTGCCATCAGCCGGGCGTATGTACAGCGGAACGTTGGCGCAACGGCGCAGGTTATGCAGGTGGTTCACACGCTATTGCCCCATTGATATGCTCTCGAAACTACTGCTCGTTGTGGGCATTCTGCTGGTTACGTTTATTGTGCTGGCCCTGGTGGTCGGCTACGTCATTTCGGCGCCCCGCTATACCGGGCCCGTCAGCGACCATTTTGATGGCAAGGCGTTTTTTACCCCGGGTGCGCCATCGCCCAAAGGCCTCCGTGAGGTGATTGGCTGGCAGCTGAACCACGAACGAACCCAGCCCTGGGGTGCTTACCATACCGACAAGCCCGGCCCGCCACCACCCGCCCACGTAGACGGAGCCGCTGTACGAACGACGTTTATCAACCATTCAACGGTACTGCTTCAGTTCGACGGCCTGAACGTTCTGACCGATCCAATCTACGACGAGCGGGTCAGTCCGTTCCAGTTTGCCGGCCCGAAGCGCAACCGCCCGCCCGGTATCCGGTTCGACGACCTGCCTAAAATCGATGTGCTGCTGCTGAGTCATAACCACTGGGACCATCTGGAGATTGGCACGGTGCAGAAACTCTGCGCCCGCGATCAGCCTAAAGTTTTTTGTCCGCTGGGGGTAAAAGCGTTTCTCGAACAACACGGGTGCCGCAATGTGACCGAACTCGACTGGCGGCAGTCGGCCCCGATCACTGACAGCACAACCCTTCATTGCGTACCGGCTCAACACTTCTCCGGGCGGGGTATTTTTGACCGGAATGCTACGTTGTGGGCCGGCTACGTGATTGACAGCAAAGCCGCCGGTAAATTGTACTTTGCCGGCGATTCGGGCTACGGACCGCATTTTCGGGCTATTGGCGAGCAGTTCGGGCCGTTGCGGCTGGCGCTGATTCCGATCGGAGCCTACAAACCCAACTGGTTCATGTCGCCCGTCCACTGTAACCCGGCCGAAGCCGTGCAGATCCATCAGGACGTCCGGTCGGCCCAGAGTGTGGCGATTCACTTCGGCACATTTCCTCTCGCCGACGATGGCGAATCGGAGCCTGTTGATGATCTGCAGCGGGCACTGAGCCAGCAGAACATACCATCGGACCGGTTCAGGGCGTTGAAAGCAGGAGAAGCCGTCACGTTTTAAACGTAGAGACGCGACCGCAACGGCGGACCGCCCTCGCGTCTCATACGCGTCAGCAACAAACCATCCCGATAAGTAGTCCGACTACGCGTCCCTGTGCGGACACGGACCACGGTGGTGGATCGGAGCGCCGACCGTACGAACCACTTGGCCAGGTTGTCTGGTGATCAGGGCGATTAACGATTATTAACTTTTTTTACAACCCTTCGCCACAGAGCAGGGTCTATAAGCGTAGTAATTTTTGTCTGTCTGTTAATTTATTTTCATGCGTATTATTCAAATAGCACTGTTCGGTCTCCTGGTAATGGGCGGACTGGTTTCGTGTAATCAAAGCGCGGTTGATCCGGTAGAGGCTGAATCGGAAGCGTTCACCAAGAACATCGACGACATCAAATCGTACGCCACTACGAAAGGCCTGTCGCTGTCGACAACGGCATCCGGGTTGCATTATGTCATTACGGCACCCGCCAGTGCTACCGCTAAGCAGCCGGTCATTGGCGAAGAGATCGAGTTCAGCTATGTGCAATACATCCTGCAGTCGCCGACCAGTGGTACAGGCGTAGTTACCGACAAAGTGGTTGATACTACCTATGCCACCAAATCGGTGTACTACCCGTTTGTCAACAACTCGTTGCTGGCCGGTTTGCAGGAAGGTATTCTGCTGATGCGCGAAGGGGCGTCGGCTACGCTACTCATGCCCGCCCGGCTGGCATATGGGTCACAGGGCTCGGTTAGCGGTACCATTCCGGCCAACACGCCGGTTCGGTTCGACGTGAAGCTGAAGCGGTCGCGTTCCGAAGATCAGCAGATCAGCGAATACATCACCCGTACCAACCTGGGTACGCCGGAGGTGACGTCGAGCGGATTACGGTTCATCCGGACCAGTTCGCCTACCTCAACCACGTTCGCGCCCGGTGCTACCCTGGCTGTTCGGTATAACGGTCGGTTGCTGCGGAGCGTGGCTGCGTTCGACAGTACATCGGGAACAACCACGCGCGATTTTACGCTCGGCAACTCGTCCATTATCAAAGGATTTGAAGAAGGTCTGGCGAAGCTGAAAGTAGGCGAGAAAGCGACTCTTATTTTTCCGTCGTCGCTGGGGTACGGTGCCGCCGGTCGGGCCGCGAATGGCGTTTACGTCATACCGCCCGGAGCGCCCCTCCGCTTTGATGTCGAAGTGGTGTCGGTCCGGTAATTTTGCGCTTCGTTTTCCCGTTCTTTGCGGCCCATGTTTCTGCATGGGCCGCTTTTTTTATGAAGATACGTCAAACCCTGGAGCACGGGCCGGTGCGGGGCTATCGGTTTGGGTACTCACCCGTTCGCTGGATGCGGGCGGTGCCGGTCTGGTGTTATTACCTGGATGGCCTGCTGATCGATACGGCCCAGCGCCACATGCAGCAAGAGGTGTTGCAGACGTTTGCCAGCCTACCCATCGATCAGATTGCGCTGACCCATTTTCACGAAGATCATTCGGGCAACGCAGCTGCGCTGCGCCAGCGTCATAACTGCCCCGTACTGGCCGGTCCGCTCACCGCCGAGCGGGTTGCCCGGCCGTTTTCGCTGCTGCCGTACGAGCGGTTCTGGTTCGGCCAGATCGATGGATGTCCGGGCGTAGTACCGTTTCCGGCGCCGTTTCGTACGGGGGCGTATGCATTACAACCGATCCCGACCTATGGCCATTCTGACGATCATCATGTGCTGCTGGAACCGAACGAAGGCTGGCTGTTTGCCGGCGATTTCTACATCGGCAACCTGAAGATCTTCCGCCGGGGCGAAAATATCTACCAGATGATCAACTCAACGCGGCAGGTGCTTGGCTACGACTTCGACACGCTCTTTTGCGGACACAACCCCGTGCTGACCAACGGGCGCCGGGCGGTTGAGCAGAAACTCCACTACCTCGAAACCCTGGTTGAGCGGGTGCTGACGGCTTACCGGCGGGGTGTGCGCGGGGCGGCCCTGCTGCGGGCCGCCGGCCTGCGCGAAACGTGGTGGCTGCGGGCGTTTACCTCCAACGATGTAAGCGCCCATCACCTGATCCGGTCGATCCTGACCGATGCTGAAAAACCGCTGTAGTACTGACCGCGTCTGCTTATTTCGGGGCCATCCGGATCGCACCGTCCAGCCGGATCACTTCGCCGTTTAGCATCGGGTTTTCGAGTATGCTTTTGACCAGCATGCCGTATTCGGCCGGGCGACCCAGCCGCGACGGAAACGGTACCTGCTGACCCAGCGACAGCCGCGCTTCTTCGGGCAGACCCAGCAGCAGGGGCGTTTCGAACAGACCCGGCGCAATGGTCATGACCCGAATCCCGGAGCGTGCCAGGTCGCGGGCTATGGGCAGGGTCATTCCTACAATTCCGCCTTTCGATGCCGAATAGGCGGCCTGCCCCATCTGCCCGTCATAAGCGGCTACGGACGCCGTGTTAATGATGACGCCCCGCTCCCCTTCTGTGTTGGGCTGGTTCTGTTCCATGGCCAGGGCCGACAGCCGAATAACGTTGAACGTGCCGATGAGGTTGATGGCAATCGTTTTCTGAAAAACCGCCAGCGAGTGGGCACCGTAAACGCCGTCTACTTTCCCCAGCGTTTTGCGGGCTTCGACAATACCCGCGCAGTTGACGTTAATATGCAGCCCGCCGAAGGTCTCGATAGCGAGATTGATAGCTGTCTGCACATCGGTTTCGCTCGTGACGTCGGTTTTCTGAAACCGGACGGTATCGCCCAACTCGTCGGCCAGGGCTTTGCCGCGTTCTTCGTTGAGATCGACGATAACCACGTTGGCACCGTTGGCTGCCAGCATCCGGACCGTGGCTTCGCCCAGACCGGAAGCGCCCCCCGTAACGAGCGCCGTCGCGTTTTGTATAGTCATGTCAGGTATGTTGATTTGTATTGACTGTGGTTTGTTACCGAAGTAGCTGTTGCTCGCAGTATTGACGTGGCCACCGTGGTCCACGCGGACGGATGGTATGACTACTAACCCTGAAGCAACGGTTTTTGCGTTACAAAATAGCCAGCAGTTCTTTCCAGTGTTTGATGTTGTAGGTTGGCTGGTCGTCGACGATCAGGCCCTGCTGGTTGTAGAAAACAGTATCCAGGCCAACGCCTTTGGCCCCCATGATATCGGCTTCGTAATTGTCGCCGATCATCAGACTTTCTGAAACATGGGCGCCGGCGGCCGACAGGGCATACTCGAATACCAGCGGATCGGGTTTTTTAGCGTTGGCGGTTTCGCTGGTAACGACCAGGGTGAAGTAATGAGCAATTTCGGCGCTGTCCATCTTCACGGCCTGAATTTCGGCAAAGCCATTGGTAATGATGTGCATAGTATACCGACCTTTCAGGTACTCGAGTACTTCCCGCGCCGAGTCGAGCAGGTGGGGCTTGCGCGGTAACAGCCGCAGGTACTCGGCGTTCAGATCGTATTTCACCGCCGATGCATCGATACCCAGCGACTGATACACCAGCGGAAACCGGTGCTGGCGGATGTAGCCATGCTCAATCAGATTCCGGTCGTAGTCGGCCCAGAGTTTTTTATTGACCGCAATGAAATGACGGCTAAACTCCTCGGCCGATGAGATGCCTACCTCGGCCAGCCGAAAGGTATCGTATAACTCAGTCAGCGACTCGGCCGAGTTGCGGTCAAAATCCCAGAGCGTATGGTCGAGGTCGAAAAAAAGATGGCGATATTTCATAAAAGCAAAAGCAGGCCCAAACAAGGGCCAGCTGCGATGAATCGGTTCGGACGGGGGGCGGGTTTAGAAGTCCAGCTTGAGCCGCTCTACGGGCTGGTCGTTGACCAGATGGCTCTCCACAATTTCAGCTACATCGGCCGGTTGCACGTTACCGTAGTAGGTACCTTCGGGATAAACGACCAGTGCCGGGCCAAAGGCGCAGGCATCGAGGCAACCCGCCCGCTGCGCCCGGATGTCACGCTGTAGGCCGCGCTGGGTCAACTCCTGCTTAAACGCTTCTACCAGGGCCAGGCCGTGTTCGGTGCCGCAGCTTTTCTTGGGCGCATCTTTCTGGTTGGTGCAGATGAAGACGTGTTTTTTGAATTTCATGGATAAATCTTGTTTTTGAATGAGTGCGTATCTGTACCGCTGCCGGTCAGGGTATGAACTACGGCAAAGTTCCGAAACTTTACCTGAAGTTAGGTCCGCTGCCGACCGGTGTTTATTTTTTCGCAACGACCATGGCCCGGCCGGGAACGGTGCGGTACCGGACAACCTTGTGCGGTTTGAGACCGGCTCGCTGCTGCCATTCGCTGATTTCATCGATCGAATAGTTGCCCGCTGTGCTGCTGAGACCGTAAAAAAGATCGGTGCTGCTGCCGAGCAGTTCGGGCCTGGCACCGGTTTCGGGCCGGATAAACTCGTTGACAATAAAAACCCCGCCGGGCCGCAGCGCCCGCGCTACCTTGTCGGCCACCTGCTGATTCTGTTCCGGCGTAAAGTGGTGGGCCAGGCTTGAGAGCAGCACAATGTCGTACTGCGCATCGCCAAAGTCGTCGGTGAGGGCGTTGCCGGGCTGATGTCGGACGCGGTCGCCCATGTTCTGCCTGGCCAGCAGGGGAGCCGCCTGGTCAATGGCCTCCGGCAGATCGAGAATAACCGAGCTAAGCCCTGACAGGCGCCGACACAAAGCTGCCGAGTGCTGCCCGTGTGAGCCGCCAATATCGAGCATGGTGCGGGCCTGTTTCGGGACGGGTGCCCGGCGGCCAAACTCGGGCGCTTCGGTATTGCTGGCGGCCACCATCGCTTCCTGATAATAGCGCCATTGTTCGGGCGTCAGTTTGTCGTGGTAATGAACCCCTTCGCCCGTTTCGAGGTACGTACCCAGCTGACTCATCCAGTCCCAGACGACCCGGTTGTTGAAAATCATCATGCCGTATACCGACCTCGGATCATCTTTGAGCGTAAACCGCCGGGCCATGCTGGTCAGGCTGAACAACCCATCCTTGTAGGTGAAATAGCCCAGGGCCGTCAGCAGGCCCAACAGTTCGCCCAGTGCTTTTTTGTTGAGCCGCAGCTCGGCGGTCAGGCTGTCGAGCGATTGTGGCCCGTTCTTTGTGGCTTCAAACACGCCCTTGTCAGCGGCTTCGAGCACGGCTTTGGCCAGTACCGGCATGATCTGAACGTGCAGAATGGGAACCGCAACCAGATTGGCGCGCAGGGCAAACCACTCAAGCGGGTTCTCGGGAGAAATGGTAAGTTGCATGTAAGCGTATACTGTATAAACATACAACCCACAAAGCAGGCATACGGCCCGGATTACCAGCTTATTTTTTTAATGAAAGAAGGAAGCTAGTATATAGGTCGAATATGATTAACCTTGTAAAACCTTTCCATTCATACTTAGTTTACTGGTAGCTACATATGAATAGAAAAGGGGCGATAAGTTGATTATTCGGCCTTTTTACGAAAAATAACCTCAACAACGTACCCGAATGCTGTCACCTGTCTTACGATCGAAGGAGTTTGCGCTGGTTAGCGAACTGAAGACCGGCAAGACCGAAGCGTTTACCCGTTTGTACGATCAATACGCCCCTGTACTGCTCGGCGTGATCAACCAGATCGTGTGCGACGATCAGAAAGCGGCTGGGCTGCTGATCGAAACGTTTACGGATATCCGTTCCGCTATTGAAACCTACCGCCCCGAAAAGCAGCCGTTCTTTGTCTGGCTCCTGACTCGGGCCCGGCAAACGGCAAACAATGCGGTGGCCGCCCCAAAGAACACCAGCCAGGCTACTATTCGGCTGTCGGCCAGCGGCTCGGTTGTAGTTACCCAACCTGCTCACTCGTTCGACAAGTCTGTAGCGGTGGCCCAGAGTCCGGAAGAAAAACAAAAGCAGTTTCTGAACTCAGTCCTGTTCGGCAATTGTACCCCCGAAGAAGCCGCCGGGTCGGTGGGGTTGCCCGTTGCCAGTGCCCGCCAGCAGCTGCGGGAAGCATTGCTGAAGCTCCGCCAATGAGCGACTCTTATCGACGTACTTCTTTATACAACGACGCCCAGGCCTGGTTCAGCGCTTGCTCAATCCGTTGCCAGTCGGTTTCAGTGGCCCCGCCCGCCTGCTGCCCTGCTTCATCACACAGGCGCATGGCTTCGGCCCGCTGCCGGGCATAGCGGCCAAATACGGCAGGCGGCTGGTTGTACTGAACGGCGGCCGTCTGCGCGAGCGCGTCGGCCAGATCGGCGTAGGAGTAGCGATCGCGCTGCCGGTGTACGATCCACCAGTTAAGCTCAGAAGCCGCCAGTTTGCGCACGTTGAAACGATCTTCGCTCAGGTTCTGAATCGATTCGTAATAATCGATAAGGATCGGTAACGCCTGCTCATAGTCGGCCCGCGACCGACCCTTCTTAAAGACAAACGCAGCTCGGGTTGCCTGAATGGCCAGCCCCACCGAGCGCCAGAACGGCGCATGAAACTGTTGCTGCAGGCCACCCCTCAGCTGTCCGAACAGCAACACCGGTCGCCTATCATAGTACGAGCGCCACATGGCCGTTTCGAGCCGGGCTACCTCGGCCGGATCGAACTGGCGGATGCTGTGCTGAACCGGCACGAACACGTCGACCAGTATCCACAGCAGTAGCGCCAGCAATGCCCCTCGCCAGATCCATCGGCCGGGCTGGCGGTAACGGGTGGTGGCTTGGGGCACAGGCGTTGTCGGCATAGCCATTCGTTCGTTCACAAAAATACGTCACTATGGCGCAACGGCTGGCTGGCCACAGTGACGTATGGACTATCATACTGCTGAAAACGGCTGGCTGGTCTAGGTGCGCCTGGCTTTAGACGTAACCGGTTTTTTGGTGGTAGCCGTAGGTGCGGGGCTCTTCCTGGTCATGGTAACGGGGTCCCAGTGAACCACTTTCTGCTCGAAGTAGCTTTCGTTGCAGGCCAGTACCGGAGCGGCTGCCCGGAAACCGAAGACCGGATCTTCGATGGTGCCCTGGCTGCCTTCGCGAACGTTCTTGAAGAAGTCGGCGAAGTGACGGGCGTGGCCGTCTTCGTTCTTGGGCGCTTCGAACCGAACCTCCTTAACCGGCTCGGCCGTACGGGTTTCGGGCGGGTATTGCGCGTCGTACTTTTTCACAAACTCCTGCTGAACCTCCGGAGTGAAGGTAAAGTAGCTGTCGTAATTGCCGTAGCCGGGTGCTACGGGTAGTTTCTTTTTGGTCAGGATCAGGTTCTCTTCCGAAAATTCGATCTGCCCTTCGTTGCCGATGATGCGGGTTACGTTCTGGATTTTACCGGCATTGGCAAAGTTAACGCGCAGTACCATCTGAAAGGCATCGTGGACGTCGGTTTTGGGGTAGTCCATGACGCTGGTCATGACATCGGGTACGTCGCGCCCGTCTTTCCAGTAGGCCAGGTTACCCGACGAGTAGATGCGGGTTGGGCCGAGCGAGTTGGTTACAAAATGAACGCCCGTGATGAGGTGTACGAACAGATCGCCCGCTACGCCGGTGCCGTAATCTTTGTAGTTGCGCCACCGGAAAAAGCGCTTGGCGTCGAACGGCCGTTTGGGCGCGTCGCCCAGGAAACGGTCCCAGTCGAGGGTCGTCAGCGAGGCATCGGGTGGTACCGAGTAGTTCCAGGCTCCGATGGCGTTGAAACGGTCGTTGTTCGATTCGATGTAGTTGATCTGGCCAATGTCGCCCGCCTGAATCATTCGTTTCGCTTCCTGAAACGACGAGCTGCTGATGCGCTGGCTGCCGACCTGCATGGTTTTGCCTGATTTACGCCAGGCGTCAATGACAGGTTTGCCTTCGTTCATGTGCTGCACCATCGGTTTCTCGCAGTACACATGTTTACCGGCTTTCAGGGCCGCAATGGTAATATGGTCGTGCCAGTGGTCGGGGGTAACGACCAGTACGGCATCTACGTCGGGACGGGCCAGTACCTCCCGGAAGTCGCGGGTGGCGAAGAGTTCTTTATCCTTGCCGAAGGCCGATTTGGCGTGGGCGAGTCGGCCGTCGTACAGATCGGCAACGGCTACCAGTTCTACATCCGGATTGCGCAAAGCCGCCATGGTGTCATAATTGCCCTGGATACCCATGCCGATGGTTGCAATCCGTATTTTATCGTTCGGGCTGATGCGGGCCAGGTTAGGAATATAAGCGGGGGCGCCAACGTTGCCCAGAACCGTTTGAACTCCCCCCGCAGCGGTCAGGGCCGAAGCCGCCGAAAGGGTTTTAATAAACGTACGACGAGTAGATTGCATAAGCGTGACGGGTTTTATTCCACAGATCTAAAGCCGGCTGTTTGCCAGATTTACCCGACTGTATCTATGCCGTTTGTTTCTCGTCGTTACTTTCTGCGTTCGTCGGCTGTGCTGACCGGGGGCCTGCTGACACCGCCTGTTCCGGCGTTTCTGACCGAACAAAAACCGTTACGGCTGGGTGGGCCTGTCTTCCTCAACAGCGACGATCCGGTCGAGCTGGCGCGGGAACACCGCCGGTTGCGTTACAGCGCGGCCTATATTCCCGAGGTGAAGCTGACCGACACGGCCCGCATCGACGCCATTCGGAAAGCGTTTGCCGAACAGAACGTGATCATCGCGGAGGTAGGCGCCTGGGTGAACATGCTCGATCAGGACGCGACCCGACGCGCCAAGAATCTGGCGTACGTAACAGAACGCCTGGCCCTGGCCGAAGCCGTTGGCGCGCTGACCTGCGTGAACATTGCGGGTTCGTACAACCCTACCCACTGGGACGGTCCTGATGCGCGGAACATGAGCGCGCAGTTTTTTGAGGAGACCGTGGAGAATTGCCGCCGGATCATCGATGCCGTAAAACCGAAACGCGCCAAATTTGCGCTCGAGATGATGGGCTGGAGCCCGCCCGACGGGGCCGACGCCTACCTGAAATTTATCCGGGCTATCGACCGCCCGGCTTTCGGCGCGCATATCGATATAGCCAACATCATCAACTCGCCGGATCGGTATTACAACAACACGGCGCTGATCAACGATACGTTTCGCAAGCTGGGGCGGTGGGTCGTATCGGCCCATGCCAAAGATATTACTGGCAAAGACGGTCATTTTACCGAAACCATGCCCGGTCGGGGCGGTATGGACTATACGACCTATCTCCGCAACGTAACCTCGCTGCCGCAGTCGGTGCCGCTCATGCTCGAACACCTGCGCACGGCCGCCGAATACGACGAAGCCCGGCGCTACGTGATCCGCAAAGCCGACGAAGCCTCGATTCCGCTGGCCTGACCACCTACTTCCTGAATACGACCCGCTGTAGATTGTCGACGGCATAGCTGCTGACGCCGTTGGCCGGATCAGCCAGTTTTTTGCCCGATGTTACCTCAAAAATCAGCTCGTTGCCGCGCAGTTCATAGGTAGCCGTCAGCAGTATGCCCTGCACCTCGAAAACATTGAACAGCTTGTTGCCGAACAGATAGTTGGTCAGCACCGTGCCACCCCCTTCGTCGGTGATGTAAATGCCTTTGGCCGCGTCTTTGGTAACGAGGGTATAGTCTTTGGTCATCGGCTGCTTCGGCGACAGGTAGTCGGTACGCCAGGTCAGCACACCGGGTTTATCGGATGGCTTAATCGTTAGCCGCACCGGTACACTGTCGACCAGCGCCTGCTGCCGGTAGATGTGCATGGTCCCCGCCCAGGTTCCGTGCCATTGGGTGGGTAGCTGCGCCTGAACAGACGGGAGCCGGAAGAACAGGAAACACAGGATCAGTACAGGCCGTACCCAGTAGCGTGTTTGTCGCATAGGTTGATAAGTCAGTTAAGTGAATACAGGATTCTGGAACCCTCCCGTCAGACCGATCGAAATGACGAAAAGGTGATAAAGTCATTGCGGTAAATGAGTCTGCGCATGTACGCAAGTGTTGTCTGGTTTATCTGTGTATATCATTGGCGGTCAACGGTTTGTTTTTTCGGTTGGTAAGCGTATTTATTTAATTCATTACCATTTGTTTTTCGATTTCGTCTCAGGGATCGTTTTCACAGCCGAATCCATCGGACTGGTAGAAACCAACACCGGATGAATCGCAAAATAGGGTATAGAATTGGTTTGGCTATAGGGCTGCTGAGTGGTTTTCTGACGCCGGGCCACGGGCAGGAAGATCCGCTCTTCACCAGAAAGTCCGTTTTCGGCTCGCTGGCCGAGCGGTGGGAGCTGGATTCGGCCTCGCGCAAGAGTACATTTCGGGTAACGCCCTACAAACCGCTCAACATTACGGGTGGTCGCTGGTCGAACCGCCCGAACGAGCAGCCTGTGAGCGAGAATCCCATGTACTCGCTTCCTTTTCAGGTCGACTACGGTAACTACGAAGCCAAGTACCAGATCAGCATGAAGATAAAGGTCGTGCGTGGCCTGCTCGGTAAACGGGGGGACGTATGGATCGGCTACACGCAGAAGTCGCACTGGCAGATCTACAACACTCGTTTTTCGCGCCCCTTCCGCGAAACGAACTACGAGCCGGAGGTTATCCTCAACTTCGCCACCAACTTTCCGGTCCTGGGCCTTCGGAACCGCATGCTGGGCATCTCCTTCAACCACCAGTCGAACGGTCGGTCGCTGCCGCTCTCGCGTAGCTGGAACCGCGTCATTGCCCATGCCGGTCTGGAGCGAGGCAACTGGACCCTGATGCTGCGGGGCTGGTACCGCCTGCCCGATGCCGATGACGAAAATCCGGCCATCACCGACAACATTGGCCGGGCCGATGCCCTGCTGGTTTTTCATACCAACCGTCATCTGTTTGCCGTGCTGGGAAGTCATTCGCTCCGGGGGGGCAACCGCAACCGGGGGCAGGTGCAGTTCGACTGGACCTATCCGGTCTGGGGCAACCTGCGCGGTCATTTTCAGGTGCTGAACGGCTACGGCGAAACCCTGGTCGATTACAATCATTTTCAAACCACGATCGGTTTTGGCATCTCGCTGGTCGAGTGGCTCTGAGGACCGATGCTAACCGTCTGCCTGTCTATGCGTTTACCCGTTACGCTCGCTTACTTCTGCTTCCTGTTTTTTGTAGTCCTGGTCAGCCAGCCCTGTGGGGCGCAACGGCTGCAGACGATCAGTCCCGACGGTTCTGTTTTTGAGTCGGTTGTGGTGGGCCAGTACGTGTCTATCATGCTGCCGAACCGGTTCGGAACCACCGCTCGCTACGCAGCCCGCATCACCGATATTCGGCCTGATTCGATTACGCTGGCCCTGTTTGGCCGGACGCAGGTGGTACCCGTTCGGGATATTCTGGGGCTTCGGCGGGTGTCGAAGGCCAGCGCAACCATCCGTCGGTCGTCGAAGCTGCTCGTGCCGGGGGCCATCAGCCTGACCGGTAATATAGTCGGGGGCCTGACCAAAGAACAGCCGGGCGCGACCCGACTCCTGCTCACCGTGGGGTCAAGCGCGGCTGCCGGTACCCTGCTGCTGGCCGTAATCCGGATTCCCGGCCTCAAACGGGCCAAAAATGGGTATTCGTTCCGGGTCGAGTAGCGAGGGCAGCCGGGGTTAGCCTGCCCAGTTTTCGCGGTCCAGGCTCCGGTACTGGATAGCTTCGGCGAGGTGCTCGATGCGGATTTCGTCGGTGCCGGCCAGGTCGGCAATCGTACGCGACACTTTCAGGATGCGGTCGTAGGCGCGGGCCGACAGACCAAGCCGTTCCATAGCCGTTTTGAGGAGGGCGCGCCCGGCGTCGTTGATCTGACAGACCTCCTTCACCATCTGCGACGACATCATGGCGTTGGAGTAGATGCCGCTCTGGTCGGCAAAACGGGCGGTCTGCTGCGCCCGCGCCCGGATAACCCGCTCCCGAATGGCTTCGCTGGTTTCGGCGGGGCGGTTGGCGGTCATCTGATCGAACGACACAGGGGTTACCTCAACGTGCAGATCGATCCGGTCCAGCAGGGGGCCGCTGATCTTGGCCAGGTATTTCTGCACAACGCCCGGTCCGCAGACGCATTCTTTTTCGGGGTGGTTGTAGTAACCGCAGGGGCAGGGGTTCATGCTGGCAATGAGCATGAACGAAGCCGGAAACTCCACTGCCCATCTGGCCCGCGAAATGCTCACCTTGCGGTCTTCGAGCGGCTGGCGCATCACCTCCAGCGCCGATCGTTTGAACTCGGGTAGCTCATCCAGAAACAGTACCCCGTTATGCGCCAGGGAGATCTCGCCCGGTTGCGGAAAACCGCCCCCGCCCACCAGGGCCGCGTCGCTGATGGTATGGTGCGGAGCCCGGTAGGGACGGGTTGCAATCAGGGTGGCGCGGGTACCCAGCTTCCCCGCTACCGAATGAATCTTGGTTGTTTCGAGCGCTTCCTGCAGGGTCAGGGGCGGCAGGATACTCGGCAGTCGCTTGGCCAGCATGGTCTTGCCCGCACCCGGCGGACCAATCATGATGACGTTATGACCACCGGCAGCCGCTATCTCCATGGCCCGTTTGATGTTCTCCTGCCCCTGCACGTGGGAGAAATCGACTTCGTACGCATTGATCTGGTGCTGAAACAGGTCGCGGGTGTCGGTAACGAGGGGTTCGATATCTTTTTTGCCTTCGAAAAATTCGGCCGCATCCTGTAAGGTTTCGACCCCGATGATGTCGAGATTGTTGACAATAGAGGCTTCCTGCGCGTTTTCGGCGGGCAAAACGAACCCTTTGAACCCTTGCTTACGGGCTTCGATGGCAATGGGCAACACCCCTTTGATCGGCCGCAGGCGCCCATCGAGGGATAGCTCACCCATGATCACATAGTCGGCCAGGTTGCGCTGGGGAATCAGCTGCTCGGACGATTGCAGCACGCAGAGACCAATGGGCAGGTCGTAGGCCGACCCTTCTTTGCGGATGTCGGCCGGCGCCAGGTTGACCACAATTTTCTGCCGCGGCATCCGGTAGCCCAGGTGCTTCAGCGAGGCTTCGACCCGCTGTTCGCTTTCCTTGACGGCGCTGTCGGGCAGGCCTACCAGGAAGAAGTGAAGCCCCTGACTAACGGTTACTTCAATGGTAATCAGTGTGGCATTGACACCGTACACGGCTGCGCCGAATGTTTTGGCTAACATACAGAGTTACGAAATTGACTGCTGGAGAGCGCCAAAACTACGGAACAGACCGGCAATAAAAAACCAGACGCCGGCAATAAGTAGGCGCTTTCTTTGATTGTGTTTCCATGAGTTCAGCGCTTCAGGGGCTGGTGTTGCATGAGTTCGTTGATGCGCTGTTCGACCTGACGGGCGGGTACCCGTTCAACCAGGTACTGATGCCCCCGACCCGACGCATCCCAGCCGTTGGAGCCGTCGGGGTTCAGCGTGAGCCGCCCCGTTCGAACGGTGTAATAGGGCGTGTACCCTTCGGCAGCTACCAGCACGGCGGTCTGGTCCCAGCTCATGCGGCCACCGGCATCATTCTTGTCGAGCGGTATGCTGATGCGGAATACGTCTTTGACGGGGCTGTTCCGGATACGGCTGTTCTGGATGAGGGGTAAACCGCTGTGGATTTTCTCGCCGATCTCGAAGCCACTCAGCAGCATGGGCGTTGGCCAGTCGCTGTAAACGATTTTCGAGGCCGGCGTGTCCATGTGGACGTTGAACTCGCGGCCGGCCGGAAACCGGCCAGCCATGCTGACCAGTTGGTTTACCTTACGGCGAACCAGGTCCCGACCCGAAAGCGGTGAGTACTGGTCAGGACCGGAGGTTAGCAGATTGGCCAGATTGGTCAGGAACCCGACCGAAATAAGGGTTACGCTCTGGTCAGGCTGTCTGGCCAGCAGCTGCCGGTACAGCGCAACGGCATCGGGGGCGTCGCTGTTCGAGCGGATGGTATGGGGGTAGCGGGCCACGAGCGTATCGGACCAGTGCTGCCGGTCCTGATCGGTAACGGCTTTGCCTTTGGGAACGCCGATGGGAAGATCGGGCCGGCCGAAGTACGTGTTCAGCACATCGAGTACCCGGCCAACGTTCGGGTAGCTGGTGCTGGCTATGGTGGCCAGAATACGGACCCGCCCGCTGTCGGCATAGGCGTGGAGCAGGGCTATGGCGCCTACATCGTCGTAGTCGGGACCCATGTCCGTATCGAAAATAACCGGAATTGTGCTCGAATGGCGGTTTTGGGTAGTGTTAGCCACTGTTTGCGGGACAGATTGCGCCTGGGACTGACCGGCTATCAGCCCCATGAACAATCCAAATAAAATAGCTAGGCAACAGCCCCCCGGGCTTATTTCTTTGGTATAAAAGTTAGTAGTCATTTGTTTCCACCAGTTGTTATATACCCTAGAAAGCTACCAGCCATACCAATACTCATGATCTCTCTCAAAACTCTCGCTATTTCGCCCGACGTTCAACTGCGTAATCTGGGCTGGGACTGGATGCTGGGGCAGGATACGCTACCGTATCTGAGCAACGAAACGGTGATCATTACCCCGGCTCAGGCCGACGCCTATTACGAAGCCGCCAACGAATTGTTCGAGATGTTTGTAGCGGCCGGTCAGCACGTGATCGACGAGAACCGATTTGCCGAACTGGGTATTCCCGAGAACCTCGTTGAGCTTATCAAACTGTCGTGGGACGATGATCGGCACATTCATCTCTACGGGCGGTTCGACCTGGCCGGGGGCGTGGACGGGCAACCCGTCAAGCTGATCGAGTTCAACGCCGACACCGCCACCTGCCTGCCCGAAACGGCCGTGGTGCAGTACGCCCACCTGAAGGCCAACGGTCTCGACGAGAGTCATCAGTTCAACGCCGTGTTTGAGACGCTGACGGGGCAGTTTGAGGAGCTGCTGGCGCTGAATCCCGACTTACAGCCCACGTTGCTGCTGTCGGCCATGCGGGGATTTCCGGAAGACGACGCCAACGTAGCGCTCATCGGCGAAGCCGCCCGCGAAGCCGGTTTTGAGCAGGAGTTCGACTTTATCGATTCGGTTGAGTTTTCGGCCGAGGAAGGTATTTTCTGGCAGAATCCTAAAAACGGAGAGTTCGAAAAGCTCGACTTCTGGTTTAAGCTCGTTCCGT
Source organism: Spirosoma sordidisoli (assembly GCF_004138325.1). Lineage (GTDB taxonomy): Bacteria > Bacteroidota > Bacteroidia > Cytophagales > Spirosomataceae > Spirosoma > Spirosoma sordidisoli. Next base: position 463,378 of record NZ_SBLB01000004.1, on the reverse strand, counting down.
GGGAAACCATTGCCGAAGAAGAACCCGACCTGACGGCGATCCTGACCGAGATTGTCCGGAAACGACTGGCGGTGGTGCTGAACCCGGCCTATACGCTGCTTTTCCAGTCCAAATACATGCTAAAAATCCTCTGGGAGATGTACCCCGACCATCCGCTCCTGCTCGAGACCGACAGCCAGCCCCTGGCCGGGAAAGCCTGCGTTGAAAAAGTGCTGTTTGGTCGCGAAGGCGCCAACGTACGCGTGCTCAACGCCGATGGCAGCGAGCGGCAGGCAGTAGGGGGCGACTACGGACACTTTCCGAAAATTTATCAGCAATACGTTGAGTTTGCGAAGGATTCGGCGGGTCATACCTACCAGGCCGGCGTCTTCTACGCGGGCGAAGCCTGTGGACTCGGTTTTCGGCGTGGCGAACTCATTCTCGATAACGGCGCCGGTTTTGTAGGCCATGTGGTCGAATAAAAACGAATTGACTGCACCATGATCTCGATACAACGATGTACGTCTGCCGACCCGCGCTTTCAGACGCTGGTGGGTGAGTTGGATGCCGACCTGCTGGTCCGGTACGGAGCCAAGCAGAGTGAGTACGATGTGCACAACAAGGGCCTGGCCGACGCCCGGGTAGTAATTGCCATGAACGAAGGGGCCGCAGTTGGGTGCGCCTGTTTTAAACCGCTGGATGCCGAAACCATCGAGATCAAGCGGATGTATGTGCAGCCGGGCATACGGCGGCTTGGCGTAGCGCAGCATATCCTGGCCGGGCTGGAGCAGTGGGGCCGGGAAGAAGGGTACCGAATCGCGAAACTCCAGACGGCCATTAAACAGCCCGAGGCTATTGCCCTTTATCGGAAAGTTGGTTACCGACCCACGCCAGCCTACGGACCCTACGTTGACGATGCCGACAGCGTGTGTCTGGAGAAAGAAATCTGAGCTAGTCAAAAGAGTTGTCAGATAGAAAAAATAGACGGGTATAGGCCGTTTGGGCTATTCTGGCTAATCTTGTATTTCGATTCTGTCATATGTTTAGACTGGCTGCGTTTTTCCTGCTCAACGTTATCTGTATTATTTGTCCGGCCCAGACCATCCGGTTTGCCTTCGTTACCGACACCCACGTAGGGGCGACGGCCACTGCAGCCGAAGACCTGCAGCGAACGGTCAGCGACATCAATGCCCTCCCAGACCTCGATTTTGTCGTCATCACCGGCGATATAACCGATTTTGGCACCGAACAGGAGCTGAACCAGGCTAAACAGATTCTCGACAAACTGACCCGTAAGTGGTACCTGTTTCCGGGAAATCACGATACGAAATGGTCAGAAAATGGCTGTAACCGCTTTCGGCAGGTATTCGGAGCCGAGCGCTTCGTGTTCGATTACGGCAAATACCGTTTCATCGGCTGCGGCAGCGGACCCAACATGCGCATGTCGCCGGGGCTGGTCTCGCGCGAAGACGTTCTCTGGCTGCGGTCCGAAACCGACAAACTGGCCGGCACCGACCGACCCGTTATCTTCATGAACCACTACCCGCTGGACGATGCGCTGGCCAACTGGTACCTGCTGATCGACGATCTGAAAAAAACCAACGTGCAGGCGGCACTATGTGGTCATGGACATGCCAACAAAGCCATGGATTTTGAGGGGATACCGGCAACGATGGGCCGCTCGAACCTACGGGCCAAAGACGCGGTAGGGGGCTATAACCTGGTTACCATACAGAACGATACCATGACGTTTGCCGTCCGCACGCCCGCCGTTGGTGAGCAGCCCGGCCAGACGGCGGCCCCCTGGCGAACAATTGCGCTTCAGAATCACCGGTTCGGGCAAAAACCAGCCACCGCTCCCCGACCTTCGTACCAGATCAACGAGCAGTACAGCAGGGTTCGGCCGGTCTGGGTCAAACAGGATAGCAGCGACATTGGCGCCGGCATCATTGCCGACAAAGAGATGGCGTTCTACCCAAACACCCGGGGCGAACTGGTTGCCTTGTCGCTGACCGACGGCTCGGTGCGCTGGCGGTTCATGACCGGCGGGAAAGTCTATTCGACCCCTGCCCTGCATAAGAACAGCATCGTAGTGGCCTCTACAGACGGCACCATCTACTGCCTCGACAAACGAAACGGGAAGGCCATCTGGACGGTCAGAACCGGTCAACCCATCGTCGCATCGCCCCGTATTGATGGCCAAACTGTATACATCGGTAGTTCGGAAGGTAAGTTTCGGGCGCTGGCACTCCGGACGGGGGCTGAGCGATGGACGTTCAACGGGGTAGAGGGCTTTGTCGAGTCGGTACCGGTAGTTGACAAAAAACGGGTATACGTGGGCTCATGGGGGTCAACGCTGTACGCGCTGAACCGGAAATCGGGGCAGCCAGCCTGGACCTGGACCAATAAGAAAGGGCGTAATTTCTCGCCCGCTGCCGGTATTCCGGTGCTGACCCACGGACGTATTTTCCTGCAAACCCCCGACCGGACCCTTACCGCTCTGGATGCGGAAACCGGACGCGAAGTCTGGAAATCGTCGGAGCATAAAGGATTCGAATCCAGCGGGTTGTCGGACGATGGGTCGCTGGTGTTTATCAAATGCATGACCGACACACTCTGGGCTATATCGGCCCGCTCCGAGACGCCAAAGCCGGCCTGGTTCGTCAACTGCGGATACGGGTACGAGATCAGCCCTTCGCCGGTTACGGTACGGAACGGCATGGCGTTCATCCCGACCGACGATGGGGTGTTGTATGCCGTCGATGAGCGAAAGCAACAGCTTGCCTGGGCTCATAAACTCTCCAACGCCATGGTAAACCGGGTGTATCCCCTGAGTCAGTACGAGGTTCTGATGACTACGATGGACGGGAAAGTAACCCGGCTCCGGTATACCCCCTAAGTACGAAACCAGGGGCTCCGCTCTCCGCAGCCATAGCCGCGACCCGATGGAGGGACGGGGTAGGGTGATTTGTATCCGTTGTATTATTATAGAAAACTAATGAGTCGAATAGCGCCTTATTCCGTATATACGTAATAGTATAAGTAAATAAAGATATCCCTAAGTAAATATTTTTATAGTATAATTTCTAATTTTAGCCTTCAATACAGCCTCTCCCCTACAATTTCTACATTAGTGATTAACTGTTCAGCTATTCGTAGACGATTTGCGGATGCATTACCACCGTTCCATTCCATATACCCATCTAAACCATGTTTTTCAGCGTGATTTTGACGGGTATATGCCGCCTGTGAAGGCGTTTGCGGGCTATTCGTTCAGGAGTAACCTGCCCCGATATACCTACATTCTGATTGCATTGACTGGTTTTCTGGGGTTACTGGGTGGCGGTACGGCCGTGGGTCAGCCAGTTGCCCGGCAGGGCGTGCTGGATTTGAGGCAGACGGATCTTTCGCAGGATGACGTGGCGCTGAGGGGGGAGTGGGTCTGGTACTGGAACCAGCTGCGTTTACCCAACCAGCCCGAATCGGCACACGAGTTCACCGATTTTCCGAAGCTATGGTCGTCCAGCCAATGGCAGAGACATGCCATACCCAGCCAGGGGTTTGCTACCTACAGACTAACCGTTCTGCTGCCGCCGGGCTCGGCGCCGATCATGCTGAAAGTACCCGATCACTACTCGGCTTATCGGCTGTTCGTGAACGGTACAGACGTCGCTCATGATGGCAACCCGGCCACTACCGCTGCCCAAACCATTCCGCACTGGTCGACCCAGCTGGTTCGGATGCCAGCTGCCGATACCCTGCAGCTACTGCTTCAGGTGGCTAATTTTCACCACGCCAAAGGGGGCGCTTCACAAGCTATACGGATTGGGGAGACCACGCAGATGGAAGCCAGTATGGCCACAGACCGGGCCCTGGCGCTGTTTCTGACGGGCTGCGTGCTGATGATCGGCTTGTTTTTTCTGGGGCTGTACGGTTTTAGCCGGATGGATCATCCCATGCTTTATTTCGGCCTGTTCTGTCTGGTGTACAGCTACCGCCTGATCGGCACCAACCTGTACTCGCTGCATACCCTGTTTCCGGGTTTACCCTGGGGCCTCACACTCCGGCTCGAATACGCATCGCTGTACCTGGCCATCGGCATCTTTGTCATTTATACGCAGTCGCTGTACCCGAAAGATACCCATCGGCGCATCATTACGCCCATGACCTGGATCTGTTTCCTCTTTGCCGGAACGGTGTTGGTGTTGCCAACGGTCGTATTCACGCAGCTGATGAATCCGTTTCTGGTCCTGATGGTCGCCTACATTGGGTATGCCATGTATGTGTACTGGACGGCCTATCGGCGGCAGCGCCCGGGAGCCGCGTATTCGCTCATGAGTACGGGGCTGCTCCTGTCGGTATTCAGTTTGATTCTGGCGCAGTATTTCGGCGTTGCCACTCCCGTTGTGCTCATATTGTTTGTGGGCTATGTGGGCTTCTTCTTCCTGCAGGCGCTTGTGCTGGCCTACCGGTTCTCGTTCGCCCTGAACGAAGCCCGCTATACGGAGAAGCAGTTTCTGGCCAACATGAGCCACGAAATCCGGACGCCCCTCAATGCTATTCTTGGCTTCTCGGCCATGCTCGAAACAACGCCCCTCAATACGGATCAGCAGGAGTTTCTGGGCTTTATTCGTACGGCGGGCAAAAACCTGCTGACCATCGTTAATGATATCCTCGATATTGCTAAAATTGAAGCTGGCATGTTACCCTTAGAATCGATCCCGTTTAGTATCAATTCGCTGACGGACTCAATCCGAACCATGCTCCAGCCCGTGGCTTCGGAAAAGAATTTACAGCTCACGGTCTATGTCGATCCTTCCTTACCGGCCATCGTGCTGGGCGACCCGACCCGGCTGACCCAAATTCTGCTGAACCTGCTCAGTAATGCCATCAAATTCACCAAACAGGGGGGCGTAACCGCCCGAATCGAAAAACTGGACGAAACGGCTGATCTGGTTCGGGTGCGGTTTGTGGTGCAGGATACAGGAATCGGCATAGCTGCCGATGTACTACCCTATATTTTTGAACGATTCCGGCAGGCCAGCGATTTTACGACCCGCTATTACGGCGGTACCGGGCTGGGACTCAATATTGTCAAGTCGCTGACCGAGATGCAGGGCGGCTGGGTAACCGTAACGAGCCGGCTGGGCGAAGGGTCGTGTTTCACGCTCGAGATACCGTATAAGATAGCGCCCAGCCAGGTCGAGACAGAAGGTGATCTGTTCGTAGCGCCATCCGGGCTCATTGGCCAGAACGTGCGTATACTGGTTGTCGAAGACAACATGATGAACCAGAAGCTGGCTCTGCAGGTCCTCAAGCGGCTGGGCTATACGGCGCAGGTGGCCGAAAACGGGCAGGAAGCGCTGGACAAACTGCAGGAAGAACCGTTTGATCTGGTGCTGATGGATATTCAGATGCCGGTCATGGATGGTTACACCACCACCCGCCACATTCGGAACACCCTGCAAAACTCGGTCCCGATCATCGCCATGACGGCCCATGCGCTGGCTAGCGAACGCGAGCAGTGTATTCAGGCCGGTATGAATGACTTTTTGCCCAAGCCGTTTCAGGTTGAGGAGCTGCAGCGCGTTATGCGGAAATACACCCCCATGGCCCGTCCTGATGCGGTTGCGGATCCGCTGCCGGCCCAGCCAGCCCCGGCTCCGCCCCAGCCCGCCACCAGTTCGGCCTTTACGCTCGAACCGCTACTGAACGCGGTAGATAACGATCCGGGCTTTGCGGCTGAGATTCTGGACCTGTTTCTTGAGCAGACACCGGTTGAACTGGAGCAGATCCGGCAGGCCCTGACCGCACAGGACACAAAAACAATTGGCCGGCTGATCCACACGCAGAAGGTGCCCATCCGGACGTTTGGCCTGACGTACATGAGTCCGCTGATTGCCACCCTGGAAGAGCAGATTGCCGCCGGTAACGAAGCCGCCGACGTTGCGCCACTGGTCAAACAGTACATACAGGCCATCGAAACCGAGCTGCCCGTTATGCGGCTGGCCCTGGAAACGACCCTACGGGGCACCACTGCCGACTAGGTACACAACTGTACCGGCTTTGTCGTTTATTGCGGCATGAATTCCTTGTCTCTGTATCTACAGGCCTTTTTGTACATCGCGGCCGGGCTGAATCACTTCATAAATCCCAGACCCTATCTGGCCATGATGCCGCCCTACTTACCCGCTCATAGCCAGATGGTGATCTGGAGCGGGGTTGCCGAAGTGGTACTGGGTCTTGGTCTGTTGCTGCCCGCCACCCGCCCCTGGGCCGCCTGGGGGCTTATTCTGCTGCTGATGGCTGTTTTTCCGGCCAACGTGTTCATGGCAACCAGCAGCCGGTTTCAGAAACTGCCGGCCTGGCTGCGCTGGGGGCGGCTGCCGCTGCAGGCCCTGCTCATCTGGTGGGCCTACCGCTACACCTAGCTTTAAGCGCTTTATACCTGGCTCAGAACGAAGTTGTGGAGCATTAAGCCTTTTTCAATTGGTTGGTTTTCTTTAGCTCTTTGCCGAAACCAATAGGTACGGTATTGTGGGTGCGCATCCATTGTAAACCCTGTTGCAGTGGCTCCTGGGTGTACAACAGCTTCCGATCGATTCAGTGGTAGAAATCCTCCATCAGTAGCTCTCCGTAACGGGGTGATTCAGAATGATTCGGTTGTTCCAGACGGCGTAGAGGGGAGCAATGATTTTCGCTTCAATGTCGGTCAGGTTGGCCATGAGCGAAAACAGACGATCTACGCAACGTCGGAACTGTTTAGTGCAGGACCAGATTCATAAAAAACTTTACCGACTCGTGTTATGTGTTCTTTAAGGTCTGTTTTTGTATGTAATGTTTGATCGAAATGTCAATTGTATAAGGTAGCAGAAGATCATCAATTTCATTTTCAATGTTATATAAAATTGACATAGTTAGTTTGGAGCCTTCTAAGCACAGATCGATATCAGAGCCTGTATGATAGTTGCCTTTAGCTCTTGAACCATACAAAATAGCCCGGTCAACCTGAGGATACCGTTTGAATATCTGCTGCAGTGCCATTGTTGCACTATCGGGTAATCCAAAAGGCATCATTAAAATAAACTTGTTTGTGTACCAGTCCTGTTTTGTTCCATAACGTATTGAAAGTTGAGGAACTCAGGGTGATATAACTCTAGAATATCGATAAAAATCTCGTCAGCAGTTGCCTGGTTATACGTATACGTATGCGAGGTTTTGTTTCTGCTTGCAATCATAGCCATCCAGGCTTCGCCATTTTTAATTAATCCCGTAGCAAAAGCTGCTCGGGTTGCGTCTCTGGAGCCATATATAGGTGTTGTTCCTCTTTCCATAAGAAAGTCTTTCATGACATTCCAGGCCAACTCATGGGTGTACTCAAATCGTTGAATGAGGCCTTCCTTGATGAGTTCATCTTCTTCGGCAAATAGTTCTTCCTGAAAAACATCGTGCCTATAATAATTTGCTTTAATGCGAATAACCGCCTGATCTAATTTGGCTAACGCTTTTTTATAATTAGCAAACCGTTGTTGCCAGCGAATATCCTGACTATTGTTCATAGGCTTTATTCTTCTGTTTTGGAGCCGAATGTTTTAGAGCGTGTTTAGAAATTGAGAAAGGTTGAGCGTCGTGAGCTTTGGTCGAATGGAATACCGACCGCCCCGGCGGCTCGGTTTGAGAAGGCTTCACGCCCTGAAACAGCCCACGGTTTCGTACTCATAGCCAAACGTAGAACGTAGGTAGTGGAACAGTCAATCGCCTGGATGGAGCGCACGGGCGCCCCTGTTCTTTCGACGGATTAGCAAAGACTACGAGTATGCTACATCAACTTCTGTGAATTGGCTGTATTTGGCTAACAGCCAAATCATGTTGCAACGGATTGACGCTTTGTACCAGCATAATTTCTCAATACACTCTAAACACTGTCAAATTGGTATAGCCTTATAAATCGGGTAAATCCTCTACAACTACAATTGTACCGCCTAGCTCAACGTCAGCGTGATTACTTTTTCAGCCAGCTCTCTGGCACCGGTACCGGGGGTTACAGACTGCTCTTTCACCTTGCCCCGGCCCTCTACCACAACCCGAAACCCGCGGTTTTCGAGCAGAAAGAGCGCATCGCGCAGGGTTAACCCGCGTACGTCGGGTACCTGATCCGATCGGGTCGGCCGCGATTGCCAGCGGCCCGTGGCCGACTTTTCGACCCAGCCTTCGGTGCTGGGCTCGTTCTGGGTGTTCAGGGCCGTACTGATGGTATGCAGATCGTCCGAATACCCGGCCAGCATACCGGTTGTGGTGCTGCTGGGGCGGGTGCTGGCCCGGATGGGTGCGTGCATACGTATATCGTAGGCAACAATCCGGTCGGCTACCTGCTTGAATACCGGAGCCGCTACCGAGCCTGCGTACAGGAGATCGATGTTGTTGCCCTGCGGACTATCGACCACCGTAATCATGCTGTACTTTGGCTTGTCGGCCGGGAAGTAGCCAATAAACGAGGTGTAGTATTTACCCACCTGGTATTTACCATCAATGATTTTCTGGGCCGTACCGGTCTTGCCGGCAATGGCGTAGTGCGGATTGTTGATGTGCTTGGCCGTTCCGTGCGATACTACCCCGCGCAGCAGCTCCTGTGCCTTGCGGGCAGTTTCTACCGAGCAGATGGGCTCGGGTGCCACGTAGGGTACGTTGTCCTGAATGAGTTCATTGGCGAGCCTGATCTGCCGGACAATAGTAGGTCGTACCCAGCGCCCTCCGTTGGCCACAGCATTGTAGAACGCCAGCATCTGAAGCGGGGTGATCTGCATCTCATAGCCGTACGACATGGAGGTGAGCGAGACCTTGCTCCAGCCTTTCATATCGGGGTTCCGGACCACGGGTATAGCTTCGCCTTTCATGTGTATGCCGGTTGGCTGCGTCAGGTGAAACCGGCGCAGGTACTGGCAATACAGGTCCGGGCGGCTGTAGAAATAGGTGCGCATGAGCATGTGCGTACCAACATTCGACGATTTTTCGAAGACCTGCCGGGCCGTGATGGTACCGGCTCCGCCCCGCTTGGCATCGCGGATGTGTAGCCCTTTGTAGATCGTTGAGCCTCCGCCCGTAGCAACCGGCTGCTCGAGCGAAATGGCTTTTTCTTCCATCAGGGCCATCATGGTCGCCAGCTTGAAAGTAGAGCCAGGGTCTGTGCGGCCGGCCAGCGCGTGGTTGAAGTTTTCGGTGTAGCCGGTGCGGGTTTTGCTGAGGTTCGCCATGGCCCGAATTTCGCCGGTAGCCACCTCCATCACGATCACACAGCCTTTGGCCGCGTTGTATTTTTCCAGCGCCGACCGCAGCGCCGACTCGGCCATGTCCTGGTAGTTGATATCGATGGTGGTGTACAGATCCATACCCGGCTCGGGGCGCATGTCGGGTCCATCTTCAACCGGTTTGCGGACACCACCCGAAAGCACTTCGACCAGCCCGACGGCGTTTTTACCCGCCAGCGCCGGCTGGAACGAGGCTTCGAGCCCAATCAGCCCCCGCCCAGTTTTGGCATCGAGGTTGCCGATGGTCCGTTCGGCCATCGATCCGAACGGATGGTATCGTTCGTAATACGGACGCAGCACACCGCCCCGGGCCGCCACCTTGGGCGACGATCGAAAAAACGGCCATTTGAGCATTTCCTGCCGCTCCTGAAACGTAACCCGACGGCGGTTCAGGAGTACGTACCGGCGTTTGCGCGCGCGGGCATCGCGTACCAGATCGGTATAGTCCCGCGCCGACCGGTCTTTGTAGATGCGCGACAGCAGCAGCCCCAGCGAGTCAACTTTTTTGGCGAAATACTCGGGTTTGGCCTGCGTCGGGTCGAGCCCAACTACGTAGGTAGGCAGGGAGGTAGCCAGCAGGCTCCCGTCGGCTGCGTAGATATTGCCGCGCATGGCCGGAATGGTGTCGCGCCGGATCAGGGTGGCGGCTACCCGTTCGCGCCAGAATTTGCCCTTGAACGTCTGGAAATACTGGACGTACACCAGCCGCATGATAACGCACATGGCCAGAAAAATAACCACGTAGTAGACGTGATTGGCCCGCGCAATGATGTCCTGCTTAATGTTCATCGATCTTGACAACGAGTTTATGGGGTGGTGTCAGACTGCTGTCGGTAAGGCCCAGGGCGGCCACCCGCTTGCTTAGTTCAGATTGCTTGCCGCTGAGGTTATAATCGGCCTGCAATACGGTAGCCTGCGAACGAAGCTCATCAACCTGCGTTTTGGTCCGCTGAATCCGCCGGACCAGCCGTTCGGCATTGTGGTTCAGGCCGATGTAGATAATCAGCAGGAAGGTAACCCACAAAATGCGGTCGATATGCCGAATCGGCCAGGCGTTATCTTCGCCAAAGAGCCGGTCGAGTCCAATAAAATCGTTGAGCCACGACGCCAGCCTGATCTGCCGCCGTTGCTTTTTCTGTTTGGCAACCCGTTCGGGCTGTTTGAACGTGTTTTTTGCCATGAAGTGGGTAGGGTCTTGACGCAATACGACAAAGTAACGAAATCCCCGGCGCTTGTTGTAGCCCGAAATCGCCTTCGTAGTAAATGGTCCCGGCTACTCTTTCCAGCGCCACTCGTTCGCAATTTGCAGCGGAGTGCGTAACCCCTGGGCAACCAGGTAGTCGCGGGTTTGGGTGTCGGTTTGTCGGCGCGTCGGAATATCGTCGGCATCGGCCAGGGCGTAGAGGAGCATGCTGGCATAGCGCACCGTATTCTTCAGCTGATCGGGGTTGACGAGGTCGATCCGGTCGCAGTTGGCGTGATAACAGTCGAGTACGGAGCGGTCGAGGTGACCGTTCATACCCACAACCGGTACGCCCTCCAGCATAAACGGCTGATGATCGGAGTGCAGCCCGGCCTGGTTCAGCATCTGGTTGGCAAAGGCGGGTTCGACCTGCTTCATGGTTTCGCCGACGGTTGTCAGAAACGGCAGTATATCGGTACGGCCGAAGGCATTCAGACCGCTGGGATCGTTGGTCATGTCGAGGTTCATCATGTAACGAACCCGGTCCAGCTGCCCGCTTTTCTTCAGGTTGTCGACGCTCGCCCGTGAGCCGAGCAGCCCCTGCTCTTCGCCCATGAACAGCACGAACTCGATGGTCCGTTTGGGCTTCAGCTTCAGGGCGCGGAAGGTGCGGGCAATGTCCATCACGGCAAACGACCCGATTCCATTATCGATAGCGCCCGTTGCCAGATCCCATGAATCGAGATGACCGCCTACAATGATTTTTTCGTTGGGGAGTTTGGACCCGCGCAGGGTGGCGATGACGTTACGGGCGCGAATTTTCCGACTCGTATTGGTCATGTCGATGACGGCATGAAGCCGCTCGCGTTCTTCTTCCATCCAGCCCCGAATCGCCTGGCCGCTTTCCAGCGAAACGCAGACCGACGGAATGGGAATAAGCTTCCCCGTAACCGATGCGGTGCCGGTTAGCAATACATTGCCGGGAACCAGGTTGACCATGATGACCCCCGTTGCGCCGTACTGAATGGCGAGGGCGGTTTTTTCGGACCGGTGCAGGTTGCGCGCGCCTTTGGTGGGGGCGGCCAGACCAATATTGACCAGCACCACCTTACCCTTGATTTTGTCGCGCAGCCCCGCAAAATCGCCTTCCAGACCATTGCCAACGTCAATGATTTCTCCTTTGATATGGGCTTCGACGGGTGAGTGGGCCAGCGCCACCACGGGTACTTCGCGGAAGTTGTCGCTGCGGTTGGGAACTACGGCCAGCGTAACGGTATCGCGCCCCCAGGCTTCTACCTCAAAGGGTTCGTAGCGCACGTTGTCAAACCCGTACTGGGTCAGCAGCGCATGGGCATACTCTTCCGCCCGGGAGCCGTTGGTACTGCCTGTCAGGCGATGGCCAATACGCTGCGACGCGTCAGACAGCGTTTCGTACGCTTTGCTGTGCTGCTGAACCTCGTTGTTGATGCGGGTAAAGGCTTTTTCGAGCGGGAGTTTATCTGGGTTGAAGGCGGTTATAAAACCGGCAGAACTGAGGGTGAACAGCACGAGCCGGAGTCGCGGCACGGTAAACGTTCGGTGCATAGAACGAGAGTAAGATTCGTTGCTAAAGATAGAGAAAAAAAAGCTCACTGATTAAGCACAATTGTTTAGACACCGCCTTTCTCAAAAGCGTTCTAGCAAACGGCAAAAAAGTTTGCCAAACAACGCTTATTTACCTTTAGGTGTTGATGGTAACCTGGTTGGTTTTATATATTTGATCGATCCATCAAACTATGAAAACACAGCTTATTTACGTCATCGCCCTACTGGCTGCCCTGTCGGCCTGCACACCGCAGGCCCAGGTGGTAACCTTACGGGGCAGCAATGTACAACCCGCTGCCGACGGGTTTGTACTCGATACCGATACGCTCACCCTGCGCTACTCGTTTTCGAGTGAGCGCGGTCAGATGGTCGTCTCGCTGGTCAATAAACTCGACCGCCCGCTGTATGTCGACTGGAAACGGTCGTCGTTCATCATTGGCGAAGATAAAATGGACTACTGGACCGATGTGGCCGATGTCAATCTGGCTACGTCGTCCTATACCAGCCGCTACTGGCGCTACACAATTGGCTCGGTAGCGGGCACTATTTCGAAAGACGATGCGGTGTCGTTTATTCCGCCCCGCACCCGGCTTGAAAAACGCCGGTTTGTGGTGGTGCCGAACGGGGCCCTGCGGCTGACGGGAACCCCAACGGTTCGGAACGAGCGGCCTAACTGGAATCCTGAACGCAAAAAACCAATCGATATAGCGGTTTATTCGTACGAGCCCAGCGAGTCGCCCCTCAGGTTCCGCAATTACCTGACGCTCTCGACCGATAAAGACTTCAAATCCGAGTTTCATCTCGATACGTCTTTCTGGGCGGCCGGGGTTGAGGTGATGCCAAAGCTGCAGGTGATGGGACCCATGGTACAGCAGTTTAACGGGACGTATTCGGCGCAGGTGCCGTTCAAAAAAAACGACGGCTTTTACATTCCCCTGCCGGCCCAGCAATAGAAAAACGGGTTTTAAACTCTTGGCCCCTTTTCCCAGAAAACCTTTCAGGCATACATGTTACCATTGATACCAACCCATTTGGGGGCTCACCTGCGTTTTTGTAACCTTGGGTCGGGGCCGTTTTCTGGTGCATCAATGGCCGTAACCTTCGTACGTATGAAACCACTACTTGCTTTGATCGGTCTGTTGCTGGCCGTTCCCGCTCTGGCGCAAACCGCCGACGAAACGGCTGCCAAAGCCGTTATCACCCAGATGTTCGACGGCATGAAACGAGCCGATTCAACGGCGCTCAAATCCCTATTTCTGCCGGGTGCCCGACTGCAGAGTGTTGTCAATAAGCAGGGCGAGGTATCGGTCAGCGATCAGGCCATCGATCGGTTTATCACCTCGGTAGGCAAAGCAAAGGCGGGCGCGCTGGACGAGCGGCTCAGTGGCATGGAGGTCAAGGTAGATGGCGATCTGGCTACCGTCTGGACACCCTACTCGTTTTATTACAATGGTCAGCAAAGCCATTGTGGTGCTAATGCGTTTACCCTTGTACGAATATCGGGTGCTTGGAAAATTCAGCACATCATCGACACCCGCCGAAAGTGCCAGTAGGTTACTACCCCCAGTTAGGTAGTCGTTTTTCCAGAAAAGCCGCCATGCCTTCCCGGGCATCGTGGGTTTGCTGAAGCTGCTGAAACTGATCGTGTAAAAAGGCCTGCTGCTGATCGGGTGGCAGGCTTTTCAGCGTCTGGAAGGCCCGTAGACCGAACTGCATGGCCACGGGCGAATACAGCCTGAGTTCGTCGGTCAGGAGCCGGACGGTTGGGTCGAGTCCATCGGCGGGTACGGAATGGGTCACCAGCCCGATCTCCTGCGCGTCGGCTGCGTTGAGGGTGCGGGCCCGAAGGCAGAGGTCGAGGGCCCGCCGGGCTGGCATGATGTCGAGCAGAACGGCCAGAACCTGAAACGGGAACAGCCCCCGTTTTACTTCGGGCAGGGCAAAGGTGGCCGAATTGGCCGCTACCACGTATGTACTGCCCCCCACCAGCAAAAAACCACCGGCATAAACCGGTCCCTGGACCCGCGCTATACAGGGCTTGTGTAAACCGGCCATGAGTTCGCCCAGCCGAACGGGGCCTGCCGGTTCGGGCACGCTCGCCTGTTCATCACTCCCCGCCGAGAGCGATTTTAAATCCATACCAGCGCAGAACGTGTCGCCCGTAGCCGCCAGCACAACGATCCAGACGTCGGCGGTGTAGTGCGCATAGGCCAGGGCGAAAGCCAGTTCGGCCAGCATGGGCGGGTGGAGCGCGTTCTTTTTTTGCGGACGGTTCAGGGTGATGGTCAGTATATGATCGTTGAGAGAAACGAGCAGGTAACGGAAGGTATCGGTGGGCAGCTGCGCGACTTGTTCGGCGGTGTAAAGCATGGGCAAAAGTAGAGAAAAGGCCGTTTACGGAATGTGCTTAATCGGCTATATAGTAAAACTACCGTAGCTGCTCAGGATACTGACCCGGTACCCTTTCGTTTGCATAAGATGGTAGAAACTGGTCGTTCAATTGTTTGGTTAACCGCAGCATAAGGCGCCGGGGTCCGGGCTGATCTGTTACGCCAGCCTCCGCACTCTAGGTCTTTGGAAATAAACTGTGTGTAGATGAAACCCGTGGAACAACAGCTGACGGGGGGCGCGAAAAGAAATTGTACGGAGTCGGGAGGGAGGGGAGCTAGACGAGCTGTTTCCAGGTGCCTTTGATCCAGTTGTATTTCAGCGTGCTGGGCAGGGCTTTCCAGAAATACTTCGTCACATCGACCGCAAATGACGGCTGCATGTAGCAGTTGATGGCACAGCCTTCGCAACCGGGCAGCCGACCTTCCTGCGCTACCAGCTGCTGTACATCGGCTGAGCGGTAGAGGGTGTACAGATTGTTGTTGATCGGGTGATCGGAGAGGCCGAGGTGATAGCAGGGCAGAACGAGCTTGTTTTCGGGCGAGATTACGATGGTTGTGCTGGCGGCCCGGCAAACGGGTTTGTCGATGTGGTTGCCGCCATCGCGCCGGAGCTGGATGAAGCCGTCGTTCAGGTAAACATTGGGTTGTTTGCCCCACCAGGCCATATCCCGCAGGGCGCTGTCGGATAACTGCCCGCCGGTGTCGACGCTGTTGTACTCGAAAACCGGATTCAGAATCAGGACCAGATCGTTGGGTCGGCAAATGTCTTCGTACATAGCCCGGATCTGGTGAACGTTATGGTCGAAGACGGTAAACAGAATGTCGGGCCGTTCGCCGAGTTGCCGGGCTATGTCGATCGACTCCATCACTTTGTCAAAGCTACGGACCCCCCTGGATCGGTCATGCTCCTCGGCCACCGGCGAATCGAGCGAGAAGTGCAGCATATCGACCAGTCCCCGAAGCCGCTCGGCCTGTTTGGGGTAGAGCAGCGCGTTTGTTGTAACGGTCGTGATGAGGCCGAGCTGTTTAGCTTCGCTCAGGAGCTCGGGCAGCTGGCGGTGCAGTAATGGCTCTCCCCCCGTAAAATCAATGACCCGAACGCCCAGCCGACGAAGATCGCGGAGGTTCGCCCGGGCATTGTCGAGGGTAACATAGGGCGATGGCCGCTCCCAGATATCGCAGAAACTACAGCTGGCGTTACAGCGGTACGTCACGTAGTAGTTACACAGAACCGGGTGTCGGACAAGGCGCATACGAATAAACCAATTTTCTTTCCGTACCAGCCCGTTTCTAGGCGAGCATGGTAAACAGGCTGGACAGCTTGTCTTTCAGGTCTTTCCGGTCGACGATGAAATCCAGAAAGCCATGTTCCAGCACGAATTCGGCGCTCTGGAAATCTTTGGGCAGGTCTTTACCGATGGTTTCGCGGATAACGCGGGGACCGGCAAAACCAATCAGCGCACCGGGTTCGGCAATGTTGAAATCGCCCAGCATGGCGTAGGATGCCGTTACACCCCCCGTTGTCGGATCCGTCAGCAGCGATACATACGGCAGTTTAGCCTGCGCCAGCAGCGCCAGTTTAGCCGATGTCTTGGCCATCTGCATCAGCGAGTAGCCCGCTTCCATCATGCGCGCGCCACCCGACCGCGAAATCATCAGGAAGGGCGTACGGCTCTGGATAGCGTGATCAACGGCACGGGCAATTTTTTCGCCAACGACCGATCCCATCGAGCCGCCGATGAAATTAAAGTCCATGCAGGCAACCGTTACCGTTACGCCATTCATGGGCCCGTAGGCGGTTCGGACGGCGTCTTTGAGGCCGGTTTTAGCCATCGTGGCTTTAACCCGGCCGGGATACGATTTGGTATCGGTGAACTTGAGCGGATCGGCAGAGGTCATGTTCGGGTCAAGCTCGGTGAACGCGTTCTCGTCGAAGAGGATCGAGAAATAAGCGTCGGACCCTATTTTTTCGTGATAATTGCAGTGAACACAGGTATATGCATTGATCTTATGCTCCCGCGTGTGCATTACTTTTTTGCAGTTCGGGCATTGATACCAAAGACCGTCGGGGGCCTCCCGCTTCATTTCGGTCGGGGTCAGAATCCCCTTATCTTTTCGGACGAACCAAGACATGACGTTTATTTACGGTTTACGATTTATGAGCCGCCGTTGATGAGGGCTTTTCATAAACGGGTCGTAAAGGTACAAAGAAAACGAGTGGTGGGTTGCAAAAGAAAATATAGGTACCCTCGTCCGGCTATCGTTTCGTATTTAGTCCGTTTTTTTGTGGCAGACTAACGAAGGCCGGCGTTTAACCGCTGGTACGGCCGTATCATCTTCATGCAACTAACCGATCTTCTGTATAAAATTCCGCTGCTGGCTACGTCGGGCAGTATGAATACCGATATTACCAGCCTTACCATGGATTCACGCCGGGTAGGCCCCGGTAGCCTGTTTGTGGCCGTTCGCGGCACCCTGACCGACGGCCATGCGTTTATCGAAACCGCCGTTCGGCAGGGGGCAGCCGCCATTCTCTGCGAAGACCTTCCCGACAATACCGCCGATGGGGTAGCTTACGTACGGGTCCAGAATACCCCGCATACCCTGGGCCTGATAGCCGCTGCCTTTTACGACCGACCGTCGCAGAAACTACGACTCGTGGGGGTAACCGGTACAAACGGCAAAACCTCGGTGGCTACGCTGCTGTTCCGGCTTTTTCGGGCCCTGGGCTACCGCTGCGGCCTGCTATCTACCGTGCAGAACCAGATCGATGATCAGGTAATACCGGCGACCCATACCACCCCCGATGTGATCACGACCAACCAGCTGCTCACCCAGATGCTGACCAATGGCTGCCAGTACGTCTTCATGGAGGTGAGTTCACACGCCGTGGTCCAGGAGCGGATTGCGGGTTTGCAGTTTGCTGGGGGGATCTTCACCAATATCACCCACGATCACCTCGATTTTCACGGTACATTCGACAACTACATCCGGGCCAAGAAAGGCTTCTTCGATCAGCTGCCGGCTTCGGCCTTTGCGCTGACCAACGTAGACGACAAGCGCGGGCTGGTGATGCTGCAAAACACAGCCGCCCGCCGGGAAACGTACTCACTCCAGACGCTGGCCACGTTTAAAGGCAAGCTGCTGGCCGATACGCTGTTTGGCCTGAACATGCTGGTCGACGATCGGGAGGTATGGTTCAAGCTGATCGGGAAGTTCAACGCCTACAACCTGTTAAGCGTCTACGGAGCGGCTGTGCTGCTGGGCGAAGACCCAACCGAGGTGCTGACCCAGCTGTCGGCTCTGATGCCCCCGCCGGGTCGGTTCGAGCAGGTCGTATCAGACGATAAGATTGTTGGTATTGTCGACTATGCCCATACGCCCGATGCGCTCCAGAACGTGCTGGAAACCATTGTCGGCCTTCGGCATACCGACGAGCAGGACTACCTGCCGCAAATTATCACCGTAGTGGGGTGCGGAGGCAACCGCGATGCTGCAAAGCGACCCATCATGGCCGATATTGCCTGCCGGTTCAGCAACCGGGTCATTCTGACATCCGACAACCCGCGCAACGAAGACCCGATGGCTATTCTGGAGCAGATGCAGGCGGGGGTGTCGCCGGTCGACTTCAAAAAAACAAATACCATCGAAGACCGGCGTGAAGCGATCCAGCGGGCCGTTGCCATGGCCCGGCCGCACGATATCATTTTGGTAGCGGGTAAAGGCCACGAAACCTATCAGGAAATCAACGGGATAAAATACGATTTTGACGACCGGGCCGTACTGCGCGATGCTTTCGCAGAACGCCGAAATCAGTAACTTTGGCCAATAATAATGGATGAGCGATTGAGTGATTGAGCGAATTAATCATGCACTGGCAACTCGCTCAATCGCTCAACCACTCATTCACTCATTTCGTGTATGCTGTATTACCTTTTCCAATTTTTAGACGAACGGTACAACTTTCCGGGGGCCGGGGTATTTCAATACATCTCGTTTCGGGCGCTGGGGGCGGTCATCACCTCGCTGCTGATTGCGGCCATTTTCGGCCGGCGTATCATCGATAAACTACGTACGCTGCAAATCGGCGAATCGATTCGGGATCTGGGGCTGGAAGGGCAAATGCAGAAGCGCGGTACGCCTACGATGGGTGGGTTCATCATCCTGTCGTCTTTGCTGATACCGGCGCTGCTGTTTGCCAAGCTATCGAACGTATACGTGGTACTGGCGCTGGTATCGACCGTATGGACCGGGCTGATCGGCTTCCTCGACGATTACATCAAAGTTTTCAAGAAGAATAAAGAAGGACTGGAGGGGAAGTTCAAAGTAGTTGGGCAGGTTGGTCTGGGATTGATCGTTGGCCTGACGCTGTACTTCAACGAATACGTGAAGATACGTATTTATGCCCCCCGGCTGCTGAGCACATCCAACGTACCGGACGTGTACACCGACGTTAAGTCGACGCTGACAACGGTACCGTTTCTGAAGAATAACGAATTCGACTACAGCTCCCTGCTGTTCGGCGTACTACCCGACGAGTATACCTGGATCGTATATGTACTGGTCTGCATTTTTATCATCACAGCCGTATCGAACGGTGCCAACATTACCGATGGTATTGACGGACTGGCGGCCGGAACATCGGTTATTATCGGGCTGACCATCGGGGTGCTGGCCTACCTGTCGGGTAACAAAGTATTTTCCCAGTATCTCAACATCATGTACATCCCCAACTCGGGTGAACTGGTGATTTTCTGCGCGGCTTTTGTGGGGGCCTGCGTTGGGTTTCTATGGTACAATTCGTACCCGGCGCAGGTGTTCATGGGCGATACGGGCAGCCTGATGCTGGGGGGCGTCATAGCGGTTCTGTTTCTGGCCATTCGAAAAGAGCTGCTTATTCCTATTGTCTGCGGTATTTTCCTGATCGAAAACATATCGGTCATTATGCAGGTCAGTTATTTCAAATACACGAAACAGAGGTATGGCGAGGGCAGGCGTATTTTCCTGATGTCGCCCCTGCACCACCATTTCCAGAAGAAAGGATACCACGAAGCAAAAATCGTTACCCGTTTCTGGATCATTGCCATCATTCTGGCCGTGCTTGCGCTGGCCACCCTGAAGCTCCGGTAGAGGATTTTCAGTCACTCCCTTGTATTTCAGCAGTATACCGCCTATATTTGCACTCCCGTTTCAGGACGGGAGTGTTTTTTGCGTAAGCAAATCATTAGAAATCAACCAATTAGTCTCCATAACAGTGAATACGCTCAGTTACAAAACCATCTCTGCCAACAAAGAAACGGCGCAGAAAGAATGGGTTGTGGTTGACGCTCAGGGTGAGGTGTTGGGTCGGCTGGCCAGCCAGATCGCACGCCTGATTCGCGGCAAACACAAAACCAACTTTACGCCCCACGTTGACTGTGGAGATAACGTAATCGTCATCAATGCCGAGAAGGTTCGTCTGACCGGCGCCAAGATGACCGACAAAGTCTACGTTCGCCACACCGGCTACCCCGGTGGTCAGCGCTTCGCGTCGCCCCGTATCCTGCTCGAAAAGCATCCTCAGCGCATCATCGAGCACGCCGTTAAAGGCATGTTGCCTAAAAATCGGTTAGGCCGTCGGTTGTTTACCAACCTGCACGTATACGCCGGGGATCAGCACCCGCATGAGGCTCAGCAACCCACAGTCGTTAAATTCTAAGTCACAGCCGAATGGATCGTATTAATACCATTGGTCGCCGGAAGACTGCCATCAGCCGCATCTACATGTCGGCAGGCAGCGGGGCCATCACGGTGAACGGAAAAGACTACAAACAGTATTTTCCCACCGAAGTGTTGCAAATCATTCTGAACCAGCCGTTCGCAACGGTAAACGGCGTAGGTGGCTACGACGTGAAGGTCAATGTTCGTGGTGGTGGTGTAGCCGGTCAGGCTGAAGCAACCCGTATGGCCATTGCCCGCGCACTGGTTGAACTGAACGCCGAGTTCCGCCCTGCCCTCAAGAAAGAAGGCTTCCTGACCCGGGATTCGCGTATGGTAGAACGGAAAAAGTACGGTCGCGCCAAGGCTCGTCGTCGGTTCCAGTTCTCGAAACGCTAATCAATGGAAAATGTATAATGAACAATGCCGTTACAGTCCTGTAAGCCTATTTTTCATTACACATTATTCATTTAAAATCGTCCAGACTACCCTTAGATGATGCCGACGGGTGGTGCTGCGTATTTTTAACAACATTCATTTTCAAAGTCTGAAATGGCACAAATCGAATATAAAGACCTCCTCGACGCTGGTGTGCACTTTGGCCACTTAACGCGGAAGTGGGACCCCCGGATGGCTCCGTATATCTTCATGGAGAAAAACGGCATCCACATTATTGACCTTAACAAAACGGTTGCGGCACTCGATGAAGCCTGCAACGCCATCAAAGGCATTGTACGCTCGGGTCGGAAAGTGATGTTCGTGGCTACGAAGAAGCAGGCTCAGGAAATCGTTTCGGAAGAAGCGCGTCGCCTGAAAATGCCGTACGTGACTGACCGCTGGCAGGGCGGTATGCTCACCAACTTCGCAACCATCCGAAAGTCGCTGAAAAAAATGCAGACGCTGGACAAAATGCTGAAAGACGAGGAGACCGTCAAGAGCATTGCCAAGCGCGAGCGTTTGACCAAAACCCGCGATAAAGAGAAACTGGAGCGCGTACTGGGCGGTATTGCCGACCTGACCCGCCTGCCAGCTGCTCTGTTCGTTGTCGACGTAAAGCGTGAGCACATTGCCGTATCGGAAGCACACCGTCTGGGTATTCCGGTTTTTGCTATGTGCGATACCAACTCGAACCCCGAGGAAGTAGATTTCGCGATCCCAGCCAACGATGATGCGTACAAATCTATCGCTCTGATTACGCTGGCCATTGGCCGGGCCATCGAAGAAGGGCTGATGGAGCGCAAACAGGATAAAGACGACCAGCGCGTTCAGGAAGAGGAAGAAGCCAAGCGTAACGAAGACGTTGTGCAGGCCCGCGCCGAAGACGAGAGCAAACTGGCTGATCAGCCCGAAGCAACCGGCTCGCCAGCCGCTGTTGCTGAAGATGAGCAGGATGCATAAACTGATTGACGGTATACCGGTTCCGGCGGTTTGGTGCTACGGCTGCTGATAGCCGACCGACTGATACCCGACATCAACATCAGAAAATAGCCCGTAGCAGCCGCTATGGGCTATTTTCTGATAAAAAGAAATTTACCGTTATGTTAATAACAGGCGGCTTTGTGAATCGAAAAATTAACAACTGAAAACCGTTTTTTACAATGGCAATTACTGCTGCTGACGTAAACAAACTTCGGCAAGAGACCGGAGCCGGGATGATGGATTGCAAAAAGGCCCTCACCGAAGCCGACGGCGATTTTGAAAAAGCCAAAGAGATTCTGCGCAAGCAGGGTCAGAAAATAGCCGACAAACGGGCCGACAACGCTACTGCAGAAGGTATCGTACTGGCTCACGTTAGCGAAGATGGTAAAACCGGCAAAGTGATTGCCCTGGCCTGCGAAACCGAACCCGTATCGAAAGTAGCCGATTTCCAGAATCTGGCTATGGCCGTTATGAGCACGGCTGTTGCTACCAACGCTTCCAGTAAGGAAACGCTGCTGGCAACCCCTCAGGCCGATGGTCGTGCCCTGCAGGATCATATCACGGATCTGATGGGTAAGATCGGCGAGAAAATCGATGTCGCTTCGTTCGAAACCGTTTCGGCCGACAAAGTGGTATCGTACATTCACTCGAACGGTAAACTGGGTGTGCTGGTTGGATTGACCAACACGAACGGTACCGACGTGACCGAAGTAGGTAAGGACGTAGCTATGCAGATTGCAGCGATGAAGCCCGTTGCTCTTGACAAGGATGGCGTCGATGCTACCATTGTTGAGCGTGAGATTGAGATTGGTAAAGAGCAGGCTCGTCAGGAAGGAAAGCCTGAAGCTATGCTGGAGAAGATCGCGATGGGTAAGCTTAACAAGTTCTACAAAGAGAACACCCTTCTGAATCAGGAGTTTGTAAAAGATAGCTCGCTTACTATTGCACAGCTGCTGGAGAAAACCAGCAAAGGGCTGACGGTTTCAGCCTTCAAACGTGTTGCAATAGGATAAAATAAGTAGTTAACTACCGTTTAGTAGATACCCGGCTTTTGAGCCGGGTATTTTTGTTTTTATTCAATCTGACAACTTAATGACCTACGTACATGAAATTATTTAACTAAATTTACCGAGTAACCCACAGTAACTTTATGAAACAAAAGTTAACTGACGAGGAATTGGTCAACAATTACCTCGAAACCCACCAGAATGACTACTTTGAGCAATTGTATGAACGCTATTGCCATAAAGTACATCGTAAGTGCCTTTCGTTTACAAAAGATGACGTACAGGCTCAGGATTTAACCCAGGACATTTTTCTGCGGTTGATGACCCGGCTTGACAGTTACAAACACCAGGCCCGGTTCTCGACCTGGCTATACTCGGTAACGCATAATTATTGTACTGATCAGATCAGGGGCGCCAACAAACGGCAGGCGCTGACTGGCGATAACGACTGGGATACGCTGGATATCAGTGCCGATGATGGTATAGCCGAGCAGGAAGAGCAGATAGCCCGCCGAATTCATCGGGCCATGACCTGTTTGAGCGCTGACGAGCAGATGCTGCTTCATCAGCGGTATCAGGATGGTATCAGCGTAAAGGAACTGGCAATGCAGCATGCGCTAACCGAAAGCGCGGTGAAGATGCGTCTGAAACGATCCCGTGATCGCCTGCGTCAGTACTATTGGCAAAACGATTAAACCCGCCAGCCGTCGAAGATCGATGTGTAGACAAACAGAGTATACTATTTCGCAAAAAAGCCCGGCTGCTCCAGTCGGGCTTTTTTGCTGCTAATCCCATGGGATTATTTGAGTATCGGTGAGTAATAGACCGTTACTTTCTGGCTAATTCAAGTCTTAGACAGGTTATAACCACCGTATGGCTGACTACTCGGATGAAGAATTGGTGCGTCGTTACACGGAGACCCAGCGAAATGAGTACTTCGAGCAATTGTACGAACGCTATTGCGATAAAGTGTATCGCAAGTGTCTGTCATTTAGCAAATCGCCGGCGCAGGCCGAAGACCTTACTCATGATGTCTTTTTAAAGCTGGTGCTCAAACTGGGCAGCTTCAAAGAACAATCGAAGTTTTCGACCTGGCTTTATTCCATAACCTACAATCACTGTGCAGACTACATACGGTCGGCGCAACGGCATACGGAAGTACACATTGATGAAGGCTGGGATCGGATCGATAATTCACAGGACGACGAACTCGCTGAGCTGGCCGAATTTGAAGCCCGGAAACTCAAGTGGGCGCTGGAGAAAATGCCTTACGAAGAACGGACCATGCTGCTAATGAAGTATCAGGATGGGGCCAGCCTCCGGGATATTGCGGAGGTGAGTGGTCTGACCGAAAGCGCGGTGAAAATGCGGCTGAAGCGTTCGCGTGATAAACTGCGCAAATATTACCTCGAAGCGGTTGTATTCTGGTTGCTTCTGGCACTTAAAGTAGCGGTATTGCTCCGCTGGCCCATTCGTTGACCGTATCAGTATGGATGAACCAAATCCTTTCCTGGCAATCGAGCCCGATGCCACGTGCCCACCCGAACTGCGGGAGCAACTTATATCCGAAATTGATCTGATTCGCGACACAATGACAGTTATCGAACTGTACGTGGGCGAATTCTTTAAAGCAGCCTCTATACTGGCTGACCCTCCGGTCGCTAATTCTGGCCAATCTTTTTAATTATGAAACAATTACCCAACCTGACAGAGGTTCTTCGGACGACTTTTCAGACGCTGATCGATCAGTTTATCCAGTTTGTACCGCGCTTACTGGGCGCATTGGTTATTCTGATCATCGGCATCGCCGTGGCGCGTCTGACTGCTTTTGTGGTCAGGCGAGTGTTGGCCCGGGTTGGCTTCGATAAAATTGGTGAGCGCCTGAACGAAATCAGCATCATCAAGCAGCTCAAAACGGAAATAAAGCTGAGCGAGATCGTAGCGAAAATCCTTTATTACTTTATTCTGCTCGTGTTTATTACAGCGGCAACCGAAACGTTGGGCGTAGCGGCCATCACAGACATGGTATCGTCGCTGGTAAACTTCATTCCTAAACTGATTGCGGCCGCCATTATGCTGCAGGTAGGCGTGTTACTGGCCGATGCAATAAGAGGTGCAGTTATTAGCGTTTGTGAGTCGTTCAAAATCGCATCGGGTCGCCTGCTGGGAACGATCGTATTCGTTTTCTTTCTCCTGATTACGCTGATCAGTGCGCTGGGTCAGGCTGGTATCAATACGGAGCTGCTCGAGTCCAGCTTCAACCTGATGATCGGTGGCGTCATTTTTGCCTTTGCCTTCGGATACGGCATAGCGTCGCGGGATCTGATGGCCAACATATTGTCTGCCTTCTATACAAAAAACAAGTATCAGGAAGGACAAACCATTGAGATCGACGGGGTGAAGGGACAGATTACCAGGATCGATACGACATCGATAACGCTCCAGACTGATCAGACCACAACGGTATTCCCGCTGCAACTATTACAGACAAAAAAAGTAGAGATTTATTAACATGAATCCGTTGCCTTTGGGGCTGAATGACGTCCAAACGGCTAAATCTATAGGTATGAAACACTACGTCTATTTACTACTGGGCTGGCTTGCCTGTCAGCCTGCACAGGCGCAGGACTCAACAATTGTCGCCAACTTCAAAGACACCGTAGCCATAAAACCCGATACATCCTACTGGCAGCGTTCGTTTAGCGGAGGTGTCAATTTTAACCAGGCCTCGTTCAATAACTGGACGGGGGGTGGGGTCAACTCGGTAGCCCTCGGAGCCGTCGTTGCCGCGCGGGCGCTGTACGAAAAAGAACGATGGTCGTGGGACAATACCGCCGATCTTCAATTAGGGTTTGTGACGCAGGCGGGGTTGACCCGAAAAGCCGCCGATCAGATTTTGCTGAATTCGGTAGCTGGCTATAAAATCTCGCCCAAGTGGGACATGTTTGGGTCGGGTACATTCACGTCGTTTTTTACGTCAGGCTATCGATACACGGGGTTGGCGCCCGGTCAGACACGTTTCAAAGTAGCTAATTTTCTGGCGCCCGGTCAGCTAACTATAGCCTGGGGCCTGGCCTACAAGCCGAACGACTGGTTTGCCTTGCGGGTGAGCCCGTTTGCGCCACGGTTTACGTTCCTGGCCGACCAGAGCGTCCGTTTCCGGGAGGGGGCCGATAAAATTCCGGTGCGCGACCCAAATGCGACGGTCTACGGCGTTGAGCCGGGACGAAGCATTCGTACCGAATGGCTGGCCTTACAACTGCAGGCGGCTCTGACCCGCAATCTGAGCGAGAACGTAAGCATCAACGCCAAATACCTCCTGTTTGCCAACTACAAGACCCTCAATGCCATCGATCATCGCGTTGATATCATTCTCACCGCCAAAGTCAGTCGATACATCAGTACGACCCTGGGCATAATTGCCTTGTTCGACAAAGATTTCTCCAGCGACTGGCAACTCCAGCAGACGCTGGGTATCGGACTCGTCTACAACGTGACGACGTTTCGGAAGAAATGACAAGGGGCGGGGTGGTTACCAGGTTGGTCAAGCTGCGTCAAAGAAGCCGTATCTGCTAGTACCACCTAAACTCCCACTTGTATCATGATAAAGGAATTTCGCACATTCATTGCGCAGGGTAACGTACTCGATCTGGCCGTCGGGGTTGTTATTGGTGCCGCTTTCGGCAAAATCATCACATCGCTGATCGAAGATATACTCAACCCAATTATTGGCCTGGTATTGGGGGGGGCCGACTTTAAAGAGATGAAGATTGTGTTGAAGGAAGCCGTTGGTACAGCGCCCGAAGTGGCTATTCGGTACGGTAATTTTCTGAATACAATTATTCAGTTTGTGCTGATCGCCTGGGTTATCTTCCTGATTGTAAAAGCTGCGAACCGAAGCCGCCAGGTACCGAACGCATAAAAGTCTATGGCTATCTGCCTGTCAGCAACCCTCCGCTTGGCCGGAGGGTTTTTTTATGCCGTCTGGTCAACTGCTGATCGGAACGACGTCTTGACCGCAATCAGCACGCGGCAAAACCCTCCCGGGTAGTGAATGAGAATGGTTTACCTGGCTGTAAGGTACCAACTTTTTTAAAAAAGTAATTTTACTTGGTTAGTTGTGCGCAGATCAGTATGTTGCATTTAGTACCTTTGATCTATTCAATTAGTAAACTAAAATCAGTCATCTGTATGCTAAGAGAATTTCGCACATTTATCGCCCAGGGTAATGTACTCGATCTGGCTGTCGGGGTTGTCATTGGTGCTGCTTTCGGCAAAATCACCACATCGCTGGTTGAAGATATCATTAACCCTATTCTGGGGCTACTCATTGGCGGTATCGATTTCAGTCAGCTCAAGCTTGTGCTCAAAGAAGCCGCAGGAACCAGCCCCGAAGTGGCCATCCGCTACGGTAATTTTCTGAATATAGTTATCCAGTTTGTGCTGATTGCCTGGGTCATTTTTCTGATCGTCAAGCTGGCCAACCGGTTGCGGCTGTCTGAGTCACTGGCCGCGAAAGAGTAGCGTTACGGCAAAACTTAGGGTAAAAGCTTTCCGGACATTCGGGGAGCTTTTGTTTTATGCGTTATTTTGCCAGTAGTACGTCGTTATCATGTCAGCAAAGAAAATAGTCATTTTAGGCGGGGGCGAGAGTGGAGTCGGCGCGGCCCTGCTGGCTCAGGCGAAAGGGTTTGAGGTCTTTTTGTCGGATAAAGGCTCACTGAAAGACAGTTACCGGGCTACGCTCGAAGCCGCCCAGATTCCGTTCGAGGAAAATCAGCACACCGAAGCCCGTATTCTGGCGGCTTCGGAAGTGATCAAAAGTCCCGGTATTCCGGCAACTGTACCGCTGGTCGAAAAACTACGGGCGCAGGGAACGCCCGTTATATCCGAAATTGAGTTTGCTGCCCGCTATACAAAGGCCCGTTTGATCGGTATTACCGGGAGCAACGGCAAAACAACCACAACCCTGCTGACGTATCATCTGCTGAAAACAGCGGGTTACAATGTAGGCCTGGCCGGAAACGTGGGCGATAGCTTTGCCGCGCAGGTTATCGACGACACGTTCGATTATTTTGTGCTCGAGCTAAGCAGCTTCCAGCTCGACGATATGGAGCAGACTCATCTCGACGTGCGGGTATTGCTCAACATCACTCCTGATCACCTCGACCGCTACGGGTACGTTTTTCAGAACTATGTAGATTCCAAATTCCGGATTCTGCAAAACGCCCGTCCCGACGATACATTCATCTATTTTGCCGAGAGTCAGCCTATACAGACCGAACTGGCCAAACGAAATCCGGCTATCGCCCAACTACCCATTTCGCTGGAGAACCCGGTGGAGGAAGGGGGGTATTTTCTGGACAACACCCTGACGGCCATTCGCAACGGCCATACGTTTCAGATGCCGCAGGCCGAAACAACGCTGCGCGGACCGCATAACGCCATCAATGCCCTGGCGGCTATCCTGGCGGCACAGTCGGTCGGCGTGTCAGACGAGGCCATTGCCGAGGGGTTACGCACGTTCGCGAACGCAGAACACCGTATGGAACCTGCCGGTACGATTCGGGGGGTTCGGTTCATCAACGACTCGAAAGCGACTAATGTCGATTCGGTATACTATGCGCTGGCCAGCATGGACGCGCCAACCGTCTGGATTGCAGGTGGGCAGGATAAAGGTAATGACTACAGCCAGTTAGCTAATCTGGTTCGACAGAAGGTAAAGGCGCTGATTTGCCTGGGCGTCGATAATCATAAACTGACAGATTACTTCGGCCCGGTCGTGCCGTCTATTCAGGAGACCCGCAGCGTAGAGGAAGCCGTATCGATGGGCCTGGCGCTGGCCGAACCCGGAGATATTGTACTGCTTTCGCCAGCCTGCGCCAGCTTCGATCTGTTCAGAAATTACGTAGACCGGGGCAACCAGTTTAAGGCAGCCGTAAAAAATGTACTGGCCGGCAATACGTAACCGAAGCCAACTCGCTCATCGTATATTGCTCATCCCTCATCCCTCAAACTCATGTTCCTTCGCGACTGGATTCGTACACATCTAAAAGGGGATCGCCAGATCTGGTGGATCGTGCTTTATCTGTCGATCATGAGCGTACTGGTGGTGTACAGCGCTACCGGTACCAAGGCGTTTCGGGAGCTGGACGGCAACACCGAAGTGTTTCTGCTGAAACATGGTTCACTGCTGCTGGTCGGTCTGGCCTGCACGTACTTTGCGCATAAGATCAACTATGTCTACTACGCCCGCCTGTCCAAGTTCGGGCTGTGGTTGTCTATTCCGCTGTTGTTATGGGCATTTTTCAAGGGGTCGACCCTGAACGATGCCTCTCGCTGGGTAACGATTCCGATCATCAACCAGACGTTTCAGCCCTCCGATCTGGCCAAGCTGGCGCTGATCTCGAATCTGGCTGCTATGCTGGCCAAGCGGCAGCGGTTCATGAGCGACCCAACCGTCCTGTTCAACATTATCATCTGGATCGGGCTGATCTGCTCGCTGATTATCCTGTCGAACACCTCTACGGCCCTGCTGCTGGGTTTTACCTGTTTTCTGCTGATGTACATTGGCCGGGTGCCGGTTCGCTACCTGATCATCATGGTGGGCGTTTGCGTATTCTTTGGCGGCATCGGTCTGTTCTTCGGCGAACGCTTCGGAACGGCTACCAACCGGATGAAGAATTTCATGGATTCCGACACCATCGTCTATCAGGTCGAGCAGTCGTACATTGCCCTGGCCAATGGCGGCCTGACCGGGCAGGGACCCGGCAACAGTCACCAGCGCAACACCCTGCCCAACCCATTTTCGGATTTCATATACGCCATCATCGTTGAAGAATATGGATTGCTGCTGGGCGGTATTCCGGTGGTGCTGGCGTACCTGTGGTTCCTCTGGCGTGGTATGAAAACACTACAGAAAGCCTCCCGACCGTTTGGGGGGCTACTCTCTGCCGGGCTAACCTTCAGTATTGTTTTCCAGGCTTTTGCCAGTGTTTGTGTCGCTATCGGGCTGGCTCCGGTTACGGGACAACCGCTGCCCTTATTGAGCATGGGAGGAACCTCGCTCATATTTACGGGTCTGGCCATTGGCATTGTGCTGAGCGTGAGTCGGGAAGAGGTAGACGAGAGTAAAATCTAGGAGTCGTAAGCTGGCCGCTTCACCCGCTGAACAGCCAGCTTACCGCTACCTGTCAGGAATAGCTATGAGAATTATAATCAGTGGGGGTGGAACAGGCGGGCATATTTACCCGGCTATTGCTATCGCCAACGAACTGAAACGCCTGGATGCGACCACCGACATTTTGTTCGTGGGGGCCGAAGGTAAAATGGAGATGGAAAAGGTGCCCCGCGCCGGCTACCCCATCGAGGGGTTGCCCGTTGTGGGAATCAAGCGCGAGCTGACGCTGGAGAACCTGATTTTTCCGGTGAAACTGGGTCAGAGCCTATTCCGGGCCCGCCAGATCGTACGGACCTTTCGGCCTGATGCAGCCGTTGGCGTTGGTGGCTATGCCAGTGGCCCTTTGCTGCTGGCTGCGTCTATGGCCGGTGTTCCAACGCTTATTCAGGAGCAGAATTCCTATGCCGGGCTAACCAATAAAGTACTGGCCCGCTGGGCCGAACGGATCTGTGTGGCCTACCCCGGTATGGAGGCATTTTTCCCGGCCGCTAAAATCAGGATGACGGGGAACCCGGTTCGGAGCGACATCCAGTTTGCCGATCAGCAGGTCAGCGCGGGGCAGCAGCTGTTCGGGCTGGAAGCCACCCGCCCCACTTTGCTCGTTATTGGCGGTAGCCAGGGCGCCCGAACGATCAACGAAGCGATGGAGGCCGGACTGACGCAGTTTGTCGATGCCGGCATTCAGGTAGTCTGGCAAACAGGCTCCGCTTTTATTGAGCGCGCCCGGAAGGCCGTAGCCACCGTAGGGTCATCGCTGGTAAAAGCGTATGACTTTATCTACGACATGGATAAAGCCTATGCCGTAGCCGACGCGGTTGTATCGCGGGCGGGGGCGCTGTCGGTGTCGGAGTTGTGTCTGGTAGGGCGACCGGCTATTCTGGTACCGTTTCCGGCGGCAGCCGAAGATCATCAGACCAAAAACGCCATGGCGCTGGTTGATCGG
This sequence comes from Spirosoma sordidisoli, assembly GCF_004138325.1. Classification (GTDB taxonomy): domain Bacteria; phylum Bacteroidota; class Bacteroidia; order Cytophagales; family Spirosomataceae; genus Spirosoma; species Spirosoma sordidisoli. The sequence goes on along the minus strand of NZ_SBLB01000004.1, from coordinate 432,691 downwards.
GATGCAGCTCTGCTGGTGCGTGATCAGGCGGCTCGTACCGATCTGATTCCGGCTGCGCTGGCGCTACTGAACAACCCGGCCCAGCGCCAGCAGTTGCGAACCGCTATCAAAACCCTGGCCAGGCCAGATGCAGCCCGCGAGATTGCGGAAGAAGTAGTAAATCTAATGAAACGATGAGTCTGGATCAGTTCAAGTACATCTATTTTCTGGGTATAGGCGGAATCGGTATGAGTGCCCTGGCACGCTGGTTTCGGATCAACGGCTACGAGGTGGCGGGGTATGACCGAACCCCCACCGCCCTGACCAATGCCCTGGAGGCCGAAGGTATGGCCATCCATTTTACCGAGGATACGCAACAGATTCCGGCCGAGTTTCTGGCCAACCCGGCCCAGACGCTGGTCGTTTATACGCCGGCTGTACCCAAGACACATGCCGAGTACATCTACCTGACAGATCATGGGTTTACCCTGCAGAAACGTTCGCAGGTACTGGGCCTGCTGGCCGGTCAGATGAAAACCGTTGGGGTGGCCGGTACACACGGAAAAACCACTACCTCGTCGATGGTCGCTCATATCCTGCGCGATGCGGGGGTAAACTGCGCGGCTTTTCTGGGAGGGATCACCAATAATTACAATACCAATTTTCTGCTCAACGAACCCGCCGATAACCTGCGGGAGGTGGTTTGCGTTGTCGAGGCCGACGAGTTTGACCGGTCGTTTCTGACGCTGTACCCACAGCTGGCCATCGTTACGTCGACCGATGCCGACCACCTCGATATTTATGGGGCGCACGATGCTGTCCTCGAATCATTCGGGCTGTTCGCCAGCCAGATTGCGGATGATGGTGTGCTGTTTATGAAACAGGGCCTGACCCTGGCTGACCAGACAAATGCTACCGTTAAGGAGTATTCGTTACAAAAAGGCGACTATTGTAGTCAGAATCTAAAAATAGAAAATGCAGCTTTTGTTTTCGACCTTGTGTATCCGAACGGTGTAATTACCGATATTCGCCTGACGGTTCCTGGTTTTCACAATGTTGAGAACGCTGTGGCGGCTGGCGCGGTTGCGCTGGAGCTGGGTGTATCGGCAGAAGCTATTCGTTCGGCATTGAATACGTACCGGGGTGTTCGCCGGCGATTCGAGTACATTCTCAAAACAGACGATGCGGTTCTAATCGATGATTATGCGCATCATCCTGAGGAGGTTAGAGCCTTTTTGTCGTCGGTGAAAGCCTTGTATCCGGATCGGGAGCTGACGGCTGTTTTTCAGCCTCACCTCTTCAGCCGCACGCGTGATTTTGCCGAAGGGTTCGCTGAAAGTCTGTCGCTGGCCGATCATGTGATTCTGCTGGATATTTATCCGGCGCGGGAATTACCCATCGAAGGAGTAACGTCGGATCTGATATTTCGGGCGGTACAATCGAAAACCAAACGACAAAGTACCAAAGCTGAATTGGCAGGCGTTGTGCGGGATATGAAGCCTTCTTTGCTGGTCACGATCGGAGCGGGCGACATCGATCAGCAACTGCCGATGCTGAAATCAGCATTAATAGACCAATAGATAAAAATAGTTGGATAATGACTTAGCTTATACGCAGATGTTTTCTACCTTTAAATCAACCAGGAAGTGGTTTTACATGGCCGGCGGGCTTGTCACGTTGCTTGGTCTGATCGCCTTCACCGAAGTGCGGCAGGATCAGAAACGGGTTCGTGCGGTGGTTGTAAAACTTAATCAGGTTGACGGTCACCAGTTTCTGACGCGTCGGGACGTGACGGGGTACTTAACAAACGGCGGAGCTGACCCGGTAATTGGTAAACAGTACGAAGAGGTTGATTTTCGGCAGCTGGAAGTTCGCTTACGGCAGCATGGGCTGGTAAAAACTTGTCAGGTATCCCGAGACTTAATGGGAAATCTACTCGTCAGTGTTGAACAGCCCAGGCCTGTTGCTCGTTTGATGACAGACAGCGAAGGGGTTCGGACCGTCTCGGGGCAGTACATTAGCGAAGAAGGTCGGTTCTTTCCGATCTCGATGAATTATACCGCTCGTGTGCCTATCCTGACCGGGCCGTATTTTAAACGGAACCGCTCGCTGGCCAGCGAACGGAACCAGCCTTTACTTGGCCTGCTTCGGTACATTGCCGACGACCCGCTCTGGCGGGCGCAGATCGCCGAACTGTCGGTCGATGAGCAGGGTGAGGTAACCATGTGGCCGCAGGTGGGAAACCACCGAATCGAGCTTGGCTTGCCAGCCGATCTGGATGCGAAGTTTAAGAAATTGAAGTTAGTATATACCGACGTTTTACCGGCTAAGGGATGGGATCGCTACAGCCGGGTAAACGTTCAGTACCGAAATCAAATCGTGTGCGAATGACAACAACGGGAAGTGACGAGAAAATTGTGGTCGGGCTCGACATCGGCAGCACCAAAGTGTGTGCGGTGGCTGGCCGGTTGGTTCGTAACAACAGAGAACAGGAAACGCTTGAAGTACTGGGCGTGGGAGAAACCGCTCTGGCCGATGGGGTTACGAAAGGGTCGGTGGTTAACGTCAACAACACGGTAAACGCCATCCGGCGCGCCGTAGCCGAAGCATCGAACCAGTCGAACCTGAACATTCACTCGGTCAACGTTAGCTTTAGCGGAGCACACGTGACGTCGATCAAGGCGAATGGCAACATCACGCGCTCGTCGATGGGTGATGAAGTTCAGATTGAGGATATCGATCACCTCCTGAGCGATATGTACCGAAACCGTACGTCAATTCCGGCCGATAAAGAGATTATTCACGTGTTGCCCATGGATTTCATGGTCGATAACGAATCGAATATCAATCAGCCGGTTGGTCGTAACGGCGTAAAGCTCGGGGCCGATTTCCAGCTCATTACGGCGCAGGCCAACGCGGCCCGTAACGTACGCAAGTGCATTACCCGAAACAATCTGGAGCAGGAAACGATGATGCTGTCGGCCCTGGCGTCGGGCCTGGCGGTACTGACTGATGAAGAAAAATACGCCGGCGTGGCCCTGGTCGATATTGGTGGTGGCACGACCGAACTGGCTATTTATTACCGCAACGTGCTTCGTCATGTGGCGGTGTTCCCGTGGGCCGGTAACAGCCTGACGTCCGATATTCAGGCGGGCTGTAAAATTCTGCCCAATCAGGCGGAGCAGCTCAAACGCAAGTTCGGCAGTGCCATACCGGGTGAGTACAATCTCAACGAAGTGGTGGCGGTACCGGGTCTGAGCAACCGGCGTCCTAAAGATGTTTTACTGAAGAATGTAGCGGTTATTATTGAAGATCGTCTGCGCGAAATTGCTGCGTTGATTCAGGCTGAAATCATTCGGTCGGGCTACGAAGGCAAACTGCTGGGCGGGCTTGTCCTGACCGGTGGTACGGCGCTGATTCCCGGCGTTGAGCAGATATTTGGGCGGGTAACGGGCGTTGAAGAAGTGCGCGTTGGCTATCCCGAGCATCTGGAACCCAACGGTCGGGCCGATCTGGTGGGCGACCCTGCCTATGCTACGGCCGTGGGTCTGGTGTGGGCTGGTTATAAGACCATTGATAATCGGATTTCGTTTATCAGCGATCCCAACCGGGCCGCCTATAACGACGAGCCAGCCAACGTGCCAACCCGCCAGCCGACATACGGTCCGCCACCAACGCCGGTGCGCGAGAAGGTAGAGAAAGCACCTGTCCCCGAGAAGGCGCCCGAAGAGGGCGGAGGTTTGCTGGGCTGGCTCCGTAAGGTAACGCGACCGATTCGCGGTAACGAAACCGACCCCTATTAACCGACCCGCGAGGGGAGACCGGCCCCAAGCCGGTTCATTTGCATTCAGGCAGTACCAACTATCGAAACAGACACCACAGACCCACACATGCAAAGTCAGGGCTATAGATTCGACATACCGGATGACAATCCGACAATCATTAAAGTGGTTGGGGTAGGGGGCATGGGCGGCAATGCCGTCAAGCACATGTTTGACATGAAGATGCAGGACGTCAATTTTGCCGTCTGCAATACCGACCGTCAGGCACTCATGAACAACCCCGTTCCAACCAAATTGCAACTGGGCGATGGGCTGGGAGCAGGTACCGAAGCCAAAGCGGGCGAAGATGCGGCCCGTGCCAGCATCGATGAGATCCGAAACCTGTTGGCGCCACCGACCAAGATGGTGTTCATTACGGCGGGTATGGGCGGTGGTACCGGAACCGGTGCTGCGCCGGTAGTGGCCGAGGTGGCCCGCGAAATGGGACTTCTGACAGTAGCTGTCGTCACGGCGCCCTACTACTTTGAAGGAACCGACAAAAAAGAACAGGCTCGCGAAGGGATCGAGAAGCTGAAACGCAGCTGCGATACGGTACTGGTCGTTCTGAACGACAAGCTGGCCGAACTCTACAGCGAACTGACCTGGACGGATGCCTACGCACATGCCGATGATGTACTGGCCAACGCGGTAAAGAGTATTGCCGAAATCATCACGACTCAGGGCGACATCAACGCTGACTTTGCCGACGTTAAGAAAGTACTGGAAAACGCGGGTCAGTCGGTAATGGGATCGGCCGAAGCGGCTGGTGAAGACCGGGCATTACGCGCTATCGAAGCGGCTCTGAACTCGCCCCTGCTCAACGATCATGACATTCGGGGTGCTAAACGGATTCTGCTCACGATCTCGTCGAGTAAGGAACACGCCATGCGACTGAAGGAGCAGATGGCCATCTCGGAGCATGTAGCCAAGAAAATTCAGACCGAAGCCCGAATGTTCAAGTTTGGCGCTATTACCGACAAGAATCTGGGCGACAGTTTGCGCGTCACGATCATTGCGGCTGGCTTCGACGGGACATCAACGCTGATGGATCAGCTCAAGAACACGGTTGTTGAACCTGAACTCATTGCGGAGCCGGAGAAAGAGCTGGAAGAGGTGATCGATGAACAGCCACAGGATGCGACCGAGCCGACCGAGCTATTCCCTGCCGATCCTGTAATCATCGACCCGGTGGTAGCTCCCAAACCGGAAGGCGTGGTGGTAGCAGTCGATGAACGGCAGCTGACACCAACCGGCTATAACGGCGCCACCATCGTCCGGCCCGACACGCTGCCGGGCGCGGGCATGCGGCCTAACCACCAGCATGACGAAAATGGTATTTTACTGCTCGACGAAGATGAACGCCCGAGCGACGCAGACTTGATCGAACGGATGATCCGGACGTTTGTGGATGGTAAATACACCGCCACCGAACTTGACCGGCCTACGTTCGAGCGGAACAAGACGCTGCTGTATTCGCTGCCGATGCTACCCGAACATGAGTTCGTCCGCTCGAAACTGAACGATTAATTAGTCATTGTCATACAAAAGTCCGGGGTTGCGGTAGCGCAATTGCCGGACTTTTGCGTTAAGCCCGACCCTGCCGTGACCCATACCGACGTTAAGACGGCGCTGCTGGCGCTGGAACAACCCGAACGGGCTTCGTTTGTAGCTCGTTTCTTCAAGACCCGGCCCGGCCAGTACGGCGAGGGCGACCAGTTCCTGGGGCTCTCGATGCCGCAGCAGCATGCGATTGCGAGGCAGTTCAGGTTGCTACCGGCCGATGACGTGGAGCAGCTGCTCCACGATCCGTACCACGAATGCCGGATGACGGCCCTGCTTATCTGGGTGTATCAGGCCCGAAAAACAGGGATAACCGGTCGGGCTGACCTGGCCGACCGCTACCTGGCCAATCGACAGTATGTCAACAACTGGGATCTGGTAGACGTGACCTGCCCGGCTATTCTGGGCGAGTATCTCCTGCATACCGATCGATCGGTGCTGTACGATCTGGCCCGGCAGGATCACCTCTGGAGCCAGCGAATAGCCATGGTGTCGACACTGGCGTTTATCCGGAAAGGACAGTTTGCGGATACGTTTGCCCTGGCCGAACTACTTCTATCCCATAAACACGACCTGATTCATAAAGCCATTGGCTGGATGCTGCGCGAGGTGGGTAAACGCAGCCCCGAAGCGCTGGAGGAGTTTTTGCACGACCACATCCGGCAGATGCCGCGTACGGCTCTACGCTATGCCATCGAGAAATTTGACTCCGCCCGTCGGCAGTATTATCTGAAGCTGTAAGGTGATGGCACGGTACTCAGCCTGTTTGGTTAACAACAGGACGGTTTCGTCGGATCGGGTGCGCTTTTAACATGGCACCCGATCCGACAAAAATTAGCACAAAATCCAAGACGTAATCTTCTTCTGCCAGCAAAGCCCGGACGGAATAAGTAGCTGTCAGAACGTACTGAACTTCAGCCGCTGATAGGGCGACACGCCTGTACAATGGTCGTGCACTATGGCTATTTACTGCTGCACCCCGACCAGATTCAGCATGAAGGCGTACTCCAGCGCAATTTCTTTCAGGGCCTGGAAACGGCCCGAAGCACCCCCGTGGCCCGCTTCCATGTTGGTATGGAGCAATAGCTGATTGGTATCGGTTTTCAGCGTACGGAGTTTGGCAACCCATTTGGCGGGTTCCCAATACTGCACCTGCGAGTCATGAAGCCCCGTGGTCACGAGCAGATTGGGATAGGCTTTCTTCGTGACGTTGTCGTAAGGCGAATACGATTTCATGTAGTCGTAGTAAACCTTCTGCTTGGGGTTGCCCCATTCTTCAAATTCACCCGTCGTGAGCGGAATGGTTTCGTCGAGCATAGTCGTGACTACATCGACGAAGGGGACGGCGGCTACAACGCCCCGGTAGAGCTGGGGCGCCTGGTTAATGACCGCACCCATCAGCAGACCACCTGCGCTGCCGCCCATAGCAAACAGCTTATCCGGCGAGGTGTATTTCTGGTTGATGAGGTGCTGCGATACGTCGACAAAGTCATTGAAGGTATTTTTCTTCTTCAGCATCTTTCCGTCTTCGTACCACCGACGCCCCATCTCCTGACCGCCCCGAATGTGGGCCATGGCGTAAATAAACCCCCGGTCCAGCAGGCTCAGGCGGGTCGAGCTGAAGCTGGGTTCCATGTTGATACCGTAAGAGCCGTAGGAGTATTGCAGCAGGGGTGCCGAGCCGTCTTTTTTGGTTCCTTTCCGGTACACGATCGATACCGGCACTTTGGCACCGTCGCGGGCCGTTACGAAAATACGCTCGGAGGTGTAGTTGGCCGGATCGAAGCCACCCAGTACCTCCTGACGCTTCATCAGGGTGGCGGTCTGGGTGTCCATGTTGTAATCGTAGGTCGAGCTTGGGGTGGTCAGCGACGCATAGGTATAGCGCACCACGTTCGTGTTGAAGTCCGGGTTGTAGCCGATGCCTGCCACGTAAGCCGGGTCCTGAAACGGCAGGTAAAAGTCGGCCCTGGCCGGATCGCCGGTCCCTTTCTGGCTGATAATCCGAATGTTGGTCAGGCCTGCTTTGCGTTCGCCCAGGACGAGGTGATTGGCAAACACGTCGAGGTCACTCAGGTACACGTCGGCCCGGTGCGGAATGACTTCTTTCCAGGCGTTCCGGTCGGCCGTTTTGCCTTCCGGCACTTCCATGAGCCGGAAGTTTTCTGCCTTCCAGTTGGTCCGCACGTAGAACTTGTCTTTGTAATGAACGATGTCGTATTCGTGTCCTTTCTCGCGCGGCAGAAATACCGTAAAGGCCCCAGTGGGTTTGCTGGCGTCGAGCAGCCGGTATTCCGTAGCGACACCATTATGATCGACGCCGATTGTGATGTATTTCTTTGATTTCGAACGGCCCAGCCCCATGTAAAACTGGTTATCCGGCTCTTCGTAGACCAGCACATCCTGCTCGGGACTGGTGCCCAGCACGTGCCGGAATACCTGATAGCCGAGCAGCGTCTGCGGGTCTTTCTTGATGTAGAACAGCGTCTTGTTATCAGCCGCCCAGGCAAAGCTGCCTGCTTCGGTATTGGGTATGATCTCGGGGTAGATCTGGCCGGTTTTGAGGTTCTTGATCCGCAGCGTATAGAGTCGTCGGCTTACGGTGTCTTCGCAGAATACGGCCAGTTCGTCGTTGTCCGACACCTCATAGCCGCCCAGCTGATAGTAGTTATGGCCGCGGGCCAGGGCGTTCCCGTCGAACATGACTTCTTCGGTACCGGTCAGCGCGCCTTTTTTGCGGCAGTAAATCGGGTACTCGCCACCGGTTACGTAGCGGGTGTAGTAGTAGTAGTCTCCTTCTTTGTAGGGAACCGATTCATCCTGCTGTTTGATGCGACCCTTCATCTCGTCGAACAGTCTGTCCTGCAGTCCCTTTACCGGCGCCAGTACCTGGTCCAGGTAGGCGTTTTCGGCCTTCAGGTAGTTGATTACGTCCGGATTTTCGCGCTCGTTGAGGTAGTAGTAATTATCGACGCGGGTGTCGCCGTGAATGGTGAGTTCTTTGGGCTTGATAGCGGCCCTGGGGGGCTGTACGTTTTGTGCCTGAGTCATGCTGTGCAGCGTGAGGGTGGTAATAATCAGTAAACACGTTCCCTTCATAGCAGTTCGTTTAAGAGGTCAGTTTGTAAAGATACGCTTTGTTTGCGCGCCCCGGCGATGCGGCCGACTCGCCAACAGGAAGAAACCAATCGACGGATCGAACTTTGCCCGACCTCTGCTGTTCTGCGAGTATCGCCTATGCTAGAACTTGTTGTTGCCCGCTATACCGAAGACCTGGCCTGGCTACGGAAACGCCCTGCCAGTCTGCACGTAACCGTCTATGATAAAAGTGCCGATGGGTCGGCGGGCCCCGATGCGCTTGTGCTTCCCAACGTAGGGCGTGAGGCCCATACCTACCTCCACCACCTCGTTGAGCGCTACGACACGCTGGCCGAATGGACCATCTTCTGCCAGGGGAAACCGTTTGACCATGCCTTCGATTTCAAGAAAACCCTGCGGGCCTTTGCCGATGCTCCCGACGCGATCAGTCCGCTGGGGTTTTGCTGGCTGGGCCACCTGATCGATACCGACGATGATCAGGGTGACCGCTTGTTCAGGCCCTGGAGCAAGAACGAAGACGGGCGCGGTCTCGATCTGCGCGGCTTTCATCGGGCGTTGTTCGACACTGACGGACCGCCAGCGTACACCTTTGTGCTGGGTGCTCAGTTTGCCGTTCATCGCGATGTAGTGCGTCGGCAAACGCGCGCCTTTTACGAGCGGGCTCTGGCTGTATCGATCACGTTTCTTGACGCAGCCCACTGTTTTGAGCGGAGCTGGGATCTGGTATTTGGCCTGGTCGGTATTGACCGCCAATGGCTGGCCGGTCGGCAAACGGTTCATCTGAAGCCGATGCGACACCAGACGCCTGATCTGCTTCAGTGAGTTTGAGGCCAGTTGCTGTAAGCAAATGCAGAAACTGTCTTGTGGCGCATGAGGCCTTATAAACCGGCGGCCAGTGGTTTCGATCACTGGCCGTCGGTTTGTAGGGATGAGTAAAGGGGTAGTCGGCAACGCCAATTATCTACAAGCCGGTCTTTTCCAGCTGGGTTAGCCACTTGCCGTACGCGTCGCGATACCGTTCCTGATCGCGGATGTTGGGATCGATGGTTTTAGTGACGTGGAGGCCGGTAAAGGCTTCCTGCGCGGTTTTGTAATAGCCAAGACCAAGTCCGGCTCCGCGGGCGGCTCCATGCGCCCCGTCGGTATTGTACAGCTCGATAGCCGCCCCGGTCAGGTTGGCCAGCGTGTCGCGGAAGAGCGGGCTGAGCATCATATTGGCTTCGCCGGCCCGGATCGTTTGCAGACCAACGCCCACGCTTTCCATAACCTGAATCCCGTAATAAAGCGCAAAAACGATACCTTCCTGAGCGGCCCGGATCAGGTGGGGCAGTTCGTGGCGGGTCAGTTGCAGGCCGTGGAACGACGCGCCCGGATCGGCGTTTTCGAGTACGCGTTCGGCGCCGTTGCCGAACGGCAGGCAAACCAGGCCATCGGCACCAACGGGTGCTTCGTGGGCCAGGCGGTTCATCTCATCGTAACTGATGGTCCGGCGCAGCACCTGGTTGCGGAGCCAGCTGTTCAGAATACCCGTTCCGTTTACGCACAACAGCACCCCGTAGCGTGGAGCCTCGGGGCGGTGGCTGACGTGCAGAAACGTATTGACCCGCGATTTGGGGTCGTAATCGGCCCGGTCGCTGACGCCGTATACGACACCAGACGTACCCGCCGTAGCGGCAATCTGGCCTGGTTCGAGTACGTTGAGCGAGAAAGCGTTGTTGGGCTGGTCGCCCGCGCGGTAGGTAACGGGCGTTCCGGCGGCAAGACCCAGTTCAGCGGCTGCCGTGCTGCTTAGTTCGCCCTGGGGAGCAAACGTAGGCCGGATGGTAGGCAGCAGCGATGCATCGAAGCCGTAATAATCGAGCAGAAACTGCGCGGGCTCGTTAGTCTGGAAATCCCAGAAGATTCCTTCTGACAAACCCGATCCCGTTGTGACGATCTCGCCCGTCATGCGGGCCGCCAGGTAATCGCCGGGGAGCATGAAGTGGGCTACCTGCGCGTATACGTCGGGTTCGTTAGCTTTGACCCAGGCCAGTTTGGCGGCTGTAAAATTGCCCGGCGAGTTGAGCAGATGTTTCAGTACCCGGTCGCGGCCGAGGTCATCGAAGGCCCGGTTGCCGTACGGAACGGCCCGGCTGTCGCACCAGATGATGGAAGGCCGCAATACGTTCATATCCTTGTCTACCACCACCAGCCCGTGCATCTGGTACGAGATGCCGATGGCTTTGACGTCCTCGGGCCGAACGCTGGCCTGTTTCAGTACCGCCTGGCTGGCCCGGCAGGCATTATGCCACCACTGCTCAGGCTGCTGTTCGGCAAACCCGGGCTGGGGCGAATCGATGGCCATTTCGGTTTCGGGGAAGAACACCGACGCTACGGCTTTACCGCTTTCGGCATCGAGTAAACACGCTTTGACGGACGATGAGCCGAGGTCGAAGCCAAGAAAATACATAACTAGCGAGGATAAACTGTGAATATCTGATCGGCATGCAAAATACAATGGCCAGCTGGTTAAAACCCGACTCTAATCATTATTTACTTGGGTTTATTCACTTTTGTACCCATGAACTTCCGACAGCTTCTTCTCGTACTGATTTCGGTACCTGCCCTGGCTCAGACAACAGCTCCTGCCAGTGCAACTACCGACTGGACTACTACCTACTGGCCTGCGCGCTGGATTCTGCACCCAACGGCGCCGGCCCGGCAGTATGGGGTGTTTCACCTGCGAAAAGCCATTGACCTGCCGCAAAAGCCGACCCGCTTCGTTGTACATGTTTCGGGCGATAACCGGTATCGACTGTTTGTGAATGGTCGGGCGGTGCTGCTGGGGCCGGCCCGCAGCGATACGCAGAACTGGAATTACGAAACGATTGATCTGGCGCCGTATCTGCAGGCTGGGCGGAATGTGCTGGCCGCGCAGGTCTGGAACATGGGCGAGGGCATTCCTTTCGCGCAGATGAGCTACCAGACCGGATTCGTGCTGCAGGGCGACACCGAGGCTGAAAAAATAGCCAACACCGACGCCAGCTGGAAGGTATATCAGAACCCGGCTTACTCGCCTATCAAGAACGATATCCCCAAACTACGAACCTACATCGTAGCGGGTGATGGCGACCGGGTCGATGCGGCCCGTTATCCCTGGGGGTGGGAGCAACCCGACTTCAACGACAGTGCCTGGCTGGCGGCCAAACCGTTTGGCTTTCCAACCAAGCCCCGCGGACTCGGCACCGATGGGAACTGGGGGCTGGTACCCCGTCAGATTCCGATGATGGAAGAACATCCCGAGCGACTGACGGCCGTTCGGCGGATAGAGAACGGACAGATGGAGGCCGCCTTCTTGCAGGGAAAAGCGCCCGTAACCGTTACTGCTAATAAAAAAGCGGTCTTTCTGCTTGACAATGGGGTGCTGACAAACGCCTACCCGGAACTGACCGTAAGCCGTGGCAAAAACGCGGTAATCACCCTGAGCTATGCCGAAGCCCTGATCGACGCAGCCGGTAAAAAAGGAAACCGGAACGAGGTGGAAGGCCGGTCGTTACGCGGCTTCGACGATCAGTTCATAGCCGACGGGTCGGACCGCCGTACGTTTCGGCCACTCTGGTTCCGGACGTATCGGTACCTGCAGCTGACGGTAGAAACCAAAGACGAACCGCTCGTACTGAACGACCTCGTCGGGCAATTTACCGGCTACCCATTCGAGCAAAAAGGAACGTTTACCGCAAACGCGCCCACATCAACAACATCCACACCGGGCGCGTCTACGCGTGGCGACTCGTCGTTGCAGGGGATCTGGGACGTGGGCTGGCGAACGGCCCGGCTTTGTGCGGGCGAAACCTACTACGACTGCCCTTATTACGAACAGCTGCAGTATACCGGCGATACGCGTGTACAGTCGTTGATTTCGCTGTATGTGGCGGGTGACGACCGGCTAATGCGCAAAGCCATTCTCGATTATGACCACAGCCGCTTCAATGACGGGCTGACCCAAAGCCGCTATCCCAGTGCGGACTTTCAGGTAATACCGACGTTTTCGCTCTTCTGGGTCTGCATGATCCACGATTACTGGATGCACCGGTCCGACGATGCCTTCGTCAAGTCTATGATGCCCGGCGTACTGAGCGTGCTGAACTGGCACGAAGAGCGGCTCGATAAGAACGGGTTGAATGGGCCGCTGCTCTGGTGGAATTTTGTGGACTGGGCCAAGTGGCAGAACGCGAAAGATGAGGTGGCGGGTGGGGTGCCGCCGGGCGCTAAGAAGGGTGGGTCCAGCATTTTAACTTTACAACAGGCTTATACCTATTTCCGCGCGGCCGATCTGCTGGCCCATTTTGGTCAGAACGAACGCGCCGAGCATTACCGCGAGCTAGCCCGTCGGCTGAACAAGGCGGTTTACGCCCAATGCTGGGATGCCGGACGGGGCCTGCTGGCCGATACACCCGCGAAAAACAGCTTCAGCCAGCATGCCAATCTGCTGGCGATCCTGACCGACGCTGTGCCGAAAAATCAGCAGGTGGCTTTGTTGACAAAAACAATGGCCGCTACGGATATCATTCAGGCTACCTTTTATTTCAAGTTTTACCTATTCGAGGCTCTGAAGAAAACGGGTCTGGGCGATGAGCTGGTGCCGCAACTCAAGCCCTGGCGCGATATGCTGGCTATTGGCCTGACTACCTTCGCCGAAAACCCAGAACCAACCCGCTCTGATTGTCACGCCTGGAGTGCCTCGCCCCTGTATGCGCTCCTGTCGACGACCTGCGGCATCCAGCCTGCCGAGCCGGGCTTCCGCACGGTGCGCATCGAGCCGGCCTTCGGTACGCTGACCCGTGTTGATGGCCGCGTGCCTCATCCGCAGGGTGAAATTGCTGTCAGCTTCCAGAAAACGGCAGCGGGCGGTTTGACCGGCAGCGTGAGCTTACCCGAGAAAATGACTGGTACGCTGCGCTGGAAAGGCAAAAGTCTCCCTCTGAAAGGAGGCACGCAGACGGTAAGTTTATAAGACCAGTTTCTGTCGGGTCGGCTACAGCAAGCTGGCGCCAACAACCTGTCCGTTGTCCGTTCGCTGAACGTAAACCAGTACGCTGCTTTGATCTGGACCGAGGCCATTGGGTATCGCCAGGGTGGCGCTGCCCGACGACCCCGCCTGGTCGATGGTCCTGAACTGCCGTACGATGTTGGTGTTGACAAGCGTTCGCCCCCCGTTTTCTCCGTTGCCGACGGCGGTACGGGCTTCTTTCTGTACGAGGGCGATATTGACGCGGTAAGGCCCTTTCGCCGACAGCGTATAGGTCACCGTCAGGATTTTGGCCGTACGACTCATCTGGCCGTTTACTGTTACAAATGAGGAAGCCGGTTGTTTTTGAATGGCGGCAACAGCCTGCTCAATGCGGCTTCGCTGGCCGCCAATGATGTCCTGTTGTCCATTTACGATCAGCTGGGGCGTATAGGTTTGCGTACGTAGCTGCCGGTTATACTGCCGCTGCCGATCGGTGAATTGCCGACTGCTGAACGGGTCCTGCCAGCCAAGCCGGTTCCAGTAGTCGACGTGAAACGACAGGCCGTATACCGCCTGGCCGAAGCGGGCGGCTTTTTCAGTGATTTCCTGTAAAGCCCGGTCAGCGGGTGGGCAACTGGAGCAGCCCTGCGAGGTGAACAACTCCAGCACCACGACCGGCTGCGCGGCTGGTTTGACGGGTGCTGGTATCGACTCGGCTGGGGCCAGCAGCAGGGTCACCGCCAGCCAGAAAAATGCGTTCATGAGTCACGTTGTTGAGTGATGATGCAGGGCTGCTGTGAACGGTACACAAGCCGTTTTACAGACCCAGATAGTAGTCGTAACCACGCTCGGCCCAGAAGTCGCGCGGGCGGGTGTCGGAGAAGAAAATCCGGCCAATGCGCTTGAGATTTTTGACGCCGTATTTGTGCGGAATAATCAGCCGGATGGGGGCGCCGTGCTGGTTGTTGATCGGCAGCCCGTTGAGTTCGTAAGCCAGTAGCGTTTGCGGATGCAGCGCACTTTCCATGTCGATACCCACATAATACCCTTTGTCAGGCGTCTCCATACCGACAAACGAATACAGATCGGTCGGACTGTCCGGCGTAGGGACATTGCCGCTTTTGGTGCCGAGTTTGTAACGCTCCAGAAAATCGGAGAGCCGCACGCCACCCCAGTGCTGAATCTGACTCCAGCCTTCCACGCATTTAAAATCATAGATCAGCTCCTGCTTCGGCAGCGCCCGGACGTCGTCCATGGTAAGAAGGAGCGGCTCCTGGTTTGGCCGGTCGATCTGTAGCTTCCAGTCGGTCGGCAGGGGTGCGCGTAACCCGTCGAAGCCGTTTACGCGCGGTTGTTTAGCCGCTTCTTCGCGGAGGTAGGTCTTAACCAGGTTAGTGTTGCTGAAATACGTACGGGCAATCTGTTCGTTGGCATCCAGTACCCGGCGCAACGGTTTTTTCATGCCCAGGACCTTCGGGCTGCTTTTAATCCACGAATAAACGCCGAACGGAACGGTGGCGGCCAGCGCGAACAGCCCAAACGAGCGGAGCGTTCGACGACGTATGGCTGATTCGGGAGCGTCGCTTTCCGGGAGCTTGGGTTCGTCATCGATTTTCATGACAGGGCAGGGTGTATGGGTGCAGGGGCGGGGGTGGGGTCGGGTTGGGGCTCGGGGGCCGGCCGAAGCGGCTGTCCAGGGTCGTCGGGTTTTTGTAATTCGAAACCCGTAATCATACTCTGAAAGTTGGTCCAGCCCGCCCGGATCACCTGCGCAATATGCACCACAAAAAACAGCACGTACCCGACCGTCAGCGCAAAGTGAATCAGCCGGGCGGTTTCGTAGCCCCCCGACAGGGCCGTGAGCCAGTAAAACTGCGTCGGCTTGTAAATGGCATATCCTGTCAGAACAGACCCGGCGCCCATGATCATGATCGAGAAGTACGCAATCTTCTGCGCACCGTTATATTTGACGAAGGGCGGCTGGGTTTTACGTAGGCCCAGATCATAGGCCGTAACCTGAATGGCTTCCCGAAAGGAGTGACGGTTCGGGACCAGGTGGCGCCACTCGCCCGATACAATCGTATAGCCTACGTACAGCAACCCGTTGAGCAGGAAGAGCCACATGAACACGAAGTGCCACGCCATACCCTCGGCCAGTCGGCGCGATAATCCCAGTGCTTTATAAAATCCGTCCGGAAAGAAGGAGATCAGTGTCCAGTCGCCCAGCACGATTTTGTACGGGTCATAGGCCCAGTAAATGAGCAGGCCGCTCCAGATCATGATGAACAGGACCGGGAAGTTAATCCAGTGAAACCAGCGGATGGCCAGCGGGTGTTTATGAACGATGCGTTTCATGACAAAGGCAGATTCGGGTACGTAAGCTACCGGTTTGCCGGTACGTACGCAAACAAAATAGGTACCGATTCCGCTACGACCGACCGGCCATCAATCAGGCGGTTACGGCTTCGGTAGTCAAAGCGGGCGCGGCCGGAAAATCGACGGGAATCTGGGTGATGCTGTGGAGGTAGTTTGAGATGACTTTATCACCAATGAGCAGCAGCAGATCCACCAGGGCGCTCTGCGCATAACCGGCTGCTACAAACTGGTCGATCAGCTGGTTGTCGGGATGACCTTTCGTTTCGGTGATGGCTTTAGCCAGTTTCACCAGCGCATCGAGTTTGGGGTCAAAATCGGCATGGCCCGCCCGTAGCTGCAGCATCTGCTCGTCGGAGAACCCGTTCAGTTTGCCCAGCGCGGTATGGGCTGCCTGGCAGTAGACGCAGTTGTTGGCCTGAGAGACCACGAGGTTGATAGCCTCCCGCTCTTTGGCTTTAAAAACACCCTTGGTCTGGCTTTGCTGAAAGGCGAGGTAAGCCCCCAGGCCATTGTCAGACAGGCCGAACGTGGCGTACAGGTTCGGTACAAAGCCTAATCCTTTTTGCAGGTTGTCGAAGAGTTGCTGGTTCTGGGCCGAGACCTGGTCGCGGGTTGGTACGTGAAACGTTGCCATTGTCGTGTTGTGTTATGGTGAATTGACAAGACAAAGGTGCAGCCAGTGAAGCCACCCGAAAATGGATGTATTTCCCGCCCTGTTATCAATTCTTCCCGATGGTTAGCCAGCAGAAGCTGCCAGGCCGTGTATTCCCAGTTTTTTGAACGTCGATGGCGGCTGACCGGTCTGTTTTTTGAAGAACCGACTGAAATGCGACACTTCATCGAAGCCCAGCTCGAAGGCAATTTCCTTGGTCGACTTATCGGTATAGAGCAGCAGCCGTTTGGCCTCCAGCGCAATGCGCTCATGAATAATTTGCAGCGGACTTTGCTGATTGTAGAGGGCAAACAGATTGGCCAGGGTTTTGGGCGATTTGTTCAGCAGGTCGGCGTATGCGCTTACGGTATGCAGGCTGCGGTACTGGTTCTCAACGAGCAGGTTGAACCGGCGCACCAGGTTAAGGTCGGCTTCGGATAAGTCAGGATTCAGGTACTGCTCTTTAGCCAGCCGCGTCAGCTTAATGATCAGCCGCTTCAGCAACATCCGCAGCATTTCGCCCTGAATGGTATCGCGGGTCGAAAACTCGTCGTCGAATACCATCAGCAGCGCTTCGAATTTGCGTTGCTCGGCTGGACTAAGCTGCAGGAAGAGCGGATTCCGGGCGCCATAGAACAAAAAGCCTACGCACGAGACTTCTTTGTCGTGGTCAACGATGCAGTAGAAATCCCGGTCGAACTGCCAGGCAACGACCGCGTCGGGATTGGCAAACCCGAACGACTGATTGACCATGAGCGGTAACACCGTCTGCGCCGGAAACGCATATGTCACTCCATCGATCGTGACCGGTTGCGCTCCCCCCGTATTCCAGGCAATGGTCAGCAGGCGTTGAGGATGCCGGTTACCCAGTCGGTCGCTGAAAAAGTGGCGGCCGAAACCGTTCTCCCGGCAGATCAGCTGTAGAACGCCATTCGTTTTCGGTTCGGTGTAGGTATAGACCATAAGGTGTAGGTACAGACCATAATCGGTATAGGTGAGCCAGACGGAGGCTATAAATATATAAATACTCCTGACGCGCTTTACCTTTGTTCCATTGCTTACCCTTACGTTGATGATCATTCATACCCTCGATACCGGCCCCTTCAAACTCGATGGGGGCGCTATGTTCGGCGTTGTCCCGAAAACCCTCTGGCAGCGCACCAATCCGGCCGACGACCGAAATCTCTGCGACTGGGCACTGCGTAACCTGCTCATCGAAACGACCGATGCCAGCGGCAAACCCCGGCTGGTGCTGGTCGATACCGGGGTAGGAGATAAGCAGGATGCCAAATTTTTCGGCTTCTATGACCTGCCCAACGGCAAAACACTCGTGCAGGCTGTTGAGCAAGCCGGCTACGCACTGAGCGAGGTGACCGACGTCCTGCTGACGCATCTGCATTTCGACCATGCGGGCGGAGCCGTTCGCTGGGCCGATACGGGCCGCACCCGCCTGGAGCCGACCTTTCCGAGGGCCACCTACTGGAGCCATAGTGGCCAGTGGCAATGGGCTATGCAGCCTAACCCCCGTGAGCGGGCTACCTACCTCCAGGAAAACATCATGCCGCTGCACGAAAGCGGCCAGCTCCGCTTTTCGGATCAGAGCGAGCTGGGAATTCCGGGCATCGAACTGCTATACGTCGACGGCCATACCGAGAAAATGCTGATGCCCCGGCTAAAGACAGCCGGCAAAACCCTGCTGTTCTGCGCCGATCTGATTCCGTCGACTTCCCACGTGCCGGTTCCGTACGTGATGGGTTACGACGTGCGCCCGTTGCTGACCATGGATGAGAAAACGACCTTCCTCGAGCGCGCTGTCGACGAAGACTGGCTCCTCGTTTTCGATCACGATCCCTATTGCGAAGCGGCCACCGTTGAGCGGACCGAGAAGGGCATTCGGGTGAAAGACAAGGGGCGGCTGGCCGACTGGTTGTAAGTCTGCTGGCGGACAGGAGCGACACAAACCAAATGTCCGTACGTACCGTTATCTGACCAATACGTCAGACAGTATGAAAATCGGTTTGGTTTTATCGGGCGGGGGCGCCCGTGGCATTGCCCATCTGGGTGTAATCAAAGCCTTGCAGGAAATGGGTATTCGCTTCGATCAGATTGCGGGTACCAGCGCGGGAGCTATTGCCGGGGCGTTACTGGCGAACGGCTACACGCCGGACGAGAGCCTGAAAATTATTGAATCGTCGTCGTTCGTGCGGCATCTGCGTCCGGCCTGGAACCGTATGGGGTTGCTCCGCATCGATACGGCCGTCGACTTATATAAGAAGTACATACCGCATGATTCATTCGAAGGGCTGCAGATACCGCTGCACGTAGTGGCGGTTGACCTCAATGAAGGTGAGCAGGTTGTTTTCGATCAGGGCGAGCTGATCCGACCCGTGCTGGCGTCCTGTTGTCTGCCGGGTATCTTCGAACCACTACTGATCAATAAGCGGCAGTACGTAGACGGGGGCGTTCTCAATAACCTGCCCGTTGAAGTAATCGAACACAAGGTTGACCTGGTCATTGCATCGCATACGAACCCGTTTGGGCTGGCCAAGCCGATCCGGTCCATGCGGGGGGTCATTGAGCGCAGCCTGATTCTGGCGGTACAAAGCAAAACCAGGGAGAAGTTCAACCGCTGTCAAGTGCTGATTGAGCCGGCTGATCTGGCTGGCTACAGTCCCACCGATGTCAGCAAAGCGCGCGAATTATTCCGGATCGGTTATCAGCACGCACGTTCCATGGCTGGCTTTATCGATAAAGCCCTCTCGCAACCCATGAACAACGAATCGATATAAAGCCAATCAGTTTACTGGACAAACTTATTTCTGCCATGCCGGGACACATGTTCCGGCATGTTGCTTTTCTGGCCGATTCAATAAGGCAAGAGATGCGGAAATAGGACATAACTGCTAATCGGGCAATTGGCAAAACCCTCTGAGTCAGTTGGCGTAGTTTAACTTTTCCAAGTTCTTTTAGAAAGATACTTAAGCATACTTACTAAATAAGTTATTTTAATGTGTTGATAAATAGTAAATAGAGTATTAATTACTAAGTAGTATAAAGATGGCTTTTAGAATAATATTCTATCTATTTGTATTAAGTCAGAATAAAAGATTGTTTAAAATATATTAGACAAAGAATTTGCCCGATAAATCAGCTTTATTACTTTTGTAATAACTACAGTGTTTTCTTAACCTAACTTAAATCAAGTATGAGTAGAATTTTACTTGTGGGCTTGCTGTTAGTATGCTCACTCTGCGTTCCTGTATGGGCGCAGGAGCGAACCATTACGGGTAAGGTAACGGCTGCCGAAGATGGCTCGTTAATGCCCGGGGTGTCGGTAGTGGTTAAGGGCACCACGCGTGGCGCGAACACCGACGCCAGCGGTGCTTACTCGATCACTGTACCGGACAAAGCCACGAAACTGGTCTTCAGTTTTGTAGGCTCAGCTTCGCAGGAAGTTGAAATCGGGAACCGGTCGGTGATCGATGTCAAGTTGGCTAACGACGCCAAACAGTTGGGCGAAGTGGTGGTAACCGCACTTGGTCAGCAGCGCGACAAAAAAGCGCTGGCCTACGCGGTCACCAACGTAAAGGGCGATCTGCTCCAGCAGCGTTCCGAGCCGGATCCATTGCGCGCTTTATCGGGTAAGGTTCCGGGCGTAAACATTACGGCTGGTAACGGAGCACCTGGAGCGGGTACTCGTATCACGATTCGGGGTAACAACTCATTTACAGGTAACAACCAGCCTCTGTTCGTTGTAGACGGGATTCCGTTCGACAACTCGGTAAACGGAAACCAGGGGTACAACCAGAACACCGTTTCTACCAACCGGGCGTATGATATCGACCCCAACAACATCGAGACGATGACAGTGTTGAAAGGCGCTGCTGCGTCGGCTCTGTATGGCTCGCGTGCGGCTAACGGGGTTATCGTGATCACCACCAAATCGGGGAGCAAATCAGCCCGTAAAGGATTGGAAGTTAACTTTAACACGTCTTATTCTGTAGAGAACGTATCGACCATCCCTGATTATCAAAACACCTACACGCAGGGCTCCAACCAGACCTACAACGGTGGTTTTATCGGAAACTGGGGAACGGTTTTCCCAGCCGAAGTAGACCGGGTCAATGCTGCGCTGGGTTTTGAACGGTATTCTAAAGTAATTGATCCGGACTATCCGGCCGGCACCATTCCGCACCCACTGGTCGATGCTACGGTTCCGTACGGCGCTGCGCGGTATCAGACCGCCTTCCCGGAATTGCTGCAGGCCAATGGTCGGGGTATCGCCGTTCCACTGGTGCCGTATGACATTATCGGCGGCTTTTTCCGGCAGGGTAAAGTACTGGAAAACGGCATTCAGATCACGTCGACGGGCGACAAAACGTCGCTGAACGCGTCGGTATCGCGGATGAAGAACGAAGGGATCATCCCTAACTCATCTACCGATCGTACCACGCTTAGCTTTGGTGGTAACGCTACGCTGAACAACAATATCAACATAGCGGGTAGTGTGGCCTACACGAACACCAACCAGCAGAGCCCACAGTCGGGAGCCGGTTATTACGCTGATTATGGTGGACTGGCTTCTGCTGGCTCTATCTACGGCCGGTTGTTCTACCTGCCCCGTAACTACAATCTGAGCGGCTATCCGTTTGAGAACCCGGTCGATGGATCAAACGTATTTTACCGCGCACTGGATAACCCGCTCTGGACGGCTAAATACAACCTCTACAACTCAGGCGTGAACCGGATATATGGAAACATGACCCTGAGCTACGATGTAGCTCCCTGGCTGAACCTGACTGCCCGGGGTGGTATCAACACCTACTCTGAAACCCGCAAAAACGTGATTCGCCCTGGCGGTACGTTCGTGCCACTGGGATCGGTTTTGAGACAGGATCTGACCAGAACAGAGACGGACTTTACCTTCCTGGCTACGGCGCAGCACGACTTTTCGGAGCGTTTCAATGCCAAGCTGTTGCTTGGTTTCAACCCCAACCAGCGCACCTACAGTGAATCGGGTATTGCGGGTGCGCCGGTTATCGATCCTAACGTGTTGACCATTGGCGGTACGCTGAACCAAACAGCTGCCGATTACCGGTCTCAACGTCGTCTGTACGGTATTTTCAGTGAATTAACGCTGGGTTATAACAATTACCTGTTCGTAACGGCATCGGTACGGAAAGACCATTCGTCAACGCTGCCTGCCGGTAATAACAGCTATTATTACCCGGCCGTGTCGGGCTCGTTCGTCTTCACTGACGTACTAAACCTGCCCAAAAACATTCTGAATTTTGGTAAAATCCGGGCTAACTATGCTAAAGTAGGTAAAGATGCTGATCCGTATCAGGTGTTTACTGCCTACAACCTGGGCCGTACGTTCTATAACGGTACCGCCATCTCGGTAGCGGGCTTACCCAGCCAGCTGAACAATATTGCCCTGAAGCCTGAGTTTACGGCTGAAGTTGAGTTGGGCGCTGAATTGCAATTTTTTAACAACCGGATCGGTATCGACGTCGCTCACTTCGACCGGGTGTCGACCGACCTGATCGTAACCCGTGAGTTGCCCCGCGCAACGGGTTTCTCTACGGAGATCACGAACGCCGGTAGAATCTCCAACAAAGGGTGGGAAATTGGCCTTACGCTCGTGCCCATTCGGACCGCCAGCGGGTTTACCTGGACGTCGTTTGCTGCTTACACACGCATTCGCTCACTGGTAGAAGATGCGGGTCCGGGTGGTGAAATTTTCATCGGCGGTACCGGTCTCTCGTCGTTGGGAACAATTTTCCGGAATGGCCTGCCATACGGACAGATCATCGGTTCGGTCAATGCCCGTGATGAAAGCGGAAACCTGCTGATCAACCCATCGACCGGTCTGCCGATCCGCGCGGCCAAGTCAGCCATCATTGGTGATCCCAATACCAACTACACCATCGGCTGGACAAACACGGTGAATTTCAAAAACTTCACGTTGAGCGTATTGACCGACTACAAAGCTGGCGGTAGCCTGTTCTCAAGTACAGCGGCTTCGCTTCTGCTCCGTGGTCAGTTGAAAAATTCGGAAGATCGCGAAGGAATGCGGGTAATTCCGGGCGTGCTGGGTGACCCGGCTACGTATAAGCCACTGGTGGGTGATGATGGCAAGCCCATCAAAAATACCATTGCCATGTCTGCTTTCCAGTATCACTTCACCGACGGATACGGTGCTTACGGTGCCGACGAGGTCAATATCTACGATGCCTCTGTGGTCCGGTTACGGGAGATTTCGCTGGGCTACAGCGTACCCAAGGCCTTCCTGCAGCGGTATGCTAAGGTACTGGGTAGCCTACGGATCTCGGCATCGGGCCGTAACCTGTGGTTCTACGCGCCCAATATGCTGAAAGGGCTCAACTTCGATCCTGAGGTACTGTCGAACTTCGCTGACTCAAACATTCAGGGCTTCGATCTGGGCGCTTCCCCATCTACCCGTCGTTTTGGCATCAACCTCAACGCATCATTCTAACTCTGAGCTGAAACGCCAATTACCCGGCGTTTCAGCTCGATGATCAACTATTACTCAGAGAAGTACATGACAAACTATAAGAATGTATTCAGGACACTAACACTGGCCGGGATCATCAGTGTGGCCAGTTCCTGTAGCATGACCGAACTGGATATTAACAAAGATCCTAACCGTCCTGCATCGGGTTCGCTAGCCCTGCTTATGCCTGTAGCTGAAAATGCAGCTATCAATGCGTTTAATGCGGTGAATGGAAGCGCCATGGGTTTTGCGGGTCTCTGGAGTTCTAACGACTCGTATAACCTGAGCAACACCAGCTTTCAGGGTACCTGGAATGCCGCCTACCAGAGTCTGCAAAGCATCGAGGAGATGCTGCGTGCTACCGAAGATGGCAAAAACCCCCGTTATCGCGGCATCGCGCTGGTACTGAAAGCCTATTCGGTGGGTAACTATGTGGATATGTTCGGCGATATGCCGTATACAGAGGCCTGGAAAGGAAACAGCGCCGAGCCTAACAAGACGCCCAAGTTCGATAAGGATGCCGATATATACGAAGATCTCCTGAAACTGTGTGATCAGGCAATTGTCGAACTGGCCAAGCCGCAGCCTGTGGCCGTTGGTGGCGACTATATGGGCTCGGGCAATGCTGCTACCTGGACCCGGATTGCCCGAACCGTTAAGCTACGTTTGTTGCTGACGTCCCGCAAAGGGCGGGCTAACGGCAATGCCGAACTGAAAGCCGCGTTCGATGCCGGTGGGTATATTACGACCCCGGCTCAGAACTGGACTTATCTGTACTCAACCCAGGTTTCGCCGGTCGATAACCGCCACCCCTGGTACTTTACGTACGCCGGTCAGGGTGACCCTACCTATATCAACCACCAGTTGATGGGTGAAATGATTCTGAACAAAGACCCGCGTCTGCCTTTTTATTTCTACCGGCAAACATCGCGGATCCTGGATCAGAACAACCCAACCGACCGCGGCACTACGCCCTTCGGCGGGTCATATCTGCCCCTGCGTGAATCGTTCCTGTCAGAATACAGGAGAGCGTTTAACATCACCGGTGCTATTCCGGCCGCCGACCTGGCCTACATTGCCGGCTACTTCGGCCGTGACCGGGCCGACGTGTCGGGTGCTGCGGCTGATGGTCCTCTGCGGACTGCGCCCGGTACCTACCCCGCTGGTGGCGTGTATTCAGACCGTAGTACGGCGGCTGTAGCGCTGACCGGGCAGGCTGCCCTGAACTATGGTGGTAACGGGCAGTGGCCTATTATTAACAGCTGGAATACCAAGTTTTACCAGGTTGAAGCCATCCTCGATGGAACCGGCGTCACCGGCGACGCCCGCGCGCTGTTTGAGGCCGCGATGCGTGAGCATATCGCCGTGGTGGTTGCGCAGGGGCTTAAGTCGGACCCGAGCAAAGCCAAAACACCTGCTACCGCCGAGGTAGATGCGTACGTGAAATCGTGGTTAGACCTGTACGATGCAGCAACGACCAATCAGGCGAAGCTGAACGTAGTAGCCAAGCAGATCTGGTTCTGCTCATGGGGGCAGGGGATGGACATCTGGAATTTCCAGCGCCGGACCGGTTACCCCATCCAAAGCCAGTTCAGACAGCTGTCTGTCGGTATTCAGGCTCCTATCTCGAAGCCTCCCCGTCAATACGCACTGCGGTTACCCTATCCGCAGTCGGAGGGCGCGCTTAACCCGAACGCATCAAAATACATCACTGACGTTGTTTTTGACCGCGATCCTGTCTTCTGGGACAAGGTGAAAGTGAAGTGGGAATTTTAATTAAGATTATGATCAGCTGAACCTCGAAACCAATGATCTGGCGAGGTTCAGCCGATCGACAAACTAAGAATAGCAATGAAAAAACTCTTTACATACTCGTTTATGGCAGCTATCACGCTACTGCTCAGCTGCCGCGATGAGTCACTTGATCCAAATAAGCCCTGGGAGCCAGGCGTACACGGTTGGGGCGTTTTTGATGGTGTTGCCGAAGCGGGCAAAGCCAACATTGCCGCCAATGCCAGAAACTTCCCGCTCACCGGGCAGGATAACTCAAAGATCGATTTCAAGATCCGCTGGGTGTCTCTCGATAATAAGTTGACAGTTAGTAAAATAGCTATCAAGGTCGACATGATCGAGTCCTACACGGATCCCGATGGTAACCCCAAAACGGTAGCATTAGGCGGTGGTGGCCGGGTTGTCAAAACGATTGATGCGCCGGCGGCCAACCGTCAGTGGAACAACTTCTCGATCACGCCCGCTGAAATCTACAACCTGTACAAAGATGCTACGGTGAAGTATGATAAAGTCAACGCTGTTAAAGTCTTCGAAAACCCAGCCCGGCCTCGTCCGGCGGGCGCCCGCCTGCAGGGGCCCCTGGTTGTAGGAGGCAAACCGGTAGCTAATGCCGACGCTTTCCTTGTAACCTGGGAGCTGACGACTAGCGATGGGCTTGTCTTTAGGGTATGGAACGAGGACAGCATCTGCCTCGATCCGACTCCTGTTTCTCAGGCCAACGCGAACTGCCGACTGAGCTTCACCGTTCGTTAACTGGCATTCGAACATGCTTAAAGCAGCAGGCTCAGCAATGGGTCTGCTGCTTTTTATTTATCTTCGGACGATGCGTACGCTATACTGCTGGCTAATACTGATTGGCATTAAGGGCACAGGACTGGCTCAGGTACCTACGTTCCTGACCGATGTGCAGCCGATCATTATACGAAACTGTACTACCCCCTGTCATCATACGGGTGGGGTAGGGCCGTTTCGCCTGCTTACCTATGACGATGTGGCTAAGCGAGGTAAGTTCATAGCCAGCGTAACCCGAACGCGCTACATGCCCCCATTTCCGGCCGACCGGCAGTTTCAGCATTACGCCAACGAACGCGGGTTATCTGACGCCGACATAGAAACTATTCAGGCCTGGGTGCGGGGCGGTATGAAAAAAGGAGAAACCCCAGCAGCGGTCAGCCGACAAAAAGAGGCTGCTTCCCTGGCGGCTACAGCCCGCCAGCCAGACCTGGTGTTTCGTATGAAACCATACCTAGTTCGGGGCGATGGGCAGGAAGATTTTCGGTATTTTCATGTGCCTATGAACCTCACGCGGGACATATGGGTAGAGGCCATCGAGTTCGTGCCGGGCAACCGGAAGCTAGTGCACCACAGCAGACTGATGGTCGACTCGACCGGTACAATGAGCGCCATCAATGGAATTGCCGAAGCGGACCCTAAACTACGCGAGTTTCAGCGGACGCCCCTGGCTGATGAGTTTCTGTACGGGTGGGTACCCGGTAATGACCGAGTCACGTTTCCAGCTGGTGCTGCCAAACGGATCCGGGCCGGTAGCGATCTCATTCTCAACATTCATTACGCGCCCTCGGCTAAAGAAGAGACGGATCAGTCGGAAGTTCGTCTGTATCTGGCCCGACAGCCCGTCGACCGGGTCGTACGAACCCTCAGCCTGACCGAAAATGACGTAACAAACCAGCCATTCCGGCTCGCGGCCAATACAAAACCTGTTTTTTATATGAAGTTCGGACCGCTGCCCGACAGTATCCGGCTGTTATCGGTCATGCCACATATGCACCGACTGGGCCAGTCGGTGAAAGCGTTTGCCATCACGCCCGATGGCGATGCTATCAACCTGATACAGATACCGGCCTGGGACTATAACTGGCAGCTGACCTATTTTTTTCGGCAGGCCCTGACCTTGCCGAAAGGCACAGTTATCCTGGCCGAAGCGCAGTATGATAATACCGATCAGAACCCGCTCAATCCAAACCGGCCTGCCCGAACCGTCGGCTACGGCTGGAACTCCACCGACGAAATGATGAACCTGGTATTCTACTACATCCGGTAGTTGGCGGTACTATTCGATCAGGCAGCCTACCGCTTCCGTTCTGGGCAGAGCTACCGCCTTACCGGCCAGTACAGCGTCTAGGGCATCACGCAGGTATGGCTGCGTAGCATCAGGCCGGTGTTTCCCGAGTGCTACGTACCAGTCATCAATAGCCCCCTGATACCGAATGCGCCCGCCAGGGTCGACCACGACTACTTCGGGAGTTACGGCAGTGCGAAACTGGTGGGCCAGTCGGGCACCCGGGTCGGGCCTGGCTTCCAGAGAAAGGTGGTACGTAGCACAGAAATGCCGGATCAGGCCGGGCGAGTCGGTGCGTAGCGGAAACAGGGCTACGAACCGGACGGCAGCCCGGTCGTACTGCCGGTGCAACGTTGTGAGCCGGCGTGCGTATTGCTGACTAATGGGGCATTCAGTATTCAAAAATACATATACCGTGATGGGCCCGGCGGCTGCAATGCATCGTGCCGGTGCAGTAAGCCCCAGCACCCACACCAATAGGATCGGAAAGAAGACAAATCGCCTGAGTAGCATGTGTATAATGTGGCGTTTGTAAAGAGCACATTATTTTGTTGGTTCCGCCGGGCTAACGGCCAAATTTTTATACAGTAAAGATACTTTTGTTCGTTGGTATTACGCTAAATTGTCCATATTACGCGCCCGTTTGCCTCCGCACGAGATGGCAAAAACGGATGGCGTACTGGATTACTCAACCCTAACCTGTTCTATGAGGAACAATTACCGATTATTTTGGGGGATTTTACTACTGCTGGCACCGGTTCAGTTACTGGCGCAGGGGCTACGGATTTCGGGGCGGGTTACCTCCGAGCAGGACGGGCAGCCCGTACCGGGGGTAAACGTAGTGGTTAAAGGAACAACGACCGGAATCAGTACCGATGCCAGCGGTAATTACAGCCTGACCGTACCGGGCGCCAATACGGTCCTGCTCTTCACGTCTATCGGTCTGGTGTCGCAGGAGATCAATGCTGGCAACCGGACCGTGGTGAACGTGGTCATGAAAGAGACCGTCAACGAACTGGCTCAGGTGGTTGTGACGGGCTATAATACTACCCAGCGAAAGGACATTACCGGCTCGGTTACCTCCGTCTCGCCTGATAAATTCAAAAACATTCCGGTTGCCAGCTTCGACCAGGCCCTGCAGGGGCAGGCGGCTGGTGTGCAGGTGACCCAATCGTCGGGTACGCCCGGAGGTGGATTAACCGTGCGGGTGCGGGGCAATACGTCCATTTCGGCCAGTAACCGGCCGCTGTTTATTGTCGACGGCGTGCCGGTAGAAGATGGTAACCTCACCGGCCGCGACTTCGGCGGGCAGCAGGATAACGCCTTTGCGCTCTTTAACCCGAACGATATTGAAAGCATCGAGGTGCTGAAAGACGCGTCGGCCAAGGCCATTTACGGCTCGCGGGCGGCTAATGGGGTGGTACTGGTCACCACCAAACGGGGGCGGTCGGGCCAGAAAACAACCTTTACGGCCGATGTCCAGCGGGGCCTGACGGAGATCATCCGCCGACCCGATATGCTGAACGCTACCGAACTGCTCGAACTCCAGCGCGAAGCGGTTACCAATGCCGGCCAGGACCCCGACCAGCGGGGGCTCATCAAAGGCGTGACGGACGGTGTCAATACCGACTGGGTAGATGAGGTGTTGCGCCGGGGCGTTTATCAGCAGTACCAGCTATCGGCCCAGGGCGGTAACGACAAAACCCAGTTTTACCTCAGCGGTAGCTACCGCGACGAGCAGGGCGTTCAGCTAAACAATGGCTTTACCCGCTATACGGCCCAGTTCAAGTTTGATCAGAAAGCGACTTCCAAGCTCTCGTTCGGAGCCAACATCACCGCTTCGTACGCGAAGAACAAACGGGTAAAAGGCGACAACTTTCTGGATGGCGTGTACTCGGGAGCCATCAAGAGCCTGCCGTATTACGCGCCCTACAACGAGCAGGGGCGCCTGTACGGGCCCAACGATCCCAACTACGCCGGGTTTCCTAACTTCAACCCGGTTGGCCAGGCCGTTTTGCCCCGGTTTGTCAGCTACACCGCCAAGTTTCTGGGGGGAGTTTACGGCGAGTATGAAATTATTCCGAACCTGCGCTTCCGCACTAAGGCCAGCGTAGATTATAACAACATCACCGAAGACAACTTCGAGCCCTCATCGACTGCTATCGGCGGATTTCTGGAAAGCGTTGGCGGTCAGGGCTATGGCGACTTCAGCAATACGACCCTTGCTACCCTGATCAGTACCAATACGCTGGCCTATAACTTCCAGCTGCCCGGAAAACACCGGTTCAGTACCCTGGCCGGGTTTGAGGTGCTGAGTCGGCAGCAGCGCAGCAATAACGTGCAGGGGCGGCTGTTCCCGAGCGACGATTTTACTTATATCCGCTCGGCCGGCGTTGTTGACCAGGGCGACTCGTACCTGCTCAACAGCGGGCTGATCTCGACCTTTGGCGAGGTCCGGTACGACTACGATGAGAAGTATCTGGCTACGATTACGGCCCGTTATGATGGCTCGTCACGCTTCGGTAAGGATCGGCAGTTTGGGGTGTTTCCGTCGGCCTCGGTAGCCTGGCGTTTATCCAGCGAGCCGTTCATGCAGCGGTTCCGTTTCCTGAACGATCTGAAACTGCGGGCCAGCTACGGCTTCACCGGCAACGAACGCATCGGCGATTTTCAGTTTCTGGGCACCTGGGCTTCGGTCACCTACAGCGGCTCTACCGGGGTTGGCCCGTCGGCGCTGGTTAATCCGCTCCTGCAGTGGGAGCGCACCCGCGAAGCCAATATCGGGTTCGATGCCTCGTTCCTGAACGGTCGGCTCAGCGTAACGGTCGATGCCTATGATAACCTGACGGATAACCTGCTCTTTGCACAACCCATTCCGCTCACGACCGGCTTTGGTTCCGTACAGGGCAACATCGGGAAAGTAGGCAACCGGGGTGTCGAGCTGACGATATCGACGGTCAACATCGACCGGGGCGGTATCCGCTGGAGCACCGACCTGAACCTGTCGCACAACCAAAATAAAGTGGTTGAACTGGTCAGTAACGAACCTATCTTCAGAGGCTACACAGCCGACGGCGTTAGCCGTACCAACGTCATTCTGCCGGGTCAGCCGCTGGGAACCTTCTGGGGGCTGAAGTTCCTGGGCGTTGACCCCGCCACGGGGAATGCGATCTACGACGATAAAAATGGTGACGGTCGTATCAGCCCCGAAGATGGGCAGGTGATCGGTAACGCACAACCCAAGCTGACCGGCGGCTTCACCAACCGGGTGAGCTGGAAAGGGATTGAACTGAGCGTGCTCCTGCAGGGATCGTATGGAAACAGCATTCTGAACTTCTCCAATACGACCCTGCTGAACGCGGGTGCCGACATCGAGAACAACCAGACGCGCAAGGCCCTGCAGCGCTGGCGCAAGGAAGGCGATATAACCAGTGTACCACGCTATGAGTTGGGCAACAGCTATAACAACTACCACAGCAGCCGTTTCCTGGAAGACGGTTCGTTTGTGCGGATTAAAAACCTGACCGTAGGCTACAACCTGCCCCGCCAGTGGGTTACCCGCTACGGCATGACCAGCGTCAGATTCTACGCGTCGGCTACTAACCTCTATACCCTGACACGGTATAGCGGTCCCGATCCGGAAGTGAGCACACTCGATGGGTCGACGGTCTCGCAGGGGATCGACTTCTTTACGCTTCCACAGGTAAAAACCATACTGGGCGGTTTATCCATCGTCTTTTAACCGCATCGACTCGACACTATGATTCATTCTGCACTTCTTATGCGTTCTGTTCGGTACATAACGGTACTGCTGCTGGTAAGCCTGGCTTCCTGCCAGACCGTGCTGGAGCCCGATCCGGTCGATCTGCTGGTCGATGAACTGGTCCTGAATGAACCTAACGACGTACAGCCGGTCCGGCTGGGTATGTACAATGCCCTGCGCGGCACAGCGGCTTCAACCATCATTGCTGGTGACTTTACGGCTGATTACATCCAGTTCAACGGTACCTTTACCGACAACCGCGAGTTTGGTAACAAACAGATTACGGCGGCCAATAGCGTTGTCAATACCTTGTGGGGCGCTCTCTACCGGACCATCTACGTAGCCAATTTCATCCTGGAAACGCTGCCTGGCGTAGCGGGAGTGCCCGAGTCGACGCGGAAGCAGGTGCTGGCCGAAGCCCATTTCATGCGTGCCTGGGCCAACTTCATCGGTACCTATACCTACGGGGATATTCCGCAGGTAACCTCTACCAACCAGGCCGCGAACCGGAATATTGGCCGCACCGCCCGGGCCACGATCCTGGCCTCGGTCCTGGCCGACTATCAGGCTGCGCTGGCTGACCTGCCTGCCGTTGCCGCCGGGTCGACTAATGTCACGACCAATGCAACTTACCTGAACAAAGCCACCTGCCAGGCGGCTCTGGCCCGGTTTTATCTGTACCAGCGTAACTGGGCCCAGGCCGAAACGCTGGCCGGTCAGGTCATTGCCTCCGGGATCTACGCACTCGAAACCAATTATTCCGATGTGGTGCTCAAGGACTTTACCCGTGAGTCGATTCTGGAAGTGGGCTACTCGCTGTCCGACGATCCGGGAACAACCGCAACCAGTCTGAATAACCTGCTGGTGGGTCGTCGGGAAGTGATTCCCTCGAACCAGCTCATCACGACCCTGGTCTCCACCGAAGCCGGTACCCGTCGGGAAACCATTGGCTTCAACGTACAGAACCTGCGCGGCAGCGATAACGGCTGGAGCGTTCGGAAATACGGTACCGCTTCGGAAGATAACAACAACATTGTACTGATGCGGCTGGCCGAGATGTACCTGATCCGGGCCGAAGCGCGCGCGCAGCAGGGTAAAATTACGGGGGCTGCCGGTGCCGTAGCTGATCTGAACGTACTGCGAACCCGCGCCAACGCGCCTGCCATTGCTTTGACCGCCCAGGCCGATGTGGTGCTGGCCGTAGAACGCGAGCGGGTCTATGAACTGGCTTTTGAAGGGCACCGGTGGTATGATCTGGTTCGGACCGGGCGGGCGCAGGCCGTCATGTCGGCATTCTCGCCCAACTGGACCAGCCGGTTTGAGCTATGGCCCATTCCGCAGTCGGAGATACAGCAAAACCCCGCGCTGGCCGGTAAGCAGAACCCCGGCTATTAACCGGTTGGCGCTGGCGCAGATTACAGCAAAGAGAAAAAGGCCAAAGGCCAGGAAATAGCAGACACAGACACTCGAATTATGAAGCTTTTTACCACTAATAAACACATTCGCTTCGGCTGGGGAGGGCTACTGATGGCGGTAGTTCTGGGCTGGGCGGCTATCGGCTGCGAGGAGCAGGATCTCGACCGAACGTTTGCAGGGCCGTATTTTGTGCGCTTTACCGACACAACGCTAACCTTCCGGGAAAGCTATAACCAGATTGTTCCAATTCGGGTGCATAATGTAGGGCCGGTACTGACAGAAGCCATCCGGATCAACTACACTGTTAGCGGCACCGCCCGCGAAGGCCGCGACTACGCCATCCAGGGCGAAAAGGGCATCGTGGTTATCCCGGCCAATAAGAGCTTCGGGCAGATCAACATCAGGCTGATCAACAATGCCAATAACATTCTGGAGTCGCAGTCGCTGACGTTTACGCTGACGGGGGTTAGTCCGGCGTCGCTGCGGGTAGGGCTGGCTCCGAGCGGAGCGCTGGGCCGGTCGATGCGGTTTACCATCAACGACGACTGCCTGTTCGGCGGCACCTACACCGGAACGAGTCGCGTTGGCAATCAGAATTTCACGTATCAGAACATCGACATTTCCAGTACCGACTGCAAACAGTACATCCTGAGCAACTGGAACATCGGTATTCCGTTCTTTAATTTCGACGCCATCAAACCGACGCTCCGGTTTGTCGATAACGGCGACAATACCATTACGGTACCAGCACAGACAAACGCCGAACTAGGCTCAACCGACACCCTGCGCGGCAACGGAGCCTGGAATCCGCGCGACCGCCGGATCACGCTGAATCTTCAGTTCAAGCTGCGGCTCACCAACAACCGCGACACAACGCTTTCCTACACGCAGACTTATACACCACAGTGATGCGAACTCTACTCCGTTTTCTGCTTATACCGGTTGGGGCTATGTGGCTTTTTGGAGGCTGCGCCGAAACCCTCGAACCCAAACCGCTTACGTATACGCAACTGCTGACCGGAACGACCCAGAAGTCGTGGCGGCTGGTGTCTTATCAGATTTTAGATGACGGTAACTCATCGCAGGTGATTCCGGTGCAGGGCCAGTTCGACCCCTGCGTGACGGACGATCTGTACACCTTCTATGCCAACGAAGGACGTCGGTATGCGGTTAGCGAAGGAGCCAGCAAATGCGGAGCCAACGACCCGGATATTTTTCTGGACGACCAGTGGACACTCGTCAACGCCAGCGCCACCCTGGAGTTCGCCTTTCCTATTCTGTCGGGTCAGCGCCTGCCGTATACCATCAAAAACCTGACGGGCAATGTGCTGACCATTGAAATCTACCTGCAAAACATTCAGGATATCAACGCCAGCTATCGATTTACGTTCAACGCCGTTACCACGCGCTAAGGCTACTCAACCGCACGACTATGATCCGAATACTACTGTTTATACTGCTTTTATCCGGGGTATGGGGAGCCGCTATGGCCCAGACCTTACCGCCCAGCCCGGAGCAGTGCGCCACCATGCAGATGGATAGCCTGCTTCGGAAAAAATACCCCGAGCTGGGGAGCCTGAACGATTTCGAGCGTGAGTTGCAGAAGAAAATCGTTACCATGAAAGCCAACATGGCTTCCGGGCGCGTGGCAGCGCCGGTCGTTACCATTCCGGTAGTCGTTCATATTGTCCATAATGGCGAAGCCGTCGGTACCGGCCGCAACATCAGTGCCGCCCAGGTGCAGGCTCAGCTCGAAACCCTGAACGAAGATTTTCGCCGGAAACCCAATACGCGGGGTTTCAACAACAACCCCGTCGGGGCCGACATCGAGATCGAGTTCTGTCTGGCCGCTGTCGATCCGCAAGGCCGTACCATGGCCGAGCGCGGGATCGACCGCTATAACGGCAACCGCGCCACCTGGAACCGCGATGCTATCGAGGGCGTACTGAAACCCAGTACCTTCTGGGACCCGAACAAGTATTACAACATCTGGGTACTCGATTTCGATAATGCCGACCGGCTGCTGGGCTATGCGCAGTTTCCGAGCCAGTCGAGCCTGCCCGGTATTCCGTCGCAGGGGCCGGCCAGTACCGATGGGGTCGTTATTGCCTACCGTTCGTTTGGTAATTCTGAGAAAGGGAACTTCCCGATTATGCAGGCACCCTACAACCTGGGCCGGACGCTCACCCACGAAACCGGCCACTGGCTGGGCCTGCGCCACATCTGGGGCGACGCCAACTGTGGCGACGACTTCTGTGGCGACACACCCCCGCAGGCTTCCGAAAGCCGGGGTTGCCAGGTTGGGCGGATCAGCTGCGGCAATACCAACATGGTGCAGAACTACATGGACTACTCCGACGATGGCTGCTTCAACATTTTCACTCTGGATCAGAAAGCCCGGATGCGAGCCGTTATGGATGTGAGTCCGCGTCGGGTGAGCCTGATTACGGCCAACGTCTGCGGCACGCAGGTTGTCTCGCGGCCTATTCCCAACTTCCGGGCCGAAGCCCAGCGGGTGCTGCTGGGGGGGCAGGTGCGCTTCAACGATCTGTCAGGAGGATTCCCGACGCGCTGGGAGTGGACGTTCGAGGGCGGCACGCCAGCCACCTCTACTGACCAGAACCCCGTGGTGACCTACAGCCAGCCCGGTCGGTTCCGGGTTACGCTGCGGGTTACGAATGCGGTAGGAGCGTCGGAACCGCTTGTCCGCGAGCAATACATCGAAGTCCTGAGTTCGGGCCTGTGCGCCGAGCTGACCAACTTTAACGGTACGCCCACGGTGCTGCGCGAAACCGGCGGCACCGGCTACGTAGCGGGGCAGAACAGTCGGCGAACGCAGGCGGTGTCGGAGTTTTTTCAGAACGAGCTGGGCTATAGCAATCTGGCCGGAGCCGCCCTGCGGTTCGGGGTTGCCAAAGCCGCCCGCGGAGCCGCCACGGAATCGGTCGTTACGGTAACGGTCTGGAACGGTCGGGGCTTCCAGAACGGGCCTGGCGCTATTCTGGAGCAGAAAGACGTGCCGCTGCGCGACATCCTGAACGACGTTGCCAACAACCGCCCCACTACCGTAACCTTCGAGCGAAATGTGCCGCTCAGCGGGTTGCCCTTCCACATCGGCATCACCCTGCCCTACGTAGCGGGCGACACCGTAGCGCTGGTAACGACGCAGAACGGCCAGTCGACCTTCGCCACTTCCTGGCGGCAGAACCGCAACGGCGACTGGCTGCGCTACGCCGATAGCCTCGGACTGAACGTCGCGCATAACGTAACGGCTCGTATCGGCATGAAATCGTCGGTGCAGGTAGCTTCGTCGGCCCTGTTCATCAACCCCGGCGAAACCGTTACCCTCAACGCCCGCGGGGCCAGCGTTTTCAGCTGGACAGGTACGGGCCTGAACACGACGCTGGGGCCGCAGGTGATTGCTTCGCCCAGCCAAACTACCTCGTACACGGTATCGGCCACCGGGCAGGATTTGTGCAGCACCTCGGCGGTAGTTACCGTAAATGTCAGGGCTGGGGTCGTAACGGCCACGCCATCGACGGTAGATCAGGCGCTGATGGTGACGCCCAATCCCAGCGATGGGCTGATGATGGTGTCGCTGAGCGGGCCGCAGCGGGGGGCGCTGAATTTATCGGTACGGGGCCTCAACGGAGGGCAACTGCTTCGACAGAAGCATCAGAAAACAGGCGATCTCTTCCAGCAGTCGCTCGACCTGCGCAGCTCGCCGGGGGGCGTCTACTTTATCGAGGTGCAAGTCGGAGACGTCACCTTCCGACGACGAGTCGTGAAGCAGTAACCCCAGTCAGGCAGGGGCGATACGTTTATAGTGACGAATGGTTAGGTAGTCAATCCAGCCCCGGTCGGGGGTTCGCCTGTTGCTATGGACCCGTGCGGGGTGAATACATGGTTGCGAAGGGGCCTCGTCTACCCCAAATCATTTGGGATACAATAAAGGGATGCCAGACTGTGCTGACATCCCTTTATTAATCTTGAATCGTCATATTCGGGCTTTTCTCCGGCTGCTCGGCCGGAATGGCAAATCAATGGCGAGTCATGCAGTAAGTTAGTTTAACGACGGTACGGTCCAGTCGATCCAGGTGCTTTCGTCGACGGTAAAGCCACCATCAGTCCGCATGATGCTGGTATTGCCCGTACCGGTGCCGATCAGAAACTTCTCGACATAGGCCCGCAACTCCGGCAACTGCGAGTCGGGTAAAGCGCAGTGGTTATGCCCGCCGATCTGCGAAAAACCCATCCAATCCGGAATACCGAGTGCCTGCCACACCTTGTGTGCGGCATGCGCCGTATTCCAGGAGCTGACGGGACTCAGCCAATCGATCGACGTGTTTTCGATGACGAGCAGGGCGCGCGGAGCGCAGAGCGCCAGTACGCTGTGCTGATCGAACGGAAGCTTGTCGGACGTTTTGCTGAATTGCGAGAAGCTCTGTCTGAACCACACGTTTTCGTTGACGATCTGCGAAAGTGTCTGCACCGTTTTGCCGCCCGCCAGCTGCGCATCGGAAATACGCCAGCTGGCAGCGCCCCCGGCTCCGGGTTCCTGGGGAATGGTGAGTTTAATGCGCTCATCGAACGCACCCACGGTTAACGCACCTTTGCCATTCCGCGAACAGCCCGTAACACCCAGGCGGGCCGGGTCAATGTTGGCGGCCGGGGTTTTCTCCAGCGCATCGATCAACCGACTGACGCCCCACGCCCAGGCCATGGTAGCCGAGGCCGAGTGATCACTGCCATACATGTCGAAGAACAACCCTTTGCCGCGCGAACTGCCATTGGTTTGCTGAGCCACCTGGTTGTTGGGAAAGGTAATAATAGCCACGCCCATGTTCAGCAGGGCCGTATTGTTGAGGTTCGACCCGCCAATACCCACGATGGCCGGATAAGGCTTACTGCCCGTGGTTGGATACGTTATGGAACAGACGAAGGAGATCGTTTTTCCATTATCGGTAACGCTGACCGTGACGCGGTTATCCGCAAAACTCCCCGTTACGGCCGAGGAGGGCGTATTAGGCTTGTAGCCGTACTCAAATTCCTGCGCCAGAGCGGCTAGTTCAGCGCGCCGGTATTTCCATTCGTCCTTGCTGGTCATCCGCATGCCGTTCATGAACAAAAACGGATCCGGAAGTTTGGGGTTACTGGTCAGCGACGCATAGGCAGGCATGGGGGGAATGGAGTAGTCCCGGGCAGGAATGTGATCACTACAGCTGATGGCCAGCGACATAGCCAGCGCAGCACTGACCGAAGCGAAGAGGGAAATGGGTTTTCGGTTCATACGACAATTGAGTTAAGGAATAGATAATCAGTACGTAAAGGGGTAAGGCTGGTTGATCACTGTATGGCCATCATCTCCGTCAGGAGGCCATGGGTAAACAATTTTACTGCAATCGATTGCTAACGAATAACACACAGACAGACCCAGTTAATTGCGCCAGCTATGCCTATGTGAGTAATATGATTATATAAACTAATCGATTATTGCAATAAATTGATCTCTAGCAAACATACAGAACAAAATGGTTATTGAAACCGATTGCATGAAATTTTTTAGAAAAAATATATTTTATGACAGGTCATCCTAAAACGAATGCCAGATAGGGAAATGATCAGCTATCGAAGTACATGTTAAACAGGCTGTCGCAGGGGCCTGAGCCACGAGATGAGCGCCCGGGATTAGCCCCAAAAAAACCGCCAGCGACTGGTTAACAGACCGCTGGCGTGATACTAGTAGCTGGGAACAGGATCAGCGCTGGGCCGACAGCTCCCTGACGGCGTCGACGAAGCAGCGGGCCTTATCGGGGTCAGTGTCGGGGTAGATACCATGCCCGAGGTTAGCTATGTAATGCTGATGACCGAACGCGTCGAGCATCTGCTTCACCTCCGTCCGAATTTGCGCAAAATCGGCGTAGAGGACGCAGGGGTCGAGGTTACCCTGCAACACTTTGTTGGGTACCAGCGTCCGCGATTCGGCGGGGTCCATGTTCCAGTCGAGACCGACGACCTGACAGTCGAGCTGGCCGATTTCGTGCCGGGCAAAGAAAGCGCCCTTGGCAAAAACCGTAACCGGTACCTCCGTGATGGCGTCGCAGATCTGTTTGATATACGGCAGCGAGAAGGTGCGGTACTGCTCCGGCGACAGAATCCCGGCCCACGAATCGAACAGCTGGATCAGGTCAGCACCAGCCCCGATCTGGGCTTTCAGGTAGGCAATGGTACTGTCGGTGATTTGCCGCAGCAGCGTATGCGCAAAGTGTGGGTCGGTATACAGCAGCTTCTTGGCGACAGAAAAGGTTTTAGACCCTTTCCCTTCGGTCATGTAGCAGAAGATGGTAAAGGGTGCCCCCGCAAACCCGATGAGTGGTACGCGGCCGTTCAACTCACGTTTAGTGAGCCGGATGGCATCCAGTACGTACCCCAGATCGGTTTCAGCATCGGCCACGTGCAGGCGGCTGAGGTCGGCCGACGATCGAACCGTTTGCGGAAAAACGGGCCCGCGCGCTTCGATCATTTCGTAGGGCAATCCCATTGCTTCGGGAACAACCAGAATATCGGAGAAGATGATGGCCGCGTCGACCTCGAACGCATCGACGGGCTGGATGGTCACCTCGGCGGCTAGCTCGGGTGTTTTGGCCAGGGTGATAAAACTGCCCGCCCGCTCCCGAACGGCCCGGTACTGGGCCAGCACGCGGCCTGCCTGCCGCATCATCCAGACCGGTACTCGCTCGGTCAGCTCGCCCCGCGCGGTGCGGAGTAGCAAATCATTCTGTAAAATCATGCTGCAAAAGTACGGCTGAACCGGTATTTGTAGGTCCGAATGCTCAACATGATTTTACATAGCTGGCAGATCGTACCCCGTTCGACAGACCGACACAGGGCAGATTCGGCGGCAGACAGTGTAGATCGTTCAAGATTTGCCAATTTTGCTGAAATTAGACTAATCGCTATGCCTTCATTGTTTATCGATGCTGAACGCCTGCGCGACCTGAACAGCGGGTTAGGCCAGGTTTGTCTGCACCTGGGTCACGAGCTGGTTCGCCAACGCCCGGCCGACTGGCAGCTCACGTTTTTAGTGCCCAAAGGACAATCAGGTATATTCGGCGATTCGGTGTCGTACGTAGAGGCCTGGTGGATGCGGAAAGTCTGGATATCGGGGCAGTTCGACGTATGGCATTGCCTGCACCAGGATTCAGCGTACCTGCCCCACGCGGGCCAGGGTAAGCTGATGCTGACCATCTACGACCTGAACTTTCTGGAGCGCAGCGACTACTCGGCCGCCAAAAAAGCCCGGCGCCTGGCTGCTCTCCAGCGCAAGATCGATCGGGCTGCGCTGCTGACGGCGGGGTCGAAGTATACCGGGCAGGTGGTTCGTGAGCACCTCCGCGTACCCGACGCGCTGCCCTTTCCGGTGGTGCACACAGGGGTGGCCGTGGACCCGTCCAGAACCCCGGCCGACCTGCCCGCCGACTCGCCGATTCGATCGTTTACCGACTCGCCATTCTTCTTTTTTGTAGGGGTTGTGCATCCCAAGAAAAATGTACATACCCTCTTGCCCTTGCTCGAAGCGTTTCCGGACTACCGGCTGGTGCTGGCCGGGCCAGACGGGCATCCGTACGCTCAGCATATCCGCGAGCAGGCGCAGAAGCTGGGCGTAGCCGACCGCTTGCTGATGCCCGGTGCCATCGACGAAGCAACCAAGCTCTGGCTCTACGACCATTGCGAGGCCTTTCTGTTCCCGTCGCTGTCGGAGGGGTTTGGTCTGCCGGTGGCCGAAGCCATGACATTCGGCAAACCGGTGTTTATCTCCAGCCTGACCAGTCTGCCCGACGTGGGCGGTAAGGAAGCCTACTACTTCGAGGATTTCGAGCCGGAGACTATGGCGCGTACCCTGCACGACGGGCTGCACGATTTCGGGCAGAACACCCTGCGACAGGAGCGGTTGCGGAAACGGGCGGCTCAGTTTACGTGGCCGAGTGTGGCGGGTGAGTACTGGAAACTGTATAAGAGTCTGGTCGGGTAAAGGGGCTTATTTTTTCTGCTGGTTCCAGTAGATGAGTACATTCAGCGTGGCGCGGCCCGAGGCAATCAGGTCGAGGTCGCCGTCGTTGTCGAGGTCGGCGGCCTGCACGTCTTCGCAGGCCATCCGAACGCTGTCGTCGAGCACGTAGCCTGCCAAATTGTTGGTTTCCTGCGGAATAAAGAGCCGTAGTCCTACTTTGCCTTCGGGGTTGGGGTTGCGCCAGCCCGCTACGATCTGGTCGCGACCCGTTCCTAAAAAATCACCACACACCAGCGCATGGCCCTGGCTGAGGTCATCGGTAAGGATGTTGATCTCTTTGTCTGACAGGTCGGCGCGGGGGCGTTTGGTCGAGTAGTAACCCGTCTCGACCTGGATGAGGTTACCGTGCATGGGCTGGATGGTAGCGATACCGGCTCCTTTATCGAACCGCCGAATCTCGCCGATGCCGTCGGTATTGTGAGTGACGAGCGGCAGGGCGTTGCGGGCGGCTTCTTCAGGCTGATACCGCCATTGTCCGTTCTGCCATTCCATGATTTTGCCCCCTTCCTTCCCCGCCAGAATAAGCCCGGTT
This sequence comes from Spirosoma sordidisoli, assembly GCF_004138325.1. Taxonomy (GTDB): domain Bacteria; phylum Bacteroidota; class Bacteroidia; order Cytophagales; family Spirosomataceae; genus Spirosoma; species Spirosoma sordidisoli. The sequence goes on along the minus strand of NZ_SBLB01000004.1, from coordinate 392,044 downwards.
ATGGGGCCGTCTTCCCAGATTTCGAAGTTGTGGGTCATGTGCAGGGTAGAGTCGACGAGGTGCTGTTTCCAGGGGCCGCGCGGATTTTTCGGAAATTCATACCCCCACACCCGAACGCCCCGACCTTCGCCCTGCTGGTTGCCCAGCCCGTGGAGCGGCACAACGATAAGCTGGTACGTGCTGCCGGTTTTGGCCCAGCGCATCCGGTGGGTCGTTACCTCGTGGGGCAGCCGGACCGCTTCCCAGCGTTGGGTCGGGTCCTGCGGGCGTATGAGGTAGAATACGGCGCCTGATTTGGTGCTGTCGCTGGTTTCGGCGGGGTTCCAGCCTGCGCCAACGGCTACTTCGACACGGCCGTCGCCGTCGAGGTCGCGGGCGGCAATACACACGTTATCCTGGGGAGTGAGATTGTCGGCCATCACATGCCGCGTCCAGGTGCCGGTTTTCTGACCGGGGTTTTTATACCAGACAAACTGCTTCTGGTCGGCCAGCAGAATATCGGCCTGCCGGTCGCCATCGACATCGCCGATGGCGAGGCCATAGCCGATATTGATCTGGTTATCGACGACCTGAATGGAAAACGACGGTTTGGGGGCCTGAGCCAGTGCCAGAGCCGGGCAGAGAAGCAGGAGCGAAAAGCGCATAACGAGAGCGTCGGGTTAGGGTTAGTCGCGATTGTTGTCAAATGTACGAAAACCACCGGCCGTACAGGTTATTTGGCCGGATGGTTTGGTGCTGTCGCGCCGGGCCGCCGTCGCGGTTGCGTCTCCCTCACCTTGGTCCGTGTCCCCACGGACCAGTTGCCCGGATGGTTTGTTGCTGTCGCATGAGTGGTCCAACTACGCGTCCCGGTGCGGACACGGACCACGGTGGGGTATGTGTCCCAATTACGCGTTCCTGTGTTTATTACGGATTACGCATGCGGGCAATCAGACGGTGATGCCTTCGCCCAGTTGCATGACGCGGTGGGGGGTGTCGTTTTGATGACAGGCCTGGACAAAGTCGTTCGGGTCGGCGGTGTTGAAGGCGAACAGGTCGTAATGATGCGGAATAACGAGTCGGGCACCTATGGCCTTGCCCAGTCGGGCGGCTTCGTCGGGGTTGAGGTTACCGGCCACGCGCCGTTCGGGTTTGTTGCCGTTGATGGGTAGAAACGCAACATCTACATCGAAGGGCTTCAGTATATCGACCAGTCCGTCGTACCAGAGCGTATCGCCGGAGTGGTAAACGGTATACGGGCCCAGTTCGACAACGAATCCCATAAACCGGCACTGGCCCTGTTCGTCGCGCTCCAGGTCATTATGGGCGGCTGGTACGCCGTGAACGATGAAAGGCCCCACGGGGCGGGTCTGGCCGTCGTTCATACCGATTGGCCAGGCTACCCGGTCGGGCACCGAAGCTCCTTGCAGCCGGCTGGCCACAAACGAGCGGTTGGCTTCGGGGATGACCAGCTGTAAACCGGGATTGGCCGCCAGCAAGGGAAGCAGGGTATCGGCGTCGAGATGATCGGTATGGTTGTGGCTGGAGGTAACAACGTCGATCATGGTCAGCCGGGCCGGGTCGATTACCCGTTCCGAAATACGGGTGTGCGGTTTGTCGGTATCGGCGTATTTGGTCGTGAGTGAATCAGACAGGTAGGGGTCGAAGAGCAGATGCCGACCCTGGTGCTGCAGCAGGAAACCACTCTGGCCAAGCCACCAGATATGAAGCTTGTCCGGGGTTTGGGTAGCCCGGTCAATGTGGGCCAGCAGCGACTCGTTTTTTTGAAAAGCAGGTTTGAGCATACCAGACTTGTGGTTAATTCATCAATCGGTTCAGCACCCAGTCCAGAGTTCGGGCGGGCAGGAGCCGGGGCAAAACCCAGCCGGTTAGTTTGCCGGGGACAAGGGCGTATCGGACACGCGGCCGGGCGGTTTCGTGAATCTGAACGATACGTTCGCCGAGGTAATCGGCCGGGAAGCCGCGCGCTTCGGCCGCCCGGACCTGCTTCAGGAATCGCTGCATGGAATCGTAATACGCGGTTTGCTGATACGGGCTGATGTCCGTTCCCTTACCCCAGATTGGGGTCTTCACGGCTCCGGGGCCAACGATGACCACCTCAATGCCAAACCGCGCCACTTCACGCCGGAGACTGTGCGACATGCCCTCAACGGCATGTTTTGAGCCAACATAAGCGCCCATGAACGGGATGGCCACCTGCCCGTTTACCGAGCTTATGTTCTGGATTCGGCCGGGCCGGACGGGGTGGTCAGTGCGGGCACCGAGGAGAGGCAGGAACGCCTGGGTGACCTGCATCAGACCCAGCACGTTGACCTCGAAATGATGCCGGATCACATCGATAGGCTGGTGCTGGAGGGGGCCGCCAATGGCAATGCCGGCGTTGTTGATCAGCCCACCCAGGCCGCTGCCGCTGAGCCGGTCGGTGAGCTGCCGGGCGGCCTGCCCAACGGCGGCTGCATCGGTCACGTCGAAAACCAGCGGTACGAACTGGTTGCCCAACTCGGTCTGCAGCCGATGGGCATCGGCATCGCTGCGAACGCTGCCAAAGACCGTATAACCGCGCCGGATAAACTGCCGGGCAGCTCCGTAACCGATTCCGGTCGATGCGCCGGTGATGAGGATGGTGGTACTGACGGGTTTCATAAGAGCCAAGGTAGACATATCCACTGAATAGGGTAAAGACATCGGGAATCTACCCGTTTTCGCAAACCGGTCGACCGGCTGCCGACGAATCTAAATAAACCATGCCATACGACGGCCCGGTCTGTTTTATCCGCCCGGGAACCGGCTGGCGCACTGGCGCAGGGAAGAGGTTCCGATGGCGAGTTTATAAGCCGTAAAAAGTGCGCTTCCGCTAACTTATTCGGCCAAAAAGGGGTTACGAATTTGATGGGCAGGGGAGTGCCGACGGCATCAGATCATCGACAAATTACGCGTCGTTTCTGCACTCGTTTGCTCTTTAACGCTTTTGCTTTCTGGTTATGCAGGACATTGAACCCTTTTACGGCTGGGAGAAATATTATGTAGCGTCGGAGGATGAACGATCGCCGTTTCACGAGCGGGAGTACAACATGCAGCAGTACGAGAATGACATCTACGGCTACTACATCCATCCGCTTTGGGACGAGATCGGTTCCGAAACGCTCTATTGCAAAATTCTGTTTGCCAACTACGACCGGCAGTTTGCCGTCATCGAACTCTTCGGCGAGTGGAACGATACGCTTCATAACGACATCATGTACCTCAAGCGGCAGGTGGTAGACCCGCTCGTTCAGGAGGGGATCAAATATTTCGTGCTGGTGGCCGAGAATATCCTCAACTTCCACGGGTCCGACGATAGCTATTACGCAGAGTGGTTTGAAGACGTAGAAGACGGCTGGATCGCAGCCATTCACTCGCCCGAGTTCATCGAACGCGAATGGAAAAAATACCACCTCGACTACTACATCAATTTTGGCGGAACCCTCGACCTGGCCAACTGGCGCACGCTCAAGCCAGCTGCCCTATTTGAGCTGGTAAACGGTCTGATTGTTCGGCGGCTGGGCTAGATTGGTAAGGCGTGAACGGCGCGAAATCGATATGTTTGCAGGTTGTAAGTCATTCGTATGTATACCTTATTTGCCATTCCGAATTGCGATACCGTAAAGAAAGCCCGCACCTGGCTGGCCGAACACGCTGTCTCGTATCAGTTTCACGATTATAAAAAACAAGGCATCGATCGCGCCACCATCGAGCACTGGCTCACGCAGAAAAACTGGGAAGAGCTGGTCAACCGGGCCGGTACGACCTGGAAAAAACTGCCTGACGGCGAGAAACCAACCGATGCCGAAGGCGCCATCCGGCTCATGCTCGAAAAACCGTCCGTAATTCGTCGGCCCCTCATCGAGTCAGACGGTCAGGTTGTGGCTCTGGGCTTTAAAGCCGACGACTACGACACCGTATTTGCCGGCTAGGTCAACGCGCTGTATACCCCTCTGTCATGACTCAACAAACTCTCGACTCGCCCGAAGCGGTACGTCTGCTGGTCGATTCGTTCTACGAAAAAGTACAGGCCGACCCGCTGATCGGGCCCGTTTTTACCGACGTGGCCCAGGTCGATTGGGCCAGCCACCTGCCTAAAATGTATGCGTTCTGGGAGTCGATCATTCTGGGTAACGGCGCCTATGACGGTCACCCGTTTCGGCCACACCTGATTGTGAACCAGAAACACCCCCTGCGTGTCGAGCATTTCGAGCGCTGGCTGACGTTATTTTCGGCAACCCTGACCGAGCAATTTACCGGCGAAACCGCCGAACTGGTCCGGCAGCGGGCCACCCAGATCGCCCTGGTCTGGAGTCAGAAACTGACCTACCTCAACACCCCGTAAAAACGCAACTGCCCGGCGGCCTCATCACGGTCCGTGTCCGCACCGCGACGCGCAGTCCGGGACGCGCAGTCCGCGACGCGTAGTCCGGGACGCGTAGTCGACAGTAACAAACCATTCGGACAGGAGACGCAATGGCCGGGCCGCCGTCGCGGTTGCGTCTCTACATGGTAGCGATCGGCCGGATGTGTAGAGACGCAACCCCTTGCGTCTCCTACGCGTCAGCAACAACCATCCATACAAAATACGCAAGGACCAGGCCATTGTGGTCCGACTACGCCACAGCAATCCTTACCGGATCTATGCAGCAGAACCGGCTGGCTGGCGTTCTGAATCCCGTAGCCAAAATCCGTTGGTTAACTTCAGCCCATCGCTACACCTGTTGTGTTTTGGTAGCTACTTGATAAATATGGTTATATATATGTATTAATAAATGAAAATAATAAACTTAGTTTTAAGAAAAAAAGATAATTAGTTTACTTTAAGGCGGTGTCAAATTGCGCTTCATTAAAAAGTGAATAAAATTTGTGGCCTAATTCAAGAATTCCTTTCTAATCTCATTATGATACTTGATTGATTGAGCCAACCAGTACCGTGACTGGCAAAAATGAACCTGACATGGAGAGTGAACGGATTCCTGACCGGCCTGTAGCGTCGTCTTCCGATGCTCAGCTGATGCTGGAAAACGAGCGGCTTCGGCGCGAACTACAGCGGCTGGAAGCGCTTGTTCAGCAGCAGCACGATACAATCGTCCAGAACGAACAACGCTGGACGTTTATGCTGGATGGTATGGCCGATGGCGTTTGGGAACTCAACCTGCAGACCCAGACGATCACCCGTTCGGCCCGCTATCGGCAAATGCTGGGCTACAGCCTCGACGAGTTTCCGGATACTGTACAGATCTGGATGGACCTGCTTCATCCGCAGGACCGGGCGGCTATGGCTGATCCCGGCCTCAGACCTTATGAGGAGGGACTGCGGCAAAGCCACGAGACGACCTACCGGCTGCTGGCTAAAGATGGGTCGTACCGGCATATTGTAGATCGGGGGCAGGTTGTCAGCTATTCGGCCGATGGCAAACCGTTGATGATGGTGGGGATCAGCACCGACGTGACCGAGCAGAAAAGGCTTGAAGAGGATTTGCGCAGAAACCTCAACCGCCTGGCCAATCTGATCGCCAACTTTCAGGATGGCATCTTGCTGGAAGATGAAAACCGATCGATTGTCCTCGTCAATCAGCACTTCTGCGACATGTTCTCCGTGCCGCTCGCTCCGGATCAGTTGATCGGGCTGGACTGTTCGGGTATGGCCGAGCAGAGCAAGCATTATTTCGCGGAACCCGAGCCGTTTGTCGAGCGGGTTAATCAGCTGCTCAGGGATCAGAAGCTGGTTATTGGGGAGGAATTGCTTCTGGCCGACGGCCGCGTGCTGGAGCGCGACTACGTTCCGGTTTTTCTGGACAATGTCTATACCGGTCACCTCTGGAAATACTCCGACATTACCAAACGCAAACGCGCCGACGATGCGGCCCTTCGGCAGAAAGAAAAATACCAGCGCATTATCGAAAACATAAACCTGGGCCTTATCGAGGTCGACCTCGACGACCGGATCGTCTATACCAACCAGAGTTTCTGCGCCATGAGCGGCTACCGCGCCGACGAACTCATTGGCGAAATTGCGACGGACGTACTGCTGCGGGGGCAGAATGTGTCGTTTATGAAGGAGAAGAGCGAAAGTCGCCTGAGCGGAAAGATGGATGCGTATGAGGTAGCCGTTACCAGCAAAGGCGGAGAAGCTATGTGGTGGCTGATCAGTGGCGCTCCGCTGTACTCGGAAACCGGGCAGGTAATCGGCTCAACCGGTATTCACCTCGACATCACCAAACAGAAACAGCTCGAATCGGAACTGCGCATCGCCAAACAGGAGGCCGAAAATTCGGCGCGGGCCAAAGAACTCTTCCTGGCCAACATGAGCCACGAGATCCGGACGCCCATGAACGCTATCCTGAGCCTGGGGCAACAGCTGACCAAAACGCCCCTCAACGAACAGCAACAGTTTTTTCTCCGCATGATCAATACGGCAGGCAGTAATCTGCTGGTGATCATCAACGATATACTCGACTTCTCGAAAATCGAGGCCGGGCAGCTGTCGCTGGAAAAAATCGGGTTCGATATGGCGGAGTTGCTGCGGAGCGCGGTGCACGTGATGACGCACAATGCCGATAAAAAAGGCCTGGGGCTGAGTCTGCAGCTCGATGGCGGTATTGCTCCCGTGCTGCTGGGTGACCCGTACCGGCTGAACCAGATTCTGCTGAACCTGATCGGCAACGCGATTAAGTTCACCGATAGGGGGCGGGTCGACGTGCACTGTACATACCAGCAGCACCACCAGATGCAGACCATCTCGATCACCGTGGCCGATACGGGCATTGGTATGGACCCCCAGTTTCAGCGGAATCTGTTTACCAAGTTTACCCAGGAAGACGGCAGCATTGGCCGACGGTATGGCGGAACGGGGCTGGGGATGAGTATTACCAAGCAACTGGTCGATCTGATGGGCGGTACGATCCGCGTCCGGAGCGTCAAGAACGAAGGCACGACCGTAACCGTGCAGCTAACCCTGCCGATCGGTACCGAAACCGATAAACCAGCCCAGAGCCAGGAGATCGGCCAGACCGGCGCGCTGAGTTCCCGGCGCATTCTGCTGGTAGAAGATAATGAAATGAACCGGCTGGTAGTGACTACTATTCTCGACCCCTACAACATGGTCATTATCGAAGCTACCAATGGGCTGGAAGCCATTGAGCTACTACGCACCGAGTCGGTCGATCTGGTGTTGATGGATGTACAGATGCCTGTGCTGGATGGCCTCGAAGCCACCCGGATCATTCGGCGCGACATCAGCACATCGCTCCCCATCATTGCGCTGACGGCCAGTGCGATCCGGAAAGAGAAAGAAGCCTGTTACCAGGCCGGAATGAACGACTTTCTGGCAAAACCATTTGACGAGAAAAACCTGATAGGTAAATTGGCGAACTGGCTCAAAGCCGATAGTAACCTCCCTCAAAACCAGCAGGAAACCATGAACGAAGATAAGTATGACTTATCGAGCCTACAGGCAATCAGCCGGGGAAATGACGAGTTTGTTCGGAAGATGATCAGTCTCTTTTGCACGGAAACCCCGGCCGCTGCGGCTCAGATCAAAGCTGCCTACGAGTCGGGCGATTTTGAAACGATCAAATACCTGGCCCACCGCACCAAGCCATCGATCGATAATCTGGGCATCGAATCGCAGCGGGCGCCTATCCGGCAGATCGAGCAGCTGGCCGTAACAGACCCGGCCTCGCCGGAGCTGAAAACCCTCATCGACAATTTTGAGCGGGCCGTTATCAACGTAACCACCCACATGCGGCAGACGTACCTGACCGACCAGGAGCCGGGCTGACCAGGTGGGCTTACACCGTCTGTGAAAACAGCGGCTGCTGCGAAACGGAACTGGCGGCCAGGTACTGGTCAAACACCATGCAGATGTTCCGCAGAAAGGGGTGACCGGCGGGCCTGACCCGCAGGCGGGTATGGTCATAATCCAGCAGACCGTCGGCCATCATCGCATCCAGCAGCCCGTCAATGCCGTTCCATTCCGTCTCGGTCCAGTCGTTGGCCGACCAGCTCGTCTCGAACCGGCACATGATATTCAGGATCTGTTCCCGGATGAACTGATCCCGCGGGGTCAGGAGGTGACCTCGTAGCACGGGTAGTTCATCGCGCTGGATGCGATCCTGGTAGGCGCCAATCTCTTTTTCGTTCTGCATGAAGGCCGTACCCACATCGCTGATGGCCGATGCGCCCAGCCCAATCAATACATTAGTGCGGGCGGTGGTATACCCCATGAAGTTACGATGGAGGGTGCCGGTCTGCATGGCCTGGTAGAGCGCGTCGTGGGGTAGGGCAAAATGATCCATGCCTATTTCGCTGTAGCCGCCTGCTTCGAGTAGGGCGCGGCCGGTTTCGTAGAGTGCCCGTTTCTGATCGGCATCGGGCAGGTCGGCGTCCTGAAAGCCCCGCTGGCCGGTTCCTCTGATCCAGGGAACGTGGGCGTAGGAGTAAAACGCGATGCGGTCGGGCCGGAGCCGGAGGGTCTGCGCCACGGTATTCTGGATAGACGACAGCTGCTGAAACGGCAGGCCGAACACCAGATCATGACTGATGGAGGTGTACCCGATAGCGCGCGCCTGATCGGTTACCCGCTCTACGTTCGCAAAAGGCTGGTGACGATGAATGGCCCGCTGCACCGCCGGGTCGTAGTCCTGCACGCCGAAACTGACGCGCCGGAAGCCAAACGAATACAGGGTTTGCAGGTGCTCGCCGGTGGTGTTGTTGGGGTGGCCCTCCCAGCCATAATCCGGATCGCCGACGGGGTCGGCCCAGCGGAAAATACCCGTCAGCAACCGCCGGAGCTGATGGGGCGAAAAGAAGCTGGGCGTACCCCCGCCCAGATGCAGCTCGGCAATACGCGGCCGCTCGGGTAACCAGTCGCAGTACAGCTCCCACTCGGCCAGCAGCGCATCGATATACGGTTCCTCTACGCCATGGTTGCGGGTAATCCGTTTGTTACAGCCGCAGAACGTACACAGGCTTTCGCAGTAGGGGAGGTGGATATACAGGCTGATGCCGTCGGTATAGTTGCTATTGGCAAAAGCCGTAGTCAGCCGTTGCTGCCAGTCGTGGGTAGTGAAGGCGGCCTTGTTCCAGAACGGAACCGTTGGGTAGCTGGTGTAGCGTGGCCCGGCTACGTTATACCTGGCAATCAGCGAATCGGTCATCGGGGTAGCCGCGCCGGTGTTGAGAGCAAGTGCGGCTACGCAAAATTCGGTGGTGCCGATGGGCATCGGGCTAATCAGCATTAGCCAGCCAGCTGATAAAAATCAGCTCAGCCTACTCGTCTTCGCGAAGCGGAACGACCAGCACCGGCAGCTGTGCATGGTTAACGACATCTTCGGCTACGCTGCCGTTGAAAAAATGCCAGAAACCCGTCCGCTGGTTGGTAAACAGCACGATAAGGTCGAACTGGTGCTGCTCGGCAAACTGGATAATGCCTTCGTGGGCAGTGTGGTGCGGCATGATTGACAGATGATAGTCGGTCAGCTGCCGGGCTTCGGCCAGTTCGCTCATCCAGTCGCGGATGCCCTCCGGGGCGCGCGGGTCGTTGGGGGTGGTGACGAACAAAAATTCCAGGTGCGGATTGCCCACCGGCAGGGGGTTGGTGAACTGCGTTTTCAGCCGGTCGTCGGCGTCGATGGCAAACAGGATTTTCTTCAGACTCAGCTCCGGGTGCGCCTGCTTCACGACCAGCACCGGACTATGGACGGCCTGTACGATATGCTCGGCATTGGAACCCACGAGCCACTCGGCCCAGCCCTCGGACCCGTGCGAGGCTACAACGATCAGATCGGCGTTCTCACTGGCCACGGCGCCGTACAGGCCGGCTTCGTGGCGGCTTAAAACGGGGGTTACCGGTACCTCCGCGGTCTGGTAGCGGCTACAGAGCTGGTCGAGTGCCTGCCGGGCTTCGGCGGCCTGCTCGTCGAGGTAGTGGCCAATCGCAATAGGGGCTCCGCTGAGTTCGGGGGCAATAAGGCCGGTCGTGAGGTAGTGCAGTACCCGCACCTCGGCGCCGTATTGGTTGGCCAGACTGATGGCAACGGGTAGTGCCAGGGCAGAGAGCGGGCTCAGATCGGTAGGGACCAGAATCGTTTTCATGAGTCAGTTCAGTTAGTGTGTCAGAACAGGAGGGCGGTCCACAAAAGTCGCCGATCGATTCGGTCGCTATGCCCTATCAGAATCAGGCTGCGGGCTGATTTATGTCAGCTGACGGCCCGGTACGCCCGGGCAATTTTGGGGAAATATTTGGCCATTATGATGACAGCTGCTCCCTCCCGAACGGTTTGCTACCACTGCGGCAACGACTGCCCTGCGGAGGCTGGACCCCTGGTTTTTGATACTAAACCGTTTTGCTGTACGGGCTGCCAGACCGTTTATCGGGTGCTGAGCGAGCACCAGCTCTGCCAGTACTACGACCTCAATACCAGTCCGGGTGTTACCATACTGGGCCCCGGGCTATCCAGTCAGGCAGCCGCCCTCGACCGGCTGGCTTTTCTGGACAACCCGTCTATTGCCGATCAGCTGATCGACTTCCGCAACGATCAGGTCGCCCATGTCACGTTCTACGTACCAGCGATCCACTGCTCGTCGTGCCTGTGGCTGCTGGAACACCTGTACCGCATCGAACCCGGGGTGCAGCAAACCCGCGTCGACTTCCTCAAAAAACAGGTGCATCTGGTTTTCGATCCGGCACGGCTGTCGCTGCGGCAGGTGGCCGAGCTGCTCACGTCGCTGGGCTACGAGCCGCTCATCAGCCTGAACGATGTGGTTAAAGAGCAGCAAAAGCCGTTGTACCGGTCGCTGCTGTATAAGCTGGCGGTGGCGGGTTTCTGCGCGGGTAATATCATGCTGTTCAGTTTTCCCGATTATTTCGGGCTCGACGATCCGTCGTTCAGGCATCTGTTTGGTATGCTGAACCTGCTGCTGGCGACGCCCGTCGTTTTTTATTCGGGTTCGGGCTACTTTGTCTCGGTCTGGAAGAGCCTCCGCCGGGGCATCATCAACATCGACTTTCCCATCCTGCTCGGCATTCTGGTGGCTTATGGCCGTGGTACCTACGAGGTGCTGGCACTAGGCGGGGCGGGTTATTACGACTCCGTGAGCGGGCTGATTTTCTTCCTGCTCTGTGGCCAGTGGTTTCAGCAGCGTACCTACGATTTCCTGTCGTTCGAGCGCGATTACAAATCCTATTTTCCGCTGGCCGTTACGCGCCTGGAGCCCGACACGTCGCTGCCGGCTGCAGAAACCGAGTCGTCGGTGTCGGTGGCTGATCTGCGCAAGGGCGACCGGATTCGGGTGCGGCATGGCGATCTGATTCCGGCCGATGGACTTTTGTACTGGGGCGACGGGCTAGTCGATTATTCGTTCGTGACGGGCGAGTCGGTACCGGAGCGGAAAGAACCCGGTGCCCTGCTCTACGCCGGTGGTCGGCAGATGGGCGGCAGTATCGATCTCGAAATCGTGCGGGAGGTGTCGCAGAGTTACCTGACCCAGCTCTGGAACAACGACGCTTTTCGGAAAGATCAGCCCAGCCGGGCGCAGACCTTTGCCGATGCGGTCGGAAAATACTTCACCCTGACCGTGCTGACGCTGGCTACCCTGATCGGAGCGTACTGGTACGTAGGGGCTGGTCAGCCAACCACCGCCGTCAATGCCTTCACGGCAGTGCTGATTGTGGCCTGCCCGTGCGTACTCTCGCTTTCGTATCCGGTTGCGCTGGGGCATGGGCTGCGGCTACTGGGCAGGCAGGGCTTCTACCTCAAAAATGCCGACGTAATCGAGCAGCTCACCCGTTGCGATACCCTCGTGTTCGACAAAACCGGAACCCTGACCGAGGTTAGCTCCCCAACCGCCGATATCGACAGCGTTCTGCCCGAGGGCGTAAGCCGGACTGGGGCCGTAACGGACCTGTTCGAGCCACCGCTGACCGGTATCGAGCGCGCTATGATCCGGTCGGTGGTCAGCCAGTCGGCCCACCCGCTGAGCCGTCGGCTGAGCCAGTACCTGGCCGATAGCCTGCCCATGCCCGTCAATAACTTCACCGAACTAACCGGCCAGGGTATCATAGCGCTGATCGACGATGAGTTGATCAAGATAGGCCGGGCCGACTTTGTAGCGGCTGACCGCGTCGTAAACGAACCACCCGACGGCTCTGCTGTGCATGTCAGCATCGATGGGGTATACCGGGGGCGGTTCCGCTTTACCGCCCAGCTGCGCGATGGGCTGGTCGACATGCTGACCGCGTTTGTGGGCCGGAACCAGCCGATGTATCTGCTCTCGGGCGATACCAACGCCGACCGGTCCAGCCTGCGCACCTGGTTTCCGGATGATGCCATGCGGTTCGGGTGCAGCCCCGAAGACAAACTGCGATTCATTGACGACCTACAGACCAGCGGCCACCGTGTGCTGATGATTGGGGATGGACTCAACGACGCCGGGGCGCTGAAACAGGCCGATATTGGCATTGCCGTCACCGACGACACCCTTCGGTTCACCCCGGCCAGCGACGCCATTCTGGAAGCGCGCTCGCTGCGGGCGCTGCCCCGGTTTCTGCGCTACAGCCGGTTTGCCATGCGGCTGATCCGGTTCAGCTTCGCCGTGTCGTTGCTCTACAACCTGATCGGGCTGTCGTTTGCGGCTACGGGCCATCTGTCGCCGGTGGTGGCTGCGGTGCTGATGCCGCTCAGTTCGGCCACAATGGTGCTGATTGCCACGGTAGGTATGCGGTTCCGCCGGCAGCTGATCGCGGTTCGGTAGCGGATGGCGGTTACCGGCTGGTCAGGTCGTTTGCCTGCCCGATCAAGGGGTCGGTGACGCCTTCCTGCCCGGTTTCGACCCGACCGGCATACCGCTGTTCAACATCCGGAAAACCGTCGATCAGTACGCTGACATCGTACCAGTTATGGCTGCGGGTCAGGTTCAGTGTGACCGACTGCCGGGCGCCCGGCAGGCCCGCTTTGGTTAGCTGAACCGACTGCTCACCCCTCTGGTAGGCGTTATCCCTGAGCCGCACGACGTACGAGCGGCTGGGGTCCGGGTTTTGTAATTGAATGACAAGATGACCCGTATACTGCTTCCGGGCGTTCTGTTCGTATCGGCAGTCGATCGTTACCGGTGGATTCGAGCCCGGGTAGGTAAACGACCGGAAAAAGCCGTTCGGGCCGTATACGCTCAGGTGGAGCGGCTCGCTGAGCGGCCACTCATCGGTCAGCGTATCGCCGGGAGCTACGGTATACGAACGAAAGCGCACATCGTCCCGGAGGTGCTGGTGTACCTGGAAGGCAGTACCGGCCGCCCGTTTGCCGAATACGGCATTGTCGGCGGTTAGCTTCAGCACAAACCGGTCGGCCTGGCTGTGCCCATCGGCATAGAGTTCATACGGCAACGCGCAGGACGATCGCATGCCTGCCTCCTGACGCGGCATCCAGGGCGACAGGCTGGGTCGCTGGCTGGCCTGCCGGGCTTCGTCGGGCGAGAGCGACTTGTAGTTGGTCGGTACGTCTTTGAACTGCGCCTTGTGAATACCTTCGATGAATGGCTCGCGGGGCAGGAAAGCCGGTAGCCGGAGCGACTCGCCCCGGTAGGGCCGAAAAGCCGACGACAGATCGCCACAGACCGTCCGTCGCCAGGGGCTGATGTTCGTTTCCCGGATCGGTTTGCCGGTCTTATGGCTCACGAAATTCTCGAGAAAGCGGAGCGTCGAGGTATGGTCGAACACTTCGGAGCAGACATACCCGCCCCGGCTCCAGGGCGACACAATAACGAGCGGTACCCGATAGCCTAGCCCGATGGGCCCGGTTCGGCCTTTGGGCCCGCGACTCTTTTCCTGCTCGGCCGTCACGAACTCCAGCCGGGTGTCGATGCCCTGGCTGGACTTGCCGGTCTGGGGCCGGTCGGGATGCGCCGGTACCAGCGGAGGCACATGGTCGAAGTAGCCGTCGTTTTCGTCGTAGGCCAGAATGAAAATGGTTTTCTTCCAGACGTCGGGGTTCTGGGTCAGTATGTCGAGCATCTCGGACAGGTACCAGGCGCCATACCAGGGGGCGGAGGGGTGATCGGAGAAATTCTCCGGCGCCACTACCCACGAGACGGTGGGCAGCGTCCGGTTCTTCACATCGGCCCGAAACTGGTGCAGCACGTCGCCTTTGGGTACCGTAACCTGCCGTTCGGTGGCGCCATCCTGATACGTCAGCGTGCTCAGCTTCCGGTAGTCGGGGTCATTGGTATTGGTCGTAAAGGCCCGTTGGCAGAGCGCCTGGTCGCGCGCCGACAACTGGCTGAACTGCTCAGGGGCGTAGGTAACCAGATCGGCTTTAACCTGGGCCAGGGCTTTCTGCTGATGCTGAAGGGTTTTTTGTACGCTGGCGTAGGCCGGGTCGGCGGGCGTCAGGGTGCTGAGCCGGGTTTCCAGGCTGGCTATCCGATCCGGAATGGCTTTTTCTTCGCGCTGGATAAAGGCGTAATAGGCCGGATGAAACCGAACCCGGAACTGCGAAAACCATTCGATGGGGTTGTCGGTAAAGTTGCCGAGCCAGCCGTCTTCGTCGCCCTGTAATCCGGTGGGCAGGCTGATCTCGTTCTGGTATATTTTCCAGGAAACGCCATGGTCCTGCAGCCGTTCGGGAAAGGTGGTCCAGCTGACTTCGGCGTCATAGTCTACGTTTTCGTTACGAACGAGGGCCGGGGCTTTCGGGTCGCGGGGGTCGCGCAGGGTGCCACTCCAGAAATAAAGCCGGTTGGGGGTGGTGCCGGTCAGTGAGGAGCAAAAGTTCTGATCGCAGACGGTGAAGGCATCGGCCAGTGCGTAATAGAAGGGTAAATCCTGCCGGTTGTAATACCCCAGGGTCAGGGGTATGTTGGCGTATTCCTTGCGGCCCGATCGTTTGGCATCCAGCCACTTGTCGAACTTGCCGTCATGCCGGGCATCTACCTGGTCGGTCCAGGAGTGGGGCAGCGAACTCATCCAGGTGGCTTTGGTATCGTGGATATTGAGCCGGAAGGGCGCGTAGGTTTCACCGGCCGCGTTGGTCTGGAGCCACACTTTGTTGCCGTTGGGCAGGGTGATGGCCCGCGGATCGTTAAAGCCCCGTACGCCCTGCAGCGAGCCGTAAATATGATCGAAAGAGCGGTTCTCCTGCATCAGAATGACCACATGCTCCGCGTCCAGGTAGGTAGTCCCCGGCGACGGGTCGATGGCCAGCGCTTTCTGAATAGAGTCGGGCCAGGTACCCGACAGGCTGGTGGCCAGTAAAGCGGCTTTTCGGATAAACTCCCGTCTCGAATCCATACCAGTAGAAAGGGGTGAAATGAAAGGGGTAAAAGTAGCGTAAGCCCCGAATCCTACCAGCGATCGGGCATTATGAAACTGTTACCTGAGGAGTCGATTGAAACTTCTTACCCCTACATCCCCTTCAGAGCTTGTTTGGGGAAGGAATTTGCTGGCTTTAGTCGGCTCGAAAGGCTGCCTTTTTTACCCCCCAGCCCCCTAAAGGGGGAGCCGTCCGCGCCGAATGGGCTCCCCCTTTAGGGGGCTGGGGGGTAAAATCCGGTGTCTTCGTAGATCTACCTTCTCAGCCAATCTCCCCCAAACAACCCTTCGGAGGAGTTAGCGGTGTTAATGGCGAAAAAGAACAATCCCTACCGGAGGTTTGCGCGCAGAAGTGGCTTATTTCCGGGTAGAGAACTGGTAGAGCGTGGTGGTTTTGTACGTCTGACCGGGGCGGAGCGTCGTTGTTGGGAAGGCGGGCTGGTTAGGCGAGTCGGGGTAGTGTTCGGTTTCCAGACAGAGGCCGTAGCGTTTTTTGTAGGGATTTCCTTCCCGACCCGTTACCGAACCGTCGAGGAAGTTGCCCGTGTAGAACTGTACGGCCGGCTCGGTCGTCTGTACCTCCAGCACCCGTCCGGTGGTTGGCTCGAAAACGGTGGCCACCGACTTCAAACCCTGGCTGCTGTCGGCAAATACCCAGCAGTGGTCGTAGCCCAGGCCGTACTTGATCTGGGTGTCGGCGGGGTCGTCGATGCGGTCGCCAACGCGGGTCGGCTTGGTAAAGTCGAACGGGGTGCCGGCAACGGCCTGGAGCTGTCCGGTCGGAATCAGCGTCTTATCGACGGGTACGAACCGGTCGGCCTTGATGGTTACCACGTGGTCGAGGATGTCGCGCTTTGCCCCGCCGGTCAGGTTGAAATAGGTGTGGTTGGTCAGGTTGACGACCGTGGGTTTGTCGGTCGTGGCTTCGTAGTCGATCCGGAGGGCGTTGTTTTTCTGAAGCGTATACGTTACGGTAACGGCCAGGTTGCCGGGGTAGCCTTCTTCGCCGTCTTTGGCGGTGTAGGTCAGTTTCAGCGCGGGTTCGTCGCCCTCGACGGGGGTAGCTGTCCAGAGCACTTTATCGAAGCCGACCTTGCCGCCGTGCAGGTGGTTGCCCATGTTGTTGGTCGCCAGCGTGTAGGCTTGCCCGTCGAGGGTAAACTTACCCTTGGCGATCCGGTTGCCGTAGCGACCCACCAACGCTCCGAAGAACGGATTGTTTTTGCGGTACGTGGCGAGCGAGTCGAACCCCAGCGTGACATCGGCAAACTGACCGTCTTTATCGGGGGCGGTCAGGCCGACCAGAATGCCGCCGTAGGTCGTTATCCGGGCCGTCATGCCGGCTTCGTTACGCAGGGTGTACAGATCGACCGGGCGACCGTCGGGTAATTGGCCATAGGCCTGTTTGTCAATAGTCATCGTTTGGGTATTCGTGGTTTTTTTAGACGCGCAGGCATTCAGGAGCGTCAGCGCGCCGAGGGCCATCAGGCCGACATACTGAGAAAAACGGTTCATGGGGTGACTGGTGGGGGGTTTAGGTGTTAGGGTGGGGGCGAACCAGCCGGCCGGTGCGCCCGGCTGACTAGCAGCCCTGTCCGTAGTAGGCGTTCGTACCGTGCTTGCGCTGGTAGTGCTTGTTGCGGAGGGTATCTTTAATACGGGCTGTGTTGGGGTTGATCTGTAACGTCAGGTAAGCCATACGGGCTACTTCTTCCAGTACGGCTGCGTTGTAGACCGACTTTTCGGCGGTCTTGCCCCAGGTGAACGGGCCGTGGTTCTGCAACAGCACCATCTCGACCTCGGTATGCGAGAGGCCTTTCTCCCGAAACACATCGAAAATCTGGTTGCCGGTCTCGTGTTCATAATCGCCTTCTATCATGGCGTCGGTCAGGACGGGCGCACACGGAATGTCGTGATGGGTATGGTCGGCATGGGTAGTTCCGAAAATGGGGATGTCCAGACCTGCCTGGGCCCAGGCTACTGCATGGGTGCTGTGGGTATGGGTAATGCCGCCAATGTCGCTCCAGGTTTTATAGAGCAGCGCGTGAGTCTTGGTGTCGGACGACGGACGCAGGGTACCGGCTACCACCCGGGCGTCGTAATCGCAGATTACAATGTCGTTGGGGGTAAGAATGTCGTACGATACCCCACTCGGTTTGATGGCAAATACGCCCTGCTCGCGATCTACCGCGCTGACATTGCCAAAGGTAAACAACACCAGCCCCAGCCGGGGGAGCTGCATGTTGGCCTCGTAACATTCTTCCTGTAAGGTCCTGTACATGGGTGATTGAGTGATTTGTCTATTGAGCGATTGAGTGGATGAGTGAGTTTTCTATTGAGTGATTGGTGATTGAGTGATGAATAGCTGGCACGGCCAACTTTATCACCAATCGCTCAATCACCAATCACTCAATCAACAGACCTTCGTTATTTCATTTCCAGCACGACTACGGAGACCGGGGGGAGGGTTACCGTCAGGACGTCGCCATTGCGGGTAGCCCCGGTGAAGGGGACGGGTTTTACCTTGTTCGGCTGCTCGAAGGTGTTATGGTCCTGTACTTTAGCCGACGTAAGGATGCGGCCCGTCAGGCTGGTGGCGCTTACCCCTTTCAGGTTTACCGTAACGGTTTGCGGCTTCCCGGCGTCGATGTTGACCAGCGAGATATGTACTTTACCCGCCTGGTCGCGCGAGGCCGATGCGGAGATGGCCGGGAGTTTGTATTTGCCTGATGTATAATCTTCCGTTTTGAGGTCGATAGGCAGCATCGTGGCGTCCTGGTGTACATTATACATCTCCAGCACGTGGTACGTTGGGGTCAGCAGCATCTTGTCGCCCTTGGTCAAAATTACGGCCTGGAGCACGTTCACCGCCTGGGCCAGATTCGCCATCCGTACCCGTTCCGCGTGTTTGTGGAAGATGTTCAGCGTGGCACCGGTCAGAATGGCATCGCGCATGGTGTTCTGCTGATACAAAAATCCCGGATTCGTTTTCGGTTCGACCTCATACCAGGCGCCCCATTCATCAACAACCAGGGCGATCTTCTTCTGGGGGTCATACTTGTCCATGATTTCCGAATGCTTCTGCACGAAGGTGTCCATCTTCAGGGCTTCGTTCATGGTATGGGCGTAGTCGGTTTCGGTAAATTCAGTAGCCGAGCCTTTCTCATTCGGTCCCCAGCCAAAGGTAGAATAGTGGTGCAGGGCTACGCCTTCGACCATTTTGCCGGGAATATTTTTCATCAGCGTTTCGGTCCAGTTAAAATCATCTGAACTGGCTCCTGATGCAATCCGGAAGATGGTTTCTTTACCCACCTGAGTACCCATGAACGTAGCGTACTGGCGGTAAATATTGGCGTAATAATCGGCCGTCATGTTGCCGCCACATCCCCAGGCTTCGTTGCCAACACCCCAGTAGCGCACGTTCCAGGGGGTTTTGCGGCCGTTTTGCTGCCGCAGGGTAGACATGGGGCTATTGTTGGGGAAGTTGACATACTGTACCCAGTCGCTCAGGTCCTGTACTGTTCCGCTGCCCACGTTACCGGCCAGGTAAGGCTCCGTGCCGAGTAGTTCGCACATGTTCAGAAAGTCATGGGTACCGAAACTGTTGTCTTCCGTTACGCCCCCCCACCAGGTGTTCACAATCTTTGGCCGTTTGGCTTTCGGACCGATCCCGTCTTTCCAGTGGTAGGTATCGGCAAAACACCCGCCCGGCCAGCGCAGGTTGGGGATTTTCATCTTTTTGAGGGCCTCGATCACGTCCAGCCGCACCCCGTTTTTGTTCGGGATTTTCGTGTTGGTCTCGCCCACGTAAAAGCCATCGTAGATACAGCGGCCAAGGTGCTCAGCAAAGTGGCCATAGATATGGCGGTTAATAACGGTCTTGCCGTCGCTGGCGTTGACCGTTACGCGGTTCTGCGCCGTTGCTGACAGGGTCAGTGCCGCGAGCAGAAGAGGAAGCAGTTGTTTTTTCATAAAAAGTGGGTTTATGTAAAAGGTTCAGGTTAATCAGCAACCCCATTGGGCGGTTAGTCCTGATCGTAGTTTGTGTCGTCCACCGTGGTCCGTGTCCTCACGGACCACCCGCGCGTCAGCAAAACCATCCGGTCATGTGGTCCGACTACGCGTCCCGGTGTTGACACGGACCACGGTGTAGAGACGCAACCGCAACGGCGGCCCGGCTCTTGCGTCTCCTGTCCGGATGGTTTGTTGCTATGACCGTAGTTCATGTCGTTTACCGTGGTCCGTGTCCCCACCGGGACGCGTAGTCGGACCACTTATGCGTCAGCAAAACCATCCGGTCATGTGGTCCGACTACGCGTCCCAGTGTTGACACGGACCAAGGTGAACGACCGCGGTGCAGACCTCGTGAACCGCTTACGCAACAGCAGGGTAATCGTGAAACAATTACCGGCGGTAAGCGGCTTCGCTCCAGCGGAGTTCGTTTTTCAGCTGGCGCAGCTTCGTCTGGCTATCGATCACGACGAGTTCGACCCCAAAGATGTCGGCGAAGTCCTCGATATGGCTGGTGGTCAGGTTCTGGCTGAATACCGTATGGTGGGCACCCCCCGCGAGTATCCAGGCCGCGCAGCCGGTAGCCATGTCGGGCATGGGTTTCCAGAGGGCGCGGGCAACGGGCAGTTTCGGCAGGGCCTCCGTAACGGCTACGGCTTCTACCTCGTTTACGATGAACCGGAACCGGTTGCCCATATCGACCAGCGACACGTTGATGGCCGGGCCGGCCGGTGCGTTGAACACCAGCCGAACCGGATCTTCCTTGCCGCCGATACCGAGCGGGTGAACCTCGCAGCTAGGCTTGCCATCGGCAATACTGGGGCAGATCTCGAGCATGTGGGAGCCCAGAACGAGCGGGTTGGTCGGGTCGAAGTGGTACGTATAATCTTCCATGAACGAGTTGCCGCCCGGCAGTCCGGCCGCCATCACTTTCATGACGCGTACCATAGCCGCCGTTTTCCAGTCGCCCTCGCCCGCAAAGCCGTAGCCGTCGGCCATGAGCCGCTGCGACGCAATGCCGGGTAGCTGTTTCATGCCGTACAAATCCTCGAAGGTGTCGCTGTAGGCGCCAAACCCGCCGTCCTGCAGGAAGGCCCGCATCCCGATTTCGATCCGGGCTGCGTCGCGCAGGGAGCTGTGTTGCGCGCCACCCCGCTGCAGCGAATCCATCAGGGTATAGGTGTCGGCATACTCCGTTACGAGCCGGTCGACGTCGGCATCGCTAACCTGATTGATTACCGTGACCAGATCGCCGATGCCGTGGGTGTTGACCGACATGCCGAAGGTCATCTCGGCGGCTACCTTGTCGCCATCCGTAACGGCCACCTGCCGCATGTTATCGCCAAACCGGACTACCTTCAGGGTTTTCAGCTCGTGAGCGGCTACAGCTACCCGCGCCCAGTCGGCCAGTTGGGCAACGACAGAGGCTTCCTGCCAGAACCCGACCACCACTTTGCGGTTCAGGGTTGGTCGGGCCTGGTGCATGCGGGTCATCATGAAGCCAAACTCACGGTCGCCGTGGGCCGACTGGTTCAGGTTCATGAAATCCATGTCGATGTCGCCCCACGGAATGTCGCGGTTGAACTGGGTATGGAGGTGCAGCAGCGGTTTGTTAAGGATCGTCAACCCCCGAATCCACATCTTGGCGGGCGAAAAGGTATGCATCCAGGTGATGACCCCGATGCAGGCTGGGGCTGCATTGGCGGCCTGGCAGATGGCGTAAATCTCGTCGGTTGTTTTAACTACCGGCTTAAACACGATCCGTACCGGCATGTCGGCGGCCCGATCGAGAAATTCGGCAATCGCCTGCGAGTGCGCATCGACCTGCTGCAAGGTCTCCTCCCCGTATAAATGCTGGCTCCCTGTGATGAACCAAATCTCAAACTGTTTCAGGTTGATCATTATGAACGTTGTACTGATTTTGAATGATGAATGATGAATGTTGCAGTGGCTTCGCCGACCACGATGTAGAGACGCAACCCTTTGCGTCTCCTGTCCGGATGGTTTAGGGTGTAGAGACGCAAAGGGTTGCGTCTCTACACCCTAAACCATCCGAACTACGGTATCGACCGCTCAGCCCGCGATGAAACCGCCTTGTCCGGCCGGAAAGCTACTTATACGGCGCTGGCAGCCAGGGGTTGGCGGGCTGGGGGGCCTTCGACAAAACCGCCCAGTTTCAGGTATTTCTGGTAGAGCGTTTCGTAGAGAGCTACCCGGTCGGGTCGGGGCTGGTACTGGGCGTCGAAGCCCGATCCCATTGCCTGCTGCGCCGATTCCAGTGACGGATGAACGCCCGCAGCTACCGACGCGCACATGGCCGCCCCCAGCGCACAGGCCTGGTCAGACTGGGCTACCTGAATGGGCTGGTTTAGCACATCGGCCAGGGTCTGCATCACGAAGGGCGACTTCTTGGCGACCCCCCCAATGGCAATCACTTTGCGGATCGGAACCCCTTCCTGAATAAACCGATCGACGATGCTGCGCGATCCGAAAGCCGTTGCTTCGACCAGGGCTTTGAACACCCGAGCCGCATCGGTACCGAGGTTGAGGCCGGTGATCGCGCCCTTGAGCGTATGGTTGGCGTCGGGGGTCCGGCGTCCGTTTACCCAGTCGAGCGCAATCAGGTCATTTTCCGTAACGGGTAGCCGCGACGCCTGCTCAGACAGGTGCGGAATGAGCTGGCGGTTCAGGGTGTCGGCGGCTTCGGGGCCGAGCAGGTCGCGCACGGGGCCGGTCAGCAGACGCGCAAACCAGGCGTAGACATCGCCGAAGGCCGACTGACCGGCTTCCATCCCCAGCATGCCGGGAGCCACCGACCCATCGACCTGACCGCAGATACCGCGGATGAGCCGATGCCCGATTTCTTCGTTGGGCGCCATCAGAATGTCGCAGGTAGAGGTGCCCATGATGCGGACGAAGGCATAGGGCTCAATTTCGGCCCCGACCGCGCCCATGTGCGCATCGAAAGCACCGACGCCCACGACTACCCCGGCCGGCAGCCCCAGCTTCTGGGCCCAGTCGGGCGAGAGCGTACCCATCGGCTGATCGGCGGTATAGGTCTGGGTAAAGAGCCGGTCGCGCAGACCAGCCAGCAGCGGGTCGAGCTGCGTCAGAAACTCGTCGGAGGGCAGGCCGCTGAACTCGTCGTGCCAGAGCGCTTTATGGCCGGCCGCGCAGCGTGACCGCCGTAGCGTCAGCGGGTTCGTCTGGCCGGTCAGCGTTGCCGATATCCAGTCGCAGTGCTCGACCCACGAGAACGCATGCTGCCGGACGGCCTCGTCGACGCGCAGGGTGCGCAGGATCTTGGCCCAGAACCACTCCGACGAGTAAATACCCCCAACGTACTTGGTGTAGTCGGTATCCCAGTGGTGGGCCAGCTGATTGATTTCGTCGGCTTCGCGGTTGGCCGTGTGGTCTTTCCAGAGAATGAACATGCCGTTCGGGTTCTCGGCAAAGTCGGGCCGCAGCGCCAGCGGGAGTCCGGTTTCATCGACGGCAACGGGGGTCGAGCCGGTCGTATCGATCGAGATGCCGGCTACCTGCTGCCGCACGTCGGCGGGGGCGTTGGCCAGCGCGCCCGTAATGGTTGCTTCGAGCCCTTCGAGGTAATCGAGCGGGTGTTGCCGAAACTGCGACTGCTCAGGGTTGCAGTAGAGCCCCTGTTTCCAGCGGGCGTATTCGTGTACGTGTGTCCCTACGGTTTCGCCGGTGTGGGCGTTGACCAGCAGGGCCCGTACGGAGTCGGTGCCAAAATCGACACCCAGGACATATTGATTTTTCATAGCAGGCTGATAGTCGGGCCAGGAAAGAGTGGATGCGTGAAGGTTAGTTAGCCGCCTGATAATTCGGCCAGTTCGGGTAGAAAGGTGTAGTAGCCGTCGAGGTATTTCCGATAGCGGTCGCTGTTGAGGGTGTAGAGCTGCCCCTTTTTGGTGACGGAGTTGGTATCTTTTTCGCCGGTACTCAGCAGCAGGTCGGTAGCCATAATTTTGCGGCTGAAGTTGCGCCGGTCCAGCTGGGTGCCGTAGATGGCTTCGTAGAGCTTCTGCAGCTGCGGTACGGTGAACTTGCTGGGCAGCAGCTCGAAGCCTATCGGGTGCAGCGCGGCTTTGTAACGCAGCCGTTGCAGCGCCACGGTAACCATCTGGTCGTGATCGAAAATAAGCGTGGGCTTACTGTCCAGACTGATCCAGGACGCGTTGTGTGCTTGAATGGCCGCTACGTCCTGATCGGCAATGTTGACCAGCGAGTAATACACCACCGAAATCGTACGCTCAACCGGGTCGCGGTATACGGTGCCGAACGTCTGTAGCTGCTCCAGGTAGTTGTTTCGCAGGCCCGTCAGGTTGTACAGAATCCGGCCGGCGGCTTCTTCGAGGTCTTCACCCTCGTTCAGGAATCCGCCCATCAGCGACCATTTTCCGTATTCAGGCTCGAAATTTCGCTTGATCAGCAGCAACTTCAGCGACTCACCGTCGAAACCGAAGATGATACAGTCCAGCGCGACCAGAATGCGGGTGTTGTGTTGATAAACGGCCATGATGGGATACCTACAAGAACGTGTGTTTTTGACACAATTCTAGGTTGGTAAAAGCAATTCTCCAACTAGTTCTACCATTTTTTATACATTCGCGTAGTTGCGAACCCTAATCGCCGAAACGAACGCTTTACGCGCCGACAGGTCATCTGGTCGAATCAGCAGCAGGCAAAGTGGCCCGGAAAGGGCTAAATACGCGTCCGACACGGCCGCTTGACGCTGTCTTTCCTCGAACCCGGCCAAACCGACGAAGCCGTAATCTACCGCGACGCGGCCAATGCCGACTGGAAAACCAAGCCCGAAACCTATGTCATTTAGAAGAGACCTGTTACGGATAAAATGAAACTGACGCTTCATCTGGCGAAAGGGGGCGGGTGCGCTATACATCTTGTACGAAAGTAAAAGTTGTTCAGGACAACCTTTAAAGAAACCATCACCCTGAAATGATAGCTCATCTATCAGTAACGTGCATGTATTGTCAGAGCATGTTGGGAATTTTATTTAGTATTATGCTAGTTGGCTTCCTCTACGACTTACAAAGCACTATGAAGACGGGTTTGATTAAAAGAGCTTTGGTATAAACAGGGTTATAATTCTATTACTTTCGCTTATTAACAGTTGACGTATAAGCAGTTGGTTATCAATAGCTAATAAATTAAAACACGCTCTAGCCAGTCAGTGTTGCAACAAAAAACACGCCAAAACTTTCTCATATTTAAGATTTAGTGGTAATTTAAAATGGAAAGAGACTGGAGAGACTTTATCACCAATGCTTTCACGTTAGGTGCAATTATATGAGACTATTATTATTAATAATATTGACATTTTTATTCTTGATTGTTCAAGTTTCATTTGGACAGAGAAAAACACCTAAAGATTTTGCTGATGCAATAACTATTTTGCAAACGGACTGCCCAGACAGTTTAAAACTAATCATAAAAAAAACGGCAAACGATAGCTTGATTAAATTATGCTACCCTTGGAGCGGAGACTATAAAACAGTATTTGAATGGACTAGCATTGATAACAAAAAATCAAAGATAAAAAAATATCTTATTGATAAAGGAATTTCATCAAATCAACACCAAAATGCCGTTATTCTCATCGCTTTTAAGAAGACGTTATTAGGAGAAGGTTTTGATGAGGATAAAATACTTCTGCCATATCAAATTATAGAAAATAAATGGGCGAAGGAGGATAAGGTCCGTTTAACAACAGATAGCTTGAGGGGTGTATATATTCCCAAAGACCTTGAAGACTGTTTTAAGCAGATAGATACTTTCTGGAGCGATTCGACAGAAACAAAGATTAAGCAATCGACGGAAGATGAATTTTCAGGTGGTGCACATATGGGCTTCGGGATGTGGATGCGGAATAATTGGCAACTTTGGGGTGGTTCAAGACTTTCAAAATACTTTAACGAGAAGGGCATATATCATCCAGATGATATGTCTGGTATTATACTTGATAGCTATCATAGACATCTGACAGGCAAAGAAATAAATCTGCAACAACAAATTGACTACTACAGCGCATATTGGAAAGTTAATAAAGAGCCGTCAGAGGATATTTACCCAAAAGGCGAAAAGAAATTAGAGTTTAATACAAAACAAGTTTATAATTTAAAGCAAGGTAATATTCCAGCCTGTGTGCATATACAATCAAACTCAAAGACTGACAAAGTTTGGATTTATGATTATCATTTTGGTTGGAAACAACTTTCAGAAGAAGAATTGAGAAAATTAAAAACAACAACTTATGAAAATAGAGAAGATACTATAAAAAAAATATTTGAGAAACAAGAATAACTGTGCCTAACACGGGTTTTGCGTCAGGCGGGTTGACGCGCAAACTTGGAGCTTTGTACTACTATTAAACTTTAATAGTCAATTTAAATTTTCTGCTCCGAAACTCGCTCGAACACAAAGCTTGAAAACGTTATGCCCTTGCTAGGATGACCGTAATCAAAACGAAAACAAAAAATAGACATATGGTAAAGACTCCAGGTCCGAACATAGGCCCGTGAGCGGCAACCACCACTATCTCAAGGGCGAGTTATAGAGCGTCGGCCGGTATTGAAGCAGGCTAGATACGCGCTACTGTTTGCCTGTAGCCACTACAGCTTGCGGGCAGACAGGCCAATTACGGGCTGGCATTCAAGGAGGGGCGCCCAATAGCCCGCTCCGAACTCGTCGATACCCCCCGGCGATACGACCAGCGGGTGCCACTGAATGTCGGTCAGGCCAGCTTGCCGGAGGGCGGTTTCGTGGGTCGCTTTTTCAAGGTGGTAATTGGTAACGGCAATAGGTGATCCGTTGGGCTGATAGAAGCGATAGATGATCTCGGCTCCTTCGATATAGCTGCTGTTTTCGCGGGTGAACCCGTACGGAAACATCGTCTCGACGGTAGCCCGGTAATCGGGGTTGCTGTTGATGGTCACGAAGCGGCCGCCCGGTTTTAGATGGCGGGCTATTACGGTAGCCATCTGAACCAGCTCGTCGGCGGTGCGGGCGTAGTTGAGCAGGTAAGTCGCCGTAACCAGATCGAATGACTGACCGAGGTTCAGCGTGAGCGCATCCTGACAGATGTACACCAGGCCCAGTGGATTATGGGCTTCGGCCTCGTGGGCCAGTTGGATCATGCCGGCCGAAATATCGACCCCGGTTACCTGGGCTGCCCCTCTCAGTTTCAGCTGTCGGGTGTAAAAACCCTCTCCGCAGGCTAAATCAAGCACATTCAGGTCGGTCAGGTCGCCGGCCAGCTCGAAGAAGGTGTATGATTCGGCCTGCTTCCGCCAGGGGAGCATTTTTGAGGCCTGGTATTCTTTCGCAATGGTATCGTAGTTTGTCGCCACGGGTTGCCGGTGTTTAGGAAGGTATTGGGCTATAAATCAGCTCAATATACGTTCTAATCCTGCATGATCCGGTTCATGTGGCTTTTAGGGCGGTTTTAATCAGTCTCCAGCAGGCCCGCCGAGTAGAGCCGGCTTTGCATAACGGCCGCAATCGACTGAGCGCGCAGCAGCGCTTCGCGGGCGCGCTCGCCGGCAAAGCAGTCGGTCAGGGTTTGGGTGAAGAGGGCCAGCCACCGGTCGAAGTGGGCGGGGGTAATGGGGGTTTTACGCGCCAGATCGACGTGAGCGCGCATGGGGTTTCCCTGGTAGCTGCCATCGCCCCCGAGCAGCAGGTTAGTCCAGAAGGCGTTGATACGGGGCAGGTGGTCGGGCCAGTTGACGTGGGCTACGCCATCGAAAATATAACCCAGGTCGGGGTCCTGCCGCACGCGCTCGTAGAAACGATCCAGCAGATACGCGATGTCGGCTTTGGTGTCGATGTCGTGCAGTACGGGGGCTGTTGTGTCGGTCATAAGGGCAGGCGATAGAACCGGTACTACATATAGGCTTCGTCGCGGCCGAGCCGGAGTTTCAGCACGCCCACCCGGTCGAGGAGCCGGATAAGCGGATAGGCCGGGTCGAACTCGTGCCAGCGGAAGCCGCCGAAGTTAGGGCGCCCGCCAAACTTGTGGTGGTTGTTGTGGTACGATTCGCCCATCATCAGAAAATCGAACGGCAGCAGATTTTTGGCCGTATCGGCCAGTTCGAAATTGGTGTAGCCGTAGCGGTGGGCATACCAGTTGATAATAGCGCCATGGACCGGCCCCATCAGGAAATGAACCGGCAGCAGCAGAAATAACCAGGGGGAGGTCGCAAACTGAATGTAGAACAGGGTATAGGCCGTTCCCCAGGCAAGCCGCACGGGCCAACGATCGCCCAGCCGTTCCATCCATTCCCAGTTCGGTACTCCCTTTTTGAACCGGGCCGGAATCGAGTCGCGGTTGTTCAGGATGTCGTTGTAGAAAATCCGCGTTTTCCACATCATGTCGAACAGGTTTTTGGAATACTCCGGCGAGTGCGGATCGTGCTCGGTGTCGGCATGGGCGTGGTGCAGGCGGTGCATGATGCCGTACGCCCGCGGACTCAGGAACGACGACCCCTGTCCGATAAAGGTCAGCACGTAAAAGAATTTCTCCCAGCCGGGACTCATGGTAAACATCTGGTGGGCTGCGTACCGGTGCAGAAAAAACGTTTGCATCAGCACCGAGAGGTACCAGTGGCCCAGAAAAAACGCAAGAATAAGCATGTAGTACAAAATGGTATCGGCCGGGTGGGAGTACGCCATCACCACCGGACCGATCGGCGGTTAGATTAAGTTAAGCCGTACCAGCCCCGACAGGAACTGATAGCAGGTAGCGCGTACGGTATTGAATTCGTCGTTGAGGAGGGAAAAAGAAAGAGGAAGGGCTTCGTGACGACCAAACAGTTTCTCGTGGCAGATGGCCCCGCAGGTGCTGCTGGTACATAAATACATACTGCGAATCTGTCTGAACCGGCCTTTCAGCCGGAACAGCTGCCCGTAATAGCGGACGGCCCGGCTGTGTACCGACTGGTAGGCAGGCTGCTCCAGCAGGTCGGCCAGCAGGCCCAGCAGCCCGTCAATGTCCGCTTCGTTCATCGATAGCGCAGCGGTCCAGCGCTGATTTTCCTGACGGCAGGTCAACAAAGCCGCAATGGCTTCTTCCGACGAAGGTGGGGTGGGGGCAGCGTGCATGAAGAGCTGGTTTCAGATCAATTCTGGCTGTAAAACTCCGTTCCCCGCCCAGCCTTATCCCTGATGTACGTCAGCCCCCCGGATGAGTTTTGTTACGGCGCGGTTTCGATTGTCCGCACAAAACGTTCGTTTCTGAACAACGCCTGTCCGATTCCGTACAGCGTATTCACGAGTTTTTGGTGGTAATGTGTTGATAATCAATATATAAATTTTGTGGCACGTGGTTTGGCATATAAGAGGAGAACAGTAAACAACATACAAAACACATAAAGCCATGATCACCACAATCCTCCAAACCAGCGCCCTGATGGGCTTCAAGAATCTGATGGGCGGCCTCCTTATCGGCGCCACCACCTTACTCGGCAATCCGGAAAAACCGGCCAAACCATTGTCGTTCGATGCCAGCGTATACGTAACCAAGCAGGGTAAGATTAAACTGGCTATTCAGAAGGCGGCTCCCGGAACCGTATCCGTTGCGCTCCTCGACCAGAAGAACAACGTGCTGTTTGCGAACCGGGTCGCCAAAAAAGAGATGAAAGCCGCCCTGCTCTTCGACATGAGCGAGGTAGAAGATGGTTTGTATACGCTGGAAATAAGATCGGACGAAGGGGTTATTCAGAAGCAGGTCAACCTGGGCACCTCGAAGTCAGAACGCCTGGTTGCGGTTAACCTGCAGTGACTGATTGCGCCAGTTATCGCCCTCCTCATCATTGACTACTGGCTGTCTCCCGACTGCCATCCCCATTGGAACAATAGTTTATCGTAGGTTAAGATTAACGCCCGGAAAGGTTGGTTCGCACTGCGGCCAACCTTTTTTTATGCGTTGTTCTTCGTGGCCTCCCCCGTAGAGACGCGACCCTTCGCGTCTCCTGTCCGGATGGTTTACCGTCTTGTCGGGCTGGTATTGTTGCTGTCGCGAATGAGACGCGAGGGCGGTCCGCCGTTGCGCCGGGCCGCCGTTGCGGTCGCGTCTCTACGGGGGAGATGGTTTACCGTCTTGTTGGGTTGGTATTGTTGCGGTCACGTAGAGACGCGACCGCCCGGCGGACCGCCCTCGCGTCTCGTGCCCGGATGGTTTTATGGTCTTATCCGGATGGTTTACGGTCTTGTCGGTTTGGTATTGTTGCTGTCGCGAATGAGACGCGACGGATCGCGTCTCTACGGGGAGATGGTTTACCGTCTTGCCCGATTGGTATTGTTGCTGCTGCGTAGAGACGCGATCCTTCGCGTCTCGTGTCCGGATGGTTTTACGGTCTTATCGGGCTGGTATTGTTGCTGACGCGAATGAGACGCGAGGGCGGTCCGCCGTTGCGGTCGCGTCTCTACGGGGGAGATGGTTTACCGTCTTGTCGGGCTGGTATTGTTGCTGACGCGTAGAGACGCGATCCTTCGCGTCTCCTGTCCGGATGGTATTGTTGCTGACGCGAATGAGACGCGGGCTGGCGCGTCTCTACGGGGGAGATCCGATGCCTACGGTTGGGCTGCGTCGTTCCAGCAGGAGCACGTCGCGCCAGACGCCCTGCCGCTGGCCTAGTTTTTCGCGGTAGCCTACCGTACGGAAGCCCGCCCGGTGGTGCAGGGCAACGCTGGCCAGGTTCTCGGGGAAGATACCGGCCTGCAGCGTCCAGAACCCCTGGGCTTCGCTGTCGATAATGAGCTGCTCGAGTAGTTGGTGGCCAATGCCTTTGCCGCGTTCGCTGGCCCGGACGTACAGGCTTACTTCGGCAACACCGCCGTATACGCAACGGCCCGATACGCCCGAGAGCAGCGCGTAGCCGACCAGCGTGCCGTTCTGGTCTGCAACCAGCTGGGGAGCCGGCAGGTAGTGCTGGGCCATCTCATCGGGCGGGGGGGCTTTTGTCTCGAAGGTAGCGTGGCCAGTGTCGATGCCCTGCTGGTAGATGGCAGCCAGGGCGGGCCAGTCGGCGGGCTGAACGGGTCGGATGTGTAGCATAGTCGAAGAATCAAGAAAGCGGGTGAGGGGGCAGGCAGGCTTAAAGATAATGATTCTGCATCATATCGCAATATTGCGATAAGGGTAGGTGTGGCTGACTACCACCACGCCAGTTCCAAAACACTGCCAGCTGAATTTAATCAGTCGGGCATCTGACGAATCTCATCGTTGACCCGGTCAGCGACACTCACTTTTGTGACTGTCAAACGCCAATGGGTATGTCAGTCCTCTTCTTTATGATCGGAATTAGTCTGTTGATGGCCCTGGGGTTTCTGGGTGCTTTTATCTGGTCGATGCGTACCGGACAGCAGGACGATCTGTATACACCGTCTATGCGGATGCTGCTCGACGACGACGCCCTGCCCGACCAGCCGGCCGCGTCGGGTACCAAAAGCCCGCTACCCGCTGCGCCCCTGACACCCAGCCCTACCTGTCGGATTACCTCTAAAATCACCGTTACTGCCGTATGAACGCTACGACGAACCAACCCCCTCTGATCATCTCTCCCGATAGGTCGGCTATTGGGCAGCCCCCGCCGGGGGAGCTCCGCCCAGGACAGCCGCCTGTGGCCGAGCGATTTACCTACGACAATGCCATTGTCCGCAACTTTGCCGTGGCCACCATTATCTGGGGGGTTATCGGTATGCTGGTGGGCGTCATCGTGGCTACGCAGCTGTTTGCGCCGGCTGCCAACCTGGGTAACCAGTATACTACCTTCGGGCGTATCCGGCCGCTGCATACCAACGCCGTCATTTTCGCCTTTGTCGGCAATGCCATTTTCATGGGCGTTTACTACTCCCTGCAACGGCTCTGCAAAGCGCGCATGTTTTCTGACCTGCTCAGCAAGCTTCACTTCTGGGGCTGGCAGCTGATTATTCTGTCGGCGGTGGCAACGCTGCCCCTCGGTATTACGACCTCCAAGGAATACGCCGAACTCGAATGGCCCATCGATATTGCCATCACCCTGATCTGGGTAGTGTTTGGGATCAACATGTTCGGCACCATCATCAAACGGCGCGAGCGGCACCTCTACGTAGCCATCTGGTTCTACATCGCCACCTTCGTAACCATTGCCGTGCTGCACATCGTGAACTCGATGGAGATACCCGTCACGTTCCTGAAAAGTTACTCGCTCTACGCCGGTGTGCAGGATGCGCTGGTGCAGTGGTGGTACGGGCATAACGCGGTAGCGTTCTTCCTGACGACGCCGTATCTGGGTATGATGTACTACTTCCTGCCCAAGATGGCCAACCGACCCGTGTACTCGTACAAACTGTCGATTCTGCACTTCTGGGCCCTGATTTTCATTTACATCTGGGCCGGTCCGCACCACCTGCTGTACAGCTCGCTGCCCGACTGGGCCCAGTCGCTGGGCGTCGTGTTCTCCATTATGCTCATAGCACCGTCGTGGGGCGGTATGATCAACGGGCTGCTGACCCTGCGCGGGGCCTGGGACAAGGTGCGCGAAGATGCCATCCTGAAGTTCATGGTTGTCGGGCTGACCGCCTACGGTATGGCCACCTTCGAAGGCCCGATGCTGTCGCTCAAGAACGTCAACGCGATTGCGCACTTTACCGACTGGATCGTGGCCCACGTACACGTTGGGGCACTGGGCTGGAACGGCTTCCTGACGTTCGCCATGCTCTACTGGCTCATCCCGCGTATGTACCACACCCCCCTGCACTCGAAGCGGCTGCTCAACCTCCACTTCTGGATCGGCACGCTCGGTATCCTGTTCTATGCGGTGCCTATGTACATCTCGGGGTTCACCCAGGGTATGATGTGGAAAGAGTTTACGCCGGAGAGTACGCTGCGGTACAGCAACTTCCTCGAAACAACGCTGCAGCTGCTGCCCATGCACCGGATGCGCGCCATCGGCGGAACGTTCTACCTGGCCGGGGCGATCATCATGGCCTACAACCTTTTCAAAACCATGGCTGCCGGTACCCTTACCGCCAACGAACCCGCCGAAGCCATGGCGCTGCCCAAAGCCTATACGCCAACGGGTGGCGATACTTTCTGGCACCGCTCGCTGGAGCGCAAGCCGTTCCCGCTGCTGGTTGGATCGCTGGTGGTAATCCTGATCGGATCGCTGATCGAGCTGATTCCGACCTTCATGGTCGAGAGCAACGTACCTACCATTGTGGCCGTACAACCCTATACGGCGCTCGAGGTAGAAGGGCGCGATCTGTACATCCGCGAAGGGTGCGTCGGTTGCCACAGTCAGCTGGTTCGTCCTTTCCGCTCCGAAACCGAGCGCTACGGCGAGTACTCCAAAGCGGGCGAGTTCGTATATGACCACCCGTTCCTCTGGGGCAGCAAACGAACCGGGCCTGACCTCCACCGCGAAGGCAGCAAATACCCCGACTCCTGGCATTACCACCACATGCGCGACCCGGAATCGATGTCGCCGGGGTCTATCATGCCGCCCTACCCCTGGCTGCTCGAACAAAAGCTGAACGTGGCCAGTACCTCGGCCAAACTCAAAGCCCTGCAAAGCGTAGGCGTACCCTATGACGACGTAACCGTTCGCTACGCGGACGAAGACCTTAAGAAACAGGCCGCCGAGGTCAGCAGCCGACTCGCCAAAGACGGCATCAAGGTACCCGCCGACCGCGAAATAATAGCCCTCATTGCCTACCTGCAACGCCTGGGCACCGACATCAAAAAAGCAGAAACCGCTGTAAAATGAGTGATGAGCGATGAATGATGAGCGATGAGCGTCGCCGTGGTCCGCGTCCCGGTGTGGCCACGGACCACCCATTCATCGCTCATCATTCCTCACTCATCACTAAAAAAACCGACTGCCATGTTCAAGCAATTCATTGACAAGATTCCCGGGGCCGACGTTTACATGGTCGCTTCGTTTCTGACCTTCTTCGTCTTTTTCGTGCTGGTGGGGCTGTATCTGTGGCGGGTCGACAAAGGCCATATGGGACAGATGAGCCGCCTGCCGTTCGATGATTCTCCCACCGATTAACCGACTGTATTCCATGAACCTGCATTCTATTTTACTGGCTGCCGATCCGGGAAAATCCATCTGGAGCCTCCAGACCGGCGAAGAGCTTGTACTGCTCATCGTGGTCATTTTGCTGCTGACCGGTATGGTTATCGTCGGCGTGGTGGCTTTGTATCTGCTGCTGACACTGCGGAAGATGGTAACGCCACCGGTCGCCACCCAGCCCAGCGATACGCGTACGCTCTGGCAGCGCTTCACCGGCCTGCACGCACTCAGTCAGGAGAAAGACCTGATGATGGACCATGCCTATGACGATATCCACGAACTCGACAATCCCACTCCGCCCTGGTTCATGGGCCTGTTCTACGGCACAATCGCCTTCGGGGTCGTGTACCTGCTCATCTTCCACGTTATCGGCACCGGTGATCTGCAAACGGCCGAGTATACGCAGGAAGTAGCCCTGGCCGACCGGCAACGCGACGCCTACATCAAAAAAGTAGCGGGCTCGATCAACGAAAATACGGTGGCCGTAGTCAGTGATGCCAAATCGCTCGATGCGGGCAAGGCGGTATTCATGCAAAGCTGCGTAGCCTGCCACGGGCAGCAGGGGCAGGGGGGCGTTGGGCCTAACCTCACCGACGAGTACTGGCTGCACGGCGGCTCCGTAAAGGCTATTTTCCATACCATCAACGAAGGCGTGCCCGAGAAAGGAATGATGTCCTGGAAGAAGCAGCTCAACCCGCTACAGGTGCAGCAGGTAGCCAGTTTTATCTTGTCCCTGCAGGGTACCAAACCGGCGGGCGCTAAAGAACCACAGGGCGATAAAGAAGCTCCGGCTGCCGCCCCCGCCGATAAACTGGCAACCCGCTAAAATGAAACCGCCCCCGCCGAGGCCGATACGAGAACCGTCTTCATCAGCGCCGGTCAGTAATCCGTAATTCAGCCGCTCCTCCCATGATAACTCAACAAGCCCCCGTCGACGATTATTTCCGGTCCCATCTGCCCAATCAGTACGAACAGGGCGGACGGAAGTGGCTCTACCCCCGCGCTACGTCGGGGCGCTATACGCGCTGGCGTACGGCGGTAGCGGTTGTGCTGCTGGTGGCTTTGCTGGCGGGGCCGTTTGTCTGGGTCGATGGGCATCCGTTGTTTCTGTTCAACATACTCGAACGGCGGTTTATCTTCTTCGGGGTGACGTTCTGGCCGCAGGATTTCTACCTGGTAGCCATCGGACTGATCACTTTCGTTGTCTTCGTGACGCTTTTTACGGTCGTATATGGCCGGGTGTTCTGCGGCTGGGCCTGCCCGCAGACCATTTTTATGGAGATGGTGTTCCGCCGGATCGAAAGCTGGATCGAGGGTGATTTCAAGGCCCGCCAGCGGCTCGACGCCGGTCCCTGGACGACCGAAAAAATCCTGAAAAAGGCCGCCAAGCATGCCGTGTTTTTCCTGATTTCGTTCGTCATCGGCAATACGTTTCTGGCCTACATCATCGGCCGCGACCAGTGGATGACCCTGATTACCGACAGGCCTTCTCAACACCTGGCCGGCCTGACCGCCATGCTCGTTTTTACGGGGGTGTTTTATGCCGTGTTTGCCTACCTGCGCGAAATTGTCTGTACAACTATTTGCCCATACGGCCGCCTTCAAAGTGTGCTGCTCGATAAACACTCCCTCGTGGTGGCCTACGACTATGTTCGGGGCGAACCGCGCGGCAAGAAAGAACGGAAGCAGATCACACGGGATACGGGGTCTGGGGGAGGGCGTCTGGAGCAGCCTGTGGTAGCCGCCCACGCTTCTGCTCCGCGCCCCCTGCCCCAGACCCCCAAAGGCGATTGTGTCGACTGCAAGCTGTGCGTACAGGTATGCCCGACGGGTATCGACATCCGGAATGGTACGCAGATGGAATGTATCAACTGCACCGCCTGTATGGATGCCTGCGACGAGGTGATGCACCGGATCGACCGGCCGCAGGGCCTGATTCGGATGGATTCGCTGACGGGCATCGAAACCCGCGAGCCGTTTCGGTTTACGACGCGTATCAAAGCCTATACAGGTGTGCTGCTGGCCTTGCTGGCGGTGCTGGGCGGTCTGCTCGGCACTCGTCCGGCCCTCGATACAACGGTCTTGCGGGCGCCGGGGCAACTGTTTCAGCGCGAGGCAAACGGGAAAATTGCTAACCTGTATTCGGTAGAGGTGATCAACAAAACCTACCAGCCGATGCCCGTACGGTTTCGGTTGAGCCATCCGGCGGCCCGGCTGCGGTTCGTACAGCCCCTGGCAGAAGTGAAACCCGGCGAGCTAACCAAAACCATGTTTTTTATCACCCTGCCCGAAACCGCCATTCGGCAAAGCAACACACCCCTGACAATCGACATCCTGTCGGGCAACACCCTCATCGACCAGGTCGAAACCAACTTCCTGGGACCAGAACAGTGAATCTTTCATTGAGTGATTGAGTGAATAGACAGGCACGGCGCCGACATACACTCAATCGCCAACTCGCTCAATCACTCAATGAAACATTCACTCAATCAATGATCAATATGAACTGGGGAAAAGCTATTGTACTTGTTTTTATTGTGTTTGCCGGCTTCATCGGCACGATGGTATTTCGGATGAGTCGTCAGCGTATCGATCTGGTGCGCGACGATTACTATCAGGACGAAATCGCCTATCAGCAACATATCGACCGCCTGGCGCGCACGGCTCATCTCAAACAGGGCCCTGTGTTGCAGATCGATCCGGCTCGGCAACAGCTCGACCTCCGGCTGCCATCGGGCTGGACGCAGGGCCAGCTGACGTTTTACCGCCCGGCCGACCGGGCGCAGGACCGGACCATTACGCTCAGCCCCGGCCAGCAGACCATCTCTACGGCAGACCTGGGCAGCGGGCGCTGGCGGGCTCAGGTCAGCTGGTCGGCCGGCGGACAGACTTTTTACCACGAACAGTCCTTTACCAAACCCTGATGGCTATCACCTGGATACTGGCGGCCCTGACAACGGGCCTGGTAGGAAGCCTCCACTGCGTCGGTATGTGTGGACCACTGGCTATGGCGCTGCCCGTTGGTCGGTTGCCCGTAGCCCGCCGGGGGCTGGGTATCGGTCTCTATCATCTGGCGCGGGTAAGCGCCTATGCTGGTATCGGGCTTGTAGTCGGGAGTGTCGGGCAGGGCTTGTTGCTGCTGAATTTGCAACGGCCTGTGTCTATCGGGGCCGGGCTGTTTCTGGTGGTCTGGACAATGGCGGCCCGGGGTAAATTCGGCAGCCTGTCGGGTCGACTGCCATCCCGATGGCTGGTTGGCTCCATGGCGCGCTTCCTGCACGAGCCGTCGCTGCGGGCGTTTGCGGCCCTGGGTTTGCTGAACGGCCTGCTGCCGTGCGGATTTGTATATGTAGCGCTGGCGGGGGCTGTTGTCACCGGCAACGTAGGGCAGGGGGCACTTTACATGATCCTGTTCGGGGCCGGTACGGTACCGGCTCTGCTGGCTGTTCGGTCCATTCCGGCGTTGTTTCCGGTTGGGCTGCGTCAGCGCTTTGTCCGGGTCATACCGCTGACCACGCTCGCGCTGGGCGTTTTGCTGGTTGTGCGCGGGGTCTACGTTGCCCCACCCGCCAGCCCCGATCAGCCGCCTATTCCGCTTTGTCACGGGAAAACGACACCGGCGAAATAAGGTCTCGACCGGATGCCCGGTCAGCGCAGCGAAAGCAGCACCGGTCCGGGTGCGTTCTCAGAACGAGTTTACTTTTTGGAGCAGACCGGGCAGGGCGGCCAGCACATCGGTTGAGCCGACGCCCTCTTTCCGCCAGTATTCGATGCCGCGCTGCACGAGAACGAAAGCGGGGAGCTGATGCAGGTTGAAACTTTTAACGACCTCCGGATGCAGCGACTCGTCTACTTTTAAAATCCGTATGGTGCTGGGCAGCAGTTGCTGAAGCCGGGCCGTGAGCAACATCCGTTCCTGGTACATCTCCGGCGAGCTGGCCGTCGGTAAAAAACACAGCAACACCGCTGTGCTGGCCGGAATAAGAAGGGGAGAAGTGCGGTTCGCTTCCATACAGGTACGGGCATTGTTCGGGCCAGCGCGCAGCCAAAAAAATTTATGTAAAAATGGTATTGTTACCAGCAGGTAGGTATGACGACTATCAGAATAGAAGTTGATTTTTGCTGGAGCAGCGGCTGTCCATAAAGTAAAAAAGACAATACCAGCCGTTATGCTACAAACCAGCCCGTTGTCTCATGCTAACATCCAGCGGTAATCCGGCCCTTACAGAGTTACTTTTCGAGCAAAGTGATGATTTCATTGGCCTCTATGATGTCGATCTCGGGCGGTTCGTTCAGGTGAATACGGCCGGTATCCAGCTGCTCGGATTTGAGACAAAAGAAGCGTTTCTGAATGATCCCGTCTGGTCACGCTCGCTGCGGGCCAATCAGCTCAGCGAGTCCGAACGAACCCGCCTGATTGAGCGTATCACGCGGGAAGGGTTCTATGACGAAGTGACCGAACTGCGACGGGCCAACGGAGAGTTGTTCCTGGGTCGGCTAAAAGTTACGTCGTTCAACAACGAAGGGCACCTGTTTGTGATGGTACGGATGCTGGATCAGGAACGGCTGCACCGGGCCGAGCGTGAACTCAAACAAAGTGTGCTGCGCTACGAAGCGGTGTTCACCAATGCCACCATCGGCATTATCGTCTCCAACCAGCAGGGCCGGATCGTATCGCTGAACCAGATGGCCGGCCAGCTGTTCGGCTACGAGGGCGACGAGCTAACCGGGCAGTCGATCGATATGCTGGTCCCGATGGATGTCGAGAAATATCACGAGCGGCTTCGGCAGTCGTTCGTTGCCAATCCGCAGGTGCGCGCCATGGGCCACAACCGCGACCTCCACGCCCGCCGGAAAGACGGGTCGGTGTTTCCGGTCGAGGTCAGCCTGAGCTACTTCCGGCTCGACGACCAGCTACACGTAGTGGCCTATATTATCGATATCACGTTCAAGAAAGAAGCCGAGCGGGAGCTGCTGGCGGGTCGGGACCGGATCGAGCGGCTCAATGCCGAACTGGAGCAGAAAGTGGCCGACCGTACGCACGCGCTGCTCAACACCCTCGAACAGCTCGAGCAGTCGAAAAACGAGCTGGCCGTGGCGCTGGCGGCCGAACGGGAGCTGGGCGAACTCAAATCGCGCTTTGTTTCCATGGCATCGCACGAGTTCAGAACGCCCCTTACCACGGTGCTGACGTCGGCTACGCTGATCGAAAAATACCCCGGTGGCGATCAGCAGGACAAGCGGCAGAAACACCTGTCGCGGATTCGGGCGTCGGTCAACCACCTGAACGATATTCTGGAAGAGTTTCTGTCGGTCGGGCGGCTCGAAGAAGGCAAGATCGAGGCCAACCCCGCTGCGGTCGATCTGCCGGAACTGGTGGCCGACGTGGTGGCCGACATGCAGGGCATGCTAAAAACCGGCCAAACGGTGCAGCTGGCGCTGGGTAACCTGGGCCGGGTCTGGCTCGACCCCTCGTTGCTGCGCAAGGTGATGGTCAACCTGCTGTCTAACGCCATCAAATACTCCGGGCCCGACTCGGTCGTAATCGTTACGGGGGGGCAGGCCGATAACCAGATTACCCTGACGGTCGAGGATCAGGGCGTTGGCATTTCTGCCGATGATCAGGAGCATCTGTTCGAGCGCTTCTTTCGGGCCAAAAACGTAACTAATGTGCCCGGTACCGGGCTGGGGCTGCATATCGTAGCCAAATATATTGAGCTGATGGGCGGTACCGTTGCCCTCAGCAGTGAACTGGGTCAGGGAACCACTATTACCTTAACGCTGCCGTATGAAAACCATTCTGCTAATTGAAGATAACGACGCCATCCGCGAAAATACCGCCGAAATACTGGAGCTGACCGGCTATCGGGTACTGACTGCCGAGAACGGGAAAGTGGGCGTCGAAAAAGCGCTCGAGACCCGGCCCGATCTGGTCATCTGCGATATCATGATGCCCGTGCTGGATGGGTACGGGGTGCTGCATATTTTTAACAAAAACCCGCAGCTGGCCAGTGTACCGTTTATTTTTCTGACGGCAAAAACCGAACGGACCGATTTTCGGAAAGGCATGGAACTGGGCGCTGATGACTACCTGACCAAACCTTTCGATGAGTCTGAGCTTCTCAGCGCCATTGAAGGGCGGCTGAACCGATTCCGACACGTGGGACCACCGCCGGGTCAGCCCGCCACCGCCGACGATCTGAACGAGTTTATCAATGAGGCCCGGCAGGTAGCCGACCTGAAAAGCCTCCCGGCCGACCGTAAGGTGCATACGGTCCGTAAGAAACAGTATATCTACACCGAAGGCGACGAACCGACGCGGCTGTACTTCGTGCAGTCGGGTAAGGTCAAAACCGTACGAACGAACGCCGACGGTAAGGAGCTGATCACCGGACTCTACGGTCCGGGCGACTTTTTCGGATACCTGCCGCTGCTCGAAATGACCGAATACACCGACTCGGCCGTAACGCTCGATGACTCGGAACTGATTTATATTCCGAAGGAAGATTTTACCCAGCTGCTGACGGCCAACGTGGAGGTAGGCCAGCAGTTTATCCGCCTGCTGGCGGGGCGGGTGAGCGAGCGCGAAACCCAGTTGCTCGGTATGGCTTACAGCTCGCTGCGTCGGCGGGTGGCCGATGCGCTGCTGCGGCTCCACGACCAGCATCCCGGCGAACTGATTCAGCTCTCGCGCGATGATCTGGCGTCGGTGGTGGGTACGGCTACCGAGTCGCTGATCCGTACGCTGAGCGAGTTCAGGCAGGATGGCCTGATCGAGCAGACAACAGTAACCGGCGGATCGGCCACGACGGGCATTCGGGTGCTGCAACCCGACAAGCTGCGCCGGGCCAACTGGTGATCAGCGCTGCAGCTGACCAGAGTCAGCCGACCAGCTGACAGGACTCATCAGCGCTGATGGGCCGGAAACGTAGGTTTGTCTGACCATCTGTACGTCGTTCCGGTTTATGAAAAAAGCGCTCTTCATTACCAACTGCTCGGTCGATTCGGCCCTGGCCCTCCGCAACTGGGCGGTCGAAAACAAGCAGGAATCCATTGCCCTGACGGTAGTGCATCCGTACGATCTGGAATCGTGGGAGCTGAACAAACAAGCGATCAAAGAGGCTAAGCAACGGGCGCAGTATCAGCTGGGCAGCTGGCTGGAACTGCTGGCGCGGCTCGACGGTCCCGACGGCTGGCCCGGCACCCTGCAGACCGAAACCCTGATGGCCTCGCCCCGGCTGGCGGCTACCATTCATCTGCTGCTGCGCACCTACGATTACGTAGTTGTCGAAGATCCCTGGAATCAGACGCCCCTGGTATCGGCCGAACTCCTGCGTCGGTCGGGGGCGCAGCTATGCCCGCTTGCCGAGTCGGCTGGCGTACTCCGGTAACGGAGGGCTGGCGCTAGAAATACGCTTTCATGGCTTTCGGGTACTGCGGAATCACCTGCTCCGGATCGGCAATGTCGGGGTGCCACAGCTTTTCCCATTCGAAACTATAGAACCCCTGATAGCCCCCGGCCCGAAGTGCGCCGATGGCTTCGCGCAGCGGAGCCACCCCCTGCCCAACCGCTACATAATGATGGGCCGCCCCCTCGATCCGGGCGTCTTTGATGTGTACATGCCGGATAAACCGGTTTAGTTGCTGGTACACGGCCACAGGCGTTTCGTGCGCATCGACCCACATGTTGAACACATCCCAGATCAGTCCCACGTTCGGATGCTCGGCCGCGGTCATGATCTTAAGCAGCCAATCACTTTTGGTCAGTTCGCCGTGCGACTCGAGCAGCACCGTGACGGCGCGCTCTTTGGCATACCCGCCCAGTTCGAGCAGACCCTGACTGATGAGGTCGAGCGTTTTGGCGCGGTCCTGGTCGGGCGGTAGCTGGTCGGGAAAAACCCGAACGAAGGGGCAGTCGAGTTGCCGGGCCAGATCGATAAACCGCCGGGCTTCGTCGAGGTGTTTGGCTCGTTTGGTGGGGTCGGCATGGTGGAGCTGGGTCGATGCGCCCAGGTTACAGATCCGAACGCCCTGGCTGGCAAAGCGGTTTCTGGCGTCGGCCGCGCGTTCGGCCGTGCTGAAGTCCGGACTTTTGGTCAGGTCCAGCTCGCCCATGAGCCCCCGAAACTCGACGCCCTGATAGCTCCCGTCGACGGCGGTTTTCAGGATGGTAGCCAGCGGCCATTTCGGGCAGCCCAGCGTTGAAAATGAAAACCGGGGGGCAGCCGCGCTAATCCCGAAAGCCGGTGTCATCAGGGCCGTGGTCAGACTGGCCAGGGTCGTTTTCAGCGCCGACCGGCGGGTTATCGTGCGCATCGGAGTGGGAGAGTAGAGGGTGAAAACAGCGGATGAAATAGTCTACAGCTGGCGGGCTTTCAGCTGCCGAACCGCATAGTTGGCCGCCCGGGCGGTAAGCGCCATGTACGTCAGCGACGGGTTCTGCGTCGAGGTGGAGGTCATACAGGCGCCGTCGGTGACGAACACGTTCCTGCAGTGATGCAGCTGGTTCCAGCCGTTCAGTAACGACGTTTTAGGGTCGCGCCCCATCCGAACACCCCCCATCTCGTGGTTCTCACTGCCGGGCAGCCGACCCGTATCGATGGGTTTTATGGCCGTAAAGCCCGCCCGCCCGAACATCTCGGTGAACTGCTCGAAAAAATCGCGCAGCATCTTCGCGTCATTCTCATCGTAGGCCACCGATACCCGCAGCAGTGGAACCCCCCACGCATCGTTCTGCATCGGGTCGAGCCGGACGGTGCTGTGTTCTTTCGGGATCGTTTCGCCCATCATGCTGGCCATGACCGACCAGGGGCCGGGGGTGTACTGCGTGAGCCGGTCCTTGAGGTCGGCACCAAAGCCGTTCCGGTCGGGCTGCGAGGGTCGGCTGGCCGAGAAGATCGTGGCGTAGCCGCGCAGGAAATCTGTCTCCTGCCGGTGTACGTTGCGGAAACGGGGCAGGTAGGTGCTGTTGGGGCGCCGTCCCCAGGTAGTCGAGTAGGCAAACCCGTCATACTGGGCTGACATACGGCCGCGGTAGCTATGAAAAGCCATGAACTTACCCAGCAGTCCGTTATCATTACCGAGCCCGTTGGGAAAGCGGTCAGAGGTCGAGTTGAGCAGAATCCGGTTGGTGCTGAGCGCCGACGCGTTCAGGAAGAGCACGCTGGCAAAATATTCGGTCATGCTGCCCGTCTGCCGGTCAACGACCCGCACGCCCGTGGCCCGCTTCTTTGCTGCGTCGTATATAATCGAGTGGACCACGGCGTCGGTCTGCAGGGTGAGCTTGCCGGTTTTCATGGCCCAGGGGAGGGTTGACGAATTGCTGCTGTAGTAGCCGCCGTAGGGGCACCCCCGTTCGCAGAGCGTGCGGTGCTGGCACTGGGCCCGGCCCTGTTGCATATGAATCGCGCCGGGCCGGGTCAGGTGGGCCGCCCGACCCATAATAACCGGTCGGGTCGGATAGTGCTGACTCATCTGCTGCTGGAAGTATTTTTCCACGCAGTTCATTTCATGGGCCGGTAAAAACTCGCCGTCGGGTAAGGTAGGCAGCCCGTCGCGGTTACCCGAAACGCCGATAAACCGTTCGACATAGCTGTACCAGGGCGCCAGGTCGGCGTAGCGGATTGGCCAGTCGATGGCGAACCCGTCGCGGGCGGGGCCGGTAAAATCGAAGTCGCTCCAGCGTTGTGTCTGGCGACCCCATAGCAGCGAACGCCCACCCACCTGGTTGCCCTGAATCCAGTCGAAGGGTTTGTCCTGCAGGTAGGGGTTCTCGGCGTCGCTGGCGTAGAAATGTTTGCTCCCTTCGTAAAAGGCGTAGTTTCGGCTGGCTACCGAATAGGCTTGTTTAGTCTCCAGGGAAACCTGCCCGCGGTGTTCAAAATCCCAGGGATTCAGCGTAGCGGTGGGGTAATCGGTAACGTGTTTTACATCCCGTCCCCGCTCCAGTAGC
This sequence comes from Spirosoma sordidisoli, assembly GCF_004138325.1. GTDB lineage: Bacteria > Bacteroidota > Bacteroidia > Cytophagales > Spirosomataceae > Spirosoma > Spirosoma sordidisoli. The sequence continues at coordinate 348,648 of NZ_SBLB01000004.1, read as the reverse complement.
AAGGTGCGCAGGCCTTTGCCGGTCAGTTCTTTCGCGGCCCAGCCACCACTCATCCCCGACCCAACCACGATGGCGTCGAAGTGATTGGGCAGATCGGCATTGCCGCGCAGGTTACTCGTAATCAGGTGTGCCATAGTATCCTTATGCGTCATCAGAGCGAGCGTACCCGTACTCCGGCCCGATGGCTATTCTAACGTAAACAGATGCCCGACCTATATCGGCGGCATCTGAAAAAGCGCGTCCCCGCCGATCTATACTACTGCCCTCATAACAGATAAGCACCCGTTAGCGTGTTCTCACCGGGACGCGTAGTCCGGGACGCGTAGTCGTCGACCTGCGCGACAGCAAAAGCCATCCGGTCAGGTTGCCGTGTCCTCACGGCAACGGGTGAGAGTGCACCGACCTGCTCGACAGCAAAAAACCACTCGTTACCGCGTGGACACGGTAACGAGTGGTTTCGTAAGTACAGTAACCGCGTGCTACTGCTGCACTTTGTTCAGGAATTTGATGGACGATACGGACATCAGCGGCTGAATGGCTTTGGCCTGCTCGTTTTTAAAGACGAAATACACATCGTGAACGCCCTCCGTTGGCTGAAGCGTCAGGAAGACCGGCGGTCGGGCAAAGGGATTGAAATTACCCCCGCCCTTGCCGCCAGCCGCTGGGGCTCCGGTTTTGGGAGCGGCACCCGGGGCTGGGGCGTTGACTCCGCCAGCGGCAGGTGGTTTCTGACCAGACTCCATCTGGGCCATGAGTTTTTCAATGTCGACTTCGGGAGCCAGCTCCAGCGAGGTGGTGCCGATGAGCGGACCCGTGGGCGAGTTCAGATGCACTTCAATGGTGCCGCCTGCGCTACCCTCGCGTCGCTGGGCCGAAGCCGCCAGTTCCAGCTGCCGGATACCGGTCAGGTCCAGCTTCCGGAAGCCGATGTAGCTATTCTGGTAGGGGATAACATTTTCGCCCTTGCCCATACCCTTGGCTTTTACGTCGGCGCCTTTGATGACAGCCGCCGTTGACGCATCCATTTCGGGACTGCGCAGCACCAGCATCTGCTCGGCCGTCTGGGCCGGAACCGGTTTGCCGCCCTTCACCTGACTACCCCGGTCGGTATAGGCCGCCCGGATCAGCACCGACCCTTTGCCCGGGTCGCCCTCGGGGAGTTTTACCGTATAGCTACCCTGCAAAGGCAGGCTGCTGAACGTTTTCTCGGTGCTGTGCAGGATGTAGTTGACCAGAATACGGGCATCGGCAACCGACATGGCCGGGTGGCCCGGCATGGCTACGTCGCCCCAGTTGCCAACGCCCCCCTGCCGGATTTTGGTAATCAGGCGGTCGGGGGCCGCTGCGTCGTTTTTGTATTTGGTCGCAATCGCCGTGAAGGCAGGGCCCACCGATTTGGTTTCGAGCTGGTGGCACACCTTGCAGTCACTCTGGTTGATCAGCGCCTGCGCTACGGCATACTGGGTCGACGCATCGACGCTGCGCTGGCGCTGGGCTACCTCGGCATAGTCGAAACCCTCGGAGGTATAGTCGATACTCATCGCCACCCGTGCCGGACTGATTTGTCCCGGAGCCGCGGTCGACCGGGCCAGGCTACCATCTTCCTGATCCGTTACCTGAACGGCGTACTGGATGGGCTGGTCGGGGAAGAAGAACGTCTGGTTGCTGGCCAGGTTGACGGCTACGGTCGGGGCTTCGTTGCCGGCAATGATCCGTACCGACTGGCTGTTGGCGGCTCCTTTGGCGTCGGTAACGGTCAGCGTCGCCGTGTATACCCCTGCTTTGTCGAAGGTGACGGCGGGGTTGGCGGTCGTTAGGGTGCGGGCCGGCTGGCCGGGCGATGTGATTTTCCACTGGTAGGTAAGCGGATCGCCGTCGCTGTCGCGGCTACCGTCGGCCGAGAGGGTGAGCTGCAGCGGCACCTTACCCCCGGGTTTGCTGGCCGAGGCCTGTACAATGGGTTTGCGGTTGCCGCTGTTGTATTCGATCCGAACCAGCCGGGCGTTGTCGCTCTTGCGGAACCAGTTGCTGCCGTATTCGAGTACGTAAAGATCGCCGTCGGGGCCGAACTTCATATCGATGGGCTCGACCGGGTGGTAGCTGGGCAGAAACCGTTCCATCGACTGGTAATTGCCTTCGGCATCCATAGTGATGGCCATGATCCAGCCGCGCGAAAAATCGGTCACGATCCATTTGCCTTCGTAATAGGCAGGCCACGGCCGTTTGGCGTTTTTGAAATCGGCCTGCCGGTATACGGGGCCACCCGTAGCCGACCGCGAGCCGGTTCCTACCAGCGGAAACTCTTCCGAAACCGCGTACGGGTAGTAAACGAACGAAGGCGCCGTTGGGGGTAGCTCCGTCAGGCCGGTGTTGTTGGGCGAGTTATTAACGGGGTGGGTCGGATCTTTCTTTTCCAGGGGCTTCTTGTTGGCGTAGTCATAGACCGGAAAGGCCTGGTTGTTCCCAACGAACCACGGCCAGCCGAAGTTACCCGGCTTGCGGGCCTGGTTCAGCTCGTCGTAACCCCGCGGGCCGATCTCCGAATCTTTGGTAGCGTCGGGGCCAACTTCGCCCCAGTAGATGTAACCCGTCTGGCTGTCGACCGAGATGCGCCAGGGGTTACGGTGGCCCATGGAGTAGATTTCGGGCCGGGTTTTGGCGCGGTCGGCCGCGGCAGTACTTTTCGGGAACAGGTTTCCATCGGGAATGGTGTAGGTCCCGTCGGCTTCGGGGTGAATCCGGAGAATTTTACCGCGCAGGTCGTTGGTGTTGCCCGCGTGGCCCTGGTCGTCCCAGCTGCTGCGGTCGGGGCGCTCGTCGGTTTGAGCCGCCTGCTGGTTGCCGGTGTTGTTGCCAACGGTCAGGTACAGATTACCGGCTTTGTCCCAGGTCATGCCCCCGCCCGTATGGCAGCAGACCTCGCGCTGGGTCGGTACTTCCAGCATCACCTTCTGCGAGTTCTCCACCAACTTGTCGTTCCGGTATTCCCAGCGGGTCAGGATGTGTTTTTTCTCCGTCGGGTGGGCGTAGTACAGGTACATCCAGTGGTTCTGATCGAACTTGGGGTCCAGCGCCAGCCCCATCAGCCCTTCTTCGGCCTCCGACACGCGACCCTGAGCGGAGGTGTATTTGGTGTTGACGGGGATCGTAGCGATGAGGTCTACCGATTTGGTAACGGGGTCGTACTTCTTCAGGGCCCCTTTGCGCTCGATGATAAAGGTAGTACCATCACTGGCCACTTCGAAGACCATGGGTTCATCGAGGTCTTCGGCCAGCACGACCGGTGTAAATCGGGTTTCGTCGGGTTTGGCGGGGTCGTCCTGGATGACGAAAGAGGCCAGGGCCATCAGCAGGCAGGCCTGTAGCGGCAGTATGGCCAGGCGCGACAGGCGGCCTGACCAGGGTGTTGAGGTAGCGGGTTGGTTCATGGCAGGGTCGGGTTTATAGGATCTTTTTCAGATTGGTGTAGCTGGTGGTGATGCTGTCAATCCCGCCGGGCGCCATGTCCTGTTCTACGAAAATGTATTTCAGGCCGGCTTTCCGGGCTGCGGTAAACGCTTTTTTGAAATCGACCACGCCGTTGCCGACTTCGGTAATCGTTTTGAGGTCGCTTTTGATGTCTTTGATGTGCCAGAGCGGAAAGCGGCCGGGCTGCTCATTGAACAGGGCAACGGGGTCTTTGCCGGCTTTGGTGGCCCAGGCCAGATCGAGTTCCATCTTGACCAGGTCTTTATCTGTCTGTGACAGAATCAGCTCGTAGGGTGTTTTGCCGCCTTCGACCGCGTCGAATTCAGTGGCGTGGTTATGATACGCGAAGCCAATGCCGGCTTTTTTGGCGGCTTCGCCCGTTTTCTGGAATACCTCGATCGATTTATTGATCTCGTCAACGGTGCCAACCGGCGTGCTGGAGCAGACCAGGTAAGCGAGTCCGCCTTCTCCGGCTTCGTCGATCAGCTGCTGGTAGTTGTCGCGGAGGTTCAGCATGGGCGGCATCTTCGAGAAATCCATAGCCGGCCGCTGCGGTGCACCGGCCGCAGTACCCGCCGGTGGGACCTGCTGCGGCCGCGGCCGGAACGGTGCGCCACCCGCGTGGTGGGCGCGCCAGGTCATACCCAGGTCCGATACCAGCGTCCTGAACTCTCTGGCCGAGTAGCCGTAGTAGCCACCGCGCAGGTTAAACGCCGACTCGATCTCTTTATAGCCCGCTGCTGCCACTTTCTCCAGAGTTCCCTTCGGATCTTCGTTCATGGGGCCAAACAGGGTAAAGAGCTGGATGCCAATAGGGTAGGCGGGCGCCTTGCCCAGCATGTCCTGTACGCTGGCGAAAGCTGGCAATACCGCACCGCCCAGGGTCAGGGTACCGGCCGTGCGTAGGAAATCTCGTCTTGTTGTCATACAATCAGAAGCAGATAAAAGGGAGTGAGAAAACAAATGGCCTGGCCGCCCCCGCTATCCGGTAAAAGCGGCCGGGCGTGGATACCGAATCGGGTTGACTGGCTGTGTCGGACAACCTCATGGGTTAGCTGAATTGCCATCTCGTCGGCAACGGCCGGCGGGTACTCGAGCCGAAGGCCGGAGCGTTCCAGAGAGCTACTTACCATAAAGCCTGTATCTTCCTGTTTTTTACCGCCCATACCTGCCATCGTAACGGCGTCTGTCATCAACCTCGCCGTATGAACTACCGCGTTGTACAGGCAGGCTGCGAGGGTGCGGAATTATGAACCAACCCATTAATCTGCCAAAGCAACAGCCTGTTCCGTTCCGATGAAAAGCGAATCGACCGCAGGCCCGAGAACGTCGGCGAACGGCCCGTTTCTACCGACGAAGCCCGCGGGTAGACAGGGCCGGTTTGGGGCCGGCATTTCATCGGCAGAAACGGGCTGCCCATCGGTATATTCGGGCCTGCGGGCGATTGCCGGTAGGGCGCGACCAAATTTGACGTAAACTTGTTGTGTTTCTACGCAGGTATGGCCGTTGTTCCGTTTCCCCGCCGATATGTATCGCTGCTGAGCCACCTGCTGGGTTGGGTGCTGCTGGGCTATCTGCTGTTTTTTTACAAACCGTTCAGCTCCGATGTGATCCTGCCCGACCTGTTCTGGGTGCGGCAGGCTATCTTCTTCGGGCTGATGGCGGCTATGTTTTACCTGAACGCGCTGGTGCTGGTGCCCCGGCTGCTGCTGGCTGGCCAGACGAGCCGCTACCTGATGGCGCTGGCGGGAATTATGGGGGTCATTTTTGCGATACTGGCCAGCGTGGAGTTCGGGTTCAACCTGCCCGTACTGGTTCACCGGGCCTTTCATCCGGATGGAAGCGGCACGCCCAAGTTATACGGCTGGGTGCAGCCCAACCTGTTTACGGCTCTGCTCATGCTGGGGTCCAGTACGAGCCTGGCCATGTTGCAGAAGTGGCAGACCGATACCAACCTGCGGCTCATGCTCGAGCAGGCCAGAACTACCTCCGAGCTCTCGTTCCTGAAGGCCCAGATCAACCCGCATTTCTTCTTCAACACGCTCAACAACATCTACGCCCTGACGCTGATTGATGGCGATACCGCCCGGGAAGCCCTGCACCGGCTGTCGCGTATGATGCGGTACGTTCTCTACGAAACCCAGTCCGATACCACCCTGCTGAGTAAAGAGCTGGCGTTTATCAGCGACTACATCCAGCTGATGCAACTCCGGCTTACCGATAAGGTAGCTGTTGTTGTCGACTTTCCCGACCCCCTGCACGACCGGCTTGTGGCGCCCATGCTGCTGCTGCCCTTTGTCGAAAATGCGTTCAAACACGGCGTCAGTGCCAGCCAGGCCAGCCGTATCTATATTGCGCTCGACCAGCAGACCGATCAGCTGTCGCTGGACGTTTACAACACCGTGTTCAGTATCAAAATGCCTTCGCTCGAAGCGGTCGGTGGTATCGGGCTGACCAACACCCGTCGGCGGCTCGATCTGCTGTATCCGGAACAGTATGTGTTGCGGATCGACGAGCATACGCCCGCCGGCGAATACCACGTGCACCTGACCCTGACGCTGCCATGACCCTGACCTGCATTGCCGTCGACGATGAACCGCTGGCCCTGGGGCTGGTTTGCGCCTTCATCGAAAAAACGCCTTTTCTCAAACTGATAGGCCGGTACAGTAGCGCCGTCGAAGCTTTACAGGGGCTGTTGTACCAGCAGGTAGATGTGATTTTTCTGGATATCCAGATGCCCGACCTGACGGGGCTGGAGCTGGCCCGGGTGCTGGAACGGACCGGCCGGGGCGCTCATACGACCCGCATCATCTTCACAACCGCTTTTGATCGGTTTGCCCTCGACGGGTTTCGGGTCGACGCGCTGGATTATCTGCTGAAGCCGTTCAACTACGAAGAGTTTCTGCGGGCGGCCAGCAAAGCACGCCACTATGCGGAGTTGCTGCACCGGCCCGAACCACGGCCCGCTGCGCCTTCGCCCGAACTGGTTGCCCTGCCTGCCGGGGCGGAGGACTACCTCTTTCTGAAAATAGAGTATCAGCTGGTTCGGATTGCGCACAACGACATTCTGTACATAGAGGGGCTGAAAGACTATGTGAAGGTGTACCGGCAAAGTGATCCCGACAAACCCCTGCTGTCGCTGACCAGCCTGAAAGCGCTCGAAGAAAAGTTGCCGAACCGGCAGTTTATGCGCATCCATCGGTCGTTTATCGTAGCCCTCAACCGCATCGATGCCGTAACCCGAAACTCGGTGCAGATCGGCCCGACCACCATTCCCGTGAGCGATCAGTACAAAGACGGGTTCAGTCAGTTTATCAGCCGCTGGCTGTAATCCGGTTCGGGAGGTCGTATAACCCGGTCCGGATCGGTTCGGATCGGGCTGGAGTTTCCACTTTCTTCGGTTTTCTTTGCTGCTTACCTTTATGGCCAAACCAGTAAAAACCAATGGAAACAAATCCGAAACCCACTGCTGCTGAGCAACTACAGGCTGCCAAAACGGCCGCAGCCGAAAAGCTGGATGCCTTCAAAACCGAAGCCGGTGAGCACCTGCACGCAGCCGCAGCCCAGCTCGACGAACTCCGCGATCAGCTGGTCGCCAAAGCCCAGGAGGTCGGCAAAGACATCGACATCGAAAGCCTGAAAGCGCAGGCTACCCAGCAGCTGGAGGTCGTTAAAGCGACCGCGTCCGAAACCCTGTCGAATCTGCAGGCGCAGGCCGAAACCACCTTTGCGGCTGCGGCTGCCAAAGCCGACGAGCTATCCGATGTGGCCGAAGATAAAATTGATGAGCTGAAAGCCGACGCAGCCGTACAGCTCGAAGCGGCACAGGTCAAGCTGGATGAGCTGAAAGCCGAAGCGACCCTCCGGATCGAAGAAGCCAAGGAGAAAGCCAAAGGCATGTGGGATCAGCTCTTCGGTAACTAGCCGTTATCGGGAAAAGCAGTGAACACCCCCGGGTCGGCTCTCTACCAGTCGGACCCGGGGGCATGAGCAGGTGTTTGCTACGGCCGGGCCGGGGTCTTTCTCGCCGGGTGCTGTGCAGCTTCTGGCGTTTCCCGTAACTTTGCCGGTATGCGGCTCAGTCTTCGAAAACCCGCGCAGGCCCTCCATAAAGCCTATGCCAAACAATCGGTTCCCCAGAGCCGTCTGGATACGTTCAGGCGCGCGCTGGCCCGGCTGTTTTCGCGGCTGGATGAACACGAATCCGAAGAATACCAGAAAACAATCGTAGCCGGTTTCCTGACCGACGCCTTCCCTGCCGAGGGCAATCCGGCCCATCCGTTTGGCCGCGTCAGCCGCCAGCCGTTTGGGTTGGTTCTGCAGCCGGACGAAGCATCAGACCAATCGGCCCGGGTGGTCATCGGTACCAAAAAGGTGTTTGCGGGGGAGATGATGACAACCCTCAAAAACAACGTCAGAGCCCTCCACGAGCTGATTCTTTATTATTTCGAGCAGCAGACCAACCCGCCCGACCAGCCGATCAGCCAGTTGATTATTACCGATGTCTACAACTGGTTTATCTTCGATGCGGACGACTTCCGACGCTTTTTTTACCAGAACACCCGCCTGCAGAAACTCAATCAGCTTCGGCAGCAGTCGAAGCGCGATCCGGCGTTTTTTTACGGCGAAGTGGCCAAGGTGCTGCGCGACATGCCCGACGAGGTGCCTGTCACCTGCCTCGATCTGCGCAAGGTAGCCGATGCGCTCACCCTGCCGGCCGCTGAGGCTGACCCGCTGCTGATTCCGGTGTATAAGCTTCTCTCGCCCCGGCATTTGTATAAATGGCCGGTTACGGACGAAACTCCCGCCATCGACCCGGCCTTCTATCAGGAACTGCTGCATATCGCCGGGCTTTACGACGCTACCCACGACCCGAACGCGCTGCCGGGGCAGCCGCTCGTTGGGCGCCGACCCGCCGGCGACCGGCACGATGGGTCGCTGCTGGAGCGTCTGATCCGGCTGGCTCAGGCCGCCCCCATCGATCCGGACGAGACCGCCGAGTCGGTTGCGCTGACGCTCTGCCTGACCTGGCTGGCCCGGATCCTGTTCGTGAAACTGGCCGAAGGACAGCTCATCAGCTACCACCGGGGCGACCGGTCGGTTCAGTTTCTGACGCCCCGTCATATCCGAACGTTTGAGGAGTTGGATGAGCTGTTTTTCGACGTGCTGGCCACGCCCGGCCTGAACCGATCGGCCAGTCTGGCCGCGCGCTACGGGCCGGTGCCGTACCTGAACAGCGGCTGGGTGGAGCCCACGGAGGCCGAACGGCAGGGACTTCGCATCGGCGCGCTGACCGGCCAGCCGGAACTGCCCCTGTTCGGACAGACCATCCTGACCGATCAGCAGGGCAACCGACTGACGGGGCAACTGCCTCTGCTTCAGTACCTGCTGTCGTTCCTGAATGCATACGATTTCCTGGCCGACGGACCAGCGGGGGTGCTGCCCGAAAACAAGTCGCTGATCAGCCCGGCTACGCTGAACGACCTGTTCGAACGCTTCAGTGCCGAAGCTGGCCAGCCACCGCTGGTCCCCAACCCGACCGTAGACTATCTGGTGGGGCAAACGATTCGCAAGCTGCTCATCAGCCGCTTCAACGAGCAGTTTGGATGGGGTTGCACGGAGGTGGCCTCGCTGGCCGATCGGCTGAAAGAGGTCGATCTCAGCGAAGCCAACGCACTGGTGAACCGGGTGCGGCTGGTCGATCCGGCCGCGGGCAGTGGGCGCTGGCTCGCAGCGGCCCTGAACGAGCTGGTGGCGCTCAAAGCGGAGCTGGGCATCCTGATCGATCCGGCTGGCCGGCGACTGAGCCAGTATGACATAACCGTTGCCGATACCGAGCTGATCATGGCCGATGCCAGTGGCGAACTGTTTCGCTATCAGGTGCCCCAGCCTGGCCCGACGGGAATCGGCGGGGCGCGGTCGGCCGGCGCGACGCAAAGCCTACGACATTCTGAAATTCAGCGCGTTCAGGAGGCTATCTTCCGGGAAAAACAAACGCTGCTGACGCAGTGCCTGCTGGGCGTCGATAGCCGTATTCGGTCGGTGCTGGCAACCCGGCTGCGGCTGTCTGTCGAACTGCTGCGGCACAGCTACGTCATCATACCGGCTGCGCTGCCGATTACCGAAGCCAGTCGTGCCAACGGCGCTTCGCTGGTGTCGACTACGCTGATGAGCGAGCCCGCCGGCGAGTGGCTCGAACCCATCCCCAATCTGGATACGGTCATCTGGCACGGCAACGCGCTGGTGAGCCGGTTTGCGACTGATTTTCGGGTAGAGAGCGTACGCAGCCAGCTGCTCCGCGATCGGTTTCCGGTGGCCTGGCAACAATACCGACACGACGTTGACGCCTTCAGGCTGGAAGCCGACCCGATCCGGAAAGACCAGCTCCGCCTACGGCTCCGGCAGTTTCGGGAGCTGACCGAGCAGCTGGCCCTTGTCGACCAGAAAGAATACGCCGACATCCGGCAGCTCGAAACCCGGCTGGCCCAGGCTACCCAAACGTTCGATTTCGTAACTCCGGACGATGCCGTACAGGGCCTGACCGAACAGCTTACCCGTAAAAAGCAGGCTTATCAGCAGAAGCAGACCTTCTATCGGCAGGGGTTCGACTGGCGGTTCGGGTGGCCGGCGGTGCTCGATGAGGGAGGCACTTTTGTGGGGTTTGACCTGGTGATCGGTGAGCCCCCAACCGGTCGGCCGGACGAGTCGGGCGACGGGCGCTCGCTGTTCAGGAAGACCTACCCCAATACCTACACCAGCCGGGCCAGCCAGTATCAGCTATACGTCGAACGCGGGCTGACGCTCCTGCGTCCGAACGGCTGGCTGGTCTACGCCCTGCCTGCTGCCTGGATGGAGTCCGATGCGGCTCTGCCACTGCGCACCTGGCTCCGGACCAAAGCGATTGAAGAGGTGGTAGAACTGCCCGGCCTGACAGCTGACATGAGCCTGCTTACGGTTCGGCAGGCGCCGGCTTCTGAAACCTTCCGGGGCGCGCGTGTGGATACGGGCGTGTCTAACCTGGGAGATTATCTGGCGCGCCATGCGTTTTCTGTACGGTTGGATACGCTTTCCGATGCGGGCTGGCAATTGACCGATTCGACCCGGCAGGCCCTGCTGATCCGGCTTAGCAGCCTGGGTCAACCGCTGGGGGCTTATCTGGACGAGTCGCTGTTTGCCGGCCTGCGAACGGGTTTCGACCGCGCCTTCGTGATCGATGCGACTACCCGGAACCGGCTCCTGGCCGACGATCCCCGCTCGGCCGAACTGATCCGACCCTATCTGGCCGATCGAAACCTGCGGCCTTATCAGCCACTGCCTCCCGCCACCTACCTGATCGCGACCCGCCGGGGTGTTGATATTGGCCAGTATCCGGCTGTTCTGGCGCATCTCGAAACCTATAAAGAGCGACTCATGCCTAAACCGGAGGGGTTGAAAGGGAGCTGGAAAGGGCGACGGGCGGGTGCCTATGCCTGGTACGAACTGCCCGACCTGCCTGAATATGACTCGGTTCATGATCAGCCGCACCTGGTGGTAGCCCCGTACGGACAGGGGCTGGTGGCCACATGGGCCGAAGCGGGTATGTATTCGGGACATAAGACCACGCTGGTGGTGCCTGCCAGTGCTTACGTGCTGGCTGTGCTGAACTCCCGGGTGGCACAGTTTATGCTCCGTAGCCAAAAAGGCATCGTAAGCCCCGAATGGCTGGCGCAGTTGCCGGTACCGCCGGCTTCAGAAACTCAGCTGGCGCAGGTCGAAACCCTGGTCGAGACCATTCGGACCATGCTGCGCAACGACCCGAAGGCCGATATCTCCGCACCGGAGCAGGCGCTGGACGAGTTGATGGCTGAGTTGTACGGCCTGACCAGCGAGGAGCGGACGAGGCTGCTGAGCGAGCGGCCTGGCTCGTAAGCGGCTATTGTTCAGAATTGATCAATTAATTCTAGCGATAAAGAAGGTAATGGTGTTGGGAAGCCTCGACTCACCGGCTTCGTGTTGCGTTTCCGGGCCGAAATCGCTAATCTTGCCCCTTTCTTGCATATCCCATCGTGAAGTCAATCAACGTCTTTGCCCCGGCCACGGTCGCCAATGTAGCCTGCGGGTTCGATATATTCGGGTTCGCCGTCGACAACCCCGGTGATAAGATCACCCTCACCCTGCGCGAGGAACCGGGCGTTACCATCACCGACATCATCGGCGACGACGGCCGACTGCCTCGCGAAGCCCATCGAAATACGGCCGGTATCGCCATTCAGAGCTACCTGCAGCACATTGGCCGAACGGACGTAGGGGTCGATGCGGTCCTGTACAAGCAGATGCCGCTGGGTAGCGGGCTGGGCTCCAGTGCCGCCAGCGCCGTAGCGGGGGTGTTTGCGATCAACGAGCTGCTGGACCGGCCGCTTACTACCCGTCAGCTGATCCCGTTCGCTATGGAAGGCGAGCGAATTGCCTGCGGATCGGCCCATGCCGACAATGTAGGGCCGTCGCTGCTGGGCGGGTTTGTGGTGGTCAGAAGTTATCAGCCGCTGGATGTGATCCGCATCGATACGACGGCTAACCTTTTCTGTACGCTCGTTCACCCCGATATTGAGGTCAATACCAAAGACGCCCGGTTCATCCTCAAAAACGAGGTTTCGCTCAAGAACACCATTACGCAGATGGGTAATGTGGCCGGTCTGATTGCCGGTCTGATGACGCCCGACTATGATCTGATCAGCCGGTCGCTGGTCGATGTGATTATCGAGCCCGTGCGGGCCATTCTGATTCCTGAATTCAACGAAGCCAAGCAGGCGGCTCTGGAGAGTGGCGCGCTGGGGTGCAGTATTTCCGGCTCGGGTCCGTCGATGTTCGCTCTTAGCCGCGATGCTGAAACCGCCAGCCGCGTCGGAGCAGCCATGCAACAGGCGTTCCTGGGCGTAGGCATCACCAGCGAAGCCTACATCTCCGAAATAAATCGTCAGGGCCCGCGCGTAATCTAACCCCTATCCGTGGTCGCAGACCCGGACCGTGGGTTAAAGCCACCAATACAGGCTATGCCCTGCTCCGGAAGCGTATTCTCGTTGCTCACCACTGTCCGGGTCTGCGACCACGGGCAGGGATTGCAGGTCTGAGCTATACTCGTATTCTCGCTGCTGACCACTACCCGGGTCTGCGACCACGGGCAGCGTGGGGATTCAAAGCACTTCCCAGTTCAGGCCCCAGCCATCGAGTCGCGGTGGGAGTGGGACACCCGGATGGTGCGGCTCGCCGGTCGCGATCATTCGTAAGGGAATCGTCTCCTGAGTTTGGGCTGTTATAAGTCGGTCGGTTCGCAGAAAGACCTGTCCCGATGTGGTGTTGATCAGTTCAACATGCGCGTGAATCAGGTCGCCGACGGCGAAGGTCCATCCATTGAGCGTGAGGGGTTGTATGACCTGAAACACACACAGCTGCCCTTCTGATAAGGGCCCCTCGCTCAGACTTCGCGTCGCCAGGCGACCTGGGCCGATCGCATCAACAGCCGGGTGGGCAGTCACCGTCGACGGAATATGCTCTGCTACGGTCGACGGGGCTGGCACTTCATCTTCTTCGTCCGTTAGCAGAACAACCGCCAGGGTTGAGTCCGTCACGAACGCCGGGCTGCCCAAAGCGGGTGGGGCGGTTTCCTGACTGGCTAAAGAAGCCAGAATGGCCTGCTGTTCGATTAATGATAAAGTGGCTGGTATCTGACTGGTCAGCATCGCGAAGTGCTGGTTGCTCAGGTGGTCTCTATAGGCCTCGGGGCGCGTAATCAACTCCTTTACCGCAACAGCCTGATAGAGGTAGGCTTTGGTTTCGGCGGCCCGGTACGGCAGCGCCATGGGGTGCGTATCGGGGTGCTGGCGACTGAGCTGCTGGATGTAGCTCGGCCCTGCGTTATAGGCCGAAGCGGTCAGCATCCACGACCCCAGCTGCTGATATAGCTGACGAATATAGCGGCAGGCTGCGTGCGTCGCTTTCTGAAGGTTGAAACGCTCGTCTGTCCGGCCCGACACGCGCAGGCCCAGCGACTGAGCCGTATGGGGCATCAATTGCCAGAAGCCGGCAGCACCCCGGCGCGACACGGCCCGGTTGGTCACGGCGCTCTCCAGCAACGGCAGGTACTTGAAATCGGACGGAATCCGGTATTGTTTGAGGATTGGCTCGATCAGCGGAAAAACCGCCTGTGCCCGTCGCTTCAGCACAACCAGGCTACTGGCCAGGGCGGCCTGACGGCTCAGCATCCGGCGCCAGCGGTGGGTAACAGCCGGTTGATCGACGGGCAGGCTTTCGCCACAAAAATCGACCGGTTCCGATAGGAGGGTGGTAATGGCGTCGGCGTTACGAGCCAGACTGTTGGTGGAGGATTGAGCCAGAACGGGGAGTTTGCAGAACAAACAGCCAAGTCCGGCTGCCAGGAGTAGACGGTTAGTCATGAACGACAGCGTTACGGATGGATATGCTCGTCGACACGTTCGCACACAATGCGATGGTCGGTACCCGGCGGCTTCTCCCTCCTTTTCTGTCCCCGCTGACTAATCCAGCAGCCGCATTACAAAATTCTTAATGGCGTTATGCTTGATGACGCGTACCAGGCGTCCGCCTTCGTAGATGTATTCGTCTTCGCGATCGTTGAACTGGGCATTGTACTGGCCCGGTTTCCCCGGCGCAACCATAAAATAATCGCCGAAATACTCTGAATACACCCGATTTCTAGTGCCTGGATCGTAAAAGTACAACGATGATGTTGTAAAATCAATAGTATTCCGTTCGGTGCCTTTGTGGTCGTATTTGTACTGATTGGCTACAATGTCATAATGATCGCCTTTCCATTCGGTGCGGGAGCTGTAATTGCCCCGGTTGGTAGTAGCCTCTACCGTCGACAGCATGAGTTTCTTACCGTCAAACTCGTTGATGACTTTATAATAGATTTTGATCGTATAGACGAGCAGCCGCACCTTCACATCGCTGATCAGCGTATAGGTCGTGCGATCGTTGGCCTGGGGCTGACGAGTGGCTGTCATCGTACCCACGCGGATACCGGCAATTTCGATGGCGTAATGATGGGTTTCCGGAGCAGCCAGGGCTGGCGTAGTCAGGTAGGCAGGTTCATCGGTATGGCTGGGTTGCGCAAACGAGCTGATTGTGGCGGTAAAAAACAAAATAAAAAGCAGACGCATCATCAAAAGCAAAGGTAAATCGTTGACTTAGGCATGGCAAGAAAACCCGTATTTTTGGCCGAATCAAAAAACCTTATGCAATTGCGTCCCATTTTTCTCTTTTTTGGCTTATTTCTGATGCCCTGGTTAAGCTACGGGCAGGCGCTGGAACGATACTCTATTATTCCGCGTCCGGCTCAGCTCGAACCGCGGGCGGGTGATTTTGTCATCAGTCGGTCTACCAGTATCCAGGTGCCGGTATCAGAGGCTGGCCTGAAAGCCATTGTCGATACATTCGCCAATACCATCAACCGCAGCACAGGGCTGGGCGTATCGGTTCGGGACCTGAACCCGTCGGCTGCCGGGTCGGGCAACCTGATCCGCTTTGCGCCCGTCACCGATACGACCCTGGGCGAAGAAGGCTATCGTATCGATGCCACCGACCGGCTGGTAACCATCGAAGCCACCGGCCCCAAAGGGTTTTTCTACGCCGTACAGACGTTGTACCAGCTCCTGCCGCCCGATGTTCTGCAACCGAAAATAACGGCTGGCGGCTCGGCCGAACCGTCGCTGCGGATGCCCGCCTGCCGCATTCAGGACCGTCCGCGGTACGTATATCGGGGCCTCCATCTCGACGTCAGCCGGCATTTCTTCCCGGTCTCGTTCGTGAAGCGGTATATCGACCTGATGGCCCTGCACAAGTTCAATACCTTCCACTGGCACCTGACCGACGACCAGGGCTGGCGCATCGAAATTAAGAAATACCCGAAGCTGACGCAGGTTGGGGCGCAGCGACGCGAGACGATCGTGGGACATTATGACGATTATGACCCGCAGGTGTTCGACGGAAAGCCCTACGGCGGTTTTTATACCCAGGATGAAGTGCGGGAGGTAGTTCGCTATGCCGCTACCAGACAGATTACGGTGGTGCCGGAAATCGAAATGCCGGGTCATGCCCTGGCCGCCCTGGCCGCTTATCCGGAGCTGGCGTGCGCGCCGGGCCCCTATACACCGGCAACCAAGTGGGGGGTGTTTACGGATGTTTTCTGCCCTACGGAACAAACGTTCACCTTTCTACAGCATGTGCTGACCGAAGTAATGGATCTGTTTCCCGGCAAATACATTCACATCGGGGGCGATGAGTGCCCGAAGGACGCCTGGCGCAAAAGTGCGTTTTGTCAGCAGCTGATCCGGCGCGAAGGGCTGAAAAACGAGAATGAGCTGCAAAGCTGGTTCATTACCCGCATCGATAAGTTCGTAACGGGTAAGGGTCGGCGGATCATCGGCTGGGACGAAATTCTGGAGGGCGGGCTGTCGCCGAACGCGACCGTTATGAGCTGGCGTGGTACGAAAGGCGGTATCGAAGCGGCCCGTCAGCGGCACGACGTCATCATGACACCCGGCGCGTTCTGTTATCTGGATCACCTGCAGGGTGACCCGGCTCAGGAGCCCATGGGCTTTGGCGGCATCTTGCCCCTGTCGATGGTGTATGGCTACAACCCAACGGCCGCTGAGCTGACACCCGATCAGCAAAAATACATCCTGGGTGTGCAGGGAAATGTCTGGGCAGAATACCTGCCGACGGCGGCCCAGGTCGAGTATATGGTCTGGCCCCGCGCAGCCGCGCTGGCCGAAGTAGCCTGGACGCCACTGGCGCTGAAAAATTACGACGATTTCTCCCGGCGGCTCCCGGCTTATTTCGACCGGCTCGACCGGTTGCGGGTCAACTACTCGCGAACGGTCTACGACCCCGCTTTCACAGCCAAACCTACGGCCGACGGACGAGTGGAGGTGGCCATGGCGGCCAATGCACTCAGTTCGGCCATTCGGTACACGCTGGATGGCAGCATACCCTCTGGCGAGTCGCCCCGCTACGAGAAGCCGCTGTTGCTCGACAAAAACACCTCCCTGCGGGCCGCTGCGTTCGCCGATCAGAAACCGCTGAGTCAGTTGGCTAAAGTCCAGAAAGAGTTCATTGTCTCGCTGGCGACGGGGAAGTCGTATACGCACCTGAACGCACCGACAACGGGTCGCCCGGACAAAGGAGCTATGCTGACCGACGGCAAGACAGGCGGTATGGGTGGCTACGAAGTGGCCGATGTTGTCTCGTTTGCCGGCGATTTCGGGATGGTTATCGATCTCGGGCAGGCGCAGCCAGTACAAAGTGTACAGATCGGTTTTCTGAAATACACGGCCCGCAACATATGCCTTCCCCGGCAGGTAGACATTGCCGTTTCGGATGATGGAAAGACGTTCCGGCCGGTGTTGACCAGCAAGACCAACGCGGCAGAGGGCGGCAAGCGGGGTTTTGCGCGCCTTCCTTTCGAATTTGCCCCGACCACGGCCCGTTACGTCCGGGTGGTAGCCCGCAATGTCGGCACCGTACCGGCCGGTCTCCGCAACCCCGGAAAGCCCGCTCAGCTAGCCATCGATGAAGTAGAAGTCCGGTAGTCAACGTGGCTGGTCCGTTTCCGTGGTCCGTGTCCTCACGGACCACGGAAACGGACCACGGAATCAGGATGCTAAGGCTGTTAGTGAGCCTGCTTACGGCCCCAGCCCATGTAGCAGAGGCTGGTGTCGCGGCCTTCGCGCATCTTCATGCGTTCGCCCAGCTGGCGGAATGTCCAGCGGCCGGCTGTGCGCTGACGAAGGTAATAGAGTGTTTTGAGTACGTTGTAGTCGGCTACCATGCCGCGGGTTTGTTGGTTGACCAGGCCGACCTGCTTAAGGGTCTGGCTGAGCTCAGCGGGGGTAATAAAGCGGTCGTAGCGATGCTGATCGGGCTGCATGAACGACCAGCGCGGCCAGTCCTGCGCAATTTTGATCAGGAAGAGCCAGCTCAGCCACGTTCGGTTCACGGTGTCGTAGAAAAAAAGGCCGCCCGGTTTCAGCACCCGGCTGATCTCGCGGATGACCGTATCGACATCGCGGACGTGCTCAAGGACGTCGCAGCAGCTGACATAATCGAAAGACGCATCGGCAAAAGGAAGTCGCTCTCCTTCGCCAACCACATACGTAATGGGAAGCTGTTGCTGGCTGGCATGATGGCGCGCCGTATCGATGGCCGAAGCCGAGGGGTCGATGCCTACCACCTGCATACCCATCTGCGTAAAGGCTTCGGCCAGGATACCGCCCCCACAACCTACATCGAGTAGGGTGGCGTGTTTGATGGGCACCTGCTGTTGCTGAAGAATACGCCGGAAGTAGCCCATACGAGCGGGATTGACGGAGGTTTCGAGCATGAAAAACAACTCATCGGGATCCCACCAGATGTCGCGGTCGGCGTTGTATACGGTATTGTTCGTGACTGGTTGAGCAAGCATAGGTCGACAGAATGGCCAGCGGTTCGCCGGTACATACTAACCCGATAGGACCCATCCTGTTCAGACAACTTGCTTTTTCGGCGGTTGCGATGCTTCTTGTAACACTTATCACCCCTGACGCATGGCCGAACAACTCCTGACCGAAGAGAAGACCGATTTTAAACGCTCGCTGAGCCTGCTTGATTCAACACTTATCGTTTCCGGCTCCATGATCGGTTCGGGGGTGTTTATCGTTACCGCCGACATGGCCCGCAACCTGGGGTCGTCGGGCTGGCTGCTCATGCTTTGGGTGCTGACGGGGGTGTTGACGGTAGCGGCAGCGCTGAGTTACGGTGAGTTGGCCGGTATGATGCCCAAAGCGGGTGGTCAGTACATCTACATCCAGCGGGCGTTTGGCTCGCTGACGGGGTTTGTTTACGGCTGGACGGTCTTCACCGTCATTCAGACCGGCACCATAGCGGCTGTAGCCGTAGCGTTCACGAAATATACTGCGGTATTTATTCCGGCACTTAGCCCCGACAACGTGTTGCTGGTACTCGGGCCGATCAAGATTTCGGCGGGGTCGCTGTTTGCCATTGCCAGCCTGGTGCTGCTGACCTGGCTCAACAGCCGGGGGGTGCAGAGCGGTAAGCTGATTCAGAATGTATTCACCTCGGCCAAACTACTGGCCCTGGTCGGGTTAATCGTAGTGGGCATTACGCTGGGCCTGAGTACGGGTTTGCTGGGTACCAACCTCGAAAATGCCTGGGAGGCCAGTACAGCCACGGCTACCGGCGAGGTGCTGCCGCTGACTGGCATGGCGCTGCTGCTGGCTTTCGGTACGTCAATGATTGGATCGCTCTTCTCGGCCGACGCCTGGAATAACGTAACGTTCATTGCGGGCGAGATCAAGAACCCCCGCCGGAATATTCCGCTGGCCCTGTTCTTCGGAACGGTGATCGTAACCGTTATCTACTTCCTGGCCAACGTCTCGTACCTATCGCTGTTGCCCCTCAAAGGCTCTCCCCTGGCTACGGACATCGTCGGGCGCGGTATCCAGTTTGCCGAAGCCGACCGGGTGGCTACGGCGGCCGTTTCGACGCTGTTTGGTAACGTGGCTGTGGCCATCATGGCCGTGCTGATCATGATTTCGACCTTCGGCTGTAACAACGGGCTGATTCTGGCCGGAGCGCGCCTGTATTACGCCATGGCGAAGGACGGCCTGTTTCTAAAGCAGGGGGCCGAACTGAACCGTAACTCGGTACCTGGTAAAGCGCTCTGGTACCAGTGTATCTGGGGGTCGCTGCTGTGTTTGTCGGGTAAGTACGGTGATCTGCTCGACTACTGTACGTTCGCGTCGCTGATATTTTACATGATCACCATTGCCGGGCTGTTTCGGCTCCGGCGTACCGAGCCCAGCGCCGAGCGACCCTACCGGGCATTCGGATACCCGATCGTGCCAGCTCTGTACATTGGCGCTACGCTGCTTATCTGTGTAATTCTGCTGTATACGAAGACGTTCAATACCGGCATGGGCCTGCTGATTGCGGGATTGGGTATTCCGGTTTACTACCTCACCAAACGAAGCCAAAAGGCCTAGGCAAACCGCTGATGACTTCGCGGGTCGGTAACCCGCCCCCCTTTTCCATCTATATCCGTAGCCGGCCGACCCGATAGCGAATTGGGCGCGTTGAGGTGCGCGCCATCGTCGACACCAACACCCAGCCGCTCCACCAGCTCACTGCCCATCCAGCCCGTTACCCCGGCCAGGGCAAAGGCAACGAAGGAAAGGCTCATGGCTACGACCGACGGTACGTGGCCCGCTTCGTCGCGCCGGAACAGCCAGCTGACGGCGAACAGTAGCAGGACAACCACGTTGCCTACGCCATGCAGCAAACCGATGCGCTTGGCGCGGGTGCCGCCCGGAATAGCCAGCCAGTCGATCCAGCCGGGCAGAGCCGCAGCCACCCCGCCCAGCAGGCCCGCTACCACCATCCAGTACGCTACCAGTGCAAACACCGAATTGTCGGTTAGCAGATAAACCACGTCGAAAAGAACCGCCGTTGCCAGTAGGCCCAGCGGAAAAACGATTAGGATAGGGTGGGCCGCGTGACCCGCCAGTTTAGCCTGGCTTTCCATAACGTATGCTGTTTACATATAATGCCTATCAACATACTTGATTTTTCTTTGTTCACCCTATAATCCGTAAGGAAGCCGGTAGCTATTTACCGGTACCGGCGCATTGCCGGACCCGTGGAAAATACGGGCGGTGTAAAATTCGTTTGCTACTATAGGCATAGTATGATAAATAAACTTGTATCTCGTTATTGGCTGGCCCCCCTGCTGGCGGGGTGTTTGGGGGCGTGTACCGGCGTAGGACCTACAGCCAGTCTGTTCCGGCCATCCTCGCTTCATGATCAGTATGGACAGTCGCTCAAAACGGCTAAACTCGATAAAACCGCCCTCGGTACCGACTGGATAACGGCTGGCGAACGGGCCCTGACCGACTCGCTTCGGATTACGGTGCCGTACCGGGAAAGCGGCTACTTTTCGGCTTCCAGGGCATTTGCGGTTGGGTACCGGATCGATGTCCAGCGGGGCGATCGGATGCTGGTGCGGGTAGAAACGCAGGGCCGTTCCGACACGCAGGTGTTCATCGACATATTCGCGCTCGATTCCCGCAATCGGACCAGTCTGGTAGCCAGCTCCAAAGCCGATACGAACGTACTGGCCTGGGAGCCTCGTAAAACCCAGACTTACCTGATTCGGATACAGCCTGAACTGCTCCGGACCGGGCGTTATACGGTATCGATTACCCGCGAGCCGGCCTTGAGTTTTCCGGTACAGGGCCGCGACAGCCGACAGATCAGCAGTTTCTTCGGGGCGTCGCGCGATGCCGGTCGCCGGCGACACGAAGGGGTCGACATCTTCGCCCCCCGCGGAACTCCCGCCGTGGCTGCCGTCGATGGTGTGGTTACGGGCGTTGGCACCAATAGCCTGGGCGGAAACGTGGCTTTCCTGACCGACAACGAACGGAATATACGGCTCTACTACGCCCACCTCGACCGCTGGCATGTGACCAACGGGCAGCGCGTGTCGGTAGGGGATACAATCGGGTTTGTGGGGAACACGGGAGACGCCCGTACTACGGGCCCACACCTGCATTTTGGCATTTACGGATTTAGCGAAGGTGCCACTGATCCGCTTCCGTTTATCCGGCTGGGGCGGGGTCCGGCCCGGCAGGTCCTGCTCGACGATGCCCGGCTGGGCGATTCAGTTCGGGTATCGGTAGCCCGGTCGACGGTGCGTCTGTCTCCCACCAGCGACTCGCCCGTACTGCGTGAGGTAGCCAGAGAGGCCGGGGCGGTAATAGTAGGTGGTACGCAGGCCTGGCTACGGGTCGAGCTGCCCGACGGTCTGGTGGGTTATGTAACCAGCAAGGCTACCGAACCCGTCAGACGGCCGCTGCGGAGCCTGCGCCTGACTACGCCGGGTAACCTGCTCGATACGGCGGATGCGTCGGCGGCTACGATCGATACGCTGGCTGCCGGCACCCCGCTGGAGGTACTGGCCACAACGGGCTCGTTTCAGCTCGTACGGCGACCAAACGGGCAAACCGGCTGGCTGTTGCGCCCGGCCGGTCCGTAACCGAATGCCGGAAGAATCGTTGCATTAGGATACAAAAAAAAGCCTCCTGAGTCAGGGGGCTTTTTCGTAACGTACTTGCCAGATTAGTGTGTGGATGGTGTCATATAAGCTGGCATGGATGAATATATTGAGAGGATATTTACTGCATCTATATTGAGAGAACGTTCACTGCATGGTCCATGACACCTGCCGAAGCACATCCAGAGAATCTGCTTTGGGTACATACCCCCAGGAGGTGTCGACAGGGGCTTCTGACGAATTGGTATCGCAATCCTGCAGGCGTTCCTGAAGGGTTTTGATCTGTCCCTGCTGCTGGGTTAGGTTACGTCTGAGATCGGTCGTCTCGTCGGCCAGCCGCTGATGACGGTAGTAAGCAACCGCAAGCAGGCCCGCAATGCCCATCAGCAGCACCAACACGACTGTCAAAAGCGAATACACAACTCCTCGATTTACGGCAGACATAACACCCTTATGACCAAAAATTCATGAAAGGTCACCACAAAAAAAGTCTGCAACCTATTAAAGTTGCAGACTTTTCAATGGAGGGTATATGCCTGGTTAGCGAGCCGCTCCGTAGTCCTGTCCGGCACTCTCGGGGAAGTTCTTCATGATGCTGGTCACCGTCTCGCGGAACGCCTGATCGCGGTCGCGCTCTTTGTTCCGGTTGTTAAGCTGACCCGTTGCCCATCCCTGCCATACGATGTCGTTGGTACGGGCGTCGATGACGTTGATCACCACCCGGTTTTCTTCATACTGCCGGGAGTAAACCTGGTTTGGCATGCCCCAGCCGCCCCAACCCCAGCCCCAGGGGCTCATGGTGTTGTTCGACTGAATTTGCTGCCGGTCGCGGGCGTCGGTAAAGAACCGGACAACCAGATCGGCTTCGCCCTGGGTGACGGGTTTGTAACCGCGAGCTTTGAGCGACTGGTCGAGCGCGTCGGCAATCCGGCGCTGGTTCAGGTTGCTCCCCACAATCGGGTCGGCATTGCGCTGCCGGTCGGCTTCGATGCGGTAGGTCGTGAACTGACGAACGTTCACTTTGGGGTCGTAATCGTACTTGACCGTAATGGCCGGGGCGCAGGACGCCAGCGTACCGACGACGAACAGACTGCTGATTATGCCTTTGAGTTTCATGAGTTTTTGTATCGTTAAGCGGTGTCAAACCAACTACTAAACGCACTGGATTGTGTTGTTCGTATGTGACATCTAAATAACTAAATGGCCCTGGTATTGGTTCCGGAAATGATGCGCTTTATTTGTTCCTGATTGTCCGTCAATATGTTGATAATCAGCAGGTAACAAGGCGTTCTGCCGGCTACTGTTATAAATGAACAGCCGGTGACGTCGGGCGCGGTTACATCCACGATTACGGTACGTGCCGGCCGGCCATTTCGTTGCAGAAAAGAAGCCGGGTAGTACGTCTCGTTTGCCGCCGATGTTCAATAACGGTCTACTTTATACAGGACCCAAAAAAAGACCCTGCCGTTTACCAGCAGGGTCTTTTTTTTATGGAACCGGAATGGAAGTGGCTTAGGCATTGGCCAGCGCTTCGGCACCACCCACGATTTCGAGAATTTCGGTCGTGATGGCGGCCTGGCGGGTTCGGTTGTAAACCAGCTTCAGCTCTTTCAACAACTCACCGGCGTTGTCGGTCGCCTTGTCCATGGCCGTCATCCGCGCCCCGTGCTCTGAAGCGTTGGAGTCCAGAACGGCTTTGTACAGCTGCGTTTTGAGCGTCTTGGGAATCAGTTCGGTAACGATCTCCTCTTCCGATGGCTCAAAGGTGTAGTTGATGGCAGCGGCCGCACCGGCTGCCGGGGGCGTTGCTACGATGGGCAACATCTGCTCGGCCCGTACGATCTGGACAGCCGCGTTTTTAAATTCGTTGTAGATAATCTCTACGGCGTCGTAGCGTCCGGCGGCAAAACCGTCCATGGCTTCTTCGGCGGCTATTTTCACCGTTCCGAAATTCAGCGACCCAAAGGTGTTGACGTGCGTCGTGTTGACCCGGAAGCCCCGGCGCTGAAATGCTTCGGCGCCTTTCTTCCCGATCGCCATGATCTCTACATTACCCGAACGAGCCTGGGCTGCATACTTCTGATCGAGCAGCGTCAACGCGCCTTTTACGGCGTTGGTGTTAAACGCGCCACACAGCCCGCGGTCTGAGGTAACGACAATCAACAGCACCCGCTCAACAGGACGTGCCTGCTTGTACGGGCTATCTGACGCCGTTTCGGCCCCGGCCGATACCGTGCCCAGCATCTGGCTCAGCTTCTGGGCGTAAGGCCGCAACTGCGTAATATTGTCCTGCGCCCGACGTAGCTTGGCAGCCGCCACCATTTTCATGGCTTTGGTAATCTGCTGGGTCGAGTTGACCGACGCTATCCGGTTGCGTACTTCTTTTAGAGATGCCATAGTTCAGTGAGCGGTATTCAGTGAACAGTTTTCGGTTTACGATGGCCGACCAGCGGGCCGTTAATCATAAACCGAAAACTGAAGACCGTAAACCCAGATTAATAATTTGCCGACAGATCGGCTGCTACTTTCTTGATGGCAGCGGTGGCTTCGTCGGTCAGTTTGCCAGCCCGCAGGTCGGCCAGTACGTTGGGGTACTGAGCGTCCAGCACGGCGGCAAATTCGCCTTCAAAGGTTTTTACTTTGCTGACCGGCACCTTATCCATCATACCGTTAATCGATGCGTAGATGATGGCAACCTGCTGCTCTACCTTCACCGGCGAGTACTGCGGCTGCTTCAGGATCTCCTGGTTCCGCCGACCACGTTCGATGGTCAGTTTGGTTGAGGCATCGAGGTCAGAACCGAATTTGGCAAACGCTTCGAGCTCGCGGAACTGAGCCTGGTCGAGTTTCAGCGTACCAGCCACTTTCTTCATCGACTTGATCTGCGCGTTACCACCCACCCGCGATACCGAAATACCTACGTTGATGGCCGGACGGATACCGGCGTTGAACAGGTTCGACTCCAGGAAGATCTGACCGTCGGTGATCGAGATTACGTTGGTCGGGATGTAAGCCGATACGTCACCGGCCTGCGTTTCGATGATGGGCAGCGCCGTCAGCGAACCACCGCCTTTAACCTTATCCTTCAGGACAGGGGGCAGGTCGTTCATGTTGCGGGCAATCTCATCGTTGGCGTTGATTTTGGCGGCCCGCTCCAGCAGACGGCTGTGCAGGTAGAATACGTCGCCGGGATAGGCTTCGCGTCCTGGTGGCCGACGCAGCAGCAGCGATACTTCGCGGTAAGCAACGGCCTGTTTCGACAGATCGTCATACACAACCAGGGCCGGACGACCCGTATCGCGGAAGTACTCGCCGATGGCAGCCCCCGTAAACGGAGCAAAGAACTGCATCGGTGAAGGGTCAGAGGCACTGGCCGATACGACTACCGTATAGTCCATAGCACCCGCTTTGCGGAGCGTCTGCTCTACCTGCTTCACGGTCGACGCTTTCTGACCGCAGGCTACGTAGATACAGAATACCGGCTCGCCTTTGTCAAAGAATTCTTTCTGGTTGATGATCGTGTCAACAGCCACGGCGGTTTTACCCGTCTGGCGGTCGCCGATGATCAGCTCGCGCTGGCCCCGACCGATGGGGATCATGGCGTCGATAGCTTTGATACCTGTCTGCAGCGGTTCGTTTACCGGCTGGCGATAGATTACGCCCGGTGCTTTACGCTCCAGCGGCATCGGATACAGCTCGCCCTGAATAGGACCGAGACCGTCGATAGGCTGACCGAGGGTGTTAACAACCCGGCCCAGGATACCATCGCCCACGTTTACGTAGGCAATCTGGTCGGTGCGCTTAACGGTATCGCCTTCTTTTACTTCCGAGTAGTCGCCGAGCAATACGGCTCCTACGTTATCTTCTTCGAGGTTCAGCGCCATAGCCTGAAGCCCATTGTCGAACGACAGCAATTCGCCGGCCTGCACTTTCGAGAGGCCGTAGATACGCGCTACGCCGTCGCCGATTTGCAGCACCGTACCGACTTCTTCGAGTTCAGCTTCTGACTGTGTGCCGGCTAATTGCTGGCGCAGAATGGCCGATATCTCGTCGGGTCTTACGGATTCCATATGTATTGGGATGAGTTAAAACGATTGATTTTTCGGCCGCAAAGGTACGACTAAAATTTCATAAAAACGTGTTAATTCTCGTTTTCGCTTCCTGTAAATTAGACTTTTCCGATACGTTCGGTCGATTGGGCCAGGCCGCTGGGCCGTGCGAAAAACCGTTCGTCCCGATTCAGCGTATTTTTACGAGCCCGGGATTGCAGCCTGGCGTGAAAAATGCTACTTTTATCAAACGCAAAATCGATCTGAAAAGGAGGTTAAAATTTCCCGGAAAGCAATCATTGCCAAACTTTTCCGTTATCCGTTCGTGTTTTACCAATAAATACCTTTTTGTTACAATCACCCTGTTACTTGTTCGCATGAAGTTCAACCAATGGATGTTGGCCGGTATGGTATCGGCCGTTTTTGTGGCCGGTTCGGCCTCCGCGCAAACGAAAAAACCTGCTCCCAAACCGGCCGCCCGCCCGGCTGCCGCTCCGCCCCGGCCCGCTGCTGCCGGTGCCATTACCTCCAGTCGTGATTCAATCAGCTATAGCATAGGCCTGTTCATGGCGCAGAGCCTAAAGCAGCAGGGCATGACCGATCTGAATAACGCGCTGCTGGCGCAGGGACTGGAAGACGCGCTAAAAGGACAAAAAACCCGGTTGACCATTGACGAGGCTGGCGCTGTGATGAATGCTTTCCAGCAGAAGCAGTTTGCCGCCAAGAATGCCGAAGCCATGAAGGAGTCGGCCGAGAACAAGAAAATAGGAAACGCGTTTCTGGCTGAGAACAAGGCGAAGGCTGGTGTGACCACGACCGCCAGCGGACTGCAATATTCAGTCGAAAAAGAAGGCACGGGTGCCAAACCAACAGCCTCGGATCGGGTTAAAGTACACTACACCGGTAAACTGCTCGACGGTAAAGTATTCGACAGTTCGGTCGAGCGCGGTCAGCCCGCCGAGTTTGGCGTTTCGGAAGTAATCAAAGGCTGGACAGAAGCGTTGCAGCTAATGCCGGTTGGCTCGAAGTGGAAACTATACATCCCGTCTGAGCTGGCCTATGGGGATCGGGCCGCCGGTCCTGACATCAAACCCGGATCAACGCTGGTGTTTGACGTCGAGTTGTTGGATATCGTTAAACAATAAATGAGCGAAAAGGTGAACCGACCACAGGGCGTACCGACGACCAGATAATTCGTCCGCTGAGCTGTTCACCTTTTCATCAACGAAAGCGGATGAAAAAATATCTGGTAACCCTTGTACCCGTGCTGATGCTGAGCTTTCAGCCGGATTCGCCTTCGGGAGCGTCTACCCCGGGCAGTGCATCCATGCGCACCGTCTCATCCGGCCCCATCGACGAACTGAAACCGTCGATGTCGCAGGAGAAAGTAGAGACACTGGTGGCTAAACTGCTGACGACCTACCACTACCGGAAAGTTCGGCTGAACGATTCGCTGTCGTCGGTTGTATGGGACAACTACCTGAAAGAGGTCGATAATAATAAAACGTACCTGCTGGCGTCTGACGTGGCCGCTTTCGAGAAATACCGGTATCAGATCGACGACGCCCTCGTCAATGGCGACCTGACGGCTGCCTACGATCTGTACAATGTATTCCGGAAGCGCTACCAGGAGCGCAGTACGTTCATTAAAGAACAGCTGAAGAAGCCGTTCACGTTTACCGCCGACGAAAGCTTCAACACCGACCGCGAAAAAGCGGCCTGGCCAAAATCGGTCGACGAGCAAAATGATCTGTGGCGTAAAATTCTGAAGAACCAGGCTCTGGAGCTGAAGCTGGGCAACCGGAGCGACAGTGCGGTAACGGCTACCATGACGCAGCGCTACAACAACCTCGACCGGGCGATCAACCGGATCAAGAGCGCCGAGGTATTTCAGCTGTACATGAACTCGTTTGCCGAAGCACTCGACCCGCATACCAACTACCTATCGCCCAGCAATGCTGACCGGTTCAATCAGGAAATGAGCCAGTCGCTGGAAGGAATCGGGGCTATGTTGCAGGAAGATGGCGATTACATCAAAATCACGAGCGTACTGCCCGGCGGACCAGCATTTAAGAGCAACCTGCTGAAAACCAACGACAAGATTGCGGGGGTGGCCCAGGGCGATAATGGCCCGATGGTCAACACCATGAACTGGCAGGTCGACGAAGTGGTCAAACTGATCAAAGGACCCAAAGGAACCGTAGTCCGGCTGCATGTCGTATCGCCCGATGCGATTGCCGGTGCACCGCCGAAAGAAATCCGTCTGGTTCGTGAGAAAATCAAACTGGAAGAGCAGCGTGCCAAGAAAGAAACCATCGAAGTATCGGACAACGGCCGTACGTTCAAGATCGGTGTGATCAACATTCCGATGTTCTACCGCGACTTTGAAGGTGCCCGTCGGCGTGAAGAAGGGTTCAGCAGCACGACCAGCGACGTGAAGAAGTTCGTTGAAGAGCTGAAAGGCGAGAAAGTAGACGGTATCGTCATCGACCTGCGCGATAATGGCGGTGGGTCGCTGACCGAAGCCATCGACCTGACGGGTCTCTTTATTCCGAAAGGCCCGGTTGTTCAGGTTAAAGAATCGACCGGCGAAACCGAAGTGTATTCGGATAAAGACGGCGGGTCGGTATTCTACGACGGTCCGATGGCGGTGCTGGTAAACCGGTTCAGCGCGTCGGCATCGGAAATTTTTGCCGCGGCTATTCAGGATTATAAGCGGGGCATCATTGTCGGTGGCCAGACGTTTGGTAAGGGTACGGTACAAACGCTGATCGATCTGAACCAGTGGCTGCCCAAAGAGCCCGAGAAGGTGGGTCAGGTGAAAATGACGATCCAGAAGTTCTACCGTATCAACGGCAGCAGCACCCAGCATCGGGGCGTTACGCCGGATGTTGAACTCCCCTCGGCATTCTCGGCCGAAGAGTACGGCGAAAGCTCACAGCCAAGCGCCCTGCCCTGGGATCAGATCAACGCAACCCGCTACGAACAATCGCGCGGGATCGATGACAAGATCCTGACCCGGCTGCGGACCCGGTTCGATCAGCGGCTGAAGTCGGACCCCGAGCTGAAGCAACTGGCGCAGGATCTGGCCGACTTCCGGAAAGCCAAGGAGAACACGGTTGTATCGCTCCTCGAGAGCAAACGCCGGAAAGAGCGGGAAGAAGCCGAGCGGAAGCGGGCCGCTGCCAGCAAAGTATCGCAGGTGACGGCACCGATCGACGAAACCGGATCGCCCAATGCGCCCAAGAAAAAGAAAGACCTGTTTCTGAACGAAGCCGGTCTGGTACTGGCCGATTACATCCTGGCCGTTAATAAATAATCAGGGCCAATACTGGCTACCAACCCCGCGCAGCGAACCGTTGCGCGGGGTTTTTGTTACTACTCTACGCCAGCCATCCAGCTTCTTATGTGGTACTTTCTGATCAGACAGGATAGTCTCGACACTGCCCAATACCAGGGCCTGCAACGACAGGCTTCGCTTACCGAGGTCGAACTCTTCAACGAACCGTACGCCAACTGGTATGTATTCTCAGTCGAGAAAGACCAGTATCGCGACTTCATCGATCACCTCGACCGGAACGGAATTGCCTACGACCTCACCGCCGACCGTCCTACGCGCGACGAATTGCTGGAAACGATGCGGTAACGCTAGCGCGGAGCCGATTCGGTCAGCATCGGTAGGCGACGTACCCGCTGGAAGAACCGCCAGGTGAGCAGAATGGCCGCCAGGGTCAGCCCGGCCAGCAGACCGATCCAGACACCGACCGCATCGAGGCCGAACGGAAAGGCCAGCACGTAACTCATGGGCAGCGCCACCACCCAGTAGGCAAACAGTGTAATCAGCGTCGGTACGTTTACGTCTGACAGACCCCGCAGGCTGCCCAGGGCCACAACCTGAATACCGTCTGACAGCTGAAAGAAGCCCGCCATGATGACCAGCGTAGCCGCTATGGTCGACACCGCCGGATTGTCGCGGATGTATAACGACACCAGCCATTCGTTGGCCGTCAGGAAGATCAGGGCGGCCAGACTCATGAAGCCGATCGATAGCAGAAACGCAGCTACGCCCGCCCGCCGAACCCCGGCGCTGCTGCGTTGCCCCACGGCAGCCCCAACCCGGATGGCAGCCGCCGATGAGATGCCGGTGGCCATCATGTAGGTCACCGAGGCCATGTTGATCGCAATCTGGTGGGCGGCCAGCCGGTCTTCGCCGAGCCAGCCGACAATCACCACGGCCAGCGAGAAGGTAGCTACCTCAAAAAAGAACGTAAGTCCCCCCGGAATGCCCAGCCGCAGTACAGTCCATACCTCTTTGGTTGTAGGCAGTACCGCATAGGCCGACTCCAGGAACGGCCGGAACTTACCCGACCGGTAGATATAAAGCAGCATCGCCACCGCCATAAATACCCTCGACAGCAGGGTAGCCGTGGCTGACCCCATCAGGCCCATAGCCGGAAAGGGCCCCGCGCCCGTAATGAGCAGGTAGTTGAACCCGGCGTTTAGAAGTAGTGCCAGCAGCGTGATGGCCATAGCTACGCGCGGGTACCGAAGCCCATCGCACAGTTGCCGGGCGGCCACAAAAATCAGTAGCGGAAGCAGCGATGCACTCAGAATCAGCATGAACGTCTGGGCCAGCGCGGTTACTTCAGCCGTTTGCCCGAACAGGTCGAAAAAGTAGGCCAGCAGGGCCGAGAGGCCGCCCAGGAGTAAGCTCAGCAGAACCGCTACCCGCAGGCCCGCCCGAAACAGCCGGTTTACCGCGGCCGGGTCGTTCTGGCTTCGCGCCGTCGAGACCAGCGCGGCCACCACCGTCAGGCCGCCTACGCCCACGCTCGACATCAGAAACGAAAGCGAGTTGGCCAGGCCGGCAGCGCCCAGCGGTACCGCCCCCAGCAGCCGCCCCACAAAAAGATTATCGGTAACCCCCATCAGCACCACCCCCAGCTGGGCAATCACAATCGGTATACTGAGCCGGAGCGTATCGGTCAAATCGGAGCGCATATAGTTGGACAGATGTAAACAGTTGATCAGAATCGGTGTTGTAGCTGGCAAAGGTACGGTTTCCTGTCTTGCCCTATGGACCGTAGCCGAAGAGCGCTGTTCACTGATGGCGGTTTTTCGTACTTTTGCTTTCTTTATCACGAATCCGGCTACGTCCTTGAAAGAATACGGTAGTAGTATCCAGAAGTTAGTTGACAATATGGTCAACATAGAAGACCGGGAGAAGCGTACGCGCTATGCTCATATCCTGGTTGAGTTGATGCGGCAAATCCATCCGAATATGAAAGATGGGCAGGATTACTACAATAAGTTGTGGGACGACCTGTACATCATGTCCGGATTTACCCTCGACGTCGACAGCCCGTATCCTCCGCCATCGGAAGAAGCCCTGGGGAAGAAGCCGCAAACGGTACCGTACAATACCCATCACCTGCGGTTCAAACACTTTGGCCGGAATATCGACCTGCTCATTGCCAAGGCCATCGCGCTCGAAGAACCCGAAGAACGCCGGGCCTTCGTATCGTATCTGACCCGGCTGATGCGTACTTTTTATCAGGCCTGGAACAAAGAATCGGTCGAAGACGAAACCATCTATCAAAGTCTGCTGGAGCTCTCGAACGGAAAGCTGGGCCCCGATATCCAGCTGATTCGGGAAGAGGGTCTGGTCGAAGCAACCCCCCGCGAACGAACCGGCGATCAGGTACAGCCGCAGCGGATTGGCGGGGGTGGAAACAACAACGCCTACCGCAACCAGAACAACCGCAACCGCAACGACGGCCCCGGTCGGCCCAATAACTTTGGCGGACCCAACCGAAATCAGGGTAGCCGACCCAACAACCAGGGCGGGCAGCGTAACTTCGGCAACCGCAACGACCGCGATGGCAACTCGGGCCAGGGCGGGCAGCGACCAAACAACAATCGAAACAATGACCGCAGAAGGCGGTAATTTCTGAACGATGAGTGATGCGCCAGGAGCGGAGCCATACGGCTCCTCTGTGTTTGTTCATGGCCACCAGATTCATTCATCGCTCACCACTCATAACCCAGTATTACATAATGGCATCTTTTCAAATTACCGGTGGGCGTCGGCTCAACGGCGAACTCGTTCCCCAGGGGGCCAAAAATGAAGCCCTGCAGATTCTTTGCGCTGTGCTGTTGACCAAAGAAGCGGTAACTATTCATAATATTCCGGGCATCCGCGATGTGAACCAGCTGATCGAGCTGCTGGGCGATCTGGGCGTATCGGTAACCAGCCTGGGCGAAGGGTCGTACCGGTTCCAGGCCAGTGATGTAAACCTGGATTACCTGGAGACCGAGCAATACAAACGCAAAGCAGCCGCGCTGCGGGGATCGGTCATGCTGCTCGGTCCGATGCTGGCCCGGTTCAAGAAAGGCCGTATTCCTCGTCCTGGTGGGGATAAAATCGGTCGTCGGCGGCTCGACACCCACTTCCTGGGCTTTGAAAAACTGGGGGCTCAGTTCAATTACGATGCCAACGACGGCGGCTATTACCGGGTAGATGCCAGCAACCTGCGCGGCACCTATATGCTGCTGGACGAAGCCTCGGTAACCGGCACGGCCAATGTGCTGATGGCGGCTGTTATGGCCGAAGGCATCACAACGATCTACAACGCGGCCTGCGAGCCATATCTGCAGCAGCTCAGCAAGATGCTGAACTCGATGGGCGCCAAAATCACCGGCGTTGGCTCGAACCTGCTGACCGTTGAGGGCGTATCGGAACTGCATGGTACCGAGCATACCATGCTGCCCGACATGATCGAGATTGGCTCGTTTATCGGGATGGCGGCTATGACCCAGTCTGAAATTACCATCAAAAACTGTCAGATTCCGCAGCTGGGTATTATTCCCGATACGTTCCGGCGGCTCGGTATCCAGATGGAGTTTCGGGGCGACGATATCTTTATTCCGGCGCAGGAACGCTATCAGATCGAAAGTTTTCTGGATGGCGGCATGATGACCGTAGCCGACGCCCCCTGGCCCGGTTTTACGCCCGATCTGCTCAGCATCGTGCTCGTAACGGCCGTACAGGCGCAGGGGACGCTGCTCATCCACCAGAAAATGTTTGAAAGCCGGCTGTTCTTCGTCGACAAGCTGATCGACATGGGCGCGCAGATTATTCTCTGCGATCCACACCGGGCTACTGTAGTGGGGCTGAACCGCCAGTTGCCGCTGAAAGGCATCCGCATGTCATCGCCCGATATCCGGGCCGGGGTGGCTTTACTCATTGCGGCTCTGTCGGCCCAGGGAACCAGTATCATCGACAACATCGAGCAGATTGATCGCGGGTATCAGCACATCGACACCCGGCTCAACGCCATCGGGGCTGAGATCGTACGGTTGTAAGTAATGCCAAGGGCAGCGGTGGCGATCCGTCGCGCCCGGGTGCCGTGGGGGAGAGGGGCGTTCCTGTCTGGGATCGATTGGCTGATGAGCCGTCGCGGGCAGGAGCGCCCCTCTATATAGTAGGTAGCTTCCGCCGGCAGGGCGAGTCAGTAAGCGCCAACGGGACAGTTTGTTACAGCAATTTTGTTTCCCGATAAACCTTTGCGCTTTTTTATGGTCTCATTAGTGTATTGAGAAATTGACAACGTCGCTTTTTCCTATGAAAACCGTACAAAAAACTATCCGCCATCAGGCCGCTCTTCTGTTTGTTGGCGCCCTATCGCTCGGGTCACTGGCTGCCTGCGCGCAGGCCAAACCCGTTTCGTCTACCGGCGCTGCCCGGGCTGCGAGCCAGCCTGAGCCCGCCAAAGCAACGCTGCTTCAGCCCATGCAGCAGATGGTGGCGAAACTAAAAAAGCTACAGGCCACCGGCGACCCTGATTTTGACTATGCTTTCCAGGCCAAGGTGCATAACCAGGGCGTGCAGGACCTGCTGAAGCAGGAGATTGCGAACGGTAAAGATTCGGCGCTGAAAACAATGGCCCAGTCGCTGCTGACGGCGGCCCAGTCGGATATGAACACCATCGACGCCACGGTGAAACAGCTGAAGCCGTCGCGCCCGAACCAGACATTTACGCAGCAGCAGAGCCGCAATATCGAAGCGATGAACCTGAAGCTGCAGCAGACCGGATCGAGCGACAAGCTGACGAGCGATATCGATAAGAATTTCAAAGTGCTGCTGCTCGACCAGCGGCAGGACGCCATCGATCTGGCAACGACCTATCTGCAATATGGCCGCAACAGCACCCTGCGGACCTATGCCGAACAAATGACCGCCAAAGCCAAAGCCGAGATGGAGCAAATCAAAGCCATGCCCTGAGGCTGTTCACACACGAAAAAGGCGTTTTACCGAACCGGGCAGCACGAGTGGTGACTGATCGATCGGGTAAAACGCCTTTTTCTATGAGACGCCGGTTAAGCCAGGAATGGCTTCACAATGGCCAGGATTTCTTCTTTTGTCAGGATTTCGTCCCAGGCTTCGGTCGCGTTCTCGTAGGGAACACCGGGTAGCAGCGCCGATATTTCGAGGTGTTTAACGGCTTCGTCGCCGGCGTAAACCTGGGGCGGGATACCTGGGCTCTGGTTGCCCGTAATCCATCCTTTCTGACCGCGCAGATCCCGAACCTTGGCCGCGTGCCGCGCTTCGACCGAGTGAATCTGCAGGGCTGCCGTCAGGATCGCGTCGTTGCTCATGAGCCGGGGGGCCTGGCCTTTATAAGCCCGAACGCCGGTATCTTCAAACGCCTGCGATACGGTCAGGTAAGTCTGGTAGTTTTTGAAGATATCCGGGAACATGCCTTTGGCTGTAAAGTCAAAAGCGGGTTTGGCGATGGCCGCGCTGCCGAGTACCGATTTCAGGACGGCCACGTGTGCGTTCTCGTGCTTCCGGATCTGCGTGAAGGCAATGCGGGCGGCACTGTCTGTGATCAGACCGGGCATGTCCAGACCAACGTTGTAGAACTCAGCCTCCAGGTATTCGAGCGTGAGGGCAAAATTGAGTACGTCGATGATGTCGGGGTTGAGCCCGGCGGCCTGCCCGTAGGCTTTGTTCAGGGCAGAAGCCAGCACCGTTGGGGCCGCCACGGCAGCGGCTTTCCGGCCGATCATGTTAAACATGCTGCGACGCGATACGTGCGCCAGACGGTCAACTACCTCGCCGTCAACTTTTTCTATTTCGGAGATAATATTCTGTAAATTCATGACAGTCAGGTCGGCTTATGCCATTGGTTTTGGCAGGGTGCTGGTGTTGAGTACTTCTTTGATAAACCGCGATGCCTGCGGTACAACCTGCTCGGGAAGCAGGGCCCGCTCCAGACCCGAAACCGGATCGATAACGTCGTCGCCCGCAAAGTCGGCGCTACCCGGACTGATCAGCTCGCGGATAATGGATGCGTGCCGGGCTTCTACCGATACAATGTTGCCGCTAATGGTCAGGTTGGTAGCACTCGTCAGCAGCTGACCCGCCCCGTTATAGGCCGCCGTTGCCAGGTCGGCAAAACTTTTGGCGGTCTCCAGCACACTCCGGCGACTGTTGAAATCAACACTGCTGTAATCGAGCGTCAGGGTAGGGATGGCGTAGCTGCCCAGTACCTGCTTGAAAAACTCGCGGTGGGTGATTTCCTGATTGCGCAGGTCGAGGAAAACCTGCCGCTCTTTCTGGCTGATGCCCGCATAGGGCCGGTCGTTGACCAGCTCCAGAAAACGCAGTTCGGCCTGTTCCAGCGCGTAGGCATAGTTCAGGATGCCGATATCGCCCGAGCCCAGCTCGATCAGGTCACCCGCCCGGGCGCCTGCCGTTGACCCACCGCCCGGCCCGGCCAGCGGGTCAACAATGGTGTTGGTGCAGGCGCTCATGACAACACCCGTTGCCGTGGCAACACCCACGTACCGCATAAACATCCGCCGTCCTGAGAATACAGGGAGAATTGGCAACACCGATAATGGCCTCTCGGCCGGTGTCTGAGACAATTTTTCCATTAGTGGAACCAGTTATGTTGAGTAAGCTTTCCGCCCATCGGAAAAGCAACAGTATTACTGGATCGGCGACAAACAGTTTTGCATGATCTATAAAATATGTAGACTTACTTATTTTATTGAGTAAGCGGTAGCAGCCGGACCGAATGCTCACTGGCGGGTCATTTTACGTACGGTCTGTAACCTATATACGTAGCCCAAATTCGAAGGCTATCGGGAGGTCGTCTGCGACCGGGGCGTGTTCCGAAATAGCCCGAGAAACGACGGTAGGGTAAGCTCGTGGTAAGGACTAATTTGCTTTATTTACAGTTGATCGTCTGCTCGTTCACCCACCTGCCCATGCTTACCCGCTTTCTGTTGATGGCCCTGGTCGTTTCCGGTGCCTACCGGCCTCCCGCACCCGTTATCGACCGGCCCGACCTGGGCCGTTTTTTCGAGGCCGAAAAGCTAAACGGCTCGTTTCTGCTGTACGATCTGAAAAAAGACAGATACACGGCTTATCGGTACGCGCGCAGTCGGCAGGGGTTCCTGCCTGCGTCGACCTACAAGATCATCAACACCCTGATCGGACTCGAAACCGGGCTGCTTACCGATGACGCGACGATCATGAAGTGGGATGGGGTCCGGCGTGAACGGGAGGTGCTGAATAAGGACATGACCCTCCGTGAGGCTTTTCAGGTATCCTGCGTACCGTGTTATCAGGCGCTGGCCCGCCAGATCGGGGTGCAGCGTATGCGGTCGTTCGTGAAAAAAGCCGACTACGGCCGTATGGACATTCAGGCTGGCAGCCTCGACACGTTCTGGCTACGCGGAAAATCGCGGATTAGCCCCAAAGAAGAGGTCGATTTTCTCCGCCGTATCTATACGGGGCAGGTGCCCTTCTCGAAACCCCATCTGGCAACGCTGAAAAAGGTGATGCTGCTGGACGATCAACCCACCCACCGGCTGTATGGCAAAACGGGCTGGGCTTCGACCATGGACGGTATCGAGATGGACGGACCCGACATTGGCTGGTTCGTTGGCTACGTCGAGAAGGGCGACGACGTTTATTTCTTCGCTACCAATATCGAAAGCCCCCAGCCGGTGCCCGATACCTTTCTGGCGGGTCGCCGGCGGGTTACGGAGCGCATTCTGGCCGAACTCGGTATTCTCTAGGATACGGTTTTCGATCAAAAGCCCGCCCGCGGCTAAACGCTCTGCATGGTGCTGAGTTTCCGGTAAAATCCTTCGTCGAGGCTCAGCAGCTCGGTATGGCGCCCGCGTTCAACGATACGCCCCTGGTTAACGACCAGAATCTCGTCGGCATGCTGAATGGTGCTGAGCCGGTGCGCAATGACGAGGGTAGTCCGGTTGGCCATCAGGCGCGTCAGGGCTTCCTGCACCAGTTTCTCCGACTCGGTATCGAGGGCCGACGTCGCTTCGTCCAGAATCAGAATGGGCGGGTTTTTCAGAATAGCGCGGGCAATGCTGATCCGCTGCCGCTGTCCGCCCGATAGTTTGCCGCCCCGGTCGCCGATAACGGTCTGGTAGCCGTCGGGCTGCGCCAGAATGAAATCGTGGGCGTTGGCAATCCGGGCCGCTTCCATGACCGCAGCTTCGGTAGTGGGCGTGCCGAAGGCGATGTTGTTGAAGATCGTGTCGTTGAACAGAATACTCTCCTGGGTTACGATGCCCATCTGGCCGCGTAACGAAGCCAGCGTACAGTCGCGGAGATCCACACCGTCGATCAGGATGCGGCCGGCGGTGGGGTCGTAGAAACGCGGAATCAGGTCGGCAATGGTCGATTTACCCCCGCCCGACGACCCGACCAGGGCAATGGTTTTTCCTTTGGGCAGGTCGAAGCTAACCTCGCGCAATACTTGTGTATCGGCGTTATAGGCAAAGGATACCTGCTGTACCGAAATCCGGTCGCTGAAGTCGCTGAGCGTTACGGCGCCGGGTTTGTCCTGAACGGCGGGCTCCGTATCGATCAGCTCCAGCACCCGTTCGCCCGAGGCCAGTCCGCGTTGCGAGCCGCTGAACGCATTGCTGATGTCCTTGGCCGGGCGCGTCACCTGTGAGAAAATAGCGATGTAGGAAATAAACTCGGCCGCGGTCAGGTCAGACTGGCCGCTCAGCACCAGCGAACCGCCGTAGAGCAGAATCCCGGCAACTACCGCCACGCCCATCACTTCCGAAAACGGAGAAGCCAGCTCGCGCCGGTTGGCCAGCGAGCGAACGGCCTGTCGGTAGCCTTCGTTTTCGGCTCTGAACTTTTCCAGGATAAACCCTTCGGCCACAAACCCTTTCACGACGCGCATCCCGCCAAACGTTTCATCGAGCAGGCTCACCAGCCCGCTCAGCCGTTGCTGCCCGGCCTGCGCATCGCGTTTCATACGCCGAACCAGCGTAGCGATGAAGCCGCCCGATACCGGAATGACAATAATGGCAAACAGCGTCAGCTTAACCGATATGCTGAGGAGCGCCACGATGTAGCCAATCAGCAGAAACACCTCTTTCGAAGCCGCCGACAAGGTATTGGCAATGGAGTTTTCGACCTCCTGCACATCGGTTGTGGTCCGCGAAATGAGATTTCCTTTCCGCTCGTTCGAGAAGAATCCCAGATGCAGCCCGAGCGTCCGGCTGAAGACCGCTTCGCGCAGACGGGCTACCATGCGGGCTTTGAACGATTCCAGCTGCCGCACCGACAG
Organism: Spirosoma sordidisoli; assembly: GCF_004138325.1. GTDB lineage: Bacteria > Bacteroidota > Bacteroidia > Cytophagales > Spirosomataceae > Spirosoma > Spirosoma sordidisoli. The sequence goes on along the minus strand of NZ_SBLB01000004.1, from coordinate 310,381 downwards.
GTATTTGAACAGATTGCTGAACAGAACCGAGACCACAATAACCGCGCATACGAACTGGAGCGCGCCGACTTTCCCATAATCGCGGAACACCTGCGCAAAATAATACCGGAAAAAATCGACGGGCCCGGAGGTCAGGTCTGGGGCAGGCTGGCTGAGGAAGGCCTGCATCTTGGCCGGGTCTACCTTATCGAAAAGAATGCTGAGCAGTGGAATCAGTAAGGTGAAGTTCAAAACGCCAAATACACTGGCCAGGAGCGACGTTGCTACAAACGGCGTCAGAAAGCGGCCCAGCGGACTGGCAAACGAGAGTAAGCGGAGGTAGGTCTTCATTGCTCCCGCAAAGGTAGCACCCCACTTACCATTTTTATACCTAAGACTTGTAGGTATATAATTTTCGTTTGTATGTTTGTCGTATGAACAACAGCAACAACGCTCAACTGCTTAAAGGTAGCTTATCGGTCATGATTCTGCGGCTGCTGGAGGATCGCGACCGCATGTACGGCTACGAGATTACCCAGAAAGTAAAGGAGCTGACGGCGGGCGAGATGACCATAACGGAAGGCGCCCTGTATCCGGCTCTGCACAAGCTCGAAGCCGACGGCTTACTGACTACCGAAACCCAGGTTGTTGAAGGCCGCGCCCGCAAATACTACTCACTGACCAAAACCGGCCATACCGAAGCGGCCAGTCGCGTAGCTGACCTGTCGGCTTTTCTGAATAACCTGAACCTGGTGCTTAACCTCAAACCGTCTGTATAACCAATGGCGCTTACGACTATCCAGCTGAAGACATTACGCTATGATCTGCAGGAACTGGCGCATATCGACTACCACGACGTGCTGACCGAACTGCTCGATCACTACGCCACCCTGACGGAGCAGAAAATGGAGACCGGTCTTTCGTTCGAGGAGGCCAGCCGATGGGCCTGGGCCGAGCTTGGGTCGGGGAAGGGGCTGCAGGCCATTCAGGCTGATTTTGTCCGGAACATCCGGCAGCAGATCCGGCGCCAGCATATGGGTGTGCTGAAAAGCTATTTCCGCTGGCCTACCATCGTACTGACCGCCCTGGTGGGGGTGCTTGTCTATCTGGTGGTGCCCATGCTCTCCGACCGAACCCTGACGATCGGTTTGGTTGGAGTGACGCTGGTGCCGTTAGCTGCTCTTTTACGAGGGTACTGGTATGGGGACCACCACCGGGAGAACGTCGACAAAATCGTTTGGAAATATGTATACCGGGTGGGGGTTTTGCCTGTCAATGTGTTTCAGATCATGGTAAACGCCAACTTTTTCAGTGACTCTCCTGCGTCGGCGCGGGTGTTTTTGCAGACGCACACCAGCGTAGTGACCATGCTCTCGCTGCTACTGCTGATCTATGCCGCCAGCTTTATTCAGTTATACCAACAGAAATACGTTTACAAACACGTCTGATCAGTTATGTGTACATCCCAACAGCTCGATGCCATAGATCGTCATCTGCGTAAAGAGAACTGGCTCCTTAACGAAGAATTCATTGCCGAACTGACCGACCATTACATCAGCAGCATTACTGACCGCCTGGCAGAAGGAAGTTCTTTTGAGCAGGCGTTGGCCAGCGTACACCAGGATTTTGGTGGTCGAACCGGTTTGCTGAATATGGAAGAGCAATATGCTCATAACCAGTTTCTCCGTACTAGGCGGACCTCCCGTGCTGTATTTCTTGCTTACCTGAAGCCCCCGAGGCTTGCGATTAGCCTGCTCCTATTGGCTTGCTTTTATCAGTTGACATCCGCCTATCCTCACTATGGGCGGTACGCCATGATCCAGGGAGGGCTAATGGCGCTGGTTTTAGGTGGGGGTGTTGCAGCTGCGTTCATCCTGCTGATCGAGCGATTCAAAAGCCGCCAAAACTCGATCACTAACCACAGAAAGCTGATTTCGGTCGGCGTACTTGTCGTTAACTTCGGACGCGCTACTCTGGTAGCCCTCGGGCCGGAAATTTGGGTAAAGCCGACCTTCTACAGTCAGCATGTGCACGTATTTGATGCAGCAGGTTTAACAGCCAGTGTCATCTGCCTGCTCAGTGCCGTTGAGTGTCTGATGAAAGTGTGGCCGACCTATGGAGCCGTGACCACCCCTGTCAGTGGTCGAAGACCCTGACAGGGGTGAATCTTACCCCGTTATTGGCAGTAGTGCTTCGGCTTTACTATCCCCTGTCAGGGTCTTCGACCACTGACAGGGGATAGCCGGGTCTCTGCTGAAACGGGTTTGCAAACATGTCTGATTCTACAGTACTGGTAGGGATAATATTCTTTTGTTCATCCCTGCTGTAGCCACTGACAGGGTCTTCGACCACTGACAGGGTATGAGCTGGTCCCCGCTGCCAGTAGTCGAAGACCCTGGCAGCGGGGACTGTTTTTTCTCTTCTATTTATTCGTTGCCGATCTGACCTGCCAGCGATCGGAGGGCGGAAGAAAGTCCTTCGAGCCGGGGGGCTATGTCGCCTTCCGAACCCATCAGGGTGCTGAATTCGGTGGTTTGGGTAGCCAGCGTCTGGAGCAGGCCGCTCAACTCCGACGTGTTGATCTGATCGCTTTTCAGCTGCGTCTTTACCCGTTCGAGGGTATCGGCTATCTCCGTAGCGTTGTCGGTCTGACGGAGCTGTTCGAGCCACTGGTCAATGACACCGGTGCCGCTTTGGGGCGTTTCGTTGGTGACGTCGGCTTCCAGAACCCCCATCGTCGAGTCGAGGAGGTCGGTTGATTCTTCGTGATTGAGCATTGGCGTGATAACGTATAATTAATGAATAGATCGGTTAAAACTGGCTGCTGAAGTTGCGCAGGGCGCTGGCGAGTTGTACCAGCTGGCTCGACGTGGCTCCGGTGGCCGAGGGTTCCTGAGCAATGGCCGACGTATGACTGGCGAGGCTCAGGAGCAGATGCCGGATCGATTCAGGGTCGGGGGTATCCATTTTCAGCTGGTCGCGCAGGGCGGTCAGCTCAGCCTGAATACGCTCCGTTCCGACATCGCCCCGCAACGCGTTCAGCCAGCCTTCCAGCATCAGCGTACCGCGTTCGGGCGACAGAACGGCAGCGCTACCCTCTCCAAATGCGCCGAGGGTGTCGGCCAGCATCCGGTTTTCGAGTGAGGTTTGAGTTCCTTCCATAATCGTGTGTAGTGTATTGATGAAAAAAACGGCAGCTATTACAGCTTGCTGCCAAAATTTCGCAGCATCTTCGACAGGCTTTCGAGTCCGCCCGTCCAGGTGCCTTCCGAGTTGGGACCCTCGGCGGTTTGCTGAGCCTGGTCGGCCAGTCCTTCCATGAGCAGCCGAATCCGCTGGCTGTTGGGCTGGGCAGCCTGAAGTTCCGTGCGCAGTTCATTCAGATGGCCCTGGAGTTGACCCAGATTCGGGTCGCCCTGCAGGGCCTGTAACCAGCCATCGATGAGCATGACGCCCTGAGCAGGCGAAACTCCGCCCTGGTTGCCATCGCGAAAGGTGGTCAGTGTGTCTTCGAGCATGCGCTCTTCGAGTACGTTCGATCCCATAGTAGTTGTTGTTTGAATACGCTGTCCCGGTCATGGCGGCTCGCTTCGCTATAGGGCATCAAGCAGGCCGACATGACCGGAGAGCGGTTATAATTGATCGGCAAACAGCCGCAGCGACGTGGCTACGTCTTCGAGTTTACCGGCTGTCTGCTCCTGAATATTCCGACCCTGAGCCACCTGCGACGTATGGTCGGCAATGATCATGAGCAGGTCTTTGATGCGGTCTGTGTCTGGTTGCGCCAGTTGCAGCTGACCGCGAAGTTCCCGGAGCCGCCCTTCAATAATTTCGGCGCTTGGGTTACCGTCAATTACTTTCAGCCAGCCGTCGATAAGTTTTACCCCATCGGTGGGTGAGGCCGCATCGACGCTGCCCAGGCCGTTGGCCGTCTGTTCGAACAGACGCTGATCCAATGCGTGTGAAGCCATAATTCGGTGTTCTGTTTAGGGATGATAGTGGTCCGGAGGGCTATCAATGAGCCCCCCAGACCAGATACAGTCTGTCTACACAGTTGTCGATAACTGACCGGCAAAGTTGCGCAGGGCGGTGGCCAGCGTTTGCAAGCCCGATTGCATATCGCCCTCGGCTTTTGGGGCTGTCTGCTCGGTTTTGTCGGCGAGTTCGTTCAGCAGCTGCGTGAGTCGCTGATTGTCGGGTGCGCCCGTCTGCAGTTCATCGCGGAGCTGGGTGAGAGGGGCCATCAGGTCGCCGGTGAGGTGATTATTTTTGATGGATGAGAACCAGTCGGTAATCAGCGACATGCCCTCCTGGGGCGATGCGGCCTGGCCCTGATCGAAAGCGGCCACCGTAGCGTCGAGCAGGGTAGCGGCCGATGAGCCGGCGGTTTGTGAATGTTGGTTTGCCATGATTCGTTGAGTAATGTATACTATGGAAACCGCCTGTGAAGCGGTTTGTTTCGTTTTGGCTCTTCCCTTTCTGCGGGTGAAAAAGAGAAGAGCCAAGGTGGTTTAGTACTGTGACCGTCCGCCCGAGGATCCGCTGCCGGAGTCGGCGGTACCGCCCGAAACGCCCGAGCGCTGGGTGCCGGAGTTGGCGCTGTAGTCGTCGCCATCCGAACCGGTGCCGTAGCCCGATCCGTACGAGCCGCCGTCCTGCATCCGGGCACCGTCGCTACCGGTCGTGTCGTCCATACCCATCGCCGAGCTGTTGCGATCTACCGTGCCGCCGTTGCGATCCGAGAAGTCGTTGTCGTTCTGCTGCGAAGGAGGAACGCCCGATCCGCTCGTGGTCGATTCGCCACCCACGGTGCTGCTCATGGGCGCCTGCTGATTTTTGGCATCGGTCATATTGGCCGAGCCGCCGAGCTGGTTGCCAAACCCTTCGAGGGCTTCGATCAGGCTGTTGAGCCGGGTTTTTACGTCGGTGTCGGCCGAGTTAGCTACCGCCCGTGCCTGTTCGGTCAAATCGTTGAGCAGCTGCCGGATCTGCGCGCTGTCGGGGTTACCGCTTTGCAATTCGGCTTTCAGGTCGCTGAGGCTGCTGCTGACCGGGTTGGCGCTGTCGTCGGCGTCGCGCAGGGCGCTGGTCCAGCTGTCAATAAGTGAAACACCATCGAGCGGAGATACCGCTTTTGAATCGCCGTTGAAGGCATTGATGGTGGTCGTAATCAGGTTGGATGTCTGCTGATCGATTGCCATAGTTGTACTGATGTAAGGGTATGGTTTTGTTGAGTAAAGCCTGTTGACTAACAGGGTATCAGAGGGTAGCCGTAATCTGCCGGTGCAGGTTTTCGAGGGTGGCTACCAGTTGCGAGAGTTCGGTCTGCTCGGCGCTGGCCTGGGCCGACTGCATAACGCCTTTTGTCTGGGTAATCAGGTCGTCGAGAATTTCGGCGATGACCTGTCCGTCGGGCTGGCCTTCGTTCTGATCGGGGTCGAGTTCGCTCCGCAGTTCTTCGAGGGTGTCAACGATTTCGTCGGTTTCGTCGTCGCCGGCTTCGTCGATGCGGTCGAGCCACTTGTCGATGAGTGCAATGCCGTCCTGGGGCTCAAGGGTACTGATGCTGCTGTCAAACGCGTTGACGGTTTCGTCGATCAGCGAAAGCTGGTTTGGGTCGTTAGAAATCATGAGTTGTGTTTGTTGATTGGTAATGGCTGTTCAGTCGACAGGCGCTGCCCAAACGAGGTCAGGGCTCTGACGAGGTCATTCAGCGCGGAATAATAGGTATCGGCTGCTTCCGGAATGGCCCGGGCCGTTAGCTCACCCAGTTTGTTCACCAATGTACGTACCCGGCTGGCCTGGGGGGCTCCGCTGATCAGTTCCTTCTGCAGGGCCTGCAGGGCGGTGATCAGCTCGTCGAACCCATCTTCCTTTTTCAGGGCCGTGATCCAGTCTCTGGTCAGGCTGGCCCCGTCGGTCGGCAGCGCTGTATCGAGGTTGCCATCGAGGAAATCGATCGTCACGTCAATCAGTTTGTCGCTGTGTTCCTGTACCATGGGGTGTCGATTTTGGTGAACGAAGCGCGTCAGCTTGCCATACCCTGCGCAAAATCCTTGAGCGCCGTCGAGAGGTTTTGTAAATCCTGTTTGTAATCTCCTTCGGCCGCGTTGTTAGCCAGGTCGATGGTTTGACCCGATAAATCGCGCAGGAGCCGCTCTACGCTACGCATGTCGTTGGCGTTGAGGGCATCGCGGAGTTTCTCGAGCGGTTCAGCGACCCACTGGGTGCTGACGTCGGAACGAACAATGCCAATCCAGTCCTGAATCAGGTTGACGCCCTGATCGGGGGTTGTATCGGGTGCGCCCCCGCCCAGCGTATGGAGCGTATCGGAGAGCATAGTAGCAATTTTCTGATCGTGATGTGCCATTGGGCTTGGGTTTTTAGTTTTCGGTTCTGGCCTGACCCGGTGCCCGACAGGAGTTGCCGGTAGCCGGAAAACCAGCGGCTTACGCCTGCTGCAGGTCGGTAGCAAAGGAGCGGAGCGAGTCGGCCAGCTGCCTGAGCGCATCCGCATAGGGGCTGGCGGCCGAGCGCGACAGGTGCTCGGTCTGTTGAGCCACCCGGGTCAGCAGGTCCCGAATCCGGGACGCGTTGGGCGTAATGTTGTGCAGCTCGTCGTAGAGCGCGGTAAGTGTTTCGGCGGCCGCGTCGGCGCCCTCCGTGTGTTTAAGAACCGAAATCCAGTCTTTAATCAGATCGGCGCCGGTGGCGGGTGGCAGATCGCGCTGTTGCAGCGATTGGAGCGTCCCGTCAATCATAGCCGATGGATGTGCATGTGCCATACCGTTGAATCCATTAGTTTTGGACTAGGAAAACCCGCTGTCCCGGCGATTGTTCGGTGGGTTATGTACATTTCATACTAAACCTACCTACTGAGTCTATTAATCATGAATGCAACGCGCCTACAGCCCGAATTGCGGTATCAGTTTGCCCGGAGCGGAGGAGCGGGCGGGCAGAACGTTAACAAAGTGGCTACCAAAGCCGAACTGCGGTTCAACGTTCGTACGTCGGCGCTGCTGACAGATGAGGAGCGGGCCGTACTGAGTGCCAAACTGGCCGGGAAATTAACGGCAGAAGGTGAGCTGGTACTGACCCACCAAACCGAACGGACGCAGCTGGCCAACCGCGAAAAAGTAACGAAAAAGTTTTACCGGCTGATCGAAAAGGCCTTCGAAGAGCCCAAACCCCGCCGAAAAACGAAACCGTCGAAGGCCGCTGTTGCCGAGCGAATGGCGGAGAAAAAGCACAAGGGCGACCTGAAAGCCAACCGCAGGCGGGTCGACTACTAGACCGGCCGTCGGCTCCGGCACAAAGAATACGTCGTGTTTGTTATGCAATTCCGTCCCTGGCTGCATCATACGGTCAGGTAGCCGGGTCGCTCATGTTTCTAAAACGTTTTCGCAAAGCCAAATCCCAGACGGATCAGTACGATACCCCGGCTGGCTACATCGCGGCTTACCGGGCCACGGGCGATCTGGCTATTCTGGGCGAGCTCTATGAGCGGCATATGGATCTGGTCTACGCCGTCTGCTACAACTACCTGCGCGACGAGGAAGAGGCCAAAGATGCGGTGATGCATCTGTTCGAGCAGCTGATTACCGATCTGCTCCGGCATGATGTGCAGCAGTTTGTACCCTGGCTCCATACGGTGGCGCGCAACTACTGCCTGATGCAGCTGCGCCGGAGTCAGGCGCACCCCAAAACGACCCTGGCCGGCCAGGACGATGCGGATGCGGATGAACCCAGCCTGTCCGATTTCCCGGATGCCAGCCCGGAGCTGGAAGAAGACCTGACCCGCATGGAGTCCTGTCTGAAAACCCTGCCCATGGAGCAGCAGACCTGTCTGACGTTATTCTATCTCGAACAGAAGAGTTACGTTGAGGTAGCCGAGCAAACGGGTTTCGATCTGAAACAGGTCAAGAGTTATTTGCAAAATGGTCGGCGAATGTTGAAAATTTGTATGAGTAAGTAAGCAATCAGCATGAACGATCAACTGACTTTCGATGAGTTACGGGCCTACCAGGCCGGACGCCTGAGTGGGTCGGCCCGCCATCGTGTGGAGCGATTACTACTCGAAGATCCGTTCTACGCCGACGCGCTGGCCGGGCTGGAGGCCATGCAGCAAACGGCCACCACCACCACGGCCGAGCAGCTTACCGACCTGCGCGATGCGCTCCACGAACGGATCCACGCATCGGCCAACAAAAAACGGCTCTGGCCGCTCTGGATCGCTACGACCACCGCGGCCATTCTGTTCATGCTGGCGATGGCCATCTATTTTATCTTCTTCCTGGCCCCCAGACGGCAGACGACCCCGCCGAAGCCTGCTCCTGTCGAGACGCATCTCCCGGCCCGCCCGCTACCGCCGGTTATGGTCTTACCGTTAGCCTGAACGTGTTGTTTTTGTGGTCCGTGTCCCCACGGACCACGGTGACCAACCCACGGACGTTCCTCCCGAACGGGATTATTTCGATTGGTAGACGGGTTTGTAGGCAACGGCGTCGATGACGATTTTGGCGATGATTTCGCGCATGATCTCTGACGAGCCGCCGGCAATGGTGCCCACCCGGACGTCGCGGTAGGCGCGGGCGATGGGGTAATCTTCCATGTAGCCGTAGCCGCCAAAAAACTGCAGGCAGGTGTCGACCACGCGCTTCTGGAGTTCGGACGTGGCCAGCTTCGCCATCGAACATTCCTTAACGATTACGTCGCCCTGGGTGAAGAGCCAGCAGGTATGGTAGACGAACTGGCGGGCCATCTCGATCTCGGTGGCTATGTTGGCAATCTGGTGGCGAATAGCCTGAAAGGTCCCGATTTTCTTCCCGAAGGCTTCGCGCTCGTTGAGGTACTGAAGCGTCCAGTCGAGGGCGAGCTGTGCACCTGACACGGCCATCACTGCAGCTACCAGCCGTTCGAGCTGCAGGCTTTCCATGAGGTAATAAAAGCCCCGGTTCTCCTGCCCGATCAGGTTAGCAACCGGCACCCGCACATCGTCGAAGCGAATCTCGGCGGTGTCGGACGAGTGCCAGCCGATCTTGTTGAGTTTGGTACGGGTAATGCCGGGGCTGTCGAGATCCACGACGAGCAGACTGATGGGATGGGTTCCGGCACCGGTCCTTTCTGTCGGGCTGCCGGTTTTAACGACCAGCGTGACAAAATCGCCGTAGGTGCCGTTGCTGATGAACGTTTTCGTGCCGTTGACGATATAGGCATCACCTGCATCGGTACGTATGGCCGTAGTTCGGATGGCCGATACGTCCGAACCGGCGTCGGGTTCGGTAATGGCTAGGGCGGCTACTTTCTCACCGGCGATGGCGGGTTGCAGGTAGCGCTGTTTGAGGTCGGTACTGCCCACCCTGGCAATGTGGTTGATGGCCATATACTCATGAACGCTGACGGCGGTAGCAAAGCCGCCCATACCGCAACGGGCCAGCTCTTCCAGAAAAACAACGGAGTACCAGAAGTCAGCGTTTACCCCACCATATTCTTCGGGAAAGGGCAGACCGAGGTAGCCCAGCTGGCCCATCCGCTGGAAAATCGACAGCGGTATCCGGCGGGCCGTTTCCCAGGCGTCGGTATGCGGAACAACCTCGTTGTCAATAAACTGTCTGACGCTTTGCCGAAACAGCTCGTGTTCGTCGCGGAAGTATAGGGAGGGTCGGTTCATAATCTGAGCACCGGACGGCCACGCCCGGCATCACGACTGATGGGTCGATACGCCCAGCCGTGGCCGCCTGGATTGGAGAAACGTAAATCAGTCCAATATTTCCTCAAAATTAACTTAAACCCCGCCCGTTCGCTAGTCAGCCATTCAGTAAGATGATCGCATGTTTTGCAAAACAATTCCAGCAGTGGGGCGTTAAGCGGTGAACTCATCATTTTTTTAATTCTATGTTTCGTTTACATTCGCTACGTGCAATTGTCCTCTCTGCTTTGTTCGCTACTACCTGTTTGTCAGCAGCTTCGGCTCAACAACGGTTTAGTGCTGGTCCGCGGGTAGGCTTGAATTTGTCTAAATTTGGCAAGGATGTCGTTGACAACCAGTTTCACCCCGGATTCACGGCGGGCGCGTTTTTGATGTACAGCTCGCTGAACCACTTCGGGATTTCGGTCGATGCCTTGTACAGCCAGCGGGGCGCTGCCTTCCGCAACCCGGATGGCTCGTCGCTCAACTACAACCAGCGGGTCAACTACCTCGAAATTCCGGTGGCCCTGCGCTACTTCCTGACGCTGAACGGCAACTTCCGGCCCAACGTTTTCTTCGGTCCGTCGCTGGCTTTCAAGCTGAACGCGAAGAACAACCTGGTGCCGGCGCCCAACAACGACAACTCGGCTGCGTTCAACTCGGCTGATCTGGGTCTTCTGGCTGGTTTTCAGCTCAACTGGCCGGGCTTCGGTGAGCGCCAGCGATTTCTGGTCGACGCGCGTTACACCTACGGGCTGACCGACGTAACGGCCCAGCCGATTCCGGGGGGCATCAACGGACAGAATATCAACAACTCTATGATTACCCTTACGCTGGGGTACGGATTTGGCGTAGGACCAGAATACCGCAGCCGGTATCGCCGTTAGGCTTAACTTGGGGCGTTTTACCAAACTTATTCAGGTATGTCTGTTCGGCTCATGGTCCGTCAATCCGTTCTGGCAACGGTTGGTTTTTTTATAGCAATGTCGGCGCTGATGGCGCAGCAGCGGTTCAGCGCTGGTCCGCGGGTGGGGGTAAACTACTCGACCTTTGCGGGCGACGCAGCGGGTTTTTCGTTCCGGCCGGGGCTGGTAGCCGGCGGTTTTCTGATGTACAGCTCGCTGAATCATTTCGGGATTTCGGTCGATGCCCTGTACAGTCAGAAAGGTGGTAATTACTCGGCAACGATCAATCTGCCAGTGGTTGGCCCCACCACCACGACGTATAAACAGCGGGTCAACTACCTCGAAATTCCGGTGGCCCTGCGCTACTTCCTGACGCTGAACGGCAACTTCCGGCCCAATATTTACTTTGGCCCGGCGCTGGGGTTCAAACTCAACGCGGAGCAGACCAGTAAAACGGTGCAGAACGCAGCCTTCCCGGCGGTCGATAACAGCGATCAGTTCCGGTCGGTCGATCTGGGCGGGTTAGCGGGTTTTCAGCTCAACTTTCCGGGCTTTGGCGCCCGCCAGCGCTTTCTGATCGATGCGCGTTACACCTACGGGCTCAGCGATATTACGATCGACAATAACGCCCGTATCAACAATTCGGCGTTTACGCTCACGCTCGGCTACGGGTTCGGCGTAGGGCCCGAGTACCGGAGTCGATACCAGCGCAAATAAGGCTCAGGTTCAGACTAACGGGTAAGAAAAAGCAGGACAGGGCCTGTTGGTGGGTAGTCACTTCATCCGAAGAAACTACCTACTGGCAGGCCCTGTTGCCGTATAAGCACTGGGAGAATTGGCTAAACCCGCCCGGACGGGCGCAGATTGAGGGCCGCCGTGTGGGTAACGTTTCGTAATTTTGGGGCTTCACCTGCCACCAGCCCTATTCCATGACCAAGCGCCGGTCCATTCTTTCTATTCTGTTCAGCGTTATTCTGTTCACGACTGCCTCTGCGCAGGCTCCTACTCCCGTTTTTCAACAACTCACCGAGCGTCAGAACCGCTGGGTCGATTCGGTCTTTGCGTCGCTGACGCCCGACGAGCGCATTGCCCAGCTCATTATGGTGGCGGGCTACTCGAACCGGGGCCGGACCAGCTACGACGATTCGCTGGTTACCCTCGTCCGGACCAACAAGCTGGGGGGCGTCGTTTTCTTTCAGGGCGGACCCGTTCGCCAGGCCAAACTAACCAACCGGCTGCAGGCCCTCTCGACGGTACCACTGCTGATTGCGATGGACGCCGAGTGGGGGCTGGCCATGCGGCTCGACAGCACCGTTCGCTACCCGTATCAGATGACGCTGGGCGCCATGCAGGGTACCGCCACCGACTCGCTCATCTATCGGATGGGGGCCAACCTGGCCCGGCAGTCGCGTAGGCTGGGCGTACACGTCAACTTCGCGCCCTCGGTCGACGTCAATAATAATCCGAACAACCCAGTTATCAACTTCCGCTCCTTTGGTGAAGATAAATACGCCGTGACGCGCAAGGCTCTGGCCTACGTGCGAGGTATGCAGGATAACCGGCTGCTGACCAGCATCAAACACTTCCCGGGCCATGGCGACACCGGTACCGACTCCCACTACGACCTGCCGCTGATCAACAAAAGCCGCGCCCAGCTCGACTCGCTCGAACTGTATCCGTTCCGGCAGCTGATCAACGCCGGAGCCGCCGGCGTGATGGTGGCTCACCTAAGTATACCGGCGCTCGACACCACCCGCAACCGGCCCTCTACGCTGTCGCCTGCTATCGTGACCGACCTGCTCAAGAACGAAATGGGGTTCCAGGGGCTGGTCTTTTCCGACGCCATGAATATGAAAGGCGTGACCAAATTTTTTCCGTCGGGGCAGGCTGACCGCTACGGCATCGAAGCCGGTATGGACGTGCTGGAGTTTACCGAAGATGTGCCGGCGGCTTTGTTACAGATCAAACAGGCCGTTGCCGAGGGGCGTATCTCGCAGGAGTCGCTGGACGAACGGTGCCGAAAGGTGCTGCGGGCCAAAGCCTGGGTCGGGCTGGATCAGTACAAACCCATTGTGCTCGACAACCTGGTGCGCGACATCAACCCCGTACAGGACGAACTGCTCAACCGGCAGATGACCGAAGCCAGCCTGACGGTGCTGAAGAACGACCGGAATCTGTTACCGCTGCAACGGCTCGATACACTCCGGATCGCATCGGTCGCCGTCGAAAGCGAAAAAATCACCGCGTTTCAGCAGATGGCGGCCAACTATACGCAGGTCGACCATTTCAACATCACCTCCAAAACCCCCGACTCTACGCTGGCCCGCATGCGCGACTCGCTCCGGAACTATAACCTGCTGCTAGTCGACGTGCACCTGAACAACATCCGGCCGGGTACCAATTACGGTCTGCAGGCCAAAACGGCCGCGCTGGTCAGTGAGCTGGTGGCTACGGGCAAGGCCGTCGTTACGGTATTTGGCAATGTGTACGCCCTGAACAAACTGACGTTCCCGGCCGATACGGTGCAGATGAGCCGCAACATCGAGCAGGCGCGGGCCATCGTGATGCCGTATCAGCTGACCAGCTATGCCGAAGACCTGTCGGCTCAGCTGATTTTCGGGGCCATCGGTGCGTCGGGTAAACTACCCGTAACCGTCAACCAGCGATTCCGGGTAGGCGACGGCATTGCGGTACGGCCCATCGGCCGGATGAAATACACCATTCCCGAAGAAGTCGGCATCGACAGCCGGTTCCTGACCCGTCAGGTCGATTCGCTCGTCAACGTGGGGCTGACCCAGCGGGCTTTTCCGGGTTGTGTGGTCCAGATGGCTAAAGATGGCAAAGTGATTTTCCGCAAAGCCTACGGGAGCCATACCTACGATGCCAGCCTGGGTGCCGAACCCAAACCGGTCGACCTGAACGACCTCTTCGACATGGCTTCGGTAACCAAAGTAAGTACGTCGACCCCCGCCCTGATGCGGATGGTCGACGAAGGCAAATTTAACGTAGACGGCAAGATGGCCGATTATCTGCCTTTCCTGAAAAAATCGAACAAGGCCAACCTCGTCTGGCGCGACGTGCTGACCCACCAGGCCCGGCTCAAAGCCTGGATCCCGTTCTGGCGCGATACCAAAAACGAAGACGGCAGCTGGAAACCCCGCACCTTCCGCAACGAGCGTTCGGCGCGGTACTCCATCGAAGTAACGGATAGCCTGTACCTGTTCAGAAACTACCCCAAAACCATTTACGAACAGATCAAAGAGTCGCCCCTCAACGAGAAGAAAGAGTACGTTTACTCCGATCTGTCGTTCATCCTCTATCCGCAGGTAATCAAACGGCTAACGGGCGAGAACTTCGAAGACTACCTGAAGTCGACTTTCTACAAGCCGCTGGGCGCCACCACGCTGACCTACAACCCGCGCCGGTTCTACAGCCTCAACCGCATTGTACCAACCGAGTATGATTCGCTCTTCCGGCAAACCCTGATCTGGGGTCGCGTGCACGATGAGGGCGCGGCTATGCTCAACGGCCTGTCGGGACACGCGGGCCTGTTCGGAACGGCCAACGACCTCATGAAGCTGGTGGAGATGTATCGCCAGCGGGGGCAGTATGCCGGACAGCGGTTCATTTCCGAGAAGACAATTGCCGAGTTCACCCGCTATCAGTTTCCGGAGCTGGGTAACCGGCGGGGGTTGGGCTTCGAAAAGCCGTCCTTCACGTTCACGGGTAACGCGCCCCGCTCCGCGACCAAAGATAGTTTTGGTCATTCGGGCTTTACGGGTACCTTCACCTGGATCGATCCGGACCCGACTTACAACCTGAGCTATGTGTTTCTGAGCAATCGGGTTTACCCGACTCGAAACAACAATCGAATTAGCACGTTGAATACACGAACGAATGTTGCCGAAGCATTTTATCAGGCAATCAAGCGCGGTATCCAATGAAAAACTTTCTGATCCACCTGCTGAATTACGAACTATGGGCTAATCAGCGCGTCATTCAGGCGCTCGAATCCCTCGATAAACCCCCGGCGCGGGCCGTAGCGGTGATGGGCCACATTCTGGCCGTACAACAGGTCTGGCTGGGCCGGGTCGAGCACGAAACCATTTTTGTGTCGATCTGGGAAGATACGCCCATCAGCTGGATGGAAGAAACCGCACAGCGACAGCATCGCAAGATCGTTAGCTATATATCGAGCCTGTCGGAGCCGGAACTGCTGCTCCCCGTCGACTATACCACCGCCGAAGGCGAATCGTATAAAAGCACCCTGGTCGATATTCTGACGCATATGTCGCACCACGCAGCCTACCACCGGGGGCAGGTCGTGCAGCTCATCCGTCCGCTGATGACCGAAGCTCCCGTTACCGATTTCATCGTCTGGTCGCACGAAGCCTGACCGGCGTAACCCAAGCGGCTGGCCCCTGGTCAGCCGCTTATTTCTTCCTGCACCGCTTTGTCGAGCCGGTGTTTCCTGAGGTAATCGGAAGGCGACAGGCCGTGTAGCTGCTGAAACGCTTTCCGGAAGTACTTGATATCTTCCAGCCCTACCAGCGCGCAGACCTCTGATACCCGCAGCTGCCCCGACGTAAGCAGCTGGGCCGCCCGTTTCATCCGTACGGCGTTGATAAACTCAACCGCCGACTGGCCTGTGATACTTTTAATCCGGCGGTAAAAAACCGACCGGCTCATGGCCATTTCCTGAACCAGCCACTGTACGGAGAAGTCGGCGTCGGCGAGGTGGGTTTCGACCAGATTCATGGCCGTTTCGAGAAATGCTTTGTCGGCATCCGGAATCAGCAGTTCGGTCGGTTCGAGCAGGAGTTGCTGCTGGTAATACTGCCGGAGCTTTAGCCGGTTCTGGACCAGCGTATTCACTTTGGCCAGCAGCAGGTCGGGGTTAAAGGGCTTGCCAACGTACTCGTCGGCACCGGTCTCGAGGCCTTCGAGCTCGTGAACAGCCGCTACCCGCGCCGTCAGCAGGAGAACCGGAATGTGCATGGTTCGGGGGTGCTGCTTAATTTTTTTGCAGAGTTCCAGCCCATCGCTGCGCGGCATCATGATATCGCTGATGATGACATCGGGCAGCACGTGCATAGCCTGCTCCCAGCCGTCGAGACCATCGACAGCGGTAGATACCTCAAAGTCGGAGTCGAACAGGTGGGCCAGGTACTGCCGTACTTCGTTGTTGTCTTCAACCACCAGCAGCCGCAGGGTACCGGCTGGCGCAACCGACTCCGAAACGACGCGACCGATGGCCTGGACGGGTTCGGCGGGAGCGTTCTCGGCGGGGGTAGCGGGTTCGGTCGCCAGGTCTGTATCGGGCAGGTGATCGGCCCCGAACGGTAAGCGTATCGTGAAGGTGGTGCCCTGGTTAGGCTGGCTGGTAATGGCTACGTCGCCCCCGTGTCGTTCGATAAACTGCCTGACCAGCGAGAGGCCAATGCCGGTACCCATCACCCGCATCGTGTCCGTATGGGAAGCCTGATAATACACATCGAAGACGCGGTGTAACTCCTCGGGCTTCATCCCGACTCCTTCGTCGCGAACGGTAATGGTCAGGTAGTTGGTCTGGAGCTGACCGTTGCTGAACCGGGCGGGTTCATCCGGTTGGCCGGCAACGCCTACCGCCAGCTCTACCCGCCTGCCGGCCGGGGTGTATTTCAGCGCATTGGACAGAACGTTGATGACGGCGACCTCCAGCTTGCTGCGGTCGAAATACAGATAGATCGGGGTGTCGGGCCGCTGAAAGCTGTAACGAATGTCCTGCTCGTCGGCTTTCAGCCGGAACATCAGGAACAGTTCGGTCAGAAACGGGATCACGTCTTCCCGGGCCGCTTGGAGCGGAATCTGCTGCGATTCCATCTTGCGGAAGTCGAGGAGCTGGTTGATCAGCGAGAGCAGCCGGCGGGTTTGCTGATGCATCAGAAGAACCTTATCCTTCATGCCGTTCAGTTTCCAGGCCGACGCGGCCAGCTCTTCCATCGGACCCAGAATGAGCGTCAGGGGGGTGCGCAGCTCGTGCGAAACGTTGGTGAAAAAGCGCAGTTTCAGCTCGCTGAGTTCTTTCTCCTTCTCGTACTGAAAATGCTCGAAAGCGACTTTGTTTTTCAGCGCCTGCTGTTGCAGGACAATGCGTCGGGCCAGTAGGAGCCCTCCGCCAATCAGGGTGGCATACAGCAGGTAAGCCCACCAGGTTTTCCACCAGGGCGGCAGTATGTTCAGTTGCAGACTGGCCGACTGATCGGCCCATCGGCCCTCGCCATTGTCGGCTTTGACCAGAAATGTATAGCTACCGGGGGGCAGGTTGGCGTAGCTGGCGGTGCGCTGGCCGGGGGCCGGCCGAATCCAGTTGTCGTTATACCCGACGAGCCGGTATGCATAGTGATGTTTTTTGGGATTGGCGAAGTTGAGCCCCACAAACGAGATCGAAAAATCGTTTTCGCTGGCGTTGATCTGAATAGACTGGGGCTTGTCCAGTGGTTTCTGAATCAGCACCCGCCCGTTAATCGTTTCGCCTACCGTGACGGGTTTGTTGGCCAGCGCCAGACTGGTAATGCGAACAATGGGCGGATACGGATTGGCCCTGATGTAGCTGGGTTTGAGGTAGGTGATGCCGTTGATGCCGCCAAAATACAGGGTTTCGTCGCTGGCTTTGCAGGCGGCCCCTATCTTGAAGGAGTTGCTCTGAACCCCGTCGGCTACGTCGTAGCGCAACACCTGCCGGGTGTGCGGATTGATGCGGATCAGGCCTTCGCTGCCGAGCCACAAATGCCCCTGGTTATCTTCTAGGATGCTTTCTACATCGCTGTTGGGCAGCCAGCTGTTGCAGCGCCGGACCTGTTCGGTGCCGCTACGGGTTGGCAGGAGCTGGTGCAGTCCACCGCCAATGGTGCCTACCCAGAGTATGCCCTGGCGGTCTTTGTGGAGCGGCCAGGCGTAGTTGACGCTGAGGCTGTTTGGGTTGCGGGCGTCGTGCTTAAACTGATGCAGCAGCTCGAACCCGGTCGGCAGCACCCGCAGCTTCAGCACACCCGCATCCCGGGTGCTGGCCCAGAGCACGCTGGTCGCGTGGTCGTAGAGCAGAAAAGTAAACCGGTCGGTGGGGAGCGTACTGTTACGGGATGTGTAGGTAGCCAGCACCCGCCCGTTCCGATCCATCCGGACCAGCCCGCCAATGAACGAGGCCATCCAGAGGGTGCCGTAGCGGTCTTCCCGAATACTTTCGAGGTGTTTGAAGGGGCCGCTGGCGTAGGGATAGGTCGTCAGCACATCGCGGCCGTTGCGTCGGCGGAGCGAGATCAGACCGTCGTAGCGGGTGCCAAACCAGCGCGTACTGTCCGACGCCTGAAAGATGCACGACACATCCATGCCGGTCACGTTGCCGGGTAGCTGGCGGCTGAAATAGTTGGTATAGGTTTTCTGGCTGAGGTCGTAGCTGGAGAAGCCGTTGCGGGTGGCAATCCAGAGCAGGTTGCGGGCGTCTTCGTGATAAACGGCGTTGATGTAGTTGTTGGGCAGGGTCGGCTGCTGGCTCGTCTGCCGGCGCAGGTGTCCGAAGGGTTTTTGCCGGAGGTCGATTTTGTTCAGCCCCCCGGCCGACGCAGCCAGCCACAGCACCTGAAACCGGTCTTCGAGTATGCAGTGAACGCGCCCGGAGTTGATGCTGTTCGGGTCGCTGTCGAGTGGCAGGTAGGTTGTCAGTTTGCCCGTAACGATGGGCTGCTGGCCGTCTGCCGTCCGGATCGGCAGCACCGACAGACCAAAGTCAGTACCAACCCAAAGCCGGTCGAACGAGTCGCGGTACAGATAATCGATACTCCGGAAGGTGGGGGGCAGTATATGCGCATCGGCCACCTGCCGGTTCTGTAATTGCCGGGCCGATACCCACATAATGCGGCTGCTGGTACCGATCCAGAGGTCGCCCCGCCGGTCGAGCGACAGGGCCAGCAGCTGAGCATGATTGTACGAAGCTGCGCGTCGGGCCAGGGGCGCGACTTGGCCGGCGTCGGCCAGGAAAAGACCTTCATTGAAGGTGGCGATCCAGACATTACCCGCCCGGTCGATTACCAGATCCATAATTTCGCACTGGCGCGCCGGGCCGGTAGCCAGCTGAACCCGCTTCAGCGACTCCAGCTGCCCTGCCGCGTTGGTCCGGAGCAGAAACAGGCCGTGGTAGCGCGTGCCGACCCACACCCGGCCCTGCTGGTCGGTCGCCAGGGTCGATATATCGGCCTGGGTCATCGCCTGCAGCAGGGCCCGGTCGGCTGCGGCCAGTTGGGTACCCGTGAGCCGCACAAACCGGTCCTGGTTAGGATTGTACAGGTTTAGTCCACCGCCTTCGGTACCCGCCCACAGGGTTCCCTGCTGACTGACGTGCAGGGTACGGACCCGGTTGTTGGATAACCCGTTGTCATTGTCGATGGGGAGCAGGTAAGGTTTCAGCTCGTAGCCGTCGTAGCGGTTGACGCCTTTGTTGGTGCCTACCCAGATGAAGCCGTCGCGATCCTGCACAACGGCCATGGCGTCGCTATGGGACAGGCCTTCGTTAACCGTCAGGTGCTCGAACCGGAACTGACTCGGGTCGGCCTGCGCCCGGAGGGTAGCTGGCAAGGCTATCATCAGGAGGAGGGAGAGGAGCAAAACGTGTTTCATATCGTTGATCAGTAGCCCGGCCCATACTGACTACAACGTGAAAAATACATACTTTTTACAACATTATCACAACCGCCCCTTCGAAAGGCTTCTGTACCGATTCTGCGCGGATTCGGCCTGATCAAACCGTGTCTGGCCAGTTTGTCCCCTCTTTTTGGCCATTTATACCCCCTGTTATTGTGTTTTGCCAATATAAGTTTGCATCGTGTTTGACGGGCGAATCCAGCCGGGCATTGATAACGTCGGTCTGACTTCCGGTAGACGCCTGCTCGGCGATCAGTTCGCTCTTACTCCCGAAATAGTCGTCACGATCGGGAGCGGACCCGGCGGGAGCCTCACCATCAGTTGCGTTTCAGGGCCAATCAGGCATCATAAAATCATCTATCATTTGCATAACTATGGCTATTTCAGGAGCGCCCGTAATATGGTCAATTTGCACCATTCTGGTAATTAATTGAGCAGAAGCTATAGTGTTTTTCTGGTCAGGTTCCTGCATCCGGCCCACGACCTTATCTCAATCCATAGTCGTATTTCCCCAAATTCAATGATGAACAAATTACTTCTTACCGGCTTATTGTGTCTGAGCGCGGTAGTCACAACAGTGGCTCAGGCGCTCACAGTCAGAGGCAGAATTATCGACGCCGACCGAAAAGGAATCCCCGGCGTCAACGTACTGGTGAAAGGAACATCGCGCGGCACGACAACCACCGCCGACGGTGATTTCAGTCTCCAGGCCGATGCGAAAGACCGGCTCGTGATCAGCTACCTGGGCTATGCCGCGCAGGAAATAGCGGTCAATAACCAGACCCAGCTGGAGGTGACGCTGGCCGAGGATAACAAGATGCTCAATGAGGTGGTCGTTGTTGGGTACGGTGAAACCAAACGGCGCGACCTGGTTAGCTCGGTAGCGTCCATTTCGGGCCAGGAAATCAACGAGTTCAAAACGGGGAATGCGGCTACGGCTATTCAGGGAAAGCTGCCGGGTGTGCGCGTAGTGACGCCCAGCGGTGGTCCCGGTGCCCAGCCTACGATCTACATTCGGGGCGTGTCGTCGCTGCAGGGCGGTACGTCTCCGCTGCTGGTGGTAGACGGGGTGCCGATCTACTCGGGCGGGCTGAATTCCATCAACCCAAACGACATCGCCAGCCTCGACGTACTGAAAGATGCGTCGGCAGCGGCTATCTACGGGGCCAAAGCCTCGGGGGGCGTTATCGTGATCACAACCAAGCGGGGTAAGATCAACTCCGGCCGACTCGATGTCGATATCAACGTACAGGCGCAGCAGTTGCAGCGTCCGTATCAGATGGCCAGCTCCGACGAGTACGTACAGTTTCAGCGGCTGAAGAACCCCAGCTTTTTCAACCCACCACCATCGGGTCAGAGTCTGACCAACAACACCGACTGGTGGGGAGCGGTGATCCGGCCGTCGTCGCCGGTTTATAACGCCAACATTTCCTATACCGGTGGCAGCAACAAAAGCACCTACGCGGCCACGCTGGGCTACTTTCGGCAGGAGTCGCAGGCGCAGTTCGGCTACTGGCAGCGGGTCAACGCCCGCTTCAACGGCGACTTCGGCGTAACCGACTGGCTGAAGTTTGGTGTGGTCTTCGCCCCGCGGCTGGAAGACTGGAAAAACTACGCCGTATCGGATTTTCTGGGTCTGCTCGGCACCGACCCAACCACGGCGGTTCGGCGGGGTGATCTGAACCACATTCCCGCAGCCGACCGGAGCCAGTACGATCTGGAGTGGAGCGGCTGGGGGTATCCGTATGCCCGCCCTTCCAACAACCCGGTCAACTACTACCTGGAGATGAAACGGGCGCAGCTGGGGCTGAACCGCGTTTATGGTATCCAGAGTAACGCCTATCTGGAAATCAAACCGGCCAAAGGGTTCACCTTTACGAGTAAAGTGGGCGGTAACGTCGATACGTATAACTACCAGAACTTCTCGCCTAAGTTTTACCTCGATCCGCAGAACTTCACGAACCTGGTCAGCGCGTCGTCGAGCTTCAACACCAACTATTCGTGGTCGTGGTTCAACACCCTCGGCTATGCCAACACGTTCAACGGCATTCATAACCTGAAGGCGCTGGTCGGTCAGGAAGCTCAGTACATCGACGGGTATTACGGATCGGCCACGCGCTACTCCTCGCAGGGAACGAACGACCCGCTTTTCAACTCCATCGACAATCTGGTGTCAGACCGGTCGCCGGAGCAGATCAACCGGCAGTATCCGGGTACGGGTGGCGGCACAACGGACATCAACCGGCGCGAAGCGATCTCGTCGCTGCTGGGGCGGCTGGAGTATAACTACGACAACAAGTACTACTTCACGGGGAACGTCCGGCGCGACGGCAACTCCAAGTTTACCCGGGCCAACCAGTACGCGCTGTTCCCGTCGGCCTCGGTAGGCTGGCGGCTCAGCCAGGAGGGCTTCCTGAAAAATAACAAGCTGGTCAACGACCTGTTCCTGAAAGTACGCTGGGGGCAGCGCGGCAACAGCAACGCCATTCCGCCAACGGCTACCTACGACATTGCCAAGGTCGACTGGCCCTACGCGTTTGGCGGAACAACCGTCTACAGCACCGGGCCCTGGCTGTCGGGTAACCCGAACCTGCAATGGGAAGTCGACGAAGATTTCAGCATTGGCCTCGACGCTACGGCGCTGGACAACAAGGTGAGCGTCAACCTCGAATATTTTGACAACAACGCCCGCAAACTCCTGCTCAACGCGCCCATCCAGCTCAGCTACGGCACGCAGTACGGCTGGAGCAACAGCCAGTGGCTGAACGCCGGAGCACTGCGGAACCGGGGCTGGGAAGCGACCATCAACTACGGCGACAAAAAAGGCGACTTCGGCTATAACGCCAGCCTGATCTTCAGCCACGTAAAAACAACGGTACGTCAGCTGTACGGTACGCTGGCCTACCTCGACGGCGGGGGCAACGACTACCGCGAAGGCGAACGGTTCGGTACCATTTCGCGGACCTATGCCGGTGGGATTCTGGGTGCTTTCTATGGCTACAAAGCCGATGGTATTTTCCGGAATCAGGAAGAGGTCGATGCATACCGGGGTCCCGACGGACGGCCTATCCAGTCCGATGCCAAACCCGGCGATCTGCGCTTTGCCGACGTGAACGGCGACGGCGTGATCAACAGCGACGACCGTACCATCATCGGCAACCCATACCCCGACCTGACGGCTAACTTCAACCTGCGGCTGAGCTACAAACGCTTCGACCTGACGGCCGACATGTATGGTGTCTTCGGGCAGGACGTGTTCAACACCGTGAAGCGCTACTTCACCCTGGGCGATTACTTCTCGAACGTACAGGCGGGGTCGTACAACAACGTATGGCGGCCCGACAACCAGGACGCGCCCAACCCGAACCCCAACGCTACGGCGGGTAACTTTCAGTCGTCGAGCTACTACGTCGAGAAAGGATCGTTTGTTCGGGGGCGCAACTTCGTCTTCGGCTACAACCTGCCCGACAACCTGATCAAAGGCATTCGGGCGTGCCGGGTATACGTGGGCGCGCAGAACCTGTTCACCATCACCAACTATACGGGGGTTAACCCGGAGGTGCAGTCGAACAGCGGCAACGGCACCACGCCCCAGTTGGGCATCGGTATCGACCACGCCCAGTATCCCGTATCCCGCAACCTGCAGGTTGGCTTGAACCTGTCTTTCTAACCGTCTTCGCAGCAAATCCATATGAATACAATGCGTCTTTTTCAAACGTCAATCGTAGCGGCTGCGCTGTCGCTCAGCGCCATCGGTTGCAAAGAAAGTTTTACCGATCTCCCGCTCAATGGTATCCAGACCGTCGAGAACCTGAAGGTGTTCGACACGCCGGAAGGGACGGTCAACTACGTAAATTCCTGCTACAGCGCCCTGAACTGGGACGACTGGTGGCAGGTGCAGTTCCGGCGGATGGTCTTCGAGTCGGCCACGGACGATGGCTGGCTGGGAAATACCGAGCAGTGGGGTAATGCGGCCGGCGACCTGCCCGTGGCCCACTTTCAGGGGTTAAGCCCGAACGATGGTAACACCGAAAACTACTGGACCTTCAATTACTTTGGCGTACAGCGGGCCAATGTCGGTATCGAGCGGGTCGCTACGGCGCCCGTCAACGATGCGCTGCGGAAACGGCTGGTGGCCGAAATGAAGTTTCTGCGCGGCTGGTTCTACTTCGAGCTGGTCAAGAACTGGGGCGACGTGCCGCTCTACACGGTTCCCCGAACGGCCAACGATACGCCGGTGCCCCGTACGCCGAAGGCGCAGGTATACGAGCAGATCATGAACGATTTTCAGGAAGCGGCTCAGGACCTGCCCCAGCGTAAAGACTATACCGGGCTCGACAAAAGCCGGGCCTCGAAAGGGGCCGCGCTGGCGTTTCTGGCCAAAGCCGCCTTATGGGCCGAGAAATACGACGTTGCCGAACAGGTAGCCAAACAGCTAATGGACCTCAACGAGTACTCGCTGGAGCCGGAGTTCGGCAACATCTTCCAAGCCAGCTACTACAACGGACCCGAGTCGATTTTCGAGATCAGCTCCAGCGTGCTGAACGGCAACGTACGGGGCGTTACAGCGGGCTCCCGCAATGATGGAGG
Source organism: Spirosoma sordidisoli (assembly GCF_004138325.1). Taxonomy (GTDB): domain Bacteria; phylum Bacteroidota; class Bacteroidia; order Cytophagales; family Spirosomataceae; genus Spirosoma; species Spirosoma sordidisoli. The sequence goes on along the minus strand of NZ_SBLB01000004.1, from coordinate 286,543 downwards.
CTGGGGCTGGAACGTACCCAGCAGCAACCTGGAGAGCGCCTTCCTGGCCGAGAACGACACCGTTCGGCTGACCCGTACCATCATCAAACACGGACAGCGGGTATGGGGCGATCCGGCGGCTTCGGGAACGGGTATATTCGACGCCCGGCCGAGCGGCAACAAGTCGGGCCGGATCTGGCGCAAATTCTACGTGCCGCGGGGCAAACGGGTTGTGCCGAACCAGAGCTACCAGTCGGTATGGGTGCCGGTGCCGTATATTTTTATCCGCTACGGTGAGGTGATGCTGATCTATGCCGAAGCATCGGCCCGGCAGGGTAAAGCCGCCCAGGCACTCGACGCGCTGAACGCCATTCGCCGGCGGGCCAAACTGCCCGTCAGAACCGGCCTGTCGGGCGAGGCCCTGACCGACGCCATCATTGCCGAACGGCGGCTCGAACTGGCGGGTGAGCTGAGCTTCCGCTGGGACGACCTGCGCCGGGTACGCAAAAACGGGAAACTGCTGATTGCGTCGGTACTGGGTCCTAATGGTAGCTTCGTACGCTACAATGCAGCCAGCAAAGATCCGTTCGAAACGGCTACCAATACCGAGCCGCAGAATAAAGGCACGCTATTCAGAGAAGGTGTAAACGAGCTGCTGCCCATTCCGGCGCGCGAGGTCAACGCATCGAACGGCGTGGTGACCCAGAATCCGGGCTACTAACCAGTAAGGCCGGGCAGATGATGGCTACGTGAGCCCGTCTGCCCGGTTTTGTTTATTTCCTGACCTGTCTGTGACGATCCTAGCTACATGAACAAACTGCTTATCTATACATCGGTTCTGCTGCTGTCATGCTCCAAAGGGGGCGTTGTACCGGCCCTGCCACCCGCCCAGCCGGAGCCCGCAAAAAAAGTCGTGGTTACGCTCGACAATGAGTTTCAGACCATCCATAGTTTTGGCGCATCGGACTGCTGGTCGGCAAAGTTTATCGGCAAATGGGCCGACGAAGCCAAAAAAAACCAGATCGCCGACCTGCTGTTCAGCCTCGATACGCTGGCGAACGGGCAACCGAAAGGAATCGGACTGTCGCTGTGGCGCATGAACATCGGGGCGGGGAGCTTCGAGCAGGGCGCTGCCAGCAATATTACCGACGAATGGCGCCGGGAAGAATGTTTTCAGAACGCGCAGGGGCAGTACGACTGGACCAAACAGGCCGGCAGCCAGTGGTTTCTGAAGGCGGCCCGGCAGCGTGGCGTTCCGTATACCCTCGGGTTCAGCATCTCGCCACCCGTTCACATGACCGTTAACGGAAAAGCTTTTTCGCCCGGCGGAGGTTCGCTGAACCTGAAAGCCGACCGCATGGCCGACTTTGCCAATTTTCTGGTAGAGGTCTGCCGGCATTTTGAGTTCACCTACCTCAGCCCGATCAACGAACCACAGTGGGACTGGAAAGCAGGCAACGACGGCAAGGCTTCGCAGGAAGGATCGCCCGCCCAGAACAGCGAGCTGCTGGCCGTTAGCAAGGCCCTGTCTGACAAGCTGGTCTCGACGGGTAGCAAAACGACTATCGTAACGGGCGAAGCCGGTCAGATCGACTACCTCTACCAGCGGGCCGAGTCGGGCCGGGGTAATCAGCTGGCGCAGCTGTTCGGTACCAGCGGCCCGTCGCTGGCGAACCTGCCCAAAACGGAGCGGGTGCTGGCCTACCATAGCTACTTCAGTACCTGCGACGATGCGAATCTGGTCAACAGCCGCCAAACCGCCCTGCAGGCCGCCCGAGCCGCCGGGAATACAGCCCTCTGGCAGAGTGAATTCGGCATTCTGGGCGATATCTGCGGGAAGTACAACGGCTATCCGCGCAATACCGGCATCGATTACGGCCTGTACGTAGCCAAAGTGATTCATAATGATCTGGCGGTTGCTAATGTAACGTCGTGGCAGTGGTGGCTGGCCATCAATCCCTACGATTACAGCGACGGACTGGTCTATATCAATGGCCTCGACGGTCAGTACAAAAACCATGATAATGCGCGTGAGTCAGGCCAGGTCATCGATTCGAAGCAGCTGTGGGCCTTCGGTAACTACGCGCGCTTTATCCGGCCGGGTATGAAGCGGGTCCGTGTGCAGATCGAGAATAATCCGGACCCGGTTGCGCAGGCGGGTAGCTACATGCTGTCGGCCTATAAAGACGAAGCCAGCCGGAAAATTGTGCTGGTAGCCGTCAACATGACCGATCAGGCCGTGTCGCTGCCGCTCTCGGGCCTGTCGGTAACCAGCAACCGGTTTACGACCTATACCACCAGTCAGGTCAAAAGCCTGGCCCGGGCCACTGCTGCTGCCGATGTGATTCAGATGGAGCCTAAATCCGTAACGACCCTGGTCGGCACGTATAACTAAGCAACGGCATGCGTACTGGCTGGTTTTGGTGGCTGTATGTGCTGGTCGGCTTCAGCAGCGGGTGCGCGCCGGATCCGGAAACCGCCAGCCGCTTCGTCGTACTGTCGCCCGCAAAAACGGGTGTCCGCTTCACCAACCAGATTTCCGAAAACGATTCGGTGAATCTGGTGGTGAACGAATACACCTACATGGGCGGGGGCGTTGGCATCGGCGATTTCAATCGGGATGGGTTACCCGATCTGTTCTTTACCGGCAATCAGGTCAGCAGCCAGCTGTATCTGAACCGGGGCGCCTTCCGGTTCGAAGAGGTGACGAAACGGGCCGGGCTACAAACCCACAACTGGTGTACAGGGGTTAGCGTGACTGACATCAACCAGGACGGCTGGCCCGATCTGTATGTTTGCACAACCGGCGCCGGCCAGACTCATCACAACCTGCTTTTTATCAATAACGGCCGCATCGAACCCGGCGGAGTGCCCACCTTTACCGAGTCGGCCATAGCCTACGGACTGGCCGACTCGGGCTTTTCGACCCAGGCCGCTTTTCTGGACTACGACAAAGATGGCGATCTGGATATGTATCTGCTGCGGCATAAAACCGGGGCCGAAAACCCGAACGACATCCGCCCCAACACCATCGACCCCGCCGACCCGTCGGCTGACCGGCTATTCCGCAACGAAGGGACGGTCCCGGGCAGGAGTGCCCCGGGCAGGACTGCCCATCCGGTATTTCGCGACGTATCGGTCCGGGCGGGGATACAGGGCGGGGGCTACGGGCTCGGCATCGTGGTTACCGATCTCAACCAGGACGGCTGGCCCGATCTGTACATCGGCAACGACTACCTCGGCAATGATTTTCTGTGGCTCAACAACCAGGACGGTACGTTCTCCAACACGGCCCCGACCAGCCTGCGCCATCAGAGCTACTCGACCATGGGAACCGATGCCGCCGATCTGAACAACGACGGTCGGCCGGATCTGGTCACGCTCGATATGATGCCGGCTACCGACGAGCGCAAAAAAATGATGTTCTCGTTTCTGAGTTTCGAGCGTCACGAGCTGGAACGGCGGGCCGGATACGCGCCTGAATTCATGCGTAATATGCTTCAGCTGAACGTAGGCGACCAAAACCAGGCCCGAAAACGGGTGCCGCTCTTTGCGGAAGTAGGACAGATGGCGGGTGTTGCCGAAACAGACTGGAGCTGGAGCGTACTGCTGGCCGACTTCGATAACGACGGCGCCAAAGATGTTTACATTACCAGCGGTATGGGCCGCGACCTGATCAACGCCGACTTTGTACAGTACCGTGCCGACATCCCCGACGATCCGCAGACGGGCGCGGTGGGCCGGCAGCGGGCCGTCCGGCAACGGCTGGCCGAACTGGGCGAGGTGCCGCTGCCCAATCATTTCTACCGCAACCGCGGCACAACGGGCGGGACTACCCCGCGGTTCGATGACGAGTCGGCCCGGATACGCGGTGCCGAACCAGCCCTGTCGAACGGAGCTGCCTACGCCGACCTCGATAACGACGGCGACCTGGATCTGATTGTCAGCATGCTCAACAAACCGGCGTCTATCCTGGAGAACACGGCCCCGCCGACCGATGCGCACGCCATTACGCTGCGGCTGGAAGGCCAGCATCCGAACCGGCAGGGCATCGGCGCTACGGTTCGGGCTTACGCGGGCGGGCAGCTGCAAACGCTGGAGCAACACCCCGTACGTGGCTTTCTGTCGACGGTCGACGATCGGCTGCATATCGGGCTGGGTCGTGCTACTCAGCTCGACTCGCTGGTCATTACCTGGCCCGACGATCGGCAGCAGACCCTCCGCCATTTGCGCGCCGACAGTGTATACACTCTTCGGCAGGCCAGTGCAACCGCCCGCCCGGCCGACAGGGTACAACAACAGGTGCCCTGGCTGACCGACGTGACCGACCAGCTGGGCGTGGGGTACCGGCACCAGGAGACGTTTTTCAACGATTACTCGTTTCAGCGCCTGTTACCCCGCCGGTACTCGCAGCCCGGCCCCTATCTGGCCACCGCCGATCTCAACGCCGACGGCCGTACCGATTTTTATGTGGGGGGCGCCTTCCGGCAGACGGGGCAGCTGGGTATTCAGCAGGCAGACGGTCGCTTTGCGTTGCAGCCGCTGCTGGCCGGACTGAAACTCGAAGAAGATACCGACTGCCTGTTTCTGGACGCTGACGGCGATACCGACCTCGATTTGCTCGTAACGAGTGGGAGTGTAGAGTTTGCTCCCGACTCTCCGCATTACAAACCCCGGCTGTACCGGAATACGGGTTCGGGCCGGTCGCCCCGGTTCGTGCTGGACACGACGGCTTTTCCGGCCAGCGTGCGTGTCAGTACGGGCTGTGTGGTAGCTACCGATTTCGACGCTGATGGGAAAACAGACCTGTTTCTGGGGGGGCGTATCGTGCCGACCCGCTATCCCGAAGCCCCGCGCAGCTACCTGTTACGAAACACCGGACCGGTTGGGCAGCCGGTCCATTTTGAGGATGTTACGGCCCGGCTGGCTCCCGAACTGGTCACGCCCGGTATGGTCACGTCGGCGGTCTGGACCGACACGAACCAGGATCACCGCCCCGACCTCGTCCTGGCGGGGGAGTGGATGCCGGTTCGGGTATTTGTGCAAACGCCACAGGGCACCTTTCAGGATACCGGCACGGGCAAAAACGGACTGGCTGCCAGTGCCGGCTTCTGGCGTCGGCTGGCCGCGGCTGACCTGGACGGGGATGGCGATACGGATATCCTGGCCGGGAATATGGGGCTCAATCACTCGTTTCATGTGTCGGCCCGGCAACCGGCCTGGCTCTATGCCGCAGACTACGACGATAACGGGACCATAGACCCCATTCTTTGTCACTACATCCGCCAGCGCGACGGGGCGTATACCCTCAGTCCGGCCCTCACCCGAAATCAGTGGGCGGCCCACATGCCCGCCATCCGGCAGCGCTTCCCCGACAACAGCAGCTATGCACGGGCTTCGCTGGAGACCATCCTGCCCGAAACCATGCGTACGCGGGCCCGGGCCCTGCGCTGCGAAGAAACCCGGACAGGCTATTTCGAGAACCGCGGCAACGGACGGTTTATGTTCCATCCGTTGCCTGACGAGGCTCAGTGGGCACCCGTCAACGCCCTGCTGGTAGCTGACCTGACCGCTGATCGGATTCCGGACCTGTTACTGGCGGGTAACGATTACCAGACGGAGGTGGGCCAGGGGCAGCAGGATGCCTCGTACGGGCTGCTGCTGGCCGGTCGGGGCCGGGGCCGGTACGCGGCTGTGTCGGCCCGGCGCAGTGGTCTCCGACTGCCGGGCGAGGTGACCGACCTGAAACTGGTTCAGATGCGGGGTCAGCAGGCGGTACTGGTGGCTACCAACAACGACCGGCTGCGCGTTCTTCGGGTTCGGCCATAAGGGGAGCGGCAGGTCGGCCCGGCTGCGGTTAGTAAAATCGTAACATTCTCCATCTTTCTTTTGATTTATCCATTTTGTAGCCAGCCACGATTGCTGAATTTTGACCTTCATTCAGTACCTGAAAAAATGGCAAGTATGACTACGGATGGTCAGGCAGTAAGGGCCTGGGAGGAGCCGGTATCCATTCCCACGTATGAAGTAGGGGCGCCTGAGAAAAACCCCATGTTTCTGGAAAAACGGGTGTATCAGGGCAGCAGTGGCATTGTTTACCCACATGCCGTGATCGAAACCATTGCCGATACCCGGGTCGACAAAACCTATCAGGCGGTTTATCTGGAAAATGCGTACCTCAAGATCATGATCCTGCCCGAGCTGGGCGGACGGATTCAAATGGCGTATGATAAGGTTAAACAACGTCATTTTGTCTATTATAACAGCGTCATAAAACCCGCGCTGGTGGGGCTGACCGGCCCCTGGATTTCGGGAGGTATCGAGTTCAACTGGCCGCAGCACCACCGGCCCAGTACCTTTGAGCCGGTCGACTTCAGCATAGAAGAGCAGCCCGACGGCGCCAAAACGGTTTGGGTGAGTGAAGTGGAGCGTATGTTCCGAACCAAAGGGATGGCCGGGTTCACCCTGTATCCCGATCAGGCATACCTCGAAATTCGCGGGGTGCTGTACAACCGAACCCCGGTGCCGCAGACCTTTTTGTGGTGGGCCAATCCGGCCGTACGGGTCAACGAGCATTATCAGTCGGTGTTTCCGCCCGATGTGTACGCGGTTTTCGATCATGGCAAACGCGACGTGTCGGCTTTCCCCATTGCCAAAGGGACCTACTACAAGGTCGATTATGCGCCCGGGACCGATATCTCCCGCTATGCGACTATTCCCGTACCGACGTCGTACATGGCTATTGCCTCGAAATACAACTTCATGGGTGGCTACGAGCACGACAGCCGGGGTGGCCTGCTCCACGTGGCCGACCATCACGTATCGCCGGGCAAAAAGCAGTGGACCTGGGGTAACGGCGAGTTCGGCTACGCCTGGGATCGTAACCTGACCGATACCGATGGCCCGTACATCGAGCTGATGACCGGCGTGTATACCGATAACCAGCCCGATTTCTCGTGGATCATGCCGAACGAAGAACGGCGGTTTACGCAGTATTTCATGCCCTACAGTGAAATCGGTCTCGTCAAAAACGCTACCCGGGAAGCGGCTATCAACCTCGAGATCGAAGCGGGCCACGTGCACCTGAAAGCCTACGCGACGGCCCGGTATCCCGACGCTGTTATCCGGCTGACGAAGGACGGAGCGCCGGTTTTTGAGCAGACCCTAACCATTTCGCCGGAGCGGCCTTTCCTGCATACACTGGCCCTGTCTGTCGACCAGCCGGAAACCCTCCGGCTGAGTCTGGAAACCGCCGACGGCACCGAACTGGTTGCGTACCAGCCCGACGCGCCCGTCGAGAACGAGATTCCCAAACCCGCCGAAGCCGCCCTCGATCCGCAGGAGATCGACAGCAATGAACAGCTGTACCTGACCGGCCTGCACATCGAGCAGTACCGGCATGCCACCTACGCAGCCACCGATTATTACGAAGAAGCGCTGCGCCGGGACCCCGCCGACGTCCGCTGCAACAACGCTATGGGGCTCTGGAATTACAAACGCGGGCAGTTTGCGCAGGCCGAGCCGTACTTCCGCCGGGCGGTACAGACCCTGACGCAGCGTAACCCCAACCCGTACGAGGGTGAGCCCTACTACAACCTGGGCCTTTGTCTGCTCATGCTGAACCGGCCCGACGAAGCTTACGACGCTTTTTTCAAGGCCACCTGGAACGGCGCCTGGCAGGACACCAGCTACCTCGAGCTGGCTCGCATAGCTACCCGCCGGAAGCAGTACCGCCAGGCGCTCGAGCTGGTCGATAAGTCGCTGATTCGCAACGGTCACGGTCACCAGGCGAGGCATCTGAAGGCGGCTCTGCTCCGGAAACTGAACCGGCTGGCCGATGCCCGCCAGGCCAATGCCGACGCCCTCTTGCTGGATGGGTTCAACTTCGGGTGCGGCTATGAACAGGTGCTGCTCGGGCAAACGGACATGGCCAATCTGAACATACGGATGCGGCAGTACGTACACAATTACCTGGAATACGCCATCGACTACATGCGCGCCGGGCTGTATGACGAAGCCGTTGGGTTGCTGATGGAAACCGTTCGGGCCGACCGCCCCACCTACGCGCTGGTCTATTACTTTCTGGCCTATTGCCGGGCGCAGCAGGGGCAGACCGATGCCGTAGCCGACTGGCTGCAGCAGGGCGCCCAGGCGAGTCCGGACTTTGTTTTCCCGAACCGGCTCGAAGAGCTTGTGGTGCTTACGTGGGCCCTTGAGCAGCAGCCGACCGATGCCTTTGCCCACTACTACCTCGGAAACTTCTGGTATGCCAACCGGCAGTACAACAACGCCATTGCCCACTGGGAGCAGGCCGCAACGCTGAATCCGGCCTTCCCCACGGTTTTCCGAAACCTGTCGCTGGCTTATTATAACAAACGGCAGAATCCGGAGAAGGCGCTTCAGGCGCTGGAAAAAGCATTTGCCCTCGACCCTGCCGACGCGCGGGTGCTGATGGAGCTGGATCAGCTTTACCGAAAGCAGCAGGTGCCGCATACCCGGCGGCTGGCGTTGCTGGAACAGTATCTGCCCCTGACAGAACAACGCGACGACCTGTATCTGGAGCGGATCACTCTGTGTAACCAGCTGGGGCAGCACGAAAAAGCCCGGACCCTGCTCGCCAGTCGTCAGTTTCATCCGTGGGAGGGCGGAGAAGGAAAAGTTGTTCGACAGTACCTAATCTGTCATATCGAGCTGGCCAAACAGGCGCTGCAGGCCGGTAACTATGAACAGGCGCTGGCCCTGCTGACGGCCGCCGAAACGTACCCGACCAATCTGGGCGAAGGAAAACTGTATGGCGTGCCGGAGAACGATATTTTTTATCTGAAAGGACAGGCCTATCAGGCCCTGCGCGATGTACAGCTGGCCCGGTCGTATTTTGAGCGGGCAACCCAGGGGCTGAGCGAGCCGGTGCAGGCCGTTTTTTACAACGACCCCCAGCCCGACACCATTTTTTATCAGGGCCTGGCCTGGCGGGCGCTGAACCAGCCCGAGCGGGCCGAGCTGCTGTTTCGGCGGTTGATCCAGTTTGGTGAGGCTCACCTCAACGACACCATCCGGATCGACTATTTTGCCGTTTCGCTGCCCGACCTGCTGGTGTTTGACGCCGACCTGAACGAGCGCAACCGGATTCATTGCTACTACCTGATCGGACTGGGCTATCTGGGGCTAGGGAGTGCCTACGCCCGGCAGGCCCTGGATGCCTTCGATCGGGTGCTGCAGCTCGACCGGAACCATCAGGGGGCAGCCCTCCACCGAAAAGGGGTGAACCAGCCGGCTGCTGTCTCTATTTTGTGAGTTCGTTAGTTGCCCATATTAGCTGATTGTGGACTGGCAGCCGGCCGATCGCTTCCATCGGAGCAGGCATGGCTGTCAGTTTTGTGTTTACCCGAACGGGAGCCAGGCATACTTCGTTAGGTCGTTTCTTTTCGGCGAAAGTCGCGGGGTGGGATGCCCATCACCCCCGTAAACACCCGGCTGAAGTGGTAGGGGTCGCTGTAGCCAACCTGGTAGGCCACTTCTTTGATCCGGAGGTGGCTGTACTTCAGCAGCTGACAGGCTTTCTGCATTTTGAGGTAGGTAAAGAAATTAATGGGCGCGCTCTGGACTTTCTGCCGAAACAGGGCCGAGTAGTGCGAAGCCGACATATTGGCCACCCCGGCCAGTTCATCGAGGGTGAGACTCTGGCTCAGGTGCTGCTTCATGTAGGCAATGGTCCGGCTAACGGGGTCCTGGCTGGCCGACGCGTCCCGGTCGGGGTTGTAGACCGAGGTTTTGAAGGTGGACAGAAAATGGGCGAGGCTATTGTTGGCATAGACCAGACTGTCTTCATTGAATGACATTTCTACGTGGGCGATGATGTCGTCGAACAGTGAAAACCGCTCATCGCGGGCCAGTACGGTAACCGGCCCCGGCTCCTGCTGCAGGAAGGTCAGGAAATGGGCCGATCGGGTGCCGGTAAAATGTATCCAGTAAATGGTCCAGGGGTTAAGCTGATCGGCTCCGTAGGCGTGGGAGACATGGGCCGGTAGAATACAGAATTGATTAGCGGTGATGGCGTATTTACTGGCGCCAGTCCGGCACCAGCCTTCGCCCTGTACGCAGTAGATCAGGATATGCTGCGGGCAGCCGCTGCGCCGTTCGCGGTCGTGAAACGCAGCCTTCGGGTAGTAGCCTATATCGGTGATGTACAACGATTCGCAGAGCGGATGAGTCGCCATCTGGGTCAATACATCAACGGGTAAACTGGCGCTGCGCTGGCCGGTGAAACCTTCCTGTTTTTTGATCATGATCGAATGCGTACAGTAATTTCGTCCATCTATTTAGTAAGAATGACTATGTAAAAGTACAATATGAACTGGTATTTTTGCTACTTTATAACCGAATAGTGTATGAATTCAACCCTGTCAACCTCTCCTGCCAACACGCATTATTCACTGGGCATCTCGTTTATTTCGGCCCTGGGAGGCTACCTGTTTGGGTTCGATTTCGCCGTCATTTCGGGGGCTCTACCGCTGCTGAGGGGCGTTTTTGGGCTAAATGCCTGGTGGGAAGGGTTCATGACCGGCTCGCTGGCGCTAGGCTGTATGGTTGGCTGCGTCGTGGCCGGAAAACTGGCCGATCAGTATGGTCGGCGCCCTGCCCTGATGGTAGCCGCGGGGATCTTTGCGGCCTCGTCGGTCTGGATGGCGCTTTCCAGCAGTTTATCTATCTTTATGCTGGCCCGGTTTGTAGCTGGTATCGGTGTTGGGATGGCATCCATGCTCAGTCCGCTCTACATAGCCGAGGTGTCGCCCGCCGAAATTCGGGGGCGAAACGTAGCCATCAACCAGCTGACGATTGTGATTGGGATCCTGATCACCAACCTGGTCAACTACGGCCTGGCCGATAACGGGCCCGATGCCTGGCGCTGGATGTTTGGCCTGGGGGCTGTTCCTTCGGTGGCGTTTCTGGTGGGGGTAATCTGGCTGCCCGAGAGTCCCCGCTGGCTACTACAGAACGGGCATACCGCGCGGGGTACGGCTATCCTCCAGCGCATCGGCGGCCCGGCCTTCGCCGATAAAACGGTGGCCGATGTCAACAGCGCTTCGGTAGGGCAGGGCAACATATCCCTGTCGACCCTGTTCGAACCCGGTATCCGGTCGGCGGTGGGGGTTGGAATCGGGCTGGCTATTTTTCAGCAGCTGTGCGGCATCAACGTGGTATTCAACTATACATCCACCATCTTCGAAACCGTAGGCGCCAACCTGGACCGGCAGTTGTTCGAGACGGTAGCGATCGGGCTGGTAAACCTGGTTTTTACGGTCGTAGCCATGTGGCAGGTTGACCGACTGGGGCGCAAGCCGCTGATGCTGACCGGCGCTATCGGGCTAACGGTGCTGTACGTCGTCATTGCGATGCTGCTGCAGAACGGCGCAACGGCGGGGCTGCTGTCGGTGTTTGTGCTGCTGGCTATTGCCACTTACGCCACATCGCTGGCTCCTGTAACCTGGGTGCTGATTTCCGAGATATTTCCGAACCGGGTTCGGGGGCTGGCCTCGTCGGTAGCCATTCTGGCTCTCTGGGGTTCCTATTTCGTACTGGTATTTACCTTTCCCATTCTGGCCGAGACGCTGGGTACGTACGGCCCGTTCTGGCTCTATGCGGCTATCTGCCTGGTCGGCTTCGTGTTCGTGCTCCGTAATGTCCGCGAAACCAAGGGCAAAACGCTGGAAGAGATGGAAGACGTTTTTCGGCCCCACTGACTCCGGTTCGGCGCTCAGTCTCCGCTGTTTTGTCCGTTCGGTCACGCGCTACGGGCCAACCGTCACGACCCCTCAGGAAGCGCCGGGCGTGGCTTAATCGACTACTAATCACTTTGCTTGTTATGAAAAAAATAGGTCTGCTGGTACTGGCTGCTCTGGCTGGCGTACCCGGATTGGCTCAGGATAAACTGTCGCTGGCGGGTACCTGGGAAGTAGCCTTCGACAAGGGCGACGACGCGGGCGTTCACCGATGGCAGAACCGGTCATTTCCGCACAGGATGCAGCTGCCCGGCACCACCGACGAAGCCCGGCTGGGCGACTCGCTGACCCTCAAACCGGCGCTGAACCGGGAGTCGCTGTATCAGCTGGCCCGGCGCCATCGGTACGTAGGAACGGCCTGGTACCGGTGCATCGTTACCATTCCGGCTGGCTGGCAGGGTCGGCAGATCATCCTGTCGCTGGAGCGGGTACTCTGGCAAAGCCGGGTCTTTGTCGACGGGCACGAAGCCAGCGGACAGGAGGAAAGCCTGACAACGCCCCACCGGTACGACCTGACCCGATGGCTCAGCCCCGGCCAGCATACCCTGCTCATCCGCATCAACAACACCCGCCAGTACGACATCAGCTACCAAAATCTGGCCCATGCCTATACCGACGGTACCCAGACCATCTGGAACGGTGCTATCGGTTCGCTGACGCTGACTGCCCACGACCCGGTTTGGATCAGCCATGTCCGTGCCGATCCCAGTCTGGCCGCCAGACAGGTAAAAGCGCAGGTTCAGTTGCACAACGGCAGCGGACAGCCCGTATCGGGAAAAATGCAGCTGGTAGCGCGGCTGAATGGTACGGACCTACCCGTATCGGAGCAAGTGGTGCGGCTGGACACCGGTCGGCACCACCTGACGTTTACCTATGATCTTGGCCCGGCGGCCCGGCCTTGGGATGAGTTCTCGCCCAATGTGTACCAGCTGACAACCGTCTTTGTGGCCGACGATGGCAAAAGCCGGAGCCGCTACCAGACCTCGTTTGGATTGCGGCAGCTATCGACCGAAAACAGTCTGCTGCATATCAACGGACGCCGATTGTTTCTGCGTGGCACGCTCGAATGTGCCATCTTTCCGCTGACAGGGCATCCGCCCACCGACCGCGCCGGCTGGCAGACCGTGTTTATGACGGCCCGGCAGTACGGCCTCAACCACCTGCGTTTCCATTCGTGGTGTCCGCCCGAAGCGGCTTTCGACGTGGCCGACTCGCTGGGTTTCTATCTGCAGGTCGAGTTGCCGATGTGGAGCTTACAGGTGGGACAGGACCCCAAAGCTGACCGGTTCATCCGCAGCGAGGCCACCCGTATCAGCCGGGAGTACGGTAACCATCCGTCGTTCTGCTTCTGGTCGATGGGAAACGAGCTGGAAGGGAATTTCGATTTTCTGAGCCAGCTCGTGAATGAGCTTAAACAAAACGATGCGCGCCGGTTATACACCACCACTACCTACAGCTTTCAGCCCCCGCACGGCAGCTGGCCCGAAGCCGCCGACGACTACTTCATAACCCAGCAAACCCGGCTGGGCTGGGTACGCGGCCAGGGTATTTTTAACTCTCAGTCGCCGGCCTTTACCGACGATTACTCGGCTTCGCTGAAAGGGCTGCCCGTTCCGCTGGTGACGCATGAAGTCGGCCAGTACGCCATGTTCCCCAACATGGCCGAAATAGATAAGTACACGGGTGTGCTGGCGCCGGTCAACCTCATGGCTATCCGCGATGACCTGGCCCGCAAACAACTGCTTCCCCTGGCCGATGCGTATCTGAAAGCGAGCGGCCGGCTGGCGGCCATCCTCTACAAGGAAGAGCTGGAACGGATTCTGCGCACCCGGGAGGCCAGCGGCATTCAGCTCCTCGATCTGCACGATTTTCCGGGGCAGGGAACGGCCGATATCGGCCTACTCGACGCCTTCTGGGCGAGTAAAGGAATTCTGACGCCGGAGACTTTCCGGCAGTTCTGCTCGCCCGTTGTTCCGCTGCTGCGCTTCCCGAAGGCTACTTACACCAATCAGGAGACCTTCCGCGCTACGGCCGAGCTGGCCAACTTCGGCGCTGGTCCGCTGGTGGGCATAACCCCCGAATGGATTTTACGGGACGATGAGGGCAGGCAGCTGGCCGGTGGGCGACTGCCCCGCAAAACCGTAGCGGTCGGTAACGGACACGAACTGGGGCCGATTGAGGTGCGCCTGTCGGGTGTTAAAACCGCCCGTCGCCTTACCCTGACGCTGTCGCTGCCGGGTACGCCTTACCGCAATAGCTGGTCGATCTGGGTTTATCCGGCTACGCTGCCTGCCGAACCGGCCGATGTACTCGTGACGCAGTCCCTTTCCGAAGCCGGACAGGCACTTCGGGCGGGCCGTAAGGTGTTGTTCAACCCCGACTATACCGCGCTTAAAGGCGTTACCGGTAAGTTCGTACCTGTATTCTGGAGCCCGGTTCATTTTCCCGATCAGGCGGCTACCATGGGACTCCTCTGCGACCCGAAACATCCCGCTTTCCGGGCTTTCCCGACCGATTTTCATACCGACTGGCAGTGGTGGGACCTATGCACGAAATCGACCAGTCTGGTATTGCCCGACAACCGGCTGACACCGCTCGTCCGGCAGATTGACAATTTTGCCAACAACCGGCAGTTGGCCAGCCTGTTCGAAGCCAATGTAGCCGGCGGACAACTGATGGTGTGTAGTTTCGATATCAGCCATGATTTGGCCAGTCGTCCGGTAGCGCGGCAGCTGCGGCATAGTTTACTGACCTACATGAGTTCTTCGGCCTTTGCGCCTTCGGTAGCGCTGGAGCCCGGTCAGCTGGCGTCGCTGATGCGTACTGAAGCGGTACCGGCCCTCGACAAAAGCGGTCGGTAGGCGGCCCGGCCGATGGGTTTGTCGGAGATCAGGCAGGTAGCGTGTTGAACAAACGAAGCCGCGAATGGGTAGTTATAAGAGCACTCAACATCATGAAAAATCTGCTTATACTACTGACGTTGCTGCTGATGGGAGTATCAGCCCCGGCGCAAAACAAACCGGCTACCACGACGCCCCCCGCTGTGGTATCGCTGGTCGAGGGCATTACAGACAAACGCTTCCTGCCCGATACGGCCTTCGCGGCCCTGTCGGAAGAAGACCAGACGCTGCTTGCCAAAGAACCCGTAGCCAACTGGGGGCTACCCCAGGAGTCAGGCCAGTATATGACCTACTACAATCTGGTAATCGGCACCCGGTCGTACCAGCTGGTGGTTACCCGGGCCCCGCGGTCATCGTACCCCACGGCTACGCTGCTGCGGTTTACCACCCCCAAATCCAAGCCGGAACCAATAGCGCGGGGTACCCTCAGGCCGAAAGAAGAGAAGCCGAAGTAGACTGGGTCTATGAACGAGGCCGGAGCAGTTGGTGGGGACACGAACAGCAGTTTTGAACGGCGCCCGGGTCCATTGGTCGTTCGGGTGGCGTAGGCGCGTAACACGGCACCGGCCCGTACCTAGTTGATCCGAACCAGATCGATGTCGAACACCAGGATCGAATTGCCCGGAATACCCGGCTGATCCTGCGCGCCATACGCCAGCGAGGGCGGCAGGTAGAGCGTGATGCTGCCGCCAGGCGCAACGAGTGGAATCCCTTCCTGCCAGCCCAGAATCAGCTGGTTCAGTCCGAAACTTACGCCCGAGCCACTGTCGAACGTAGTACCGTTGGTGAGTTTGCCGACATAATTGACCGTTACGTTCGAGCAGACCGTTGGTTTGGCGCCCGAACCCGGCGACTTAACGACGTAATAAAACCCCCGTTCGTCGGCGGTGGCGTTGATCCCTTTACTGTCGAGAAATTGTTTGAGGGCCGTTGTTTCGGCCTGGGGCGCCCGGGTGGTTACGGCCGTCGCGTCGCAGGGGGTCTGATCGTTCTGGCCACAGCTGCCAGCCAGTAGGGCAAGGGCCAGTAGGGCCACGGTGTAGTTCTTCATTCGGTTGGATTGGCTCAGTAGAGCTATTCGGTTTGGTTGGTATTTGTGGGTTGCTGCGATGGGCATCCGGTCAGAAAATCAGTCTGAACGTACTGCCCTGACCCGGTACCGAATCGGCAGTAAGATGCCCGCCGTGCAGCTGCATGATCTGTCTCGACAGGCTCAGTCCGATGCCCGACCCGGTTTTTTTGGTGGTAAAAAAAGGAATGAAAATCTGTTCGAGCGCTTCGGGTTCAATACCGGGGCCGTTGTCCGACACCGAAATGACGACGTGCTGACCGTCGGGTACGGCTTCGAGCTGAATACGGGGGTTTTGTGTTTTCTCCAGACTCTCGACGGCGTTCTTGATCAGGTTGATCAGGACCATTTCGATCTGGCCCAGGTCGGCTTTAACGATCAGGTTCGGCGAACTCGTGCTGAACTGAATGCCCAGCTTCTGGGCATTGGGCAGCACCAGCTGCTCGATATGCCGAAGCAACTGCTCGACCGATACTTCGTCGAGCACCGGCTGCGGAATGGAGGTGAAGTGCCGGTAAGCATCCACAAATCGCATGATGCCTTCGCCCCGCTGCTCAATGGTCATCAGGGCATCGCGCAGGTCGGTGAGCGCCCCAGCCATGGCCGCCCCCGATGCCGCTTCCGGCTGATCGGCGGGCCCGGCAGGGTCAGGCTCCAGGGCCGGCACGAGGTCTGTCTCCACAATGTCGCGCATGGTGCCGGCCAGCGACACAATCGGCGTAATCGAGTTCATGATCTCATGGCGCAGCACCTTGGTCAGGTTTTGCCAGGCTTCAAGTTCGCGCTGCTGCAGCTCGGTGCCGATGTTCTGGAGCGACACGACCGTTACCAGCCGCCCGCGCAGCCGGACCGACGTGCAGCGTACCGACAGCTCGTTGCCATTGCCGGGCTGGTAGACTACCGGGGCCGACGACTGCGTTTCGGAGCGGAGCAGGGCCACCAGATCCGGATGGGTGGCGTTGAGGTCGGAGAGGGTGCGTAGCCGGTAAATACCCAGCAGCCGCAGGGCCGTCTGGTTCGTTAACTCAACCTGGCCGGCCGCATCGAAGGTGAGCAGCCCTACGCTGACGTGCTGAACAATGGTATTGACGTAATGCAGGTTCGCTTCTTTCTCGGCCCGCGCCTGTCGGAAAGCCCCCAGCACCTCGTTGAACTGATCGTTCAGGCTATGAAAGGTAGGGCCCAGGTTACTGTCGGCCCGGAACGCCACCGCAAAGTCGGAGTACCGGACCGACTCCAGAAAGCGCGTCAGCTTCCGGTTCAGCCCCGTCGTATAATGGTACAGGTTGACCGCCAGGACGAAGGCCGGAATCAGCAGGAGCGTCAGCCAGAACGAGTTCGCCTGCTGCCAATACAGCGTGACGATCGTGCCGGTGAAGACCACGATACCCGCAATACGCCAGCCAATGCCGAGGGCGAACCGGTTCATAATGGCTTACCCGATCCAGCTGAATTGATACTCGAGCGTCGGCACTTTGGTGCGTTCGGCAATCCGGCGCAGCCGGGCGGGCAGGGCCATCAGGTAGTCGCGGGCGCGCTGACCGGCATCGTTCAGGTCCGTCACGTTGGCGATGTTCCAGTCGGTCAGCAGCGAGTCGGCAATATCGATGTAGTCATGGGTGGTATATACGCCCAGGCGCTGGGCCGCGTCGGAGAAGTGGCTGAATGTCTGGCCGATCTTTACGCCGGTTTCGCGCAGGAAATGGGCGGGCATCACGATTTTCTTGCGCATCATGTCCTCGAACGCCAGCATCATTTCTGACGGGTCTACGTCGAAGATCTGGCCCACAAATGCTTTATAGGCTTTGGCATGGCGCATTTCGTCCGAAGCGATAACTCCGCATATTTTAGAGAGCTGGGGGCAGCCTGCCTGCTTGGCCAGGGTAGCGGTCCGGCGGTGCGAGACGTTGGTAGCCAGCTCCTGAAACGAGGTATACACAAAGTTGCGGTAGGGGTCGCGGCCGGTACCGATGTCGAAACCGTCGGCAATCAGGTACTGGGTCGATACCTCCATCGCGCGCATGTTGACCCGGCCCGACAGATACAGAAACTTGTTAAGCAGGTCGCCGTGGCGATTTTCCTCGGCCGTCCAGCCCCGGATCCACTGGGTCCAGTTTTCGGCTTTTCCCTGCTCGACGCCTTCCATCCCCATCAGCCACGACTCGTAGGTAGGCAGGGCTTCTTCGGTAATGGTATCGCCAATCAGCACGGCAACGTAGTCGTACGAGAGTTCGCGGGCGCTTTCGCGCAGCTGTCTGATATCGTCCAGAAACGACTCTTTCGTGGCATCGGGCAGCAGATCGGCCGGTTGCCAGTTGGTCTCGATGGGCTTGAGGTAGTCGCCGAGGAGCGTATCGATTTTTTCGCCCACGAAGCGCATGACTTCAATACGGGAGCCGGACAGTGTCATTGGGGAGGTCACGATATATCGGGGTAAGGGGTACTGGCTTACGCTTGTTTACCGAATCGGAAGGCAGTAACCGCTGTGAAGATTAGGTTAAATAAAAAGACAAAGTACGTTTAAAACGCGCGATCGTTCTATTGAATTCCACCTTTTATCTATGCGTAGCGACCTGCGTTGCTAAATTTGGTCCAAAATGCATGTTCGGAGCGAGTCTGCTCTGGTCGGGTGGTATGAAAAAACTTCTGGATTATGTGCTGAGCAGTATCTATCTGCTCTATTTCGGGTTGGTCCTGCTGGTCTTCCACGTGCTTCAGGTTGGCGCGTTTCACCTGTTCGGCAAGTCGGCCCACAAGACGGTCGTCGACTGGCTGAACGCCAGTATTGCGTTTGGGTGGTACCTGACCGGCTCCCGTATCCGGTTTAGCGACGTGAGTCACCTGCCCACCGACCGGCCCATTATCTTCGTGGCCAACCACCAGAGCATGTTCGATATTTCGCCGATGATCTGGTTTCTGCGTCGCCACACGCCTATTTTCGTGTCCAAAAAAGAGCTGGCCCACGGGATTCCCAGCATCTCGTATAACCTGCGCCGGAGCGGGGCCGCCCTCATCGATCGGAAAGATCCCAAGCAGGCCATCACCGAAATTGCCCGGCTGGCCAAACACATTCAGCAGACCAGCCACTCGGTGGTTATCTACCCCGAAGGAACCCGATCAGCATCGGGCCAGATGCGGCCGTTTGCTACGGGTGGCCTGGCGGTGCTGCTCAAACGGGCTCCTGCTTCGCTCGTAGTACCGATCGCCATCCGCGGTACGGGTCATTTTAACCCCACCGGCATCTTCCCGCTCCGGTCGTTCTCGCGGCTGTCGTGGACGGTGCTGCCCGGTATAGAGCCCGCCGGTAAGTCGGTCGATGAAGTGGTTCGCCAAGCCGAAGAGGCCATTGCCCACGAGCTGAACGTAGCCGTACCCGGCACCCGGACGGGCGCTATCGACTGAGCCGACTACAAGCCGAACTTCTCCAGCCGCCGGTACAGCGCCTGTCGCGACAGCCCCAGTTCCCGGGCCACATCGGTGATGCTCCCCTGGTATTTCAGCATGGCCTGCTGAATGGCTTTGCGTTCCAGATCTTCCAGTTGCAGGGTTTCGCTGACGGGCGAAGCGGTAGAGGGGTTTTTCCGGAATACGAAATCGCCCGGTTCGAGGGTGGCGCCTGCCGACAGGATGACGGCCCGCTCAACGGCATGTTGCAGCTCGCGCACGTTACCCGGCCAGCCGTACTGTTTCATCTCGGTCAGCAGCGCCGGACTCAGGCCCGTTACCGGCCGGTTATACTGTTTGGCGTACTGCCTGACGAAATGTTCGGCCAGGGGTTTGATATCGTCGGGGCGCTGGCGGAGGGGGGGCAAGGCCAGCTCGATGGTGTTGATGCGGTAAAGTAAATCCTGCCGAAAGGTTTTCTCGGCTACGCGTTCGTTCAGGTCGGCGTTGGTCGCGCAGATCAGCCGCACATCGACCGGCCGGCCTTTGTTGCTGCCTACGCGGGTCACCTGCCGCTGTTGCAGAACGGTGAGCAGACGGGCCTGCTGCGACGGCGTCAGGTTGCCGATCTCGTCGAGAAAAATGGTGCCGCCTGCCGCTTCTTCAAACCGCCCGGCCCGGTCGTCGCGGGCGTCGGTAAATGCCCCTTTCACGTGGCCAAACAGTTCGCTTTCGAACAGACTCTCGGTCAGGGCGCCCACGTCGACGCTGACAAACGGCTTGTTGTGGCGGTTCGACTGTTCGTGGATAGCCCGCGCAATCAGGTCTTTACCGGTGCCGTTTTCGCCCAGAATCAGTACGTTGGCATCGGTAGGAGCCACCCGCTCAACAGTGTCGAGAACGGGGCGCATGGCCGTTCCGATGATCGACGTGGCTTTACCGGCAGCCGGGCTACCGCCCGGGCCCGACCGGCCCCCGCGGTTGGCTCCGGGTCGACCCGACGATTTGTTGGTGTCGCTGGATGAGCTATCATCGTCGGGTCGGTTGATGGCCGCCCGGATCGTTTCGAGAAACTTGTCGTTCTGCCAGGGTTTGAGTACGAAGTCGACCGCTCCGGCTTTCATAGCCCGCACGGCCATGTCGACATCGCCATAGGCCGTAAAAAGCACCACCCGCGCCTGCGGGTCGATATCCAGAATCCGCTCGAGCCAGGCAAATCCTTCGCGACCACTGCTGACGTCGCGCTGGAAATTCATGTCGAGTACAATGGCATCATAGTGGTTGTTGTTGAGCAGGAATGGTAGTTTTTCGGGATTTTTCTCGATATCTACCGTACCCAGATGTCGTTTGAGCAGCAGCCGAGCCGCCAGCAACACATCCGGATCGTCGTCTACGACTAGGAGTTTAGCAGTTTGCATAGATCAAAGATAGGGTGATGAGGTATTTCGTTGCTTACTTTGGGAAAAATCGCTTACGGGCACTACCTGCCGAATGACCCAGACTTATGTTTTGCCGGACCGCTGGTTCTATGCCCTCACGGCGGTTGGCGTGTTGCTGAATGCCACGGGCCTGTTTCCGCCCGTACTCGAACCCGATGGAGCGCTCTACGCCTGTATTGCCAAAACGATGGCGCAGTCGGGCGATTTTGTCAATCTCTACGCCGTAGGGGCCGACTGGCTCGACAAGCCGCACTTCCCGTTTTGGGTGGTAGCGGCCAGCTTTCGACTGTTTGGGGTCAATACCGTGGCGTATAAGCTACCCGCACTGCTGTTTTTTCTGGCTGGTGTAGTCTACACCTATCGGTTTGCGCGACTAATGTACACAAAAGGGGTGGCGCAGGTTGCCGTACTGGTGTTGCTGACGGCTTTTCACGGGGTATTGTCGAACAGCGACGTCCGGGCGGAACCCTACCTGACGGGGCTCATCATTGGGGCGGTGTATCATTTCTGGCGGGTGTACTGCGGTTCCGACCGGGCGCCTGGCCAGTGGCTTCAGCTGGGGCTGGGGTCGTTGCTGACGGGCTGCGCGCTGATGACAAAGGGAGTTTTTGTGCTGGTGCCCATCGGCGCCGGCCTGGTGCTGCATTGGTTGCTGACGGGCAACTGGCGCGAGCTGCTGCGGCCGCGCTGGTACGGGGCGGTGGCGCTGTCGCTGCTGTTCACCCTACCCGAAATCTATTGCCTGTACCAGCAGTTCGACCTACACCCCGAAAAAGTGGTTTTTGGGCAAACGGGCGTGTCGGGCGTGCGATTTTTCTTTTGGGACAGCCAGTTCGGCCGGTTCTTCAACACCGGGCCGATCAAAGGCGAGGGCGACAAGTTTTTCTTTGTTCACACCCTCCTGTGGGCCTTTTTGCCGTGGTCGTTACCGCTCTACCTGGGCGTTGGTCGGGCCGTGGCCGGGCTGGTCAAACGCCGGAATCCGCTGCCGGAGTACGTATCGCTGGGGTCGGGGCTGGCTACGTTTGTCCTGTTCTCGCTGTCGGGCTTCCAGCTGCCGCATTACATGAATATCGTCTTCCCCTTCTTTGCTATCCTGACGGCTCAGTATCTGGTAAGCCTCTCTCCTGCGGTGCTGCGCCGGTGGACCCTTGGCCAGTCGGTTATCGGGGGGCTGCTGGTGGTGCTGTCGGTTGGATTGCTGCTGGTGGCGCAGCCCGACTACCTGAGCGGAGCGCTGGGCTGGGTGGCGGCCATGGTGCTGGCTACGATGCTGCTGTTCCGGACAACGGATCTGCTGTCGCTGATGGGGCGTATGGTGGCGGCTGTGCTGGTGCTGTTCGGGGTGGTGAACCTGTTTTTGTATCCGGCCTGGCTCGATTATATGGCGGGTCGTACGGCGGCCCGGCTGGTCAATGAACAACCGGCCCGCCCCCGGCCGGTCACCCTGCTCTACATGCCGGGAACGGGCGTTGGCGGGGGCAGTTTCTGGTCCTATGAGTTTTATGCCAGCGGACCAGCGCGCTACGTCCGGTCCGACTCGGCGGTGCAGGCGCAGCTCCGCCCGGGGCCACAACTGACATTTACCACGGCTGCCGACGCTGACTCGCTGGCGGCCCGTGGATTCGGGATTCGTCGGCTGGCTACCCTGCCTTATTTCCACGTCAGCACCCTGTCGTACGAGTTTATCAACAAACAGACCCGTGCCAAAACCCTGGAGCCCTACGTGCTGGTGCAGATCCGCAGCCGGGCTGACTGAGGGCCGGGTGCTGAAAGCGGACAGGAAATGTCCGATAGCGGACAGCCAGACTCGCGAATATGCTGATAATTGCTTCGTTATCAGGGTTATAGTAAAATTGGCATAGCATTGGCACAATCAGGGGTAAATGACCAGGTTCGAGTCGTTGCTGCTCGTTTGCCTTTTGACACGTTAACTTATGGATCGCGCCTTACCTAAACGCTTCTGGACTCAACAACGCCTGCTGCTTTCGGGCGGTAGTGTATTGATTCTGGGTTTGCTGGCTTACACACTTTTTTTCGCCGACCGCCGTTCGAAACTGAACGTCGAGAAAGACAAGATCACCGTATCTGCCGTCACGACCGGCCCCTTTGAAGATTTTATTGCGGTAACGGGCGTGGTGATGCCGCTGAAAACGATCCGGCTCGACGCCATCGAGGGGGGCTACGTCACCGATAAACTGGTGGAGGGCGGTACCCAGGTGCAGAAAGGGCAGGTATTGCTCAAGCTGGAAAACCAGAACCTCAAGCTCAGTTTCCTGCAATCTGAAACGGAAGCCAACCGGCTCGTCAACGATCTCCAGAACACCCGCCAGCGGCTGCAGATCGAACGCTTTACCCTCCGCAAAACCCTGGCCGACCTCGACGCCCAGATCGAGCAGGCCAAAGATGCCTACGACCGGCAGGTCAAGCTTTTCAAAGATAAGGTCGTTTCGGAAGAAGATTACCTGAGGGCCAAACGCACGTACGAGCGGCTGTCGGGGCAGCGGAAGATCGAGATCGAGTCGCAGAAATACCAGGAAGACAACGCCCGGATACAGATCAAGCAGCTCGAAGAGACGCTGGCCCGCACGCAGCGGAACGTAGCCCTCTGGCAGCAAACCCTCGACAATCTGGTGGTGAAGGCACCCGTAACGGGGCAGCTTTCCAGCATCGATGTCGAGGTAGGGTCGAACATTAACCGGGGGCAGAATATTGGCCAGATCGATGACCTGAACGGGTTCAAGATGCGGGTCGGGGTTGATGAACACTACATCAGCCGGGTGTTTGCTGGTCTGAACGGCTCTTTCGAGTTCAACGGTAAAACCCACGCCCTGACCATCAGCCGGGTGTATCCGGAAGTGAAAAGTGGCCGCTTCGAGGTCGATATGATCTTTCCGAACGGCGCTCCGGCGGGAATCAAACGGGGCCAGTCGTCGCCGATTCAGCTGGAACTGGGCAAAGCGGCTCAGGCTACGCTGCTGCCGGTGGGTGGTTTCTTCTCCGATACGGGCGGTAACTGGGTTTACGTGGTCGACAAGTCCGGCAAACGGGCTACGAAGCGCCCGATCACCCTGGGTCGTAAAAACCCCGAATATTATGAAGTGCTGGAAGGTCTCCAGCCCAGCGAGCAGGTCATCACCAGCAGCTACGAGAATTTCGGGGATAACGAAGTGTTGGAGTTTTAATCTTTTGCCAGGAAAACCTAGTCTGTCTATCCCTGCCCATCGTGCAGCCCTGTCCAGAATATAACTATGATCCAGACAATTAACCTTCAGAAACTGTTTGCTACCGAAGAAGTAGAAACCACCGCCCTCAATGGCATTTCGATGGACGTCAAAGATGGGGAGTTCGTCGCCATCATGGGTCCGTCGGGTTGCGGCAAATCGACCCTGCTCAATATTCTGGGTCTGCTCGATAACCCTACCGACGGCGAATATAATTTCTACGGTACGGCGGTGGCGAGGATGACCGAACGCCAGCGGGCCCAGCTGCGCAAAGGCAGTATCGGCTTTGTGTTCCAGAGCTTCAACCTGATCGATGAGCTGACGGTCTACGAAAACGTCGAGCTGCCGTTGCTTTACCTGAAAACCCCCGCCGACGAGCGCAAACAGCGCGTAGAGGCCGCCCTGGAGCGGATGGCCATCATGCACCGCCGTAATCACTTCCCGCAGCAGCTGTCGGGTGGTCAGCAGCAGCGTACGGCCATTGCCCGGGCGGTAGTGGCCAAGCCCAAACTGATTCTGGCCGATGAGCCGACGGGTAACCTCGATTCGAAAAACGGCGAAGAGGTCATGAAACTGCTCGGTGAACTGAACGACGAGGGAACAACTATCATCATGGTAACCCACTCGCCCTACGACGCCGGTTTCGCCCACCGCATCGTAAACCTGTTCGACGGTAAAGTCGTCACCGAGAATTTCCACGTCTAAAGACCGGCCCGGGTGGTGACGGTAACCCACGCCATCCGGATAAGTGGTCCGTGGGGACACGGACCGTGGTGCGTGGGGTCAGTCACCGTGGTGCGTGTCCTCACGCACCACCCATGCGTCAGAAAAGCCATCCGGATAAGTGGTCCGTGGGGACACGGACCACGGTGGTGGGGCGGGCGGCTGCCACCGTGATCAACCACGGGGACTACGGCGCCGACCGTACAGGCCGTTGTCAGGAGACAGCTTGATTTGGTTATAAATAGTACCCTTTATGTTTCGGAATTATTTGACAATCGCCCTGCGGACGCTGTGGCGCAACCGGCTGTTTACGGCTATCAATATAGTAGGGCTATCGGTCGGGCTGGCTTGTGTGGTTGTGCTGGTGCTGTTTGCCCAGCAGGCGCTGACCTTCGACGGGTTTCATACACAGATCGATCGGATCTATTCGGTGCAGACGCAGTCTGACGGCCAGGCTTACAACCAGACCGTATACCCGATTCTCGATCAGATGCTTCGTGATTACCCCGAGATCGAGACCGGAACCCACGTGCAGAGCTGGAACAACCCCTGGATCCAGTATGGCGACAAATACATTCAGAAGCAGACGGCCTATGTCGACTCTACCTTCTTTCGTATTTTCAGCTTTCCGCTCAAGTATGGCGATCCGGCTACGGCCCTGCGCCAGAAACGATCGGTCGTCCTCAGCGACGAGACGGCACAGAGCCTGTTTGGGGATGTGAACCCGGTTGGAAAGGCCGTCACCCTGGACGATTCGCTATCCTACACCATTACGGGCGTGCTGGACAAAATACCGTCTAACTCGTCGCAGCAGTTCGAGGTGCTGATGCCAGCGGCCAACCTGATGGATTTTCCGGGCTTCAGCGAAAATGCTGACTGGTACAACGGCTTCGCTACGGTCTTTGTGCTGCTTCGGCCCGATGCCGACAAAGCCGGGCTGGAAGCCAAACTGCCGCAGCTCGTCAAAAAACACTTTGCGCCGGAAGGGCAGAAGCGCATCATCCGGCTGGGAGCCTATAAAGAGTTCATTCATACCGAAAACCCTACCTTTTCGAACCTGATCTACGGTGCCGTTACGATTGCTGCCTTTCTGCTGATCATCATCAGTATCAACCTGATCAACCTCAATACGGCGTCGGCGCTGCCGAGGGCCAAAGAAGTAGCCATGCGGCAGGTGGTTGGCGCCACGCGCCAGCTGGTGCTTCGTCAGTTTTGGGTCGAATCCGGGCTGGTGGTGCTGGCGTCTCTGGCCTTGTCGGTCCTGTTTGCCGTATTTTTCCTGATTCCGCGTTTCAACCAGCTGCGCGACGGGCGTATGCAGTTGGAAATTGCGTGGGCAACCGACTACCCAACCATACTGACTGTTGCCGGTATTGCCATCCTGGTGGCGCTCGTAGCGGGTACGTACCCGGCTTTGTATCTGTTGGGCCTGAAAACGACTGAGGCCGTAAAAGGTAAACTCGCGGCCAGTCCCGGCCGGGGTCGCCTGCGGCAGAACGCCCTGATTGTACTCCAGTTTACGCTGGCTGTCATCTTTATGCTTGGCACGATCGGGTTGCGGGAGCAGATCCAGTTTATGAAACAGGCCGACCTGGGCTACGACAAAGACAAGGTGCTGGTATTTAAAACAGATCTGGCTTACCGGAACGAAGCGGCTGCCCGATCGCAGGGCCAGGCTATTCTGGCTAAGCTCCGGCAAGACCCTAACGTGGTTTCGTTCACCAGCTCGGAGCTGACGCCGGTTAACTTCTGGAACAACTTCAACAGCTACTACCCCGACGGCGACGAAGCCCGGCAGGTGCGCATTCGACACGTAACGGGGGCCGTCGGCTTTACCGAAACGTTCAAAATTCCGCTCCTCGAAGGGCGCAACTTTTCGGACAAGACACCGGCCGATTCGGTCAACCACGCCGTCATCCTAAACGAGTCGGCCATGAAAGCCTTTGGCTGGACAACGGCGGTCGGTAAGAAGCTGCGCCAGCTGAATAACAACGAGGTTTTTACCGTGGTCGGCGTCACTAAAGATTATCATTACCGCAGCCTGAAAGAGCGGGTCGAGCCCATGCTGCAGTGGTACGGCGGTCGGGAGCAGCTGAGCAGCTTCCTGTCGGTGCGGCTGGCTGATGAAGACAAGGCCCCGGCGCTGATCCGGGAGCTGGAAACCCAGTTTGGGAAAATACCGGCCCGCCGAACGCTGTCGTATGTCTACCTGGCCGACGAGATAGGAAAGACCTATCAGTCGATCGAAAGCATCTGGCGGATGGTCAGCTTCGTGACCATAATAGCCATCCTGATCGCCTGCGCGGGTATTTTCGGGCTGATCTCGCTCGTGGCCCGGCAGCGAACCAAAGAGATTGGCGTTCGAAAAGTGCTGGGGGCCTCGGTGGTCAGTATAGCTGCGCTGCTCTCGTCCGACTTCATGAAACTCGTGGCGCTGGCCATTCTGATTGCTTCGCCCCTGGGCTGGTGGCTGGGGGTTAAACTGCTCTCTTATTTTGCGTACCATACCCAGGTGCAATGGTGGTACATTGTGGTAGCCGCTTTGCTGGCTATCGGTATCGCGCTGGGGTCGGTTATCTTCCAGGCCGTTCGGGCGGCTCTGGCAAATCCGGTGACCTCTCTACGGTCGGAATAAAAAACAATGAATGGATGATGTACAACGAATACCGTTCATCAGCATCCCCATTATCCGGTACTCCCCAACGTCATGCTAACGAACTATCTCAAAATCACTTTTCGCGGTTTGGCCAAGAACAAGGCCTTCTCGTTTATCAACATCGTTGGGCTGGCAGCGGGACTGTCGTGCTGCATGCTTATCTGCCTCTACGTCTACGACGAACTGAGCTACGACACGCATCACCCCGACATAGCGCAGTTATACCAGGTCGGGACGGTGTTCGTAAACCCCGATGGGGAGGAGAAAACGGCCGCCACCCCCTACCGCCTGGCCGATGCGCTGCAACAGGAATACCCCGAAATTGGCAGCACAACCCGACTGGTGGGTCTTTTCGGCGACGACAAGACGTTGCTCCGCGCCAACCCTGTCGGGAACATAGCGAACAGTAAACCAGCCGTCTTCTACGAATCGAAAGGTTACCTGGCCGACCCAACGTTCTTCTCCTTTTTTCGGTATGACTTTGTAGAAGGCAACCCCAAACAGGCCCTGGCCAATCCTCACGCTATTGTGCTGTCGGAGACAATGGCGCGTAATCTGTTCGGTAATCAGTCTGCCCTGAACCGGACCATTCACATCGAGAGTAATACCAACGGCGTGGGCGACTACACCGTCACGGGTGTGTTCCGGCCCGGCACCGTGCCCTCGCACATCGACGCCCGGTTTTTTCTGTCGTATGCCGGGGGGGGCCTGTCGCAGTACATCAACGGCACTACGGGCATGGTAAGCAACAACATGTTTTTTACCTACCTGAAGCTGAAGCCCAGCACCGACGCCCGCAAGCTGGAAGCCAAACTGCCCGCCTTCGTGGAGAAATACATGCGGAAAGACCTGGCCGTGGCCGGGCGCGACAAAAAGCAATTTCTGACCGCCGTGCGCGATATTCACCTCCATACCGACCTGACGCACAACGTAACACCCAACGGGAGTCTGACGTACCTCTATGTGCTGGGCAGTATTGCGCTGTTCACGCTGCTTATTG
Source organism: Spirosoma sordidisoli (assembly GCF_004138325.1). Lineage (GTDB taxonomy): Bacteria > Bacteroidota > Bacteroidia > Cytophagales > Spirosomataceae > Spirosoma > Spirosoma sordidisoli. The sequence goes on along the minus strand of NZ_SBLB01000004.1, from coordinate 258,389 downwards.
CCTGCATCAACTTCATGAACCTCAGCACGGCACGGTCGGGCAAGCGAGCCGCCGAGGTGGGCGTCAGGAAGGTACTGGGCGCCGAGCAGGCGTCGTTGGTGCGACAGTTTCTAAGCGAAGCGCTGCTGTTCAGCGGGTTTGCCTTTGTGCTGGCTCTGGGGCTGGTTTGGCTGATGACTCCGGTTTTTGAAGCCGTATCGGGCAAAACGATGCATTTTTCGTTGGGTCAGCGGCTGGGACTGGTGGCTACCTTCTTTGGGATTAGTTTGGCTACGGGTCTGCTGGCGGGCAGCTACCCGGCTTTCTACCTGTCATCGGTCCGGCCCATCACCGTGCTGAAAGGCGGGGTTGGCCGGGCGGGTGGGTCACTGGCAGCCGTATCGTTGCGCAAAGGGCTGGTGGTCATGCAGTTCACGCTGTCGGTGATGCTGATGATCGCGCTGGTGGTCATTGCCCGCCAGATGAATTACCTTCGCTCGGCTGATCTGGGATTTGCCTCAGCGCATCAGCTCATTATTCCGCTTCGGAGCGAAACGGCAAAGACCAGCTACCCAGCCCTGAAACAGGCATTGGTCAGCACGGCGCAGGTACGTTCGGTGGGGGCATCGGCCTATTATCCAGGTATTTTCAACCCCGAAGACGCCCGGCTTTACGGCGAAAAGCAAGTTGCGGCCGATGCCAAAGTGACTCGCATGAATCGCGTCGATGCAACGTACCTGCACACAATGGGCATCGAACCCGTGGCGGGTCGGCTCTTTTCGGTTCAATTTCCCGGCGACACGAGCAACCGGGTTATTTTGAACGAGAAAGCGGTGAAGGAACTGGGCTACCCTTCGGCTCAGGCAGCTATTGGCAAGCCCGCCATCGCCAACCGAGACTCGGAAAACTACCGCAGCATAATTGTCGGCGTAGTGAAGGATTTTCACTTCGAAGACCTGCACGTACCCATTACACCCTTTGGGTTCACGCTCAATCTGAACGGCAACTACAATTACGTCGTGGTGAACCTCAAGCCCGGCGATATGCAATCCACCCTGCAATCACTTGGCAGCGTCTGGCAGCGGTTCAATTACGCCGAGCCGTTTGAATACAGTTTCCTGGACGCCGAATTTCAGAAGAATTACGAAGCCGAAAATCGCCTTTCGACGCTGGTAAGCTACTTTACGTTTATCGCGATTCTGATTTCGTGTCTGGGTTTGTTCGGGCTGGTATCGTTCAATGTAGAGCAGCGGGTGAAGGAGATTGGCGTTCGGAAGGTGCTGGGCGCAACCGTCGGCAACGTGGTGATGCTGTTGTCGAAAGACTTCCTGAAACTCGTGCTGATGGCGGTGGTGCTGGCCTCTCCGCTGGCCTGGTGGGTCATGCACCGGTGGTTGCAGGGCTTCGCCTACAAAATCGATATTGAGTGGTGGTACTTCGCGCTGGCGGGTTTGCTAGCGGTGGGCATCGCGCTGCTGACGGTGAGTTTTCAGAGCGTAAAAGCCGCTCTGATGGACCCGGTAAAATCACTAAGAGCAGAGTAACTATGCTTAGAACCTATTTTCTCCTCGCCTGGCGAAACCTACTCGCCAACAAACTGGCCTCCCTCATCAACATTGTGGGGCTTTCTATTGCAGTGGCCTGTAGTATTACGGTGTTTCTGACGTTGCGAAACTTCTGGACACTCGATGATTTCCACGCCAATGGCGACCGGATTTACATGCTCGAGTACGTGCAGAAACATCAGGACGAAACCCGCACCTTCGGCGATGCCCCCGCACTTATGGCCAACGCCCTCGCGGCCGATTTTCCGCAGGTGAAACACACGGTGCGGGTCGAGCGAGAAAACGTAACGGTCTATCGGAACGAGAGCGTCATCAGTGAGATGATTACCTATGCCGATGCTAATTTCTTCGATGTCTTTACGTTCCCACTCGCCCAGGGTAGCCCGGCCGCCCTCCGCGACCCGTCGGCCCTGATTCTGAGCCACGACATGGCCCTGAAATACTTCCCCGATCAGAATCCCATCGGGCAACCGTTCACCGTTTTGACCGGCAGTCGTGAACAGAAACAGTTTGTGGTGCGGGGTGTGGCTGCGGACTTTCCAGACAACATCGGCTTCAAATTCGCACTACTTACGGGTTACCATCCGGTGCATACGGCTCTGAAAAATCAGGACTGGAGCAGCCACATCAGTGCGGTTTTTGTGGAATTGCACCCGCGGGCCAACATTGCCACGCTGGCCCGCCAGATGAAGCCCTATATGGTCCGTTACAACGCCCGCAACCCCGAAAAACCCATCGAGTCGTTTGTGTTCGATAACCTTCGGCAACCGGCCCAAAACGCCTACGACGTGGATCGCCGACCCGCCGAAGCCAACCATCCGCTCATTTCGCTGGTGTTTGGCGCTATTGCGCTGGTTATGATGGCCATATCGTGCGTCAACTACGTCAACATTTCGTTGGGGGGTGTCACACGTCGGCTTAAAGAAATCGGCATGCGGAAGGTGCTGGGTGGCACCCGGCAGCAACTGATCGGGCAGTTCATGATCGAGAACCTGCTGCTGTGCGCGTTTGCGCTGGCGTTCGGGCTGCTCATCACCGAGCTGTTCCTGATTCCGCTTTTCAATGACATCATGACCATGACCATCTCGCTGAATGTTGGCCAGAACGGTACACTTTGGGTGTTTCTGATCGGTTTGCTGCTGTTTACGGCGGTGGTATCGGGCGCCTATCCGGCCCTGTATGTGTCGGCGTTTCGGCCCACGGTGGTATTTGCCGGGAAGCTGAAATTCAGCGATCGGCGTACCGTGGCGCGGGTGCTGCTGGTAGGGCAGTTTGCGCTGGCGTTCATTGCTGTCATCATTGGTGTAGCGCTTACCCACGCAGGCAAGCAGTGGCAGAACATAGACTGGGGCTACACACCCGACAACGCGCTGGTGCTACGCCTGACCGACAGCACGCAATACACCATCCTGAAAAACGAGTTAGGGCAACTGCCCAACGTTCGGGCCGTATCGGGGGCGCAAAGCCACGTGGGCGAGTCGATGAATAGTCAGTCAGTTTGGGTTGGTGGCATAGAAAAGCAGGCGCTGGTGTTTGACGTTGGTCCTGACTACCCCCAAACGCTCGGCCTGCAACTGGCGCAGGGCCGTTTCTTCGACCCTCAGCGTCGGGCCGAAAACACGCAGTCGGTACTGGTGAATCAGACGTTTGTGGAGCAACATGGCCTGAAACAACCCGTTGTGGGTCAGAGCATGCGGCTCGACAGCCAGTTGGTGACTGTGGCCGGGGTGGTTCAGGATTTTAAATGGTTCGGGTCCGGTGCCGAACGTCCGGCTATTTTACGGCCCGCGCCCGAATCCCGTTTTACGTATCTGATTGCTGATTTTGAGCCGGGCCGTGGGCCACAGGTCGCTACAGCCGTTACGCGCATCTGGAAGGCCCATGTGCCGACTATGACCCCGTCCTGGTTTTACCAGAAAGATGTTTTCGAAAACTTCAACACGACGTCGCGAAAGCTGTCGGCAGGTTTTGGGGTGCTGTCGGGGCTGGCGTTGCTGATTGCCTGCATGGGGCTATACGGCCTGGCTACGCAGCATTTCGTACGCCGGATCAAAGAAGTGAGCGTTCGGAAAGTGCTGGGCGCAACCGTCTCGCAGGTCATTCTACTGGTGAACCGGGAGTTCATCAGCCTGCTGCTGGTAGCCGGTGGGCTGGCCAACGCCCTGTGTTTTACGGGAATTCAGTTGCTGTTGCAGCAAACCCAGCCGTTCACAGGCGGTTTGCGGCTGGGTCTATGGCCTTATCTGGTGGCCAATGGGGTGGTGTTGCTCACAGCGGCCCTGGCTGTGAGTGTGCAAAGCTGGAAGGTCGCTACTGTAAAGCTGGCCGAGTCACTGAAAAATCCGGACTAACACCATGCGCTGAAATAACCTCAAAACCGCTTTTCGCAGTCTGGCCCAATACCGGCTCGTTGACTTTAGCGCATCAAAGCCGCACTAATAAACCCTGTTAAAGCCATCAGAACCGACTGAAAACGTATCTCACTTCCCTGCTCCTCGGGTCGGGCCTTTAGGCAGCCGCACAGGCGCGCAATACTAACCTGACGACCCGTATCGAGAATACCGACAATACCATGTCGATTGAGGTCAACGGGAACGCCCGGGGTAAAGACATTAGCTACATACGGCAGTTTCGCGTGGCCGGCATGAGTCGTAGCCAGAAAGAAGCGCTGAAAAAAACGGTTTCCCGACTCGCTCGGTGTTGATAAATCCACTCGATCTTCACGAAAAATGCGGGTGAGAAAAAACGAAGCGAAGGCGAGATTACATTACAGGAAGCTGTTCAGGTCCCGCTGGAGCAGGATGGAGAACGAAGACGGTTCTACCAGGCCGCCGTCGCCGGAACGATAGCGGAACCACTGCCGGGTCTTGTAATTATAGACGAACCCTTCCTGTATACCATAGTCGCAGTCGTCCATCAATCGAATTACCTTTCGGATGTCATTTTTCTGCCCGCTGGTTTGACAAATTTCAATAATCAGGCGGGTAGACTCCGTATGGTGATCGAACAGAAGCAGGTCTGGAACCGGGTTCCCGTACCCTTCAGTGAGCATGGTTTCGGTCAGTGGCTCGTATGGAATACTATTGGTTTTGTAGTAGAGTATACCTAACTCAACATGCAGCTTCGAGATGACCTGCTGGTGGCGAAGGGGGGCATTGACACCCATGTCGTCCTCATGGGCGAACCAGGGCGAATGCTGCGATTGGTACATACGGTTGGCGTGATGAGTACGTCTGAAAACCAAAAATACTCAAAAGGATAGCGCTGCGCAACAGCGTTCCGAGAAACGAACGGGACAGCGGGTATTATGTAATGTGCTGTTTTTGAGTTATATATGCTATGTGCCTGCCTCTCTGTCTGGGTTTCTATGTTGTCAGACCTGGTCGGGAATGAGCCGAGAGGCCTGGCGCAGACGCTGCATCCTGGTGGGGTCATAAGGCCGGGGCGCCGGGTGGCCGAAAGGAGTAAGACCGGGCGGGAAGTTTCTTTTCGGGGCAATGACATCGATTCGTACCACCGTAGTAGTCGTTATGGGCGGCTGGCTGCTGACCGGCTGGGCTTCGGCGCAAAAACTGCCGGCTACGCGGGCCATCCGGCAAACCATGACCCTGGCCAATGACTACTTTATGAAGACCTGGCCCGACCCCGGTCTCGAGATTGTAACCAACAAAGTCCGGCCCAGCAACATCTGGACCCGCGCCGTGTACTACGAAGGGCTGATGGCGCTCCACGCCCTCGATCCGCAGCCGCGCTACCTCGACTATGCGCTGGACTGGGGGCAGAAGCACCACTGGGGACTTCGGTCGGGCGTTACTACCCGCAACGCCGACGACCAGTGCTGCGGACAGACCTACATCGACCTTTACCAGCTTGACCGGCAGCCCGAACGCATCCGCGCCATAAAAACATCCATCGACGCCATGATGCAAAGCCAGACCGTAAGCGACTGGACCTGGATCGATGCGCTGCAAATGGCTATGCCGGTATTTGCCAAACTGGGCGTGCTGGAAAAGAACCCGGCTTATTTTGAGGCTATGTACCGGCTCTACTGGCATACGAAAACGGTAGAGGGCGGCAAAGGCCTGTACAATCCGGTCGATAAGCTGTGGTGGCGCGACAAGGACTTTGTGCCGCCCTACAAAGAGCCCAACGGTGAGGACTGCTACTGGTCGCGGGGGAACGGCTGGGTGGTAGCCGCGCTGGTTCGGGTGCTGGACATCATGCCCGCCGATGCGCCCCACCGCGACGAATACCTGCAAACCTACCTCGACATGATGCAGGCTATCAAACCGTTGCAGCGTCCCGACGGGTTCTGGAACGTCAGTCTGCACGATGCCAACCATTTCGGGGGTAAGGAGCTGAGCGGCACCGCGCTGTTCGTATACGGCATGGCCTGGGGGATGAACCACGGTTTGCTGAACCGGAACGAATACGGGCCGGTGGTGGCTAAAGCCTGGAACGCCATGGCTACGGAAGCCGTACATTCAACCGGTTTTCTGGGCTACGTGCAGGGAACTGGTAAAGAACCCAAAGACGGACAGCCCGTTACCTATACCAGCAAAACCGATTTTGAGGACTATGGATTAGGGTGTCTGCTGCTGGCAGGCACCGAACTCTGCAAACTGAACTGAACCTATGCTGCCCATTGCCTTCACAATGCAGCTCAAGCCCGGCAACGAAGCCGAGTACAAGCGTCGACACGATGAAATCTGGCCCGAGCTGGCGGCTGCACTCCGCGAAGCGGGCATCAGCGACTACGCCATTTTTCTCGATCACCGCACCGGTACGCTGTTTGCCGTACAGAAGCGCACCGACAGGCACACGGCCGATCAGCTGCCCGACCTGCCGGTTGTACAGCGCTGGTGGGCCTACATGGCCGATCTGATGGAGACGAACCCTGACCACTCGCCCATTACTGCCCCGCTCAAGCCGGTGTTTTACCTGCCCTGAACGGCTGTCCGCAAACGAACGGCTCCGTCCGAATACGGACAGCTTGGCTCATATTTGCGAAATGTAATAATTGAAAATCAGCGTGTTATACCCTGGTATGACATTTGGGAATGACGTTGACAGTTCAACTTTTGGTAGGCTGTCATGATTCGTAATTACCTCAAAATCGCCTTTCGCACGCTCTGGAAACACAAGACCCACACGGGCATCAATGTCGTTGGTCTGGCCGTGGCCTTTGCCACGGCCACGCTGCTTTTCCTGACGTCCTGGTTCGAGTGGAGCTACGACCGGTTCCATACCGACGTTGACCGGATTTACCGGGTGTATCTGCAGGAGTCGACGGGCGATGTAACGAGCATTATGCCCTACCCGCTGTCGCCGGCGCTGCAGGCCGAGATGGCCGATGCCGAATCGGTAACGCGGATGATGTGGTCCCAGACCGAATTTGTTGGGGAGAAACACGTCGCCAAGGATATCCGGTTTGCCGATCCGGGGGTGTTCAGGACGTTTACCTTCCCGATGCTGGCCGGCGACCCCAATACGGCCCTCCAGGATCTGAGCAGCATTGTCATTACCGAAGACATGGCCCGGGACCTGTTCGGTGATCAGAATCCGATCGGGAAACCGCTGCGTACCGATGGGCTCAACATGGGCCGCGATTTCATCGTCACGGGCGTACTGGCCAACATACCCACCAACTCGACATTCCGTTTCGACGCCCTGGTACGCCCCGAAACCCGGGCAGACTATCAGGCGGCCAAAGCCGAATGGGGGAGTCGTAATCACGAAGTGTTTGTCCGGTTAAAGCCGGGTGTCGATGCGCAGACGGCCGAAAAGCGACTCCGCTCGTTTACCCGGAAATACTGGCAGACCGATATCGCCGAAGCAAAACAGCGCGGGCAGAAACCCGACGCACAGGGCGAGTACATAAGCCTCCGGCTGCAACCCCTGACCGATATCCGGTTCGATACCAAAGGCGTTATGGGCGGTGGGGTGAGTCGCACGTACGTGTATGCGCTGGCTCTGATTGGTCTGTTTATCCTACTGATCGCCGGTATTAACTACGTCAATCTGTCGCTGGCCCGGTCGGTGACGCGGGCGCGGGAGGTAGGGGTGCGAAAGTCGCTGGGCGCGCAGGCGGGCCAGCTATTCGGGCAATTCTGGGCCGAGTCGCTGGTGATTTGTCTGGTGGCGCTGGTGGCCGGTGTGGCCCTGGCCATTGGGTTGCGGCCGTTTTATAACCAGCTGTTCGGCACGCGGCTGTCGTTCGATCTGCTGACGCATCCGATCACGATCGGGTGTATAGGGGTCGCCTTTCTGTTCATTACGCTGCTGACGGGCGGATACCCTGCCTGGATTATGGCGCGCTTCGAAGCCGTTACGGTGCTGAAGGGGAAAGTAAAAGGACCGAAGTCGGGTGGATTGCGGAGCATCCTGATCGTGGCCCAGTTTGCGCTGGCCAGCCTGCTGATCATCTGTACCTTGCTGATCGGGCAGCAGCTGCGTTACCTGCGCGAGCGCCCACTGGGTTTTTCGGAAGAGCAGGTCATCAGTTTACCGCTCCGTAACCGCGACAACCTGACCGGGGCCCGGGCGCTGCAACAGCTGCGCGACCGGCTCCGTAACAACCCCGACGTGGTCAGCATCTCAGGAACGGCCACCAACATCGGCAGCGGGCTGGACGGGTCTACGTCGCGGAGCATGAGCGGCTGGACCCATAAAAACCGGGAGGTAGAAACCGACTGGCTACGGGTCGATTTCGACTACCTAAAAACCCTGGGTATGACCCTGAAAGCGGGCCGCGACTTCAACCCGGCCTTCCGTACCGATACGCTTTCGGCGGTGATCATTACCCAGAGCCTGGCGAAGCAGCTGGGCGAAAAAGATCCGGTAGGCGTCGTGATTCAGCCGGATACCGCCGACCGGAAATACGAGATTATTGGCGTCATCCCGGACTTCAACCTGTTTTCGCTGCATCAGAAAGCCAAACCGATCACCCTCCACCTCGATAGCCGCACCGGGGTTAGTTACGCCCTGATCCGGACAACGCCCCAGGGAATGGTCCGGACCATGGATGCGCTCAAGTCGCTCTGGAAAGAGATGGCCCCTTCGGCTCCCTTTCAGGCGTCGTTCGTGAATGAGAACACCAACCGCTGGTACGATAAGGAAGAGCGGTTCTCGACCATCTTCAGAATAGCGGCTGGTCTGACTATTCTGCTGTCGTGCATGGGCCTGTTCGCGGTGGCCTTACTGACCATCGAACAGCGCACCAAGGAAATTGGCGTTCGGAAAGTGCTGGGCGCTTCGGTAACCAGTATCGTAGCCCTGTTGTCGAAAGACTTTCTCAAGCTGGTCGTTATTGCGATCGTGATTGCGTCGCCCCTGGCCTGGTATGCCATGAACCAGTGGCTGCAGGACTTCGCCTACAAAATCGACATCGAGTGGTGGGTGTTTGGGTTGGCGGGTTTGCTGGCGGTGGGCATCGCCCTGCTGACAGTGAGTTTCCAAAGTATCAAAGCCGCCCTGATGAACCCGGTCAGAAGCTTACGATCTGACTAAAAAACGCCCGGCCCAGCACCGGTTCGCTGGTGTATTGCTGTGGCCGTAGGTCGGTTCATTCCGTGTCACCCGAGGCCGTGTCCTCACGGCCTCCTATGCGTCAGCCATTGCCGTCTGGACAGGGGCCGTGCGGACACGGCCCCGGGTGGTTCGGGGGTTGATTTCCCAGCCCTGGGTAGGTACGTACTGGTTCATTAGCTCTCTTCTCTTATGCTTAGAAACTACATCCGCATCGCTATTCGTAACCTGTGGACGCATAGAACCTTTACGTTGATCAACGTAGCCGGGTTAGCCACGGGAATAGCCACCAGTCTGCTTATTCTGGAGTACGTGAGTTTCGAGCGTAGTTATGATCTGTTTCATCAGGATGTTGCCGACATCTATCGGATTCGGTATAACCAGCTGAACGGGGAGGGCGAACTGGCGGCCAAAGCAACTACGGTGGCATCGGTCGGGCCGGGGCTGCAGCAGGCCTTTCCAGAGGTCGCATCGATGGTGCGGTTTCATCGTTCCCGCGCGCAGCTTAGCTATGAGACCCCGCAGCTGGTCAGGCGGTTTCGCGAAGACAACGTGCTGGCGGCCGACCCATCGTTTCTGACCTTTTTTTCGTTTCCGCTGCTCAAAGGCAACGCGGCAACGGCCCTCCGGAACCCGACATCGATCGTTATCACGCAAACCCTGGCCAGGAAGTACTTCGGGAACGAAGAGCCCGTCGGTAAAACGCTGAAGATGACCGGCGGTTACGGCGACTGGGCCGGGGGCAGCTACCGGGATGTTAGCTACTATACCGTAACGGGCGTACTGGCCGACAGTCCGGCCAACTCGCACCTGTCCATCAACGCGCTTGTTTCGTTTACCCTCTTTTCGCGGGGTGAGGCTGAGCTGTCGAACTGGGGCGACTCGTTTTATACCTATGTGCGGCTCCGACCGGGGGCGTCGGCGGGGGGGCTGGACGCCAAACTGCCCGATTATATCCGGCAAACCCAGGGCGAAGCCAGCAAGGATGAGTTGCAGCTCCAGCCGCTGAGCCGTATTCATCTGGACCCGCCCTTGCTGGGCGAACCGGGCACTAACGGCAGTCGGCTCATGGTGGGGGTGCTGCTCGTGGTGGCGCTGTTCACCTCCCTGATTGCGTGGATCAACTACGTCAACCTGGCCACGGCACGCGCTACCGAGCGGGCTAAGGAAGTGGGAGTTCGGAAAGTAACGGGCGCGTCGGGTGCCGATCTGCTGCGGCAATTCCTGCTGGAAGCGCTCCTGCTGAACACGATCAGTATGGCCCTGGCGGCTGGGCTGGTCTCGCTCGTGCAACCCACTTTCAACGAACTGGTGGGTCAGCCTTTATCCCTGCGGATGCTGACCGATCAGGTATGGCTGCTGGTCTGCGCCAGCTTTTTTGCGGGTGGCGTGCTGCTGTCGAGCCTGTATCCGATTTTTGTCAACATCACGGTTCAGCCCGCGGCCGTCTTGCGGGGGCAGTGGGGGGCGCCCGCCCGGGGGCTGTCGCTCCGGAAAGGGCTGGTCGTGTTTCAGTTTGTCCTGTCGATGCTGCTGATTGCCGGGGCGCTGGGTATGTATCATCAGCTGACGTTCATGCAACGGTACGACGTGGGCATCAGGCTGGACCAGCGGCTGGTCATCAACGGGCCGGCCACAACCGACTCGACCTACCAGACCAAACTGAACGAAATCAGGGCCCGGCTGCTGAATACGCCCGGTGTTCAGCAAGTTACGGCCTCGAATCTGATTCCGGGTAAACCCATTACGGGCTTGTCGCGGGCGGGGCTGGTACGTCGGTTGAACCAGCGGGAAGAGGAGTCGGCCGGGCGGTACTATTTTTCGGCGGTCGATTATTCGTTTCCGCAGACGTTCGGGGCCCGGCTGGCGGCTGGTCGCTGGTTTTCGCCTGCTTTCGGCGCCGATGCCGCCGGGGGGCAGTCGGTGGTGATCAACGAGACGGCGGCCCGGATGTTGGGCTACGCCCGCCCGGCTCAGGCCATCGGGCAGCGGATCAACTACCGGATGCAACAAACGCCAACGATCGTCGGGGTGCTCCGCGACTACCACCAGCTGTCGCTCCGGAAGGCGCTCGACCCCATTATTTTTGAACTGGGCGACGCCCCTGACGGCTACCTCACGGTCAGTCTCCGCCCGGATCAGCTGCCGCAGACGATGGTCACTATTCAGCAGATCTGGCAAAAAACGTTTCCGGACAGCCCATTTTCTTCGTTTTTCCTGGACGAGTTTTTCAACCGGCAGTACCAGTTGGACTGGACATTCGCTTATCTGGCCGGCCTCTTTGCCGGGCTGGCCATCGTCGTGGCGTCGTTAGGTCTGTTCGGACTGGCCTACCAGACCACCTTGCAGCGAAACAAGGAAATCGGCGTTCGGAAAGTGCTGGGAGCCTCGGTGGCCAGCATCGTAGCCCTGTTGTCGAAAGACTTTCTCAAGCTGGTCGTTATTGCGATCGTGATCGCGTCGCCCCTGGCCTGGTATGCCCTGCACCGCTGGCTGCAAAATTTCGCCTACAAAATCGACATCGAGTGGTGGGTCTTCGCCCTGGCGGGTTTACTGGCGGTGGGCATTGCGCTGCTGACGGTGAGTTTTCAGAGTGTGAAAGCCGCGTTGATGAACCCGGTGAGATCACTACGTTCCGAATGATGAATGCCACAGTCGTTATCAGCTCATTCATCATTTATCACTCATCATTTTTTAAGAATCATGCTGACGAACTACCTCAAAATCGCCTGGCGGAACTCGCTTCGTAACAAAACCTACAGCGCGCTTACGTTACTGGGGTTGGCCGGTGGCATGACCTGCGCTTTACTGTTGGGGCTTTACGTCAGCGACGAACTAAGCTACGACCGATTTCACGCGAACGCCGACCGGATTTTTCGCCTGAATCTGCACATTAAGTGGGCCGACAATGAATACAAAATGGGCGTTGGATCGGCCCCAATGGCCCCGGCTTTGCAACAGGAATATCCCGAAATACAAAACGTATTGCGGGTAAAAACGGGCACTGAAACTTTGCTCCGGGTTGGCGAGAAAGCCCTGTACGCCAAAAACGTCATCTTCGCAGACTCGACGCTCTTTACTTTTTTCGATTATCAATTTATCGAGGGAAGTCCACAAACCGCGTTCATCAGCCCTAACAGCTTGATTCTGACGCAGACGATGGCTCTTAAGCTGTTCGGGAAGACAGACGGCATACTGGGTAGCGTTGTCAGGGTGAAAGAACAGCTACCGTTTACGGTGGCGGGTGTCATCAGGGAGGTACCCCTGAATCATCACTTGCAGTTCGACGCGATTCTGCCTTACTCCAATACGGCTGCCAGTACCATCAATCTGAATGGTTGGGACAATTTTGGCTCAAAAATCTATGTGTTGCTGAACCAGGCAAGTGACCAGCCACAACTGGAAAGCAAAATGGCCGCGTTCTACCAAAAATACATAGCCAGGGCCATTGGAGCAGAGGGTGATTCGAAGGTGACTTTCGAGATTACGTTTCAGCCATTGGCCGATATACACCTGCACTCGACGCACCTGATGGGCGAAGAAAACGGCGGGAATATGGCCTTCGTGTACACGTTTTCAGCCATTGGCTTATTTATTCTGCTCATTGCCATTGTCAATTACGTGAATCTGGCCACGGCTCGCTCTGCCGGGCGAGCCAGAGAGATCGGCGTTCGCAAAGCCATTGGCTCAGGTCGGCTTCAACTCATTGGGCAATTTCTGACCGAATCGCTGTTGGTGTCGTTTCTGGCTATTCTTTTGAGCCTACTGTTGTTCGTTTTACTGCTGCCCTTTTTCAACGCCATTACGGACAAATCGCTGACACTTGATGTAGCAAGTCCTCGAACGGCTGCGCTACTCGTTGGCTTTACCTTACTAATTGGCTTGATCAGTGGGCTTTACCCGGCCTTTGTGCTCTCCAGGTTTAAGCCAGCTCTGGTGCTGAAAGGAAGCGTTTCAGTCAGTGGGAAAGCTGCTTTACTACGCAGATCGTTGGTCGTGCTTCAGTTCACGATTTCGACAGCCATGATTGTGGGGACACTTGTCGTCTACCAGCAACTGCAATACATGCGCCATACCCAACTGGGCTTTAATCAGGAGCAGGTGCTCAACATTCCGCTCAAAGTGCCGTCGGTTCAATTGTCTGCCAATTCTCTAAAGAACAGGTTGTTACAAAGCCCGCTGATCAAAGGCGTGAGTTTAACCAATGGCTCAATTGGTGGTGAAATGAACAACAAGAGTACGTTCGATTTCTACGCCCGTGGAACCGAGCAGCCAGTCAGTACCGAGCATTTCCGGGTTGACGAACACTTTCTTGACGTGCTCCAGATAAAACTGAAAGAAGGCAGTGCCTCTACAGCCGGGCCAATGGCTGACTCGGCTGGTGCAGTATTTATCAATGAAGCGATGCTGAAGCGCCTGGGCTGGAAAAACCGCACCACGGGCTTAGTCGAACTCGACGCAAAACGAGTGGAAGTTGCCGGTGTCATCAGCGATTTCCATTTGCGTTCGTTGCACAACAGGATCGAACCGCTGGTGCTGGTTCGTTCTAAAAAACCAGGCGACCATCTATTGATTCGGGTATCGCCACAGCAGGTACCGACTGCTTTGGCCTACGTAAAGAAAATGTACGAAGCCGTTAACCCAAATCAACCGTTTGAATACACCTTTCTGGATCAAACCTTCTCGTCGCAATACCGCTCCGACGAGCAGAAAGGGAGCTTGTTCCTGGCATTTTCGGGTATCGCTATCTTCATTGCCTGCCTGGGTCTGTTTGGTCTGGCCGCGTTCACCGCCGAGCAGCGCACTAAAGAGATCGGTGTCCGCAAAGTGCTGGGCGCGTCGGTGGCCAGCCTCGTCGCGCTGCTCTCTAAAGATTTCCTGAAGCTGGTGCTGGTAGCCATTGTGATTGCCTCGCCCATTGCGGGGTACGCCATGAACCGCTGGCTACAGGACTTCGCCTACAAGATCGACATCGAGTGGTGGGTGTTTGCGGGGGCCGGTACGTTGGCGGTAGGCATCGCCCTGCTGACGGTCAGTTTTCAGAGCGTCAAGGCGGCCCTGATGAACCCGGTGAAATCGCTGCGTTCCGAATGATCTCTAAGCGCTCGTTTATGAAAACAATCTTTGTTGCTCTTCTCGGGCTGTTGTCAGCTACCCTGCAAGCGCAGGACCCCAAATACAGCTCCGCTCATGAGCTGCGCGGCAGCGGACGCGTCGTGCGGGAAGTTAAGTCTGTGCCCCCGTTCACCGAGATTCAGACGCAGCAGTTTCCGGCCAGAATTACCGTTGAGGTCGGTGGTCCTGAATCATCGGTGGCCATCAGCCTGGACGATAACCTGCGCCCGTTCCTGCGGATCGATCAGCAGGAGAACATCCTGAACCTATCGTTTGCCGAGCCATCAGGTAAACCCTTCTGGATCAGTCAATCGACCATCAGCGTTACGATCCGAACCCCCCGGCTCCTTGGTCTCCGACACGGGTCGAACAGCGACGTGCTGGTGACTGGCCTAAGCGGAGTATCCTTCGACCTGACTAACCAGGCCAATGGCAACGTCACGCTACGGGGCAAGGTCGAGATCTTCAATGTGGCCAGTGCCGCCAATGGTGGTGTTCGAGCCGACGGGCTACTTACGCAAACGACCAATGTGGTGGCACAGGCCAACGCAACTCTTCGCGTCAATGCGCAAACCGTGAACGAAGTCAGGACCGGACACGCTCGGGTTATCAATGTTGCCAAACCCTCTAAATAAACCAACGCCATGCTTCGCTCTTACCTCAAAATCACCCTGCGCAGTTTTTGGAAAAACAAGGTTTTTTCAATCGTCAACATGGTCGGCCTCGCGCTGGGTATTGCCGTCTTCGGGCTAATTATGGAATATATCAGCTTTGAGCGAAGCGTCAATAGGTTTCATGAAAAGCTGCCGTCGCTCTACCGCCTGACGGGTCAGAATGAAGATGGGAACGTGTATACCGATATGGCCCCGGCCATTGCCCCACTGGTGAAGCAAACGTTTCCCGATGTGCGTGCGTACTGCCGCATTGCCGAGCATTCGGCCAACGGAATCATTACCGCAGAACGAACCAAGGGGGCGCCACAGGCTTTCCGGGAAGACAAACTGGTGTATGCCGATGCGAGTTTCTTCACACTCTTCACGTTTCCGCTCGTGCAGGGCAGAGCCGCTATGGCCCTGCTTCAGCCCAACACGGTGGCCCTGTCGGCGACAAAGGCCCGGACCTATTTTGGCACCGATAAGGCCGTTGGCCGGTCGCTGACGCTCAACAACCGATTTGGCAAGACCCTCTACACCGTGTCTGCCGTTTATGCCGATATGCCGCCCAACTCTGATTTTCAGTTCGACGCGGTGTTTTCGCTACAAACGCTGGCCAACCCCGCCAACCTCAATGGCAACGACTGGGCGCGGCTCGACGGGTTCAACGGGAACTACCTGACCACGTTTCTTCAGCTAACCGAACCTAAAGGCCCCGGCACCGCCGATTATCACGCACTGGAAGCCAAGTTCAACGCTTACAAAAAACAAGCCACCCCCGACGATAAGAGCATTCTACTGCTTCAGCCCGCTACCACCATGCACCTGGCCGCTTCGCTGAGTACGCCCTACCGGACTGCGGGAAGCTTAGGGTTCATTTACCTGCTCGGCGGCATCGCGGGCCTGATTCTGGTGATCGCCTGGTTTAACTACGTGAATCTATCGACGGCCGGGGCACTCAAAAGGGCCAAAGAAGTAGGCGTTCGGAAGGTGGTTGGCGCGGGAGTGGGGCAACTCATGGGGCAGTTTCTGGGCGAATCGGTACTGCTCAATGGGCTGGGTGTAGGGCTGGCTTTGGCGCTGATGGTGACTCTGCAGCCTTTTTATAATGATTTTGTGCAGCAGGATTTATCAGTAGGTATGTTGGCATCGGGTGGTTTTGGACTGGCCGGGCTGGGGCTGCTCCTGGTCGGCACGTTGGCATCGGGCGGCTACGTGGCCTTCGCGTTGGCCTCGTTCCAACCCCGACAAACCCTGAAAGGCAGCCAGCAGGCAGGGAGCGGGTGGCTGCGGCAGACGCTGGTCGTGGCGCAGTTCAGCGCGTCGGTAGCCCTGATGGTCGGTACGTTCGTGCTCTACCGCCAATTGCAGTATATGCAGCGCACGAACCTCGGCGTTCAACTGGCCCAGCGAGTCGTGATTCAGCGACCGTCGGTTGGGGAGGAAGCGGCCCTAAAACCCCGCATGAATGCGCTGGAACAGCAGCTTTTGCAACGGCCCTACGTAAAAAGCTTTTGCCTGACGGGCAGCGCACCTGGTAACCCGCATGACTTCTCCACAACGGGCATTGCCAAACAGAACCCACGCCCGCAAGCCGACAAACAAGGCTACTCAATGGGCGTTATCGACAACCGTTTTCTGGCTACCTACGGTATTCAACTGGCCGCTGGCCGGAACTTCACCCAGCAGGAGGCCGAACTGGCCTGGGAGAAAAGTGCGAAACTACTTGTCAACGAAACGGCGGCCCGGCAGTTGGGGTTTGCCTCGGCTGCCCAGGCGGTTGGTCAATCCATTAACTGGGGAACGACTGGCTACGAAATTGTGGGGGTGGTAAACGACTATCATCATCAGGGATTGCGGCAGTTGATCGACCCCGTTATTTTCCTGCCCCGTCGTTCGGTGGGTGATTTAACCATACAACTCACCACCGACGATCTGCCGCGCAAACTGGCTGAGTTAGAGCGGCTGTACAAGGCTGCCTATCCCGGCAACCCTTTTGCCTATTATTTCGTGGATGACCATTACAATCAGCAGTACCGCCGTGAGCAGCAATACGGGCAGGTGTTCACCATCGCGTCGGTGCTGGCCATTTTCATCGCCTGCCTGGGCCTGTTTGGTCTGGCGACGTTCACCGCCGAGCAGCGCACCAAAGAGATCGGCGTTCGTAAAGTGCTGGGGGCTAGTGTTGCCAGTATTGTTACGCTGCTCTCCAAAGACTTTCTGAAACTGGTGCTGGTGGCTATTGTCGTTGCCTCACCCCTGGCCTGGTATGCCATGAATCGGTGGCTACAGGACTTCGCCTATAAGATCGACATCGAGTGGTGGGTGTTTGCGCTGGCCGGAACACTGGCCGTGACTATTGCCCTGCTGACGGTGAGTTTTCAGAGCGTCAAAGTGGCCCTGATGAATCCGGTCAAATCGTTACGTAGTGAATAAATGCTCAGAAGTATGCTGACGAACTATCTCAAAATCGCTTGGCGGAATTTGCTCCGTAATAAGATCTTTTCGGCTATCAACATCGTCGGGCTGGCGGTTGGACTGGCTACCTGTCTGCTTATCGTTCTCTTCGTGTTGCACGAACTGAGCTACGACCGTTACCATACCCACGCTGACCGCATCTACCGCATGACTACCCACGGACGGATAGGCGGAACCGACATCAACGCGGCAGGGGCTGGCGCACCTGCGGCATCGGCATTAGTCCGGGATTATACGGGTGTCGAAGCAGCCACGCGCTTAAATACGGATGGTTCGTTTATCGTCAAGCACGGCACGGATAGTTTTAAGGAAGAACACGTTGCGTTCGTCGATTCCAACTTTTTTACCATCCTGTCCATTCCGCTGGCAACGAATTATTCGGGCATAAATCCGAAAACGATGCTCACCGAACCCAACACAGTGGTGCTGACCCAGACAACGGCCCGCAAGTATTTTGGCGATCAAAACCCGGTTGGTCAAACGCTGACGATGGGCGATAAGGGCGCGTTTCGGGTGACGGGCGTATGCGAAGACGTACCGTCGAACACACATTTCCACTATGATTTTTTCTGTTCGATGCGCTCCATAAAACAGAGCGGTAAGTGGCTGAACGACGCGATGCACACCTACCTGCTGTTGCGAGAGGGCTACTCCGTTGACCAACTCCGGGCCAAAAGCACTGAAATGGTGGCGCGGTATATCGGGCCGGAATTACCGCAGTTTCTGGGAATCAGTCTGGCAGAATTCCTCCGTAAGGGTGATCAGCTCCGGTTTCAGTTTCAACCCATTACCGACATTCACCTGCACTCAGACTATGAAGATGAACTTGAACCCAACAGCAATGTCCAGTACATCTACATCTTCGTGGCCATTGCCGGATTCATCCTGTTGCTGGCCTGTATCAACTTCATGAACCTGTCAACGGCGGGTTCGGCGGGGCGGGCCAAAGAGGTGGGCGTGCGGAAGGTGATGGGGTCGGAACGGGGGCAACTGATGGGTCAGTTTCTGGCTGAATCGGTATTGCTGACGTTTCTGGCCCTGCTACTGGCGTTGGTTTTGGTGGCC
Source organism: Spirosoma sordidisoli (assembly GCF_004138325.1). Lineage (GTDB taxonomy): Bacteria > Bacteroidota > Bacteroidia > Cytophagales > Spirosomataceae > Spirosoma > Spirosoma sordidisoli. The sequence goes on along the minus strand of NZ_SBLB01000004.1, from coordinate 240,007 downwards.
GTGTTGTTGCCGGGGTTCAATCAGTTGGCGGGCAAACAGTTCGGAATCGGGGCTATCGTATCCGGTTGGATGTTGCCGGGCATTGGGCTGGCCTGCCTGCTGATTGGCTTGCTGGCGGGGAGTTATCCGGCCTTTGTGCTGTCGGCATTCCGGCCCGTGAGCGTGCTGAAAGGCCGTGCCGTAAACATTGGCGCACGGAGCGGCTGGCTGCGCAATACATTGGTTACGGTGCAGTTTGTGGTATCCATCACTATGATTGTCAGCACGATACTCGTTTCCCGGCAACTGAACTATATCCAGAACAAGAAAGTGGGCTTTGATAAAGAGCAGGTGCTGATTCTCAATGACACCTATACGCTGGCCTCGAAACTGGATGCGTTCAAAGCCGAAATAGCCAAACTCTCGCCTGTGGTGCGGGTTACGTCGGCGGGGTACATGCCCGCCGGTTCGTCCAACAGTGGAAACAATGCGTTTCAGCCCGACAACGGATCGGTCCAGCCCGAAACCTACCGCAACCGCCACTATTTCGTTGATGAAGATTATCTCCCTACGCTGGGCATTGGCCTGGCTCAGGGCCGTAATTTCTCCAAAGCCTTTCCGTCCGACAGTTCGGCGATACTGATCAATGAAGCAGCCGCCCGACAATTCGGCTGGAAAAACCCGATTGGCCAGCGGCTCAAAACGGCCGGCGATGGGAGTGGCGAAATCCAGCGACTGTACACCATTGTGGGCGTAGTGCGGGATTTCCACTTCGAGTCGATGCGGCAGCGAGTTGCCCCGTTGGTCCTGTTTCGTGGACAGGATAATTACCAGATGGCTCTGCGGGTGAAAACCGACGATATGCCCGCCCTGCTGAAAACGATTGAGCAACGCTGGAAAGCGCAGACTGATATGCCATTTACCTATTCGTTCCTGAGCGAACGCTTCAGCCTGATGTATGCTTCGGAGCAGCGCGTGGGGCAGTTGTTTGGCATCTTCGCGGGGCTGGCCGTGCTGATTGCCTGTCTGGGTCTGTTCGGTTTAGCGGCCTTCACCACCCGGCAGCGCACCAAGGAAATCGGGGTTCGGAAAGTGCTGGGAGCCTCAGTGGCCAGCATCATTACGTTGCTCAGCAAAGACTTTCTGAAACTGGTGCTGATTGCGATCGTGATCGCGTCGCCCATTGCGTGGTACGCTATGAACCGGTGGCTACAGGACTTCGCCTATAAGATCGACATCGAGTGGTGGGTCTTCGCCCTGGCAGGTTTTCTGGCGGTGGGCATTGCGCTGCTGACGGTGAGTTTTCAGAGTATCAAGGCGGCCCTGATGAACCCGGTGAGATCACTACGTTCCGAATGATGAATGCCACAGTCGTTATCAGCTCATTCATCATTTATCACTCATCATTTTTTAAGAATCATGCTGACGAACTACCTCAAAATCGCCTGGCGGAATCTCGCCAAGAACAAACTCTTTTCGGGTATCAATGTGTTTGGCCTGGCCCTCGGTATGGCCTGTAGTTTGCTCATTGGCCTGTGGGTGAGCGACGAACTGAGCTACGACCGGTTTCTCCGCAATGCCGAAGCGATTCATTACGTGCGGGTCAATTTTCAGCATCCGGTCACGGGCGAAATAGCAACAAACTCTGTTACCCCCGGCCCACTCCAGGAAGTCATTGCGAAGAATATCCCCGAAGTAGCTGCTGTGACGAAGATCAACTACGGCCCGGAGTTACTACTAAAATCGGTGGGGCCATCGGCTGCCGACAAGTCAGATAAAGTAAAGGGGTATTATGCCACCGACGATTTTTTTGGCGTGTTCGACCTGCCGGCGCTGGCCGGTAACCCCAAAGCTGCGTTGGCTCAAACCAATCAGATTGTCATTACCCGCGCCGTTGCGGAGAACTTCTTTACCGGATCAGGCACCGACTACCAACAAGCCCTCGGCAAAACACTTCAGCTCGACAACGACAAACTCTACGTCGTTGGCGCCGTGATCGAAAACCTGCCGCATGCGTCCAGTCTGCAATTTGGCTGGCTCGTAAACTGGAAGGTGCAGCAGCAGGACTGGATGACAAAGTGGGGAAATGTCAGCTTTTATACGTTTGTCAGACTACAGCCCAACGTAACGATGGCCCAGGCCGAAACGGCCATGAAGATGATTTATCCCCGCTTTGCCGGCAAAAATTTCGACATAGGAAGGCCGGTGCTGCAACCGATCACGGACCTGCATCTGTATGCCGACTATAAAAATGGAAAGGCTGTAGGCGGTCGCATCGAGTACGTGCGAATTTTCTCGTTGGTAGCCCTTTTTATTTTGCTGATTGCCTGTATCAACTTCATCAATCTGGCCACGGCCCGCTCAGCCCTGCGGGCCCGCGAAGTAGGGGTTCGGAAAGTGGTAGGCGCCTTGCGATCGTCGCTGATCGGGCAGTTTCTGAGTGAGTCGATGCTGACCAGTTTGCTGGCGGTTGTACTGGCGATTGGGCTGGTCTGGCTGGTCTTGCCAACCTTCAACACCACATTTGGAAAACAACTGGCCATCGACCTGGCGAGTCCGGCTTTCTGGTTAAGTCTTGCCGGGCTGGTCTTGATTACGGGCTTTCTGTCTGGAAGTTATCCAGCCCTGTTTTTGTCGGGATTGCAGCCGGTCAGGATCCTGAAAGGTAAAATGCAACTTGGCCATGGCCCCGCTCTATTCCGAAAAACACTGGTCGTTTTTCAGTTTTCGCTGTCCATTTTCCTGATTGCGGGTGTGCTGGTCGTTGGTCAGCAGATGATGTACCTGCGCACCAAAAACCTGGGTCTCGACCGGGAAAACCTTATTTACATGCCGCTGGAAGGCACGTTGACCGAAGGTAATAAAACGGAAGCATTCCGGCAGGAGGTGATGCGTCAGCCATCGGTAGTGACGGCCACCACATCCAGCGATCTGCCCATGAACGTACAGAATTCATCCGGCGATCTGGAATGGCCGGGTATGACGCAAACCACCGAAAGCAACGTATCGATTTTACAGGTAGGGGGCGATTTTATCCGGACAATGAATATAAAGTTGCTTGATGGCCGTGATTTCAGAACGACGGGTCTGGCCGATTCATCCAGCTATATTATCAACGAAGCGGCTGCCCGGATGATGTCGATGAAATCGCCGGTAGGGCAGGAGGTGAAATTCTGGCGGGGAAAAGGGCGTATTATCGGCTTGATGAAAGACTTTCACCTAAAGTCGCTCCACGAAGCCATTAGCCCTGTCATTCTGCTGTATAATCCGTTGGGAAACAGCTATCTGCTGGTGAAATCCCGCGCCGGGAAAACGCCACAGACCATCGCCGATCTCGAACGCCTGGCCAAACAGGTCAACCCCAACTACCCCTTCACGTACCATTTCGTGGATGAAGCGTACGAAAAGCTTTACAGTGCTGAGCAGCAGGTCAGTACACTGGTCAATTATTTCGGGATACTGGCCATTCTGATCTCGTGTCTGGGTCTGTTTGGGCTCGCGGCCTTCACTGCCGAACAGCGCACCAAAGAGATTGGCGTCCGTAAAGTGCTGGGTGCCAGTGTTGCCAGTATTATCGGGCTGCTCTCCAAAGATTTTCTGATGCTGGTTATGATCGCGCTTGTGCTGGCTTCGCCACTGGCCTGGTATGCGCTCAGGCAATGGCTTGGTACGTTTGAATACCGCACCGATTTGTCGTGGTGGGTCTTCGCGCTGGCGGGTTTGCTGGCCGTGGGCATTGCGCTGCTAACGGTGAGTTTTCAGAGTATCAAGGCGGCCCTGATGAACCCGGTCAAGAGCCTGCGCTCTGAATAAATTGCTACTTACCAACGCCCCCCTTGTGGCCGTTCTCTGATGGCCACAAGGGGGGCGTTGGTGGTTGACAGACCACAAGTGCACATCTGAGTGCTGGCTTACTGTTATCGAACCACATAGACCGGCGTGGGGCTACGTAGACCGGATGCGGGGCTATTACGATGAGTATGCGCTGAAAGCCTTCCAGCTCAACAGCATCGACTACTTGCTGAAACCCCTGGAAGAAGCCGACCTGAAACGCAGCCTGGACAAACTGGCCACCCTGCGGGAACACCTGGGCGACTGGCCCCAGAAACTCCTGAACTGTTTCGGCCAGCCGCCCCCCCGCCCGGCCGTCGGGCGGAAAAACCAGCTTTCTGGTGTCGCTCAAGGGCTAAATGTTTCCCGTATCCACGCAGGAGGCCGCCTATTTTACCATTGAGGATGGGCTGTCGTGCATGATTACCTTCGACGGGCGTAAACTGCCGCTGTCGCAAACGCTCGATGTGATTGAGGAGCAACTGGACCCGCACCAGTTTTACCGGGCCAACCGCCAGTATCTGATTGCCTTTGGAGCCGTGAAAGAGGTAGAGCCATATTATACCCGCAAACTGGCCGTAAAGCTGAAAAGTGTGAAATCCGAAACCGTGTTTGTCAGCCGCGAAAAATCAACCAGCTTCCTGCACTGGCTCGAAAACCGGTAATTAGCATATTCACTGAAAAGAAGCAGAGTGCGTAGCCCTGGTGAAGTCGTGTGCTACGGATAGCAGTTAACAGTTATTAAAAGAGGTGTTGTCCTACAAAACGCCCCATTTTTGAAGCAGATACATGAAACTTGCTTCGTCTCTAGAAGGGGGATTTTGTGAGAATAATCAACTTATATCTTCCTCCAACGGATGGTAAGCCACTGCTGGCAGCTGTACACGTCAAGTAACCTATAGCTGTCAAGTGCAGCAAGCATGGCTAACCCCTATGCACAATAAGGATATCCCGATTCCATATCGACTGGCGTAGCCGCGGGGCCTGCAAACTGCTCCCTGCAGGCGAAGAAGCAAGTATGCAGACCTCGGTCGCCAGCGTGTCACCGATTACGTCGTTGTTCTACCACACGGCATCGGCTAACAACGGAGCCAATTTTGTCCGCGCGAAATCTTCGAACCGGGTAGGGGTATGGGCTTCCGGGGTGCGGGGGGTAGCATAAGCCCCATTTGGGTCGCCCAGGGCAACAAACAAATCAAGCAGTTCCTGCTGGACGGTTTCGGTTAAGCCCCCCTGTCGTAACTGATCTTGTACGGTTTCCAACGCAAGCCGCTCGTACCGGATGGGGTGGCTAAGGGCGTTCGACAACCGTACGGCCACCTCCCGGAGGGTAATGTTTTCCGGTCCCATCAGGTTGAGCGTCCAATGACCGGCCCAGGTTGGGTCGAGCAGGTAGCGAGCGGCTGCATCGCCGATGTCATCCGTACTAATAAAGGGAATATCATGGTCGGGATCGTACGTGAAATGAAAGGCGCCCTGCTCCAATAAGCTATGCGTTTGAAGCAGCAAATTTTCCATGAAATAACCCGGACGTAGCGTCAGGACATTGGTCGGGAGTGCGTTGAAGGCCCGCTCCGTATCGCTAATGAAACTGATTGTGCCTAAGTTTTCTCCCGCTCCGGCTCCCAGGGACGACACCAGCACCACGCGTTTGATCCCATTCCGGCTAACGGCCGCAACCCCTGCCTGCGTTACCCGTCGGTACCAATCGGCTAAACTGCCAACGTGGTTCACCGGCGGTACTATCCAAAGCAAGGCATCACAGTCCCTCGTGGCTGCCGTGACCTGATCGACATCGCTCACATCAGTAATCGAAAGTATGGCCCCGTCGATGCCCAGGGCGGTTAGTTTGGCTGCGTCCCGACCCAGCAGGACAGGTGTCGCTCCTCCGGCGGCTACGGCACTGGCGACCCGGCTACCAATATTTCCGGTAGCCGCTGCAATGGCAATTTTCATTTGATCAGGATTTTAGGAGGGGCGTAGTAAGCGTATCCTGACCAGACGCTTGCAGAAAAGCAACTGGATTCCAGTACTCCCGGTACCGGCTAAACTGGTTGCCAGCGATCGTGAAAAACATCACATAATCCTGGCGGTACAGATTGCCGGTTGCGGGCATCGTTGTTTCCCCGTGAACCTCCGCCCAGTATGTATAAGGCTGTTGAAGCGGGTAAACCCGAACATTAGAAAATGCGATGCCAGGCATCTGAGGCAGAATATTCTGTAAGTGAGCCCGGTAGTTGTCCTTATTGAGCCGGGCCGGTACACCGATAGAGGGCGCGTAGGGGTACTCAATAAAAGCGTCGTCGGTAAATAAGTCGATGACGGTTTGCCAGTCCTGATTAAAGGCATCCAGTAATGTCTGGAAGAGGGCCTGCCCCTGATTTGGATTCGTTTTCATAGCATTGACGTTATTCTTTTGCAAAAGTATAGCCAATACTTTACTTTAGATAGTAGGCACCCGAAAGTGGGGTAAGTACCCTAGGGAATTATATGGACAAATACATCGGAGAAGGCTCTATGGAGAATCAAAATTTTTTAGACTTACAGAAATCGTTGATGGTAAAGTCCATTCTTGATGAAAGTTGCATCCTCAATCAGTCGCTGACGCTGATTGCTGATAAGTGGACGCTCCTGATTTTAATGGCCCTGATGCAGGGCACCAAACGCAACAGCGAACTCAATCGGCAGATCAACGGGATTTCGCCCAAAATGCTGACCCAAACGCTGAAAACACTCATCCGCTACGGCATGATCGAGCGGACGGTGTATCCCGAAGTACCACCCCGCGTCGAGTATACGCTCACCGAATTTGGGAAAAGTACCGCCGACCCGCTGATGGCTCTGCTGAAGTGGTCGGTAGACTGGGAAGAGCAGTTGACCACGTTATACAAAAACCGCCAAACGGGGCCAGCCGGAAACGATCAATCGGCTACAAACTAAACTGGCAGGCCGATGGCCAGGTCATCATGACTGTGCGAACACCTATAGTTCTGATCACCAGGCTATTGGTCAAAGCCCTGCGTTTTGGAACAGCATTAAGCCTAAAGAAGGTTTAATAGGGGTTTTGTGGCAAATAGAAACGAAATAGTAACTTAATTTTGATCGACTGCTTAACACCACCGGGTCAGACTATTAGCTACGAAGCAAAGACATATGACCTACCTATGCCACACATAGCGTTATGGTGATCGGTCGGAATGCCAAGCGTGGTCCGGCCTGGATCGTCCCGCACCTGTGGTGGCCCGGCCAATCCAGGCCGGACCACCATAGGTGCGGGACGATTAAGCATGTATTCGTAGGCTACGTATTCGAGTTGACATGTATTTAAAACTAGCTTTCCACTTAATTGAGCGTTAGAAGGGAATATAAAGCAACCTTAACTTTGTTTCCCTAGGCTTGGAAAAACGCTGATTTCTGCAAAAAACAAGACTTGTAGGGCCGCATTTTGAGTAATGTGTCCTTAGGCTAAAGAATTAGTAAGGAAGACCTTTTTAGAAACTACACTATACTAATTCATCGCTTAATTAAACGATTGTCGGTATTGTAAGGGAGTCACGTTAGTCTTGTTCTTGAACAACCGGCTGAACGATTGTGGAAAAGTAAAACCTAGTCGCAAGCCTATTTCGCTAACGCTTAACCTAGTTTGCGTGAGCAATTCTTTGGCCCTTTCGATAACGTAGCGATGAATGTGCTGCTGGGTGTTTTGACCCGTATACGTTTTCAGAAGGTCGCTTAAATAGCTATCCGAGTAATTCATCTTTTCGGCCAGATAGGAGACTGAAGGCAACCCTTCGCTCAGGGTCTTATCACTGGCAAAGTAATCTGATAAGATGGTTTCCAGCCGGATCAGTACATCATGACTAATTGGCTTCCTGGTTATAAACTGCCGACTGTAAAATCGTTGCGTGTAACTCAATAACAGGTAAAGATGGGCTATAAGCACAGCTTCGGAATACTGGTCAATCCGAGAGTTAATTTCATGCCGAAGCATATTCATCACCGAAATCATCAACGTTTCTTCCTGATCTGACAAGTGAAGTGCCTCATTAACGGTGTAGTCGAAAAAACCATACTGCTTTATTCGCTGACAGAAAGGATGCCCTCGGATGAAATCGGGATGGAACACGACACACCAGCCGCTTGGTTTGTGATCGTCGGTAATGTTACTCGTCACTTGGCCTGGCGCGGTGCAAAACAGGATGCCTTCGTCAAAATCACAGTAGCCCTGTCCGTAGCGCACTTTACCCGTTACATTGCGTTTCAGCGAGATGCAATACAGGTCAAGTAGAAGTGTTGGCGGACGTTTGTCGGCCCGGATATGATCTATGTCATCGAAATTGAAAACGCTGATCAATGGATGCACAGGTTTGGGCAATCCAAGGATCCGGTGTTGCTCCGAAATGGAATGGATCAGGTGAGGTGATTGCTGTTTCATACGCTGAGAATAAGCTGCAGGCAAGGCTTAAACCTTGCCTGCCTGATTGGCTATTGGTCAATGGCTTGCATGCCCGCCTGATCATACCGATCACCCGTCTGGGTTCCTAGCGGAATAATTGCTTCCAGACGCTCCAACTCGTCATCACTGAGCCGGATTTGGGTAGCGTCGATATTTTCGTCCAAGTAGTTCCGCCGTTTGGTACCGGGGATCGGCACAACGCCTTTCGCCAGCACCCAAGCCAGGGCCAGCTGGGACGTGGTGACCTGTTTATCGACCGCCATTCCCTTAATTTCGGCCAGCAGCTCCAGGTTTTTATAAAACTGTTCACCCTGAAAGCGCGGTAGGGAACGCCTGAAATCATCGGGGGCCAGATCGTCCGGACTTTTCAATTCGCCCGTAATGAAGCCTCGGCCAAGGGGCGAATAGGCAACAAATCCAACGCCCAGTTCGCCAAGGGCACGCAAAAGGCCTGTTTCTTCCGCGCTACGTTCGAAAAGCGAGTACTCTGTCTGTACAGCCGTAATGGGGTGGATCGCATGGGCTCGCCTAATCGTCGCTGAGGATACTTCTGACAAGCCAATGTAACGGACCTTACCTTCCTTGACTAACTCGGACATAGCTTCCACAGTTTCTTCAATGGGTACAGCCGGATCCAGCCGATGCAGATAATACAGATCAATGTAGTCCGTACCCAGGTTTTTTAAGGATCGTTCGGCTGCTTTCCTGACATAGGCCCTGTCGGCTCTGAACTGCCAGGTTATCTGATTTGCATCATCAATTTCCCAGCCGAATTTGGTGGCAATGAGATAATCGTCCCGTCGGCCGTTGATGGCTCTTGCGATCAATTGTTCGTTGATCAAAGGCCCGTATAGATCCGCCGTATCGAGAAAGTTCCCACCCCGTTCGCGGGAGCGATGAATCGTTGCAATAGCCTCCGCTTCATCCGCTTTTCCATATATATCCATGTGCGCCATAGCTGTCATACCCATGCAGCCCAGACCCAGTGCGGGTACCACTAGTCCCTGACTTCCTAACTTTACCTGTTTCATAAGACAGTATTAATCGGTTTAGTTGACCGCTACAAAAGTAGGGTAGCGCTAGGGGTGCAGATGAACCGTTTTCGGCCGGGTTGTATCCGAATTCAGGACATTAGACCTTCAGGGGCTTCAGAGAGGAACAGTTATTGACTACGTCCTATTCAGGATAGGATCGTTTGTCTTAGGAAGGAGCGTTTCAGGAGACAGACAATTTTCGAATACCTCTCAACAGCAATCCGTCGCATACGATTCCGCTCGTGGATGGGAAGACTATCATTCCTGCTGGCGGCAAGCATATAGATTGGGACTTAGGGCACGGTAAGCTGGCAATGGCCGCAAGCGTAGAAAAGTGGGTTTAGAATCCCGCTGCTTTCTGGGGTAGGGACACAACACGCTTAGTTAAGCCAGGGCCTTTTCGCGGGCGAGCCGTTGATACCGCTCAACAGCCGCGTCTTTCCCGGCCTCCAGTTCTTCCATCAAGCCAGGGTCGACGACGGTAGAACCATGTTTGCTGCCCCACTGAACGAGCGCTATAATAATGGGTATGGTATCTACCCCTTTTTCTGTCAGGCGGTAGGTGAACTTCGATTTCTTATCCGAAGCCACGGACTTGCTCAAGATGCCTTGCGACTCCAGGACCGCCAAACGATCGGCCAGAACGTTAGTCGCTATTTTTTCCGCTGACTGCACAAATTCCCCGTACGTAGACTTCCCCGCGAACACCATATCCCGCAGAATGAGTAAGCTCCATTTATCCCCCAGTATGTCAAGCGCTGTGCTGACGGGGCAGGTAGACCGCTGTTTTAGCTCCTTCATACAAACAATTTGTCCTTTTACTTGCAAAAAGCAAGTAATTTATTTTACCTTTACACTTGCAAATTGCAAGTAAATATACGTGAATTTTTAGTTCGGTTGATCATGATTCTAGTAACTGGAGCCACTGGTGGGTTAGGCCACCAAATCATCGACGTCTTGCTCACCACTACCCCGGCCACCGAAATAGCCGCCCTGGTGCGTGACGTTAATAAAGCTACCGACCTGGTGAAGCGGGGCGTAGACGTCCGGCAAGCCGACTACGTTGACTATCCCGCGCTCGTGCAAGCCTTCCGGGGCGTCGATAAGGTGCTGCTTGTTTCCGCCGTGGCCTTTACCGACCGGGTACGTCAGCACCGCAATGTCATCGATGCGGCTAAGCAAGCCGGGGTGAAGCACCTGTTTTACACCAGTATTCAACGCGATACAAACTTTGTCCTGTCGCAGGTCACCGAAAGTGACCTGGCCACGGAAGCCTACCTCAAAGCGTCCGGGCTGACATACACCATTCTAAAAAACGGCTACTACCTGGAAGGCCTTGAGTCGATGATCGGGAGTGAGTTACCGGACACCGAGATTCGTTTCCCGGCCGGCGAAGGTAAGATAGCGTTCGTTAAGAGGACTGAACTGGCCGCTGCCACGGCTGCCCTACTGACCAGTGAAGGGCATGACAACCAGGATTATACCCTCTCCGGGAGCGAAGCCTATTCGTTTCACGATATTGCCCGGGAGCTCTCCGCGTTAGCGGGTCGGCCCATCGCTTACCAAAGTAGCGAGCTGGCTACCTACGTCGCGCAGAAAGTAGCTGAAGGTTTCCCCGACTTCGTCGCCAACTTCTTTGCCCAGTGGGGTGCCGCCACCCAACACGGCATGCTGGCTGGCACGCACGATACGGTCGAGCGTCTGCTGGGCCGTAAGCCAACGTCGCTGCGGGAGTACCTGAAAACGACTTATTTTCCGGGTACCTAACCCTTGAAGTGGCGGGCAATTCTTCTGTATGTATTCATCCAGCTCAGGCCAGTGAACTTCCTTCAGGAGTCCACTGGCTTAATCGCAGCCTATCCATGCGATCATTTTAATCTGCTAGAAATCAGATATTTAACACCCTGCCTAGCCAAGAAAATCCTGGATGAATCTGATCGTTTCCAGGGGCCTCTCCTCCTGCACAAAATGGCCTGATCCTTCTATTTCTTTTACGTCTAACTGGTCAATGTAAGGGGGTAAGGCATACGAAAGCATCTGGTAGCCAGCTCGACCCGCTATGCCAAGGGTGGGGGCCTCGATTCGCTTGCCCTTACTATCGTCAATGTCTTCAGGAAAGGTCTGATACCAGCCATTGGAAGCTCTAATAGCATCCTGGCTGGTATAAGCCTGGGCATACACTTGCCGGTCAAACGCGTTTATGGCCGTCTTGTCCTCCAGCAGTTGGTCAAAAAGCCAATTCTGTACGAAATGGAATCGCCCTTCCAGTACTTGTTCGGGCAGATCTCGGACTTGGTTAAAAGCGACCCACCACGGATGAACGCCCCCACCCGTGGGGAGCATGGGAAGCTTATACAGGTTCTCATCAGGATGGGGCGTGTCCAACAAAACCAGCTTTTCGGTCTTTTGAGGAAAATGGGCCGCGAAGCTGAAGGCTACAGCAGCCCCGATGTCATGACCGGCGATGTTGGTTCGCTCAATGCCCAATTGGTCGAGTAAAGCCGATACATCACCCGCCATCCCTTTTTTCGAATAGCCTGCCATCGGTTTATCCGAGCTCCCCATGCCCCGCAGCTCAACCACAATGACCTGATAACTTTCTGCTAGCAAGGGCATGATTTTGTGATAGCTCCACCAGGTTTGAGGCCAGCCCGGTAACAAGACGAGCGGCTTACCCTGCCCCCCAGGATATAATGCAGTTGAATGCCATTAACCGTTCGATAGTTGCTGGTGAAACCGGGAAGCTGTTTGACTAATTCGCTATCGATATAGGTGTCGGATGTGTTGAGTAATTGCATACGTTGGATGGCTGGTTATTGAAGGCCGATACTTCCTTTGAATGAGGTCCATGAAAACGATTTAATGTCGTTGCGAGCAACATCGCCGGCTTGCTGGGCTTCAATAGCGATATCGACCATGCCGCCAAACAAATTGTAGATCCAAGGAATAGAGAGCTTTTTATCAATGGCTCCTTGTTGCTGAAGGATCTCGACTAACTTGAACCAGTTGGCTTTAACGTCATCATAGGCCCGTTCCTGGTTGTTGACCAGATTCGTGTACTGATTTCGCTTGAACAGTTTTTTGACAAACGAGTATTGAATCCCCACTTCCAAGGCGGCATAGAACATGTTTTCTAGCTGGATGGCAGGTTGCTGACTACTTTGATAGGCCTGCGTCATTTTGAGATTGCAAACTTGGAGCATGGTTTGTTTACATTCCTGGACTAATGTATTACGGTCGTTGAAATAGCGATGGACCGTTCGTCGGGTCACTCCGGCCATGGTAGCAATCTGTTCAATGGTGGCTGATTCATCCTGGTTAAGGGCGACAACTGCCGCTTCAATCAATTTGTCTCTCGTCACGCTCATGTCACAAAGATAGCGCAAATGACTCATAAATGTGACATTTATTAGTGTTTGTTATGAAATAGCCTACTCTCACTAAACGCCCGTTTTAAGGAACAGCCGTTATTTTACTTCTTGCCAGGCTAAGTAACGGTAAACCGTCGCTCGGCTTAGGTGAAATAATTGGCCAGTCTCTAAAATCGTGTGAGTTTTAAGAGAATACATAGACTTAACAGCCCGTGCTTTCGCTTAAGCTGTTGGAGCCCACCCCAACTCCTCGCCCAATCGCCACGACAAAACGAGGGGCTATTGATTGGAATATTAGGCACACCCTGTACCACTGTGGGCAGATTGGGCTCATTAAGCGGGTGGTAGATAAACGCTACGATTTCGGTTTAAGGCTAGCGAAATGACTCATTTCTCGAAGCAGACACTCACTATTCCCGCCGTCTCTCTGGGGAGGGATTCATGAGACCAGCCAGCTTATGGCACTATGTACTTCGTAAGGACATTACGGGCTTTATCAGGGCGGCTTTAATGCTTTGTGAACAGATGGTTAGCAGGGCAATGCTCATCGCTGGCAGACCCGCTACGGCGAACACCCACCACTCAATGTTCACCTTATAAGTAAAGTTCTCTAACCACCGATGCATGCTATACCACCCCAGCGGTGAGCTAATCACGATGGCGATAAATACCAATCTGAGAAAATCTGTACTGAGCAGCTCAACGATGCTGGGCACACTCGCGCCCAGCACTTTTGCGAACCCCAATTTCTTTTCGGCGCTGCTCGGCGGTGAACGCTGCCAGGCCAAACAGACCTAAGCAGGGAATGAAGATGGCCAGACCCGCAAAAACCGTAGACAGTGTCCCAACAGTCGTTTCGCTTTTGTAGACTTGCTGATAGGCAGTAACCAGAAGAGCCGGTTTAACCACCGGTTAGGTCGGAAATTTCGGTCGTATGATTCGGTCAGTTCAAAGATTCACGATAATCTCGGGACGTTGGGCATACTCTTGCATCAACAAACTTGGCGTAACATGGGCAAACTGCTTAAAATCTTTCGCCAAGTGGTAATAATCAGTGTAGCCAAATTTAACAGCTACGGTCAACCAATCCTGATCAGGGTGCCTTTCTTTATAATTTATCGTTTGAAAAAACCGACCAATCCGACTATAGAGTTTGGGCCCAATACCAATACGTTCATTAAATTTTCGCTCAAATTGCCGGGGACTTAGATTGGCTTGATCCGCCAGCCAATCCAACGAAAAAGGCACTGGGTGATGAAGTAATAGCTCCCCAATCCGATCAATAGGATGAGCGTCCCGCCTGGCTTTTTTCAGCTTACTTACCATGTACTGCTCGACCCGTTCGATCATCTCAGTCTCGTCTTTCGCATTCGCCAGCTGATCATGTACGGTCTGTAGTTCCGAATTAAGGACGGATTCCCCATCACAAAACTGGCCGGTCAGCGCCGTACCTGGTATTCCTACTAAACGATAGAGGGCCCCCGGTTGAAAAATAACCTGTATCATGAGGAAGTCGGTCTGCGCAACGCATTGAAAGTCAAGCCGGGACACTTGTTGGCCAAACAGGGCGTTCTGGGCGATAGGTACCGTTCTTCCTGTTAAGGGATCATAGGAGGTAATTAAGCCCCGAACGAAAAAGACCAGGGCTTGCTCGATCCGGGTTGGATAGGGCGTTTTGGGAAAATCAGCTGGATGATAAAACAGATTAACCAGCAGATAATTCCTTACATAAGGCTGCAGGGCCAGACAAGGACGTACTTCACGAAAGGTCATAGCGCCTGAAGAATGGCCACCAGTTTTTCGGGCATCGAGAAAAACGGGGAATGACTACTGGCTAAGGTATACATTTTCTGGATCGGTACGTTGTTCGCTATACTCCGTTTATCCAGGTCTTTAGCCCGGGTACAAAGAATATATACTTTTGGAATAGCCCCATACTGAGCATCTGACACCTGTACCGGTGTCCCCAGACAACCCATTGGTTGAGGCCCTAGATGCGCTTTGGCAAAGGCTACGTCGTCGGCTGAACAATCATGGTAAAATAATTGGGCGACTCGATCCAGATCGACCCTGGAAGTCTGCTTATCGTCCGATAGCAGAAGGCACTGACTGAGGGAGGGTTCTGTCGTAGGTTTACCCTCGGCTTTATTCAACTCCTCGGCTTTGGCAGCCAGGGCAAAAACAGACTCGCCATTTTTAGGCATAAAGGCATCCAGAAAGACCAGTTTTGCCACTTTTTCTTTACCTAAAACCTCCGCAGCCTGCGCAATAATAACGCCCGCCATGGAGTGCCCAACGAGAATAACGGGACCCGTTTGCGCCTTGGCAAGCTGAACGACCTTTTTCGTGTACTCATCCAGGGTAACCCCAGCGGGGGACGTTTTGTCGTCACCGTGCCCTGGCAAATCAATGGCTACCACCCGACTGCCATTCGTTTCGAGCAGGGGAACTACCTTTTTCCAGCACCAAGCCCCATGCCAGCCCCCGTGAACGAGCACATAGGTTCTCGATTGAGCGTTCGAAACGGTTTGACATAGCGCGGTGATTAGCAGCAAAAGAAGGCTGATTTTCATGTTTGTAGTGGTTTAATGTCCGCTACAAACCTATCCGTCTTAAGGCAAATACAACAAGTAAAAAACCGACATCTATTTCCGTGTAGTACAGCCTGTTACCGATCGTACATGCCTTGCTCTGCCAGTGTATTAAACGCTCTGTGAGAAACCGTATCCTTACTGGCCCGAATGATTGAGCAGATGTATGAATACTTCGTTGTCTCACATTAGAGCGTTTTTGCGAGACAGTGATTTTTTCTACTATCTGTCAAAAGTAATCCGTCGCAGAACTGGTATCAGTTATGAAAGCTTTATCGTTCCCTACTGTTATCGTTTTATTTTTCACGAACGTTTTTCTTAGTGTTTATTCATTATCAGTAAATAAGGAGTGCCTTTGCAGAACGTTCACCAGGAGAAAAAACAAACGATTGAACGAAGCAACTATCTATAGTTTGTCCGTCACTGGAATGATTGCCGGAATTCCAAAGGGGTCTGATGCGTCTTTTCTTTAAACAACCGGCTAAACGATTGAGGGTGTTCAAAACCTAACTGATAAGCAATCTCACTCACCGATAAACGGGTGGTCGATAGCTTCTCTTTGGCTTTCTCTAGTAATCGCTGGTGAATGTGTTGCTGCGTGTTAAGGCCCGTTAACTGGCGGAGTAAGCCACTTAAATAATCAGACGACGTGTTTAACTGCTCGGCAACGGCCTGCACGGTCGGCAGGCCGCTGGACAAGCGTTCTTCATCCGCCAACCAAGCCGTCAATAACTGATCTACCTGATCTAAAAGCTGATGACCACTAATGCGACGGGTAATAAATTGGCGTTCGTAAAAACGTTCCGAATAGTTCAGTAGCGCTTCCAGCTGCGTGAGAATAATTTGCTGACTAAACTTATCCAGGTTGGTCTGGTATTCCTGGTTGATATGGTCGATGAGCTGATTGAGAATCGCTTCCTCTTTATCCGATAGAAATAAGGCTTCGTTGACCCCATACCCAAAAAAATCGTACTGCCGAATTTGCCGGGCCAAGCTAGTATTCCAAAAAAAATCGGGGTGTACAAACAGCATCCAGCCCGATTGGGTATGACTGCTGAATTTCTCTACATCCAGTCCGAACACCTGACCGGGGGCCATAAAGGAAAGCACTCCCTCATCAAAGTCGTAGACCTGCTGACCGTATTTAATCTTGAGGGGTCCCAGAAACCCTTTTTTGAGCGAAATGATATATACATCGGTGACGACCAGCTTAGCCGATGCGCTAGGCAGTTCGGCAAAGGGCTTAATAAACACCACGCTTAGTAAGGGATGCTCTGGTTTAGGCAAACCGTACAGTCGATGCAGCTCACTAATAGTTCGGATTCGTTGCGGGGGGGCTTTTTCCATAACATTGCTTCATCATTGATTGCCCAACCCGTCAGGTTAGCGAGCCTGTTGGCGTTACGTCGCTATGCGTCCTAACGGTCTACTTTCATCAACCTCTTTTTTGGCTTCTACTACGGCTGATAATAGCTTAAGTCGTAGGTGTGGATAGCCGAATTATCGCTTAAAAGATGATAGTTATAGGTGGCACAATCGATAAAAGGAGCAATACTGAATTTCGTTTTAGACCTCGTTAAAATACCCTTGGAAGGGTCATCCCCATAGAGACCTGCCCTATGGACCATCCACTCAATATCTGGTGCTTCTTCAACCAAGTAGTTTATCACCGCTTCATTATCTCGGTGCTGCCCCAGCAACCCCGAAAAACGCACCAGGGTCTGTTTTAATAGCCAGTTCATAAACGGAAGTTCTTTTTTATATGGTCGGGTAAATCCTCCCGCCTGATACAGGAACCGTTTTACCGATTGGCGACGCATGGCAGGAATTAGTTTTCTGACAAACAAGGCATTAACAGTCTGTAGCTTCTGCATTTGCGCATCTCCCAACATGCTTATCACAAAATCGACACCCTTCAACAGATCATCAATAGGTTCGTAATCAGTAACAGACCCTTTCACTAATTCTAGATTTGGATGGTGAATGTCTATCTTTTCTGGCTGACGAACTAATGCCTTTACTTTATGGCCATCATTAAGTACTACCGAAATAAAATGCCTTCCGGTTCGGCCTGTACCGCCAAAAACAAGATAAGTGTGTGTTGAATGAGTCATTTTACGGTTTTTTAACGTTCCGGTTGCGCCCGAATAATCGGAGCTGCTCATCCGGGAAAGCGTGTCAATCGATTGCTACCTTACGCAAGCGGAGATCCCCTTCTTAACACGTCACAAAGGTGGCGGTAACCCCTTTACGCCTATTAGCCAAATCCGGCTATGTTGTAACCAAAAGCAACTTGTCTATCTGGCGAAGACAACGACGACCTCAGGCCTTTCAAGGTATCGGGATTTGCCTCCTGGCTGCTTTCTCCTTCACGAAATACTATATTGAAAGGACCACTTTCTTAGCCGACACTCCCTTCCGTTGCTGCTCCAGCCCGGCCTGCACATAAGCCTGGCGTATGCTACAGACACTACCGCGGTGGTGTACCACTTGACAGTCATTAAAATAAGCCGTTCAGTTAAACAGATTGTTTAAAGAGTAGATATATGCAAGCTCCTTTGTCTCACAGGGGAGCATTATTTGAGACGATTAATCCAGCGCCCTTATTAGCGAATAGATGTTTAGATTTGTAGGAAAGTACGCTTCATCCAATGTCGATACTGCCTCTAATTGCTCATTTTGAAAGCTACATTCCACTAAAGGAAACGGAAAAACAGTTGCTGGAAGGTCGAGTAACCCGTCGGCAGATTAAACGGAAACAGGCCATCTTACAGGAGGGTTTTGCCTGTAGACACTATACATTTATTGTTGAGGGCTGCTTTCGGATGTATGCCGTCGACAAGAAAGGAACCGAGCATAATTTACAGTTTTCGGCTGAACAGGATTGGATTGCTGATATCGGAAGCTTTCATGCCGGCAGGCCCAGCGCCTTGTTCATTGAAGCCATCGAACCAGCGGTTGTATTACAAATCGAAAAACAGGACCTCTACTTTCTGTACACCAATATTCCCAAGCTGGATCGAATCTTCAAAGTCATCGTTGAGAACAAGTACGTAGAACTGCAAAACCGGGTTTTGCAAAGCATCAGCTCAACGGCTCAGGAACGCTACCTTACCTTTTTAGAGCAATACCCAAAGCTTGCCTTACGGCTACCCAATACACAGATCGCTTCTTATCTGGGTATAACACCTGAGTTCCTGAGCAAAATCAGAAAAGACATTGCTTCCTGATGCCGTCGGGCTTAAACTAGTTTAAGCCTATTTCTTAAGATACCTTATTGGCGCACCTGGGCCGTTGGACGGACCTTTGTCTGGTTATTTAGTCAACAAAGACCATGTCACAAACTCAGGAATTAAACGTCGCTATTATTGGTCTACGCGTTATTGGCCGCACACTAGCCATCAATCTAACAAAAGGTTTTCGGACGGTTATGCTAGCCTCCCGAGATTATACAGCGGCCCAGAATTTGGCGAACGAGTTGGGCAAATTCGCACAACCCAAGGAAATATCGGCGGCTGTTAAAGAAGCTGACATTATTGTTTTAGCCATCTGGTTCGATGCCGTTGGCGAGTTTTTACAGCAGTACGCCACTCAGCTAAAGGGTAAAATCATCATTGATTCGTCTAACCCGATTGCACCGGACCCTAAAGGTGGTTTTATCAAAATCATTGGCGAAACCGAGTCCGCCGGTCAGATCAACGCTTCTTTACTCCCTAAAGGGGCAAAGCTCGCCAAAGCGTTCGGCACACTAGGGGCAGCATCGCTGGCGCAGGCCTCCGGGCAAACGCCGGAGCAGGCGGTTCTATTTTACGCCACAGATGACCACTCTATTCAGCCAGCCATCGAGGAATTGATTATCGATGCCGGGTTTGAACCCCTGTACGTTGGTGGGCTAGATCAATCTATCCGCCTGGAAGTATTCGGTGATCTGCATGAGTTTGGGGCGTTAGGCAAAACGGTCCATTTAGAGGAAGCGAAAGAAAAGCTCCTGAACCCCGACTTGGCTAAGTAGGACAAAGGGAACTCGCTCTACATAGCCATGCGGCCTTGTTCATATGAAAGCGTACTCCTCGACAAAGACCCAGCTCTGCCTGGTTTTTACTATCAAAATGAAATCCCTATTTTTCTTTTTATGGCTGCTCACCAACGCAGCCGCATTCAGTCAAAGTCCCAATCGACTGCGCGCGTTCATGCAGCAGGCTCCTTCACCAGCACAGGCGATTCCCTACGGGAACAATCCTACAGCGGGCCAGTATGCGCAAACGAAAGACGCCAAGATTTATTACGAAGTCTATGGACAAGGAAAACCCCTGGTGGTCCTGCATGGTGGTATCGTGGGGTCTACCTACGAAATGGCCCAGTTTATTGATAGCCTGGCCAAAACCCATCAGGTCATTGCCATCTCTACCCGCGGACATGGTAAGTCGGAAATGGGTTCCGGCGTACCTTCTTACGAGCGTAAAGCGGATGATGTCAATACCATTATCGAAGCGGTAACCAAAGACAGCGTGCTTGTTTTAGGCTTTAGTGATGGCGCTTACACGGGCTATTTTCTGGCCGCGTCGCACCCGGATAAAGTTAAAAAGCTGATTGCCATTGGTGCCGGAGAGTGGAAAAAGGGTTGGCGAACATTTGACAATACGCGCCAATCACTTTTTGGTCTGGACAGCCTCTACTTTACCCAGCAATTGGCCCTACTGCCCCAGCCTGAACGCTTTGATGAGTGGCTCTTGTCGGTTAACCACTACTATAGTACCGTTCGTATCGGCAAACTGATACTAGGTATGATTCAATGTCCCGTGTTGGTTATGGCGGGAGAAAAGGACCAAAACGCTCCCTTGAAAACGGTCATAACGGCCTATGAGATGATTCCGAAGGCCCAACTAAGCATTATTCCTAATGCCCCCCATCCGGTGTTCCTGACGAATTTTCCGGCGGTCTGGGCAAGTATGCAGCCTTTTTTAAGGCGCTAGTTTTCCCCAGTAAGACAGCATAGCAAATGCTGATTCACAACCATTTTTTTTAGCAATGAACGCAAACGAAGCAATAACAAACGACATATTGAGCCATCACCTGACGGCCTTTGGCAACAACGACCTGGCAGAGATTTTGAAAGACTATACCGAAGAATCTCAGGTATTAGCCCCAAACGGCCCCTTGATAGGATTAGCGGCTATCCGCCAGTTTTTTGCTGATTACTTTTTGGCCATCCCAACGGGTTCGGTCTTTACCATGAAACAACTGACGGTTAGGCATCAGGTCGGGTATGTTGCCTGGGCTAGTGATTCAGCCATTGCTCAGATCCCGATGGGAACCGATACCTTCTTTTTGGAGGGAGATAAAATAATCGTTCACACCGTCGCCGATTACCGGATATTGAAATAGCGGTTTTTGGGTAGCAGAAGCGTTTCTGCTACCCAAAAACCAACCCGATCTTATGAAAACTACCAAAATTAGCTATGTACTTACCGTCGTTATGGCGCTGCTTGCCATCCAGACGACGGCCTATGCACAAGAATATAGCTCGCCCACACAACCCGTTGAGGTGGGCAAAGCTCCCGGCGTCAAGGTCAAGTTACTGAGCACCAACGGACCCCTCAAAAACTACGTATTGATTTTCGCTATGGGGGATGAAATACGGTCGGGCTTGACGGAATTTGCTCAACAGTATGGGGTAAAGACGGCCCACTTTACCGCCATTGGCGATGCCACCTCAGCCAAGTTTGGTTTCTTTGATTACGGTCGTAAACTCTTCAAAGTCATCCCCATTAGCGAACCCTGTGAAGTATCGTCGTTAACGGGTAACATTGCCGTACTCAATGGTAAACCCATCGTTCATATTCACGCCACGGTGGCCGCCGAGGATGGCACCGTTCGGGGCGGCCATCTGCTTGAACTAGTTACCGGCCCTACTTTGGAAGTGTTTCTCACTGTTGAGCCAACAACGCTCTACAAAAAGGTAAACCCTCAGTTTGGGGCTGGCCTGATTGATCCCTCACTAACGAAGTAACTATTACGGATAGAAGTCATAGTAGATCGAAACGAACCAGCTAGTACGTCGTTATTTTGGGAGTAGAGTAACGACCCTGAAAAATAGACTGCTAACTAGTTGCCAACGTGAAGCAGCCATAGCCTTTCTGTAGCACATACCGACCCCTTATGAAAGTAGCCGTAGTATATCAACCCGGAGGCCCGGAAAGCTTTGTTTTAGAGGAACGCCCCCTACCCACGCCAACGGGTGAATGGGTACTGATAAAGGTGAAAGCGTTTGGCCTGAATCGTTCGGAGTTGATGACGCGCAAAGGCTACTCACCCGGCGTTCAGTTTCCGCGTGTACTTGGTATCGAGTGCGTTGGCGAAGTAGAATATGACCCCTCTGGCCACTATGAAAAAGGTCAACCGGTCATGGCTTTAATGGGTGGTATGGGACGGGATTTTGACGGTAGCTATGCCGAGTATACGCTCTTACCCAAAAGCCTGCTCCATCCCTTTGAGAGCACGCTTACTTGGGAAACGCTGGGCGCTATTCCCGAAATGTTTCAGACGGTTTATGGCTCGCTGTATCCAGCCTTGGACATTCAGCCCGGAGAAACGCTGTTGATTCGGGGGGGCACGTCATCGGTGGGCCTGCTGGCAGCACAACTCGCTCACCAGGGGGGGCTGGCGGTAGTAGCGACCACCCGGAATCCCCAAAAAGAAAAAGCCATGCTGGACAATGGGGCCACGCATGTGCTGATCGATTCGGGCCAGGTAGCCGAATCGGTTCGGGCGCTTTTTCCACCGGGTATCGACAAAGTGCTGGAACTGGTCGGTACGGCTACGCTGCACGACTCCTTAAGTTGTCTTAAACCAGGCGGAACGGCTTGTATGAGTGGGATGCTGGCTGAAAGCTGGACGATCTCTGATTTTGCTCCCATGGAGTATATACCGGCTACCGTTCGACTCACCACCTATGACAGCGGTCAGCTTACCAGTCCGACAAGCGTGTTTCAGGACTTTATCCGTCAAGTTGAAGCCCGTCAGGTGAAACTCCCCGTTAGTCGGACGTTTAGGCTGGCGCAAATCGCCGAGGCCCACCAATTCATGGATAGCAATCTGGCCACGGGTAAGCTTGTCGTCATACCTTAACTGACTCTTAATCAATTAAACACTTGCATTTCAGGATATGAAACAGATCGTATCGGCGCTGATCAGTAGCCTACTGCTCGGCGCAATGAATGGGAACGCCCAAACCATAAAGCTGGATAAAGCTAAGCTAGCTCCCAACCTGGTATCGATGTCGCTTGAACGAATAAAGGGCAAAGATGCGCTCCGGGTCATCAAGGATTCTACCCTACAACAGGTGGACGAACCTACGTTTGTGCGGCTCATCGACGTTGATTTTACCAACGGCACCATCGAAGTCAAGGTGCTGAGCCGACTCCTGAAAAACGCGCCGGAAACGGCCCGTGGTTTTATTGGGGTTGCGTTCCGGATCAACGCAACCAGTTCGAGTTTCGAGAGTATTTACATCCGCCCCACCAATGGCCGGGCCGACGATCAGATCCGTCGTAATCACTCCATCCAGTACTTTTCTTACCCTGACTACAAATTTGATCGGCTACGGAAGGAAGCACCGGAGCGTTACGAGTCGTATGCTGATATGGCCCTGAATGAATGGATCACAATGAGAATTGTCGTAAACGGGCAGGAAGCAAAACTTTACCTGAATGACGCAAAACAACCCGCCCTGCTGGTCAAGGATCTGAAGCATGGCGTAGGCGCTGCAACAGCGGGGGGCATTGGCCTTTGGGTTGACGTAGGTACCGAAGGCTACTTTGCTGACCTGAAAGTTACCCGGCAATAGAGGTCGTTACCTAGTTCAATTCCCATTGAGCCCGTCTACATTTACTTTTTCGTAATCTTTAAGTCTTTAAAGTAGCCTTCGGTTCCGATGTCTACCCACAAGCCAACGGCCCCTGATTTTAGATTTCCTTTTAGCTGTTTTATAGAAAGAGACGGTTCTTTTTTATCATTGATATACAGGGATGCTTGCTGACCCTCCACTTCAATACGTAGGGTTATCCATTCATCAAGACCAATATCGGCACTTGCTTCAAAGGGACCGCCCGGCGACCGGCCAATATTGTCCATTTTGTAATTAGGATACGAGTAGTACTGAATCGCCTGATTTCGCACAACTGGGTTTCTTACGCGCCCCACTTTAGGCCGTATGTACATCGACTCGAATGCTGAATTGTCGCTGTTGATTCTAAAGGCAAGGCCGATAAATCCCCAGGAATCGCGATAGGGCGTGTTCTTTTGTATCCGGCTTAGCACTTTGACTTCGATCGTTCCGTTTTCAAAATCGGAGTTTTTTAGCCTTGCATAGAGCGGACCGTTAACCGTTGCTCCCAACCGTTTCTCATCAAAAGGCAGTGCTTCTAAATCTCGTTCTACTTTCAGAACTTTCTCGCCATGAAGATCAGCGACCGATCCGGTCACGTTCACCAACTCGAATGACTGATCGTTGAGACGTACTTCCGGCTTACAGGCTACCAGTAAACCAAGGTAATAGACAAAAAATAGGCTATTCTTCTTCATTATCGTTGGTTGAATGATAATGCAAAGTTGCGGTAGCACGATTGGTAGGCCAATAAACTATCTTAAGAAGTAGGCTTAAACTAGATTAAGTCGGCCCAAGACGCTGGGCCGACACTCGGCTCACTGGTTGCGATTTAAGAGCCAGGTCTTCTCTGCTTTTATTCAAAAATTAGGGTAATGGTCAGGTCAACTGGCAAGAAATTCATGAGCTGGCTGAGCCTGAAACAAGGTCAGATGGCTATAATTTTATATATACATTAACAACAATATGTCAGGAATCCGTAATGTTGGTTGCCCCCTTTTGACGGCAAACTGACAACGTATTTTGCAGACCATGCGGTGTAAGGAAAGCGTCTTTTCAAACGCCCATTTAATGAAGCAGCCGTTATTTTACCTCTTGCCAAGCTAAGTAGCGGTAAACCGTTGCTCGGCTTATGTGGAATAACTGACCAATCTCTAAAATCGTATGAGTTTTGAGAACATATATAGACTTAACCGCCCGTGCTTTCGCTTGTGCTTCGGGCGTAAGTCCTTTGGGTCGTCCGCCGATGCGACCCCTAGCTCGAGCCGCAGCTAAACCGGCTTTGGTTCGTTCCCGGATCAGATCACGTTCAAATTCAGCTAATGAAGCAAATAGGTTAAACACCAAGCGGCCTTGAGCGGTGGTGGTATCAATCGCCACCGTGGCGCGGCATCATTTAGACTACGGAAGCCAATTCTTTTGGCTTGAAAGTCGTTGATCAGTGTGAAGAGTTCTTTCAATGACCTACCCAGTCGGTCGAGTTTCCAAACGATGACCATATCATCTTCTCGTGGCATTTCTAGTAACTTTCCTAACTGGGGCCTCTCTTTAGCTGAAGAAACCTTCTCCTGGAAGATCTTTTGACAACCTGCTTTTTTCAGGTCATCCAATTGCAAGTTCAGATTCTGATCTTGGGTCGAAACGCGGGCGTAGCCGAATAGCATACTATTATTTCAATAAAGAAAAGGAAGCGAGTCTGAACTAAGAGCCGCTAACCATATACTCCGTAAGTGAATCACTAAGGGTGGAGCCGATTGGCGAGCTATGACTTCTGCTATAGTTTCTTAGGGAGATGCGACTATCAATCCGTCAGTTGCATCTCCCTAAGAAACTATCGTTTTGCGGTACGCTCACTATCACAGGCTATCAAGCTGGCCAAGCATACGGCAAATTTGATCGAGTGAACTTTTGTAGTTATTTTAGTGGAAAAATTCATTCCTATGGCCATCTCTTTGCCTTTCTTACCGCCTAATCAAGCCCTGTTACCCAGGCTCATGACCGAACAGGAGATTATCACTCGCAGTCGACAAGGCGTGCTACGAGCGGAAGCTGACCGCGTAGCAAGGTTAGTTGGGTTAACCGACAAAGAAATGGCTATTGCTTTAGGCTTATCAGCTTCATACCTGCATCGGCTGAAAGTCGATCAACGCATTAGTCAGGATGCCTCCGAGCGACTGCTGCTGTTAGAGAACTTACTTCTACACATGTTAGATACCTTTGAAGGACGTGCTTCAACTGCTCTCAACTGGTTGCGCGCCCCCTTACGTGAACTTGACTACCAAACGCCCCTCCAGATATTAGATACTGTTACGGGCTATACTTTGGTGGATCGGGTACTGGGCCGTATCGACTATGGCATCTTCGGATAAGCGATGGCTATTGTGTATCGAGTGGTGCGCCAGAAGTATGCCGCACAACCCCTAGATGTTACCGGTACATGGCTCAATGGAGGCCGTTGGAATCCACCGGGTGTTGGCATCCTCTATACGGCTGAGCATCCCGCTCTAGCTTTAGTCGAAATCCTAGTACATATGCCACAAGTGCCTTATGATGAGCTACCGGCCTACCGGTTGTTCAGTCTGGAGTTACCCCAGGATAGCCAACGGGTAATAGACGCGGTTGATCTACCGCCTTACTGGCAGGAGAATACCTATAACCGGAGTCAGCATCTTCTGGCTGACTGGCTAGCTAAGCCGGATGTGTTAGCTCTAGGTGTGCCCTCCTCGGTGATGCCATCGGGCATCAATTACTTACTACATCCTGCCCATAGTGGCTATGGCTTTATACGGGTAATTGAAGAGAAGCCTCTAGTGATTGATCCCCGCCTGTGGTCGAAGTAGCCAAGGCAACAGCAATTTTCTTCATCTCACATAGGAGCGATTAATGAGATAGTTATTTTCTAATAAATGTCAAGTGGCCCGCCACCGCGGTCCAGTTAGTAGTATAGGATATAAGAGGCTTTCGTGGCGAATTTAATTCCGAATGTGTTTGCTACCACAGCTATCAAACGCCATTGCGGATTTAAAAGAAAGCCTGCTCAGCTAGCAGGCCATCTAGTTGTTGTATGTGATAAGTGGTAGGCCATTAAATCGGCCTCTTTACCTGAAGTGCGACTAGTACCCTTATTTTGACGTTCGGCATATCATGCAAATACAGGTGATACATCCTGATATACTCGCACCGATTCAACCTGGCCCGTTTCATTTAAATCAGTGAAGGCTACGGCATGGACTGTTGCTTTTTGTCCATCGTGACGAACATAATGATTAAGCGCTTCTAATACATAGTTTCTGTCCGAACCGTAGATATTCGTCAAGTCATGTTCAAGGCCAGCAAACGATTGCCAGTACTGACCCAGACCCTGTAAAACGGCCTCTTTCCCACCTTGTATGGGCGTATCGTTGTTAAACTGCACCGTTATGTTATCGGCTAGAAATTGGCCATAAGCCTCAACGTCCCGGTCGTCCATAGCTTGTAGATAGGCCAGATAACGTTCATAGGCCTGGGTAGAAAGTTGATTGATACGGAGATTGTCAATAATCATGGCTGATCGGATTTGAGTTACTTGAATAACACAAAGTTACGCCAACCAATAGGGTTAGGGGTAGGACAAACTACGGCCTGACTGGCAGTTTCTACTGCATGTAAGCGAGTTAGCCACGATAGGCTAGGGGTGTAACCCCCGTCTTACTTTTGAACAACCGGGTGAAATAAGAGGGGTCATCATAACCCAGCCAGTACACAATCTCTTTGATGCTCATCGCCGTTTGTTTGAGCAGGCTCTTGGCCTCAAACAACACCAACTCGTCAATGCTTTGTTTGGCTGATTTGCCGGTTTCTTGCTTGAGCAACTCCGACAGGTGTTTCGCCGATACATTCAGTTGATCCGCATAGAAACCAACCTCTTTCTGTTGTTGAAAGTGGGTATGTAGCAGCTGGTTAAACTGGCTGACCAACTGGTGATTCCAGCCAACGGCAGTAGTCGAATGGCCCTGTTGGTCGTACAATGCGTTGATGTACTCCAGGAGTGCGAACATAAGTCCTGCCGCTATCTTCGGTACGTCACTATACTGTTGCAGCGGCCTCATCAAGTCCTTCACCCGAGCGTATTCTTGGTCTGACAAGACGAGCACGTGCTGGGCCCCTGCTCTGAAAAAAAGATAATCAAGTAAGAAGTTGTTGTAGAAAGGAGGGCCAAACAAGTCGGGCGTGAAAAAGAAAGTAGTATTCTGAACGTTCCAATTGTTTTCAAGCCAAAGACGGGTTATACCCGGCCCAATCAGGGTTAGTGCTTGCTTAGGGACCTCAAAGTCACGAATACCAATTCGAATCCGACATTGATCTTCATGCATGAGCCCAAAGGCATAGAAGTAGCTCCGGTAGGGAAACGAGATGTTACCCGCCCTGGCAAAGTCGGCTTCGGTGGCCACATACAGGTGCCCATCAAGTGCAGGCGTGCCAACTACTTGCCGTAAGAACTGGTGAAACACAAAGTTGAATGGAGTCTGCTGAACCATAGTGATAAATGCTGGACACTAGGAATACTATTTATTTTCTCTTCCGAAAAAATCCCCCACCCTAATATATCGTTATACTTGGTTTGTCCAGTCCTGAAATAACTAAATATTGAGCTTATTAGGACTAGACATAGCTTATCGCGACATACTCAATAAGCAAGCAGCCCCTGCTAGGGTTCATTTTGACAACAGCAACAGCCAATTTTCAGAGTCATCAGAATTGCAACATCTTACATTGAGAGCGTTTGGTGAGAATTTATAAATGGTGAAAATAAACGGAAAGTGACTATTGTAGATTCGTTGCCCCAGACAAATCAATGCTTTTGCAGTAAAGCCAAGGATATATGTTTGAGGGGCTTTATTCTGGTGCTGGCTTGGTAAATGTATAAGAAATCCTGGGCTATATATACGTGGAAAAGTAGCTATCAAGCTGACCTTTGTCTGGTCATCACAACGTTTTTACTTACTACTAAATATCATGAGCAAAGTGATCTTTGTTACTGGCGCTTCGAGGGGGTTCGGTAACATTTGGGCCAAAGCGGCTCTCGAACGCGGCTATCGAGTAGCGGCATCAGCCCGTAACTTGCAGGCACTGTTTGAGTTAGTGAGTCAGTACGGCGACGCGGTCTTACCACTTCAACTAGACGTGACCGATCGGCAAGCCTGTTTTTCAGCTGTCCAACAGGCGTATGATCATTTTGGTCAGATTGATGTGCTGATCTCCAACGCGGGCTATGGCCATTTCGGTTATATCGAAGAAATTACCGAAGAAGAGGCCCGTCAACAGATGGAAACCAACGTGTTTGGTTCTCTCTGGATTATTCAAGCTGTTCTCCCCCTGATGCGGGCTCAGATGAAGGGTCATATTATTCAAGTCTCCAGCATTGGCGGCATTATGGCATTCCCTAGTTTAGGGATTTACCATGCCTCAAAATGGGCAATGGAAGGTATTTGTGAAACCCTAAGTCAGGAAGGCAAACTGTTTAATATCGACGTTACACTGATTGAGCCGGGGGGATATTCCACTGACTGGGGCACCACCTCAGCTGCGCATAGCCAGCCTATTGACGCCTATCAGCCCCTGCGAGATGCAATGAAGCAGCAATCGTCAGATCCCGCCATGATTGGCAAGCCCGAAGCAACGGCTGATGCGATAATGCAAGTTATTGAAGCCCCAAAACCGCCCCTTCGATTGCTGCTGGGCAACATGCCTTTACGAATGATCGAACCTACGTATCAACAACGGCTGGACACCTGGAAAGCCTGGCAACCTACCTCGGAAGCTGCCCAGGGGTAAGCCGTACCAGTCCGACTAAAGGCGATTTGCTTTTAGTCGGACTATATGCTTAGACACTATGAAAACGATCGTAACCATTGACTCAATCAGTGTACTGCACGAGCGCTTAGGCTACCCCAAGCCGAAACACCCACTAATCACCCTAGTCGATCTGACCAAGATTTCTCCTGGCCAGACCAAGCAATGCGCCGATCAGACGGTAAGCCTCGGCTTTTACGCCATCGTCTGTAAGCGCTTTGAGGGGCTATTGACGTATGGAAAGAACTATTATGACTTCGATGAAGGAACCTTACTGTTTACGGCCCCCCATCAGGTCATGTCAGTCAATGCGGATTTGCATATCCAGGCAGGGTGGGCGTTATATTTTCACCCGGATCTGTTGTATGGAACCGAGTTGGGCCGTAAAATCTACCAGTACAGTTTTTTTCAATATGTTACGCGCGAAGCCCTGCACATTTCCGAAGCCGAGGATGCTATTCTGAAAGAATGTGTCGAGCAGGTCAAACGAGAGTATTCTCAATCGATTGACAAGCATACCCAGGGTGTAATCGTGAGTCAGATTGATCTACTCTTACACTACTGTAGCCGCTTCTATGATCGGCAGTTTCTGACCCGAAGCAAACAACATTCGGATCTGCTCCAGCAGTTTGAGATACTACTGAGGGCCTGTTTTGATGACCAAAACAGAGCGGAGTCCGGTTTGCCCAGCGTAGGCTATTTTGCCCAGCTGTTGAACGTCTCCCCTGCGTACCTAACCGATACGTTACACAAGCTGACGGGCAAGACTACCCAGGAGCTAATTCATCTGGAGGTGATCGAACGGGCCAAATCGATGCTATGGGGGAGCGAAAAATCAGTCAGCGAAATTGCCTATGATCTAGGCTTTGAGTATCCGTCTCATTTCAGTAAATTATTCAAAAGCCGAACCGGCAAAGCGCCAAGCGAATTTCGGCATTTGAATTAGGCCTTATGATGTTAATCTGGCCCTTATGGACTCTCATCCAGTTTATTAGTCAAGGATTACTGATAATGCCACCGGTGGTCTGGGAAGCGCAAGCAGCCTGATTAAGCTTACCAGATGCGCCAAATGACAACAGTAAATAATATCCTAACGTTGGGTAGTGGCTCCAGGTCAGTTCTGCCACGTCACTCTCAGCAGCCAACGAACAAACAACTCATTGTCTTGCTGCTCAACCAGAAAACGATACATGCACCTTATGAAGAACGTGTTGCTTTGGATTATGGCCGCTTTTTATGCTGGTATGGGTGGGTTCCATTTAATTAAACCAACTAATTATTTGACTATGGTACCCGACTGGCTACCGGCCCCCATGTTCCTGGTTGCCGGTAGTGGTCTGGTGGAAATTAGCCTGGCCCTTGGTTTGATTTGGGCTATCACGCGCCGGATAGCGGCCATGCTGATAATAGGGATGCTACTGGTCTACCTACTGTTGATTCATCTGCCCCAAACACTGCATTTCTACCAGACCACTGATCCTGCTTTGGGGAATAGCGTAGTACGAATTGGGATTCAATTTTTGTTGATTGGGTGGGCTTATCAGTATACCAAACCAGTTACTCAACCCGTCGTTCATCTGGCTACTAAGTAAGTTTTGTGGCCTGTCTAATCCGTGGATCATTTTACCGCCGGGACTATTTAATTATTCGTACGATAGCGCGATGGACTAGTCAACGAATCACCCCCTGGTAAGGGGGGGCTCGTTGTTTGGTATGTCTAGAGTAAGCAGTAGTGAAAGGAAATGGTCTCACTGAACGCCCGTTTTTTTCAGACGGCTTGTTTAAGCTGAAAACAATAATTATAGGAATTCGCTGCATTCTCAAATTGCCATCTCACTAATCAACGTTTTGCTTTCGTACTATTTGTTGAGTTGATGATGCATTCCAGACTGCCGAGTGACGGACTTTACAGTTGGCCACCGCTGTGCGAAACGGCAAACCTACTCGCTGTGGGGCCCTGTTGCTTCAGATTCCTGCTGACCAGTCTCAAGTTCGAGTTTGTCCATTCGATTATGTCAGGCTTGCGGGACCGGCTCAATCCTCCTTGCTTACGACGAACGGGCGTGTATCGTATTACAACGATCAAAGGCGTACGGGGCCATCGGTATCAAGTGACGGTACGCGTCGATCAGAATACGTACACGGCCCTGGCCACCATGCCGCCCAGGGTAGCCAGGGATCAGGTCAGCTACCGAACCGATTCCCGCTTTCAGAACACGGCTATTCAAAGGGTGGCCAGCTATCAGACCCCAGCCCAGGGCACCACCGCCCACCAGGCTGAGCGGTGGTGCCCTGGGCTATTTCAGCGCGCATACCGTGCAGCAACGAACCCTTGTGATCCCCTGAAGCAATGTATCTTCTCTCCCGTCAGGGGCTCACCATCGCCCTGTTTACCCTGATTACGGTTGCCCATGGGCAAGTATTAACCTATCCGCCCTTCATAAAATGGTATCAGAATCCATTGGGCTTCGAGCCGGTCAAGCTGCATACATCCAGCTGTTTTTCGAGTCCGGGGCCGGACTGATCCTGTTTGCGGAGCCATTCCCGCAACCCACCACTGGTTACGGCCTGTTCTCGGAGTCGCGAACCGGTACACAGCTCAATAGATCACCTAAATACGGCATCGGCAGCGAAATCCGGCTGGCCCGCACTATGTCCCTGCTGGCGGGCATTCGGCATGTGCATATCTCGAACGGAAATAATCCCGGTTACGAGCGCAACCCCGGCCACGACAGCAACGGATTTTACGTGGGCCTAACCTACCGACCAGCCAATAGCACCCGGTAATTTTTTGGATTGTTGGCTGGGCATACATACGAGCCAACAACCCTTCGGCGACACCAGTACCCAGTTTGCCGCTGCCGGGACCATGCTGAAACCGGACAGCTATTGTCCGAAAGCGGACAGGGAAAGCCCGTTTTTTCTGAGTCAAAAAGCCCTCAACAAGCCTCCAGGAGCCTTTCTCAGGAATTGGTCATTGATTTGCGAAGCGTATCGGCAAGCGCCTGTTTTTATCAAGCGCCTGCTCAGGACTATGCTCCGCAATTACCTTAAAATCGCCTGGCGGAATCTCGCCAAAAACCGGGTCTATTCAGGCATCAATGTGTTTGGCCTGGCCATGGGTATGGCCTGCGCCCTGCTCGTGGGCCTGTGGTTAAGCGACGAGCTAAGCTACAATCGGTACGTTCCCGATGCTGACCGGGTATTTCTGGTGCGGGTCAACTACAACCTGAACGGGGGCGAAACCCAAACTGCATATGCTACGCCAGGTCCCCTACAGGCAGCTATTGCCCGCGACATACCCCAGGTGATGGGCACTACTAAGCTTACCTGGCCTACAGAAGGTCTCGTGCGGGTGGGCAACAGGGTGGCCAAAGAGCAGGGCCAATACGCGTCGGCCAGTTTCTTCGATGTGTTCGACCTGCCTGCCGTGCAGGGCAACCCTAAAGTTGCGTTGGCCAACCCCAACCAGATCGTTATCAGCCAAACGATGGCCGCCAAATACTTCCCCGCCGGGCAGGCCATTGGCCAAACGCTTCAACTCGACAACAGCCGGGTTTTTGTGGTGGGGGCGGTGCTGAAAGACCTGCCCGCGACATCGACCCTTGCGTTCGACTGGCTGGCCAACTTTACCGTGCAGGAACAACCGTGGCAGAATCAGTGGGGGTTCAACTCGGTGCAGACGTACCTTCGGCTCCGGCCCGACGTATCGTCGGCGCAGGCCGAAACCGCCATGCGGGGTTTGTTTCGGCGGTATGCTACGTTCGACAACAAGGAGCGCATCGTATTGCAACCGATCACCGACCTGCATCTGTGGGGCGAGTATGAGAACGGTGTGGCTGTTGGCGGACAGATCGAGTACGTCCGGATTTTTGCGGTGGTGGCCCTGTTTATTCTCCTCCTCGCCTGCATCAACTTCATGAATCTCAGCACGGCCCGGTCGGCGGTGCGGGCCAAGGAGGTGGGCGTTCGAAAGGTCATTGGCTCGAGTCGGCGCGGGTTAATGGGGCAGTTTCTGAGCGAGTCGGTACTGTTATGTGCAGTAGGGGCGGGGGTGGCTCTTGGCATGGTGTGGTTCACGTTGCCCGAGTTCAATGCTGTTTTCGACAAACACCTCACACTCGATCTGACCGATCCACTACGTTGGGCAGGCATTATAGGACTGGTGCTGATTACGGGCTTACTGGCAGGCAGCTATCCGGCTCTATTCCTGTCGGGCCTTACCCCCCTTAGCATACTGAAAGGAGCGGGCTGGCGCCCGGCGTCTCGTGGGCCGGTGCAGCTTCGCCGGATGCTGGTTGTCTTTCAGTTTGCCTTGTCCACGTTCCTCCTGATCGGTATGCTGGGCATCGGTCAGCAGATGACCTACCTGCGCACCAAACACCTCGGTCTCGACCGCGATAACATGATCTATGTTCGACTGGAAGGCAAGTTAGACGATTACGAAAAGACAGAAGCCTTTCGGCAGGTGCTGCTTCAGGCCCCATCCGTTGCCGGAGCCACCACCACGGCCCACCTGCCGCTGAACATCCAGAGCCGCTCTACGGATCTGCAATGGCCAGGACGTAACCCTAAGCAGCTGGTGGAGGTATCGGCGATGTCGGTTGGCAATGATTTTATCAAAACAACGGGCATCCGGCTTATCGCGGGGCGAGATTTTCGGCCCAACAGCTATGCCGATACGTCGGCCTACATCATCAACGAAGCGGCCGCAAAACTCATGGGTATGACTAAACCCGTGGGGCAGCCAATCACGTTCTGGTTCGGCAAAGGGCCGATCATCGGCCTGATGAAGGATTTCCATCTTAACTCCCTGCACCAGTCTATTGGGCCTCTGGTGCTGACCTATATGCCGCCTAATGGGCAGTATCTGATGGTGAAACCCCGCCATGGTCAAACCCCGCAGGCTCTTGCCGATCTGGAACGATTGCTGAAACAGTTCAATCCAACTTACCCCTTCGCCTATCATTTTCTGGACGAGGCTTACGAAGACCTCTATCACCGCGAGCAGCAGGTGACTACGCTGGTGACGTCTTTCGGCCTGCTGGCTATTTTGATCTCGTGTCTGGGTCTGTTCGCACTGGCTGCGTTCACCGCCGAGCAACGTACCAAAGAGATTGGCGTTCGGAAAGTGCTGGGGGCTAGCGTGTCTAGCATTGTTACGTTGCTCAGCAAAGATTTTCTGGTATTGGTGCTGATCGCCATTGCGCTGGCAGTACCGCTGGCGTGGTGGGCCTTGCGGGCGTGGCTGAGCTCGTTTGCCTACCGCATCGACACCGCGTGGTGGCTTTTCGCCCTGGCAGGTTTGCTGGCCGTAACGATTGCACTGCTGACGGTGAGCGTCCAGAGCATCAAAGCCGCGCTGATGAACCCGGTGAGATCATTGCGGTCGGAATAGGGGCGAAACGACGTCGCTTGCAGAGACAACGTATGCGTTGTCTCTATAACCAAACCATCCAATAGTTTCCCCATCCAAAAAGCAACCGGATGCCCGTTTGATTGGATCGTATGATCGAAAACAAGGCGTTCTATGCGACACATACTTTGGGGCTTTCTACTGCTGTTTATAACCAGTCACAACCCTGGGCGAAGGTGTGGTTTTTGAACCCGTCCAAACCGACGATTCCGGCTGGCCTGCCAATGGCAAAAAACTATACATCAAACCCGTGGTGGTGCTTACCAGCGGACAGACGTTCTCCGCAGCCGAGGATTTTGCCGTCGTCTTCGACGCCATGAAACGGGGTACCATCATTGGCGAACCAACGGGCGGCAGCACCGGTCAGCCGTTGTCCTTTGCCCTGCCCGGTGGCGTAATGGCCCGCGTGTGTACCAAACGCGACATGTACCCCGACGGTACCGAATGGAACGCCAAAGGTATTCAGCCACAGGTGCTGGTCAAGTCGACGGTTGCCGACTGGAAAGCCGGTCGGGATACCGTTCTGGAAGCAGCTATAGTACATCTGGGCGTGAGCGGAACAGCCGTCAAAGGAAAGAAAGGCAAAAGAGCGAATCAGGCGATTTCCAGCCCATAACCCGTACAGTTTCGGACGGGCGTTGTCCAGTTTCGGACATGACATATAGTAAAATAGCCTTCAACAAGCCCCAAACAACGTTTTTTAGTCGTGGCATGACAGTTGTCTAACAGTTGCTGGGTGATTCTGTACGACAGACGGACCCCGAGCGGTGGTACTCCGTTGTACAGAATCACCCAACCTGATTCAACAACTCTTCCCTTCGACGCATATGCTCCAATCCTACGTAAAAATTGCCTGGCGGAATCTGGTTCGCAACCGGGCGTTCTCGGCCATTAACATCGTCGGGTTGGCGCTGGGGCTGGCGACTTGTCTGCTCATCATGCTGTTCGTGCTCGACGAACTCAGCTATGACCGATACAATGACAAGGCCGATCGGATGGTGCGGGTTGTTTTTCACGCCGTTATGAATGGCGGAGAGATCAACGAAGCCAATGTTATGCCCCCCGTTGCGCAGACGTTGAAAGCGGATTATCCGGAAGTCGAAGACGCCACCCGGATTCACACCGTCGGCTCGCCGGGTATTACTGTTGGCGACAAATCGTTTCGGGATGATCAGCTAGCATATGTCGACTCTAATTTTTTGCAGGTGTTCACGCTTCCCCTCATCCAGGGTGATGCGAAAACAGCGTTGATTCAGCCCAATACGGCTGTGATTACCCAGGAGATGGCCCGCAAATATTTCGGCAATGAAAACCCACTGGGCAAGTTCGTAACGATCAAAAGCTGGAACGCCCTGTTTAAAGTTACCGGTGTTATGAACAAAATGCCGGTTAACTCCCACTTCCATTTCGACATGTTTATGTCGATGGCGGGCGTTTCGGATGCGAAATCGCCTACGTGGATGACGTCGGGTTTCTTTACCTATCTGGTTCTGAATAAGGGGTATAATCCAAAACAACTGGAGGCCAAACTCCCCCAAATGGTCAGCAAATACATGGGGCCGCAAATCCAGAAGGTGTTTGGTCTGAACATGACCCAGTTTCGACAAAAGGGAAACGACATTGCTTTTTTGCTGCAGCCCCTGACCGATATTCACCTGCACTCGAATCTGACCGGAGAAATGGACGCCAACGGTGATGTTCAATACGTGTACATCTTCGGAGCCATTGCTGTGTTTATGCTACTGATTGCCTGCATCAATTTCATGAACCTATCCACGGCCGGAGCCTCGAAACGGGCCAAAGAAGTGGGTATTCGGAAAGTACTGGGGTCTGTCCGGCAAAGTCTGGCGAATCAGTTTCTGATCGAATCGTTGTTACTAACCATGATTGCGCTGGTGCTGGCCATTGGCATCGTTTACCTGGCCTTGCCACTTTTCAATGACTTGGCCGGTAAAACCCTGACCCTGAACTTTGGCGAGTCGGTCTGGCTATTGCCGAGCCTGCTGCTGCTGGGCGTCCTGGTGTCTATACTGGCTGGAAGCTATCCCGCGTTCTTCCTGTCGTCGTTCAAACCCATCGTCGTGTTGAAAGGCACGAAGTTCACCGGCGACAAGAAAAGTATTGGCTTACGCAGCGGCCTGGTCGTAGTTCAGTTTTCCATTTCGATCATCCTGATGATTGGCACGACCGTTGTTTACCGGCAACTGAGTTACATTCAGAACAAGAGGCTGGGTTATTCCAAAGAACAGGTGCTGGTACTACCCGATACATGGCAACTGGCAAAAAAAGAAGAGGTTTTCCGCAACCAGATCATGCAGGACCCTCGGGTAGTGCGGGTGAGTATGTCGGGCTATCTGCCAGCGGGGCCAAGTTACAACAACAACTACATGATGTATTCGGAAAGCAACCCCGACCAGTTTGTGAAGGGCCTCCGGTACGATGTTGATTATGAGTACATCCCAACACTGGGCATGGAGATGGCCGCTGGTCGAAACTTCGCCAAAGAATATGGCACCGATTCATCGGGCGTAATTTTAAACGAAACGGCTGTCCGAACGTTTGGCTGGCATGGCAATGTGGTTGGTAAATCCATCGGCCATACCGAAAACGACGGGTTGAAGAGAACGTATCGGGTGATTGGCGTCGTGAAAGATTTTCATTTTCGCTCCCTGCACGAGTCGATTTCTCCTTTGGTGATGATCCTCGGACGGAATAACGGAACAATGATTGTCAAAGCCAAAACGAAAGACGTGTCCGGGCTGCTGGCTTCGCTGGAGAACCAATGGAAACAGCTTGCCACGGATGCGCCGTTTACCTATTCGTTTCTCGACAAGCGGTTCAACGATACGTACCTGGCCGAACAGAAAACCGGGCGTATACTTGGTCTTTTCGCCGGTCTCACCATCTTCGTCGCCTGCCTGGGCCTCTTTGGGCTGGCCACCTTTACGGCTGAGCAGCGCACCAAAGAGATTGGCGTGCGGAAAGTGTTGGGGGCGTCGGTCGCCAGTATTGTTGGCCTGCTCTCCAAAGACTTTTTAAAGCTGGTGTTGATTGCCATTCTACTGGCCGTTCCCGTGGCCTGGTACGTAATGGACAAATGGCTACAAAGCTTCGCCTACAAGATCGACATGGCGTGGTGGGTCTTCGCGCTGGCGGGTGTGCTGGCGGTGGGTATTGCGTTATTGACGGTGAGTTTTCAAAGTGTGAAAGCCGCCCTGATGAATCCGGTGCAGAGTCTGCGGAGTGAGTAGCGCAGCGCCCTATGCGCCTGCCATGCGTTGACGTTGGGACAGGGGGGCGTGAGGACACGACCCTGTGTGGTTGGGTTGGGGTGAGATTAATGGGTTTTACCTTTTTTCGTTCTGGTCTTTCCCGGTATAATACGCAGGTGCGGAAAAGCCGCATCCCAGAAGCCGTTTCGGAACCGGCTTTATACGGGAATGGATGTAGCCGGTCGTTCGGCAGGGTAGCCCTGCTGTCTGCTCATCGCCTGTTGCTCGCCCGGCCCTGTTTCGTACCTTGCTGATCCTGTGAACGAAACCCGCCTGATCCCGGCAAAACCCATGGAACAACCGAAAGCGATCCTTCTGCAAGCCTGGCCTTACCAGCAGGATAAATTGAATTTGCCGGTGCAGAACCTCGAATCGGCCCTGCCGTTTTACGAAACTGCCCTCGGCTTTCGGGTGGTTTCCCGGACCGACCTGCCGCAGAAGTCGGCGCTGATCGTGCGCGACGATCTTCAGATTGGCCTGGCCGAAAACGGCGGTGATCCCACCCAGGACGGCTGCTTTTTTGAGGTCGACGACGTATCGGCGGCCCTGGCCGAACTGAAAGCCAGGGGGCTGACCCGCGAACTCTCCGGACTGAGCTTCCAGCAGCATGGCGACGTGAGCTGGCAGGTATTTTTCGTAGTAGCGCCCGACGGGCTGTGCTACAGTTATGGCCAGCGGCAATAAGCGTTGTACGACCTGCCCCACTAGCGGTGCGGAGCCGGATAATTGGGGATGTTGCGACCCAGGTAGATAGGCCGCTCGGCCTTGTACAGGTTGCCTGCGTCTTTGAGCTTCAGAATGCCGCTGCCACCCCGGTTAGCCAGCTTCTGGCGTTTGTAGGCGGTGAGCAGCGGGTCGTCGTCGAACAGGAATTCGTCGATGTAGTACTCGTTCAGGCCCGGCTCTTTGAGGGTGATATGAATATGAGCCGGCTCGTCTGCATGGGGGTAAGGAGCCGGGGAGCGTAACGAACTTGTATTCGCCCTGCTCATTGGTGCGCATCCAGCCGCGTAAGGACCCATGCCGACGTTCCCATCCCCTGGCGCCCTGCCTGGCTACATAACGGCCGGTCTGGTCGGTATGGTACACGTAAAGGACAACGCCCGGCGCAGGGGTTTTGCCATCGGCTTTATAAACGGTTCCGTTGATGCTCAACGGCTTGTTGCCGGTCCAGGTAGCATCGGACATCGTCAGGAAGCTTGTTAGTTTATCGAAGGGAACCGGGCTTTCGTGAATGGCCTCGCAGCCTTCACAGGGGCCACCCACGCGTTGAGTTTGCCCCGTGACGTTCCGGGCCACGAGGCAAATCAATAGCAGCAGCAAACGCCGGCTTTTCATGGGCAGATCGGGTTATTTTACACCGGCTTCGGCCAGCAGTACCAGCAGAATCCGCTGCATACCCAGATAGCCTTTGTCGTTCAGCCACCATTCGTTCAGCGAGTGGGCGCCCCCACCTGTGCCCCCGCTGCCAATCGTGACGGTGGGTATACCCTTGGCAATGGGCGTGTTGGCATTGGTAGAGCCTACGCTCAGCTGGGGCGTAACCCCCATAAATCGGGCTACGGCCATGGCCCGCTGTACCAGCGGCACGGTTGGCTCGATCCGGCCCGATGGTCGGTCTCCAACCTGTTTTACGTCGACCGTCAAATCGGGTCCGGCGCGTTTCATCTGATTTTCTTCGGTGAGCGCCCGCTGAACGGCAGCCTGCAGGAGCTTGTCGATGCCGTTCAGCTTGTCGGGGCTTTCTGACCGCATGTCGACTTCCATCCAGGATTCGTACGGCACGGCGTTGACCGACGTACCGCCCCCGATTACGCTGACGCTGTAGGTGGTTTTAACCCCCTCGCGGGTAAACTTGTCGGCTTCCTGAGTGAAGTAGTAGATGGCTTTCCCGAGTGCGCCATGCGGGTTCACGATCCCGAATGCGCCGTAGGAGTGGCCACCCGGTCCTTTGAAGGTAATCCGGTAACGGTGCGAACCCAGTCCGCGGTGAACAATGCCGTCGATCCCATCGCCGTCAACGGCGATGTACGAGTCGATTTTCGGGCCATTGGGTTTGAAGAGGTTCTTCACGCCCCGCAGGTCGCCCAGCCCTTCTTCGCCCACGGCCCCCACGAACAGCACATCCGCGTCGGTTTCGATGCTGTGTTTTTCGAGACCTTTCAAGACCGCCAGTACGGCGGTCAGGCCGCGGGTGTCGTCGCCGATGCCGGGTGCATACAGGGTGTCTCCTTTCTGTTTCACTTTCACATCGGTACCTTCGGGGAACACCGTGTCCAGGTGAGCTTCGAGCACTACGGTTTTCCGGCGGCCTTTGCCCCGGCGCAGGGCCAGTACGTTGCTTACCTCATCGAGCCAGACCGAATCGGCCCCGGCGGCTTTCATCATGTCGGCGTATTTTCTGGCGCGTACCTGCTCCTTGAACGGGGGAGACGCCGTTTCG
This sequence comes from Spirosoma sordidisoli, assembly GCF_004138325.1. Lineage (GTDB taxonomy): Bacteria > Bacteroidota > Bacteroidia > Cytophagales > Spirosomataceae > Spirosoma > Spirosoma sordidisoli. The sequence goes on along the minus strand of NZ_SBLB01000004.1, from coordinate 199,897 downwards.
GTCAGGCTGATGAGATCCTGCCTGGTTTGTGGTTCCAGTTCAACGAAGGTTTTGAAGGCACTCTGGACGGCCGGGCGCTTCGCCAAGGTTTGAATTTCGGTTTGGTAACGGGTGTCGATGGCTACCGGTTTTTCGTCCTGCGCCTGGACCAGACAGGCTGAGCCGATAAAAAAAGGAATAATACAAGCAGCTAAAGTTGGCTTCATCGGCATGAGATAAAAATCAGTAAGACAGAATAAAGAAGAAATGATATAATTCATTGTCCAAATTATATGGACTGTATTTGGCTATAATACTACAATAAATATGGCTATTGTCGTGGTGGGCGAATTGTCATAACGACCATGAAGCAACGGAGTTGGTGCCGATTTGGCGCGTAATAGTAAGGTGTTGATCTTTTGGATGGGTTTGCCGGGGTATTCGGAGAAGCCGGTAATCGCTGGTCTGTCGCCCTCGCCGGCTATTCCTGTTTCGCTTAGTACAGGTACAGGTGGTTTGGTAGTTCGGGGGCGCTAAGGTGCTGGCGGATCCAGCGCAGGCAAGCCTCCCGGCTGCTGTCACTGAGGGCACGTAAGTGAACGGCTGCATAGAGCTGCGTATCACCCGCTACCGCTTTGGCATATACATCACACTCAGCTACCAATGGACATTGTTCGATAATCTGCCGAATATGAGTTGGGTAAACATTCACGCCCGCTATCTGTACGGCGTCGTCCAGGCGGCCCAACAGCCTGATCTCACGAGAAGACAGTTGTTCGAGCCGGTCGGGAATAACAAAGGTTTCGCTGGTATCGGTGCGGGTAACCGTCAGCGGTTCTGAACGGGAAAGAACTACGTACGGAAAGAGAACAAAAGGCGCGTCGGGCGCATGACGGAATCCTAAACCACCCGTATCCGACGAGCCATACACTTCGGTCAATGACACCCCTGCCTCCATAAGCCTGGTAAACAGGCCCGGCGGCATAGGCGCGGTCGATGAAACACCCCGGCACGGGAGTTTAGCGGCTCCCAAAAATGACTGGTCTATGAATTGCCAGGTAAACGGGGTGCCAACAAGCAGCGAGTCAGCCTCAATATCGGCCATTGACACGTCGGTCAACAACCGCATTGGCCGTTTCCAGAGCGATGGGAGCAGAACCGTGTACAGGAATCCGTAGATGTGGTTGGCTGGCACCGAACTGATGATCTGACCTGGCGGAGCAAGCAGCTGAGCCAGAAACTGAGCCTCAGACACGAGCGACGCCATCGAGTGGGTAATGGATTTGGTAGCCCCACCCGTACCCGATGTGCGAAAGGTTAGAAACCGGTCATCGTCAGACCGCGCCCGCAAAATGCAGTTTGTCCAGTGTTCGAGCGTGGTTCCGGCCAGCAGGTAGTTGGTGGCTGACGTTTGTAAAAGGCCGAAAAGCTCGTTCAGGTAAGCGGCCAGCTCCATCCGTCTGAGGGAGTCCAGCCCCAGATCGAGCGAAAGGTCGAGATCGGCCCGAACCTGTGTGGGAAGACCAGCGTGAGGGATCTTCAGAATTCGGCCCGCTACGTCGAGAATGATTCGCTGAACGTTGTCGGTAGTCCAGATCATAACCCGTGGCGCATGGCGTCTGCTTTGATTAAAAAATCGGTTACATCGTCAAAGAAAACCAGCAGGGTGTCGGGCGATAGTTTCTCGATGGTGAGACAGAAGTGCCGATCAAACCAGGACTGCGAAACAGCAAACCGGATGGTATACGGCTCGTGGTCGATAATCAGGCCCGAGTCTGCACCAAAATCGGCAACTGCCTGACCAACGGATGGCAGGTAACCGGTCAGGACATCGAGCAGATTATGACCGGGTAAACCAAGGTGCGCAGCCAGGGGCATCATCAGTTGAACCGCTCTCGGATTGAGCTGACTGATAACTCCCTGCGCGTTGATTTCAGCCATTGCCAGGGGCGAATGGTGAAACAATGGGAGTAGCCGCTGCAGGTGTTGCTGGGCCTGTTGCGCTGGATTCGTCATTAGTCCACAAACTTGCGATTCACCAGGAAATACTGGTACTGACTCTGGGGCGACTTGAGCAGTCGCAATGTGACTTTGACGGGTTCACACACGTAGGTCAGGATATAGTCTAATTCTTCATCCAGAACCGGTTGCGCGTATTTGGCGGCCACCATCATGTTATTGGCGCAGGGGGCAATCTGAGTAAAGTAGTATTTACCTACTGCATAGGCGGGGTCAATACCGGTAATGTGCGATTCGGATTTGCAGTAGGCCACCACCACACCTTCGCGGGTCATGCGAACCACACCAAAGGGGGCATTGTCCAGTTGGTCGGGGGTTTGCTGTTCAAGCCAGTCGAGCAGGTTAGGATCGGAGAAAGTCGGAGAGGAGGTCATGTAGGCCGGGTTTATCGGGGTAAGTAGGGTGTTCGGGAATGGGTTTGTTTACGCCAGGTGAAGTTTGTCTTTGCTGATGGGTTCGCCAACCGGCAGGTAGACCCGGAACGTTGAGCCTTTACCGGGTTGACTCGTAGCCGTCAGAAGGCCCCGGTGGGTTTCGATCACCTTCCGGCAAATGGCCAGTCCTATGCCCGTCCCCGGGTATTTGCCTCTGCCGTGTAGCCGCTGGAACACCTGAAAAATGCGGTCGAGATAGTGCTCCTCAAAACCGATTCCGTTGTCAGCCACGCTGATTTCGTGAAACTGCAAATCAGACCCATCATCCATAGTCAGGATAGCCAGTGATTTTTCGATCAGTGCCGGGGGCATTTCCCGGATACTCACCGTACGGGCGGTCAGGTGGACCTGGGGCGAAACGCCTTCAGGCCGGAATTTTATCGCGTTCGACAGTAAGTTCTGGAAGAGTTGGTACAATTGATTTTTATCACCAACGATCATCGGTAGCGGGTCCCAGGTAACCCGGGCCTTCGATTCATGTACGACTACAAACAAATCACCGAGTACCTCATTCAGCAGATCGGACAGATGAACGGGCGAAAAGGGCCTGCGGTGCGTGGTAATCCGGGAGTACTCGAGCAGGTCTTTTATCAGCCATGACATCCGGGTGGCCGAGTCCTGCATGCGGGTCAGCATATCTTTGGTGCTATCATCCAGCACATGGGCATTGCGAGTGGCAATAATGTCGCCGAACGCCTGAATTTTACGCAGGGGTTCCTGTAAATCGTGGCTGGCGATATACGCAAACTGCTGCAGATTATCGTTGCTGTGGCTCAGTTCCATATTGGCTACTTCCAGCGCCTGCTGTTGCCGCTTTAGTTCGGTGACGTCGAGAAACGTAAACAGAATCTGCTCGCCGTGGGGAACCAGGGAGGCCTGGAACCAGCCCTGAATACCGTCGCTGAAATAGGGGAGCAGCCATTCCTGCCCCTGCCCCGTTTCGGCTACGGAAACCATCTTCTCGAATAACTGCTGACCGTCGTGGCTGGGAAACAAGGTTCTCAGCCGCTTCCCGATCAATTCATTAGCCGATCTGCCTACCAGTTCAAGCTCTGCTTTATTGGCCAGTTCGAACACAAAATCAACGATAGGCCCCGGCTGCCCCTCCTGAGTCGGCTCCCGCACTACGCCATACAGCACTATGCCTGCCGGTTGCCGGTTGATAACCGTCTGGAAAAGGTCGTATTGTGCCTTCTGGATCAGCTGGGCCTTGTACCCTTCGGAAACATCCATAAAGGTCATCAGGACGCCGTCGCCATGCCGCACAAACTGGGCATCGAACCAGGCACCGGGTCGCTCGTTGTAGTAGGTGAAAATCATGCGCTGGGTACGGCCTGTTTCAATCACTTCGCGCAGGCAGTACTCCAGTTCGGTCCCTCTGAAGCGCGGAAAAATTTCCAGCAGATGGTTGCCGGCCAGCTCACTGTCGGCATAGCCCGTCACCAGCGCGTTCATGAGGTTTGTCATCCGATAGCGGAAATCGACCACATTACGCTGGGGCGTATCGTCTCGTACGGCCTCCCAAAGTACCAGACCCGCCGGGGTGTTGTCGCTGATTTTCTGAAGGAGCTGGGCCTGGGTGCTATGTACCTGCTGCGCTTCTTTGGTGGCCGACACATCGGTCAGTGTCAGAATGAGCTGGCTGTCCTGGCAAACGATTGACACCCGGTACCAGCGCGTTGAGCCGTCTGTCATATAGGGTAAATCGTATTCCTGTTGTTGGCCCTGCTCAAACGCGGTTATACAGGAACTGAGTAGCTCTGATCTGCCCGCTGCCTGGAAAACAGTTGTCAGGTAATGTCCATACGAATCCGACGCCGACAGGTTCAGCATCCGCCGAAGACCGTTGTTCATACGCACTACCCGAAAGTTGGTAGCGCGATTTTGGCCCTCTGCCTGATTGTAAACCGGGCTTAGTACGGCGATACCCACCGTAACGCTCTCCAGAATAGTCTCAAACAGCTGAGTCTGCTTAAGCGTTGCCAGTTCCGTTGTTTTGCGGGCTGTTATATCGACGTAAGTCAGCATAACACCACGCTCAACCGGTACGATGGATAGTTCAATCCAGATATTGTATTCAGGATAATAGTGTTCTCCGGAATAAGGCTGCCCCGTTTCGCATACCTGCACTTTCCGATCGAAAAGGCCATTGATTTTGGTAGCCGGGTAAATTTGCCATACACTCTTTCCGATCACCTGCTCATGGGTGTGGCCACTCATACGCAGGCCCGCTTCGTTGATCATCACGAGCTGAAAATCATCGATCACCCCTCGCTCATTGCGAACAGCCTTGTACACCGCAACGCCGTGGATCGATGCCTCGAAGGCCTTCCCGAGCCAGTAGGCTTGCTGGGCGGCTTTCGTATCGGCTTTGGCCTGCGTAACATCCTGAAAGGAGACTACCAGATTACCCTCTAGGCGCATGACCGATATAGCGAACCAGGCGGGTTGGGGTTGGCCGGGTCGGGTACACTGAAACTCAACGTGAGCGGCCTCGCCGGTTTCCATCACCTGCCGATACTGTTCCAGTAGGGATGTCTCTTTCAGGTGCGGATACAGCTGGGTAAACCGCTGTCCTATCAACTCGTGAGCCGGACGGGTCATCTCCCGTTCGGCCATGCTGTTAAGCATCACCAGCCGAAAATCGACGAGTGCGCCCGTGCTGTCACGTTCGGGCAGATAGACCATAACGCCGTTTTGCGCTGCCGTCAGTACGTTCTGGATCAAAGCTGGAGCCGATGGGGTAGTCGATTTCATAGCATACTAGTCAGTCAGACGGTTTACGGAAACCCGGTGAGTCATAGCCATTCAGTCCTCTGGGGTAAACCTATACGAACTTGTGATAGCACCGGGCAGGTGTGCGCCCGGACCTTGGAAAGCGGCCCAAGAGCTACCATAGCTAACTACTGTTTGTTGGTCTCATCAGGTACTTACCCTTACCCGGCCTTCGAACATAAGAAGGATGTGAGAGTATTTATAACTAAGTATAATAGCTAAAAATACTTAATTATAAAGTTATTTTTTTTGTTCAACAATTCATCAACAGGAAGTATGGCGCGTTCAAGAAAGAGCCAGAGTTATCGTTCGGTAGGGGGGAGATGCCATAAAAAGAAGATAACCGGCTGTGCGGATAGCCGAAGGAAATGTTGTCCCTCAGCGATGGGCAGCCCCAAAGCAGAGGCAGACAGAGTTACTATGTAAGCCGCTTTCAGGTCTGTAATCGCCGTGAATAAACCTGAGTAAACAATAACAGTACCCCCGGGTGTGTTCCTCGTAGAGACGCGACCCATCGCGTCTCCCCTGCGTCAGCAATCATCTGCGCGTCAGCAACTCTTTTTTCTTCTTTTATCAATTACCGCCTATACGCTGGCAAGCAACCTAACCAGACTGATTGAAGCAGGAATAGGAGACGCCTGAATTGCTGACGCGTGTTAGACCTAAGGGATAAGGTAATTGCTGACGTACAGGAGACGCACAGAGACGCACAGAGACGCGAGGGAGATGTACAGAGACGTACAGAGATGTATAGAGATGTATAGAGACGCACAGAGACGCACAGAGACGCGAGGAGACGCACAGAGACGCGAGGAGACGCACAGAGACGCGAGGGGTCGCGTCTCTACTCGCGACGGATGGCTTCGACGGGGTCGAGCCGGGCGGCTCGCAGGGCGGGGTAGGTGCCGAAGATGACGCCGATCAGCATGGCGATGACCATGATCAGGATAAAGGTGTTCCAGGTGTAGGCCACCTGAAACGATACGTCGGTCAGCGCTTTCACGATGGGGATAAACGCCAGTGTGCTCAACAGACCCAGACCCAGCCCCAACAGGCTGCCAAAGGTCGAGATCGTGATCGATTCCGACAGAAACTGCCACATGATATCCCGCCTTTTAGCGCCAAGCGCTTTCCGAACGCCAATTTCTACGGTTCGTTCCGTGACCGAAATTAACAGTACGTTCATTACACCGATGCCGCCGACCAGCACCGAGATGCCTACAATCAGGCCCATGATCAGCCGGAACAGTAAAAAGCCCTGGGTCGCCTGGCTGACGCGCTGCTCGTTGGTGATAAGTACGAAATCATCCGGCTGACCCTTCATGTTGGCTTTCAGCCAGGTGTCTACGTCGGTTTTCAGCGCTGGTACATCTTCTACGGTATTGGCTTCGATGACACCCATGGGCGGAGATGCCCGCAACGCACTGTCGGGGAGCAGCGTTATCGGCATCAGCAGCTGGCCGGCTTTGGCATCCTTGTCGGCCAGAATACCGATCACGGTCAGCGTTGTTCCGCCGTAGCGTAGCTGTCGACCGAGGGCTGATTTTTCAGGTTGTTTGCCGACCAGCTGACGGGCCAGAATTTGGTTGACAACCGCCACCCCACGCGCCCTCTGCAGCTCCGGTTCGGTGAAGACCCGGCCGTGAACCAGCGTCAGATTGGGGTGGAGGGGCAGGCTGGTCCCCGTAACAATCGTACCGATTTTGCCCGTATCGGACACCACGCTGATCTCGCTGTTCTGCTGCCAGTAGAGGTAGGTCCCGGCGGGTTTGCTCAGCGATGACCGCATAGCCCCCCATCTTTTGGCGTCGAGGTAGTCGTATTCGCTTTTCCGAACCTGTACCTCGTTGACTACTTTATAGGGATTCGACTGTACCAGTACGGCTTTCAGCGAGGTGGTCCTGGTGATCTGCTCGCGCGCGTACTGCTCCATACCGTCAATCAGCGACAGAATAGCAACCAAAGCCGCTACCCCGATCACGATCCCCAGAATGGACAGCACCGTATGAAAAAAACGAGTGCGGATGTTTTGCAGCGCATGGGCGAACGACACCAGTATTTTTTTCATCGGGAAGGGTGCCCGCAATTAGAGGGGGGCTATACAAAATAGCAGCGTATGCTACAGGAAGCCAACCGGTATGTGACAAACGGTGAGGCTATTTGCAACCCCATCAGAGTCTACAGGATTCATTTTTGCAACAATGTTGCAAAAATGAATCCTGTTCTTTACCTTTGCCTATCGATCAACCCATCTGGTATGGCTACACACGTACTCCGTCGCCGGGCCGACTACATCGGTATCACCGGTTCGCTACTCTGCCTTATCCACTGTATTCTCACCCCGGTATTGCTGATGACCTCTACCTGGCTCACGCATGATTCGCTTCGGGCCGGCTTCCTGAGTCTGGATTATCTGTTCATCATCGTCAATATGGGGGCGGTCTGGTCAGCTACCCGGCATACCTCCCGCTCGATCCGGTTTGCCCTCTGGGGGTTTCTGGGGCTGTTCGCTACCGGGCTGGTGTTCGAGGAGCTGAACGAAGGATTCGAATACCTGGCCTACGCGGCCTCCCTGGGCCTGGTTGTGACGCACCTGGCCAATATCCATTACTGCCGTACGCATCACGTTCATTGAGCGGCCATTGACACCAACCAACATACAACATGACCATCCGCGAGCATTACGATGTAATTATAGTAGGGGGCAGCAGTGCCGGGCTTAGTGCCGCGCTGGTACTCGGCCGGGCGGTACGTCGGGTGCTGGTCATCGACGCGGGGCAGCCCTGCAACCGGCAAACGCCCCACTCGCACGGTTTTCTGACCCGCGACGGAGCAACCCCGGCGGAGTTAGTGACCGCAGCCCGCGAGCAGATCAGCCAGTACCCGGGCGTGCAGTTCTGGTCGGGCACTGCTACCCGGGCCGCCCGCACTGAGCACGGATTCAGCGTTACAACAACGTCGGCCGATGGGGGCGATTTACAGTTTTCGGGTCGTGCGCTGCTGCTGGCAACGGGGCTGTTCGATATCATGCCCGAGCTGCCGGGCTTTGCCGAATGCTGGGGCCGGTCGGTGCTGCATTGTCCTTACTGCCACGGGTATGAAGTACACGGGCAGCCGCTGGGTATCCTGGCCAATGGCGATGTTGGGTACGATATGGCCAGCCTGATTCAGCAGTGGAGCCGCCAGCTCACCCTGTTCACCAACGGACCGGCCACCCTGACCCCCGATCAGCGGCAGACCCTGGCTCAACTGCAGATTCCGATTGTCGACACCCCAATTGCGGCTCTCGAGCACGAAGAAGGCCGGCTAACCGCTGTGCTGTTCGCTGATGGGACACGGGCCCATCCGGCGGCTGTTTTTGCGCGGGTACCCTTCCGCCAGCATACTGATCTGGCCAGTCAGCTGGGCTGTACCCTGACCGAGCACGGCCTGATAAAAACTACAGAGGCCGGCGAGACGAACGTTCCCGGTGTCTATGCGGCTGGTGATGCAACCACCCTGTTTCGGCAGGTGGCTATCGCGGTGGCCAGCGGAGCCAAAACGGGCGCGTGGCTGAACCGGCAGCTGATCGATGAAGACATTCGTCGACAGACCCGACTGGCGGGAGCCTACGTCTGACCGGCCGCTGCGCATAAGGTTGCTCAACTCAGCCCAGGCCGCTTATTGGCTGATTTGTTTTTGCAACATAGTTGCAAATTTTTTATTTTGCTGGCTAAACAACCAGCCTATGCAACCGAATCGACTTGTTTACACGCTTTGCCTGATGGGTGCTTTATCCGCCTGTTCATCGTCTGGTCAGCAAGATCCACTGCTGGAAGAAGCAGCAACGTACCACCGGCAGGCTACCGATATTCAGGCCGTGCTGGAGCCGAAAATCGATCAGATCGATTCGCTGAAGGCGGTATATACGGCCCAGAAAAAGCCAGCCGCAGTGGTGGTTTCGCTCGATAGCCTGAAAAAAGCCTTTGAAGACTGGGAGGCCAATCTGGTCGAAGTACCCGGTATGCCTCATACCCATACGCATGAACACGGACACCATAGCCACCAGCATGCCGACGCTACCCTGGCCGATCTGCCGGCCGAACAGATGCGCGATCTGCAGCGCGCCACCCTGACCAGCATCAAACAGATACAGGTTCGGCTCAACGAGCTGACCCCAGCTCCGAATCCATAATTCATACCCCCACCGTCCGCTACGAACCAGGCCGTCATGAAGCCAATCGTTAGCCTCTTCGTTGTTCGTACATCCTGCACAGGCTCAGTACCGATGGGGCTGCGATTCTGATGGCCGCGCACGACATTTTCCGGGCCCGGGAGCTGGAAGCCATCTACCTGCAAACGGTATAGCGACCGAGCCGGGCTCAGGCCAGGGTGATGACTACGTTCCCTATTTTCTGCCCGGTTTCTACGTACCGATAAGCGTCGACGATCTGCGACAGCGGATACCGCCGGTCGATAACGGGCCTGAACGCTCCCTGGCTGACCAGGTCTCTCAGAAAAACGATGTCGTCTCGGGTAGTTGTCGGGAGCGGGAACAGCACCTTTTTGCCGCGCTGCAGCGGGGCCAGGAGGGCCCGAAAAACGTTCTCCCCGTTTTTGCCGAGTTCGGTAGATATGTAGTTGCCCGTCTCGCTGAGGATGGGTTTGCACTGCCCGAAAGAGCTTTTGCCAACGGCATCGAACACCACCTGAAATACCTCACCGGTTTTGGTGAAATCCTCGCGGGTGTAGTCGATAACCCGGTCGGCCCCCAGCGATCGGACGAGACCTACGTGCGGGCTGGCGCACACCGCCGTAACGACCACCCCGGCCTGCCTGAGCAGTTGCACCGCGGCCGATCCAATGGCGCCCGTGGCTCCGTAGACCAGGGCTTTCTGACCGCGCGTTATTCCGGACGCCCGGATGTTGCAGAGCGCGTAATGAGCGCCTTCGGCAATGGGCGCGGCTTCATCATAGGCGAGTCCGGCGGGGATGGTCGTTACGGCCGCGTCTTCGGGTAGGGTCATGTACTCGGCATGGCCACCAAACTGGCTGTCGTTAAACCCAAATACTCGGTCGCCGGGGCGAAAGAGCGTCACGTCGGTGCCAACGGCTTCGACCTGACCGGCAAACTCGCAGCCGAGCGTTTGCTGTTTGGGGCGCAGCAGCCCGCTGAACAACCGGGAAATTACGTACTCGGCGCTCCGAAATCCGCAGTCGGTGCGGTTCACGGTCGACGCATAGACCCGAATCAGAAGGTCGCGGGGGCCGGGCGTGGGTTTGTCGACCTCCCTGATCTGAACGACCTCGGGTGGTCCGTAGTGGGTGTGTATGGCAGCTTTCATGGGCGGTGAATGGGAACCGGCCAGCAGGCCCGGAAGAAGATGTTCGGCCCTGCTGGTCAGTAGTTTATCCGGTATTGGTCGGGCCCAAATGTATTCACCGCTGGCTGAACGGGCCGCCGGGTATGTGTTCTGTGGCTGAATAACGGGATAACCCCGCCGGTGGGGACAGATGGATGGTTACCTGGCCGGTCAGTGGCTGGCCGGGCGCCATAGCGGGCCTATCGCGATCAGCAGCACGATTATATTGAATACCACATTCGACGGGTTGCCCGACAGAACGGAACCGGTGCTGTCGCAGACGAACCAGGCCAGAATGCCCACGACAACGGTTCGGCGAACGGCTTCCGGTGCTTTGTCATACACCCAGACCGACAGCGCCCAGACCATGACGCCCCACCCGATGAGAAACCCGCCCGTCAGCGCCGACAGAAACCGCGTGTCGGGCGAGGCATAGGTCGTGGCGCCATCGATGGGCCAGCTTAACAGATCCAGCGTCAGCCGGGCGGGCTCGGCCGTAGCGACCATGGTTCCCAACGAGAAAACGGGGCCGAACGCGCCAACGACCAGGGCCGTGATTTTGATCCAGAACTTATGAAATCGGTGCGACGATCCTGTCGCCTGCTGTGGTGTTCCTGTCTCCTGCATGATGAGTTGGTTTGTGTGCAGGTGCATAGGTAGTTACAGCAGACCTCCGGTTTTAGACGCTACCGTCCAGAACGGCGGGGAGCGATGCTCCGGTGGTACTGAACGCCCGGACCAGGCCCTGCAGGTCGCTGAAATACTGCGTCAGCCAGCCGTGGTTCAGGGTTTCGTCGGTTATCTGAAGGTAGAAGTTGTCGAGGCTCAGGGTAAGCACCAGCCCGGCCAGGTGCGACTGATCGGTCAGACCCAGGATGGCGGACCAGATACCCATGATGGCGGGCACCGTGAGCTGGTTCGTTTTTACGAAACACGCTTCAAACTCCTTGTTCGTCCGATGAATCCGCAACTGTCGATTGACCAGCAGGTCCAGTTTGTGGGCAACGATAATATCGATTAGCTCGTCCAGTGACGTACACTGCGATTCTTTCCGGGCAATCTGGCCAACCTGCTCCATGTGATAGTCGAGCAGGATACTGGTGAACACTTCCAGATCGGCAAAGTGGTGATAGAACGACGATTTGTTCTTGCCCACAGCCGCGGCCAGCCGTTCTACCTTGAGTTCCTGAGGCCCGCCATACGCGAACATCCGGTACCCTTTTTCTATCCAGCTTTTCTGTATCTCTTTCATCGGCTGTCAATCTAGGCGTTTTTCCATCATCGTTGACGGGGACGCAAAAAACGGGTTGGGTTCTCCCGGCTCACCGGCGGGAACGTAGCGCTGCGTGGGGGTTTAGTTGATGTACCCGTTGATAGGTAATTCATAACAATAGCTGCGTTCGGGTGGTTACTTCGGGGTGATTCTATGCCCGATGAGGCTGTGCTGAGTAACCAGTCACAAAGCTTTGACAAACTGCCCGATGGACCAAAACGAAAACCTGGACCTGTCCGACGACGAGAAAAAACTCTTCGAGGATCTGATGCCCGAAGACCTGACCGAAATCCTCGATACGGGCGTCAACCGGCGGCACTTCCTGAAGCTGATGACCCTGGCCGGGGGTGGGGTGCTGGCCGCTCAGTCGGCCGTGGCCGAGCAGCTGTTTACCAAACCGATCAGTGGCGCCATGCCCGAAGAGCTGTCGGCCGCTGCCATCGAAAACGGCGTCAACCTGGCCCTGAACGTGAACGGATCCGCCCGGAAGCTGACCGTCGACTCGCGCATGACGCTGCTCGATACGCTGCGGGAACGACTCGACCTGACGGGTTCCAAGAAAGGCTGCGACCACGGTCAGTGCGGTGCCTGCACGGTACTCGTAAACGGCCAGCGGGTGCTGTCGTGCCTGACCCTGGCGGCCAGCTGCGAGGGCAAAACCGTAAAAACGATCGAGGGCCTGGCCCAGACCGGTACGGGTCGATCCCGCGCGGGCGATTCGGGCGCGCAGCTGCACCCTATGCAGGAAGCGTTCCTGAAACACGACGGCTTTCAGTGCGGGTTCTGTACGCCCGGCCAGATCTGCTCGGCGGTGGCGCTGCTGGACGAAGCCCGGCGGGGCGATGCCAGCTACGTCACGGAAAACGTGCGCCGGAAAACAGGCCCGGTTCAGCTGTCGACCGAGGAGATTCGGGAGCGCATGTCGGGCAACCTGTGCCGGTGTGGGGCTTACCCCAATATTGTAGCTGCCATTCAGGAGGTTCATAGCGGCAAGCCCGTGGAACAGACCTTCCGGTTTTCGGCCTAACCCTATACCCCGTATTCCATGAGACCGTTCACCTATACAAGGGCCAAAGACCCGGCCGCAGCCACGCAGGCCCTGGCCGGTAACCCGACGGCCCGCTTTCTCGCGGGCGGCACCAACCTCATCGACCTGATGAAAGAGGATGTCGAACGCCCTACGGCCCTCGTCGATATAACCAATCTCAGCCTGGCCGAGATCAAACCCATAACGGCGGGCGCCAGCAAAGGCGGTCTGTCCATTGGCGGACTGGGCAAGAATACCGAAGCGGCCAACCATCCGCTGGTGCGCCAGCACTACCCGTTGCTTAGCCAGGCCATCCTGGCGGGCGCGTCGGGTCAGATCCGCAACATGGCTACCAACGGCGGTAATCTGCTGCAGCGCACCCGCTGTCCGTACTTCTACGAGGTGTCGATGCCCTGCAACAAGCGCGCACCGGGCAGTGGCTGTGGCGCACTGGAAGGCATCAACCGGCTGCACGCCATCTTCGGCTGGTCCGAAAAATGCGTGGCCGTTTACCCCTCCGATATGGCCATTGCCCTGGCGGCTCTCGACGCAGTAGTCAGGGTCAGAACGGCCAGCGGGCAGGAGCGGAGTATACCCTTCGCCGATTTCCACCGGCTCCCCGGCAATACCCCCGAGCAGGATACCAACCTGGCCCACGGGGAGCTGATTACCGCCATCGACCTGCCGCAGAACCGCTTTGCCGACAGGTCGTACTACCTCAAAGTGCGCGACCGGGCGTCCTACGCCTTTGCCCTGCTTTCGGTGGCAGCCGCCCTGGAGGTGAGCGAAACGGGCAACCGCATCGTTCAGGCCCGCATCGCAATGGGCGGAGTGGCACATAAACCGTGGCGGGCGCTGACGGCCGAAAAAATGCTGATCGGTCAGGAAGCCACCCCCGCCAACTTCAAACGGGCTGCCGACGCCGAGATGGCCGCTGCCCAACCGCTGGAACATAACAAGTTTAAGGTCGAGCTGGGCAACCGAAGCATAGTGCTGGCGTTGCAGATGGCCCTGAACGGAGGCAAAGCCTGAGGAACCCTTCACCAACCGCCATGCAAGACAAAAACAAACTAACCGGCACGCCCGTCAGCCGCATCGACGGCATTGCCAAGGTGACTGGAAAAGCGGCCTATTCGACTGACTATCCGGTGAAGAATCTGGCGTATGCCGTTCTGTTCAAAAGCACCATCGCGGCCGGCACCATCCGGTCTATCGATACGGCCGCGGCCGAAAAAGCCCCCGGTGTGCTGGCCATCATCACCCACCAGAATGCGCCGAAACTGAACGTCGACGGCGGTATCCGGGGTGGGGCGCTGCTCCAAAGTCCGGAGATCGAATTTCACGGGCAGCATATCGGGCTGGTCGTAGCCGAAACGTTCGAGCAGGCCCGACACGCTGCGCACCTGATTAGCGTCACCTACGACCGGAAAGAGCCAAAAGCCGATTTCGAGAAGCTGATGAAAAACGCGTCGGTGCCCAAGGATAAGGACAAAGCCGACGCCAAACGGGGCGACGTCAAAGCCGCCCTGCGCGAGGCCGAAATCAAGGTCGAAGAGGTCTACGAAACCCCCATCGAGCACCACCACCCGCTGGAACCCCACGCCACCATTGCCGAATGGACCGGCGATCGCGTTACGCTGTATAACAGCTCGCAGATTGTAAACGGTGCGCAAACCGCAGCGGCCAAAACCCTGAACATCAAACCCGAGCAGGTGCGTATCGTTACGCCCTATATCGGAGGAGGATTTGGCTCGAAAGGGGGGCAGTGGGCCAACCTGGTGCTGACGGCCGTAGCCGCCAGACAGGTCAACCGGCCGGTGAAGCTTGCCCTGACGCGGCAGCAGATGGTGAACTCGGTCGGGCTGCGTCAGCGGAACCATCAGAAGGTGAGTCTGGCGGCTACCAAAGACGGGAAGCTCACGGCGCTGGCCCACGAGACCACTACGCACGGCGCTATCAAAAACGAGTTCATCGAGCCCTGTGGCGACTGCTCGAAGATCATGTACGACACGCCCAACTCGCTGATTACGTACCGGATTGTTCCGATGAACGTAATTCTGCCAACCTACACGCGCGGCCCCGGCAAATCGACGGGGAGCTTCGCGCTCGAGTCGGCTATGGACGAGCTGGCCCATAAGCTGAAGATGGATCCGATCGAGCTGCGCCTTAAAAACGAGCCCGAACGCGACCCCTCTAACGGCAAACCCTGGTCGTCGCGCACAACGGTACAGTGCCTGCAGGTAGGAGCCAAAGCCTTTGGCTGGGACAGGCGCAAGCCCGAGCCGGGCCAGAACCAGCAGGGCAACTACCTGATCGGCTATGGCGTATCCTGCGGTACGTATCCCGCGCATCAGCGCCCCACCTCGGCCATCGTGAAGCTGAAACGCACCGGCAACGACGTCATGGCCACGGTCGAGCTGGCCGCGGCCGATCTGGGAACCGGCACCTATACGATTCTGGCCCAGACAGCCGCCGACGCCCTGGGCCTGCCGCTCAACCAGGTGAAGGTCGTCATCGGCGATTCGGACCTGCCGCCGGCGGCCGGGGCTGTGGGGTCGGTAGGGGCGTCGAGTTACGCCAACGCCGTAAACGATGCCTGTCAGAAAATCACCGACGAGTTGCTGGCTCGGTCCGGCAAGCAGTTTTTTGCCCGTCCGACGGCGTCGCAGCTGATGCTTTCCGAAAAGCTGACCGACTTCCAGACCCGTATCGATGCCAAACCGCTGGAGAGCGCGGAGGAGTACTCGGCCCATAGTTTCAACGCCAACTTTGCAGAAGTGGCCGTAAACCGGTTTACGGGCATGGTTCGGGTTAACCGATTCCTGGCCGTAACCGGCGCGGGTACGATCCTGAACCCGAAAACGGCCCGTTCGCAGATCATCGGCGGCAACATCTGGGGCATCGGCATGGCCCTGACGGAAGAGTCGGTGGTGGACCCGCGCTGGGGCAACTTCGTCACCCGCTCCTTCGCCGACTACCACGTACCGGCCAACCTCGACATCGGCGCGATGGAGGCTATTTTTATCCGGGAAGACGACCAGAAAGCCAACCGGATGGGGATCAAAGGTATCGGCGAAGTGGGCATCGTTGGGGTAGCAGCCGCCGTAGCCAACGCCATCTTCAACGCCACCGGCAAACGAATCCGCGAACTGCCGATCACCCCGGATAAGCTGCTGTAATCCCTGCCACAACGAACGCCGTCCGGTACGACACCTTATAAACGGGTATCGTACCGGACGGCGTTCGTCTACGAATAATGATTTGCTGAAGGCAGTTGCAGCCGCAAGTATTGACCATTAAGTAATCTGGTTCAGTAATTTACCCGGCCGTTCCGGTTGTCCGATTCTAATAACAATCAAGAAAGCCGATTAGAATCGGTTCGTGTTTCGTCTAGCCGGGCTTTTTCGATGATGTCGTTGATGAATGCCGTTGCCTGCTGCTCTTTCAGCTGGGCGTAGCGCTTTCGGTCCTGGTTGGCGGCCCGGGCAAGGTCATATTTTAACCGCTGGTAATGCGCTCTGGCGTTCTCGTGGGCAATCAGGTAATTTCTGAACAGCCGGTGTTTCTGCCATTCGTCACTGTCGGCCCGGCAAACGTACAGGTGGTGGGGGATGGAATCGAGTACAGTATGGGCAGGGTCAGCGTGGGCGCGCTTGAATACCTCCCGGCCAGCAATGCCCTGATCGCCGGCATGGTAGTACCCAATCGCTTCGAGCCTGCTTTTGATATCATCAAAGACTATCGGCTGATCGAAGATCAGATCGATATCGATGACTGGTTTGGCTGCCAGCCCCGGAACCGACGTACTGCCGACGTGTTCAACGGAAACGGGCAGGTTTGTCAGCGCTTCCTCAAGCACCCGTTTCAGGGCGCTGAAGTCTCCGACCCAGGATTCTTTATACGGTTCAACTACCATGCAATCTTGCCGGACCTTGGCGAGTCTTGTTCAATCCGTTATGTATCAGCTAAGTGTGCGGGCCGTGAATTTGTTCCGGCCAGTCGCGGAGGTACCCCGACAACCCCGCTGCCAACGCCTGCTTATGCTTATGAGCCAGACAGGTTCGGGAACCAGTACGCCCTGATACGCCAGAAGGCCTGCAGGACGCCCGTAAACCGGGCACCTGCAGGCCTTCTGGCAATAGACGCTATTGATGTACTTATTTTGTTTTTTCCAGCTTCTCCGCCAGACCGTTTTTGAACGAGTAGTCCTGTGTGAATCGTATGGAATCCTGAAACAGAATCTGATACGTATCCTTGTAAAACCTGATTTTGAGCTGTTCGTCTTCGTTCTCGAAGAGTATAGGCATCGTTTCGCCTTCAACTACCTCTTTCTTTTCCAAAACAGCGGGTTTATCCGTTTCGCCGAAAAAGACTTCCGCTTTGGAATGGTCGTCAGACAGAACGACATAGGCGGTAGTGACCGGATTTTCGGGGGCCGTCGATTCGTATTTCTCAAACGGGGTGCCTTCTTCAAAAAAGCGGATACACTTTTTCTTTACGGCCGACCAGGTATAGCCAGCCGATCCTTTGCAGCCGCTGGGGTCGACGTCGTTCCCGACCATTACCGGTGAATCGGGCTTTTCCGAAGCCTGCTCAGACTCCCCGGTGCCAGACTTTTTACCTGAACAGGCCATAACTAAACACAATAGGGCAATAGATAGGGTCGATTTCATGATTTGCGTTTTACAGTGGGTTTCCTGATTTACTTTATTGTGATTGCCATCTGACTGGTTGTTTTGTGGAAGTAACCGGGCAGCTGACTCATGATTACCCGCAAATCGTATGCCGTTTGCAGAACTACCCGCCGATCAGGCCGAAAAAGCGGCCTGCCTGACCGGGCTTGAAAAAGAAGTGGTCGGCGCTGTAATGTTTTGCCGGCTCGGTCGTCTTTGCTCATGACATGGATCTACAGGCGTTCAAACAACAGATTCTGCCCATTCAGAATCGACTCTTCCGGCTGGCTACGATGTTTTTGCGCAACCGCGAAGATGCCGAGGATGCGTTGCAGGATGTGCTGATGCGGCTGTGGTCGAACCGGCAGCAGCTGAATACGTACCAGAGCGTAGAAGCCCTGGCGGTACAAATGACGAAGAATCTGTGTCTGGACCGGCTCAAGTCACACGCCCGGCAAAAAAACGTCGACAAGGCGGACCTGGGCAGCGTGGCCGCCAGCCAGCTCTCGCCTTATCGGCAACTGGAGCTGGCCGACAGTGCCGACCGGATGCGGCAGCTGATCGATCAGCTACCCAATGTGCAGAAGCTGGTACTCCATCTGCGGGATGTAGAAGAGTACTCCTTCGAGGAAATTGAGCAGGTAACCGGGTTGTCGATCAACGCGATCCGGGTTGCGCTCTCGCGGGCCCGGCAACGACTGCGGGACGGTTACCTTAAACTGAACGACTATGAAGCCGACTATTGACCAGTTGCTGGCCCGTTATTATGAAGGCGAAACCACGCTGGATGAAGAAAATCAACTGCGCGCCTATTTTCAGCATACCGAATCGATACCAGACCACCTGCTGCCCCATGCGTCGCTGTTTCAGTACGTGACCAGCGCCAGGGCCGGGCAGCTGTCGCCCGACTTCACCACCCGGCTGGATCAGAAACTGGTCCCGCAACCCGTACGGGCCATGGGCCGGGTTCGGCAACTGACTACCTGGGGTATGCGGCTGGCCGCCGGGGTGGCGCTGCTGCTGATCGGGTTTGCGGGCGGGCAGTTCTACTCGCGCCAGTCGCCTGATGCCGCCGAGTCGGTCGAGCTGGCAACGACCGGGCATCCGGCTGGCGAGTCGATCCGGAAAACGCTGGCGTTCGATGCAGTGGCGCAAACGTCGGCCAGCGATCGGATTCACGCCATCAACCAGAGCGCCGAGCTGGACCGGGCCGACCGCGAGATTACGCAGTTGCTTATCAACACGCTCAACTTCGACGCGAATGTCAACGTCAGGCTGGCGGCCTGCCAGGCTCTTGTGCGCTTTGAGCAGGAAGAAGGCGTTCGCGAAGCGCTCATTCAGTCGCTGCGGATACAGAAAGACCCGAATGTGCAGCTTACCCTGATCGACGCGCTGGTGGCGATCAAGGAGAAACGGGCAGCCGCCGACATGCAGCGACTCGCCCGTAACCAGCAGGTGCTCGACATTGTCCGGCTCAAAGCCGAAGAGGGCGCCGGTGCCCTGAGCCAGGTTGCTCGCTCGACATCGTGATCGGCGCCATCATCGTGGTCCGTGTCCGTCGTGCGTCACCGTGGTCCGTGTCCCCACGGACCACCTGACCGGATGGTCTTGCTGTCGCGAGAGTGGTCCGTGGGGACACGGACCACGGTGGGGGGGCATGGCGTGGCGGGACCACTGAACATCATTTGTATTAACTAGTCAACCACATATTCTTATGAAAAAAATGCTGTTACTAGGCATCGGATGCCTATGGCAATGGACTGTGCTGTATGCGCAGGAGTACAAGACGAAACTGGCTAACAATGGCGATCAGAAAGTGATGCTCATGCTGGACGCCAGCAATCTGAAAATTGAGGGTTACAACGGCAACGAACTGGTGATCCAGACCCAGAGTAAGATGGAAGCGCCCCCGGAGCAGGCAAAAGGGCTGCGGCCGCTGTACAACTCGGCCGTCGACAATACCGGCATCGGACTGGCCGTAACGACAGAAGGCAATACCGTCAGAGTCGAGAAAGCGTCGCGCCGGCACATGGCGTATACGATCCGCGTACCTAACAAAGCCGCTATCCTGTACGAACAGGTCAACTGGGGTAGCAACGGCAATGTACACATTCAGAATATGGATGGCGACCTAGAAGTCAAAACGCTGAACGGCAACATCAGCCTGGTCAATGTGACGGGTCCCGTCGTGGCCAACTCGACCAACGGCGAAGTCAAAGTGGTGTATTCGACGCTGAATCAGAGCAAGCCTACCGCCATTTCGACCATTAGCGGAGACATCGACGTCACCCTGCCGGCCAGCACCAAAGCCAGCTTCAAACTGAACTCCATCAACGGCGAAATGTATACCGACTTCGACCTGGGTATGGCCAAAAAAGACGGCCTGAGCCGCATGGGGGGCGGCCACGTCATCAACGGCACTGCAAACGGGGGCGGGGTGGAGCTACGGCTCAAAACCATCTCCAGCGACATCTTCATCCGCAAGCAGAAATAAGCGTTTGTCCCACTCTCTTTTCCTCTTTCTCCTGCAATTATGAAAAATCACTTGCTTCTGCTCCTGGTTCTGTTTCTGGCCAAACCCGTTTTCTCCCAGAAAATCATTACCAAAACGTTGCCGCTCTCGGCCGGTCAGGCCGTGCACCTTAATCTGAAGTTTGGCGACAGCATCGACGTACAGTACTGGGATAAGTCCGAGGTGTCGATGCGGATTGCGGTTACGATCAACAACGGCAAACTCAACGATGCGCTGGAGGTCAGTACCGAATCGACGGCGGACGCGGTCAGCCTCACGACCGATTTTGACTATGAACGGATCAAACAGGGCCGGTCCGAGGATTGCCCCGGCAACCGCCAATCCACCTGGCGGACCGACAAAGACGGCACCTCCCATTCGATATGCAGCACGATCAACTACACGGTCTTTCTGCCCAGAAAAGCCCCCCTGCGCGTCGAAACTATTTCGGGGAATATCCACATCAAGGGCGCTACGAGTGCCGTGTCGGCGAAGTCGATCAGTGGGTTCGTCGATATGAGCTGGCCGGGCTCGAAAGGGGCCAACGTAGCCATGAAAACCATTACGGGCGAAGTGTATTCTGACCTGACGATCGATTTCAAAGGAAAGCGCCCCAAAAATCCGTTAGTAGGCTACACGCTGGAAGGTACACTCCTCAGCGGTGGCCCGCAGGTGCGGCTGGAGTCGATCAGCAACAACATTTACCTGCGGAAAGAAAAATAATTGGCCGGTTCCCAGCCGCCGATGCAACACTAAGTTGTTTATCGTCTCTTTGGTAAAAACCGATAAACACAGGTTCATGACAGCCTGAAAGGTCCTGCAGGCCTTTCAGGCCTGATAGGCCCCGTCTCACCCCAGTTTAAGCCAACCTCTTATGAAACGTTTATGTACCGTAGCCGCCCTGGCGCTATGGGTTGGGAATGCTTTGGCCCAATCCAGCCCGACCGCCAGCGTAACCGGGTCGCTCATCGACTCAACAACGGCTCTGCCCGTGCCGTTTGCGACGGTGGCTGTGCGGGATGCCGCCACCCTGATTGCGGGCGTGACGACCGATAGTGCCGGGGTGTTTGCGCTGCCCAACCTGCCGCTGGGCAGCTATACGCTTACGCTTTCATCGGTGGGGTACCAGGCCCGGAGCCAGTCGCTCGTGCTGCGGGCCGACCAGCCGTCGGTTCGGCTGAGCGGGCTTCGGCTGCGGTCGGAGAGCCGTACGCTGGGCGAGGTGACGGTAGCCGCTCAGAAAGCGCTGATCGAAGAAAAAGGGGACCGGCTGGTTTATAATGCCGAAAAAGATATTTCGAACGCAGGCGGTTCGGCGGCCGATGTGCTGCGCAAGGTGCCGTCGCTGAGTCTGGATCTGGACGGTAACATTCAGATGCGGGGCAACAGCAACATCAGGGTGTTGATCAACGGCAAACCCTCGGCCATGATGGCCCGCAACCTGGCCGACGCGCTCAAACAGATGCCCGCCGACAATATCAAGTCGGTGGAGGTCATTACCAGCCCCGGCGCTAAATACGATGCCGAAGGGGCCGCGGGTATTATCAACATCATCACCAAAAAGGCGCTGCAGGGGTTCAACGGCTCGATCATGGCCTCGCTGGGGAACCTAAACCGCAGTACGAATACCAAGCTGGCCCTGAAAACTAAAAAGATCGGCTTTTCGCTGTCGGCCAACGGCTACCAGTTTCGCAACATACGGGAGGTGCAGACCACCCGTACGACCCTGCTGGCCGGGCAGCCGCTGAACTACCTCTTCCAGCGCAGCACCGCCGACAATACCGGTACCGGCGGCTACGGCGAGCTGAGCCTCGACTACGACCCGGACTCAACCAGCCGCATCAACTTTTCGGCCAACGCCTGGGGGGGCTATTATCCCAACAACAGCACCCAGATCAACCGGCTGACCGACCCGTCGGGGGCCATCCTGCAAAACTTCCGCAACGACATCCGGTTCAGCAACCCCTACGGCAACAGCCAGTTCGACCTGGGCTACACCAAGACCTTCCAGAAACGGGCCGGAGTAGCTACGCCCGCCGAGTTTACCCTGCTGACCCAGTACAGCCGCATGCCGGACAACTATTTCTACGACACCGACCGCTATACGCTGGGGGAGAATGAACAGCTCAGTTTCCGGCAACACAGCACCAACTACAGCCGCAACAAAGAGTATACGTTTCAGGCCGATTATACCTACCCCTTCCTGATCCGCACCGGCAGCGACACCACCCAGCTCAAACTCGAAACGGGCCTGAAGGCGATCCGGCGCGATATCGGCAGCGAATACCGGGTCGAGGAGTCGCTGGATGGGCAGCTGCCGCTGGTGCCGGACCCCAGCCAGTCGAACGACTTCGATTACAACCAGCGGATCGTTTCGGGCTATACCGCGCTTCGGGTCGAAACCAAACAGAAATGGACCCTCAACCTGGGCGCCCGGCTCGAACGGACCTTTATCGACGGTAATTTTCTGACGACCCAGACCACGCTGACCAACCAGTATACCAACCTGATACCGAGCGTAACGATCTCGAAAGGGCTAAAAACCCACACCCTGAAAACGAGCTACACCCAGCGGATTCAGCGGCCGCAGCTCTGGTTCCTCAACCCGTGGGTCAACGCCAGCGATCCGCGCAACCTGCAAACGGGCAACCCCTATCTGGACCCCGAACTGAACCACGCCGTCGAACTGGGGCATAGCGTCACCACCAAATCGAACCTGTCGGTCAACACGGCCTTTTACTGGCGCATGACCAACAACGCCATCGAATACGTGCGGACGGTCGACGAAGCGGGGATTGCCCTCAGCAAACCGCAGAACATTGCCCGGCGCATCGCCTACGGCATGAACATGAACCTGTCGGGGCAGGCTACCAAAACCTGGACTCTGAACGGTGGTCTGGACGTTCGGTACGTCGACCTGAACAGCCCCATGCTGAACCAGCGCAACAGCGGCCTGGTGGGCAACGCCAACATCAGCAGCACGTACAAGATGCCGCACAACTACACCTTCCAGGCCAACGGGAATTTCAACTCGGGCTGGGTCAATTTACAGGGGAAAGGGTCGAGTTTTTACTGGTACGGCTTCGCGCTGAAACGGGAGATGATGAACAAAAAGGCGAGTCTGACGCTGGGTGTCAACAATCCCTTCAACCGGGGCGTGTCGCAGCGCCTGCGCCAGTCGGCCCCCACGTTCGAGTCGGATACGCGGTTCTTCTTCGTGTCGCGCTCGGCCCGGCTGGCGTTCGAGTGGCGCTTCGGGCAGATGAGTTCGGGTGGCAAACAGAGCCGCAAAGTACAGAACGACGACGCCGGAAGCCGGTAAAGTCAGGCTGCCTGGTAACTGAACTGGATGATCACCGGGTCGGGGTCGGGGGGCAGCTCGTACAGGGGCGGGTCGGTTAGTTCTTCGATCTGCAGATCGGTCGGAAAAACGCCGGCCTGGTTGGCGGCTTCGGTGGCGTAGGCGCTGGCCACCCGATGAATCAGCGCCAGCCGGGAGTAGACCGAACCCGCCGGCGACTGGCTGAGGCTCAGCTGCCTGAGCCGCTCGCTGAAATCAGAAGCTGGTATGGAGATCGTTTGCCAGTGTCGGTCGGTTGGTGGCTGCATAGGGTTATAACCGATCCGGACCGGCTGCGGTTAAACCGGCGGGTTAGTCCGTACCAAATCGTTCGGGCGTCAGTATAGGCCAGCCGTTCTGAAAGCTGAGCTGACAGAACGCCAGTTTGGATTTGCCCCGATCGTTCGGATCGTAGACATGGATCGATACCAGGTTACGCCCTCCGTCGCGAAGCAGCCCCACGTGGCCCGGCCCCAGGTAGTTGCCTTCGGTGCGCAGCACGAGCGTACCACCCCCGGCCGTCAGGTCGCGGCCCGACTGGTCGACAAACGGCCCGAGCGGACTCGACGACCGCCCGACCACCAGATAGTAGGTACTGTTGATACCCTTGCAGCACAGGCCGTTGTTGGCAAACAGGTAGTAGAAGTTGCCTTCTTTGATCAGCGCAGCCGCTTCCCAGTCGGACTGACGCCCACCCGCCACCGTTTTCACCGGGGTGCCGGCTTTGAGTTTACCGGTGGTCGTATCGATTTCGGCCGCGCCGATGCCCCCGTGAAAGGAGCCGTAGACCATATACACCCGACCGTCCGTATCGCGCATGAGGCTGGGGTCGATGGCGTTGATGTCGGTTCTGACTTTGGAGGATACGACCATGCCCTGATCGGTCCAGCGGTACGATGGCGACTGCGGATCGAGCACCGGCGAGGTGGTAACCCCGATGGCCGACACCGGCGAGCCAAACGTGGAGCAGGAGTAATAGAGGTAATAGTTTCCGTTCATGCGGATGGCGTCGGGCGCCCAGAAATGACCTTTAAACCCCCGCACGGTACTATCGACCCAGCCAGGCCAGGTGTTTTTTTCGAAGACCGGTTTTTCGGATTTCCAGCTCCGCAGGTCGGCCGAGCTGACGACCTGAATGCCGTTTCCGGTCGAGAAATACCAGTAGCGACCGGCTGCTTTCAGGATCGTACTCGGGTCGTGGGTGGTGAGGGGCGCTTCCTGAGCCTGCGCAGCGAAGCGTCCGAGCAGGGTCAGCAGTACGAGCAGGAGCGTGTAGAATCTGGTCATAGCAGGACGGGGTTAGACATAAACAAAACAGAAAACCGGCTGAAAGTAAACGGGATCACTTTCAGCCGGTTCGGTGTTGGGGTTGATTTACAGCGTAATTTTCTGTACCGGCGTATAGATCATCTCGGCCACGCCAACGGTTTTGACGCCCAGCCGCGCGTAGCAGTATCCCTTGGCCACGACCGATGCGGGTGGCGCCATCGAGAACGACAGCGGCTTGGTCAGGTCGGCCAGGGCCGCCCCGGTCAGACTAACCGACCCGGCGTTGTTATTGATGTCTACGTACTGGGTGGTGCTGACATAGAGGGTAGCCCGCTCAATGGCGCGACCGGTTACCACCTGCGCTACGGTGGCGGTGGCCGTCAGGCTGGTCCCGCTTTTCTGCATGGTCGGGTTGCGGATCACGAAGAACGGCTGTACCGGCACGTCGATCTGAGCCGCCCCGCGCACCTGTACCGGAATCGTATCGGTATTATCGACCCACGGCCCGTTGCCCCGCAGCCGAACCAGTTTGTAGTCCCCATCGAAGACCGTGGCCGAGAAGGTGCCATCCTGCGCGATGTATACCGGAATTTTGGTAAACAGCTGAAATCCTGGTTGCCACAGCTCCAGCTGAACCCCGTTGGTACGAACCCCAACCGGCTGGTTGTCGTAGATGACCCGGCCCGTAATGGTGGAGGTAGGCGGTTCGAAGTTGTCTTTCGCGCAGCCGGCCAGCAGGGTCAGAGCCGCCAGCAGGCCCATATAAATAGCTTTCATGATCGTTAATGGAAAGGATTACGAACAATTTTGGGGTTGTTGTTGATCACCGCCTGATCGATGGATGAGTAGTAATTACCCAGCTGGAACAGGCGCGGAGCCCGGAATCGGGGCGCTACCAGCTTTACGAACACGTACTTGCCATCGCGCGGGTCGCCGGGGCGCACGATGCGGTAGGGGTAGAGGGCGTACATGACGGCATCGGGATTGGTGGCGTTGCCGTTCCAGATCTCGTGGGCAATGCGCCAGCGTTTCAGATCCCAGACGCGGTGGTCTTCAAAGGCCAGCTCGACCCGCCGTTCGTTCTGGAGCCGGGCCAGGGTCAGCGTGGTCAGGCTGTTGGCCGGGAAACCCGCCCGTTCGCGCACCTGGTTGACGTAGGTAAGCGCTTCGCCCGTCTGGCCTAGCTCAAAGGCCGCTTCGGCTGCGTTGAGCAGCACCTCGCCCAGCCGGAACCGTACCCACCACATATCGCTGCGGATACCGCGGGTGCTCGCCAGGGGCGTTGGATCGATGTATTTCCGCATGTAGAAACCCGTATTCGACACCTCGGTCTGCGACCGCTGCGGCCCCGACGTACCCGTCAGGAGTTTCCCGTCGGTATAAACCTGGCCCAGGGTGTTGCCTTCTACTACCTGGTAGTTGTTGCTGGTGGCATTCCAGACCATAACGCCAGCCTGAATCTGCACCTCCTGCCCCCGGAAACTGGTGCCGGGGTAGATAACGGTACCGTAGAGCCGGGCATCTTTGTTGGCAAACGGCCCGCTGAGGTTATCGTAATAGATAAAGTCGCGGTCGTCGGGGGTGCGGGTTTTCAGCTCGCCCGAGCTGCCGTCGAGGTATTCGAAATCCTCGACCAGGTTCAGGGTGGGCGTAATGTTCGACGACGAGAGGTTGTCTTCGCGGACGTTACGGGCAATGTTGTCGTAGGTGAACCCGTGCCGTTTGTCTTTGGCCGTCAGGAAATCCTTGGCCAGGATAACCTCCGAGTTGTTCAGCTTTTTGGTGATGGCCTCGAAGAAGTTTTCGCCCAGGTTGGGATTGACCCGGTAGAGCCGATAGGGACCGGCAATCACTTCTTTGGCGGCTTCCAGCGCTTTGGTATAGTACTCCTGCGCCCGGGCGGCCGGAATGCCAACCTCCCCACCCGGTGTGCTGATCGGCGCACCCATGCGGTTGTTGTATTTAGCGATCGACCCGGCGTAAAGCATGGCCCGGCTCTTCAGCGCCATGGCCGTATAGCGGTTGGCGCGGGTGTTGCTGCCCGTATTGCCCAGGTCGTTCTTCACCGCATCGAGTTCGCTGGCAATGAAGTCATACACCTCCGACTCTTTATTGCGCGGGAACTGGAGCGAACTTGGGTTGCCGCTGAAGTCGTAGATGAGCTGTTTGGTAATGATCGGTACGCCACCCATCCGCTTCACCAGCTCGAAGTACATAAAGGCCCGCAGGAACCGGAACTCGGCCGAAAACTGGGTTTTCTGAGCCGCCGTCAGCGCCGTACTTTTGGTTTCGATGTTCTCCAGCGCGAGGTTGATATCCCGAATCAGGCCGTAGTCCCAGAGCCGCCAGCGCTCGAAGCCGTACGAGATGATGTTGTTGGGGCCGTCGTTGTTGCCCGACCAGGACGCTTCGTCGTAGGCGGCAAACTGATCCCAGCCGTTATCGATCTGGGTATGAGCGGGGAGCCGGTCGTAGTAGTTGGCCAGCAGGCTCGTAATCAGTTTAGGGTCGTTCCAGACCTGGCTCTCCAGAATGATATTGGGCGGCTGGCGTTCCAGAAAGTCTTCTTTGCAGGCCGTCAGGCTGAGGGTCAGCAGGCCGATCGACAGGAATTTATGAATAGGCTTCATGCGTAAAGTCGTTTGTGAGGGTTAGAAACTCAGCGCAAAACCGGCGTTATACAACCGCTGGGGCGGATAAACCAGCGCGCCGTTCGACGAGATTTCGGGGTCGACCTGAATGGCTTTCAGGTTGTCGAACGATACCAGGTTGGTGCCGTTGATGTAGACCTTCATGGCCGATACGCCAATCTTGCTCAGGAAGGGCTTGGGAATGTTGTAGCCGATTTCGAGGTTGCGCAGGCGCAGGTAACGTACGTTGGTGACCCAGAAGTCGCTCCGGCGGCTGTAGTTCACGTGGCTCGGGCTGTCTTTCCGAACGGCGGGATAGGTACCGGCCACCCACGGACTGTCGTTATTAAACGGATCGGCGCGGTGCCAGCGGTCTTCGAAGAGGTAGTTGGGCGAGGTCCCGTTGTTCTGGAACGGAATTTTCTGCTCCACCTCGCGCCGGAACGTTTGCAGACCCGCGCCCACCACATCGACCTGGAGCGTAAAGCCCCGGTAGCCCAGCGTACCGTTGAAGGCGTAGTTGAAGTAGGGCGTAGCGCCTTCGGCATAGCCGATGGGCCGCTCGTCGAGGCCGTTGATAACCCCATCGCCGTTGACGTCCTTGTAGATGAAATCGCCGGGTAGCTGGGTGCGGTTGCCCTGGCCGTCGTTATCGACGCGGTAATCGTCGATCTCCTGCTGCGACTGGAAACGGCCTACTACCTGATAGCCCCAGTTGATGGCCGACCAGCGGTCAACGGCCGAGTTGCGGTACTGATCCCAGGAGTTGCCGAAGCGGGGTTTGTAGATGTCCAGACTCCGCTGCCGCGCCAGGGTAGCGTTACCCCCTACGGTATAGGTCAGCTCACCCGCTTTGCCCGTGTAGGACAGCGCCCCTTCTACCCCCCGAATGGCGTCGGAGTTGAGGTTGGCGTTCGGCAGGGTGTAGCCCACTTCGCTGGGGAGCAGTACGTCATACTGCGCGGCAGGCAGTCCCGACCGCTTCCGCTCGAACACGTCGAACTGACCCGAAATCTTGCCGCCCAGCAGCCCGAAGTCGATCCCTACGTTGGTCGAGATGTTGTTGACCCACGACAGGGTGGTGATGGGCAGGCCGCGCGGCTGAACCCCGATTACGTAGTTGCCATTGAAGATGGCACTGCCCGCCAGGAAGTTGTAGCCGGGCAGGTAGCTGAACGGCGCCACAATGAAATTGTCGTTGATCAGGTCGCTACCGGTGCGGCCGTAGCTGGCCCGCAGTTTCAGCTCGCTGAGCGTATTGCCCAGGTTTTCCTTGAAGAACGGCTCTTCGCTCACCCGCCAGCCCAGCGACGCGCCGGGGAAGAACCCGTACCGGCGACCGGGCGCAAACAGGAACGACCCGTCATACCGACCCAGCAGCTCGACCAGGTATCGCTGTTTGTAGTTGTAGTTGAACCGGCCAATGTAGCCCGCCCGCGCCGTCACGTTCCACTCGTCGATGAGCAGGTCCTGGTTGGCAAACGACATCAGCGGGATGTAGTTATTGGGCGGAACCGTATGCACGACCATGTATTTGTTATCGGTGTCGTAGCGTTCGTAGGCAGCCACCGCGGCCAGGCTGTGATCGCCCAGCTGCTTGTTGTAAGTAGCCTGCATCTGCATGAATCGGTCGGCCACGTTGCGCTTCCGCCGTTCGCGCCAGGGGTTCTGGTTACCCCCGCCCGGCACCGCGTTGTAGGTATCGGTGGCTGCGTCGTAGGTGTAGGCATCGTAGGTGTACTCGAAGCCGTCGAAGTCGAAGTTGGTGAAGTTGTAGGAGTAGGTACCTTTCACGCTCAGGCCAAAATCGAAGTCGTACTGCGCGGTGAAGTTGGCTTTAACGGCCCGCCAGGTTTCGTTGATGTAGCCCGTTACCTCTTTCCGATAGGTGGCCGGGTTTACGTTTACGTTATGCGTCTGGTTGATGTACTTCGGGTTGTCGTTGGCGTAGGGCCGCTCGGTGGGCCACATTGAGAAAATACTCAGGAACGGGTTGAAATAATCGTCCAGGCCCGGCACCCCGACCTGAAAACGGTCTTCGATCCGGCCGCTGATCTGCGTACCGATCCGGAGCTTTTTGCTGAGGCCGGCTTCGACGTTAGCCTGGAAGTTGCTCCGCTTGAAGTTATAGTCCCGGATCAGGGCGTCCTGGGTCAGGTGGCTGGCCGATACGTAGTAGGTGACGTTCTCCGACCCGCCCGATACGCTGCCGTTCAGGTAGGCCTGCGGTACGTTGGGGCGCATGACCATGTCGTAATAATCGAAGCTCTGGAATCCCTTTTCGGTGCCGATCCGCCATTTTTCCAGCTCGGTAGGGGTAATGGTCGTCGGAATGCCGCGGTTCTGGTCCGACTCGGCCAGGGCTCGAACGTGCTGGTAGGCGTTGGCCGGGCGCGGGTAGCGGGTAAAATTCTGCAAACCGTAGTAGCCCGACAGGCTGATGACGGGTTTCTGACCGGCTTTGCCGCGTTTGGTGGTAACCAGCACAACTCCGTTGGCGGCCCGCAGACCATAAATAGCGGCTGAGCCGTCTTTCAGAATGGAAATGTTCTCAATGTCGTTGATGCCTAAGTTGTTGAACTGACCCACATCGGCCACAATGCCGTCGATGACGTAGAGCGGAGCGCCCATATTCCGGATCTGGATATTCGTACCGCCACCGGGCCGGGCGTCGGTTTGTCGGGCCGTAATACCCGGAACGCGACCCACCAGCGCACTGGTAGCCGCAACGGCCGGCGTCCGGATAATCTCTTCGGCTTTTACCGACGCTACCGAACCCGTTACGGTGCCACGCGACTGGGTGCCGTAGCCCACTACCACCACTTCGTCGAGCGACTGATCATCGGCCACCAGCTTGATGGCGAGCTGACTGGCGTTACCGGCAACGATCTCCTGGGTGCGATACCCCACGAAGGAGAAAACGAGTACCGTGTTCGGGTCCGGCACCGTAATGGAGAAAAGTCCCTGCGCGTCGGTAGTGCTGCCGCGGGTCGATCCTTTGATCACCACGTTGACGCCGGGCAGGGCCTCTCCCTTGTCGTCAGTTACTTTTCCTGAGACAACCACATCGGCGTGCCGGGGCATGGCGTGCCAACCTTCCGTCCGAAATTTCAGGGCCGTCGGTCTGGCCAGCGCGTCTTTACACGGCATAGCGCAGGCCAGCGGAATGAGGGCGTACGCTGTCATTTTACGGGCAGTATACCTTTGTACTGATCGTCTCATAATGCTGACTGTTTAGGATGGAGTAAAAAGTAGAGGAGAAAAGAGCGGTTCATATTGGGTTGTTATCATTCAATTTACAAGTAGAATAATCCTAAAAATCAAAGCTATAGTGTTGATATATTAAAAGGAAATTAAAATCAAAATACAGTCAGCATTAGTCAATCCTTGCCAAATAAACAGCACAATTTGTAGGTTCGATGTAAATAAAGAGAAGATATTGACCTTAATTTGACATACGTCTACTGAATTGAGTTTAAATACAGTCTATATTGATCAACTATGAATTAGTTGACAACGATTCGGTCGTCTGATTGAGTTGGTTAGCCTCACAGGCAACTTCCTCCGGGCGCTGTGTCAGGCGGTACGCAGGTGGCTGCCGCGGTTTGTTTGGCGTTGGCGGGCCGCGAGGGACTGGGGTCGGTTCAGGCTTGTTCGATAAGCCGCGGTTTCGGCCGCCCGGCAGGTCCAATGACTGGCAAGCGGGGCGGAGAAACGGGCCGGCAGACGGCGGGTGAGCAACAGACTACGGGCCGCGTCTTTACCCGCAACGGGGTTTTTGCTATATTCGCCCCATGAGGATGGCACCCATGTTATAAGCTTCACTTGCCTGCTTTTCCAGACAGGCGGCCCTGATCCCGGGGCCCATTATTTCTTTTGTCTTTTCTCCAGTATATACGCCGGTTCGGCCCGTCAGCTGAACGGGGTTCCGACTGTCTCATCTGCCCAACTGAAGCTGGCTCGTGGCCAACGGCATCGGTATGGGTCGGGGCAGCGCATAACCGGCCAGTCAACGCTAGTTTTCTACTGATTCCTCATGGGCGATCAACTCACCAACCAACAAATCGAACAGTTTATCCGGGATGGATTTGTTCGTATAGATCAGGCCTTTACGGCCGAAACAGCGCAGCAGGCGCGTACGATTCTCTGGGCCGATATGCAGGCTGAGCCCGATGACCCGGCAACCTGGCTGGAGCCGGTGGTCCGGCTCGGGATGTACAGCCAGCCCCCTTTTCAGGAGGCCGCCAACACGGCGGTGCTGCATCGCGCCTTCGACCAGCTGGTCGGGCCTGATTACTGGATTCCGTGCCGCAGCATGGGTTCGTTTCCCGTTCGTTTCCCGTCGGCAACCGATCCGGGCGATACCGGCTGGCACGTCGATGCGAGCTTTCCGGGCGCCGATCCGGCCAATTATGTTGAGTGGCGGGTCAACGTCCGATCGACCGGGCGTGGTTTGCTGATGCTGTTTCTGTTCTCCGACGTGGGTGAACACGACGCGCCTACCCGCATTCGGGTTGGGTCTCACCAGGACGTTGCGCAGCTGCTGGAACCCGCCGGTGAGCAGGGCCTCTCGTTCATAGAGCTGGCTGAGCAGCTGCCCCGGCTGCCGGCGCGGGACGAGGTTGTTGCCACCGGAAAAGCCGGCACGGTTTACCTGTGTCATCCGTTTCTGGCCCACGCGGCTCAGCCGCACCACGGCACCGCTCCCCGATTTCTGGCCCAGCCTCCGCTGCTGCTGCGTCGTGAGCTGGAGCCAACCGTCGAAAAGGCGACCTACTCGCCCGTAGAAGCAGCCATCCGGGCCGCACTGACGTAGAGGACGGGTTTATTCCGGCTGATCCGGTAACCACTGGGTTAGCCGGGCTAAACCCGAAAGTAAAGCACGGGCTTTGTTCCGTATGGTGGGCTGGATTGGGCGCCGGGGCTACTGTCTTGTCTGCCTACGGCTGTCCGCAACTGTACGAAGCGCTGTCCATTTCCGGACAGAATGCGTGTTTGGTTATGCTGTTTATTAGCTGATTGTCAGTATGTTGTCTTTATGGTACAGGTTTTGGTGGTATAGAGACACAGGTTCGTATCTAAACATTGCAGACTCATGGTTCGTAATTATCTGAAAATCGCGCTCCGCAACTTGTGGAAAAACCGGCTGTTCAGCGGGCTCAACATGGGGGGTATGGGCGTCGGCATTGCGGCCGTTGGGCTGATGAGTCTGTATGTTATTCACGAGCTGAGTTACGATCGGTTTCATGCCAACGCCGATCGGATCGTTCGGGTGGTACACCACGCCAGCTGGCCGGGCGGCAGTCTGAACCTGGCACCTACCTCGGCCCGCTTTGCCGATGCGCTCAAAAGCGAGTACCCCGCTATCGAAAAAACGGTGCGGTTTCATCCCGAAGGCGGTGGCCAGATTACCTATAAGGATAAAAAGCTGGACGAACCCGCAATCCTCTTTGCCGACCCATCGGTGTTTGAGGTGTTCTCGTTTCCGTTTCTGTACGGAAATCCCGCTACGGCCCTGACCCGACCGCAGACGATCGTACTGACCAAAACCCTGGCCGAGAAGCTGTTCGGCGATGCCGCCCGCGCCGTTGGACAAACCGTTACCTTCTCCAACAACTTTCCCAATCAGGTTACCGGCGTCATCGACGATCTGCCCGCCAACTCGCACCTGCAATTCAGCGCGTTGCGGGCATTGCCGGCCAACTACACCAGCGGCTGGCAGAATTTTGAACTATACACCTATCTGCTGCTCAACAAAGGCACAGACCACAAGGCGCTCGAGTCGCGGCTGGGCAGTTTCTATCCCAACTACCTGAAGTCGGAAATGGGCGAGCTGAACTACCGGATGGCGCTTCAGCCGATCACCTCGATTCACCTGGAGTCGCATCTGGACTATGAAATCAGCCCGAACGGCAACCTCCGGACAATCTACACCTTTGCGGTGGTGGCCGCGCTGATCTTACTGATTGCGGGCATCAACTACGTAAATCTGTACACGGTTCGGGCGGTGGCCCGGACGCGCGAAGTGGGCGTCCGGAAGGCGATTGGCTCCCGGCGGGGGCAGCTGATCGGCCAGTTTCTGACCGAGTCGATGCTGATGGCGGTGCTGTCGTGTGGGCTGGGGCTGATCCTGGCCAATATGGTCCTGGCGCTGTTCAACGAACTGGCCGGTACGAACCTGGCCCTGACGCAGTATGGCTGGCTGCCTACGATACTGGTTGTTCTGGCCTTCACGGTGCTGCTCGGGCTGGTGAGCGGGCTGTACCCGGCGCTGCTGATGTCGGGTTTCCGGCCGGTGGTGGCGCTGAAAGGGCGTATCAGCAGCCCGCTGGGTGGGGGCCTGTTCCGGCAGTCGCTGGTCGTGTTCCAGTTCGTAGCGGCTGTGGTGCTGATTGCCTGTTCGTGGGTCATTTACCGGCAGATCGGCTATGCGCTGCACAAGGATCTGGGTTTCAACAAAGACCAGGTGTTAACCTTTCACCTCGACAGCGACGACGTTCGGAAGCAGGTTCAGGCCCTCAAAAATGAGTTGCGGAAAAGTCCGCTGATCGAGCAGGTAGCGGCTGCCAGCAACCCCATCGGCAATAACAATATCGGTGACAACGGGATGTTCTTCGAGCAGAACGGCGCCATCAGCAATACCGCGCAGGTGGTACAGACGTTCTCCGTCGATGCGGATTACCTGCCTACGCTGGAAATCAACCTGCTCGAAGGCCGCAACTTCCGGGAGTCGGCCAGCGACGGCCCGGGAGTGGTTCTGGTCAACCAGGCGCTGGTTCGGCAGATGGGGTGGCAGCGGCCGCTGGGTAAGCGGGTTAAGTACTTCGTCAACAAGGATGTGTCGTTCGAAGCGCAGGTGGTGGGTGTGGTCAGCGATTTCCATACGTATTCGCTCCAGCATAAGATTCAGCCGCTGGTCTTGCAGATGCCCGCGCCGACCGAGAAAGACAACCTGTACGTGCGGGTCCGGCCCGACCAGGCTACCGAAGCCCTGGCGTACATCCGGGCTGTCTATAAAACCTTCGATCCGTCGGCCGACCTGACGTTTCATTTCCTGGACGAGAACTTCTCGCGGCAGTATCAGGCCGAGCAGAAGCAGGCGCATGTGCTGCTGTCGTTTACGGTGCTGGCGGTGCTGATTTCGTGTCTGGGTTTGTTCGGGCTGGCTGCGTTTGCGGCCGAGCAGCGGACGAAAGAGATTGGCGTTCGGAAAGTGCTGGGCGCTTCGGTGGCCAGCATCGTAGGCCTGCTCTCGCGGGATTTTCTGAAGCTGGTTCTGATCGCGATCGTGATTGCCAGTCCGCTGGCCTGGTATGCTACCCACCGCTGGCTCCAGGATTTCGCCTACCGGATTGAGGTCGAGTGGTGGGTGCTGGCCCTGACGGGTTTGCTGACGGCCGGTATCGCTCTCCTGACCGTGAGTTTCCAGAGTATCAAAGCTGCCCTGACCAACCCGGTAAATTCGCTGCGATCGGAATAGGATTGTGAGTGATGAATGATGAGCGATGAGCGATGAGTGAGTGCCTCACCGTGGGTTCGTGAGGACACAGACCGCAGTGAAGAATGATACATGGTTGGGTTGGTGCGGTTGTCCTATCCCTTTCTCTTTTTGTTATGCTAACGAATTATCTAAAGATCGCGCTGCGGAACATCAGCCGGAACAAAGGGTTTTCCTTCATCAACATTGCCGGGCTGGCCATGGGGATGGCGGCTACGCTGCTCATCGTACAGTACGTTGCCTTCGAGCGAAGCTACGATCGCTTCCACGAAAAAGCCGACCGGATCTTCCGCGTCACGGCCGAGCGGTATGAACGTGGAGTTCTTTCGACCGAATGGGCGGGCGGTCCTTTTGCCGTGGGCAATCACCTGAAAAGCGCCTTCGACGAAGTAGACGAGTACACAAAGGTGTACATGCGGGATAAGCTGCTGCTGGAGGTCAACAATCGGAAATACAGGGTAGATAAGGGCGCGTTTGCTACGCCTTCGTTCTTCTCCGTTTTTTCGTATTCGCTGCTCACCGGCGATCCCCGAACCGCCCTGGCCGAACCCAACACGGGGGTTATTTCGGCCTCTCTGGCGCAACGCCTGTTTGGAACCAACAACCCCGTGGGACAGGTGATCACGATTGAGCGGGAATTCCCGATCCGGGTAACGGGCGTTTATCAGGACTTCCCCAAAAACTCACACCTGGCCGCTGACTACCTGATGTCGTTCAGCACGTTTCAGCGCATAGTCAACCCCAAAAATGAGCCCGACAAAAACTTCGACAACGCCTGGGACTGGGACGGCTGCCTGACGTATGTGGTCTTGAAAGAAGGCGCTAATCCTGCCCGGTTGGCGGCCAAACTCCCCGCCTGGCTGGCGACCCTGGATCAGCGCGACCCCAAAACCAACAGTGGGCTGATGTTGCACCTGCAAGCCCTGCCCGATATTCATCTGTACTCACATCTGATGTTCGAGGCCGGTGCCAACGGCGACGGCAATTCGGTGTATGTGCTGCTCTGTGTTGCGTTCTTCATCATCGCCATTGCCTGGATCAACTACATCAATCTGGCCACCGCACGGGCTGTTGGCCGGGCCCGGGAAGTAGGGGTGCGAAAAGCCATAGGCTCGTACCGGCGTCAGCTGATCAGCCAGTTTCTGATGGAGTCGGCTCTGCTCAACTTCATCGCCGTTTTGGTGGCGTTTGGTCTTATTCTGCTGGCCCTGCCGCTGTTCAATCACTTCACCGATCAGGAGCTGACGTACTCGTTCGTTCGGTCGGGGCGCTTCTGGCTCGGCCTGGGAGCCATGTATACCGCCGGTACGTTGCTGTCGGGGGGGTATCCTGCCTTTGTGCTCTCGGGCTTCAACCCGGTTTCAGTCCTGAAAAATGGCGTTTCCGCTTTCCGGGAAGGGGTTATCCTCCGAAAATCGCTCGTCGTTATTCAGTTTTCGGCTTCTGTTTTTCTGCTGGTTGGTACGATCACCGTATTCCGTCAGCTGCAGTTCATGCGAGCGCAGAGTCTGGGCATCGACATTGGACAAACGCTGGTGCTCAACAGGCCGATGAACGATTCGACTCGTATCAGCCAGACCCGGGCTTTCAAAGATTACCTGCTTCGTCAGTCGGCCATCAGGCAGGTGGCCGTATCGGGGAGCATTCCGGGCGAAAAGGTCGAGTTCAACGCTGGCGGCATCCGGCTGGAGAGCGCCCCGCAGGATGAAGGCAAGCAGTACCGCGTTATCGGTGTCGACTATGATTTTGTCGACGCCTTCGGCATGAAGCTTATTGCCGGCCGTAACTTCGATGCCGGGCTGGGCGAGAAAGGAGCCGTCGTGTTCAACAAAACGGGAATCCGGCAGCTGGGTTTCAGCGATCCGGAAAAGGCCCTCGGCAAAAAAATCGACTTCTGGGGCGATATTCTTACCATCGTAGGGGTCGTCGACGATTTTCACCAGCAGTCGCTTCGGGAAGCCTACGAGCCGCTCATCTTACGGCTGGATCCGGGTGTCAACGGATCGATCTCGATCAAGCTGGCTGACAAGGACCCCACCCAGGCCATTGCGGTGGCCCGGGACGCGTGGTCCCGTTTTTTTCCTACCGACCCGTTCGAGTATTCGTTTCTCGACGAACGGTACGACAAGCAATATCGGGCCGACGAGCAGTTCGGACAGGTGTTTGGCTTTTTCACCCTCATGGCTCTGCTGGTGGCCTGCCTGGGCCTGCTGGGCCTGGCTACCTTCACGGCTCAGCAGCGGACGAAGGAGATTGGCGTCCGTAAAGTGCTGGGCGCTAGTGTGGGGAGTATCATTTCGTTGCTTTCCGTCGACCTGCTGAGGCTGGTGCTGGTCGCTATCGTGATTGCCTCGCCGGTGGCCTGGTATGCCATGCATCAGTGGTTGCAGGGCTTTGCGTACAAAATCGACATTGAATGGTGGGTGTTTGCAGTAGCCGGGCTGCTGGCGCTGGCGATCGCCTTCCTGACGGTGAGTTTCCAAAGCCTGAAAGCCGCGCTGATGAACCCGGTGAAAAGCCTGCGATCAGAATAGAGCGATGAGCGATGAATGAGTGCCTTCTCACCGTGGTCCGTATCCGCACCGGTGAGGCAGTCGGGCCACTTGTTCGGATGGTTTTCTACGGCTGAAGCGAGGTGGCTGTATGTTTCTGCCAAATTCGGCGACGGCATGGCGGTTTGCGTGGACAGAAGCTTCTGTCATACGTAGCGTTTGACTATCTTGAGGGCAGGTTAAACACTAGGTCTCGCGGCTATGAAGTGTGCTGGCATCAAGACAGGATTTAGTTGGCTGTGGGTTTTCCTCTGGTTGCTGTCAGAACCGGCTATAGCGCAGCAGGGCCTGAAAGGAGAATACTACAACGGCAGCAATTTCGAGAAGAAGATCCTCACCCGTATCGACCCTGAACTGCGGTTCTCCTGGAAATCCAGCAGTCCGGCCTCGGGCCTCGACTATTCGTACTATTCCATACGCTGGACTGGAAAGATCCTGGCGCCGGCCTCGGGTCGTTATACGTTTTACGCCAAAGTGGATGATGGCATTCGGGTATGGGTCGGTAACCGGAAGGTTATGGACGTCTGGCAACTCAATGACTCCAATCATTTTACGGGAACCGTAGTGCTGGAAGCCGGGCGTTATTATGATCTGAAAGTAGAGTATTTCAACGCCATGCTTGGGGGCGTTCTGGAATTGTTCTGGCAACGACCCGATCCGAAAGCGCCCCTGTCGGTGGACATCAACCGCCCAATGGAGCCCATCGCGGCCCGTTATTTCCGGCAACAGGCTCCACCTGTTGCTGCAGCACCCAAACCAGCTGCGCTGCCACCGGTGTCGGGGCTGGTGCGGGCCACCCCGCCCAAACCGGTTGTCCGGCCGCCGGTACTGGCTACGGTAAAGTCTGTCAAACCGGCTCCAAAGTCTGTCAAACCAGCTTCTGCTCGTCCGGTGCCGCCTGTTACTGCCGTTCAACGGCCGGTGCCGCTCCCTGCGTCGTCATCAGCGGTCGTTGCCAGGGTGGTGCCCAGGAATGAACCGCCCGTTTCTGAATCGGCGGTTGCCACGCCTGTTACCCTGCGGCATGTCCAGTTCGAGCAGAGCAGCTATGTGTTGCTGCCCGAGTCGTTTCCCGAGCTGGACAAACTGGTTGAGCGCTTGCGGCAGCAGGCCCACTGGCGTATCGAGGTGATGGGTCATACCGACAACGTGGGCGATCCGCGCCTGAACCAGGTGCTGTCGGAATACCGGGCGAAGGTGGTTATGAATTACCTGATCCGGCATGGTATTGCCGATGATCGTATCGAAGCGAACGGATACGGTGGGTCGCGGCCCATTGCCGGCAACGACACCGAAGACGGCCGATCCCGAAACCGGCGCGTCGAATTCATCCTGAAATAAGGCGTATTACCCCCAAATCGTGCTGGCTACCGACATGCTACCGACATGCTACCGACGCTAGCGGGGCTAGCTGTTACGTCCCTACGGGACGATGGGTGGGGGTGGGGTGGGGTACCGCGTGATTACGACCAATACGCGACCGACGCGTTTGCTACCGACGCTGCGCTGTTGTGTCCCTACGGGACGGTGGGTGGGGTGTGCCTGTGCTACCCCGGCTACCGACGCTACGCTGTTACGTCCCTACGGGACGGTGGGTGGGGTGTGCCTGTGCTACCCCGGCTACCGACGCTGCGCTGTTGTGTCCCTACGGGACGATGGGTTAGGAGACACATAGGCGACGCGTTTGCTACCGACGCTAGCTGTTACGTCCCTATGGGACGGTGGGTGGGGGGCGGTGCGATATTCCACAGAGGTTAATAGTATCACATCGTAGATAACTCTTTGTCCCGTAAGTAAATATCAGCGCAGCGTCACTGACAACGAGCGTTCGCTAACTCCTTGTCCCGTAGGGACGTAACAGCTAGCCCCGCTAGCGTCGGTAGCATGTCGGTAGCCAGGTAGCCACCCCCACCCACCGTCCCGTAGGGACGCAACAGCTAGCCCCGCTAGCGTCGGTAGCATGCCAGCACCCCACCCCATCCACCGTCCCATAGGGACATAACAGCGCAGCGTCGGTAGCAAACGCGTCGGTAGCCAGGCACACCCCACCCACAACCCGGGTCACGCCCATCCTCCGTCGTTCTAGTTACCCGGGCGGACGGTGTATTGCTCGAATCGGAACACTTCCTGCCGGACAACCTCGAACGTACGGGTTAGCTGCTTCTGGGCGGCCGCCAGCTTAGGGTCGGCGGGCTCGGACAAGACGTTCAGACCGGTCATGGGGCGGGCCATGGCGAAGCCGTATCCTTTCTCACTGCCGTTGGGGACCATCAGCGTCGAAAACGCCCAGCCACCGAGCCGTTTCTGACTGATCTGCGCAGCACCCGCCTGCTTCAGCGACGCCACCGCCCCCGTCCCGTCGGCCAGCGGATCGCGGAGCTTGAGGAAGTCGACAACCACCGTCGAGGTTTTGCCGGGGCCGAAATCAGGGCCGAACAGAGCGTCGGTGTTTTCCCAGATTTCGATCTTCACCACCGGAGCCGTCAGCCGGTCGCGCCGGTTGAGGTCGGCCATGCGTACCTGTACACTGTCGCCGTAGAGTTTGGCCATTGCAGCGGCCGACGCCCCGTTGATACCCATGTTGGGCGAAACAATACAGGTGACGTAATCGTACTCGCTCGGGTTCGGGTTTGAGCTGAACTGCTTCACCATCATGTGCCAGCCGATGAGTTTTCCCTCATCGACGGCGGCCTGGTTGACGGTTTTCCATTCGCGCTCGACCGGCAGGGCATCCTGAATGGTTTTGCCCGGTGCCAGCTTATGAAAAATCAGGTAGGTGTAGGTCTTCGGCGGTACGGACTGAGCCAGCGCGGTAGCTGCGAGAAAGAGACAGAAGAACAAGGAGGAAAGTCGGTGTTTCACAGAAAAAGAGTTTAGTGACAAAATCGAACATCGGCCGGCTTTCTACTTATTCCAGGTCGTCATAAGCGGGATTTTTACCGGCAGCTTTCACCCGGGTTAATGCCCTGGCAGCCCGCCTGCGCAGCAGCCCAAAGCCGTGGGAGCCGGGTCGGGCGTGCCGCAGAAGATGACGAACGGGGGTGAAGACGTGGTCAGACACCAGGTTCATCCCATTTTTGGGTGGGTCTGTCCCATTTCTTCCCGGCGTCGCCCGGACCCGCTTAGCTTTGATCAAAAATCGAATAAAGCAATGCGGGATGGACGGGGTATTCGGCGGTATGAGCTACTATTTGTAGTGAGTGTTACGGTCCTTTACGTAGTCAGGCGGCTCCTCGAAGAGGTCGACCGGATCGATGGTATGGTTGGATCGGCTGCTGACAATGGGGTGGCGGCCGCTACGTTCTGGCGGCATCTGGGCTCGTATGACCATACCCTGCACACCAATGTTCCGCTCATAGCGGGGGCTTTCCTGTTGCTGGGTGCCTGGTATGTTTTTCATCATCTGGCAGCACCCGCCCTCCAGCGCCAGCCCGATGATCCGGGCGCCTGGCTTTATGCGGTCGTAGCGGGCGTGTTGATCCTGGCAGCTGTCTTTATTTACCAGTACATGCGGCTCTACGTACGTTATCAGCACGACGAAAGTGGTCGTGTAATCGGACTGGCTGTTTATTCGCTATACCGCAAACGGCTGGTGCTGGCCGATGCCATCGGGGTCGGCATTGTACTGACCGCCTACGAAGCCGCCTTTGGCTACTACACCTTTCTGGCGCGCCGGATTGCCGGCGAGTCCGAAGGCCATTTCAGGATCGTGAGTTTTTTGCTGTTGATGGGGGTGAGCGTGCTGGCAACATCGTTCGCGCTGACGGGAAGCCTGCCGCCGGTCTTGTGGCGCGCCGGGCTTCGTGATGGGCTGCTGATGCTGGGCCTCGTGCTGGCGATTCTTTTCCTGCAGGCCTATATCTACCGGTACGTGCTGCCCGCGCTGAAGACCCCCCAGTCGTCGGGTCTGTTTGTTCACATAGCGGCCGTACTGCTCCTGGCGGCAGCGGCAACGACGATACTGTGGGGCGCCAGCACAAACTTCTACTACTACGCGCCGGATACCATCGTCTCGTTTACGGCGGTCGTGGTGGTGGGGGCCGTAACGAGTGCTTACCTGCGCCGGGTGCTGACCCGGGAAAATCAGCTGTTACAGACGCAGGTATCGGCGAAATCGGCCGAGCTGGCGAGCCTGCGGGCCCAGATCAACCCGCATTTTCTGTTCAATGCACTCAACAGCCTGTATGCTACAGCCCTGAAAGAAAACAGCGAAAAAACGGCCGATGGTATCCAGAAACTGGGCGATATGATGCGGTTCATGTTGCAGGAAAACAACCGCGACCGCATTCCGCTCAATAAGGAAGTGGAGTACCTGCGCAACTACATCGAGCTGCAGCGCATGCGGATCGACCCGACCCACGACATCGACATTCGGGTTACCATTCAGGAGCCGGTCCGGGCTATTTATCTGGCGCCTATGATGCTGATTCCTTTTGTCGAAAACGCCTTCAAGCACGGCATCAGTCTGCGGCAGTCGTCCTGGATTTACATCACCCTGACGCTGGATGATACCCGGCTGTACTTTAAAGTTCACAACTCCCGGCCTGTCAGGTCGACCGACCCAGCATCGGCCGACCGACACGACCCGGAAGAAGACCGCTCGGGCGTTGGTCTCGATAACGTTCGCAAACGGCTCGACCTGATCTACCCCGGTCGCCACCAGCTCGACATTCAGCAGTCGGACCAGGATTACTTCGTCTCGCTGACGCTGGTGTACTGGTAGAGCCGTCGGATTGTTAGCCCCGATTGCAAAAACTGTATCTTGTTGGTCATATCCCGAAACAGTGATAAACTAGCCTGCTATGGCCCTGACTGCTCTTGCTGTTGATGACGAGCCCCAGGCGCTGGATGTCATTCGGCTCCACGCGGCCCGGGTTCCGTTTCTGGACCTGAAGGCCAGCTTCACCGATGCGTTCGATGCCATTGCCTGGCTCCAGACGAACCGCGTCGATCTGCTGTTCCTCGACGTCAAAATGCCCGACATTTCGGGGATCGACCTGGTCAAATGCCTGCCCAGAGTGCCGATGGTTATTTTCACCACCGCCTATTCCGACTTTGCCGTCGAAGGGTTCGAGCTGGATGCCGTCGATTATCTGCTGAAGCCGTTCTCGCTGGCCCGGTTTCTGAAAGCCTGTACCAAAG
Organism: Spirosoma sordidisoli; assembly: GCF_004138325.1. GTDB lineage: Bacteria > Bacteroidota > Bacteroidia > Cytophagales > Spirosomataceae > Spirosoma > Spirosoma sordidisoli. Next base: position 157,432 of record NZ_SBLB01000004.1, on the reverse strand, counting down.
CACTCGATATACACACGCTGCGGGCGGGGGCCGCGCCGGAGTTTATATTCGTCAAAACCGGGTACGAAGAAGAAAAAGTGCTGCTGGACGAGATCCTGTATGTTGAAGCGGAGGGCAACTACCTGTCGCTGGTGCTGGCGGGCCGGAAGCTGCTCAGCCGCCAGACCATGGCCGACCTGCTCCAGCAGCTGCCGCCCGACCGCTTTGTGCGCGTTCACCGGTCGTACTGCGTGGCCATCCCCAAGATCACCCGGCTGGCCCGTCAGGAGATTACAGTGGGGAACCACGTTATTCCGATCGGAGCCTCGTACGAAGATGCCCTGGCCCTGATCCGAACCCGGCTGTAGCCTGTAGCTGATAGCCGGGCGTCGGGGGCGTTGCTGGTCAAGTACCACCTTTTGCGCCAGGTTCCGTACGGCCCGCCAAAAAAAATCTGACTTTTTCGGTAACCTTGATCCAGATCGGCGGTTTTCACGCCAAATTCCTGAACCTCTTTTTACAAACGCTTGAACGCACTGACGGACAATGCCCTGATGCTTAAGGTCAAGGCGGGCGATTTGAACAAGATGGGCTTGCTGTTCGAGCGGTACCATCGCGAACTCTTCGGCTTCCTGTATCACATGAGCAGCAACCCCGACGCCAGTGAAGACATGGTGCAGACGGTGTTTTACCGCATGCTCAAATACCGCCATACGTTCACCGGCGAGGGTTCGTTCCGAACTTGGATGTACCACCTGGCCCGCAACGTAGTGATCGATTCGGCGCAGCAGCATAAACGGTCGGCCCGCCACCACGATGTGGCCGATTATGCCGAACGAATCGGCGGAGGCCCGATGGCCGACGAGCCGCTGCAAAAAGAGCAGGAACTGGCCATGCTGGAAAAAGCGCTGGCCCGGCTCAGTGCCGAACATCGCGAAGTGCTGGTGATGAGCCGGTACCAGGAGTTAAAGTACGAGGAGATTGCCCGGATTCTGAGCTGTACGGAAGGCGCCGTGAAGGTGCGGGTTCACCGGGCCATGAACGAATTGAAAAAGATATACCTGAACAGTGAGTACAACCGATAAATCTATAGCCTGCGAGAGCGCCCGCCTGAGCCTGCCCGGCTGGCTGACCGACGAGCTGTCGATCACCGACCGGGCCGCCCTCGACGCCCACCTGGCCCAGTGTCCCGACTGCCGGGCCGAGCTGGTTGCCAGTCAGCAGCTCTGGCAGCAGCTCAAGGCCGTACCTACGCCTGCGCCGGGCCCGGCCATGCGTACCCGGTTCTACGCCATGCTCGACACCTTTGAGGCTACGGAGCCGGTGGCGCCACCTACCATCTGGGCCCGGCTCCGGTCGTGGGTGCCACCGATGGGGTCGGGTGGCGTGGGGCCGCGGCTGGCCTACGGACTGCTCCTGCTCGGCGTTGGGGTGGGTATAGGGTACTGGCTGCCGAATGGCCGGTCGGCCGATATAGCGTACCAGCAGCAGATCGATACGCTGTCGGTGCAGATGCAGGAAATGCGCGAAATGATGATGCTCTCGCTGCTGGAAAACCCGTCGGCTACGGAGCGGCTGCGGGCGGTCAGCTACACCAAAGACATCGGCGAGGCCGACAGCCGGGTGGTCGAGGCCCTGCTGACAACGCTCAACAACGACCCCAATGTGAACGTACGGCTGGTGACGCTGGAGGCCCTGGCCGAACGGGCCCACGATCCGAGGGTGCGCGAAGGGCTGGTGCAATCGCTGACGCGGCAGGAGTCGCCCCTGATGCAGGTAGCCCTGGCCGATGTGATGGTGAAGTTGCAGGAAAAACGATCGCTGAAACCGCTCCGCCAGATGCTCCGGCAGGAAGGCATCAACGATCTGGTGAAAACCAAGCTGGAAAAAACAATCCGCGAACTATCGTAAACCAACGGGCCGGTGAGCGGGTGCCCAGGCCCCGGTTATTCGTTCGCTCAGTCACTAACTCGTATCAAACCATGAAACAACTATTGCTCCCCGTGCTGGCGGGGCTGGTGATGTCTTGTGCCCAATCGGTGGCGCAGTCACAGGAAGACACGGAGCGGATCAGCCGCGAGTTTAGCCTGCCCGGCGGGGCAGCCGCCAGTACGCTGGTGATCTACAACATCCACGGCTTCATCAAGGTCGACGGTACAACGGGCGACAAGGTGACGTTCGAGGTGAACAAGCGCATCACGGCGAAGAACAAAGAAGAGCTGGCCACCGGCAAACGGGAGCTGAAACTTCAGTTCGAGCAGAAGGGCGACACCATCATGGCCTACATAGCGGAGCCGTTCGATTCGCGGCCCAACCGACTCAACCGCGATAATCGCAACAATCAGCACCTGGAGTATGACTTCACGCTCGACTTTACAGTTAAGGTGCCGCGCCAGATGAACATCAGGGTATCGACCATAAACCGGGGCGACGTAACGGTACAGGATGTGGCGGGTGCGCTGCGGGTTCGTAACGTAAACGGGGCTATTGCGCTGACCAATGTGCGTGGTGCTACAGACGCCCATACCGTAAACGGCAATGTCGACATCAACTACCTCGCCAGCCCGCCCGACGAGTCGTCGTATTATACCCTGAACGGTAATATCCGGGTCAATTATCCGGCCAATCTGTCGGCCGATCTTCAGTTCAAGACGTTTCAGGGCGAGTTTTATACCGACTTCCCCGACGCCGAGATGCTCCCCGCCCAGGTCACCAAAAACGAAGAACGACGGGGCGACAAAACGGTCTACAAACTCAGCCGGACAACCGCCATCCGGCTGGGCAACGGCGGCAAGGTCTTTCGGTTCGAGACCTTCAACGGTAATGTATACATCAAAAAGCAATCCTGATTTGTATGAATAAGCTAGTAAACATCCTCCTGGTCCTGCTCCTCACCGGAACGGCACCCATCCTGGCCCAAACCGACGTAAAAGAGCGGCTGGTGGTACCGCTAAGCGATCCGGGCAAACCGGGTATGCTGGAGGTTAACCTGATCAACGGGTTCATTCACGTAGTCGGCGCTTCGGGCAAAGACGTCGTTATTGAGGCCGCATCCGGTACCCGATCGTCGGGCCGGAGCAGCAGCGACCGATCCGGCGCCGACGGGATGCGCCGGATCCCGACTGGCAACTCGCTCGACCTGACGGCCGAAGAGCGGAATAACCGCGTTCGGGTCAGCGGCAGCAGCCACCACAAAGCCATTGACCTGACCATTCGGGTGCCCCAGCGGTGCTCGCTCAAGCTGCACACCGTCAACAACGGCGACATCACGGTCGAAAACGTAGACGGCGAGCTGGAGATCAACAACGTAAACGGACCTATTACGCTGACCAACATCAGCGGGTCGGCCGTGGCGCATACGGTCAACGGCGAGCTGAAAGCCTCCTTCCGGGAGGTCGGCGCCAATGCTCCGATGGCGTTCTCGACGCTGAATGGCCGCGTCGACGTTACGTTTCCGGCTTCGATGAAAGCCAACGTAAAGCTGAAATCAGACATGGGCGAGGTGTTCAGCGACTTCGACATCGACGTCGAAAAAAGCCAGCCCAAAGCTACCCGCACCAGCCAGGGCGGCATGTACCGGGTTTCGGTCGAGGACTGGGTGTACGGCAAGATCAACAACGGCGGCCCCGAAGTCATGATGAAAAACATGCACGGCAACATCTACGTCCGCAAAGCGAAGTGAGCCGTTGGTAGCAGCGTGGTGGCACAACTTAAAGTCGCGCCACCACGCTGTGGCCGGATTTGTTGGCCCGCATCGGTATCGAGTGAATGTAGCCTTCTGGTCAGCTTAACTTTTTTTAACAGGCTGTGCGCTAGTGATATCCGTACCTTGGCGCTGCAACAAGGACTAGCCCTATATGCTAACCAACTACCTCAGAATTGCCTGGCGGAACCTGCGGGCACAGCGCAATTATACGTTCATCAATGCCGTTGGCCTGACTATCGGTATGGCGGGTGGTCTTTTGATTTTTGTGTTTCTGCGCCATCACTTGAGTGTCGATCGGCATCATGCGCAGCTCGATCGGCTGTTCCGGGTCAATACGGATTTGCACCTCGCCGACGGCACGATCGAGTACAATCCAGAATCGCCCTTGCCGATGGCCCAAACGCTCCGGCGCGATTACCCACAAGTTGAGCAGGCGGCCTTCCTGATTATGAACCGACAATTGACGGTCAGTATTCGTCAACCCGGCGCCACGGCACCCGTGCGGTTTCTGGAACATAAGGGAACTGGTCTGGCGGAGCCGGAGTGGTTCGACATACTCAGTTATACCTGGCTACGGGGCGATTCGAGGACGGCTCTTCGCGAACCCGGCAGCGTAGTTCTAACCGAATCCTGGGCGAAAAAATACTTTGGTGATACCAACCCGATTGGCCGGCGCATGACGCTCAACAACAGCGTAGCGGCTACAGTGACGGGAGTGCTGGCTGATCCGCCCCTAATGACAGATACAAATCTGGGACTGTTTATTTCGATGAGTACCCTTAAACAACTCATTCCAGAGTATGACGAAACCGGCTGGTACTGGCTCAACAGCACCAACCGGCTGTATGTAAAGCTTCGTCAGCCCGAGGCAGCGGCCAGTCTGGAGGCTTCGTTTCCGGCGCTGTCTAAGAAACACTATGGTGCCGATGCACACGTATTTCAGTTTCACCTGCAATCCCTGCGTGCTATTCATACCGATGTGAAAAGGGGGGGCGAAACCATTCGGGCATCGTTGCTGTGGGCATTAGGAACCATTGGCGGGCTACTGGTGCTGGCGGCCTGTATCAATTTTGTTAATCTGGCTACCGTACAGGCACTCCGGCGCCGTAAAGAAGTGGGTATCCGTAAAACGCTCGGTAGTTCACGCTGGCAACTAATCGGGCAGTTTCTGCTCGAAACGGCTTTGATTACGGGAGTGGCAGCGGGGCTGGCGTTGCTCCTGGTGGCGGGATTGCTTCCGGCTTTTGCCGATTGGGTTAAGCTGCCTTTGTCGCTCCGGCCCGACTGGCTCACCGCAGTCGGTGTTGGGGGGCTGGTTGTGTCGGTGGTTTTGCTGGCGGGTGCTTATCCGGCACTGGTACTATCGGGGTTTGCACCATGGGCGGCTCTGCGTGGTAAAGGACTATCGGCAACGGGGGCGGGCTTAACCGTCAGGCGGGTACTGGTGGTGGCGCAGTTTGTTGTTTGTCAGGCTCTTCTGGTGGCGTCGGTAGTGGTGGCGAGTCAGATTCGGTACATCCAAAAGGCCGATCTGGGATTTACCCAAAACAACGTTGTTGTCGTGGCACTACCCAACCGCGAAAAATCGGCAAGAGAAGCCTTTCAGCAACAGCTGGCCTCGTATCCCGATGTGCGTTCGATCAGCTTCAGCCACCGCGCTCCGGCCAGCGCGCAGCTATTTGGCGGACAGTTTCGGTTCAACGGCCGCGCCGATTGGGAAGCCTACCCCGTCAGAGACCGGCTGGCTGATGCCAACTACCTCGCCACGTATGGCCTAACGTTACTGGCTGGCCGGAACATAGCGTCCAGCGACACCATCCGTGAATACCTGATTAACGAAACCCTGCTGCATAAGCTAGGCTTCCGCGATCCGCAACAGGTGCTGGGCAAGACGCTCCAGTATCACCTGTCGCCGGTGCCGTTACCTATCGTAGGGGTGGTAAAAGACTTCCACGAGAAATCGCTGCGGGAGCCCATCGCCCCCTGCCTGATTGCCAGCCAGAGCAGTTGGTATGCACAGGCTGGTATCCAAATTTCGGGACGTACCAGGCCACAAACCATGCAGCGTATTCAGGAAGTCTGGCAGCGTCTGTACCCGGCCGACGTCTTCGAGTATCAGTTTCTGGACGAGCAGGTTGCTGCCTTTTATGAAACAGAAACGCTGGTTGCCCGACTCGTCAACGTGTTCACTGGCGTTGCCATCCTGATCTGTTGCCTGGGGCTGTACGGACTCATAGCCCACGTGGTGATACAGCGTACCCGGGAGATTGGGGTTCGGAAGGTACTGGGAGCCTCGGTGACAAGTATCGTAGCCCTATTGAGTAAAGACTTTTTACAGTTGGTGGCAGTCGCTATTGTCATTGCCAGTCCGCTAACCTGGTATGTGATGGGGCAGTGGTTACAGGGTTTTGCCTACAGAGCCGAACTGACGTGGTGGTTTTTCGCGCTGGCAGGTTTGGTGTCGGTCAGTATTGCTCTGATGTCAATCAGTTTTCAAAGTATAAAAGCCGCCCTGGCAAACCCCGTTCAATCGCTGCGGTCCGAAACGTAGAGACATAACCGCCCGGTGGCCGCGTCTCCCGCCTGTATAGGAGGGGATAGCGTATGAACTATAAGCCTGCCTGGTAGCCGCGCCTGTAAAACGGTTTCTACGTGACTGGTTATCAGGTCGATGGGTGGCCTTGTTGAGGAGTGCTGGCTGATTGTCCGCTGTCGTACGAAACTGTCCGATATCGGACGTTTTGGGGATGTAGAGTTTTGCTAATGATCTGTCCAACAGCTATTTATCAGGTGTGGCATGATCGTGGCGGTGAATAGCCTATATGCTCGCTTCTGTTCCGTAAATCGACTCTAATTAATTGATACTCATGAGAACGCTGCTACTTCTCTTCTTTGCTACGGTCAGTTTCGGAGCCCTGGCACAACGCAGTTCCTACAACAAAAACGTAACGACCGACGGTCGGCGCTTACAGATTCGGGTAGACATTCGGGATGACGACCGATCGGTCCATTACAGCCGTTCGTTCGATGTGCGTCACATGAGCCGGGCGGAGGTGCAGGCGCTGGAGAAACACGTGCTCGACTCGCTCGACGTGGCCATGCAAGACCCCGATCAGCGTAGCCCATCAGATAGTCGGTTCAGCCAGGCAGTGGCGGATGTTCGGCAACCGTCCGCTTCCGGTCGGACCAATACCGTAGCCCTAGTGGCCAACAACCGGATTCCGTATCAGGAAACGGTTGAAGAAGACCTGGCCGAAGGACGGCTTAAAGTGCGGTTTACCTTCAAAGCCGACGGACAGGACAGCAGCGTGGAACGCTCGGCTACGATTCGCGATAACAGCGAGCGCGGCCTCCGGAAACTGCTGGAAGACGTGAAGCGGCAACTGAAAGCCGAAATGGAAGAACTCGTGGCGTTGTCCGACGTATAGCTTTTCTCGTTGCCTTCCTCTCTTTTACCACTATGCTGCGTAGCTACCTGACCACGGCTCTGCGGGCTTTGCGTCGCAACTGGAATTATACGTTCATCAACGTTGTCGGCTTAACGCTGGGGCTGGCCTGTTGCCTGCTGCTGTTTCTGGCCATCCGGTATGAGCTGAGCTACGACCGGCATCATACCCAGGCCGACCGCCTGTACCGGCTCATCACGTACTATACCGATGCTGAAGACGACCAGCGTAACGTAGGGGTGCCGCTGCCAATACTGGCGGCTCTGCGAACGGACTTCCCGGACATAGGTCGTCAGCTTACCCTGGTTCACGAAGTTGAAGGGGTGGTTCGGGCTGCGAATGGCAACAAGTTCGACGAGCCCGCCGGTGTCATGGCGTTTATCGAACCAGCCTATTTCCGGATGTTTGATTACCGCTGGAAAAAAGGAAGCGCAGAAACCGCCCTCTCGAACCCCAACACAGTGGTGCTGTCGGAGCGGATGGCGCAGAAATACTTCGGTACGGCCAACCCGATGGGCAAGACGATTCGGTTGAGTAACCGGATGGATTTTGTGGTAACGGGCATCGTACAGGCACCACCGGCTACCAGCAGCCTTCCTTTCGAGCTGATGCTGTCACTGGCCTCGCTGAAAACGTTTGGCGCCAACACCCGTTGGGACGACTGGGGGTCGAACTCGAGCCAGGCGCAGCTGTACCTGATGCTGCCCGAGACCCGGACACCGGCGGCTATGGAACGGCAACTGGTCGGGTTCACCAACAAATACCACAAACCCGACGACGCCAAACGCCTTCGCTACGAGCTACAGCCCCTCACCCAGATCCATGTCGACACCCGCACCGGCAACTTTGCCAACCGGACCGTGAGCCGACAAACCATCTGGGCCATGACGCTGATCGGGCTGTTTATTCTGGTTACGGCCTGCATCAACTTCGTTAATCTGGCTACGGCGCAGGCTATTCGTCGCGCCAGAGAAGTCGGAGTGCGGAAAGTGCTGGGTAGTTCACGGGCGCAGCTCGTGCGGCAGTTCCTGGGCGAAACGGGTCTGCTGACGGGGCTGGCGGTGCTGCTGGCGCTGCTGGTGGCCTACCTGTCGCTGCCCTACGTTGTCGGGCTGCTCGACGTCCGGCTCACGCAGGCGGTGCTGTTCGAGCCCGTCATCCTGGCGTTTCTGGCCGGCCTGGCGGTTTGCACAACCCTGCTGGCCGGGTTCTATCCGGCGCTGGTCTTGTCGGGCTATCAGCCGGTGCTGGCGCTGAAAGGAAGCATACGATCGGTGGGGGGCAGCCAGCTAACCCTGCGCCGGAGCCTGATTGTAGGGCAGTTCGCCGTGTCGCAGCTGCTGATCATCGGTACCATCGTGGCCTACAGCCAGATGCAGTATTTCCGGTCGGCCGACCTGGGGTATAACAAAGACGCCGTGCTGACGGTACCCTTACCCGACGGGCCTAAAACGGGGCAACTCGAAACGCTGAAGGCCCGGCTGGCTGGTCAGCCCGCTATCCAGTCGGTGAGTTACAGCCTGTCGACACCGTCGGCCGTCGGGAACTGGTGGACCAGCTTTCGGTATGGCAATGCCGATAAGGAGGCTGATTTTTCGCTGGTGATGCGTCCGGCCGATACCGCCTACTTCAGTACCTACGGCTTAACCCTGGTGGCAGGCCGTATTCATCAGCCGGCCGATACCATACGCGAAGTGGTTGTCAATGAATCGTTCGTCAACAAGCTGGGTCTGCGCGATCCGCAGCAGGTGATCGGCACATTCATAACCCTGGGCGGCAGCTCCACCAAAAAACCGATCGTCGGCGTTGTCAAAGACTTCAATACCTTCTCGCTGCATCAGCGAACGCAGCCCTGCGCGATAACGACCCTGCGCGACACCTATGGCCAGTTGAGCATCAAGCTGTCGACCCAGGCCGGCGGAACGGAGGCCATCAGTCGGTTAGTAAGCACCGTTGAGAAGGCATGGACCGCCACATTCCCGGACTTTGTTTTCACCTACGAGTTCGTCGACGAAGCCATCGATGACTTTTACCGCAACGAAGAGCGGTTGTTTTTGCTGTTCCGGTTGCTGGCCGGTATCGCCATCCTGATCGGTTGCCTGGGGTTATACGGGGTGGTGGCGTTCATGGCCGAGTCGCGCACAAAAGAAGTCGGCATTCGTAAAGTGCTGGGTGCCTCGACCCGCCATATTGTTGGGTTGTTTTCGGCGGATTTTGTTCGGCTGGTGCTCATCGCGCTGCTCATTGCATCGCCCCTGGCCTGGTATATCATGAGCGGGTGGCTCCAGGATTTCGACTACAAGATCGAGATCGAGTGGTGGATGTTTGCCCTGGCAGGCGCCATCGCCGTTGGCATCGCCCTGCTGACGGTCAGTTTCCAAAGCCTGAAAGCTGCCCTGACCAACCCCGTCCAGTCCCTGAAATCTGACTAACGTAGAGACGCAACCGCCCGGCGGCCTGGCCATTGCGTCTCCTGTCCGGAGGCTGATGTCGCCCGGAGGCCACTATCGCACCCATCTGTAGTCTGGCCTCTCCCATCCCGAGACTAGTGCCGCAGCCCGTTGGAAATCAGTAATAAAATATACTTTTACATTTCCTTTACAAGGTTTTACAGCCTATTGACAGCGTGCGGAGTACGGTGGGCTACATTTGCTTCATCACCCAATGGACAAGACCGATGAAGACAACAGCTTGCTTACTGCTCATCGGGCTGGCGTGTGCCGCGCCTGGCCTGACTTTTGCTCAACAACCTAACACCTGCTCGGCCGCTTTCGTGGGCAACCGCATGCTGGTCGATCAGTACACAACGACCGGAAGGTGCCGCCTGTCGGCCAAAACCACGGGCGAGCTGACCGTTCGCACCGTAGCCCTATCGCCGACAGCAACCCGGGCCATCGACAAAATCGGGTTCAAGGTAGCCATCCGCGACAAATCGACGGGAACCCTGCGCATGTATGCCGGCCATACGTTTCAGAAACTGCCCCTTCAGCGGGTGCTGGCCAGCTGCCGGAAAGGCGATCGTATCGTGCTACTCACCGTCGACAACCGGTATGCGCTGCCCCATAATGAAATTCTGGTTCAATAACTGTCTGGATAACACTCACCCCATGAAGTCTGTAACAACCCCTTTTAGAGTTGCGCTGCTGGGCCTGATTATCTGCGCTCAGGCTGTCTGGGCGCAGCAGCAACCGGCGGGTCTGTACTGCAACCCAATCACCCTGAACGGCCACCCGCTCAACATCGAGTCGTTCACCATGTATACCCGGGGGGTGCTGGCCGTTGTGCACGGCGATCCGGCCAGTGCCAACCACAAACCGCTGCCGTTTCGGGTCTACCTCCGGCGGGCGGGCACCATCATCCGGCAGGGCGCATCGAACGACACCCACGATGTCTATTCGGTTCAGCTGCAGGAGCTGATGCCGGTGGCCCGGGCGGGCGACGAACTGGTCATCGATCTGGCGGGCGATGCGAAAGCCCAGGCTGGTGGTCGGCGTACCCAGCAGGTAATACGACTAAAACCGTTTGACCCCTTGATAAGCTGGTTCAGGCGGAACGACAATTGCTAGATTAGTGCTGCCATGAAAGGGTTATCCATTGCTGCCCCACTTAGGCGCGTTCTGACAGGAGGAGCCTGCCTGCTCGGCCTGGCGCTGCTGTTTGCGCAGTTTATCGGCGCTACCCCCGATGGTTCACCCTCGGAAGCCCGCAGCCGGGACGACAACGTAAACCTGGCCCTGCGCCGGACAGCGCATCATCTGCTGCGCGCGGCCGGCGACTCGACCTCGCGCATCCTGCCGGTACAGCGGACGGGCCCGCATACGTTTCGGCTCCAGCTGACCCAGGCGTTTGACTACGACACCCTGCCCGCCCTGTTGCAGGCGTCGTTCCGGCTGCACCGGATCACCGAGGCCTACGACGTAGTGGTGCTGGACTGTACTACGGGCCAGGTGCAACTGGGCTACAGCGTCACCGATCTGATGGATAACCAACCGGTACCCTGTAGCGGCCGGGCCAGGCGGGCTGGCTGTTATACCTTACAGGTCACCCTGGCTCCTCCGGCCGCGCCCGCCCCGCGTACCCATACGGGCTGGCTACTCGCGGTCGGGGGGCTGCTGGTTGGTCTGCTGTATATGTCCTGGCAACGCGCCGTGGCTCCGCAGACCACCGTATCGACACAAACGAGACCCGCTGAACCGACCAACGTAAACCCCGATCAGGTACACTTCGGCAACACGGTTCTCGACCTGGGGCGGCAGACGCTCCGGACGGCCGGTACCGAGCAGAACCTGACCTACCGCGAGGCCAAGCTGCTGCGGCTCCTCGTACAACATGCCAATCGGGTGCTGGAGCGCGACGCCATCCTGAAAGCGGTCTGGGAAGACGAAGGCATTATCGTTGGGCGAAGCGTCGATGTGTTTGTTTCGCGGTTGCGGAAGCTCGTACAGGCCGACCCGGCGGTGCGCATCGTAGCCGTACACGGGGTCGGGTACCGGCTGGAAGTCCGCACCGGTGAATAATCGGTAAGTAGCCGTGCAACCTTCTGTTACCGAAACGCATCTTTCCTTCGAAAACAAACCATCAGCCATGAAACGCAGCCAGTTTTTCCTGACCCTGCTCAGCGCAGCCACCCTAAGTCTACCCACCTTTGCTCTCGATACCCACCGCGAGGATCGGGAAGAGCCGTTCCAGATCAAAACGTTTTCGGGTAATATCAACGCCGTACGGGCCGAAACATCGGGCGGAAGCCTGACGATCGAAGGCGGTACCGACCGGAACGCCAAGGTAGAAATGTACGTGCGCCCCAACAACTGGAACGGCCGCAACAACCTCGACAAAGCCGAGATCGAAGAACGCCTGAAAGACTATGACATAACCATTACGCAGGAAGGCGGCACCATCGTGGCCATCGCCAAGCGCCGGAATAACGACCGCGACCGCTGGAACCGGAGCCTCAGCATCGGCTTCAAGTTCTACACCCCCCGCAACGTAACAACGGACCTGCGTACGTCGGGCGGCAGCATCCGGCTGGCGGGCATCAGCGGCAAACAGCGCTTCCGGACCAGTGGCGGCAGCCTGCACCTGAACGATGTACAGGGCGATATCAATGGTCAGACCTCGGGTGGCAGCATCCACCTCGATCGTTGCCGGAGCACGGCGGGCATCCTCGACCTGCAAACCTCGGGCGGCAGCATCCACGCCAGCGAATCGTCGGGCGATATGCGGCTGCATACGTCGGGTGGCAGCATTGAACTCAACGGCCTCAAGGGGGATATCGACGCCCAGACCAGCGGGGGCAGCGTACGGGGCCGCGACCTCGACGGCGACATCAAAGCCGGCACGTCGGGCGGTTCGATTCGGCTGGCCAACGTGGCCGGCAGTATCGACGCCAGTACCAGCGCCGGCAGTGTAGAAGTAAGCATAAGCCAGCTCGGTAAATACGTTCGGCTGAACACCACGGCCGGCAGCGTTCGGGTACAGATGCCACTGGATAAGGGACTGGACCTGAACCTGAGCGGTAACCGGGTCAACATGCCCGAGCGGCTGGCTCGCTTTGAAGGAGACATCGAAAAGGACCGGGTGCGCGGCAAACTCAACGGGGGCGGTATTCCCGTCAATATTTCAGCCAGCAGCGGTAGCGTGTCGATCAACTAACAGGCGACCGCTGGTTTTTCTGATAACGCGCGCCGGCCGGATACAGGTAACATCCTCGTATCCGGCCGGCGCGCGTTTGGTGTAACTAGGGTTGATGCGCAGGCCAGGCAACCGTTCAACGTCAGTTTCTTCGTACTTTTAGGGGTCGATTGATCCCCGTTACGCATGTTCCGTCTTCCGTCTATAGTGCCCTTTGCCAGTCTGTTGCCCAGCTTCGAGGGCGACCTGTATTTCGATGAATCGCCGGCGCATACGGCCCAGCGGCTTCTGTATGCCACCGATGCGTCGGTTTATCAGGAAATCCCCGTGGCGGTAGCGCTGCCCAAAAGCCCGGCCGACATTAAGCGGCTGTTGCGGTTTGCGCAGACGAACGGCTTAGGCCTGATTCCGCGGGCGGCCGGTACTTCACTGGCCGGGCAGGTGGTAGGCAGTGGTATCGTGGTCGATATCTCCAAATACTTCGGGCAGGTGCTGGAGATCAACGCGGCCGAGCGGTGGGTTCGGGTACAGCCGGGGGTGATCCGCGATGACCTCAACGCCCAGCTTCGCCCACACGGACTGCTGTTCGGCCCCGAAACCAGCACCGCCAGCCGGGCCATGATTGGTGGCATGATCGGCAATAACTCGTGTGGCCTGCATTCCATCATCTGGGGCACCACCCGCGATCACCTCCTCGAAGTCCGCGCCGTACTCAGCGACGGAGCCGAGGTTACCTTCGGCCCACTCAGCCGCGATGCCTTCGAGGCCAAGTGCCGGGGCGAAAACGTGGTCAGCCCGCTCGAACAGCGCCTGTATACCCAGTTTCGCGACTGGCTCAGCCAGCCCGACATTCGTCAGCACATCCGCGATGGGTATCCCAAACCAACCGTTACCCGCCGAAATACCGGCTACGCGCTGGACGCGCTGGTATCGATGTGGGAACAGGAGAACGATACGGCGTCTGCGCCCTCGCCCTATTTCAACTTCGCGCCACTCATTGCCGGATCGGAAGGAACGCTCTGCTTCATTACCGAAGCCAAACTGAACCTGCTGCCGCTGCCGCCCGCCGAAACGGCCCTGGTCTGCGCCCATTTTGACACCATCCGGCAGTCGCTCGAAGCCAACCTGGTTGCCCTTGACCACCGGTGCGCGGCTTCCGAGCTGGTCGATGATTATATCCTGCAACTGACCAAAACCAACATCGAGCAAACCAAGAACCGGGCGTTCGTTGAGGGCGACCCCAAGGCGATTCTGATGGTCGAGTTCTTTGACGATACGGCAGCGGGGGTGCAGCAACAGGCAACGGCCTTCGTGAAGGCGCTGCAGCAGAAGGGGCTCGGCTATGCCTACCCAATTCTGTTCGATGCCGACACCAAAAAGCCGTGGGCGCTGCGCAAGGCGGGGCTGAGCATCATGTACAACATTCCCGGCGACGATAAGCCGGCCAACGTTATTGAAGATACGGCCGTTGACGTGCGCGACCTGCCCGACTACATCGATGAGCTGGACCGGATGGCCTGGGAGCAGCACGGCCTGAGGCTGGAGTATTCGGCCCATGCCGGGGCGGGCGAGATTCATGCGCTGCCGCTCATCAACCTGAAGTCGGGCGAAGGACGGCAGAAGTTCCGCGCCCTGCTGATGGATACGGCCCAGCTCGTGAAAAAATACGGCGGTTCGCTCTCCGGCGAGCATGGCGACGGTCGGCTGCGGGGCGAGTGTATTGCGTTCATGCTGGGCCCCGAAAACTACCAGCTCTGCAAAGACGTAAAAGCACTCTGGGACCCGCATAACACGTTCAACCCCGGTAAGGTGGTCGATACACCCGCCATGAACGAGTCGCTGCGGTCGGAAGCCGATACGCCTATTCCGCAGCCCCAAACCATTTTTGACTTCTCGAAAGACGGCGGTCTGCTCGAACTGGCCGAGAAATGCTCGGGCTCCGGCGACTGCCGCAAAACCCACCTCTCGGGCGGCACCATGTGTCCGAGCTACATGGCTACCCGGCGCGAGCGCGACACCACCCGGGCCCGCGCCAACATGCTCCGGCATTTCTACAGCCGGCAGAGCAAGCCGACGGATCATGACTACGAAGCCGTAAAAGACGTGCTCGACCTCTGTCTGTCGTGTAAGGCCTGCAAGTCGGAGTGCCCCAGCAGCGTCGACATGACCCGGATGAAGGCCGAGTTTACCCAGCAGCAGTATCGGGAAAAAGGCGTTCCGATGCGGGCGCGGCTGGTTGGAAATTTCTCCCGGCTGATGTCGCTGGCCAGTCTGGCGCCCTGGGCCTACAACGCTATCTATAACACGCCAGCCCTGCGCCGGATAGCCAACCGCACCGTAGGCTTTCATCCGGACCGTACCATGCCGGAGCTGGGCCATACCACCGTACGGGCGTGGGCCAAAAAGGCGGTAGGGCGCACCAAGTTGGCACCTGCCGCCGGCACGACAGCTCCCCGCGTTGTGCACCTGTTTCTCGACGAGTTTACGAACTACAACGATCTGTCGGTTGGCCAGAAAGCCATTCAGCTGCTGGAGCGGCTGGGCTATACGGTTTCCCTGCCGGACCACGCTGAAAGCGGGCGGACCTATCTGTCGAAAGGACTGGTCGAAGACGCCCGGGCCCTTGCCATTCGGAACGTGACCGGCCTGCGCGACCTCGTTTCGGCCGATACCCCGCTCGTTGGGCTGGAGCCGTCGGCCATCCTGACCTTCCGCGACGAATACCCTGATCTGGTGCCCGCCGAACTGAAGGCCGAGGCCCGGCGAATGGCTCAGCATACATTCCTGTTCGAGGAATGGCTCGCCCGCGAAGCCGAAGCGGGTCGCGTTGACCGGACTCGGTTCACGACCGATGCCCGGCAGGTGAAAGTACATGGCCACTGCCATCAGAAAGCCCTCTCGACTATGGAGCCGGTGAAGACGGTGCTGTCGCTGCCTGCCAACTATGCCGTTGAGCTGATTCCGTCGGGCTGTTGCGGTATGGCAGGCTCATTCGGCTACGAAACAGAGCACTACGAGCTGTCGATGCAGATTGGCGAACTGGTGCTGTTTCCGGCCGTGCGGCAAACGACCGACCGGGTTATTATTTCGGCCGCCGGTACCTCGTGTCGGCACCAGATCAAAGACGGAACGGGTCGGCACGCCCAGCACCCCGCCGAGATTCTGTTCGACGCCCTGGTATAGAGTTCGATACAACGGCGGCTAGGCAACTGGTTTGCGGGGCCGATCGGACCACCCGGCGATGCGGCCCCAAACCTTTTCCGCTCCCGCTGGTTTTCCATAGACCTTAAACATTCACAACGGGTATGGAAAACAACGCAAATCTCAGCGATGGTGCGCAACAGGCCGATATCGTATCGAGCGAACATGCCGAAACCATGTTCAGTGCCGATCAGGCCGAAACCAATATGGTTAAACTCGTTGACGGCAAACTGACGCCCATGGGCGACACCGAAGACGATGTGTCCGACGATATGCCCCGCATCCGGGTCGGCTCCGACGAAGAACGGGCACTGATGGGCGACGACAAAAAGAAATACGAAAATTCGGAAGCTGCGCTGCGGGCGGGGAACGTCATTGACCCGAGCGTGATGCCCAATGACCCGATTGCCGTAGGTAACATCACCGGCAATCCCGACGCCGGATCGACGGTCAACACGGGCCTGTCGTCAGAAGACAAGCCTGACAATGACCGCACCGACGCCGGAAAGGACGCTACGCCAACGCATGCATTCGGCATGTGGCAGGTAGGCAACGGCAGCTATATGCCCAGGAACCAATTCCCGATTCATGGGTACGAAGCCGAAACCTACAGCGTGCGGGCCGACATGGTTCCGCCCACGCCGGGTACGCCGGACCCGATGCAGCCCGTACCGGGTATTCCGGAAACCCCGCCCTACAATCCGGTGCCGGGTCCCGAAATTCCGGATCTGCCCGGCCAGCCCTCGCCCGACGAACCCGAAATCCAGGAGCCGGACCAACCCGACCGGTCGCACGAAATCAACGCCCGCGCTGGCTTCGTTACGTTCACGTCGGGAGCCGCTGGTATCCTGTCGGCCGATGACGTTGCCCCCGGCGAAGCCGTTCCCGGCAACCAGTATGAAGGTATGTCGGCGGGACCGAACGACGAAGGCATGGACGAAAAACCCGACACCGGCGATTCGGCCCATCCCTACGACGTAAACGCCCGCGACGCCGACGAATACCAGCCCGGCGAGCGGCCCGAAGAAGGCCAGGAAGCCCGGCAGCAACCCCGCGAAATGATGGACGAGAGCAGCATTACGGCCCAGGACATGGTGTCTGGCCCCGATCGCTCGGATCAGAAATCGACCGACGGCCTCGATCGTACCTACAACGATCCGGAAGCCGCCCGCGACATGGCGAGCTAGGCCCGGAGAAGTAAAGGGAGTGGGCACTGGTGCTTTGTACGATCAAACGGTCCTGCAAAGCGCCAGTGCCCACTCCCTTTTTTTATACCTTTACCCGGTTAACTCGTGAATGCCTATGAAAACCTTATTCATCTCATCGCTGCTGCTGGGAACCATGCTGGCGGCTACCCCTCCTGCCGAAAAACCCGGTAAATGGACATCGCTCTTTGACGGAAAAGCCATCAAAGGCTGGCACAGCTACCACAAAACGGGTGTGGTGGGCTGGTACGTCGAAGACGGCGCCCTCACCCCCGACGGTACCGGGGGCGACCTGGTAACTGACAAGGAATACGAAAATTTCGAGCTGGAGTTTGAGTTCAAGATTCCGAAAGGATCGAACAGCGGGGTGATCTATAAAGTGATCGACAGCCCCGACATCAAAAGCACCTACATGTCTGGCCCGGAATACCAGGTCATCGACGATCGCGGCTATGAGTGGAAAGACAAAGACGGTAAGCTCATGAAGCTCGATGACAAGCAGCTCAGCGGAGCCGCCTACGACATGGTGCCGCCGGCGGATAAAAACACGCTCAAGAACATAGGCGAGTGGAACAAAGGCCGTATCCTGGTCAACAACAATCATGTGGAGCATTACCTGAACGGCAAAAAAGTTGTCGAGTATGAATACGGCTCCGACGACTGGAAAGCCCGGCTGGCTAAAAGCAAATTTGCAAGCTGGCCCTATGCAACGCCCCATGCCAAAGGAAAAATAGCCCTGCAAAACCATAGCCCCGAAGAGAAGGTATGGTACCGCGACGTGAAAATCCGGGAGT
Source organism: Spirosoma sordidisoli (assembly GCF_004138325.1). Taxonomy (GTDB): domain Bacteria; phylum Bacteroidota; class Bacteroidia; order Cytophagales; family Spirosomataceae; genus Spirosoma; species Spirosoma sordidisoli. Next base: position 139,470 of record NZ_SBLB01000004.1, on the reverse strand, counting down.
TATAACCCATTGATCGTTACTACGTGGAGCGCCCCGGCAGGAGCAGCGGTTGTAGCACGCGTCTACACCGCTCGATACCCGCCGGGGCGCTCTGTTGATACCTACCCATGACTGATCGAAAACCGACTACCGGACCACTGCTGGGTCTGCGGATTCTGGACCTGACGCGCCTGCTGCCGGGACCGCTCGGTACCATGCTGATGGCCGATATGGGCGCCGAGGTGATCAGGATAGAACTACCCGATGCTCCCGACTATGTACGGTCGTTTCCGCCCTATCTGAACGGCGAATCGGCTCATTACCTGGCTTATAACCGATCAAAGCGCAGTGTCCTGCTCGACTACCAGACGCCCGACGGAAAGGCCCGGTTTATGGAGTTGGTAAAAACGGCCGATGTGGTGGTAGAACAGTTCAGGCCGGGCTATCTCGACCGGCTGGGTCTTGGGTACGCCCACGCCCGCGCCGAAAATCCACGGATTATCTACGTGTCCGTTACCGGTTTTGGCCAGACCGGCCCGTACGCTCACCTGGCTGGGCACGATCTTAACTACCTGGCGCTGTCGGGCGTGCTGAGTCTGACCGGGACCCATCCTGACGAGCCACCCGTCGTTCCCGGCGTTCAGCTGGCCGATATCGCGGGCGGTTCGTACGGCTGCGTTATGGCTACGCTGGCCGCGCTCTACGCCCGCCAGCGAACCGGCGAAGGGCAGCACGTAGACGTCTCGATGACCGATGCGGTGATGCCGCTGCTGTCGGCGGCTTACGCGCTTCAGTCGGGCGGTGCCGACCACGAGACGTCCGGGCCGGTGGCGCGCGGGCAGCTGCCGCTGTCGGGGGGCTTACCCAACTACGGCGTATATGGCTGTCGGGATGGTGGGTACGTAGCCCTCGGTGCGCTGGAGCCGAAGTTCTGGCAAAAATTCTGCAGGCTGGTCAATAAGCCCGACTGGCTGGGTTTTCTGCTGCCATCGGACCAGGAGCAGCTCCATTCGTTCAAAACCCGGATCGGGGCTTTGTTTCGGGAGAAAGACCGCGACGACTGGGCCCGTTTCGGGCTGGACAACGACCTGCTGATCACCCCCGTTTATACGCTGGCCGAACTCGACCGCGATCCGCAGCTGTCGGCCCGGCAGATGATCGTGACGCAGCAGCATCCGGTAGCGGGTTCGTTTCGGAGCATCGGCGTTCCGCTCAAGTTTTCGGCCACGCCCGCCCGGCCGGCCTGGCCCGCGCCCCAGCTGGGTGCCGATACCGAAGCGATCCTGGGAGCCACCCGCCCGGACGAATAACCTTATAGCCGGGCCGTTCGTTAAACAGGTATACGCAACGATCAACGTTATGAAACGCACCCTGTTTTTCACCACCCTGTTTAGCCTGGCTGTACTGGGGGCTGCTTCGGCCCAGAGCAACCAGTCGCCTACCATGCAGCAGTCGACCTCGACCGAAGAAACGCGACCGGCTAACCCGGTTCGGCCGAAGATGCAGCGCCGAACCCGCCAGGAACGCATGCAGATGGAAACCGGTCTGGACACCACTCTGCCCAAAAACCGGAAACAACGCAGGCTCCGGCCCGACTCGCTCCGTCGTGGCGGAGCTACCCGGGTCGATACCATACGGTAATACGCATTAGCATCTGAGAATACAACCAACCAACACGTTATGATTACGTATCTGATAGGGGCATGCCTGGCCGTATCGCTGGCGCAGGCTGACCCGCAATCGCCTAAACAAACGGGTTCTACAAAGGCTGCCTCAGGATCAGCCACTGCCGCAACGGCAAAGCCCGCATCGGCCACGGCACCAGCGCGCCCGCTTCCCGACCATCCGCTGTCTACCAAGTTGCAGGATGAGAACAACAGTAACCCCTACTACCGGAAGGAAAAAGCGAGTGGCCGGGGTACCAAGCGGGAGTACACCCCCCGCCGAACCGCATCGGGTGCCCGGCAAGACACCATGAACCAGCGCCGACCCTAAGGCCTGTAACGAAGCATGGCGCTGGCCACACGAACCGGTGTAGTTAGCGCCATGCTTCGTTAGTCAGGCTGGGGTTAGTCCGCTTTCTGTCGTTCTTCCTTGCGGGCCTCCCGTTTGGCTTTGCGCTCGGCTTTTCGCTCCTCACGCTTTTCCTGTCGCTCGGCCTTCCGCTCTGCGCGTTTGGCTTTAAAATCGTCTTTAAAGTCCTTGAGCGCATCCTGTAGGGTAATATTGTTGTCGAACTCGCCCCGGAAGGCTTCGATATACGCGTTGCGGAGTACGCCGAAGATCGTGGGCCAGACCGCCGTTTTTACATCATCGATGGTGCCGTTGAGCGGGATGCGCGTAGCTACCTGATCGAGCCGCTGATTTTTCAGGACCGCCGTTCCGCCCTGCGCCAGCAGTTCGGTGAAGAACCGCCCCACCGACCGACCTTCGTGCTCATTGAGCTTAAAGATCTTCATGTCTTTGGTCAGGGGTTTGAGATAGCCGTTCAGCTTGCTGTCGAGCATAGCCATCTCGCTATAAATGCTTACGGTACCGCGCTCAAAATCAATGTTGGCGTATTCGCGGGCCAGGTTGTTGATTTTGACCAGCTGCACGTCGGTGAAGCGCATGTTATAATCGAAGTCAGGCACGACTTTCAGCAGATTCATATTGGCCGAGAAGTCCATTTTGCCGCTATAGCCCGGCGCATCGGCCGTGGCGACTACCGGCGAAGGCAGCTTCTTGTTGGCGTCGTCTACGTTCCGGATGTTCCGGATTTCGGCGTTGAAATGCTGGAGCGACAGATCGGCCCGGGGCTGGGTAACCAGACTGGTCAGATCGATTTTGCCGTTGATGACCGCAAACCGGTTGATGTTAATCGGAAGAAGCTTTTTGAGATAGGCCGTCCAGTCGACTTCAGCACCAGTCTGATTACTGGCTTCGTCGTCGCTGAAGGCAAAATTCAGCTCCGGTTCGTACGCTTCTACCTCACTAACCAGCTTGCCTTTGAAGAGCGATTTCCACTCTACAGACAGGTCGGTCTTGGGCATGTACAGGAAAGGCTCTTTGATTTTGCCGTTCACCTTTCTGATGCGGAGGCCGTCGAGCTGGTAAGCGCCCCGAATCAGCTGGATGTCGATATCGTCGACGTGGCCTGTGTAATCACCCATATCGGCCAGCGTCCTGTTCACATACTTGAGTACGAAATAAGGCAGTAGCAGCCGGGCTATAATCAGCAGGGCGACCAGGGCCAGTACGATCTTTGTTGTGCGTTTCAAAACGTTGCGTGAATTGGTGTAACGTTTTGTTAACACATAAAAAAGAACTGGTGTTTAGCCCAGTACGTGAATAGACCAGTTGATCACGTACCGGGCCAGGGCGATGGAGGCCTACCGGTCGAGCGAGAAACGCCGGCCGTTGAGGGTGGTGTATTTAAAGTCGGTGCCTCCGTTGAAGGCTACGTCGTCGAGGTTGGTCTGCCGCGGAAAGTGAACATATTTGAAATCGGCGTTGCCGTCGAAACGGGCCGACTTAAAGGTTACGCCTTCGTCAAATTTGGTGTATTTAAAATCGGCCGAGCGGTCGAAATGGGCTTTGGCAAACAGGGCCTGCTCGTCAAATTTGGTATATTTGAAATCGGCATAGCCCCGGAAGTTCGAACCGCTGAAGTCGGCCGCCGAGTTAAACTTGGTGTATTTGAACAGGGCTTCGTTCCGGAAGGTGTTGCCGGTAAACTGCGCCTGTTGCCGAAAGGCTGAGTACTTGAAGGCCGCGTCATCGCTGAAGGTGCAGTTCTCGATCGTGACGGCTTCGTTGAAATCGGCATTGTAAACCCGGTTGCTGATCTTCATGAACCGGCCCTCTTCGCTCCGGTAGGCCAGAAACTTGCCATCGAACCGGCAGTTGCGGAACGTAAGCGGTACCTCCACCGTGCTCAGGTACTCTTCTGACTCGCCCCGCCAGTTACCATCCCGGACTTCGCGCCGGTTGGCGAGGCTGGTCAGGTCGAGGTCGCCGGTTATGGTAACGTTCTCGTACGAAACGGTTTGTTTCCGGTTGATCTTATCGATGATCTCTGTAGCAGAGACGGTACGCTGGGCCAGCGCCGGGGTCAGCAGTACGAGCGCCAGCAGGAAGGACATCAGGATGGTTTTCATGGAGTCTGTGTTGCGTTTGCGGTAAAGATGCAGACCGGCGCACGAAGGTTGCGCCGGCAACCAACAAAAACGCCGAATCCGTTTCCAGATTCGGCGCCAGCGGGTTCGGCCGCCTGTCGGCTGCTATTAGTCCATCCACATAACCTTATCGTAAGCGATTTCGTAGTCCATCTCCTGGAGGGGGAGCAGCCCACTGAATCGCCCGTGCTCATCGGTCTGGACGGCGTTCCAGAGACCCGACGCGTCGCGCAGCAGTAGTTTATAGCCGTACAGCGGATGCAGCGTTTTCTGATCGGTGCGATGGTCCCAACCGGTTTGCAGCTCGATAGCAAACCCGATCCGATCCAGCACATCGTCCATCTGGTTGGCCAGGCTGTCGGCCCCGTCGAGTTCTTCAATCCACAGAACAAGCCCGTCGGTACCCCAGTCGAACTGAAGCGGAGTAGCTGTCAGGGTGATTACGGATGCATTCATAGAGTTGTTGGGTTAAAATGCGACTGAACGCGTCTGTTGTGTGCTAAGCGGTCAGGCTTTGCCAGGCTGTCCTGCCTGCCGGCTGGGGAAGTTGTTGCTCCTCGCGCCATTTACGAAGCCAGAACCGGTACTTTTTGCGGCCATAGTCGATGAAGCCGGGAATAGACGTGGCATCGACCGCAAACAACCGGTGGGGGCGCTGTTTCATCACGCCTACGAAGACAAACCTGAACTGGCGGGTATCGGCCCAGTCGGCCGTTGAGGCATGCCGCAGGCTATCGATGTAGAAGGCAGCCTGCCGGTCGTAGTCGTAGGTATAGCAGGACTCCAGAAACTGGGCCTGCGTTCGGGCCGAAGTGGTCTTTATGTCGATAACGAGGGCGTTGCGTCGTTTGGGGCTGGTATATACCATATCCAGGCGGGATTTGCAGCCAACCCCCGTTGCCGGATCATCCCAGAGGATTACCCGTTCGCGTTCGGACAGGCGCAGGTAGCGTCGGCAAAACGTATCCCGCCGGATGGTTTGCATCAGCGTTGCCAGCTTGTCGGTCTGCTGAAGGGCCAGCTCGGGCGAGTGGGTATCGAACAGACCCGGCACCAGATCGGGCAGCAACTGCGTCAGCACCGAGCCTACCGTTTCAGGTTCGAGCAGATGCTGATGAAACGCCCGGCCAAACACTTTCGCTTTCTCAAAATTGGCCTGGGCCGCCGGAATACGCATCGGATGTCCCGTACCATAGCCCAAGTGTTCTTCTTTCAGGCGTGTCAGATCGGAGTTCGACACCCGCGCCAGCGCCCGGTAGTCGTCATCGGTACTGACCTGAGGTTGTATGATCATAAACGAAGGGGAGAGAGAAAGAATACGGAAAGCAAATAGGGCAGCTTCTGAAGCCGCCCTACTGATTTAGCCTGCTGCCAGCAGGTCTGGTTCGTCGGCCGTAATCAGGAACGGGTTGTAATAGTTCATCGCCGTTTTGATGTTGGCAATGTCGGTCAGCGTCTCCTGCCTGAAGATTTTGGTTTCCTGGGCAAACTGTTTCAGCGGAGCCGTTTGCGCGGGATCGGCCATTTTATAGGAGAAGGTAGCGATGTAATAAACACCCCGCGGCTGAATTTTGGTGTTCTCTTTTTTCTCAGCTACGGCGGTGATGACCACATCGGCCAGCGTGAGATCATCGTAGTACAACGGTTCGATCAGCCGGAATATATTGTCGACCGAATAGCCATGGAACAGGATCGCGGACACGCAGTTCTTATCGTCGATGAAGAAGATCTCCGCCCAGTTTTTAGTGCCCATGTTCAGGATATTATCGGTAAAAATCCGCCAGGCAATGGGCTGAAACGTCAGGGTCCGTCCTACTTTTTCGGTGCCGTTGATATTGAACACACCTTCTTTCGCATCGAAGCGATACTGACGCGGGTGTCCTTCCAGGTATTTGTAACGCCGGGGCAGGGCCGCAGTAGTTACTTCGTCTGGTTGTTCGTGTACCTTTTGATTCGCTTTCAGAGCGGTTTCGCTTTGAATTGTCGAAAGTTGGGTTTTGTTTTGTGTGTTCATTAGTATTTGTTGTTTACTGTTCAAGCAGGGGGCCCATTTTGCGGTCCCTTTTGCCTTTTATAAGGGTGTTGTTTATAGCATTAAATTTACACAGTTTTGCGTATAATACCAAGCCATTCCGGCGATTTGTTGGTCTAATTTTACAGGTAAATAGGTAAAAAAAGATCGTTACCCTTACCCGTGTTTATGCGTTCCTGGCAGGGGCCTGCCAGGTTGTATCTCTTCCTTTCACTGCCCGTCTATGATTCATTCGCGTCTGCAGGAATTAATTGATGCTCTGAACGTGAGCGTTCTTGAGTTTGCCCGCCAGCTAGGCGAACGCCGGGGCGAAAAAGTATACCATATCCTGCACGGCCGGCTGAAACCCCGCTACGATACGATCGAGAAAATACTCCTGGCCTACCCGCAGGTCAACGCCGACTGGCTACTCCGGGGCGAAGGACTTATGTTCAAACAGCTAAACTCGCCGTCGGCTGCCATTACGACAGAAGAGCGATTGCGGAACATGGAATTTCTGCTGTTTCAGCTAACGGAGCGGGTTTCGCTCCTCCAGGAAACCAACGACCAGCTGCTGGTAGAATTACGCAGACTGGGGGGAAAGCTATAAATTAGGTATTGTCTATATATATACTATTTTATTGAACTAATCAAAGATTTTTTAAAGTTTTTCTATTTATGAATAAGATTATTCTGATATGTAATTAGCTATAATTGATATAACTGAAAATTATACGGTATTTTGCGTAAGTACAAATACGCATTCTTAACCTAAACTATTGCTACACTTATGATGAACATCTTCTGTTCTACAGTAAGATTGTGTCTGCTGATGAGCTTATTACTCATCGGGACAGTGGGATACGGACAAGGCACCGTCCGAACAGGTCGGGTAACCGGCCAGGCCGATGGCGGGGGGATTCCCGGTGTCAACGTGTCCGTAAAGGGAACGACCCGGGGGGTAACTACAAACGCCAGTGGGGAATTTAGCATTCCGGTCAACAATGGGCAGGTGCTGGTTTTTTCGTTTATCGGCTACAAAGCCCAGGAAGTGGCGGTTGGAAACCAGACAACGATCAATGTAACACTGGCCGAAGATGTTTCGACGCTGAGTGAAGTCGTTGTTACAGGGTACAGCGCTCAGTCACGGCGCGACATTACGGGGGCGGTCGCTACCGTGAATACCAAGGAGTTACTGTCTATTCCGGCTACGGATGTGGCCCAGCAGCTGCAGGGTCGCGTGGCGGGTGTAACGGTTGTCAACGATGCTACACCGGGCGGTAGCGCTACCGTACGTATCCGTGGATTCGGTACGATTGGTAACAATGATCCACTCTATATCATTGACGGTGTACCCACCCAGAACCTCGGTACGATCAACCAGAACGACATCGAAACCTTCCAGGTGCTGAAGGATGCGTCGGCTTCATCGATCTACGGATCGCGGGCTGCCAACGGCGTTGTGATCATCACGACCAAGAAAGGAAAAGCCGGTGCTTCGAAGGTTACCTTCGATATGTACTACGGGTCGCAGCAGTGGGCTAAGAAAGGCGAAGTGCTGAACGCCGAGGAGCTGGGCCGGTATTTATACTTAGCTGACATAAACGCTGGCAAAACACCGTCTCACGGTCAGTATACCTACGGAACCAACGGTCAGGTAACGATTCCGGCGTATGTATTCCCCAGCAAAGGGGCTGAAGGGTCGGCTGGTGTAAACCCGAACCTGTACTCGCTCACGCCGAGCAACATCTATCCGATTACCCGTTCTGCCAACACCAACTGGTTCGATGAGGTATCGCGTACGGCGCCCATCCAGAACTATCAGCTGGGCGCTACGGGTGGTTCAGAGACGGGCCGCTACGCACTGTCGGTCAACTATTTCAACCAGCAGGGTACGGTTAGGTATATCGGCTATGACCGCTACTCGGTTCGGGCCAATACCGAATTCAACATCAAGAAGCGGATTCGCGTGGGCGAAAACCTGACGGTGGCTTACAGCAGCCGGAAGGGTGGTTTCAACAACAATGAAGAGCAGAACGCCGTATCGGGTTCGTACAAGCACCACCCGCTGCTGCCGGTTTATGATATCGCTGGTAACTTCGCCGGTAGCCGTGGTCTGAACCTGGGTAACAACTCCAACCCCGTAGCAACGCTGTTTCGGGAGCAGGACAACCGCTACAACAGCTTACGCGTATTCGGTAATGCCTACGCAGAAGTTGACCTGAGCTCGGGTCTGACGGCCCGCACAACCATTGGTATCGACGCCAATGGTGACCGCGCCAAGTACCTGGGCCGGGCTAACCCCGAGTACATCGAGGGTAGCTTCAACAATAGCCTGACCGACCAGAATCGTTATGCCTACCAGTGGGTATGGACCAACACCCTGAACTACTCGCGTACGTTTAACACCGTTCATAAAGTTGATGCCTACATCGGTACCGAAGCCATCCGTCAGTACCAGGAGTTCTTCGGCGCGGCCCGGAGCGGTTTCTTCAACGAGCAGCTGGCTATTCAGAGCTACCTGGATCTGGGTACCCAGTCGTCGGCCAGTAACGAAGGTCGCCTGGAGCAGGACTATACGCTGTTCTCGATCTTCGGTAAAGTCAACTACGCATTCGGCGATAAGTACCTGATTCAGGGGATCATCCGTCAGGATAAATCGTCGCGCTTCCTGTCGGCTTCGAACAGTGCTCTGTTCCCGGCTGTATCGGCAGGCTGGCGGATTTCGCAGGAGAATTTCTTTAAAAACAACGTGGCCTTCGTTAACGACATGAAGCTGCGTTTTGGATACGGTCTGACGGGTAACCAGGCTATCGGTGACTACAACGCGTATACGACCTACCAGTCGAACACCTTCAACTCGGGCTATCCGATTGACGGAAGCACCAGCACCGCAACGGCCGGTTTCGATATTCGTCGTTTCGGTAACCCCAATGCCAAATGGGAAGCTACGGCCTCGACCAACATCGGTCTGGACGTAACCCTGCTGTCGAACAAACTGGAGGTGAACTTCGACGTATGGAGCCGCAAAACAACCGACATGCTCTTCACGACGCCCTTTACCTTCACGGCGGGCGATGCTGAAGTACCCGCCTTCAACGTAGGTAGTATGCAGAACCGCGGTGTCGATCTGGCGATCAGCTATCGGGACCGGGTTGGTGATTTCCGCTACGGGGTCAGCGCTAACGTGGCTACCTATCGGAACAAGGTGCTGAAACTGGACGAAAGCGATAACACCCGCTACTTCGGTTACGGCTCGCGCGTACCGGCTGTAACGGTAACGCAGGCCGGTCTGCCCATCTCGTCTTTCTTCGGCTATAAAGTGCTGGGTATCTTCCAGTCAGAAGAAGAAGCAAAAGCCTGGGCTCCCTATGGTGACTACAACCGGGCCGGTAAATTCAAGATTGCCGACATCAACGGTGATAACGTAATTACCGATGCTGACCGGACGGTTATTGGCAACCCGCACCCCGATTTCACCTATGGTCTGAACGTGAACCTTGGCTACAAGAACTTCGATCTGACCATCTTCGGCAGCGGTTCGCAGGGGAACGATATCTTCAACTATACGCGCTACTTCTCGGATTTCAATACCTTCCAGGGTAACCGCTCACGCCGGGCGCTGTACGATGCCTGGTCGCCAACGAACCCCGGTGGTACGGTGCCCATCCCGGATGCCAACGACCAGGTTAGCAGCCGCCCTTCGTCGTACTTCATCGAAGATGGTTCGTATTTCCGCCTGAAAAACCTGCAACTGGGCTATACGCTGCCAACGACGCTGCTGTCTAAAATCGGTCTGAGCAGCGCTCAGGTGTATATCCAGAGCCAGAACCTGCTGACCTTCACCAAGTACGAAGGCCTGAACCCGGAGATCAGTATCTCCAACAACTTCAATGCGGATAGAAACCGCAACCTTGGCTTCGATGGTGGTTACCTGCCCGTATCGAGAACGTTGTTGTTCGGCCTGAGCTTAGGTTTCTAATTCAACTACTACCATTCGAAAAAACGCATAGATTCCATGCAGACAATTCATAAAAGAATAGCTACGACGGCCCTGACACTTGCTGGTGTGCTGGTGTTGAACGCTTGTAACGACAAATTCCTGACGCGGGAGCCACAGGGCCAGTACAGTCCGGCGTCGCTGACCAACGGCAAAGGAATTGAAGGCCTCCTGATCGGAGCCTACGGGATGCTCGATGGCGAAGGAATTGGAGGCCAGGCATCGTGGGAAAACGAAGTTCAGAACTGGGTATTCGGCGGTATTCCGTCCGACGATGCCTACAAAGGTACTGACGCGGGTGACCAGCCTGAGCAGACGTTTATCGAGCGCTATGACTTTCAGGCCACCAACGGCCACATCCGTAACAAATGGCGGGGTCTCTACGAAGGCGTTGCCCGTTGTAACGACGTGCTTGACAACCTGACCAACGTAAAGGATATCAGCGACGCCCGCAAGAAGCAGATCGAAGCCGAAGCGAAATTCCTCCGTGGCTACTACCATTTCGAAGCCCGTAAGATTTTCCGCTATGCGCCGTATATCGATGAGAAAGCGTACGATGCCAACGACCCGAACTCGACCAAGCTGCCCAACACCGCCGAGATCTGGCCAAATATCGAAGCTGACTTCACCGCTGCCGCTGCCACCCTTCCCGAAACGCAGGCAGAACCCGGTCGTCCAACCAAATGGGCCGCACTGGCTCACCTCGGAAAGACCTATATGTACCAGGGCTTCGACATTGCTACGGGTGCGCCCAACGCAGCTAAACTGCAGCAGGCCAAAACGGTGCTCGACCAGGTCGTGAACAGCGGTAAGTTCAGCCTGATCGACAACTTCTCGCAGAATTTCGATTCTGATACGCGTAACAACCGGGAGTCGATCTTTGAAGTACAGTATGCCAAGTCGGCTTCGGACGATGGCGCGTCGACCCGTGGTATGGGCCTGGCTCACCCGTATGCGTCGCCCTGGGGCTGCTGCGGGTTCTATCAGCCCTCGCAGAACCTGGTTAACGCCTATAAAACCGATGCCAATGGCCTGCCGCTGTTCGACACGTTCAACAATGTGGACGTGAAAAACGACCAGGGTATCCCGCTCGATGGTGCCTTCACGCCCGATGCGGGTACCTTTGACCCGCGTCTTGACTGGACGGTTGGTCGCCGGGGAATTCTGTATAAGGATTTCAAAATCCATAACAGCGACTTCATCCGCGATCAGACTTATGCCGGTCCTTACTCGCCGAAAAAGCACGTGGCTTCGAAGAAAAACACGCTGCTGGGCGTTGGCTGGCAGAACCTGACCGCCAACAACTACCGGCTTATCCGCTATGCCCACGTACTGCTGTGGCTGGCCGAAGCTGAGGTTGAAATCGGTAGCCTGTCGCGCGCTCGTGACCTGACAAACCTGGTTCGGAAACGGGCCGCCAACCCGGCTGATTTCGTGAAGAAAGCGATTCAGGGTTCAACCCGCGACGCGTATACCGAAACGGCGGAGCCGGCCGCTAACTACGTAATTAAGGAATATCCGGCGTCCGTATTTGCCTCGAAAGAGTCGGCTCGCAAAGCCGTTCGCTTCGAGACTCGCCTGGAGTTTGCTATGGAAGGCCACCGTTTCTTTGACCTGGTGCGCTGGGGTATCGCTGCCGACGTGCTGAATACGTACGTTACAAAAGAAGGTGACAAACGGACTTACCTGAAAGGCGCCCGCTTTACCAAAGGCAAACACGAGTACTACCCGGTGCCGCAGGAAGCGATCGATAACGCTTTCAAAGGCGGTCAGCCAACGCTGGTGCAGAACCCGGCTTACAAATAGTATACACTACTTAGTTAGTTTTTACCAAAAGGGGCTCTCCTGTTAACAGGAGAGCCCCTTTTGGTCTTGTATACGCATATAGGTGTCATTTTGTATATTAATAATATAGGGTGTATATATTTATAGGACTACAGGATAATTATAAGATGAATTAGGACTCATTAAGAGCGTATAAATCGGGTCAATTGTTGGCGTATTTCAGATTTACCAATAAGTTGTCATAGTTAGCTATGCTACTTAAGTAATTATACGTCAACCTATTAAACCGTTTGCTCAATGAAAAACTTCTTGAGGACTACTGTCCGTCTGGGGGTGCTGATGGGGCTACCACTGGCTGGTCTTACCGCCCTGGGGCAGGGAACACCTACTGGCCAGCCCAGTACAACCGCTACGCAGGGTACAGCGCAGCCGCCAGCTACCACACCCACACCCGCCGAGCGAGCTATCATGGGCGGAGAACCATCAACTCCGCAAAGCAGTACGCCTATCACCAGCACCGCTACCACACCCTCGGCCGCGACTCCGGCTCCGCAACCTGCCGCTCCGGCACCCGCCCCGGGTCAGGGAACGGGCGCTACTCAGCCCGGGCCCGGCGGCAACCGAACCGGTAAGGTGATTGACCGCGCTTCGGGAACGGGCCTGCCCGGCGTAAACGTAGCCATCAAAGGCACTACACGGGGCGTATCGACCGATGCGGAAGGCAACTTCCGGCTCCAGGCACCCGACGATGCGGTACTTGTGTTTTCGTTCATTGGTTACCGACCCCAGGAGGTGGCCGTTGGCGGACAAACCAGCCTGAATGTGACGCTGGTCGAAGATGTGTCGACGCTGAATGAAGTCGTCGTTACCGGATACGCTACCCAGGAGAAAAAAGACATCACCAGCGCCGTAACGGTGATCCAGACCAAGGAGCTGCTGTCGGTGCCGGCGGCTAACCTGGGGCAGCAGCTACAGGGGCGCGCGGCCGGGGTGCAGGTGTTGCAGGATAACTCGCCCGGTGGAGGAGCCAGTATCAGAATCCGTGGGTTCGGAACGCTGGGTAACAATAACCCGCTCTACGTGATCGATGGCGTGCCAACCCGCGAAAATTTAAATAACCTAAACCAGAACGACATTGAGAGTATCCAGATTCTGAAAGATGCCACCTCGGCGTCGATTTACGGATCGCGGGCCGGGAATGGCGTCGTTATCATCACGACCAAGAAAGGGAAATCGGGCGAGCCGCGCCTGACGTTCGATTCCTACTACGGAACCCAGCAGCCAACCCGCTACCTCGACCTGCTCAACACCCGCGAGTATGGCGAGTATCTGTGGGCCAGCAAACGGAATGCGGGGGTCGTTAACCCGGCCAACGGAAATCCGCAGCAGGCGCAGTACGGTAACGGTCCCGAGCCTGTCATTCCGGCCTTTATCGTTCCGGACGGAGCCTCGGCCGATGATCCGCGCGTAGCCCGCAATCCGGACGGGACCTATCGAAACTACAGCATCGATCGCTTCAATGATCCGCTCTTCGGGTCGCAGCGGTTCCAGATCACCCAGGCCAATGCCGAAGGGACCGACTGGCTGCGTGAGATCATGACGTCGGCGCCCATTCAGAACTACAACATTGGTTTGTCGGGCGGTACGGAAAAAGGGCGCTACGCCCTCTCGGTAGGGTATTTCAACCAGGAAGGGATTATCCGGGCCAACGGGTTCAAGCGCTACACGCTGCGGGCCAATACCGAGTTTACCATCAAGAACAAAGTACGCGTCGGCGAAAACCTGCAGCTGGTACTGGCGCAGCGGACGGGTGGTTTCCGGAACGAAGGTACCGAGGGTAACGGAATCCTGATGGCTATCCGGATGCAGCCTATCGTTCCGGTATATGATGTGGCCGGTAACTACGCCGGTACGCTGGGCAGCAACCTGGGTAATGCAAAAAACCCGGTAGCCCTGCTCGAACGGGCCGGGCAGAACGGCTACCGCGATCTGCGGGCGCTGGGCAACGTATATGCCGAAGCGGACATCCTGAAGGACTTCACCCTCCGGAGCAGTTTTGGACTCGACGGCACCATTGCCTACGGCACCTATTACGGTATTCCCGAGCCCGAAGCCTCGGAGCCGGTGCGAACCTACAGCGTGCGGAAAGACGGTCAGTACCGGTATTCGTGGACATGGACCAATACCCTTTCGTACAAGAAGACCTTCGCCAGTGTACACAACGTCAACGCCTTCGTAGGGCTTGAGTCCATTTCGGCTTTTGGCGAATTCATCGAAGGCTTCCGCGATCGGTATTACAGCGGAGATCCCTCGCTGCTGTACCTCGACATAGGCGACCAGGCTACCCAGACGAACCGGAACTACGCCTTCAACGACTACCGGCTGTTCTCGTACTTCGGGCAGGCCAACTATTCGTATCGCGATAAATACCTCTTCCAGGCTACCCTGCGTCGGGATGCTTCGTCGCGCTTCCTGGCGGCTCAGCGCTATGCTACCTTCCCGGCCGTATCGGCGGGCTGGCGCATTACGGGCGAGCCGTTTATGAAAGGGATTCCGACCATCAGCGACCTCAAACTGCGGGCGGGCTGGGGCCAGACGGGTAACCAGGAAATTGGCGATTACAACGCCTACACCACCTACGCGGCCGACTTCGACCGGGGTGGCTACAGCCTCAACGGCAACCCGAACGCCTATAACACCGGTTTTGCGATTCAGCGCTTCGGGAACCCTAACGCCCGCTGGGAGACTACGACTTCTATCAACGTGGGACTCGACGCCGGTCTGTTCAACAACGCGCTCGAAGTAAACCTCGACGTGTACGAACGAAAGACAACCGGACTCCTCTATACCCGCCCCCGGCCGGCAACGGTAGGGCAGGGCGATCTGCCCGCCGAGAACGTAGCTGCCATCCGGAACCGGGGTGTCGACCTGCAGGTCAGCTACCGCGGTAAAGCCCTCGATAACAACATTCGCTACACGGTGACGGGGAACTTCTCTACCTATCGGAACCAGGTGCTGGAGCTGAACCCCGCCAGCCCGAACGAGCCGCTGCTGGGACTTGGGTCGCGTTTGCCCGCCGTAACCCGGTCGGTGGTAGGACAGCCGATTTCGTTGTTCTACGGCTATATCATCGACGGTATTTTCCAGACGGCCGAAGAAGCGGCAGCGGCCCCGCAGTTCCCGGGCTACAACGATGCCGAGGTAGTAATCAACGGCCAGCGCGTTAAGGGTGTGGGTAAGTTCAAATACCGCGACATCAACAACGACGGCCAGATTACGGCCGACGACCAGGCGTTTATCGGCAATCCGCACCCCAAATTCAACTACGGTCTGAACGTCTCGGTCGGGTATAAGAACTTCGATCTGACGGTGTTTGGGCAGGGGGTTGCCGGCAACGATGTCTTCAACTACGTGCGCTACTGGACCGACTTCAACACCTTCCAGGGCAACCGGACGAAAGACGTGCTCTACAACTCCTGGACGCCCGAGAATCCCGGTGCCAAGCTGCCGATTCTCGACGAGAACGATGCCATCAGCAGCCGCGCATCGAGCTATTTCATCGAAAAAGGGTCGTACTTCCGGATGCGTAACATCCAGCTGACCTACTCGCTGCCCAAAGGGTTCGGGAGCCGGCTGGGCCTCAACGGTGGCAGCCTCTACGTGCAAACCACCAATGCGTTTACCATTACCAAATACAGCGGACTGGACCCCGAAATCACCCTGCGGAACTCATCGGCCACCGGCGAAGATCGCCAGCTTGGCGTTGACGAAGGTCGTTACCCAACACCCCGGCAGTTTCTGGTGGGTCTGAATCTGGCTTTTTAACTCTTGCTGCACATACTCATGAAAAACATAAAGAAATGGGGCTATGCCGGTATGCTATCGGTAGTAGTCATGACAATGAACGGCTGCGGTGAAGATTTTCTGACCCGTACGCCACAGGGCACCTTCAGTCCCGATGCCGTAACCGATGCCCGCGGTATCGAAACCTTGCTGACGGGCGCCTACGGCCTGCTGGATGGTATTCCGGCCAGCGGGTCAACCTGGCACGGGGCGGTTTCGAACTGGGTGTTCGGGGGCGTCACGTCCGACGATGCCTATAAAGGGACCGATGCGGGTGACCAGCCCGAGCAGACCGCCCTCGAACGCTACGTGTGGGTGGTTACCAACGAACACGTGCGGGGCAAATGGCGAACCCTCTACAACGGGGTGTCGCGGACCAATGACGTGCTGGATAACCTGGCCCAGGTCCAGAATCTGGATACGGCCCGTCGGCGGGTCATTACGGCCGAAGCCCGGTTCCTGCGCGGCTTCTACCACTTCGAAGCCAAAAAGATGTGGAACAACATTCCGTATATCGACGAGCAGGATTACAACAAGGAAGTGCCCGATAGCGCCAAGGTGCCCAATACCGAAAACGCCTGGCCGCGGATCGAAGCCGACTTTCAGTTTGCCATGCAGAACCTGCCCGATCAGTTTTCGGGCGAGCCGGGCCGGGCTACCCGCTGGGCTGCCATGGGTATGCTGGCCAAATGCTACATGCATCAGGCTTTCGATCCGTATACGGGAGCACCCAACAACGCCAAACTGCAGCAGGCGCAAACCCTGCTGAATCAGATTATAGCCAGCGGGCGGTTTGCGCTGATGCCCAATTTCGGCGACAATTTCTCGGCGGCTCCGGCCAATCGGAATAACCGCGAATCGCTGTTTGAGGTGCAGTACTCGGTTACGTCGTCGGCCGGTGGGGGCGGGGGGCTGGGCGATGAGCTGGCCTGGCCTTACAATACCGGGCCGGGGGGCTGCTGCGGATTCTATCAGCCCTCGCAGAACCTGGTCAATGCCTATAAAACCGATGCTAACGGCCTGCCGCTGCCAGCTACCTTTAATAACACCGACGTTACCAGCGACCAGGGCATTACGTCGGACCAGCCGTTTACGCCCTATGCCGGCCCGCTGGACCCGCGTCTGGATCATACGGTAGGGCGCCGGGGTATTCCGTTCAAGGACTGGGGCGTTCATCCGGGTCGCGCCTGGATTCGGGATCAGGCCTATGCGGGACCCTACTCGCCGATCAAGCACATTCCGGAACGGCAGTTTTTTGGCGTAAACCCCGGCAACAACCGGCTTCACTCCAACAACTATCGGTATCTGCGGTATGATCATATTCTGCTGTGGGCCGCCGAAGTCGAGGTCGAAATCGGGAGTCTGGCCAAAGCCCGCGACTACGTGAACCAGGTCCGGCGCCGGGCCGCCAACCCCGACGGCTTCGTTAAAACCGCTGCGGGTCAGCCCGCTGCCAATTACGTGATCAGGGAATACCCGGCTACCTCAACGGCCTTCGCCACCAAAGAAGCGGCCCGGCAGGCGGTGCGGTTCGAAAACCGGCTGGAGTTTGCCATGGAGGGGCATCGTTTCTTCGAGCTGGTACGCTGGGGTATTGCCGAACCCACCCTGAATGCTTACCTGACCACTGAGCGAACCAAACGGACTTACCTCACCGGGGCTACGTTCGTGAAGAACCGGAACGAGTTTTTCCCGATTCCGTTCGAGGAAATTCTGAACAGCAACCTGAACGGCCGACCCACGCTGACGCAGAACCAGGGGTATCAATAGCCAACTGTCGGCACATACGGCACAAAAGCAGGCACCCTTTACCGGGGTGCCTGCTTGGTTTAGATGCAAACAACCCGTCCTGTTTGCGAGTTATAGCTGGTAAAAACACACAACGTTATGGCTACTACATCACCATTCGATCCCGATAAAGTTGACCCTGAGTTTTATTCGAATGACCCCAACCAGCACGGCGATTCTGATTTCGGTCGCGAGTCGGAGGGCGTCGGTACAAATACGTTTTCCGCTTCTACCTCGGGTATAGACATGGAAGACGAAAACCGGGAAGAAACACGGGAGTCCCGCGAAGCCAATGTCAATGTTGGCAAGGCTGAAGAGCCCAAAGGCGAGTCATACGGCTCTACCCAGGCCTGGGACGTCGAGGCTGATTCGGTAAACGATACCGACCTGCCGAAAGGAAAAATGATGAGCGACGAAGCCGGTCGTAAACTGGATCAGGTGGCCGAAAACCCGTCTGACGATGCGCTCTTTCACCGGGGCGACGCCACCTACCTCGAAGAAGGCGATGACCCGAGTAAAGGCTACGATCCGCACAACAAAGGATACGACGGCAAAGACAAAGAATCGGCCCAGTAATTCGTTCTATACCATACTTTATGGCAAGCGACCGCGTCGGAGAAACGCGGTCGCTTTTTTTGTCTGTACCACTCAGCTGGATTTCTGCAGGGTGTGTGCGATTCTTTCGTAAACTTGCCCCACATCATTCGTTGGGCTAGTACTCCTATCGCGTTACAACCTTGCTTATTGAAACCCGTGCTTATGCCCGGGCGGGGCTGCTTGGCAACCCGTCTGACGGCTTTTTTGGCAAAACCATTGCCATCAGCGTCCGCAACTTCGGCGCATCTGTTACCCTGTATCCGTCGCCGGAGCTGACCATCGAGCCGCAGCTGCAGGATACTAACGTATTTCGGAGCCTGCATCACCTGCGCGATGCGGTGGGCACGCTGGGGTACCATGGTGGTGTTCCGCTGCTGAAGGCGGCCATCAAAAAATTTGCCGAGTACTGCGAGAACGAAGGCATTCGGCTACCGAACCACAACTTTTCGATTCGGTACAGCACCTCCATTCCGCGTCAGGTGGGTCTGTCGGGGTCGAGCGCCATCATCGTGGCTACCTTCCGGGCGCTCATGCAGTTCTACAACGTCGAGATTCCGCAGCCGGTGTTGCCCAATCTGGTCATGGCTACCGAAACCGAAGAGCTTGGTATTGCGGCTGGCCTTCAGGATCGGGTTATTCAGTGCTACGAAGGCTGCGTGTACATGAACTTCGACCGGCCGATTATGGAACAGTATGGCTACGGACAGTACGACCCGCTCGACCCGCATCTGCTCCCCAAACTCTACATTGCCTACAATACCGACCTGGGTAAACAGTCTGGTCGTATCCACAACGACGTACGGGCCCGCTGGCTGGCTGGCGAACCGCTGGTGATCGACACCATGAGCGCCATTGCCGACGTAGCCCGCGAAGGCCACGACGCCCTGCTTCGGCGCGATACCGAGGCTCTCCACGAACTCGTTAACCGCAACTTCGATTTGCGGAGCCAGATCTATTCCATCAGTGATCGGAACCGGGCGCTGATCAACACCGCGCGGGCCTGCGGGGCGTCGGCGTCATTTACCGGTTCGGGCGGGTCGATCATTGGCATATACCGCGACGATGCCATGCTGAACCGACTCTTCGTTGCCCTGAAAGCCATTAATGCCCGCGTCATAAAACCATACGTCGTATAGCGACGCCACCGATTACCGGTCTCTACCAGAGAAATCATGATCAAAAAAGCTGTTATACCCGCTGCCGGGCTGGGAACCCGGTTTCTGCCTGCCACCAAGGCGCAACCCAAAGAGATGCTGCCGATCATTGACCGGCCTACGATTCAGTATGTGGTGCAGGAGGCTGTCGATTCAGGAATCGAAGACATTCTCATCATTACCGGAAAGGGAAAACGCGCCATCGAAGACCATTTCGATCGCAACTTCGAACTGGAAACCCGGCTCGAAGAAAAAGAAGACCAGCTGCTGCTCGATGAGATGCGCCGACTGTCCGACATGGCCAACCTGCACTATGTTCGCCAGCGCGAACTGAACGGACTCGGCGACGCCATCCGGTACGCGCGGCATCACGTAGGCAATGAGCCGTTTGCGGTGCTGCTGGGTGACACCATCATGGATTCGGTCATTCCGGTTACGCAGCAGCTGATCGATACCTACGCCCAATACGGCGGATCGGTCATTGCCGTTGAGGAGGTTCCCCACGACAAAGTAAACCGTTACGGTATTGTGGGTGGCCGTTCGCTGAGCGACCGGATTCTGGCCATCGATACGCTGGTCGAGAAACCGGCGCTGAACGAGGCTCCTTCCAACCTGGCCATTGCGGGTCGCTACATTCTGACGCCCGATATTTTTACCATGCTCGAACAGACACCGGCTGGTAAGAACAACGAAATTCAGCTGACCGATGCTATGCTATTGCTGCTCAAGCGGGAGAACCTGTACGCGCACCATATCGAAGGGAAACGCCACGACATTGGCAATAAGCTCGACTTCCTCAAAACCACCGTCGAGTTTGCGCTGAAGCGCCCCGAGTTTGCCGATAAATTCCGCACCTTCCTGGAAGAAATTGTCCGGAAAGGCTGATAGAACTGGCCGGTTGATCCTGACGATTTATACGCCAGGCTCAACCGGCCAGCTCTTGTTTTGTCAGCGAACCCGAAGCGTCAGACTGCTTGTGTCATCCTCGCCGTTGGTATAGCCGTTGCCGGGTGTGCTGTCAGGGTCAGTCTCTGTAACTTCCTGAATTTGAGTCTGCAGCGTAGCCGAACTGTTCACCCGAACGGCCAGTAGCAATGTGGCCGACTGGCCGGCGGCCAGCTTGTTGACGTATCCCCGAAGCAGTTGGCCGTTCGCAGTCCAGCCGCTACTACCGGTTACGACCCAGCCTGCTGGCAGTTGGGTTTGAACGACAATCGAGTTCGCCGATGCGCCACCCCGGTTACTGACCGTCAGCGACAGACTGACCACCTCGCCGGGCTGAGGAGTTAGCGTACTGATCTGCGATGAAAGGCTCAGATCGGCTTTGGTTGGGTCCGTTGCTGGCTGACTGGTAGCAACCCGCGGCAGAGGCTGCTGGTTCGGGTTCGCCGATACGACCAGAGGGCCACTCGCACCGACCGTCCGCAGGTCTGTCGTGACGGCATCGTCTTGTCCGTCGCCAGTACCGGAGTTGGGCTGGCTGTCGGGGTCGGGTGTTTGCGTAGCCGTTATCTGGGCCGATGTAGCAAAGACGCCCGGCAGGGTGGCTCTGGTCCGAAAGAGAAAGCTTCGGTTACCGCCAACTGGCACTGTACCTACCTCCGCCGTTACAACCCCGTTTGCGGCACTGATACCCGGCGAGGGAGAATCGACAAACACCAGCCCGGCTGGCAGCACACTCCTGACTTGTACCCCTGCCGACTCCTGGGGGCCAGCGTTGGTCAGAATAAGTGTATAGCTGACAATCTCATCGACCTTAGGAACCCGGTTGCTGACCTGCATCTGTAATGCCACATCGGCGCTACCCGTACCAACGGTAACCGTAGCTGCGCCCGCTACCGCGCCGGTACTACAGGCGTTGGTCAGCGCCGACAAACTGTACGTGGTTGTACTGGTAGGCGATACGGGCATCAGATACGGATTCTGGTACACCGCCGACGCCGACTGGCCGTTGGTGAGCGTAACCGACCAGGGCGCCGGACCGCTGAAGGTAATGGGCAGTTGGGTCGTTTGCCCGCTGCTGATGAGCGCCCCCCCAGTCAGCGTAGCCGCCGTTGGCTCCCCAATCCTGACCTCGACTGGGTCTGATTCGGCAGAACAGTCGCCATCAGGTAATACAACACTGTAGAGGCCCGACTGAGTGGCAAAGTACTGGTAACCAGTGGCCACAACGACTCCATTTCGTTTCCATTGTGGGGCGAAAGAGCCTAGGTTAGTTACCATTGAGACAGCATTGCCTGCACACACTTGCCCGGAGGCTGGCTGCATATTTATAGTAGGCTTTGCTGCACCACCAATCTGAACAAACAGGCCTTTCGAGAGTCCGGTACAGACACCATTGGTCACGCGCACGGAGTAGATGCCTGACTGATTTGCCTGCACACTTGAATTTGTCTCTCCTGGCATAGTGACGCCATCTTTAAACCACTGATAGGTAGTACCTGACAAAGAAGATCGAAAATCAGTGTAGACAGTCAAATTAGAACATGCCTTCGAGTTCTCCCTATAACTGTAAGCAGTTGGCCGGATTGCATTTGTGAATGTAAGGGAAACCGGGTCTGAGGTAACCTGACACGAGCCGCGCGTCACCCGAATGGTGTACGTTCCTGATGTCTGCGCCGTATAGCCCGAACTGGTAGCGCCCGGAATATCAACGCCATCTTTTTGCCACTGGTAACTCCCACCGCCATAGTACATAGATATGTACATATAACGTGACTCACCAGGGCAGAGTGTTTCGTTCGAAGAATTCCATATAGTTGGCTTGGCCAGTGTACCCTGCCGAACTACAAAGGCATTACTGCGGGTTGTACAGCTTCCCTGAGTGAGTTGAATCCAGTACGTGCCCGGCTGACTAGCAAAGTAATAAGCCTGGGTAGCTCCATTCAGTGCCACATTATCCCGATACCATTGAACACTGTAACCGCCTTTTTCTAACTGGTAATCGGCCAGTTGATCGATAATCAGGTAAATACTGTAGCCACTGGAGCAGAGGACCGAGTCGCCAGGCACATAACTGACCAACCGGGCATATAGCGACTGACCAAAATTCAGATTCTGAGGAGAAGCTGTTGCGGAGCAGACTCCATCCGTCATCCGGAAGCTATACTGTCCGGTTTCCGACACAGTCAGCGCGCTGGCTGTAGCCCCGGCAACATCGATTCCGTTACGGGTCCACTGGTAGGCAGCAGTTTCGCCTACATAAGCAGAACTAAGTGATTGTGGTTGGCTGGCACATTGAGGCTCTTCGCCAACCAGCGACTCTATATTTACGGAAGGATTGGTCGACGTAGAAAGCTGGTAACTACCGCTCTGTACGGTACAACCAGCCTGCCAGATTGTGGCCGAGTAGCTACCGGCCTGCTGTGCCGATACAGTCTGCGAGGTGGCTCCGGTAATCGCACTTCCGTTCAGCAGCCACTGATAGCGCTCGGCGCCTGTCGGGCTATAGTTGCCATTACGAGGAAACAGAGAAAGAGTCGCACGGCTGCCGGTGCAAACCTCTCCACTGATAGAATAACTACGTAAAGTACCCCGCCTGTCTGTGGCGACGGCTCCGGCCAGGTCCCCAATAGCCAGCGAAGTGCTGGGATTACTCGTTACTTCGGCTACCGGTGCCATCAGTTGCAGGCGGTAGCCAGTACCGAAGGGAAGGGCATTATAACCCGTTGGCAGCGTTACCGAAACAGGGCTGCTGGTGCCGCTTCCAATTTTGCGCTGGTTGGCAAAGCTACCGCTTGCGTCCGATACCCAGACCTCAACGGTCGCTCCCGTTGGCAAAGCCGGGCCGGTTGTCGTGTAGGAAACATTGACCACGTTACCCGCGCAGAGCGTCGTGTTCGATACACCGGTCAACGTAATAGTTGACGGCGTGTAGGGAATGGCCAGCGCATCGGTTTGCCAGACACCCCGCCCCTGGGTAGCCGCCAGCACACGCCCGTCCGACGCCCGGTATCGTATCTGATTGATGCGAAACGGCCCCATTCCGCTGCCCGAGTACGTCCAGCCGGGGTTGGTCAGCGTAATATCCGACGTAGACCAGATGCCGGCATCGGTGCCCAGCAGCACCTGTTTCCGATTCTGGGGGTTAAACAAAGCTGTACGCACCGGTACATCGGGCAACCCAAAATTAGTTTGGTCTTTACCCGTCCAGGTGGCGCCCCCGTCCTGGGTGTACCAGACCGACTGCACCCCGTAGCTCGATAGCGTAACGAGCAGTTCATTGTCATCGGCCCCCACATCGATGCAGGAAATGACGGCGTTGGGCGGTAAGGCCCCATTATCGATGGCTACAACGGTAGGCGTCGCCTGGTCGAGGTTGGTTACCTTCACCAGTTTTCCATAGTAATTGCTCACAAACAACGCATCGCGATTACGTCCCAGCTTCAGGGCTGATACGTAATTGGTAAGACCTGGCAGCGAAAAAGTGGTGCCGACAGGTGTCGTGCCTACCCCTGTTACTCGCCGAATGCTGCTCAGGCTATTGGCATAGGTAGCCGTGTACAAGATATTTGCCTGGCTATCATAATCCGATGGGTTCAATGTAGAATAATTACTTAGCGAGGTAAGAAGCGTTAACGATCCGTCTGAACTATTATATAGATAGAAATTTGAATACGCCTGAATTACATAAACAGAAGGCTCATTATCATCAATAAAAGCTGCCCCCGGATACTGAATAGACCAAAAATAACTCCCGGTAGCAAGCCCCGGCGCCGTTACCTGAAAATAGCCGGACCCGGTGGTGCCACCTAACAAAAATGAGCCACCCGGAGCCGCTCGCATGGACACCGAACTGACTTCACCCGCCCGATAGCCGCTGTTTCGATCCAGAAACGTAGGGTTTGTTAGGGCGTTATCGCCCCAGTTGGATGACCAGCGTATGCCTTTATCGTCGGCAAAAACGGCTCCAATACCACCCGGTTGAAACCAAAGTCCCTGTTGACCCGTGTATTGATTTGTCAACCGGCTGCTCCAAGTAGTGCCGCCGTCAACAGAACGGAACCAGTCGTAGCCACCCGCATAAATTGTATTAGGATCAGTAGGATGAATAGTCAGGCTTAGCTGCCTCCAGCCGTCTCCATTGGTGAAATGATTGCCCCCGCTTAACGTCGGGATAACGAGGTCGGTCCAACTGGCACCCCCGTTACTGCTTTTCTTAAACCACTTTACATCCTGGTAGTAGTTCAGGCTATTATACGCGCGGGATACGGCATACACCACCTGGCTATTACCGCTGGTTGTAGGGGCCAGCGCCAGTTCGGTGCGTTCACCACTGGTATTAGGTGGGGTAATTTCGATCCAGCCTGTACCGGCAGTAGTGGTCGATCGAAATACGCGGCTGGGGTTAAACGCTGCGTACAGAATACCGTCCGATGCCAGCTCAAGGTCTGTTACCAGATCGTTGTAATAATTCCCGGTATTGCTGCCTGCCCCAATACCCTGATTAGGTGCCAGCACAAACGCCCAGCTTGCCCCTCCGTCGGTGGATCGAACGAGGCCGTAATTGGTAGCTGCAAAAACCTGGCCGCTGGCACTAACCACCAGGCGTTGAATAAAGGTAAAGGATCGACTGATGGAGGGGTAATCACCGCCCGGAATGGTGCTGCTCAGGCGGGTCCAGGTGGTACCTCCGTTGGTGGTTTTCCAGATACCGCCCCCGTTAATACCGCTATAACCATCGCCTGTGCCGGCATACATAATCTGCGGATTCGACGGATCGGCTGCCAGAGCGGTTACCACGGTATTCTCCCAGTTGTCGCTAACGGGTATCCAGCCCGCGTTGCTGTCGGTGATATCGTTGGTGTACCACAGGCCACCCGCCGGGCTGGCGGCCCACACCTTTTTACGAGCCAGGTCGTTGGGGTCGAACAGCAATGCCCGGGTACGGCCACCCGCGTTGCTGGGGCCACGCTCCTGCCAGGTTATGCCCGGAATAGCCGCCTGGGTACTTATTCCGCCCGATAACTGCTGTCTGTTAAGCAGACGCCGGGCCTCGTCGAGTCGTTCGAAGGGCACGCGACCCAACGCCGGATCGAGTGTTCGTAAGCGCTCCTCTTCGGCCATTCGGGCCAGGGTATCGCGCGGGTCAATAGCTGAAGGAGACTGGGCTCGGGCAATGACGAAGCAGAGCAGAAACGCGATGGTCGTCTGCAGCCGAAAAAATGGATAAAGCAAAATAGTTACGGTTGTTGATTTTGATAATAGGTTACAAGATGCGTACCAATATCAAGTAAACTACGGTAATACTTACTTTTTTGTTTGTTTTAGCGAACCCGAAGCGTCAGGCTAGCCGTGTCATCTTCGCCGTTGGTGTAGCCGTTGCCGGGCGTACTGTCGGGATCGGCAGGGGTGCTACTTTGAATTTGGGCTTGTACTGTGCCTGCCGTACTGGCCTGAAGCGGCAAAACTACAGTAGTCTGCGCATTGGCTCCCAGCGATGGCACGGTTCCTGATACGACCTGGCCGCTAACGGTCAGGCTCGCATTACTGGTCAGTTGCCAGCCGACAGGGAGCTCGGCCTGCACCCCCACATTACCCGCAGCGGCACCACCCCGGTTGCTGATAATCAGGCTGAGGCTAAAGGGCTGGTCAGGCAATACCGCCAGCTGACTGCTGACGAGGGCCACGCTCAAATCTGCCAGGGTGGGGTCGGTGGGCGGCTGATTGGACAGGACGGGGGGGAGTGGGGTCTGATTGGGATTGGGTGAAACAAACAGACTGACCGAACTGCCCACCCGAAGGTCGGTTTCGGCCATGTCGTCCTGCCCGTCGCCCGTTCCGGAGTTGGGCTGGCTATCGGCGTCGGGCAGGCTGGCCGAAACAATCTGAGCCGCATTACGGAACGTTCCCTCCGCGGTAGCCTGCACGGTATAGCTGAACAGCATGGTCTGACCCGCTGCGAGGTTGGTAGTGGTCATGGATACTACCTCGCTGACAGCCGTTACGCCCGGCATCGAACTGCCTGTAAAGGTAAGGTTCGGAGGCAGGCGGTTCTCGAGCTGAACCAGACTGACCGATTCGGGGCTGCTGTTGGTCACGGCCAGCTGAAACTGGATCGGTTCTCCAACCGAAGCTGTCCGCCGGTCGCTCGAGAACGCCAGCGACAGATCAGCGGGCATCAGGACAGTTATAACGGCCGTACCCGACGCTGTACCACTTCCGCAGCCGTTGCGGATAGCTGTCAGGGTGTAGGTAGTCGTAGTAGTGGGCTGTACGGTCAGTGTGACCGGACTGCTGACGGCCGAGCCGCTCAAACCCGGCGAGAGGGTGTACGACCACGGTCCTGAACCGGTAAAGGCCAGCGTCAGCTGGGCGGTTTGTCCCTGGCCAATGGCCGAGGCCGTTGTAGACAGGGCGCCCGTTGCCAGTGGCTCCACCAGCAGGGAGTTGATGTTGGCATCCATCCAGGCCAGTCGGTTGGTCAGCCACGTTTTTACCTGATTGACTTCATCGAGCTGGGTGGCCCCCACGTAGGACGGCTGGTCATTCCAGACCTGTACGCCGATGATAGGCCATTTGGTGAAGTTGCGGTTCAGCGAGCCCTGGTTCAGCAGCGCGTACTGCGTATCAATATAAGCCAGTAACGTATTCGTCTGCCAGACGGTCTGGCGGAGTTGCTTATACCGGGTCACCAGTTTATTGGCATACTGGCAGCAGGTCAGCAGCCTGGCCCACCAGAACGGTACCGGAAAGGTGCCGTCGCCGGGCGCCGAATAGCGCCAGCCCTGATACGTTTGGGTGTTGCCGTCGAACGGGGTTGTCAGAAACCCGTAGGCCAGGTTGAAATCCCAGGCTGGTCCGGCCGATAGCCTGCCCCCGTCGGCGTCGCGCTGCTTCGACAGGTAGGCACTGATGCGAAACCCGTCGGCATTGCTGGTCGCTTCCTGAAGCAGGAAATAATCGATGAAGGTATCTTCAACGATGAATTTCGAGTAGCCGTTGGTCGCGTTGCAGCAGGAGGTGCTGTTGACCGTAGTTTCGAACTCGTCGATGTAGCCCTGTATGTAGTTGAACTGCTGGGCGGTAATGTCTTCATCATTCGGGTAATGGGTGGCCCACTGGTGGGGAATAGTGCCGCCCGGACTCATGTAGTTCGATGACCAGACATGGTTCGGATCGAAGTCGCCACAGTTTTTGTCGACCTTAACAATATAACCACCGGTAATGCGGGCGGGGCTGGTATCGTCGGGGTTGAGGCTTCTGACATTGACCCGGTTGGCGTCACGCTTCACCCGCTCCTGAAAAATATAAATACCCTGGTAGGCACCATTGATAATCAGCTCGACGTATTTGACCCGGGAGGCATAACGCCCCGACTGGTTGGCCATGTAGTAGGTTAGCGGGTCGCGGACGAATGATTTGTCGGTATAGGAGGCATTGAGTACCCAGTCGCTTTCAGCCGGAAAGCCGAACAGCGCCCTGTCTATGGATTCCGTTACCAGCGTGGAATTGCGGAGTTCGATTCCGTACGGTTTTTTCGGAAAGTTCTGGCTGGAACACCCTCTGAACTCGACTTTGGCCTTTCCCTGGTACTCGTTGGGTATATCGGTAATGGAGTTGATGCCACTGGCGTTGTTAATGATACTCAGGCTGGTAACGATACCTGGTTCGTCGTTAATGGTTTGCCCTTCGGTGTCGATAATGACGATAGGCAGGTTGGAGGAGGTCAAGGTTTGTGCGTTACTCTGAAGGCCTGACAGGCACAGCAGCGTAACCACCAGTGTGGCTATCTGGCTTGGTGTGGTCATGGTTAATAAAGAGGTGTAGTATAGATGATGACAACCCAGGTCGGCTCACAAAACCGACCTGGATTACACTAGGTAAAGTAAACAATCTGCCTCAAATCCGTTACGTCATTTTATTAATCGGTATGCTTACTTTGCTTATAATAGATCTATTGTTTATTTGTAAAATGATATATAGGTTGTCCTAGTAAGGGATAGTTAGAAACAGGCTGGCCGTATCGTCTTCGCCAGTGAGGTATCCGTTACCAGGGCGGGAGTCGGGATCGGCTGCCGATGCGGCTATGATCTGAGCCTGAACGAGGGCCTGAGCGGCTTGCGTAGCGGTAGCTCTAAACCAGAAGGTACCCGACTGTCCCGGCGCAATGGAAGCAAACGTACCCGCTACGAATCCGTATCCGCCACTCAGCGCAGGACTGTCCAGAAAGGCAAGGCTGGGCGGAAAAGAGCACCCAACCCGTACGGAGTTTGCGGGTAGCCCACCCTGGTTGGTAACGGTAATACTTACGCTTACAATCTGGCCGGGCTGCATCAGCAGGCGGTCACTGACGATCGACAGGTTCAGGTCGGCTTTGGTCGGATCGGGCGCCGGCTGGTTGGGCAGTACAGCCGGTAGGGGCGTCTGATTGGGGTTGGGCGATTCGAACCGGCTGGTACTGTGGTCCGGGGTGCGCATGTCGAGCCGGGCGGTATCGTCCTGCCCATCGCCGGTGCCGGAGTTGGGCTGGCTGTCGGGGTCGGGGGCACTGCTGCTGGTTAGCTGAGCCGTTGTTATATAGCTGCCGGGTTGGGTAGGGCGTAACCGAAATACAAAGTCGGCCTTAGAGCCGGTCGGCAGGCTGGCCACACTGGCAGTAAGCGTCTGATCGGTTACGCGAATGGCCGGCGATAGGATCTCGACAATCTCTACGTTGGCGGGCAGCAGGCTCTGAACGGCCACATCCGCAGCGCTGGCCGGACCGGCGTTAGCTACCGTCAGCGTAAAAGTGACCGGCTCTCCAACCGCTACCGTGCGGCTACTGCCTGTCATTGACAGCGACAGGTCGGCCTGGCTACAGAGCGAGAAGTAAGGGCTGGGCGCGCTGCTCACGGCCGGGTTGGTAGCCGTTATCCGCAACCGGTACTGATTGCCCGCTGGCGTTGCCGCCGGTATAGGCACAGACATCGTTGCCGGGTTGCTGGCGGCTGAACTGAACTCCTGCAGGGTGATGGGATTGGCAAAGGATCCGCTCGCATCGGACAGCTGAAGCCGGTATAGGTTGCCGCTGTTCATCGGGCCGCCTTCAACCAGCATCTCGACCAGCAGCGGGCTGCTGACGCAGGGGGTTCTGGCCGATGCCATGCCTATGTTCAACACCGGCGGAATAGAACTTATAGGCTCCGGGGCTGCGTAGAGGATGACACGGCCGTTGAGCAGTTGGGTTTCGAAGAAAAGCCCGGCTCCGCTACTGCCCTGTTGCCGGACAGACACCCGATACCGGCCCGGTTCGACCCCACCCACGCCCCCGGCAATAGGCGGGTAGTTGCGGAGGTAGTTGAAATCGGCAAACTGTTCGTAGTCGGGGGCCTGGCTGCTGGGCGGGGCCAGGGTCCAGCCCGAATCGCCGAAATTACCGCCGTCGATCCGCTCCAGCCGTACTTCTACGGCCGCGGTTGCCTGTACCATCAGGTAAAAACTATGGCTGGCCGTTTCGTAGCGGTAGCCAACCCGCTGCAAAATAGGCGCCGGGCTTCCGCCCGCAACGGGTTGGGTAAGCACAGACTGGGTCGGCGTTGGCGTCGCAAAGTAGTTGACAATAAATGGTTCTCCTGGCTTACCAACGAGCGCCGGGCTGGTTGAAACGGTTCGAAACTGGTACTGTCCGTCGGGCAGGTTGCCGGGTAAGGTCAGCGGAATGGGGTTGGCGGTGCTTCGGGCCGATTCCGTAACGACTTCACCCGTGCTGGTCCGGATCAGCTGAACAAAATAGCTGTTATCCGTCAGTTGTGGATTGCTCCGCACCGAAGCCGCCATGATCGTTTCGCCGGGGCGTCGTGCCAGCGGCAGGGTGTAGCCGCTGGTGATGAGGGGGGCGTCGGCAGGGGGGAGGTAGGGCTGGGCCTGCTGAAAGAAAGCAGGAGTCAGCGATTGTAGCCAGGTGGTGATAAATTTGGGTATGCCCGCACCTGCCAGATGAATATTGTCGGGCCGGTTGGCGGAGCCGACGAGACTATCGGTGGCCGGGCCGGGGAAAACGGCGGGTAGTTCGGTAATGAGCCGGTTCTGGGCGGCAATGACATTGGGAAACGTTTGCCCATTGATATAACTCACCCGCGACATGACCCAGGGTAACGTAAAGCCGGTCTGCTGGCGGCTCTTCTCAATAACCTGCCGGATGTTATCGAAATAGGTTTGCGTATCGGTATAGGAGTCGCTCTCGCCCTGGTGCCAGAGTACGGCCCGGGCTCCGGTGCGGCTTACGTAATGCAGCAGCGCTACCCCCAGCCGCCGATAGACGGCGGTGTTCTGCGTGGGGCCAATATTCCCGACGGCCGACTGCTGCCATTGGCTGCTGGACGTACCGCCGAGGGCTGCCCCCAGAAACAGGACCGGTACGTTGAGCTGTTGTACGAGCCGGTCGCCGAGGGTACTCCAGATGTGGGGCGGTTGGCTGGGTCCGATGCTGCTGCCGTAACTCGCCCGGCTGAACCGGAGCGGGAGCAACTGCTCGCTCAGGCTATCCTGCCGGAAATCGACGCACGATACCCGATCTTCGGCTGAGTTGCTGGCCCGCTGGAACCCGCCGTATACGTTCGACTGGCCGGCAATGACGAAGACCTCGCCCACGCCTACCCGGTCTACGTTGGTCTGGCTCAGCAGGGTGCTGCCGTTTTTGGCCCGCACCTCCAGCCGGTACCAGCCACCGGTCGCCAGCAGCGGCCCCCGAAAGGCTTTGGTCGTGGCCAGAAACGGCAGGCTGGTCCAGGCCGTGAGCTGTCCCTGCCCCAGGGCGAGGGGCACCAGACGGGCTTCGACGGCGGTGGCGTTGGCGGGGGCGAGTCCGGCCACCAGGATGTTGGCTTCGTTGTAGAGGTTGCGCTGGACGACCATGCGGGCCACCGGGCTGCTGATACTCAGCTGGGCGGATACAATAGTAGGAAGCAGACAGCCGACCAGCAGCCATCTATAGCGGGATAAAGCCATGAAGGTGTACAAGTAAGAACGGTGGGTCTTTTACAACTCACATTGTACACAAATGAAAGGGCTTGGGCCAGTAGCGAAAAATAAAGTAACTGAACGGCGTATTTGCGTATATATAAAAAGTATACCTGTAGGAATTGAGTATTGAGTAGGTCGATAAGAATACTGAAAGCTATTGAGTACGCAGATTTAGTGAAGCTTCATCGTCTTCGCCAGTCTGGTAGCCGTTGCCGGGAACGGAGTCCGGGTCGGCCTGGGTAGACGTCTGAATCTGCGACCGTACTGTGCCGGAGGTGTTGGCCTGAACGGATAAAACGACAGTATTGGCGCTGTTGATCAGGATGTTATTCAGGGTAGCCGTGACGGTCTGCCCGCTTACGACCAGACCCGCGTTGTTGGTTAGCTGCCAGCCGGTTGGGAGCTGAATCTGTACCGTTGCCACACTGGCAATAGTACCTCCCCGGTTACCGACGGTGATACTGAGGCTAAACGCCTGGCCCGACTTTGGCGTCAGCGTACTGCTGGCCATGAGCAGGCTTAAATCGGCTTTGGCCGGGTCGGTTGGCGGCTGGTTCGACTGAACGGCCGGTAGCGGTGTCTGATTGGGGTTGGGCGACACGTATACGGCTGTCGAACTGTCGGGGGTGCGCAGGTCGAGCTGGGCGGTATCGTCCTGGCCGTCGCCGGTGCCGGAGTTGGGCTGGCTGTCGGGATCGGTAATGGTGCTGGCGGTGAGCTGGGCGGTGGTGATAAACCGTCCTGGCTGGGTTGGCTTGAGCCGGAAGGTGTACCGGCGTGTTGACCCGCTGTTGAGCGATCCGGTATTGATGGTAACGGTATTGTTGGCTACGCTCACCTCGGCCGACCCGGCATCGACAAAAGAGAGGCCCGTAGGCAGCATAGACGCTACTATGATACCGGCTCCCGCAAACGGCCCGGTATTGGTAACCGCAGCCGTGACGGTGACGGGCTGTTCGACCCGAGGGGTTCGGGTGCTGACGCTGAGCGCTAAAGACAGGTCGGCCAGGGGTGTACACAGATCGATGGGAAGGGGAGCGCTGGCAACCGCCGGGTTGCTCGCCACAATCCGGATGCGGTAATTTGAGCCGGGTAAAGATGCGGGTAGGGTAGCCGTCAGGGGGCTGCTGGTACCCGTACCGATGGTCGTTTCGTCGGCAAAGGAACCGTCGGCGTCCGATAATTTCACCAAGAAAACATTGCCGCTGTTGACCGGGCTTTCGGTCAGATCGAACGCGACCGTAAATGCATTACCCCGGCAGGGTACCGCTGGCGACAAAACCGTTGGCGTAATAACGGTAGGAATGTTCGAAACGGGTTCGTTGCCAATGAAGAGCGTATTCCGGCCTTCCTGTAATGTCGTTTCAATCCACATACCCGCTCCGCTGTCGCCCTGCTTCCGGACGGAGATGCGGTAGCGGCCGGGCGGAACCCCGCCCACGCCGAAGGTAATGGGCGGGTAGTTGCGCAGGTAGTTATAATCAGCAAAGTCGGTATAGTCGGGCCCCTGCGAACTGGGCGGAACGGTATACCAGCCGGTATCGGAGAAGCTGCCGCCGTCGATCCGTTCGATCCGGCACTGAACGGCGGTGGTGGCTTCGGCCATGAACCAGAAAGCCGGCACAACGGCTTCGTAGCGGTAGCCCATCCGCCGAATGGCCGGGTCGGGCGTACCACCCCGCACGTTCGGCGCGGTGGGGGTAGGCGGGCTGAATGAGGGCGCAAAGAAGTTGACGGTGAACGGTTCGCTCAGAGTACCGGCCGCACCGGGCAGGGTCGAGAGCGTACGCAGGCGGTATTGCCCATCGGGTAGGTTGCCGGGCAGGGTCAGGGGAATAGGATTGGCAGTGGTCCGGGCCGATTCAGTGACGAGGCTATTGTCCGACGCCCGCAGGAGCTGCGCAAAATACTGGCTGGACGCATCGTTAGGGTCGGCCCGGAGCGAAGGAGCCAGTACCGTTTCGCCGGGTCGGCGGGTGAGCGGAAGTGTGTAGCTGCTGGTGAGCAGGGCCGACTCATCGGTGGGGGTAAAGGGCGCTGTCTGATAGAAAAAATCGTCGGTCAGTGCCTGGTTCCAGCGGTCGGCAAAGCGTCGGAGGCCGTTGCCACCAATGTGTACGTCGTCGCCCAGCCGATTGTCCGGGCCGATCATGTCGTCGGTCGAGGGTCCTGGATATACGTTGTTGACTTCGGCAATGAGCCGGTTCTGCGCAGCAATGACGTTGGGGTTGGTCTGGCCCTGAGTGTAGCTCACCCGCGACATAAGCCAGGGCAGCTGGTTGAAACCGACCTGCTGGCGGGTTTTCTGAATAACGTACTGAAGGTTAGAGAAATAGGTATTGTTGCTGCTGCCAATGTCGCCTTCGCCCTGATGCCACAGA
Source organism: Spirosoma sordidisoli (assembly GCF_004138325.1). GTDB lineage: Bacteria > Bacteroidota > Bacteroidia > Cytophagales > Spirosomataceae > Spirosoma > Spirosoma sordidisoli. The sequence continues at coordinate 105,832 of NZ_SBLB01000004.1, read as the reverse complement.
ATAGCCCGTACACCGGTTCGCAACGCATAGTGCTGCAAGGCTACCCCCAGCCGCCGATAGGGGTACGGCCTTCCCTGGGCGTCGGTACTGCCTGCCGCCGACTGTCGCCACTGGTCGCTGGAGGTACCGGGCTGGCCGCCACCCAGAAACAGAACCGGAACGTTGAGCCGCCGAACGAGCATGTCGCCCAGCATACCCCAGATATGAGGAGGGTGGCTGGGCCCGATGCTGCTGCCGTAACTGACGTGACTGAATCGCAGTGGGAGTAACTGCTCATCGAGCGCGTCCTGCCGGAAATCGACGCACGATACCCGGTCTTCGTCGGCGCCGGGCTCGCGCTCAAACCCCCCTACGGCATTCGACTGGCCGGCAATGACGAAGACCTCGCCCACGCCTACCCGGTCTACGCTGGTCTGGGTCAGCAGGGTGCCACCGTTTCGGGCCCGCACCTCCAGCCGGTACCAGCCACCGGTCGCCAGCAGCGGCCCCCGAAAGGCTTTGGTCGTGGCCAGAAACGGCAGGCTGGTCCAGGCCGTGAGTTGTCCCTGCCCCAGGGCGAGGGGCACCAGACGGGCTTCGACGGCGGTGGCGTTGGCGGGGGCGAGTCCGGCCACCAGGATGTTGGCTTCGTTGTAGAGGTTGCGCTGGACGACCATGCGGGCCACCGGGCTGCTGATACTCAGCTGGGCGAAAACTGTACCGGACGACAGACAGGCCAGAAAGAGCCATATCCAGCAAACGTAATATTTCTTCAAGGGCGTTGGACGGAATCAGATGGGTACTTACAAATCTACTATTCCTAGTGTCTATTAGGAAGGCAGTGCAGTATGGCCATATGGTTGGGTACTGATTCTCGATAAGCAATAATTAGGCCTAAACGACTATAAATAATTTTTGTTTTTGATGAAACGTAAATTTATTAGCGACGCAATTAGCTATTTTTTGTATATATGTTAACTTAATGATTGAGTGTGACAGTGTGCTTTACGTATTATTTTTCTGAACGTAGCCTAAAATAAGTACAGGAATTACGCTGTAGAAGCGCATTACTTCATTGAGTTATTTGTCATGCTGGCGCAGGAAGCCTCTTCGGCCGACTGCTTTGAGAGGCTTCCTGCTTCAGCATGACAAAAACAGGTCGTTGGGCCTGGTTGGATCGGGCTGGTCGGAGCGGGTTTACTAGAGCTTGTCCGGCTTTCGTTTATCGACGAAGCAACAGTGGTTTTATCATTCGATGTAAATGAGCGAAGAGCAGCCGGGTCATTCATTGAAAAACCCCTGGCAGGGCTTTGGCCACTACCAGGGGTTCGTATAAAGTACAGGGCTGGGGTTAGACAACCGTCCTGATTTTCAGTTCGTCGAGTTGCTTGTCGGCAATCGTTGAGGGAGAATCGATCATAACATCGCGGCCGGAATTGTTTTTCGGGAACGCAATGAAATCGCGGATCGAGTCGGCCCCGCCGAAGAGCGAACACAACCGGTCGAAACCGAACGCAATGCCACCGTGTGGGGGCGCCCCGAACTCGAACGCATCCATCAGGAAGCCGAACTGCGCTTTGGCTTCTTCGTCCGAAAAGCCGAGCAGGCTGAACATCCGGGCCTGCAGGTCGCGGTTAAAAATCCGGATAGACCCACCCCCTACTTCGGTGCCGTTGATGACCAGGTCGTAGGCGTTGGCCCGTACGGCGCCGGGGTCGGTTTCCAGCAGCGGGATATCTTCTGGTTTGGGCGAGGTAAAGGGGTGGTGCATAGCAAACCAGCGTTCCTCTTCTTCGCCGTATTCGAGCAGCGGAAAGTCGAGTACCCAGAGCGTGCTGAACACGTTCGGATCGCGCAGGCCCAGCCGGGTTCCCATCTCCAGCCGCAGTTCGTTCAGCTGCTTGCGGGCTTTGGCCGCATCGCCCGAAATGATCAGCATCAGATCGCCCGGCTTGGCCCCGAACCGTTCGGCCCAGGCCTTCAGCTCACTCTCGGTATAGAACTTATCGACCGACGATTTCAGGCTGCCATCTTCGTTGTAGCGAACATAAATCAGGCCTTTGGCGCCGATTTGGGGCCGTTTTATCCATTCGGTCAACTCGTCGAGCTGCTTGCGGGTGTAGGACGCACAGCCCGGCGCGTTGATGCCGACAACGATCTCGGCCGAGTCGAAGACGCCGAATCCTTTGCCCGACGTAAGGTCAACGGTGTCGAACGTACCGGATTGGTGGACCGCTTTCAGTTCGGCGAACTCCATGCCAAAGCGGGTATCGGGTTTATCGGAGCCGTAGAGCCGCATGGCGTCGGCGTAAGTCATGCGCGGTACGCTGGCCAGGTCAATGCCTTTCACGGCTTTGAACAGGTGGCGCACCAGTCCTTCGAACATCTGCAGAATATCTTCCTGCTCGACGAACGACATTTCGCAGTCGATCTGGGTGAATTCGGGCTGGCGGTCGGCACGCAGGTCTTCATCGCGAAAACACTTCACAATCTGGTAGTAGCGGTCGAAGCCCGATACCATCAGCAGCTGTTTAAACGTCTGGGGCGATTGCGGCAGGGCATAAAACTCGCCGGGATTCATGCGGCTGGGCACCACAAAATCGCGCGCTCCTTCGGGTGTCGACTTGATCAGAACCGGCGTTTCGACCTCAATAAACTGCTGCCCGTCCATGTACAGCCGCGTTTGCTGGGCCATCCGGTGCCGCAGTTCGAGATTCCGGCGTACCGGATTCCGGCGCAGGTCGAGGTAGCGGTACTTCATGCGGAGGTCGTCGCCCCCGTCGGTTTCGTCTTCGATCAGGAAAGGCGGCAGTTTGGCGGGGTTCAGCACCGTCAGGGCCGATACGCGTACTTCAACGTCGCCGGTGGGGATATTTGGGTTTTTCGATTTCCGTTCCACAACCTGCCCGGTTGCCTGTAGCACAAACTCGCGGCCCAGCGTGCGGGCGGTAGCAAACAGGTCGGCGGCTGTTACGCCTTCTTCAAGGATTAACTGGGTGATGCCATAGCGGTCGCGGAGGTCAATCCAGAGTACACCTCCTTTATCGCGGATGGTTTGTACCCAACCCGACAGGGTAACGGTCGTGCTGGCGTCAGAAAGGCGGAGTTCTCCGCACGTGTGCGTTCGAAGCATTTTACGAGTAGTAAGTTAGCGAGTACGTGATTGAGTAGTTGGTTCATAGCGCAGCTATTCGCTCAATCACTCAATCACGTAATCACTCCATAAAATTTGCTCCAAAGGTACACACTCCGTCTTATTTACGGTAGTCCAGCGCGGGTTTCCGGTCGCCGAGCAGGGCTTCGTATTTGAAATCCTGGCCGCGCTTCTGTACCCACTCGGCGCGGGCTTTCTCGATCAGGGCCGGGCTTTTGTACAAATCGAGGGCCGTTAGCGCTAAGGTCTTGGCCGCTACGATCATACCTTTCTGGCCAATGCTCATCCCGCTGGCCGCCGTCGACTGCCAGCTGTGGGCCGATGAGCCGGGTACCCAGGTGGCCGTTGAGAGGCCTACCGTCGGCACGGTCCAGCTCACATCGCCCACGTCGGTAGAGCCGCCACTGGTCGCGCTTTCTGACGCATCGCGGAAGTCTTTGACGAGGGCCGCGTTGGTGATGGGTACTTTCTGGCCTTCGCCGAAGGTTTCGCTGATTTTCTGAGCAAAAGCCGTTTCGTCGGGGGTATAGGTAATCCCGCCAACGGTTTTCAGGTTCTGGTGCATCACCTCGGCCAGGGTTACGTTGGGCAGCAGGTTAAAAACGCCCCCCAGCACTTCCCACTCCACTTTGGTGCCGGTTCCTTTGGCGGCTCCTTCGGCTGCGTTTTCGATGCGTTTCCAGACGCTTTGCAGCACCTCGCGGTCTTTGTGGCGGGCGTAATAGTATACCTCCGCGAAAGCCGGTACGACGTTGGGTGCTTCGCCCCCTTTGGTGATGACGTAGTGAATCCGGGTGTCGGACGGGATGTGTTCACGCATCATGTTTACCATATAGTTCATCGCTTCTACCCCGTCCAGGGCCGACCGGCCGCGTTCGGGCGAGGCTGCTGCGTGGGCCGCGATGCCCCGAAACCGGAATTTGGCGTTCTTGTTGGCCAGCGAGGTGCCCGCATCGGCGGCATTCTGCGAGCCGGGGTGCCAGTGCAGCACCACATCGACGCCGTTGAAGAGGCCTTCGCGCACCATATACACTTTTCCGGAGCCGCCCTCTTCGGCCGGGCACCCGTAGATCTTGACCGTACCCGGTCGTCCCGTCGATTTCAGCCAGTTTTTGACCTCAACGGCCGCGGCCATCGACGCCGTACCGAACAGGTTATGGCCGCAGCCGTGGCCTCCTTTCTGGCCGGCAATGGGTGTAAACTCGGGTTTGGCTTCGGTAGCCAGACCGGGCAGGGCATCGTACTCCCCGAGAATACCGATTACAGGTTTGCCGCTGCCGTAGGTAGCCACGAAAGCCGTTGGAATACCGGCCACGCCCGCCTGAACGTCGAACCCTTCTTTTTTCAGTTGTTCCTGCAGCAGCAGCGAGCTTTTTTCTTCCTGGTACCCGAGTTCGGCAAAATCCCAGATCTGTTTCGAAATACCCGCGTACTCGCCGAATCGATTGTCGAGGTTGGCCAGTACGGTCTGTTTGTCTTTGTCAGGGGCGGGCAGGGCCGCCTTTTTCGGTTTGGGCTGGGCCAGCGTCAGCAGGGGCAGCAGGGTAAGCGCCAGGAGTGGTGTTTTCATGCAGGTTGTCTGTTAAAAATGATTGGGCGTTTAAAAATAGGATTTTGTCCGATAGTATCGTCAATCCGGTAGTTTCTGCATATTTGACGATCAATGTCCTGACTCATGAATACAGCCGAAACTCAACGTCTGGCGGTTTATAAACGAAAATTTACCACACTCAGGCAGGGGGGGACTCCCTATGGCAAAGCACCCCATAAGCCGGTTTTTCTGCTAACGCTCTTGGAGTTGATCGAGCAGCAGCATATTACAGAGAATCGAATTGGCATCACGCCTGAACTGGTGGCTACCTTTAAGGAGAACTTCGCCCTGCTGGTCGACACCGCTCATACAGATGACTTTACGCAGCCTTTCTTCTACCTCAAAAACGAAGGGTTCTGGCTACTGAGTCCGAAAGCAGGGGCCACCATCGACTCCCATATCAAAAGTGTGCAGGTACTTAGTGATCGACTCGATTACGCCTGCTTTACCGATGATCTCTACCGGTTGCTGACGACCGATATGCCGCGGCAGATTCTGAAAAATGCACTTCTGGACACGTACTTCCCAACTCGCAAAGCCGAATTTATACAGGTTAAGCAGGCTGGGCGTAGCTATGTGCAGGATCTCGAAACCTATCTGCTAAACGAGCGGACGGTGGCGTATCAGACAACTCTGCAACCAACCACCGACGACGAAGAGACACGTTTTGTACGCGGGGGCCTGTTCAAGAGGCTGGTGCCCAAAGTATATGATTTTACCTGCGCCATCTCGGGCATGAAAGTCATTGCTGTAGGTGGCTCGTCACTGGTTGAGGCCTGCCATATTGTTCCGATCAGTATTTCTGGTGACGATAGGGTCACGAACGGCATTGCCTTATGCCCGACATTACACACCGCTTTCGACCGGGGTATGATCGGGGTAGATGATCAATTCAGGGTGATCGTGTCTCCTTTGCTGACCGACAATATAGCCAGTCCGTACAACCTCCGTCAGTTTCACGGTCAGCCGCTTCGATTACCAGTTGGGGCGGTGCATTATCCTAACCGAGAAGGTTTCGATTGGCATCTGAAAGAGCGGTTCAGGGCGTGATGCTGTCGTGGGTACACGCCGAGTTTTTGAACGACTCATGCAGACACAGCTATTTACAATGGTGGTCAACTGGATATATAAAAACACAAAGTAAAATTCCGGCTGGAAGAATAATTGTGGCGTGAAGTCTGTGTCGGTCGGCCTCGTTCACTGACTTCTACTAACGATACCCCAAGGATAGTTCAATAAACCGCCGGTGCCACATACCCCTGATCCAACTGCGCTACGGGGAAAATTAAATCTCGATGGTGGCCCCAGGCTAGGTTGCCGCACTCGATATAAAAGCGCTTGAAGTGGGCTAAATGGAGGTATTTGTTGTGCTGAGAATGAGGGTGGTGCAATAGAAAAGGCCCAAAATCAACGACTTACGTAGTTCCAGCTGATAAACGCAACCGTAAATGGTGCTTTTCTACGTGTTCTGCTCCTGTTACTGCCAGCGCTCTGATAGCTCTCCAGCGTTTATACCAGCACAAAGCAGGTCGAAATTTCGTTATCTTGCCAACAGTCAATCACATACGACTATGGAAGCAACGTTTGTAATCAAAAAAGAGGAACTAACTCTTGGGTGGTTAGAGAAGCTCAAGAGTCATTTTGCTGAAGACGGAACTATCATAATCACAGTGAATGGTCCCGAAAAACGGCTGTCAGTTGAGGAGCAGCGTGTTATCACGCAACAGAATATGTTCAAACAATTGCAGGAGACGCAAATGCAACACCCACCCAAAACTATAGATGCCGATGTGGACATCAATAAACTTATTGATGAAATGTACTGGCAAGGTAATCACTGATGATCTATATTGATACCGATGTGCTGGTCAACTTCTTTGTCATCCAGAAGCAGGCACCACAACTCCACCCAATAGCCATAAAGGCAGTGAAGCAGGCCACCGATAAGGGCCTGCTTTTTATTTCTATCCATTCGCTCAATGAACTCGGCTTTGCACTCGCCAAGTGTGGCGAAAATCGAGACGCCATAACCAGCTATGTATCAAGCTTATACGCGGCCGATCCAGTAAGCGTTACGTTAGATCATTTGAAACGAGCGACTCAGATAGCTTACAAGGTGAGTTTTTATCACACCAGCGACTGTTTGCATACAGCCATTGCTGAACAATATTGTGATGAGCTTATCACATTTAACGGCTCTGAGTTTAACCTCATTCGCCATCACACCAAATTGAAAATTACCGTATTATAATGCTCGATCAATACACCGCTGGCCCCACATACCCCTGATGCAATTGCGAGACGGGGAAAATCAAATCCCAATCCCGTCCTCAGACTACGTTACCGCGCTCGATTCGGAAGCGCTTGAAGTTGGCCAAACGGTGGTATTTGTCGTGCTGTGGGTAAGGATGGTTCAATAGAAAAGGCCCAAAGTCAACGACTTGCGTAGTTCCATCTGAGAAACTTAACCGCAAACGGTGCTTTTCTACGTGTTCGGCTCCTGTTACTGCCATCGTTCTCCTAGTTTTTTAAGATTTAAGCCAACACACCTGACTCCGCCAGAACCTCCCAAACGTTGGTAATGCTGCATACGCGAACATCTTTTCGTAACCAGTAGCCGTCGGCTTCGGGCGTAACAATCAGGGTTTGTTCCAGGCTGAGGTCCATAATAGCCTGCGTGTTTCCGCGTGTTAAATTGGGGGCGTTGGAGTACCGAATTTCCAGCGCAACAACCGGCTTAACGCCTTTCACCAGCAACAAATCCAATTCGGCTCCATTTTGCGTCCGGTAGTAATAGGGCGTTACGTTCTGGGCCAGCCGCGAAACAATTTGCTGCACAACATAGCCTTCCCACGAAGCGCCTAACAACACACTACCCAATAATGCATTGAAATCATCGATACCCGTTAGCCGATGTACCAGGCCGCTATCGCGCACAAAGACTTTGGGAGCCTTCACCAATCGTTTGCCGATATTGACAAAGAAGGGCGGCAACCGACGAACCAAATACGCATTTTCCAGAAAACTGATGTAGTTCTGAACGGTTGATACGGACAAATCAAGCGAGCGGGCTATATCGCTGTAATTCAGTTGCCCTCCCTGGATACCTGCCAGCATAGTCAGCAAATTACGAACGGTAGAAGCCGGAGCCGACAAACCCAGGTCGGGCAGGTCGCGCTGTACATACGTTTGAATAAAGCTATCCATCCAGAGTTGCCAAATCGGTTCAGTCGGCGCTTGCAGCGCATCGGGGAAGCCGCCCCGTATCCAATGATCGCGGTAGTTGTATTGCGCTTCTACTTCCAGCAGATGTAAAGGAGCAAGTTCCAGGTAAACAACCCGGCCCGCCAGGGTTTCGGATGAGTTCTTGAGTAGATCCGGCGACGCAGACCCCAGCAGGACAAACCGACCGGGAATCCGGTGCTGATCAATCAAGGACCGCAACAAGGGGAACAACTGGGGCATCCGCTGAATTTCATCCAGCACGACCACCTTATCCTGATTAGCCTGAAAAAAAAGATCGGGCTCCCGCAGCCGATTTTGATCGGCAAAGTATTCCAAATCCAGATAAATAACTTCTTTTTCGGAAGTACTTAGCAGTGTTTTGACCAGTGTAGTCTTGCCTACCTGACGTGGACCCAATACAGCCACAGCCGGGAAATAGCTTATACTGGTTTCGAGTAACTTTTGAAGGTGACGGGCAAACATTAATCAAGTAAATTTCCAACGAAGATATAAATTTACTTGATTAATCCGCTAAACCAGCGCCCGCAAGCTCTCCACTGCCTCCTTAATGGCTTTCACAGTAGTAGTAACATCGGCTTCGGTGTTGAAGCGCCCCAGGCTAAAGCGCAGGCAGGAGAAGGCTTCGGTTTCGTTCAGACCCATAGCCAGCAACACGTGTGACGGGTCAATGGAAGCCGCCGTACAGGCCGAGCCGTTCGAAACAGCCATGCCTTCCAGGCCCATAATCAGCGCGTCGGAGTCGCAGTTTTCGAAGTAAATGTTGGTGGTGTTATAAAGCCGATGGTCGCGACTGCCATTAACCCGCGTTCCCGGAATGGCGAGGAGTGCCGTTTCGAGTTGATCACGTAGAGACGCGAGCCTTCGCGTCTCCTTTGCGTCAGCCACGGGGGCCAGTTCGGCTGCCATACCCATGCCCACAATACCCGGCACGTTTAGGGTGCCACTCCGCAAACCGCGCTCGTGACCGCCCCCGTGCAATAAGGCTTCCAATTTCACTTTATTCGGCAGTCCAGCCCGGGAACGTCGTTGGCGGACAAACAGACCACCGATGCCTTTCGGGCCATAAAATTTGTGTGCCGAGAAGGTAAGTAAATCGATACCAAGCGCATCCACATCAATCGGCAACTTACCCACCGCCTGCGTAGCATCGGTCATGAACAGGGCACCGGCTTCGTGAGCCCGTTGGGCAATTTGCTCAATCGGCTGAATGACGCCCGTTTCATTATTGGCCCACATCACCGACACCAAAATGGTATCCGGTCGAAGGGCCGCTTTTATGTCGTTCAGATCGAGCAGTCCGTCGGGTTGAACGGGGAGGTACGTTACCTCAAAGCCGCGCTTCTCCAGATACTGGCAAACGTCCAGCACCGCCTTGTGCTCCGTCTGGACGGTAACGATATGCTTTCCTTTGTGCTGATAACTCTCCGCAATGCCTTTAATAGCCAGATTGATGGCTTCGGTTGCGCCGGAGGTAAACACCAGTTCGTGGGTTTCGCACCGCAACAGGTCAGCCAGTTGCTGCCGGGCTCCCTTCACGGCTTCGTGGGCCGACACACCGAACGGGTGAGTACTGGCCGCGTTGGCGAAGTTATCGGTCAGGAAGGGCATCATGGCGTCAAGCACGCGCGGATCAAGACGGGTTGTGGCGTTATTGTCGAGGTAAATCATTGGGTGAAGTTACGCAGATCCGAGTAGTTTCTCCAGCCAGATGGCTCATTCTGGTACGTCGTTAATCACTCGATAGTCATGAAAACCATCACATTCTCGATCGACCTGAAATCGTTCTGCCTAGGCGCACTTACCCTGGGGGGCGTTCTTGTATTAGCCAACTTTACACCCGCCAGCCAGCGTCAGCCGGAGCCGGACGTGATCGACACGCGCCGGTTTCAGGCCGTATCCAGCGAGCGCGAGTCCATTATCCTCGACACCAAGACGGGCCGGTTCGTTATTTCGCCCAGCTATATAGGCAAACCACGCTGGATTCAGGGAGATTTCGAGTCGATACAGCAGGGCGAAAAGCGATGACGAACCCGCCCCGTCCTCCGCTAATTAAAGGCCTATCTACCTGAAAAACATATTGCCCTCACCATAGAAACCCCCAACCCACCGTCCCGTAGGGACGCAACAGCTAGCCCCGCTAGCGTCGGTAGCCAACGCGTCGGTAGCAAGGGATAGCCTATCGGTCGCCACCCGCATCGGTCAGGCCAGGGGCTTGAACACATAACGTTCGTCGTAATCGATGCCGAGGGTATCCAGCATTCGGCTGTATTCATCAATGAACGATCGGGTTCGGTGATGCTCTTCCTGGGCGTCGATGTATCGGATAACCGCCGGTAGCTGGCTTTTGCTGTAGGAGAATGCGCCGTACCCTTCCTGCCAGGCAAATCGATGGCTTGTCCGCCGGTTGTCGTTGATCCATCCAGACGATTCCTGCTTGAGTTGCTGCATCAGGTCGGAAACCGATTGGGTCGGGCGCATGCCGATCAGGATGTGGACATGGTCGGGCATACCATTGATGGCGAGTACCTTGTGCGAATGGTTTTGGATGATGCCCGTCATGTAGCCATACAAATCGTATTTCCAGTCGGGGGCGATAACGGCGGCCCGGTGTTTGACCGCAAAGACAAGGTGAAGGTGAATTTGCGTATAGGTGTTGGCCATGGTTGGTAACGGAGCAGGTGAGCAGAAGTACAGTTGTTTCGGGCCCGTTTGACGATAGATTGTATACCCGGTTTCACCAGCCACGATGCCGGTTGGGGTTGGGTATATGTATCGGCGCCGTGACCGAATACGTCATGATCATATTCGGCCACGGCCAGCGGGGTTTATTCCAACGATGCGTTCGCTACCGACATGCTACCGACGCTGCGCTGTTGTGTCCCTACGGGACGGTGGATTGGGGCGTTTGGTGGGTGCCGACGATGCGCTGTTGTGTCCCTACGGGACGGTGGATATGGGGTGGGCGTGCTGGCTACCGACGCCAGCGGGGCTAGCTGTTACGTCCCTACAGGACGGTGGGTTTTGGCAGGGATGTGGCGTTTGGGGCGTTGAGGTTACCGACGCGTTGGCTACCGACGCGGTGCTGTTGCGTCCCTACGGGACGGTGGATGTGAGGTGAGGTGGGGCGTGGTGTTCGGGGAAGCATGGGTTACCGACGCGTTGGTTACCGACACTGCGCTGTTGTGTCCCTACGGGACGGTGGATTGGGGCGTTTGGTGGGTGCCGACACTGCGCTGTTGTGTCCCTACGGGACGATGGATTGGGGCGTTTGGTGGGTGCCGACGATGCGGCTGTTACGTTCCTATAGGACGATGGGTTGGGGAATGCTCGTTACAGGCGATAGTAAGTTACTATATTTCTGCGGGACAAAGGATTATCTGCTATATGGTGTCGTCGTGCCTCTGAGGAATATTGCACTGCCCAGAATCTTCGTCTCGTAGGGACGCAGTAGCCGCAGCGTCGGTAGCGAATGCGTCGGTAGCCTCCCATCCCACATCCATCGTCCCGTAAGGACGCAACAGCCGCAGCGTCGGTAGCATATTGGTCGCCTAGGCGTCTCCCACCGTCCCGTAGGGACGTAACAGCGCAGCGTCGGTAGCCAACACGTCGGTAACCCATTCCTCCCCAAACACCACGCCCCACCTCACATCCATCGTCCCGTAGGGACGCAACAGCGCAGCGTCGGTAGCATGTCGGTAGCCAACACACGTGCCAATGATCCCAATCCGTGGCGCGTGGGCCGGGCGAATCGACGATCATCTTTGCAAACAACCCGGCAGGGGAGGAGTTATCAAAACGACTCCTTTCCGGTAATTCTGTGATTGCTAATTCGACGGTTTCTCCCCCGGCTGCACCCAACAAATGGCTCGTTCTGGCCACCCTGGCCTTTGGGACGTTCATGGCTACGCTCGACAGCAGCATCGTCAACATTGCCCTCCCGACCATCCGACGTGAACTGAATGCCGGCGACAGTGTGGAATGGGTGGTGCTGAGCTACCTGCTGACGACAACCAGCACACTGCTGATCATGGGTAAACTGTCCGACTGGCTCGGTCGCCGGCCGATGTACATAACCGGGTTTATCATTTTCGTGCTGGGGTCGCTGCTGTGCGGACTGTCGTGGAACAGCGCGTCGCTGATCGGGTTTCGGGTAGTGCAGGGGCTGGGCGCATCCATGATTTTTGCTATTGCGCCGGCTATTATCTCCGATACCTTTACCCCCGCCGAACGAGGACAGGCCCTGGGGCTCATGGGCGCCATCGTTGCGGCCGGTTCCAGTACCGGGCCCGTTGTGGGCGGGCTGCTGCTGGGGAAGTTCGGCTGGTCGAGCATTTTTTTCGTCAACGTGCCCATTGGCCTGATTGCCATCTGGCGGGCGTCGGTCGTGCTACCCGCGAGTCCCAAACAACCGAGGCAACCGTTCGATCTGGTTGGGGCGGGCCTGTTTCTGGTTGGGGTAACGACGCTGCTTACCGGGCTCGATTTCGGTCCCGAGCCCGACTACGGCTGGGGCCATCCGCTGGTACTGGGGCTGCTGGGTACGGGAGTCGTACTGCTGGTGCTGTTCTTTTTCTGGGAAGGCCGCACGCCAGCCCCCATGCTGCAACTGAGCCTGTTCCGGATTCGGCCCTACACCTCGGCCATTCTGGCGGCCTGGCTGGGCTTCGTCGCGTCGGGTGGTAATCTGTTCATTATCCCGTTTTTTCTGCAGCAGCTACTCGGGTTTACGCCCCAGATGGCCGGATTGGTTTTGTTATCAGGGCCGTTGACCCTTAGTATCATTGCTCCCATTGGCGGCTACCTGTCGAGCCGGGTCAGCACGCGCTGGCTGGCCAGTACGGGGCTGATGCTGACCGCTGCGGGGTATTTCTCGTTTTCGTTTCTGTCGGCCGACTGGGTCTGGCAGGATGTGGTCTGGCGGAGCTCGCTGGTCAGTTTCGGGTTTGCTCTCTTTCAGTCGCCCAACAGCAGCAGCGCGCTCAACGCGGCTCCGCTGGCGCAACGGGGGGTGGCCAGCAGCGTAATTGCCTTCATGCGCAACATGGGGCTGGTCGTTGGCATTGCGCTGGCGGCAGCGGTCTGGTACAGCACCCGAAACCAGTACGCGATATCGCACCAGATCGATCCGGCCAGTCCGGCTGCGCAGCTGGTCGGTATGCGCTACGTGTACTGGGCCATGACGGCGCTGATTGTGACCGCAGCCGCTGTTTCGTTCTCGCGCGGGAGCGTCAACACCCGTACCCGCGAACCCGAAGTGGCCGGCGAAGGCGTATCGACCCTGGCGGGTTAGTCGAATTATACCAACTTCCCGGCTTAGTATCGCAACAAACGCGGCCTGGCCATTCGGGTGGCATGGGATAGATGTCCCCTTCTTCGTACTTTTGCCCCCGCAAAACCGGGCTTGCGTGTCCGGGCTATCGTCGATGAATATTCAGGAAGAAATACAAAGTGCCATTCAGCGCGCCGTTACCGAACTGTATCAGCAGACCGTAACGGAGGTGCCGCTCCAGCCAACCAAGAAAGAGTTTGAAGGAACCTACACCTTCGTCACGTTTCCGCTGACCAAAGCCCTTCGCCAGGCGCCCGCACAGATCGGGCAGGCCATTGGTACGTGGCTGGTCGATCATACGACCGTAGTGAGTGGTTTCAACGTAGTACAGGGATTTTTGAACATCAGCGTGGCCGATGCGGCCTGGCTCGATGTGCTGCGCGACATGGCCGGCAATCCCGCGTTTGGCACCCTTAGCCAGCCCGACGGCGCGTCGGTCATGGTTGAGTTTTCGTCGCCCAACACCAATAAACCGCTGCATCTGGGCCACCTGCGTAATAATTTTCTGGGCGACTCGGTCAGCCGGATTCTGGCGGCCAACGGGTATCGCGTAACCAAAACCTGCATTGTCAACGATCGGGGCGTGCATATCTGTAAGTCGATGCTGGCCTACCGGATGTTTGGTACCGACGCGTCCGGACAACCCGAAACCCCGGCCTCGTCGGGAATGAAAGGAGATCACCTGATCGGTAAATATTACGTACTCTTCGACAAAGCCTACAAAGCACAGGTCGAGGAGATGGTAGCGGCCGGTACGCCCAAAGAAGAAGCCGAAAAGACGGCTCCGCTCATGCAGGAAGTGCAGCAGATGCTACGGCTCTGGGAGCAGGGCGATCCGGAAACGGTAGCGCTCTGGCGGCAGCTCAACAGCTGGGTATATACCGGCTTCGACGAAACCTACCGCAACATCGGGGTGAGCTTCGACAAGACGTACTACGAATCGAATACCTACCTGCTGGGTAAGGAAATCGTTGAAGAGGGGCTGGCCAAAGGCGTGTTCTACCGCAAAGACGACAGCTCCGTCTGGATCGACCTCACCGACGAAGGCCTCGACCAGAAACTCGTACTGCGGTCCGACGGAACCTCGGTCTACATGACGCAGGACCTCGGCACGACCGATATGAAGTACACCGATTTCGGTACCGATCGGCAGATCTGGGTGGTAGGCAACGAGCAGGACTACCACTTCAAGGTGCTGTTCGCCATTCTGCGCCGGCTGGGACGTCCCTATGCCAACGGGCTGTATCACCTCAGCTACGGCATGGTCGATCTGCCGACGGGCAAGATGAAATCCCGCGAAGGTACCGTTGTCGATGGCGACGACCTGATTGCCGAAACCACCGAAGCCGCTGCCACAGCCGCCGACGAAGCTGCCAAGGGGAAACTCGATGAGTTCAGCGATACCGAAAAAGCCGATCTGTTCCGTATGCTGGGGCTGGGCGCGCTGAAGTACTATCTGCTCAAGGTAGACCCGCAGAAACGGATGCAGTTCAACCCGGCCGAGTCGGTCGATCTGCACGGCAATACGGGGCCGTATATTCAGTACGTACACGCCCGCATCCGGTCGGTACTGCGGAAAGCAGCCAGCGAAGGAATATCGGTCAATCTGGCCGACCTGACCGTTGAAGCCGCCGGTCAGCTGGACCCGATCGAGCAGCAACTTATCTTCCTGCTAAGTCAGTACCCACAGCGCGTTCAGGAGGCCGGTACCGACTATGCGCCCTCGTATATTGCCCAATATGCGTATGAGCTGGCCAAGACCTTCAACCAGTTCTACGATAAACTGTCGATCCTGAAAGAGAGCGACACTACTAAACTGAAAAATCGCTTAATTCTATCGGCGTTACTGGCTGAAACTATCTGTAAAGCAATGGGTTTATTGGGTATCGAAGTGCCCGAAAAAATGTAACGTCCTGATCCCGGCAGACAATCATGAAGAAACCCATTGTTTTCACCTTAATTGGCGTCACCCTCGTGGTAGCGCTTACCAGTTTTATGTCCTTAACAACGCTCGTAAAGGGGCTTTTCAGCGACAAGAAAGAAGCCGCTGCCGCGCCCGCCAATGCCAGTGCTCCCACCAAATCGCTGTACGATTTTACCGTCAACAGCATCGATGGCAAGCCCGTTGCGCTGAATGCGTACCGGGGCAAAAAAGTGATTATCCTGAACGTAGCCTCCAAATGTGGCTATACACCCCAGTATGCCGACTGGGAGAAGTTTTACAAAGCCCACAAGGACAAGTTCGTGGTGCTGGGCTTCCCGGCCAATAATTTCGCTAACCAGGAGTCGGGCAATAACGAAGAGATTGCAACCTTCTGCCAGAAAAACTACGGGGTTTCGTTCCCGATGTTCGAGAAGGTATCTGTTGTAGGTAACGACCAGGCTCCGCTGTACAAATGGCTGTCGACCAAATCGCTGAACGGCTGGAACGACAAGGCACCCACCTGGAATTTCTGCAAATATGTCGTCAATGAAAAAGGGGAGCTTACCCATTTCTTCGCATCGGGCGTAAAACCCGACGACGCCGAATTCCGCAAAGCGGTCAATCTCTAACGATGAATGATGAACGATTGGGATCATTCGTCAACTGAGCCAATCGTTCATCATTCATCATTTATAATTCATCATTTTCATGAAGTCCTGGATTGCTGCGGCCCGGCCGCGCACCTTGCCGCTGGCGCTGGCCAGTATTATTCTGGGCAGTTTTCTGGCGGCTTCCAACGATCCGCTGGCTGCGGGCCATTTCAGCTGGAAGATTGCCGGACTGGCTGTTCTGACCACCATTTTTCTGCAAATCCTGTCCAACTTCGCCAACGATTACGGCGACGCGGTATCAGGTAAAGACACTGAACTGCGGGTGGGGCCGCGCCGGGCCGTAGCTACCGGCGATATCTCGAAAGAAGCCATGCTGCGGGGGATTATCGTTACGGCGGTGCTGTCGCTGGTGTCGGGCGTATGGCTGCTGGTGGTAGCCCTGTTCGGCGCGGGGTCGCGGGCTTTCTATACGCTGCTGGCGCTGGGGCTCCTTTGTATTGCGGCTGCGGTGGGGTATACCAATGGGAAGCGGCCGTACGGGTATGCCGGCTTCGGCGATATTGCCGTGCTGCTTTTTTTCGGCTGGGTAGGGGTGCTGGGTACCTATTACCTGCACACGCTGGAGTTCCGGCCCCTGTTGCTGTTACCCGCTACGGCCGTTGGTTTGTTTGCTACAGGAGTACTGAATATCAACAATATCCGCGATATCGAAACCGATACTATGACGGGTAAAAAGTCGATTCCGGCCCGGCTGGGGCTGCCGCTGGCTATTCGATACCACTGGGGGCTGCTGCTGGCCGGGATGGCCTGTGCGGTGGCCTATTCGTTTCTGGTCGATGCGCCCCCAACGGCTTACCTCTACCTGCTCTCGTTCCCTTTGTTCATACTGAACGGACGAGCGGTAGCCACGCACAAACGGGCTGCCGAGCTAAACCCCCGACTGGGTCAGCTGGCCCTTACTACCCTGCTGTTTGTGATCCTATTCGGCATCGGGCAGGTGATCTAAGAAAAGGACAGCCCATTCCAAAGCCCGCAAGAGCTTGTTTGGGGAAGGTATCTGCTGACTTTAGTCGGCTGGAAGGGCTGCCGTTTCACCCCCCAGCCCCCTAAAGGGGGAGCCGTCCGCGCCGAATGGGCTCCCCCTTTAGGGGGCTGGGGGGCGAAAAGGCAGCCCATTCGGGCTAGTGGAATTCACATAAAGCCCTTCCCCAAACAACCTTTAGTTTTGAGCAGTAGTAAGAAATTAAGAATATTACACCCTGTAATGCTACTCTCAGTCAGGCACTTTAGCAAACATGCAAGGCCACCAAGCCTATTTAGAGATTGAATCCTGGCTGAGTTTTTCAAACCCTACACTGGATAGAAATGCAGGCTTTCAGGCCTATTAGTAAGGTTTAAGTGCTGGTTTGAAAGCGTAGCTTAAAGCTGTTCTCATCTAACCAATTCCTGCCATGTCATTCGACTTCTTCCTGGGTATCGACGTCGCTAAACAGACCCTCGATTACGCCTTATTAGATCAGGCTGGCAATCTGAAGCACCAGGCTCAGATTCCAAACACGCAGAAAGCCATTGAGCAATTAATGCAGCAGCTCAATCAGCTTTTCGGTACACAGCCAGCTACCACCTTGGTCTGTCTAGAACATACTGGAATTTATAATAACCACCTGTTGGAAGTCTTTACCCGGCCAGACTACTGCGTGTGGTTGGAGTCGGGCAAGCAGATCCGGTATTCAACGGGTATACAACGAGCTAAAACCGATAGCGTAGATGCCCTCAACATCGCTCGCTATGCTCAGCGGCATCACCCGCAGGCTCGGCTTTGGAAGCCAGCTAACAAACTCATTACCAATCTAAAGGCGTTAACTTCACTTCGTAATCGGCTCCTGCTGGCGGCCAACACGCTCAAGCAACCTCTTAAGGAAGCAGAGTCCTTTATGGATAAGCGCATTTTACGATCCTTAGAAAAAGCATCGGCTAACTCATTAAAAGCTTTGGAAAAGGATTTAGACGCTGTGAATAGCCAGATTGAGTCGCTACTAAAAAACGATCCGGAGCTTAATCGCCTTTTTCATCTACTGACATCGATCGTTGGTATCGGCGTGGTTACGGCAACGGGTCTTATTTTGGCTACCCATGCCTTTACAGACGGCAAGACAGCTAAACAGTTCGCTTGTTATGCGGGCGTAGCCCCGTTTCCTTATCAATCCGGTAGCAGCATCCGTGGCAAAACACGCGTATCGCCCATGGCCGACAAGCACATGAAAACATTACTTCACTTATCGGCCATGACCGCTATTCGAGCCAAGGGAGAACTACGGGATTACTATCAGCGGAAGGTCGGTGAGGGTAAGAATAAGATGGCCGTTCTCAACGCCGTTCGCAATAAGTTGATAGGGCGGGCCTATGCGGTAGTAAGCAAGAACCAAGAATATGACAAAACCTATGCGTATTCACTTGCTTAAACCATAGAAATCTCTTAGGCCGGGCCGCCGTCGCGGGGCTGGGGGGTGGAAAGTCTGGTCTCTTCACGGCTTTAACGTCTTATCAATCCTTCCCAAACAGCTTTTCAGAGCGAGACATACTGCAATACGAAGCACCGCCGGCCCTGTTCGAATGGACGGTGGTCCGGACTCAACGCGATTCCTGTATAGTCAATCCTGTATGGGTGTTTATCGGATAATAGTCGATTCTTTATCGACGCGCGGGGCCTGTCCACCACGCAGGACCGAGCTACCATTAAAGCGCTGGCTCTGGTCGATGGTGAGGGGCTGCGTCAGATCGTCGAGGCTGAGCTGGCCGCTCTGGGCAAAGGCCGTTACCGCATTTTCGAACGTAACGAGCCGGATGGCCTCGTCCGATATGCCGTGCTGCTTCATCAGAGCCGCGGTTTTAGGGACGGCGAGCGGATCGCTGATACCCCAGTCGGCGGCTGAGTTGATCATAATGCGTTCGGGACCGTATTGCTTCACGATCTCGACCATGCGCTCGTTGCCCATCTTCGTGAATGGATAAATGGTGAAGCCAGCCCAAAACCCCCGATCAAGCACTTCCCGAACGGTTTCTTCATTGTTATGATCAACGATAACCATACCGGGTGCAAGGCCGTGTTCGATAGCGATATCCATGCTGCGGCTGGTGCCCTGTTTCTTATCGCGGTGGGGCGTGTGGATCTGTACCGGCAGGGATGCTTCGCGGGCTAGTTCCAGCTGCGCCCGGTAGTATTTTTCCTCGGCCGGCGTCTGATCGTCGAACCCGATTTCGCCGATACCGACCACGCCTTCCTTGTAAATGAACAGCGGCAGGATGTCCATGACCTGCTCGGCCAGGGCTTCCTGATTGGCTTCTTTCGAGTTGAGGCCAATGGTGCAGTAATGCCGGATGCCAAACTGCGACGCCCGAAACCGCTCCCAGCCAACGAGCGTCGCAAAATAATCGCGGAACGAGTCGACGCCGGTGCGGGGCTGGCCCATCCAGAAGGCCGGCTCAATAACCGCCACTACACCCGCGTCGGCCATAGCCTGATAGTCATCGGTAGTACGGGAAATCATATGGACGTGCATGTCGAAAAAGGACATGCCACGTATCGAGTCCAGAAAATCCATGAGTGTATAGGGTTCGTTGTAATCTGTCGTCGCAAAAGTACGGCTTATAGAAACACCGTACCGGGCTATTTCTAATCCGATTCTAACTACATTTCTGTAAACTTCAGCTTAGTCTATTCGTTAAGATGATAAGTAGGATAACATACAAGTATGAAAGCGCTCCAACAGATAAATGGAAAAACATGGGGAATCTATGCAGTGCTACTGCTAACCCTCAGCGGTGGGCTTGTTGCCTGTCGGGATAATGCACTGAACGGCCTGACTCCGCAGGATAGTCAGGTATACATTACGAACTACGACCGCTCTGTTAATTTCAGCCAGTATCGCACCTTTAGCCTGCCCGATTCGGTCGTGATTCAGTCGAACGACCGGTTTACTACATCGACGGGCAGTGTTGAAAATCGATTTGTCACTAACGTAGCCAGCGCGCTGGCGAGCCGTGGTTACCAGCGGGTGGCGCAGGGCCAGCCGGCCGATCTGGGCGTAGCTGTCGTGCGGGTCAATAACCGCTTTACGGGCGTGGGAGTAGACCCGTATTCGTATTACTCCAACTACTGGCTAGGGTATGGCGGCCTGGGTGGATATGGTTTAAATCCATACTATCCGAGCTATTATACGTACCAGGTGAGTGAGCAGTACTGGCAGGTGCAGATCGTCGACCTGAAAAACCGGCCGATCTCCAATGGTCCCGACCAGGTACAGCTGAACGTGATCTTCGACGCTACCATCCGCGGGGCCGATATCACCGAAACGGCCGATGTCGATACGGCGATCACCACCATTTTCAACCAGTCGCCATTCCTGCGGGCTAACCAGTAAACCGGTTCACGGTCTGCGGTGGGTTAGGGAGATCACTCTTGTGTCAGCAAAACCGTCTGGTAATCAACTGCATTACCGAAGACCGAAAACTTATCTCATCAGAGTTATCATGAAACGCATCTTAAGTATAGTAACCCTGTCGCTGCTGAGTGTGGCGAGTTGGGCGCAGCAGACGTCACCCCGCAACAACGATGTATTTGCGTCGCCTTTCGACCGGTACGTGTCGTTCAATATATCGGCTCGCTATGGAGTGGCGATGCCGCTGGGTGGGCAGAAAACCTACATCGATCAGGTATCGCCAGCCAACCTCGCCATTGACGGGGAGTGGTTGTTTCCGCAGCGGTTCGCTATCGGTTTGAAAACCGGCTACCAGTACAGCCAGCAGCGACGACCCCGTGAGCTGGTGTCGTTTACCGACGGCAACAGCGTACAGGACGTCTCGGCTGTGCAGACGCGCACGCTGACCGTTATACCAGCCATGGCGTCTCTGTCGTATTATTTCGCCGAAAACTCCGCGGCCCTGCGTCCGTATGTGCAGGTAGCCGGGGGGGGCGCCTATGTCGATTACGTCAACTTCTTCGGGTCGCTGTCGGATCAGAAAACCGGTTTCCGAACGGCATTTGCGCCGGCGGTTGGCGTGAAGTATTACGGTCAGCGCGAACAGGGGTTCGGGGCTGAGCTGCAGGCCCAGTACCAGCGCATCAACTTCAACTACGACCGCTTGCCCGGCAATGCGTCGTCGGTGATGCTCTCGGCGGGTATCGTATACCGGTTCTATTAGCCGGATGGCTTAACTTTTTTGATTACATAAGCCGCTCTATATGGGGCGGCAGGCTGCGCCCGGCAGCCCGGCGTTCGGCGGCATAGTCGGCCAGCGTCTGGGCGAGCCGGGCGTTTTTGCGTTCGTTCAGACCGATGATCTGCGTTACGTCTTTGTCGGTAAAAAAAGCTTTCAGAATAAGCTGATTCCAGGCGGCTTCGTCGAGGTAGTCGGCGGGGTAGGGGTTATGGAGCATGATGGCCGACTGCACATCGGCAATGTTGTTCCGGATGCCTTCGGTAGCCTGAAACCGCCAGGCTTCGGGGTAGGCCAGCACGGGCAGGGCCGAGTACAGCGCCACTAGCTCGTTCAACTCCCCGGCTTTGAACAACTCCGTGATGGTACTGACGTAGGTCGACTGCTCATCGGCGGGGAGCTGCAGTAGCCACCACACCCGCGCCAGCCGGTCGCGCGTCCAGCCCGATACGGTGAAACCCGGGCGGGCCTGCTGAAGCGCAAACGCCATATCGGCCGGAACCGTAAGGGGCTGTTTGCCAACAAAGCGGGGGAGCGCCGTAAAGACCCGGTAGAACGCGCTCTTCTGGGGGCTGGTATGAAACGCATCGACCTGCTGGCGGAGGTAGTTGACCGCAGCGGCCGAGTCGGGTTGTTGTTCGATCAGGTAAAATAAGGTCTGGCTAAGCTGGAGACTATTCATAATACAATACAGCGCAGATGCGATCCGCTGGTGGGGTTGTTGCGACCAGTGTGCACCCGTATCACTTTTTAGCCTTCGGATGGGCCTGGTCGTAGGTTTTTTTGAGTTGTTCGAGGCTGGTATGGGTATAAATCTGGGTAGCGGCCAAACTACTGTGACCCAGCAGATCTTTAATCGCGTTCAGGTCGGCCCCCCGGTTGAGGAGGTGCGTGGCGAAGGTATGCCGAAGTACGTGAGGACTGCGGGTCGATAAGGTCGTGACGAGCGTCAGGTGCCGTTTGACAATCCGCTGAATCAGCACCGGGTAGGCCGCTACACCTTTGTCGCTCACGATCAGCACCGACCCGTCGGCTTTACCGCCAAACTCGGTTTCTTTCAGCTGGCTGTAGTGCCGGATCAGGTCCAGCAGGGGCTGGGTAAGCGGAATGATGCGGTGCTTGTTGCGTTTCCCCAGCACCATAATGCTTTGTTTGTACAGATCGACGTCGTTTGTTTTGAGGCCGATCAGCTCGCTCAGGCGGATACCGGTGCCGTAGAGCAGTTCAAGAACCAGCTTGTCGCGAACGCCATCGAAGGTATCCGGAAAATCGACGTCCGTGAGCAGCGTTTCCATGGGTTTTTCTTCCACATAGACCGGCAATTTTCGGCTGGTTTTGAGCGCCTGAATTTTGGCCATGGGGTCGGCCTCGATCAGCTTCCGGCGCAGCAGAAATCCGTAGAAGCTACGCAGGGTCGCAATCTTACGGTTCACCGACGATTTGTCGAGGCCGCTCTCGACCAGACTGACGATCCAGGACCGGATCTGCCGGAAATCGGCCCGGTCGGGCTGGCTTACGTTGCATTCTGTAGCGAGAAAGGAGCTGAACTGCTCCAGGTCTTTGGCGTAGGCGGTGAGCGTATGATGACTCAGCCGTTTTTCGTAACGAATATGCTGGAGGAAGTCGTCGGAACCGAGGCTCATAGTTGTCAGCCGATGCGTATACCGTCAAAGCTACAGCATTTTGCCGAGGCAGGCTAACGAACGGGCCAACAAAAAAGCAGCAAACATCCCTGCTTGCTGCTCCTGTTCTCGGGTCAGTGACCTCCTCTGCTGACTGCGCATTCAACAGATAGCGGTCTACTGCGCACCACCGGCGGCCTATGGCCTATTGCTCGGTGTGGTTGCCGTACATCCGCTCTTTGTACGTGGCTTTGATGATCTCGGTGCGACGTTTTACCGACGGTTTCTGGAAAGCCGTCCGCGCCCGCAACTGCCGCAACACGCCCGTCTTCTCAAACTTCTTTTTGAAGCGCTTCAGGGCCTTGTCGATCGACTCGTTGTCTTTAACGTTAATGATAAGCATGTTCTAAATGTTGTGTTTTAGCTAAAACCGGACGGCAAAGGTAGTAGTTTTGCTGGTATGAAGCAAGCGATTATCGACTTAGGCACCAATACGTTTCATCTCTTTATTGCCGATAAAAGCGATACGGACCACCAGACTCTTTTTCGCGAGAGCCGACCGGCCAAAATTGGCATGGCTGGTATCAATCAGGGAATTATCACCGACGAAGCCATTGGCCGGGCGCTGGATGTGCTGAGTTACTTCCGGGAGGTGCTCGATCAGTATGGCGTGGCGCCGGAGCAGGTCGTGGCCATCGGTACCAGTGCCATTCGCGTAGCCCGCAATCAGGCCGAATTTATAGACAGAATCCGGCAGGAAACCGGCATCCGGATTCGGGTTATTTCGGGCGAGCAGGAAGCCGACTATATCTACCACGGCGTTCGGGCGGCCGGGGCCCTCGATGACCGGATGGCGCTGGTAATCGATATTGGCGGGGGGAGCGTTGAGTTCATCCTGGGTAATCAGCAGCGTATTTTCTGGAAACAAAGCTTCGAGATCGGCGGCCAGCGACTGCGCGAACGGTTTATGCCCGGCGACGGTACCGAGCCTATCAGCGCGGGCAGCATTCGCCGGCTCAACGATTTCTTTCAGGAAAAGCTGCTGCCGCTGGCCAATGCCGTTCATCAGTATCAGCCGGCCGTGCTGGTTGGGTCGTCGGGTTCGTTCGACACGCTGGTCGATATGTGGTACAAGCAGGAGCGGGGCTACCTGCCTCCGCCCAACCATACCGCTTTCGACCTGCCCATAGCCGAGTTTTACCGGTCCTACGAACTGCTCATCAGCCGCAACCATGCCGAACGGATGCAGCTGCCCGGCATGATCGAGTTGCGTGTAGACATGATCGTTGTGGCTGTCTGCCTGATCGACTACGTACTGAAAGCCTACGGGATCAACCAGATTCGGACATCGACCTATTCGCTGAAAGAAGGTGTAATGGCCCTGGGAGTGATCGGGGAGCAACGCTGAATGCGTAGCGATGCGTAACGACGGAGTGAAGTAGCTCAGTCACAAACGGGTATGAGTTAGGGAAAAGGTGCTTTACTAGGCAATCTGAATGCGTATTGTACATAACTCATTCTTCTTTGTACATTCCTTATTGGTTATGAAGTCTGAAACCAACGCCCGATCCTCTTACCAGAACCTGATCTACACGGCCCTGATCATCATGGCTGTTGTCGTCGCGCTATCCTTTCCCGACCCGTTTCGAGAGATCAATGGGTTTCAGCTAAAAAAACTGATCGTGCCGCTGCTGCAGGTCATCATGCTGGGCATGGGTACAACCATGTCGCTGGCCGACTTTGAAGGCGTCATCAAGCAGCCCCGGGCGGTTTTCATTGGCGTGGCCTGCCATTTTGTGATTATGCCGCTGCTGGGCTATACCCTTGCTAACACGTTTAATTTCCCCCCTGAGATTGCGGCTGGAGTAGTGCTCATCGGTTGCTCGCCGAGTGGCCTGGCCAGTAACGTAATGTGCTTTATTGCCAAAGCCAACGTGCCGCTGTCGATTACCATCACCACGCTGGCTACGTTGCTGGCGCCGTTTCTGATGCCTGCGCTGATGAAGCTGCTGGCCGGGCAGTTTATCGAGATATCGTTCTGGAAAATGATGATCGAGATCATGCAGATCGTTATCCTGCCCGTTGTCGTTGGGCTGGTGCTGAACCGGATTTTCCGGAAATCGGCGGTCATGATCAACCGGGTGATGCCGTTGGTGTCGATGGCTGGTATTGTCCTGATCGTAGCGATCATTACGGCCGCCGGGCGCGACAGCCTGCTGGCCGTCGGCTGGACCCTGGCTCTCTGCGTCCTGATTCACAACCTGACCGGGTTCGTGCTGGGCTACTGGAGTGCCCGGCTGTTCGGGATGGATGAGCAGAGCTGCCGAACGGTAGCCATTGAAGTTGGCCTGCAAAACGGCGGACTGGCTTCGGGTATTGCCGTTCAGATGGGTAAAGTAGCAACGGTAGGCCTGGCTCCGGCCCTGTTCGGACCGATCATGAACACAACGGGATCGCTGCTGGCTACGTACTGGAGCCAGCGCCCGCCCAGGTCGGTTGCCGATCCGGTATCCCAGCCCATATCTGCCCAGAAAGCATGAGCGAATAAGCCCGTTCTGACCGGACTTTATCGAGTCCGGTTATTTTTTGTCTATAAAGTTGCATATACAACTTTTGGTATGCATGTTTACGGTATGGAGGCTGGTACTTATTGTATTGCGGGGCGGCTGCGGATGCTGGCGCGCTTAATCACGGGGCGCTACAACGAAGCGTTTGCGGCCGAGGGGGTTACGTTTGCCCAAGCGGGGTTACTCATGCGCATCTTCGCCCAGCCCGGTATTCGGCAGAACGTCCTCGCCCGCCAGTTGCAGATCGAAAAGTCGGCCATGAGTCGCGATGTGCAGCTGCTCCAGAAAAACGGCTGGCTGACCGACAACCGGCGCAAGGGCCTGTTTCTGACCGAAGCGGGCACCATACTCGCTAAGCGATGTCATAAACGGTGGAAAGTGCTGAACGCCCAGGTCCACGATGAACTCGGGGCCGAGGTCGTTGACGGCCTGACCCTGCTTTCCGAAAAAATGATCCCAATCCCATAAACCAGCACCGAAGCCTTGCGGTGCTTCTACTGACTATGACTGCTAAACTATTGGCTAATCTCTGGCGCATCAACCAGGCTTCGGCGGCCGGGGCTATTCAGAAACTGACCCCCGAAACCTACCGTCATCGGCTAACCCCCCAAACGGCTTCGGCGGGTTTTATTGCGCTGCATACGGCCGAGTCGATGCATCGCTTCGCGGCTATGCTCTTCGGTCACCAGACCACTCTCGAGATGCGGGCTTCGGGGGGCGTTTCGGACGATGGCAGCCCGCTCGACCTGGCGGCTATTCAACAGGCCGTTGCGGATGCCTACGCGATGATTGCGGCCTATATTCTGGAAACACCCGACGAACAATGGGCGGAGGTAATTCCGACTCCGTTTGGCGATACTCCCCGCATGGGTGTACTGGCCTTCCTGATGCACCATAATTCGTACCATGCCGGTCAGATTGCGCAGGCCGTTAAAAAAGGCCAATCCCTGGTAAGCGAACCCCGCCCAACGGTATGAAACCTGCTTTTCTGCAAACGAACCGGACCGAGTCGTTCAGCTCCTGGCGGTTCCGGACCCTGATGAACTGGTACCCGATGTACGTCGGTACGGGCGGTAAAATCCTGTTCTGGTCGGCCGATTCGCGGGAGGTGCATCTGCGCCTGCGCCGGAACATATGGACCTACAATTACGTCGGTACCATTTTTGGAGGCAGTATGTTTGCTGCGTCGGACCCGTTCTATATGCTGATGCTGCTGCGCGTACTGGGGCGCGAGTACGTAGTCTGGGACAAGTCGGCCAGTATCCGGTTTCGGAAGCCGGGCCGCACGACGCTCTACATGCGGTATGAGCTGACCGACGAGCTGATCGACTCGATTCGTAGCGACGTGGCGGCTCGCGGCCAGACTGAGCGAACCTTCAGGCTGCAGTGGGTCGACGAAGCCGGTACCGTTCATGCGGAGCTGGAGCGGCTGTGTTACATGGCCGATAAAACCCACTATGAACAGCGGAAGGGAGATCGGCAGCGCTCCCGGTTTCAGCGGTGAAGGGGCCAGTACGCTGGCCCGGTCAACGAGCGGGCCGGGCTTTTTCTGCTGCTAACC
This sequence comes from Spirosoma sordidisoli, assembly GCF_004138325.1. Classification (GTDB taxonomy): domain Bacteria; phylum Bacteroidota; class Bacteroidia; order Cytophagales; family Spirosomataceae; genus Spirosoma; species Spirosoma sordidisoli. The sequence goes on along the minus strand of NZ_SBLB01000004.1, from coordinate 79,031 downwards.
CAACCAACCATCTACCCGGCCAGATGGCCTTACAGAACATGACTGAGCATCACTTCACGGTACAACGAACGGCCCGCTACTATACTATACGCTTGGCCAACTGACCAGCAAGACCCGGCATGTCTGGTTCTGTCTCCACGGGTTCGGGCAGCTGGCCCGGTATTTCAGCCGTAAATTTACCGACTTTGCCGACGAAGAAACCTGCATTGTAGTGCCCGAGGGACTGTCGCGGCTGTACCTGAACGGCGCCTACGATCGGGTAGGGGCGTCGTGGTTGACCCGCGAAGACCGCGATGTCGAAATACAGGATTTTCTTGCGTATCTGAACGGGCTCTACGACCACATCCTGGCTGGCCGCTCGCCCGAGACGCTTCAGATAAACCTACTGGGGTTCTCGCAGGGAGCCGCTACGGCCTGCCGCTGGCTGGCAAACGAGCACATCCGGGTCGACAGACTGGTGTTATGGGCTGGCTTCTTTCCCAATGGATTCGCGGATATGATCGATCCGGCCCGGCTGGCTACCGTCGATGCGCACTACGTATACGGACGGCAGGATGAATACATCCGCGACATGCCCGACCCGCAGGCCTATATCGATCAGATACAACGTCACGCTCCGGGGCTTCGCATAACCGCGTACGAAGGCGGCCACAGGGTCGAGCCGGCTGTGCTGAAAGAAGTACTCCGAAGCGGGTCAACGTAGTAACTGCCGGGGCAAAATGCCTGGTTAGGCTTATGAAGCGATTTTAGAAAAAATGGTATTATTCGAAGAAGGTATGGATAGCTACATCTAAATTGTTACTCTTTTCGTATATACTTCTCATAAATCATATAGCATTATTTCATATATCCGCTATTTGGTGTCTGTTTTGACATTAAAATTGGCTTAATTTGCTTTTTATTAACCTGTGAAGTATCGATAAAACTATACCTATGTCGGTTGTAAAACGCAACAATGTTCAGGTGCTGGGCAAACCTGATGCTGCGGAAACTCTTGTTTTTGCGCACGGATTTGGCACCGACCAAACCGCCTGGCAGGACGTTGCAGAAGCCTTTGCAGATAAGTACAAAATTGTATTATTTGATTATGTAGGGGCCAATGAGAAGACCACTCCGTTCTTCAATACCCGAAAATACAAGCACCTGCAGGCGTACGCGGATGACATACTGGACGTGCTGGAAGAACTGGCTCTCCGGCAGGTAACCCTGATTGGCCATTCGGTAGGCGGCATGACCGGCGCGCTGGCGGCCATTCAGGAGCCATCCTGGTTTTCTAAACTGATTCTGGTCAACGCGTCGCCCCGCTACGTCAATGACAACGACTATCAGGGTGGATTCGACCAGCAAACGCTCGACGAATTGTTTGCGCAGATGCAGCGCGACTTTCACGCCTGGGCCGGTGGGTTTGCGCCCCGGATTATGGCCAATGCCGATCGACCTCACCTGGCTAACGGATTTATTCAAACCATTTCGGCCATGCGTCCGGATGTGGCGCTGGCCATTGCGCGGGTTATCTTTCAGTCTGATCACCGGGCCGATATTGCGCAGCTCCAGCATCCAACCCTGCTCATTCAGGGTACGCACGATCTGGCCGTACCCCATGCAGTCGGGCACTATATGGAGAACCATATGCCCAATGCCTGGCTGACCTTCATTGATGCAGAAGGCCATCTGCCTCACATCAGTCATGCCGATAAAGTCGTGCAGGCCATACGGCCATTTCTGTTCTCATGATCATGCTGGATTGCCGTATACTCGAACGAAACTTTCAACGAATTGCCACCGATGTGATTGGTCCTAAACGACTGGAGGCCTATGCTGCCGAAGTGGTGGCTCATCTGGATGCTGACTATTGTTACGTTGTTCAGGAGCGCGACGAGTGGACCGCTACGGTGCTGTTTTCAACCGCGTCGGCCGAGTCATTGCCAGCCTTCAATCCGGTTCAGCTAACCGAAATGACGGGCGAAAGCCCTTTTTTTCATCAACAGCCCTTTGTGGCCCGACGGGCTCTGAAAAGTCTCTTCGGTACATGTAAACAGGTATCGGGCTTCCGGCTGGAACATTACACCTTCAAAGGCTGGATACTCATTGGCTGGATAGAACCCGTAGAGCACACCACGTTCGATATCGAGAACGCCCTGTTTCGCTTCGGCGACAAAGTGCTGATCAACTACCTCTCGCTGCAACGCATAGCCCTGGAGCAGCAGTACCGGTTTCTGTTTTCGGTGGTGCCACAGGCCATTGTGCTCATCAACGAGCTGGACGATGTGGGCTGGGTAAACCAGGCGGCCATCGAATTGCTGAACCTGGAACCCGATGAACTGCGCCCCCCGGCGGCTGCTTTGTCGGCGGGTATGCTGGCCCTGCGTAACCGGACCCTGAACAAAGAAGCGATCCAGGAAACGGCCGCCCAGTTGCTGAGCAATCCCAACTTCATGAGTAAAGAATGGATATGGACGTTTCCGGAGCAGGTACTGTCGGTGCTGACGCGACCCATTCACTCGCCGTATTTCAAAGGTCGTATCTGGCTCTTTAACGATGTGTCGGAGCTGTATACCAAAACGCAGCAACTGACGGAGGCCAACCGCGAAATTGAAAACCTGATCAGCGTTATTGCCCACGATCTGAAGTCGCCCCTGGCTACGCTCAGCTTTATCTTTAATTTTCTGCCGATGCACGGCCCGCTGAACGACGAGCAGACGGAGAACATCGAATACGGCCAGAAAACCATCAAGCGGGGGCTCGATTTGATCGATAGTATCGTTTATTTCAACAAGCTGATTAGCTCGAACCAGCCGCTGACCATGTACGATGTCGAGCTGGATGATCTGATCGATGTGGTGGTGGACGGATTTGCGGCTCAGGCTTACCAGAAGGAGATTACCATTCACCGCCAGCGAACCGACCAGCCGGTGCTGCTGCATACCGACCCGGAGTCGCTGGTGCGGGTACTGGACAACCTGATCAGTAATGCGCTTAAGTTCTCGCCGTTTGGGCGGCAGGTATATGTAGAAACCGAATGGCGAGGCCCGGAGCTGACCATTGCCATCCGCGACGAAGGCCCCGGCATCTCGCCCGACGATCGGGTCAAGCTATTCCGGCGTTTTCAGCGTCTGTCGGCTCAGCCTACCAACAATGAAGGCTCGTCGGGGCTGGGGTTATCCATCGTGAAATCGCTGACCGAGAAGATGGGAGCCTCGGTTGAAGTTGACAGCACACTCAACGTGGGTACGGTGTTCAGACTGGTATTCCCGGCCGAATACGTACGCATTGGTGACGAAGAAGAAGTCGGTAACGATCGGGCGTAAGATCGTTTGCTGAGCCGCCCCCAGGCCTAGTTCAGGTTAAGCCCGAACAGAACCCCGAACCAGGGCCGGTGCTGATACAGCCACGACCGGCGGTTACTGTCCATCAGGCTGTCGACACCAATGGCCAGCCCGACGTTGAAAATGTGCGCGTCGAAGATCGTGGCCACCCCCGCGTTGATCACAACCCCTTCGTACTCATAGGGAATCTGGCTGCTGGTAACGAGGTCATTGATCGTGGCCGAACCGATGCCCATGAACAGACCATAGCCAAACCCCTGGCTTTTCAGCGTGCGCGTGCCGAAGCTGGGCGTAACAGACCGGTAGCCGTACCGATGAAAATCGAGACGCCGACCCAGATACACGGCCGCGTTAAAGTTCGAATTGAGCTGGGGCGGTAACGCGCCTTTGGCCGGTCTGATCTTGAACGGCAGCGTGAATACGTCTATGTCCACTTCCGTTTGCGCAAAGGTCCAGTCCGCGGAGGCTTTTCCGGTAATCTGCCGGCGCCCGTCCGTATGGGGTAGAATCAGTTGCATGCTATCCTGGCTGTCGGTCAGGTACACGCGTTTATGGAGCAGGCCAGCCTCGGGCGACCGGCGCACCGAGTAATAACCGGCATCAAGCGTTTCGGTCGGCGCACTCACCCGGCAACCCGTTACCAGTCCAATAAGAGACAGGCTGACCAGCCACAGAAATCCCGGCCAGCGGGTAGTTACTTTCATCAGCAAATCAGGTTGGCTATTTCCGGACAATCGTGGTAGCGGCTGCCTGCGCGTTGGCCAGAATGGTCAGATCGGCAATGGTAACATGGGCCGGAGCCGTTACCGCATATACGATGGTGTCGGCAATATCGTCGGCCGTCAGGGGCGTAAAGCCTTCGTATACTTTAGCCGCCCGTTCGGCATCGCCTTTAAAGCGAACCATCGAGAATTCCGTCTCGACCGCTCCCGGTGCTATGTTGGTCACCTTGATGCCATGCTGGGTAAGGTCCAGGCGCATGCCGGTGCTGAGTGCTTCTACGGCGGCTTTGCTGGCGCAGTAAACGGCGCCGTTGGCATAGGTCTGTTTACCGGCTACAGAGCTTAGGTTTACGATATGACCCCGCTGGCGCGCTACCATACCCGGAATAACGGCCTTCGATACGTAGAGTAATCCCTGTACGTTGGCGTCGATCATCTGGTCCCAGTCGGCCGGGTCGCCGTCCTGAATGGGCGACAGGCCGTGGGCATTCCCGGCGTTGTTGACCAGAATATCGATAGCCTGCCACTCGGTCGGCAGCGACTGGATAGCGGCTTCTACGTCGTTTCGGTCCCGTACGTCGAAAGCCAGTGTCGTTACCCGTGTCTGTTCGCTGAGCTGGTCTTTCAGCGCGTCGAGCCGATCCTGACGACGGCCGCACAGAATGAGCTGGAAATCGAGGTCAGCAAAGGCCAGGGCGGTGGCGTATCCAATGCCTGACGTGGCGCCGGTAATAAGAGCGATCATAAAAAAGCAGTTAACGCATGTAGATGCTGCAAAGCTACAGGAAAACCGCAGCACGTTTGTTGTCGGTTCCGGAAGATAAAGGGGGTTACAAGCCCGTGAAAACAGTTTTTATTCAGTGAACGTATAGGAACAGGCGGTTTCGGCCTGGATTTTGCATGTTACCGATAATGGGGATTTATCAATATTTTTTTATTGATAAATTTACTTATTTTTCTGATGGATATTACTTCGGGCCGTTCGCTCAGTATAGGCCGGCCTTGTAAACTGACAGGATGATAACCGGCGTTATAGGTCCCTGATAGACAGCCATTCACAATCACACGGGTAGCCTGCCCCGGTCGTTTCGGACAGGAAACCGGCCTGCCCGTTTGGTACACACCGTTTTACCCATGATCCCGCATTTTTCGGTAGTCATACCGACCTATCAGCAGCCGGCTTTATTACTCAAATGCCTCGATGCGTTGGGTAGGCAGCGGCTCCCGCGCGATCAGTTCGAACTGATTGTCGTAGACGATGCCAACTCGCCCGAAACCGCGGCTGCCGTAGCGCTGTTTACGCGACAGATTGCGCGGGCGGGTGGTCCGCTGGAGGTGCGCTATCTGGCTCAGCCCGACGAGCGGGGGCCTGCTGCCGCCCGCAACCGGGGCTGGCGTGCGGCCCGGGGGCGGGTGGTGGCGTTTACGGACGAAGATTGTCTGCCCCAGGCCAACTGGCTGGCCTCGGTACTGCCCAGCTTCGAGCGGGGGGCGCAGGTTATTACGGGGCAGATGCACCTCACATTACCCGACGGAACAGCACCCTACAGCCCCAAGAGTCTGTACCTGGACTCCAGCGAGTTGATCTCGGCCAACTGCTTTTGTCGAAAATCAGCGCTGGAGCGGGTGGGCGGTTTTGAAGAAGCGTTCGATTTGTCGTGGCGCGAAGACAGTGACCTTCAGTTCAAGTTTATCCAGGCTGGTATTCCGATCATCAAATGTCCCGAAGCCGTCGTGGTGCACCCCATGCGGGAGACGCCCTGGTACGCTCCGCTGGCCAACGAGCAGAAAAGCCGGTATGATGCCTTGTTGTACAAGCGCCACCCCGAGCTTTTCCGGCAACGGATCGAAACCGACCGGGCGCTCGTGCTGGAGTACTATGCATCGGTGCTGGGCGTGTTGATGGGGGTGCTGGGCGCGCTGATCAGCAGTTCATTAGTATCCGTAGTTGGTTTCGGCATCTGGGGTGTACTGTCGGTCAACCTGATCCGGCGTCGCTGGCCCGACCAGCCCAGTCGCCCGCTGGTTCAGCAGACCATTCTCACCTCGCTGGCAACGCCTTTTCTGGCCGTCTACTGGCGTCTGTACGGCGCTATCAAATACCGGGTTCTGTACTGGTAATAACCAATATATGCTGTTTTTTTGCCAGAATGCCGAATTCGGGGAATCATTCTCGATTTGATTGTATTTTTGAGAGATGAAAGCGGCCCTATTTTACTCCGCTTTTGTCCGTTCATGGATCATTTACACCAATCGTTCGCGGTTCGGTTCTCGTATACCGTATTCTTTACCGAACGACTTTTTGATATAGCCAATCCTCTTTTTGCCGACTACTTCAGCCAGCCGACAGTTTCTGAAACACCCAAAAAGCTGCTCTTTGTGCTCGATTCGGGGGTGGTTGAGGCACACCCGACTCTGCTGTCGGCTATTCGGCAGTACGTTGATCGGCCAGGTATGCCGGTTGCGCTGGTGCCCGACCTGCTGGTCATACCCGGTGGCGAAGCGGCCAAGAACGACCCGGCGCTGGTTGAACGGATCGTGGACGCTGTTGACCGGTATGGTATTGACCGGCATTCGTACATCGTGGCCGTTGGCGGGGGCTCGGTACTCGATCTGGTTGGGTATGCTACGGCCATCTCGCACCGGGGTATTCGTCATATCCGGATTCCTACAACGGTACTCTCGCAGAACGACTCGGGAGTGGGCGTTAAAAATGGGGTAAACTACCGGGGTAAGAAGAATTTCCTGGGTACGTTTGCCCCGCCGGTAGCCGTGTTCAACGATAGCGATTTTCTGGCTACGCTCGACGATCGCGACTGGCGGGCGGGTATCTCCGAAGCGCTGAAAGTGGCGCTGATCAAGGACCAACTCTTCTTCGACTGGATCGAAGCGAATGCGGCCCTGCTGGCCGCCCGTGATCTGTCGGCTATGCAGTACCTGATCCATCGCTGCGCCGATATGCACCTTCAGCACATTGCCGGGGGCGACCCCTTTGAGCAGGGATCGTCGCGCCCGCTGGACTTTGGCCACTGGAGTGCCCATAAACTGGAACAACTCACCAACTTTACCCTCCGTCATGGCGAGGCCGTTGCCATCGGGATTGCTATCGACACTCTCTATTCCAACCAGCTGGGCTGGCTTTCGGAGACCGATACCAACCGAGTGCTGACGACCCTCCGGACGCTCGGTTTTTCCCTGTATCACCCCATGCTCGACGCCGATCATAGCGCGGGCATCCTGAAAGGGCTGTCGGAGTTTCGGGAGCACCTGGGCGGCCAGCTTACCATCATGCTGCTGCAGGCGCTGGGGCAGGGCGTTGAGGTTCACGAAATACAAACGGATGGGGTTCGGCAAGCCATTGCCTCCCTGCGCGAAAGCGAATTGTCGGCTACGGTCTAACCCGGTTTACTCATGAGCGGGCCAGCAGCCGGTATGGTCCGTGCTGTGGGCATCATGGAGGTATTTGCTTTGTCAGTACGTATGAAAACACCCCTCGGACATCTCGGTTACTGCACCAATATTCACCCCGGCGAGTCGTGGGCCGATCACTTTGCCGCCCTGCGGCAGGCCCTTCCAGAGCTGAAACAACGACTGTCGCCCGATGCGCCTTTCGGCCTTGGCCTCCGATTGTCGAACGAAGCCAGCGAAGAGCTCGAACAACCTGAAAACCTGGTGGCGTTTCAGCGCTGGCTGGCCGAAAACGACTGTTACATATTTACCATGAACGGGTTTCCGTTCGGAGGCTTTCATCATACCAGAGTGAAGGACCAGGTGCACGCGCCGGACTGGACTACCGAAGCCCGGGTCGAATACACCAAGCGACTATTCCGGATCCTGTCCGTACTGCTCCCCGTCGATGAGCTGGCCAACGGTATACCGGGTGGGGTGTCGACCTCTCCGCTGTCGTATCGGCACTGGTTCGAGTGGGAGCAGCCAGCCGCCCGCGACTATATATTTTCGCAGACTACGCAGAATGTGCTCGAAGTCGTGGCCGAGCTGATCAAACTCCGGCAGCAGACCGACCGGCTGATGCACCTCGATCTGGAGCCCGAACCGGATGGCGTGATCGAAACCGCCGATGAGTTCATTGCCTGGTTTACGGATTATCTGCTGCCAATGGGTATCGAGCAGCTAAGCGAGCAGTTTGGGCTGACCGACGAAGCCGCCGAAGCCGCCATCTGCGAGCACGTTCGGCTGTGTTATGACGTATGCCACTTTGCGGTCGGGTACGAACGCCCGGCCGAGGTGCTCGATAAACTGAAACAATATGGCCTGCGGGTCGGTAAAATCCAGATCAGCGCGGCTTTGAAAGCTGAGTTCCCAACCGATCTGGCCGGCCGCGAAGCCGTACGGAAAGCCTTTGAGCCGTTTAATGAGCCAACTTATCTGCACCAGGTCGTGGCCCGGACTAGCTCGGGCGAGCTGGCGCGGTTCCCGGATCTGCCCGAAGCACTGGCGGCTTTTGACGATACGCACACCGAATGGCGGTCTCATTTTCACGTGCCTATCTTCGTTTCGGACTATGGACTGCTGCAATCGACGCAGGACGATATTCGGGAGGTGTTACGGCTACAGACCGAACGGGCCTTTACCAATCAGCTGGAGGTAGAAACCTACACCTGGGACGTGCTGCCCGTCGAGCTGAAAGCCGATCTCGTGGACTCGATTGAGCGGGAAGTAAAGTGGGTAAAAGATGTAACAAACGAGTGACGCCACCCGGCAGGCACCCCTTCACTCGTTCATCCTGTTGCTTATGAAAAAGACCGTAGTACTCGACGTAGTAGGGCTATCGTATTCGCTGATTGGCGAACACATGCCTTTTCTGAAACAGTGGATAGCCGGTAAGCAACGCGCTACCATCGATCCCATGCTGCCGGCCGTAACGACTTCGGTGCAGTCAACGTTTGTTACCGGCCAGTGGCCATCCGAACACGGCATCGTTGGTAACGGCTGGTACGACCGCACCGACGCGGAGGTGAAGTACTGGAAACAGTCGAACAAACTCGTGGCCGGCGAGAAGATCTGGGAGCGCGCCCGTAAACTCGACCCCGGTTTTACGGTCTCGAAAATGTTCTGGTGGTACAACATGTACTCGACCGCCGATTTTTCGGCCACGCCCCGGCCGCAGTATCCGTCAGATGGGCTCAAGTTCCCGGATTGTTACACCCAGCCCGGCGACCTGCGCGATCGGCTCCAGCGCGAACTGGGCACCTTTCCGCTGTTTCAGTTCTGGGGCCCGTCGACGACCATCAAAAGTACCCGCTGGATTGCCGATGCAACGATGCTGGTCGACCAGTGGCATAACCCAACCCTGACGCTCGTTTACCTGCCGCACCTGGACTACTGCCTGCAGAAGTTCGGTCAGGACATGACCCGAATTGCCCCTGATCTGCGCGAGATCGATGACGTATGCCGGGATATGATCCTGTTCTACGAAAAACAGGGGGCCGAGGTCATCGTACTGTCGGAGTACGGCATCACAAACGTGCATAAACCGATTCATATCAACCGGATTCTGCGCGAAGCCGGTATGATTCGGTACCGCGAAGAGCGAGGCCTGGAGCTTTTCGATGGGGGAGCGTCGCCCGCTTTCGCAACCGCTGATCACCAGATTGCTCACGTATACGTGAACGACCCGTCGGTGTACGACAAAGTCCGGTCGATTCTCGAAAAAACGCCGGGTATCGAACTCGTGCTCGACCGGGAGCAGCAGAAAGCTTATCACATTGACCACGAGCGCTCGGGCGATTTCGTGGTCATGGCCGATGCCGACAGCTGGTTTACGTATTACTACTGGCTCGACGATGCGCGCGCGCCCGATTTTGCCCGCCTGGTGGCCATTCACCAGAAACCCGGCTACGACCCCGTAGAGCTGTTTATGGACCAGACAAATCCGCTCATCAAGCTGAAGGCGGGGTATAAGCTGGCCCGGAAAAAGCTCGGGTTCCGCTACCTGATGAACGTGATTTCGCTGGATGCTACGCTCATAAAAGGATCGCACGGGCGGCTGGAGGCCGACCCGCGCTACCATCCGATATTTGTCGGGAGCCATCCGGTGTCGGAACGGCTGACAGCCACCGAGGTGTACGACCAAATCTGGCAAACACTGACGGCCGACGTTCTGGCAAAACAGACAGACTGAATTCTTGGTTGTTAGAGCGAAAAGACGTAATTTAATTCTATGAAAGCCTGCGTCGCCCTTCTCCTCCTGGCTGCGGCCTGTACCAGCAACCGCCCGCCCGCCGTGAACGCTCCGGCCGACGGGGCTGAATATTACCAGCCTGGCCAGCCCACCTATGGGGGGCAACAACGGCTCTATCCTGATCCGCAGGGCGGAATGGGGCATTCGCAGGACCCCGACATCCGCGTTACTGACGTTCGGCTAACGGCCAGCTACACGGTTGTGTATATGACCTTTGCCAAAGACCGCAACGATCGGAACAGCAACTTCTTCGGAGCAAGCAGTATTTCGTTCAACCCCAAGGCCGTGCTGGCCACCCGCGACGGTAAACGGACATACAAGCTCGTCAAGACAACCGGCATCCCGCTCTCGCCCGAAACCCGCGAAATCCGGAACGACGAGCGCGTGCCGTTCGTGCTGTATTTTGAACGGATCGATCCTGACGTGAACCAGTTCGACTTGTTTGAGTGCCAGAGCGATAGCAACAATTCGTGCTTCAACGTGGCTGATATCAACGTCGAAAACAATCCACAGTCTACCTCCACCCGGTCAAACTAAGTATATATTTTTCGAACTGCCCGCACAACGAAGTCGGTGAGCAGGCGTTAGAATTATATTGTTGCTTAGTAGACTTAGTGTAATTATGTCCTCTTTCTCTTTATCAGGCAAACGTTTTCGCATCTCCCGTTCTCTTGTCATTATCTCTCTCTTTTTGTCACTAAGCCTGTTTGCGCTGGCTCAGGTTAACCTCAAATATCGGCTGCTCAACGGCTATTCGCTGAGTACAGAGGCCACCGTCAATAAGGGAAAGCCTACCTTATTTGTGTTCGAACAGGCCGAAACGTTCGAGCAGGTATTCAAAGCCGCTCCTACATCGACCAAACGTCCCGACCAGCCTAATTTCAGTAAAGAAATGGTCGTTGGCGTCACCATTACCGCTACCAACAAGCCTCCGCGCCTGAGTGTCAGCCGGGTATTCGTGCAGGATTCAACGCTGACTGTTCGCTACATCCGGCAAGTCGACAGCTCCATGATCAATAACCCCCAGGCATTTATGTCGCAGCCCATGCTACTGATTGCGATTCCAAAACAGACCGTGTTGCGGACCAAACTGGTCGAGAACGGCCGCGTGGTTCAGACGCTGAAGAAGAAAGAAGAAAAAGATCAGTAAGTCATTAAATTGAAAAAAATGTAGATATATTGTCGGGTTGACCTGAGCCGTAGTCCGTTATGTCACCCGACAATCCACACGACAAATTTTTCAAGGAAGCGTTTTCGCAGCCCGAGGTGCTGATCGACTTTCTGCACGTGTTCGCGCCAGAAGCCGTTTGTGAGCGTATTGATTATGCAACGCTGGTTCGGGAGGCCGACTCGTTTACAGACGATCAGCTGGCCGAGCATTTTGCCGATCTGGTCTTTTCGGCCCAATACGGCGAGCAGTCAATCCGGCTCGTATTGCTGCTCGAACACAAAAGCTACACCGAAGAGCATCCGCATTTTCAGATCAACCGGTATCTGCTCAACGTATGGGAGAGTCAGCTTAAACAGAAGCAACCCCTTACCCCCGTACTGCCCGTTATTGTTTACCACGGCAAACGGCGCTGGAAGCAGCGTCGGGTAGCAGATTATTTTGCTCCGGTCGATGAGTCGCTGCGCGTCTACCTGCCTGATTTTGATTATTTGCTCATCGACTTATCGACCCTGGCCGACGAGCGGTTACCCCTGCTGCGGTCTGACTATGCCCGGCTGACAGCCATACTCCTGCAGAACAGTCGGCGTAAGCGTGAACTGGCCCGCCTGCTCGATACATTTGCCGATGTGGTTAGGCGGTTGGTCGAAACGCCGGCTGGCCAACGGTTTGTGGGCACCGGCTTCCTGTATTTGACCTACACATCGGCCTTGACCCGGGTTGAACTATTCACTATTTTTAGCCGTATCTCATCACAAACCGATACAACGACCATGACAGTCGCCGAAGAATTAATCCGCGAAGGCGAGAAACGAGCCATAACAGTCGCCGAAGAATTAATCCGCGAAGGTGAGAAACGAGCCATAACAGTCGCCGAGGAGCTGATCCGCGAAGGTCAAAAGCGAGCCATGAAGGCCGCTGAAGAACTGGTCCGTGAGAAAGAGGAACGAGCCATGAAGGCCGCTGAAGAACTGGTCCGTAAGAAAGAGGAACGAGCCATGAAGGCGGCTGAAGAACTGGTGCGCCAGAAGGAAGAGCACGCTATGAAGGCTGCTCAAGAACTTGTACACCAGAAAGAGCGGGAGGCTTCGGTAAAATTTATTGGCGCGATGCTGAAACTGAACCTGGACGTGGTAACGATTGCATCGGCAGCAGAATTACCACTGACCGACGTAGAAGCGATTGTCGCTGAAATTAACCGCACGGGAACCGCCTGACGGTAACGCTACGCAGGATACAGAGAAAAGCGAACCTACGGGATTCGCTTTTTTGTTGCTCTAAAATAGAGGGTATGGTAACGAACTGACGTCCAGAGCAGACGTTTTCCGTATCTTTGCACTTATTTTTTTCGAACCGCTCCGGCGGCTTTCTCATATGCCCGGCTTGACATATCCTCAATACGAATCCCTCGACTACGCCCAGATCGCGGCCGAGGTTCTGACTTACTGGAATCAAAATCAGGTATTCGATCGGTCGGTAACCACCCGCGACGGAAACCCTACGTTCACGTTCTACGAAGGTCCGCCATCGGCGAACGGAGCGCCTGGTATTCACCATGTCATGGCCCGGACTATAAAGGATATCTTTTGCCGCTACAAAACGCTGCAGGGCTTTCAGGTCGAGCGGAAAGGAGGCTGGGATACCCACGGCCTGCCCATCGAGCTACAGGTTGAGAAAGAACTCGGTATTACTAAAGACGATATTGGGAAGAGCATCAGCGTGGAGGAATACAACCGCCGGTGCCGCGAAACGGTTATGCGGTTTACGGATCAGTGGAACGACCTGACCCAAAAAATGGGCTACTGGGTCGACCTCGACAATCCGTATGTGACCTATAAAAACGAATACATCGAGTCGGTCTGGTCGTTGCTTCGGCAGTTATATGACAAAAACCTGCTCTACAAAGGCTACACCATACAGCCTTACTCGCCCAAAGCCGGTACAGGTCTAAGCTCGCACGAACTGAACATGCCCGGTACGTATAAAGACGTTCGGGATACCACCATCGTGGCGCAGTTCAAAGTCAAACACAGCGGTAAGGCGTTCTATCTGTTCGATGCGGCTTATGAAGCTTCTAACGGCGTGCAGAATGATATCTTCATCCTGGCCTGGACCACTACCCCCTGGACCCTGCCCGCTAACTCGGCGCTGACCGTTGGGAAAGACATCGATTATGTCTTGATCAAAACGTTTAACCCGTATACGTTCCAGCCGATGCATGCCGTGCTGGCCAAAGCGCTGGTAGGCCGGTGGTTTAATGAAAAGGGACGGCAGGATACGGTCGACAGTCCGGCGTTCGACGCTTATCTGCCAAACGATAAGGTAATACCCTGGGCCGTAGTCGACATCCCCGGCTTCAAGGGCGAACACCTGGAAGGAGTCGAATACGAGCAGCTGATGCCGTACGTACAGCCCGCCGGATCGTCGGCATTCCGGGTGATTCTGGGCGATTTTGTGACAACCGAAGATGGAACTGGGGTTGTGCATACCTCGCCGACGTTTGGGGCCGACGACTTCCGGGTGGCGCAACAGGCGGGTATTCCACCCATCATGGTCAACGATGAAACCGGTAAGGAGGTGCCGATCGTAGACCGTCAGGGTCGGTTCGTCGCCGAGATCACCGACTTCGCGGGCCGGTACGTGAAAGAAGAATATTACAGCGATGACGAGCGGGCCGATCCGGACTTTAAACCGACCGACGTACTCATTGCCATCAAGCTGAAAGAAGAGAACAGGGCGTTCCGGGTCGAAAAATACGAGCACCCGTATCCGCACTGCTGGCGGACCGATAAGCCCATATTGTATTACCCGCTCGATAGCTGGTTTATCCGCACAACGGCGGTGAAAGACCGGCTGGTTGAACTGAACAAAACCATCAACTGGCAACCCGAAAGCACCGGTACCGGCCGCTTCGGCAACTGGCTCGAAAACCTGGTCGACTGGAACCTCAGCCGCAGCCGCTACTGGGGAACGCCACTGCCGATCTGGCGCAGCGAAACCGGCGAAGAACTATGCATCGGGTCGGTAGCCGAACTGCTCGAACGCGCGAAAAAGGCGATTGAAACGGGCAAACTGAACGAGGAGCAGCTGGCTAAAAACAAAGCCTTTGTTGCCGCCGTAGAGGCTAGCCAGCTGAATCCCGATGGGGCGTCGTTCGATCTGCACCGCCCGTATGTCGATGAGATCTATTTCGTATCGGAGACGGGGCAGCTGATGCAGCGCGAAACGGACCTGATCGACGTCTGGTTCGACAGTGGCGCTATGCCCTACGCGCAGTGGCATTATCCGTTCGAGAACAAAGACGTCTTCGAAAAAGCGTTTCCGGCCGACTTTATCTCGGAAGGCGTTGATCAGACGCGGGGCTGGTTTTTTACCCTGCATGCCATCGGCGTGATGCTGTTCGACTCGGTTGCGTTCAAGAACGTAGTGTCAACGGGCCTGGTGCTGGACAAGAACGGCAACAAAATGTCGAAGCGGCTGGGTAATGCCGTCGATCCGTTTGCTACCCTGGCGCAGTACGGTCCTGATGCCACCCGCTGGTACATGATCACCAACGCCGAGCCCTGGGACAACCTGAAGTTCAATATTGAGGGCATCGGCGAGGTGCAGCGCCGGTTCTTCGGTACGCTGTTCAACACCTATAGTTTCTTTGCGCTCTACGCCAATCTGGACGGCTACACGATGGCCGGCCGGGTGCCGCGCGAGCAACTGCCCGAACTCGATCGCTGGATTCTGTCGAAGCTGAACACGCTGATCCGTGAGGTTACGGAGCAATACGAGGCCTATAACCCTACCAAAGCCGGGCGTTTGATCCAGGACTTTGTGAGTGATCAGCTCTCAAACTGGTACGTCCGCCTGTCGCGTCGGCGGTTTTGGGCCGGAGCCTCTAACACAGGGTCTGTTTCGGTCGACAAACAGGCGGCTTATGAGACCCTGCACCAGTGTCTGACAACAGTAGCCCAACTGATGTCGCCCATTGCGCCGTTTTTTGCCGACTGGCTGTACCGGAGCCTGACCCATGCCCAGCGGGCGGAGTCAGGAGCCAGCAACTCGCTACTCGGGCCTGATTCGGTGCATCTGACCGACTGGAGCCGGGTCGATGAGGACTGGATCGATACTGACCTGGAGCGCTCGATGGAGCTGGCCCAGCAGGTATCGTCGCTGGTCCACTCGCTGCGGAAAGGGCATAAGCTGAAAGTACGCCAGCCGCTGAGCCGCATCCTGATACCGGTTCTGAACGCCGATACGCGTCGGCAGGTCGAGCACGTCAGTCCGCTCATTATGTCGGAGGTCAACGTGAAAGCCGTCGAGTTCGTCGACGATGCCAGCGGGATCCTGAAAAAGCGTGTCAAACCGAATTTTAAAGCCCTCGGGCCCAAGTTCGGGAAGCAGATGAAAGAGGTGGCTGCCGCTATTACAGCCATGACCGAAGAGCAACTGAAAGAGCTGGAAGCTGTCGGGAGCTGGCAGTCGTCGGTGGGTACGATCTCACTGGCCGACGTTGAGATTGTAACTGAAGATATTCCGGGCTGGCTCGTAGCGAGCGAAGGCGGCTTAACCGTTGCGCTCGACGTAACCGTAACCGACGACCTGCGCCGGGAAGGTATTGCCCGCGATGTGGTTAACCGCATCCAGAACCTGCGTAAAGACCGTGGTTTTGAGGTGACCGACAAGATCAGTATCGAACTCGAGCGCAACGATGCGATGCTGGCCGAAGCCGTGGAGGCCAACCGGTTGTATATTCAGCAGGAAGTTCAGGCCGTCTCGCTCCAGCTGGTCAGCGACCTGAACGGGTCGGCGGCCGAGATCGAGATGGACGAGTTCGTTCTGCGCGTGAAAGTAGAGGTGGCCCGCTAGAAGACCACGTAAAATACGGGTTTCATCACAAACCCCGCTTCGTTGACCACACGCCTTTGGCTGGTTAGCGAAGCGGGGTTTGTTTTGGGACATTCCCCCGACAACCGTATGAAAACTTATCTTTTACTCGCGCTGCTAACCGCCCCCGGCGCCTTTTGTCAGCCCATCGATTCCAGCAGCACATTCCCGGCAAAAAGCCATTTCAGGCGTGGCATAATTACCGAGTTTGGCCTGGCAGGAACCGTTACCGGACTTTCTAACCTTCGTTCGTTTTTTCGGAGTAACCAGATTCGGGGCGCATCTATCTTTGATTTATACGTGAGTATAGGGGGTGGCGTTCGGCTAAACCGGGTTAAAATTCTGGCACAGTATGGGTTTGGCCTTAAAGACGACAAAGCATATATCGATCCACCCCAAAATGGGAGTGAGCTGGTAGCGAGAAATACACTCGCCAATTATTCGGCGCTTTTTGTCGGCTATGACCTCATCAATACGCGAAACCGACGTCTTTACCTCAAAGCAGGACTGGGTGGCCTGGAGTACGGATATAGCTTATTCAGGCGAAGCAGCCAGCCCGTTTCGTTCCCGGCTATTTTATCGACCAGCCAGCCCGGTACGGTGCCGTCGCTGCTGCTGCGGAATGCGGGATATGTAGATGTTAACCTGGAGTATGCCCAGCGCGAAAAGAAGAAGCGAAGCATTGAGTACACCATTCGCCTGGGCTACCGGCGTGGTCTGTCAGCCAGGGCCTATGAGTCAGATGCATTTCCGTTGGTTAACGCCCCCCGCGACCGAATTAACCAGTGGTATCTGCAAACCGTTTTCAATATGTCGTTGAACGGAGAAAAACTGCGTTTCCGATGAACTGGCTATTGAATATAGGCTGGTGGATACTGTTACTCGTACAGCAGCCGCGCGCGGAGTCGGCCCGGGTGGTTATCTACCGGCAGAAAGAATTTGGTGGCAACAGCTACCGGATCTATATAAATGGCAAAACGAAAGAGGTTTTACCACCCAACCGATATTGGCAAGTCGACGTATCCCCCGGTAGAACAAAGATTGAGTCTGGTAAGGATTACTATACCGATGTGCAGACGGTATGGCTGACGCTTCAGCCTGGTCGAACGTATTATATTAAGGCTATAGAAGAAATTGACTTTTTGTCACGTACCTTGCTCATGAAGCCTGTAGATGAGAATCAGGCTCGGCAGGAGCTTCGTAAAATAAAGCCAATTGAATCGTCGCTGGTAAATCAACTGGACTAGTCAGCTGTGTTGTCCATCCGAAAATCGTACGCTATCCTGTTACTGGGCAGTGCGCTGGGTAGCCTGCTCGCGTACTGGGCCTGGCTCCTGTACAAAGCGGGCACATGGCAGCCCATAAACGACGTCTGGCCCGATGTTGGTGGCCTGATGCGCTATTTGCTGGGTATCGTTGTCGTGCTGGCTACGCTGGTCGCAGTGGCTGAAGCGAACTACCGGCTGGCCTTTCAGCGGTGGCTGCTCAGACAGGAAACCCAATGGTATTACTGGGTCTGGCAGTGCTTACTAGCCTGGCTGGCGTTTGAAGCCCTGCAATGGCGCACTGGGCATGATCCTGACTTCGTCGATGAAAATATAGTCGTTACGGGTGTACTGCTCGCGTTTATAGTAGCCTATGGGTATGTGGCTGATTCGTTTCGTACCCGTCGGGAGCGGATTCAACTGCGTCAGCAGAAAACAGAAGCGGAGCTGACGGCGCTCAAAGCGCAGATTAATCCGCATTTTCTGTTCAATGCGCTGAACACCATTTATAATGAAGCGTTGCTGGCCGATAATGAGCGGGTTGCTGACCTGATTCAGCAGCTGGCTGGTATTATGCGCTTCACTTTACAGGAGGCCCGGCATCCGCTAATCTCAATCGATACCGAATTACGATTCCTGGAAAAATACCTGGCTCTTCAGCGCGCCCGCTTACCGCAGACCAGCCCCATCCGATTAGACACGCAACTCGACTGGGACGGTCAGGAAGCTCAGATTGCGCCTTTGTTGTTAATTCCGTTCGTAGAAAATGCGTTTCAGTATGGTATCAGCCTGGTGCGCCCATCCTACATCAACCTCGATCTGCGCGTCGAAAACCGGCAGTTGTGTCTGGAGCTGGCCAACAGTTGCCCGCCTGTGCAGGTCGACAAACGAGGTATGGGAACAGGTATAATCAACGCCCGGCAACGGCTTGCCCTGATCTACCCGGCCCGGCATGCACTGACCATCCGACAGACTACCGATTCTTTTATTGTAAGCCTGACGCTCGATCTCAACTAACTATGGTTAACGCGATTGCCATTGACGATGAACCGGCGGCTTTGGAGGTACTCCGTCGCTATGCCGACAAGGTTCCCTTTCTCAACCTGGTGCAAACCTTTGTGGGTACGGCTGATGCGCTGGCTTTTCTGCATACCGAACGGGTAGATCTGATTTTTCTGGATATTCTGATGCCCGACCTGTCCGGTACTGATTTCGCCCGGAGTATAGCTCCGCTGCAAAAATCAATCATATTTACTACCGCCTTTTCCGACTACGCCGTAGAAGGCTTTAACCTGCAGGCGCTCGATTATCTGCTAAAACCCATCGAATATGGCCGGTTTCTGCAGGCCTGTAACCGAGCGTATGCGCAGCTGATGACCCAGCGCGGGGCGTTATCGAGCATATTCGTCAAGGACGGTTACGACTGGATTCGGGTCAACCTCGACGAGATCCTGTACATTCATTCTGATACGAATCTGCTGTTCATTCACGAACAGAACCGCCTGATTTCTACCCGCATGACGATTACAGATATGCTGGCTACGCTACCCAATGATCAGTTCATTCGCATTCATAAATCGTACATCGTAGCCCTGAAAGCCATTCGGCGAATTGAGCGTCATCAGCTAACGGTTGGGACCGTGACGATCCCATTGGCAGGCAGTTACCGGGATATGGTGGAACGGCGTCTTTTACGAAAATGACCGGATTACTCCTTTTGTCAATTGATTAGTTTGATAGAGCAAGTACAACGTAGGGTGCAGAGGTTATTTTTTGTGTACATAAAATACGTATAGTGTATATAAAGAAAAGCTGTATGAAATAACAAAAATTATGCCTTACATAAATCTATAAAACCAATATAAGTAAATACATATAGGGAAAATGTCGCTAATACATATCGCTTTTTGCCTACAGAAATAGACTCTGCTGGCTGTATAAATGCCTTCCCGATTCTTTTGACACCGGCCCTTGCCCACCTTAAAAAAATAAATTATACAGGTGGCATAGTTTTCGTAAAGCCTTAGCTGATAAGTAACATCTGGATATGCTGGACCAGCCGGCTTCTGCCTGTCTCTTCGCGGGTATGTAGAGCGTCGGAGCGGGGCGGTCAGCGTGGCAGGATCACAAGAGCACCGGCTTTACCAGTCATCAGTGCTTAACGCGACCAGTTCGCGTACCCATGTAAGTACATTCCGTAACTCGTATAGCAGATACATCTGCTACCTCATTAAATCCTCTCATGGCTTTGACAGATCATTTACTTAACTCACTTCGCTCGTTTGTCAATAATTACCAGGCCGTTATGTGGCGGCTGCGCGAGTGCTCACTCAATGATGAGCAATTGGGAATAGCCCTGGGGGTCAGCGGGAACGCGATCCGGAACCGGCGGGCCAAACCAAGCCTGTGGAAATTGTCTGACGTTCAGCGGTTAGCGGATCATTTCTCCCTGCCGACAACAGCCTGCACCCAGTTGAATCAGCTTTTACACGAACTGCCCGACCGGCTCCGGACAATGCCAGCCGCTGAACGTCGGCGTATTGAACGGATGATGGCGATTAAAGTACCCCAGCTGGAGACCTACAATCGAAGCGACTGGCCCGTACGTCACCTGCTCCGTATTCAGCAGGCATTGGTAGATTCCAGCCAATAGGAGTTGCCAGATTTGTAGCTCATATATGCCGATAGGAATGTCCTGTCGGCATATGTACTTTTACGGTGACCTAAAGACACCGTATGATTATTCCTCTCCGCATTTTAGTGATCTTATTTCTCGCTGGCTATCAGGCGGTAGCGCAGTCGCCCGTTCTGACCCGGGGGCCTTACTGGCAGGTCGTTACGCCTACGTCGGCCATCGTGCGCTGGCAGACGAGCCAGCCCACTACCGGCCGGGTTTGGTTCGGGACTAACGCCAACTCGCTAAGCGGCACTATCCGCGAAACACAGCCGTCAACGGACCATGTGCTAACGCTGACGGGACTGCAACCCGCCACGCGCTATGCCTATGCCGTTGGCTATGACGACACCCAACTGGCCGCAGGACCCGATTATTACATCAAAACGGCTCCCTTGTCGGGTAGCACCCAACCGTTTCGATTATGGGTACTGGGCGATTTCGGAAACGGGACGGATAACCAGCGGGAGGTGTATCGGGCTTACCGGGCCGCTACAACCAACCGACCCTCTGACCTGTGGGTCTGGCTGGGCGATAATGCGTATTGCTGCGGAAAAGACGATGAGTACCAGCGATATGTATTCGACGTGTATGGGCCAAGTCTGCGTAACATCCCTATCTTTCCGACACCCGGCAATCATGATTATGCCGATAGCCGCACTAACTTCGACATTGCTTATTACCGTCTTTTCTCTTTTCCGGAGCGGGGCGAGGCCGGTGGGGTAGCTTCCGGTACCAAGACGTATTTTTCGGCCAACTACGGCAACGTACACCTGATCTCGCTCGACTCGCAGGCCCAGCAGCCCGATGATCAGAAGCGACTGTACGATACGACCGGTAGCCAGGTGCAGTGGCTCAAGCGCGATCTGGCGGCCAACCGGCTTCCCTGGACCATTGTTATCTTCCATCACCCACCCTACAGCAAAGGGTCGCATAACTCCGATACGGAAGAGCAGATGCGACTCCTTCGCGAGAACCTGACGCCTATACTGGAACGTTACGGCGTCGATCTGGTGCTGAATGGACACAGTCACGGCTACGAACGTTACTATCGGATGCGTGGCCAAACAGGATTAGCCAATACCTTCGATCCGGCCAGACATATTGCCGAACCGACATCGGCCCGGTACGATGGCTCGCCTGCTTCCTGCCCGATTCTGACCAAAGGCATAGGAACGGTCTATGTCGTCAACGGTTCGGGGGGCGCGCAGGGTGGCGTATCGCCCGATTACCCGCACAAAGGAATGGTAGCTGGCTACCGGGGCGATACCTGGGGTGGGTCTATGCTGCTCGACCTGAACGACAATCGGCTCGATGCGCAGTTCATAGCGTACGACGGTTCGGTGCAGGATAAATTCACCATTCTGAAGCAGGTGAATAAAACCGCCACGCTGACCACCGAGTTTGCCGATACGCTCCAGCTGGCGGCTTCATGGCCCGGCGATTCGCCGGGAGCTTATCGATGGACCAGTGGACAAACGAGCCGGAGTATTCGCTACGTAGCCGATAGAGCCGGTACGTTTCCGCTCACGGTCAGCGACGACAAACAATGCCTGGCCGATCAGTTTACCATAACGGTGCCACAGCCGCCCCGGCTTACCGCGGTCCTGTCCGGAATAACCACGGCCTGTGTAGGCACTGTTCTGCCCGTGACCGCAACGCCCGAGAATACGACCAAGGCGAACGGCTGGCAGTACGATGTGCTGCTTTCCGACGCGGCCGGGAATTTTGCGGCTGAACAGGTGGTTGGATCGGGAACCCTCAACGCGCTTCGGGCTACCCTGCCGACATCGCTACCGGCCGGGGCGGGCTATCGGCTCCGGGTGCGGCCGCGCGGCATTTCCTACGCTACGCTGATTGCCAGTCCGGCCTTCGCCGTGCGGAGCCAGCCAACCGTCAGTCTGGGCGGTTCGGCCACGGTTCTGGCTGGCGAACCGGCTTCACTCACCCTTGCTTTTACCGGCGATGCGCCCTGGCGAGGGGTGCTGTCGGATGGCACCGCCTTCACGGCTACAACCAGCCCGTTTCTGGTGTCGGTAAAACCGATGCAGTCGAACACCTATACGGTCAGATCTGTCGAAAATGTCTGTGGAGCCGGTACAGCGGCTGGTCAGGCCACGATTACGGTATTACTGCCAACGGCCACGCAATCGGTGATCGACAGTCGTTTACGGGTTTATCCTAATCCGGTTCAGGACCGTGTGATCGTAGAATGGCTGCCGGGCCGGCAACAGGATGTAACTTTGAGCCTGATTGACGGGCAGGGGCGCGTCGTATATCAGAAACGAGTTGGCCAGGCGGCTTCGTTTACTGAATCAGTTCTTCTACCGGCGGCAGGGGTTTATCTGCTATCGGTACAGGCTGGTCAGGAAGTACGTACCCAAAAGGTCGTTAAACAGTAAAGACTATCGATGTTTCGCGCTTTTTTGAGCCTTACCCGTCCAGCCAATCTGGTTACGGCTATCGCGGATGTGCTGGCTGGTATGGCCATTGCCGGTTATTTTCTGACCTCGGCGCCTGACCCGGCTCCGGTTGGCTGGCTTTGTCTGGCCACGCTGGGCCTGTATGGGGGAGGAGTTGTTTTTAACGACGTTTTCGATGCCGAGCTGGATGCCGTTGAACGTCCCGAGCGGGCCATTCCGAGTGGGCTGGTCAGCAAGTCGGCGGCTACGGGATTGGGAGCTGCGCTGCTGGGGCTGGGGATCGTTACTGCGTTCCTGGCCAATCAAACGGCCGGATTGATCGCCGTTGGCATAGCGGTAGCCTCGCTGGTTTACGATCGGTTCGGGAAACACCATACGCTGCTGGGTCCGTTGAATATGGGGCTCTGCCGCGGATTGAACCTGCTGCTGGGCGTAAGTATCTTCCCTGAGCAGCTGGGCCCCTGGGCCTGGGTCGGTCTGGTACCGGTAGCTTATATTGCCGCTATCACCATGATCAGCCGGGGTGAAGTTCATGGCGGCAAGTCCGGAACGATGCGGGCGGCCGGGTTGCTCTATGCACTGGTTATTGGCTGCGTTGCTGCGCTGGCGCAACAGCGCGGCCAGTTAGGTACGGCCCTGCCGTTTCTGCTGTTGTTCGGGTACTATATTTTCCCGCCCTTATGGCGAGCCGTCCGGAACCCGATAGGCCCCAATATCGGTATGGCCGTCAGGGCCGGGGTGCTATCGCTGATTGTCATGAATGCGGCCTGGGTGGCGGCTTTCGCATCGTTTCCGCTGGCCATGCTGGTGTTCTGCCTGCTGCCGCTTTCCCGCCTGCTGGCTAAGGTGTTTGCGGTGACCTAGGCGTTTTCGTCCACCCCTGTTCGTGGTCGCAGACCCTAACAGTGGGTGGGCGAAAACGCCTAGGTCACAGCGACGGATTGTCTCCCGGTTGACGTCACTACCATCCCCAAACCATCAGACGCAAAAACTCCGGTTTGGGAAGCAGAGCCAGCAGGCACAGTCGCTTCCAAAACCGGAGTTTATAGTATTGTAACCTATGCTTAGGCGTTGGCCGGTGTGCAGAATTCTTCCAGCGCCATTTCGAGGTGCTGCGCAATCATTTGCGCTGACCGGCCTTCGATGTGGTGCCGCTCGATGAAATGTACCAGTTCGCCATCTTTGAAGATACCGATCGCGGGCGACGATGGCGGGTAGGGGAGCAGGTACTCCCGCATCCGGGCGGTAGCATCAACATCGCCACCGGCAAAAACGGTTACCAGCTGATCCGGTTTTACGGTGCTGGCGGCCAGGGCTGCTTTAACGCCGGGACGAGCCGCACCCGCTGCGCATCCGCATACCGAGTTAACGACCACCAGCATGGTCCCCTGTTGATTGGTCAAAGCCGCGTCAACGTCGGCAGCAGTCGTCAGCTCCTGAAACCCAACGCTGGTCAGGTCTTCCCGCATGGGAACAAGCAAATGAGGAGGATACATAAGTAAGTGTACAGTTTTAGTTTACAGTTTTGTTAACAGCTACGGCCCGAAGCGCCATGGTTGGTCGTTGGTTTACATAAAGCCCAGTTCCAGCTTCGCTACTTCAGACATTAGCTCGGTAGAGTAAGGCGGATCAAAGGTAAGCTCAACGCTCACATCGTTTACACCCGGCACTGACCGAACTTTTTCTTCTATCTCGCCCGGTATAGACCCGGCCGATGGGCACGAGGGCGAGGTCAGCGTCATCAGGATATAGACGTTGTTGACCGGAAATATCTTGATATCGTAGATGAGTCCCAGCTCGTATACATCGACCGGAATTTCGGGGTCGTATACGCCTTTGAGGGCCAGGATGATCTGTTCTTTCAGTGCTGCTTCGTCGTTCATGGGTTTACCCGTCAGGCGGTTTGGTT
Organism: Spirosoma sordidisoli; assembly: GCF_004138325.1. Taxonomy (GTDB): domain Bacteria; phylum Bacteroidota; class Bacteroidia; order Cytophagales; family Spirosomataceae; genus Spirosoma; species Spirosoma sordidisoli. Next base: position 54,467 of record NZ_SBLB01000004.1, on the reverse strand, counting down.
CGCGTAGGTACGTCCGTATGCTTTCATGCGCTCGATCATGGAGGCCAGCCCGCCCGCCCGTAATGAGGTGATCAGGTTGCCCATACCGACGCGCGGAATAAAGTAAAGGTCGGCATTGGCCACATCTTCGGGTTTTTCGCCTGAGAGTACCCGGATCAGCAGGCCAACCAGCCCTTTCGATATCTGGGCCGTTGGTTCGCTGTCGCCGTAAAAATAAAGTCGGTTGTCTTTTAGTTCGGCATCGACCCACACCTTCGACTGACAGCCCATGATCCGGTTCTCATCCGTTCTGGCCGATTCGGGCATGGGTGGCAGCTTTTTGCCGAGGTCAATGATGTATTGTGTCTTGTCCAGCTGGTCATCGAACAAGTCAAATTCTTCGATAATCTCGTCCTGTTTCTCGTTGATGGTCATTGGTTACAGTTTTCCTAATGGTTGCAGCATTGAACGTATACTAACAACAGTAATTGCTTTGTTTTGAAACGTATATACAATTCGATACTGACCTGCACATATCTCCCGAATGAATGAACTATTAAATTCAGGTACAATCCGGCCCATCTCGGGAAACCTGATTAGCCTGTCTGACTTACGCTCAACCTCATCGGCCCATACGAGTGTTACTTCTTCCATGAACGGATTTCCTGCATAGCTTCTTTATGCGGAGTAGTCTGACCACGTTCTGCCTGACTAATTCCGTTCATCACACTCTGAATAAACAGAATGTGTTCTATTAACGCATCCGCTGACACGTGCTCTGGTAAGTCTTTAAAACTGTCCAGAACCTGAGTCTTACTCAGCAAGGTTCCGGTTGCGGCTGTTGTCATATGACTGGCATTTAATGATCACAACATCATTTTCTGTACCCGGCGCAGACCCACGATGAGCCGGTCAACTTCGTCTTTCGTGTTGTAAACGGCAAACGAGGCCCGCGTAGTTCCGGCAATGCCGAAACGCTGCATCAGGGGCTGGGTACAGTGGTGACCCGTCCGAACGGCAATGCCCTGCTGGTCCAGAATGACGCCCGTATCCTGGTGGTGAATGCCATCCATTACCCATGACACGACGCCGATTTTTTCTTTGGCCTGACCAATGATGCGCAGCCCGTCGAGTTCACTCAGCTGCTCGGTAGCGTACTGAAGCAACTCGTGTTCATGGGCCGCAATGTTCTCTTTGCCTAAGCCTGCCATATACTCCAGCGCCGTTTTTACCGCAATCACATCGGCAATGTTGGGCGTACCGGCCTCGAACTTGTAGGGAATTTCGTTGTAGGTAGTTTTGGCGAAGGTAACTTCCTTGATCATTTCGCCCCCGCCCCGGTAGGGTGGCATGGCGTCGAGGAGGGCTTTTTTGCCGTACAGTACCCCCATGCCGGTCGGACCGTACAGCTTGTGGGCCGAAAAAACGTAAAAATCGGCGTCGAGCGCCTGCACGTCGAGATCGATATGCGACGAAGCCTGCGCGCCGTCAATCAGCACGACGGCGCCAACCTGGTGGGCCATGTCGATGATGGTTTTGACGGGGTTGATCGTTCCCAGTGAGTTGGACACGTGTACGCAGGAAACGAATTTGGTACGCGCCGAGAGCAGCTTCTCGTACTCCTCCAGAATCAGTTCGCCGTTATCATCGACCGGGATCACTTTCAGCACGCAACCGCGCTCTTCGCAGAGCATCTGCCAGGGTACAATATTGGAGTGGTGCTCCATGGTCGAGATGATGATTTCATCCCCTTCGCCCAGAAACCGGCGGCCATAAGTCTGGGCAACCAGATTGATGCCGTCGGTAGTGCCGTAGGTAAAGATGATCTCTTCCCAATGTCTGGCATTCAGAAACTGCTGGATAGCCCGGCGCGACGCTTCAAAAGCGGCCGTAGCCTGCTCGGCCAGGTGATGAATACCCCGGTGAATATTGGCATTGTAGCCTTCGTAATACTGGGTCAGGGCATCGATGACCGGCCGCGGTTTCTGGTTGGTTGCCGCGTTATCGAAATACACCAGCGGCCGACCGTTGACCTGTTGATCGAGGATCGGAAAGTCCTGCCGGATTTGCTGAATATCGAGGGTTGTAACGGGAGCCGATTGCATAAGCATTGCAAGATGGGTTGTACTAAAACAACAAGCCAGATGGGGGAAAGGTGCTTTAAAAATGATGAATGATGAACGATGACTGATTTTTATCAAACCGTTCACCATTCATCATTCACCACTGGCTAATACGCTTACTTTCCCAGCTTCTGGGTTACCACGTTTTCGAGGTACTCGCGGATGGGTTGAATTTTAATCTGGCTCAGCACATCCTGCGAGAATGCGTAGAGCAGCAGGGTGCGGGCTTCATCTTTCGGAATACCCCGCGAGCGCATGTAGAACAGGGCTTCGTCGTTCAGCTGGCCGGTCGTGGTGCCGTGTGAGCACTTTACGTCGTCGGCAAAAATTTCGAGCTGCGGCTTCGTATTCATCGATGCGCCCGGTGCCAGCACTACGTTCTTACACGACTGGTAGGCATTGGTCTTCTGGGCGTCGGGCCGAACGTAGATTTTTCCGTTGAAGACACCCGTACCATTATCGTCCAGAATACCTTTGTAAAGCTCGCTGCTGTATGAATTGGGCATGGCGTGATCAACCAGCGTATGGTTGTCGACATGCTGTTTTCCGTTTGGCATGTACAGGCCGTACATAAAGGCTTCGGCATGCTGGCCGTTGAGCACGATGTTCAGGTTGTTCCGAACAAAGTTGCCATTGAGGGTAACAGTAGCCGAATAAAAGTGGGTATTGTCGGTCTGGTTAACCTGGGTGGTACCGATATGATACGACTGCTCGGTTTCGTTCTGCACTTTGTAGTATTGCATCCGGGCGTCGCGCTCGAGCACGATTTCCGTCACTACGTTGACAAAGCTGGCCCGATCGCCCAGGGTCCGGTACGACTCGGCCACGGTGACCTCGGCATTTCGGCCTACCAGAATAAGGTTTCGGGGCTGAGACGCAATATTCTTCTGGCGCCCATCGGTAATGAAGCGCAAAATAATGGGCTGCTCAACGGTAGTATTGTCCGGAATCCGGATAACGGCTCCATCGGTGGCCAGGGCCGTGTTCAGTGCCGTAAAGGCGTTGTCCTGATAATCGGCATAGCGGGCGAAGTGGGAGCCAATAAAATCGGCGTCGGCCTTTAACGCATCGGCTAGGCTGGAGATCTGAACCTGACTGGCGGGGCTAACGATCCGCGACAGTTCCGGATGGTACTTGCCGTTGACGAAGTACAGAATATTGCCATCGAGATTGGGAATTTCCAGCGAAGCCAGATCGTCGCTGGTGATGGGGCTCTGTTCATCAAGCTCGAAAGCCTCTTTAAACAGCCCGCTCACGTTCGAGTATTTCCATTCTTCGTGCCGGATTGTCGGAAAGCCCAGCAGGTCGAACTGTTTCAGCGCAGCCCGCCGAACCTGGTGCACGGGGGTCCGGGACTCGCCGTTCATGCGCTCTTCGTTAGTCTGAAAAGCCGCCAGCAGCTGGTCTTTAAACTGATTGTATGATGAGAAAGAAGGATTCATTGTGTTAATGATGAATGATGAACGACGAATGACAGATGACAGCTAGGCATCATTGATCATTGATCATGGATCATTGGTTTACTTCAGCTTCGGCTTTGATCCAGTCGTATCCTTTTTCTTCCAGTTCCAGCGCCAGTTCTTTGGGGCCCGACTTCACGATGCGTCCTTTGTAGAGTACGTGCACGTAATCAGGTACGATATAATCGAGCAGACGCTGGTAGTGGGTGACGACGATGGTTGACCGCTCGGGCGACCGCAGCTGGTTAACCCCCTCGGCCACAATACGGAGCGCATCGATATCCAGACCCGAATCGGTTTCGTCCAGAATAGCCAGTTTGGGTTCCAGCATGGCCATCTGAAAAATCTCGTTCCGTTTCTTTTCACCACCCGAGAACCCTTCGTTAAGCGACCGGCTCAGCAGCGACTGATCGATGTTGACCAGTTTCATTTTTTCCTTCATCAGCTTCAGAAACTGAACGGCATCGAGCTGATCCTGACCCCGATGTTTCCGAATTTCGTTCATGGCTGTTTTCAGGAAGTTGGTCGTGCTGACGCCCGGAATCTCAACCGGGTACTGAAATGCCAGAAATATACCTTCGGCAGCCCGCTCTTCGGGGGCCATTTCCAGGAGGTCCTGCCCTTCAAAAAGTACGCTGCCACCTGTTACTTCATACTCTTCACGGCCAGCCAATACCGAAGCCAGCGTACTCTTACCGGCGCCGTTGGGTCCCATAATGGCGTGAACCTCACCGGGATTGACCTGCAGACTTAATCCTTTTAATATTTCTTTTTCGCCAATCCTGGCATGTAAATTACTGATGGATAACATAATAGGTTGGTTCGTGTCAGCTCAGATGAAGCCGCAAAGTTAACAGACTGATTGGTATCTGTCCTGGTAGCTTAACAAAATCAGGGAGTTAAAAGTTGACGCTCCGCTCAGATAGCCCCAAAAGATCAGGGTCATATCTGATCTGACTGTATTCTGGTAGTGACAAAGAGCTGTTAAACGAGATACAGGTACGCATCAGCCCTAATTTCCCGGTTAGTGTTTGAGGGCGGTAATAGTTTTAAAACTCCCTCCATGTGTTGACGTCCAGTAAGACGTTGTCGGATAGGTTGTAGTCCTGCACCTTCTTGATAAACCCTTGAAGAGAGAGCGTAGGTTGTCAAACAGTCACTACTTTAAAAATTAAATACGAAAAGCGGTGTCAGGTTCTCCCAGCACCGCTTTTCGTATTAGCGAGTATACATGTATTTGGCCTAATTCTTTACCTATCTCCAATGCGGGCCCCTCGCTTGGTTTGTTTGATCACAAACGGGCTGCACACATCCGGTGGGCAAGTACAAGCTGTACTGCTTAGCTGCACCGTCACGTCCTGATAACAACCCGACCCGTTGTAGACCCGCACCGTGTACGAGGCCGACGAAACCGGATTGGCCAGGGTGTTGACGATCACCCCGCTGGCCGGAATCCCCTTAGCCGCCCCCGACAGCGACGCGGCCGGGTTGAAGCTCGCCCCCGCCGAGTACTGGTAGGTATAAGCCGGCTGGAAGCCCCTCAGCACGATCTGGCCGTTGGCCTGGGCCGTGGCGCCCACACAGGTGGCGGGCAGAGCCACGGCCTGGAAGGTGGGCAGCGTATCCTCTTCCACGATGAAGGGGCAGCAGCTGAAGTCAGGACACTGGCCAGCGGTGTTATCGACGGCCAGGCTGTAGCTGCCGGGGCTGCTCACATCCAGGACGTTGGTGGTGGCCCCCGCCATGACCAGGCCATCTTTGTACCACTGGTAGCTGGCCCGGCCCGGGGCTACCGTCAGCCGGAAGGTGTAAACTTCACCCACACACACCTTCACCGGTACGCTGGTACAGACCGTAGCGGTGTCACCAGGTATGGAGGTCTGGTTGTAGAGGATGCCACTGCTGTCGACGCGGGCCTGTAGCGTGAGGCTCAGGCTCTGTCCGGCGCTGATGGCGGCTACTGACCAGTAGCTGACCGGAACACCCGGGGTGAAGCTCGTACCCGTCGGCACGGAGGCCGATCCAGCGACGTAGCTCAGGCCTGTTGTAGTGGAGTCCTTGACCACCACGTTGGTGGCGGTGGTTGGTCCTACGTTGCTCAGCACCAGGGTGTAGGTCAGCACATCGCCTAGTTTGGCCCGGCTGGCGCTGACATACTTGTCGACCACTAACCGCGTACCCGCAGGCTGGGAGCAGGAGCCTGGGGCGGTGTAGGTGGCACTGGCACTGGCGCAGCCGCTGAGGGTAGCCACCAGGTTATGGGTTGTCCCATCGGAGGGCAGTCCCGTCAGGCTGAAGGGCAGGCTGGTGGTGGCGCTGGTGGCCGTCAGGGTAGTGCTGCGCAGGCCGTCGGAGACAGTGATCGTACCTCCGCTGGTGTTGTTGAGGATGCGCAGGCTACCGTTGAGGGTATAGGTGTTGGTAGCGGTCTGGCACAGGCCTGGGGAGACAGTCATGGTGAGAGCACAGACGGGGTTTGGCTCGACGTCGAGGACGGTGAGGGGCAGGGTAGCCGAGCAGCCGTTGGTGTCGGTGACGCGGAGGCTGATGGTGAAGCTGCCGGTGGCGGTGGGTGTTCCGGCGATGCGTCCCGTTGCAGCATCGAGGCTGAGTCCTGTGGGGAGCTGTCCGGCTGCGAGGGTGAAGGCATATGGGAGTGTGCCGCCGGTAGCGGTGATGGTCTGGCTGTAAGCCGTACCGACGCGGGCGTTGGGCAGGCTGGAGGTAATAACCTCTACGTTACAATCAGGCGTGCAGTCGCTCGGATTGATAGTTACCTGCTCATCTGTGTAGCAGTCATTGGTCGCATTATATACACGTACTGTATATGCCTGGGGCATAGTTGGGTTATCCAGATTATTCACAATTACCCCGCCCGGAGGAATGACCGTCGGCGTCGACGGTATCCCTACATCGAAGGTATCACCTTCAGAATACTGGTAACGAGCGCCTTCAGGAAAGTCGGAAAGAATAATTTGAGCATCGTCATTGATTACTGTTCCTGTCGAGTCGCATGTTGCTTCAACGCCTATTGCTGTCAAGGTGGGAGTATCGTTGACCGTGAGCCTGATGTTGATCTTCTCGACAGAGGTACAGCCAGTGGTGCGGTCGAAGGTCTCGACCTGGAAAGTGCCGGGTCCGGTGGGGGTGAAAGCAGTGGTGTCCGAAGCCACGGGGTTGCCCTCCGCATCGTACCAGTTGGCGGCCTGCCCGGCTCCTACACTGACGGTGAGGGTGGGCAGGGGGTCGCTGGCGCAGATCGTCTGGTCCCCGCCCGAGGTGGGCGGGTTGAGCGGTGGGCAACTGCAGTCCTTTTGAGCAGTGACTGTCGTCGTACACCCATTTAATGTGGCAATTAAGGTAACAGTTTCTCCATTGGGAATGTCCGTTATTGTGTTGCCCAATACCGTTCCTTTGTCAGTCGTAACTGTACCATTGCTGGTAAAATTTACTGAATAGGTTGTCAAATCTGCCGAGCAATTTGTTGCGGTAACTGCTAACGTAGGTTTGGGTCGAATTGTAGCCGTAACGGCATCACGACTACTTGTGCAGCCCGTTGACAGTCTACAGTTTACATAATAGGTGGAAGTGGTTGTTAGATTAGAAATCGAATAGATAGCTCCTGTCTTCAATACAGTACCTCCGGATGGTGCCGAATACCAGGTAAGCGTACCGCTGGTACAGCCGGTTGCTGTGAGGCTTACAGGACCGGGACCGCATCGAGCTATGTCAGTACCCGTTGGAGTTGCCGGGATTGGATTGATAATTGCCTGGGCTGGATCGCGATTACTCTCACAAGTTCCGACTTTGCAGCTTACATAGTAGGTCGAGGTGGCAGCTATGGATGGTGTGGTAAAGGTGGAACCTGTCGCCACGGGTGAGCCACCACTGGCCGCTGAATACCAGTTGTAAGTCCCGGAGCAACCACTAGCTGTCAGGGTAACCGGGCCGCTTCCGCAACGCGCAACATTGTTGGCAACCGGAGTGGCGGGTGTTGGACAACCGCAGCAACCCAAAACGACAATATCGTCTAAATCCCAGATTTCCTGGCTGGCACTACTGTTCGTACTTTGATAAGCTGTAATCTGAAATTCATACGTTACCGCCGAAGACCCATCTGTCGTTTGTGTCGGAAACCCATCGGTTCCGGAACTGTACTGTACCCAGGCTGAGCTGGCGGGGGGGGTTCTGTAATCCGTCCAGGGCTGTTTATTCGTATTTTTTTGAGCTCCTGTCCAGATAATACTTCCATTTTTCAACAACCGAACCCGATAAAATTCGGGTTGATTATTTGCTACGAAGCTACCCCCTGATTTGGTGCGATCCATCGTGATTTGCCAGAACGACAAACCATATAAGTTAAAGGGTTTACCAGCCGGTACGTTAATCCGTAAGGTCATGTATCGCGAAAAGGCAGTGGCTCTATCCCAGGTGCCGGTACATATTGACTTTGGTGCTGAACGCACCGGACCATAATCTCCACTAATATCAGAGGGGTTCGAAGTGCTGTTGTATATCGAGTTGGACCCTCCATCATTTCGGAAAAGAGTCAACGTAGCGCAGCCGGAATAAGCCCCGCCTGTTGGGGCTATATTCGACGTAATCTGCTCGTCACTGGCGTTACTAAAATTCCAGACTCCCAGCTGGGTAGTGGGGGCGCATGTCTGTCCTGAACTTATCAAACTGCTCAGTAACAGCGAAAAACAAATTAGTGCTCCGCTTTTTGCTGTTAAGGATGGCTTGGGAGATGGGATCCGTTTATAGGTTGACAGACTTAATTTTAAAAGAAGTTCGTCGGTAAAATTTTCCGTTCTCATCATGTAGGGGTTCGTATAGTTGGGGTAAGCAAACGCCTTCTCTGACTACTATTCGTTTTCTGATAGGCAGTTCATTCAATTGACGAGGGTAAACCGTTTGGTTTCAGAAAGCTTCCAGACTCAAAGGCTAAAAGTCGATCTGAAAAGCAAAATCTCCCAGGCTGGACACCCGTTCGTCAGAGATAGGTCAGGCCAGAAAAAGTATTTCCTTTTGGGTGATTCAGACTCGAAAAGAATTAGGAAGACAAGCAAATCGGTCAGCACTAGCTGGTCGCTATGGCTAATCAGACTGCGCTGAGAATACAGGCGGCCTGCCTATACCACACAAGATGACTTGATGGGTGGCTTACAAAAGGCAGAAGTACCTTTCAATATCTTCAGGAATACAATCTGGCGACAGATCAGTCCGTTGATCCCGGGAGGTGGAGAAGGCGTTACTGAGCCAGCGAATACATACTAATACCAACTGCCATGTCAACAGAATAAAAAACGGATAATAACCGTACCGCCACTGTCTAAAGCAGAAGGTGAAATTTGATGAACTACTGTGTAGCGGGGTAGCGCGGGTAAACAGTACTAGCATAATCTGTAGCTGATCTGGTTCGATATCCTTAACCAGCACATAAGACAGGCGAAGACAACAAACGGCACATCAACAGATACAAATGCTTTGCTTATTTCTGCAGGAAAGATATTGTCGGGGACAAACGGCTAATATTGGGGGGTAATCCGCGGGGGTGATGAAAGGCAACCAGAAGATTTATTTGTGGCTTTCCTTAGATGAAAATTCGCAAAAAGTGCGCCAAACTATTATTTTATCAAGCCGGTCCAGCCTAGTCTCTATGTTCTCTAAAGACTGTTATGAACCAGGCCTCTACTCTTAAAATGAATATAGAAATAAATTGAACCAGGCGCAGGATCTCCTGATACAAAGAATGCTTAGATGGCTTCCGGTACAAAATAAAAAACCCGTAACTACGAATTAGCCACGGGTTTTTTATCAGATGAATCAGATTCTCGATTCGCTTACTTATCTCCAATACGGGCCCCTCGCTTGGTTTGTTTGATCACAAACGGGGTGCACACATCCGGTGGACAAGTACAAGCTGTACTGCTTAGCTGCACCGTCACGTCCTGATAACAACCCGACCCGTTGTAGACCCGCACCGTGTACGAGGCCGACGAAACCGGATTGGCCAGGGTGTTGACGATCACCCCGCTGGCCGGAATCCCCTTAGCCGCCCCCGACAGCGACGCGGCCGGGTTGAAGCTCGCCCCCGCCGAGTACTGGTAGGTATAAGCCGGCTGGAAGCCCCTCAGCACGATCTGGCCGTTGGCCTGGGCCGTGGCGCCCACACAGGTGGCGGGCAGAGCCACGGCCTGGAAGGTGGGCAGCGTATCCTCTTCCACGATGAAGGGGCAGCAGCTGAAGTCAGGACACTGGCCAGCGGTGTTATCGACGGCCAGGCTGTAGCTGCCGGGGCTGCTCACATCCAGGACGTTGGTGGTGGCCCCCGCCATGACCAGGCCATCTTTGTACCACTGGTAGCTGGCCCGGCCCGGGGCTACCGTCAGCCGGAAGGTGTAAACTTCACCCACACACACCTTCACCGGTACGCTGGTACAGACCGTAGCGGTGTCACCAGGTATGGAGGTCTGGTTGTAGAGGATGCCACTGCTGTCGACGCGGGCCTGTAGCGTGAGGCTCAGGCTCTGTCCGGCGCTGATGGCGGCTACTGACCAGTAGCTGACCGGAACACCCGGGGTGAAGCTCGTACCCGTCGGCACGGAGGCCGATCCAGCGACGTAGCTCAGGCCTGTTGTAGTGGAGTCCTTGACCACCACGTTGGTGGCGGTGGTTGGTCCTACGTTGCTCAGCACCAGGGTGTAGGTCAGCACATCGCCTAGTTTGGCCCGGCTGGCGCTGACATACTTGTCGACCACTAACCGCGTACCCGCAGGCTGGGAGCAGGAGCCTGGGGCGGTGTAGGTGGCACTGGCACTGGCGCAGCCGCTGAGGGTAGCCACCAGGTTATGGGTTGTCCCATCGGAGGGCAGTCCCGTCAGGCTGAAGGGCAGGCTGGTGGTGGCGCTGGTGGCCGTCAGGGTAGTGCTGCGCAGGCCGTCGGAGACAGTGATCGTACCTCCGCTGGTGTTGTTGAGGATGCGCAGGCTACCGTTGAGGGTATAGGTGTTGGTCGCGGTCTGGCAGAGTCCCGGGGATACGGTCAGGCTCAGCGAGCAGACCGTGCAGGCGACCGGCGCGGTGTAAACCGTGCTGGCCGAGAGGCCGTTGAGGCTGGCCACCAGCGTGTGGCTGGCCGCGTCGCTGAGACCCGTCACACTCACCGTGGCCGTGGCCTGCCCCGCCGTCACGCTCACCGTGCCGATGCTGACACCGTTGTCGGTGATGGTCAGCGTACCGGCACTGGCACCCGTCAGGCTGACCGTAGCGGTGGCCGTGTAGTTGTTGGTGGCCGAGTTACACACCGGACCACTCGTCAGGGTGATGCTCATGGCCGGTACCACGTAGAAGCCTGCGTCCAGAGTCGGGTTGGTCTCCCCCGAAGTCAGGCTCACTACCTGAGTAATGCCGCCCACTGGATCGCTATCGGTCGCGTCGTTGCCCGCGTTAGGCGTGGTGGCCGTGTAGCCCGTCGGGCTGGTGAAGCTCACCGAGTAGGGCACCCCTGGGGTCAGACCCGTGAAGCTGTAGAGGCCGCTGGCATCGGTGGTGGTGGAGGCCACCAGGGTGCCGTTGCTGAGCAGGGTGACCGTCACGTTTGGCAGGCCGGGCTCGCCACTGTCCTGCTGGCCGTCTTTGTTGACATCGACAAAGACCTTGTCGCCCAGCGACGCGGGCTTGTAGTAGCCCATGTCGACGGTGGTGTTGTTCTCGTTAGCCGTCAGGTTGTAGACCCCCGTCAGGCCGGTGGCGGGTGCCCCATCCGAGTCGAGGGCGTCATCACTGCCCGTGTTCTGGCTGGTGGCCGTGAAGCCGGCCGGGGCGGTGAAGCTGACGCTGTAGGGCACCCCCGGGGTCAGGCCGGTGAAGCTGTAGAGCCCACTGGCGTTGGTGGTGGTGGAGGCCACCAGCGTACCCGAGGAGAGCAGGCTGACGGTCACGCCGGGGATGGGCTTGTCGGCGGGGTCCTGCAGACCATTGGCGTTGACATCCTCGAAGACATAGTCGCCCAGACTGGCTTTGGGTGCCACTGTACACGAAGCCGGTGCGGTGTAGGTCACACTGGCCATGCTACAGGCCGTCGCACTGCTCATGACCATGACGGTGTGCACCGCCCCGTCTGAGTTGAGCCCGGCCAGCGTATAGCTCACCGGCCCGTCACCGGTCAGCGTTACTATCGTCTGTGCCGTTCCATCGGTGATGGTCAGCGATTGGGTGGTGGCGTTGTTGACCGCCGTGTTGGTGGCCGATACGCTACCCGTTACGGTGTAGGTGTTGGTGGTCGTGTTGCAGCTGCCGGGGGTGGCCGTGGCCGTCAGGGAGCAGACCGGTGCGTTGCCCACGGTGATGGTCAGGGGCTGGCTGTCCGAGCAGGACTTGGCATCACTCACGGTGATGGTGAAGCTGCTGGTCGTAGCACTGGTGGGTGTGCCGCTGATCTCACCCGTGGTGGGGTTGAGCGTCAGGCCCGCTGGCAGGCTACCCACTGCTGTAAAGCTGTAGGGGGCGGAGCCGCCCGCGGCCGTCAGGGTCTGGCTGTAGGTGGTGCCGACCTGCCCGTTGGCCAGGGCCGTGGTGGTCAGGCTGGTCGAGCAGACCGTGCAGGCGGCTGGCGCGGTGTAGACCGTGCTGGCCGAGAGGCCGTTGAGGCTGGCCACCAGCGTGTGGCTGGCCGCGTCGCTGAGACCCGTCACACTCACCGTGGCCGTGGCCTGCCCCGCCGTCACACTCACCGTGCCGATGCTGACACCGTTGTCGGTGATGGTCAGCGTACCCGCCGTGGCGCCCGTCAGGCTAACTATGGCGGTGGCCGTGTAGTTGTTGGTGGCTGAGTTACACACCGGACCACTCGTCAGGGTGATGCTCATGGCCGGTACCACGTAGAAGCCCGCGTCCAGGGTGGGGTTGGTCTCCCCCGAAGTCAGGCTCACTACCTGAGTAATGCCGCCCACCGGATCGGAGTCGGTCGCGTCGTTACCCGAGTTGGGTGTGGTGGCCGTGTAGCCCGTCGGGCTGGTGAAGCTCACCGAGTAGGGCAGGCCCGGGGTCAGACCCGTGAAGCTGTAGAGGCCGCTGGCATCGGTGGTGGTGGAGGCCACCAGAGTGCCGTTGCTGAGCAGGGTGACCGTCACGTTTGGCAGGCCGGGCTCGCCACTGTCCTGTTGACCGTCTTTGTTGACATCGACAAAGACCTTGTCGCCCAGCGACGCGGGCTTGTAGTAGCCCATGTCGACGGTGGTGTTGTTCTCGTTAGCCGTCAGGTTGTAGACCCCCGTCAGGCCGGTGGCGGGTGCCCCATCCGAGTCGAGGGCGTCATCACTGCCCGTGTTCTGGCTGGTGGCCGTGAAGCCGGCCGGGGCGGTGAAGCTGACGCTGTAGGGCACCCCTGGGGTCAGGCCGGTGAAGCTGTAGAGCCCACTGGCGTTGGTGGTGGTGGAGGCCACCAGCGTACCCGAGGAGAGCAGGCTGACGGTCACGCCGGGGATGGGCTTGTCGGTGGGTTCCTGAATACCGTTGGCGTTGACATCCTCGAAGACATAGTCGCCCAGGCTGGCCGTCAGCACGTAGAAGCCCGCGTCCAGGGTGGGGTTGGTCTCCCCCGAAGTCAGGCTCACTACCTGAGTAATGCCGCCCACCGGATCGGAGTCGGTCGCGTCGTTACCCGCGTTAGGCGTGGTGGCCGTGTAGCCCGTCGGGCTGGTGAAGCTGACGCTGTAGGGCAGGCCCGGGGTCAGACCCGTGAAGCTGTAGAGGCCGCTGGCATCGGTGGTGGTGGAGGCCACCAGAGTGCCGTTGCTGAGCAGGGTGACCGTCACGTTTGGCAGGCCGGGCTCGCCACTGTCCTGCTGGCCGTCTTTGTTGACATCGACAAAGACCTTGTCGCCCAGCGACGCGGGCTTGTAGTAGCCCATGTCGACGGTGGTGTTGTTCTCGTTAGCCGTCAGGTTGTAGACCCCCGTCAGGCCGGTGGCGGGTGCACCATCCGAGTCGAGGGCGTCATCACTGCCCGTGTTCTGGCTGGTGGCCGTGAAGCCGGCCGGGGCGGTGAAGCTAACGCTGTAGGGCACCCCTGGGGTCAGGCCGGTGAAGCTGTAGAGTCCACTGGCGTTGGTGGTGGTGGAGGCCACCAGCGTACCCGAGGAGAGCAGGCTGACGGTCACGCCGGGGATGGGCTTGTCGGTGGGTTCCTGCAGACCATTGGCGTTGACATCCTCAAAGACATAGTCGCCCAGACTGGCTTTGGGTGCCACTGTACACGAAGCCGGTGCGGTGTAGGTCACACTGGCCATGCCGCAGGCGGTGGCCGAGGAGAGAACTGTCACCGTGTGAACGGCTCCGTCTGAGTTGAGCCCGGCCAGCGTATAGCTCACCGGCCCGTCACCGGTCAGCGTTACCACCGTCTGTGCCGTTCCATCGGTGATGGTCAGCGATTGAGTGGTGGCGTTGTTGACCGCCGTGTTGGTGGCCGATACGCTACCCGTTACGGTGTAGGTGTTGGTGGCCGTGTTGCAGCTGCCGGGGGTGGCCGTGGCCGTCAGGGAGCAGACCGGTGCGTTGCCCACGGTGATGGTCAGGGGCTGGCTGTCCGAGCAGGACTTGGCATCACTCACGGTGATGGTGAAGCTGCTGGTCGTAGCACTGGTGGGCGTGCCGCTGATCTCGCCCGTGGTGGGGTTGAGCGTCAGGCCCGCTGGCAGGTTACCCACTGCTGTAAAGCTGTAGGGGGCGGTGCCGCCCGCGGCCGTCAGGGTCTGGCTGTAGGCGGTGCCGACCTGCCCGTTGGCCAGGGCCGTGGTGGTCAGGCTGGTCGAGCAGACCGTGCAGGCAGCTGGCGCGGTGTAGACCGTGCTGGCAGCCAGGCCATTATTCAGCGTAGCTACTACTGTGTGGCTGCTGGCGTTGCTGATGCCCGATACCGAGAAGCTGGCTGTGGTCTGACCCGCCGAGACGGTGATGGTGGTCAGGCTAGTGCCGTTGTCGGTGATGGTCAGCGTACCGGCACTGGCGTTGGTCAGTGAGACGGTACCTGTAGCAGTGTAGTTGTTGGTCAGGCTGTTACAAACCGGCGTGCCGACTACCACACTCAGGCCCACTGTACACGAAGCCGGGGCCGAATAAATAGCACTGGTCGTGCCACAACCGGCCAGACTCACCGTGACCGTGTGGCTGGTGCCATCCGATACCAAGCCCGTCAGTGAATAAGCAATACTAGTCGTCGTAGCTGATACCGGCAGGCTTACTGTCTTGCTACCGTCGGAAACAATCACGACGTTACCGGAAGGGTTACTCAGGCTGATGCTGCCCGATACCGAATATTGGTTAGTTGCCGAGTTACAAACTGTAGGCGTTGCTGTAGCCGTCAGGCCGCAGGGGCAGCTCACCGTTGTTGTTGCGGTAGTTGAACAGCCTGTAGCATCGGTCACCGTCAGCGAGTATATCCCGTTCATAGCCTGTGTTAGCACACCGTTGGCCTGGGCGTCAACCACGTTGACCTTCCAGCCCATGTTGTCGTGTACATCGCAGTTATAATAAATCAAGTCGGGGGTAGCGGCCGTTGGTGTAAAGGTCAGTGAACCAGATGTTACACCCACAGTGATATTCTGGCTGGTATTGGCAAAGCCCCCCACCGGACTAGTCGTAAAGACGAACGGATGGCCTGGAGTATTAACGGTAAAGGTATAGGTAACACCCCGTACCAAGGTCAGTTCTTTACCCTGAATACCGTCAATGGCCAACCCCATCGTCGATCCTACGCCGAAATAGGGATGAGTAGCGTCTTTAGTAACGACCGCGACACCCATTGTTGGTCCGGCGTAGCTGTAGCTGAATGGGCTTGTTCCGCCCGTAACGGTTGGAGTAATGGTAGCACCGGTGCTGGTGCAAACGGCATTAGCCACCGCCGTCAGCGAGCAGACCGTGCAGGCGGCTGGCGCGGTGTAGACCGTGCTGGCCGAGAGGCCGTTGAGGCTGGCCACCAGCGTGTGGCTGGCCGCGTCGCTGAGACCCGTCACACTCACCGTGGCCGTGGCCTGCCCCGCCGTCACGCTCACCGTGCCGATGCTGACACCGTTGTCGGTGATGGTCAGCGTACCGGCACTGGCACCCGTCAGGCTAACCGTGGCGGTGGCCGTGTAGTTGTTGGTGGCCGAGTTACACACCGGCGCGCTGGTGAGCGTCACACTCATGGCCGGTACCACGTAGAAGCCTGCATCCAGGGTGGGATTGTTTTCGCCCGAGGTCAGACTCACCGGTGCGGTGAGGCCGTTGACCGGATCGCTGTCGGTCGCGTCGTTACCCGCGTTAGGCGTGGTGGCCGTGTAGCCCGTCGGGCTGGTGAAGCTCACCGAGTAGGGCAGGCCCGGGGTCAGACCCGTGAAGCTGTAGAGGCCGCTGGCATCGGTGGTGGTGGAGGCCACCAGAGTGCCGTTGCTGAGCAGGGTGACCGTCACGTTTGGCAGGCCGGGCTCGCCACTGTCCTGTTGACCGTCTTTGTTGACATCGACAAAGACCTTGTCGCCCAGCGACGCGGGCTTGTAGTAGCCCATGTCGACGGTGGTGTTGTTCTCGTTAGCCGTCAGGTTGTAGACCCCCGTCAGGCCGGTGGCGGGTGCACCATCCGAGTCGAGGGCGTCATCACTGCCCGTGTTCTGGCTGGTGGCCGTGAAGCCGGCCGGGGCGGTGAAGCTGACGCTGTAGGGCAGGCCCGGTGTCAGGCCGGTGAAGCTGTAGAGGCCGCTGGCGTTGGTGGTGGTGGAGGCCACCAGCGTACCGCTGTTGAGCAGGCTGACGGTCACGCCGGGGATGGGCTTGTCGGCGGGTTCCTGCAGGCCGTTGGCGTTGACATCCTCGAAGACAAAGTTGCCCAGGCTGGCCGTCAGCACGTAGAAGCCTGCATCCAGAGTCGTGTTGGTCTCCCCCGAGGTCAGACTCACTGGTGCGGTGAGGCCGTTGACCGGATCGGAGTCGGTCGCGTCGTTGCCCGCGTTGGGCGTGGTGGCCGTGTAGCCCGTCGGGCTGGTGAAGCTCACCGAGTAGGGCACCCCTGGGGTCAGGCCGGTGAAGCTGTAGAGGCCGCTGGCATCAGTGGTGGTGGAGGCCACCAGGGTGCCGTTGCTGAGCAGGGTGACCGTCACGTTTGGCAGGCCGGGCTCGCCACTGTCCTGCTGGCCGTCTTTGTTGACATCGACAAAGACCTTGTCGCCCAGCGAGGCCGGGCGGTAGTAGCCCATGTCGACGGTGAGGTTGTTTTCGTTGGCCGTCAGGTTGTAGACCCCCGTCAGGCCGGTGGCGGGTGCACCATCCGAGTCGAGGGCGTCATCGCTGCCCGTGTTCTGGCTGGTGGCCGTGAAGCCGGCCGGGGCGGTGAAGCTGACGCTGTAGGGCACCCCTGGGGTCAGGCCGGTGAAGCTGTAGAGTCCACTGGCGTTGGTGGTGGTGGAGGCCACCAGCGTACCCGAGGAGAGCAGGCTGACGGTCACGCCGGGGATGGGCTTGTCGGTGGGTTCCTGAATACCGTTGGCGTTGACATCCTCGAAGACAAAGTTGCCCAGGCTGGCAGTGGCCTGCACTGTCACACTCGCCGTGGCCGTGGCTGTACAGCCCGATCCATTGCTGACAACCACCGTATAGGTATACGTACCCGCCGTAGCTGGTGCGCTTACTGTACGGCTGGCGACCGTAGTGGCGGTGGGGCTACTGATGCCTGAACCGCTCCAGGTATAGGTCGTACTGCCAGGGGTAGTGTTGCTGGCCGAGACACCTAGTGTAATGGTTGCATTGGCAGTTACAAGGTTGGGCGCGGCCGTAGCCGATACACTGGTGGGCGTTACGCACGGACACGTATTCGTTACCGCAATAACGGCGCTGCCTGAATAACAATCGGCGGGAGACGGTGCTTTTTCAAATAAGTAATAGGTGCCTACACCCACGACCAGGTTGGTCACCTGCGTGCCGGAAGCCCGGTTGGGCGTGGTGTACCACTCCAGCGTATAACCCGTCTGCGAAGGGTTACCCTGCGCCGTAGCCAGGTCAAACGTCTTCGTTACGCAGTCGACCGAGGCCGAAGCGGCAATAACGGGGGTTTGCGGATTACCCACATTCACCGTTACCTGCACGGTGTCCTGGCAACCAAGGTTGTCGGCCAGTACCACAAAATAATCAGTCGTCGAAGCCGGCGTGACGGCCGTCGGGGTCGATACCGCTACCCCGCCCGGATACTGGTCGCGATACCACTGCTGCCCCGTGAAGGTAGAGTAGTTCGGAATCAGTGCCGTGAGGTTTACCGCCGTGACAGGGGCGCAGACCGTGGCCGTGCTGACATCCGAAAGACTCGGACCAGGGTTCACAACCACCGTTACCTGCTCGTCGGCCTGGCATCCGGTGGCGGTCTCCGTATAGACCAGCTGATAGGTAGTTGTTACCGCCGGGCTAACGATAGGTCGCGATGACGATGCGTTCGTAATGGTATTACTGAGCGTTGTTGGATTTACCGCTGCCCACGAATAATTATACGTCGTTGGCGCATTGGTAACCCCAAGCTGAACGGAACTTCCTTTACAAATCGTCTGTGGCAAACCTGTTAGGTTCGTCTGGAAATTAGGCACCTTCACCACTACATCATCGGTAATGGAGCAGCTACCATTGGTAGCCGTCAGCCGGTAGACGTACGTACCGGGTACTGCCGAGGATTGATTGAACGAGGCCACGGCTCCGCTGGTGGTGCTGAGGTAGCCCAGCATCTGCGCCGACGTCATGGGCGAGGCAATGGCCGTTGGCGATGAAGGGGTTGTCGTGCTGGCTGAATAGGCTAGTGCCGTCCAGGTAATTGTTCCTGAGCCGGACGACCCTAGCTGAACGGCCGGGCTGCCCGGACACCAGCTTTTATCGGCACCGGCATTGAGCGCAAGGCCTGCCGGCGGATTGACCGTCACCGAAGCTGTTTGAATACAGCCCGATGCGCTGTTCCGGCGCGATACCGTGTAGGTTGTCGGAGCCGTGATCAGGCCAACCCAGGGCCGGGCTGTATTACCTCCGCTATAGGCGGTAGTCAGGCCGCTATTGGTAAAGAGTCCTGTGCTGGGCGTCCATGTATAGCTATAGCCAGTTAAGGCTGTCTCGCCAATCTGAAGATACGGTGAGGTACAGTTGGCCGTCAGCGGACCACCCAGATTAATGGCTGGGTTGCTATCATTGATGGTAAACGTAGCGGTTACGGAGCCGCAGGTCCCTTTTGTTTTGGTCAGCAGGAACACCACCGGCCCGGCAAAGTTGGCAGGCAGGGTCACCGTTGGCCGCAGGGCCGTGGTGGAGCTCAACCAGGACACATCGGCCGTACCACTCTGAACGGTCCACAGGTAGGTAGACCCCGCATCGGAATCAAAAAAGGGTCCTATAGCAAACGACGAGCCGGCACAGGCACTATAGCTGGCGCTGGCCAGGGCAGCAGGGGCCGTCGTGGTGGTATTCACATTCACCGAATGAACAGCCTGACAGCCAGACTCTACGTCCGTTATCGTCAGGGTATAGCTCAGTGTAGCCGGTGGCGTCGGTACGTTCGGTACGGCCAGATAGGGCTGGGCTACCGTACTGTTGGGCGTTCCAACGGGGAAGTTCAACCCGGCCGTCGGATTCCACGAGTAGGTAATAGCCGTATTGGAGGCCGGTGAGCCAAGTTGCACCAGCGAACCGGGGCAAATATTGTTCTGAACGCTTCCGGCATTGGCAGTCAGCACATTTACTTTCACGTTCAGCGTATCTTTTGCAATACAGCCGGTGGCGGGGTCCTGCACCTGCACGATATAAGCGGTAGTACCGGCCGGATTCACCGTTGGG
This sequence comes from Spirosoma sordidisoli, assembly GCF_004138325.1. Classification (GTDB taxonomy): domain Bacteria; phylum Bacteroidota; class Bacteroidia; order Cytophagales; family Spirosomataceae; genus Spirosoma; species Spirosoma sordidisoli. Next base: position 35,071 of record NZ_SBLB01000004.1, on the reverse strand, counting down.
AACGGCGAGGTCGTGTTGGTCATGCTGGCCGGTGTGGAGCCATTCAGCCCCGTCCAGGTCCAGTTGAAGGCCGAGTTGGGTGCCTGCGTATAATCCAGGCCGGAAAGCGTATAGGGTCCCGCGTTCCCTGCGGTACCAAACCGAACCCCCGGAGAAGCAATGCTACAGATACTGACATCTTTAACGCCGATAACGGGTAAGGCGTTGCGGCCGGAGAATACCTGAAGCCGGGCAAAACACGATACCGGGCCATTGCCTAAATCGATGGTTTGCGTTACTTCATACACCACCACGTTGTTGCCCGACCATCCCCAGGTGGCATCGTCGAAATCGACAATGACCGAGGTGGGGTGAGGACCGCTGGCCGAAATAGCGGCTCCTTTTACGCCGTTGTTGCTGACAAAAAGTCCTCGGGGAGCCGTATTGGCGGGCTGGATGGTGCCATTTACGCTGTATGTACGCCAGGTATAGGTAGCACCCTGGAGGGGCGACACACTCATAAGAGTGGTTGGTGTGCTACAGGCTCCGTTCGTTCCTTTCAGCGAAGCCGTCGGAATGGGGCAGGCAGGTCCCTGACCACAGCAGGGTATGTACACCCGTACCGTATCGACCGTATAACAGGTATTCGGGAAGGGCAGATAAGAAGCCCGTAATTCATAATCGATGTAGTAGCCCGTGCTGCCGTTTGCCGAGCAAAGCGGGAATTTGGCGTTCAGGAACTTGTTGGTACCAACCTGTTGTCCGAGCGCATCCATACCAAAGGCCGCATTGGCTTTCAGTGACGACAGGCCCGCACTGAAATCTGTGCCAATAGCCGTCCACTGAAAATATTGTCCGGTGGTTTCGGGGGCACCCACGGCATCACGTGTGCCGGTTGTACAACCATCGCCAATGAGGTCGTTACCGGCCGATGCAAAGCCAAGCGCTACATCGGTTACAGTCTTCGTTGTTTCGTAAATACAGCCATCGCTCAAACGCAGAGCCGTAAAGGTATAGGTTGTCGTACCGATCGGGAAGCCGCCACTGATTACCCCTGGGTCGAAGGTAGGATTAAAGGCCTGGGCATTGTCCAGGCTCGTTGCCGGTACCCACTGGAATGCATAGCCCGATGGAGCCGTACCGGTCATTCCGATACTGACGGGGGCGTCGTCCTGGCAAACGGTCAGGCTGGACAAGGTCGTTAAGGCGGTACTATGCGGAGTAGCCGCCGTTACCGTTACTGTGGTACCGGGTGCGCAGAAGGCCGCATCGGTTTTCACCTTCACCTGAAGGGTATAAACACCGGCTGTGGTCACTACCGGATTAGCCAAACTGGAAGTAAATCCACCGGGGCCTGTCCAGCTGTAATCAAAGTCCGGATTTACCGCCGGTGGCCCAAGTACTGCGGTGGTCGATGTGCCGGGGCAGAGCGCTACCGATGCAGCGGTACCGGCGCTGGCAACTTTTGGCGCAATGGCCACGAAGGTTTCGCGCCGGCAGCCTCCGGCATCAATAACAACCAGCCGGTAAAATCCGCTGCCTGTTACGCCCGACCCGATGGAAGCCGCAAAACTCGAAGCCGCAACGCCCGAACCGCTGGCCGGACTGATGGTGGTGCTGCTCACGGGTGCGTAGCCATCGTACCACTGCCACGATACATTACCCGATGCTCCCGACAGTGTAATGCCCATGTTGGTGGTCGTGCCGGGGCAATAGTAAACCGGCTTGGTAGGGGCATTGATGCTGAGGTTGAACGTACCGGTAATGGTTGCTGTGGCCAGATTGGAAATGCTGAGCGTATCGCAGCAGAAGCCGATAATCAGACGGCGGTAATCTACCGTACCGGCGGCTGGCTCCGGTGAGGGCTTATACACATCATACGTACCGTTGCCGACGTTTGTCCAGGCACCGCCGTTGATGCGCTTCTGCCACTGGTAGCTAAACGCGGGCGACTTTGGCGTTGGGTGTGCAGATAAGGCACCATCGATGAGGATATTGGGCAGGTTGTCTGTAGCCGATGAGCCACTACCGCTCTGGTAGGTGGGCGTAGCGCCCAGAATAGGCCCATCATTGGGGTTCTGCCAGATGGCCCCGCCTATGCAGAAGGTATTGTTGCCAGCCGCAAAATTCGGGATGGTGTTATTGTTGGGTACTGGCTCATGAAATACCAGCAGGGCGACATCAGTCCCCCCCCCGTAGGTAGGCTGAAAAACCGATTTCTGGCTATTTGTAGCCTGGTCCCGATAGGTGGGCGTGATGGGGGTTTTATTTTGACTTGAAGCCTCTATGGTTATATAGGCTTCACATTTGTCGTTGACAAACAGAGCAATACCGTTCGTTGAAATATCTTTGGATAAGGCCGTACCATACAGTACGCTGGCACCCGAAGGCGAAAGGACATAATATTCGGGATGACGCTCACTGCTGGTAATTGGCAAAATTGCGCCCGGCGTTACAGGGTGATACTGATTCAAATAAAAATTACCCCCCCAGGTAACAAAGTGAATATTCCCCTTTTTGTCAATGGCTATTTCAGGGTCCTCAAAGTTATCGACCGGCATCGCCCCCGGCATCAGGGTGACGAAGTTGTATTTGGGGCTAAGGTCATACGGTATCTTAACGATGTACGTCCCGTAGAAGTCACCCAGCCGAAGCGAAGACGAGATGGGTGTTATTTCGTTGAACGCGTCGGTATTCGACACCTTCTGCAACAGCCCTGTGTTGTTATTGATTTCATAATATACCGAACTTGTTACATATACGTTGCCCTGCGCATCGGTTGCAATTTCGGTTGCAAATGGACCAAATGTAGATGCTGTACTAATGATTGGATTTATGTAAGAGCCGTATAAAAATGTACCGGATGGCGAGTACTTAGCCACGTAACGATAGTCATTATTGGTTGTCGGTACGGTGGGTTGAACCGCATTCGAAGAAATAAGCGGATTCTGGGTTGATTCTGTTATACCAACCGCCCAGAGATTGCCATCTTTATCACCGGCTATATCAGTAAATCCATAACCATTCGAAGGCACAGACATTGCCAGGCCAGCAGCCCCGGCCACATTGGTGTTTATACCAAAAATTACGCTACTCCCCGAGGTGCTACCAGCCGTAAGCGGAAACCCGGTACTTCCGTAAGAAGCATAGTACACCGTTCCGTTGTTCAGTACCAGAGTATTCGCCGAGTTACTCTGATCGCCATCAGCACCAGAGCTGCCCAGATATGTACTATACTTGAGTGTAGTGCCGGTGCTGTTCAACCGAAGTACAAACAGATCGAACCCTCCGTTGTGGGTAGCGTCGTAGGCAGCGGTGCTGCCGTTGGTCGGGAAGTTGGGGGAGTTCGTTACCCCGGCCAGATACACATCCCCTGCGGCATCGGCCGAAACAGCAAAGCCCTTATCAATACCGCTACCGCCCAGGTAGGTACTCCATACTATACTCGTTCCGTCTTTCTCGATGCAGGTAACATAGGCATCCTGCCCTCCGCCATATACCCTACCCAGGGTATTGGGGAAGTTAGTCGATCCCGTATAGCCTGAGACGTAGATACGGCCGGTGGTCGGGTGTACGTAAATACTAAGGGAAATGTCCAAGTTGGTTCCACCCAGAAACGAGCTCCACTTCAGGGCGATGGGGTCGATCACCAGCGCTACGGCCGGGTCATATGCTTCCAACTGGAAGCTTACCTCACCGTCTTTCACTACATAGGCAGCCGCCACCTCGACACGCTTACCATTAATCGTCTGGTAGGTGTACGGCTTTCCTTTCTGGAGCGTACCAAACGGTGTCGTAAAGGCGAGTTCGCCCTTGTCGGTCACGTGCAGGTCGGTCACGCCCGCCATGCGGAAGCGGATCTGAGCGGGGTCAGCACCGGGCTGCACCACAAAGTCGTATTTTAGGGTACCGTTGTCTCCTTCGTAGAAATCGGCCCGAATACCCGTCCAGATGTTTTCGTAGTTGAGTTTCTGGAAGTAGGTCACATCAGAAAAGGCACCCTCGCTGGTGATGTAGTTTACCGTACCATGCTTGCCACCCACGCGCCCGGCGGGCAGTAAGGCCACCTCCGGATTGGGGTTCACAAACTGAATTGCGTAGCCAGCCTGCGTACTGTCTTTGGTCCTGGCACTCCGCACCACCGACCGAATTTCAGTCGGCGTGAAGAAGTAAGTGGCCTGCGCATCGTTTGCCCGGTAGCGCACCGATGAGTTGGCTACCTGCCCCTGGTTTTGTTCAAATTTAAGCAGGGCGCGTTCGCGGGTCATCGTTTTACCGACCCGCTGCCGGGTTGCGTCGCTCGGCTGGTTGGCCAGTGGCTTCAGCCCGGTTTGATTTCGAGCCAGCAGCGGTGCGTTTGACGTCGTTGTATGAAGTTGGGCCTGTAGTTGCTCCGGTATGAGCAGCGCACAGAACGCAATAAATAAAGGCAGTGAAAGCCGCCAGCTGACCCTATGCAGTCTGAAAAAACTCAGACTATGGCCAGTGTTTTTCAGTCGTTGGGTAGCCAGATTATGCTGGCTGTTTCTACAGCCTACCAGCATCAGCAGCCAGCCGAGCATTGATAGTAGCACCCGGTTTAGGGATTGCCCTACGTTTATTATGCTGAAGCCCGGCGAAAGCCACCGCCAGAACAGAACAATGAATCTGGTAAAATTTCGCATAGTTATTGAGATGTTGAATCGGGGGGTATAGCGTAATGAAGGCCGAGTATCCGCATGCAGTCGGGGTAGGCGACCTGGTTGCCCTGGGGGACTTTCTATAGCCCTATGGGATGAATTAGCTGGATATCGCCAGGTGGCTGGTTGGGGCTTGGAATAAGAAACCGGCGGTGCCGAATGCGTAGACAATAGCTTCATGTAGCCAAAAAGATTTGTGCATCACGGATGGAAGTCCCGCGGCAGACTGACTGCCACTAATGCAAGCAAAAATGAAGGCACTCGCTGCAGTTTGCAGGAATGTGGTGATGAACAGCAAAAAATGGTGGACAATCGTAGGTCGAGATAAGACAAGACCGTAGAATCTGGTCAATGAATGGAGTAGGCAAGTCGATTTGCAAAGGATTTGCCAAAACCGAAGGGCTGGAAGCTCCCGTACCTGACGAATCAGGTCAATGAATAGGTTTACTTTTTTTACAGAAGCGCTGTATCACGTATATACGTAAGCGGTATAGAGAAAGCTCTCCGTTTCATTCGGGCAGGCACGCGCACTCTATGATATTTGTTTATCGACAATAAGCTATTGGAGGCTTTAATCCCTATAAACTATGCTTTCTCCCTAAGCCTTCCCGCAGTACTTTCAGTCTCTTTCTCGAAGCTACCAGCTTTTTTTCGGGAGTAGAGCGGCAGTAAAACCGATTGCTGAAAACAGGCTTTCAATAAAGTTGCTGAAGGATAAGTGACAAAATATCAAGACAGGTGTCTTATAGCGTATGCTTCCGATTGACTGTAATTTCCTGCAAAAGAGTACGTATGAGCAGGTGCCAGGCCGTATCGATGGTTATTTCGCCAACCGGGAGTGATCGGCGTTACGATTTACTGTTCCTTTCTGAGAATCAATACGTAGGGGTGTTAATTCTTTTTCTATATGAAAGCGTCCAGATCGGCTTCCATTCTGTTGGTTGAAGATGATATCGTTGAGGGTATCTGGCTCAGGCAAACCGTAGAAGCTATGGGATTCTCGTCCCCTTTTCTTGTACACTCTACCGACCTGGCAAAGGAGGTGATCAGGCACCATCAGCCCCAGCTCATTATCTGCGATCTGTTTTTCGACAAGTTGCCGAAAGGGCTAATGTTGTTGCAGGAGTTTGCCGAACGGGGCAGTCAGTTTATCATGATTACCAGTTCCATCGACGGATCGTTTTATGAAAAGACCCGGTCTATTGGAGTTGGCGCTCATCTCGTCAAACCGTTTCATCCGATCACACTTCAATCAACGATAGACACTGTATTGACAAGCCTGCCGCAACTCCCATCGACGGAGAAAACGCATCTGTTTATCCGAGGAGCACAAAACAAACAAGTGCGGGTAGATTTTCAGGATATCATGTATCTGTATTCAGAAAGAAACTACACCTTTATTAAGACTATACACGGACGACATACCATCAAGCGGTCACTCAGTAAAATGCTCGGTGGGTTGGACTCCCGCTTCATACGGGTACATAATAGCTACGCTGTTAATATAGATTATCTCAAATCAGTGGCTGCATCGACCCTGCTTGTTGATAAAGACGTTGTGCCGATTGGCCGGTCGTATCGGAAAAACCTGAGCGGTCTGATCAAATAAATTCCTGTATTTGATAGAATCCCGATATGAATACCGGCGCCTATTGGATTTAGTGACGCCGGCATAAATGTCGGGGCTATTCATGAATCCAACCAATTGGGATCTGGATCGATATATGATAAATGACAAGCCCCGGCATTCATGCCGGGGCGTTTTTATAGGCAAATGAATTCTCCGGTATGAATACCGGAGCTATTCATAAATATAACAAGTTGAGATCTGGACCGTTGGCCAGCAAATGAGTAGCCCCGGTCTATGTACCGGGGCTACTCATCAATCTAAACAACCGAAATCTGGACCGATATCAGATGAATAAATAACCCCGGTATTTATGCCGGGGTCTTGTTGTAAAAATTGATTTCTACCGATTGCGCTGGCCGCGGCCGCCGAACTGGCCAAGATAATAGTTGACGCCAACCTTAAGCCGACCGCCCCGTCCCTGGCTGGCGGTAGGGTCGATCCGGTTGTAGAAGTTGCCTTCGTACGAAATTTCGGCCCCCAGTCGGCGGAGGATCCAGGCCATAGCGCCGATCTCCAGACCGACGCTGGTGTAGCGCGATTTTTCATTGGCACCAATCGTTTCTGAAAACTCCCGGCCGCTGTTCAGGCTGGCGCCGATAAAGCTGCTGATGCGGGTGCGGAATGGATAATAGCGGGTAAACAGACCGAACTGGCGGGCCCGGTATTGATTACCAACCAGCCGCTCATTATCGTACCGAAGACCAGCCGCAAAGCCAGGCTGAAAGAAATAGCCCGCACGGGTATTGATGGATAGATAAACCTGCTCGTTGGCAACACCGAAGGCCAGCCCTCCACCCACGAAGGCATTACCCGGCTGAAACCAACTGAGCTGATTTCGCTGCTGATACGATATAGAACGATCAACCTCTTCGCTTACCTTTTCTTCTACCTCGGCCGCTTTCTGCCGGGCCTCCTGTTTGGTCTCGTCGTTGATCAGAGGCCGGTTCCGACCCGTCGAGTCGGCGTTGTTCTGTGCATAAGCCGCTACTGACAGACCAACTAGCAGGGTTGTTGTTTGAAGTAAATTTTTCATCGTCGTTGAGTGCTTAATCATGCCGAAAGAGACATCGACTAATTAACCGCCAACCTACGATAAGGTTTGCTATAGCGTGTTACCGGGCTAACTGCCTCAGTAACTGCTCTACCTGCTCAGCCGACGTAGCCGGGAAGTTGGCAATGCGGATTTGTGAGTCTTTTAATTTACCGTAGCCGCTGCCTACCACCATGTTGGCCATCCGGGCCGAGGCAATCACATCGGCCGACGACCGCCGGGTGTTGGCCACAATCACGGTCTGCGAGCGGTGACGCTCTTCTTTGACGAAAGGCTCGAACGCTTCGGAACCTTCAAGAAATTTATAAATAGCTTTGGCCTTCTCTTCGGTCTGCCGCCGAATGTTGGCGATGCCGATCTGGTTGAAGTCTTCCGCCAGTTTCCCCAGAATATAGATGAACAGTACGTTGGGGGTGGCGGGGGTCTCGAATGTCTGGGCGTTTTTCCAGAGGGTAGGCAGCGTATGATGCGCCCCAATGGTCAGCGAATCATATTGCTGAAGCCGCTCGGCTTTTTCGAGGCAGGCTTCGCTGGCGATCCAGACGCCCAGACCGGCGGGCATACCAAAAGCTTTCTGCACCGAGAAAAAGGCCGAATCGATCAGGCCAAAGTCCAGGTCGGGATACGGGGCTGACGAGACCATATCGACGCAGAACAGCTTTTTCGGGTATTTCCGCTTTAGCTTGTGCATGTCGGCCGGTTTCATCTGCACCCCCGACGAGGTTTCGTTATGGGTCAGGCAAACCACTTCGGCGTATTCGGGTACGTCGATGTCGGCAGCGTCGAACCCCTGACCAAACGGCTTTTCGAACAGGTGCGCAAACTTGTGGAGGCTCTGGGCGTAGTCGTAAAACTTGCGCGAGAAAGAGCCGTTGACGGCGTGAAAGCTTTCGTGCTCCACGCAGTTAAGTAGTATCCGTTCCCATACTTCCGACGCCGAACCGGTAAAGAAAATCCGGTGGGTGGCCGGAATATTCAGCAACAGCCGCAGCTGCTCGTCGGTATGTCGGTAGATATCCTGAAATCGGCGGCTTCGGTGCGAGATAGACCCAATCTGCTCGTCGAGGGCGGTTTGCAGATGCGTATAAAACGAAGGATATAACTCGGCCGGGCCGGGGGTAAAGTAGGTGTTTTTCATGAGAGCAGAGATTGAGTGAATTAGTGATTGAGTGAATGAGCGAGTCAAAAAAAGTAGTTTATCCGAACCAGTTTGCCCAATCACTAATCCACTCAATCACTCATTAACTAATATAAAAGTCTGAACTTGATGGTGTTGTCGATCCCTTTCAATTCCTGTACCACGTCGTCGGCATACTCTTTGGCTACGTCGGTAATCACATAGCCGATCTGCTCGTTGGTCTTCAGATACTGGCCGTGAATGTTGATGTGGTACTTGGCAAAAATGGTGTTCATTTTGGCCAGAATACCCGGTACGTTCGCGTGAATATGCAGCAGCCGGTGAGCGCCCTTCAGCAGCGGCAGCTGCAGTTCGGGAAAGTTGACGCTGCCGTAGGTGCTGCCGTTGTTGATGTATTCGAGCAGTTTGCCCGGTACAAAGCTGCCAATATTGGCCTGAGCTTCTTCCGTGCTGCCGCCAACGTGGGGCGACAGGATTACGTTGGGCAGACCGCGCAGAGCGTTGACGAACTCTTCGTTGTTGGTTTTAGGTTCCTGCGGAAATACGTCGAGGCCTGCGCCAACCACTTTGCCGCGCTCGATGGCATCGACCAGGGCCGGAATATCGACGATGTGGCCGCGCGACAGGTTCAGGAAAATAACCCCGGTTTTCATCAGCGCAAACTCCCGGTAGCTGATCAGGTTCTTGTTTTCCTTGCGGCCGTCGGTATGCAGGCTGATGATGTCGGCAATGGCCAGCAGCTCGTCCAGCGATTTGCATTTGCGGGCATTACCCAGCGCCAGCTTGTCAACGGCATCGTAGAAATACACTTCCATACCCAGCGCTTCGGCCACGACCGATAGCTGCGTACCAATGTTGCCGTAGCCAACCAGTCCGAGTTTTTTACCCCGTACTTCAAAACTGTTCTTGGCCGACTTGTCCCAGACGCCCTGGTGCATGGCGTTGCTCTTGGGCACGATACCCCGGATCAGCATAATGATTTCGCCGATGGCCAGCTCTACTACCGAGCGGGTGTTGCTATAGGGTGCGTTGAAGACGGCAATGCCTTTTTCGGTGCAGGCATCGAGATCGATCTGGTTGGTACCGATGCAGAACGCGCCAACGGTCATCAGCTTGTTGGCGTGCTCCAGAACCCGGCGTGTAACCATGGTCTTGGAACGGATACCCAGGATCGACACATCGCGGATGGCCTCGATCAGTTCATCTTCGTCCAGCGCGCCTTTGTGAATCTCGACGTTGAAACCTTCTTCCTCGAACAGTTGAACCGCCACCGGGTGAACGTTTTCCAGCAGCAGAACCTTGATCCGGCTCTTGGGGTACGACTGGCTCCGGCTGAGGTGATTGTGGTACAGAAATTCGTCGAGCGACGGGGCAATGTGGTCGGCTTTCTCCACAACGCGCGGCCGCATAACATTCTCCGTGAAAGCGTAGAACCGGTTGGCCAGCCCCGATGCCTTGATCTCATAATCGGTATAGCCGTCGCCGATGACGTACACTTCGCCGTCGAGGTTGAGCTGCCGGATCACCTGCGATTTGCCGCCGTTGGCCGACAGCGGGTTTTCCGGATCGAAACCGATAATCTCGCCGGTTTCGCCGAACACGAAGGTATTGGCAAAAACATGTTCGGCTCGTACGCCAAGCGACGTTACGATGGGGACAATGAACTCCCGGAATCCGTTCGAGACGATATAAATATGCTCGGCATGTTCGGTCAGGAAAGGGGCGTTGCGCTGAAACGAATCCGAAATCTTGCCCATGAGCGTTTCGACCAGGGCCGGCAGATGATCGCGGTGGGCGTGAAGAAGCTTCAGGCGCAGCTCGAGCGATTCGGTGAAAGAAATTTCGCCGGACATCCCCCGGTCGGTAATGGCCTGGATCTGGGCCAGCACATCATCGCGGTCGGGACGGCCAATGAGCGATATCTCGCCCAGTACGTCCAGAGCCTCTACCTTGGTGAAGGTGCTGTCGAAATCGATGATGTAATACGTCTGTTCGGCGGGCAGGCCGGCCGTGCGGTCAACGCTGGGGTCTTTGGTGAGCATGGTCTATGCAGGTTCATTTTCCAGATCATCTGGAAACTCATTCGTGAAGATGGCTTCAATAGCCAATTGCAGGGGCGGTAAATGCGTAATGACGATGCGCCATACTATTTCGTAATCGACTCCGAAATAGTCGTGAACAAGAATGTGTCGTGAACGGATAATCTTCAGCCATTCTATTTGCGGATGTGTTTCCCGAAAGTCTACAGGAACCCGGTTCGCTGCTTCTCCCAACACTTGTACATTTCTAATAACAGCATCATGTGTTTTTCTGTCGTCGACGAACTGCTCGAATGAATAGCCATCTATAAACGATCGGATTGCCTCAATCGCATCAAGCATATCGTATAACAAGTAACGAACAGATCGTTTAGACATACTGCAATTGCGGTTGTATATACGACATGAGCGAGGGCTTCACCGCTTTCCGGGTAACGATGTCTATCTTTTTGTGGAGGAGATTTTCCAGCTCGATCGTTAAGTCGATAAATTCAAAACCAACAGGTCTGCTAAACTCGACCATGATATCGATATCACTTTCTTCAGAAGCTGTTCCATCGGCATACGAACCGAACAGGGCTATTGACGTTAGAGGATACGTCGTGAATAGCCGCTCTTTGTGGGTTTTCAGCACTTGCTTGATGTGTTGTGCGTCCATGGTTTTGCTAGTCAGAATCCTGTAAAAACGCCACGGTCCGCTTTTCGGACCAGTACGTACCGTTAATGCCGCCCTGCCGGGGTGGAAACCCGCAGTGGCCCCCTGCTTCCGGGAACTCCATCCAGACGGTAGGTAGTTCCCGCGCCAGGGCTTCGGGGAAGCACTCGGGCGATAGAAACGGGTCGTTCTTTGCGTTCACAATCAGCGTCGGAATGCAGATAGCCGGCACGTACTGAAGTGAACTGCTGCGGGTATAATAGTCGGTTACGTCGCGAAAGCCATTCTGCGGAGCCGTAAACAAATTATCAAACTCCCGTACACTGCGGGATCTGATAACGGCATCGGTCGGAAAAACGCCCGGCATCAGCGCGGCTTTTTGCAATACTTTTCGTTTGAGGGTTCGGTTGAACCGGTAGTTATAGACCCGGCTGTCCCATTGTTCGAGCCGCCGGGCTGATCCCATCAGGTCGAGCGGAACCGAGAAAACGACAGCTCGCTGCACAACCGGATTCAGCGCTCTGCTTTGTTCGCCGAGGTATTTTAATGTCACGCTCCCCCCCGCGCTGAAACCCATCAGATGAATCGCAGCGTATCCTTTTGCGGTGGCGTAGTTGAGTACAAAATGCAGGTCGGTGGTTTCGCCGATATGGTAGAACCGCTGCTGCCGGTTCAGCTCACCACTACAGGAGCGGTAATGCCAGGCCAGGCAGTCGAACCCGTTTCGGGTCAGGTGCTGCACCATACCCGCCAGATACTGACTTGACGAGCTGCCTTCCAGGCCGTGCGAAAGAAGTACCAGCGGAGGCAGCAAGTCGGATTGCGGTCTGTTCGTAGCGAAGGCCCAGTCCAAATCCAGAAAGTCCTGATCCGGGGTATCGATCCGCTCACGGACGTAAGGGACCGTGACCTTGCGGAACAGCGAGGGAATGATGGTTTGCAGGTGACCACTCCACAGACGTGCGGGCGGTACATAACTCGACTGGGCAATCAGCGGCATTGGCAAACGCGGGTGATTGAAGCCGCAAAGGTAGCATTTAATTCAGGAGTGGACAGCCTGATTGCTAACGTAATAAATGATTGACACCTAAAAAGAGTCAATCAGACAGCTCTGAAAATGCCAAAAGAACCCTTACCTACAGGTTCTTTTGGCATATTAGTCGGTCGATACGCCCTGCTGATGGACCATTCAGCGGCTGTACAAAGGGGCGTGACTTACAGCTAAATCCAGCTAAAAACAGAGGTGACCTATTTCAGACTGGCCGAAGAGGTATGGCTGACGATTGCGCGTTACAGCGCCAGTTCTTTCTCCGAAACGATCGTTAAGACTTCGGGGTCTTTGAGTCGCTGCGCCAGTCCCAGCGTTTTGGGAACCTCGTAATGGAAATAGAATTTCATCGTATGAATCTTGCCTTCGTAAAAAGCCAGATCGTCGCCCTCCGGATTCTTGGTAAGCAGAGCCTGTCTGGCCACTACGGCCTGCTTGAGCCACTGCCAGGCTACTACTACAATGCCGAATAACTCCAGAAACAGGGTAGCATCGGCCAGGTAGCGTTCGGTATCGCCTTTCATGGCGTGGGGCATCAGGCTCACGAAAACATCCTGCGTCCGTTTCAGCTCACCGGCGAGTTGGTCGCCGTAGGGCTTTAGGTCATCGAACAGGCTGGCGTCGGCAATAACCTTGCTGATCTCGGCGAAGAGCAACTGCGGAGCCTTTCCCCCCTTCATGGTCATTTTACGACCCAGCAAATCCTGCGCCTGAATACCCGTTGTTCCTTCGTAGATGGGTGTAATGCGGATATCGCGGTACAGTTGCTCTACCGGGAAATCTTCTGTGAATCCGTACCCGCCAAAGGTCTGCAAGCTTTGGCTAACCGACTGCACGCCCATCTCGGACGGAAAGGATTTGGCGACCGGCATGAGCAGATCGAGCAGCAGGAACGCATTTTCCTTTTCTTCGCCTTCGGCCACCCGGCTGATGTCATAGAGCCGGGCTGCTTCGAGCAGCAGCGACAACGACCCTTCGGTTACCGACTTCTGGAAAAGCAGCATCCGGCGTACGTCTGGGTGGTTGATGATAGGGGTCTGGGGTGCGTCGAGCCGGTTTTTTTCGTTCAGCCGACGGCTTTGCGGACGTTCTTTGGCGTACTGGAGGGCTGCGTAATAAGCCGCCGTTGCAATAGCCGCTGCTGTCATGCCAACGCCGATACGGGCTTCGTTCATCATCTGGAACATATAAGGCAGTCCCTGATGCGGCTCGCCAACCAGGTACCCCAGGGTGTTGTCGTTAGAGCCCATGGTAAGGTGCATGGCCGGTACGCCTTTCTGCCCCATCTTATGGTAAACCCCCGTTGACTGCACATCGTTATCGACGAAAGCGCCGGTCTCGTCGGGGCGGTACTTCGGAACTACAAACAGGGAGATGCCCTTCGTCCCCTTGGGCGCACCGTCGATGCGGGCCAGCATCAGATGGATGATATTTTCGGCGGCATCGTGGTCGCCAGCCGATATAAACACCTTTTGTCCCTTGATCTTGTACGTACCGTCGGGCTGTGGGGTGGCCGAAGTCGTCACATCGGACAGCGATGAACCGGCCTGGGGTTCGGTTAGTGCCATAGTACCCTGCCATTTGCCGGCCAGCATCTGGGGAACGTAGAACTCGTTCAGTGCCGGCGAGCCAAACGACGTAATCAGGTGAGCGGCTCCCGAGGTCAATCCGGAGTACATCATGCCGTTGTTGGCAGCCATCAGGATGAATCCTACCAGCGAGCTGATCATCTGTGGCAACTGCTGACCGCCCTGTTCGAAGGAGAAACCAGCGCCGATCAGCCCTGCCTCGCCCATAGCATGCATGAACTCTTTTACCTTTGGGTGAACGGTTACCTGCCCGTTCTTCAGCTCAGGCTGGTTCTGATCTACCTCTTTCAGGTAGGGGTACATCAGGGTATCGGCAATATAGGTGGCCGAGTCGATAACGAGATTGAATGTTTCACGATCGTGCGCACTGAAATACTCGTATTGAGTTAACTCGTCAGCGTTGAAGACCTCATGGAGCAAAAAATGCAGGTTACGTTTGCTGAAATAAGTAGTTGCCATGCCAAAAGAGAGTTGAAATTGGTATGCGTGCATACTGTTTATGGGGTAAAAATACCAAGTTTTGCGGTAATCCTCATACCGATGCCCAAAAACTATCGTTTACTTTGTGCAGTTTACATTGCAGTACATTAAACCAACCAACATGTCACACATGAAAAATTTAATTGTTGCCTGCGCGCTTCTGTTTGCCGCCGTTTTTCAGGTCCAGGCGCAGGATAAAAAACCACCCGCAAGCCCCAAAATAACGGCTGAAAGTCCGGACAAAAACATTACCGTTGTATATGGCCAGCCTTCTAAAAAGGGTCGGGTAATCTTCGGCGCAGACGGCTCGAACAGCCTGGAAAAATACGGCAAAGTATGGCGCACGGGCGCTAACAATGCCACGGAGGTGACGTTCAAAAACGATGTCATGTTTGGCGGTAAAATGGTGAAGGCGGGCACGTACACCCTGTTTACCATTCCGGGCGAAAAAGAGTGGAGCGTTATCCTGAACAGCACGCTGGGTCAGTGGGGCGCTTACGAATACGAAAAGACCAAAGCCACTGATGTCGCTTCGGTAAAAGTGCCGGTGTCGTCCACCAAGACGCCCATCGAGAAGCTAACCATTACGCCTTCTAATAGCAGCATTACAATTGCCTGGGACAACGTAACCGTATCGGTACCGGTCATGAAACACGGTAGTTAAGCCGTGGCCGACGGGGTGATAATTCCGTAGAAACTACTCAAGCGAACCCCGTTCCGAAACGAGCGGGGTTCGCTACGTTTAGGGGGGAAATTGCTTGAAAAACTGAGCAGTGGATAAATAGGTAGCTTTTTTTGCGACATATGCATAAAAAGTAGCGTAAATAGTTAACAAACAATCCTTTATCGTGTTACTTTGCGAAACGCTAACCACAACCGCATGATGAAACGCTACTTAATGTATATACTGTTCGGTCTGGCCGTATTACCCGCCTACAGCCAGGGCATTACGGATTACTACCGGTTGCCGGATCGCGTTCATCAGTATGACCGGCTTCTGCTGAAATACGGCGGCCCAACGGTGCGTGACCGCTGGTACGTCGCCCTCGACGGGTTTCTGACAACCAACCGCGCTCAACTCGATAATTCGTTTGGTGGCCTGATCGAAAGTGATCGCATTATCCGGGCTGGCATGGGCGGAGCTATTGGCTGGTCGCATCGGGAGCGCTGGGCTGTTGAAGCTGGCTACGCCCGCATGCCTATTCAGACGCAGGTATCGATCAGCAACGCATCTTACCCGATCAACTTTCGTTATCAGACCATTGGTGACGCCTTTATGCTGCGCGGCAAACGGCGCGTGCTGTCAACCAGCGGCCCCTGGCTTCGTTCTGGCTTCTGGCTGAGCGGAGGAATCTGGGTGCTGCCTAACAGTGGCCAGCAGGAAGGCCGTTTTTCGTTGTTGGGATACCGGTACCGGGGCCGCAGCGAAACGCCCGACACCCTGCGCCTGGTTAGCAATACCAATGCCGCCAGCCGCCCAACCGCCGTTGCCGAACTGGGGGCCGAGTATAACGTTCGGCTCAGCAACAGCCTGGACCTGGGTTTTTCGGTTCGCAAACGCTGGGGTTTAAATCCGGCCCTGACAACGGATGTTCGTTATACGGTTAACCAGTCGGCTCCTCAGGAGGCTCAGCTGATCAGCCGGGGATCCGGTATGAACTACGGCCTTACCCTGCGGTACACGCTCGCTATCCGGCGCACGGTACCCGACGTGCTCGATGTACAGGGCAAGCCACGAATTCGCTGAACGTATCAGAGCCAGACCGACCGATAGGCGTCGGCAAACTGCCTGAACGTGATGGGAGGGCGACCCAGCAACTGGGCCGTTTCTTCGGTAAGCCGCGCTGCCTTGCCCAGTTTCGAAACCGTATAGAGCGCCGTCATCACGAGCGTAAAGCCCAGCGGGTTCTTCTCTCTCCTCCACTTTTGCCAGATAAACCGGATAATCGACGGGTTGCGATAGGTGATTCTGTGCCCTACTACCCGGCTCAATATCCCGGCTATTTCATCATAAGTCAGCGCTTCGGAGCCGGTGAGCTCATAACCCCTGTTTTGGTAGGCCTGGGTCGGGTTCGTCAGCACCAGCTCCGCCACGGCGGCAATATCCCGCACGTCCACAAAACTGGTACGCCCCCGACCGGCCGGTATGAAAATCTCGTGGCGGTCCTTGATCTCGTCACGATGGGTAGTGCTCAGGTTCTGCATAAAAAAGCTGGGTCGCAGAAAGGTAAAAGGTAGACCAGCCTCTACAATAAGTCGCTCGATTTTGTGGTGGGGCGTGACCGGATTATTCTCAACCCCCTGCAGCGACAGAAACACCACATGGCGTACGCCGGCCTGCTTCATGGCCTGTACAAACGGGGCAAAATACCGATCGACATCAGCTAGTTGAGGGGGCCTGACAAGGAGTACGCGACTAACGCCGGCCAGAGCAGCCGCAAACGTACCGGGGTCGGTAAAATCAAGGCGAACAAACCCGTCGGGCTGTACAGCCGTATCGGTTTCCGTGTCGACGCGACTACGCCCGCCCGCTACCACGTCGCGCGTGGTCCGATCGGGACGCAGCATCAGAAGGCGAAGGGTCTCCAAACCGACATTCCCACTGGCTCCGGTGATCAGGATTCGTTCGGCCGGCGTCTGATTCGTTGTTTCAGTCATTGCGTTTCGTTGAAATTACTGAACAAGCGGCTTGTCTGGTGAGGATAAAAGCGTCAGTTTCGCTTTTCTGTCCGGGAGCTGCACGATTATATCTATAAAATGCTGAAACGAATGAAAGGTTTTAAAGGTGGCCTGACAATACTGGCCTGGCTACTTGTGCAGGTAACCTTTGCGGAGGTTCGCTTACCAGCCGTATTTGGTTCACATATGGTTTTGCAACGTCGAAAGCCCGTACCGGTCTGGGGAACGGCAACCTCGGGCGAGAAAATTACGGTTACGCTGGCTAGTCAGACAAAAACCGTAAAGGCGGGAAAAGATGGGCGCTGGCGTACTACGCTGGATCCGATGGAAGCGGGCGGGCCGTACCAGCTGGTGGTGAAAGGGCCTACAAATACGGTTGCGTTTGATGATGTGCTGCTGGGCGAAGTATGGGTCTGCTCGGGCCAGTCGAACATGGAATGGCCACTTCGCATGGCCGCCAACGGCGAAAAAGAAATCCGAACGGCCAACTTCCCGCAAATCAGGCAGCTGGGTGTCAAAAAGGCAATGAGCCTGACGCCCAAGGCTGATCTGGAAGCCGAATGGACGGTGTGCAGCCCGGAAACGGTGCCAAACTATACGGCTGTGGGCTACTTTTTTGCCAAGCAGCTGCAGAAAGAGCTAAACGTACCCATTGGGTTGATTAATACATCCTGGGGCGGTACCCATTCCGAAACCTGGACCAGCCGGGCCGCATTTGAGCAGGACAGCAGCCTGCGAGTGATCGCTTCCAGGCTGCCGGCCACCTACGAAGAAGTAACCCAACGGGGACGAGACCGGCTTCTTAAGCTGATTCAGGACCGGCAGGGGGGCTTGCCAACGGCCGCTGACGAGCAAATCTGGGCCAAACCCGATCTGGATGCTTCGTCCTGGAAGTCGATGAACGTTCCGGCCGACTGGGCAGGGCGGGGGTTACCGGTACTCGACGGCGTAGTCTGGTTTCGGCGTGAGGTGATCGTTCCGGAGGGGACTCCGCTGGCAAAAGCAACCCTGCGTTTCGGCTCGGTCGACGACCGCGATTCTACCTACGTGAACGGCCAGCTGGTTGGCAGCAGTAAAGGCCTGGACCCGCGCGCCTATGTACTTCCCGAGGGTTTGCTGAAGCCGGGGCGTAACGTTATTGCCGTGCGGGTCGTTGACGAGGGCGGAGCGGGTGGCTTTATGGGTGATCCCGAGAAAATGCGGCTCTCTATCGGCAATACGGATCTGCCGTTACAGGGCGCCTGGCAATATCGGGTGGCTCATGTGTTTGCGTCGTCGTATAAACCCGGCCCGAACTCACACGCGACCCAGCTTTTCAATGCCATGCTGAACCCACTCATTCCGTACGCCATTCAGGGGGTTATCTGGTACCAGGGCGAGTCGAACGCGGGGCGGGCCTATGAATACCGAAAGTCGTTTCCGCTGATGATACGCGACTGGCGACAACACTGGGGCGATGAGTTTCCGTTCCTGTTCGTTCAGTTGGCCAGCTTCAACTCGGCCAACGGTAACAGTCGGCAGGGCAGCACCTGGGCCGAACTGCGCGAGGCACAAACCATGGCGCTGAAGCTACCCAAAACCGGGATGGCGGTCACGTCTGACATCGGCGACCGGGATGATATTCACCCCCGTAATAAACTGGATGTAGGCCTCCGCCTGGCGGCTGAAGCGATGCGGGTAGCGTACGGAGATGCTCGTGCTGTATCGCAGGGACCGATGGTCGAGGGGATGACCGTAGCCGGAAATCGGGCTGAACTAACCTTCCAGAATACGGGCGCTGGCCTGATGGCAAAGGATCGGTACGGGTATGTTCGTGGATTTGAAGTGGCCGGTGCCGATCAGAAGTTCTACTATGCCAAAGCGGAGATAAAGGGTAACGCAGTTATCGTTCAGAGCGATTCGGTAGCGGTGCCCGTCGCCGTTCGGTACGGCTGGGCCGATGACAACGGCGATGTCAATCTCTACAATCGGGAGGGCTTCCCGGCCGTGCCTTTCCGCACCGACACCTGGAAAGGTGTTACCGAAGCGGCAAAGTTCGAGAATCAGTAGGAGAGTTTAAGGGAGGGTGGCTGACCCACATGAATCTCACGTGTCAGCCACCCTGAATAGACAATCGGCTGGTTGTTAAGGTTTCTTCGCTTCCTGCCTGCGCATCGGCATGCTGTCGATGAGGTTGAAAAGCTCTTCGGCCGGAACGGGCTTTTTGTAGGTCTGCTTAATGCCACCATCTTTCCCGATCAGCCAGCCCATGTAATCTTCGTGGGGAACGAGTTTAAACTCGCTCTGCATCAGAAATTGCCGATCCGGCTCCTGAAGATCGGAGGCTATCAGGACAATGACGTCCAGATCCCGTTCGGCCATGGCTTCTTTATGTTCGTGCAGGGCCTCCTGCTGGTCAATCAGGTAGTGCTGGCCGGGGCTACCGCTGCTGGCATCGCGCCCATACAGCAACAACACACGCCGGTGGTCTTTCTTTTCGTTCAGTATCGCCTTAAGCGACTTCCGTTGATTCGCTACGCTTTCCATAACAAGGGTTAGCACTATTAGCAGTGCTGTCAGACTCACTAACCAGCGGTTTTGCATAGTGTTTGGCGCTACAGTAAATCTTCAGATCGTTCCAGCATCAGGATGGAGGACTGGGGCACAATGACATACTGCTCGCCTTCGTACTGTAACTCAACGGCGTTGCGTTGCAGGTATAGTGCTATATCGCCCTCCTGAGCCTGAAGCGGCATGTACTTTACTTTTTCTTCGGTCTGTTTCCAGGGTTCATCGTCTGTCGGAGCCGGAATGGGATAGCCGGGCCCTACCTTAATAACGTAACCCGACTGAACCTGTTCTTTTTCCTGAACGGTTGGCGGCAGGTAAAGCCCACTGGCGGTGCGATCGCTGGGGTCTTTCGGTTTGATCAGCACCCGATCACCGACTACAATCAGGCGCTTGAGTTTATTGTCGGCAGTGATTCCAATCATCGCATCATTCGTTGCTACATGTGTGAAAAATAGGGGAACAACAATCAGGCAATTCAGATCAACCGTGTCAAAATGACAGCCCGCTGCGTCAATGTGGCGACCGTCAGGGCACCGGATCATGTCCGTGTCCCCCCCAGGGATGACACCGACCGATGCGCTGAATACCTAACCAGCCCCCCCGAACAGGCCCGTGTTTCTGAATGGCCTCAATCATGTATTGCGAACAGGTGGGGGTGTAGCGGCAGGCGTTGGGGAAGTAGGGCGATACCATGGCCTGGTAAACCTTTACCGATCCGATCAGAATACGTTTCATCATTGATTCGTTAACAGCAAAACGGGCAAAAACTTTCCGGCAATCTGTATCTTTGCCCACCGTCGCTTGTGTCAGGCCGGCTTTGACTTCAATTCGTTATGCTCCAATACGTTATTTGGGACGTTGACCCCGAACTATTTCACATCGGTTCTTTTTCGGTGCGCTGGTATGGCCTGTTGTTTGCCCTGGGTTTCCTGATCGGGATGCAGATCATGACCTACATCTTCAAAAAAGAAAACAAGCCCGTAACGGATACCGACACGCTGCTGATTTACATGGTCGTTTCAACCATTCTGGGCGCCCGGCTTGGTCATTTCCTTTTCTATGAACCCGAAATCCTGCTGAAAAATCCACTCGAAGTCATTTTGCCGCCCTACCGCGGTCTGGCCAGTCACGGCGCTGCGGTCGGTATTCTGACCGGACTGTGGCTCTACTCGCGTCGGAAAAATAGCCAGGCTACCGGACAGACGTTTTTCTGGGTGACGGACCGGATCGCCATTACCGTGGCGCTGGCGGGCGCCTGCATTCGTTTCGGAAACCTGATGAACTCCGAGATCGTAGGTCGGCCAACGGATGTGCCCTGGGCGTTTATCTTCATGAACAATGCCGAATACGAAAAGATACCGCGGCATCCGGCTCAGCTATACGAGTCGATTTCGTGTCTGATTCTCTTCTTCATCCTGCTCTGGTTCTGGAACCGGAACAAAGAGCGGACGCCGAGAGGCAGTCTGCTGGGTATTTTTCTGATCTGGGTATTTACGCTCCGTTTTTTCTACGAATACCTGAAAGAAAACCAGGTGGCTTTCGAGAACAACATGGCCCTGAACATGGGTCAGATTCTGAGCATTCCGGTGGTCCTGCTGGGTGTCTACTTCCTGTTCAGGAGCTACCAGCAAAAGACTACTCATCGCGATACGGTCAGTGTAAAATAGAATCGTCGACAGGAAGATATACGCAAGAAAGAGGGCCTCAGGGCCCTTTTTTGTTGATTCGCGCAAACGGATCTTACGTTTACTAAAAAGTATGTAAGCACCGATTCTGGGTTCCGGTATATTGCTGACCGATAATTTGTTCATTGATTCCTAAATCTGATTGTCCATGAAAATCAACTCGTACGCAGGGCTGGCCGTACTGGTGCTGGCCGTTTCGCTGACCGGATGCGGTAACAAGGAAGAAGAAAAGAAAGACGAAGCCTCCGTATCGGCCATGGGCACGATGGACGCTATGAAAGAAATGGCAGCACAGGCCGAAGAAATGGGGAAAAACGGACCCGTAGAAACGGTTGATTTCCGCTCGCTGAAAGAGTTGCTTCCCGAAGAGGCCGACGGACTGACCCGTAAAGAAGCAACCGGTGAGAAAAACGGAGCCGCTGGCTTCACGGTCTCGACGGCAAATGGAAAATACGCCAATAGCGACGAGAGCGAAACGATCGAGATAAGCCTGGTCGATGGCGGTGGCTCCGCCATGATGATGGGTTTGGCCGCCTGGTCGATGATTGAGGTCGATAAGGAAACCGAAAATGGCTACGAGAAAACCAGCACGATGGGTGGCAATAAAACGTACGAGAAGTACGACAATGCCGATAAGTCGGGCGAAATAGCGATGCTGGTCAACAAACGATTTATCGTCACGGCCAAAGGCCGGGGCGTCAGCATGGAGAAGCTCAAAGCCACGCTGGACGACGTCGACCTCGCCAAACTGGCGTCGTTGAAATAACCCGAAAAGCCTGAAAAGCGAAGGGGCCTGCGACCAGTGCCCCTTTTTTCGTTGGTATGGAATGCTGGACCTGGATCGAGGCAGGCTAAGCCCAAAAGCGCAGTTGGTTAGTAAAGATCCTCCCGGTTGATGTGTTCGGGAAGGGGACCCTGCCGCGTCAGTTTCATTTTGGCGAGGGCCGCTCCTACGTGGGCGCAGTTGGCGGGAGCATAGCCGTCGAGGTAAGCGGTCAGGAAACCGGCCCAGTATGCATCTCCGGCGCCCGTAGCATCGACTACATCGACCTTACGACCGGGGACTCTGGCCTGCTTGGCACCTTTGTCATACGAGACCAGACTGCCATCGGCACCCAGGGTCAGGCAGACTAACGACGCGCCCATCCGGTGAAAATCAGTCAGTACCGTCTCGGGCGACTGAGGTCCTCCATAAAGCCGGGTTACGTCGTCTTCGCTGACCTTTACCAGCGGACCAGTTTTGAAATAGTCGGTCAGGATGCGCCAGGCCTGATCGCGGTCGGGCCAGATGGAGGGGGCGTAGTTGGCGTCGATACTAACCTGACAACCAGCCGCATGGGCTCGCCGAGCCGCATCGACGATAGCATCCTGGGCAGGTTGGCGACTGAGCGCAAAGCAGGTAGTATGAAAAATGTCGGCCTGGGCCAGCAACGAGTCGGGAAGTTGAGCAGGCTGTATACACCGATCGGCCATGCGGTAGGCTACAAAGTCGGGTGTTCCTGCCGTACGGGATACCACAACGATACTCGACGGTTCGAACGGATCGGCAACAACGTACTGCGTATCTACGCCCGCTTCGGTTACTTCCCGCGTCAGATACCGGCCAATGTTATCATTGCCAACGCAGGCAACCAGCGCCACTTTATTACCAAGCCGGGCCATGTTGGCAGCCATATTGGCCGGACTTCCACCCTGGTACCGTCTGAAATCCTGGGTATCGAGCAGGCTGGTTGATACATGGTGACCAATAAAGTCGGCCAGCAGTTCACCGACAGAAAGCAAAGCGTAGGGACGGGGTGGGGTAGTCATGTAACAAACGGATTGCGGCCAGGAAGCGCTCCCGGCCGCAATCGCAAATGTAAAGAAGAGTTTGAAAAATCAATGCCCGCCGGGGCCAAGTGGGAACGCAGCTTGTTCGCTGGCGCGGGTTTCTTTTACCAGAAAACAGGCGCCTGCCCCGCACAACAGCAGTACGCCCGCCAGTGCCAGTGCGTTACGCGGGTCACTGCCCAGTAGCGGCCCGTAGATAAACTTAACCGTGACGTTGTTGATGATCTGGGGCACTACGATGAACCCGTTGAAGATACCCATATAAACACCCATGCGCTGTTTGGGAACGGAGTTAGCCAACAGCACGTAAGGCATCGACAGAATAGAGCCCCAGGCCAGTCCCACGAGCGCCATACCAAAGGCGAAGATCATTTTGTCTTCTGATAACAACATTGACAGAAAACCCAGCCCACCAATGCTCAGGAAGAGCGCATGGGTGGCCCGCCGACCTATCCTGTCCGCAATGGCCGGAAGCAGGAATGAGATCGTGAAGCAGCCTACGTTGAAAATAGCGAAGCAAAGGCTACCCCACTGCGTACCTTCGGCGAAGCCCAGCGGATTGGTTTTGGCGTCGGGCGCGTTGAAGGCGTGGCGCGCAATAGCCAGCGACAGAAACTGCCACATGAGCGGCAGCGCATACCAGGTGAAGAACTTAACCCACCACAGCTGGCGCATGGTTTTGGGCATATCGCGCAACGCGTGAGCCAGCTCCGTGAACATCCCGCTGATGCCTGCCCCTTCCTGCTTTTGCTTTTCGAACTCCGCCATATCGTCGGGCGGGTACTCGTCGGTGGTGTAGATCGTCCAGATTACAGCTGCAATAACCGCAATGCCACCGATGTAAAACGAGTATTTTACGAAGTCCGGAATGCTGCCCCCATTGCTGGTCTGCATCAGGGTAATGCCGAAAATGGGCAGAATATACGGCATGAGGTTGGCCAGGGTCTGTCCGAAACCGACAAAAAAGCTCTGCATCGCAAAGCCGAGCCCCCGTTGGTCCTCGTTGAGCTTATCGCCGATAAACGCCCGAAACGGCTCCTGCGTGATGTTGAGGCCGGTGTCCAGAATCCACATCAGGCTGGCCGCCATCCACAAAGCCGATGAATTAGGCATCAGAAACAGGGCCAGGCTCGTTACAATAGCACCGATCAGGAAGAAGGGTTTCCGGCGGCCCCAGCGTGGCGACCAGGTTCTGTCGCTGATCGACCCGATGATGGGCTGAACGATCAGGCCGGTTACAGGACCAGCCAGCCACAGGATCGGAATGTTGGCTTCGTCGGCGTTCAGGTACCGGAAAATAGGGCTCATGTTTGCCTGTTGCAGCCCAAAGCCATACTGTATGCCGAAAAAGCCGAAACTCATGTTCCAGATTTGCCAAAAAGTTAGCCGGGGTTTTGTAGCCTGTGTCGACCGCTGGATTTTTTCGGTTTCCATTTACAATGCAGGATTTGAAGTAAGCGTCGTAGTTTTAATGAATGGGCAACAATTATACGCAGGGTTTTGCAGGATAGGCAGATAATCTTGTCTTATTTTTTTGAATTGATGTACTTTTGATAATGATTCCGAATGTGTGGCTGCCTGTTGTCCTGATGCTGACGGGGTTCCTTCTGATCGGGCAGATGGCCCTGGCTAAACCAGCTACCGACTCAACCCGATCCGTAGTTGTACAGTCGATCGTGCTACAGGGAAACGAGCGTACCCGAGATCGGATCATACGACGTGAAATGACGCTGCACGTTGGCGACACCCTCCAGCTGTCCAGCCTGCCCGGCCGTATTGCCTGGGACCAGCGTAATATCAACAACACGAACCTGTTCATCACGGTCGATATACAGACCCGGCTCACCCCCTCGGCCGACACGACCCAGCCTGCCCGACTCGACCTGACGGTAGTCATGAAAGAGCGCTGGTATCTCATTGCCTACCCGGTCTTCGATATTGCCGACCGAAATTTCAACGAGTGGTGGTACGACCGGGGGCGCGATTTTCGGCGGGTTATTTACGGCGGTCGGCTCAGCTACCGTAACGTGACGGGCAACAACGACCGGCTACAGCTCATTCTGGAGCGCGGCTTTCTGTCCCGAACGGTATTATCCTACGCCATGCCCTACGTTGACCGGGCGCAGAAAATAGGCCTTCGCCTGGACCTCAGCTACCAGACAAACAAGGAAATACCGTATCGGACACTGGCCGATAAGTGGGTGTACACCCGTTCGGAAGACGTCTTGCGCGAAAGGGCTTTTGCTGCCCTTGTGATGACCTACCGGCGTGGTCTTTACCATTACCATACCATCGAGACGCGCTACACACGCAATACCATCAGCGATACCGTGGCCCGGCTCAATCCCGACTACTACCTCGATGGTAGCACGCATCAGCGTTTCCTCAACATGAGCTACAATTACCGCTACGACCGGCGCGACAATGTAGCCTATCCACTGCGGGGAACGCTGTTTACCGCGTCTATCGGTGCAAGCGGGCTGCTGCCCAACGATAATTTTCACTACCTCGAAACGCTGGGTTCGCTTACGCACTACTGGCCGATGGGGGGGAAGTTCTATGCCGCAACCAACCTCCGCGGGCGCTCGGCATGGCCCAACCGGCAGCCCTACGCGGTACTGCGCGGACTCGGCAGCGCCTACGATATGGTACGTGGGTATGAGTTGTATGTGGTTGATGGCCAGCGGTTCGGTATATGGCGCAACAGCTTTCGGTACCAGCTGTTCAACACGGTGAAACAGCTGAACTGGTTGCACATCAGGCAGTTCAATACGCTGCCCATTGCCGCTTACGTTACGGCCTTTGCCGATGCGGGCTATGTCAGCAGTACGGTGGCTGAACAATACCAGAGCCAGCTGGCCAACCGCATGCTGTTCGGTACGGGTATGAGCCTCGATATTGTTACCTATTACAACATGGTCCTGCGGTTTAGCGGCACCCTTAATGCGCAGGGCAGAACCGGGTTCTTCTTCAACCTGGCGCAGGAGCTGTAGGCATTCCATTCATCCAGGTCCCTATCCAGTCCGGCCATGTCGCGGCCGATCATCCAGTTTGCCTGTGCCTGATTAGGTGGTATAGATACCTTTACGGAGTCAAATCGACACTCATTTCTGACTCCCATGTAGACGCCCCGTCTTCATTTCTGCCGCCCGTACCTGTCTGGCCAGGGCGATCGAAGCGCCTGATTCGCTTCCTGTTCTCCGTTTATTTCTTAACCAGTTAACACATCATTGATCGATGGAATTTCTACCGTTTTTAGCCGGCTGGAGCTGGCTGGTTGTGCTTGTTATAGCCGTTGTGCTGTACAAGTGGGTACTGCGCTTTCTGTTCGGGATGGTCATTGTGCCCGAAAACCGGATTGGTCTCGTAACCAAAAAATACGTGCTGGTCGGTAACGACCGTGGGCTGCCCGATGGTCGGATCATTGCCACCAAAGGCGAGGCTGGCTACCAGGCCCAAACGCTGGCGCCTGGTCTGTACTGGTGGCTCTGGCCCTGGCAGTACGGGATCGACATGCAGCCATTTACGGCGGTGCCGGAAGGGAAAATTGGCCTGGTTCTGTCAAACGACGGGGCCGAGCTGCCAACGGGAAACATCCTGGCCCGCCGTGTGGATTCTGACAACTTCCAGGATACAGAGCGATTTTTGTCGGGCGGAGGGCAAAAGGGGCGGCAAACGTCGGTGCTGACGCCCGGTACCTACCGGATCAACACGTATGCATTTACGGTTACGATTGCCGACATGACCGTCATCCGGGAAAATATGGTCGGTATCATAACCACCCTCGATGGCGCTCCGCTGCAACCGGGCCAGATTGCCGGCCGGAATATTGAGGGACATAACAACTTCCAGAACATCGACTCATTCCTGCAAAGCGGTGGTAACCGGGGGCTTCAGCCGCAAGTGGTTCTGGCTGGTTCGTATTACATCAACCCCTGGGCGGTGCAGATCGAAGAAATTCCCATGACCGAAGTGCCCATTGGCCATGTAGGCGTGGTCATTTCATACATCGGCGAAGACGGCGAAGACCTCACCGGCGCTGCGTTTAAGCACGGCAATATTGTTCGGAAAGGATTCCGGGGGGTCTGGATGGAGCCACTGGGACCGGGCAAGTACCCGATCAATACCTATACCATGAAGGTAGAAGGGGTGCCAACCACGAACCTGGTGCTGAACTGGGCTAACGCCCGCTCGGAGTCGCACAACCTCGACCGCAACCTGTCGACTATTACGGTACGGTCGAAAGACGGGTTCCCGTTCAACCTCGACGTGGCGCAGATCATTCATATTCCGGCCAATGAAGCGCCGAAAGTGATTGCCCGCTTTGGCAGTATGAATAACCTCGTATCGCAGGTGCTGGAGCCGACCATTGGCAACTACTTCCGCAACTCGGCTCAGGATTCGGATGTAATTGCGTTCCTGAGCACCCGGAAAGAACGACAGGAAGCCGCCCGCGATCATATCAAGCAGGTACTGGAAATCTACAACGTCAACGCCGTCGATACGCTCATCGGTGATATTGTGCCGCCCGACAGCCTGATGAAAACGCTGACCGACCGTAAAATCGCGCAGGAAGAAGAAAAGACCTACGAAACACAGCGGATGGCGCAGGAAAAACGGCAGGGTATGGAGCGGGAAACCGCCCTGGCCGACATTCAGCGCGAGGTCGTAAAGGCGCAGCAAAGTGTTGAAATTGCGCAGCGTACGGCCGATGCCGCCGTTAAGAAGTCAGAAGGGGAGGCCCGTAGTCTTAAGCTGCAGGTTGGGGCCGAGTCGGAAGCCACCAAGATCCGGGCCGAAGCCAATGCCGAAGCCCGGCGCCGTCAGGCCGCGGCCGATGCCGAAGCGACCAAACTAACCGCCGATGCCGAAGCCGAACGCATTGCCAAAACCGGTACCGCCGAAGCCGAAAAAATTCTGGCCATTGGCCGGTCAACGGCCGAAGCCTACGAACTACAGGTTCGGGCCATGGGCGACGAGAACTTCACCCGCTTCAAGATTACGGAAGAGATCGGCAAAGGCCAGATTCGTATCATACCTGACATTGTTATCAACGGTAGTGGCTCCGGCACCGACGGCTCGCTGAACGGGCTCATGGGCCTGAAACTCCTCGAACAGATCGAAGAACGTAAAACCGGTACGCCCACCCGCATTGTCGACGTCGTTCCTAACCAGGATGTAGCAGATAAACCGGGCGAGTAAACCCGGGTGAAGGCACGGCCACTGTTGATACACAACCGGCGGTGGCCGTGTTTTTTAGGGAACCCGCGTCCAGGTAATGGTTTTGCCCAAAAACCGCATGCCCATCATGTAGCCATGTACTTCCATCGTATTGGCATCGCGAAGGGTTAGTTCGCAGCCGTACGTTTTGCCATCTTCGGGGTTATAGATCTGGCCATCGCCCCAGACATTGTTGCCTTTGTAAAGCAGGTTGGTCATGATCGGCAGGTTCAGCAGCGGCCGATGCCGAAGATGAACCTGCGGGTTGAGCTTATCGAGTTTAGGTTTGCTGGTCGAGACGTCGGTAGGCTCGAGCATCCAGACCAGTTTGCCGAAGTAGCGGTCTCCGTGTTTGTAGATCAGAACCTGGTTTTTCTTTTTAGAACTGAGCCAGCGCCCGACCACCGCATCCGGGTTATCGGCCGGGGCGGCAAACGCCAGAGCAGGAATGACCAGAAGAACGAATAGAAACCGTAAGCGTACTGTGTTCATGAACCGGCGTCGAGTAAAAATGGGTGACTGACTACTAAACGAAAAAAAAAGGACACTTGCTATACAGAGGCCCATTACCGGGTTCGTGGACGTACCTTTGTGTCGATCAATTAATAGTCCAGTCGAATGATCCGGTTTATTCTTCATATTGGCATAGCCACACTGTTTGCCACCTTACAAGCCTGCAATAACGGGCAGAAAACCACCAGCCAGCCGGCCGATTCGGCAACGGCCGGTCAAACCCAGCCCAATCCGGCTGTCGATTACGCGGCCGAACCCATAACGGGTCGACTGGCCAGCCTTGGCCTCACCCGCGACAGCCACTGGCGGGGCATCAGCCTCGGTGACGATTTTTCCTCGGTGAAAACGACCGAGAAAGGCGAAGCGTTTGAGAACGACGCCCGACACGTAGGGTACACGGTCGAGTTTCCGAGTCTGGAAAGTATGGATGTGCTGTACTACCAGCAGAATGGAAAGGTGTCGACCATTACCGTCGACCTGTTCCTGAACAACCGCGTATCGGTTGATGGGTATAGCAAAGAGCTGACTACGTACTTCACAGCCCGCTACGGGGCGGCCAGACTAAGCAACGGCAGCACGAACTGGAACGGGCCGACTGGCGAGCAGGTCTCCCTCCGCGATGTCTCGAAAGGCAAAGATTTTGGCCTCAAAATTACCATAGCCCCCGCCGGGCAAACCCCGGTGTCGGCCAGGAGATAGGTATAGCTACAAATAAGCCGGCCCCGCTCTACACAGTGTAAAGCGGGGCCAATTTGTTTATACAGGCTGACTAAATCTTATGCACCCAGCCAAACTCATCAGCTATTTTGCCGGTGCGAATATCGGTCAGGTGGTTCTTCACCCGAACGGCAAACGAATCTTCGGGAGCGAACTCGGGCAGCATATGGTCTTTGCCGTTGTAGCCGATCAGGGCGTAGGGCGATACGACCACAGCGGTTCCTGCCCCGAACGCTTCGGTGAGCCGACCGGTTTCAATCCCATTAATTACCTCGTCGATCGACACGGGCCGTTCTTCGACGGTGATACCCCACGAGCGGGCAATCTGCAAAATGGTATCGCGCGTAACCCCTTTCAGGATCGAGTCTGAGGTGGCAGGGGTTACCAGTTTGCCATCGATCATGAACATGATATTCATGGTGCCTGACTCTTCGATGTATTTATGCTCGCGGGCGTCGGTCCAGATCAGCTGATCGTAGCCCTGTTGTTGAGCCAGGAGCGTGGGGTATAACGAACCGGCATAGTTACCGGCGCATTTGGCGTAGCCAACACCGCCCGGTGCCGACCGGATGTATTCCGTCTCTACCTTCAGCTTGGGCGGGGTCGTGTAGTACGCACCAACGGGGCAGGTGAAAATGCAGAACCGGTACGTTTTAGACGGAGCCACACCCAGGAACGTGTCGGTAGCAAACATATACGGCCGGATGTAGAGCGAACTATCGGGCTGGGAGGGTACCCAGTCGGCATCGACGCGTAAAAGTGCTTCCAGACCGCCCATGAATACTTCTTCGGTCAGGGTTGCCATACACATGCGTCGGGCCGATTCGTTCATCCGTTCGAAGTTGGCGTAGGGCCGGAACATCAGCACCTCGCCCGCTTCGTTCTTGTACGCTTTCATACCCTCAAAAATCGACTGACCGTAATGAAGCGACGATAGAGCCGGGCTTAGCGTGAAATTGTCGAAGGGCACAATCATCTGATTCTGCCACTGACCATCTATGAAGTCGGCCACGAACATGTGATCCGAGAAATGTTTACCGAAGGGCAGGTGATTGAAATCCACCTCCTGAATGCGAGAGCGTTCCGCTTTCCGCAATTCAATCTGCAAGACGTCCGTCGTCATAATCAGCGTGTTGGTTAATGAGTTAGAAGACGAATTGTCTTCTGCGACAAAGCTAAAAAATTAGATTGAGGAAAGTTAGTTGTTAAGACAACTTTCTTTTCCTGTTTATTTCCGGGGTTTCCAGGCTACTTCTTCCGCTCCCAATTCTTGTGCCATTTTCCGGCTTAGTACGAAGAGGTAATCAGACAGGCGGTTGAGGTATTGAATAACCAGTGGATCAACGGGGCTGCTATCGTTCAGCGCAATGGTCAGCCGTTCGGCGCGTCGGCAAACGGTTCGGGCCAGGTGGCAGAACGATACCCCTTCGTGACCGCCCGGCAACACGAACGCCCGCAACTCAGGCAGCTCGGCATCCATCGCATCCATGGCCTCTTCGAGGAGCGTAACATCGTTGGGCACGATGGCTGGCATGGCCTGCTTCGGTGCTTTTTCCGGATCGGTGGCCAGCTCGGCTCCAATCGTGAACAGTCGGTCCTGTATTTCTTTCAGAAGGTCTTTCCGGAGCGCATTAACGGCCTGATCGCGCACAAGGCCAATCCAGGCATTCAATTCATCGACAGTACCATAGGCATCGATTCGTAAATCGGCTTTGCTCACCCGCCGGCCACCAATCAGGGCCGTCTGCCCTTTGTCCCCTGTTTTCGTGTAAATCTTCATACAGTTCTATAAACCAAATTCTTCCACAAACGGCTAAGCTAACGGATTTACTCCGTCCGGGCCGTACCTTTGCGCCCTGATTTTATAGAGCTGGCCAAATCTGCATAGATCATTCACTGGCTGGCTCGTTCACTCATCTGTACTTTAGTAATGAAAGCCGGTACTTTTTTCGTCCGCGTCTGGCGCATCCTGTCCATTCTCGGTTTGTTGTTTGCGCTGTTCAACAGCTATATATCGTATCCTGCCGAAGTGGCCGTTCGTTTCGATGAATTAGGAACGGCTGTTCAGTACCTGGACCGGGAAACGCTGTTCTACATAGCCGTTGCTATTTTCCTGATCAACAATACGCTGATCAACGCGGTGGCCCGCCTGTTTCCGCGCGTACCCGCCAGCAAATTGCCCATTCCCAACCAGGCTCTCTGGGCCGCCCACCGAGATCAGCTCAATGAGGTTGTTGTCAACTGGTTTTACGCCCTTATGGCGGCTATCAATACCATACTGGGCTTGTCGCTGCTCGTCATATCCCTGCTCAACCGGTCTGACCGGGGTCAACTGGCCATGGACTACGCGTGGCTGATGCCACTGAGCACCGTTATTTTGATCGTTGTGCTGGCTGCCTTGCCGGTCCGTCTGTTCATGAAACCCACCGCCGATGACTGAAAATAACCCCTTGTCGTTGAGCCAGTTTCAGTATGATCTGCCCGACGACCGAATTGCCCGCTTCCCGCTGGCCCGGCGCGACGAGTCGAAACTGCTCGTCTACCGGTCAGGTCAGATCAGCCACGCTACATTCAGGGATTTGACCGACTGGCTGCCCGCCGACAGTTTTCTGGTATTTAACAACACGAAAGTCATACCGGCCCGGCTGCACTTTACCCGACAAACGGGGGCTGTGATCGAACTGTTTCTGCTGAACCCATTTCCAGCCGATCAGCCCATTACCGCTGCCATGGAAGCAACCGGCTCGGCCGTGTGGCAGGGAATGATCGGTAACCGGAAACGCTGGAAACCCGACGAAGCTCTCGAGGCCGATATACCAACTCCGTCGGGCCCGGTCAGGCTTACCGCAACCTGGCATGACGCCGGTCAGTCGGCCGTTCAACTGAGCTGGCAGCCGGCCGAACTTACGTTTGCCCAGCTGATCCAGTACGCGGGCGATATACCGCTGCCGCCTTACCTGAAGCGAGACAGCATCGAGGCCGATCGGGTAACCTACCAGACCATCTATTCCGAGAAAGAAGGGGCTGTTGCCGCCCCCACCGCCGGACTCCATTTTACCCCGGCGGTGTTCGACGCTCTGGCCCGGCGGGGTATTGAGCACGATTACCTGACCCTGCACGTAGGAGCGGGTACGTTCCAGCCTATCAAGGTAGCCGACGTACGCCAGCACCATATGCATACCGAACAGGTAGTATACACGCGAACTATCGTCCAGAAAGTCCTGGCTCATCGCGACCATCTGATTCCGGTTGGCACTACCTCTATGCGATCGCTCGAGAGTCTGTACTGGATGGGTGTTCAGCTCCTGCGGAACGAGTCCGATCCGTTTCGGCTCGATCAGCAGTATGCATACAGCCTACCCGTGGCCGACCATCCGCCGGTGGCCGATGCGCTCGAAGCCGTGCTGGACTGTATGATCCGTACAAACCAGGAAAGTATTGTCGCGCACACGGGCATCTACATCACCCCTGGCTACGAGATGAAACTTTGTAAAGGCATTATCACCAACTTTCACCAGCCCGGTTCGACGCTTATCCTACTGATCTCCGCGCTGATTGGTGATGACTGGCGTTCCGTATATACGGAAGCTCTGGCCAACGAGTACCGCTTTCTGAGCTATGGCGACTCATCGCTGCTGTTGCCATAAACCACTAATTTTGCAAACCTAAAAGGAACGAGACCAAGGAAGAGGAGGATTCGATCGCCTTCCATCCGCTCGTCTACTCATTCGCTGATTGTTTATGAATTTTATTGAAGAACTGCGCTGGCGTGGCATGCTCAATGATATGACGCCCGGCACCGAAGAGCAACTTAGTAAGGAAATGACCGCTGGCTACATTGGCTTCGACCCAACGGCGGCTTCCTTACACATCGGAAACCTGGCCACCATCATGCTCCTTGTCCATTTCCAGCGGGCCGGGCATAAACCGTTTGCGTTGGTGGGGGGGGCTACCGGTATGATCGGCGACCCTTCGGGCAAATCGGCCGAGCGCGAGTTCCTGGCCGAGGATACACTCCGACGCAATCAGGAAGGCATCCGGAATCAACTGACCAAGTTCCTCGACTTCGATAGTGGAGCGAACTCGGCCGAAATGGTCAATAACTACGACTGGTTCAGGGAAATTTCCTTCCTTGGCTTTCTGCGCGAAGCCGGGAAGCACCTGACCGTAAATTATATGATGGCGAAAGACTCGGTAAAGAAGCGGCTGGAGACCGGCCTTTCCTTCACCGAGTTTTCGTACCAGCTC
This sequence comes from Spirosoma sordidisoli, assembly GCF_004138325.1. Classification (GTDB taxonomy): domain Bacteria; phylum Bacteroidota; class Bacteroidia; order Cytophagales; family Spirosomataceae; genus Spirosoma; species Spirosoma sordidisoli. Next base: position 1,341 of record NZ_SBLB01000004.1, on the reverse strand, counting down.
TTACAGGGCTACGATTACTACTGGCTGTATAAGAACAAAGGGATTCGTTTGCAGATGGGCGGGTCAGACCAGTGGGGAAACATAACCACCGGCACTGAACTGATCCGGCGTAAGGAAAGCGATGCCGGCAACCCATCCGATGATCAGGCATTTGCCCTAACCACGCCACTCGTCACCAAAGCCGACGGAACCAAATTTGGCAAGTCGGAGAGCGGTAACGTCTGGCTCGACCCTGCGCTCACCTCACCGTACCAGTTCTACCAGTTCTGGCTCAATGCCGCCGATGCCGACTGTGCCCGGCTGATCCGGGTTTTCACCCTGCTCTCCCGCGAAGAGATCGAGGAGTTGGAACGTCAGCATGCCGAAGCCCCGCACCTGCGGATACTACAGAAAGCCATTGCTAAGGACGTAACGATTCGGGTACACTCACAGGCTGGTTACGAACTGGCCGTTAAAGCGTCGGAGGTGTTGTTTGGCAAGGCCACGCTCGATACACTACGTTCTATCCAGGTCGATGAATTTGACGTCATCTTCGAAGGGGTGCCCCAAACGGAGGTATCGCAGGAAGAGCTGAGCAATACCAAAGACATTACCGACCTGTTATCGGTAGCCAGTCGGGGCGAAGTCTATGCATCGAAAGGCGAAGCACGTCGGGCTATTTCCCAGAATGCAGTCAGCATTAACAAAACAAAACTGGCCGATCCGGGTGCTCCGGTGCCTGCCGAGTGGCTTCAGGACCGGTATTTACTGGTTTCGAAAGGCAAGAAGAACCACCTGCTAAAAAAAGTTTAAACTTTTTTCGTCGGATAAGTGGCTGAGGTTGGGCCACTTATCCGATGGGCGGGGCCAGAGCTCCCAACTATTTTTCCGCCAGGGCTTGACAGAGGCCAAAAAGCGCCCTACCTTTGCAGTCCCAAATCGAGAGAAACAGGGCGCTGATCCAAAGCAACACGCTAACGGTCAGTGAGTTACGAGTAACAAACTGACAATCAATACCCAAAAATATTTTCAGTTTTTACTTGACAACCGGGAAAAAAGACGTACCTTTGCACTCCCAAACAACGAGACACGGAGCGGCCACCGAGCCAACCACTTCTCACCACGCTTCGGCCAACGGGCCAGGCGAACAGTTCTTTGACAAACGGGCAGCACATTATCATTCAGTCCTGCTCACTTCGGTGAGCCGGTTGAACAAGACAGTGAGTCACTGACTCACACAATTATTTACGATGGAGAGTTTGATCCTGGCTCAGGATGAACGCTAGCGGCAGGCCTAATACATGCAAGTCGAGCGGGTCGCAAGACCAGCGGCAAACGGGTGCGTAACGCGTAAGCAACCTG
>NZ_SBLB01000003.1 GCF_004138325.1 Spirosoma sordidisoli | reverse complement strand
GCTGGGTACCCAGAACCGGCAATCGGCACCGAACTGCTTCAGTGCCGATTTATCGGTTACGGGTAGCTATCTCGAATGCCTTGATGGTAGTCTTTGCCATCACTCAAAATTCGGGATGACTCATGTTAGAAAAGAAGCATATACTGAACTTTCAGTATATGCTTCTTTTCTAAGAAACGTTCTGTACTAATTGGGTTTCCGTCCTCTGCGTTTAAACGTATTTACTCGCCGGCAATAGGGTCCGGCGTGCCGTCTGGGTCGCCGGTGACGAAGCCGCGCGTTGGGAGTTTGCTGCCCCGGATCAGCAACAGGCCGGCCACGTGCGGAGCTGCCATGCTGGTACCACTCAGAACCGCGTACCGGCCATCCTTGTAGGTCGAGGTGATACGAACCCCGTAGGCACAAACGTCAACGCTGGAGCCGTAGTTGGAGAAGCTGGCAAACCGATTGGTTCGGTCCATAGCCGATACGGTGAAGACGTTGGTAGTATTGAGCCGGGCGGGAGTGGCTTCGTTGGCGTTCTGGCCGTCATTGCCGGCTGCGATGGCGAACAGGATACCGCTGTTGGCTGCCTGCCGGATGGCGTTTTCCAGCGTTACCGATACCCCCTCGCCACCCAGGCTCAGGTTCACGACATCACCGGCTTTGCCATTCTGACGAACATAGTTTACGGCCTGAATAATACCCGATAGCCGCCCTTCGCCCAGCTGGTTGAGCACTTTCAACGCTACCAGCCGTGCCCCCGAAGCCACCCCCGTTACCCCAACGCCGTTATTCCGGGCGCCGATAATGCCGGCTACGTGGGTGCCGTGCCCGTTCTGATCGTCGGCCGAGATAACCCCACTCACAAACGAGCGGCTACGCTCCGTGTCGACGTTCAGATCGGGGTGGTCGAGGTCAATGCCAGTATCGACTACCCAAACCGTTTTGCCGGTCTGCAAATCGCCCCGACCGTAGCCGGTCTGCTGAACGTTCCAGTACACGGTGCTGGGCGCGGCCACATCGACGCAGTTGCAAATCGACATAATCCGATCTGGCTCGACCATAGAAACGGTCGGGTCCTGCCGGAGCTGCTTGGCTTCGGCAGCGGACAGATGGGCCAGGAAACTGGTCTGCTCCGTGGAGGCCAGCAGCTCCGGCGCATCGTCTTCGATGCGGTGGCGAGCCAGTAGCTGGTCAATCCCGGCGCGGGCGGCACTTATCCGGGCGTTGGGCGAGCCGGGCAGCGACTGCTCAGGCTGGTACGTGACGATGTACGAACCCGCGATGGCCTGGCCGTTATTCGGCGAAGCCTTAACAAGACAGTCGGCCGAAAACGTAGGGTTAACATCGCGGTCGGAACGGCAACCGAACACAGCAAGCCCCGCCAGCACAACATACGTAGCCGTTGTAGAGAAAATAAAACGTTGCATGAACGAGTCAGGAGGATAAAATTAGCCTGAGAAAACAGTGGGTACACCTAGCTCATACGCGAATCAACAGTCAACCGTTGCGGCTGTTACTAAAACGTTAAACCGGGGTTTATGGTGCAGCTAGGCGGCTCTTTTCTGCCAGTGGCCGGATCGGAATGAACACCACCCGTCCGGCAACGGGGAAGTGCGTTTCGATCATGGGCTGGCCCAAACGCCGGTAGAACTCCGCCACCTGGTCCGGCGTCAGTAAATCGGGGTAGAGATTGATACCCGCGAAGTTATTTGTCCGCAAAAAATTGATAAAAAAGCGCCAGTCAGCTTCCGTGAATGACCTTCCAGGTGTCAAAAGCCTCGGCCAGCCATCGCGCAGGAAGGGTTGAATCTGGCTGGGGTGAAGCCGCCCGAAATACTGACCGACTACGTGTTTGTCGTAAAACCGACGAAAGGTGAAAACTGCATTCTGTTGTTTGTAGTAGGGACAAAGCCCTTCGGCCATGCCGGGTCCATCGGCTCCGACGGCGCAGAAGGGCCAGTCGAGAACGGCCTTACCCGGCTGCTGACGGATGGTCTGGCAATAGCGGAGCAGGTCATCAGAGGCCACGAGCGTAGGCAGCGTGGTGCGCAGGTACAAGCCATATGACCATTCGCTGACCATTAGCAGCAACACCCCAGCCGTGGCGATCAGACCGGTTCGGTTGGTAGGCCAGCGGAGCGGTAAAGCCAGCAGGACCAGCAGAACCGGATAAACCAGGCTGGCCCGGCCGCCGTGCCGGTTGAAGCTAAACCAGGGAAACAGCTTGAGCGTAGGCAGTACCGCCGGATGATACAGCAGACACAATACCAGCATCAGCACCACTGGCAGCCACAGTCCAACCTGCCGCCGGGTCTGCCACAGTACCACGCCAGCAAGAATGGTCAGGTATAACCCCGGGCTACCCTGCCCGTAGCTCTCGAACGTATCCCGCAGCCACGACTGGTAAGGCACAACAAAGGCGTCCAGGCCCGGGAGATGAGGTAGAAACAGCCGTAACGGATGCGACCAGGCGCGGAGGGGAGGCATGGCGGCAAAATCGAACTCCCAGGCCGTGAAGGCGATCTGGAGGGTGAGCGGCAGGTACAGAAAGGTGCTGATAAGAATCAGAACCAGCATCAGTAGCAACAGGCGAGACTGGCGGGTCCAGGAAGCGGCCAGGTACCGACTCAGCTGCGCCATCCATTGGGCCGGACGGGGGTGTTGTCGGTAGAGAACGACGCCCGCAACGGGCAGCGCCAGGGTGGTGAACGTAAGCGCATAACCCGCTACATAGCCCAGCTCTTGGCTCAGCACCTGCACATGGAGCCATACCCACAGCAGAACGAACACCAGCGAAACCAGTTGTCGGTTCACAAGGTCGTGAAGCAGGCAATAGGTGGCTATCATACACAGGATAGTCCAGTGGCCGACGCAGACGTTCATATGGACCGGAAACTTGAAGATCGCATAGAGGTTGAAAACCGACACGATCAGCCCGGCTGCAAACGATCGGCCGGTGCCAAAGCGGGGCTGAAGCAGCAGGTACGTTCCCAGCGCGGCTACCAGCAGACTGTAGATGTAATAATACTGGAGATAGGGACCGGCATGCTCACCGTGAAACTGGTAACACAGGGCGTACCAATAGTCGCGCTCAAACCCCCAGGGCAGAAACACCTGGTTCAGGCCATAGGGGTAAAACGATTGGTTATTAACCAGATCGAGATGGGGGAAGGGCCACAGAGAGAGATTTTTGCCGAAATAATAGCCCGCGTACTCGTACTGATCCGTGTCGTCGCCGTCGGACAGGGGGCGGCTGAAATCATCCACGACCCAGGCGCCCAGGATAGCCGTAAGGATGGTTAGAAACAGGGGCCAGTGCCAGCCAGCGGCAGCGTGGGCGGGTCGGTGAATCGAAGCGGAGGAAGCAGTGGGCATGGGAGTGGACAGGCGATTGTCGGAAGGAGGTGGGCAAAAGTCTCAGTAAACGGCTATTTTTGCAAACCAGAGACCGGGCCAACCGACTCGTTTGGCCCGCAAGCCAAGTATCTGACAGACATACATACGATTCAGATGGGCTAAAAAACCCATCCCTCCTTACATATGGCCGATTATAACCACCGCGAAACCGAGCAGAAATGGCAACGGTTTTGGGACGAAAACCAGACGTATCGCACGCAGACCAGCACCGGCAAACCGAAATACTATGTGCTCGACATGTTTCCGTATCCTTCCGGAGCCGGACTGCACGTTGGTCACCCGCTGGGCTATATCGCTTCGGATATCGTGTCGCGGTACAAGCGGCTGAAAGGCTATAATGTCCTGCACCCGATGGGATTCGATAGCTTCGGCCTCCCCGCCGAGCAGTACGCTATTCAGACCGGTCAGCATCCGGCCCTGACCACCGAGCAGAACCTGACGCGCTATATCGAACAACTCAAAAATATTGGCTTCAGCTACGACTGGTCGCGCGAGGTGCGAACCTCCGATCCAGCTTACTACAAGTGGACGCAGTGGATTTTTATGGAACTGTTCCGGTCGTGGTACAACAAAGACACGGACCGGGCCGAGCCCATCGAGACCCTGCTGGAGAAGTTTGCCACCAACGGGACCACCGATGTCAACGCTGTCTGTGACGACGACCGCGAGGGCGGAGCGCCCCTGACGTTTACCGCTGCGGAGTGGAACGCCATGTCGGCCGAAGAGTCGTACGAAATTACGCTCAGATACCGCCTGACCTACCTGGCCGATGCCGTTGTGAACTGGTGTCCGGCCCTCGGTACGGTGCTGGCCAATGATGAAGTGAAGGACGGCGTTTCGGAACGGGGCGGCTACCCCGTTGAGCAGAAACTCATGCGCCAGTGGATGATGCGGATTACGGCCTATGCCGACCGGTTGCTCACTGGTCTCGACACCATCGACTGGACCGAATCGATCAAGGAACAGCAGCGGAACTGGATCGGCAAAAGCGTTGGCGCCAGCGTGAAGTTTCCCTTGCCCGACGCGCCGGTGGCGGGTGAGCAGCCCAAAACCATCGAAGTATTTACCACCCGTGTCGATACCATCTATGGCGTAACCTTTATGGTGCTGGCTCCCGAACATGAGCTGGTGCCGGGCCTGACTACGCCAGAACAGCGCGACGCGGTTGACGCCTACGTAAATGCCGCCAAACTGCGTTCCGAGCGTGATCGTATGGCCGAAACCAAAGTCGTATCGGGCGTATTCACGGGGAGCTACTGCCTCAATCCGCTCAACGGGGAGAAGGTGCCTGTTTTCCTGGCCGATTACGTGCTGGCCGGGTACGGTACCGGTGCTGTTATGGCCGTTCCGTCGGGCGATCAGCGCGATTATCTGTTCGCTAAGCACTTTAATTTGCCAATTGTGCCGGTGCTGGACGCTCAGAAAGAGATAGATATCCAGGCCGACAATACCAAAGAAGGGCGGTACATCAACTCGGGTATCATCAACGGTATGACCTATGCCGAAGCCGTACCGACGCTGATTGCCTGGCTCGAAGCCCGCGGACTGGGCCGTGGAAAGGTTAATTTCCGGATGCGCGACGCCGTTTTCAGCCGCCAGCGCTACTGGGGCGAACCCGTACCGGTCTATTTCAAAGAAGGAGGGTCAACGGGACGGCTGCCCTATCTGATCGACGAACAGGATTTACCCGTTGAACTGCCGGCGGTTGACAAATACCTGCCCACCGAAACCGGCGAGCCCCCGCTGGGCCGCGCCGAAGGCTGGAAGTACAAAGGGCAGTATGAGTACGAGCTGAGCACCATGCCCGGCTGGGCGGGCTCGTCGTGGTACTGGTACCGTTACATGGACCCGCAGAACGAGACCGAGTTTGCGAGCCGCGAAGCCATCAGCTACTGGCAGAACGTAGACCTGTACATTGGTGGTACCGAACATGCTACCGGTCACCTGCTCTACAGCCGTTTCTGGAATAAATTCCTGAAAGACCGGGGCTACGTGCCGCAGGAGGAGCCGTTCAAAAAGCTCATCAATCAGGGCATGATTCAGGGCCGGAGCAACTTCGTCTACCGGCTCAAAGGGACCGGGCAGGAAGGGCAACCCGCCGTTTTTGTGTCGCTCAACCAGATTCAGGGTAGAGAGGTGACGCCCTTGCACGTGGATGTGAACATCGTTGAGAACGACGTACTCGACATTGACGCGTTTCGCAACGCCCGGCCCGACCTGACCGAAAACGCCGAGTTCATCTGCGAACCCGACGGCCGCTATGTTGTAGGGGCCGAAGTCGAGAAGATGTCGAAGTCGAAGTTTAATGTCGTTAATCCCGATACGATTGTGGAGCGCTACGGGGCCGACGTGCTGCGTTTGTACGAGATGTTTCTCGGACCGCTCGAACAGGCTAAACCCTGGAACACCAACGGAATAGATGGCGTATACCGGTTCATCCGTAAATTCTGGCGATTGTTCTATAAGGACAATGCTGCCGGGGCATCGGATGCCGGATCGAGCCAGTGGATAGTGACCGATGAGCAGCCGACCCCCGCCGAGCTAAAAATTCTGCACCGGACCATCAAGAAAACGCAGGACGACATCGATGCCTATTCGTTCAACACGTCGGTAAGCTCGTTCATGATCTGCGTCAACGAGCTGGCCTCGCTCGACTGCCATAAGCGCTCGGTATTGCAGGACCTGGTGCTGCTGCTGTCGCCCTTTGCGCCCCATATTACCGAAGAGTTGTGGGCGGCATTGGGGAACGAACCAGGAACCGTTTCGCAGGCCAGCTTCCCGGTTTTCAACCCGGCCTATCTGGTTGAAGATGCCTTCGAGTACCCGATTCAGATTAACGGCAAAGTGCGTACCACGATCAGTTTCGCCATCGACCGCGCGCCGACCGACATCGAACGGGAGGTGCTGGCCGACGAGATCGTTCAGAAATGGCTCGAAGGAAAGACGCCCAAGAAAGTGGTTGTCGTGCCAAAGCGTATTGTCAATGTGGTGATATAGACGATTTTGAGCCATATTGGGCCCAGTTTCCTGATAGTCGGGAGGCTGGGCTTATTTTTTTTAGGCATGTCATCTAACCGTAACCGTCTATTTGTTCTACTTCTATTTTTTCTGTCCGGGTTTGCTGCTTTACTCTACCAGGTTGTCTGGCAGCGGCTCCTGGTGTTCTACACCGGCTCCGATACGGTCAGCATCAGTCTGATAGTTTCAGCTTTCATGACCGGGCTGGGTATTGGCTATCTGGCCGGGGGGCGGCTGGCCGACCGGTCGGCACCGCCGGTCAATTTGCGTTACTTTATCGGGGCCGAGCTGGGCATTATGGGCTTTGCTGCGGGTAGCAAATGGCTCCTGTATGACTTTCTCTACGCGTCTGCTCCACCCCTGGGCGATAGTCCCATTATCCTGTACGCTATTGTGTTCGGAGTTCTGCTGGTGCCCACGTTTCTAATGGGGCTATCGTTGCCGGTGCTGTCCCGGGCGTTCCGGTTCGGCGAAATGGACCAGCAGGCGCGTTACATCAGCCTGCTGTATTTCATCAATACGCTGGGAGCATCGCTGGGGGCCCTGATCACGGGATTCCTGCTGGTCCGGCGGCTCGGGTTCGACCAGGCTATCTGGGTGGGTGCGGCCCTGAACGGCGTTTGTGCGGCATCTGCATATCTGCTGAGTCGACAGGCATCTTTGTCCGGGGAGGTGTTGGTCGGCGGATCGGATGCGGGCCCAAAAGTGCCCCTGCGGCTTACGCCGGTCCTGACGATCTGGTCGGTACAGTACTTTATGTCAGGGCTGGCAGCGTTATCACTCGAACTCATCTGGTTCAGGATACTGGAAACCCTCATCAAGTCGGTGTCGCTGACGTTTGCCGTGCTGTTGGCCATCTACCTGGGGTCAATGGCTATCGGTACCGTAGTGGGCACCCGGTTCGGCAACCGGTCGGCCCGTTGGCGTGAACGTCTTTTCCTGGTGTGTCAGCTAAGCCTGTACGCGTACACCATTCTGGCCCTCACGGCGTTTTTGTACGGTATTGCCCATTGGCCGGTCCTGCGGTTTCTGTGGGATTACTTCGCCAGTGGAGAGCCGGTTCTGACTCCGCGTTTCAGCATCTTCACCTACGGCCTAGTACCGGTCTTTCTGCTGTTTTTACCCACCTTCCTGATGGGAATGAGTTTCGCCTTGTCCCAGTCTCTACTCCAGGACAAGCCCGATGAAGTGGGCCGCCGGGTGGGCTGGTTACAGTTTGTGAATATTGCCGGATCGGCCGTTGGAGCATGGGGGATCACGTGGGTGGGCTTCCCGCTGCTCGGTACCGCAATGCTCGTACGAATTATCGGGTGCCTGGGGCTAGTGTACATCATCGTGCTGGCTGTTCGTCGGCACTGGTCCGCTGGTCTGGCCGTCGTCATGGCCGGTGCGCTGGTACTGGTGAGCCTGACCATACCCGATAATGCGCGGTTCTGGCAGCTGATGAATGGCATCGAAACGCCCGATCAGTTCGTCTTCGACGAGAACGAATCGGCAGTGTCGGTGATCAAACGGTCGCCGGATCGGAAGCTGGGTGTCGTTTTCGTCAACGGGTTGGGTCAGAGTGCGCTGCCTTACTCGACCGACGAGATTCATACGTTACTGGGAGCGTTGCCGCTCATGATTCATCCCCGGCCCGAGCGGGTGGCCGTGATTGGTCTGGGATCGGCCGGTACGGTCAACGGGATAGCCGGTCGGGCAGAAACGCAGCGGATCGATTGTTTTGAGATTGCCACTAACCAGGCGGCTGTACTGGCGGAGTATGCGGAGCAGGCAGGCGATTCGGCCATACAAACCCTGCTGCACGACGAGCGGCTGCATCTGATTTTTCGGGATGGGCGATACGCTATCCGTAACCAGGCCATTCGCTATGACATCATCGAAGCCGATGCGCTGCGGCCAGCCTCTGCCTATTCGGGTAATGTATATTCGAGAGAGTATTTTGAGCTGCTCAGGGCGAAACTGAAACCCGGCGGACTGGCTGTTACCTGGTGTCCGACGGCGCGGGTGCTCAATACGTTTCGCTCCGTTTTTCCGTACGTCGCCTACTGCGATAAACTACTGCTCATCGGGAGTAATCAACCCATAAAACTGGACTGGGCCGCCATTCGGCAACGGGCTGGCAGTGTTTACAGCCGGCAGCATTATGGGCGGTCAGGGATACAGATAGAGCCCCTGCTGGCCCGCTACGGCCACGGTATGCGGTTGTTGCCGGCCACTGCGACACGCACGGACGAAATCAATACCGACCTGTTTCCCAAAGACGAATATAGCATCCGGGTCAACGATCGGGCCCGGTTCTGATCGACAGGGGATCGTTCCTGGTAGCAGCCCCACTTACGTGAGCCAGGGCTACTACCAGGGAACCGGCTTTAGTGGACTACCCCCTGCAGTGAGGTATCGGCCAGCGCCTGTCGTACCTGGGCGGTCAGGGTGAGCGAATGTTTGCGGGCCTCGTGGTCGAATATCGGCGCGGTAATAATCAGCTCGTCGGCCTGCGTCTGGTCAAGGAAACTGGCCAGGCCCCGCTGTACCGTTCCGGCCGAACCAACCGCCGAGCAACTCAGCACCGACTCGATACCCGCCAGTTCATAGTCGGGCCACAACGCCTGAATATCGTCGACCGGGGGTTGCATCTGCCGGGCTTTGCCGCGCCGGATGTGAAGAAACTGTTGCTGAACGGAGGTAAACAAGCGCTCGGCTTCCTGATCCGTATCGGCGGCTATGACGTTCACGGCCACCATCGCGTAGGGTTCCTGTAACTGAGCCGAGGGCTTGAACTGCGACCGATAGACCTGCAGAGCCCGCATCAGCTGCGCCGGCGCGAAGTGGGAGGCAAAGGCATAGGGTAAACCCAGCAGGGCGGCCAGCTGAGCCCCGAACAGGCTGGATCCCAAAATCCAGATCGGTATGTCTAAACCAGAGCCGGGAATAGCCTGAACGAACTGGCCGGAGTCGTCGGGTTGAAAATAGCGCTGCAGCTCAATGACATCCTGCGGAAACGTATCGGGCCCTGTGGCGTCCCGGCGTAGCGCCCGGGCGGTAGCCTGATCGGAGCCGGGCGCGCGACCCAGACCCAGATCGATTCGGCCGGGATAGAGCGACTCCAGCGTGCCGAACTGTTCAGCGATGACCAGGGGCGAATGGTTGGGGAGCATGATACCGCCGGAGCCAACGCGGATAGTCTGGGTGCCGCCGGCTACGTACCCAATCACGACCGAGGTGGCAGCGCTGGCAATACCAGGCATGTTATGGTGCTCGGCCAGCCAGTACCGGTTGTAGCCTAGCTCTTCAGCATGCCGGGCCAGATCTAATGTATTCTGTAGCGCCTGACTGGCGGTGTTGCCAGCCACAATGGGCGATAAATCAAGAACTGAAAAGGGAATCATACTACGTTGATGGGCCGTTGGGCCCGGTTTACGGCAACGGGCGGCCTGATCCGGTTGGATGAAGCACCGATGCTTACCTATAGGCAACAACGCAGCTTGCCCGAACGGTTCCTGGCCATAATCAGCCGCGAGCCTGGTCGGGGCGCAAACACAATGGTACGTAAACGGAAGGCTGTAGCTTCGAAGAAAAGTTACTCCTGCGGAAAAACGATCTGATCCTCTCCAGCCTGGGGCTCGAAGACGGAAACCCGAAAGCCGCTGGCCGATTCGTTGGTGGCCGCATCGGGCAGGTTGCCGGTGCTCAGGTAATCGAGCAGCTGTTCGGTCCTGGCGAAGTTGATCGTTTGGGTTGCCGGGCGGTCATGGAGCCGATCCGTGTCTGACGAGTCAGCCTCAACGGGCTGGATCTGTACCGTAACGACGGCGTAGTCATGGGTGCGGGCCATCACCTCGAGCGGAGCACTGTCGGCCTGGTCGGTTTGTCGGTGAACGTTCAGGATGGTGAAGGCATTGCCCTGATTGCCCATGTTGTGCAGCAACCATTCATAGATAGTTTCCATAGGGTACGTTGGTATAGCGGGTGTTCTGCACAAGCTTCAGTGGTAACCGGCTTCGGGTACAACCTGACGGTCCTGATCCTTGTTCAGGGTTTCTACCCGACGGCCCCCGGCCAATTTATCGGAATCGCCATCCCGAATAGCCGGGTAAGCTAGGCCAGACGCTGTTCTTTTTAGTAGGTTTGCGGCATGAAAAACTGCATTGCTGTTAGTCTGCTGGCGCTTTCGCTGGTCACCTGCTCGCCCAAAACCTACACGCGCATTCCTGCCGGTGGGGCCTACCAATTTTTTAAGTACACACCTGGGCAGCCCGCCCGTATTTCAGCCCACCGGGGTGGGGGTGATCTGAAAGGATATCCCGAAAACTGCATCGAATCATTTGCGTACCTGGCTAAACAAACTCCCGTCATCATCGAGTGCGACATCGACCTGACCAAAGACAGCGTACTGGTGATGATGCACGACGCCACCCTCGACCGCACCACAACCGGAACCGGCAAGCTTATCGAAAAAACCTACGCTGAGTTGAGCCCGTACCGGCTGGAAGATAACCAGGGTAATCAGACACCCTACAAAATTCCTACGCTGGAGCAGGTTCTGCGTTGGGGAAAAAATAAAGTAGCCTTTACCCTCGACGTGAAGCGAAACGTATCGTTTGAGAAGATAGTCGACATGATCCATCGCACCGGCGCGGGCGACTATGCCGCTGTGATTACCTATAACGCGCAGGATGCCGGCAAGCTGCACAAGCTCGACCCGGCGCTGATGATCTCCGTCACGATCCGCAACCGTGCTGAATACGACCGACTGCGTGAACTGGGCGTGCCGGACAATCGCATGATTGCTTTCGTGGGCGTCAAAGAACCGGACAAGGCGTTATACGATTTTCTGCACCAGAAAGGGATTGCCTGCATCCTCGGCACCCTGGGTAACCTCGACCGGCAGGCCGCTGCCAAAGGTGACCAGCTCTATAAAAAATTTGCCGACAACGGGGCCGACGTAATGAGTACCGATCGGCCCCTGGAAATGGCAAAGGTGCTGTACTAAACGCTGACGCCCCGGCCTGCTGGTTTCGATCAGGCCGGGGCGTCAGCGTTTAATAGCCGAGCGTGAACCGCTGCCGAACAAACTGGGGTTGCTCCACCTCATTCAGAATAGCCACGGCCAGGTCGGCTACCGAAATGGCTGATCCTCCGTTTTCATCGAAAACGGGCTGGTCAGTGCCGAGTCGGAACGTGCCGGTACGCGCGCCGGGCGCCAGCCCGATGGCCGGACTGATAAAGGTCCAGTCCAGGGTCGTATTTTTCCGAACGATGTTGAGGTAATCGCGGGCCGCCGTAGCGCCTGCCTTCCAGTCGGCCGGAAACTGAGGGGTGTCAACCAGTTGAACACCCGGCGCCACCTCCAGGCTTCCCGCTCCGCCCACAACCAGCAGTCGTTTAACGCCTGCCTGCTCAGTGCCTTTCTCGATTGCTTCGCAGCCAGCCAGAAAATCGGTATACAGGTTCGGGTTTGTCCAGCCTGCGTTGAATGAGTTGATAACGGCATCGTGGCCCGCTACCAGTGTCGCCACCGTATCGGCCTGCTGTGCATCGCCCGGCTGAACGTTCAGGTTGGGGTGGGTGGTCGTGATTTTATCAGGATGGCGAACAATGGCCGTGACCGAATGACCGCGTTCCAGCGCTTCGGTAAGTACGGCAGATCCGACAAAGCCAGATGCGCCAATAAGGGCAATTTTCATACGTATAACCGATTTATGTAAAAAAATGTAATAAAAATTGTTACAGTTATGGGTAAAAAAATTAATCGAACCGGCGGCTGAAGTCGGCCAGTGTGCTGTCGCCCAGTTTCTGAACGAGCGCTTCCTCGGCCTCCTGATAGAGCGCTTCCAGATGCCGGTTGATTTCTTTGCCGACGGGGCAATTGGGGTTGGGTTTGTTACGGGAGGTGCCGAGAAAAGGGCCCTGGCGGGTGGCCAGAAAGATATCCGACACCCGCACCTGATTAGCCGGTTTGGCCAGCCTGCTTCCCCCGTTCTTGCCTTCGCGGCTGACTACCAGCCCATTTCGACGGAGGTTGCCAATCTCCTTACGAACCAGAACCGGGTTTATGTTGATGCTGCCCGCAATCAGATCCGACGACACCCATTCACCCTCAGCCGCTTTGGCCAACAGGGTAAGAATATGCATCGATATCGTGAATTGTCCGGTCATTACTGTAGTTAATAATGTTACAGTTTGTAATGAATAATAATTCCCCCTATCGCTGAAATTTTTTGTAGACTGCATGTACCAACTGCATACAGGCAGCGGGCAGATGAGTACATGGCAACCAATCAGACCGCAACTACAGACCGACAGGAATCCGTGTCGATTCAGCGTAACCGGCTGGCGTACGTGGGTTTTGTTGCTCTTGCGTTGCTGGCAGGGCTGGCTTCCCGTCGTTTTTTCGGCGGCATCCCGTTTATCGGGCTTTATGCGGGTGATGTTCTCTGGGCGCTGATGGTTTTTTTCGGCTTTTGTACCCTCCTCCCCGGTTGGCCTGCCGGCTGGCTGGCGCTGGTGACGCTGTTGTTCTCGTTTGGGATAGAAGCCAGCCAGCTGATTCACGAACCCTGGCTTGAGGCTATCCGGGCAACCCGGCTGGGCGGGCTTATACTGGGCTTTTCGTTTGTGTGGAGCGACCTGCTTTGCTATAGCCTCGGCGCGCTGATCGGGTATCTGATGGACGCGTACCTGATGCCAGGCCGATATCGGCGTATACTAAAGCGGTAACGTCGCGGAGAAAGCAAAAAAGGCCTTCGCTCAGGAAGGCCTTCTGTTCATTAACTGGCTACCACAATGACCGGCGCCACTTCTTCGGGGTCGTTGTCGGGCGAGGCCTTTTTCTGCTTTAGTGCCTTCTTGGCGGCCTTTTTCAGCGTAACATCGTAGAGGTCGGTTCGCCGGTCTTTCAACACCTGTACCGACCCGTGTTCGTGCAGCTCTTTCAGCAGGCTCAGGTCGACGTCGGCGATCAGCACCATTTCCGTATTTGGGGTCGCTTCTGCCTTCACCGCGTTGGTCGGAAACTGGAAGTCAGACGGGGTAAACACCGCCGACTGCGCAAAATTGATGTCCATGTTGTGCACCTTCGGCAGATTGCCGACGCAACCCGAAATTGCCACGTAACATTCGTTTTCGATTGCCCGGGCCTGGGCGCAGTGCCGTACCCGTGAATAGCCGTTCTGGGTATCGGTCAGGAACGGAACGAACAGAATCTGCATGCCCTGCTGAGCCAGAATCCGACCCAGTTCGGGGAACTCAACGTCGTAGCAGATCAGCATCCCGATCTTGCCGCAGTCGGTGTCGAAGGCGCGGATCTCGTAGCCGCCCACCATGCCGTAGTGACGCACCTCGTTGGGGGTGATATGGATCTTTCGGTACTCTTCGTAGGAACCATCGCGCCGGCAGAGGTAAGCCACGTTGTACAGCTTGCCATCACTGTCGACCAGGGGCATACTGCCGCCAACGATGTTCACATTATACGAAATGGCCAATTCGCAGAGTTTGTCGCGCACCTCTTCGGTAAAGTCGGCCAGTTTACGAATGGCTACCGGCTCGGGCAGGTCGTTGAAGTCGGCCATGAGCGGGGTGTTGAAAAACTCCGGCAGCACCATAAAGTCGGCCCGGTAATCACTAACCGCGTTGGCAAAAAACTCAACCTGATCCAGGAAAGCGTTCAGGTTTTTGAACAGCCGCATCTGCCACTGGATAACGCCCAGCCGGATAATGGAGTCGGTATGGGGGCGTTTGTCTTTCTCGACAACGTAATAAATGTTGATCCACTCCAGCAGGGTGGCGTACTCCTTCGACTCCGTATCGCCGGGCAGGTAGCCGCGCAGGACCTTCCGAACGTGGAAATCGTTCGAGATCTGGAAGGTCAGCGTGGGGTCGTAAATTTCTTTCTGCTTTACCTTGGCGATGTATTCGCGCGGGCTCAGCTCGTCAGCGTATTTATTGTAGTTCGGGATACGTCCACCCGCCAGAATCCCTTTCAGGTTGAGGGTTTCGCAGAGTTCTTTTCGGGCGTCGTAGAGCCGTCGGCCCAGGCGCAGGTCGCGGTAGTCGGGGTGCACGAATACCTCGATACCATACATGTAGTCGCCCTCGTCGCTATGCGTTTTGAAGGTATAGCCACCAGTAATTTCGTGGTAGGTGTGGTTGTCGCCAAACTGGTCGTACTTCACCCGAATGGCGAGCGCACAGGCCACCACTTTCCCGTCGACTTCAACGCAGAACTGGCCTTCGGGGAAAATCGTGAGCAGCTTGTTGATCTTACTTTTCTGCCAGTAATCTCCGCCAATGCCGCTGTATACCTCAATCATGGCCTCCTTGAGGTCATCGTAATCATCTTTCTGTAGTGTTCTGGTCTGAATATGCATCAGTAGGTAGTCTCTAAAGTCAATTGCTGGAGTGCCCCGGCCATCTGGTCAATGTGCTCGTCGGTCAGGTGCAGATGGGTAACAAACCGAACCAGGTGCTTACCGAAGGTGATCCCCCGGATACCAATTTGCTCTAGTTTCTGAACATAATCAGCCGCTAAAAGGGTTTCGGATAGTCTGAAAATGACAATATTCGTGTCGATCGGATAGATTTCCTCTACCTCGGGCCGGTTGCTGAACAGCGTCCCGATCCGGCGGGCGCGGGCATGGTCCTGCCGAAGCCGTTCAACGTGGTGGTCGAGGGCGTAAATACCCGCAGCCGCCAGAAAGCCAGCCTGGCGCCAGCCCCCGCCCATGAGTTTTCGGTACCGGCGGGCCTGCCCGATGAAAGAGGCCTTCCCCAGCAGTAGCGAACCGACCGGACAGCCTAAGCCTTTCGAGAGGCAGATACTGATCGAGTCGAACAGTTGCCCATAGGCCTGGGTTGGGTCGCCGGTTTCGACGAGGGCGTTGAAAAGCCGGGCCCCGTCGAGGTGCAGCAGCAGGCCGTGTTCGTCGCAGACCTTGCGGATAGCCGCTATTTCGGGAATGGTATAGTAACAGCCCCCGCCCTTGTTGACGGTATTTTCCAGCACCACCAGCCGCGACAGGGGTTTGTGCGGATCGGCCGGACTGTAGATGTAGTCGCGGATGAGGTCGGGGGTTAGCTTCCCCCGTTTTCCCTGGGGCAGACTGACCGAAGCCAGCGCATTGGCCATGATACCCCCGCCTTCGTACAGATACACGTGCGAGAGCTGATCGCAGATCACATCGTCGCCGGGGCGGCAGTGGGTCCGGATCGCCAGCTGATTGGTCATGGTGCCGCTGGCGCAGAAAAGAGCCGCTTCCATACCGAATATATGAGCAGCTTTAGCTTCCAGGGCATTTACAGTGGGGTCGTCGCCGAGTACATCGTCGCCCAAGGGGGCGTTAAACATAGCCTCGCGCATGGCGGGCGTGGGTTGAGTAATGGTATCGCTACGAAGGTCAATCAGCATAATCAGGTTGTCCGTTACCCGACAAATTTAAGGGATATTGGCGGACATGAACGGTTGGATAAAACAAGCTGGTATCGGCCAGCAGCCGGATGGAGGCCAAACCGGGCAGATGCTGATCCCGCCGTTGCAGAAAATGGCTCATGTTGGTCAGGTTGCGGGGATGAGGTCCAATCAGTAGGCCGCCTTTTAGCAGGGGAATGGCCGTTCGGAAGGTATCGCGCTGGCCAGACCGGTACGTCAGCTCGACATGAAGCGACGGGGGTTGAAAAAGCAGCCGCTGGAGCGCCCCCATGGGGCGATACCGGCAGTCGATCTGCCAGCGTTGCCAGCAACCGTCGGCCGGCCGTACCGGAACAGAATGACCTATCTGGGCAACCTGAGTACGGAACGGGGCCTTGTAGTCGGTTTGACGGATCGGTTTCTTCCCCAGCAGCAGCCAGTCGCCCTGCTGATCAACAACGGCGTAGTGCGTACGAAGGGCCAGCTTGGTGGCGGGTTCGTCGTTAAACGGATCGCGGCCATCGATGGCATCCCAGGCGATCACCACATAGTCGGCCGCGCGGGCTGAGCCGTAGTAAGCCGCGTTGAGCGAGTCCAGGTAAGCATCGGTAACCTGGTAGGTCTGCATAATGGGACGGGGCGTATACCGCAGTTTATGGTGATAAAGCAGGGCCACATCGGCGGGCATAATGTCAACCCGCTTCTGGTTCAGCCGGTTTAGCCAGGATACGGGGAAGCCCATCCGGTTGGTTACCAGCGAGGGCCTGACGGGGTTCCATACATCCTGTCCGTAGCTAAAGGCCTGGCTGACCCAGCGGTACGGAAAACTACTGTCCCAGTTATACGCAACCAGCTTCGGCGCGGCCAGGGCCAGTAGGATCATGGGCAGCACCGCCCACCGGCGAACAGACGAATGAGCCGAAAACAACGCCAAAATCGTGAACGGCAGCAGCCCGTACTTATAAAAGAAACCAATGTGCCCGGCGTCGGCCCGGACAAAGGATTCCTTGAAAAGAACGAAGAGCTGCAACGCTACCAGCCCGAACAGGACGCCTTCCCGGCGGAGGAACCCGGGAAGCTGCCCCCGCTTCAGGAGCTGGTACAACGGCCAGCTCAGCGCGCCGATGGATAGGCCCAGGATCAGGAGGCTTACCAGTATAGCCCGTTTGTTCTGAACCAGGTACATGACGTCGTTGTAAGAATCGATCAGGTGCCACTGGGCAACGAGGTAGGGGCCCAGCTGAACAGGCAGCAGCACCACGCTCAGGGCCAGCAGACCTGCCATGCTGCTCATGCTGATCAGGAGGTGACGGGAGGTCATCTCACCCGTCAGCCGCTGAATCAGGGCGTAGATAACCAGGCTGCCCAGGCTGACAAGGCCCACATTCGCTTTCATGTAGAAGGAAAGGATGGCGATGACCGACGCCCCCACCAGTAACCAGGCCCGACGGGTACGCTGATAGTAACCCAGATAGGCCAGCACGAAGAAGTAGAAGACAAAAGGAATCTCAGTCCCCGCGGCCAGCGTATGCAGGGTGACCAGCCCGGCTACGATTCCGTACCGCAGCCAGGAGAATTGGTTGCCAAGAACAAACCATATGATTATGTATACATGAAAAACGTAAACCAGGTCCAGGAGAACAATTTCCCAGCTCTCTACCGCAATCGGGAGTCGGGTCGTGTACCAGCCCAGGGGGCCATAGGTGAATATGAAGTCGGTACCGTAGTCCAGCCCGGCCGCCCGGGCCAGATGCAGGGCAATGGCCCAGGATCCGTCAAGGCCATCGAGTGGGGTATTATAAACGACCCATCGGTTGAAAACGAGGAGGGTGAATACGAAGCTTACCAGCAGCCTGTATAGCCGCTGACCTGACGCGTGCGTGCCAGTCATGAGTGAATCTGTATGGTGTGGAAGAAAAAAAGCCCTAAAACAGCACAGGTATCTATTGCCCCGGATCGTGCGTGCCGAAATAGCGGAGCGTCAGCACTTCGCCGGGTGCGACAAAAGCCGGACTGTAGTTGTGCGCAATCTCGAACTGCTGCACTACATCTTTCCAGGCAGGATGACCCGTCATGGTTAGTTTGTAGGTGTGCATCTGTCCGTCATTTTGAACGACCAGGGGGACGTACTGATCGTCAGGCCCCCGAATGCCCCTGGGAAACCGGGTTCGGTTCTGGTCCGGATACTGACTGTTGAAGCCGTTGGGTTCCTGCCCGTTCAGCAGCCAGGCCAACCGCAGAGGAACCTGAGCCGGAGCACCGGGCGGGCCGGTATATGCCATACGGATGTACAGGGTTCCGGATTGACTGGCGGGCCAGCTGCCCGTCGTTGAGATGAGTTTAGTACCCCGGGCGTTGGTGACGCCATTTTCGGTTTTGCCGGTGAACATAACCCGCCAGTCGTCGGACGAGAACGGTTCCTGCTGATCATAGCCGCCATCCTGGATGAACCAGCCGTTACGGCCACCGGCTTTGTTGAACGTAAAATCGGGCACCATCTGCCGGGGCTGCGCGTATACGTACTGACGTATATCCTGCTCACTGCCAAGTATATACGTGTAATCTTTGTGCCAGATATTGTCGCTGTCTAAATGAACCATGGGCCGGTTGCCTACATAGGTCAGCGTCAGGCTTCCTTCGCTGTTGTCGGGCGAGGGGGTCAGGGCGGCTACGTTGTAGTTGGCCCGGAAGAAACCGGGGCTATATAACCCAATCAGCCGGTCTGGCGCAATCTCGACGCCTTCCCAGGGTTCGGTCAGGTAGAAAGGCGTGCTTTGCTGGGTAGCCATGCTGCCGATACTCCGTTCAATGCCGTCGCTTACGGTTGTTGGTTCGTTCTGATAGGGGCGTGAGCCGGTGTAGAAATGAACCTTGCGGTGCCCGCTGATCATCATCATGGGCCATTCCTGCTCTTCGACATTATAGAACGTTTTGTCGGGTCGCTGGTGGGTTAGTCTGACCTTGACGTGCACTTTGTTGCTGTCGACGCCAACCCACTGTTCGTAGAAAAAAGGCAGTCGGCGGGCATCCTGATGGGCCCAGGACAAACACTGGGCTTTCGTATAGATCCAGCCGTTCACAATGCCGTGAACCAGGATGGGAGATGGGTTAAATCCATCGTCGCCAGCCTGTAGTGGATTATAACCGATGTTTTTCCAGCGGGGCGAGTCGTCGGCGAAGCTTCGGGGCCCACCGTACGAGGCCATGCCTGACTCGCGGCCCATATCGTAGAAGTTGATGAGGGCCTGGTTGCTGACTTTGTCGTAGATCTGAATGCTCCCTCCGTAATCCCGCCGAACCTCGACCCGTAGTATTGACGATTCGGCCGCCGATACCGGTCCAATGGGTCGGCCGTTGATGGAGTTGGGGTTGGTACCCATCCAGGCGCTCGACTCGGTCGGCGTTTCGTACGTAAAAGGGCGGGTAGGGGGCGGGAGGGGCGGCAGCGCTACCGTTTTGGGAATGTCGGGTGGTTCGGCTGTCTGGTCTACGGCGGTGACGCCGTTTTGACAACGGCTCAGCAGGGCGAACACCATTAACAGCAGTCCCGCACGGAGCAAAGCCGGAAGGATATGGGTCATGATAAGATGGTATGGATGTTAGTTCTATAGAACTACTTACAAAACTAGTCTTTTTCGGTTATGGATAGGTGATGTCGGTAACTAATTGACAGACTGGCTGGGGTTCGTGCTACTATGGGTGGAGACAGCATATTGAGATTCCCTGACAGTCTTGTATTTATACTGCTTGCATGTATTTTTGAGCAACCTTTTCCGGGATCGCCGTCTAATAGCCGCACTCGAAACCGAGAGGTACTTTCTAACCCCACTATCGCTATGTTCACCAATAAAACCCCTTGGATTATCCTGCTGGTGCTTTGGATGATCGGTTCAACCTGGTGGCATGTCTGCAAAATCAAGCAGTTGTGCGTTGACGATCTGCCATCGTCCACCACCTTGCCGACCGTTGCCATGCCCTCGCTAATCATTGCCGACGGTGACCGGTTCAGGCTCGATATGGCTGGCAACTTCAGCTTTGCCAAGTCGGGAGCCAATGCCAATATGAGTGCGCTGGGCGGATCGCTCGATTCATTAACGGCTTATCTCAAAACTACCGGCCGAACCATGGAGATCAGAGGGTATTACGCATCGACGGAAGCGAATACCAGTTCGTTCCCCAATCTGGGCCTTGCCCGCGCCGAGGGCATCAAACAGTATCTGGTGCAGCAGGGCGTTCCGGCGGCATCGCTGACTACGAAAGGCGTATTGCAGGATGATCTGACGTTCACGGCTGCCGGTGACTCGCTGTATGGTGGGCTAAACTTTGTCTTCGACGGAGCCGACAGCGCGTCGCCTGTCGATACGACTCTGACCGATCTGACCACCGATACGACGTCGACCGCTACTGCTCCGGCTACCGAAACCGTGGCTGCGGGCATCACCGAAGCGGGGTTGGCTGCCAAAGAAAAATTCACGACGGTTTTTGAGCCCATCGATCTGTACTTCCCGCTGGGCGAGGCCAACTACATCAAAACTCCCGAAACCGCTAAATTCTTTAAAGAAGCCGTTGCGTACCTGTCAACGCATAAAGAAAAGAAGCTGGTACTGACCGGCTATACCGATAACTCCGGTCCGGACGACGTAAACCTGCGACTCTCACGTGACCGCGCCAACCAGGTCAAGGCCAGACTGCGCCAGTCGGGCATCTCGCCCGATCAGATCGTGACCGACGCCAAAGGGGAAGCCAATCCTAAAGCCTCTAACGACACTCGCGAAGGCCGTAAAGCCAATCGCCGGGTTATGGTCGTAGTCAAGTAATACATCCTCTCATCTGCTCGGGCCGACCAGCCGGTCGGCCCGCAGTCGTACTTTTAACTCCAACAGTCGTATGTTTGACATGAACCCCCTCAACCTGCCCGAGGCCCAGATGCAGCAGTGGATAATGCTGTTTGTGGCCGGAATGCTGGGTTTTATCATTGGTTATGTATCGCGGAAGAGTACGGTCCGTCAGCTCGAAAGCGAGCTGGCTACAACCGAACGGGCCGTTGATGACTGTCAGCGCATGCCCACGGCGTCGGCCAGTAGCAGCACCGAGGAAGCCATCGTGCTGAATCGGATAGCAGCCCGTGCGGGTGAGCTGAATTTTAACCGGATTGGCCTGGCCTCTTTAGACGAAGCCGACGATCTGAAAATCATTGTTGGTATTGGGCCTTTTCTGGAGAAAAAGCTGCACGCTGTGGGCATCTACACGTTTCGGCAGATTGCTAACTTCAACCGGGAAGATATCGATCAGGTAAACGATGTGATCGAGTTCTTCCCGGGTCGTATCGAGCGTGACAACTGGGTGGGGCAGGCAACGGACCTGATTAAAAAACAATAAAACGCGATTTGATGCACAGGTAGGCCTTCATGAGGTCCTACGTACCGAATACTGAAACCTAAAAACAGACAAAATCATGTTTGGATTAGATCCATTGAGTCGCCCGGTTGCCATAGCCGAAATACTGTTGCTGCTGGCGTTTGCCGCGCTGGTTGGCTGGTTGCTGGGACGGTTGATCCTGGCCGGCCGCATCCGGACACTGCGGACCGCACTCACAAACAAAGAAGCCGAGCTGGACGAATGCCGCCGGACCAAGTTTATGTCGACCTCGGGACGGATGCCGGCTGCTTCCGTGCCCGCCCGGCCCGCGCCCGTAGCGGAGGTACCGCCTACCTATGTTCACGCCGACCCGCTCGAGCCGGCCCTGAGTTTCGATACGACCCCGGACCCAATCGATGCCGATCCGCTGGTACCGGTCGTCGCTACCCGGGAGGCCGAGGCCGTTGGGCTGGCCGGTACCGATGCCGGCGCAGTAGCCGAGAACTCGGAAGTGGCCGTGCTGAGCCGGATTGCGGCCCGCGCCGGTGAACTGAACTTCGACCGGATCGGTCGGGCTACAGCCGCCGAAGCTGATGACCTGAAGGACATCGTGGGCGTAGGTCCATTTCTGGAGCGTAAATTACACAGCCTCGGTATCTACACGTTCCGGCAGGTGGCCAACTTCACCAAGGAAGACATCGATCAGGTAAACGAAATCATCGAGTTCTTCCCCGGCCGCATCGAACGCGACAACTGGGTCGATCAGTCAAAGTCATTTTACGAAAAGAAATACGGAGCCAACTCCTGATCTGGCTCGTTCCTTCCTTGTTGCCGTCGTGCCAGTTGCTGGTACGGCGGCTATTTGTTTTTACGGCTGGGTGTGCTGCTGAGAGCCAGGGTCAGGCCAGACTGGAAGTAAACACACTGGTCGCGAAGGACGCATTCGCCACAGCGGGGATTGTACCAGGTACACACCCGCTGGCCATGCCAGTAGAAGTGTTTGTGGAAGTTGAACAAGACGAGAGGATCGGCAGGCAGGCGTTCCAGCAGGAGCGTATGGGCTTTTTCGGCGCTGACTTTAGGACCGATCAGACCGAGTCGCTGGGTTACCCGATGGACGTGGGTATCAACGGGCAGTACCGGTTTCTGAAAGTTGAACAGCAGCAAGAGGGTGGCCGTTTTCAGCCCGATACCCGGCAGGTCGGTTAGCCATTTCATGGCCTCGTCGGTAGACAGGTCGCGCAGAAAGTCGATGTTGGCCACACCGGTTTCGCGGATGAGGTGAGCCAGCAGATTCTGAATATACGGGGCTTTAACCTCGGGATAATTAGCCGTTTTGATGGCGTCGATCAGGTCCGGCAAGGGCGCATCCCGCACAGACTCCCAGCTTGGAAACCGCTCGCGCAGGGTTCGATAGGCTACCACTTCGTTATGGTGGGTAGTCCGGTGCGACAGGATGGTGCCGACGAGTTCATGCATCGGGTCTGCCCGGCCATAGATAGCCTGAACCCCGTAGAACTCATTGAGCCGCTGGTGGGCGTCCAGGGTTTTGGTTGTCTCGTCAGATTGGGATGTCATGGAACAGAAACGTTGAGCGTTTCTGATGAACCCGGTTTGGCTGATACTGTTTACGTCGTGCCCGACAGCAGCTGGTCGGCTAGCTGAGTCAGCCCCACCGTTGCGGGCTCCTGAATAAAGGTTACCTCCGGCGTTTTGCGCATACTGGGTGTGTGTGGGTCGACCACGTAAACAGGAACGCCCTTCCGTACACCATAGACCAGGCCAGCGGCCGGATAAACGTTCAGGGAGGTACCGACCACAATAAAAATGTCTGCCTCCCCGGCAATATCCATGGCCATGTCCATCATCGGTACGGCCTCCCCGAACCAGACGATATGCGGCCTCAGCTGAGAGCCTTTCTCACAAAGATCGCCTTCTTTGAGCTCCCAGCCGTCCATCGAATAAACGAGCGATTCATCGACGGTGGATCGGGCTTTGAACAGTTCGCCGTGCAGGTGTACAACGGTAGATGAACCGGCTTTTTCGTGCAGGTTGTCAACGTTCTGCGTAACGATGGTAACGTCGTACTGCTCCTCCAGCCTGACCAGCGCATAATGGCCCGCATTGGGTTGAACCTGGAGGGCCTGTTTCCGGCGCTGGTTATAAAAATCCTGAACCAAGGCCCGGTTTCGGCGCCAGGCATCGGGGGTGGCTACGTCTTCGATCCGGTGGTTTTCCCACAGCCCATCCGACGCCCGGAACGTGGGGATACCGCTTTCGGCGCTGACCCCCGCCCCCGACAAAACAACAATCTTTTTGCGTGTGTCCATGAAATAAGGCAAGCAGCCGGGCGGAGCAGGTTGGATTTTACCCGGCTGCTTGGCTCCTTAAAGATACCTATTCGACCACGATTTCGTCGGTGGCAAACCAGGTTTTTTTGCCTTCACTGGGGTGCCCGGCTGGGCAGACACCGGCGTTTTTAGCGCGTATACGCACGTAACGAGCCCGACCCGTCCGGAAATCGGCCACCACAGGCAGGATCGACCAGGGGCCGTTCAACTCGTAGGTTACGGGTTGGGCAATAGCCTCTTTGAAGTCCTGCCCATCGCGCGAGAGAGCCACCTCTACGGAGGTCGGCGGGAAGCCTCCTTCCAGAATGATCTTCAGGAAATTGAGCGACACTTTCGAGACACTCGTAACCTCGCCCAGATCCAGCGTCAGGTCCAGGTCGGTGCCGTAGACACTGACCCACTGGCGCCGGTCGCGGGGTGTTTCGCCCCGTACGCCATCGGTCAGTTTCAGGTTGTTGGCGGTAGCATCGCCCTGCGGAGCAGTGGCGTAGGTGTAAGGCTTATTCTTAGCCTTATGCAGGGTGAAGGTTTGGGTGAGCCGGCCCCCCGTCTGGGTGATAGCGCGCAGGGTTGTTGTCTTGGTCAGGGTGATAGGGCCGCTGTATTCGCTGCTCTTCTCGCTGGGTTCTTTGCCATTGGTCGTAAAGAAAATGCGGCTGTCGGCATCGAGCTTGGTTAACTTCACCTGAACCTGCCCCTGCTCATTGGCCTGCGTTTGCGCCGATATATCGAACAGTCGTTTGGCGTAGTTGACCCGGCTGGCGTCCAGTTTGGGAAGGTGATTCTTTAGCCGCATCGCAAAGTCCTCGAAGTTGCGCGGGCCAGCGGGCATCCAGCCGATCTCGGCCAGCGCCAGCGCCCGGGGCCAGACCATATACTCGACCGACTCCGGGGTTGGCATGTACTCGGTCCAGATATTACCCTGCACACCCAGAATATACTTCTGCTGCTCGGCCGTTAGCTCAGCGGGCATGGGTTCGTAGGCATAGACCTTATCGAGGGGCAGGTAGCCGCCAATGGCTAGGGGTTCGGTGGCGGGGTTGCCCTGGTAATAATCCAGGTAGCAGTTATCGGTAGGGGTCATGATGACCGTATGCTTCTGTTTGGCAGCAGCGATGCCACCCGCTGTACCGCGCCAGCTCATGATCGTTGCGTTGGGGGCGACACCGCCCTCCAGAATTTCGTCCCAGCCAATGATACTCCGGCCTTTGCTGTTCAGGAATTTCTCCATCCGCCGGATGAAGTAGCTCTGCAGTTCGTTTTCGTCTCTGAGCTTATTCTTCTTCATAAGCTCCTGGCAGAACGCGCTTTGTTTCCAGGCCGTTTTCGGGCACTCGTCACCTCCTACGTGTATGTACTTACCCGGAAAGAGAGCCACAACTTCGGTCAGTACGTCCTGCAAAAAAGTAAACGTTTTCTCCGACGGGCAAAATACGTCGTCGAAGACACCCCAGTGGGTAGCCACCGTATAGGCTTTGGTGGGTTCGCAGCCCAGCTCGGGATAGGCAGCCAGAGCGGCCCGCGCGTGACCCGGCATCTCGATTTCGGGAACGATCGTGATGAAGCGGCTCTGCGCGTACCGGACTACCTCCCGAATGTCGTTCTGCGTGTAGAACCCGCCATGCGGTTTGCCGTCGTACTGCATGGGGTAGTTCTGGTAAAACTGACCAACGAGGGTTTCGGGGCGCTGGCTGCCGATCTGGGTCAGCTTCGGGTATTTCTTAATCTCGATCCGCCAGCCCTGATCGTCGGTCAGGTGCCAGTGGAAGGTGTTCTGTTTATGCATGGCCATCAGATCGATGAACTTCTTCACGAACGATACCGGCATAAAATGGCGGCTGACGTCCAGCATCAGACCCCGATGGCCGAAGCGTGGTTTATCGGTAATCTGGCAGGCGGGCAGTCGGTTGTCCGTCAGGAGTTGCCGCAGGGTCTGGGTGGCGTAGAACAGGCCCCGTGGAGTTGCGGCTTCGGCAGTTACTTTACCCGGTGCTACGGTCAGTTTGTAGCCCTCGTCGCCCAGGGTTAACTTTTTGTTGATGGTCAGGAAAATATGCGCGCCTTTGGCCAGGGCCGGGCTGGCAGCCGCCAGGGTAAGGGTGGGTCCATTGGCTGCTTTGACCTGACTCGCAAAGGTCTGGGCTACGGCCCGTACGCCCGCATCGGTACCGGGCGCGGTAACCACACGGGTGGTGCTGGTAATGGAAAACTGGCCATCCTGACCGGCAAAACGGGCTGGAAACGGAATGAGGTTATACTGGTTTTCGGGTTGTTGACCGATAGCTGCAAAAGAGAGGAGTAACAGACCAATCAGGTACTTCATACGGAAGATGGGGCAAGAATGAACGGGCAAGGTAAGCACGATCGACCGTATGAAAAAGCAACCCCCCATCCAGATGGTCTGGATGGGGGGGTGAGGCTAGCCATTTTCGTTGGCTTATTTAGACTTGGCCGATGGCTTCTTGACCGTCGTTTTTTTCGCCGTCGGCGCTTTGGCTGTAGCCTTGGTTTTACCGGTTGATCCTGCCTTTTTCGCCGTCGGTTTACCGGCGGACTCTTCGCCCTCGCCGGCCAGTTTCAAACAGTCTTCCAGGGTCAGCGAGGCCGCGTCTACATCCTTCGGGATGCGTACGTTTCGTTTGCCCACGGCCAGATAAGGGCCGTACTGACCGTTTACAATCTTGATCTCGGGCCGCTCGGCAAACTCTTTTATGTACTTGTTGGCTTCTGCCTGCCGCTTCTGCTGGATGAGCTCGATAGCCCGCTCCAGGCTGAGCTCGGCCAGCGACTCATTGCGCGGGATGGAAATGTATTTGTCGAGGTGCTTCACGTACGGACCAAACCGGCCTTTGCCCGTGGTAACCAGTGTGCCCTCAAACTCGCCCAGCGATTCGCTGACCGACTCGGCCCGTTTCTGCTGAATCAGCTCAATAGCCCGTTCGGCTGAGATCGTATAAGGGTCGTCGTCGCGGGTGAGCGATACGTATTTGCCGTCGTGCTTAACGTAGGGGCCAAACTTGCCGATACCGATGGTCATGGCCTGGTCTTCGAAGAAACCAACCTCACGGGGAAGGGCGAAGAGGTTCATGGCCTCGTCGAGGGTAATGGTTTCGATCAGCTGGCCGTCGCGCAGGTTGGCATAGCGGGGCTTCTCTTCGTCGCTGGCTTCACCGATCTGCACGTAGGCCCCGTATTTGCCCAGTCGGGCCGAAACGGGTTTGCCGGTAGCCGGATCTGCGCCCAGCACGCGTTCGCCGGTTTTGAACGACACGCCCGATGAACCCTGTATATCTTCAATGTTCTTGTGGAAATCAACGTAGAAGTCGCCAAGCATGGTTTGCCAGTTAACCTTACCATCGGCAATTTCATCGAACTCTTTCTCGACCGTAGCCGTGAATTTGTAATCGACAATGTCCGGGAAGTACTCGACCAGAAAATCATTTACTACAATGCCCGTGTTGGTCGGGAAGAGCTTGGCTTTTTCGGAACCGAACGTTTCCTTTCCGCTCGTCTCGCTGATCTGATTCTGCTGCAGGGTGTATTCGACGTACTTACGCTCCTGGCCGGGCTTATCCTGCTTGACAACATAGCCGCGGTTGATAATCGTTGATATGGTTGGCGCATAGGTGGAAGGACGGCCAATGCCCATTTCTTCGAGTTTCTTCACCAGCGAGGCTTCGGCGTAGCGGGGCTGCGGCCGGGTAAACTTCTCGGTAGCTTTCATCTGACCGAGGGTCAGGTCCTGTCCGATGCGGAGGGGCGGGAGCATGCCTTTGGCATCTTCATCATCCTCGTCATCTTTCGATTCCATATATACCCGCAGAAAGCCGTCGAACTTGATGACCTCACCCTGCGCAACCAGTTCTTTAGGGAAGCCGGCCGAGTTCGATTTGCCGCTGGCAACGGGCGCATCGAACGGGCTGTCGTCCAGGTTAGCCTGTACCGAAACTGACTGGCCATTGGCAAAACCAATGGCAATCGTCACGGTGGTGCGCTCCAGCTGGGCGTCGGCCATCTGCGAGGCAATGGCGCGTTTCCAGATCAGTTCGTAGAGTCGTTTCTGATCGCGGTCGGCGCCGGCGTTGCGGTCGTTGAAGTTCGTGGGCCGAATGGCTTCGTGGGCTTCCTGGGCCGACTCGTTTTTGGTTTTGAACTGCCGGGTCTGCACGTACTTGTCGCCGAATTCGCTTTCAATTTCGGCTTTCGCTTTGCCGATGGCTTCCTGCGAGAGGCTGGTCGAGTCGGTACGCATGTAGGAAATCTTACCGGCTTCGTACAGATTCTGCGCGATGCGCATGGTTCGGTCTACCGAGTAGCCCAGTTTACGCGACGCTTCCTGTTGCAGGGTAGAGGTCGTAAAGGGGGGCGCGGGCGACTTCTTGGCGGGCTTGGTCTCCAGGTTCCGGATCGTAAATGAAGCGCCAATGCAGGCATCCAGGAATGCCCGGGCATCGCCGGCGGTGGGGAAGTTCTTCGGCAGCTCAGCGTTCAGTACCTTATTGCCGTCGACAATGAACTGGGCCGTAACTTTAAACGACGATTTCGACGAGTGGGCATCGATTTCGCGCTCGCGCTCTACGACGAGCCGCAACGCAACCGATTGCACACGCCCGGCCGATAAACTCTGTCCACCTTTGATCTTGCGCCATAAAACGGGCGAAAGTTCGTAACCAACCAGCCGGTCCAGCACACGCCGGGCCTGCTGAGCATTCACCAGATCGACGTCGATGGTACGGGGCGACTGGATGGCGTTCAGGATCGCGTTTTTGGTGATTTCCCGAAAAACGATGCGTTTGGTGTTGTCGCGCAGGCCGAGGGCTTCTTTCAGATGCCAGGAGATAGCTTCGCCCTCGCGGTCATCGTCCGTTGCCAGCCATACCTCTTCGGCCGACTTAGCCAGCGATTTCAGTTCACTCACCAGTTTTTTCTTGTCGGGCGATATTTCGTACGAGGGCCGGAATCCGTTCGCGACATCGACGGCCAGTCCGTCTTTGGGCAGATCACGGACGTGGCCGAAGCTCGACTTCACGGTAAAGTCTTTGCCTAAGTAGCCTTCAATGGTCTTGGCCTTCGCTGGCGACTCCACAATGACTAAGTTCTTCGACATGTTGTGTGTTCAGGTTGATAATGGCTCCGGGACATTTATCCCGCGGTAGATTACATCAGCATTTCAGTCCAGACCGGGTCAATCTGGCCGACGTCCATACTGGCTGACCTTATGCAGGTCGAGCCAAATATAGGCGCAAACAAATTGACTTATGCAAATGCACAAAATGCGTACGGCGGGAAAAGATCGGAGAATGGCTCCCTTTTATAACGCCATACGGTTGGTCAACGTTCGTTTACTGGGTCGTAAGGCGTGTATAAATCAACGTTTAATTACTTTGTTTTAGTTACTACCAAAATACATGCCTGATTCGGGCTAAATAGCTCCTGATCGGTTGCCTGGTTGAACCCGGAGGGGCCCAAAAAAGGGTATCCCATACTATAGGATACCCTTTTTTGGGACGGGCTGTAGTCCGTCTATGGCTTGATGTCGCCCCGAATCTCACCAGCCGGGTAGGCTGCGGTATGGAGGTTGGCATAGTAAAATCCGTTCAGCAGACTGTCGACCCGGCCAGGCGTTGCCAGGGTCGTAGTGCCGGAGATGGGTGAGCTCAAACTGGTGAAAGGAATCTCAACGGGCCCATTACCAATGGTCGAGTAGGGGGTAATGCGGTGCAGGTGCCCCATAACCGGCGTCAGGCCCGAATAGGTAACGGTATAGCTGAGCACCCGGGTAACCGGATCGACCAGCCCCGTAAAGGTCCCCGTACCCGATGACGTAACGGGCGTGGGTTTTTCCGACGCTCCGTTGAGTGTGGCTTTTAGCCGAATTATCCCTTTAGGCCGAATGTTACCTCGGATCTCACCGGCGGGGTAGGCTACCGTATGGAGGTTGGCGTAATAGAATCCGTTGATCAGGCTATCGACTCGGCTGGTCGTTGCCAGGGTTGTCGTACCAATAATAGGCGAATCGAGGGTAGTAAAGGGGATCTCAACCGGTCCGTTGCCAACCGCTGAGTTGGGCGTGATGCGGTGCAAATGGCCCATGGTTGGCCGCAAACCGGTGTAGGTAACGGTATAGCTGAGCACCCGGGTCGAGCGATCAAGCACGCCAACGAACGAGCCAGTGGCGGCTGTTGTTACCGAGACTGGCCGTTCGGCGGCCCCACTCAGGGTGGCTACCAGCTCAATTCTGGCGTCGGGCGGAGCAGCCTGATGATCGTTACAGGCATAGAAGGTGGCGGCCAGACAGACGAGTAACGCCACGGCCAGCAGGGTAGCTAGTTTGTTCATATAGGTAAAAGAGTAAGGGGTATAAGTAGAGTTTTGTCAAAGCTACTGATACTTATGTAATTACCACTAGAGCCAGCAGGAGATATACGTAAGATTGTGCCGACCGGGTACGGTCTGTTAAGGCTACCGGACAAAAAAAGGGTCTTCATAAAAGTTAGCCCACACAAGAGCTTGTTTGGGGAAGCTATTGGCTGAGGTTAGTCGGCTCGAAAGGCGGGCCTTTTCTACCCCCCCAGCCCCCTAAAGGAACGGTTGGCCGCTGCCGGAGCCCATTCGGCGAGGCTGGGGGTGAGAAATCCGGATATGAATCTTCGGGTTATGATGAGTCAACAGCCCCTGTCGCCGGGAATCTGAGCCGGCTCGGGCAAGCTAGCCGTGAGAATATTTCCAAAACGAAATAGAATCCTCTAATTTTGACCCGCTAACTGGAATCCATTTACTGAATTTGCTGGTTAGCTTACTAGATACCCTATTCAGTACCTTATAATCCGTTATTATCATGGCTTTTGATGTCGACATGATTCAACGCGTGTATGCCGGTTTGGGCGAGCGCATTGAAGCAGCCCGGCAGGTAGTGGGCCGCCCACTGACCCTGTCGGAAAAAATCTTATACAGTCACCTCTTTGCCGGTGCCGGTACCTCGGCCCAACCCACGCAGGCATATGAGCGGGGTAAAGCATACGTAGACTTCGCGCCTGACCGGGTAGCTATGCAGGATGCAACGGCCCAGATGGCCCTGCTGCAGTTTATGCAGGCCGGTCGGCCGCAGGTGGCTGTTCCATCGACGGTGCACTGCGACCACCTGATCCAGGCTGAAGTAGGTGCCGATAAAGACCTCGACATTGCGAAAAGCAAAAACAAAGAAGTATATGACTTCCTGGCGTCGATCTCGAATAAATACGGCATTGGTTTCTGGAAGCCGGGCGCCGGCATCATTCACCAGGTGGTGATCGAGAACTATGCATTTCCGGGGGGCATGATGATCGGTACCGATTCGCACACGCCCAATGCCGGTGGTCTGGGTATGATTGCGATCGGTGTTGGTGGGGCCGATGCCTGCGACGTGATGGCGGGCCTGGCCTGGGAGCTTAAAATGCCCAAGCTGATTGGCGTAAAACTAACGGGTAAACTGAGCGGCTGGGCATCAGCCAAGGATGTGATCCTGCGGGTGGCGGGTATCCTGACCGTAAAAGGCGGTACGGGCTGCATCGTCGAATACTTCGGCGAAGGGGCCGAAAGTCTGTCGGCTACCGGCAAAGGTACGATCTGTAACATGGGTGCTGAGATCGGCGCTACCACGTCGATTTTTGCCTATGATGAGGCCATGGCCAACTACCTGCGGGCTACCAGCCGCGCCGATATTGCCGATGCGGCTGAAGCCGTAAAAGCGCATCTGCGTTCCGACGACGAGGTCTATGCCGACCCGGCAACGTACTACGATCAGCTGATCGAGATTGATCTGAACACCCTGGAGCCGCACATCAACGGCCCGTTCACGCCCGATCTGGCCTGGCCGCTGTCGAACTTTGCCAAAGCGGTGAAAGAAAACGGCTGGCCCGAAAAACTGGAGGTAGGCCTGATCGGTTCCTGCACCAACTCGAGCTACGAAGACCTGACCCGGTCGGCGTCGGTAGCGGCTCAGGCGGTTAGCAAAAACCTGAAAGTCCGGTCGGAGTTCACCGTTACCCCTGGCTCGGAGCTGGTGCGGTTTACGGCCGAGCGCGACGGGCTGCTGGGCACGTTTGAAGACATGGGGGGCGTAGTGCTGGCCAACGCCTGCGGACCCTGCATCGGCCAGTGGGCGCGTCACATGGACGATCCGACCCGCAAGAACTCGATCATCACGTCGTTCAACCGCAACTTCGCCAAGCGGAACGATGGCAACGCCAGCACCCACGCCTTCGTGGCGTCGCCCGAAATCGTGACGGCTCTGGCCATTGCCGGTGACCTGACCTTCAACCCGATGACCGATACGCTGACCAACGAAAATGGGGAGCAGGTGAAACTCGATGAGCCGCAGGGTATCGAGCAGCCCGTTAAAGGCTATGCCGTCGACGACGCCGGTTATCAGGCTCCTGCCGAAGACGGATCGGGGGTTCAGGTAATCGTATCGCCCACCTCGGATCGTCTGCAGTTGCTGGCTCCGTTTGCTGCCTGGGAAGGTACCGACCTGGCCGGTCTCAAGCTGCTCATCAAAGCCAAAGGCAAGTGTACTACCGACCATATTTCGATGGCCGGTCCGTGGCTGAAATACCGCGGGCACCTCGACAATATCTCGAACAACATGCTGATCGGCGCTGTCAACTTCTACAATGAGAAGACCAACAGCGTGAAAAACCAGCTCACGGGCGAGTACGGCGAAGTACCGGCGGTGCAGCGGGCGTATAAAGCGGCTGGCATCGGATCGGTCGTGGTAGGCGACGAGAACTATGGCGAAGGCTCATCGCGTGAGCACGCGGCTATGGAACCCCGCTTCCTGGGCGTTCGGGCCATTCTGGTGCGGTCGTTTGCCCGTATCCACGAAACCAACCTGAAAAAGCAGGGTATGCTGGCGCTGACGTTTGCCAACCCAGCCGACTATGACAAAATTCAGGAAGATGACAGCATCGATATCACCGGCCTGACCGAGTTCGCTCCGGGTCGTCCGCTGGGTATTGTGCTTCACCATGCCGACGGTACCACCGATGAGTTCCAGGCGAATCATACCTACAACCAGGGACAGATCGAGTGGTTCAAGGCGGGTGCTGCGCTGAACATCATCCGGATGAAGCAAAACGCGTAAATCCGATGACGGACCTGCTGTCTGTCATTGACTATAAAAAAACCGGCTGGCGGTCCTTACGGATTGCCAGCCGGTTTTTTTGCATCTCACCCGGACATGAGTAGCTGTTGGATTCGGTTACTTCAATTTTTCAACGGCTTCTTTCAGGCCGGCAAACTGACGTTTCTTCTGAAGAATCGTCGGGGCGGCCACCCGTTCGCGGCAGTCGAAGATCCCGCAGCGTTCGCAGGCTTCGTTCACAATCCGAAAGGGGATGTCGTTGTTGGTCGTCGTCAGGAATTTCATCTTGGCCCGCAGGGCATCGTTGATCGCGAAACACATCGACACGCTCATATTCTGCTGGGCGGTCTGGCCACCCACGCGGGCCTGGAACGGGTGGGCTACCGAAACAATCAGGTACTGTTGCCGGGTGTCGAAATACTCCGATACCTGCGCCCGGCAGAGCGTACCGTCGAAGCCTTTGTTCTGTTGCAGAAACGATAGCTCCTGCAGGATGGTCAGCGCGATCCACCGGCGACAGTAGTGCTCATCGACCATGCCGCGGGGCCCCTGTTGCCGCGACAGGTGCATCTCTTTGGTCAGATGAAAGGTCGTTTGGCCCGCCGTATGGTTGAACCGGTAAAAGAAAAGCTGATCGATGCCGAACGCACTCGGCAGCACGTTGCTGAGCCGGTAGAAGAACCGCTCGGGCGTAGCGCCAAAGTCGGTGATGAGCTGCAGAAAATCGTCATTGCTCCAGGTGTCGCGGGCAAACAGCGCGCTCAGCCGCTCCACCAGCTGGTCGCGCCGGATCAGGATGGCGCCGGCAAAATAAGACGCTTTGTAGTTATTCAGAATCTGCTCGAACGACTCGGCCTCAACCCACGAATAGGTGTAGGGCCGGTTTTTGAGGCTCATGAACTGAAACCCCACTTCGCGGGCCAGAATGAACGACCGCTGCTCGAGCGTAAGGCCCGCGTTGAGGTGCAGGGTTCGCTTTTCGGCCGGGGCATTTGCGGACGATACCGCCCGGCCGGGCCTGAAAATAGACCGCAGGGCCGTCAGTTCGGGCTGCGTGAGCGGGTCGAAGTACTCGATATGAATATTGTACTGGGTCTTGAGCAGGTTGGTCAGCAGGGCTTCGTCGACGGCCTGACCCGAGGGCGCAAACTGATTGAGGAACCGTTCGGCATCAGCTTCGATATCCGGGAAAAAGTTGTCGTGCATTTCCTGATACGAGCGCAGCATGGTCAGGTACAGCCGTTCTACGCTCATGTTGTAGGTGAGGGCGATGTCCATGAACGTACGGATCATGGCACTCACTTTGGCGGGGGCTTCGGCCAGCAGCTCGAGCAGGTCAGACGGGTCGATGCCGAAGAGTTCGAGCGGTACCTCGGTCAGGAATTTTGACCGCAGCAGGTCCGAGATCGGTTCCAGTTTCTTGCTCAGCTTCAGGGAAACCAGCGTGTCATAGTCGACCTGCATGGCATTGGCAAGCGCCGAGATCTTGTCGGCTTTCGGGTATTTCCGGCCTTTCTCTATCTCGGTCACGTACGAGACAGACAGGCCGGCCTGCTGGGCCAGCTCACTGACCGACAGCCCCCGGTCAAGGCGGAGCTGGCGGAGTTTGAGGCCGAATAACAGGCGAATATGGTCAGCGGGTAGGTTCAATGGAATGAAGAACGATAAATGGTCAGAACCAGGTGATGGCAGGCTACTGGCAAACGGGCCAGTGCTGGTCACGTCAGTAAAAGTACGAAAAGTGCACGGGAACCGGTGTCATGTTCTGAAAAGGCTGCGGCTGTTCGGATGGCGTTGAAAAATACAACCCCGGTTCCAACCCTGTGCGGATCGACAGACTCTTCGGTACAACCTGATTGTTCCCGCCACAATGACCTTCATAAACCTAACGACGCTGGTTGTATGCCTGCTGACGCTCGGCGCCTGCCAGTTTACCCATCCTGAACACGAAATTCATTTTCGGGTAACCAACCAAACCGCTTCGGCCCTTGATCAGCTCCGGTTCTCGACAGCCGACGGACAGGGCCAAACGGCGGCTTACCGGCTACCGGCCGGTGCTTCCCTGACGGTTCCTTTTAGGTTCGCGAATATCGACAAAACGGATGGCAGCTACCACATGACCTACGTGCATGCCGCTACGGCTGATACCATAACCAGGGAATTCGGATACTACACCAACGGCCACCCACTCGACAAAGAACTGGTGCTCGACGTGTTCGCCGGCACGGTGCGGATAGGCCGGGTTGCGCATTCGTACTAAGCCAGTATATGACTGCCTGATCGGGAGAAAATAGCTCGCCTGTACTTGTCTAGACAAGTTGGGGTGCCTACATTTGTCTATGCTTACCCGCCCGCGTCAGTACCTGCTTATCTACGAGTCGCTGAAGACCCAGCTGACGGCTGGTGTTTACCCCAAGGGGTCGTTGCTGCCGTCGGAGAACGAGCTGGCGGGTCAGTTTCAGACCACGCGAACAACCGTCCGGCAGGCGCTTACCGAACTGGTCCGGGACGGCTATATTGAACGACAGCACGGGCGGGGGAGTATTGTTCGGTCCGAACGGCAGACCCTGGGTTTGCTGTCGTTCCAGGGGTTTTCGGAGGTGGTAGCCGGTGACCATGCGGTTCGGACTACCTTTCTGAAACCCATCACCCTACAGGACTGGCCGTCGGCCTTCGTTTTTCCGCTGACCGATACCGAACGGGTTCTCGATTGTCTGGCGCTGGAACGGATCCGGTACGCGGATGAACACCCGGTCATGCTCGAGTACACCTTCGTGCCCAACGTCGGTCTCGACGATATGCTGACCAACGACCTGCTGGACGGCTCCCTGTTTCGAACCCTGCACCAGCGCTACCAGCTTGCCATCATCGACATGCAGCAGCGGCTCTATGCCGTGGGTGCAACGGCCCGGCAGGCGGCTGTGTTCGGGTGTGCGCTGCATACCCCTTTGCTGTATATGGAGCGCCGGTATCTGACCAGCCGGCCGGGACTGCACGTGTATAGCCAGTTATACTGCCATACCGATAAGTACGCCATCAGCAATGGTCTGTAACCCTTAAACCCTGTATAAACCACGTAATCATGACGCCTAATCAGACTTTGATCCGCGAGATCGCCAAGATGATCGATCATTCGCTGTTGCACCCCACCCTGACCGACGCCGAACTGCGCGAAGGCTGCCAGCTGGCGCTGCGTTATGAGGTAGCGTCGGTCTGTATCAAGCCCTATGCCGTACCCCTGGCCAGTGAGCTGCTGGCCGGCTCTGACGTGCTGGTGGGTACGGTCATCGGTTTCCCGGCCGGTAACAGTGCCGTTTCCATCAAGGTGGCCGAAACCATTCAGGCCTGCCTCGACGGCGCCGTCGAGATCGATATGGTCGTCAATCTGGGCAAGGTGCTGGCCGAAGACTGGGACTACGTGACCAGCGAAATCCGGTCGGTTAATACCGCCTGTACAGACCATGGCGCTATTCTGAAGGTTATTTTCGAAAATGACTACCTGCCCGATGATCGCTACAAGATTCGTCTGTGTGACATCTGTACCGAGGTAGGGGTCGCGTTTGTCAAGACATCGACAGGGTATGGCTTCGTGAAGGGAAGCGATGGCAAGTACAGCTACGAAGGCGCTACCCTGCCTGACCTGCGCCTGATGCTCGACCACGTTGGCCCCGGTGTGCGCGTTAAGGCGGCCGGTGGTGTACGAACGCTCGATGGGCTGCTGACCGTCAAAGACATGGGCGTATCGCGGCTGGGCGCTTCGGCTACGGCAGCTATTCTGGAGGAAGCGTACCGGCGGTTCGGTGCTGTAGCGGCCGACACGCCCGTAGCGCCCATAACCGAAGGTAAAGGCTATTGATCAGTGGGCCGTAGGCTGGCCACCGGGCTGCTTGCAAAGTATTCGTTCCGGTGGTCAGACTACGCCCGGTTGCTTTACCGTCGTCAGGAGCGGTCGAAGCGGCTTAGCTGGAACGGGCTGATAGTGAACCCGGTCCGGCCCTCCAGGGCCAGCTCGGCCAGCACCTGCCCAACCGCGGCTGAGTGTTTGAAGCCATGTCCCGAGCAGGCCGAAGCCAATAGGACGTCGCGATGCTCGGGGTGCTGATCAATGATAAAGTCGCCATCGGGCGTCATGGTGTAGAGGCAAACGACCGACTTCACGCACTGTGGTCCGATACCGACGAAATTAGGCGCAACGTACTGCTCGTACATCTGCCGGGTTTCCGACTCGCTGACGGTCCGGTCTACCGTGTGCGGACTAGTGGCGTACTCGTAGGTTTCCGTAGCCAGCTTGATCCCTCCCTCTGGGCCACCCACCGCCGGAAACCCGTATACATTCCGTTCGTTCAGGATAAACACCGGCAGGGCATCGGGTGTGTAGCGGGTATAGTCGCCTTCGATGCCGAACCAGTACAGCACCTGCCGGTTCACCGTCAGCAACTCGCGATATGGGGTCTGGCGCAGCGATTCGGTGATCCAGGAACCGGTTGTCAGGATTAGCTTCCGGCCGTGGTAGACCCCCTGATCCGTCTGTACCCGAATGCCGCCATCGGTGGCCGTAAACCCGAGCAGACGCTCCTGCGTACGAACGGTAGCGCCCTGCTGCCGGGCCTGTTCCAGCTGGGCAGTCACGCAGCGTTCCGGCCGCAGAAAACCGGCTTCTTCTTCAAAATACCCAATGTCGCCCGGTCGGTATCGGAACTGGGGAAACTGCCTCCGGAGCGACTCGGTATCCAGTACCTGGTGGGGAATGCCAAACTGCTCGGCGGCCCGGATGGTAGTGTCGAGCCAGCCCGGCTTATGATGCATAGCCACCGTTGAGTTCGGCTGCCCCACGAACAGCCCACCCGTACTGGTCAGCAGCTGATGGCCGGTACGTTGCT
The DNA here is from genome assembly GCF_004138325.1 of Spirosoma sordidisoli. Taxonomy (GTDB): domain Bacteria; phylum Bacteroidota; class Bacteroidia; order Cytophagales; family Spirosomataceae; genus Spirosoma; species Spirosoma sordidisoli. The sequence continues at coordinate 685,181 of NZ_SBLB01000003.1, read as the reverse complement.
CGAGGTCGCGCCAGATGGCATAGGAGCGCAGCGCCAGCGGTACAAAATGGGCACCTTCGCCAATGGCCTGCCGCGTTATTCGGGTATCGCCGTGGGTCGACCCCATCGTATGCGGGGGCGAAAACTGGTCAAAGCCCAGCACTCTGGGCGTATGGGCCGAGAGCTGGTAGAGGGCGGCACTGCCCATGGCACCAAGCCCAACAACAATAGCATCGAAGATCATAGGCTGTACATAGGGGTGGGGTCATGGCCGCAGGGGCACAGGCCAGCCTGCCGGGCAAAAGTAGGGGTATGGGTTTGGTTGGGACGGCCTGTAGCCATAAAAATCAGCGGCTGGAGGACGCCCAACCGGTTCGTCTGGTATCCATTCTCAAAAGTAACAGGGATTGACTCATTTGTGACAGGCGCTCCGCCCGGTCTGGCCGACCTTTGATCTATCCAAAACGGACAAACCGATTCAACTCCATACAATCATGAAAACGCTCATCAAACCCCTGCTCGTTGCCTTTTCGCTGATCCTGATCAGCCTGACTGTTTCGCTGGCCGCTGGTAACCCCGGCCGTCGCCCCGCCCGCATCGCTACCTTCCAGAGCGGTGTCTATATCACCGCCGAAGGGAAAGTTAAAGTGGCTCTCGATAAACAAACCGGTGGCGCCGTTACGCTTCGACTGATGACCGCTGCCGGCCAGGAGCTATTTGTTCAACAGGTTGGCAAGAATCAGACGATGACCCGTATGCAGCTGGATGTGAGCAACCTGCCCGACGGTGCCTATCAGCTGGTTGTTTCCAACGGCGTAGACACCACGACTCACGAACTGACGCTCGCTACCAAACAGCCGGTAGCCAGCCCCCGACGCGTTGTGCTGAACTAAACAGATAATCCGTCTGTAGCCTTTCCTCAGTAACCCGATTAACTACCTCAATCAGGACGGCACGGTCAGGGATCGTGCCGTCTGTGTATAAACCAGTCCGATGGTATAGCTATAGCTGGTCAATCGATTTTTGTGTAGTACATTGGCTCCGGGTTGGGCCTGTACGCACAAGACCGGCTTACCTTTCCCAACGAGCTTATTACGTGCTGCTAGCTGATCGATGAAGACCAAATTACTTCTGGTAGACGATGAAGCCGATCTGGCGGCTCTGTTTCGCCAGCGTTTCCGCCAGGCTATTCAAAAAGGAACCTACGAATTTGTCTTTAGCCAGGATGCGGAGGAGGCTCTGTCGATTCTGGAACAGCAGCCCGATATCGATCTGGTGCTGACGGATATTAACATGCCCGGCATGGATGGACTGACCCTGCTGGATCGCATAACCCGAACCAACCCGCTGCTGTGTACGATCATGATCACCGCCTATGGCAACATGAATACCATCCGGACGGCGATGAACAGGGGGGCCTTCGACTTTGTTACCAAACCCATCGACTTCGAAGACCTTGAAGCAACCCTCGTCAAAGCCACCCACCACGTTCGGCAGATGCGGGAGGCCCGGGAGCTGAAGCTCATGGACGAGGTGAAGACGCGCTTCTTTACCAACATCACCCATGAGCTGCGAACCCCACTGTCGCTGATCGTTTCCCCGGTCGATAAACTGCTGGAGACGGCAGACCTGCCCGACGGTTTGCGCGAGCAGCTGCTTACGGTGCGTCGGAATGCCCGCCAGAGCCTGCGGCTGATTGATCAGCTGCTGGCCATCGACCAGCTCGAAGCCCGGCAGGTAGAGCTGGTCGACCAGATCGGGGATCTGCCCGAATTCGTAGGGCAGGTCGTCGAGCTGTTCCGCCCGTCGACGGCGACAAAAAATCTGCAGCTAGTGTACGAGACCGACCTGCCCGCGGGGAGCTACCGGTTCGACGCCGGCAAATGGGAAACGATCCTGTTCAACCTGCTGACCAACGCCATTCGATTCACCGACGTTGGCTCGATAACCGTTTCGCTCCGGCAAATAACCACGGGCGTTCGCCTGACGGTTCGCGATACCGGCATCGGCATCACGGCACATAAGCTGCCCCATATCTTCGATCGTTTTTATCAGGGCGATAATCTGCGCATCCGGTCCAACGACAGTACCGGGATCAGCCTGGCGCTGGTACGCGAACTGACCCTGCGGCTGGGCGGGGTCATTGAGGTCGATAGCCAGATTGATGGGCCTAACGGCGAGTCGGGTACGGTGTTCGTGCTGGATCTACCCGTTCAGCGCACAAGCGAAGCGCAGGCAACTCCGGCGGCCATAGTCCCCGACCTGGTGATCGACCTGCCGGCGCTACCCGGCAGCGCAGCTAAAAAACCGGCCACCAGCGGTGCTGAGTCGACCCCGCTGGTCCTGGTCGTTGAAGACAATGCCGAACTGCGCGAATTCATGACGACCGAACTGGCTACGAGCTACCGCGTACGGTCGGCGGCTAACGGCTACGATGGCTGGGTTCTGGCCAAAGAAGAACTGCCAGCTATCGTGATTACCGATCTGATGATGCCCCGGCTGGACGGCTACGACCTGATTGAGCGGCTGAAGTCCGATCCGGCCACGGATCATATTGCGGTTGTGTTGCTCACGGCCAGCGTCGGCGAGGAGCAGCGACTGCGGGGACTGAGCCTAGGCGCCGACGATTTCCTGGCCAAACCGTTTCACCTGGGCGAACTGCGGCTGCGGCTACGGAACCTGCTGAACAGCCAGCAACGCCTGCGGGAACATTACCGGCAGCAGCTGGCCCAACCCGATAGCGCCACGCCACTGGATACCGTCGGCGATCAGTTTCTCAAAAAGGTATACACGCTCATCGAAGAACATCTGGACGACTCCACCCTGAGTGTAGAATGGCTGGCCGATAAACTGGCCATGAGCCGGAAAGCGCTGTACCTGAAAATACATAACCTCACCCACCTCTCGCCCGTGGAGCTGATTCGGCAATACCGGCTTCGGAAAGCCATCGATCTGCTCCGGCTGGGTCATAGCGCGGCTGAAACGGCGTATCTGGTGGGTTTTGAAACCCCGTCGTATTTCACGAAAGTGTTCCGGGAGTTTTACAAGCAGACGCCAACCGCCTACGTCAAAGGCTAACCGGCGGAGCTGGGCCGGCAGCAACGGGGTGGCCCGGAGCGTTCTGATCGGTTACAGGGGCCTGGTGGCAAACGAGCGCTGGTACTGGAGGGGGCTCTTGCCGGTAATGTGCTTAAACTTTTTATAGAAGCAGGTAAAATTATTAAACCCGCTTTCGTAACAAATCTGCTTGATACTCATGTTCGTGTTGATGAGGAGCTTGCAGGCATTGCCTATGCGGATCTCCAGCAGGAACTGCGTATACTGCTTGCCGGTTCGGGACCTGAAATAGCGGCAGAACGAATTCGGAACCAGGCCCGCCAGCGAAGCTACATCGTCGAGCCGGATCTTTTCCTGAAAATGGTTGAGGGTGTAAGCGTAGATGGTGTTTATCCGCTCATGTTCCACCTCCGAGGCTTCGTGCTGGAAGCCCATCGACGCCAGCAGGCAGCTTTCGTCGGCCTGGCTGGCCGACAGCAGACACTCCATCAGCGCAATCAGCTGGTACGTTCCTTCGGCTTTATACAGCGTTTCCATCAGGCCGGCCACCCGCTGACCGGCCTCACCCGTGAGCCGGATGCCCCGCCGGGCCCGGTCCAGTACGGCTTTCAGCACCGCGTTCTCGGGAAGACTCAGAAACCGGTCGCCCCAGAAGTTTTCGGTGAAATGGATAACGGTCGAATAAGGTTGCTGGCTGGCTTCGGCCGCGTCGTCCCGGTCGTAGTGCCAGTAGTGAGGCAGGTTAGTACCAACCAGCACCACATCTCCGGGGTGGAACCGGCGAATGTTGTCGCCGACAAACTGGGTGCCGCTTCCCCGGTGAAAGTGAATCAGCTCCACTTCAGTATGGCAGTGCCAGCGGCTGTTGATGTTGGGCAGGTAGTCACGCCGAACGCTGAACGATCGGTTGGGGGCCGTGGCGACCTGTAAACGTTGAGGCTTCATTACATTATTACACGTAAAAACGGGTCTTAATGTTGTAAACAGGTTAAAATAGCTTACTATGTTGGTAATTTACTAATTAATCGGCAAAAAGAAATAGTAGTCCTTTGCGCTGGGGATCACAGCGCCCTTCTGTATGAAAACACTTACCTGCACCGCACCTGGTCAACTGGATTACCGAACCGACTCGCTGCCGGCGCTCCAGCCTGGGCATGCGATCATCCGGGTCACCCGAATCGGTATCTGCGGCACCGACCTGCATGCCTATGAGGGTACGCAGCCGTATTTCAGCTATCCGCGCGTGCTGGGACACGAACTGGCGGGCGAACTGGTCGAAGTCGACGGCGATACGGGCTTCGTTCCCGGCGAGGCCGTTACCATTATGCCGTACTTTCACTGCGGCCGCTGCATAGCCTGCCGGGTTGGCAAGACCAACTGCTGCGAGCGGATGCAGGTTTGCGGGGTCCACATAGACGGCGGTATGACCGAATACCTGATGGTGCCAGCTTACGCGCTGCTTCATGGCCACGGCCTGACCTACGACGAACTGGCGCTGGTTGAGCCGCTGGCTATCGGGGTGCACGGGCTTCGGCGGGCGGGCGTACAGGCGGGTGAGCACGTGCTGGTGGTCGGCGCGGGGCCCATCGGCCTGGGCATCATCGCGTTTGCGCAACTGGCCGGCGCGCAGGTAACAGCGCTGGACGTTAACGACAGCCGGCTTGGTTTCTGTCGGCAGCAGCTTGGGCTGACCCGTACGGTTAACCCCCGTACCGAAGAGGCTCATCAGGCGATCAGTGCCTATACCGGCGGGGACATGCCGACGGTGATTATTGATGCTACCGGTAATCTGAACGCCATTGAGCAGAGTTTCAGCTATCTGGCCCACGGTGGCCGCTACGTACTGGTCGGTCTTCAGCGGCAGCTCATCAGCTTCAGCCACCCTGAATTTCACAAACGGGAAGCCACCCTCATGAGCAGCCGCAACGCGACCCGTGCCGATTTCGATCAGGTCATCGACGCCATCCGGGCTGGTCATATCGAGGCTTCCAGCTACATCACCCACCGGGTTCTGTTCGATCAGGTTGGTGAGCAGTTCAGCAGCTGGCTCGATCCCGACACGGGTGTGATTAAAGCCATGGTGAGCCTACCCTGATCAATACAAACTGATTATTCGTAAACCCTTAATCCAGTATTTTAATGAACAGACGACACATCCTGAAGGGGATAGGGGGCCTCGTACCCGGCTGGTATTTGTCACAGCTGCCCGCCTGGGCACGCCCCGCTGCCTGGTCTGGCCCTGGCGAGCCAATGGCAACGGGAAAGTTCAAGCCCACCTGGGAGTCGCTCCGGCAGTATAGCGTACCCGACTGGTACCGCGATGCGAAGTTTGGCATATGGGCCCACTGGGGCGCCCAATGCCAGCCCGAACATGGCGACTGGTACGCCCGATCGATGTATGACGAAGGCAGCAACGACTACAAGTTCCACGTCGAGAAATACGGCCATCCCTCCAAAGCTGGTTTTAAGGACGTTATTCATCAGTGGAAAGCCGAAAACTGGAATCCTGATCAGTTACTGAGCCTCTACAAACGGGCCGGGGCGCAGTATTTCATGGCGATGGCGAATCACCACGACAATTTCGACAACTACGACAGCAAGTACCAGTCCTGGAACTCGACCCGGCTGGGGCCCAAGAAAGATATCATCGGGGGCTGGGCCCGGGCTGCGCGTCAGCATGGGCTTCGGTTTGGGGTCAGTATACACGCTGCCCATGCCTGGACCTGGTACGAAACCGCCCAGCGCGCCGACAAAAACGGGCCGCTGGCGGGCGTACCCTATGACGGAAAGCTGACCAAAGCCGACGGAAAAGGTACCTGGTGGGAAGGCTACGACCCGCAGGAACTGTATGCCCAGAACCACGCCCTGAGCGAGGGAAGTGAAAAAACCAATACCATCCACCGGCAGTGGGAGTGGGGGAACGGCGCCAATGTACCGACGAGCGAGTACATCGAAAAATTCTACAACCGCACCGTTGACCTGATCAACAAGTACGAACCCGAGGTGGTCTATTTCGATGATACGGCGCTACCACTCTGGCCGGTCAGCGATGCGGGGCTGCGGATTGCGGCCCACCTGTACAACAGCAACATGAAGCGCCACGGTGGTAAGCTGGAAGCCGTCGTGAATGGCAAAATTCTGACGCCCGACCAGCAGAAATGCATGGTCTGGGACATTGAGCGCGGCCAGTCGAACCAGATCGAGCCCTTTGTCTGGCAAACCGACACCTGCATCGGGAGCTGGCACTACGACCGGCGCGTCTACGAGGGTAACCGGTACAAGACGCCCCAGACGGTGATTCATACCCTGGCCGATGTGGTCAGCAAAAACGGTAACCTCCTCCTGAGCGTACCTGTCCGCGCCGATGGCAGCATCGACGAAAAAGAAACGGCGGTGGTAGAAGGCATAGCCAGCTGGATGGCTGTCAATAAGGAAAGCATTTTCGGGACCCGTCCGTGGCGGGTATTTGGCGAAGGCCCCGCCCTCGAATCGGCCGCTCCGCTCAGTGCCCAGGGCTTTAACGAAGGAAAAGGAAAACCGTTTGGCCCCGAAGATATTCGGTTTACCCAGAAAGGGAATACCCTGTATGCGATTGTGATGGGATGGCCGGCCAGTGGTGTCGTGCGTATTAAAAACCTGGGCACCAACGCAGCCGCGGCCCGGGACCAATCCGTAAAACAGGTTGAACTGATGGGACATACCGGCCCATTGTCTATAAACCGAACGGCCGAAGCGCTGGAAGTAACGCTGCCAGCCCGTAAAACCGGCGACTATGCCCACTGCCTCCGGATCGTGTAAGTAAGGCGTAAATCATAAGTGGTTGAAAGCCGGCGAACAGTCTTGTTTGCTGGCTTTTTGTTTTGCTCAGGTATTGAAGGGCTTGTAGTGGGCGACTGACGAAGCTATGGGTAAGGTTTATAAGATTATTCCTACTTAACAAGGGTTAAATACTGTGAAAGGTTAAAATAACTTACTAATCAGATAATATATAAACCCTATAAATTAAGAAATACTTTTCCTTTGTATCGTTCTATTTAGAATTGACTTGTCTGGCCGGACTTTCTGATTATCAGTGTATTTCTTTCATGTGTTCTGTCCTGCCCAGGGGCGGATACTGCTTTCTATTTCAGGCCTTTTTTCACCTATCAACTTATGAAACAGCACGTTTTACGCGTCTGGAAATTGTCCGCGCTTCCGGCCTGTATACTATTCTTCGGAACAGGCAACGGTCTGTCGGTCTATGCCGCTTCTAACCATTCGGTCAGGATAAACTCATCAACCTTGCAGGCTGACCGGCCTGTTACGGGGAAAATAACCGGTGATAACGGGGAAGCGTTGCCGGGGGTCAACATCCAGATCAAAGGCACTACCCGCGGTACTTCCAGCGATGCCAATGGCGCCTTTCGGCTGAGTATCCCCGACGAGACAGGGACGGTGCTGGTGTTCTCGTTTATCGGCTATGTGTCCCAGGAAATACCCATCGGCAATCAGTCTACGGTCGATGTAACCCTCAGGACCGACAGCAAATCACTCAATGAAGTGGTCGTCGTGGGCTACGGAACCCAGCGCAAAGCCGACCTGACGGGAGCCGTGTCGGCCATTTCAGCCGGTGATTTCGATAATACCATCAATACGAACGTGGGCCAGGCGCTGCAGGGTCGGGCTGCCGGAGTACAGGTTACCCAGAACACCGGCAAACCTGGCGACAATGCCATCATTCGCGTACGGGGCGTTGGCACGACTGGTAACAGCAATGCGTTGTACGTTATCGACGGCGTTATTACCGATGGCGGCATTGCCAATATCAACCCCGATGATATCGAGTCGATGACGGTACTGAAAGACGCGGCCTCGTCGGCTATTTACGGCGCCCGGGCCGCTAACGGAGTGGTGCTGATCACGACCAAACGAGGCAAAGCTGGGGTTGGGCGGGTTAGCTTTTCCATGTATTACGGCACCCAGAAAGCCTGGCGGTTGCCGAAGATGGCTAACGCACGCGAGTTTGCGACGTTACAGAACGAAGCCCGTCGAAACGCCGGTCTGGCTCCCTACTGGAATAATCCGGATTCGCTGGGAGTGGGTAACGATAAAATCGGGGAGATTTTCCAGACGGCTCCCATTCAGAACTACCATCTGTCGGTATCGGGTGGGTCCGAGAAATCGCAGTATTCCGTATCGCTGGGCTACTTCAATCAGGTCGGTATCGGCATCGGCGTGGGCTACGACCGGTACTCGCTGAACGTTACCTCAGACCACCAGGTGCTTAAAAAACTGCGATTCGGCAACAGCCTGTCGCTGACGCGCGGTAACCAGACCAGCGGCCAGTGGAACGAGACCTTCGTGAACGCCATTCGGTTCTCGCCCACGATTCCGAAATACATGCCCGATGGGAACTATGGCTATGCTACCCTGCCCGGCGAACAGATCGGATACCTTTCGTCGCTCGGGAGCGCCTACCTGTTTCAGAACGACCTGGCCCGCTACCGGTTGCTCGGCAATGTGTACGGCGAATATCAGTTTACTCCTGAACTGAAGTTTCGGGCTACCATCGGTACTGACATCATCTTTGAGAACGGCACCAATTTCGTACCTACCTACGCGTTCGGCGGTCGAACCAATACGGTCAATTCGCTCGACCGGTCCAATGTCATCAACCTGACGTGGCTCAACGAAAACCTCCTCTCGTACGATAAGAAAATCGGTAAACATGGTATTTCGGCGCTGGCCGGTATTACCCAGCAGTCTAACCGCTTCGAGAATTTCACGGCCCACCGCGAGAGTTTCCCCAATAATGACATTCGGGTGCTGGACGCGGGTGCGCTGAACGACCGGGCCCGGGGAAGCGCATCCGAATGGTCGATTCGGTCGTTTCTGAGCCGGGTTAATTACAACTATGACGAGAAGTACCTGCTCTCAGCCAACCTCCGGGTCGATGGGTCGTCGCGCTTTGGGGCGGGTAATCGGTATGGGGTGTTCCCGTCTTTCGCGGCCGGCTGGCGTATTTCGGGTGAGCCGTTTATGGAAAATGTGCGGCTGATCAACGACCTGAAGCTGCGGGCCAGCTGGGGCCAGCTCGGTAACCAGGAGATCGGGCTGTACTCGTTCACGACGGGTCTGAACCTGGGTCAGAACTACGTGCTCGGCAGCGGCCAGACGGTGGCGCCGGGGGTAGCTCCCACGGCACTGGGAAACCCGGATATCCGGTGGGAAACTACTACGATGCAGGATATTGGTATTGACCTGGCCCTGCTCAACAACCGGGTGTCGGTAACGGCCGACTACTTCATTAAGGATACCCGCGACATGCTGGTGCAGGTGCCTATTCCGGGGACTACGGGGGTTACCACCGCGCCGTACCAGAACGTGGGGGCCGTGCGTAACTCGGGCTTCGAGCTGGCCGTCACCTACCGGCAAAACGCAGGTCCGTTTCGCTGGGACGTGAGCGCCAATATGGGAACCATTAAGAACCGGGTGATCTCGCTGGCGGGTCTGCCCATTATCTCGGGCGTGTTCAAAACCGCCGAGGGGCAGCCGATCAACTCCATATTCGGCTATGTGCAGGAGGGTATTTTCCAGAATCAGGCCGAGATTGACGGTCACGCCCGGCAGCAGAATGCCCAGCCCGGCGACATCAAATGGAAAGATATAAACGGTGATGGCATCATCAATGACCTTGACCGTGACTATATCGGTAATACCATTCCGCGCCTGTCGTACGGTCTGACGGCCAATGCCAGCTACAAAGGGTTCGACCTGAGCATTTTTGTGCAGGGCATCCAGGGGCGTGAACTCTACCTCGACGGAACCGGTGGTCGACGGCTCATGGACAACTTCGACAACACAACCGCCGATTACCTGAGCCGCTGGACCGGACCGGGAACCAGTAACCGCGTGCCCCGGCTGGTTTGGGGCGACCCCAGCAACAACCGGCGTACGTCTAGTTTCTGGGTATATGACGCCAGTTACATGCGGATACGTAACCTGCAGCTGGGATATACCCTGCCGAAAGGGACGCTGGGACTGGGTCGGCTGCGGGTGTACGCCAGCTGCCAGAACCTACTGACACTTACGCCTTATCCCTGGTTCGACCCGGAAGTGGGGGCGGGTATCGATAATAACTTCACCGACCTGATGACCTATCCGCAGCCCCGTACCATCCTGGGCGGTATCAACATCGATTTTTAACGGGTTCCCCAACCATAATCTCTATGAAAAAGATACTCGTAGCAGCCGCACTCTGCCTGGCCGGTTGCCAGAATGATTTCCTGGAAAAACAACCGCTGAATGCGGTGACGGCCGATAACTTTTACCAGACTGCCGACGATGCAGTCCGGGCCATCAACGCGGCTTACAAGCCACTGATGTACAATGGCGTTGGTCAGTTTGGTCTTGCCTATTACGGCAATAACCAGGCGGGCGATTCAAATACCTATGGCGATGATGCCAACTGGGTAGCGATCGAGAATTTTACCGTAAATGCCGATAATCCGGCCGTCAGAAGCTCCTGGACATCGTTGTATCAGGTCGTATTCCGGGCCAACCTGGTGCTCGAACGGGTGCCTGCCATCGCGATGGACGCCAGCCTGAAAGCGCGGATTCTGGCCGAAGCGTCGTTTTTGCGGGGGCTGTCGTATCACTACCTGGTGCTGCTTTTCGGCGACGTACCGCTGATTACCAAACCGCAGTTCAACGCCAGCGAATTTCTGGTGTCGAGAACCCCCGCCGATCAGGTATATGCGCAGATCGTCGCCGATTTTCAGGCAGCCGAGAAAAGCCTGCCGCTTACCTACGCTGCCGCTGATCTGGGGCGGGCTACGCAGGGAGCAGCCAGGGCGTTTCTGGCCAAAGTTTACCTGTACCGGAAGCAATGGGCCGAAGCCGCCAGCAAGGTGAAAGAAGTTGTCGATTCACGCGCCTACAGCCTCACAGATCGTTACTTCGACAATTTCGAACTGGCTACGGAAAACAACCGGGAGTCTATTTTCGAGATTCAGTATGCCTCGTTTCTGGGCGGTCTGGGCAACGCGACCAACAACTACGACGCGCCCCGTGGCTCGGGCTTCACGCTGGACGGCGGCTACGGCTGGGCACAGCCTACCCAGAACTTTGTAAGCTCGTTTGCGGCTAACGATCCCCGGAAAGGCTTCACAATTTTTCAGGCGGGCGATGTTTTTCAGGGAATTACGTTCAATCCGGCTTCGTCATCGACTGGCTACGGCTCGCGTAAGTACGTAGTGGGTAAAGGAGCGAACATCGGCCGAAGCGACGACCCGAAAAATTTCATCCTGATGCGGTATGCCGATTTGTTGCTGATGTATGCCGAAGCCCTGAATGAGTCGGGCAAAACGGCAGAAGCGCTGGCGCCTATCAATCAGGTACGGGCCCGTCCGGACGTCAGGCTGCCGGCCCTGAGTTCGTCACTTTCGCAGGTCCAGCTTCGGCAGGTAATCAAAGATGAACGCCGGGTAGAGTTGGGTATGGAAGGTCACCGCTGGTTCGATCTGGTACGGTGGGGCGATGCTGCGGCTTTCATGCGTTCGATTGGCAAAACTAACTTCCGGGAAGGAATCAGCGAGCGCTTCCCCATTCCTCAGGCCGAGCGGGATGTCAACCCTAATCTGACCCAAAATACAGGCTATTAACCCCCGCGCCGGTTGATGACCAGGTGATCGGCCTCTTCGGTTCAAAATAGTATTACTTACAGCATTGATACTACTGCTGAATTGGTTAGTAATCAGTATGTTGTATAAACATGTAAACTTTTTTTTACATAAAAAACCGCCTTATTTTCGAAAATAAGGCGGTTTTTTATGTTTTGTAAATTTATTTTGTGACTCTTAAAAACTACTTTATGGATCCATTCGTAAGTATTGAGTAACAAAAAAACCTTAGTGAAGACTTATACCTATCTGCACCATGGCAACACGTCCAACGATCTTTGTTAACCACAAACCTGGTGATCTCTACTTTACTGTTAGCTTCCGCAACGACCCTCATTTAACCACTCAGATCGGCAACCTCGAAGGCGCTTTGTGGAACGGCGCCTACTGGGAAGTGCCCGTTTTTGCCCCAACCAAACGCCTGCTCGACGGCAAAATGATGCCGGTCAATCAACTGAAAATGGTTGTCGATCGTCGCCGTCTGCCGGGGCTCATGAGCTACCCCGTCGATTTCACGAAACTGTAACTACTGGAGCTCAAACAGCAACAGCACCTCTCCGCCCAGTTCGATCTGGTCACCCGACTGAAGCGGGTAAACCAGGGTGGCGATATCGGCCCGCTCGATGGTATCATCCGGGTGAATAATCTTGGTTTTATTACCACTGGCGGGCAAGCCGCCCGGATCGACCAGCAGGGCGTAGCGCCGTTGAACGCTATCGTAGCGGATCGACGCGTGGGCCCGGCTAACGGCGCCATTGCCCTTTCCTCGCTGCGCGTCGAAATCGGGATCGTCGTCATTGACGATAACGATATCGTTGGTGCGAACCCGGCCCGAGTTAGTCTGGGTAGTCTGTCCGCGTCCAATACAGAAGCTGGTTTGCCGGGTGGGATCGAGGAGGTATTCAGGCTGCCTTGTCTGGCCCACCAGGGTGATGAGTTTGCCCAGTACGGGCGTATCGTCAGGTTTCGAGCTATCGACGATGAACAGGCTGATGTTGCCGTCGCGGTAGGTGCTGGCAGGCAGCTCGTCGGCGAAGAAGGTATAATCGAACAGCCAGTTTTTGGGCAGTGTGATGTAGTTGTCGGCCAGTTGTCGGCTCAGTTCCTGTTGAAATTTCCCTGGCTGGCTGGCCCATAACGCCACCTTGTACAAGGCCTGTTCTTCCGGATCGCTGCTCAGGATACCCAGCCGAATGCCGACGGGAACCGTATCCGGCTCGTTCTGATAGATCCGTAGTTTGCTGACAATAAACCGGATCAGCTGCTCCCGACGCTGAGCTGCGGGCGGAGGCCCGGCAGGTGCGGGCACAGGGTGGGCAGCAACCGGTTTGTCCGGCAATGGAGACTCCGTTGTTAGGGTAGCCGTGGGGCGCGACCCGGGGGAGCCGAACCCGAACCAGTTTTTTAGGTTTTCCAGTAGACTCATCGCAGTAAGGTATCGTTGGCCCGGCCCGCCGGATTGGTCGGGGAGCTGTTAGTCAGGTTTATAGGTTAAAAACTCCCCAGGTAATTCCGCTGGTTCAGGATCGGTGCCACTACCTCGTTGGCTAGCTGCACGGCATCGGCCGACGACTCACCCAGCTCGATCCGTATGGCCGTGACGGTATGCGAACGGCCGTTGGGAGTCGGGGCAAAAAAAACGTACCAGCCGTCGTTCTGCTGTTCGCCCTGCACGATGCGTTCGGGGGTGCCAGTCTTACCGGCTACCCGGGCCACACTGATTTTAGCCCGTCCGCCCGGATTCGATTGTTCGATCATGAACGAGGTCAGTTGCTGAGCATAGTCGGCCTGTCGGGCCAGGGGTTTGGCGGGGAGCAGGGGTTGTGACTTGCCGGCCCGTTTCAGCACGTAGCGCGAGGGTTGCATGCGCCCGCTGTTGGCGATAGCCGCTGCCATCCGGGCCAGCGACGCGGGCGTTGAGGTCAGTTTTCCCTGTCCCCAGGCCAGCCCCGAAAACTCGCTGCGGTACCGGCGGGGGTACCGGGTGCTCTGGTATAAGTTACGCCGAACGACAAACGACGAGTCGCGCCAGTGCTGCCGTATCTGTTGCTGCTCGGCTTCGGTATGCGTATCCGCGAACGAATAGCCTCCCATCAGGTCGACATTCATCCCCGTGGCCAGGTAGAGGTCGGCGAGTTCGCTGTCGAGGGCGTTGTCGTTGGCGGCCCGGATAAAGTAAACGTTGCTTGACCGGACAATAGCCCGGCGCATGTCGACGGTTTCACCGCAGGGTTCCGATTCCCGCGTGCCGCGCCGGATGATCTCCGCGCACGAAATGGGGTAACTGACTTCAGACGCCGACGTGCCCAGCTTGTTGAACGCGGCCATTGCCGTCAGGATCTTGGCGGTTGAGCCGGGGGCGGTAGCGTAGGTCATACCCAGGTCGCGTTCGGTGACCAGATAGGACAGTTTGAGCCGATCCCGATCGGGTAACAGCATCGTTTCGGGCGTTTTCAGGTTCGGCAGCGGGTACATGGCCGAGGCCAGCACATCGCCCGATGCCGCATCCATCACCACAACCGACAGCCGTTTGGTCGTAAAGTCCGACTGGGCGAGGGCCTTTTGCAGACTAACCTGTAACTCGGCGTTGACGCTCAGGTGCAGATCGCGGTTGCGGGCTTTGCGCTGCTCCACCTCGCGGCTGTCGATACCCGCCCGCAGGGCCGGGGCCAGCTCCCGGTAGTCGTAGACCGACAGGGTGCGGGTCTGCTGAACTGACGGGCTGAACCGGTCGGCGCGGTAGCGGGTGGCAACCAGGGTTGTTTTTCGGGGGCGGCTGTTGAAGCCGCGCAACTCGCTGAAGTGGGTCGCTTCGGCATAGTAGCCGTTGCTCTGCCCCCAGAAAAGCTGGGTATTGAGGTCGCCGGTCCAGAAAAACAGCTGCTCGCCAAACGGGTAATAGCGTTGCAGCCGTTTCTGGGTCAGGCGGGACAACTCCTCGGGGGCCAGCCCGCTCTGCCGCAGCCGGGCGCGCTGCTGGTTGATCAGCTGCGGTGAGCTGGTGGCCAGGACCAGCCCATTCCGGTCGTAGAGCGTACCCGAAGCCAGCACGCGCGTTAGCCGCTCGATTCGGGGGTTGTAGCTATAGACCGGATCGCCGGTGCGGGTAACGACCCGGGCGGGCCGCACAATGTACTCGTCGCCCCGCCAGCCGATAACCGGTATCAGCCTGCCGATCAGGATGACTACTCCCAGCAAAAAACCGGCGATACCGGCCATCAGTACTACGTCATACTGTTTCTCCAGATACTGCCGCTGTTCGGCCTGGCCGGGTCGGTTGGCCACGCTGAAAACGACCCCCATGGCCAGCAGGTTGATAATCAGGGATATTTTGCCATAACTCAGAAACGGTACGCTAATGCCGGTCAGGGGCAGTAGCCCGAGCGATCCGCTGGCGATGATCAGAAACTGGATACCGGTCGAGATGGCGATACCGGCCACCAGGAAAAAGCTGAATGGCTGGCCAGCCCGGCGGGCGTGCAGAAAGAGCCGATGAAGCAGCAGCCCCATCAGCAGAAATACGGCGATGACGCCCAGCCCGCCCAGCTCTTCGCCTACGCTGGGCAGTATCATATCGGTATGGGCGGCTGGCATGGCATTGGCAAATCCTTTGCCGAGACCCTGCCCGGTCCAGCCACCCGATGCCAGGGTCCAGAAGCTATGGGCCAGATGATCGCCCCCGTACACGTCGTTGTCCCAGGGGTTGAGCCACATGGCTTTTCGGTCGGCCAGCCGGTCGCCCACGAAAGGCAGCTGATCGCCGAAGGTGAACATGGCCATGACGAGCAGCAGCAATACCGGGGCCTCGGTCAGCAGAGCGGCCCAGCCCAGTGCCGTCCGCGACCGCGCTTCGCCCTGCCAGACCATGTAGGCAACCAGGGTCGCCAGGGTCAAGAGCGTTGCCAGACTGCCCGGTAAAAACCATAGCGCAACGCCGTAGCCCAGCCCGGTGGCCAGGGTCAGGGGGAGGTTACCGCGGGCAATGCTGTAGAAAAGCAGAAAGGTAAAGCACACAACGAGCGCTGGCCCCATGTCGCCCAGCAGCAGGTACAGCAGCATAAGAATCCCGGCTCCGGCCAGCGCGCCGGCGCTCACGGCAAATCGCCAGCGCAGGTCGGGCAGTTGCCGAAGCTGCTGCTCATGGGCTGCGAAGAACCCGGCAAAAAACAGCAGGAGCAGGTATTTGGTGATTTCGCTGGGCTGAAACGTCAACCCCAGCACCGACAGGTTAACCCGAACGCCACTGCCTTCTGGCCCCGACCCGATCAGCAGGGTGAGGAACGCCAGCCCCAGCGCCAGAACCAGCCAGGTCCAGCCCGACAGCCGCACCGACGACCGGCTTCGGAACGTAACGAGCCAGTCAAACCGCCAGTCGGCGTAAAAACGACCCACATTCAGCTGCGACAGAACCGCCATACCAGTCAGCCCGGCGGCTACGCCCTGTAGCGTTTGCCAGGCGTAGAGCATATCCTGCACCGGGTTCTGAATGGCCAGCAGCGTCAGTATCGAAATGCCCGTCAGCAGCATCAGCACGGGTAGCAGCAGCGGGTCGGGCGCAAACCGCCGGAGCGACCAGAACCCCTGAACGGCCCAGAACGCCAGCAGAAACAGGCCGGCTATGGCCCAGAACTGAGCGGTGAAGGCCGAGGGCGTTCGTACCGTAAAGGCATGATCGGTCTTGAGCTGGCCGTAAACGACAGAGCCAATGAGCCGGAGCTGATGCGGTCGGCCGGTAAACGAAAACTGCGGATCGCGGCTGAGCCGGCTGGTTCCTTTGCGGCTCCCGAACTCAAACCCGGGTTTCATCGGCACCACGCTGTAGCCCGATCCGTCGGTCAGACCCGTGAAGGAAAACTGGCCGTCGGTATCGGTTCGGGCGTAGGTGAAGCGGTCGGGCAGGGTATCGGGGCGGGCCGTGGCGGGGTGTTGCCTGAGCTGCACCAGTACGCCGGCCATCGGTTGGTCGTCGCGCAGAACCCGGCCCGAAAGGCCTACCGTGCCTGTACCGGCACTGACGCTAGCGGCATACGGGCGCGGACTGGTTTGTTCCTGCCGGTATAATACCGAATCGAACCCCATCTGCTGGCGGGATGCCTGGAGCCGACTCTGAAAATCGACCCCGCCAATCCGGCTGCGCCAGGCCACGGGAGCCAGCACGGCGAACTGTCGCTTGTTGATCGCCCCCAGATTCTCGGGCGCACCGTACTGGTTGAGTTTGGTAGCCAGCGAATCGGCAACCAGCGCTCTGTCTTTTGGATCGGTATAGTAGTTGCCGCTATTGAGCAACCGCTGGATAGCGGCCGGTTTGAGGCCGGGCGTCAGGGTGAGGGCCTGCCCGCTGGCCAGGGCGTCGGTGGCGCGGTTCAGGTCAGGGTACAGATTCAGGTACAGCCGGGCAAACAGCAGCAGGAGCATGCCGGAAGCACCGAGCAGATACAAACGTCCTGACGAAGGGGAAGCTGGGGTCATACAGTCAAACGGTGGTGCTTGTGCGCATCAGATGAAGGGAGCAGGTCCGGGACGATCAATCGAGGGAGTCAGACTCGTCGGATTCGTCATCGTCGGGGCTTTCCATAATCGTCATCAACGAATCCAGGTCGGGCGCAAATTGGTGATTAATCACTTTGCAGGTAACCCGAACGCCCCGGTCGCTGTTGGGGGCCGTACGGGTCAGGGTCATGTTGGGGCCAACGGGGCTGAAAAATACGTTTTCTGACTTGTACAGGCCGCCATTGTCCTTGTAGTAATTGACCCGTACCGCCACCGACGCAAAGTCAACCGAGCTGGGGTTGCGCAGCTGAATCTTCACGTTTTTGATGCCCCCGAAGAAGCCAACCTTAAAATCGGTCACCTCGGCGCTCAGTTCACCAACGGCGGCTTTTGCCTGCTGTTTGCGCAGAGCGAGCTGCCGTTCGGCTTCCTCCTGTTGCTGCCGGAGGGTCTCTTCATCCAGCGCAGCGGAGTCGGTGGTGATACCGTCGAGGCCCGTACTTACTGGCGCTTCGGTGCTGGTCTCTGGCCGGTTGCCGTTTTGTTTCGGGAGCAGGAAGAAGTAATACACACCGGCGCCCGCCAGTAACACGGTCAACGCCAGTATCCCCCACGACAGTCCACCCGATACCGACTGACGCGGCCGACGGGGCTGCGGAGCCGGTGTGGCAGCCGCTGCATTCGTGGCCGGGGGCTCGGCTGGCGGTTGAGAAGGGCGCGTTGCGGTGTGTGTTGTGGCTGATACCCCGGCTCCCGGGGTGGCGGGGGCGGGCGAATGCGTGTAGGCGGGACCCGCTACCGTCACCGTTGGCGGAATAGGAACGGGTCGGGCGTTGCTGGCCCGGTTGGCCTGCAGGTAGTTCAGCTCGGCCTGTTTGAGCAGCCACGTCAGCTCGTCGGGGTCACTAATCCGGTCGGCGGCTTTTTTCTGCAGCAGCCCCCGCAACAAATCATTAAAATGGCTGAGCGGCTGACTGACCGCGTCGACCGTCAGCACGGGGGGCGCTTCGGTCAGTACCTTGTTCATGAACGTGACAATACCCGAATGATCGTCGAGCGCGAAAGGTACGCTGCCGTGCAAACATTCGTACAGCACGACCCCCAGCGAGTAATAATCCGTAGCGATGCCTACCCCCTTGGGATCATTGAATTGCTCGGGCGATGCGTATTCATAGGTCATCAGCGACTGGCCGGTCAGGGTGGTCGACTGTTCATGCAGCCGCGCCACGCCGAAGTCGGTGAGGAGAAAATGCAGCTCACCGCTTGGCAGGGGCCGGTACAGGATATTTTCCGGTTTTATATCGCGGTGGATGATGCCCTGCGGGTGGATGGCTTTGAACGCGCTGGCCATCTGTAACCCCAGCCGAATCGTCGTGGGTACGTCGATGCGTTGCTGACCGGCAAAGAGGTTCTTCAGGCTACCGCCTTCGATCAGCTCCATAACGATGTAAGGCAGCTCGGCTTCGACCTGCACCTCCCGCACTTTGACAATATTTGGATGGGCAATGCTGGTCATAATGGCCGACTCCCGCTGGAACCGGCGAATGGTCTCGGCATCGGTGTTGAGCGCGAAGTGCTTGATGGCCACCAGCTCGCCCGTGGCCAGATGACGGGCTTTGAGGATACGGGCGTTGCTGCGCCCCAGCTCACTCAGCACCTCATAGCCAGGAAATCGGGTGTCGAATCGTATGGTGGACATTAGGGACGTACGGGTTTGGGTGAATCGGTCTGGCTTTGTACGCTAACCTGAATAACGGCATTCTGGAAGCTGTCTTGCCGGATTTCTGCGCGAATGGGCAGGTCTACCTGCTGAAAATGGACCTTGACGAGCTGTAGCTTCGTTTCGCGGCTGGTTTCGATGCCTGTCTTAAAGCCACTGATTACTATATTTTCTAAACGAGTCGGTCCCGCACGCAGTATACGTAACGCTACGGCCGACCGCATCGTATCCGCGGGCACCAGTACCGTTAACCGCTCCGTGCCGACAATGCTCTGCAGCGAATCGGCGAGGAGCAGGGGCGAGTTGAGCCGGATGGTGTCGGGGGGCAGCACCAGGCGTTTGTCGGCACTCCGGTACGCCACCCGAAGCAGGGAGTCGAGCGGACTGGCCGGTCGTAGTTCGGTTGCCGGCGCACCGCTGGCCAGGCTGTCGGCTGGAGCGCTTGCATTTTCGGCCGTACCGGTCGGGTCTGCTGCCTGATGTTGGTACCATACAAACCCGGCCACCCCCGCAGCCAGCAGGCCGAGCACCAGCCAGCGTCCCGCCCGGTTGCCGGATTGTTGCCGGGCTGATGCGGAGGGTGCCGGAGCGGGCGCCGTTGCGGGGGGCGGCAGTGGGGTGGGTGCCACCACCCGGTCCGACTGGGGCTGGTCGGCCATGGGCGGGCGGGCTGGTTGGGCGGTGTTGGTAGCCAGCACGACCGTAATATTATCGTTGCCGCCCGCGTCGTTGGCCAGCTGCACCAGATCGGCCGCTTTTTCAGGAAGGGCTTTTTTCGGGTCCAGCACCGATCGGATCTGGGCCTGGGTAATCATATCGGTCAGCCCATCGCTGCAGAGTAAGAGCTGATCGCCCGGCCGGAAATCGGATTCGCCCGATTCGAGGAAATCGGGATCGTCGACCCGGTGGGCGGCCGACCCGACTTCGCGCAGAATCTCGTTTCGGCGGGGGTGCTGCATGGCCTCGGCTTCGGTCAGCTCGCTGGCATCTTCCCGAACCCCAACCAGCGAGTGGTCGTGGGTCAGCTTGGTGAGGGTACCCTGCCGGTAGCGGTACAGGCGGGTGTCGCCCACATGCGCAAAAAAAAGTTTCCCGGACTGGCTATCGACTACGGCAACCGTCAGCACGCAGCACATCTGCGCCAGCGCGCGATCCTGCTGCCGCCGGGTGTTGATCTGGTTATTGGCAAAAACGACCGCTTCGCGCAGCATCGACAGCGGGTTTCCGGTTGGGGTGGTCATGTACTGGGAAATCGACTCCTGCGCAATGGCCGCAGCCTGATCTCCGCCCGCATAACCCCCTACGCCATCGATCACCGCCAGCAGCGCACTGCCTTCCGCCCAGATCGGGGCGCAGATAAACGTATCCTGGTTATCGGTTCGGCGCTGGCCGACATCGGTCTGACCGGTAATTTCTAACGACATCGAATTCGGTTACTGGTTAATAACTGTATAGGTACCTCGTTTACCCCCAGGCACTACTCCCGAAGGAATTGTTTGGGTCGGGCATTTTCTGACTTCTGTTGGCTACCTGCACACCCCCCAACCCGCTAAGAGGTTGTTTGGGGAAGATAGTTGCTGACTTTAGTCGGCTCGAAAGGCTGCCTTTTTCGCCCCCCAGCCCCCTAAAGGGGGAGCCCATTCGGCGGAGCTAACTCCCCCTTTAGGGGGCTGGGGGGTGAAAATCCGGTCTCTTCACGGCTTTACCTTTTTATCAACACTTCCCCAAACAACCCCTTTATGGGGCCGGGGGTAAACGAAAGGGTAAAACTACCAGGAGCAAACCATACCTCCACAGCCCCCACTCAATCGCCATCCACAAATCACTCAATCACAAATCATCACTTACCGGGGCAGGTTTCGGAAGTGCTGAACGACGAGGGCGACGACAAACAGGAGCAGCAGCACCGCAAGCAGGGCATCGAGCATAGGTCAGACTGTACGTTGAAAATGAAGGGTAACCATGTTGTTGAGCAACACCTGCGCCGTATCGGGCAGTGGGTGCCACTGCGGACTGGCGGGTTCGCTTCGCGCAATCAGCTGCTCGTTGACCCGGGTTTCGTTGCGGCTGAACGAGGCTATCTGAAACGAATCGGAAGCGTCGTGGTAGCGAATCCGGGCGTGGGGATTCGAGACGTAGGCCGATTCGAGCAGCAGGTAGTTCGGGAAATGCTGGTTGTCGGGTTCTTTGCGGGCTATCACGATTTCGCGGTCTCGCATCCGGCAGCTGCCTTCCTTATTCAGTTCGGCCAGATAATACGATATCTCGGCCAGCACATCGCCGGGTTTCTGGGGCTGGCTGGGAGCCATGCGGGTGCCGCTGCCTACCGCCGGCCGGGCCGGGGACGCGGGCGTGTCGAACCCAAACCGAACCACAAACGCGCCCGGCTCGCGGAAGTCGATATGCTGGAACATGTTCAGGTCTACGTCTACCTTTTCGTAGCGGTTGGTTTGCCGAACCCGGCGCGTCACGTTGAGCCGGTCGGGCGTCTGGCTCTGTGCGTTGCCGGGCAGAATACCGGTCAGCGCCCCCACCACGAACACATCGGTCGGGCTGACGGGCTCACCACCGAACTCGCGCCCGCCCCCGAACTTAAAAAACCAGCTGGACGCTACCGGCACCACCCGTTCATACGATGGCTGCTGCGCGTCGATACTAGCCCTGAAGGCATTGACGGCTTCGTTGACAATGACCGGAAACGCATTTTGCCGTTCCTCGTAGGTGTCGGGGTGCAGAATGATCAGAAAATGGGCGTTGAACAGCAGGCTGGACCCGACGGACTCGCGCCGGATGGAATCCTCGAACGAGGCAACCAGTTCGTGCAGAATCCGCGTGTTGGTAACGGTAGCGGTCGGGTTGGACTGGGCGTCGCTGGTCGGGACCAGGAGCTTGCCCAGTTTACTAAGCCAGGTCGTTGGCTGATTGGCCATGGATGAATACAAGAAGGATGCTTGCTAGAGGGTTAACGGTGTGGGTGAAAAAATCTGTCAGACCAGGTCGGTTTTTTGAAATCCGGCACGTCTACAGGGTAAAACGAAAACCGCGAAAGATAGTCGGCCTTCGCCAGTTTCGTCGCTAATCTTTGTAAGCGGTGGTTAAAACCGGCAGGCAGCAGCCCTCAGCTGCCCGGCAGTGACGGGGCCTCGACCGTTGGTGAACTGCAATGGGGCCCGTCTATCGGGTTAGTTTCGTAGGTTTGCCACCAACAGGCCGGTTAGTGGCTGCGAGCCCGGCTCCGCAAGCGCCTGCCCATCTTCACGTCTTATTGTCTGTTCATCTGTGAAAACCACCGCACTCCGCGAAGGACTGTTTACGGTAAATGCCGACAAGGTGTTTACGCCCATCGACGATCAAACCGACGTATCATCGCCCGAGCTGGCCGGCAGGGTGGTGGTGGCGGTACAGCCGTTTCTGGTCTGTACGCAGACCGACTTCATCCTGCTCGATACCGGACTCGGCTACAGCCGCGATGGCCAGCTGCAGATTCTGACGGCCCTGGAGCGGGAGGGGGTTACGCCCGGTCAGATCAGTAAGGTGATTCTGTCGCATCTGCACAAAGACCATACGGGCGGCATCGGCCACTGGCTGAGCGACGACCAGTTTGCACTGAATTTCCCGAACGCGACCTACTACGTGCAGGAGCGGGAGCTGGCGTTTGCCCGTCAGCAAACCGGTAACCCGTCGTACCACGCCCCCACGTTACGGGTGCTGGAGAATCACCCTCAGGTCGAGTGGCTGCATACGGACGAAGGCCAGCTGAACGACCAGATATGGTACGCCGTGAGCGGGGGGCATACGCCTTTTCATCAGACTATAACCATTCGGGAGGGCAGCGAGACCCTGTTTTACGGAGCCGACGAGGTGCCCCAGTTCGGGTATCTTCGGCGAAACGTTGCTTACAAGAACGACTACGACGGTAAACGCGCCCGGGATTCGCGCAAACGGTGGGTCGAGCAGGGCGAAGCCGGGAACTGGACGTTTCTGCTCTATCACAACCGCCAGCTACCCTTCGCCACCTTACCGATCAACGCGGGTATTAAATAGCTGACCAGTCGAAAATGGCCGAGCTGGCCGGTGGTAAATGCAGTGCAGAATGTGTGAGCCATCAATAATTCATTCATACTCAATAAATATTCCTAGAAAAAGCCCTCCCAGGCTGTTACTTTTCTCACCCTGTTCGGAATATATCAGAGAGCCTGGGAAAGCAACGGATTTCTGTACAATAAGTAAACGGTCTTGCCATCTCAATGGTGAGCCTCAGGCTCTTCACCACAGTCCGCAGCTAAAGAACCAAAGCCTGTACAGGAAGCAATAGTACAGGCCATTCCATGAACCCAGGGTACCGACTCAACGAGTAAGACAGAAGAGCCAATAACTGATCAGTCTATACTGCGCCCAGCAGTAGCGCAGAACAGGCTGTCAGATTTACTTCGACACCAATACGGGTATATACACCATACCGAACGTGGATTGTGGTTTCCAGAGTAAGCTTTCTTTCTGGCTCCGTATCGGCGGGCGCCGGGGGAAGTTTGCCCTGGAGTGCATTGGGTATCTGCCGGGAAGAGTACGCCAACAAACAACAGTAAACGACCTGCCATGAACGACTGAGCCGACTGGAAAATACAGTCGGCTAACCGATTTTGAGCAAATCGTGACGGTACTGACGTTCAGCGCTGTACTAATCACCTACTTTTTCAAACACGGCTCTGTCTCACCTAACCGGGCCACACTTCGCATCGAGTTTTAACCTGTTCTATAAACGTGTTGTAACCCCTGCCAAACGCTAATTACTATGAAAATCTCGATCTACGGTTTGCTTCTTCTGTTTGCTCTTTCGGTAAAGGTATCGGCCCAACCGGCTGCTGGTTTGGCTCAGGCGTTACGCTACATTAAGGCTGGCAACACGCTGAGGGAAGCTAACCAGTTTACGCAGGCCGCTAAGTATCTGAACCAGGGACTTGCCGGAGCCAAAAATGCCAAAGATGCCTACTGGATGGCGGCAGCCTACGAAAATCTGGGGTGGCTGTACCGGGATATGAATGATGCAACACAGGCTACCTTTTACCTGAACAAAGCGTTTGACCTGTATAAAGGAAAGTACAGCGTCAGCGCATTGGCCCTGCAGAAGTTCGTAGGTGGTCTTAAGAAACAGGAGGAGATTTACGGCGGTATCGACATCGGGGCCAGAGGGGTAAAAGTTTCGGTAATTGCGCTCCAGTACGCATCCAATGGCCGTCCGAATTTTAGAATTATCAAGGCGGAGTCGATTAACACGGGGGCGGCCGAGGGGACGCCTGCTGCTTTTGCCGCCACCGCCAAAGCCGTTCGCAGCTACCTCGATACACTCCTCAACCGACGGAGCATCGTCCGGAATCGTGTTTTTGTCGTAGGCAGTAGCGGACTGAAAACCGTGCTGGAAAATGCCAGCAAACTGCCCGACCTCAACAAAGCCCTCAAATCGGAACTAAGTTCGGTATGGCCCAACGATATTCCTTTTATCGACGCGGCTACGGAGGCTGAACTAACCGTCCGGGGAACCATTGCCCAGAATGAATGGCTCACAACGGCCACCCTCGATATTGGCAGCGGCAACACCAAGGGCGGCTACTTCACGGCGGATAATCAGTTCGAATATGTTGACTTTCCGGGTACGTCGGCCATGACCCGCAAAATTCAGGACAGTGGTAAACCCGTTGCCCAGTCTGCCCAGCAGGTATATACGGACGAGATGCAATCGGTGGTGGGGCGGGAACTGGGGCGCAAGCCGGAGTTTGAAAACCGCCGTAAAATATACGTGTTCGGCGGGATAGTCTATGCCCTGATTACCTACCTGCACCCCCAGGAGACCAACAAAACGGTCGTTCAGTTCAGCTACAAGGATGCGCTGAAGTTTCAGGACCTGGCCATCCGCAATTACGAAGCGCTCACGAATCCTGATATGAGCGGCATCGACAGCGATGACGTTTTCAAAAAAGCACAGGCCGATGTGAAGACCGTTCGGGAAAAAATCTTCAAACGCGACGAAATCATTGCCGGCGCCACCCTGCTACGAGGCATCCTGGAAGAATGTCGTCGGAATAATCCTGAAACCAAAGAGTTTCATTTTCACCGGAACGGTCAGATTGGGTGGATTTCGGGCTTCATCATGAAGATGATCGAAACCGAATATCAGCAGCAGAAAGAACAGTAAATCAGCCCGAACCAGTACATGGGCCGGCGGTCTGAAAAGCTGGTGTTCAGACCGCCGGCAAGACGTTTTCTGTTGAGAACAAACCAACTCGTTAACCTCTCCGATACTCATGAAAAAAGTGCTGGTATTAGGCTGCGCCCTGCTGATGTTGAGCGGTGTAGCTTCGGCTCTTAGGGCTCAGTCAACCGATAAAAAACGAGGCTCTCAGGCGGCCGCGGAAGAAACCTCATCGACCTTTAAAAACATTTACGCGCTGATTGTTGGGGTCAGCACCTACGGCAACCGGGATATTCGGGATTTGGAATTTGCCGACGATGATGCCCAGCTGTTTTACACCTACCTCCTGGCCGCTTACCCCAACCAGGCTAAGCCGGGAAACATTCATCGGTTACTCAACGAGCAGGCTACTGGGGCTGAAATCGAACGAAAGCTGGCCTGGCTCCGGGACCAGGCCAACGAAAACGACCTGGTCATCTTCTTCTTTGCGGGGCATGGCGGCATTGACAACGTCGGCATCAACCGGGGGCAGGCCTACCTGATTCCTTACAAAAGCTCGCTGGCCTCGTTGAACGATTCCAGAGCCATCAAAATGACCGACGTCGATGACTTGATGAATAATCAGATCTCGGTTACTAAAAAAGCGACCACCATCTGTATCCTGGATGCCTGCCATGCGGGGAATAGTACCAATAACCAGCAGATGGCTACCATCATCAACGAACGGCTCAGTCAGCAACAGGGAAACGTTATCAAGATTCTCGCATCACGGTCCAATCAACTGGCCGCTGAAGATCCGTCGCTCTGCGGAGGACACGGGGTGTTTACCTATTTTCTGATAAAAGGGCTGCTCAAAGAAGCCGACAAGGATGGAGATAATCGGATAAGCCTGGCCGACATGAATGATTTCCTGCCGGGCAAGGTGCGCGAGAAAACAAAGGGCAGCCAGGACCCGGTGGTGCAATATCAGAACAATCTGCTGCTCAATGGCTGGCAGGGGGGCAGCAAAACCGAATTCGACTGCCTGCTCGACCAAAAAACGGGAGCCTCCCAGCCCATCGCCTACGCCGAGTATGATGAGAAAAAATTAATTGGTGACCAGCTCAACCCCACCCAGATGCGGCACTATGAGCAGTTCACGAAAGCCCTGGCCGCCCGTCGGTACTTAGAACCGGCAGGTGATAACGTACTACACTACTTCGACATCCTGCGCGACGACCGCGTGGCCCCGGCTTTGCTGAACCAGATTCGGGGACAGTGGAAAGCTGCGTTTCAGGATTATGCCCAGGAACTGGTGCTGGTTTATCTGAACGAACGCCCCATACAGGACCCCACCGAGTATGAGCGGGCTGCCCGGATGATGCGGCACGTGCTGGACGCATCGCAGCCCACCGACGATGAGTACAAGCGCCTGCAGGCCCAGCAAATCTGGCTGGCCAGCTTCAACGAATCCCAAAAAATAACCCTGGGTATCTACCGAAACTCGCAGAACGAGCAACGGAAACAGCGCCAGGCCATTGTAAATGATCTCAAACGGGCCGTTCAGCTAGATCCCGAAGCGGCTTATCTGTTTAATACATTAGGCCGCAACTTTGAAAAGCTGGGCCAGACCGAGGAAGCCAGAAAAGCATATCGAAAAGCGATTGAACTGGCCCCCCGCTGGACCTACCCCCGTAATAATCTGGCTGTCACCATCAACGACCGGGAAGAGAAGATCAAACTTTATGAGGAGTGTATTCAGCTTAATCCCAAATTAGATGTGGCGTACACCAACGTGGCTCAGCAATACCTGGCCAAAGGCGATACGCTGAAGTGCCGGCAGATGCTGGAACAGGCGCTGGTGCTGTGTAATGCAACAAAAGACGCTTACTACCGATACAGTCTGACCTGGGTGTATCAGCAATACGCGGCCCTATACCGCAAACGGGAGAATCGTCAGTTGGCTGAGTACTATTATAAGCTGGCGGTTGACAACAGTGACCCCAACGACATCGATAGCCGCATGACCCTGGCCAACTACTACAGCGAAATTTATGAGACCAATAAAGTAGATGCGCTCCTCAGCGGCATAATGACCCAATGGGCCAACGATGCCCGTCCGTATGCTGAGTTGGGGTATAAATACATGCAGATTTCGGATTGGGCGAACTCGGAACGCTATTATCTGGAAGCGATCAACCGGGACAGCCTGAATGCCAACTACTACGCCAATTTAGGAGACATATACAGAAGCACAAAGCGATATGACAAAGCCCTGGAAGCGGCTAACAAAGCTATCCGGCTTGACCCCGAAGAAGATACGTATGTGAGTGCCCGGGGGAATGTGTTTCTGGAACAGGGCGATTACGACAAAGCCATCAAAGATCATGAACAAGCCCTGCGCCTGAACCCGAATTCAGCGTTTGCGCTCGGTAACCTGGGGCATGTCTATACCATTAAAAAAGACTATGCTAAAGCGGAAACGTACTTCCGGCAGGCGCAGACGTTACGCAGCCAGGCTGAGTATTACTACAGAGGGATGGGATACGCGATGTATCAACAAAAAAAGTACCCGGAAGCCCTGGTCGAGTACCAGAAAGCGTTGAAAATTAGCCCATCCAACAATGATACCTGGTTGAACCTAGCCGATGTGTACCGGGTAACAAACCGGCTCGATAGTGCCGTCACAATGCTTAATCAAGGAGTTGAGCTAAGTGGATACGTTAAGGAGCGCAAGTACAAGGAAGCAAAACAGCAGTTTTTGCGGACGGTTAGCCAGAATGAAAATATATTCTCTTATTACGCCTTAGGTTATCTGGCTGAGAAAGGCTACGGCGAGCCGACCAATCTGTCGGCTGCGGCCCGGTGGTATAGTTTTGCCGCTGAAATGGGAAATGTCATTGCGGCTCAACGGCTTATTCAGCTGTACCAATCGCGTCAGATTCGCATCGACGATGTGAAGGCAGAAATTGAAAGACTCCGGAAAAACACCGAAAAAGGCCGTAAGAAGTTTACAATCCCCGCAACGCTGGCCGATGGAAACAAAGCGCCGGTAGACCTGTACATCGAAGATTTTCCGCCCGATCCCAACGAGCCGATCCTGCACGAACTCCGGCGAATTAAAGAAACCCGCAAAGCCTCCATAGGGCAGGAGGTAATCGACGCTTTTGGGAAGTTATATGCCCTGGCCGTGAAAAACGGAGTTTCGTTTCAGGACCTTTGCGTATATGCGCTCAATGCTGCCAATGAAGATAAGCAGAAGACGACCGCACGGCTGACGAACTATCCGGCCAAAGCGCAGGCCGCTATCCAGAATAACCAGCTAGACAGCCTGAACGCCTATATGCGGCAATCGGTGGTTACCTACCTGGGTGTCGATCTGAACGATACCGAGAAGTCGACCAAACAGCTGGTAGACTCGCTGCGGGCAGGAACCAGCCAGCCCGGTTTGTTCTATTATGCCCTCGGTTATCTGTTTGAACACACGCCGGCTGGCCGGTCGTGGGCAAAAGCGGAAACCTATTACCGCTACTCGTTTCAAACGGGGTATGATCCAGCTTATTACCGGCTTCTGACGCGCTTCACCCGGGAGATCCCGTCTACCTCGCAAGCCAACTGGCTGCGGGATAACTTTAACCGGAAAATTCAGGGATACACAGTAACCGGTAGTCTGGCCGACAGTTCGAGCCGTAAACTGACCATCTATATCCATGATTTTCCGCAGGATGCCCGAGATCCAATCGCCGATGAGCGCCGGCGGTTGCAGGACGTTTTTGGGGCTACACTCTCGCCCGTACTGGTAAAAAATTTCAAAGAGCTGTATGCCCAGTCGCAGAAGAACCGACGGTCGTTTCAGGAGCAGGTCCAGTTGGCTGTTGCGTCGAAGCCAGCTGAGACCAACGCAGAAGGATCAGCCGAAAAACTGGTCAAACAGGGGGATGTGCTTTTCGAACAGGGCAAGTACAAAGAAGCCGCGTTGGCTTATATGGCAGCGGTAAAACAAACGGACAGTAAAACGCAGCGGGCTGAGTACTGGGTCAAAATCGGTAATAGCATGATGTTGCTGAAGGATCATACTATGGCGCAGGGAAGCTATCAACTGAGTGCTTCCCTGCATCCAACGGCCTGGGCGTACTACTGCTCCGGCTACGATTACGCCCTCCAGACAAAATACGATTCAGCCGCAATCCGCTACCAACAGGCCATTGACTTAAATCCGGGCCGGGCGTCGTATCACCGGGAGCTGGGGCGGTTATACTATGATCAAAAGAACTATACGGCAGCGATCAGCGCACTCAGGCGCGCCCAGCAATTAGACTCAACCAACACGCAAACGTTAAACACCCTGGGTATCAGCCTGACCTATGCCAAACGTTTCGAGGAGGGATTAGCCTGTTTTCGAAAAGCGATTGAGTTGAACCCGTCCGAGTCCAGCGTTTACCTGTATAATATGGCGTGTAATTATGCGCTACAGGATAAACGTGCTGATGCATTGAACTACCTCGAAGAAGCCCTGAAAAAGAAATACGCCGATTATGAGGGAATCAATAAAGACCCCGACTTTGCTACCCTTCGCACTACCGATGCGTTCCGGCAGCTCATGGCCAGGTATTTTCCTAACCGGAAGTAAACCCCACCCAAGGCCCGGGTACTAACAGCATAAAAGCCAGGATACCCAATACCCGTCGTCAGCCCATCAGGCTGGACAAGCTGCCGCGTTGATGCGTGAAAAAGGGTAGGGTCATCCGGCTCCGAAGCGTGAGGCCCGCCCCCATTGTCTTTCCTTTGGGATGAGACGTATTGACCTTCACATGCCGTCAAAAAATGGTTGCGTACGCCATTTCTTGACGGCATGGAGGTACGCGCTGGGGCTGGAGTAGCCCAGTACATAGGCGATGTCCTGGGTCCGGAGCGAGCGGCCCTCCTCCAGGTAGTGCGACAACTGCCGTTTGAGATCGTCGGCGATGATCCGAAACGACGTGTTTTCCTGGGTAAGCCTGCGCTGAAACGTTCGGTGGCTCAGGGAAAACTGGGCCACGACCTGGTCCAGCGTTGGCAGTTCGGGGGCGCATAGACTGAGCGTCATGGTACGCACCTGCTGGGCAAATGGCGTTTGGGGGTTGGGCGACTGGTCGAGCAGCTGAAGAAAAATCGGGAGCAGGGTTTCGATTTGCCGGAGGTGTCGGCGGTTGATCGGACCGGCCACTTGCCCTGTCGTCAGCCGGAGCCGGTGCGCGTCGGCCCTTACCACCGAACTCTGACACAGGCGCCGGTACTCGCTCAGGTCGTCGTGGGGAAGCTGCACCTCCGAAACCGGCCCTTCAATCAGTACGCCCAGCTCGCGGTACATCAGAAACAGCACCGAATCCAGGATATGCCGCCGAACGGGCCCCTCGGGCAGGTCGCTCTGTAACGTAATGACCAGATGCTCCGGACCGACATCGCTGGTCAGGCTCACCACCGAAAATGTCTGGTTAAGGTAGTCGTCCAGCAGCCGCATGGCCTGCCCGATGCTGGAGGCCGCCAGCGAAATCTGGTAGATCAGCCCCAGGGCTTTCAGATTCAGGAAACAACCATAATGCAGGCCGAGGTGCGGATCCCGGCTTAGCTGCAGCATCTGCTCCCAGACCTGGCAGTACTCGCTACGACTGACGCGGCCCTTCCCGTCGGTTCGGTCGGCGTCGGGGGTATAGAGCAGGCGTTGCAGGGCGGACCGGTCTATGCCTTTGCAGGCGGCATAGTCCAGCAGGTTGGCCAGATGAAGGGAAGACAGCGTCGTTGCCATAGTCGGTTGCCGTTGAGCGTTGGCGCAAAATACGGCGAATTTGGCGTAAACTATCAATACTCCCCGCAGCGGTCCGCCGACCTTTGTGCTGTTCAGTTACGCAAACCGAAAAAGAGTATGAGCCAAAACCATGTCGCCCTCCGATGGATCTCCCTAAGCCTGCTGTCACTGCTTGCGGTTGGTCGGCCCGCATCCGCACAGGTATATCCGTCACATCAACCTAATCAGTCCGCAAACGCCATGACAAACCAACCCTCCGACGTCGTTGCCCGGTTTTTAACCGCCGTTCAGCGCGGGGACCAGTCCCAGCTGGCCGCGCTGGTAGCCCCCAACATCCACTGGTCGCAGCCGGGCCGCCACCGCTTCGCCGGACTGAAAAAATCCAGTCAGGAGGTCTTCCAGATGGTTGGTGTTATGATGGAAGCGTCGGCGGGGACGTTACGGTTGACCGACGTTAAACCGCTGACGGTTAACGGCAATCAGGTCGCTTGCCTGATGCACTGGCAGGCGGTGCAGCCGGGCGGGGGCACCCTGGACGTCGACAATATTGACGTCTATACGGTCGAGGACGGGAAGCTGGTGGCAGCTACCATTTTTTCGGCCGACCTCAGGCAGGAAGACGAGTTCTGGGGCCGCTAAGCCAACGACGGATATAGCCCATTTTTTTCACTCAATCGATTATTCCAATGATTTCTCTAAAAACAACCCTGCTGATCAATGGCGTAAGCTCGGCCGCAACGGGCCTATTGCTGGTACTACTGGCCGACCCTATAGCTACCCTGTTCGGCGTGGCGGCCACCGATCCGTTCATCGGCGTCGGTCTGTTTCTGCTTGTATTCGGCGTGTTTGTGCTAATCACCAGCCTCAGAACCCCTATTAATCCCCGCGCGGTTAGACTGATTAGTACGCTGGATATGCTCTGGGTGGTAGCCAGTATCGTTGTCGTTGTCTGGCTGGCGGCTACGATCAGTCTGTTTGGTCTGATTGCTATTGCCGCCGTTGCAATATGGGTAGCGGCCATGGCTTACTTACAAACCAAAGGACTGAGCGCTTTTCCCTGAACCACCCGGCTGTACGATACCAGGCCGGTCAGCTATTGCCCATGTTTCCAGTGTCTACAGTCTTCGCCGTAACCCATCCGGCGAAGGCTGTTGGCCGGGTTAGTCGGTCCTCTGTTGGCCGTGAACACCGATCGGCCAGTCTATATGGATGACTTCCCTGGTATCCGGTTAGTAAGATACCAGGGAAGTAGCCGGCTTAATAACTTTCGTATTCATACCGCAGCACAACACCCGGCGAAACCGCCCGGGTAGGTAGTCCCTGCTCGTTGAATTCGTACTGGATGGTGTAAACATCCCTCGGCTGAGCCTGCGTGGGTGAACCAAAATTATCAATCATCGACAGCTTGAGTACATTGTTGCGGCTAAACCGACGCATGTCGCCTATGCCGGGTCCAATTAATCCGAAAAACGGATTTGACCGGTTATCGTAGGTAAAATCAGAGGCCACCCGGCTCGAACTGCCTGCCTGACTGATCGTGCGGCTTAGATTGCCACCGGCGAAGGTTTGCTCATAAGCCGAACTGGCCCCCGACTGGGGCGAGGTGTCTGTGAAACCAATGGGCTGGTTTTGACCATCCATTCTATAAACCGATGTTTTTATGGCTCGGAGTGGTGCATATTGACCATTGATCGTTGTCAGCAGCGAAAGCGTGGCCCGCACCTCCCGCTGGGCGTCGTCATAGGCAAAAATAGTCTGCTCCCCGGTGACATTCTCTCGGGTGGTGTACGAATACAGGATGCTCGTTATGCGGTCATTGGCATCGTAGGTAAATGTAGCCGTATCCCCCAGATAAACATATCCGGATTGGCGACCCTGCTGATCATACAGGAATTCCGTTATGCCGGGAAGGCCCGGCGAGGTGCTGACGGTTCGTTTGAGCCGTAAGCGAGGCTGGCCGGGGTCGTTCGTGCGGGTAGCTCCCAGTCGTAGTAGCTGTGGCGGTTCCGGCTCTACAAGGGATTGATTTTGGGTGCAGGCACTTAGGCCCAGAAACAGGCTTATTGTCAGGCCCGTTAAACTACGCGTGATGTGTACCATGGTTGTAACGATTTGGTTGAGTGAAAAAACAAACCCATTCGACAGGGCGGCCAAAACGGTTGCGGATTAGTCAACTGAAACCCATCACGCTGCCGTCGGGACGATAGACACCCCAAAAGACACAAAGTGTTGCATAGCCCGACAAACGGGCAGGGCAGGCGGGGTGTCAGGAAAAAAAATAGGATTGGTTGCAACAGCGTACCTTAGGTTTCGTGTCTGTGAAGAGGGGACGTAAAGCCCAGGAGGGAATGCACAACACGATACCAACCTATGAACCCGCTCACTCGATTCGTCTGGATAGGCCTGTTGCTTGGCGTAAGCAGCTGTAACCAGTTTGTAGACCAGCAGCCCGAACCTGACGGCGGACCACCGGCAGAAACGGTGCAGGCGCTGCTCCACCGTTTTTCCCAGGCCGAGGAGGTGCGCTTCAGCACCCTACTGAACAACAAACTGTGGCAGGTCGACTTCAGCCAGCATCGGCTGCGCTACCAGGGCCTGATGGGCCCCGGTCAGCTTTTGACAGCGGATCAGCTCCTGGACGGTAACCTGCCCGACTCGCTTACCCGCGTCCTGCACGCAACGGTATTTGCTGGAGGAACGATTGCCCGGCCTCGTCTTCACCTGTACGAGAGAGGCTGGTCTGGTCCCGTGGGGGCGGCTGAGCCAACGGCGTTTGTTTTGGCGGATTACACCTGGCAGCAGCAACCGTATACGGCTTTTTGGCGTGTTTCCGGGCGCAACACCGATCGATCGTGGTATAATGTCACGATAACCCCTTTTCAGCGGGCTTCTTATTCGGCCGAGGGCCAGCAGGAGATTCCGGAACTCATTCAGGCGCAGCTGCGCAACGACAACATGACCTTCCTGTTCGCCCAGGTGCAGGTAGATGCCGCCGGCCAATCCACGTACATCGTATCCGCGTCTCAGCAGGGGCAATTCTGGAACCTTACCTTTACGAGTGACGGACAGTTGATCGCCGTTCGGAATCAGGCAACGGTGCATTTCTTTCAGGAGACGAATCAACTGCCCCCGGCGGCACAAGCGTATCTCCGCCGACCTGAGCTGGCGGGCTTTGCGCTGGCCCGTGGCGGCTCCTACGCCCGCCATTCGTATGGCTCGCTGAACACCTACGAATTTACCGTCGAAAAAGGCACAGAAGCCTGGGATCTGAGGTTTTCGGACTCCGGACAGCTGATCAGTCGTAGCTACCGCCTTTACGGGACTTTTTGAGTCGCGTCTCCTGAGCCCTCTACTCCCCAGTCTTCCTGCATGGCATTTTTTGGTCGTAAGTCCTACAAAACCCTTACCGAACTGGTAGCGGGCTGCCAACGGCAGGAGCCCAGGGCGCAGCGGGCTTTCTATGAACGCTACCAGGAGCGCATGTTAGGGGTTTGCGTCCGATACGCCCGGACCGTGGCCGAAGCGGAAGATATTTTTCAGGAAGCGTTCCTTAAAGTTTTCACCCACATTAACGACATAACGAAGCCCGAATCGGCCGATAGCTGGGTCAAATCAGTCGTGGTGCGTACGGCCATCAACTATTATCACCGCACCACGCTACCCCAGGAACACCTGACCAGCTACGAGTCCAGCCACGAATCATTGGCCAGTGATGAGCACCTGCATATACTGGCCGGTTACAATCTGGAGGTTTTGCTGGGTTTGCTGGCCCGCCTGCCCGATCTGTACCGGCTGGTGGTGAATCTATATTTGATTGAGGGCTATTCTCACGCCGAAATAGCCCTTTTACTCACGATTCCAGAAGCCACGGTCCGGTCGCGCTTTAGCCGGGGCCGACAGCTACTACTAACCGATATCGAACAACATGGCATCCAACGACACGAACTCCTGGGATGAGGACCCCCATGCGCTGATGCGCCAGCGCTGGCAACAGGCGTTTGCGGATCACCGCATGCCGGCCCGGCCTGATTTGACCCGGCGGATCTTTGATTCGCTAAACGCCGGACGTAGACGCAGATGGGCCTACCGGACGGTGAAGCTACTCGGCAGCCTGTTGCTGTTACTGGGGGGCGGAGTTGGTCTAAACCCTTTAGTAGAGCGCCCAGGCCGGTCTACCGGCCAAACGAACAGGATAGAGTCTGCCCAACCTGTTAGTATGACCGGGCAGACTTTACCCCAACCACGGGCCATCGACGCCCGGGCAGATCGAGGCATCGAACAGCAGCGTACAGCGGCTACGACCCTAGCCGACCGGAAAGATATCCATCCCGTTTTACCCACTGAGGGAGTGACTCGCCCAGGCATCACCCGACCAACTCGATTTGGCGGTAAGCCGACACCTGTTTATCGGGTAGCGGCAAAAGAGACTTCCTCGAAGCGCTCCACGCGTTTTGATCTGCCCGGTAAACGACCTTCCGTACAGGATAACCCTGTTCCTGATGAGTACCTGGTCAGCCCAAACGCGCAGCTGACCGATCAGTCGCAGCCAGATATCCTCGGGGCAGCCGTTTCGGGACCGATGGACAGAGTGGTTTGGGAGCGGCTCAAACCACTGAGCCTGCTCCCGCCAACGGGTACATTCGATAACCATCTTCGGCTGCCATCCGCACTCGACGTTACGGTTCAACACCTGACCAGGCCGGTAACCGCCCGACGAAGCGGCCGATGGTTTGCCGAGATTACCCAATTGAGTCATTTTCAACTGATGACCGCCCCGCCCAATGCTACAGCTTATCTGTCGTCAGTAGGCTCTCCGGCCGCTTTTTCGCCCACTACCTGGGGCGTGCAGATGGCCGGCGGGCTACGCTGGTCCCGCTGGCAGCTTCACGGGTCGATTGGTTATCTTCGCCGATGGGCCTATTACACCGTCAGCGAGAACAGCTACCACCTGAGGTCGGCGCCGGACAACGCCTACCAGCTCGTCCGGGAGACATACGCTGTAGCGGAGAATAAGCGATTACCCCTGGTTGGTCTTGGCGTAAGTCAGCAGCAGCTTCTGTTCCGGGGGCGCTATGCGGCCGAGCTGGGGGGGCAGATCTCTTACCTGCCCACTATCAACCAGTCACTACTGGCTTTGCGGGGCGGCATTGCCCGACAGCTTCCGCTCGTTCGGGGGGTGGAGCTTAGGGTGAAGCTGAAGGTCGACTATGGCCTCAATCAGCTCCGGGACGAAGCTAACCAGCTTACCCTGCGTCCACTCATGGTAGGCATTGGCATACAGGTACAACCCCGGCCGAAGTAGCCGATCAACTAAGGCCGTCAGTTTGGGCGTGGGGAAGAAATCGACCAGCAGTCAACAGGCGGTGCTGATAGCCTGGTAAAACGCAGCCGGGCAACAAGAGCAGAAAGGACAATAGCGTTGCCCGGAGAGCCTCTGCTAATGAACTTTCAGAATGTCGTTCCAGCGGGTGGTGTAACACGGACTCAACAACTCCTGTGTCCCCAGTCGGGGGTAAACGACTGACTGGCCAGCCGCACCCGATCCCGGCCGTGGCGTGCGTTGAGCCGGTCTATTACGCCCGACAACGTCAGCAGCCGCTCGTTTGGCCCCTCTACGAAAATGCCCTGTTGCCGATGATCGGCCGGAACGAAGTTCGACAGGATGATGCCGATTTTCTGGTAGTTGTAGCCGAATCGGTATACGGCCCCGCGTGCTGACTCGGTATAGCGCAGCAGCTCAACGGTACTTGAGGTGGGGCAGGCTAACCGTCTGACTGCCGCAATACGGCCGGGCGGTTCGTGGGAACTTAGGCGGCAGGCCTAGTGCTAGTGCGTGTTATACCGCTATATTTGAACTGATCGAAATCGGTATGTCCCCCTATTGTATGAAGCCTTATTCCCGTAGCGGTCATTCGAAAACTTGATGTCCAACTTTGTCATTCTATATAGTATGAAACTGTTTACCTACTCCTCTCGATGGCTGACGAGCCTGTTTTTCGTGGTAGCCTTCCAGGCTCAGGGCCAGCCTGTCCAGCCCTATACCTATCCACCCAGTGAGGTGGTGAAAATTCACTCCAGGCTGTTAAACGAAGAGCGAAAAGTGTATGTGCATTGCCCTAAAGTAGACTCTGCCTATGCAAACAGTCGATTTCCGGTCTTATACGTTCTGGATGGGGACAATCATTTTGAACTCTTTGCTCAGTATGTTGACTATCTGAGTCGGCCCGATGTGTTGGCCATGCCCAAGATGATCGTCATCGGCATCCCAAATACCAAGCGGACCCGAGACCTTACGCCAACAAACAGCATCCTTAACTACGAGGGCAAACCTGATAGTAGCTCGTATCGAGGCAGTGGAGGAAACGAAAAGTTTTTACAATTTATGGCGACCGAGTTGATGCCCGTGATCGAGAAAAAGTACCCAACAGCGCCCTATAAAATTTTGGCCGGCCACTCCTTTGGGGGCCTTGCGTCGCTTCATTGTCTGTTGACCCATCCCGATCTGTTCGATGCGTATGTTGCCGTAAGTCCATCCCTGTGGTGGGACAAGGAGTATGTGTTGAGAATGACCGATGAGAAACTGAAAAGTGCTTCAACCTTACACAAAACGCTTTTTCTTAGTGACGGTAATGAAGGCGGAGCGGATTCGTTTTTTCATAAACATCTATTAAAACTGGAGGCAACACTCGCCGGGAAAAAGCTGAAAAAACTTGATTATCGCTATAAGCATTATCCCACCGAAACCCACATGACCGAACCTGTTGTGGCTTATTTCGATGCGCTGCGCTTTATTTTTAAGGACTGGGAAAAGCAGCACTGAGGACTGAAGCGTCGCTATCGGGCATACGCTGAGAACAGGTAATGAGACAAGAGAAGCCGGAAGCTACAGCCAGCGGCCGTTTTGACGAAGATGCCATACAGATGTCTTTCTGACAACCGGTACTTTGCTTCAACTCCCCCGTTTTTTAGGGTCGCTGAAATCTGCGGTTTCGGCAGGGCACAAAAAAAGCCCGAAACAGTTTTCGTCTCGGGCTTCTGGCGTTATGTGAGGTCTTTTTGCAGAGAGAGAGGGATTCCTCAAAACCTGCCATACATATAGTCACTGCCGTGTTCTCTTGCTTTGAGAACGGGGTGCCACCTACTTTACAATGGGTTGACCTACGAAAGCGTACGATGTACCGAGCATGTTTGTTAAACTTGCTATGTAGTAGTCACGCATGTTTAGATCGAATTTGAAATCCCCAGTGGAAAGCGGCAAACAGATAGCACCCTCAGGCTTTCCCAATAGATCCAGTAACTTTTCAATCTGTCGGTCTTTCGCCCTCAATTGCTCCTCGAATACCTGCTTTAGCTCTCTTATCTCTTTCTGAATATCGAATGAGTCGTCTATTGATTCACTTTTAGTTTGTGATAGGCTTTTATAATTGTAGTGTTGGCTAGTGTCGTCGCTAAAATAAGAAACATCTACATTGAGCTTATCTGCTATGGCCAGCAAGGTACCATATTTGGTTGTACCCCTTTTGAGCATAGTATAAAACCCTGCTTCAGACATTCCGATCGCCCCAGCTAGGCTCTTAACAGTCCTGATTGGACTCGTCTTCTCCCCAACTCGATCTTTGATTTTTTCAAGAAGTTGCTCCATGGCAAAAAAATATTTGTGTAGTACTTGTAAAATTTGAGTTGTTGCTTTACTATTGCATTGTTGTTTTTGTAAATGGCTGATACAAATTATGTAAGCAAGCTCCATAAATGCAAGTTTAATAATGCAAATGGCTCAGAATTTAGCAGTTGGCAAAAATCCGCTCTGGACAGCCTATCAAGACGCTGGATCATTGGTGCGTGATGAAATTATACTTGAGCTAAAGAGACAAGGCCTGTTTCGTTATTGGCTAGTTACTGCTAGTAAAGAGGGGTACGACCTTAAAAAAAAGGTGAAGGCCCCAATGCGAGACATTTTTATCAGGCTAATGCCTGAAACAGCCACACTCTTTGGCTTGCCTGTCCCCCGAGGAGCAGCTGGTAAAAAGAAAGCGGCTGTCAACGACGGTACACTATCCCTTTTCTCATAATGTCCACTTCAACCATGACCACCTTAGAAGCCGAAGAAGCCTGGCTGGAACAGATCGAAGCCAGTAAGCTGGTGGGTATTTGTTTGCTTGACGCCGAGGGGCGGCTCGTCCAGCGGCTCGATGATGATCCGACCCTGAAAGAAGCGATTGCGGACTGGCAGGCTCAGCGTATCCGCGAGTTGAACCGATCGGCCTTTCGGGGCCAAGCAGCGCGCTACGAGCTGCCTGGTGAAAGCTATCAACCCCAAACCGCTTGAGCCATGAGCTACCTGTTTGAATTTGACTCGTTCATCCTGCTGCTTGCCATAGCCGCGCTGCTGGGGATCGTAGGCATATGGATGGTGCTGTTAGCCTGGCGTGATAACCAGCGCGTAGACAGGGCGATCAACTCGATGAAATCCCAGCGCCATGTATAATAACCTCGCCGACTTCTTCGTCGCCCACCAGGTCGATCACCTACTGGAGACCGCCCACCAGGGGCTCACTAAAGCTGAGCGCTGGCAGCTTATTGATCAGCTCGATCAGGCGACCGACCAGTACCAACGCTGGAAGCAGCGACTCCAGCCGAGTCAGATCGCTCACCAGCTACTTACTCAAAAGCTGCGCGCGATTCGCCTGAAACGGTTTCAGGTCTGGAATTCCTTCTACCCGGCGATGTCCACCGCTATAAAGATCGGCATCCATGCAGCTTGACTTCGACAACATGGCTAGCCTGCTGGAGCCAGGTAAGCAGGAAATAATTCTCGACCATTTCAGATTGGGGCCTGAATTTAAGGATCGTTTCAATCAGCTATCTGACGCCTTTAGTTTGCACGTCACCCGCTTGCTGCAACAGGCTCATGTCTCGGGCGACACGGAGCCGCTTCACGAGAGCCTGCTGCTAAAAACGTTGTTCGGCATGGCTGATCAGTATATCAAGCCCGAGTCGGCCCGCGAAGTAGCCTGCGTCGCTTACATGGTCAGTAGCCTGCTGGCCGGCACCCACGCCATCATTAGCCCATACGTGGCTATAATTCACTTGCGGGCTTCCGCATCTCAAACCACTACATTTTATGGAGGTACAGCAACAGCTTGAGGACCGGGCCGCGCTAGGCCGGGCTCTCGCAGAGCTAGTCAAGGCGACGCGTCTCATGCGCCAGGCTCAGACAAAATATTTCAGGAGTAGGACCTCTACGGCCCTGTCCGAATCGAAAAAGGCGGAGGTTATAGTCGACCGACTCCTCCAGCAGCAACCAGAACCGACTAAGCCGGTGCAGATATTATTGGGTTCATCACAGACGTAATTCGGATTGGCCACCTGGCTTCCGGGTGGCCAATTTAAAGCGTGCTGTTGACATCCCTGCAGACAGATATAACCCAGCCATATTCCGAATTGTATGTGATTGATTGGTTAGTGTTTATGTCTGCGTACAGTTGAACGTACATAGTAAGATAGTTCGCTAGGCAGGGGCATGTTGCGTGTTTCGTTTGCTCCCCGCTACGGAAAGGTAAATTTTTCCTGGAACGAGGTCACAGGGGTGACTGCGTAGGACCTGCCCTGCGCAAGCGGTTCGAATCCGGCGTTTCAACTACTTGTCCCTCCGGGGACTGGTATGCTTACCTCAAGAGGTAGAGGTAAGTAATGGTGTGGATAGAACGAGTGAACACCGGAGCCGCTGGCTCCGGTGTTCCTTCTCTGCTCCACGGTAAAACTAACCCGTTAACACACAGGACCATGCTTCACCCGTACACGCCCCCTTAATTCCCCTAACCATATTGCCTCCAGCATTACCCGTCCGAAGCTCGCGATTTCGGAATGCAGTATTGCTATAATACTACCCCAAGGCTAGTGCGTATAGGGGTAAACGGTATCTCTATGCCAGTTGCGCAAGCAGCGTTTTTTTGCCACCGACTTTGCAGTTATTCGGTTAGGATAGCTATATAAGAAAAGTTAACAACGGTTATTCTTAGGTTCTAACGTTGTCAATTGTAGTTAACCTGTACTGAAGTTAACTTAGTTAGGGCGCGAAAAAAAATCGAAAATGAGTCGGGCCTCACTCACTCAGCCCAGTATAACCTAGTCTCTCTAATCGCGCCAGATGGGCGCCTGTGATTACCGAAAACCATGACAATGCAACCAGCCGCCTACAACCGTAAGCCCAATACCGGTACGCCCAAATTTGAAGCTGATCCAATTAACAGCACTTTTCGCTGGGAGCTGTACTTAACCCCGGGAAATGCCCGCAACCGCATCAGCCTGATGGATGGCTACAGCAAGGGCATGGGCTTCGAAAACCCCAACAAGGTGCTGCTCCTGTACCGCAAGCTGATTAACCCGCTGTTGCCCTATTTATCGCGCTGTGACGCTATGGTGATCTACGAGCAAGTGCCAGGCCTGCCCAAGGAGCTGCATACGAAAGTGCTGGAGATTTACAGTAACCAGTACCGGGCGCATGGCTGGGTCAAGGATACGGCCGTCATCACCGAGTATCTGGATAACTACTTCAATCACTACGTAAGGACTGGCACCATGCCGCCCCTGGAGGATCGGCGCAAGAATGTGCGGCAGCCCGTGTACATGCAAGAGCTGGACCACACCAAGCATCACTTTGCTACGCTCGATGAGCTGCGGGTTTTCTGCCGCAGTCGATCAGAAAAATACTCCGAGATCTGCATGCGGGGATGGTACTACCGGCACGCAGAGTATCAACCTGAACTGTTCGAGAATGAAGTGACGGATATGATAACCGACGCACTCGCTCACCAGGTACATACAGCAACGACGTACGAAGAGGCCGAGCGGGCTCAGAATAGCTTGACTAATCTGCTCACCAAGCACAAATCGAATCGTTGATCTCTGATCACAACGCTCATGAACACACCATTGCATACCATCCCCTATACCGTTGCCGTCTGGCTGGGTGACCGTTTCGTTATCCGTCTGACTATTTGGGCCGCAAACCGATATACTGCCGAGCAGCTGGCCGGCGTGGATCTGCACGCGGCTGGCAAAGTCTACGATACCATCACTGCTATTGCTGTTTAGCCATGATCTCACTGAAGCTGACCCCCAACGAGTTCAAGGCGCTGATCCTGTTTGTCCGGGGTGTGGTGGACATGCAGAGCCGCCTGCCGATCAGGAATCAGCAGCTGTCGGGTCTGGTGCTCGAGCAGTATCTCGGGAAGTGGCGACCACATCAGCTGCTGGCCTGGGGGCAGCGCACTGCCGGCAAGGAGTTCAAACTGAATCTGTCCCTTCCGGTGGCTAAGGCTTTGCATCAGGAAATGCAGCATTCGGTGCTGATGGGCTGGCAGCAGCTGCTGCTGGGTAAGCTGGACCAGGCGCTGATCAACTACCAAATCCCGCTACTGGAAAGCGTACCAGTTATCACATTCCGGTACGGCTCAAACTGAAGCCGTACCGGAATGTCAGTCTAAAACCGTCAGACGGGTTAGTTCCCCACTAATTTCGTCAAGCCCTTTTTGGAGCTGTCTGATTTTAACTTCCAGAAATAGTTTCTTTTGCTGGAGTAGTTCGACGCGCCGACGGGTGCGCTCGGCCAGGGAGAGTCTTGGCATGAAGTAAAGTAGGCTACCGGCAGTCAACGGGCGGTGCTGCCTGTCCCGCTGCTAAGTTCATACCAAGGGGTCAAACTACCTGCATCATTACAATACAGGAACGGGGGTGCAGCACCGCCCACTAACTGGACGGTGCTACCCCGTGGTAATAATGAACTTAGCAGGGCAAAAGTAGTAAAAAGGACGATAGGCCTGGTCAATTCATCCATTGAGAGCTCTGTATTTAGCTAAGAACTGACCAGGGAATAACAACAAATCTGTTTTAGCAACAGGCTGCTTTCCAGTAGTATATATTTTGGTTAGTTTGACGCGGAAGCCTGGCCAATTTTCCACGGAAACAAGTGATTAATGGCTGCGAAACTTCCCAAGATGGCCAGGGCAACTTGTAGACGCGGCACTGCCTCAAATTGGGCCGGCCCTATCTCGTTCCGGTTCCGTCGGTGGTTGGCCCTTTGAATAGGATGATGCCCGGCTCCGTACCGTGTTTATGCCAGACGCGCAGTAACGAAGCAATGTCCTCGTGGTGCGTTACAATCGCATCGTTTAGATTTTCAAGGTCAGGAGCGGACGGATCATGCTGATTGATTAAAGAGTAAATTCGTAATGGGTAGCCGAAGGGGGCATCAGCCTGATTAGTTGAGAGCTCATCCATAGGCAAAGAGAGAAGGGCGCTCTCAAAGATGGCTTAATAACTTGAACCGCAAACAACTACACGTTGAAATTATTCCATATAAGATATCCGGTTCCCTGAGACAAAGCTTGTTTCACTCTTTTGTGCTTGCCTTATAGGCGAACACGCTAGCGTTTGAACGGGGGACAAAACTGTGAATATAGAGTGAGAGAACTTTGTCCGTGTGGTAAAAGGCCAGCACCTGCTGGATTGGGTAAATTGTTTGCCCGAGTTTAATAAATTTATGGCCAAATGCCCAGGTGGTACTCTGCTGGTAGAGCGCTACTGAACCTGCTGGGAGTGACGAGTCGACACGGTAGATCCGGATCAGATTGACCTGCCTAAGGGCAATAATTTCCTGTAGATTAAGAATAAGTTGTTCGGCCGAGGTGGTCATGTCTATCTAAATGATTATAACTGTATTGGCAGGGGGCATAAATCAACAATCAACCATTCGTACAGATTGACGGGTACGATGGGTAATCACGTACTGAATAAAGTCTGGCAGTACCTGTGAACAACCCGCTGACAAGCGTTCAGCTGTTGAGTCAGGAAAGTGACCTTCAATTCGGGTTGAACTAATGGGGGGCTCAAAGGTGGGAGTGGGGGAACAGGCTGCCGAACAGGTGCGAGAGGTCCTTGCTCATCAAGCTGGTCTAGGCGGTCCAGAGCTAATCCAATGGCCAACACTCCATCATGCCAAGGCTTTAGCAGGGAGTAGTAGTCCTGGTCAGTCGTTGGTGAATGATAAATATCTTCATGGGCTACACCTGACGCGAGAACGCGGTCGTAGGCTAGAAATAAACCCTGCCGGGCGTCTTCCCGAAATAACTCCCAAAAAGTGGCTCCCTCGTACCAGTTCTGCAAAGCAGGCAGGTCAAGGGCGGCAAAATGGTTGAAGGAGCACACCTCAAAATTGACGAGCTCTCCCTGCTGGTTACGAATCGCTCGCGAATGCATGACGCCAAACGGAATGGCGTATTGCTGGTCTTGCCAGATGAACGATGACGCAGGTGCAGCCATTAGGATATGTATATGATGTAAAGAGTTATAGAATTACAATAAAGGTAAATTAATAGTATACATATAAACTATTAATTATAGATAATATTAGTTACAGGAAAGTGATATAAAAAAGTAGTATAATCAATAATAGTCTATAGATTTAGCCTATTTTTGTAGGTTATGTGAGTCTCTCCTATTTTTTTACTCAACGTCCGTGAAAAGTCAATTCGCTATGCCCACCCAGCCTCATTTTGACGAACTTTTCGCGCGCTACGTGGAACGTATCCGTACAGCCTACGAGCTACCTGCTGATTATCCAGGATTCGAAAAACTCCATGAGTTGGCTTCACCGAAGGTAACGGGGCCTTCACT
Organism: Spirosoma sordidisoli; assembly: GCF_004138325.1. GTDB lineage: Bacteria > Bacteroidota > Bacteroidia > Cytophagales > Spirosomataceae > Spirosoma > Spirosoma sordidisoli. Next base: position 640,650 of record NZ_SBLB01000003.1, on the reverse strand, counting down.
AGACATTGACGAATCACCGCATTCCTGAACTGCGGTCTTACCTGAACTGCGGTCTTATTAGATGCTTGGACGGCAGGTAAAGCGCATGAGTTCATGTCTACGCCAAAGCATACTGAATGACAGTTTAAGAGGCCGGGATCGGCTGTCTATAGAGCCGCCAGATTAGCTTCAGTTCAAACTGCTTAGTTCTTTTGGCTAAAGAGGCATAGCTTTCAGCTGCCGGGCGTTCTTTCTACTTGACGATGTGTAGGCAATCAATTGCTTATACCAAGAAAGACCTTTGCCTCCGGGATTGTAAACTTTAAAATGCCTCCCTGATAAATTATGCGCTGAGCCTGGGCTGTTGACTGCGCTACTGATACTACATGATCCATATTAATGATGACGACGTCGGTTATGGTTGGCTCGTGGCCGCAAGACCAAATCGCTAAGTCATTCCAGTTTCCTGATTTAACGGATTCGCAGGCGTTAACGACAGGCGGAGTGGGGTAAAAAACGGTAATCAGCGTGCCGTCTATGACATTAGTCCCATCCTGATAGCGGATTGCAACGCGTAAACGTAGAAGTTCATCCGATAGGCTTGCTATCTGATTGGTATCTTGGCCCACGACCAGCGTCTCCGGATTAGGCGTATCCCACGTACCGGATCGCGCGCTCCCCGTGATATCACTGCCCGTGTACACATGATTGTTCTGAAACGTCAGGCTTACTCTACCCACGTACCATATGTTTTTCGCTGAGTCGCTATGAAACAAAAGTAACGTGTCCTGCTGGCTGACTAAAGCGATCTGCCGGTAAGACCAGGTCTTGTTGAGTAAGCGTTCTGACTGAGCGTTTGCCCCTATCCCGAGCGCTAGGCTTATTAGGAGTGTGAAGAACCAATTCATCGTGGTAGATTAGTAAACGCTTCACGTAGCCGAAAATCCACTCGCTTAAACAAGCGTGGCCCCGCTGTTGCATTCTGTTCGCCCATACTTTTTCCTAGTGCAACAGCACCGGCAGCCGCGTTTTGTACGGGCATAAAGGAGAGTAAAGGATTGAGCACCGGAGGGATACCGATAAGCGGATAGCCCAAGTCCGCCAGGTAATGCCTTCCGACTCCAATGGTAACAATCTTGATTCGATCACAATCCTCGATGACGGACCGGACAACCTTACCAGGATAAAACACATGGCCAGGCTTGGTATAATTCGTGATCGTAAAGGTGGACTCATCGATGAACTGAGCAATCGGATTGGCAATCGGAATGTTCGATTGCTCAGGCTGGAATGGCTTGGCTACAGCGTAGTAGCTGGGTTTGTTGAACCCATATTCCCTACTGTAATCATATAGCTGTTTCAAATTAACAGCCATACTCAAGGGGCCCGCTAAATTGACTACCTCACAATTAGAAACGGGCGTGTCGTCAATTTTAAATATCAAATCGGATCCAATGAGTTGAAAACCATCGGCCACCAGTGAGGCACCCGAAGAATTGCCCGTTGCGTAGGGAAACTCGTCGGCTTTAAATACGTTAAAGTCTTTACGGCTTTTCATCAACTCAAATACCTTTTCTTTGGTGCAATTCGTATTCCCATCCGCTTTGTTGCAGACGATTGTCTCTACACTGAAGTGGTGATAGTCGGCCCGGCCATCCCGGGCGTAGGTGTCGATTTCATTCATTTTGTCATCGTTACACTCAGGTGCCTTGGCAAGAATACTTACCGCTACAGGATCGGATACTTCGCCGGGGCATCCGTTGTCGTTGCATTGGGTATAAAATACCGTCCCAACCTCATAATGCGGGTAGGCAGGGCCAAATACCCGGTACGTGCTGCCGTCACTGTTGCCGGATCCTATATTACTTAGAAATAGAGGCTTTCCCTGGGTATCGCAGCTATAGGCCCAACTGGTGGGGTTACTAGATTGGTTATAGGGGAAGTCTGAGATGCCCAACTGAGCTACTGTATTGGGGCAAACCGAGCTAGTCACCGTGGTTGATTCCCCGCGTTTAACTATCGCGTGCAGCGATGTCAGACTGGGCTTGGGAGGGGATGGTATCGAGATGATTATTGCGTAAGTACCCACATACTTTTTGGTTTTCGTCTCCTGTCCAGGACAACTGTTTGTTGGTACTATATCTCGATCTTCCCAACTCACGGTAACAGGTCCTGTAGCGGTTATGCGGGCTTTGGCGTACCAATACGCTGGGGTCCCGGTCAAGGATTGAGGAACGTACTTTAGCTCCAAAACGGATATACCTGGCCCTATCAGCTCCAACGTATTATTGACTTCTTCCCGGTCGATCACAAATCGGCATTCACTGGCGTTACCAACTTGCCGGTAATACGTGGTCATTTGCCTGGGAGACCGAAGAGAACCATCCGTATACTGAATCTTTAATTCGACGACTGAGTCCCCGCAAACTCGATTAAGATCAAAGGGTTGCCTTAGGGCACTGGTGATATCTTCAACCGTTTGAGCTTGACCGAAAACGCTCAGGCCTGTACATAGGCAGTAAGTGAAGGCTAGCAGGAAGCAAACCTGGCGACAAGTGAGGTTTAAGCAAGATTTAATCCAGGAAGGAGGGGCGAGAATGGTGCTCATAGTAAGGTCAGGTGGATAGATCAGCTTGGGTAATTAATTCCTAGTGCTGACTAAACCTACGAGTTAATAGCATCTGATTTTAGTCTTCTGGTTGCTGATCTGACGTTGAATTTACCAGACGGTATATCGAGGGCCCTGAACACGGAGTCCCAATTGCATGATGACCCGAATGTCCATCTTGTACGAACTAGTTCAGGTAGATCAAACAACGGTGCCAGAATACCGGCAGGAACTGTGTTTAGGGGCTACTGTGTTTGCTCCCAGAGTAGGTCATGTTAGACCTAAGAGGTGTAATGCTCAATAGCCGGCTCCGGTTGGGATCGGCTATTTTTTACTGATTCGGCCAGACGCTGCCGGAACCTAGTCGTTTGCAGTCTACAGCCACAATCGGTGGGCTGTTTCAGCGTTGACTGGATGTCGTGACGTAATTTATGAGCCCGGTTTCCTGCTTGAAGAGGTGATGGTTCAACCGGGCGGCTGGATAGGGTATTTATATCCTGCCGTAGCGTTTGGAGTTCTACGATCAGGACGCTAAAATTAAGCACTCTGATCCTCTATTTATTACTCTCCGACAGGGAGGCAGCTACCTAAGCAGGCAACAGGGCCGCGTAGTTGCCGGTTCGCTGTGTGGTTGAACACTCTTTGATAACGACAACGGGGAAGCGACTACACACTACACTAGCTAAGCCAGTACAATAAAAGAGGCATACCAGCGATTAACGCCAAAATAGCCAATAGCGCCAGCCAGTGCGTGCGGGCTGAGTAGCGAATATACCGGCTATTGCCCGCCACCAAATTTACGAGTTCGTTCATCCAGTGATGCCACATACCAGGTTTGAATTTAGTGAGCACGTGGGCTGTCCTCGGTATACGTTTCGACTGTTATCTATGAGGAGGCCCAATATCGGGCTTCCCGAAAAGATAGCCGTACGCTTGTTCCGGTATTGCCTGCCCGGTGGCTACTGCGTGTAAGGGAGCCGGTGCAAGATTGACACTTTCCTTCAGCATTGGCTTTCGTTCACTCGCCTACCCAAGATGCAAAAGTATAGGGGAACGAGCCGCGGGAGAAGACCGGCTTAAAAGCGTAAAGATTATTTAACAACCGTATCGTGGTTGGCTCATTTCGGCTCGCGTGCATATTTAGAGTTTATTGGAGGCCTTGATGTAGTCGATAAGTTCGGTTTCCTGCTTAAACAGGTGATAGTTCAGCTCAACCGGGCGGCTGGAGAGGTTGTTTATATCCTGCCGTAGCGTTTGTAGCTCCGCGACCAGGGCGCTCAAATCCAGCCCCTGATGGTCCCTGCTCCCTCGACTATTATCGGCCGCCGGCGGGATAGCCCCCTGAGTAGGTGACAAAGCCGCATAATTGCCCGTGCGCTGCATGGCATCCAGCATCCGGGCAAAATCGGCCACCACCGGATGCTGCAGGGCGCGGTTGCTAATCACAAACTCGCGGCCGGCTTCACCGGCTATATAGGACCTACGGCCCATGTTGAATAGGGTAGGCCCATCGGTAAAACCCGCTGGTCCGGCCGATCCCGGATACAGTTCCTCTAGGCCGGTATAACCGCCATCCGCTTTCGCGGCAATTTCAGTGGCGCCCTGGGCGGCAATGGCCGCAATGGCCGAGCCGGCCTGAATTTTAGCCGTCAGGATCGATTTGGCTAGGTAAGCTTCCCGGACACCGGGGGGCATGGCCATCACCGAGGGGCTGGCGGCCAGGCCCACAATCTGCCGCTGCATGTCGATTATAACCTGCGCAATGGCGAAGGCTTTCTGAGCCGCCAGGGCCACCTTGTAGGCCCGGGTGCCTTCTTTCAAAAAGGCTTTTAGCAACGTAGTACCCTGCAGATAGGCGTCGCGCTTGGCGTCGGCGAGGGCCCACTCGGCCTGCTTCATGCGCTCGGCGGCATCGTATTCGGTCTGGGCCCGCAGGTGCACCTGGGCATTCCAGTTCTCGGTCAGCTGGCGCTGGGTGTCAGTGACCTCCTGAGCGAAGGTTTGCTGGAGAAGGAGTTTCTGCTCCAGAAAGCGCTGCTCGCTTTCAAGCTCGAGCTGGCGGGCTTCGGCTTCCCCGATTTTTTTGGTGGCCAGATCCAGGCCAATCCGGGTTTGATCCCCCGCCCGGGTTTGCTCGGCTTCGCCCAGGGCTGCGGTATAGCCCAGCTTATTGTCCCGCTCGGCCTGCCTACGGGCCGACTCGTCGAGAAGCTCCTGCCGGCGCCGTTCGATCTCGGCGAACTCGACCAGGCTCAGCCGCTGAATCTCGTCGATTTTATCCTGATGATCTTTGGCCAGCTCATACATCCGGGTGTACTTCTCGGCGAAGGCGGCTACCTCCCGTTCGTAGTCGGACGCTTCGCCTTCGGCGATTCGCTGCCGGCTGTCGCCGAGTAGTTTCTCCAGTTCGTCGGCATCGCGTTTGGCATCGGCTTTCTGTTTAGAAGCCGCAGCCCGGCGGTCGTCCTCGCTGACAATCGTCGTGCTTGCCCCGCCATCCCGGCCCGGAGCAGGTCGCTCGTAGCGCTGGATTTGATTCAGGATGGTATCGTACTGTTTAAGCTCGTTGGTTAGGCCCGAGATGCCTCCTTCGAACTGCTGGCGAACGGCCAGCACGTTGGCCAGTCCCTGCTCCATAAGGTTCTTGGGAACGGCGGCCATGTTGCCCCCGGCTTTAATGACTGCCCATAGCTTTTGCCACAGACTGGGCTCCAGGGCGAGCATCTCCATTTCTTTCGCGCGCGCCTTCATCCGGCTCAGGCGGGCCTCCAGATCCAGGCGGGCGATAGCCACGTTTTTGACGTACTCGGCCCGCTCGGCCTGGCTCATGGCCGTGTAGTCCTGCAGCTGCTCGTTGAGTTTATCCAGGGTCCGGGTTTGTACCTCGGTCAGCAGCGTCATATCCCGCTGCAGGCGCAGCTTCTCCCGTTCCAGCCGCAAGGCCTGCTCGGTATTGTCCGAATAGGTTTTTACGGCGTAGGCCAGGGCGGCCAGCCCGGTCAGAACGACCCCGATTGGATTGGCAATCAGGATCGCGTTAAACGCCGTCCAGGCGGTGCGGGCGAGCGTTACGGCCGCCGTTTGCAGGGTAATCTGGCCGGTGAGTACCTGGGTGGTCAGGGCATACGCTTTAGTAGCCGTTTCGGTGATTACCAGCCAGCGAAACCCCAGTTCATAAGCAGCCCGCCGGTAGAGCTCGGCGGTCGTGTGGGCGACGGTGGCTGCGGTGGCTTTCAGGGTGGCCCCGTAGTAAGCTACCGTGGCTAGCATCAGTCCGTAGAAATAGTCCTTCATGCCGCTCAGAAAGGCCCCGGCCTGGGGCAACGCCCGGGTAAAGAGGACCAAATTGTGCAGGGCCGATACCAGAAACTGCTGCAGGGCTTCGCTGGTCAGCAGGCTGTTGAACCACTCGTTGAGTTCCTTTAAGTCCCGGGCCAGCTGGTGGTTCTTTTTTGTGAACTCCTCGGTCAGACTGGTGCCTTCGGCCATCGCTTTGGCCGCCAGATCCTGCTTCTCTTTAACGAAGCCCGTCTGATCAGCCAGCAGACTCATCACTTTGATGCTTTCCTGGCTTTCGACCTTGAGTTCTTTCAGCCGCTGGGCGACGGCGGCTGGTGCCATGCCTTCAAAACTGCGGGCCAGCGTCATCAAAAACTCGTTCGGGCTGGTGTTGATCAGCTGCTCGAGGGCGACTTTGCTCAGGCCCAGGTGCTGGGCAAACAACTCACTTCGATTGGCGGCCGTGAGCATAAGCCCTGTCAGACCGGACGAGGCAATCTCGGCCGACAGACCCAGCTCCTGCAGGGCGGCTCCCAGTCCCATGGTTTCGGCGAGTTTGGGCGCCAGCGCGCCCAGCTGGCCCATGCGGGTGGTGAACTCGGCGACGACGGCGGAGGTGGCCGATCCGGCGGCACCGAGTTCGTTGAGAGCCGAACCAACATCGTTGATCACCTGACCGGCGGGTAGATTGCGGGTTTCGGCAAAGAGTTTACCAATGCCCCCCAGCGATTTGGCCACCTCGTCGACGCCCCCCGAAAACTCGTCGCCGAGCGCGACGACGGCCTGGTCGACGTTCTCGACAAACTCGACCAGTTCGGCGTTGGGCACGCCCAGCTGACCGCCGGCAATGGCTATTTCGCGCAGCTCCTGGTTGGTCGTGCGGGTGTCGATGGCCTTGAGCTCCTGGTTGAGTTTCTGCACGCCTGCCGCGCTCAGGTTGGTTGCCTTTTCGATGTCGGCAAACGTATCCTTGAGCTTTAGGGTCCGATCGATCGTCGAGGGAATCAGGGCCACTAGCGATTGCAGGGCGGCCGTGATCGCGTTGCCGCCCACGACACCGACGGCGACCTGGGCCATTTCTTTCTTAAAGCGGCCCCAGGCGGTGGTCGTGTCGTCGATGCGCTGGCGCATCTGCTTCTGGGCGGCCAGCATCTTATGATACTCGGCCAGTTTGGCTTTGTAGAATTCGGGGTTGTCGGCTTCCTTGAGCTTGAGCAGGGCCGACCGCTGGCGGGTGACCTCCAGGGTAATTTCTTTGAGGTTGGTTTTAGCCTGCTGGCCGTTGATCACCAGATCAATGACGGCCCGCTCGGTCTGGGTTTTTGCCACGGCAGTTGCGGGTTAAGCGTTGCCGCGGGTGACGTGTCGCGTGTAAGGCGTGTGTTAGAGTCGGAGCTCAATGCGCGTACTGAGGGCGCTTTCCAGAGTCTCCAGGGGAATATCAATATGGTGCTGCACCAGCAGCTCGCGGAGCCGGTGCGTTTCGTAGCCTTTCCGGCGGCTGTACCAGCGCACCGGGATCCGGGTTCGTTTCTCGCCGTTGGCCCGAACCCGCTGGTAGGTAGCCAGGGCGGAATCGGTTCCCTTGCCCACGCCCATGTCGACAAAGCGGCCGTACTGCAGAAAGCTGATCTGACTGCCCCGTACGTCGTCACCGGCCCCGATCAGGGCCATGTGCCAGTTGTTGCGCAGCTGATACGTCCGGCTGAGTGTTCGGCGCCAGCGGGCCCGTTTTCGCCCGTAGAGTTTTTGGTTTAGATCCTCGCGGAATCGGTCGACGGTAATGCGCTGCCATGCCTGCACCAGTCCTTTCAGATTGATCCGTTTGTTGATATCAAGATCGTCGTAGCTCATAGCAGGGTATAGCCGTCGCCCGGATCGAGCTGGATGGTTCGTTCGAAAATGCTGATGCGCCGATCGGGTCCGTACACATTCTGGGTCGCTACAAAATCAGTCGTGACTATCGTCTGGTGGGTATTGACGACATAGGTCGTCACGTATTCTTCCCCTTCCAGCACGCCGGCCATCCCCGGCATCCGCTGACGCAGGTTAACGGGTAGACCCGACGGAATAAAGGGCTGCGTGCGGCCCGAATCGCTCCAGCAGCGCACGGTGACCGATTGTTTCCAGACGGGGTAGGTGCCGCTGGCGGGGGAAGGTACCGGCAGCGGCTGGGCTACCTTGGGGCCCAGAACGATGTCTACCCAGACAACCGGATCATCAAACTCGCCCGGCAAATCCAGACCGCTGGGCAGGCTTAACACCTCCAGCTTGACAATGGCCAGCCCGTCGGGGCCTGGACTCTCGGCCTGGACCTTACTGATTAAGTAGGACCGCCGAATGTGATCGTCCAGGCTCAGACTGACCGTGCCGTGCAGGGGGAGCGCGCTGAGCACACTTACCGGCAGGAGCAGTTTCTGGGTGATTGGCCGGGTCTGGTTGCGGAAATAAACGTAGTTCCGCAGCGCCCGGCGCCACAGCCCGTACCGGCCGGACAGCATACAGGCGTCCGTCCCGACGATCTGCTGCCGGCCGTCCCGCACGTCGGGCGTGCCCAGCGGGTGGGGGCGACCGGTCGAGTCCTGGGTCATACCCCGGTAGCTGAGCAGCTTTAGCCCCACCGGGTTCCGTATCTTCCCGGTCTCATCGAGGTAGTGCTCACTGGCCTTGTAGGCCTCGTCGAGCAGGTTGCCGGGCTGACGGACGATGGGCACAAACCAGCGACCGGCCGCGCTGGCGGGGCTGTTTTTAGGGGCTAGTGTGGAGGCTTCGTAGCTGAGCTGGGTAGTGCCCACGCGCAGGTTGAGCAGCTGCTGGCCATCCCCGATTGTCAGGGGGGCGGGCTGCAAGAGTTCCCCTTTCTCCGTTTTGTAGAGGGAATCGGCGGAGTCTACATAGTCAATCACCCGGTAGCCTTTGCCAAACGGGTCAGTACAGTCGTAAGGTCCCGACTGATAGGGGGTCAGATCCAGCAGGGGCGGCTGGGCTACGCTGTCGACAAAGCGAACCAGGCGGCAAATTCGATCATTGGCATTAAAGGTGAACGCCAGCCCAAATCGTCCCTTGATCGCTTTCAAAAAATCTGAAACGCTCATGTCGGGCATGTGCTGGCCGGCCGTTACGGTATGGCCCACCAGCAGGGTGTTGATGCCGCCCGTCAGCAGCTGGCCACCCGTCCAGATGGGTAGGGCGGTCATGTTGACAATGACTAGCCGCTGCGCTTCCGGACTGGCCAGCCAGTCGGATTCCAGGCGAAAGCCGGCCAGGGCCATGATGCGCTCGAGTACCCAGCTCAAGTAAAAGAACGGCACCACGGGATACCCCCGGGTGAGGGCGAGCTGACCGGATTTTAGGGTATCGGTGCGGAAGCCGTACCCACCGCCCGTCAGCGCTTCCCAGGCATTGACGTAAGGTTGACGAACAAAACCCGGGACCTTGACTGCATCCAGCGCGCTCTCGAAAAAGCCGTCATTCCGAATGGGGAAAAACGTGAGCGGAAATTGACCCGGCGGCATCTCGGCGATCTGCCGCAGGCGGGTGGCAATCGGTATGGTTTGGCCACTAATCAGCCCGTCGCCCAAATTGATGCGGTCGGGTAGGGCCTCCAGCAGGGTGAGATTGCGGATTCGGTCGTAAAACTCGGCGGAGTCGAGTTTGAGAAAACCCGTCAGCTTGCCACCCTGCAGCCGGTAGCCGAACCGGCAGCGCCGGTACAGCACCCCCTGCATTTCAACACGGACCGCCAGCTCGCCGAGGGGCCGGGCTGCGTCAGGTCGATACCCAAACCGGACGAATCGCCGGTTGTGGTCGTTCAAGGGAGCCTGGATCGGGTACGAGAATTCCGCCGGCAGTTCATCATCACTGAGCCAGGCAACGGCCTGCTCCGTGATGACTTCCTGACCGGGATCGAGTTGCAGGGCTTCACCCTGATCGTTGGTGATGGCGATCATGGGTTAGAATTGAATGTTGAGGGCGTTCAGGTCATCCCGCACCGCCTGAAATATTTTCAGGTTGCCACCGTCATTCGGATGGATGCCGTCCGTAGTGTCAAGCGCAGGATTGAAACAGGTGCGCGTGGAGCCAATCCAGATAATGTTCGGATCACCCACGCTGGCCACGGCGGCTGCCATTTGTGGACTGAGCGTGGCCAGGCCAGCTTCGAGGGCCGCATTCGTAACCGGGAAGGGGGCCAGCACTAGCATTTTCGCCGTGGGCGCCTTTCGCTGTTTGTGGCGGATCATGTCGACCAGATCCGCCACGGTTTTGCTGTCGGGAACGTTGGTAGATTTATTATTTACCCCGTGCTCGTAGACCCATACCCCGGTTTTGGTGTCAAAATCATAGCGGTTATCGAACAGGCGGAAATTATCATGGTCGGTAGTTGTCGAGCCACTGACCGACTTGTTGATCCGCCGGATGTGGTAACCCCGTTCGTTGCGGAGCCAGTTGCGAAACAACATGGACCACATCGTTTTGTAGTTCGACGCCCCCGAGCCCGCACTAATAGAGGTGCCGATGATCGGCATGATATGCGGGGCGGAGTAATCGTTATCGCAATCGATCAGCCAGCCATTACCGCTCCCCGATATGTGGGCATTAATCGTTGGCGCAACGGTTACCGACAGCGGAGCCGAGTTAGTGCCTGGCGCTAGGATGGCCGTGGTCGTTGCGGTTATTGTGCCGCTCGCCACCGAGGTAGACCAGCCCGATCCGCTGACGGCCACCAGCCGGACCCCGGTCGGCAGTACGTCAGTCAGCGTCGTCGTCCCAGTCAGTGAGGTACTGGTCGAGTTGGTAACGCTGACCGAATAGCTGAACGCCTGATTGGCCAGGGGCGTGAGGGTTGGATTTTTCGTTGTGACCAGCCCGGTCGAGCCATTCACGGCTGATGCCACAATCAGCAGCGGGTCGGCCTCGCTCATGGAGATGATATTAACCCCATAGGGGCCCATACCCGGCCGTATTACCGATCCGACGTTGATAACGACCGAACCCGATGGCCCACCTACAACCTGGCTGTTGAACTGCACGGCCGTGTTGCCCACGGCATAATAACCAAACCCGCCCTTCAGCCGCACCTGTCGGGTAGAGGACAGCGTTACACTTTTTAGATAGTACGCGTAACCGGGCGGAATCGGCTGAATGGTGCCCACGGACTGCCCGCCTTGCGTATTGAGCCCCGACCAGACAAAGCCGGTCGCTTCAAAACCAGTCGGCCCCGGGACGCCTTCGCGGTAGCAGCGCTGCTCAAAATCGTCGTTAGCCTGGTTAACCGATCCGGCTACCTGCAGCGATGAATTGGTAATTTTGGTGGGAAACCCCTCGATAGTCTGCGCGTGAGCGGTGTACGAAAGAAACGTGAGTAAACTGAGGATAAGCGTTTTCATTATCTGGAGATTAAAGGAGATACAGAGTAGGTGGAGCCGTCCCAATAGGTGACACTACGGCCAAAGCGCTCGTCGTTGGTGATCAGATAGATGGTGGGCCTGCCGGCGACTGATAGCGCCTGCGCGGCCTCGAACGTGGTCACCGCGACGATATCTGGCTTTTTGGCATCAGCCTGGGCCTTCGTATACACGTCGCCCGTATTCGCTTTCAGGCCGATCGACAACATCATATTCGACTTGTCGACGTTGTAGCTGCTCAGATCCACCTTGCCGGCCGACAGAGAGCTGATCTTCGTGGTCTGTCCGGCATCGATGCTGGCCTGACTGGCCAGGAAAGCGCTGTAGATATCCGAATCCAATTTGGTAGGCAGCGTGGCGCTGACGGCCGCGATCGAGGTGCTGAGGGGCAACAGATCCGCCCGGGTCAGGTTGCTGACGTTGACGGGCTGGATCTGCCCCTGGGTAGCAACGTTCCGGTTAGCCGCAACGAACTGAATGTAATCGGCCCAGACTACCGTCTGCTCGACGCGAATCTCCAGCCAGATCTGAGAAGGCTGCTGTTGCGTTTGTGAACTTGTCCAATTAATTGAGAAGGTCTGTCCGTTTCGCGTGATACCGGGCTGCAAATAGTCTGGTAATACTGTGCCAACCGGAAAGTTCTTAGCCCGGACGGTTACGGCAACCGGATCACCCTGGAGGGTGCCCGTCAGGCTGGCCGGCGAACTCGGGTAGAGCTGGATGGGTCTGGCTGCCAGGGTCAGCGGCAGGTTACTCTGGGCCAGCGTCGAGCCAGCCCAGAGCAGCATGAGAAGCGTTACGTAGGTACGCATTATTGATTGTCTAAATTGCGGTAGCTGATCCATTTGATGTGCCACTGATCGTTCTGCAGCGGGATGAGGCCACTCCCGTAGTTGCCGCGCTTGATACTGACCTCCATGCCCAGATCCCCCGACCAGTTCGGCACATTCGTCAGGTCGATATCGATCGTCCGCAGCTGCCCGTCGGCATTGATCGAGAGCGGATGGGTGAACTCCTGGGCGCCTTTCTTCCAGCGCAGGTAGATCGAGTTCGAGCCCTGAAACGACGCCCGGAGGTAGACGTGCTTGTGCACATCCGCGTTGATCCAGCGTTCGGGCAGGGTGATATCGAAGTCGCGCCCCCCGTTTTCGTTGTCGGTCGCCGGGGTCACCGTAATGCCGTCGACGATGTTTTTTTCGAGCTGATCGTAGGCGTTGTACAGCGTGCAGCCAAACCGGCTCTTTTTGCCCTGATCGAAGCGAACTTCGAAGGTGCCGGGCCAGCGCGGCTGGTTGTAGAGCCAGATCCGGGCGGCCGCTTCGCTCGGAAATTCGCCCAGCGCCACGTCGAAATCATACACCCCATCGCGATCGCACGACAGCATCGGGGCTGACGCGATATAAGCGGCCGGGAAGGTCGCGTTCGGCCCGTTGGGGTGCTCAGCCGCCACCACCCGGCCCGAGTGGGGCGTGTAGAGAATGATGACCCGGCCTGTACCCGGATTTTTGGCCAGGATAAAGGGCTCGGTCGAGAAGCGAGGGGGTTCGGCCGCCCCCGAGCTGGTAATGGGGTACGGAACCAGCGAGGCATTGGTGTAGGGCTTACCGGCGCAGTACCAGAACTCGGAATAGCTCGGGTGGACGTACGCGCAGGGCAGCTCCTGCTGGCGGGGGGTCGGGTAGTGACTGGCCTGAGGATCGTCGCGGAACATCGTCCAGCGCGAATGCCGCCGGACGGCCCGCGGTTCAGCCGGATCGAACTGCTGCCAGGTCTCCATGTACATTTTTCCCAGCACGCCGGTGCCATCCCCCCGGGGCGACGGTCTAAGCTCCCACTGCACCGGCTGCGTTTTGCTATACATCAGCCCGTTTTGTACCGAATGAATCAGCGTTTCCCCGTACTTGGGGTAATCGTCGATGTTGCCCCCCTGGACGGGGTTATAGCCGATGCCAACCGGGCTGAACGAGCTCAGCCCGGCTTCCGAGTACAGGCCTTCGCTCCAGGGGTGCAGGGCGACCCCGTTTGGAAAACCGTACATGGCATCCATCACCTGCCGACCGGCATCCTCCCGGCCGCTGTTCCACACCGGTGAGTTGATCAAATTGAGGTTGCTGCCGGCCACCGATAGCCAGTCGAGCACCGACCCCACGCGCACGTTGATGCCCGCCTTGATCACTCCATTATCAATAAAACTGCGCCAGGGCGACGCACTGGGGCGGGCCGTTTCGGGCTGGGCCGTATAGCTGCTGTTGGCTGCGTAAATCCCCCCGTACCCCTCAAAGCCGGCTGTCGTTGCCGTTCCCGAGTTACAGGTCGTGCAGACCGGGGCGCTGGGCGTCGAGGCAATGGCGACCAGCGTGCGCCGGGCCAGCTCGCGGTGGCCCGCATCGTTGGGATGGCGCTGCACCCCGTTGCCCGTCTGATCGACGTAGTACCCTGGATTACTCCAGAAATCAGCCACGTCGACCAGCGACAGGCCCAGCTCACTGGCCACCCCGTTGATGACGCTCGTCACCGCAGCCTGATTCCAGATCGAATTGGTCAGAACGACCCGCGCGGAGGGGTTGCCCGAGCGCAGTTTAGCCAGCAGCGCTTTGTAGTCCGCGCTGAGGTTGGTCAGATCGGCAATATTTTCGGCCAGGTGCACGACGATGAGGTTCGCGCCCCAGGCCGCTACGTTGTTGAAGCGATCCAGATTGAACGTCCGGTGGTTCTGCTCCCAGTCCGAGCCGGTGGAGCCCGTGACCGAACCTCCGTCCCCTTCGAAGTCGACCAGGGTGCGCGCCTGCAGATTGGTGTTGACCGTTTTAAGCTCCCGGACCACCTGGGCCATAAAGGTTTTGTCGGGCGCCGACGCGGCCATCGCCCAGGCGTATTCCCACACCCCCGGCAGGTAGGGATGGTAGGTAATGCTGTTGCCCACAAACAACACCTTGGCGTAGGCCGGATAGGTGCAGCTGGGGCACAGCCGCTCGGGAGCCGTGTCGAGGTTGGTGGCCCCGATGTACTGGATCTCCAGCTGCTGGCCTTTCTGAATCAGCCCGCAGCAGCCCCGGTCGTTACCAATCTCGAAGCGGTGAATGATCCCCGTCCAGCCGGGGGCGCTGGCCAGGTTGACGGCGTAGGTGTGAAACTGACCATCATCCTGCACGTCGAAGTAGACCGTCTGGGCGGCATCATCGCGCTGACCCAGGGGATACTGCACCGAATTGCCGGCGTTGTTGGGATCAAAGCCCGACGGTTTCTGTCCCACCCGCAGCCAGGTTACCCGCAGCCGGTTGGGCGCGTTGGAGGCCCCCTTGGCGTACTTCATCCGGATGTAGAGGGTCGTAAAGTCAGCCGCCTTCCAGGCTCCGGCCGGCGACTGCAGCGTCACCGTCGAGGCATGCGTGGTCGGGACGCCCCCGATCAGTTCGGTTTTTCCTTCAAACTTCGGATTCCAGTAATCGGAGTTGAAGGGCTCGCCTTTATCCGAAATACCGTCCAGGCCCACCCACCCGGCCCGGCCCGCGGCCCGGCTGAAGGTCCAGCTCGGCAGCGCCTGCCGGGGCAGGGCGTAGGCTGCTTCCCGGATGTCGGCCTCCGAGCCGATGACATAGCTATACTCGTGGTAGAAGGTCTGGTCGGCATCCAGGTGACTGTAGGGCCGGGCACCCATGTACATGAACCGATCACTGTACTCGCCGGACTCTCCGCCCAAATTTGTGTAATTCAGGTTGGCGTTGTACAGATCCGGCGAGACTAGCCCGATGTAGCCCCCCTCGGGTAGGTTAGCCGCTATCCAGGGTTCGCTGAGGGGAAAACTGGATATGGTCCAGCCAACGGCATCGGTGCTTGTCGTCGAGGCATTGGTAAAGGGTTGATTACCGTTGTAAAAGCGCGCTTCCGTCGCCGGCCAGATCATGGTGAACGGCGTCTCCTGCTCCCGGGCATCATAGAGCGTTTTATCGCCCCGGAAGTGGGTAACTTTCAGCCGGACGTCGACGCGCTTGTTGGTCACTTTCGCCCACCGCTCGACGTAGATAGGCAGCAGCTGCAGCTGGTTGTGGGGCCAGCTGACGTACTGGGTTTTGGCGTAGAGCCAGCCGTCCGGGGTAATGCCCTTGACGAGCACCGGCCCCGCTTCCCCACTCACCCCACCCCCCAGGGGGTTATAGCCAATCTGCGCCCAGAAATTACCCTGATCAGCTGCGTAGTTGAGGGGCCCTGCGTAGCCGCAGTACGACTCGCACCGACCCTGATCGCGCCGGTTGATGGTGCTCACCCACTGGGTACCCACTTTGCGCTGGATCTGCAGGGTGGCCCCGAAGCCTTCGGCCAGCTCAATGCGGAGGTTACCCGACTCCTGGCGCAGAATCCCCTTGACGGGTATGTTGTAGGGGGGCACGATTTCCGTGCTGACCTCCGTCCAGTCGCTTGGCTGAGCGGGGGCCTGGTAGGCGAACGTACCCGAGCCGCAGGTGGTGCAGGCCGGTGGAGTGGTGGTGCCCCCCCCGCTAGAACCGGCCGCCGTAAACAGCGGAACCGGCGTGGCCGTCAGCGCGGGCGTAAAGACGTGCACGAAATCAGCCTGACCCGGTTTTTTAAAGGTCAGCCGAATCGGCACCGTAGGCACCGGCCCCAGCGTCCACTCGATGACAAAGGGAGCCTGGTTATTGAGTTGCCCCCAGGGGTAGTCGACGCCCGAGCTGAGGCTGGGGTTGTTGTCATTCTGCAGGGCCATCGCCACGCCATCGACGCGCTCGATGCGCAGGGTGATGCCGTTGCCGTCATCGCTCGGATCGCCCTGCACCTGCAGGTACTGACTCGACTGGGTGTACCGCGCGGCCAGCCAGCTGGGGCCGGTGGTCGTGCCGGTACCGCAGGTGGTGCAGGTGGGCGGGCTGGTGTTGCTGCCCGACAGCACGATCCGCTGCGCGCCGGTACTGGGCGTAAACGTATAGGCGTAGGTAGCCGATCCACCCGCCTGCTCGGCCGTAATCCGGAGCGGTACCTGGGGCAGATTGACCGCCCACTGCCGGTCGTAGGGAGCCTGATTGTTGAGGGGTCCGTAGACGTAAAAGGTATTCGAGTTGATGGTAACGCCGTCCGGATTGGTGGTCGTGAAGGCCTGGTTATCCTGCCGCTCGAATTTCAGCCGGCCGATCTGGCCCGCCCCTTCCATGGTCAACAGCCCCCCGGTGTAGGAGTAGCGCATGCCGGTGATCCAGGAAGGAGCCGATACGCAGGTGCCACTGACGGGTATGGTGCCCCCGTGGGTGTAGGAAAAGGCGGTGCAGCCGCTGTTGACGGCCACAAAGAAGGCGTCTCTACCCGCTGGGTTGTCCGGGTAGACACTCATGTCGCGCCAGAGCTTGAACTTTTCGGTCGAGCCGTCCGCCCGCTCCCGTTTTACCTTCTGTTTCTTGAAGGACTGCGCCGAGCCGGTGAGCGTCAGGATCGACAGCAGCAGAATAAGTACTTTTTTCATGGTTCGTACAAGTGGGGTGGTAAGCAGGTTAGTCGATCAGATCCGGACCGTCGTCGGTGTCGGGGACGTAGGGGCCATCGGCCGTGGCCGCGCAGTTGCGGACCTGCCAGACCTTGCCCGAAGCCGGGGCGGGAGCGGCCAGCGTGGTCTGGGCCACCTGCTGGGCGTCGGTAAGCGCCCGAAACGCCGCTTCGGCCTGGGCGCAGGTGCCCTGACTGTAGGGCCAGTAGCGTTTCTGGCCCACCGGCCAGCCGGTCTTGGCGGCTACCGTGTTGGTTACTTCGAGGTAAAAAGCCATGGTTACGGAGCGGTATAGATGACCCGTACTTCACCGATGGCGAGGTTGGGCGCAGTGAACTGGAATTCGAGCAGATTGGTCGTTGTATCAGCTTTGCGGAGCCGGAAGGTGGTCGTGCCATTCAGGGCGGTGAGGTAATCGCCGGCCGACGCCCCGTATTCGTACTGGTACTGGAAGTTCTCAAAGCCATCCGGTCGTTCGTCGATGATATTGGACTCACCACTGTAACCGACCGGAAGCCACAGACCCAGGGACGACCACCAGCCTTCCATACCCAGATTGCCGCTGGTCGAGGCCGACCGCACCAAAAACATGGGGGTATCGTCCGGGGTGCGCCAAATGGCCACGCTGGTTATGCCGGGCGGTGTAGCCGCGGGCACGTAGCGCTCGGACAGGTTGGGAGCCGCTTCGAGCTGTATACCGGGCAGGGCGGTCTGGTTGGTCAGAAAGCCCCCACCCGTTCCCAGGTTGTCGTCGATCGGCGAATACACGATCAGCGCCTGCCGGGGCATCGCGTTGGGCAGGTTACTGATCTGCCCGTCGCTGAGCGTCGTTTGCCAGACCTGGATGTTGCGGAAGGCGTAGCCCTGGGCCGTCGATGGGGTGCCGTTGGTGCGGCCACCCCAGCTGAGAAAGGGCACCTCGATGCCCGCCGTCAGCGTACCGCTGCCGATGGCCACCTCATTGACGAACAGGCTGGCCACCCCGGCGATCGCGTTGTAGCGCACGACGATCCGGTGCCAGGTGCCGATCGAGAGCGGAGTCTGGGTCGAGGCCAGCAGGGTTCCCGTCGCGTAGATCAGCTCCAGTCGCCGGTCGGCCTGGGCGATGCGCAGGCGCACACCCGGCTGGTCGTTATCGATCGAGTGCTGGGAGAACAGCGAGCGGAACAGCGTGGCCTGCTCACTATCGAAGCGCAGCTCGAAGGCGGTCGTGAAGGAGGCCATCGGCCGGGTCAGCTTGAAGGGTATCCCCTCCGAAACGGTCACCATACGACCAGCCTCGGTCGAGCGGTTCAGGGCGGGCATCATCGCGCTGACCTGCAGGTACTCCCGGGGCATGGTTTTGACGGCCTGCTGGTGGCCCAGATCGTTCCAGTGGATGTTGTCGGCGTTGATGGCCGGCAGGTAGCCGCCGGTACCGTCGTCGCCCAGGGCACCCACCCCCAGCACGTAGGCGGGCAGGGTGTTGATCTGCGCCCACTCCTGTTTGACCAGGCTGTACTGGGCGGGCGACAGGCCGGGCCGGGTAAGCGAGTCAATCATAATCGGAATGGCGCCCACCGCGCGGATCTTGTTGACCAGCTGCCCGTAATTGAAAGTAAACGTGTCGTAGCCTACTACGTCGCCCTGCAGCGCATTGCTCCATTCGTTGCCCAGCGTGAGCCAGACGATGACGTAGTGGGGGTTGACCTCTTGCAGATCCTGATCGATGCGGTTGATCCACTGGCTGCTGTAGGAGCCGCCCACGGCGCGGTTGACGAACGAATGGGTGGCGCTGAGCGCGGTGGCCAGCTGCTGCATGGCTCCGTTGTTGCCAGGGGCGCTGTTCCCCACCGCGCTGGAGGAGCCCACCACCAGCACCCGTTTACGGGTATCGGCACCGGGGCGGTTCAGGGTGATCAGCACGTCGTCGGGCGTCGAGCCGTAGGCGTTGCTGCCCACCACGCGGATCGCGATGGTGTCGACGAAGGTGCTGGCCACGGTTAGTTTTCGGGTGGCGGGGTCATAGCTTAGCCCGTTGGGCAGCACCGCATTGGTGTTCTGGTCGATGATGCGGTATACATTCATACTGGTCGCATTGAGGAAATAATCGACCGGCAGCGTGTACTCATGGGCGTCGTTGTCACTGATGAGGATGTCGGCGATGGGGTTATGAAGAATAGGCGGAGCGCCACCGGGTTGTTCGGTGGGGCACGCGTCGGTGGTCTTGGGGCTATAGGTCAGGGCCGTGGCCGTACCGGCCACGCGCACGGTGATGGTCAGGGCCACGCCTGTGCGGAACTCGGCCGGGATGGTCCACTCGAAACCGTACTGGTTGAAGGAGCCGGTCTGTCCCAGGGCGGTGGCCACGTCGGGCCGGGGCTTGGTGGTGGACACGGTCGCCTGCTTGGTATCGCCCAGGTAGATATCGACGGACTGGGCCGCGTTGCGGTCGCTGTCGCGGCTCAGCCAGCCGGTTACCAGGTAACAGGTGTTGGTCTCGTGACTACCCCGGTAGCCGCCCGCCAGCAGGGGCGGACCGATCGGGTCAGGATCAGGGTCCGGATCGGGGTCAGTCGGCAGATCGACGTAGACGAATGCATCGACGAAGTGAGTACCGAATACCAGCACCGGTACCGGGGTGGTCGTGCCCCCATCGCCGGCCAGCGCCTGGTCGATATCGACGTAGTGGTTACCGAACACCAGGACCGAAACGGGGTCGGGATCGGGGTCAGTACCGCTGCCGCACCCCTGGGCCGTCAGTTTGGCGCACAGGGCCTGGATGGTGGCGGCATCGGCCGCGGCAATGAGCTGACCCAGCAGGCCGTTGAAGCCCGCAGCGCCCAGCACCTCGAGGGTTTTGGTCTGGGGATTGAAAACGACCAGGCGAAGCTCGGGAGCGCTTGCGGGCTCCAGTCCGGAAAAGACGACGCTTCCCGCCAGCTCGATATCGGCGTCGGTGTAGCCGTCCCGGCTGGCCACCTCATCAAGGGTATCACCAGCCCGGGGCATAGTCACGAACCGACGGCCCCGTTTGGCTTCGCCCACGTTACGGATCTCGATGAGGTACTCCTGACCCGGCACGAAGGGCTCCCCGTTCAGCTGGGCCGTAAAAAGAGGTTCGGTCTGCCAGGTCACTCCGTCGAGGCTGTACTCCCAACCGTCACCGAGTGGGCCTAAAATGCGTATACCGCCCATAGTTAAGCAGGTTCTAGGGCCGTGATCCAGGTTTTGACCCGGATCACGACGTCGTTATTGGTGAGGGTAGATTCAGCCAGCGCCCGCACCTCGTCAAGGGTCGGTACGTCTGACAAGCCGATGCCATCCCGGGTGTTGGGGATATTTTGCAGTTCGGCAAACTGTATGGGAATACTGGAGGGTCGGAAAATCATCCGGGCCGTCTGCTCGTTGAGAAAGCCCAGCGTGCGCGGATCGGGCCTGGCAGCCGCGATATCAAAGGTGTTGATTCGCTCGGGGGTCAGGCCACGCACCGCATTCGGTACGGTGTCATCGACCGATCGGATTAGGGTAGTCTGCTCGACGACTACCGTACCGCCCCCGGCCACGAAGCCGATGGGCGGGGCACCGTCGCCGGCTTCTTCTTCAGCTTCCGCCGTAAAAAAGTCATCCCGAAATAGGTAGGTGTACTCGAAGGTGTGGGCAAACAACGTGTCGCCATCCTTACCCTGTTTAATGGATTTGCTCAGGATTCCGATGGGCAGGGCCCGGCCGGTTTGCAGGCGAAACCGGTACGCCGACCGGTAGAAATCCGTCCACAACAGCAATTCGGCGGCCGGCCGAAACCCGGTAGTTACTTCAACCTGCTGCTGCAGCCCGACGTTGTAGTCGACAAACTGCCCGTCCTGTACAGTGTAGGCGTGCGGCAGGTAGCGTTCGGCCTGCTCATAGAACCGGGTTAATTCGGCCGATCCCTTGCCGGTGGTCGCCAGCGTGTCGACGACGCCCAGGCTGGTCAGGTAGGCGAAATAGCGCGTGTAGGGCTGATAATCGTAGTTGAGTACGTAGCGGTAGGTGACGCTGAGTGCGCTGCCGTTCCCGGCTGTACGGCGAACGCTGTATTCGGTCAGGTGTTTACCGGCTGGTACCAGCGCGAGCAGCTCCAGCTGCCGGGGGCCGACCGGGTAGGTAAGCTTTTCGCCTTTGGGCAGAGCGAGCTGAGTCGGCAACAGGTTGTCACGGCTTAGTGACGAGCCGTCGTCAAAGGTCAGCTCAACCGTTAAACGAGACTGATCCTGCTGCGGGCGGGTATTAACAAATGTCAGGTATTGCGGTTCATCAGGCCGGATATACCGCGTCAGCGAACCGAACCGCAGGGCCGTATCGAGGGCGGGGGTGCTACCGGTAAACTTGTAGAGTTCAAAGCCACTGCCGGCCCGGCCCGCAAAGTCAGCCCCGCCCAGATAAACGGTGCGGATGTCGTCGGCCTGCATGCGGCCGATCTGCAGCGGACTCCCCCAGGCTTCACCGTAAGCTAGAAAATACTTTCGTACCGAATAAACCGATCCAGACGGGTTTTGAAACGACCAGGTAGGCCAGTCGGGCGTTAGCAGGCTATGCAACACGCTGCCGGCGTCAAATTGGCACTCACCGGTTTCGTTGGTTTCGACGGGCGCGGAAAATACGCGGTCGAAATCCGCCGGACTGTCACCCGCCGAACCCGGCCGCAGCGCCCAGAGTTCAACGTACACGCCGTAGCGATCCCGCCGGATGGGGTCAGCCCCGGCTAGAATGGGCTCAAAACCGAGCTGAGCTGGCGCGGTGGGGGTTGGGGGGGCGACCAGTGACAGGGTATACGCTTCTCCGTGCTGGCGGGCGTTGAAGACGATACCCCGGTGGCTGCCGAAATCACTGGCTGTTGCGACAAAATCCTCGCGGAAGGGAAAGTACTCCTGGAAAAAGGGAGCCAGCACGTCGCGGGCGTAGTCGGCCGACCCGTCGCCGGCGGGGGCTTCATTAGGCAGCTGGGGGTTGTTGCGAAAGGTGATGGTTTGATTTTGCCCCCGCCAGCGCAGCTGGATGCGGGTGCCATCCGCCAGGGGCCCGCTGAAGCGTAGTACACCCCGGGCCGTGGCACCCCGGGTGAGGTACTGGCCTGATCCGAGAAAGTGAAAGGTGGTGCGCCCGCCCCGGGAAAAAGCCAGTGGATCGGGCGCGCTGATCAGGGTAACGGGCATAGCTCCGCGAAACTGCCCGCCCGGCTACGAATCGGCCGCGACAACCTCGGTGACGGCCCGGGGCTAATCAGGGAAGGTCGAGCCAGGTGCCCGGCTGGGTGGCCACGCGGGTGGGCAGTACCCATTCAAAGGAATAGCCCCAGCCGGTGGC
Organism: Spirosoma sordidisoli; assembly: GCF_004138325.1. Taxonomy (GTDB): domain Bacteria; phylum Bacteroidota; class Bacteroidia; order Cytophagales; family Spirosomataceae; genus Spirosoma; species Spirosoma sordidisoli. The sequence goes on along the minus strand of NZ_SBLB01000003.1, from coordinate 618,563 downwards.
TACGCCCGAGCCAATGACCGGGGTTGGTTCGCCATTGGTTTCTTTGGCTGCTACGACGCGTTTCTGCCCCAGCAGGCTGGTGGGGCGCCGGCAATCGTCAAACATCCGATTCACGAATTGGAGGGCGATCGTGCGGGCTTCGGTGCGCGCCCGGCGTTTGTCGGCCGGGTCGGCCGGATTGCATTTGACCAGCACGGCCAGGCCGCCCAGAATGCGCAGCCGGTGGTTGTCGGCGGTGCGGTCCTGATCGTCATAATACTGATCGAGCAGCAGACAAGGAAGATAGAGTTTATTCCGAAGGGCCAGCTCGAGTTCGGTCCGGTTGTCATCGTGCACAACGTAGAAGCGAGGTTCGGCCGCCGAGTGCCGAATGGCCGTATGCTGACTGGCCAGTCGGGCAAAATAATCGATGTAGTCCTGTTCCGTCATCGTTTTTTTACGGCTTCGAGTTGCTGTTTCATCTCGTCGGCCTGGCGGATCTGCTCGTTGAGTACCTTCAGCGCCAGGTACAGATTGGTCTGTTCGATGTCCCGGATTTTGGTTACGTCCAGTTTGGCCATGTTAATGGCCACGTCAAGCCAGCTGCCGCTAGTCGGTTTACCGCTGTTGGTTGAGGAACCGCCCGGCGGATCGAAGACCTGGGGGAAGTGACGTTTGAGTACGAGCAGGGACGAGCCAAAACCAAAGTAGAATCGCTCCAGCAGCGCCGGATCGAGCCGGGCAAAGCGGCTGACGTAGTTGGCTACCCTATCCTTATCCAGGGCGGGCCGGCCTTTCCCGAGCGGCCGGCACAGGACGGCCGCCAGCAGGGGGCGGTTGTTGCTGCGGAAGGCTTTCTCGGCGAACATAAAGTCCTCGAATGTGCAGTCCGACAGGGCCTCGGCGGGACCGCTGAAGATCTGACGGTTTCCCAGTCGGCCCAGCCAGACGCGGGGGGTTCCGAACTGAAAATCATAAACCCGAAACCGCCTGGGGAACCGGGCGTCGGGTTCGCCGATCCAGGCCAGCGTATCCAGCAGCTGCCCGCCAATCGACAGGGTCAGATCGATAGCTTCCGGAGAAAGCCCCTGCCGACGCAGAAAGGCCGCGTCGAACAGCCACCGCTGATCCCGGGGCTTCATGCCGTAGAGCACCCGTAACGCCACAAACACGCGTTCCTGGTGATCCTGAATGCTTAGCCGCACCCGGGTCATCTGAATGGCCTGCTGCTCGCTGAGTTCCGCCCAGCCCGACGGCCCACTAAACAGGCGGGCTTTACCCTTAATCCAGAGTTCGATAGTGTTCATACAGGGCTAAGAGGTCCGGTCCGTAGTTGTTGGCGGCACTGTCGGTACCGTTATAGGCATCGGCAAAGGCTTGCAGCCGTCGTTCGCGTAGCGCATCGGCCAGCCCCTGCTTTTGGATGTAGCGCACGAAGGCGTCGAGCTGGGTCCCTTCGCCCTGATTGAAGGCCTGCACCAGGTCGTAGGCACTTTTGTAGCCCAGTAGGGCATAATGAAAGCCCATAATCTGAAACATGCCGTAACTGGCGCACTCGAACGCCACATCCCCCGCCAGCTGGCGAGCCTGCTCGAGCCGTCGCCAGTCGCTGATCGTTCCCTTGTTGAAGGGGCATTTTCGCATGTAGGCATGGGACAGCGTGGGGTGCGTTTTGTTAAACTTACCCCGGGTGAGTCGCTGGAAAATATGGCCCTCGAAGCGAACGACCAGGAGCTGACGCTTCAAAAAACCGCCCCCATCAGACTCTTTTTCGGCAACCGCCCGGATGATGGCAACCTCGCAACCAAGCGCAGCCGCGGCCCGCTTGTAATCAGCTGGGGTGAGTATAGCTTTCATAGGTTCGCTCAGGCCTGGGCCGGTTCGGTGGGTTTGGCGACCGGTTTGCGGGGGTTCAGCGGGCGCAGGCCTGCTTTGCGGGGGTCGAGATCATCGATACGGGACAAAATCAGGCGGGTGTTGTCTTCGTTGACATCGTTCATGCGCTGGATAGCGTTGGCCAGCGCGTTGTAGGCCGCCGATATCTGGCCGTTCGAGCTCATCATTTTTTCGAAAAACTCTTTTTGAATGGCCAGCGTCATTGCCCGCTCGGCCGTCAGATCGGCATCTTTTTTATGGACGTATTTCCAGACGACGTACAAACAGAAAAAAAGGAAAAGCGCAATGGGCGTCACTTTGAGCGCTTCCATCACAACGGGCATAAATTCCATAGCGAAAAGGGTCTAGCCCCTGGCAACCAGGGGCGGGTTTGGATACAGGCGTTAGCTTACAAAAGCAGGGTAAGACCCAGCACGAATCCGAGGGCGCACCCAGCCCCCCCGAACGTCCACTTTCGCACCCGGAGTGTATCCAGGTAGGTGACAAGGGTCGAGTACGTTTGGTCGGGATCCGCCAATCGAGCCAGCAGGCGCCGTAAACGCCGGGGTAGGGTAGCTACGACCCGGGCAATGGTGCCATTGGCCCGCTCCAGCTCCTGTTTAACCACCCCGAGTTCGGTTTCGACCTGGCGGAGCCGGCCCCGAAGCCGGGCCGTTTGCAGGGAATCGTGCCGGCTAAGCCGGTCGCGATCCGCCAGGGCACCGCGGGTAGCGGTGATCTCCAGGGTGAGCGCCTGGATGCGGGCCTCGGCGTGCGTGCGCAGGGAGTCGGCGGCCCGCACTTTAGCCTTGACGGCCGCGTAGGTGCTGTTGTCCAGGGCCACACCGGTTGGGTACGGGAACGGCTGCTGGTTGACCATGGGGAGAACCGGCGGTAGCACCTGGGCGTCAGCTGGGGTAAAAAGCGCACCCAGGGTGGCCAGGGCTAGGGCAACCAGCAGGAGCAGGGCTTTACGGCAGCGTAACCCGAATCGAGTCGTAGCGTTGACGAAATTGTTCATAGGGCGTTTGGGTTTGGGAAGCTCGGTGGCGCACGATCAGCAGTTCGCCGGCCGACTCGTCGGCGCGGTGCTGAAGATGAATGCGGGTAGTGTCGACGTATAGCGTAGTTTGGTCAGTGGGGGTGGGGGGAGCGGGCCGCGAGCCGCAGCCACAGAAAAGAACGATTAACCCCAGTGTCAAGAGAAACAGGGATACGTGCCGCATTAGGGGTGTCCCAGGGGTTAGGAAGAGTCGCCAGGCTAAAAAAACTGCGGGTGTAGCTCGTTGACTGGACGGGGGGAAGGTAATTGGCCAGACAACTCGGGTGAGTACATGAATGGCTAAAACGATCAAACTGGAAGACAGGGTCGGGAGCATGTCAAAGCAGGGTTACAGCGCCGGTCGAATAGACCAGGCCGGTTGAATCGGAAAAAGCATTGGGGGCTAAGACGGCCGTAAGGCTATCTTCGTAGGTGCGCCAGGCTAGATCGGCCTGGCGCGTCAGGTTGTCGAGCAGCCAGCTCAGCTGTTCTTTGCCCGGCGCGTTGTAGTACTGGGTGTTGCCGTACTGGCTCGAGTAATTCACCTGCAGGTTCACGCCCTGAATCTCAACGCTCAGGTTAGGTAGGGCCTCGATGACGCTCTGGTAGGCCAGCGCCCGCTGAAGCTTTCGGCGGATCAGCGCCCGCGTCGCTTCCGGTACGGCAGGGGCCAGCTCGTCGATGCGCGCCACAGCCGCCACGCCCCGGTCTTCTTCGACGGCCCGGATAAACGGTCGCAGCGCCCAGAAGGTGAGCCAGCGGTCCTGGATCGGGTAATACCGCGAGAACTCGGCGGGCGTTTTGAATAAGGCGTCTTGATGCTCCTGAAAATAAGGCGAGTCTGGCCAGGTGGGGAAAATCTCGGTCTGACTGGCGACGAGCGTAATCAGCGCATCCAGCTCACTCCAGCCCCGCTCCAGCAGGGTCTGAGTGAGCTTGTTGGTCTGGTATTCGAAAGCCGCTTTTCGACCCTCCATGGCCGGCACGGTGATGCCAATGTCGTCGATCTGAACTTCGGCAAACGGTACGTGCTCGGCAAACGCAATGCGGGCTACGGCGGAGCGGGCCAGGTGCAACGCCTGCCGTTCGACGGTTGACAACGCCTGGCTGGCCGTGTTGACCAACTCCTCGAACTGGCTGGCTATGGCGGGCCCAAAAAACCGGTCCAGCAACCGGGCCTGGGTGGCTTCCAGCGTGGGCAGCAGCGCTTCCGCCGTATACGTGATTGTGACGGGTACGTACTGGCGTAGCTGGTCCGTCGAGCCATTGAGCAGGGGCATAGCGTTAGGTTAAGCGATCTTGGGTGCCAGCCCCGGTGTCCAGGGTGGTCAGCAGCGTATCCCGCCAGCAGAAGCGCAGTCTGGGGAAACGGGCTTTCCAGCCGTTGTAATCCGCCACGAAGGAAAGCGGCTCGATGAGCATCTGGCGAAAGGGAGCCAGCATCTGCAGGGCGATCAGGTAAGCCTCCCGCTTGTCGGAGCCGCCCGAACGGGCGCCCATCTTCTCACCCCCTGCGAAGCCGACCAGGGTCGGATCGATGTTGAGGGCGTAAAAGATGTTGGCCGCGGCCTCGAGATTGTCTTCGATGTACTTGCCGTCCTTCATGGCGTCCGTCAGGGGCACCAGCTGTACGTAATCCTTGGTTGATTTGCCGTCGAGCTGCTGTTCAATTTCGGTCATCAGCATGGCGCCCGCGTTCTCGACGTTGGTCAGCATTTTGGTGATCTTGTCGACCCAGCCTTTTTTAAGGGCCTGCTTCTTGGCGTTATCGGCCGCCGTGTAGTCGTTGCCCCACAGCGTTGACCAGTAATTTTTATCGACCTTCAAGTGATACTTTAAACTCATCTGGTTTTTGAGCAGGTACTTCTTGAAGGCTGGTACGGCCAGGTGCACGTCGAGCCAGCCTGATTCGACCAGGCTGTAGTGGTGAGCCAGGCTATAGAACCGTTTGCCCGGGGTGGGATACGAGATGGGGTATACGCAGTTATAAAATGAGCTTTCCCGCAGCCAGTCGACAGCATCCCATCGGTAGGGGTCGAGCGCGTTGATTTTGACCGTACGGCCGTCGTCGACGGTGCAGTGGGGCCAGTTGGCATTCAGATACACATGGGGCATATTGCCCCGCTCATCCATGCGGCACCAGCGGATTTCCTCGGCATTGAGCGGGTGGAGCTGCACGATTTTTTTGCGATCCTTGCTGAGCAGCAGTTCCGGAAACCCGTTAAAAAACCAGGCCGCATCGGCCGCCATCTCCCGGAGATACGTCTCAAACCGGATGTTGCTGATGAAGGCGGTAATCTCAGCCGTTACTGGATCGCCCGCCGGCAGCGGGCGGGTGAGTTCCTCGCCGTTCTGGTCAATATCCTCCAGCACCGCCTTAATGCCCCGGCCGATGAGCATAGAGGCTACTTTGCCCAGGGTAGGAGGAATGATGGGGTCACGGTTGTAGAGCTCAGTAATGCGCTGGGGAAAATCGTTGCTCTCACCCCAGGGCATGATATCGCCACTACCGGCAAACCGGGCCAGATCGGGCTGAACGACCGACGGGCGGGTCCCCGGCCCAGGTAAGCTACTGGCTCCGGCAATTAGCCGAGCCGGCTGATCATTCTCCAGGGCCAGGCTGACGCCGGCACCGGGCAACAAGACGACGTCGTAGGCATCCCCCGGGAAAAAATGCTCGTTCATGCGACCGGGATCTGATTAAAGTACAGGATCAGATCAAGGTGGACGCAAATACAATCGTTCGTGCCCAGGGGTTGCAGATTCACCGTGCGGTTCTCAGTTCGCTGTTTCGTCAGCAGCACGGCCTTGTGCAGTTCACGAATCTGGCCCCCCCGGCCACGTCGGCGATCGCCGGTCACGAAAACAAGTGAGAACGGTCGGGGCTGATGCAGGCCCACCGTGCGTCTCATTTCCTTCACCATGTCGCCCACCTTGATGATCATGTCAGTTGATAGCGCTACCCATTGGCAGCAATGGGCGGAAAATTGGGGGAGTGGGGTGCTCGATACCGCGACAACCTCGGTGACGGCCCCGAAGGAGTCGTACCAACGGACTTACATCCATTCGTTGTCCATAGAGGAGAGGGAGCGGTCGGTCGTGAAAAATAGGTGATCTGGATAGCCTGACGATGGAAGCAGGAAACTACAATGGCGTTAGGAATTCCTGACGATTTTTTCTAGATTTGTGGTATGTCAAAGCCCGAAAACACCACAAACGCCATGTTTGACATCTTGGTCAACTCACCCTACTACTGGAGCTTGACCGGACGAAACAACGGCCTGCGCCGTCAATACGTGCATACGCTAGGCCGGGGCGAAGGCATTAGTCTGGATAAGAAAGAGCAACTGCTGGCCGAAGCCGGTTTCACCGTAGCTCAGGAGAAGCTGTGGAATCTGCCGTCAGATAAGAGTATTGAATGAAGAATTAATTTGATTGAAAGTGTGAACACCCCCGGAGCTATGCATTGGGGGTGTTTTGTTTTTTTAAGGCAGTCTACTGTTAAGTGGATCAAGGCTGAATATTAGCCAGCGTTAGTTCGACAGTTCCTAGGCTTTAATGCACAAAAAGATTTTGGATGATGCTCTTCAGTTTGACGACGGGCTGTTGACTGGCCAGTGTAATTCTACTACACCGCTTGGGAAGGTTTAAGGATTAAGATACATGAAAACCAATCTGGAATAATAGGGAGCTTATAGATATGCCACCAACGTCCTGTTGTCCGAATAATATAGGTGGCAAATACTAGTAAATCGAGTTGGTAATGAATGAATAACAGACATTAAAATTATAATTTTTAAAGAATTTTTATTGACAAATACCAGTACTTCAAAATCATGTAAGTACATATATTAATTCAATTGTTCGATTTAAAAACAGTATTTGAGTAATGAGCAGGGGTGTAACTGCATCCCACAATGAATAAAATAAGTTCAAATAAATTTATAATTAATCCTATAAATTGTATAATAAGTTAATCAAATAGTCGATTCGGTTGTAGTTTAGCAGGGAAACAGCCTGGTAATATTTTGACGATCAGAGATGGGGTTCAACGTTTCACTGCTAAATCATCAACATATGTAAAAATTAGAGATTGGCTTTTTGAGACTTTAAGTCATCTCTCGCCTACAGGTACCCTCCTAAAAGCTGTTCTAGCTATTCATTGATCTGGTCTGCGCTACTAAGCCTGGAAAGCATCACCTGCGATGCTTAGAAATTAGTGTCAAGTACTCAATTCTAAACTCATCAAGATCATGAAAAATTTGTCTCTAATGTCAATGGTATGGGTATTGTTATGTATCCTGTTACCGCTCTCCTGTAATACGGAAATAAATTCACTCGCTCCTAGTAAAATCAAGCAGGGGCCAGCACCCCTAAATCTCAATGGATCTACTACGTTAGATGATATCCTGGCTAGAAATAACGCCTACGCCCGGGCTAGAGATACAACTGGCTTTAATTTCAATACCCACGGTCAGGTACTGTTGAGGCACATTAAATATTACTCCGCAACTATTGATCCATTGACCTACTTGCCGGCCAATCAACGAGCAGGGTTCAAGGCTAAGTTTGACGCCTATCAGGCGAAGATAAAGGCCAACCATTGGACTCATGACCAAATTATTGATGATTTGGTTGCTCAGAAAAGCTATACCCAGCGACAGGGTCAGATCATCAAAGACCAGCAGCGTTCGCTCCTTGAGCTGCTAGCTACGCAACCAGATATGCAAACTGCCTGGGACTGGTTTGCGCAGCGCGAGAAGGAGATCATGCAGGATAACGTCTTGACTCCATCCGAGAAAAGTGACGTCCTGAATCAGCGGTCAACTGTCAAATATGCCCTGCTTTATCGATTGGAACAGGCGCCTGCATCAGAAGGCGTTTCTGAACCAAAAGCACGTTCCACGTCCGCTTGCGGATTTTGGGCTAAACTGTATTGCTACGTGGGCACGATCAGTGGGTTGTCCTCCACGGGCAGTGCCATTGGTGGCGTGGAAGCCATTGTAAAATCGGGGGCGACAATATTGGTGAAAGGCTCAGCGATCGGCGCCATCATTGGCGCTGCCTACGGAACCATACAGGCCTTTACCTCTTGTCAGTGCGATCAGCAGGAGTTAGCCAAATGTGACGCGCCTGCAACCGTTTCTTTCCCTTACCGCTGCTACGTACCGGGAGCTGGGCTACGATATACAGCTGTTGGTTATGGTACGAATGGGCCTACTCAGTTCATCTGGAAAATATCGGCCAACAATGATTTAAATAACGTCATCTATGAGAACATAGGTAGTGGTAACTACTTTGATATACCTGGTAATTTAATAACTCAAAACAACGTCAGTACGCTCGGCATGCGTGTCACAAGCCAGTGCCATGATACCGGTGTCACCGAGTCCAGACAGTCTGATGCGTTCGGCTGGTTTGATCTAAGTAAGTTGGGCAAGCCTTATTTTACGATATCAGGAGCTGATAACGTGTCACCGGGTCAGTATGCTATGTACGGAGTAGCTGGCTCGTACGAGAATATTGAGGGTAGTGTTACAATAACCTGGCAAGTCATTCCTTCGGGTTATCCTAACTACTCACTATCAGGAACATTTTCTAACGGGCAAACGACGATAACAGGGGGGACCTATGTGGGGGTTCAGTGGAGTTCGAACCAGGGTTATGGGACCATCAAGGTTACGATCACCAGCTATTGTGATGGTGGTCAAATCAGTGAAGTCCAGTATTTGAATGTCCGGGCCCAATAATAAAGCCGGACAGTAAGAGCGCAATTAGATGAAGCTAGAAAGGCAGCCCCAATAGGCTGCCTTTCTAGCTTCATCTAATTCATATTAACTCAAAATACGTCCATAGTTGCTAGAAGGGAGCATAGGTAAATCGGCTGTGGAAGCTGCATCAATCCAGAAAAGCAGGCGTCAGCAACGTGCCGAGGGTGGGGTAGATCCGGGCGGTTTTCTTTGTTACTTTCTTACCAAGAAAAAAGAAAGTAAAAATTTTGCTTGTCGAAACTATATTTTTAGTTGCATAGGTCAAAAAAAAGGTCTGTAACGTTCGTTACAGACCTTGCCAGGATGGACATATCTTTTGGGCAGATCGGCGCTAAAATGGGCAGAAGAGGGGCCCAAAACAAGGGACTAGGGGCGGGCATGTTGTTTGGCTCCTCCATATTCTTCGGCAAACGGAATGCCTAAAATGTTCTCGTAGACTTTCCAAACCTTATCCGCTATGAGTAATTTTTGCACCTCAGGGGTAAAGTAGTCGAGTGGCTGAAGTGAGCTGATCTTCTCACTGTCGCGGCCGTCGAAAATGGCAAACCGTTTGTAGACTATATCCGGCGCTGGTTCCGGCTCGGGTACTGGCGTTGGCTCGGAGACTGGTGCTGACTCGTGGAGCGTTCGGGCAACCTTGTAAAGGTGGAAAGCAAATAAGCCTCCTGCTGAAATGCTTCTAATTTCCTTGGTCGTATGATCCCGGTTAACCCCCAACGTCTGCGGACTGCAACGGCGATAGGTATAGTTTGCCGTATCGGTACATTTTTGCAGGATGGCGAGTAAGCTGTCTGGGTCATGTAGCAGGGTGTGATTGTAGGTTTCTACCTGCCTGAGTAGATAGTGCTGTAGCTGGTTGGCTGGCCGTAACTGGCTACTGATCCGGGCGAAATAGGGCATAGTCGTAGGGATTAAATGCCTTCGTCAGCAAATGAAAAATACCGGTCTTGATCAGGCCCAAGAATCAAATGATCGAGTACGACGCAATCAAGCAACCGGCCAATTTCCCTAAACTTTTTGGTTAACTCCTTATCCTGCGCGCTAGGACTCATATTACCGCTTGGGTGATTATGCGCCAAAATGATGCTGGACGAGTGACAGCCTAAAGCAACCTGAAAAATAACTTTCGCGTCTACGTAGGTGGCGGCGGTTCCACCCGTTGACACGAGGTAGATACCTACTACCTCGTTGGCTCGGTTTAAACAAAGTATATAAAACTCTTCCAGTCGGTTAATTTGGTCGGTCCAGTGCTGACGGAACATATAAAAAGCATCCCGGCTACTGGTTACCCGTTCGCGTTTGATAGAACGGTCCTCTTGATACGTTACTTTAATTTCAGCCACACAAAAGCGGGGCGTAACGGAATCGTTTAAAATAGTCATACGTCTAAGATCTCGACGAGGTCGAATTGGGTATGGTGATGACAGAAAGAAGTAGGATGCACTAAACCCGACGGATACCAAAAAATGCGGTAGCCGATGCGGTGCGGTTCGGTCAGTCGAAAAATGCCGGCGGTATAGTTGTTGAGGATGGCTTTTGCCGGGGGACGAGTGCGCCGAAACTCCCGGCGCAACTCGTCCACAATCAGCCAATCAAAGTCACTCACGATCTGGACACCCGTAAAAATTCGGTTTCTTTCTCGTCAATTTTCTGCAAGAATACCCCTTTCAGGTAGTCCACCACCAGAGCGGCCAAGCCGTGATTTTTACAGACAAACTCCCGGTTGGCATCATCGTAAATGACCAGACGTCCAAACCGGCTATCCTCGCTCTGATCTACGGTATAGGAAAATGCTTTTAGTTCGTCGTGTTTGCCTTTCAGGTTAACCAGTTGTGTATTGACCAGTTGTAGCCGGTTGGCTTTGTCCACCTGAAACTGAATTTCTTCGGACCGACTACGTACAGGCATCAGGGCCATTGGTTGGGGGGCTGGCTCCGGCTCGGGGGCTGCTGCTGACTCCGGTTTTGTTGCTGGTACTGGCTCGGGTTTAGCGGCTGGCTCTATCTGCGGGGCTACCTCTGGTTTAGTAGTTGGGATCGGGTAGGTAGTTGGCGTTTTGACGTCTTCGGGGTTAATTTTTTCTTTAGCCTGGGCGATTAGTTGAGAAACGGCTACGGGTTCGGTTGGCTTGATGCCAAATGCCGGTTTACCGCTGTTGATGGTGCTGGTTGTTGCGTTGGTCGTTTTCATCTGATTGAAAGTGATTAAACTGATTTGAAAAAATTGAACTTGGGTAAAGTGATCGGGTAAGTAATCAGGCGGTTACGGCTTGCTCTGAACAATCCATTAGGAACGTAAAAGCGGCCTGTGCCTCGCTGGCCGCGTCCCAGACAAACCGCTTATCCTTTCGTAACTTGGTTAACCAGCCCTGTATATAGCTGGCCGCGTTATCTTCGACGGAGGCCGTATTGATGCCGTGGCGATTGCACAGAAAACAGGCGCCCAACTCGGCCACTAATTCTTCTTTGCTGTAATTGGTATCGCCAAACTTAAGCGCGTCGGTTAGCGTGGCCCGATTTAACCGGCTGGCGTGGCCCGTAAAATGGGTTAATTCATGGTACAATGTGGCGTAATAATGTTCCGACGACTCAAAGCGGGAAAGTTCAGGCATGAGAATTCGATCTTTCGATTTGCTGTAATAGGCCTGTCCGCTGGTGGGACTGTTTAGCAACTTTTCCCCTAGGTTTAAGCCCGTGACGAAGTCAGCGCAAACGGCTATTTCCTGATTTTCGCTGTTTCCCTTGTGGCTGACTGGCTTAACGGGGCACCCTTCCACATCCTGCATATTAAAAACCGGAAACAGGCGGATATAAGGGTATTTACTGACGTTTTTATCACCCGCTTTCAGTCGCGCCCGGGCTTCTTCCTCGTTTAGTCGGGCACCCGTTTTGGCGTCTTTATAAATGCAATCGTGAAAGTAAACGGCGGAGCTTTTGGCTCCCTTCTTTACCCGCCCTCCGGCCTCGTTGATCTGGCGAATGGTGGCGAAATAGGGCGTTTCATAATTGGTAATTAGCATTAACAGCTGATTGATACCTCGGTATTTGTGGCCCGTGAAATGATTCTGTGCGGGTTCAATAAACCCCCAGGGTTGATGCCAGGGTACAACCCCATGTTCAAGGCTCTTGATAATGCGCTCGGTTACTTCGGCGAAATGATCGCGTTTGGCAGTGGTTTCCATGTCTTTTTTTGATTGAAAGTGTGTAACTGACTTTAAAATTTGGGCCGTGTAGGCCCGTTCGTCGGTGGTGCCGACTAGCATTGATCTGTCCAGAAATCAAAGAACGAACCCCTTACCCGCCCGATACCGGCCTACCTGGTATCACCCGCCAACCCATTCAAAATCCTGTAGGTCTCCCTGCCCAAAATCCCCTGATTTTTCCCCTTAACTCCTTCACTATCACTATATAAAGGTAATACAAAGTGTTAGGAATTCCTAACGCTTTGTGACTTATTTTTGCAATTTAGAAAAGGTCTAACTAATTGTCTTTCAGGCGCTTAAGTCGATTATTTGGTGCACGCTTCGCGTTTGGGACGAAGTGCCCCCCAATGCCACGCACTGAGCCGAAATGCAATTGCAGGGGTGGGGGTAGGGGCGGTATATGAAGGGGGGCAGACTGTGCTACTATGGGCGGTTACGCCCTACACAAACAGGTCCGCTTAATAGGCCTGGGCCTCTCAAAGTGCCCTACTTGAACAGGTCCGCTAGCTAGGTATCGACAACTCGAGTGGTATATATAATCGTAGGGATCAGTGTGTTTTGCGAATTGCTGAGCAAGTAGGGGAGTTGCATCACTGTCAATAACCTACTACGTAGAAGGGATAATTTTGGTCACTTTCGGCTAAAATACCTATTCCGTTTACTATGGAATCGTGTGATCAATACATCTGAGATTACCGATCCATTGAAGAAGTATGTTAGTCGAGCTACACTGCTTCAGTACCGATTGACCCACAGGGTAAAACAATTGGCAGAAACCTACGAGGTAATGCTTTGTGCAAGAAGACAGAGATATAATTTATGAATACGTTTGTTAATAGATTATACAATAGGCTTCCAACGTTTAAACCCTTTTCCTGGTCTCTATAAGATGGAAACTATAAAAGCGGTGAAGTATAGCCTGCTAGTGGCCATACTCACCACTAGCCTAAGCTGTGGCATCAAGGCCGTTGAAAAAGGAACGGTCATCACAGGAACGGTTCAACTCAACACGGGAGAACCCGTTGAGGGTTACCCCTTAAGTGTAGTCGGCAAAAAAGGGACAGGCTTTGGCGTTACTAATCCAGTATCTCGTCAAGATATTCGCACTGATAAGAACGGGACTTTTTCCTATCAAGGCTTGTTAAAATCGGGGGGATTGGATGGCCTGGGTTATGAACTGCAATGGGCTTACTACTTTGACGTTCAGGGGCAGTCCTATTCAGTCGATACAATTCAAGCTTCCATTCCCGACACAGGGATTAACAATACGCCGGGTTACCAATATGACGGCTATTTATTTCCAGGGAAGCAGCATGAAATCAAGATCATCTTGAAGAAGAATTGAGTTGCGCTTTCCTTTAGATTAACATAGTGTTTGATTATACAACAGAAAATAATGGAAGTAACTATAAGTCGTAATGACTTGCAGACGCTACTCACTCAAGTTGTTGCTGTTTATGTAGAGCAACTCTATTCTGGCCAAGAGATTTTGATAAGCCAAGACTACTTTTGGAACATTGAGCAGGAAGCTCTTTATAACGTATCAACTGAGCCAAGCCATCATGATATGGGTTCATTACATGATGCAGTAATTGAGCTAAAGATGCTAGTTGAAGCCGATGATGACTACATACCGTCAAACATTGATATTCGTCGGATCTCGTATCTTCTTCGATACTTGTCAGGTATATAAAAGCTTACTTAGCAAATATATTGCCACTTATATAGTGGCTATTCTAAGCGAGGTGAAGGTATCAAAAAAATATCAACTTGGCATTGGGCTAATGTGAGCCGCAAAAATTTGCCAACCTCTGCCCTGATTATGCCAAACACGAGTGTAGCGATAACGACCACTAAAGGCATGATCTTGGTAGGTTCCTTGCATTTTCATAAGTGCAAAGACAATAGCCACTCCTTCAGAGATAAGTTGAATAGTTACCTCTTGGGGTTCCATTGTAAGAATACGAAGTAAACCATCCCGATGAGCAGCTACATCGTCAATCTTATTTGATAATCGTCCATCTGGTCCAACAACAACAGCTTGGTCCGATATAAGTGAATCAAGTTCACTCACATCACTGGCAAGCATGGCTTTGAGGAGTCTTCTCTCCATCTCCTGAATCTGCTTCGACGGGTTCATACATAACTATTTGTTAGTTTCTCCCACAAAAATGGACTTGTATCACCCTTAAGCATAATCGGCGTGACTTGATAATTAATTAGTATATGTTGAGGTTAAGCGAGTAGTGACAGTCTTTCACATTTCCAATAGTATGACTGGTATATCGTGCGAACTTATCTTTATCTACTACCTCTACATAGCATCAGTTATAGAACGGGTCTTGGGAAAATACAACCTCCTGCCTCACAGTGAGTTTACACTTATCGCAGACCCCTTCTATAACTACACACATGTAAAGAGAATTTTCCGAGGGGTGAGCCGCACACAAGCTCTGAAAACAAGCCCGATTGTACGTTTGAAAGGGAAAGAAAACGCATTATTATGTTGATCAATTATTCATCGATTATTCTATTCTTCTAAAAGAGCGTTTATTGAGAATGTGCATTTTGAGCACCAGGCTGCCCTTTTACTATCTGTCAACACTGATCCGTAGTCATCGAAAAATGATATGGAAAAGCAAGTCGACTACATCCGTCAGCTGTTCGATAGTATGTGAGCAAAGGACAACCCATTCTTTCGGTAACGGTAGAGCGTTCAGTCCAATACGCGGCTGCTATAGAATTTCTTCAGATTTCAGGTTCATCTTTGATCAAACGTTTAAACCATGAAAATTCTGCTGGTCGAAGATGAACCCGCCCTGCTGATCGCCATGCGGCAATTTCTGGAAGAGGAAGGGTACGTGGTGACGACGGCCGCCAGTTTTGTTAAAGCTACCCAGGCCCTCAACGATTATGATTATGACTGCCTGGTAGTCGATATTAGCCTGCCCGATGGGAATGGTCTGAACCTGATTCGACAACTAAAGGGCAACGACCGGTCTGCAAAGGCAACTACTGCGCAAATGGCCCAGCCCGGACTAATTATTATTTCCGCTAAAGATTCGCTCGACGATAAATTAGTAGGGCTGGAACTGGGGTCGGACGATTACATCACCAAACCCTTTCACCTGCCCGAACTCAACGCCCGCATCAAATCCGTGCTGCGCCGACGTTTTTTCGGGGGAAACAACCTCATTAGTTACGGCGACATCACAGTCGATCCGCTCGCGCACCGGGTGAATGTCCAGGAGCGCAGCCTCGACCTGACAGAAAAGGAATACCACCTGCTACTGTTTTTTCTGGCCAATACAAACCGGCTGCTCACGAAAGCGGCCATTGCCGAGTACGTCTGGGGCGACCACATGGACGGGGCCGATTCCCACGATTTTCTTTATACCCACATCAAAAATCTGCGTCGTAAACTCATAGACGCCGGATGCCCCGATTATGTCCGAACCCGGTACGGGGCGGGGTATATGTTCTCCACAGCACCATGAGTTTGCTCCGTAAAACCCTGCTGTATCTGGTGCTGGTGGCCGTTCCGGTGGCCATCGGGGGCGGTTGGTTGTTTCACACCCTCATCAGCCGAGTGGTCCGCTACGAGATTGATGAGCAGCTCACCAGCGATTTGCTCTTTGTCCAGGAGCAATTGAGTACAACTGATCGGCCAATGCCCGAGGGGCAGCATTTGCTGGACAATCCCCACGTGGAAGAAATAGCCCCTGGTTATACTCTGAAGCCCCTATTTTCGGATACGCTGGAATACGACCGGCGCGAGAAGCAGTTGGTTCCGGTCCGCCGACTAACGGCCACCGTACAGGTGGCGGACCGCTCGTACCTGGTGGTGGTAAAGCAGGTGATTGGGGAGTTTATCGAAATTACCCAGTTGTTGTCAGTGGCTATCATCGTCGGCTTCCTGGGCCTGCTGGGGGTATTGCTGGGATTGACTAGCTGGGTATCCCGTCGACTGTGGCAGCCTTTTTACCAACTGATCGATCAA
Organism: Spirosoma sordidisoli; assembly: GCF_004138325.1. GTDB lineage: Bacteria > Bacteroidota > Bacteroidia > Cytophagales > Spirosomataceae > Spirosoma > Spirosoma sordidisoli. The sequence continues at coordinate 602,694 of NZ_SBLB01000003.1, read as the reverse complement.
CTTCGTAACTACCGGCTCGATGCCCAAACTCCGGCTACGTTTCCCGACAGCACAATTACCGAGTTTAGTCAATTAGGCCGTACCCTCAACGATATGAGCCGGAATCTGCACGGGCAATACGTCGCTCAGAAAGAGTTTACCGACCACGCCGCCCACGAGATGCAAACGCCCCTGTCCATCGTCACCACGCTGCTGGATCGGCTCTTAGCGACCGAACCGTTGACCCAGCAGCAGGTCGAGTATATGGAACAGGCCCAGGGGGCCATTGGTCGACTCGTTCACCTCAACAAAAGTTTGTTGTTGCTCTCCAAGATCGACAACAACCAGTTTTTGGATCAGCAACCCGTCGACCTGAGCGCCCTCGCCCAAAAACTGCACCATAACTTCTCCTCCTACGCCCACCACCGGCAGTTAGGTTGGGTAAGCCGAATCACCCCGGATGTTATTCGGCCGATGAATCCGTATCTGGCCGAGGTGTTATTCAGCAATCTGATTAAAAATGCGACCATCCACGCCCTGCCTGCCACCTGTGCAGAAATGACCTTGACGAAGACCTTTTTCAATATCGTCAATGTCGGTCTGCCGTTGCCGTTTCCGTCCGACCAACTCTTTGACCGGTTTGTCAAGAACCCCAATCGACCCGAATCGACCGGCTTAGGGTTAGCCCTGGTTCGCCAGATCGCCGAACGCCACGGCATGACCGTGCAGTATCAATTTGATGAGTTAGCGCAAATACACAGCTTCTCGGTTTATTTTCCTCATTAGTAAAACTGACTATGCCTACCTGGGTCATTTACAGTCTTATTTCAATGCTCTTTGCCGGTTTAACGGCCGTTGTCGCCAAGTTGGGCCTCAAGGACATTAGTTCGGACCTGGGATTAGCCGTCCGGACGACGGTCGTCTTCGGGCTGGTACTACTAAACTTTCTCTGTTTCCAGAACGTGCGGGAAGTTGGTCAGCTCGACAGCCGCATCGTCGGCTTTCTGGCCATATCGGGCCTGACGACCACGCTGTCGTGGGTTTTTTACCGCGTCGGCGGTCCGATATAAAGCCATCCAGATTGGCCGCGTGTCAGATGTCGCCCTGATCGATAAAGGAAGCATCGTCATGACGATCCTGCTGTCGGTTACGTTGCTTGGCGAACCCGTTACACCCAAGTTGCTGATCGGTGGTGGGCTGATTTTGATCGGGTTGCTGGTGCTGGTATGGCCGACATAAAGCAAGACTTCCGGCTACGGTTCCGCTACATCTGGTACGCCGGAGCGGTCCCGTGCCGCGGTGGTCCGGTTAAAAAATCTGCCCGATGCCAAAGTAGAATAGCCGGTCTTCTTTCGATAAGCCATAATCGAAGAACAGGATAGTCGAGAGGTTCCAGGCCACCCGGGCGCCAGCCCCGTAGGATGTCTTGATGTTGCTAAAATCCAGGTCCTGCCAGCGGTCACGCACGGTGCCCGCGTCGAAAAAGGGAGCCACCCCTAACCCAAAATTTTGTCGGCCAACTTTCAGGTCGGCCAGCCGAACCCGAAGCTCCACGTTGGTGAAGGCGAGCGAGCGGGCCAGGAACCGGTTGGCCCGGTAGCCCCGCAGGGATTGTCGCCCCCCCAGCGCATTAATACTGCCGTCGGGACTCCACTGATCCTGATACTCGAAGAAGGGAGCCTGTCGGCCAAAGATGGTTCCCGCCCCAATCCGACCCGCCAGCACCGTTCGCGACCCGACAGGCAGTTGGTGGTAGATACGCCCCTGGAGGAACAGTTTATCAAAATTGAACTGGGAGCCGATAGCACGGTGAGAAAACTCATTGGCCACTTCGATATATATACCCCGCGTTGGATCGGGTTCAAAGTTACGGGTATCGTAAATCAGCGCCCCCTGCACGATGGAAACCCGCCCCCCATCGAGGCCGAAAATCAGTCCCTGCTGCGCATCACGGGCCAGCAAGGACGTGCCGTTGGGCGCTTTGGTCTCCGCCCCCGAGACGGGATCGATAGCATCCGTTTCGGTCCCCTGAAACGTTTTGTACGCTAAAGATTGGATCTCGTAGCCGCCCATCACCCGCCATTTGCCCTTACCTAAGGCATAATCGGCTTTAAGATTGAGCATGAATTCGGTTTCCCGAAACCGGTTCGATAAGGCATCGCTCACGAAGGGGGCTTCGCCCGCCTGACCAGGCCGCAGGGTGCTGCGCGCCCGGTCGTAGGCGGCATAGGTCGCGAACGTTTTGTTCGGATCGGAGGGCAAACGAAGGGGCCCCAGCGTGCTTTGGCTTGATCCGAAATAGAGATTCGACGGGTTTTGCTGCGCCTTGAAATCCACGCGAAACCGCCAGCGCGATCCTTTATAGTACGGCACATCCACCGAAAAGGTCAATTCGCGGGCGTTGGTGGTATAGTACGATGCATTGGCGCGCAGCCTCACCAGGTAGGGCGTATAGGCGAAGAGCGGGTTGGCGCGGGTGCCATTCCAGTAGGTGTTGGTTCGGATACCGATGCCAAACCCCGTTACCGGGTCCGACGATAAATCGGGCAGACCCGTCGTAAAGCGTCCTTCCCTCTTCTTGGCCAGATCGACCTCCGACATGCGCTTCGAGCGAATAAACGAAAGGCTATCAATCACCAAGGTGTCGGTCTTTTGGGCCAGTGTCGGTGGGGTAAAACCACCCAGCAAACCGAAAAAGCAAAGCATTCTTTTCATTGAGTAAGTTGATTAATGAATTTATGAAAGTTGTATAGACCCACTGGTCACTGCTTACAGACTTGTGCAGACAGCAGCTAACCCGCTATTGGGGTACATTATCAGATCGGCGAAATCGCTTGACGAGGAGCGTTCCGAGTACCAGTACCACTACGCCCAGAAAGATGTATTCCACGTATTGGCCGATCCCGGGAAACCGCCCACCCAGCCAATATCCAGCCAGCACCAGGGTGGTGATATAGGCTATACAGCCCGTAGAGGTCAGGAGTAAAAACCGGGTCCAGGGCATGCCGCTGTTGGCCGCCAGTAGCGGATTGAAGGTGCGAATGATCGGGAAGAAACGACCGATCAGTAAGGCCCGCTTCGGGTGTTTGCGGTAAAATTGGTCGGACTCTTCCAGGTCGGCTCGTTTGAAGAGGAACGTGTCGGGCTGGTGACGGAGTCGGTCACCGAGTTGGCGGCCAATCCAAAAACCCGTCAGATCGCCAGCCACGGCAGCTACGACCAGCACGCCGACAAGTCCTAAAACCGGCAAATGCAGCGTACCGACGCCCGTCAGCAGCCCCGCCGTGAACAAAAGCGTTTCGCCACCGGGTACGATCAGGCCCAGCAGAAAACCCGTTTCGATGAACACCAGCGCGGCAATCAGGGTCGTACCGCCCCACTCGATCCAGGCCGTGTTCAGGCCCAGTATACTCATGACGTTAGCTTCCATAGCGTTGTGTTGATGCGGACAAAAAAAGAGGGCGAATCTGAAGTTTTTCTGAAGTTCTTCCGGTAACAACTCAATTCGGGATAGCCCGTCGGCTGCTACAGAATTGCTCCCGAATTGGTCGTTAGGTTTGAGTAATCAATTACCTTAAGCGGATGAAGTCGATTCTCTCTTCTGTTTACCGGACGCTGTTTATCGTCGGCACGACGGCCGTTGTCGCTCTGGCGCAAACGACCAACGTAACCCTATCGGGGACTGTCAAAGAAGCCAAAAACAAAGTCTTCCTGCCCTTCGTGAACGTAACCCTGCTGACCCCGAGCGACAGCGCCTTCGTGACGGGAGCCATCACCAGTGAAGAAGGGCTATTTACCCTCGCGGGCGTTAAACCGGGCAACTACCTGCTGAAAACGACTTACATCGGTTACCGGACCCGCCTTCAGCCCGTACTGGTGGGGCAGTTGAGCGAATTTTTGAACGTGGGTACGCTGGAGCTGACCGAAGAAGTGGCTCAGTTGAGCGAAGTGGTCGTGACCGCCGGGCCCGAAGCCGTTGCGGGCACGATGGACAAGAAAACCTTTACGGTGGGCGAGAACATCAGCCAGGCAGGCGGCTCGGCCCTGGAAGCGATGAAAAATCTGCCGGGCGTGACCGTGGGTGAGGATGGCCAGATCCAACTGCGGGGCAGTAAGCAGGTGATGGTGCTAATCGACGGGAAACAGACCGCCCTGACGGGTTTTGGCGGTCAATCCGGCTTGGAAAACATTCCGGCTTCAGCCATCGACCGGGTCGAAATCATCAACAATCCATCGGCTAAATTCGACGCCAACGGGAACGCGGGCATCATCAACATCATCTACAAAAAAGAAAAGAAAGAAGGCTTCAACGGTAAAGTAGGCCTGGCTGCGGCCGTGGGTGCCCTCTGGGAGAAACAGGCAAACTACCCGACCATCCGGCCCCAGTACCGGAACACGCCCAAAATCAATCCGTCGCTCTCGCTCAACTACCGCAAAAACAAGGTCAACCTGTTTTTTCAGGGCGACAACCTCTACACACAAACGCTGAACAAAAACGAGTTTGCCGACCGGTTTTATAACGACGGCACCGTCGTTCGCCAGCAACTCAAACGAAACCGCAACACCAACATCTTAACGGGCAAGGCCGGCATCGACTGGTTTGTCGACGCGGCCAATACGGTGACGGTATCGGGATTATTCAGCAGCGAGAAAATCACCGACCGGGGCGACCAACCGTTCTTCGACGGCACGCTCTCGGAGCGGCTGCGGCTGTGGCAGTTTCTGGAAGATGAACTGAAAACGACCGTTACGGCATCGGCGAACTGGCAGCACAAGTTCAAACAACCGGGCCGGTTACTCAACGCGGGTTTCAACTACACATTCCACCGGGAAGACGAGAAATACTTTTTCACCAACATACTGCCCACCTACACGGGCCAGGATTCGTTTAAACTCCTGTCGGATGAAAACGTAGCCGACCTGACCGTCGATTATGTGCAGCCGCTGCCTTACGGCCGACTTGAAACCGGGGTTAAGTTTCGTCGCCGGTGGATTCCCACCAATATGCAGTTTTTTCCGGGTCTGAACTCCCCGCTGGATGTCGACGCCGGAGGAGCGGCCACCTACCGCGAATGGATACCGGCTCTGTACGGCAACTACCTGATCGAAACGAAGAGAGTAGAGGTAGAAGCCGGTTTGCGCGTCGAATACGTGGATTTGCAGTACGAGGTAAACCCGAACCACAACACGTACAAGAGCGACGGCTACCGGTATGGGCAACCCTTCCCGACATTGCGACTGGCCTACAAGCTCAATGACAATAACCGACTGTCTCTTTTCTACACGCGCCGGGTCGACCGGCCCAACGAAGTGGACATCCGAATTTTTCCCAAGTACGACGATGCCGAAATCATCAAAGTAGGGAATCCAGGCCTGCGTCCGCAATTCACCAGTTCGTACGAGCTGGGCTACAAGACCAACTGGAACGGTGGGTATCTGTATTCGGCGGCCTACCACAAAGCCATGCAGGCCACCATTACCCGTATCAGCAGTATAGTCCCTGGCAGCACCCTGATCTACAATATTTTTCAGAATGCCGGTCGCAGTCGCCTGAGTGGGGTCGAATTGATCCTATCCCAACGCTTTGCAAAATGGGCCACGGTCAATCTGAACCTGAATGGCTACCGGAATACCATCGATGCCTTCTCGGTGGTCAATCTATATCCGGTCCGAAACACGTTTTCGGCGGAGCGGCAACAGTTGTTTTCGGGGAACGTGAAAGTCAACGGCCTGTTTCACTTAGGAGGAAAGCTCGATGCGCAGTTCACGGCCATCTATTTAGCCCCTGACCTGGTGCCGCAGGGCCGCATCGACTCCCGTTTCTCCATCGATGTAGGCTTGAAAAAAGCAATCCAAAAGGGCAAAGGCGAGTTGTTTATCAACGCGACGGATATTGCCAACACACTGCGTATCCGACGCGAGGTGCAGGGCGACGGCTTCCGATACGTCAGCACCGACTATTACGAAACGCAGGTGGTGAGGGTTGGCTATGGGTATAAGTTTTAACCTAAAACGGACCAGCCTCACCAGTGACGCGGTTCGACGTAAACTAGTGCTTCAATTGGCCAAGTTGTTATTTCAGGCTTGGTACTCTGGCATCGGTTACCGGTAAATACTTCAGCAGAGACGCTATTCACATAAAATAGGGTTAACGCAATGCTTTTGAAAAGCACAACTTCGTCCCATAGGTTACTGGTAATTTTTGCCATACCCTTCGATATTCATCATTTTAAACGCCAGTTTATCCAATATCACAAAACTTATTACCAGCCGCCGTTCTTTTCTCAGGTCTATTTTCTCAACTTGTTATCCGAAAGAGGGGCTACTTCCAAAAATCAACATCTCGTTTCAACAAAGGGTTTGAGTTTGTAATCCGAATATTCCTAAACAACGAATTATCGCCCTTTCCGCCGAAAAACCAAAGATGCCCTAAAGAGGCAAGCTAAAAAGGAGGGCTGACCGGTTAGGTCGGCCTGCGCACCGCAAGGGTTGGGACGATTAACTCATAAACACGCCATCGAAGGAACGGCTATCCGATTCGAAGCGGTGAAGCAGGTGCGCCCCGTACAGTAGGGTATCGGCTGCATCCGAGAAGTGGGTGGTTTCCCGTTGGTCGAGGTTATGGTTCTTCTCATCTTTTTTATCCTTCCGGAAGCCGGTACTGCCCTGGGCAATCTGGGCCTGCTGCATCGAGATCCGCACGAACTCGGTATTATTCCGGTTGAAGCCAACCCGAAACAGCCTGGCATCCCCACCCCTCAAGGCCCGGCCCCACAGTTCATAGCGCTGGGCGGGTTCAGGAGTGTGACCGACGTAGCGGTCTTCCACAGTCCAGCCTTCACTCATGAGGTATTCGGCGAAAACGTCCTTGGGACTGGTGGCGCTGGTGGCACTGGTGCCGATGGCGGTATGGTCAAAAAAGTAATTAATGACCTTAACCGGGTGGTGTTTATAATAGCGGCAGAACGCTCGGGCCACGTCAACGACCCGGTCCGGGTGGCGCACGTACATTTCCTTCAATACCCGATAGTCCCGGCCGTGGGGTTGCCCTACCAGGAGCGGGTTTATATGAGCCCCATAATCGAGCGCCACGTCCAGCGGACGGTATTTGTCGACATCGGCGTCTTTTCGGCTATCCTCAAAGAGACCCTTCCCAAATTGGTCGAAGTCAAAGCTATCGATGAAACCATAGTCAATCTCGTCGTAAAAGTGATGTTCGTCCAGATCCGGGTAAAACGCGTTTTCCGTTAAGAATGGACGCCGGTTCAGAATCGCCGTTTCAAAGATGAAGGGGGGCAGTTTCTCCCGCAGACGGGCGATGTTTTTGGCACCGAAGCCGTGGATATTGTCCAGCGTGGAGGCCTCCGAGAAATAAACCGTGTTGCTCCGGATCGCATCCCAGCGGGTTTGGTAGGTCTGGATCTTTTTCAGGATTGAGGCCCGCTTGCCCGGGTAGGCAATCAAGCCTTCGTAGAGTGCGTAAATCTTGGTCCGAAGGTCTAAAATCGCTTTGATCCGGTCGAAACCCAACTCTTTAGACTGGGCAATCATGCGCTTTTCTTCCTCCAGGATCCACATGGCCGCTTTCGAGGTCGGCATATCGGTACAAAACAGCAGACTATGAAACTCGGGGATGCCGCCAAAATACCGTTCGTCGCCCCGGTTGGTGAGTAGCAGCTCATTGTCAAGTTTGGCTTTATCGAGGAATTTGGCTTCGTCGCCGGCGATCCAGTGCACGGTTTTGCCGTTGGCTGAGCCGGGTCGGTCCTGACTGACCATGCTCGCCACGGCCCCGTTGCGAAAAAAGATGCAATGCTCGGTAGTGATTGGGCCAACGATCGGCTGGGGCACATTGAGTTTTTTGGGTGGGCGTTCCCGTACCCAGAAGTCACGACCCCTGACCCAGCCCATCTGTTCCCAGCCTTTGATGACGGGCGGCAGGGTGCGTTCGAGCAATTGCAGGTAGGTAGAGCCCACAAAGCAGCCATGCCCCCGAGGCATGACTTCCACGTTTCGAAACGTTCGGGGTGCAATCAACCCTTCTGATTTACCGGTGCCCCGCCCCCAGACGGCGTATTCCTCGTTAGCCCCGACCAGCATCGAGCGCAGCTGCGGCTTGTTGAAGTGCCGGTGAACCGCCTGGACATCGTCGGCGAGACTGTGGGCGTCGTGGCCCACGTGAGCCAGGCGAACGGCGATCTGCAGATCGGACGTCACCAACTCATCGAGCTTATAGCGATCAGGCAGGTGTTTGGGGGGAGCTGACATCTTCGAAATCGTCGAACAGTTCTTCCGTTTTTTTCTTGTCCAAGGCCAGCATCTTATCAATCATCCGGGTCAGCTGCTCGTCGCTGATCTGCTGGCCACCCAGCTGCTCGGGGTTAAAGTTGATAATGTTGATGACCGTTTTATTCTCGACAGGGTCCTCCGGCTTGTCGGCGCCGATTAGCTTGATATAGATCTGACGCAGGGCGGCCAGACTTCGTAAATCCCCCTTCTTTTTAGCCAGCCGCATATCATCCCGCATCTCGTCAATGAGCATGACCCGCTCGTAGGCCAGGTTCGGCTGGTCCTGAATCGCAAAAAAACGGCGGGTATCGTCCAGGTAGTTGCGCGCCGTGCGGGCCGAAATGCCGGGGATAGCCTTCAGAATGGCGTTGAGCTGCTGGCTGGTTTTTGGATACCGGCCCGTCGACAGTAGGGCGTGAATGGTAATCCAGTGGCTCAGCTGCTCGGCGAGATCGCGGGAGAGTTTGACCTTTTTAGGATCGGTGTCGGGTAACTGGCACCGGTAATACTTGACGATCCGGTCAAATTTATCCTCGAAGCGGGACGGTAAGTTGGTCAGGGCGAGATCGTTGTTCATGGCTGGCGGGCCTCCAAATCATCCAGAAGCCGAATGGCCAGCGTTTGGGCCGGGCCCGAGCCTTGTTTGGCCAGCGTCAGGATGGACTTGCGGAGTTCAAGTTTTGATTTCAGCTTGCCCCGCTGGTAGGCGCGGTACGCGGGACTGGTTTCATCGTCCAGGGCGTCCTCGAGCGCAACGGCGTCGACGCCCAGGACAATGGCGATTTCGTCGGGTACGAAAAAAAAGCCGGCCATGCTTTCCAGCTCGGTAAGTTGATCAGCGGTTAGTGTCATGAGGAAGGGCGCGAATCTGGTACTCCCAGACCGGTCGTTCGGTTGAGTCGGTGTAATGGCGAACCAGGTGAAGCTCAATGCCCTGGCGGTGAATCTGGCGCAGCAGCTTGCCCAGCAGTTTCTGATCGAGGGTGGTATCGGTCTCGCTATGGGTAAACTCGAGCACCGGCTCGTCCTGCTCGTCGAGGGTAATACTGATCAGGTCGGCTTTAGAAGACATCAGGCGGGGCGTTTGCGGGTTAGGGATTAAACGGTTTGGCTTTGCTCATCTCGGCTTCGATCCAGCCGATATGAAACTGAGCCACCAGGGGACTGACAGTAACGACGCCCGATTCAATCCGGGGGTTGTTGGTGTAATTGGGCGAGCCGTTGACGGCCATCGACCAGGCCTCGTTTCGAATGACGGTTACTTTGGCGTGACAGACCGATACGGCCGTTTTTTCGGCGTGGGCTTTGACAAAGGCGTAAGCGCTGGGGTTACGCCGGGTGACCCGCCCATCGATGAGCAGCCGCAGCCGGCGGATCACACCCGCTTCCAGGCCCTGCACCAGCATGCGTACGGCGTCCTCGGTCATCGACCAGGTAGCAATCCAGACGTCGGCGGGTCCGGTCTGGCGCAGGAGGTGGAACAGCAGGTCGTGCATACTCCAGAGGCCGGCGCTAGCGTAATGGTAGCTGTGGCCGGCCTCCAGGGGCGGCCACACCGCATCGACAGCATCCGAAACGCGGCCGACGAGTGTATGGGTGTGTTCAGGTGGCTCAGCAGCCGGGCACAGGGCGGCCTGCCGGTGCTGGGGTAAACAAAAGTCTTGGACATCGTCAGCGTGAAATAGCATCGTCAGTCGGGGTTAGCGTATCCAGCTGTTGCTGGATCTGGAAAAGTTCGCTGTGATACTGGGCGAGGAGCGTCTGGCATTTCAGCCGCTCGGGTTCGGTGCCAGCCGCCACCAGCCGTTTTTTATAGCGCGAAACGAACGTACGCAGGGTGTTGCGCCGGGTCAGCAGCGCCTGGGCCGAGCGGACCACCGGCTCCGACTCATCGGGCAAATAGCCGTGCTCGGCGAAAAAATGCCGCCGGCCGTAAATCATCGTCAGTTCGTCGCCGATGTCCAGAATGCGAAACGACCAGGTGCGCAGCTCATCGCCTTCCCTGGTTCCCCCGTTATAAGCCATCCGGAGTCGTTCTTTCAGGATGGTTCGTTCGTCCATCAATCGCTTGCCGTCCTCCAGGGCATCGACCAACGGCTGTGGGTAGCTGGCTTGCTGGAGTAGCAGCCGTTCGCCCAGCTGCTCGTGCAAGCTGGACAGGGCCGTATGTAGGATCTGGCGGTTGTAGTCATCAGCGCCCGCTTTCAGCATGCCCAGCACGAAGGTCGAACCGGCTGGCGTGGGCAAAATCAGTTTTTCGTACAGTAGCACGCCCTGCTCGTAGAGGGGGGCATCCAGCCAGGCGCTGAGCTGCTCGATCGATTCGTTTATCATTGGAAAGGAGCGGGTGAAACAAAGAAGCCCGGCAAAACCGGGCTCTTTCGCCGTTCACACACATTACACGGGCACGTCGCCCACGTTGTCAGTCTGGAGATAGGGTACCTGCTGGGGAAACTGCAGCAGGTAGCTCAGCTCCGATTCGGTTAGGTTGGCCAGGTCGTAGCGTTGTCCCTCGAAGTCGATGGGCATCGTGGCGGCCGGCGTCAGACCGATGATGGAATAGGGCCGGGGCGGAGGAGGAGCCAGCCCGACTTTGGACAGTTTAGCCATCGCTCGATCTCGGGGTTAAGGGGCCGGCGTTAAGGGTACGGCTGCGCTATAGAAGAGAATATTGGGCACGAAGCCCGAAATCTCAATGAACGTGCCCAGCCCGCGCCCCGATACCGTACCGGTTTTCATTTCAGGCGACACGGTCATAAAGTGTTTACCACTCCCCAACTGGATGATTTTGCCGTTGTTGAGCGGGACGAGCATGTTCACCTTATCGTTTTTAACGTCGTTGATGAACTGAATCGCGTCTTCGTCGATACCAGGATAAAACAGCTTGAGCATGGGTTTGAAGCTCTTGCCATCGGCCTCACCGTTGCTGCCTAGATCCAGTTCGGACATGTCCTCGGTGGTATAGAGCTGCATGGCTTTCTTCCCCGTGTTGAGCACGTAGGGCGTGTTCATAACGTATTTGTTGGCCGGTGCCGCGGCCGGGGCGGGATACGTCTTGACGTCCGACTTGCGGATCAGGTAAACGATCTGCTCGGTGCCCCCCATGTTGTTTTCCTCCCCGTTGGGACCCAGGAGGTCTTTGTATTCGATAGCCATGGCTAATTGAGTAGTCTATGATGGAGAAAAGGCCCGACGGCGGGCAACGTAACGGGGCTACTTGACGACCTTACGCAGGGTAGCGACGCCCTCCCGGATCAGTTCGGCCACCAGTTTGGCGTCGTCGCGCAGCGTGGCCACGGTTACCACCTGGCCCTTCCAGCTGAACTCGGTGAGCAGCTCATAGCTGTCTTTACCGTGGCTGATCGTGGGTAGCGCGTCGCTATCGGCCTGTTGACTGGCGAGGGTTTGCTTGAGCTCCGTAACGATCCGGGCGGCCGACTGCAGCTCGCTGTCTTTAGCGGCCAGCTGATTGGTCTGCTGGATGAGCGTCTTTTTGGCTGTTTCCAGGTCAACGACAACTTTAGCCAGATCCTGCCGGGCCTGGTCACGTTCCGTTTTATACGTAGTACGCTCGGTTTTCAGCCCCTCAATATCTTTCAAGGCGGCTTCGAGTTTTTGTTCGGCGGTTAGTTCAGCCATGGTTGGCAGTGCGGGTTGGAAAAGTTGGTAACCTGCCCAGGCAGGTTACCAACGGGTAAAGGGAAGGAAGAAATCGAAAGCCAGTTAATTACGCCTGGTCGTTGACGAACAGGATGTCCAGATCGGCGATCTGGAAGGCGAGCACCAGCTGCATTTTGCAGGTGTAGCCATGGACGAAGGGGATCATCTGGCCGATCGAGGTGAAATCGCTTGTCAGATCGGTACCGAAGTAGAGGTTCTTATCGACGTCGGCCACCAGCCGCTTCGAGCCGGACATCCAGCTGGCGGGCTGCAGGATCCACTTACCATCCGAGCCAAAAATAGACTTGCCGATGACTTTCCCATTGGCGCCAGCGATGTCCAGAAATGAAGTACCATTGGTGAATTTGGCCAGCGCGCTCATGTTGTAGTTATCGTAGGTCGAGCGCGAGCAGCGGATGATGCCACCTAGATTCCGGATTTCTTCCGGGATCGCCAGGTAGAAGTTCGTAACCTTGTCGAAGGCGTTAGTCGCGTCAATCGTGCCGGTGGCGATTTTGTTGCGGGCCGGCAGCGCTGCGTATTCGTCGGCAATGATGGTGCCCAGCCCTTTGTTGATCGAGCTGTTGTTAACCTTTTGCCACTTGGCGGGGTGCGATTCAGGTGACTGACCCGCGGTGGTGATGGCCAGACACTTGAAATAGGAATTGGCGTAGCGAACCCGGGCATCGACCGCGTAGACGGTACCGCCATCGTAAACGGGTATCAGTTGGCCATCCACCCCGAAATAACTGTTGTTGTTGATTTCGGCGCGCTGCTTTTTAATCTGCTCGTCCCAAAAGTACTGAGCAAAGCCCTGCGGATAGTCGGGCGCGTTCGCTTTGAGCATCTCGGAGAGATACGTCTTACGCAGTTCCTCGGGAACAACGCGCAAAATCTTCATGGCCGTGCGCGGCACAATGGTGCGCTGGCTGAAGGTACCAGCCTGACCGTCGGGGTCGACCACGTCGACGTCGTAGGGGCGAAGCCCTTCGTTTGCCTTGTACTTAGGCATGATACGCGGGGCGGTCAGGTTGGTGATCAGGTTCAGATCGGTAGCGATGTCGAGGCCGTTAAAAATCGACGTCCGGATGCGCTGTTCGTACTGACCCGCGTAGTTGTTGATCGCGGTCAGATCTTGTTGAGGGGTTGTGGCCACAGGGTTTGGCTGGCTAAGGGTTTAGAGTAGGTAGGCTGAAGGACAGACAAGCGCTGGCCTTGCTCAGGCTCGCTGGCCTTTGAGCCGGGCGACTTCGGCGTCGGTCTCCGAGAAAAAAGGGTTGGTGGATGATCCACCGGCCGTTATCTCGGTTTCTTTGGGGCTTTTCGAGCCCAGGTGGCCCGGCTGGCTGCCGAACTTGTCGAGCTCACTGGTCAAGCGGGTGATTTCGGCGGTGGCCGTCCGGCCGGCGTCTTCAGCGGCCTGGAGCCGCTGCTGGAGGTCCTGGGCTTGGGTGAACTGGGTTAGATTGACGGACGCGATGTTGAAGCCATTGGCTTCAAGCTCGGCATTGATGGCACTGATGTGGGCGTCGGTAACGTCGGCCGCAGCCAGGCCTTTGACTGCCGCCAGGGCGGGCAGTTTGGTGAATCCAAACATGGGATCGGTAGGGGTTGGGTTTGTCGGAGTAAGGGCTGATTCAGAGTCGCCGGCGGTTTTGTCGGGGGCTGACGCAGCGGCATCAGCCAGAGCAGGTGCCTGGCTATGGGTAGCCGACGCCGAGGGCATCGTAGAATCAGGTGTTGGCTGGGCTGCCGCCAGCTCGATAACCTTGTCGACTGCAGCCTGCAGAGTGCCGAAGCCGTCGATGAGTCCCAGTGATAAGGCTATCTGGGCGCTGTAGAGCTTGCCGGTGAAGGGCTCATCCGTTTTCGGGGTGGGCTTGAGCCGATCGCCCCGGCCGGCCCGAATAGCGGCTTCGAATTGATCGACCGCTTCATCCAGTTCATCTTCGAGGGCGGTTGTGTCACCCGCCAGGGCGTCCCGAAAGGCTTTGTTTTTATCCGTTGAGCGCCGGCTATACACCGAAATGTCCCGGATACCATCCTGCTCGAGGGCTTTGCTGTAATCGCGCAGGCGGCAGAATACGCCAATCGAGCCGATTTGATCGGTCGGCTGGGAGGCCAGAATCCAGTCGGCTCCGCAGGCCAGCCAGTAGGCGGCCGAGGCCATGATGCCGTCGTTAACCAGCACTACCGTGGGCTTGATGGGGTTGCGGATGGCGTCGTAAAACGTGGGGGTGCCGCTCAGCTGGCCTCCCCCTGAATCCACCAGGATTACGGCCCCGATGAACTGCTGATTATCGTAAAGGGCGTTGAGCTCCGCGGTGTAGTCTTCCGTGCCGTAGGCGCCACAGAAGCCTTCCTTCATGATTGGGCCCCGTATATCAATGACGCCAACGCTACCGGGGGGTAGGTCCGGGTTGGACAGGCTCGTCTCGACGCGCCGGTAGGATGAAGCGGATGAACTGGCGGAAGAGGGAGCCAGGGCAAAGCCGATCGGCTTTTTATCGTCTTCTTCGTCGTCAAAGAGACTAGCCATGCGACCACCCAGGAAAGCATTCACCAGCCCTATATGCTGGTTGGCATAGCCCGGATCAATCATCCAGGTATGCCGCATTAAGGCCGAAATGGTCCGAAAGGAGCGATTCATGCCCCGAAACTGCCTGGCCAGCCAGCCCACAGCCGCGACAAGCCCGGTGACGGCCTGCTTAAAAACAACCAGCACGTAACCAGTCGGCTACGTGCTGGTTGTTATCTATACGTTTAATTAGGTTAGTACCGACAAATCTAAATAGGTTTATAAAACAAATTCAAGTGTAAGTCACTATTATGCGACAAAAAAACACGCAGCCAACCGGCCGCGTGCTTTCTGATTCTATCCACACCAAAATTATTCTTGGTACGTAAAGCTACAAAATTGGAACACTGGGCTTAGTTAGCTGGCCAGAAAAAGTTAACTGGGTCCCCCGGCGATCGCCTATCTGCTTACCCGTTGAGAACTGATAGCGAAATGACAATGCTTGCTCGAGTGTGCCGGCCCGGCGTACCAGTCCGGCGTAATCCTCCACCTCGACCACAAACCGGTACCGGACCAAGTCGGCTAGCAGCTGCCGGCGCTGGGGAGAGTCACCGGGAAGCCAGCCGTCGATCGATACATTCCAAATCGGCCCGTTATCGGTTTCTTACTGGTCTTCCTCAAAGCCAATTGTACCGTCAGTTCCGTAAGAGGTTAACCACCGGTAGCCGGAGCGAAAGCTAACCGGCCCATTGACAGTAGAAATGGCGGATACGCCGATAACGGGCACAAAGCGCACCAGGCAATTGCCGCCTGGATTGTCGACAGGCTCAAATAACAGATCACTGAGGGAAGGGCCGTAGGCAATCAAGGGGGGCGTCGTGCCCGCCGGCGTAAGGCGGTCAATACGTTGCACGGCTGCTCCTTTCTAAATAGTTCCTCTCGTCGAGCCAGTGAAGCCAGGCGATACCGGACCAGCGTCCACAGCGTTCCCCAACCGACACGGTCGAACCATTATCGATTTGGAAATAGCGGTAGGGATCGACCGATACCGTGACAGAGTGCGAGGGGTACTGGCAGTCAATGAGCAACCTCCACTGGGCGGGGTGGTAGACGGAATGACAGGTATTGACCCCCTTCGTCTCAGCGTGGCAGTCCACCGTGGTATAGGGGGCCTGGTATTGATGATCCAGCACCAGGCCAGGGCAGTGTCGGGTTTGGCCCGCCGAGCAGTCGACCATGACGGCAATCATGAACAGCAGGAAGAGCAGTCCCAGCAGACCTCGGGAATCGAAACGATTAGTCACAGGGCAGAAGTTTGGTTCCGGTTAATTGGATCAAACTTCTGCCCTGTGAGCGCACGGAGTGCGACAAGCCCGGTGACGGCTTATTGTGCTACAAGCCCGATAAAACCCGTGGCTTTTGACAACAGCGTCAGCCTTAAGAAAATGATTACGCGGCCAGCTCCAGGGGGTGGAAGTGCAACTGGCGACCTACATGCACACTAAATGAGGACGCCTTAATGTTGCGTCGATGGCGGAGGTAGGCCTGCCGCAGGGTCTGTTCGTTACAATCGTCGTCGGAAAAGTCATACTGGTCAACAAAGAGCTTAATCCGACGCATGGGCTCGATGTCGGGAGCGGCTTCGCAGAAGAGCACCATCTCGTTGCGGATGATGTAGTCGACAAAATTGCTGAAGGCTACTAGCTCGGCGGCATTCAGCAGGTACTGATGCCGGCTTTGGTGAAACTCCTGGATGCCTACCCCCATTCGCTGGGTCATGTCGTCCGGAATCAGATTTCGGCCCCCGCCCTGGCGATTCAGATGCCCTGGGCGGGGCTTTCGCTCGTACTGCAGCAGGACTTTTTGGGATTGGGACAAGGCCCATAAAAAAAGAGAGGCCCCTTCTGATTGCGGGCCTACCAGCATAGGACGAGGGGCCCCCTGGGCATCCTGTAACTTGATGGATACATACTTTTTAATCCGCGGCAGTACCGGGATGTCGAAAAGTACAGGTTCAGTAAAGTACATGTTGTTACGGTGAGTTAAAAACAGGATAAAAATAAATATTATCCATCCTAAAATATACCTACAGGTACCAATGTGATGAAATATTTACTGGTAGGTGTCAACTGTTCAAATTTATTGCTGGCTTGTAACTGATAGCAGAAGCAAAGCCTTCTGCTGACAAGAAGTTGAAGTAGCCCCACTGAAACGGCAATATGCCGCGAATCGCCCGGGGCATGTGGTCTGTCCATCAAAACGCTTGTTTTACTGGACACAGTTAGAAAGCTATGTTTCTTGCAAGGGTTTGCGGGTGTTGTGTCCAAAATACTTGTCTAGTATTGCTTGTCCAGCTATTCGCTATTGCTAGTGTTATTTTGGACAAATCAGCTAACTTACCAGCCGGTTATTTACCTACTTCCGTAACTGTACTTACTATGATTATTTATCTTCTAAATGGGGCCTTTAGACAGGAGCGGTATGCCTACTGGTCTGATGTCAGCGATAGAGTAAGAGAATTATTAAGCCAGTCAGACATCCTGCTGCTAACTTACCATCATGTAGAGATGAACTTTACGAAATGGTACGTCGAGGGCGAGGTATATGCTAAATGTAAGGATATGGTTGACGCTATGATTAAAGCCTACCGTACCCAACTTGGATTAGTATGAAAATAGGTTACGCCCGCGTATCAACCCAGGACCAAAACCTGGATCTACAAGTCAATGCGCTGATTGAAGCAGGGTGTCATGTAGTGCATAAGGAAAAGATCACGGGTGCCCACGCCGATCGGCCGGAGCTGCAGAAAATGCTGGAGTTTATGCGGCCAGGAGACGAGATTGTCGTCTGGAAACTGGACCGGCTGGGCCGATCACTGTCTCATCTGATCGAACTGGTTAACTTGTTTTCTGAGAGAGGAGTGACTTTTACCAGTCTCCAGGACAAAATTGACACCAGCACACCCTCAGGTAAATTAATCTTTCACATCTTTTGTAGCCTGGCCGAGTTTGAACGGGCGCAGATCCGGGAGCGGACCATGGCTGGTTTAGCCGCAGCTAAACTAAAGGGAAAGACGGGGGGGAAGCCAGCAGGCCTGTCCGAAGAGGCCAAGCAGAAAGCGCGGGTAGTCGAATCCCTTTATCGAGATGGGTACGGGGTCAAGCAAATCGGGCAACAGCTCAACATAGCCCGGACAACCGTTTATAAGTATCTCCAGGAAAGGGGAGTGAACTTGCATTAATCTATTAATCTAAAGTAGAAGAGCCAGGCAAGAAAGCCTGGCTCTCCTAGTTCTAAGCTGATCCTCGTTTTTGCATTACTTTACTTTGCTTCAACTCCGCAGATACCCGTCTCTCATCAGGACGGCCGTACACCTCAAGCCCTTTATCGGACTTTCTACCCAGTAGCACCTTCACCGAATCGGTTGTCAAGTGGAGCGTGTTAAAGCACCAATCGGTAAAGGTCTTCCGGCCCGCTTTGCTAGACAGGTCGGGGTGCAATTTTAACTCACCAGCGATCAGCTTCAACCAATAATTGAATTTGGGGAGGGAGATAACGGGTAGTTTCTCCCAGCCGCCGTATTTGGCTACGATTTGCTTAACCTCTTCAAACTGGGGTACTTTGGCCGATACCTCGGTTTTGATGCGTTCTTTAATGATCCAGATTTCGCCGTCGATGCCCTTACGCACGGCCGTTTGGTGCTTTCGAATCAGATCAAGTAAATCGCCGTAATGAAAGCCCGTTCGGCACAGCAAAACGAAGACGTCAGCCACGTGCTGCATGTGCGGGTTGGTAAAGTGGTGGTCACGTAAGCGATCAAACTCATCCTCGCTGAGAAAGACCGGATCGCCATACTCGGCGTTCTTAATCCTGAGTCCCTCCAGGGGGTTGGAGTCCGCAAGCTTGTGCAGTTTCGCCCATACCAGCACGTTCTTAATCGTCTGGGTGTGCTTGACAATATAACTGTCGGCATGGCCCACTTTGCCGCCTTCCAGGGGCACTTGCTTCATCCACCGGCGGTATTTCTTGACCCAGTTTAGATCGAAGTCCTCAACGAGCAGATCCTGCGCCTTTTCGCTAATGAGGAAGTCTACCAGCTTCTTTCTGACATTATCGTACACCTCGAGGCTGGAGGCCGTTAGTTTGCGCTCGGGATCGGCTTGGCTGTCGGTCAGGTACATGCTGAAAGCGGACAACAGGGAGACATTTACACTCTGGCCCAAAAACGCCCGTTTGATTTTTTCCGGGGTGATCTTCTCCCGCTTCCGGAACAGATCATTGAAGATGGCCCGGAGTTGGTTGCGTAGGATATCGAGCTGCTCATTTTTAAAGAACGCTTCCGGGTCTTGATCACTGATGCGCTGGCCATCCCAGTGATGGTCATAAATAGTTAAACCGGTACTGCCAATTTCGGCCCGGCCGCTTTCCATCGTAATGCGGCAGTAGAGTTGGGACTTGCCCGGCGTCTTACTCTTGTGACGCCAAAAGCTGATTTCCATGCGGAATAGATTCATTGCACGACTCATTTTGGTGAGCGGGCGCAACTGAATTTTTATATGGTGTGTGTGTCATGTGTATATTAAGCGGCTCAATTATTACCAAAAGGTGTGCTATGGTAACGGAGGGTAATTCATCGGTCACTACAAAAACAAGCAGTGCCACCTGGCACATTGGTGTGCCACCTGTAATGCCACCAGATCCGGAATAGTGAGTTTTTTGTCCAAAAAAGGGCATAAAAAAAGCCCGAAACGGGATTTGTTTCGGGCACCTGACAGTGAGTACAGCTATTAAGCAGAGAGAGAGGAACTCGTACGCTGTTTTTAAGCACTTGAAATAGACCGTGTTAACCACGTAGGCTAACGGGGTGCCACCAACTTTGCTGTGGATGGATTGACGGGGATGATCCGGCGTTTCTGCACGCTGGACAGGCCAGCCGCCATGTACGCCTGAAATACCGCGTTAAACTCATCCATAGAAAGCGGTTCTACGATAGCACCCTCAGACTTTCCCACTAACACATCAACAGTTCTTTGTAAACCGGCTATCTGCTGGTTCTTGACCTTGATCTCCTCCTCATAGAAAACTTTAAGATTTTCTATATCCCGAGCCATCTTATCAAGTATCCGCCCCCCAAAAGTAGAGTCGATCTCTTGCTTCGTTGGGGTGGTTCCATATAATTCTGAGACATCAACCCCAAAGAACTCCGCAACCTTAGCTAGCCTCACAGCTGAGAAGGAGTTGTTCTTCATCATAGCATCGAAGCCCTGCATACTCATTTCCAAGTAATCGTAGAGGCTTTTCTTCGTTCGATGATGCTCGTGGAGCAGTTCTTCGATTTTTTCTTTAAAACGATATTCCATTGGTTTTCAGCATTAAAGTGAAGGATAAGGCAAAAAATGAGATATTTTTATCAAATTATTTGGATAGTATCTCAAAGCCCTTTAATATTGTATCAGATATACGAATCAAAGATATATTTTTATATCAGAGGCTCGGCACAATATCTATAATTTTTTGTGAGCGGTACTTTCATGGAAAACGTAGTGAGTGGATTTCTTGAATTGTCAATCAATGGCAAACGGCAGTTGATCCGGGCAGCCTTTATCGATGGTATAGGCGAAATGGATGACGGAAAGGTGGGTATAGTGATCGGCAAACACACCGATGTACTAATCGTAGACCAGACTTTCGAAGAAGTAAGGTATTCACTACATATAGCCTTGAATTTCTGAGGCTTCACTTTGAGACTTTTCTCTCAATTTCCTTGAGCTGCCTCTTGATCTGTTCTACGTCTGTGCCGATGAGTTTTGTCCGTTTGTCTAAGAACTCGTATAGGTCGGCAATGCTATCTTGAAGAGTATCTAATTTTTTAGACAACTCATCTTGCTTGTCATAAAGAGAGCTATACTTTTCATATACGTCACCGAATAATGTTTTAAAGTTCTCTCTCATTTTGGTCAAGAGCACTTCATTGCTTACGTCTGCCATCGCGAAAAATGTTTGTATTTATCTATCACAAATTTATAAATATATGATAGTGACGCAAGATAAAAACCCGCTCGCCCGCTTAATGGCGCTTCTGCCTATGCAGGTCGCCAGGGAAAAACGGCGCGCTATTGAAGCAGATATGGTTGCCATTGGCAAGTATGAGCATTACCGGCAACGAGTGATACGTCGCGATTGGAAGATGGGGAGTACCCAGGTGGATTGTGCTGCTGTGATCATGCGTCACCTAGGCGTCACATTGGAATTTTTCACCGGGACTGATGAACAGCGGGAAGAGCAAATTGAGACGGTAACTAAAGCGTACTATCAGCAAGCCTTTGTTGGTGAGGGTGTTTTTCAACCTATTCCATAATGTTCACTTTACCTATGACCACACTAGAAACCGAACAAGCCTGGCTGGAACAGATCGAAGCCAGTAGACTGGTGGGCATCTGCCTGCTCGACGCCGAGGGGCGGCTCGTGCAGCGGCTCGATGACGATCCGACCCTGAAAGAAGCCATTGCGGACTGGCAGGCTCAGCGCATCCGCGAGTTGAATCGATCGGCCTTTCGAAGCCAAACAGCCGCTTACGAGCTGCCTGGTGAGAGCTATCAACCCCAAACCGCCTAAGCCATGCAACCAGGTCTAACCACACCTTTGCCAAAGCGGCACCTGCACAGCCTTACCTATCCGGAGTGCCGGACAATTCTGGCGCTGGCCTTCGGCTTTGCGCCCCCCGATTCTGCCATCACTACATTCTGTATAGCCCCCGGCTCCCCGATCACGATCGTTAGCCATGGCTTTTCGATAATCCTGTACGAAGACGGGCAAATACTGCCGTCTCGATCAGCCCAGAATGTAGAGGGTTTCGATTCAGCCGCCTGTTTTAATGCCTGGAAAGTCGTTACCTACCTCAATAGTCTAAACATGCTTTTTGGCACCCCAGCGGTATGAGCGATCTATTTCAATACGGTCCCTTCTGGCCGATCCTGGGCCTAACGACAGCTTTGCTGTTGACCATTGCAGGGGTTTGGATGGTACTGTTAGCCTGGCGTGATAACCGGCGTGTGGATAAGGCGATCAACTCGATGAAGACTCAGCGCCATGTATAATAACCTCGCCGACTTCTTCGTCGCCCACCAGGTCGATAACCTGCTGGAGACAGATCACCAGCAGCTCACCAAAGTGGAGCGCTGGCAGCTGATCGATCAGCTCGATCAGGCGACCGATCAGTATCAGCGTTGGCAGGGGATGCTTCAGGCCAGCCATATCGCTCACACGCTGGTCACTGAGAAGCTGCGCGCTATCCGCCTGAAACGGTTTCAGGTCTGGAACTCCTTCTACCCGGCGATGACAAGCGCCATAAAGATCGGCCTCCATGCAGCTTGACTTCGACAACATGGCCAGCCTGCTGGAGCCGGGCAAGCAGGAACAGGTACTCGCCCATTTTGGGCTGGGCCAGGACTTTAGAGATCGCCTGGATCTCGTTTCGGAAGCCTTTCGTATCCATGTCATCAACATGGTGATTCAGGCTCACCGCTCTTGCTCGGGCGACGTCGAGCAGTTTCACGAAAGCCTGTTGCTAAAAACCCTTTTCGGCATGGTGGATCAGTACGTCAAACCTCAGTCCGTAGCCGAGGTGGCCTGCGTATCCTTTCTGGCCAGCGCCCTGCTAGCGGGTTGTGAGACCATATTAAGCCCGGTACTGGGCATGATTCAAACCACTACATTTCATGGAGGCACAGCAACAGCTTGACGAGCTGGTCAGGGCGACGCGTACTATGCGCCAGGCTCAGAAGAAGTATTTCAGGAGCAGGACCACCACGGCCCTGTCTGAATCAAAAATTGCTGAAGCAGCCGTCGACCGACTTCTCCAGCAACACCCCGAACCGGCTCAGCCGGTGCAGGCAGAATTGGGTTTCAGTACATCACATAAGTAATTCGGATTGGCCACTTGGCTTCCGGGTGGCCAATTTAAAACAAGATCAGAAGAAACCTAGCGGGGTAGAGCAGTAGGTAGATCGTGGGCCTCATAAGCCCAAGTCGCCGGTTCGAGTCCGGCCCCCGCTCCATGGGTGGTTGACGATTGGTTGGAAGGCATGCAGAATGCCTGACGAGCGTGGAATAGACACCTCGGCCCTGGAACGACCAGGGCCGGGCTGAGCCAGGCTAACTGACACCACCTGCAGTATTGGTCACTCCGTCTGTCCAGCGGGGTAAAAACGGGGATAACGGGACCCTAACGTTTGAAAAAAGGAGACTCCCCGACAAAGGAAAGTTGATAACGAAACCTGACAGCCGGGAAGCAGACCGGCACATTGTAGTAAGGCTACTGGAGTAGCAGGGGCTGAGTGGCCCGGCTTGTTCACACTCTGGTTGTGAGGATGGTTTTTTGAGGGTTTTCCATCCCGCAGTCAGGCGAACGCCCTCCTGGTTCGAATCCAGGTACTACAACTACTGGCCCCTTCGGGGGGTGGTATGCTTACCTCACGAGGTAAGTAATGGTGTGGATAGAACGAGTGAATACCGGGGCCAGTGGTCCCGGTATTCCTAACCTGCCCACCCGAGATAGTCTAACCCATTAACGCCTGTGCCCATGAGATCCTTCGCTCCACCTTAATTCTCCCTGACCATATCGCCATTGTGCATTGCACGTCCGAAACTCGCGATTTCGGAACGCGGTAATGTATTTTTCATGCCTCGACGCCTTTGCGTTTAGGGGTAAACGGTACTTCTTTGCCCGTTGCGCAAGCAGCGTTTTTTCGCCACCGACTTTGCAGTTATTCGGTTAGGGTAGCTTATATAAAGAAGTTAATCAGGGTTACTCCCCTGTATCTAACGTTACTCAACCTTGGTACTTCAGTACTTCAGTACTTTAGTTAGGGCGCGAAAAAAAATCGAAAACGAGCCCGGCCTTATCCGCTCGATCCAGTCCAACCCCGTCTCTCCAACCGCGCCACAGAGCGCCTGTGATTACCGAAAACCATGACAATGCAACCAGCCTACAACCGTAAGCCCAATACCGGTACGCCCGAATTTTCCGCCGATCCAATCAACAGCACCTACCGATGGGAGCTGCACCTGACACCTGGCCACCCTCGCAACCGGGTTGCCCTGCTGGACGGCTACAGCAAAGGGATGGGGTTTGAGAACACCAACAAGCTGGTACTGCTCTACCGCAAGCTGGTAAACCCGGTGCTGCCCTATCTATCCCGTTGCGACAAGATCATCATCTTCGAGCAGAACCCAGGCCTGCCTAAAGAATTTCACACCAAACTGCTGGAGATTATGCCCCACGATTACCGGGCTTTTGGCTGGGTAGCCAGCGACAGTTTCATCAACGAGTTCCTGCAGTCGTACTACGCCGAATACAAGCAGACCGGGATTATAACCCCGGTGGAGGATCGTCGAAAGAATGTCCGCAAAGCGTTTTATGTGCCCGAGTTGGACCACAGCAAATATGATTTCAAAACCCAACAGGAGCTACAGGATTTCTGTCGACGGTTGGTCAACAAGTATTCGGCTCAGTGCATGACCATCTGGTACCATAAGCACGCCGAGTTTCAGCCGGAGTTGTTCAGCACGGACGTGACAGGAGCCCTGCAGCACCAGGTGCACGCAGCTCCGTCGGCTGAAGCGGCTGAAGCTGCGCTCAGCCAAATAACCGAGATGCAGAGCAAATTCAACACCCGAAAACCCCAGTAGACATGAACACACCATTGCATACCATCCCCTATACCGTAGCCGCCTGGCTCGGTGACCGATTCATCACCCGCCTGACCATTTGGGCTGCCAACCGGTATGCTGCTGAGCAGCTGGCCGGTGCCAATCTGCGCTCGTCGGGCAAAGCTTACGATACAATCACTGCCGTTGCTGCCTGATCATGATTTCGCTCAAGCTGACCCCCAACGAGTTCAAGGCGCTGATCCTGTTTGTCCGGGGCGTCGTGGATATCCAGAGCCGCCTGCCGATCATGGATCAGCACCTGTCGGGTCTGGTGCTCGAGCAATACCTCGGGAAGTGGCGACCGCATCAGCTGCTGGCCTGGGGGCAACGTACTGCCGGCAAAGAGTTCAAGCTGAATCTACCCCTGCCGGTAGCCAAAGCGCTCTGGCAGGAAATGCAGTACTCGATGCTCATGGGCTGGCAGCAGCTACTGCTGGGCAAGCTGGATCAGGCGCTGATCAACTACCGGAACCCGCTACTGGAATCGGCGACCTACGCGGCTGCGGTCCTTGATTCCTAAACCAAAAACCCCCGACTGCGCCTAACAGTCGGGGGAGACAATGTACCGATTATGATGCTAACCACACGCGGCCCGGCCCGAAACGGCCTGGTCGCAAAGCTACGCAATCCTATGGCAAAAAAACGGCCCAGGACGGGCTTCACCACCACCACCGGCTTTTACAGCCACTACCCCAGCTCCCTGCTGGTCAAGATTCTCAAGGGGCTCGAGCGCGACTTCGACGCAGCCGCTGCGGGCGAAGCCTACCGCCCGCCCATGATCTGGCTCAGCGCCCGGATCGATCTGATCGCCCGTATCCTTGAGCAGCGGGCTGCCGATCAGGAACCGGTACCCGGCCGTATCGATAGCCGCCTGGCCAAACCTATCCGTGTTACTTGGAAGACCAAGCCATGAGGAAGAGAAGATCAATCAGCTCACCCGATCGGAAGCCATGCAGACAAACGAATTCTACGTCCCTGAAGCCAAATGCAGGGAGATATACAGCAAAAGTGACCTTACGAGCATCATTGAAAAAAGCTGCTCTAAAACCTTCTTTTGGCAGAATCAAGAGTACATATACGGCGGATCGGGTCATAAAGCCGGCGTTATTCTCTATATCAAAGCGTACCGAGTCGAGCCGCTGTCAACCTATAAAGGCACGCTTACCCCGCTTAAATATGGTCCACACTTCGAACAAGTGGATCTGGGCAACCGGGAACGAAGTTATGCCGGAATGTTGCTCACCAACGGCGGGCGGGAGCTAGTGGTATGTGCTCCTGAATACACGTTCAAGCAGCTGGACGTCGGCAAACAACTCTCCATTTTTTAGCTCTGGCCAAGTATAAATATGAAAAAGATACCCAAGCTCGTGTTTTTCCGGCCAGCCGATAATGTGTCTACAATACACCCTAAACCTTTACTTGATGATGTCAAAGTTTTTGTTGATCCCCCTGGCGCTGATCATGCTGCTGGTGCTGCTCACCCTGATCATGGTGGCCACCGTCGTCCTGGCGCTCCTGACGCCCCTGTTTATGCTGGCTGAACCAATTGACCGCCCGGCGGCCCGGTTACATTCCGTCAAATACGCCGATTACACGACCCCCATATGACCCAAGCAGAAATAAAAAAGAAATTCGACACGAGCCAACGCCTGGCGTTGGCTCGTGTCGAGCGGATGGCTCAGAACGGTACGATTGAATGCGAGTATTCTGATTGTAAATGTCCGTTTAGAAATCGAATTGGACCATCAACAGTGTCCGTTATTGTTACCCCTGATTACGAGGTAGAGCTTGTTTGTGCGCCTGCAGCACTTGACTTTGCCCATAAACACAATATTGACCCGAGAAGCGTATGAAGGATATCAAATTCACCCCAAACCCCTTCGGGCAGACAACGACTGCCGAACGCGATGCCCAGTTTCGGGCGTTTAACGAGGAATTAGTCGCATTAACCCAGAGATATGGGTATGCCGACTACCTGATCACGGTCAATGACGCCCGGCCTCCCCAGCTGTACAGTTCAGCCGTTATGGCTAATACAGTCAAGATCGGGCACGAGCTGCGGCAGAAATCGTATCGGGCCGTTGAGGACTGGGTCAAAACTATGTCAATCAGTAAGCTAAAATGAGACTGCGGATATTTCGTATAGGCCAGACCGACACGATGCGGGCCACGCCAGGCAGGGTGCTGAGCCAGTAAGACAATATATTGAGAGGAGTTCTGACAGCCACACCGGTCTCTGGTGTGGCTGTTTTGTTACCGGCCGGTTACCTACTAGTATATTTTATAGGACGGCTAATTTATAGTTGAGTTGTACTATGTATCTTTATCAAGGAGTTACTACTCAGTTACACCTTCATCATTTTGCAACTCATTCCGCTTGAGTGTTGTCATTTTTCGGGAAAAGGGTAAAACGTAGTTTCGCTGCTGCTCAAGTTTGTTCCCTTCCCACTCAATGACCTCACGTTACGTAACTTTCGACATTCGCGTTTACCCCCTCGTGCGCAAATTTCTGGCGTACCACTATGGCACAGCCCCTTTTGAGGTCAGTAATGTCTCCAATCCCTACAGCTCCTACCTATACGCCTGTCTCGATCGCTACGATCACCGGGACACCCAGCGTCCCCGCAAATTCTCCCGAATGACCGACACGCTCACGCTGAGCGTATCGACCTGGCGGGTGAAGTCATTCGCGGTCGGTATGATGTCGCCGACCAAGCAGGCCTCCTTCAATGATTTTGTGCGGGATCTGTTTTTTGAGAAACTGGCCTCTGAAGTAGCGGTGGCCACCAGCTTCGGCGTTGGAATCAAAACGGCAATACAGCGCTTTCTGGACCGCTACGGCATCACCGAGCGCGAATTATCGATTGGCCTGGCTATACGGTACTACTACCGGTACCGGGACGCATTACGGCTTGAGTATTGTCATTTACTACCGGCGACTCCTAGCGTAATCTTGCCCCATGAGCGAGATTCAACGGACGGGTCAGTGGAATCCTGGGGGCGGCAGGTGGCTTGAGGTCATCGCCGTCGGCGATGTGCTGTCCTACCAGCGCCCCACCAAAACCAGCGCCCCGGTCATCACGCTCCGCGACGGCTCCAGCTGGTGCCGCATCTACACCACCCCCGGCACGCTGTACTACCGGGAAGTCCCGAGCCGCACTGACAACGGCCGACTTTACACCTACGAGGTGAAAGGCTGGTCTCCGGACGACAACCCAGAAAAGGGCATGGCCCTGGACACCCTGCTGGCCACCGAGCGCGTGCTGGTTCGCTTCTGCGATAACAAGGGCCTGCAGCGCCTGGCGGGCACCCCCGACGAGTTTCTCCTTTTCTCCTACGAGTTCGACACCCAATCCGACGTCCCTGATCAGCGGGGCTATACGATCACGGTGTCCGGCTCTACCACCACCCGCGCCCCTTATGCAGCTTAAGCAGCATACCCTCGATATCACGGCGTTTGCCGCCCAGAACTGGCTCATCGATTCCGAGCTGCGTGATCTGATGTTTATGCAGCTGGCCCGCGAGGGCCGGATCGTGCTGTCGCTCGACGAAACGCCGGTCCACTACACCGACTACAACTGGGCGTATTACAGCGAGGCTCCCAAGAAAAACTCCACGGCTGTGCTCACCATTTCGGGCGTCATCTATGACTACTACGCCCAGTACGTGTGCATGAAGCTGCAGGCGATCGCGGCCGACAAAAACGTCTCCAGGGTGCTGGTCAAACTCAACAGCCCAGGTGGCTCGGCCGACGCCGGCTACCGGATCTCCGATGCCCTGATGAACCTGTCGATACCGACCTGGTGCCATATCGACTTCGGGCAGGCCAGCTCCGCGGGCTACATGATCGCCTGCAGCTGCGACGGCATCAGTGCCAGCCGGGCTAACGACCGGGTGGGGTCCATCGGTACCTACGTACAATACCAGGACTGGAGCAAATACTACGCCCAGCTCGGCATCGTCTCGAAAAACATCTACGCCGAGCAGTCGACGGAGAAGAACATCGAGGGGCGGGAAGCCGAGAAGGGCAATTTTAAGCCCCTGACCGACTACGTCAGCCAGGAGGCCAGCGCCTTTATCGATTATGTCAAATCACGCCGGACAACGCTGAATACCTCGAAGATGGACCCCTTCAAGGGGAAAGTCTTTTCGGCCACGGACGCCCAGGCGATCGGGCTGATCGATTCGATCAACGACCTGAAAACGGCCGTCCAACTCCTTAACAGCACAACAACCAAAACAAACGCAACCCCTCGTACAACTATGATTTTTGGGTATGTAAAAGCCGAAAAGCTACTGGCTTTCAAAGGCATCGAAGCGAGCGCCCTCACCACGGAGATGGTAAAAAGCGCCAATGAAGAACTGGCCGCGCTGGGCATCAATGCCGTCGCGCTGATTAGCCAGGCTGAATTTACGGCTATGATGGAAGCCAACCAGGCTGATCCGGAGGCCCTGACCAAAGCCCAGGCCGAAGTGACTCGCCTGACCACAGCGCTGAACGCGGCCCAAACCAGCGTCGGCAACCTGACGACCGAGCGGGATCAGTGGAAAACGAAGGCTGAAGAGTATGGTGCCAAGAATGGTGCCGAGAAAACCAATGGCGCTAAAGCCGAGGAGAAAGCTCCAGATGCCGATGACGCTGACGATACCGCCACGATCCTGGCTGGGCTGGAGCACAATAAGCAGCTGGTCGATATGCCCTGGCTGAACAAGTAAACCCATACGGCAGCCAGATCCGGCTGTTTTCACAAACGTACCCATTTGTAACCCTAGTAATAATGAACACAACTGACATCGTAACAGAATACGGCGCGTACTACCGGAAGCAGGGCCAGAATGCCCAGCGACTGTTCCAGGTGGCGCGCCGGACGGTGGAGTCGGAGTCGATCTTCACGCCAATCATTACGGACGAAACCATCTGGCAGGCTGCCAAGGTGGTATTCGGCCGACTGGTGCAGGCCTACCAGAAAGGCTTTACGCCAATCAACCCGCTTGATTTCAAGCCGGTCGAAATCCGCATGTTCCACCAAAAGGTCGACACCAAAGAGACTCCGCACGATCTGGAGGCCAGCTGGCTCGGTTTTCTGGCCGGTGACGGTGTTAAGCCGGCGGAATGGCCGTTTGTGCGCTGGTGGATCGAAACGCAGGTGATTCCGCAGATCCAGGAGGATATCGAGGTTTTTGAAATTGGTAAAGGGGTGCGCGTGGAGCCAACAGCCGGTACCGCTGGTGCCGTCGGGGCATCGATGAACGGCTTCCTGACCATCATCGCCAACCACATTACGGCTGGCCGTACCACACCCATCGCCATGGGGGCGCTGCCTACGGGTGCCAATGCCGATAAGGAATTGGTTGATTACTTCGAAGATTTCTCGGATCTGATCAACAAGAAATACTGGAAGAAGCCCATGCAGCTCAATGTCAATGAGGAGCTGGAGCGCCAGTACCAGCGCGGCCTGTTGGAGAAGTACGGCAAAAACTACGTCATGAATGAGCAGAACCTGACGGTTAAGTTCTCGAACCTGACGCTGAAAGGCCTGCCCTCGATGGAAGGCAGCGACCGGATCTTCTGCTCGCCCAAAGACAACTGTGTCTCGCTCAACAAAAAGACCCAGAACCAGGCCGTGTTCGACATTCAGTCGTTCGATCGGGAGGTCAAGCTGCTGAGCGACTGGTGGAAGGGAGTGGGCTTCATTTTACCGGAACTCGTCTTTTGTAACGACCAGGTTTAACCGGGCCCACCCGCTGTTTACCCCTAACACATACTCCTTAACGGATCAATAACCGATCAATGGAAGATACAAACAAGGCACCTGAAGTGACCATCGAGTCACTTCAGGCCCAATTAGACCAGGAGCGTGCCGAGCATCAGGCTACGAAGGCCGAACGCGATGCTGCCCTTGAAAGCAAGGACGATGCGGCCAGCGCCCTCGACACCGCCAACAGGTCGCTCGTCGAAGCGACTCAGATCATCGCCGGACAGAAGGTGACGATCGCTGAGCAGGAAGCCACTATCGTGAGCCTGCAAACGAATCCGGCTCAATACCCGATCATCAAGGTTGGTAAAAAGAGCTACGAGGTAACTACCAAGACG
Organism: Spirosoma sordidisoli; assembly: GCF_004138325.1. GTDB lineage: Bacteria > Bacteroidota > Bacteroidia > Cytophagales > Spirosomataceae > Spirosoma > Spirosoma sordidisoli. Next base: position 572,443 of record NZ_SBLB01000003.1, on the reverse strand, counting down.
TTCCAGTACAAGAAAGTCGAGTATACGGTAGAACAGCTGCTGGCTGATACCAAGCTCCAGAAGGAGCTGGTGGAAAAGGGTATGGGATTTTTAGTCGAAGTAGGAAAGGAAGCCTAAGCCATGCCAAATACGTATAAAAGCATCAAAGACCCAGGCCGTAACAACCGGATGGGTGGTTTGCAGCAGCGGGTGTTTCTGGCTGTGTTCAGCGAGTTTCAGACCCTGCAGAAGCCCGCAGCGGGCACCTACAAAATCACCGAGGCCCACGTGTTTGCGGCCGGCAAGGGCTTCATCGAGCTGTACGTGACGAAGGACACGGGCTCGCTCAAGTTTACGCCCCTGGGCGGTCCCGATCGGAAGTCGTTTCTGGCCGAAGGTGAGTTTCTGCACCCCGGCGAAAGCGACGATATCGAGAAATTCGCCAACGAATCGAAGAACGACCGGTTCATCCTGCTGGCCCCATTACCTGGCTCGACCGAGCTGTATCAGATCGGAAACGAAGAGTTTCAGGTGGAGATCGACAGCGAGTACGACACCGGCAAAAACTCGGGTGATGGCCGCGGCTCGCTGTTCCGCTTCCGCTGCTTCTGCGCCAACAAAATCAAATACACCGCGGCTACCATCCCGATGGCTACGGACGCGTAAGGATGAAGGCAAATGAAACGTCAGTGCTGCCGGCCAAGGAGTCGGCAGCACTGCCTGTGGCCAGCTATAAAGTCGTGGGCCTCGATCCGGGAGTGCATGAAGTATACGTGCCCCTGATCAGCAAAAGCGTGGTGGTGGCTGACATCACCCCGGCGCTGTTCGAGCTGCTGCACCGCCTGGGCTGGCCCCATGTCGAGAAATCCTAGTCATCCCACTGAACCCCGATAGCCGCATCCGTGTGGCTATTTTTTTACCATGCTGACCGATCAGATCACTGCCTGGCTAACCAGCCCCGACGATTACGACACCGGCCTGCAGCTGCTGCGAAAAACCGGATATAGCAGCTTTACCCTGACGGTGCTATCGATGGGCGCCGACGTCTACAACCGCCAGCGGCTGGAAACCGAACTGCGCACCTGGCTGGAGAAACAGAATACTATTCGGCCCGCGGCCGGCAGTACTGCTCCCGGGCCCACTAGGTACGCGGTAGATTCTTCGGTGCCGCTGACCGTGGCGATGGACTTTGTCCCCGGGCCGCACCAGGCCGGGCCGCGTCAGGCAGGTGCACAAATCGTCGTGCATGAGCCAGCCATTGGCAAAACAGCCGTGCACCAGCCAGCCGAACCGGATCGGGCGGGTCAGCTGCGTAAACAGGCGGGCCAACTGCTCGACGAGCGGGCGGAGCTGAAAGCCCAGCTGCGCGCCAGAATGGACGAGGGCAACAGCGACGCCCTGATGGCGGCCCGGCTCCCCCTGGCCCTGCGCGTAAAAGCCATTACCCGCCAGCTGGATGATATCTACGGCCAGCTGGATTTTCTGGACCAGAACGGCTATCTGCCGCTGGCCACTGATCCGGCCGTCGAGGTCGATGACCGCGCGGCCCTGATGAATGTACGGAGCTACGTGTCCCGGTACCGGGCCAAACTCAAGAAAGACCTGACGCCTGAGCAACGTCAGTCGGCCGTGCAGCTGCTGCAGCAGTACGAGGCCGAAAAACAACGATTAGAACTGAAACTGTACCCTAAACATGATTCTCACTCGACCGGGCAACAAGCGGAAGCTGGCCCAAACCATCCTGACCCATTTCCCTGAGCACGATCTGTACATCGAGCCGTTCTTCGGAGCCGGGGGGATGTTTTTCAATAAACCCCAGGTCAAACACAACATCGTTAATGACTATGATTCGGAAGTATATAACCTCTTCAAGGTCATTGTCGACCGTAAAGAGGAGCTGGCCCGATTCTGGGAGATAATGCCCATACACGAGGATTTGTGGAAGTACTGGAAGGAAAACACCGAAAGCGATCCGATCCGCAAGGCAGCCCGCTTTCTGTTCTTTTCCAACTTCAGTTTCATGGGCCGCATGACCACCCTCAAGTTCGATCGATCGAATACGTACTGGCTGGTGCTGATGCGGCTCAATGAGATCCACAAGCAGCTCCAGGGCGTGCAGCTGATGAACTGCGACTTCCGGGACGTGCTGCGTCGGATATCGATCCGCAAGGGTAGCCACCAGAAAGCGTTTATCTACGCTGACCCACCGTACCTCGATACCAAGGGCGGCAATTACGACGCTTTCGGCAAACAGGACTCGATCGACCTGTTCAATTGTCTGCTGGCGTCGGGCTGTAAGTTCGCCATTTCGGAGTTTGATCACCCCTTTATTCTGGAGCTGGCCCGGATCAATCACCTCCGGGTCATTCCGATCGGGGAGCGCCAGAACATGAAAAACCGGCGCATGGAGATCCTGATCACCAATTACTAGGCCGCAAGTACTGCGGTCGTAACCACCGTAGTTATGAAAAGTAAGAGTGAAGACGTCCGCTTCGAAGAAGCATTTGACGCGATTATGCGGTGGTACCGGGACGAAGACCGCTACCCACTGACCCCGTCCCTGGCCGAGCGGCTGAACCGCTGGAAATCAGCTAGGGAGTTTATACTGACCATGAAGCCCCTCACGGATTCGTCCGTGGTGGGCTTTCTTATGCAGACCCACCAGGTGTCCGAGCCCCAGGCCTGGCGCGACGTCCGCGATACCAAACGGTTTTTTGCCTCCATGGAGAAAACCAACAAAGACTTCGACCGGATCATGCTGATCAGCAATATCAAGGATCTGCGTACCAAAGCTGAGTTTTCCGGGGATTATAAAGTCGTGGCGCAGTGCAACGCGACGCTGGCCAAAATGGGCGTCGGGGAGGAGGAAGCCCCTGACGCCAACGTGGGCAAAAAGATTGAGCTGCACATCAGCTTCAACCCCAAACTCATCGGGGCCAAAGAGATCCCGAATCTGCTCGAGCAGGTAGAAAAATACATTGGCGAGGCTGCCCGGCGTGAGCTGATGATGGAAGGGGACGAGCTATGAGTCGGGCGTTGCTGAAACGGCCGCTCCCGGAACCGGTACCGCGGCCATCCGATCGAGATCCGGAAGCGGATCAGAACATCGAGATGAAGCAGATGCACTTCAACTACCTGCAGCTGAGCTGCCTGTTGATCGGTGCCCAGTACACCACCGTCGTGGCGGGTCGGGGTACGGGGAAAACGTTGGGTGTGCTGGCCCCGAAGCTGCACCGGCTCCTGGAGCGGTTGCACCGCTCGTCGATCGTGCTGGTCGGAGCGACCTACGTGCAGCTGCTCACCAGGACCGGTCCCGAACTGCTCGACGGGATGCGACGCCTGGGCTACGTCGACAATCAGGATTTCTGGCTGCGCCGGTTTCCGGATAAGAAATTTAATCTGCGCCTGCCCCATAACTCGCCGATCGATCCCAAGTATTCCATGTTCTTCCGGAATCCCGGTACCGACTGCGTGTCGGCCGTCCGGATGGTGGGCCAGGACCGGCCCGGCAGCGCGAACGGGTTATCCGTGTCCGCCATCATCGGTGACGAAGCCAAACTGCTCAACAAGCCCAAATTAGACTCCGAGGTGATGGCCATCAACCGCGGTGGGCAGGAGTGGTACGGGGGCATTGCTGAGCACCACTCGGTTACGTTCACGACCGATATGCCGACGTCGAAAGAGGCTAAATGGATTCTGAACGATAAGACTGAATGTCTCAAGCCGCACCACCAACGGGCGATCGAGCTGATTCTGTCGGTTCAGCTGGAGCTATACCGGGAACGCCAGAAGCTGCACACCCACGTGCGCAATGCGGCCCGGCTGAAGCGAATCGACAAATACGAGGGCTATCTGAATGAACTACGGCGCAACCTGGTGCATTACGCATCGGCCAGCTCATTTGCCAACGTGCACGCCCTGACGCTCCAGTACTTCAAGGAAAAGCAGCGAACCTTCAGCCCCAGCGCCTTCAAAGCCTATATCCTCAACCAGGAGCAGGATGGCGTTGAGAACGGGTTTTACAACAACTTCGATGCCCTCAGGCATTGTTATGATGCGACGGATTATCGCCACGTCGACGAGAAAAGCTTCAGCCGGACACCGATGTTCGACTGTCGGAAGGATGAAGATCTGGACCATACCCAGGCGCTGACGATCGGGATGGACTACGGGGCCAGTTTCAACTGTATGGTCGTGGGCCAGCGCTTCAGCCGGCTGCATCTCAAGAACAGGTCGGGACGCGATGAAGTCCGCTACCTCAAGAGCTTCCACGTGGCAGCTCCTGGTCTGGTCCAGGATGTGGTGGCTCAGTTCGTGGAGTACTATCAGTACTTCTACCGAAAGGAAGTCCTGTACGTATACGATCCGACGGCAGTGGGCAAGAGCGGTCTCAGCCCGATGACCTACGCAGACGAGGTCATCAAGGCGCTCAAGGCAGCAGGCTGGAAGGTCAAGACCAAATACCTGACCAAGGTGCCCCTGCACCACCATCGGTACCTGGGCTGGGCCTGGTGTCTGAACGAAGCCGACGACCGCTTCGCGGCTCAGCGCTTCAATCGGGAGAACATGCGCGTGCCGATCCAGGCCATGAAAGACGCCAAAGTGAAGGAGGGGCGGAATGGCTTCGAAAAGGATAAGACCGATGAGCAGAACGACGAGATCGATCAGTCGACGACGACGCACTACACCGATGCCCTCGATACCGTGTTCTGGTATCTGACCATCGTCGATCCCAACAAGGTCGAGGTGCTCGGCACCGTGTTTGGTCAGGCATAACCTGTCAGGTGAGTCGCCTACTGGTCCCAGCCCCGCCCCAACCGGCGGGGCTTTTTGTTGGGCTGATCCGCCCGCGGTTTAATATATGCATGGCCCCTAACGGGGTGCAATTGCACTCGTTCGGTAGTGCGTGGCGGGGCCTTCGTTGCGGTCGAGCAGCTCGTGTTTATTTTTTTCGGGACCGCAGGGGTGTAAACCAGCCAGTTAGGCCCGAAACGTTGAAAAAAACGCGAAAATTTTCGTGTCAAATTTGCGAGACAATCCGGTGCTATTCGGCGGGCAATCAATTGGTTACAGGCAGAAAAGGAGCAAAATAAAATTGGTTGCTTTTTGGCCGAACTAGCCAGTTGCAGGGGTAAAACGGGGATTTGTGCCGGCATTAGTGGCCTTTTTGAGGGCGATTCCACTGTTTCTCGACCGCTACGGTGAAGCCGCAGCGCGTCAGGATCTCCTCCATCAGATCGAGCGACAGCTGATCCCGATCGAACCGATACTTGAGTCGGCTACGGTCCTCTTTCGTGTAACCGGCTTCGAGCCAGGTACGCAGGTAATCGTCATCGGTCAGCAGCACCCGCAGCGCCAGCTGTGTACTCAGTTTTGCCATGGTCAAATATCGCCATTCAGGCCGACTTTCCGCTGCTTGAGTGTTGTCATTGATTGCCTGCCCGGCCCCTCCCAACTTGCTACCCATTTCACTCTCGTAACGAGTACGCACCTAACCTGATGGGCCATGTAAACCGTAAGTCTGCCGCACGTCAATCGACACTCCTCTCCTGGCAGGAGGCTCTGGCCATCATTGAACGCTGTGATGCGAAGGGGGTTCCGATCCCCTTCGCCATCGCGTTCTGCACCTGTGATGAGTCCAAACGCACCGGGGGCGAGATCATACGCTACGACCGCGCGGTCTGGCATGTCAAGGGCGGACGCGTCACGGCTACGGCCGACCACGAGCGGGTTGGAAAAGCCCCACAGCGGTCACCGGGCACGCGGTGGGTGAAGCATATCCGGGGCGTCGACAGCGATCAGATCCGTAACGTTTACGCCCATCTTATCCTAGAAATTAATGGCCAGCCAGTACGATAATGAGCGAGGTAGTCAGTAATACAGCGGGCAACGTCGCCTATTTGCCGACGGCTAAGGCAGTGGTAACGGGCCTGCCTGCCCTGAAAGGGGTGCCCCGATCCGGGGCGGAGCTGGGGGCAGCACCCACCCAGCCGGTCGTCAAACGCATGGAATCGCCGGGCGATTCGCTGATCACCTACTGGGGTGAAGCAAACGACTACCCCCAGAAGGTGATCGAGATAGCCAGTAAATCGACTATCATCCCCGCAGCTATTGCTGACAAGTCGGCTCTATGGGTGGCCGGGGGCGTCATCGCTACGGCCGATAAAGAATCGACCGAGATGGTCGATGACGATGAGATCTACAAGTTTCTGACAGATACGACCTTCGAGCGATACCTGATCGAATGCGCGTCCGACGTCAGCTGGTGGTGGAATGCCTTCCCCGAGTTCATCCTGAGTCGGGACCGCTCCAAAATCAACCAGCTGCACAACAACGAAACGGCCTACTGCCGGTGGGGGCGTCAGAACGAGTCGACGGGCCTGCTGGATACGGTCTATTTCAACGCCAACTGGCCTAATGCCAACGCGCTCGATAAAGAGACCGAGAAGCTGACCGCGATTGATCCCTACCTGTCCAATCGGGTCGACTGGGTTCGTACTGGCAGCAAAGACTTCAAATTCGTCTATCCCCTGAGCCTGCCCTCGCCTGGCAAAAGTTTTTATCAGCTGGCTCCCTGGGACGCCACCCGCACGAGCGGCTGGCTGGATTATTTGTTCAGCATTCCGCAGTTCAAAAAGTTTGGAATGCAGAACAAAATGACCCTGCGCTACCACATCGAGGTGCCAGCCGAGTACTGGAGTAAGGTCTACGGCGAGCGCTGGGACAATGGGAGCGTGGCCGACAAGCTGGCGATCCGGGACGAGTTCCTCTCGTCGATGACCGAGAAGCTGACCAACGTCGAGAATGCCAACAAGGCCGTGATGACCGATACCTGGTTCGATGATCAGGACAGAGGTAGGGATCAGGTAGGTATCAAGATTACGGTGCTCGATGACAAGGAAAAAGAGGGCAAGTATAACGAGGATTACTCGGATGGGCAGGCTAACCTGCTCTACGCCCTGGGGACTGATCCGAGCCTGTTTGGCTTTCAGTCGAAGGATATCCAGCGCTCCGGAGGGTCCGACAAATCGCAGTCGTTCAACATCTTCATCGCCAAGTCAACCCCGTACAGATCCCGGATTCTGGAACCCCTCAAATTCATCGCAGAATACAACGGCTGGAAGAAGCGCTTCCCGCGGCTGACCTTCAAGTTCGACGATACGCTGATGAAGAACCTCTCGACGGGGGCACCCATCGCTAAAACTGCTACGGCACCATGACACTCCTGATCCGCACGATCCAAGAACTGGCCGAGGTCGTCACGTTCTCGGGCGATATCCGCTACGAATCGCTCAAACCCGCCCTGCGCTCATCTCAGGCGTACCTGGCCACCTTCGTCGGGGACGAGCTGCTCGAGGAGCTGGGGGCTGATCAGCTCGACGAGGACCAGGCGGCTCTGCTGCCCTACCTGACGGCCGCGATCGGCAACCTCGCTATGCTGCGCTTCGTGGCGGCCAACAACGTCCGGATCACTGACGTTGGCAACCAGCGCAACCGCGATGCTAACAGTTCGGACGCGTTCGAGTGGCAGCTGGAGCGGACGATGGTCTCGCTGGAAACGGAAGCCTACGCGGCCATCGAATCGCTCCTGCGCTACCTGGCTGGTCACCTGGAGACGTTCCCGGCCTACGCGACGTCTGCGCCCTACCTACAGGAAAAAAGCCAGCTGATCGGCTCGGCTGAGCTGTTCAATCAATACTATTCGATTGGCAGCAGTCGGTTGGTTCTGATCACGCTGCTGCCCTCGATGCGGACGGCCGAACGGTCGATCCGGAAGATGCTGGGTGAGCAGCTGGAGGGGCTATTAGGCGATGACCTGAGCCCTGAACAAACCGAGCTGCTCGATTCGGCCCGGCGTGCCCTGGTCTACGCCACCATCGCCCGCGCGCTGCGTGAGCGGCTGGTCACCATTTCGGAGAAAGGGGTACAGGTCTGCGGCATCAGCCAGGTGGCCAACCTGCACTGGAAATCGCCGGCCAGCGACAAGCAGCTCCAGCAGTCGATTCAGTACTTCGACGAACAGGCCGCCCAGTTTACTGGCGAGCTGGCCACCCTAATAACGCCCACCACACCTGCCGATCCGACCACGATAGTGGGCCGGGTTCGCGGCACCTCAATCGTTTCACTTTAACCTCTTTATATCAAAGCTATGATTACGTTCAGTGCCCTCGAGATTATAATGACCCTGACCTTAGTTTTTGGTATGCTTCACGCAAGGATACGCGAAGAGGCATATAATGATTTGCCCGATGGAGAGCAGGTGGAAGTAAAAAGGTTGGTGGTGGCCGATATAGTATTAATTCTGGTGATTGCCTTCATAGGCCTTCAACTCGTCCATGTTGATACGTTACCCTTCACCAAGCCAACCAGTGCCTCTGGTATATTCGGCTTTTTAGCGCTGGTTATAGGGAACATAGATCAGTTTGGGCAAAATATGCTCAAGCACAAGGAAGATTCGATACAGCATGCGATTTACCTCCTGGGGACGCACGTGCTGGCCGTTATCGTCTTCACCTTGGCAACCCTGCTGAGCTAATGGCTATCTACCAGCAGGAAACCACCGAGCGACGCCACTGGCGCATCGCAGCCCTCCTCACCGCCCTGTGCATGCTCATCGTGCTGGGGCTGGCCACCAGCTGTAAAAAAGCACCACCGGCCCCCCCGGTCGTAACCACGATCTACGCCGACACGGCCCGCACCCGGCTTCTGCACCGGGCTGAGGAGTCGGGTAAGGCCGTGATCATCATTCACGAGCGTAACCAAAAAACCGTAGCTGACTATGAAAAATCTGTTAGTGCCTTCGACTCGATACGGGTCACGCTGCCGTAAGGCCCTGCTTCTGCTGGTTGCCCTGGCGCTGTCAGCTCTGTGTGCCCTCTTCACCCCGGCCGGTGCGCAGGGCGTGCAGGCCATGGTTAAAAACCAGCCGTTTCCCTACGCGCAGGGCGTAGCCATGGACACCACGATTTACGCAGGTGTGAAAGCTAAACTGCTCGCAGCGGATGCCCTCCGGAAGGCCTCGAAAGCGGCCGTGGATTCACTGCAGCGGGAGATTCTAAAAACCCGCACGGCCCTCGATGACCAGACCCAGCTCGGCCGCTACGATGCCGGGCAGGCGCAGGCGCTCACCCAGCAGCTGGGTTCGCTGCAGACGCAGCTGGTCACCGCCCAGGTAGGCTATCAGCGGGCTGACGAATCGATCAATAGAGTGCTGGAGGCTCTGCCCAGACGGTACCGGAATCGCGCTAAATCCTACGACGAGATTGCCCTGGCTACGGAGGAATATACCCGGACCATGCGCTGGCGACCGGCCAAATGGGGCGGAGCCGGAATAGGACTAGGCTTTCTGTTGGGTGTAGCCGTTAGCTTCTTCTAGCCATGGAGATCACCCTGGCCGATTACCAGGCGGCAGCCGCGCTGCTGCGCACCGGTGTTGCCGAGATCCGGGCCGTCGCCGACGTCGAAAGCCGGGGCCGGGCGTTCCTGCCGGACGGGCGACTGGTCATTCGTTTCGAAGGGCACCGGTTCCGCAAGCACACAAAGGGTAAGTACGACAAGTCACACCCGACCCTGTCGCACAAGTACATGCCCAACTGCCCCTACAACAAAGGGGTGGCCAGTGACTACAAACGCCTGAAGATCGCCATGGCGCTCGACCCGACGGCTGCGCTGATGAGCTGCAGCTGGGGCATGTTCCAGATCATGGGCGACGAGTACTGGCGCTGTGGGTTTAAAGACGTGCACGCCTTCGTCGATGCGCTCAAAACGGGTGAGAAAGCCCATCTGCTGGCCGTTTGTCAATTCATCCTGAGCAAGAATTTGGATGATGCCCTGCGCACCCACAACTGGCGGGCCTTCGCCTTCGGTTATAACGGCGCCGACTACGAGGTGAACGAGTATCACCTGGAGCTCGCTCGCCGGTACTCTTTTTATCTACTCAATTCGTAACCCCCGTATACCCATGGAATTTTTCACCAAAGAGTTTTTCGTCGAAATGTTCAAGTACAGTCCCTTCGTGACGGTGATGATCATTTTCCTGATCATCGTCTGGCGATCGCTGGGCAAAAAAGACAAGGCCCTCATCGACATGATGCGGGAAAACAGCGCCAGTCAGCTCCAGCTGACCCGCGAAAGTATCACGGCCCAGAACGCCATGGCCTCCAGCAATTTGCAGGTGGCGGGTGCGATCGAAAAGGTACACGAGGGGCAGCGCGATATCCGGGCCGATATCGAGAGCCTGAAAGGCCGGTCGCTAAACGGCCGGAAGGTGACCGGTAAAAAGCCCACGGCGACCGCATGAACGTTGTCGTCATCGGCCAGCACACTTTTCGGGGTCCAGCCTCCTGGGACGAGCTCACCCCCCGCCACTTTCTGCAGCTGCTCAACTGGCGGGTGAAGTTGGGCGGAGAACCGGCCGGTCGGTGGGTGCTGCTCCAGCTGTGGTACGGCATCCGCTACCGCCACACCCGGCTGCTCGATGACGATCAGCGCGCCTGGCTGATCAGTTACCTGGATTTCCTTGACGAACGGCCGGAGCGCTGGATGCTGCCCTGCCTGCGGGTTCGACTGCGTCGGTATATAGGGCCGGGCGATGGACTGCAGCATCTGACGTTTGCCGAATTCATGCACGCCGAAGCGGCTCGCAAACGCTACGAAGCCGATGGCCAGCCGGCCGATCTGGCGGAGCTGGTGGCCGCGCTGTATCGCCCGAAAGCCCGTTTTTTTGAGACGGCCGGTGATGGGGCCCGCACGCTGTTCGATCGTCGAACGCTGGACACCCAGACGGCCGACATGGCCACCCTGCCCGGCGCGGTGCAGCTGGGTGTCTTGATGAACTACATGGGCTGTCTGGACCGCTTTCCCGATCAGTTCGAGTATTTGTTTAAACCCTCGGATCAGGGAGGGCAGGAGGGCGGCAGCTGGCTCGACGTCGGTATCAGCCTGGCCCGCCAGACCGGGGCGCTGGGAACATTTGCCCAGCTGGAGCAGAGTAACCTGTACCTGGTACTGACCATGCTCGATGCGCTGATGAAAGAAAATGAACAGCTTAAAGCAAAGCTTCAACATGGGACCGACTGAGGAATTTTACAGGGCCTACGGGGAAAGTTTGGCCAGCCGCCTGGCGGAGATCGCCCACAGCCCCGCCCGGCCCGCGTTCGTGTTTCTGGAGGATATGGGTGATCCAAAGGAACTCAAGCTGCAGACGGGAAGAAAAGACGCGCTGCTGGGCGATAACCAGCTGGTTTGGGAAGCGTTTCAGGAGGATCTAGACACCGGGGGGCGCGACAACTACCACAGTGTGTGGACGGGCAGCGTGGCCGTGATCCGGAAGGCCACCACGGACGAGCAGATCCGGGCGGCCCGGGCCACCGCCCGACAACTGGTGCTCAAAGCCTACGCGCTCATGCTGCAGGATGCTGCCCATGGCGCGCTGGCTGAGGAATTCATTCAGGTGGAGGTTCGTCAGCTACCCCTGGAGAAGATTGGGCCGATCGCATCGGGCTGGCACGGCTACGGTTTGCAATTTAGCTGGACCGTGCCGGTCGATCTGGAGCTCGGTCCCCTCGACCTGATCGAATAGCTGCTTGAGTGTTGTCATTGATTACGGGGGTGCCGGGGGGCAATTTCGCCACCATGTCCGTTACCCTCGTACAAGCTCCTGACACCTATGCACTGACCAAAGGGGGTCGGATGCGCTACGTTTTTAGCGGGCAGGGCCGCTTCGAGACGACCGGCACCAAAGCGGTGGCTGGCATCATATTCTACGGGCCAATCGTCGACGGCGAGACCATCGGGCTGCGCTGGAATGGCAAAACAACCTCCGTTACCGCCCGCACCAATCCCACCCGCCCTGACGAGTTTCCGGCCGGCGACGGCTCAGCCGCCTACGTCGACTCCCTGCTGCCCTTCTTTCGGGGCCTGTACGCCTTTCGGAAAGATTGGGTTGTAACGCGTGAGAGTGCAGGAAACCTGCACGGAATTACCTTAACGGCGCGTCGCCCTGGCAAAGCCTACAACCTTACCTACATCCCAGGCAAGACGCCCGAGCTGGAGCGCAAATACACCGTTGGGCAGTCGGTCATGGGTACCGACGCCCTGGTTCGGGATCGGTATGGCATCTACCTCGAAGTGTACCTCCAGAAGCCGGGCACGACCGGGGCCGATCGGGATCTCGACTACGAGCTGATCGGCGACGGGGGCAGTCACATCGAATGCGATGCGGACGGGGTAGCCAAGTACGACCTGGGGGATCTGCTGCACAGCTACCTGAGTGCTGATGTGCCCGATTTTCAGGGCCAGGGTGGCCAGGTGGCCCAGCAGTCAGCCCGACAGTACTACGTGGCCTACGGCGAGGCCTGGGGCCAACCGATCACGGTGCAGCAGGTCGTTGAAGACCAGACGCGCCATGCGTACCTGGGCGGTGCCGACTGGGAGCGCCGGGCCGACACCGGCTACAATCTGACGACAGCGCTGCTGGGTGCCGATGCCGGGGCCGACAAGTCCCTGTTGATGGGATCACCGGCGCGAATAGCCCGGCTCGACGAAGCCCATTTTCTGACCTTTATCAATCTGCGGGAGCAGGCCTCGTCGGTCAAGCTGGAGATCCGGATGACCTTCGACGATGACAGCACGCACGTGCGCACGGGCATCCAGGCGGCTATCGATTACCAGCCCGGTACCAAAGTAGCGTTCCCGGTGGGGATCGCTCAGCTGAACCTGCGTGAGCAGGTGCCAGCGGGTAAGTTTCTCAGGGAATACAGCTGTCGACTGGTTACGCTGGCCGGGGGCTACCTCAGCCGGGCTTATCGCTACGTGGTCGATTACGACAACCGGCCCTACCGGCGTCAGTTTTCCTACCTCAACAGCCTGGGCGCGTTCGACAGCATCATGACCTGGGGGAAAGGCAGCTACGAGCTGCAGCTGTTCTACGAGCAGGCCGAGCGCGTCATGCCCGCAGGCTACGAGCCGACGGCTGCCCAGTTCGTGCAGTATAACCTAAGCCGGCAGCAAGCCGTCGAAGTGGCCTCTGGCTGGCAACCGCTCCCGGAGCTGCAGCGCTGGGATGACTTTTACTGCTCGGCCGTACGCTTTCAGGTGCTGGCGGATCGCGTCCTGGCCATCGGCCTTACCAACAAGCAGATCCGCCAGCAGCGGGACGGCGACACCCAATTCGCGCACGTCTTCAGCTACGTCTACCAGCACCGCGACGAGTTTTACACCGATGATTTTCCCGAGGGGGGCGAAACCCTGCCCCCTGTGCAGGCACCGGCCGGTAGCGTCTACGTGCTGCCACCCCTGCCCGTATTTACCCGCGACCCTACGGTTCCCCAGGCGGCTCGCGATCTGACGACGCCCCTGCTCGATAAACTCAAAATTGTCGCGGAGAGGCCTAACCCGGAGACCCTCGGCTTTCTCAAGCAGCCCGCAGCGGATGCGCTGTACCGGCGTGACGACGAGAAGATTTCCTACCGGGATGACCTCATCGATAAACCAACCACACGCGAAGAGTCTGGCCTCACGGACGTGTATACCATACCCGAAGCCATACAGATGACCAACCTGATCCTAAAAAACACCGTCGGCGTTCACCCCATCTTAAGCAGCTGGACCGACGAAGTTGAACCCGCCTAACTATGCCTGGTATTCGCGTCAAGTACCCCACCGGTTCCGAGTGGACCTATAGCCTGGATTTGGAAAACTGGCAGAGCAGCCCCGTATTCACGGAGACTGAAACAGGCGTAGCGTTTGTTGTCGGCACGGTTTACACCGTCTACTGTCGCAATGTTGTCCAGGAGATCGACGCCGTTGCGGCTATTGAGTTCGGGGCGGGTGACAATGACGACACCCTCCATGCGGTCGCCCAGCGTGGTGGGCCCGGCCGAAAAGGTTGGACGGATGTTCTAGTCCAGCTCATGGGGGGGCTGATGCTGGATAAAATTCCGCTAACCACGGAGAACTATCCAGTCCTCGTCTTGGGGCCAGACAAGCGGGTCTACCGGCGAGAGGGAGCTGTACCTGATCCTGATCCGGACCCAGATCCAGTCTCCCTGCTGGTGTTCGGTAACCACTACGTCGATATCGACCAGGCGCTCTCTGGTGATGGGGGCGGTACTTCGCCTGTTTCCCTACTGGTATTCGGTAACCACTATGTCGATACAACCGTGTACGTTGATCTGCCGACTGACCCCGACCCTGATCCCGATCCGGAGCCTACCGGCCCGCCGGTCCTGGGCGGCACCCACTCGGGATCGCTCGACGCCGGTGACTGCTACAGCGTTCGGGGCTGGTGTGCCCGGCGTAGTAACCTGAATGAAATTCAGGGGGTCGATATCTACCTCGGCCCGAACCGCCAAACCAAGGTGGCAACCGTTACCTGTTCGCTGCCGCGTCCGGATGTGGCCACCGCCTTGGGGCAGACGGGGGGCTTCAATACGTATGGTTGGGAGTATGCCGTTCCGGCACAGTACCGAACGGGGGTTGTTTTGGCCTGGCACGCCTATGTGGCGGGTACGGCCCTGGAGCTAACCTTTAGCCCGCGAACCACGAATGCCTGCCTGGCCGATGGCCCCCAGCCGATTTCTCAGTTCCGCACCGCCCCGACTTCTCCGCAAAGTGTGGTCGAGGGTGGGTCAGCCCAGTTGCTGTTTCAGCAGAAGTATAACGACGATCAGTGGCGGGATTATTCGGGCGACTCGACCAGTGAGTACTACGGGTCACCCCCCTCCCTGTCCTCGACCATCACCACTGGGGGGCTGGTCGAAGTGCCGGATAATACGATCGAGCAAAATATCGCCTTTACGGTCAAAACCGTCTTCCCGGGCGGCTACGTGCTGCAGACTAATCTGACGGCGCTAAACAACGTAGATAATACGCCACCCGTGGTTGCTACGGCCATTCCCGACTGGCTGGTAACGCAGGCTGGTGTGCAGTCGCGGCCTCTGCCCGCTACCACGTTCTCCGATCCGGGCGATACGCTGACGCTGACATCGGCCCGTATTATTAATGCCACAACCACGGAGCCGTTTCCGACTGGATTGCTGTTCGATCCCACCTGGCCAGGCATACATGCCATCACGGCTGACTTCCCCAACGGAAGCTATCCAATCCGGGTGTGGGCGTCCGATAGCGTCGGGCAGGCCGTAGCGGCCGACTTCCTGTTGACGGTTAATCGACAGGCTGTACCCAATCCTGATCCGGAGCCCGTTAACAAAATCCTGGCCGTCGACCATTTCTGGTCTGGCGATAACCCGCCCCAGTTCTCAGAGGTCAACCGCTTCTGGGTGCAGACTCGGCTATCCAATGGAGTCGAGTATGCCTTCGAATGGCCTGCCCAACAGACCTACATCGGAGCTGTTGCGGCTATGCCTAAAACCGTATTCGCGTCTATGTCTGCCACCAGCAATGATCCAGGTGGCTATGGCTACACCGGCGCATTCGCGGGAGTGATTCACACGGCTACCGTTTACCTCCGCGCTACTGACAAACCCAATGATGTCCTCGTGATCAACGTCAACAACGGCGCTGCGGCTATTGCCCGCACGACCGTCTATACTGCTCCGTAACCATGGCTTTTTACCTCGAAGTAACCAATACCGTAGCCGCCAAGACCGGCTGGCCGGTGGGCCAGAAACGCTACTGGCCCTACAGTCAGGGCACCTGCGCCCAGGCCGAAGCGGCGTTTCGGGCGCTTACCGACGCCCAGCAGGTGGCCCAGACCACGCTGGCCGCACCCGCCCCGGCGTCGGGCCAGGTCTGGCAGGTCCGCAACTGCGCGGCCACGGCCGATGGCCCCTACGTACCCGACACCGACGACGGTCCGGATCTGATCGACTAACCGGCTTACCACCTCACTTGTACGAACCATGAAAAAACTACTCATTCTGCTGCTGTCGATCCTGACGCTCACCGGCTCGGCGCAGCCCATCAAGAAACAGAAGGTAAAACGGGAGCGGGCGGACGGCTCGACCGAAAAGTTCAAGCTCTGGCGCGACATGAGCATCTACCCGGACAACCCAGCGGGCAGAGACGCCTTCTTTGTGGCCGTCAACAGCGGCTGCACCGCCTTCTCCTACACCCACGGGGGCACCATGCCCGTCAGTGGCACCTGCGTATCGGCTCCTTCCTGGATCACCGGCATGCGCTACTCCTACGCCGGGGGGCTGTTGACCATGGAAGGGGCGGGCCAGATCGGCCGGCTGAAATTCGAGCGGCAGGATGGACAGGCCTTCACGACCACCAATCCGGACGGGGTTACCATCAACTCGAATACCTTCTACGTCTACGGGTCGCTGGGCAACCAGGCTCCGTATGACCGGCAGTGGGCCGTGAATCTGCCCCAGGTGCCGCTCCGCATTACGGCCGAGCAGGCGGGTGGATCGGCCACCTACCCCTATACGTTTACGCCCAGTACCGGCGCGCAGCGGATCGTGCTGTCGGGCAGCAACACCAGCCCGCCCACCTGCACGACCTGCGGCACCGGCACGACCGGCCCCAGCTGGCTGGCCGCGCGGTACACCCAGTCGAGTCAGTACCTGCAGGTGCAGGGCGATCCGAGCGATGACGGCAACGGCATCACCCTGCGCATCGAGCGCGTCGACGGCGTGGCGATGGCCCTGCAGAATGACAACAACCCCAGCCTCAGCTCGGGCGTCGACTACCCCTGGGGCCAACTCAATAACCAGGCTCCCTTTGTCATCGAGTGGACGCTGGGGCCGGTGCCTACGGTGCCGATTCGGCTGACCTTTAAAAAACCGGGTCAGGCTGATTTCGTGCACGTCTTTACGCCCGCGCTGACGGCCACGCCGGTTCCGCTGTTTACGGCGGCCGGTTCTAGTGGAGGTGGCACCACCACCCCACCGGCCTGCACCACCTGCGGCTCGGGTACGTTCGCCTACCAGGCCCCCGCTCAGCCAAGCGACTGGACGGAGGTCAGCAGCCAGATCGTGCCGCCCTATAACATCCAAGTGAAAGGGATTCTGCGCCAGGAGTCGGGGAACATCCGCATCGAGCTGGCCGAAGGGTTCGGGGCTACCCTGCAGATCCAGCGTAAAGTGGGTACCCAGTGGGTGAGCACCATCAACCGGCGCGATCAGGGCCGCTGCGAGTCGTACTGCGGGTATGCAGGGCCCCTCAACTACGCAGCTGATCAGGGCAACACCTGGGCGCAGATTGGCTATAACCCGCTGGGGGGTGGCGTGAGTGGCGAAGCGGGGCCAGTACTCTTTAAAGGCATTACTCCCGACGGCTGGCTCTACGCCAAAACCCAGTACGTCAGCTGGCCCCATAACCAGCTGCAGCTGCTGCCTATGTACGTCGAGCGGTGGGCGAAAGCGACCAACAACCGCGTCGACGTCCGGCTGAAAGTGACCCACTTCCGGGGCGATAAAACGCTCTACGACGCCCGCGAGCAGGAGACGCCCTTCACCATGATCTGGCCGGCGACGGAAGCGCGCTTTTATAATGGCAATCAACCCTTCACCAATGCCTCGACCACGAGCACGGATGCCGTTGGCTGGACCATATCCAGTTTCCCCCTCAGCGAACCCTGGATAGCGGCTAACCTGCCCGAGGGGGGCTACATCGGGCTAGTCTCGCCGGATCTCTACAATGCCAACCTGAACTTCACCGATCTGGACTCGACGGAGGCCTCGGGTGAGTTCAGCGACCGGTTCATGTACATGGGTGCCCGGCCCTACAGCCACCTGGATGCGGACCAAACCTTCTACCACGAATATTCGTATGTGATTGGCTCGGAGGCCGACATCCGGGAAGCGGCCTACGCCCTGCCCCGGCAGGCGCTGCCGAGCTGGACCTTCAGCCGGGCCGCGGGCCGGGCCGGGTGGGTGGGCCTGGACGGCATTTCCGACAAAGGCGAGCCCTTCAGCTCTGATTACTGGAATCCCAAATTCGAAGGGAAAACCGAACTCATTGGGGACGTCCCGACTACGCATGCCTCGACGGTGACGCTGCAGTCGCCGGCCGGAGCCTGGAAGGCGGCTGACTTTACGACCCTCTACATCCGGATGAAGTACGCCAAGGGGGCCTCCAACGCGCCCAACCGGCTGCGGGTAACCTGGCTGCGGGTGGGTCAGAAACCGTCGGGCTTTGATCCCAACAATGCCGGTAATTCGGTGCAGTATCCCCTGGGACAGCGGGATGATGCGTCCCAGACGGTCTACTTCGACGTGCAGGATGATGGTCAGTTTCACACCTACGCCGTCAACCTGGCCAGCGCGCCCGGCTGGACGGGGATCATTCACCGCTTCGAGATCGGCAATGACCGCGGCTGCTGTGGGCTGATTCAGAAAGGTCAGCAGCTGGAAATTCAGTACATCGGGGCTACCAATCCCGACACGGCTCCTGAGCGGCTGTGCCCCAGCTGCACCTATCCGGCCTACGCCAAGGTGTTGTTTGTGGGCAACAGCATCACCTACCATCCCTACCTGCCGGGGGTGTGGGAATACGCCTGGGCGATGGCCGCATCGGCGCCCGACAAAACCTATATGGCCCAGGTGGTCCGAGAGCTTAAAACGGTCAACTCCAATCTGCAGGCGCGCACCCTGGTCGACTTCGAAGGCGACGGGGGTACGGTCACCGGCTCGACCGGCTCGGACTGGGAGCAGAACCACCGGACGTTCAACCTGGATCGCTTCAACAACGTAGCGGCCTGGGGTGCGAACCTCATCGTCGTGCACCTGGCTGAGAACATTACCGATCTGACCAACCTCAGCGCGGACTATAAAGCGCTGCTGGCCAAACTGCGCTCAGGGAATCCCTCCGCGCGGGTCGTTCTGACCAATTCGGTCTGGAATCAGGCTGCGGTGACGAGCGTCATCAACGGGGTGGCCAGTGAGCTGGGCCTGTCGCTGGTCGACGTGGCGGATTTCTGGAGTAATCCAGGGTACTACGTCAACCAGACGGGTAACGCGGTGCAGCGCCATCCCAACGATGCGGGGCATAGGGAGCTGGCCCGGCGCACGCTGGTCGCCATTGCCTCGACGCCCAGCGCCCCGGTCTGCACGACCTGTAACTCGGGTACGCCAACGACGGCCGGCTTTGAGGGATATGGCAATGTCTATGCAGCGAATAGCAGCTATACGGCGCAGCCCGAAACGGCCCGCCCCAGTGCCTCGCCCTGGCGCAGTTTTATTGATAATGGGGTGATCAAGGCGGGCATCAACGTACGCGTGGGCTCGGTGCTCGACTGGCTGTCCGAGAGCGGCAGCTCCCTCAACCGGATCAACTCACCTGTTTGGAATTCGGGGCGAGAAGATGCGGGTCGTCAGGTGATGGATGCCATGTACGGCTATCCCAACGGGGTTGCGCTGCATCCCTGGAGCGAAGGCCTGTACTCGGAAGCCGGGCTGAGCTCGTTCAGCCCGGTTGGCATCGGCTATAACCCCGTGCAGGGGGGCAATATCGATGATTATCCGATGTATGGGCAGACCCTGATTCACTCGGTGCAGAACGGGCTGATGTACGCCAAGGTACAGCCGGTGCAGTGGGAACTTAGACCGTCCCCTCGGGGCGATGGTACCGGCGTGCTGGGGAAAATGTACATGGAGACGTGGCAGCAGTTCGATCCGGCTGAACCGCGGGCCGTTCGGCGGCATTCGCGCTGGACGATGTTCCGCGACGATCCGCAGGCCAGTCACTACCCGACCCCCCGCCAGCAGGAGCTGCCCTGCGCCTACGTCCACCCGAGCTATTCCGAGTTCTGGTACTGCGCCGGTAAGCCCTACACCAATGCCTCGCTTGTCCCGTACCCCATTACCAGTTCGGGGGCGGCCGAACCCCCTCGCTTCTCGACCGAGCCCTTTATCCTGGCTAAAAATCCCGCTAACGGACGGGTCATCATCCTGTATACGCCCCATTCGGGCCGGGTCGTGGCGGCTGAGCACCCCAACGGGCCGAACGCGACCTTCCCGGCGGCTTATATCGCGTCAGCCCCGATGCTGTCGTGCGACAAAGATGGGGTGTATGATTTCGACGTGGCGCTGGGCGAATTTCCCAACGAAGCAGCCGCCCGGATCTGGCTCTATAACCAGCCCCGATGGCCCGGCACCTTCGAGGTGCGCTTCGACCAGGGCAAAAAGAGCCGGTTTGGCTGCACGCTGTACAATGCCTACGATCAGCTCGAAAAGAATATCGTCGACGGCATTACGGTGACCCCGGCGACGGATAACGAAAACGGGGGGCGCGACTTCGATATCACCCTGCCGGAGCGCTGGATCAACGCGGATGTGCACAAACACATCTACCTCCGGGCCTCGTTTCAGGGCTCGAACTCGATCTACCTGCGCTGGAAGAAAGGCGCGCAGGAGTTCACCCACCCGCTCTCGATCAATGCCGACGGGCAGCTGCGGACGATCGATATCGACCTGACGAATGTGCCCAACTGGTCGGGGGATCTGGGCATGGAGGTCTCAATCAAGCGCGGCAACTACGGGAGTGGCCTCATCCCGCTGCAGAATGATCAGTGGCACATCAAATGGATCAGCTACCGCAACCTTGATAACTAACCAAACTGTAATCCAGGCCGCTGAAGGGTTGGCCTGGACATTTTACAACTGCGATGCGCAACTTCATAACCACCGTCTTCCTCCTGCTTATCTGTGCCTTAACTGGCTTTGCTCAGGTGAGCACCTTTAACATCAGCGAATTTCGGGGAAACCCCATCTCTCGAAAAATTGTATTGACGCCCGGTGATACTTCAAAGGTTATCACTGTACGGGCGCGTTATTCGCCGGAATCGCGCGAGTTCGAGCAAATCTTTCAGCCGACAGTTACCCGGCAGGGTCTGGATCTGATCTTCGGTTGGACGAATACTGACAATCTGCCATCGGGGTGGGTGCAGATCAGCATTGGCGGGGTCATTCGTCACGCGGGCACGCTCTCGATCAATAAGTTCACGTCGACGCCGGTCCCTGGCAGTCTCACTCTCGTATCGGGTACTTATTCGTTCTCAAAGCTGATCGATGTGCCTCTGTACCTCCAGCCGACCACAATTAACCAGGAGAAGGTCGCCACAGCCAACGCCCTCAATCAGCGCGTAGTCCACATCGCGGATATCGCTACGCTGACCGCGACGTCAGGCAGCACAGCCCCGGCGGTGATTGTCCGGGATGCCGTTCGGGGGGGGAGTTTTATTTTTGCCGCATCGGGTTATACGGTCGATCAGGGTACTGTATTTCCGGCGCTCGGGGGCGGATACTGGGTGCGGCAGTACCTGGGCGATGCGCGGGTAAAATGGTTTCCCGGCGCGACCGACACCGACTGTATTGTCAACGCGCTGGCAGGTAACGATAATAACCTGCTTATGGAGCCACGAGCGTACACGGCCACCCAGTTCAGCATACCGAGCGGGAAGCGGTTGCGAGGCATTGCGGATAAAACCATTCTGCGGCCCTCGCCCAGCATCGTAGGCCAGGCTAACCCTGATTACGGTTACCCTGGACAGGTGACAGGTTGGATCACCATGTCAGCGAATAATATAGCTCTGGAGGATGTAACGCTTGACCTGAGCACCAACACCACCCGGCTGGCTGCCATTAAGTCAATGGGAGTTGCGCTCGATGGGTGGCGAGTGAATAATGTTACGTTCCTGAACGGGATTAACCACTTCATCTACGTGCATCTGGCGGCTACGTCGAAGAATATCGAGATTACCAACAACCGGTTTCTACATGGCGATAACGGGGTCTCTATTCGCGCTACCGTAGCTGCTCGGCTCAATAACAACATCAAAATAAACGGCAACACCTTCGACGATGTAGGCGGAAACGTAATTGGACTGGAAGATAATTTCTCGGTTGGGCCAGGTCGATACGACACGCACACTAACGTACAGGTCAACAACAATATCATGACCCATTTGCGCGTGACGGGTGGCTACGACGGCGCCATACCGCTTGAGCTGCATGGGGTGACGAATGGGGTTGTATCGGGAAACATTGTTGATTCCGGCACCAGGGGGTTGGGCGTGATGACGTCCAAAAATGTGGTTTTAGAAGGTAACACAGTCAGCAACCAAACAGCCTACTTCTCGGAAATAGCGAAGCTGGAAGACTGTTCGTTTATCGGCAATGTATCGAAGAACAATAGGACGTTTATCACACTAAGCCCCAGCGACAACTATGCTGTACCCAATAAAAACATCCTGATTTCAGGCAACCAGGTAATTGGCAACGGCATACAAACCGTGGCAGCGGGCGTTGATATCGCGGCTATCAATACCAGCTATAACGCGATCCTGCAAAATTGGGTCATCGAGAACAACGTATTCACCAATCAGGATTTTGCTAGTAATGGGGTTATTTCCATCCGGGGGTCACGCGCCCGGCCTAACCTTATCTTTTCGGGTGGTGGAGGTAGTGGCGCACAGGCCACGGCCACGCTGAAGGTAGTGTCTGTGAAGATCGATCAGGGCGGTAGCGGCTACACCAGCGCACCAACCGTAAGTGTTTCTGCGGTAGACGGTAGCGGTGCAACAGCTGAAGCGGTCGTTACGAACGGTGTGGTTACGTCCGTGATTGTTACCAGTGCCGGGGATGGCTACCTCTACGAACCCAGTATTATTTTTTCGGGCGGTGGGGGTAGTGGAGCTTCGGCCACCCCTATTCTGGGCATAGCTTCGGTCAGTGTCGTGTCGGGGGGCAGTAACTACACCAGTGCCCCAACCATACTGGCTAAAGACAACGGGGTCATCGTCGACGAATACGGCGGACTGCAAACGGGCGGAGCGGTCCTGACTGCCACAATCAGCGGGGGTAGTGTTGTATCGGTCAATGTGGTGTCACCAGGTAATAGTTTTGGTCGGCCCAATACGAACATTGTTGTCCGGGGGAATAAATTTTTCTCTACGTCGGTCAATTCGCCCATTCAACTCATCAACCTGACTGGTCGGCATCTGCGGGTTGAGGATAACTACTTCTATCGAACTGCCGCCTACAGCAACACGACCCACTGGCAATCTGGCGGGGTAGTGGTCAGTACGGTTGGTCTGGGTCTGCTGGATGAGGTGGCGATTGAAAACAATACCTTTCTCTTCCGGGGGCGAATGGGGTCGGGTCAATACGCAGCCATTGGTCAGTATTTGAGTTTTTCGGATCGTGTCTTGACAAAAGGATTGCGGATAAAAAACAACTTTATTGACGGTCCTTTTACTCGGGGGATTTATGTAAATGACCAGTCCACCGATTCCGAAATATTGAACAACGAACTGGCCGACGCGGTAACCACGCCCTACACCGTTGGGACGGGGAAGCGCGTCTATTCGCTCAGAACGTTTAACGGTAGTTCGGCCCCTATAGCGGGTAACTGGCGCGCTGGCGATAAGCTGCTGAATCCTGCCCCCACACTCGGCCAACCCGAAGGGTTTCTGTGTATAGCATCGGGTAGCCCAGGTGCCTGGATTGAACTCTCGCCGGTCGGAACGGACAGGATTGGCGACGGGTCGCCCAACGGGGTTGTAGCTGCACCCTTAGGGTCTATTTATCGAAACACAGCTACGGGTACGGCAGCTCTTTATTATAAAGCAAGTGGATTAGCGGGCAATACAGGCTGGCGGGAGCTGGCTAATGTCAGCAATACGATTATGCTTGGTGACCCGTCTATCACGCACAACGCAGGAACGGGCCTTAAAATGGCCAGTAACACCACCGCATCGAGTGATGGGCATTACCTCAACTCGGTCGACGCCAGTGAATTTTTCCTCACCAACAGCAACAGCAGTCAAACCCGATTCGAGCTGAAGCTGGGTACGTCCCGTTCGAACGATGCTACCGTAGGGCTTCGCTACATCACGGGTACGCTGGGGGCAGGAGCCGGGGTGTTGAGCATTGGTCAGGCGTCGAAAAGCTTATCTGGCTGGACGCATGGGTTCACGCGGTTTTACAACATGGGCGTGATCACAGCCACCACTACGCCCGACAACCGGCTTTTAATCGGCACTCAAACCAATAACGCTGCTGATCTGCTACAAGTGGCCGGGTCAGTACTGTTGCGTCGGGCCGAAGGGGCCGGACCACCACCACTGAGCCGGCTGCCTGCTTCGGGCGATTCTATTCTATGGAGGGACACAGCAGCAGGGACAACGAAATGGTATACGAATGATGGGGGCACAGTTGTGCCGGTTAATTAACTCATGATCGCTATCACTAACGAGTCAGGGCTGAGCCTGGTGCTTGATCCGCAGCAGCAGCTCATGCTGGAGCAGGCCACCGGCTGGCTGGTCGATGATCAGCTGCCGGGAGCCAAAAGCTACCCTATTGCCTTTCCAGTCGAGCCGAACGAGCGATTCCTCAGCTCGGGCTATCGGCTTGATCAGGCTCGGCCGCGCATGGAGCTGATCGTGCACGTCCGGCTGATGGGGGTGATGTTTCGTCGTTGCCGGCTGAACTACCGGATTGTGTCCGGGAAAGGGTCTGGCTATCTGAAATACGATGGGGGGGAAGTGTTCTCCCAGCTGCGCAAACTCTCGCTGCAGGAAGCGCTGACCGATGCCGTATCGCTGGGTACGTCCCCGCTGGAGGGGCTGGCCAGCCGGATGAAAACCATCGCCAGTTTGCCGCCCGGTCAGTTCCCCTGCACGTTCTTTCCCATCCGGAACGAGCTGTTTTTCGAGGAGTCGCTGTCGGCCGCCACGCTGCCCGGCTTCGTTCGTCAGCCCTATATCAATGCTTGGAAAGGCTCGAACTTCCTGGTCGACAGCGCTACTGTAAAGGGCTATCCGGTCAGCCCGCAATTTTACCTCTGGTGGGTGCTCGAGCAGCTCTTCGCCCGCGCGGGCTACCGGATCGATGGCGACTGGATCGGTCAGCCTGAAGTGCAGCGCCTGGTTATTCTCAACCAGACGGCCATGCAAACGCGCCGGGTGGGTATTGTGGATCTGACCCCCCTGACGGTACAGCCTGGCCAGCATTTGCCGGCCATGTCGGTGGGCGATTTTCTGAAAGCGATCCGGCAGGGGCTGGGCCTGATTTTTTCCTTCGACGGGAATCGCCAGGTGGTCACCATCCGCCAGTTTACCGACGTCGTACGCAGTCCGGCTGTCGATCTAAGCCCATACATGGTCGATCGTTACGGTGTCGACGCACCAGCCAGCAAGGGGGTGCGGATCATTGACCAGGTAGATGCCAACGACGAGCTGTTCCGGGATAAGGACGGTAACCAGCTACCGCCCTCGTCGATCGTGCTGGGCGGCACTGCTGAAGGCGAACGCGACGAGGTGCAGCTGGGTATTGCCGCTACGCAGCTGACGTACGAACCCGCCCCCGATGGTGGCCACTGGATCGTGCCCACCCTGCGCCAGCCTGGTAACATGCTCGATCCCTACTATAAACCCAGTGATCGGTATCCTAACGAGCCAGGCCTGGGCCAAACCGGACTGCAGCTGAAAAACGCGATTGCCCTGCGCCTGGTGAGCTACCGTGGGCTGGTACCTGGTAGTAATTCACTTACATATCCCCTGGGAACGACCGACGTCCGCTCGGGCGCGCAGGTGGTGATTGGCACCAGTGCCACGCGCCTGCGGGGCCGCTACGGCCGCTACCGGCAGCTGCTTCGCCACCTGTTCTACTTCCGGGATCAGACCCGCCTGGTCACGGTACCCATGAATTTCCCGGTGGGGGTGTTGACGGGCGTGAAGCTGCACGAGCCGATCGCCCTGAAGCTCACCAGCCAGGCACGTCGGTCGTTTCTGATCGATAAGCTGCAGGCCGAATCGCCCGGCCCGGATGGGATCATGCCCTGCACGCTCACGTGCCTGACCATTCCGGATGGACTGGATCTGGAGCCGCTCGTCGACGAGGAACCCGTCTGGGTCGAGCTGATCAAAGGACCCGCGCGGCCGGTCAACGTGGCCGTGTCGGGCCGGGTGGTCAGCCGCATCCTGGTGACGCTCACCATCAAGGTCTGGACCACGTCCACCCGGACGGTACCCGCTGTGGTGACTAACCTGCCGGTGACCCTGCGGCTGAAAAGCTACCAGGTGTATGGGGGTAGCCAGACCGGTCAGACCCAATACCACGAGTATCCAATCACTTACCTGGTCAATGGCAGCTCGACCGTCGTCGAGGCTGATTTCATTCAGACCGAGTCGGATACCAGCAGCCTGGCTAATAACCTGCTCACCCAGTCGATGCAGATCGATCCGGGCGACGATTACCTGATTCTGGTATGACCTACAACGAGCTGGATATTAACCAAAAGATCAATTACAAGGCTGCTGTCTCGGCCTGGGCGGAATATGCTGTCGAGCATTTTCAGACCAGTCTCGATAAGAAAGTGTACCGCGTCCGGAACACAAAGAAGGGCCGCCGTCAGGGCAATAAAAATGCGTCAGGAGCGCTGCGTCGTACCTGGTACCAGAACGTGGCCAGCAGTGGCGAGCGCGTCGTTATGCAGTTTCTTCAGTACGGCCGCTACCTCGACATGGGCGTGGGCCGGGGCACCACCCACACGGATCGGCTGGTCAATCGCCAGCTGCGGTTGGGAGCCACCGGGCGCGTCCGGAAGGCCTGGTATTCGAAGCGGAAGGGTTATGAAATCAAACGGCTCCGGGAGATCCTGGCTGCGCAAAACATCAATGTGGGCCTCGACCTAATCGAGAATGCCCTGAACATCACCGTAGCTATCAATCGATAATGGCAGCACAACAGGAACGCGCGGTCGTTGACCTCGTTATAAACGGGCAGCAGGCACAGGTGTCCATGAAAGACCTGGCCGCGGCCACCATCAACGCCCGTAAGGCGCTGTACTCGATGGCCGAAACCGATCCGGGGTACAAGAAACAGAAAGCCGAGCTGGAGGCACTCATGAAGGCTCAGCAGGCTCGGATCGTCCGGATTCACGAGGAGAAAACAGCCTGGCAGAAATTCGTAGCCTCGGCCGGGTCGGTGACGGCCGGGATCACCGGGGCCAATGTCATATCGACCGGGCTGGGACTGATCCAGGATGGCTTCCGGAAGGCCCGGGAGGAGTTTAAGCTGTTCGATGCCGCCAGTAAGGAGTTGTCGGCCGTGACAGGTGCGACGGGTGCGGATCTGGAATACCTCAACCAGCAGGCCAAAAACACCGGTCCCCAGTTTGGTAAATCGGGCGCTGAAATGCTCGAGGCTTATAAGCTGATGGCCTCCGCCAAACCCGAACTGCTCGCCCAGAAGGAGCTGCTGGTGGAAACCACGCAGGCGGCTATCACCCTGTCGCGGGCGGGCAAGATCGATCTGGCCGAAGCCACGAAGGTGACGGCCGAGTCGCTCAACCAGTTCGGCCAGGGTGCTGATCAGGCGAACCGCTTTATCAACGTGATTGCGGCTGGTGCCAAAGAAGGCTCAGCCGAAATCAACGAGATGGGCATTGCCCTGAAAAACTCCGGAACGGTAGCCTCGGCCCAGAACGTCAGCTTCGAGCAGACCAACGCGATCCTCCAGAGCCTGTCGACGATTGCCCTTAAAGGGGGAGAAGCCGGTACGCAGCTGCGTAACGTGCTGCTTACGCTTGGATCTGGCTCCGACGATACCAACCCGAAAGTTGTCGGTCTGGAGAAGGCGCTGCAGAACCTGGAGAAGAAAAACCTCAGCACGGCCGAGATGACCAAGCTGTTCGGCAAGGAAAACATCACGGCCGCTCAGCACATTATCACCCACCGGAAGGAGATCGAGGAGCTGACCCGCAAGGTGACCGGTACCGACGAAGCCTTCTCTCAGGCGGCCAAAAACAACGCAACCTACGAGCAGAAGCTGGCTCAGTTTGACGCTACGCTGAGCAAGGTGGCGGTTACGATCGGCGCCAAAGTAGTACCCGCCCTGACGACGATGATGGACTGGGTTATGAAGGGAGCCAATTGGCTCGATCAGCAGCTGGCCCCGGCTAGCGAGAAAGCCGCGCGGGCCTTCGAAGACCAGCGGGCCCAGGTGCAGAGCCTGACCAAAAACATCGCGCCCCTGCTGACAAGGCATGATCAGCTGAAGGCCAAAACCACCCTGACCAAAGGGGAGCAGGATGAGCTGAAGAAAATCGTCGGGCAGGTAGCCAGCGTGATTCCGACGGCTATCACCCAGTTCGACAAATACGGGAACGCGATGGGGGTCAGTACCGGCAAAGCCCGGGAGTTCATTCAGATGCAGAAGGAGCTGCTCAAATACAACAACCGGGCTGCGATCGAGGAAACCCGCAGCGAGCTGGCAGACCTCAACGGGGAACTGCTCAAGAACACGACCCTGCTGCGGACGATGCCCCGGTCGGATGGGTCACTATTCAGCGGTGGTCTGACGGCCGACGAAATCCAGCAGCTTCAAAAGCGCAATCAGGAGATTCTGGCTACCATCAAAGGACTGGAGCTGCGCCGGAAAGCCCTGACGGGTGACTATCTGGATACGCCAGCGCCGGTGGCTCCCAAGACGGCGCCGACTCCACCCGATACCGGCGGGGGTGGCTCCGGTGGGGGTGGTAAAGAAACCAAGGAGGAGAAAGCGGCCCGGCTAAAACGCGAACGGGAGCAGAAAGCTACCCAGAAGCATAACGATCAGCTGGAGCAGCTTATGGAGCAGGCCCGCGCCCGCACCGCGCAGGCCCAGGGCGATTCCTTCGAGAAAGAGCAGATCCAGTTCGGCGACCACTACAGTACCCTGTACAAGCTGGCGGGCGGCAACAAAGAGAAAATGGCCGAGATCACCGAGCTCATGTATAAAGAGCTGGGGGCTATTGTTCAAAAGGAGGATGAACGCCAGAAAAAGGAGCAGGAGAAGAAAAAAGAGGAGCAGGCCAGACAGCAGAAAGAGGACTACGAACAGGCTAGTCTGTTCCTGCAGAAAAAACGGGAGGATGCGCTGCGGGAAGCGGAACGGAACCCCCTGACGATAAAGGGTAACGTGGTCGAGGGGAGCCAGGAGGCCCGTCGGCTGGAAATCCTGCAGCAGTACCTGGAGGCCGATCTGCTACTCCGTCAAACCCACGCCCAGGATGTCTCTCAGACCGAAGCGGCCCTGACGGATAATTTTGTATCCCAGCAGGAGATCTGGCGCAAAGCAGGCCGCGAAACGGTCGAGTATCTCAAGGAAGCCGATCGGGCCTGGCTGGTGGCCAAACAGGAGGCCGTGTCGGCCGGGCTGGGTCTACTGCAGAGTTTCTTTGCCCGCTCCTCAGCGATCGGTAAAGCGATCCTGATTGCCGAAAAAGCCTGGGCCATTGCTTCGATCGTGATCAACCTGCAGAAAGAGCTGGCCGCGATATCGCTGGAGGCCAAACTCAAAGCCGCCAACGCAGCTGCAGTACCGTTCGTAGGTCCGGCCCTGGCTGCGGCAGCCTACGCGGCCGGGGTCACGGCCTCAAGTACGGCCAAAGTCCGGGCAGGGATAAGCATTGCGACCATTGCCTCGCAGGCGGTGGCTGGTCTGGCCCAAAAGGACGACGGCGGTTTCACGGGTATTCAGGATCTGTACGGATCTGCATCGGGCTTTGTCGATCGGCCGACTCGGGTCAACGCTGGAGCGCGGTCGTACATCGTCGGGGAGAAACGTAAAGAGTGGATCATGGGGGGCGAAATGTTGGCAAACCCGGTGATGGCGAACCTGGCCGGGGCGCTTCAGGCACTCCAGGTCTCCGGAGGCTACCGAAACCTCAACCCCCAGAACGTAGCCGGCCAGCTGGGTCTGCCTGCCAGTCCGGCCGCTGGGGGTATGAATGATCAGCTGCTGCTGCTGTTGATCGAGGAAACCCGCCAGAACCGGGCTGAGTTTAGCCGGTTTGCAAGTCGGCCGATTAATTACAACCACTTTAAAATTCGGGATCAGCAGGATTACCTGAGCGAAATCGAATTAGATACCTCCCTGTAATTTTCGTAGTTTTGCCCCGCTCAAGTATAGTTTGGTTCACTCTCAGGAGAACGGCATCGCCTTGTCGAGTAGGCGGTGCTGTTCCCCCGTATTTGCATTGTAATGGTGCAAGTAAGTCATTCCTGAGAGGGTATACTTGAGCAGCGGGTCAGGGCAGCACCTCCTGTTCGGAGCATATTCATAAAGAAACCCCGACCGCAGGCGCAGTCGGGGTTTTCTGGTACTATCCACAAAATGCTCGTAGGAGCAACCTACGAAGCGGTCTTATCAGTCGTGCGCTCGTAGGTACGAGGGCTATATTCGACTGCCTTCACCAGGCGCACGCCCAGCTCCGGAATTTCTTTGATATGATCGGGCGGTATGATCCCCCGGTTGATCCAGTTCAGCACGACCTCGCTATTCTTCAGGCCGAACCGATCCGCGTATTTCTTTGGTGTCAGCCAGTCGGTCAGCGGGTACTCGACACCCTGCGATTTGAGGGTCGTAATCATGTCCTCCCGAGCGGCTTTACTCTGGGCAGTTGACTCTTTTAGTTTCTCCAGCAAGGCCTGCTGTACCTCGGGAGCCATCGGCCCCGGCTGGGACCGTATGAGCTGATCAACACGATGCATGTCCTCAGCGGTGGCGATGGCCCGGATCTGGTTGATAATGTCCTGCGTGTTCATAATTGTTAGGGATAATTGTGTACTGACTATGTAGGGCAGCAGGAGGGGGGGCTTTCGCCCCCCTTGCCTGTTAGCTGAACATCTCTCTCATTTCGTACCATCCGCCTAGTTCGTCGAGGGCGTCGTTGATGACCTGCTGAACCTCCTCGTTGGTTTCACCTTTGTCGGTGATCAGGTCTCTTACTGAACCTAGGATGGCCTCCTGTAATCTGATGTGGCCTTCGATAAACTTGCTTCCCATTTGCATTTTGTGGTTGAATGCCCTCCCCCGTGGAGGACATAACAAAGGTCGCATTTGTTAGCGAGACTAACAAATGATTAGGGGATTATTTTTGACTATTTTTTAGAAATATTTTGTACTCCTATTATTTGTTAGTCATGCTAACAAATGGTATATTTGTTCAGTCTTAGGGGGGCTAGGACAGTAAACAACAACCGTATGAATAACCGTATAGAAAGCCTGGTTTCGGTCGACGTAGTAACACTGGGTGAGCTGGACAAAAAAGGGCTGCTGTCGCTGGCAGACCAGATGGTACGTAACAGTCACGAGTACGGCCTTGACGTGCTGGCCATGTTGGCCGAGGCCACTAAGCTGGAGCTGGTGGCGACCCGCATCAAGGAGCAGGCCAAATCGGTTGCCCTGAACGAAGTACTAACCTACGGCCGGGGCGGGGTCTCCAAGCTGGGCGTCTCGATGACAACCAAAGAGGTGGGGGTCTCCTACGACTATTCAGGGGATCGGGTTTGGAAGGAGCTGAACCGGACGGTACTGGCGGCAACGGCCAAACGAAAAGAACAGGAAGAAATCTTGCGGTCGCTCCCCTACGAAGGCCGCATTATGATGGACGAGGAAACCGGCGAAGAGTACCGGGCCTATCCACCCGCTCGCACCGCCAGTGATGGGGTGGTACTTACTATCAAGTAAACAACTTTGCAAACTCGGGAGCCTGACCAGACGGTCAGGCTTTTTTATTACTAGTTGCCTGAATTAAAGGGACGTTTTACACCGGCAAAAACTGACGACTATAAAGCGTTTTATTTTCGGCATTAATTGCTTATATTAATAGGGTGAAATGGGTTTAACCTTACAGGTAGTTTTTTCACCCCTAGCAACCTACTTTTTTGATGCTTTTATGAACTACGCTTACATCCGGGTTTCGACCAACCGACAGACCGTCGAGAACCAACGGTACGAAATTTTAAAGGCGGCTGCCGATCGGAAGGTGATCATTAATGAGTGGATCGAGGAGACCGCTTCCGGAACGAAGTCGGCCAGGGATCGCCAGCTGGGGGAGTTGCTGGATAAGCTGAAGAAAGGCGATCAGCTGTTTGTTTCGGAATTATCCCGGATCGGCCGATCCTTACTCGAGGTGATGTCGATCCTGCATACCTGCATGAAGAAGGGCACGGTCGTGGTGGCCATCAAAGAAGGCTACGAGCTGGGCAACAACATCAACTCGAAAGTGCTGGCCTTCGCTTTCAGTTTGTCTGCCGAGATCGAGCGCCAGCTGATCAGTCAACGCACCAAGGAATCACTGGAGCGTCGCAAGGCCGAGGGCGCGGTATTGGGTCGGCCGGTTGGATCGATCTCGACGAATACCAAACTGTCGGGCAAGGAAGACATAATTCGGGAGCTGCTCCGGAATCGGGTCAGTCACTCAGCGATCGCCCGTATCCTAGGGGTAAATCGCCAGACCGTGACTAGTTTTATCAACAGTAGAGAGCTGGCTGACTTATGAACTTTATGAACCCGGAGAAACGGCCTGGTCCCAATCCTTTATTAAGAATTTCTGGAGCTGACTTGATGAAAGCCCTGGGCCGTGACGCCCCCAAATTCAAGGTCTATGATAATAAGGCGTTATGGAAAAACGAGGCTGTCTTGTTGATGAACCGGCTGGAGGTTTCGCCAGCCGTACGGGAGTGCCTGGCTGATCCGGATACCTGTACAGAAACCTTCAAAGGTCTATCTATACTAGTCTTTCTATAAACTATTGTTAGTTAATATTAATGGGGAAAAGGTAACGATTAGTAGCTTTACGCGAAACTCTAAACATTCCACCCATGAAACAGATTTTCTGTGCTATTGCCCTATCCACATTATTAACAAGTTGCGTAGCACTCCAGCCGAAGCTGAGTACAACAACAGACCCGTTTACGGGAGAAGTCACCAGGTACATGTACGTCGGTGATTCGGATCAGCTGCTACTTATGTCAGCCCTAAGTGGTAAACCAAAAGCCACAACGCTTCCGGATCATTATCACCTGGGCATTGCCATTACCGATCGGGATACCATTCTGAATTACTACCGGTATTATCCCGATCGGGCTTACGATATCTTGAGTGATGGCAAAGTGCTGCTCAAATCACTGGAGCAGCGTAATGCACCGGCTCAGATCGTCAGCCTGCCCCTCGTCCGGAATTATCATACGATTGGGGGGCCATTGATCGTGCGGGCCCGCGTCAATAAATCGATCGTGGCCATGTTAAAGCAACAGGATCTGGACGTGATGCGGATCGACCGGGTTAGTACCAACGAATCCGAAATGCATCCTGTCGACTGGTACTTTACACCGGCCTATGCCAAAGCCTTCCGGGATGGGGTGAACATGCTGTTTGCCACCCCGAAGCCCCAACGGGCCAGACGATAAAAACAAACCGGCCGCTCCTGATCAGGAGTGGCCGGTTTGTTTACGATGCCTTCCGGATGTCCTTCTGATACCCGGCACTCTGCTCCAGCTCCCCGATCACCCTCCGCTCGTCCGGACGGCCGTAGACCTCCAGCCCCTTGTCAGAGCTGCGGCCCAGCAACACCTTCACGGCGTCGGTGGTGAGGTGCAGCGTGTTGTAACACCAGTCGGTGAAGGTCTTCCGGCCTGCTTTAGTCGACAGTTCGGGATGAAACTTCAGCTCCCCGGCGATCAACTTGAGCCACTGGTTCATGGTTTTGTTCGACTTGATCGGCAGGTTCTCCCAGCCCCCGTACTTGTTGACGATGCTGGCCACCTCTTTAAACTGGGGCACCCGGGCGGTTACCTCCGTTTTGACCCGATCCTTGATCAGCCAGGTCTTGCCATCGATGCCACGACGCAGCGCCGTCTGGTGCTTGGTCACGAAGTCCTTCAGGTCAGCGTAGTGGAAGCCGGTGCGGCAGTAAATGATGAATACGTCGGCCACCTCCTGCATGTGGGGGTTAGTGAACTTGTGTTTCTTCAGCCGCTCAAACTCCTCATCGGTCAGAAACAGTGGGCTGCCGTATTTCACGTCAGGGATACGGACGCCGTCGAGCGGGTTGACAGCGGCCAGGTGTTTGCGCTTCGCGAAGCGAAGCACCTGCTTGATGGTCTGGCTGTGCTTCCGGACGTAGCTGTCAGCGTGGCCAGTTTTACCGCCCACCGGGATCGTCTTCATCCAACGCCGGTACCGCTTGAGCCAATCCTCGTCGAAGTCTTCTGCCGGCAGATCCAGCGACTTCTCACTGATCAGGAAATCGATCAGCTTGATGCGGACGTCGTCGTAGGTTTCCCAGGTACCCGCCGTCCGATCGGGATTGGATTTCACGTCGAGCAGAAACAGCTCGAAGGCTGAAAGGAGGGAAGCCCCCTCACCACCGCGCAGAAACATGCGTTTGATCTTGCCGGCCGTGATCACGGCCTGGCGCCGAAACAGATCGTTATAAATGGCGTAGAGCTGCGATTCAATGGCGCTGAGCTGCTCGTTCTTGAAATGGGCCATTGGATCATCATCCAGTACCCGCCGGGTGCTGGCGTCCCAGTGATCTTTCCAGATGGTTATGCCGGTGGAGCCGATATCGACACGCTCACCTTTGATAGAGATTTTACAATAAACCTGGGCTTTACCTGGCTTTTTGGAGTCATGAAGCCAGAGAGAAATATCCATTCGTTTAAACTTCATCTTTCCGTTATGTGTGGTACTGAGCACTAAACGGAGCCAGGAATTAGGATGATTTTGTAGGTTAGGCAGGTGCCAACAGGTATTTTAGGTGCCAACAGATTTGCCCTGGCGAGCCTGTTTACCAGCTGGTAGGAATTGTTTCTATTGAGAATGAGGAACATATATGCTCATATATGTTACCGGGCGGGCACAAAAAAAGCCCGAAACGGGAGAAGTTTCGGGCACCTGGTCTATAAAAAGGCTTGTCTGCAGAGAGAGAGGGATTCGAACCCCCGGACCTGTTACAGTCTTCGGTTTTCAAGACCGACGCAATCGACCACTCTGCCATCTCTCTGTGGTGGTGCAAATATACGAACGTTTGCAGATTTGTCAACCCACCCTCGGACTCTTTGGGCCGAAAACCGTAGTTTTGTGGCGTATTTACTGCGTGAACGGGTCAGCAGACCGGCCATCTCATATCACCCGGCATCTGCCAGCCCCCACGCTCCGTCTTACTTTTTCGCACGAATGGATACCCTCGAAGCTCTCCCCACTGTCGAAACAGCCCGCAAACTGGGCCTGCTGCCCGATGAATACGACCGCATCGTCCAGATTCTGGGTCGCCAGCCCAATTTTACGGAACTAAGTATCTTCTCCGTCATGTGGTCGGAGCACTGCTCCTACAAAAACTCCATCGTCTGGCTCAAAACCCTGCCCCGCGACTCGGATCGGATGCTGGCCAAAGCCGGCGAAGAAAATGCGGGCCTGGTCGACATCGGCGATGGGCTGGCCTGCTCCTTTAAAATCGAATCGCACAACCACCCCTCGGCGCTCGAACCCTACCAGGGTGCAGCAACGGGCGTGGGCGGCATCAACCGGGATATTTTTACGATGGGTGCCCGGCCCATCGCCCAGCTCAACTCCCTGCGCTTCGGTGATCTGAGCCTGCCCAAAACCCGGCGGCTGCTGCGGGGCGTGGTCAAAGGCATCGGCGACTACGGTAACGCCTTCGGGATTCCGACGGTGGGTGGTGAGCTATTCTTCGACGAGTGCTACAACACCAACCCGCTCGTTAATGCGTTCTCGGCGGGTATCGTAGCCGCGGGCAAGGTAGCCAAAGCGACCAGCTACGGCGTGGGCAACCCGGTCTTTATCGTAGGCTCGGCCACGGGTAAAGATGGTATTCACGGCGCTACCTTCGCGTCGGAAGATATCAGCGCGGCTTCGACCGATAAGCTGCCTGCCGTACAGGTGGGGGATCCGTTTATGGAGAAGCTGCTGCTCGAGGCTACGCTGGAGATCATCGCAACGGGCTACGTAATCGGTATTCAGGACATGGGCGCGGCCGGTATCATCTGCTCGACCTCCGAGATGAGTGCGAAAGGGGAACACGGGATGCGCATCGACCTGGATCTCGTACCTACCCGGCAGCCGAATATGGCGCCGTTCGAGATTCTGCTGTCGGAGTCGCAGGAGCGGATGCTGGTGGTGATCGAAAAAGGAAAGGAACACATCATTCAGGGCATCTTCGACAAGTGGGACCTGAACTGCGCCCAGATCGGGGAGGTGACACCCCCGGCCCCGGAAGGTGGAGGCCGACTGCATTTCTACCGCCATGGCGAGTTGGTAGCCGACGTACCGGCCCATGACCTCGTGCTGGGTGGGGGCGCCCCGCAGTACCAGCGCGAATACCGCGAACCCGCCTATATAAAGGAATACGAAGCCTTCGACGCCGACGACGTTGACGATATCGACACCGACGAGATCCGGAAGGTAGCCGAGCACCTGCTGAGCCACCCCAATATCTGCTCGCGCCGGTGGGTGTACGAGCAGTACGACTCGATGGTCGGCACCGCCAACCGCAGCACCAACGCCCCGTCCGATGCGGCTGTGGTACGGGTAAAAACCCCCGAAACCGGCTTGAGCAACAAATCCATCGTGATTACGGTCGACTGCAACAGCCGGTACGTGAACGCCAGCCCGCGCCGGGGCGCTATGATCGCCGTGGCCGAAGCCGCCCGCAACATCGTTTGTACGGGTGGTGAGCCGCTGGCCGTTACCAACAACCTGAACTTCGGCAATCCCTACGTACCGGAGGTCTACTGGCAGTTTGTGGAAGCCGTTCAGGGCATGGGCGAAGCCTGCCGCCGGTTCAGTACCCCCGTAACGGGCGGTAACGTAAGCTTCTACAACCAGTCGTCGGACGACGGGCCGGTTTTCCCGACGCCAACCATTGGGATGCTCGGTCTGATGGAAGACCCGTCGAACCAGATGACGCTGAACTTCAAAAATGAGGGTGACGTCATCTTCCTGATCGGGCCGTCGACCAACGACATTGCGTCGTCGGAGTACCTGTATTCGTACCGCGGTATCAAAGCCGCACCGGCCCCTTATTTTGAGTTCGACACCGAGTGGCGCGTGCAGGAAGCGACCAAGACCATGATCCGCAACGGCTGGCTGCAATCGGCCCACGACGTATCGGACGGTGGTCTGTTCGTGGCGCTGGCGGAGTCGGCCATGACCGGCAACAAAGGCTTTACTATCGAAACCGACGACCGGCACCGGACCGATGCTTTCCTGTTTGGCGAAGGCCAGAGCCGGGTGGTGGTATCGGTATCGGCCGAGCAACAGCAGCAAGTAGAAGCTTACCTGGAAGATACGATTCTGCCTTTCGTGAAGCTGGGCCTGGTAACGGCAACCGGTGAGTATATCATCGACGGCAATACCGTAATGACCAGTGCCGATGCCAAAGGTCTTTACGAACCTGCGTTAAGTACTATCATGGCCTGATACTTTAACGGCCTGCCGACTAATCAAACGGACCCATGCGCAATAATCTGGCTGAACTGACCGATCAAATTGTGGTTATTGCCCGCTCGGCTGGCGCGTTCCTGCTTCAGGAACGCGCCCAGTTTCAGCGGGAAGCGATCGAGTATAAAGGGTTGAACAACCTCGTTTCGTACGTCGACAAGGAAACCGAGAAGCAACTCGTTGAGCAGCTGCACGCGCTGCTGCCCGAAGCCGGCTTTATCACCGAAGAAGGCACAACGGGGCAGATCGCCGACCAGACAGCCCTCAACTGGATCATCGACCCCCTCGACGGAACTGCCAACTTCATCCACGGCCTGCCCGTTTTTTCGGTCAGCATCGGTCTGGCTGAAGGCAGCACCCCCATTGCGGGAGTCGTGTATGATCCAAACCGCGACGAGTGTTTCTCGGCCTGGCAGGGTGGGGGCGCCTACTGCAACGGCAGCCCCATTCGCGTATCGGCGGCCCCGACGCTGGGCGAGAGCCTGATTGCAACGGGGTTCCCGTACTACCGCTTTGAGCAGATGCAGACATACCTGCATATTCTGGAGTCGCTGATGCAGCAGACGCACGGCCTGCGCCGGATGGGTTCGGCGGCTATCGACCTGGCCTATGTGGCAGCGGGTCGGTTCGAGGCCTTTTACGAGTACAACCTGAATTCCTGGGATATGGCTGCGGGGGTTTTGCTGGTGCGCGAAGCCGGCGGTACCGTCAGCGACTTTGCGGGTGGTGAAGAGTACCTGTTCCGGGGCGATGTCATTGCCGGGGGCGGAGTACATCCCGAGCTGTTGCGGGTTATCCAGGAACACTGGAATGCTGCGACCAGCCCACTATAAAGGGGTACTGCTCACGCACGATAAGGTACAAGCTCAATGAATTCAGGGACGGCCCAATCGATGGCGTATCGATTGGGCCGTCCCTGTTTGATGAATGATGAATACGTAGGGGCCTACCGCTTTCACCGTGGTCCCCACGGTAGGATAAAGTGACGCGGCTCATCGATCGCTGTGGGCTGGACGGGCGGTTTAGGGTTGAGAATTGACCGCTTGCTCAATCGGGTTTATCGATGAGCTGGTTGGAACGACTAACGGGACAGTTGTTTCTGAACCAAAATCATGAAAAAGCTACCGTATCTGCTCCCACTGCTAGTGGTGCTCCACCTGTCTGCAAACGCCCAGCGGACCGAAGTGAAAAATGTAACGGCCCGCGAGTATCAACGCCAGTTTGACCGGCTGGTGGCTCAAGGCTACCGACCCATCAGCGTATCGGCCAACACCCTGCAGGTCATCGATTACCAGCCCGGCGAGCGACCTCAATTGGGGTACTGGGGCATCTTCCAGAAACGGCCTGACACGACGCCCTGGGCGGCCCGGCACGCCCTAAGCCACGAGGCCTACCAACGCGAGTTTAACACCTGGACCCGCCAGGGGTATATGCCGACCAGTATCAACGTGGCGTTCATGGATGGGCATACCAGCTACTGCGTGATTTATGACAAGATTCCCAACCCACCGGCCTGGGTGGCCCGGCACGGGATAGGCTACGCTGAATTTGCCAGAACCAATGAAGACCTGCTTCGGCAAGGCTACCGGCGTACGATCACCAGCCAATGCCAAACGCCGACGGGACGGGTGATGGCTGGCCTGTGGGTGAAGCGGTAGGCGGGTAAACGGCCTGCGCGTTGGGGTTGGGTAAGTCATTGCGCGCTGGTTTCCCGCGATGCAAACGTTTGCTCTGACTGGCTGGGCCAACTCGGATAGGGGATACGCCCCTGTACGCCATCTGGGTACCGAAGCCAGAGAGGGAAAGCTACTTTCTTCTGCACCGCTGCCATGTACGGCTGGATGCGTACATTCCTATGAATCTTGTCGCCAACGGCTGCCGGCTCGTAAGCCAGGAGCCAAGAGTTCCCCGAACTCATGACAGGCGTTTGCCAAAACTGGACAATTGTCTGTACAGAAATGGACAGACAATTGTCCAGTTTTGGACAATATATAGCTGGTCAAATACTTCTAATGGCTCCGTATGGCTTGTTAAGCCACTTTTTGACGTTTGGCTTAGTATTTGTTCGACAAAAACTATACTAATATCAACGACACCGGCGAACCGGCAGTTTTTGCTATGAAACGAGCTTTTTTAGGGGAATTAGAGGAAATAGTCCTGCTCACGGTAGCCGCTTTGCAGGAACTGGCTTATTGTGCTTCGATCACCCAAACGATCGATCAGGAAATGGGCCGAAGCATCAGCTTTCCGACGGTCCACACCACGTTACAGCGGTTGGAAGAAAAAGGCTTTGTGGCTTCTCATATGGGCGGGGCAACCGCTGAGCGGGGCGGTCGCCAAAAGCGCCTGTTCACGGTTACAGCGGCTGGCCAGCAGGCATTGATAGAGAGTCGCCAGGTTCGGGCCCACCTCTGGGATCAGATTCCAACCCCAATCTTACAGTTATGGGGCGCTTAAACAGCCGGGAAGAAAGAGCCGCTGGCCCGTTGCAGCGGCACCGAATGGCGGCCAGGCGACCACCACGCTGGGCTGACTGGCTATTGAGTCGGTTCTGTCCGGTCGGTATGGAAGATGAACTACTGGGTGATTTGCTGGAGATGTACGCCTATTGGGTCAGCACTGTTGGCCCCTCAAAAGCACGCTGGCGATATGCCCTGGCCGTCATACGGCTGATTCGCCCCTTTTCAGGGACAACCGTCAAACAAAGTACTGAATACCCTCAACCCTTTTTCTTACACCCTGTCATGATACGTAATTATATCAAGATTGCCTTTCGAAACCTCGTTAAGAACAAGGTGTATTCGTTCATCAACGTGGCCGGCCTGGCAACCGGCATGGCCGTAGCTATGCTGATTGGTTTGTGGATTTGGGATGAACTGTCGGTCAATACGTATCACCAAAACCACGACCGCATAGCTCAGGTGATGCAACACCAAATCATTAACGGTGGGATTGAAACCTGGGACAGT
This sequence comes from Spirosoma sordidisoli, assembly GCF_004138325.1. GTDB lineage: Bacteria > Bacteroidota > Bacteroidia > Cytophagales > Spirosomataceae > Spirosoma > Spirosoma sordidisoli. Next base: position 532,293 of record NZ_SBLB01000003.1, on the reverse strand, counting down.
CAGGCCCTGCAGCTCGGCCATGAGCTGCACCATACGTACGGCAGCAACTTCAAACATGTTGTTATGACCAGTGGCGCCGTGTTTCCTATTTTATCCGTTGGTGACAGAAAGTTTGCCAAAGGTGGCCGGTTCATGGAGCCGGCAGCGCCCGACATGCTAACGTTGACCATGCTGAAAGGGACACGGGCTGGCTTGAGGGACCCTAACTCCATTCTGCTCTCCGAATCGGTCGCGAGAAGCTTCTTCGACGATGCCGATCCGATTGGTAAACTCATGAAGATCGACAACGATTGGGCCGTTAAAGTAGCCGGCGTTTACAAAGACCTGCCCCCAGGCTCGTCTTTCGCCGAGCTGGCGTTTATTGCTCCGTGGGACTTACTGATCAAAGGCGAAGGATACGACAAAAAGTTGGGTTGGGGTAACAATTGGTTTCAGACTTTTGTCCAAATCGCCGATCGGGCCGATATGAACAAGGTTTCGGCGGCCATCAGGCTGGCCAAGTGGGAACGCGTTAAGAACCTGACTTCTGAAGCGCCTTTCAGGGCGGAACTGTTTCTCCACCCAATGAATCGCTGGCATCTATACGGCGACTTCAGGAATGGCGTAAACGTGGGCGGGCGTATTCAGTTTGTGTGGATGTACGGCATCATTGGCGCCTTCGTGCTCTTGCTGGCGTGTATCAACTTCATGAACCTGAGCACGGCGCGCTCCGAAAAACGAGCGAAGGAAGTTGGGATTCGCAAATCCGTTGGTTCGGTACGGAGTCAGCTTATCAGTCAGTTCTACAGCGAATCGTTGCTGGTGGCTTTCGTTGCTTTTGCGCTGGCGATCCTGTTGGTTAGCCTCACGCTGCCTCTTTTCAACGACGTGGCGGGCAAGAAAATGGCGATACAGTGGGCTAATCCTCTGTTCTGGTTAGCCGGTATTGGCTTTACCCTGCTGACGGGCTTGATTGCGGGCAGTTACCCGGCGCTTTACCTGTCGTCGTTTGCGCCGGTTAAGGTGCTCAAGGGCACTTTCAAAGCCGGTCGTTTAGCGGCCGTTCCCCGCAAAGCGCTGGTCGTGATTCAATTTGCGGTGTCGATTACGCTCATTATCGGCACAATCATCGTTTTCCGGCAGATCCAGCATACCAAAAACCGCCCCATTGGCTTCAGTCGCGCCGGTCTGTTGAGTATTCCGATGAAAACAGACGAGGTTCGCAGCGGGTACGAAGCCCTGCGCAATGAGCTACTATCGACGCGCACCGCCGTTGAAGTCTCCCAGTCGGAAACGCAGGCTACCAGCGCCGGTATCACCAACGGCGGTTTACGGTGGCGAGGCAAGCCGGAGGGTATGCAGGATGAACAGGTGACCGTTGCGGTCACTCACGAGTTCGGCAAAACCATCGATTGGGAAATCAAAGTCGGTCGCGATTTCTCGCGGGCGTTCGGTACGGATTCGTCCGGGTTTATTCTCAACGAAGAAGCGGTTAAATACATGGGTTTCAAAGCGCCAGTGGGCGAACAGATCAACGCGTTTGGGCGTACCTATACGGTTATTGGCGTGGTTAAAAATATGGTGATGGAATCGCCCTATAACCCGATACGCCCTACCATTTTCTACATTGACACCTTCAACCGGACTTTCTATAGCAATATCAGAATCAACCCAAACGTCAGCGCCAGCGAAGCATTATCAAGCATCGAAGCCACGTTTAGGAAGTACAATCCAAACACGCCGTTCGAGTACAAGTTTGCCGACGACGATTATGATGCCAAGTTCAGAGCCGAGGAACGCATTGGTAAGCTGGCCAGCTGCTTTGCGGTGCTTGCGATCTTGATTTCCTGCTTAGGGTTATTTGGTTTGGCGTCGTTCGTTGCCCAGCAGCGTACCAAAGAGATCGGTATTCGAAAGGTGCTTGGCGCATCGGTGTCCAGCCTGTGGCAGTTACTCTCGAAAGACTTTGTGGCGCTCGTCCTTATCGCCTGCCTGATTGCCATTCCCCTGGCTTATTACCTGATGGGCAGCTGGCTGCAGAACTACACCTACCGCGTCAATCTCTCGTGGTGGATTTTCGCAGCGGCCGGTTTGGGCGCGCTGGTCGTTACGTTGCTGACCGTTAGTTATCAAAGTATAAAAGCCGCCCTGATCAACCCGGTGAAAAGTCTACGCGCCGAATAAGCGTTGTTTTAATTTATCTCAGCTCCAGCCCATTACCGGGAGGTGTTGTTTTTGCAACCCAACGCGCCGTTTGAACAGTAAAAATGCCACGTAACGGACGTCTGCTGATCGCAAAAAAGGCTTCGCTGTGAGACGGACGAGTCGTCATATGCTGGCTTGCCGGGCTGGAACCGGGTATCATTTTTTTTTCGGGCCGCGTAGTCGGTTAACCTGCCTGCTGATGGGGGCAGTCTTTACCTGTAAGCCTTGTTTGGCTTCTTCTGGTAACAGTACTTTTGTTGGCAACCGTTCAGAAAAGGCAAGGATTGAGTGTCGGGTGCACTGCGTCAGCAAGGCGCCGGCCGCCGGTTGAGTTGCCCCAAACCTCGCTGATTGGTTGGCTGGTCGGCATACACTATCCTTACGGGCTCCCGACCGGGCTTTCGCGACAGTGTGAATGTAGAGTTGACACATAACATATTGATCATGCAGCGGTTGCGCCAGTTTATTAACCAGATAGCCCCACTGACCGACTCTACCTGGGAAGTGGTCTCGGCCCTCTTTACGCCGACAACCCTGCGTAAGAACGAGTACTTCGCGCTAGCCGGACGGGTTGAAACAACGGCCGCCTACGTGACGCAGGGCGTACTGCGGGGCTTTTATCGACATGCGAATGGGCTGGAGTACAATAAAACGTTTTTTGTCGATAACGACTTTGTGGGGGCCTACAGCTCGCTGGTAACGGGTCAACCCAATCAGATTTACATTCAGGCCCTGACCGACTGTGAACTCTTCAGCGCCGATTATTCAGCCCTGACCCGCCTTTACCAGACCCATCCTGACTGGGAACGGTTTGCCCGCTGCCTGGCCGAAGGCTATTTTGTGTACAAGGAAAAGCGGGAACTGGAACTGGTCCTCTTTAAGGCCGACGAGCGGTATGTTCGCTTTCGGGAAGAGTACCCGATGCTCGAGCAGGTGGTTGCCCAGTATCATGTGGCCTCTTATCTGGGCATTACCCCCACGCAGTTGTCGCGGATCCGGGCAAAAGTATTTCACCGCAGTTGATTTCCTCAACCTATGTAAATGACCCGCTACTGGCAGACGCCCACCTTTGTGTTTCAATCAAACAAGGTACGGTATGCTTTATGAATTCATAAGTTGTTTGCGGGTAGCGCCTGCTTCTACAAACGTCTACGACCCTGGCCCTATCGGTTGACACCACTGGTCGGGTGCCCGGCTCGGGTGCGGTTGGACTGCTCACATCACTACTGCCATTTTCAAGCGCTTTCCAACGAGCATACCGGAGTTAGTTCGACCGAAAGTGTGCGTGGGTAGATTGTCTGCTTACTCACCAAACAACTTGAGCGGAGCCGACCGGAAGCATCTCCCAATGGCTCGGACCGTTAAAATACGACTAAGCAACTTTTCAATGAACCTATCAGATAACACCGTATTGGTTACCGGAGCCAGTTCAGGCATCGGCTATGCCCTGGCCCTGCGGCTGGCTCAACTCAACAACACAGTCATTGCGGTTGGCCGCCATCAGGCCAGGCTCAACGAACTCCAGTCGCGTTCGGCCCGCATTCATTCGTTTTGTGCTGATTTGGCCGATAAACAGCAACTCGAACAACTGGCACTTTGGGTTGAAGAGAACCACCCCGGTTTGAACGTACTCATCAATAACGCCGGTATACAATACAATTATACGTTTGCCGAGAGCCGTGCTTATTTGTACCAGATCGAGCACGAGATTAACGTGAACCTGACTGCCCCTCTGCAACTCACGGCGTTATTATTACCTACGTTGGTAGGTAAGCAGGCAGCTGCCATTGTAAACATTTCATCTGGCCTGGCGCTAGCCCCCAAGCAGTCGGCTCCTGTTTACTGCGGCACCAAAGCGGGGCTGCACATCTTTACAAAAGCATTACGCTACCAGTTGGAAACAACGGCGGTTCGGGTGATCGAAGTCATTCCGCCACTGGTCGATACGCCCATGACTGCCGGTCGGGGGAAGAACAAAGTAAGTCCGGAACGGCTGGTCGATGAGTTTCTAAGCGGCTTTGCCCGAAATCAGCCCGAAATTAATATCGGTAAGGTTGGACTGCTGCGAACCCTACTGCGGCTGAGCCCATCGCTGGCCGACAGCCTGTTGAAAAATGGTTAATTCGTTCCATTCCATTGGCACCAACGCTACTACTCCGCCTGGCAGGGTGTGCAGTACCTGCGGGATCGGCAGGATGGGCAGGGTAAGGCTACCTCGCTGGACAATGACCGCTACGCGGGTATAGGCTGCCATACGGTGGGGTTCTTAACCAATGGTGTACCGGCCAGGGGTTGACGTAGCGATTTGTCGATGAACCATCAGGTCAGAATGCCCTTTACGAGTTTACCCTCCACATCGGTCAGGCGGAATCGGCGTCCCTGGTATTTGTAGGTCAGTTGCTCGTGGTCGATGCCCATCAGGTGCAGCAACGTAGCCTGAAAGTCATGAACGTGTACCGGGTCTTTGACGACGTTGTAGCTGAAATCGTCGGTTTGGCCGTAGGAGAACCCGGCTTTCACGCCTGCTCCGGCCATCCACATGGTGAAACAGCGCGGATGGTGATCGCGGCCGTAATCGGTGGTCGTCAGCCTGCCCTGAGAATAAACCGTCCGGCCAAACTCACCGCCCCAGACGACCAGCGTATCGTCCAGCAGTCCCCGGCGTTTTAAGTCCACGATCAGTCCGGCCGTAGCCTGATCGACCTGCTGGCACTGGTTCTTCATGCCTTTGGGCAGAGAGCCGTGGTGATCCCAGCCCTGGTGGTAAAGCTGCACAAACCGTACGTCTTTCTCCAGTAGCTTCCGGGCCAGCAGGCAGTTGGCTGCGTAGGTGCCTTTGTCGCGGCTGTCGGGTCCGTACAGCTCAAATACCTCATCGGGCTCGGTCGAGGTGTCCATCACCTCCGGTACCGATGTCTGCATCCGAAAGGCCATTTCGTACTGCGAAATGCGGGCATTCACTTCGGGGTCGCCCCAGCTTTCGTTCTGCAGCTGGTTAAGCTGGGTCAGATAAGTCAGCATCTCCTCCCGATCGGCACCGTCGTAGCCTTCGGGATTGTTGAGAAACAGCACGGGGTCTTTACCGGCGCGGAACTGCACGCCCTGATATTCTGACGGCAAAAAACCATTGCCCCACAGCCGGGCGTAAAGCGGCTGATCTTTCGATGCGTTTTTCGACACCAGGACAATGAAAGCGGGCAGGTTCTGATTCTCCGACCCCAATCCGTAACTCACCCACGAACCAATCGACGGCCGGCCAGGCAGTTGATGGCCCGTCTGAAAAAACGTAATGGCCGGGTCGTGGTTGATCTGCTCGGTGTACAGCGATTTGACCAGACACAGCTCATCCACCACCTGCGCCGTATACGGCAGCAGCTCGCTTACCCACGTCCTGGTTTTGCCGTGCTGGGCAAATTTGTAAAGGGATGGTGCAATGGGCAGGGCCGCCTGGTTGGCGCTCATACCCGTTAGCCGCTGCCCCTGGCGCACCGAATCGGGCAGACTTTTACCCAGCATGTTTATCAGCCTGGGCTTATAGTCGAAGGTTTCGAATTGCGATGGTCCCCCCGCCATGAACAGATAAACGACCCGTTTGGCCCGGGGCGCTACGCGCTGGCGAAAGGCGTCGAGGGCCTGCTCGTTCGCGGATGCGCCAGCGGCCTGGTTGCCCAGCAGGCTGCCCAGCGCCAGCCCTCCCAGACCCGAAGCCGTACGGCGCAGAAAATTCCGGCGGTCGAGCGTCTGGTTCAGCGCGGCCAGATCGGGCGTTTGCAGCCGGGCTGCGAAAGGCCGCCCGGGGTCGTCGTGATGCGGTGAAGAGGTCATTAGCGTTTGGTTAACGTTGCATCCGAATTCATAATCGTACTGGCAACCACCGCATTGGCCGCGATCAGCGCCGGGTCCAGGTTGCCATTGGGGCGGTGTAACCCGGCTTTAAGCCAGCCAGCTGCTTTGGCCGGATGGGTCCTGAATTTCTCGTACTCAGTCTGTTGCAGCTTTGTCAGCAGCGTCAGCTCCCGTTCCAGGGGCCTCCGACCCGTTAGCCGGCGGTAGGCCTGGGTTATGGCCTGCTCTGTATCGGTCTGGCCCGCCATATGTTCGCCCAGTACGCAGGCCGCTTCGACAAACGTGGGGTCGTTAAGTGTTACCAGTGCCTGTAGGGGCGTGTTTGTCCGTTGCCGACGTACCAGGCAGCTATTCCGCGCCGGGGCATCGAAGGTGGCCAGCGTCGGGTTGGGCACAGACCGTTTGACCACCACGTATAAACTCCGGCGGTACACAGCGTCGGTCGATTCGGCCTTGTAGGTCATGCTGTTGATCTCCCACAGGCCGTCGGGCTGGTAGGGCTTTACGCTCTTGCCACCAATAACGGGGTTGAGCAGACCGCTGGCCAGCAAGGCATTGTCACGCATCATCTCGGCAGAGAGCCGCGTGGCCGGTCCCCGGGCCAGGAGCCGGTTCTCCGCATCCCGCTCCCGTAGCGCAGGGCTGGTGTGCGAATCCTGCCGGTACGTTGCCGACATCACCATCAGCTTCACCAACCGCTTCAGATCCCAGTTATAGTCCTGCTGGAATGTCACAGCCAGCCAGTCGAGTAGTTCAGGATGGCTGGGCATTTCGCCCTGATTGCCAAAATCTTCGGCGGTTTTGACCAGGCCCGTGCCGAAGAAATTCTGCCAGTAGCGGTTCACCGCAACGCGGGCCGTCAGTGGATGGTTGGCATCCGTTAACCACTCGGCCAGGCCCAGTCGGTTCTTTGGGCGGTTGGCCGGAAAAGGGAGGATCGCGTCCGGCGTATTGGGGAAGACTTCCTGCCCCGGCATATCGTACTGACCGCGTTGCAGTAGGAACGTCTTTTTGGGCGTCGGCATCTCCTGCATCACCATAATTTCGGCCACGTGGCGCATCGAATCGCTGAGGGCCGTCCGGCGTTTGCGTAGTTCCTGCCGGGCCGCGTTCAGCCCGGCGTCTTCGGCCGACAGGTAATAGGCCTGCAGGACAGACCTGTCGTGTTCGCTGAGGTCGGCAGGCGCTTTAGCGGCCAGCGTGGCCCAGTTTGTTTTTCGGGCTAACACACCGATTTCGAAGGAGGTCAGCGGGCGGTCATATACGACCACGTCATCTACCTTGCCGCCCTTAAAGCCCAGCCCGCGCCACCAGCCCCCCAGTTGCAGGGCCGGTTCTTTCTGCTCGAAAAAGATAATGTCTTTCTGCAACTGATCGACCACTGTTATCATGGGTAGCTCTGTCCCGTCGAGGTAGAGCCGTAAGCCATCGGCTTTCGACGAACCGTCGTAGGTCATCGTTAGCTGCACCCAGGTTTCACGGGGGATGGGCCCCTGGCTCTGCCGCGTAATGGCGTTCGAAGGGGCCGTATGCGCCAGGCTGATCTCCAGGCGGTTGTTTTTCAACAACAAGTGATATCCTTTGAAGTTGTAGAGCCGCTCGGCATTGCCCTTGTGGAAAATAACGCCTTCCCTGAAGCTCCTCGGGAACCAGGCCCACAGACCAACAGAAAACGGGTCCGATTGCCGAAATACGCCCACATCCTTCAGGTCGGCATAGGCATCGCCGTTCAGCAGCAGCACCTGCCCCCGGTTTGTTCGTTCAAAAACAGGTTTATCCGGGTCTCCTGCGTCGCGTTTCATGACGCCTTTCTGCTTCGGGTTTACGCGGTTCGTCAGCGAATCGTCGAAGGTGTAGAAACCCTGCAGGCCCTGCTGGGGTACTGTCTGGGGAGCCAGTTTCTGGTAGGCCCTGGCCGCTATCCACTGCCCGGCGGCCGTCTTTGCGCTGGTTTCGGCCTGCGCAACGGTGGACTGCTGCTCAGAAATCTTCGACTTCATGAACCGAATCAGTTCGTCCTGCCGCTCGGTGGGTAACAGCATGGTGGGTGTGGGCAGGTCATCGTTCCAGGAAATCTGCCCCGCTTCGCGCACGTTGTTGAAGAAGCTGTAGAGTTCGTAATAATTCTTTTGCGAAATCGGGTCGTACTTATGATCGTGGCAGCGGGCGCACCCCAGCGAAATGGCCATGAACGCATCGCCCAGGGTGTTGGTCCGGTCCATAACGTACTCGGTCTGAAACTCCTCTTCCACGATACCCCCCTCCATGTTTTGCGGGTGAAGCCGGTTAAAAGCCGTGGCAATCATCATGTCGCGGGTGGGTGAGCTACTGGCAGGGCGGAGGGCCGTATCACCTTTCATCAGATCGCCCGCCAGTTGGTGGTGAATGAACGTACGGTACGGCATGTTCTGGTTGAAGGCCCGAATAACCCAGTCACGATAGGGCGACATATCGCGCAGGCGGTCAACGGTATAGCCATGTGAGTCGGCAAAGCGGGCCAGATCGAGCCAGTCGGTTGCCATCTTTTCCCCGTAATGGGGCGACCCCAGTAGCCGGTCTACCTGTTTTTCGTAGGCGTTGGGACTGGCATCGTTGACAAAGGCATCCAGCTCGGCCAGGGTGGGGGGCAGGCCAGTCAGGTCGAGCGATAACCGACGCAGCAACAGCTCTTTAGGCGCTTCGGGCGATGGTGCCAATTTCTCGCGCGCTAATCGGCTGAAGATAAACTGATCGATTTCATTGACCGCGGGGGAAGCCGTGGGCTGACTGATGGTCGGCACGGCTTTCCGGTCGGGCTTCACGAAGGCCCAGTGCGGTTTGTAAACGGCTCCGTCTTTAATCCACTTTAAAAGGGTTGCTTTTTCAACGGCCGACAGAGACAGATGCGATTTGGGGGTGGGCATCTGATAGTCCGGATCACCAGACAGGATACGCAGGGCCGCTTCGCTTTTTTGCCAGCTGCCGGGCTTGATGGCCACCTTACCCGGATTTTCGGGTAGCGGACCAAAAGCCGCCTGCGCCCTATCGAGCCGCAGGCCAGCCTTCTGTTTGGCTTTATCCGGGCCATGACAGGCAAAACACTTATCCGACAGTATGGGCTTTACGTGCTGGTTGTAGTCCAGCTGGGCAGGCAGCTTATCATAGGCCGCCGACACGTCGGCCGGGAGTTTAACCCCGTCGGCGGGTACCCGTACCCTTTCCGTTGGTGACTGGAGCCACCAGAAGGACAAGCTTGTACTGGTCAGAACGAAAAGGATGTATCGTATCATGCCAACTCGTTACGTTTATAGGATTTTAGTTGAATCTGGCCGGGCCAGCTGTACCGTTCCAGTGTCTATTTTCAGATTGGGCCGGCGCTTTTGCAGCTGTTCAATCCCTTCGGGAGTGGTTTTCGTTTGCCACAGATAGACGACTTTTAAATTCGGGCAACGGGCCAGGGTAGCCAGCCCTTCATCGGTTACGGCCGTCCCGTACAGGTTTAGCTGTTCCAGATTCGGCAGGCCCGTCAGGGCAGTCAATGCCTTATCGGTTATGGACGTACGGGCCAGATTGAGCCGGGTCAGGTTCGTCAGCGAAGCCAGCGGATCCAGATCCGCATCGGTCACCGGCTGGCCGCTCAACCGCAGATGAACCACCTGTGCGCCTACTTCGCCCAGGGCTGCCAGCAGGGCCGGACTATAGGTTTTTACGTTGACGAAGTTGGCCGACAAATAGTTGGCACCATCGGTCAGTTTCGACAGCGACACCTGTTGTTGGGTCAGTCTGGCAAGTGTTGTCGGACTGGCTGCATCGACCGGCCGGGCCAACACGGTCGATTCCAGACTAATGGGCCGGGGCCCGATCTCGTCCGCTATTGAGTGGCTGGAGTCGGCTGAGCGTGCGAGGGGTAAAGATGGAATCACGTCCGCAAGGGCGACCAGCTGGTTCGACCGGGTGGGTTGGAGGGTATCGACCTGTTCGCTGAAGGAAGCGCCTTTCTGAATCCAGTGGTATATCGTCGTAATTTGCTGGGGAGTCAGCTGCAGCTTGCCTTTCGGAGGCATGTGGTTATCGTCACCTTCGGGCAACAGCAGATACGTAAACAGCTTGCTTTTCCGCGCATTACCCGCGGTCAGGATGCTGCCATTTTTGCCGCCCTGCCTGATAAACACCTCGGTGTCGAGCCGTAAGCCGCCTTTTTTCTTGGTGGCTGAGTGGCAGCTATAGCATTTTGTTTTCAGAATCGGCACTACCTGATCCCGGTACAAAAACGTTCGTCGAATAATCGGCTTATCGCGGCTATCGACCGAGTCGGTTTGCAGGGCAGTGGGTTGAGAAACTATGGCTGGCTGAGCCGCCGGTTCCTGTTCGACCAGCTGCCTGGTATCAGGAAACAGGTAATCCTGACCGTGGGTCAGGTTACCGCCGTAATGCCCCGCCAGGGTGAGCAGCCCAACCGTGATGAAGGCCACTGGCCACCGGTACTGTTTCAACAAAAACGTCAGGGTGGCCAGCCCGGCTGTCGCTAACCCGGCCCACTGGTGCCTGGCCACCATGTCGGCATCGTAATCTCCGGACTGAGCCAGTAACCAGCCCGCCCCGCAGGCCAGCAGGGCCGATGCGGCCCCCAGGCCCCAGGCTAACGACACGGCTGCTTCGACGTCCAGCTTCTTCAGCCGACCGTAGACCATCAAGCCTACTGCAAACAGCAGGATGCCGATGGGCAGATGCACCAGCAGCGGATGAAGACGACCCCAAAGTTCGGTAGAAGGCATATAGCAGTACAATTGACTGATTCCGGGATGCAATTGACTCAAAAGTAGTGGCTAAAGTCAGCCTGTACAATGAACACAGTTGTAATTAATTTGCACAAATCCGACTTTTGATTACTATAAACGGGTATATATCACCAATCTGGACTGATTTGTATGGATGCACTGTTAACGCTTAAGCTCCGGTTATTGCACTGTGGCTATACGCAATTAGGAGCTGAGTGGCAGTTTGATGGCGTTATCAGCCCGTTCAGTCGACTTTACCTGGTTACGGACGGCGAGGCCTGGGTATGGCACCATCAACAGAAGTTCACGCTACGGCCAGGCTGGCTTTATCTGATTCCGAGTTTTTCACTCAGCCGCTATCACTGCGATAGCCGTATGACGCAGTTTTACGTATCCATGCTGGAGGAGACCGAAAACGGCCTGTCTGTATTTGATGTACTTCCCTTTGGCTATGAGATGCCGGCGCTGGAGATCGACCAACGGGTGTTTGAGCGGCTGCTGGCACTTAACCCGGCACGGAGCCTTCAGAACATCGATCCGAAGGTGTACGATAACCAGCCGAACCTGCTCAGTTTCAATCAGTCCGGGCCTGGGCAGTCGGCCGGTCAGCTTCTGGAAACGCAGGGCATTCTCTTACAGCTACTTTCCCGGTTTGTAGGGCTCCAGAGCGACGACCTCAGCCAGCAGGCCGGGGCTCGTATCCAGCTACGATCGGTGCTGAATTACATCCATACCCATCTGGCCGAAAAAATCAATGTGGAGCAACTCGCGGCTCTCCAGCATCTGAATACGGACTATTTTTCCCGCCAGTTTCAGAAATTATTGGGCATACGTCCCATCGATTACATCATCAACAAACGGCTGGAGCGGGCGCAGCTGCTGATGATGACAAGCTCGCTGACCTTACAGGCTATCGCTGAACAGGTGGGCATTGCCGACATCTATTATTTTTCCCGGTTGTTTAAGCGCCGGTTTGGTGTTTCACCGGGCCAGTTCCGGAAGCAGGGTCGCCAGATCTGATCATTAGGTAAGCGCGTTACCATGGCCGGCCGGGTGCTCTCTGAATTGTTCGGAAGATAGGGTAACCCTGAACGAGTGGATGGCCTGATTGTCTTGAACGCCAACGGTTACTTGTTTACTGAATAACGGCGAAATCCGTTCACAAAAAAGTGGGGCAAAGACACTGAAATAAGCTGAGTTGTAGATATACATGCATAAAAACTGATAGGCTTCTACTACTGTTAGTGCCAATAAATGAACTATATCGCTTATTGATGAGCGAAGCGCAGGAGCCTACCTTTGATCCATACTAAGGCCGATATTCAGTGCACGGAAGATGCGGTCTTGGAAACCAGTACATGCTTCATCAACAAACATAGTCACAAGTAACACATGAAAAAGAAAATTCAGGAACTCGCCAATGCGCTACTGTCAAGGGAGCAGATAAAAAGTATTAAAGGAGGCAGCACCCGGTACTGCGTCTGTAATGGCTCACTCATCGGCTTCCCCAGTGGTACCCCAGGGGATTGCTCAACACTTTGTGGACCTCCAGGCGGTGGTGGTGGCGGGTCAGGCTGCAGCAACACGCTTCCGAACTTCCCTCCCTGTAATTAAAACCAACCCCAGGAACGCTCGTACTTCGTAGTACCGAGCGTTCCCTTTTTCTTAAACCCCCTTGTCATACACGTCATAGGTTGTCATCAGTATCGTGCCCCTTCGGCATACCCTGTACCGGCCGGGCGTAGAGGTGAGCGAATATGAAAAAAGCCTTATTTTTAATGTTGCCCACGCCCAGTCATTACACGCCCTGCTTCGGACTGGCCAATGACCTGCGTGATCGGGGCTTTACGATTGTCTTTGGTGGTACACCGTCTGTCGCTGACCTCGTAGTACGAAATGGCTTTGACTTCGTGCCGTTTACCTACATGCCTACCTATGAAGTAACTACGTTGACCAGTTTTCTTGGTACTTTCCTGAAGTCGGCTACTGATCCTGGTTTCCTGCGAGCCCGTTATCGTGAATTCGTACAGGGTATCGCGGCTGCACATAAGCTGTACAAATCGCAACAACCCGATGTTATCTACCTCGACGAGCACCTGAACCACTACTATGCTTATTTTAAGTCCTTTACCTCGTCTATCTATCTGATCAACACAAAATTATCTACGCGCCGGGCGGCTCACGTCCCTCCGCTGAATTCGGGATACGTGGCCAGTGGTGGCTGGGGTAGTTCGTGGTATTGCAAATACCTCTGGATTCGGCAATTTCTGACGAAAACCATCCGTCAGACGGTCAATGCTGTTGCTTTTGCGGGCCGGACCGACGACTATTTTCAGCACCGACTTTCCAAACGTTTAGGGGTAGCCGTTCGGTCTAGTCGGCAGTCGGCTATGTATTGCTATGATGCCTTGCCTGGGGTTAAGACATTGATTCTGATGGACGATACGTTCGAGTATCCCTGGATCAGACACTCAGCCGATGAGCGGGTGCTGCATTACTGGAATCAGGATGCTCAGCCGATCGATGATACAACCAAAGCCATACTGGCACAGAAGAGACCGAATGTCCCATTGATTTATTGTGGAATTGGCACGCTGGCGGGTAATGATGCCGCACAATACACCCAGTTTATTCATCAGCTACTAAAAGCATTGGGTGGGCTACCCACCTACCAGGTGGTGATTTCAACGGGCCGCTCCCTGGCCAGCGACGCATTTGATCCGGCTGCCATTCCGGCTAATATACAGGTGGTCAGCTACCTCAACCAGCAAGCGCTACTTCCCCATTGTGCGCTGATGATTACTCATGGTGGCCTCAACTCAATAAAAGAATGCATGGCGGCCACTGTTCCGATGCTGGGGATCGATAACCCTGCCGATATACATAAAGATACGCCCGGTAATATAGCCCGTATCGTTTACCATAAAATTGGACTGCGTTGCCAGATCAGCGATCCGGCGTCTGTAATCCGACTGCGAGTCGACCAGTTGCTGGCTGATGATACGTTTAAGACAAGGATAAGCCAGCTCAAGGCCACTATCGACAGCCAACAGCAAGTACGTTCTCCGGTACAGGCAGATCTTTATTAACTAGTTCAACTATTTTTATCGCAAGAGCAACCATCAGCCCTGTATGCGCAACTCGATCGGGCGAAAGTATAACTGTCAGTTGTGATAATAATATACTCATAGTCAATTTGTTAAATCTATTTTTATTGCGAATATAATTAGAGAAATAGTTGTACTATTCTGCAACAAAAATGTAGTATTGCGATATCTCTTATTGATACTTCCTTACTCCATGCTAACTCAACCAATTCCACCTGGTGGTATCCTGATCGCGAAGCAGGATATGTTATTGTGCGAAACATTGAAAGAATCGTTACAGGCCAGGCGACTTTATGTGCGCGGCTGCATAACAGACGGGCGTGAAGCACTAAGGCTCATTCAGCAACAATACCCAAGCCTGGTCATATTAGGTGCCGAAATGCCGGGTCTTAGCGGTATTGACATTGTGCGCTACATTGAAGAACACCGGATGCCGATTAAGTGCATCATTTATGCAAAAAGCCGTCGGCCCGATTTCCTGGCGGAAGCTCTCAAGTTAAATGTGAAAGGGTATTTGTTTGTCAACTCGGGCTTTGCCGAGTTGTTCTATTGCGTACAGGAGGTTTTGGAGAACCGCGAATACGTTACTCCGCTGGCGCATCAGGTAGTTGAAGAACTGGCGGCCAAATTGCCTCCCAAACCGGCCACGATGAGTGACCTTAACCGGCTTAGTAGTCGCGAGCGGGAGATTTTGTGTCTGATTGCACAGTGTTTCACTAATAATCAGATTGCGGACCGCATATGCAGGAGTGTGGCTACTGTTAACAATCACCGGCATAACATCATGAAAAAGCTGAACCTTCAGGGCCATCACCAACTGCTGCCTTACGCGTTATCGATGTATGATACCTTGACTTAGAAACTGCTTCATCATTCGAACCCTCCCCGTAAACGTTGGTAAGCCCGCTCCAGTAGTCGCAGGTCGTTGGTAACCACTTCCGCCGAACCCGAGGCTTCCGAGGTAACCTTAAGCTGTTGGCCGTAGCTGCTGAGCAGCCCATTGGGTAAGCTCACGCTGAGCCGGTACCGGCCGGGCGTCGTTGTGGGGGAAATGGCGGTTACCCGCCCCCGCAGTACGCCATACTCGCGGGCCGGGAAATCATTAAGTTTAAGAATAACCAACTGGCCAACCTCTACTTTACCGGTACCAGGGGCAGCTACTGTGACAACCCCCACAAACGGCTGCTGGATGGCCGGCAATATAGCAAACAGTGTATCTGCCGTACGAACCGGTTGATCCTGGTTCAATTGCTTAAGGAAAAGGACTCTGCCGTCAGCAGGGGCCGTGAGCAGGTAGGTATGTTGCCAGATCTGCAGGGCATTCTCAATGCTGCGAATGTGCTGGTCGATCTTGTCGCGGTGGGCACGGGTCTGCTGTAAAAACTGGTGGGTTAGTTCGGAGAGTTGCTGGTTTTTATCCGTCAGGGTCAGGCGGTTTTCGACAATAATTTTCCGGAAACTTTCCCGTTCTTTCTTCTTTTGCAGATAGCTGTTTTCCATAGCCAGAAACTCCAGCCGGGCGTATAGTTTTTGTCGATACAGGGACGCATTTATCTGGTAGGTCTGGTCGGCATTCGTGTACTCTTGCTCAATGAGGGCTAGCTGTCGCTCGTTGAGGTCAATGAGCTGCTGATAGTCACCAATTTGTTGACGCAGTGTACGCGCCTGCTGACCGTAATAGGCATCGGTGAGCAGGCGTTTATAGTCCCGGTAACTTTTCACAAGCTGATTATAGTCTTCCTGCACATCGCCCAGCGTTGTGTGGTCGGCCAGTAGGGGTAACGGAAGAGTTGGGTCGTTCAGAAACTGGCGGGCGTCGGTTATGAACCGCCGTAATGCCGGTACGTTTTCCAGCCGGGTCGTATTTTCAATCTCGGCCAGTAGCGCTCCCCGCTTCACCATCGCATTGTCATGAACCAGGAGTGCCGTTAAGCGTCCATTGGCTTTGGCCAGCAGTTTGAGCGGAGGGCGTTCCGTCGTGATCAGTACCGTGCCCTGAATAACGTCTGGGTAGTGGATTAGCCAGGCCCCGGCCAGTAACAAAATCAGCGCCCCCAGGAATACGGACGTACCCCATCGTACAATGGACGACGGGGGGTGAGCGAGTACTTCGCTCAGCGCGTCTGACCGTCCGGCGGCATCATAAGTGACCCGGGCTGGCGGTTCCGGGGGCCGGGTTGATGTCTTTGCTGCGGTTCGGGGCGATGGGATCATATGCGTTTGAATCAATTTCCTAATTCGAGTTGATTTCTGACCAGATGAAAGTAGCCCTCCCGTCGGGCGGTCAATTCGGCGTGCGTACCGATTTCGGCAATACGACCCTTATCCATCAGGATGATCTGGTCGGCATGCTTTACCGTACTGAGCCGGTGGGCTACAACAATGACGGTACGCCCGCGGAAAAAGTCGTTTAAATTTTCCTGTATAATCCGTTCATTATTAGCATCCAGCGCATTGGTTGCCTCGTCGAGGAAGATGTATTGGGGATTTTTATAGACCGCCCGGGCAATCAGAATCCGTTGTTTTTGGCCCTGACTAAGCCCGTTTCCTTCTGCCCCAATTTTTGTGCTCAGCCCCAGGGGGAGTGTGTCGATAAAATCCTGCAGATTCGCAATGCGCAGGGCATGGCTCACGTTTGCCGGATCGGGGTACTCGTCGCCAACCGCAATATTCCGTAGTATGGTATCCGAAAAGATGAATCCATCCTGCATGACAACACCGCACTCCCTGCGCCAGGCCCGATGACTGATCTGGCTAAGCCGTAGTCCCGAGGCATTACCCGGCCGGGCGTTGGGCGTGGGCGATGCTGGTCCCTGAGCCGAACGCGATCGGGTGGTATGGGGCAATGGTTCGCCAATCAACACCTCACCGGCGGTCGGATCATATACTTTCAGCAGCAGCTTTAGCAGCGTAGTTTTTCCGCTACCGCTCGATCCGACAATGGCCGTTATTTTTCCCGGCGGAATACGCAGGCTGACTCCCTGGAGAACAGGCCCGTTGCCGGCGCCGGGATAGCTATACGTCACATCCTGTAGCCGGATACCTCCCCGGGCAGGGAGGGTGGTTACCAGCGGTGTATCGACCGGTTCCTCATCCGCTAACTGGTGAATCTCATTGAGTCGCTCCAAACTGATCTGCGCTTCCTGCCAGGATTGAGCAAACCGGATCAGCTGCTCAATGGGGCTGTTGAGCTGACCAATGATATATTGTACGGACAGCATGCCACCTAAGGTCAGGTTGCCTTCAATAACGGCCTGAGCGGACAAAAAAGTAATGAATATGTTTTTTCCTTCGTGGATAAAAAACGCCCCGGCTTGCTGATACTGGCTCAGCGCCAGTGTTTTAATCTGCACCCGATGTTGCTTTAACTGTAGCTGCTCCCATTCCCACCGTTTGGATTTTTCGCAGTTGTGCAGCTTTATTTCCTGCATTCCCTGAATCAGTTGCACCAATGCCCCCTGGCTCCGCGCCGACATATCGAATAAGCGGTAATCGATTTTGCGGAGTTGCTTCATGAAGAGCTTTACCCAAAGGCCATACAAGACGCTGCCCACCAGGAAGACTAAGAAAATGGTCGAGTTATAGGCCGCCAGCAGCAGACCAAAAACCACCAGATTCAGGACCGAAAAAAGGGTTGACAGCGTCTGGCCCGTCAGGAAATTCTCAACCCGCTGGTGGTCGCCAACGCGCTGCATGATGTCACCCATCATCTTGACATCGAAGTAGGACATGGGGAGCTTCATCAGCTTGATGAAAAAATCGGAGAGCAGTTGCAGATTGATGCGCGCACTGACATGCAGCAGAATCCAGCTCCGGATAAAATCGACAGTGGTCCGCCCGGCAAACAGCGCCAGCTGGGCAAAAAGTACCAGATGAATGAAACCAATATTGTGGGTATTGATGCCAACATCGACAATTGACTGGGTCAGGAAAGGAAGGATTAGTTGCAGGCCACTACCAACCAGCATGCCGAGCACTAACTGAATCAACAGAGAACGATATGGCCAGAGGTACCCGTACAGACGGCTAAAACCCACGGCTCCGGTGCGCGGTTCGTCATCCAGATCGACCAGGGCGGGCGTGGGCTCGATCAACAGGGCTACACCCGTTGCTTTCTCCGAACGGTCAGTGCCGACCCATCCATCCAGGAACTCTTCTTCTGTCAGTTCGAGTAGATCCAGCGCCGGGTCGGCCACAAACACGCGCCGTGGCGAAGCCAGCCAGCCCAATCGGCTTTTCTGGGTTCGGTAGACAACGATGAAATGATTCTGCTGCCAATGTACAATACAGGGCAGCACAGCTTTGTAAAAAAGTTGGTCGAAGGAAATCTTTACCGCCATTGTCCGAAAACCAAGCGCTTCAGCTGTCTCACTTATACCCAGCAGTGAAACGCCTTCCCGGCTCATATCTATTTTCTCCCGCAGGGATTGCAGGCTGTACTGCCGGCCATAATAGCGGGCAACCATGCGGAGGCAGGCCGGCCCGCAATCCATTAGATCGTACTGGCGAAAGAAAGGAAAAGCCATTGGTTCTTTCGATTAGTGAGTCAGAACGCCGGATGTCTCGCAACGGCTTATGACGTACCGCAGATGCACCAGTAAGTCGTTGATTGTAAACAAGTCGGGCAGCAATCGCCCGTTAACGAAAACGGATGGTGTATATTCTATTTTGGTCCTGTCACACCAAGCCATGTGCTGGTGGTGGGCCCTGGCAGTGTCAATGGTGGGATCGGCGGGATAAGCTGCCTGCAGTAGCTCAAAATCCTTATAAGTATACCACGAGTGCAAAGCCTCCTGGAGAATGGGCTGCCCGCTTAGTCCAATTAAGTGCTGCGCTATGCGATTGGAGTCGGAGTACTCCGGCCGGGTATTGCCGGCAAACCGCTCGATAACCCGTACCTCGTCGGGGTAGATAGCCAGTATCTTCTCTAGTATAGCGTGCGCATCGGCACAGGGTACACAGAAGGGATTACTGACAACTGTAATCGTAACGGGCGCATCCTGATTTCCCAACACCAGTTCGGCCGGCATTGTCTCCATGGCAACTACGGGTTGGGCGTCCAGCAAGGTAACAAACAGCGTATCGCTGCGTTTGAACCGAGCCAGCGCCCGTTCGGTCAGCCGGATGGTTCGCGTATGCTCAAGAAGAGGCTTAACAAAAACCCAGGTCAGGCTCACCAGTAGAAAAGCAGCGGCTACCAGCGGCAGACTTGCTACCGAAACGCTGGTAAAGGCCGTCCCATAGCCATTGGCTACCCAGCCGTGCAGGCCGAAAGTAAGCCAAAGGGTGATCTGCACAATCAGACAAAGTGTACACCATTTACGCAGGACGAACGCCTGATAGCTCACCGAAAAAATCGTATAGGGCAGTGCAGCAGCGTTCAGCCACGCCAGTGTGCTCACCACCAGCGCCCCACCCCAGGCCATTGCCAATAGGCAGCTACCAAAATAAACAAGCCCAATCTCGGCCATGCTGAACCAGCCAAACAGTTTTCCCGCTGGTGAATTAACGACCTGATGACAATCCGTTTTGGGACTGATACCGCATAGTTTTTTCAGGTACGAAAAAGCACTCTGGCTGGCTTCTTCGGACCAGAGGGCGACACACACGAAAAGACCGGCCACGTTACCCGCAAACAGCGCTAACCAGGACCAGGAGGGAGCCTGTATGGCGATCAACATAGCCAGCAAGGTGAGGGCGGTATAAAAGAACGGGCGCCGATATGATGCCTGCACTTCTTGCCGATGCTTAGCCTCGTATTGGCTCTCTCCCGAGGTTTTGTTGGCTTCGGTCAGCAGGCTGATCCCCTGCCAGCGCCGACCAAACGTCGCGATGGGCTCGCGAACCAAACCCGCCTGGGGATGAAAATAGACAATCTCAGCTCCCTGAACCTGGGTCACTACCACGTACTCCACCTCGTCGTTGGTGTCCAGCTGGGCAATAAACGGATAACTGACTTCCAGCAGGTGGCTGTCTGACAGGCAAACGGCCATTGTTTCGATGCCCCATTCACTAAAGACGTCGGTTAAACTCGCCAGGCTCGGAAAGGCAGGATGCGACTCAAGCGCCTGGCGAACAGTTCGGCGTGTTACCCGTACGTTTAGCCCTTCCAGCAGGTGTTGGACTACCTTGATTATATGCTGTTGGTTCGTTTCCATGATGAAGTGTCAACGGTATTGTTAGTCTCCTAATGTCGTCGTGAGGAAGTGCAGCCATCCACGAAAAGCAGCTGGCTGGTCAGTACTGATACTCAGAATACATTTACACGCTTGGGCAGGGATGGATGCTGGCCGCCTGCTAACCATACGAGCACCAGCCTGAGCAACCTGTTCTGTCTGGCTTGAATCGGTATGAGCTGCGGCCACGGGACCGCTTTCTGTAAAGGCTCTTTTTGCGAAGAAGCCCATCCGTTAGCCTGCGTTTCGTTTTCATTGCCGTTTTCAGTGGAGGATGACTACAAAAGTAGACTCCGGCAAAAGTGACAGCAATGAGCGTACTGTTTCAATTATAGGCCTTATGACTAGGCAACATATACTAGTCACTGGCAGATGTCGCTCAATAGCGCAAGGGTGTATAATGGCCTTGCCTTTTGTTGAATGGATGCAGGATCAACCCTGGCTCACTCATTTTCACCGTATCCAAGCCCTGTCGGCACACCGTACTGATTTGCCAGGAGGCTATGCTGTGCGTACAGATTATCATCGTATTGTCAGATAGACTTTTATGATGCTTTAACCCGTCTTCGTTCTGGTCGATTCGCTTCACTAAGTAGGTTTGGCCAAACTACGCTTACTGTAGAAACACGGACCCTTACCCGAGAAATCTGCTATGAATGGACTACGCAACCCCTGGCTGCTGGGGGTAACTCTGGTCGCTTTATCCACCTGCCAACCCGGTGGCTTTACCGCCTTTGCGCAGGGACCGGGTCAGCGACTTCCGCTCCCGCCCATACCGATAAAAGGCGATACGACCCATACGCTATCCCGACACTTCATACCGGCCTCTGCCGCCCAAAAAACACCGGACGCTAGGGGCTTTATTCAGCGGTGGCTGATGCTGGAACCCGTGAAGAAAGATATCGCCCGAAATAATATATTCACCGACAACTACCTCAGAACCACGTTTTCGGCCGATAACTTCTCCAGCGATTATGCCACCGTTCCCCGGTCTGGCGAAACCGTAAAGATGGGAACTCAGGAACTAAGGTGGTACGCGCTGGACAGCAAGGCTTTCAACGTCAATTTATACCATTTTACCTACGCCCTTAACAAGCCCAAATACGGCATACTGGTCTGGCTGGTCACGGTCATCGATTGCCCCGAAGAAATGCAAAATGTCCGGATGGCGGCAGGCTGTAATTCCGGCAGCATGTGGTGGTTGAATGGTCAGGAAGCCCTGCTGCTTTCCGGCGACCGGGACATGATTGCCGATAATGGCACCTCGGCCCGACTAACGCTGAAGAAGGGACGAAACATCATCCGGGGAGCCGTCATAAACGGGCCGGGTATGGCTAATTTCTGCGTTCGCTTTTTGGACGAAAAAGGGACACCCGTGAAAAACTTCCGAATTGGATCCGAGTAATTGGCTAACTGATGGCATCCATTTTTTGTCATCCTGATAATGGAAGGATTTACTTTCTGAATTCCCAGAGACCCTTCCGTCGGTATGACAAAAGCCCTTCTGATAAAACCCCATGGTAGTAAAACGAACCGCTTCATGAAACGAATGCACGTAACTGGCCTGATAACCTTACTTGTCTTATTGATAACGCAAACCGTACTAGCCCAGATCGGAAGACCGTTTATCCACGATCCATCAACGATCGCTGCATGTGACGGTAAGTATTTCACCTTCGGCACCGGCGGTGGCGGGTTGATCTCTGACGATGGCTGGACCTGGTACGGTGGTGGGGTAAGGCCGGGTGGGGGAGCGGCCCCCGACGTTCTCAAAATTGGGGATCGTTACCTGGTTGTCTACGGAGCCACCGGTGGTTCTCCCAGCCACAAAGGCGCTATTCTGACCATGTGGAACAAGAGTCTGGACCCTAAATCCCCTGATTTCAAGTACTCCGAACCGATTGTGGTAGCGACCTCCGATGGCTACGAAGAGAACGACGCCATTGATCCCGGCCTGATGCTGGACCCGACTACCGGGCGACTATGGCTCACCTACGGTACCTATTTTGGCTATACCCGCCTGATTGAACTAGACCCCAAAACCGGGAAACTCAAGGCCGGGAACAAACCGGTAGATGTAGCCATCGTCTGCGAAGCCAGTACGCTCGTCTACCGCGACGGCTGGTACTACCTGCTGGCCACGCACGGCAGTTGCTGCGATGGGGCCAACTCGACCTACAATGTGGTAGTGGGTCGATCTAAAAAAATAACCGGCCCTTACCTCGATAACGTAGGCCGAAGTATGCTGGAAGGGGGCGGTAAACTGGTAGTGGCTACCCGGGGAGGGTTGATTGGCCCCGGGCATTTTGGCCACATCATACTGGAGCAAGGAGTTGAAAAAATGTCTCTCCATTACGAAGCCGATCTGGAGCAGGGTGGTCGAAGTGTGCTGGGCATACTGCCGGTGGTTTGGAAAGACGGGTGGCCGCTTGCCGGTGAAAAGTTTAGAGAAGGTACGTATGAAATCGAATCGGTCCGACGAGGCTATGGTCTCGAACTGGCCGTTGATTTCACCCGAATGCCCGTTGTACGCGGCTTTGGCCAGCCCAGCAACGACCCCATAAAGCCCGTTCCGGCCCAGCAATTAGCCGATGTCGTGAAAAACTGGCCAACCGGAGAGATCAAGGTAAGAATAGGCGACTATATGGCGCGCCCCCACCAGAAATGGACCATTACCGATGCGCCGGATACCACCGGCTATCTGGGTGGACCCTATTACAAGATCGTGCTGGCCGGAACCGATCGGGCCCTGGCGGCTACTGCCGATGCCGAACTAACAACGGTACCGGCGTTTACCGGTGCCCCTGAACAGTTGTGGCGAATCGATCAACTGACAGACGGCAGTTACCGGATAATGCCTAAGATCGTGCCAAATTCAAAAAAGAAGCTGGCGCTGGTCTCTTCGGGAGATAGCACCCCGACACTGGCGGAATTCGATGTCAACAGCGATAATTCCAAATGGAATTTTAGGGAACACTAAGCCCCAAAAAGTGACAGCCGGTTGTTGGTTTGGGGCCCGCCAGTTGCCGTCAGCAGGCACCGTGGCCGGGCTATTTTCTTCTACAGGCTGCAAAAACCTGTCAGCTTGTCCACATGGCTTGCCTCGTCTATCAATGTGACCGTGTGCAGTTCGTAACAAGTTGATCGTACGACCATGGTAATCCAGTGCTAGCAGATTGATAAACTCTGTTGCTACGAGCCTGCATAGACTATAGACAACTTTTGGGGTATTCTGGTTAATATGATGCGGTTTCCCGATAAAAAACGTACTTCACACCCCCAGATACATGTGTCGACCTAACCCAGTTCAATTTAAAAATGAATATCGGATCATCTACGCAGGATTTTAACGCGCTTCGGTACCCGATCGGTACATTTACCTTCGGCCAGTCCTACAGTACTGCCGAAACCAGCCAGCATATCGTCGGCCTCGACGAGTTACCCATAAAGCTAACCGAACTAGTGGGAAAGTGGGGCGACGACCGGCTCGATACGCCCTACCGCCCCGAAGGCTGGACTGTCCGTCAACTGGTACACCACGTGGCTGATAGCCACATGAACGGCTACATACGAACCAAGCTAGCCCTGACCGAAGCCAATCCAACCATAAAACCCTACGAAGAAGGCGATTGGGCCACGCTGCCCGACTCACGGCTCGATATCGCGCCGTCGCTGGTTATTCTGCGTAGTCTGCACCAGCGCTGGGTGGCTGTGCTGAGCCAGCTCGACGAAGCGGGTCTGGCCCGTACGTTTTACCATCCCGGCAGCGGCTATACCTACACCCTCGCCGAGCAGGCCGCTCATTACGCCTGGCATAGCGAGCACCACTACCAGCATATCAACCGACTCGCCGAGCGCAACGGCTGGAAATGATTTTTATGAATGATGAATGATGAATGATGAATGATGAATGATGAATGATATTGATCTCAATCGCGTTTATCGTTTATCATTCATCGTTACAATCGCGTTGTCATGCAGGAGCTGATCATACTACTTTTGTTGGGACTGGCACTGGGCTATCTGGGCTGGCGAGCTTACCGGTCGGTGGCGGTAAAACAGGCTGGTTGTGGTAAAGGATGCGGTTGCGAAACGGATTCGGCGCCTAAAGTACTTATTCGGAAATAAAGACTACTTTTTTAGTAGGCTAACATTTTGGCAATCCGATGGTTTGTTGTAGCAAATGAATGCTCAACGGATCATCGGATTTATTGTTTTTGCGCTGGCTTTTAGCCTTTCGGTTAGCTGTAACCGGGTTCGGTCCAAAGCGCCGGCCCAGCAGGATTTTGAACCAGCCATACCTGATCCTATTTCGTATGTGGCGGGAGATATTACCTTCCAGATCAAAGACCTCGAACGCAAGATCAACCAGTCGCTCAACCCGGTGCTGGTTACGGAAGAAACGTTTGAAGGCAAGAAAGGGGAGGCCTGGCGACTACGGGTCGAGCGGACCGGTCCGGTACAGATTCGGTATGACCGACAGCGGGTGTATCTGTCGGCTCCGCTGAAAGTCTGGTACAGCAACCCCATCGGTCTCCGCAAGCACCGGAAACGACGAACCCTGTGCGCGCTGTCGGTCAATTTTGCATCGCCCCTGACCGTTGGCGAAAACTGGCGATTGGCTACCCGCTCGCGCTTCGAGAATTACCAGTGGATACAGAAGCCTACGGTGCGGCTGCTGGGTATCAGGGTCAACATCACCAAACTGGCCGATACAATCCTGAACAAGCGCAAGGCCGAGATAGAACTCGCCATCGACAAAGCCGTTCATAACGAGCTGCGGCTCGATAAACACATCCGAAAAGTCTGGCGCGACGTACAGAAACCCCTCCGGATTACGCGCAAGCCCGAGGAGTTATGGCTGATACCGCGTCCGTTCAGTGTGGCCGCAGCCCCGGTTTATGGTAACCGGCAACGTATTACAGTGCCGTTGCAGATCGCCTTCCGGGTCGAAACGCGCGTTGGTCCCCGACCGGTTGAGCTTGAGCTGGAAAAGCTGCCCCGGCTGCAACGGCGCAACAAGCTGCCCGGCGCATCGCGGCTGCAGGTGCTTGCGTTTATTCCGTATGCCGATCTGAACCGGGTGCTGACCCGGAGTTTGCCCGAGCGCAAGCTGGATCTGGCCGGCGGAAATATTACCGTCAAGAACGCTACCGTATACGGCAACGGACGGTCGCTGATTTTGCGAACCGACGTGCGGGGTTCCGTCAACGGTACGCTTTACTTCCGGGGCCAGCCGGCCTACGACACCCTCAACAACACGCTCAAAGTAGAATACGTTGACTTCGACGTCGATACTAAGGAACGCATTTTTGCCACGGCCGACTGGCTTCTGCACGACCGTTTGCGCGATACCCTCCAGGCCGCCATGGTCGTTCCGCTCCGGACCCAGATCGATCAGATTCCGGGCAAGATCGAAACCGCTTTTGCGCGCAGCAAAGGGGGCGAGAAAACGGCACTGGATGTAGACCAGTTTCGTATGGTACCCCAGCGCATCGTAGTCCGGCCCGACGGGGTGCAGGTCCTGATCAGTGTGCAGTCTAAGGTGCAGGTGCTGGTGAAACGGCTGTAGGGTTCCACCGCCAGAGGTAGCGGCTAGCGGTGGTTCGGTAGGGTCGCCAGGCGTCGGCAATCTGGTGAATGACCTTGTAGAGCGCCCGGCCCGTCAGCCCCTCCGTCTGTTCGGGGTACGCCCGGATAACCCGCTGGCGGATAACCAGATCGTCGATCGGAAATACATCGGGCCGGTCCAGTACGAACATAAGCAGCATCTCTACTGTCCAGCGGCCCACGCCCCGGATCGGCAGCAGGTATTGAACGATCTCTTCATCGGTCATCGGGTCCAGGCGCGCCCGGTCAAACGCCAGTAGTTCGGCCTCTTCGGACTGACCCGCCCGGCTCAGCGAAAATTCCGCCACGCTTCGGAGGTAACTGATCTTCTGGGCCGACAGCCCTGCTCCGCGCAGCTCGTCGTTTGGTTTGGCCAGCAGCGCATCGGCATGCGGGTACCCGTCCGGAAAGAGCGCCCGAAACCGGGTGAAGATGGCGTCGGCGGCTTTTACCGAGATCTGCTGCGAAACGATGCTTTCCAGCAGCGCCAGATAAACGTCGTCGGCGTAGTCGCCAAAAATTTTCGGGCTCGGCGTTGCGGCAATGATCCGGGCCATTACCGGGTCCTGGGCGAGATGAAGAAGGGCGGGGTCAGCCATGAAAAGCAATCGTTAGGGCCGGTAAAGATAGGGCCCGGTTAGTAATCCCAATGCCGGTGTTTGCCCGATACGTCGAAGTGGACCATGCGGGGGGCCGACTTATGATAAAGTCCCAGTCCGCCTTGGCTGGCCGGGTTTGTCTGGTCCAGTTTGTCCAGCAGACGGGCTACGATCTGCACATCGGCATCGGTCCACTTCCCGTCCCGGTTGATGTCACCTACCCAAATATCGATAGCCAGACCCTGCTGATGACTGCTTTTTTTAGCTGACAGGGGCATCAGCCGGTTCAGCCAGGGGGGACGGTAGCCCGATATCAGCCAGTAACGGGGCTGGTACCCGGCTTTCCGGAGGGCGCTGGCCAGCAGCCGCTCTTTAGCCCGAACGCTGGGAGATAAGTGGGCGTAACTGATGGACAGGTAGGCCACTGCCAGAGCAGCAACGACACCGACCAGTAGGCCGGCAGCTTGTACAATACGCATGGTGAACAGGGGTGTGGATGAACGTAAACGCAGTTACCAGTATCGAATTTTAAAAACTGGAAGCTATGTAAGCAGAAAGGTTGTTAGGGTTCCTCGCGGGCGTATCGGGTCCGGAGTCGGCGGGCAACATCGCTGGCCAGTTCGTCGCGCATGCTGCGGTACAGTTCCCAGCGCGACGGGGGGAATGGGTTGGCCGACAGGAGACTGCTTCCGTTAAGGGCCCGGTTGTCGCCACTGAACGATTGCCACTCGGTTACCCAGCTGCGGGTCTCCCAGACGGTGTCGTGCCAGCGTTCGCGGCCGGTCTGGGTGTCGAGGGCGCGCAGCCGGAGGGCGAGTTCAGCGCTGATCTCCAGCCGGTAGGTAGTCAGCTTACCCGACACTTTTTCCATGATGTCGACGGTGGTGGAGTCGTTGATTTTTTTCTCACCCACTTTGTACTCCTGATTGCTGTAGACCGTTGTCGTCGATGAAGAACGGTTTTCATCGTAGGAGTCGTAGTCTGTCACCTGCATCTGAACCACCTCATGAATGAGATAGCCGTCGCCCGCGGTTTCGGTGGGCGGGTAAAGTCGTACCAGAGGGGCGGGGATGTCGTTCTGCCTGAGCTCGTTAAAAATAAGTTTTTCCAGCTCGGCGTTGTCAGACGAACTGATTTCATTCGTCGGGCTGAGGGGTTCGACGACCACGCGCAGGATGGCGAACGGGAACGCATCAGCGGCCTTGCCCCGGGCCTGTCGGTAATCAGGTACCCAGTCGAGGGCTTTCTTATAGTTTGCATACGCATCCCGGGCCGCGAGCCGGTTCTCTTCCCGGTAGGCGAAAGCTTCTTCGGCCAGCTCGTAGCGATCTTCGGCAGCCAGTTGCCGAACCTCGTTCTGGCGGTCGGCATACGAGGCCGGATACGCCGAAAGCCAGTCGGCGCAGCTGCGGCACCGGGCTGCGTTATCGGTCAGGGTCTGGAGCTGCTCATACTCAGCATGAACGGCTTCCCAGCGAAACGGACCGGGCTCGCCGGGGCGGGGTTTATCGGCCGCCGACAGGCGCTGGATCGTGGTCTGGTGTTGCCGGTAGGCTCGTTCAAAAGCCTCTTTCAGAACCAGCCCGGCCAGCCGATGGCCCCGTTTGCTCAGGCCGGGGTTCTGGTTGAGCCGGAACGAAGCACGCTGCACGGCCAGATCGAACTGGCCGTGACGAAGGGCCGTCTGGCCGCTGCTACAGGCGGTAACCAGACCGGCAAGAATAACGATGAGTAAGGAAGGGCGGTGCATGGTCGTAAACTACGAATTTGTGTTCATTTGACCACCTACCAGCCGACTTGGTTTATCTTTGGGTCGTAAAAAATAAGGCAGTCACGGAGACGAGTCCGAAACGCAGGGAATCACGCGTAAACGCCCCTTTATGTCGAAACACCGACGGTACCGTTCGGCCGAGAAAATGCTCGGTACATCGCCCGGTACGCTTACCTACGTAGGCGAAGAAATTCAGCATGCCACCCGCATCAAGCGCATCGACTATAACAGCACCGATTACCACGTCGACGATAATGCGCGGCTGAGCGCGTGCCGCCTGCCCGCCGAAGAGATTCCGCACATCACCTGGATCGACGTCGACGGCATTCATGAGCCAAAAGTGGTGCAGCGGCTGGGCGAGCAGTTTCAGCTGCACCCGCTGCTGCTCGAAGACGTGATGAACGTGGAGCAGAAGCCTAAGGTTGACCTCTACGACGATACGCAGGCTAACGAGAGTATTGTATACGTGACTCTCAAGATGCTGCACCACAACCGGCGGCAGCAGGAAATCGAAGCCGAACACATCAGTCTGGTGCTGGGGAAAAACTTCCTGATCACGTTTCAGGAAGAGCGATCGATGGATATTTTTCAGCCCGTCATCGAACGGATCAAGGCGTCGTCGGGTAAAACCCGGCGGAACGGTCCTGATTACCTGATGTATGCGCTCATGGACCTGATCGTTGACCACTACCTGGTCATTACCGA
Organism: Spirosoma sordidisoli; assembly: GCF_004138325.1. Lineage (GTDB taxonomy): Bacteria > Bacteroidota > Bacteroidia > Cytophagales > Spirosomataceae > Spirosoma > Spirosoma sordidisoli. The sequence continues at coordinate 503,538 of NZ_SBLB01000003.1, read as the reverse complement.
GCGGATCGGTGAAAAAATGGACGAGCTGGAAGATTATATCGTGCAGCAACGGGCCAACCAGCAGACGCTGGCTACGCTCTACCAGCTGAAACGGGAGCTGGCCTATATCCGGCGGGTGGTCAACCCGCTTCGCGACATGCTGGGCGTCCTGCTGCGCGAAGAGTCGGACCTGATTCAGCGATCGACTATGCCGTTCCTGCGCGACCTGGCCGACCACGTGAACCAGGTTATTGAAACCCTGGAGTCATACCGGGAGCAGATTGCGGGGCTGATGGATGTGTACTACTCCATTGTAAACAACCGCATGAACTCGGTCATGAAGACACTGACGATTATTTCGTCGATTTTTATTCCGCTGACGTTCATCGCCGGTATCTACGGCATGAACTTCGATAATATGCCTGAATTACGCACCCAGACCGGTTACTTCTGGACGCTGGCCGGTATGACCGCTATCGCCGTGGGCGAGGTGATCTACTTTAAGCGCCGGGGCTGGATGTAATCAGAAGGGCATCTGCTTATGACACCAACCCAACATTCCATCCGGCCCGTTTGGCTCACCGACTCCCGACAGCTCGCCGGCTCGGCCGACGAAGCCGTTTTCTTTGCCATCCGTGGAAGCCACCACGATGGGCACGATTACATCCATGATCTCTACCAGACCGGCGTTCGTCAGTTTGTCGTGGAGCGAGGGGCGCTCAGCCCTGACCGGCGGGCCGAACTGATCAACTACCCCGACGCGGAGTTTATCGAGGCCGACAGTAGCCTGCACCTGCTGCAAAAACTGGCGGCCGAACACCGGCGGCAGTTTCGGATTCCGGTGATCGGCATCACGGGTAGTAACGGCAAAACGATTGTGAAAGAATGGCTGGCTCAGTTGCTGGCCGACGAATACGTAATTGCCCGAAGCCCTAAAAGCTATAACTCGCAGCTGGGGGTACCACTGTCGGTACATGAACTCAACGAGCGGCATACGCTGGGCATCTTCGAAGCCGGTATCTCGCAGTCGCACGAGATGGCGGCCCTCGAAGCTATTATCCGGCCTACCCTGGGGATATTCACCAACATCGGTACCGCCCACGACGAGGGCTTCCGGACCCGCAAACAAAAAATAGCCGAGAAGCTACGGCTGTTTATTCACGCCAGCTCGCTGGTATATTGTGTCGACTACAGCGATGTCGATGAAGAAATCCGGCTCCTGCTCAAAGCGGTGAACCCCGATATGCGTTTCATGACCTGGTCGCTGACCGGCAAAGACGCGCTCTATCAGGCTACCCTTACCGCCGATCGGTTGCTGCTGACCGGCCCGGCGGGTTCGTATGAGTTGCGGATACCGTTCACCGATCCGGCTTCGGTCGAAAATCTGATTCACTGTCTGGTGACGATGCTGACCCTGCGCCGGTTCGATGGGGACGCCCTTCAGTTGCGACTGAACCGGCTGCGGCCCGTATCGATGCGGCTGGAGCAGAAAGAAGGCATCAATAATTGCGAACTGATCGACGACTCGTACAACAACGACGTGGCGGGGCTAACGCTGGCTCTTCGGTTTCTGAACCAGCAAAGCACGCGGAGCCGTCGGGTGGTTATCCTGTCGGACGTATTACAGTCGGGCCAGCCCGAGGAGGAACTTTACGAACAGGTGGCGGGGTTGATCCGGTCGGGCGAGGTGGCCTTGTTTGTGGGCATCGGGCCGGTCATGGGTCGCTACGCCCGGTTTTTTGCCGACAACAGCCTGTTTTACGAAACTACGGAGGAGTTTCTGACCCAGTTCCGGGTTGGTGACCTGCGCGATAGTACGGTGTTGGTGAAGGGCGCCCGGCCATTTTCGTTCGAGCGTATCGTAAACCGGCTGCAGCGGAAAGTCCACGGAACCCTGCTGGAAATCAATCTCGACTCGCTGACTCACAATCTTAACTACTACCGCGAGAAAGTAGGTGCCGATACCCGGATCATGGTTATGGTCAAAGCCTTCGCCTACGGAAGCGGAAGCGCCGAGGTAGCTCAGCTGCTCCAGTTTCATCGGGTCGACTACCTGGCCGTGGCCTATGCGGATGAGGGGGTGTCACTCCGCCAGAATGGCATTACCCTGCCGATCATGGTGATGAATCCTGCGCCCGAAACCTTTGCCACGCTACGTGAATATGGGCTGGAACCGGAAATGTACAGCCTGCGCCTGTTGCAGGAGTGGGTGCGGTTCTTGAAAGACAGATCGGGGGGCGTGCCGGCCCCATTATCCGTGCCCTCTATTCACCTCAAGGTCGATACGGGCATGCACCGGCTCGGTTTTCTGGAGAGCGAACTGCCCGGCGTCATCGACTACCTGCGCGAGCACCCCGAGCTGCGGGTGGCTACCGTATTCAGCCATCTGGTCGGGGCCGACGAGTCGCAGTTCAACGCCTTTTCGCAGCAGCAGTACGAAACCTTCCGGCGGTGTACCGACGCGCTCGAAGCCGGTCTGGGGTATATGCCCGTGCGGCATTTGCTGAATTCGGCCGGTATCGTTCGGTTTCCCGATTACAAACTGGATATGGTCCGGCTGGGCATTGGACTGTACGGGGTAGAAGCCAGCCACCTGGATACGGCCGCGCTTCGCCCCGTTGGCCGACTCAAAACGGTTATCAGCCAAATCAAAACCGTTCCGGCCGGTGAGTCCGTCGGATATAGTCGCCGGGGGGTGCTGAACCAGGAGGCCCGGATCGCCACCCTAGCCATTGGCTATGCCGATGGACTGGACAGGCGGCTGGGAAACGGCGTTGGGCAGATCGTGGTAAACGACACCCGATGCCCCATTGTCGGCAATGTATGCATGGATATGGTAATGATTGACGTGACCCGTGCATCGGCTTCGGAAGGTGATGAAGTAATTGTGTTTGGCCCCGAGCTACCCATCGGCGAACTGGCCCGCCAGATCGATACCATCCCGTACGAGTTGCTGACCGGCGTCAGCGAACGGGTAAAACGGGTATTTGTCAAGGAAGGAAACTAACGAAAGCCCCGGGGCAGTCATGCCGGAGCAGCGGTTTATTGACTGATTGAACCTGTTTGTCGGCCCCGGGGAATCCTGCGTTTAGTTGGTCTTTTTGGCCTTGACGGCTTCTACGTTTTTCTTGCGGTTCTCGAGTTCGGTAAGGGCGCTGGCCTGCTCGGTTTGGTTGGTCTCGATGTCTTTCTTAAGCTGTTCGAGCTCTTTGGCGTTTTCGTCCAGACGCTTCAGCAGGCGCTCTTTTTCTTTGGCGTTGGTTTCTATCTCGCGCTGGAGCCGCTCCCCGTTGCGGACCGATTTCTGGTGGTTCTTCTGGGCTTCGTCGAAACCCGTCTGCGCCAGCCGCACCTCCTGATCATACTGCGATCGGCTCGAAAACTCTTTCAGCAACGTCTCCGCGGCCGCATAAGCGGGATCGCCAGCCTTCACAAAGTTGCCGCTTCCCAGATCGAAAGCAGCAAAAATGGTAGCCGAGGTTCTGGACGATTTTACCGTGCTGGTCAGATTGATGGGTTCGGGCGAGATGGCAGAAATATCCGCATTGGGAACCCGGTACGTACCCCGCGACGCTGACAGGCGCCCATAGCTCTTCAGAAACGTTTCCCAGTCTTTCTCGATTTGTTTGCCATCACCCTGGAGAGTCAGGTAGAGGCCGCTTAGTTTGGCTTTGTCGACGGTGGTTTCGCCCGCATAGATGGTCTGGGCGCTCAGCCGGGGCCCCGACAGTGTGATCAGCAGCAGGGCGAGTAACAGGTTCTTTTTCATTGGATATACAATCAGTGGGATGATATGTGGTGGCATTACCAGCAGGTAAGCCTACATGCATACGGTTCCGGTGGTGAAAATGTTCCGCCGGGGTCAATTCGCTTTGCGGCATACAACCAAACGCTTGTCGCCGTTGAGGAGGGTGGTGGCAAACAGGTACTGATCCCCACCTTCCTGCAGGCTCAGTTTTTTGCGTAGTTCGGCAACCGTCTGCGGAAAATTACGGACGGTCAGGTTCGCTTTCAGCCTCGGCACAACGGCCTGCAACGCCTTACGCTCGGCCCGGATGTGCTGCTCAACCCTGAATATACGACCCGGGAAATCGGCACGCAGCGTATCGCTGGTATACAGATGCGAGTGAGGGGCCAGTTTGAGGAGGCCGAAACGGGAGGCCACCAGCCGAAAGGCGCCGGCTTTCAGTACAGCTGCGTTGGGCTCGTACAAATAGGCCTGTGGGTCACCAAACTGAACCTCGGCGGTGCGCTCTTCCTGTCGCCGAAAACAAATGTGTATAGTATTATCTGATAATAAGTTAACAGCGTTAACCTCGATCAGTGCTTGATCTATAGGCTGACGGTCGACGATGAACAACACTTCTTTTACCTCGCCCTGTAAGGCAACAATATGAACGGCCCGTACGCCCTGTGCCGGGCCACTTAGCTGCCGGATCGTAGCATCGATATCGATCAGGGGTGAGGTTTTCAGCAGGATAGTACTGGCTTTGGTCAGCAGGCCGGCCAGCACGTCTGGTTTCGACAGATCCGGCTCGCAGTCGGCCAGCCGAACTACTTTACCGCCCTGTTCGTCGCGCCGGTGCGGGTCGAGATACAGCCAGTCGGCGGGTTCGCTGAGGGTCTGTACAACCACCAGTCCATTACCCGTCTGCACCGTTACATTGGTCAGGCCAAGGGTCGCCAGATTGCTGGCAGCCAGTTCGGCCAGTTCTGGCTGCTGCTCTACGTATATGACCGTACGTAAGCGCTGCGCGAAGGCCCAGGTGTCAACGCCCATACCGCCCGTCAGATCGAGCAGCAACCCGCCCTGAACCAGCGACGCCTTGTACCGGGCGGTGGCTTCTGAGGAAGCCTGTTCAACCGATAGGGCGGGGGGAAATACCAGTTCGTCGGTCTCGTACCAGGTAGGCAGTTTATACCGGGCTTTCTGACGGGCACTCAGCTGAGCGGCCAGCTTTTTCAGGTCCAGACCGGCGGGATTGGGGCGCAGCAGGAGCGCACTGATATCATCGGTTCGGTGTTCGCGGATGAACTGCTGTTCTTTTTCAGAAAGTCTGGTCAAAATGTAAGTCAGGATAAGTAATTGAGTAATTTTAACCTCTTTAGACAACATGCAACGTTATAGGTGTAACTGGCATTGACCGACCAGCCAGCTCCCCGAATCCGCCCTTCTTATGCAACGAGTAAGTCCAGTTCGTACGCTCACGAACTACAAATCAGCCTGGCTGCGTCAGGATATTCCCGCCGGTCTGTCCGTCTTTCTGGTGGCGTTGCCACTCTGCCTGGGCATTGCACTGGCATCCGGAGCTCCTTTGTTTTCGGGCCTGGTGGCCGGGGTCATTGGCGGCATAGTGGTTGGTCTGCTCTCGGGCTCTGAGGTCAGCGTCAGTGGGCCGGCTGCCGGGCTGGCGGTTATCGTTGCCGATGCTATTGCAAAAATAGGGTCTTACGAAGCATTTCTGGTAGCGGTCGTACTGGCTGGTCTTTTCCAGCTGGTCCTGGGGCTGATTAAAGCCGGTCGGTTCAGCGGTTTTTTCCCGGATAGCGTCATCAAAGGAATGCTGGTGGCCATCGGTATCGTTATCATTCTGAAACAGATTCCACACGCCCTCGGCCGTGACAATGATTACGAGGGCGAGTTCGAGTTTCAGCAACTGGCCGATGGGGAAAATACCCTGTCAGAAATATACCGGGCTATAGAAACGGCCAGTCCGGGCGCGGTTGTCATCAGTCTGTCATCGCTGCTGTTCCTGATCGGCTGGGAGCGGATCGCCGGGCGCAGTACCCGAACGTTCTTCAAAAACTTTCCGTCGGCGCTGGTGGTGGTTATTATGGGCGTGATGCTGAACGAGTTTTTTCGGATTAGTGTACCGTCCTGGTACCTGGGCGACACGGCCCATCAGCACATGGTCCAGATCCCGACTATCGCTCCGGGAAAAAACTTTTTCTCGATCTTCGATTTTCCCGACCTGAGCGCGCTGAGCAACCCGAGCGTGTATGCTATCGCGGCTACCATCGCCCTGGTTGCGAGTCTGGAAACCCTGCTGAACCTCGAAGCGTCGGACCGGCTCGATGCCCAGAAACGGGTGTCGTCAACGAATCAGGAGCTGATTGCCCAGGGTGTCGGCAATATGGTGTCGGGGCTGATCGGCGGGTTGCCCATTACCTCGGTGGTCGTACGGTCGTCCGCTAACGTGTATGGAGGGGCCCGCACCCGGATATCGGCCGTGCTGCACGGGGTGCTGCTGCTGGTAGCGGTCTTTCTGGGTGGCCCGCTGCTGAACCTGGTGCCGTTGTCGTGCCTGGCCGCCGTGCTCATTATGGTTGGCTACAAGCTGGCCAAACCCACTATCTTCAGGAAGAGTTATAAAGATGGCTGGAGCCAGTTCATCCCCTTTATCGTGACGGTGCTGGGTATTGTCTTTACCGATCTGCTGAAGGGCATTGCACTCGGAACCGTTGTAGGCATTATCTACGTACTCTATACCAATTTTCAGTCTACCTTCCGGCTGGTGCGCGAGGGAAATCAGGTGCTCATCCTGGTCGAAAAAGACTTGTTTTTCTTGAGCAAGCCCCAGCTGAAAGAAGCGCTTGGGAGCCTGCGAACGGGCGACCAGGTTGTTGTCGACGGACAAAAGGCCGCGTTCATCGATCACGACATTTATAACATGCTGTATGACTTTCAGGATGTTGCTGCCGCGCAGGGCATTCAGTACGAGCTACGCGATGTGAACCTGAGCACCCGGCGCCGGCCGCGCGAGGAGGTACTGGTTAATCACTGAATCATTCCACTACACGTGCTGAACAAAACGCCCCGACTTGCGGAAAGTCGGGGCGTTTTGCTGGTGTCCGGTCAGCATAGCACCGCTGTATACCCCTCCGGCACGAAAATCTTGCCGGGTTTTGGGCTCTCTATCAGGACAATAGCTATAAAATTCGCAACTAGGTCAAACACCCTTTATAGTCTGGTGTTTTAATAGAGAGTAAAGTATAGCCTTTGAACCCATGGAAGCACAACATCAAAGCGGCAACGGTCATCCAACGAATGGTCAGTCAGCGCAGAACGGCAGCACCGATGATCAAACCCTGACAACCCGGCAGGGGCATCCCATCCGCGATAATCAGAATACCCGTACGGTCGGCAGCCGTGGACCAACTACGCTCGAGAACTACCAGTTTCTGGAAAAGATTACCCATTTTGACCGGGAGCGTATTCCGGAGCGGGTTGTTCACGCCCGGGGAGCGGGCGCCCATGGGTATTTCGAAGCCTACGGAACCGTTGGCGATGAGCCCGTTTCGACCTATACCCGGGCCAAACTGTTTCAGCAGAAAGGAAAGAAAACGCCTGTATTCGTACGTTTTTCGTCGGTGATCCACGGTGGTCATTCTCCCGAAACGCTGCGCGACCCCCGCGGTTTTGCTACCAAATTCTACACCGAAGACGGAAACTGGGATTTGGTGGGTAATAACCTGAAGGTGTTTTTCATCCGGGATGCTATGAAGTTCCCGGATCTGGTCCATGCTTTTAAGCCCGATCCTGTAACGAATCGGCAGGACGGCGAGCGTATCTTCGACTTCATCAGCAACACGCCGGAAGCGATGCACATGATCACGTTCCTGTTTTCGCCCTGGGGTATCCCGGCCAACTACCGGCAAATGCAGGGGTCGGGGGTGAACACCTACAAGTGGGTCAATGAAGCGGGTGAAGCCGTACTGGTTAAATACCACTGGGAGCCAAAACAGGGCATCAGAAACCTGACGCAGGAGCAGGCTGAACAGATTCAGGGTAAGAACTTCAACCACTCGACCCAGGACCTGTACGATGCGATCGAGCGGGGTGAATTTCCGGAATGGGAGTTCTGCGTGCAGATCATGAGCGACGACGAGCATCCCGAACTCGACTTCGACCCGCTGGACGATACCAAGCTCTGGCCAACCGACCAGTTCCCTTTCCTGCCGGTGGGGCGTATGGTGCTGGATCGAAACCCGGAGAATTACTTTGCCGAGGTCGAGCAGTCGGCCTTCGGAACCGGGGTGCTGGTCGACGGACTCGACTTCTCGGACGACAAGATGTTGCAGGGCCGGACGCTGTCGTATTCCGATACCCAGCGGTACCGGGTGGGCGCCAACTACCTGCAACTACCCATCAATGCGCCGAAGAAACGGGTGGCGACCAACCAGCGCGACGGACAGATGGCCTACCATGTTGATACGGCCCCGGGCCAGAACCCGCACGTCAACTACGAGCCTTCGTCGCTGGGTGGCTTAAAAGAATCAGCGACGGTTGGCCCGGATCATACGCCCTATGTAGCGGGAAACCTGGTGCGGCAGAAGATTGAACGCACCAACGACTTCAAACAGGCGGGTGAACGGTATCGCCTGTTCGAGGACTGGGAGCGCGATGACCTGATCAATAACCTGGTTGGAGCGCTCAAGCCGGCGCATAAGATCGTACAGGACAAGATGATCGAGCTGTTCACGAAATGTGATGAGGACTACGGCCGTCGGGTCGCCGAAGGACTTCGTGAACCCAACAATGGCCATGCCACCCCAACGGAGACGCAGGCCGAAGGCGTTCGTCAGGCCGCCGAAGAATCGCAGTCGGCCCAGCCTTATTAGATGATTAGAAGAACTTACAAACCAGGCCCGCGTACAATTCTGTACACGGGCCTGGTTCGTATCGTGGGCCCGCAGTTGGCTACTGGAGTCGCCAATGGAGTACAAAAAAACTCGAAAGCGGATTGCTCTCGAGTTCTCTGGTAGGAAGTAGCGGGCTCGAACCGCTGACCTCTGCTCTGTCAAAGCAGCGCTCTGAACCAACTGAGCTAACCTCCTTCGTGGAGCAAATTTACAAAAGTTCTGCTTTTTCTAATGAGCTCCGGTAGATTTTTTGCGACGGAATCCGCCACAGCAGCACTAACCCGATGACAAACAGCACCAATAGGGCCAGCACAGAATTTCGCATGCTGCCCGTTAGTTGTTCGATCAGGCCGTATAACAGCGTGCCCAGTACGATCGATGACTTTTCGGTAACGTCGTAGAAGCTGAAATAGGAAGCCGTATCGGTCGTGGCCGGAATTAGTTTGGAGTAGGTAGACCGCGAGAGCGACTGCACCCCGCCCATCACCAGGCCTACTACCGACGCCAGCGCGAAAAACTGCATTTCGGTCTGCACCGAATAGGCGGCTGCGCAGATACCGATCCAGATCACAACCGCTACCATCAGCGCATACGTATTCCCAATCCGCTCCGACAGTCGCGAGAACCCGTAAGCCCCCGGAATGGCAACCAGCTGGAGTAGCAGAATCAGGATAATCAGGCTCTGTCCTTCCATTTTTAGCTCGTCGCTGCCGAAGATGGTGGCTACATACATCACCGTCTGTACCCCCATGTTGTACACGAAGAAAGCCAGCAGAAACCGTTTCACCATCGGCAGCATCTGTAGTTCAGAAAATACCTTTCTCAACTCTTTAAATCCATTGAGCAGGTAGCTGCCGCCCGCCGACGGATTGGCCACAGCTTCTTTCCGGACACCGTCGGGCAGGCGGCTGAAGGGAATTTGCGCGAACCCGATCCACCACAGGCCAACGGTCAGGAAAGCCAGGCGGGACGCCATGCCTTCGGAAATATTGCCGAACCAGTCGCGCTTCAGGATAACGACCAGGTTGAGTATCATCAGTAACACACTGCCGATGTACCCCATCGAGAAGCCCCGGGCGCTGACCCGGTCATAGCGGTCTTCAGTGGCAATATCGGGGAGGTAGGAATTGTAGAAGACAATACTGCCACTCCAGCCAATCAGGCTCAGCCAGAAGCAGATAACGGCAAAGGTGGTGGTGTCCTGGGTGAAAAAATACAGTAGACTACAGCTAATGGCACCCGTGTAACAGAAACCTTTCATGAACGCTTTCTTCCGGCCGCTATAGTCGGCTATCGCCGTGCAGACCGGCGATAGCAGGGCGGTGAGCAGAAATGCGGCCGATACCGTATAGGAAAACAGCACCGAGTTTTTGATCGACATGCCCAGAAAATCGATGACCGGGCCACCGGCTTCGTTGAGTGCCGTTGCCGAAAAATAAACCGGGAAAATACTCGATACGATGACGAGCGAGTGAACAGAGTTGGCCCAGTCGTAGAATGTCCAGGCAGTGAGGGTTCGAGGATCGTTCTTTTGCATAGGGTGAGGTAGTCAGCAGAGTGATTCAGTGGGTGGGATGCTGGACAGCCCCAGCAGGCTCTGGTTGCGCAGCGGCTGTTGTCGAAGCTGCTCATAGTCGGCCGACGCAATGAGGGTAGGCAGTATAGCCAGATCGGATGGACGATGGGCGTCGGAGCCGATGAAGTCAACCCATTTTTGCCGGAGCATTCGCTGCGCCTGCGTCTTTACCCGTCTGCCATATCGCCCGGTCAGCGAGCCCCAGTTGAGCTGGAACAGGCACCCTTTCGACCGGAGTTCATCCAGCGTTTTCAGCTGGTCGTGGTAGTAGGTATACCGTTCCGGGTGGGCCAGCACCGGCTGATAGCCCTGAGCCAGCAGGTGAAACAGAATCTCGTTCAAAAAATGGGGCGCCGAGGCCCAGCCGGTTTCGAAGAGTACATACCGCTCCGGACCGAAGCTGAGCAGCTGATCGGCATGAAGCAGGTCGAGGAAAAGATCATCGACCAGATATTCGGCAGCCATATCGATGGTAAGCGGGAGCTGATGATCGGCAACCAGCTGGCGCAGAGAAGTCAGACCCGTCAGCAGGGTGTCCCGGGTGTTGGGGAACCAGTCCTGGCTGACATGGGGCGTTGTGATTACATGGCGGATCCCGCCGGCTGCCAGCTGCTGTAAACAGTCGAGCGCCTGCTCCGGCGTCGATACGCCATCGTCGACACCCGGTACCAGGTGCGAATGAATGTCGGTTTGCCAGAAACAGGTCGTTTCTGCAGGGACATCGCCCTGCCAGCCCGGAAACAGGGACCTGAACTGGCGTAGCAAGCTATGTAGAGAATTCATTACCTGAAGCTGGTGGATACGCAGCACTGACCATACAGTCTGTAAATGTACAGCTAAACCGGTACCAAACGACTTTCCCGGTCAGTCAGGCCAATCCGCAGGCCCGATGATCCGCGTCTCAGGGACAGGCGTTGTTACATCCGGTCTGGTTTTACGTCTGGTTAGTACAGGTGTAAACCAGGTACCGATCATGAAAGCTAACCTTACCCAGGTAATGCCAGCGCCCAGCCCCCGACATAAGGTCGTTGGCCTGACTATTACGGCCTGTGGATACGACCAGTTTATCGACCAGGTGATCGACGCGGCCCGGCATCGGGAGTCAGGATACGCCTGTTTCGCAAATGCCCACATGATCGTGGAAGCCGCCCGTAATCCAACGTTCAGGCAGGCGGTTAACCGGTCGACCTGGACGCTGGCCGATGGGGTACCGCTGACCTGGGCGCTTCGCTGGCTGTATGGAATCCGGCAGGAGCGGATCACGGGCCTCGACGTACTACCTACCTTATTTCGGGAGGCCGACCGGCATCAACTGGCCGTGTATATCTACGGATCCACCGGCGAGGTGCTGGCCATGTGCAACCGCTACTGTCTCCATCATCACCCTACGCTACGAATTGTCGGTATGTATTCACCGCCTTTCCGGCCGCTCAGCCCGGCCGAAGAAGCGCAGGTAACGACTCAGATCAGTTTGTCAGGGGCCCAGCTCGTTTTCGTGGCGTTGGGATGCCCCCGGCAGGAGGCCTGGATGGCGGCCCTGTCGGACCGTATACCGGCTGTCCTGCTTGGGATTGGTGGAGCGCTCCCGGTAACGGTTGGTTCGCAGAAACGGGCACCCCGCTGGATGCAGCGATCAGCCCTCGAATGGTTATATCGATTCATGCAGGAGCCGCGCCGGTTGTTTGCCCGCTACGCCGTTACCAACACCCTGTTTCTTTACTACCTGGCCCAACAGTGGTACCGGCAGCAACGGCCCCTCCCGGCTGATCCGGCTGAATTGACAGACAGCTACCTCTAGCCGACCAGTCTGTGCTGGTTGCCCTGTATTCCCCAGTGATCAATTACGTATGCCTGCCCCGATAATCTTATTCGCCTACAAGCGTGCTCACGAGCTTCAGCGAACGCTGACGGCTTTGCAGGCCAACCACCTGGCCCCCGCGAGTGATCTATACGTCTTCGTGGATGGTCCCAGACTGGATGGTCCCCGACTGGATGGTCCCCGACTGGATGGTCCCCGACGGACCGACGAAGCGGCCAAAGTAATGGCGGTACGCGCTCTGCTGGATGGCCTGAGCGGCTTTCGAACCATTCATCGGGTGTACAGTGATCACAATAAAGGCTGTGCCAACTCCATCATTGCCGGCGTTACGGAAGTACTCCGCAAGTACCCCTCAGCGATCGTGCTGGAAGATGATATCGTGACCAGTCCTAATTTTCTGGACTACATGAATCAATGTCTGACCCAGTACGCCGACACGCCTTCGGTTTTCTCGGTAGGCGGCTACACCTTTCCATTTCGGCAACCCGCCGACTATACCGACGATGTTTATTTCTTTGGCAGAACCTGCGCCTGGGGCTGGGGAATCTGGGCCGACCGCTGGCACCGGGTCGACTGGGAACTGACCGACTTCGATGCGTTCATGGCCGACCGGCGGGCCAGGCAGGCGTTCAACGCGGGCGGGACTGACCGGGTCCGGATGCTGCGCCGGGCGTATACCAAAGCCATCGACGCCTGGGATATACGGCTGTGTTACAGCGAATTCAAGGAAAAGGGGCTGACCGTATACCCGACCGTTTCGAAGACCCTGAACATCGGCGTCGACTCCATCGACTCAACCACCGAAGTCATTTTTGACCGGTATAAAACCCCGCTCGATGCGGGGCAGCAGCGCTACTTCCGGTTACCCGACCGGGCCGTACCTAATTGGTTCTATACCCGTCAGTTTCAACGGAAATTTAGTATACCGGTGCGTATCCTGAATAAAATCCGGACCTGGCTGACTATAAACCCTATTCGTCGAAATCGCCGGGTTACCAGCTAGTACCGAGATCCATGCGGATATTGCTCATCCATAATTACTACCAGCAGCCGGGCGGAGAAGACGCTGTTTTTGAACAGGAAACTGCTTTGCTCCGCGAAGTGGGCGTCACGGTAGAAACGCTCACCTTTACCAACGAAAGCTTTGACGGTACCCTGGTTCGTACCCTGCGCTCTGGAGCAAAGGCGCTGTATAATACGCAATCGGGCAAACGGCTCGATCAGGTGATCTCTCAGTTCAGGCCCGATCTGGTTCATATCCATAACCTGTTTTATACGGCTTCGGCGTCGGTGATTCGGGTGGCCCGCCAGCGTACGGTGCCGGTGGTGATGACGTTGCATAACTACCGGCTGGTGTGCGTGAGCGGACTGCTGATGCGGGAAGGCCGCATCCCCTGCGAAACCTGCCTGACCCGGACCGTTGCGCTGACGGGTATTCGTCACGCCTGCTTCCGCCAATCGTACCTGCAGTCGGCCCAACTATCGCTGACAACCCTGTTACACAAGCTGACAGGGGTCTGGCGAAGTGTCAATCGATTTGTCGTGCTGACGGAGTTTGCCCGTCAGAAAATACTTCAGTCATCGCTGAAACTGCGACCCGATCAGGTCGTGGTAAAGCCCAATTTCGTAGCCGATGTAGGCGCGGCTGATGTTGAGCAACGACAGGCTTTCTTTTTGTACATAGGCCGCCTGTCGGCCGAGAAGGGTGTTGCTGTGTTGCTCGACGCGGCACAGTCGCGACCCTTCCCGCTGCGTATTCTGGGCGATGGGCCGTTGGCAACGGAGGTGATCCGGGCGGCTGCCACTCATCCGACGATCGACTACCGGGGGTGGCAGTCGCGCACGGCGGTCATCGACGCGCTGAAGACCTGCCGGGCGCTGATCGTACCATCTGTCTGGTATGAAGGATTGCCTACGGTCTTGCTGGAAGCGTTTGCGGCCGGTACCCCCATTATCTGTTCTGACCAGGAGAACCTGAATCAGATCGTAACGGACGGCCAGACCGGGCTTCTGTTCAAAACAGGAGATAGCGACGACCTGATTCGGGCTGTCGGTCAGCTAGATACCCAACCGGAGCTGCGCCGGAAGCTAGCCCGGCATAGTCGTCTCGAGTACGCCCGTTACTCGAAAGAGGCAGCCCGCGAGGCCATAATCCGATTATATACCGATACCATTCAGTCGGCAGGAGGCAGAACGTCTGCGGAGTGGCTACCGCCGGAGCCGCCGGACCAGGTAGCCGCCCAGAATCCGGCCTAAGTCTGCCATCAGAAACAGGGGGACGTTGGGGGCATGGAGTCGGGCAAAGTGATACCGTATGCGTAGCTGTACCGGCGACCGCACCGAAAACAGGCTATCCCAGAACGAGCGCCATGACCTTGCCCTGTCCATCGACAGGCCGGTCGTTTCGGTATGTTCATATACCAGGCTGTTGACCGATACCCACAGCGGAAAGCCAGCCCGGCGTGCCCGAATCGAAAAATCAAGATCAGCGAGGTACTGCGGAAAATGGTGCGCATCGAAAAGCCCGACCGTCGAGATGACCGACCGATGGATCAGCATACCCCGACCCGGCAAGCTGTCGGAGTCAATGGCGTGCTGGTTCGTGGCTTTCAGCTGGCTAAGCTGGTTCCGGTACGTGGTTCGCGCCAGATCAGTGAACCGGGCTGTGAACCAGTTCAGCCGGGTTCCAGCGTAGAGGAGCTGATCGGGTTGATGGATATTCACGGATATGGAGCCTACCACACAGGGCTTATGGTTCTGCCAGGCATGTACCAGGCTGGTCAGGTAGTCGGGAGGCACCTGCGTATCGTCGTTGAGGGTTAACACAAAGGCGTCGGCATCGGCAGGCATCCGGTCGAGGGCGTACTGGATACCCAGATTCGTAGCGCCCGCCCACCAGAGCGAGCCGGTCCCCGAAAGTACAACCACCTCCGGAAACTCGGCCTGGATCATGGCTGACGTGCCATCAGTAGATCCATCGTCAACGACCACCACGGTAAAGTAGGCGTACGTCTGCCGGTACAGACTCGCCAGACACTGCTGGGTGTAGGCCTTCCGGTTATGTACGGGAATGATAATGTAGATCACGGCTGTAGTAAGCAGGAGACGGCTCGGCCGGGGAAACGGGCAACGCAAACCGGGGTAGTCGCGGGCTAACGAGCCGGATGAGGCCGTACAGGTAAAGCAAAACACACAGGCAACCCGCTGTTACGGAACTTTGTCCAAACACCGTCAGCACCAGTAAGGAGAAACTGACAATTTGCAGAACAAGGGTTGATTTCCGGCTGACCGTTAAGAGCGAATACGCCAGCGCACTGACGGCATAGCCGAAACCGGTAATAACCAGCAGGCCATAAAATCCGTACGCAAAGTATAACTCCGATGTCAGGCCTGTCCGGATGCCGAGGGTGTTACTGGCGTCGAATAACTTCATAAACGAAAAGGCACTATCCTTAGCCACCAGCGCTGATTTGTCGAAGCCCGCCAGTTTCAGCACCGAGGAGTTGATCAGTGAGCCCAGGGTGCTGGCTGTCAAATCATAGCCGGGTATCTCTCCCGGTCTAAACTCGTTAACGGCACGGATATATTCCCGAAACTCGACACCCAGCGGGAAGCCCTCGGTACCGGTAATCGACATGGACATATTGCCCAGGCGGAGGCTTTGCAGCACGGCGTACAGCAGCACGGCGCTGGCCAGCATGATTACCGACTTGAGATTGATTGCAACCCGACCCGCCAGCACTCTGTCGTAGGCGAAAATAGACAGCAGCGAAACGAGCAGAAACAGCCGTTTACTGTCGATCGTCATGATAAGTACCGCCCCAACTACGGCAACCAGCCAGGCAAACCGGGCGGCTTTGTGGTCAGCGCGCTGGAAGCGATCGTACAGCAGAACCGCCGACACGCAGTTGAAAAAGCCGTAGTTGTAAACATACCCGTAGTCGATCTCGTACATTTTATCCGTAAAGTCGCTTCCGGAAAGGATCGGGATATACCCTACGTGGTTAATGAAATCAGCGAACCAGAGCAGAGGGAAAAACAGGAGTGGGTACTCCAGCCATGTCAGGTCGTTAAAGAGGGGGCGGCCGGTTTGTTGAGCCGAAGCCGGTACCTGTTTGACAGGGGTCAGCTGGTCATGGACAAGCATACCCAGGCTCAGGCAACTGAGGAACAGGTTGTAAATAATACAGCCTTCGTCCATGGCGATGTAGTAGGGATTGACCGCGTAGTAGGTCAGGATTTTTACCTCGCCAACAAACAGCCAGCCTATCCATATGAGCAGGAACCCTTTCGTAAATCGATTCTTAAGATGAAAGACAACGAAGATGGGCACAACCAGGAGCGTATGGCTGAGCAGAGATGGGTATATGAAAGCCTCCCGGTAGCCAAATCCGAGTTGATACACAACGGGAGTCAGCTGGGCCATCAGGAAGCAGAGGACCATCAGCAGCAGCTTATTCATAGATCAATGGTACCTGTAGTGAACGGATGTGCCGGGCCGGGTTGCCCGCCCATAGCTCATAGGGCGGAACGTTCCGGGTCACCACCGCGCCGGCGCCGATAATGGCGTGATCACCGATGCAGACGCCTTTCAGAATGGTGACGTGCGCACCAATAAAAACCTGGTTTCCTATATGTACCGGAGCGGTACTGGCCAGGGCGTTATCGGCGCTGGTACCCCGCTGTCGGGCGTCGAGGCTATGAAAATCAGTATCATAAATCACGGTATTGCCCCCGATGCTGACATCGTTGCCAATGACGATAGACCGGTGGCACACCAGCGCTGTTCCGCTCATGCCAACGCGGTCGCCAATGCGGATTGTACCGCCCAGATCAGCAATGAACAAGCAGGGTTGCTGGCGGCCGATGCGGTTATGGTTCATGCCGTTGTTCAGCATCAGCGAATGCCCAATGGTCAGGCGGCAACCCTCGTTGATGTCAACGATCGGAATGCCGTAGCTTTTCAGGCCGGGCCCTATCGTGGCCCCGTTGATATAGAACCGCAATCGGGTCAGTTGCTGACCGCCCCAGCGCCTGACCCGCCGACGAACAAACCGGACAGCCCGGTAGCCGAGTCTAATGACTGAGAAGATCCGCATAAACAGAGGGCTGGGCTCGGTTATGAATAAAACGCCGGTACTGACCAACGCAGACGATCAGCAGAAAGCAGTTCCAGATTGTACCGGCAATTACCACACTGGCGGGTCCGGCCTGAGCATACCGAAACAGCAGGTAGTTGAGGGGTACATACAGGACGGCCCCAATCAGCGACGCCCGCACCAGCGGGCCAAGTTGCCCGGCTCCGTTGACGAAGTAGTTGTAGTTGCTCAGAAAAATAAAACTGATCACGTAGGCGGTTAGCCACCCGCACAGACCTACCGGAATCGGAATTTTGGGGCCAATCCAGAACGCAAACACGGGCTGGGCAACCACGAACATCAGCAGCGCGAGCGCAGCCATAGCCAGACTGAGCCGGTTAAGACGGCGCATGGTCTCCTGAATCCAGTCTATGTCCTGTTTAACGCAGGCATCGGTAAAAGCCGACCAGTAGGGGGTGATCACAATACCGTACAAAAAAGTCAGCAGGCTGAAGTACTTGTTGGCAATGCTGAACGGGGCCACGTGGCCGGAACCCAGAAAAAAGGAGATAAACAACCCTCCCGACGTGAATACGAGCACACTAATTAGCTGCAGAAAGAAAAACTGGCCGCTGACATTTAGCAGCTTACCGGTTAGTTCGAACCGGATATGGCGAAAAGCGGGGCGGACCCGGGCATACTGGGTACGGAAAAAATAGACCGACGCCAAAGCGAATACGAGCAGTGGTACGGTGTTGGAAATGTGAGCGATGAGTAGCAGAGAGGGCGTCGACATGACAGAAACCAGATAGATCAGCACGACGATTAGCGCATTGATCAGCAGCATGATGCGGGCTACGGTGGCGGTTCGCTGGTCGGCCAGGAGAATGGAATTGATCGGCTTCAGAACTAACTGAAGGCTGAAGCCGATCAACGTGTACGTAATAATAGCGTTGATGCGGGCGGGCTGATCGCTGGTGATGTGCAGCAGTGTGGTCCAGTCTACTAGCCCGGGCGCCAAACCAAACAGCAGGCATAAACCCAGTGCGCAAAGGGCTGAAAGAAAGTAAAGGGTGCTGATGTGCTCCCGGGCGCTGGTATCATCGCCATGATTGAAAAAGAGCACGAGGTTGTTGCGCAGGCCATTGCCGAAACTGACATCGACCAGGCTAAACCAGCTGGTCAGAAAGGTGATGGTCATCCAGATACCAAAATCATTGACGGGAATGTACTGAACCGTCAAAGTGACCGTAACGAAGCCGATCAGAACACTGGCTCCCTTTAGAAAAATGGATTCAATAATGTTTCGATACACCAGCAGACTACGGGTATCGATGCGGTTTATACGCTGGATGAAAAAGCGCTTCATCGACATCAGAACGCATCGGTATTACCCGTAAACATGGCCGCCAGCGTCTGTAGACAAATAGACACATCGAGCAGTGGAGAGGCTTTCTGGATGTAGAAGCGGTCGTAACGAACCCGATGCTTCATCATGAGCGGGTTCATTACCGCCCCCCGATAGCCACGAACCTGGGCCAGCCCGGTAATACCCGGTTTTAGGTCATACCGGCGAGCGTATCCGGGTAGCTTATACCAGTACTGGGCATCCAGTTCAATCGGGTGGGGGCGGGGACCTACCAAACTCATATTGCCCAGCAATACGTTCAGAAACTGGGGGATCTCGTCCAGATTGGTTCGGCGGAGCAATCGGCCCAAAGGCGTAACCCGCGGATCGTCGGGAGAGGCCTGCCGGAACGGATGGTTATGCCGGGGGGCAATGAACATAGTTCGGAATTTATAGCAGTGAAACTGACGCCCATTTCGACCCGACCGGATTTGCACAAACAGAGCCGGACCCGGTGAGGAGAGGATAACGGCAAGGCCAATGATGGGCATGAGCCAGCTCAGCACAAAGACGATTATGAACAAGCTGATCGTGAGGTCGAATACCCGTTTTCCCCAATAGCCAGACGAGCGGGTATCGGCGTCAGCAACGGCATGGCGCTTTCGGGAGTAGGTTTTTATCGTATCAGTAACCATGAAGATCGAGGTTAGGCATTGAGTTTAAACCGACTTAAGAATGTCTTTTTCTTCACCGCTTCGTACTGGTACCGGTCGCTGTTGTAGCCACCGTAGCTGTAGTAATTGGCGGCATCATTCCTGACCGCATTGAGTACGATGTTGAGTTTGTTAAATCGTTTTTCGCGGTACAGCGACTCCACCATCTTGAGGCAGTTTTTGGGGGTTACATCATGCCGGACGATGTAGAGGGTAGCGTCGGCAAAAGGGGCGATGAGCTGCGCGTCGGTAACCAGGCCGATAGGGGGCGCATCGATAAGGATATAGTCGAAATGCTGGCGCAAATCATGAATCAGCTTTTCGAGCCGGGGGCCTGCCAGCAGTTCCGAGGGGTTCGGAGGCAGGGTGCCGCTGGTGATGATCCAATAATTTTCGTTGTTGGGCAGCGGATTAACGATTTGTTCCAGGGTTGTTTCGCCGGTTAGGTAGTCGCTTAGACCCAGTCCGTTGGGGTAGTTAAGTGATTGGTGCAGGCGCGGTTTCCGTAGGTCCATCTCCAGAATGACCGTACGCAGGCCCATCAGTGCCAGACTGGCCCCCAGGTTGAGCGAGATGAACGACTTGCCTTCACCCGAAATACTAGAGGTGAACAGCAGTACCTGACTGCCACCCCGACTGTTTCGCAGGTAATTCAGGTTGGTGCGCAGGGTTCTGATCTGTTCAGCAATGACCGTTTTGCTGCGGGCGCCCACTACCAGCGCTTCTACCTGTTTCTTCCGGACAATCTCCCCAAGAATCGGAACCTGCGTCCCCTCCTCAACATCTGACCGGCGGATGACGCGGTTGTTGATGGCATCATATACCGAGAAGGCCAGTACGGGCAGCAGCAAGCCCGCCAAACCGAAAAGCAGATAGATCAGCTGCTGATTGGGTTTTACCGGTTTCGTATCCGTGCGGGCAACGTCAACAATACGCGAGTCAGAAATGACCGACGCGTAGGATACCGCGGTTTCTTCACGCTTGCGCAGCAGGTAGGTATACAACTCGTTCTTGATAGCCTGCTGACGGGTAATGTTCATCAACGTCCGTTCTTTGGCCGGAATCGTGCGGATGGTGCCTTCCAGTTTCCGGTTGTTGGCCTGAAACTGTTGCTGAGCGCTACTCAGCATATTCCGCATGGTGCTGACGTTTTCCGAAATGCTGGTTTTGAGGGATCGGAGCTGGCTGTTGACGGTCTGCATCAGGGGGTTCCGCTCCGAGGTGGTGCGGGCGAGGTGTTCGCGCTGGGTTTCCAGCTTGGTGAACGACTCAATCAGGGCCAGCAGGGTAGGGTCGGTAAGGCCCAGCGTGGCGGGGGTACCGCTGCGGTATTCGGGCTGGCTGTTGATGTAAGTTTCGATGTCGCGCAGGGCTTCGAGCTGAATAGTAACCTGGCTTAGGTTGGCGTCGTTCTGCTGGGCCGTTTCGAGAAATCCTTTGGCCTGCGTGCCCAGATCGGTAATGCCCTGCGACGATTTGTATTGTTCAACCCCTTTCTCAACCGTTTGTAGTTCGCCGGAAACCAGTTGCAGCCGGTCATCAATGAAATTAAGTGTATTGGACGCGACCCGGTTCTTATCCAGAATGGATGCTTCCGTATACACATCGATCAGGCGGTTCAGCAGAGCCTCTCCTTTCTGAGGAACCCCCGTTTCGATGGTCAGCATAATAACCGTCGATGCTTTGCTGGTCGGTTCGGCCTTCAGGAGTCGCAGCAGATCGGTAACTACCCGGGAGCGGGGGTTTACCTGCACCGAAATGGGTTCGGTACGAGCCGAAACCGGCTGGGGACAAAAAAAACGAAGTCGACCGTAAGGCGTCTGTACACTGGTATTCAGGGGATAGGTGTGGTCGTCGAGCTGAATGCTCGTTGCGTTCAGAAACGTAATCCTGAACGGTTCGTCGCGGTATAATTCGGCTGTGGGTTGTTCAACAATCAGCCGGACGGGTGTCCACTGGTATATTTCGCGCTGGCCGTAGGGCGTATCCTTAAAATAACTGATTTCCAGGTTGAGCTGCTGAACTACTTTGTCCATCAGGGTGTAGGACTTCAGAATTTCGATTTCGTTTTCGACTACTTTTTTGGGAGCGAAAATCTCCAGCTCTTTAAGGATGTTGTCAGAGTCGAGCCCTTTTTTTTCATCTTTAATGAGCAGGCTGGCCTGACTCCGGTAAACCGGTTGCTTGAACCGCAGGTAGATAAAGGCCACCAGGAGCATGAGGCTCACTGCAAGCGCGAACCAGTACCAGTGCCGCAGGTACCGCATCAGGTGCGCACGGAGGGCATTATCGGTATCCATAACCTGATACGGAACGTATGAATACGGAGCAGTTTTCGACATAACTGGTGGGTTAATAGCGACCGGTGAATATGATGGCGATGAAGGACAGGGCGCTCAATACCGCAGGTACCAGTAGGTAGAAGCGATCGGCATTGGCAACGCGGGCCTTGCCAGGCTCAACGTAGACGATATCATTGGGATGCAGATAATAATAGGGGGATCGGAACAGGTGGCGCTGGGTCAGATTGATGCGCGTGAAGGTTTTGCGGCCGTTTTCATCCCGAATTACCAGCACATTATCCCGACGTCCATAGATCGTAGCGTCGCCGGCCAGGCTCAGCGCTTCGATAATGGTTATCTGGTCGTTTGGAATCGTAAACAGCGAGGGACGAGCCACCTCGCCGAGTACCGAAATGCGGAAATTTTGATTTCTGACGTTGACAGTCGGCTCCTTGAGATAGGCGGTAAGCTTCTGCCGGATCAGCGCGCTGCACTCCGCAACCGTCAGCCCCGCTACCGGCACTGTACCGACGAGCGGTAACTCGATAGTGCCGGCAGGAGACACCAGGTAACCCGCCATCTCGGGCAGACCGGCTGGGGTGCCTGGCTGAGTACGCCCATTGTTTGTCTGCATGAGCGAGTAGGGGTTGAAGAAGCTACTGGCCTCCTGATTCAGGCTACTCACCTGTATAGCGAGCACATCGCCGGGCCCCAGCCGGGGAACGTAGGTTTCTGCCGCCTGGATAGCACTCTTTGCGCCCGAGTCATCCTGGAAATAAACGATTTGTTTGGGAGACACACAGCTGCTACACAACCAGACCAGACTGATAAGGCAAGCCGAAACCATACTCAGCCGAATAAAGCTATCTATTTGATTGGTCTGACTAAAAGGGTAAAACATTCTGTGAATGATAAGTAAGTAGGCAGTAATACACCATACATAGCTTCGTTAACTTTTTAGCCAGTAGAAACGGATTTGTTCTGGCTGGATAAGGTGGTAATGAACGACTTGCGTGATGCGTTATTCGGCGGATTGATAAAGTTGGCGGCTACAGAAATACAGGCCTTGCAAATGTTATACCAGTCGATTAAAATAGTTTGTTATGTTTCTCATCGCTGCAGCGTGTTTTGCTCAATTGGTGAGACGTTATTTTTAGACAGGGTAACTTTATAGATAGATCGTTTCTCGCTGGAAAAAAAATAGCAAAAGGCTTATCTAGAGATATAATTGGGTGTACGCCAGAAAGTTATTGCATAATGGTAGGTCGATGGATTTGCTTGCTTTGGAAGAATTATTGAAAAGAATACAAGTGATATATAATCTAAAGAGTAAGGTGGATTGAGGCAGAGAGGGATAAATAAAAAATAAGGCGTCGAACTATATTGAGTTCGACGCCTTATTTTTTGGGTGTTAATTGAGGGTAGATAGGGTGCCAGCTGGATAATTAAAAATGCGGCTGTTTTACAAAAATATATTTTAAAATATAGGATATATTATACCTTATAAAGTTGGTATAAATTCAAGATTAATATCGGCGTCTTTACCGTCGACAGGCGCTTTCTGGCGAAGAATTAATTTAGTTCGATTCAGCTCGACAATTGGGAAATTGCCGGTAAAGCCCGTTACAACAACATCGATAGACTTACCGTCGGGGGCCAGCGTCCAGGTTCCTCCGTTCACGACCGTATTGGATTGGTTGGGGTCCAGGGCGCGCACGGTACCGTTCGACCGGAACTGCATGTTCAAATTAAAGAGTACCTGGGTGGCCAGATTCAGTCGGCCAACGGTAATATTCTGGCCGTCTACCGTTGTCACACGGTTGGTACGCCAGTTATTGGCAACCAGCAGGTCGGCCTGCGCACCGGAAGGGGTGGTCCCTTCGTCATCCTGGCAAGCGGTCATTCCTGCGCTCAGCAGGCTGATTAGAACGATGAACCGAAGTAGTAGGGGAGAAACTTTGAACGTTTTCATGCTGATAAAATGAATAGGGCAGCGAAATGAAATAAACCTCTTCTTCCTATAGAACGAGTAAACGGGGCTGGCCTGGGGTTAAAATTCAGTAGTTTTGCTCAAAACTCAAGCAATGCGCGTCCGAATTGGCTTTTTCTTACTGTATGCTCTGTTCTGGGCGGGTACCAGTAGTCCGGCACGAGCCCAGCAGCAGTGTGCTGACCGGCTGACGTTCACGCCCGTTAGCCAGCCCAATCGGATTGAGTGGGACAAGTTTCCGGCCTTCTCCCTGCCGTTTCCCGTTATTTATGGCGGCCCACGCTTTGGCGACACCAAAGGCAGCCCGCTTCAACACGGCTTCAGTCATATCGATCAGATTGCCGACAGTGAATTTGGTACGGTGGTTCAGCCCCGGCAGCGGGCCATCGTCTATTACGGCGTAGCCAGTCTGGCCAATCAGCCCTGGAGCGAGATCGACAGCCCCTGGGCAAATGACCTGACGGCCTACCGGGCCAAGTGGAATCAGTGGCTGCTGGATGTGTCGGGTGGGCAGCGCAATGCGGCCGGTAAGTACGTCATTCTGGCCGACCGGCTGACGCTGGATGTGGAGCGTATTGCTGAAACCGATACCCGGATTCTTCGGCTTAAGCAAGACAGTCGGGTACCCGCGCAGTACCGCAATCTGTCCGATGCTGCCTTTGTAGCGGCCTACAGGCTGGCCATCCGGAATCTGTACGCCGAAGCCGCACGGTATCTGCGCCAGAACGCCGACCTGTCGGCCATTCAGGTTAGCAGCTATGCCGATACGCCCATCCTGAATACCTACCTGAATGTGCCGACTTTCAGCTGGTCTGACTGGACAACCAACCTGAGCCGGGTCAACTTCCTGGTCAAAGATTCGACCGAACAGCGGGTCGGTGGACCCTTTTATGAGCAGCTTACTACGCTCTCGCCATCGGCGTATTATTTTTACGATTATCCCAACGCGCTGGCTCCGGATTACCTGGCTTATCTGCTCTTCCATGTAGAGGTCAACCGCGCCTGGAGCAACAAGCCGGTAGTGCCCTGGGTCTGGCTGCGCTACCACGATACGTCGAACAGCCCGATGCAGTTTATTCAGCCCTTTATGGCCGAAGCAACCGCCATCTTTCCGTTTTTCTCCGGTGCGGCCGGGTTGTGGCTTTGGGAAAATCCATCGCTCGAGCGTACCAGAACCGATACCTACGCGGCCTACGAGCATTTTACCCATGGCCTCTACCGGTTGTCGCGCTTTGCTGACCAGTTTCAGGGGAATTATGAACTGGTCATCGAGACCCCCGCCCGCGACCTGATGGACCGGCAGCAACCAGTTTGGCGCGGGGTAGTGAAAAACAACACCATACTGATTGCAGCCCAGAATCCCTATGCTACCGACGGAGCCAAAACCAGCCTGACCGTACGCTATAAAAACACCTGGCAGCGCACCATCGAACTGACGGGCCGCGACGTCTATCTGTGCCGCTTCGATATGGGGGTGGTCACGGCCGGCGAGCCGGTTGCGCCTGCGGTCGAGGTGTTCCCGAACCCGACCGCCACGGAACTAACCGTTCTGCTGAGTCAAACACCCGCTGCCGCTACGGAGTTGGTACTACAGACCACCGCTGGCCGGATAGTAAGCCGGCAGCCAGTGCGGACCGCCCGCGAAACGATGAATGTAGCGGCCCTGCCCGCGGGTCTGTATGTTTTACGGATTACCAATGAATCGGGTAGTCAAACCCGAAAGGTGATCATCACCCGATAACCGGCGGAAGTGACCGACCGCTTCGCCCAACGCTATGCCGAATCAACTTCAGTACGAAACCAGTCCTTACCTGCTGCAGCACGCCAACAACCCGGTCGACTGGTATCCGTGGGGTGAAGAGGCCCTCAATCGGGCGCGCGACGAAGACAAACCCATTATTGTCAGCATCGGCTATTCGGCCTGCCACTGGTGCCATGTCATGGAGCGCGAATCGTTCGAGAAAGAGGTTGTGGCCCGGGTCATGAACGAGAACTTTATCTGCATCAAGGTCGATCGAGAAGAACGCCCTGATGTCGACGCTATTTATATGGACGCCGTCCAGGCAATGGGTGTACAGGGTGGGTGGCCCCTGAACGTGTTCCTGATGCCCGACGCCAAACCGTTTTACGGGGTAACCTACCTGCCTCCCCAGAACTGGGTCAACCTGCTGGGGAACATCAGCGACGCCTTCGCCGAACACCGCGACGATCTGGCCAGATCGGCCGAGGGCTTTGCCACCGAACTCAATCTGTCCGACGCTGAACGGTATGGGTTGAAAGAGGCTGACCCCCTCTTTGCGCCCGAAACCCTCGACGGATTTTACCGGAAAGTGGCCGTTAAAGCCGACGATGAAAAAGGGGGTATGCGCCGGGCACCCAAGTTTCCGATGCCCAGCATATGGCGGTTTCTGCTGCGTTACTACGCCGTTTCGGGCAACGAAGGAGCCTTGCGCCAGACTACCCTCACCCTCGATCGAATGGCGCTGGGCGGCATATACGATCAGCTGGGGGGCGGTTTTGCCCGCTACTCGACGGATGGCGAATGGTTTGCGCCCCACTTCGAGAAAATGCTGTATGACAACGGGCAGTTACTGACGTTGTATGCCGAAGCCTACAGCCTGACCAAAAAGCCACTCTACAAACATATCGTTTACCAGACCATCGCCTTCGCCCAGCGCGAACTGCTTAGTCCAGAGGGCGGCTTCTACTCAGCGCTCGATGCCGACAGCGAAGGGGTAGAGGGGAAATTCTACACATTTACCCCGGCCGAGCTGCGCGAAACGCTGGGGACCGATTACAGCTGGTTTGCCGATCTGTACACCAGCACAGACGACGGAAACTGGGAGCACGGCCGCTCGATTCTGCACCGCACCGAAACCGACGATGCCTTTGCCGAACGTATGGGCTGGTCGATGGCCGATCTGAATGTGCGGCTGGATGCGGCCCACATCCGACTGATGCGGCTGCGCGACGAGCGCGTCCGTCCCGGTCTGGACGATAAAATCCTGTGTTCCTGGAACGGGCTGATGCTGAAAGGGATGGCAACTGCCTATCGCGTATTTGGCGAACCTGAGTTTCTGACGCTGGCGCTTCGGCTGGCCTTTTTCCTGCTCAGAAACATGCGCGACGCCCGCAATGGTCGGCTCTGGCACACGTACAAGAACGGCCGCGCCCGACAGGCTGGTTTTCTGGACGATTACGCGGCCGTGATCGACGGGCTCCTGGCTCTCTATCAGGCCACGTTTACCGAAAGCTGGCTGCAGGAGGCCGATCAGCTGACCCAGTATGTGCTGACCAACTTTGTAGACGGCAATCAGACCGATGGCGCTGATGATCTTCTCTATTTCACCGACAAAAATGGCGAAGAGCTTATTGCCCGCCGTAAAGAGCTGTTCGATAACGTGATTCCGTCGTCGAACTCGATGATGGCCGAAAACCTGTACACGCTCAGTCTGTTGCTGGATCGCCCCGCTTACGCCGACCGGTCGGATCGCATGCTGGGACGTGTTCAGCCGTTGGTACAGCAGAACGCCGATTACCTGACCAACTGGGCCGCGCTGTTCGCCCTCCGCACCAAACCGACCGCCGAAGTGGCCATTGTCGGCCCCGATGCTGACCGATTTCGGGCCGAGCTGGACGCGGCTTTCTATCCAAACAAAGTCCTCTGCGGTACCACCGGCCGAAGCGAGCTGCCTCTTCTGCACCAGCGTGGGCCGGTAGATGACCAGACCACCGTTTATGTCTGTTACAACCGCGCCTGTCAGTTACCCGTTACATCGATCGATGCGGTATGGGGGCTGCTGCATCAGGTACAATAACTACCAACAGGTAAGTATACCGGTCAGTAAATCAGGTAAATAAACTGATTTTTATCATGGCATACCGTTTCAGCAAGTAAGTACATTCGGCTGGTAATCAGATCAAAGAGAGCTACATGAAGCGTTCCTGGGAACGATAGGGTAGCTTCTCACGGGTCCCATTACCTGTTTAGAACCGTCCTACAAGTATGAACACTACCATGATTTCCAGGCCTATTAAACGCTATCTGGGCTTTTTGCTGCTGCTGGGCTGGCTGGGCTGCACCGACCATCGCGATTCAGGCGTATCGCCTGGGTCGGCCGCTGTTCGGTTACGGGTCAAAACACTGACGCTGGATCTTCCCGATGGGCTGGCTAAAGTCAGCGCGTTCAGTTACGACCCCCAGGGGCGGCTGAGTGCCATTAAGACCTACCAGTCGCCCGACAGTACCGTCTCGGATGTCGAGTACAGCAGGTATCAATATGACAGTCAGAACCGGCTAGTCCAGTTGCGGCATGAGGTAGTCAGGCGGACCGATACGGGTAAGCCCAATCCCGTAGAGCAATACACCTATACTTACAATGGGCTGGGCCAGGCCGAACAACTGGCTTACCTGAATGGGTTTACGCTGACGCTTAATTACAATGCGGTTGGTCAATTGATCAGCAGCCAGCGGGAGTATACATTCCGGAGTTTTCGGCTAACGGGGGCCGACTCGTTTACTTACACTGGAAATAACGTGACAGAAGTAAACAGCAGCCGCTTCTTCACTACAACCACACGCTCAACCAGATCGTACCGATACGACGATAAGATCAATCCGTTTTATGGTGTCTTTATCATTCCGGCTCCCTACCCGGAAGGGTTTGCCGACCCCGTAATAAAGCCCACGATCAACACGTATTTTGGCGGGCTCGATAATCTGCTCAATTTAAACCAGAACAACGTCGTCAGCGAAACTTCGACCTTTAGCGGAACCCTGAACTACGAGTATCAGTACAATGCCAATAATCTGCCCATATTACGTCGGGTTGTGAATCCGAACAATGGGCAGGTGCTGGAAACGCTGCGATTCGACTATGAAACCTACTAGATTGATTCGTCCAGGTACCGGTGGTTAGTACTTATGGGGCATGATGAGCTAAAAATACCTAAAGAGGTATGCGAGATCTGCCCTGACGTATAGCTAGCGAGCGGTAATAAGTGACTATTTAATACCGGTTACCTTTCTGCTTCCTATAACTTTCTTTACTCTTCTAAACCAACCATGAAAACACATGAACTACTCAGCTATTTAGTCCTGCCACTCCTGGTAGGCTGGCTGGCCGCCTGCAATGATCATGTTAATCCGTCTACACTGCCCGGTTCGGCACCTGGGCGGTTGCGGGTTAAAACCATTACACGGGAATCGCCCAATAACCCAACTTCGGTTAGTGCGTTTCAGTACGATGGGCAGGGACGGCTGGTACTGATTGTCGGCTATTTTTTGCCCGATAGCAGTGCGGCACCGGTCGAAAATACGGTTTATCAGTATAATGCCCAGAACCAGCTTACCCAGGTTCAGCGGACCACTGTCAGGCGGGGAAGCGGGTCTGAGACCTATACTCTGAACTACAACGGAGCCGGGCAGGTATCCGGACTCGTGCACCAGCCATCCACGTTCAGCCTGGGACTGAGCTATCTGCCAAACGGCCAACCAAGCGGTTATTCCAAAGGTATATCGGTGGGAGGCCTGAGTTTCAACGGCGGGGGTGGATTCACCTTTACCGGCTTCAACCTGACGCAGACCACGGAAAATTATAATGTAATTCGGTTAGGAGGGCCTTCTATCCCGGTTGCTTCCCGGTCTTCCAGCACAAACTACGCCTACGACGACAAAATCAATCCATTCTACGGGGTGTTTATTATTCCTGCACCAGGCCTGTTTGGACCTTCGCCTGTTTCGGGATCGTTTGGACCCTACTATACCTTATACGGAGGAGTCGATAATCAGTTGAACCTGAGTCAGAATAACCCGACCCGCAAACAGGAAAACGTAACAAGTTCATCATTCGTTGGGGACATACAAACAACCTACACGTACACCTACAACCCATCATACCAGCCCATCAGCCGGGTGTCAACCGTTAGCAGTGCCATAACCGAAACGCTGACTTACACCTACGAATTGTACTAAAAGGCACCGCTACCCGCCCCAGGCAGTCAGAACCAGGGAACGGGAACCACCATAATCACGGTGCTCACCCAGGTATATACCCTGCCAGGTGCCCAGATTTAACCGCCCGTTCGTGATCGGAATCAGGACCGAATGGCCCAGCAGCGCGGCTTTCAGGTGAGCGGGCATGTCGTCAGCGCCTTCGTAGTTGTGCCGGAAGTAAGGCGCATTTTCGGGGACAGTCCGGTTGAAAAAACTTTCGAAATCCTGCCTGACGGTGGGGTCAGCGTTTTCGTTGACGGTCAGGCTGGCCGAGGTATGCTGGATGAAGACCTGCAGCATACCCTGGTTCAGCTGCCCGAGTTCGGCGGCAAACTCGCGTTCAATGATGCGGGTAATCAGGTGGAAGCCGCGCGGAAAGGCGGGTAATGATATAGTCCGTTGAAACGTAGCCATACAGTTGCTACATAATGCGCTCCGAGTTCTCGCTGACGAAGGCGCCCCAGGCCCCTTTTTTGTTTTTCTTGCCCGGCGCTACGGGTAAGGCGTTCTCGTGAAAATGATGGCAGACGGCAATGGCCAGCGCGTCGGTAGCGTCGAAGAACTGGGGGTTCAACTCTTCCTTGAGCAGGTGGCCGACCATATGGGATACCTGGTCTTTGCTGGCATTCCCGTTTCCTGTTACCGACTGTTTGATGCGCCGGGGAGCGTACTCGACAATCGGAATATTGCGCGACAGAGCAGCCGCCATAACGACCCCCTGCGCCCGGCCCAGCTTCAACATGGCCTGTACGTTCTTGCCAAAAAAGGGATCCTCAATGGCCATCTCGTCGGGCTTGTGTTCTTCAATAAGCCGAATGATGGTTTCGTATAGTTTCTGAAGCTTCAGCTGGTAGGTACTATATTTGCTCAACTGAACAACGCCATACTGAATCATCCGCATGACGCCCCCCTGCACCGAAATGATGCCGTAACCGGCCACCTGGGTACCGGGATCAATGCCTAGAATGATCTTCTCGGGCAGTACAGTGGCATTTTTTGCGGTGATGATCATAACAGGTGTCGGCGTTGTGCGTTTCACAAAGTAACGTCTTCTTATACGTTTTGTCGCTTAAACCATCTAAAAAAATCGTACTGGGGCTAAAAATCGCCATCCTGGCTGGTCTTTTAGCCTACATAGTCCATGTTTTGAAGCGACAACCGTTCGACTGGAGTCTGATCCGCACCTCCTGGCAATCGGTTGAGGAACCGGGCTGGTGGGCGGCCGGTCTGCTGCTGCTCATTCCGGTCAACTGGGGACTGGAAGCGCTGAAGTGGCAGATTCTGCTCCGGCGGGTTGAGCCAGCCAGTTTCTGGGCTGCCTACCGGGGCGTGCTGGCGGGGGTTACGCTCGGCTTTGCGTTGCCGATGCAGCTGGGCGATACGGCCGGGCGGGTGTTGTCATTACAGACCGTACAACGGGGCGAAGCGGTCGGTGCTGCGCTGGTGTCGGGCGGTATGCAGTTCTATGTTGCGCTTATCTTTGGCGCGTTTGCCTGGGCACATCATATTCAGCTGGTTCCCAACCGGGCCAATGCCGCCGGGCAGGCTCTGCTGGTCGTGCTGCTGGGTCTGGTGGGGCTGGGCGTGGTATTCGGGCTGGTTCGGTCCCGGCTGCTCGGGTGGCTGGCGCGCCGGGCTGCGCTACGCCGGTGGGCCCGGTACTGGGCCGTAGCCGGACAGTATACTGACCAGGAAATCGGCCTGGCGCTGGGTGTGGCTGCGCTGCGCTATCTGGTTTTTTCGGTGCAGTTTTTTCTGGCGCTACGGCTGGTGGGACTCACGTTACCGGCCCCCATAGCGACGTCAGGCATCGGGGTCGTTTACCTGGTCAAAACCATTACCCCGGCTTTTAACCTGCTCAGTGATCTGGGCGTTCGGGAGGCTGCGTCGCTCTGGACGTTTGCGCCGTTCGAGGCTGCAGCGCCGGTACTGGTTACAGCAACGCTCACCCTGTGGGTGGCTAATCTGCTTGTGCCCGTGCTGGTCGGTCTGATCTGGGTCTGGAAACTAAAATGGTCTGTCTCCTAAACATATCCCATCTGTGCTTGTTTTACTCGCTGCCAGTGCCACCTATGCCTGTTTTGCCCTGCTGCTCTGGCTGACCTGGCTACGGATTCCCCTGCTCGCGCCAGCGGCTTTGCCCATTACAGGCCCCCGCATCACCGTCATTATTCCGGTCCGGAACGAGGAGGAGAACATCGGGCGTCTGCTCGATGATCTGGATCGGCAAACCTACCGGAGCTTTGAGGTCATCGTAGCCGACGATGCGTCTGTCGATGGTACGCGCGATCGGGTACAGGCGTATGCATCGGCGGCTACCTATCCGCTCCGTCTGTTGTCCCTGATTGATAACGGGTCGGCATCGCCCAAGAAGCGGGCCATTCGTCAGAGTATCGAACAGGCCACCGGCGAGCTGATCATGACTACCGATGGCGATTGTCGGGTAGGGCCCGACTGGCTGGCTGCCTATGCCGCTTTTTACGAACAGACGCGGGCAAAAATGCTATTCGGTCCAGTCACCTTTACAACGGATACGCGCCTTTTTGACTCTCTTCAAACAGTTGAGTTTTCGAGTTTGATCGGGTCGGGCGCCTGCACCCTGGCCCTGGGGCAGCCTACCATGTGCAATGGGGCTAACCTCTGTTACGAGAAACAGGTCTTCTACGAGGTGGGCGGGTTTGCGGGTGTCGATCATCTGGCTTCCGGAGATGACGAGTTTCTGATGCACAAGATTGCTGCCCGGTATGCGAAGGGGGTGCGGTTTCTGAAAAGCCAGGCCGCCATTGTGCAGACTAACCCCCACCGATCGTGGCGGGCGTTTTATAACCAGCGCAAACGCTGGGCCAGTAAGTGGCAGGCCTACAACAGCCTGATTCCGACGCTGCTGGCCGTCTGTGTGTTTATCTGGAATGTAACCCCGGTCGTAGCCGTTGTCGGCTGGTTACTCAATTTTTTAAACGCAAATACGACTTTACTCGTTGTAGGGCTGAAGGTCGTAACCGAGTTTTTGTTTTTACGGGAGGTTCTTGTTTTTTTGCAAAAAAGGAGGTCAGTACTGTACATCCCGCTGACACAACTGGTGTACCCATTCTACGTAGTTTTTTTCGGGCTGGCTGCGCAGGGAAAAGGCTATCGATGGAAAGGCAGAGATCTGAACTAGCAGTTTGCGGTATCCGGTTTACGGTGGACTGACGAATAGGTAATAACGGGGCTAGTCCCTCAAACCGGGTACTGTTCACCACAAACCGAACACTATTTTGTCTTTCTTCCTGCACAAGTCAAACTTTTTACTTCGAACGATTTACCCCGAATTCTGGTGGAAAATCGACGAACCGGCCGAGCCAACCATCTACCTTACGTTTGATGACGGACCCATTCCCGATGTGACGGAATTCGTACTCGAGCAGCTCGACAAGTATGCCGCCCAGGCCACGTTTTTCTGCATCGGGGATAACGTCAGAAAGCACCGCGACATTTTGTATCAGGTGCTGGAGGGCGGCCACATGGTCGGGAATCATACCTACAACCACCTCAACGGCTGGAAGACAGACGATGCGGTCTATCTGGAAAATATTCAAAAATGCCAGGAGCAGCTCGGTGTCGAAACTGACCTGTTTCGGCCACCCTATGGCCGCATCAAGAAGACGCAGGTTGCCCAGGTCATGGAGAACTATTCCGTGATCATGTGGGATGTGCTGACCGGTGATTTTGACCAGAGCCAGCCAGCCGACGTATGTCTGCGCAAAACCATTCAGTATACCGAACCGGGCTCCATTGTCGTTTTTCATGACAGCCTGAAAGCCTGGCCAACGATGCGCTACGTGCTGCCCCGGATGTTGGCCCATTTTGCCGATCGGGGCTTCAGTTTCCGGGCTGTTCCGCAACCCGTTTATGCTGGCTACTGACCCTGATCCTGTACCCTACCCGGCAGCTTCTGCCAGACCCAAGCTAGCTATTCTCATTGCAGCCCGCGACGAGGAAGCCGTCATTCCCGCTTGTTTACAGGCTATTTCCCAGCTTCAGTATCCAGCCGGAACCGTTACTGTACTGGTCGGAAACGATCAGTCGTCAGACCAGACGGCTGCGCTGGTTCAGGCCTTTGCCGCCCGCCAGTCAACCCTTGAACTGATCAACATCGAGGCATCCGTTGCCGGCCTGCGCGGAAAGGCCAATGTGCTGGCTCAGCTGGCCCGACACTCGACGGCCGACCGGCTGTTTTTTACGGACGCCGATACGCAGGTGCCCCCCGGCTGGCTCGAGGGCATGAGCCTTGCCTTTACCAGGTCGGTAGGCATCGTAACAGGAGTGACGCTCCCCGATGGCCCCCGTCTGTTTCATAAGCTGCAAACCATTGACTGGCTATATAACCTGACCCTGACCCACTGGCTGAGCTACGCTGGCCTGCCCGTTACGGCCATGGGCAATAATATGGCTGTGAGTCGGGAGGCCTACGAGGCTGTTGGGGGGTATGAAGGCCTGCCGTTTTCGGTGGCCGAAGATTTCGCCCTGTTTCAGGCCATTGTGAAAAAAGGGTTCAACTTCCGCAATCTGCTGGACGAACGAGTGCTGGCCACGACAAAACCGGTCGACACATTCCGGGATTTTCTGCACCAGCGAAAACGGTGGATGCGGGGGGCGTCAGCGCTGCCTGGCTGGATGGTGGCCTTACTGTATGCACAATACCTGACGCTGCCGCTGCTTGGTTTGCTGTTCTGGCTGTCGCCCGGCGTGGCGGTGGGGCTGTACATAACCCGGCTTTTCGTGCAGACAGCGGTGCTTTCGTTTGGATTGAGCCGCCTGCGCCGAACCCACTTATGGCCCTATGCGTTGCTGTTTGACGTATACCAACTCCTGATTGGGCCGTTGTCGGTCGTTTTTTACTGGCTGCCGACGCGCATCAACTGGAAGAACCGATTTTATGACGCTTATTGATACCCACGCCCACATTTACGACCCGCAGTTTAACCCGGAAGCCGGTGGCGTTGACGAGATGCTGACTCAGGCTACCTCACAGCAGGTAAGCCAGATATGGATGCCCAACTGCGCCCGGGAAACCGTGGCGGGACTGATGGCCCTGGCCGAACAATACCCCGACCGATGCCTGCCGATGATGGGCCTGCATCCGGCCTACGTCAACGACACCGTCGATGACGAGCTGGCTTCGGTTGCCGCCTTACTCAACCAGCACGCATTCATGGCCGTGGGGGAGATAGGGCTTGATTTTTACTGGGACATGACATACGTCGACCAGCAGTTTATGGCTTTCGAAACACAGCTGCGCTGGGCCGCCGATCAGCAGTTGCCGGTGTCGATGCATACCCGGTCCGGTCACGATCGCAACGCCTTTGCCGAAGCAGCTGACCTGATCGAACGGCTGGCGCTGCCCGGTCTGACGGGTATTTTCCATTGCTTTGTCGGTACCCTCGACGAAGCCCGGCGCGCTACTGAGATGGGTTTCAAGCTCGGTATCGGCGGGGTGGCTACGTTTAAAAACGGAGGCCTGGATAAGGTTCTGCCCCATATCGGCCTGGAACATATCGTTCTTGAAACCGACAGTCCTTACCTGGCGCCCGTACCATACCGCGGAAAACGCAACGAACCCGCCTACATCCGGCTCATTGCGCAGCGCGTTGCCGATCTGATGCAGATCAGCATCGATGATGTTGCCCGCCATACCACCGTCAATGCCCAGGCGCTGCTCCCCGCTCTTTACGCCAACCTTCTGCCAAACTGAGAGCAGACAGGAGAGCTACCGGTCGTTGGCCGCCAAGCCAGTTAGGGCTTGTGCTGCCAACGTCTGCTTTAGGAAACGTCACCAGTAATCCGCTGCTGGTGACCAGCTGCTGCCCAGGTACCTGGCAAATACATCGGCAAAAACGGCATCCAGTCGCATACGAAACGAGTCAGACTGAAGCGGTATGGTAGTTTTTCTGAGTTTGAAAAATGATCAGGTGCTGGGGTAGGTTTCGCACAAAGCCGACAGTCACCTCCCGGACGTCGCCGGCATGGTCGAATCCTAACCCAGGCCCATAGTTTACCCGGAAGAAAGGCAACAACTAGCAAGCCTATTTCAGGAGTATTTTGATTTTTGCTAACTTCAATCTGTATCCAAACCTCGGGCAGGCTGCCTGTTGCCCGCTCAACATTAAGCAGGTGACGGATGAACCTTGCCAGCCTGTATGTCGGTTCGATTGCGCTATATGAACGCTTCTTCGCATCTTTGGCGATGACTTATAAAACTGTACGTCTATCTCCGAGTGTAGATCGGAGCGCCGATATGCCGAACCGGTCGGTATTGGTAATTTATACGGGTGGTACGTTTGGCATGGTATACGATCGGAAAGCCAGCCAGCTCATCCCCTTCGATTTTGAGCAGGTGCTCGATCGCGTACCCGAACTGAACCGGCTCGATTTTGACATCACGATCGTGACGCTGCATCAGATCATTGACTCGTCGAACATGACGCCGGCAGTCTGGGTTGAACTGGCGCAGCTGATCGAGACAAACTATAAGGACTACGACAGTTTTGTGGTACTACACGGTACCGATACGATGTCCTATACGGCTTCGGCGCTCAGTTTCATGCTGGTCGGTCTGAACAAACCGGTAATCCTGACCGGGGCTCAGCTACCCATTGGGGTGGCCCGTTCCGACGCCCGGGAAAACTTTCTGACGGCGCTCGAGATTGCATCGGCCCAGGAAGATGGTGAGCCGCTGGTGCCGGAAGTCTGCGTGTATTTTAACTCGTTTCTGCTCCGCGGCAACCGATCTACCAAGCGGGAAAGTGTGCAGTTCAACGCCTTTGTATCGGAAAACTATCCCCATCTGGCCACTGCCGGTGTCAGTATTGATTACAATCGACCCTATATCCGGTCGTATCAGGCCCATGAGTCGCTGAAAATCCGGACGGTGCTCGATCCGAACGTAACCATTCTAAAACTCTTTCCGGGCATCACCCAACCCGTTGTCGAATCCATCGTGAACATACCCGGTTTGCGGGGCATCGTGCTCGAAACATTCGGGGCGGGGAATGCCCCAACCGACATCTGGTTTCTGGACACACTCAAAGCGGCCGTAGAGCGGGGTGTGCTGGTATTCAACGTGTCGCAGTGCGAAGGGGGTAGGGTAACCCAGGGTCGTTACCAGACCAGCCAGCAGCTGCAGCAGATCGGCGTGGTTAGCGGAGCCGACATAACGACCGAGGCTGCGATCACTAAATTGATGGTACTGCTGGGTCGTGAACACGGTTCGGATGCCGAAGCCATAAGCCGCCTTCGGACGTTACTGGCGCAACCCATCAGCGGAGAAATGAGCGACGATCATTGATTTTTTTAGGGTCAGATCTTGCGTCATTACGCGCTAACATGCATCTTTGCACTCCCAAACGAATAGAGAGCTGCCGGAGTGGTCGAACGGGTCTGATTCGAAATCAGAAGTACTCGCAAGGGTACCGGGGGTTCGAATCCCTCGCTCTCTGCCAAAGACCACAGAAATCAGCAGGCCCGCTTGCTGATTTTGTATTTAGAGAGGTGTCCGAGTGGTTGAAGGAGCACGCCTGGAAAGTGTGTATGCGGGTAACCGTATCGAGAGTTCGAATCTCTTCCTCTCTGCCTATGTGCAGAAATACCCGCTAACAATCAGCACGTTAGCGGGTATTCGTTTTTTCAGGTATAAGCTGGTTATAATCAGCCCGGCTCTGGGCTAGTCCAGACTCATCCGTTCGACGATCTCCTGCACGGTGACGCCAACTGTCTCGGCGTACTTCTCAATGTGCGAGGGGCTGATCTGGTTGTCGTCGCGCTCAATCTTGGAGATCGCCTGCTTGGTGATGCCGATCCGGTTAGCCGCGTCGGTCTGGCTGTAACCCTTGAGCAGCCGCTTCTCTTTGAGCCACGCTCCCAGGCTCATACCCGGCTCCCCCGAGGGCAGCACCCGCATGGACGCGGGCTGGGTAGCCGGAAAGAAATAGACGACCGGCGTTTCGGTCGCCACGCATATGGCCTGTATCTCCTGGGCGGTGAGGCTGTGCGCCCCCCGCTCACTCTGACGAATGACATCCACCGACAGACCCGTCAGGTCGGCAAAGCCGGCGAAGTCCAGCTTGCGCTTGAGCCGCAGGTTCTGCAGCAGGGTGCCCCGCAGCCGGTCGTCGGGCGAGGCTGGTTTACGGTATCGCCTGACCGTTTCCGAGCCAGTGGCTTGACTTGTATTATCAGCCGGTTCGCTGGTGGTCTTGTCGTGAGGAGGAGAGAGGTCTTCGTTCATTATTTTTTTCTATTCTGGTTGACAGCAGTTGACACAATGTAATAATTAAATGTTACATTTGAGTATCCGTTTGAGTAAGCGGCAAAGTAAACACCAATCCAGAATATATGAAAGGCATCCCCCTACCCGCCGAGGAGATTGACCGGCTCAAGGTGCGTCTGGGCAAGACCAGACGGGGTATTACTGGCGTGTCCCGGCTGGGAAAAGTCACCAGAAAAACCATCCATCGCACCTTAAATGGTGAGCCGGCGAAAGACGACACCGTTAAAAAAATATATGACGGTCTTCTCCTATTAGAGACAGTAGAAGCCAACGAGGTTTCGCTTAGACTCTCACGGCTAAAAAAAATAAGTCCGCAGTCAACTTCTGTCAACCTATAATCCTGTACTCTATGAACGCCACAAACCCGTTTCCATCCATCAACCTATCGCTTTCCATTGTCCGTGGCCCGGCCACCAGCAGCCAGACTGAGCTGGTCTTACTGGCCCTGCAGGCCTACCAGCGGGAGCTGCTATGCACCGCCGAGAAGAACCTTCACGATCCCGCCTACCACGCCGAGCTGCTGCGGGAGATGGACCACGTCGCTGACCTCATCAGCCAGGTCCACATTGAGATATTCGCTGTCATTGGTCAGCTGGCTGCCAGCCAGGGCATCCTACCCGTGTGCCATGAACAGCAATAGCCTGATCGTATTAAGCCCCCAGCAGGCGGAAGCGATGCTGGGGGCGTCGGTTGACCGCATCATTGCCGAGTACAACCAGAAGCTGATCGAAGCCCAGAGCCGGGAGCGTTGGATCACCCTGGATGAACTCGCCAGACGGATGAGTCTGTCCGAGCCGGTGGTCCGGCGGTGGCCCCTGCCCCGCTACGAAGAGGGGGCCAAGATCGTGCGTATCAAATGGGGCGACGCCCTGGATTATGTCGCCAGCAAATCCCGCATCAATAAAAAGTAATCGTCAACTTAAATCAACCCGCACAATGAAGACTACAAGAAACGATCTCGTTACACCTGTCCGTGTCAACACACAAACCTATGGCGGCCTGACCAAGCGAGAGTACTTCGCAGCCGCAGCCCTGCAGGGGCTACTAGCCAACCCGGAACACGCACACATAGAGTTCGAGGCATTTACTGCGGACGCCGTGAGACTGGCCGATAAACTTATAGATTCTCTCAATCAAAAAATTAATTAAATGGTATCTACTTTTTTTGAGGATGCGGTTGATACCGCCCTCTTCGATGCTGGTCTGCTGGATCAGATCGAAGCAAAGGCCAGACAAGTTAACCTCACTAACCTGCAGGTGACTCGCCTTGACTTCACCCGATCACCCTTCGGGTTGTTTGTCCGCTACCGTATCCACGGCACCACGTATGGCTACCCGACCGGCGTAGACGACGACGGGGATATTGAGTACGGCGAGATTGAGGTAGACCAGGAAGCCCCCATCTGCCTGCCCACTAACCTGACCGTTGACGAAGCCGCCCGGCGGGTTGCTCACCTGATCATCCACGCCCACATAGGGGCCGAGGAGAAGGACACCAACGACCGCGACATCCTGGACACCGA
Organism: Spirosoma sordidisoli; assembly: GCF_004138325.1. Classification (GTDB taxonomy): domain Bacteria; phylum Bacteroidota; class Bacteroidia; order Cytophagales; family Spirosomataceae; genus Spirosoma; species Spirosoma sordidisoli. The sequence goes on along the minus strand of NZ_SBLB01000003.1, from coordinate 464,284 downwards.
ACGCTATCTCATGCACTTTCAGTAATGCAGATAAATATTATTCATAAAGTAGATGCAAAGGCTGGGTTCGCTATGCTGCCAGACAATAGCGTTGACTGCATCGTCACCTCGCCACCCTACTTCGGACTGCGCTCGTACTTGGATGATGACGACCCCGATAAGCACATGGAGATCGGCCTTGAAGAGTCGCCGGCCCAGTATATCGCCCGGATGGTTGATGTATTCCGGGAAGCCCGGCGCGTACTCAAGAAGACAGGGACGTGCTGGATAAACATCGGCGACTCCTATGCCAACGATGGCAAGTGGGGTGGACACACAGGAGGGAAACATGCCAAAGCTCTACATGACTCTCCCATCGGACGCAATAAACGATACACCGGACTCAAACCAAAAGACCTGATGATGATTCCACACCGGCTGGCGATAGCCCTGCAGGATGACGGGTGGTGGGTCAGACAGGATATTGTGTGGCACAAAAAGAACCCGATGCCTGAGTCGGTGACCGACCGTTGCACGAAAGCCCATGAGTACATCTTCCTGCTGTCAAAGTCAGCTAAGTATTACTTCGACCATGAAGCTATCAAAGAGCCGGCGGTGGTAGGGGCGAACGGCTCTGTGTTTCACACGGGTAAAACAGGCATCCATCAACTGGGCCGGGCCAGTGTCAAGCCCCGAGCCTCTGGCAATAAGAGTCACAAGTATGTCTCTGTCCATGAGCAATTAGATACGGAAGAACACAGAACAAAATCGGGTCTGCTTAAAATATCTGATGTTGCCTATGAAAAACGCAACAGGCGTTCGGTGTGGTCTGTATCCACGAAAGGATTTGCTGATGCTCACTTCGCTGTCTTCCCGGTAGAATTGATCAAGCCCTGTATTATGGCGGGATGTCCTGCGGGCGGTGTAGTGGTAGACCCCTTTATGGGAAGCGGCAGCACGGCGATTGCCGCCCGGCTGACCAAGCGAAATTACATTGGCTTCGATCTCAAGCAGGCCTATGTAGACATGGCCGACGCCCGGATACTGAAAACCCTGGGCCCGATTGATCACGCAATTAAACCTAGAGTATTAACCCTTTAAACATTCCTTTCCATGCGTCAACTTTTGGCAACCCTCTCTTACGGAAGCCCGTCTGCCTGGCCTGCCCCTGCCTACGCCCTGGCCACAGCCCTGTGGCAGCAGACCGAAACCCTCTACGGTGATCTGCATATGGCCGACGACCCACTCCTGACGGCTATCGTAGACTTCGCCGACACGCCCCGCTACATGGATGCGTCCATGACGGCTATCGACTGCATGAACGCCCTGATCCACCTGACCCATCCCGATGGCATCTGCTGTCTGCTGCTGATGGGTGACGCCGGCAAGGTCAACACCTGCGATCAGTTGGGCTTCACGATCCACTTCATTGATTGTCAGCAGAAAGCGTACCGAGTCTGGATGGAGCGCACCCGCCGGCTGTGCGCCATGATTCAGGTGGCCCAACATAACTACACGGCAGCGGTATCCAACTGGCTGGATCAGGATGATGCGCCCCTGCACGGTGACCTGCTGCGCTGTAGTCTGCAGATGCAGCGGCTGCTTAGTCTGGGTAGCCGGTGGCTGGACGACGAGCAGATCGACGCCGACTACTACGTGGCGTACCTGCAGCGGCTGACCCAGCAGTACGGGGAGCCCAGAAGTATCGGCGATCTTATTGAGATGTAGTCAACCTATATCAACTACTATGAAAACGATACAGGTAAGTGATGAGTTGTTCGACACGCTCAAAGAGATCGCCCAGGCGGTCGCCACGCAGAGCAACAGGGGCACAGCCACGCCCTATCTGTTCCAGATACAGACCGACGAAAAGGTTTGGGTGCCCAACCTGAACGGCGACCATCAGGTGATCGTAAGCCTTGATGATCATACGGAAGTTGGCCCTTTCGACCATAAGACAGTGGCTAAGCTGGCCAAAGAGAATGGCGTCAAGCGGCCCGACTGGTATAAAGACTTGAGAACTGGATGGTCGGTGTACGAATCCGACAGTGAAGAGTGGCTGGAAAAGGTGGGTTGTCTGCGGGATTCGTATTCAATCAAGCACAAGTATCAGAACGCCTTCTTCACTGAGGCTGGGTGTAAAGCCCACATCAAAGCCAACCACTACCACTACGACAACCCCCGCGATTACCTCAACCACGCCTTCCGCAACCCAGAGATGGCCGCCGTCTTCGCGTTGCTGGCCGCTATCAACGAGCAAGTTTCTCAACCACAAACCCCCTGATCATGGAAGCACAAACCATAGCCCCGACCGAAACCCTGCATACCCAAGATAGACAGCACAGAAACGAACGGTCGCTGGCAAACTATTCGAGTTTCCTGGCCGACATTAAATCACAGCTCGCCAAAGGTGAGTGGGTATCCCTGCCGATAGATGTGGTTCACGAAATCTATGGCGTCTCGAAGTCAACCCTTCGGGTGATGGCCGAACGCAAGTGGATCATCCGGCGAAAGATAAAGGGCGGCACATTCCTGTACATGCGAACCAGAGAGCTTGACCGGCTGACCCCGCAGGTTCTCCGGTTGGTAGTCAACAATCACCTGCTGGCTATTAATGAGCGTCATGTAATTAAAAAGAATCTGACCCTGCCGGCAGATGCTGCCGAGACACCGCCTGTCGAGCCCGTTGCTGAGTCGCCACAAGCCCAGCCGGATACGCCTATAGAGGAGCCAGCCGAAAAGCCTGCGCTGGAAGCCTACTTCGTCATGGTGCTGCCCGTCAACCGGGTTATCAATCAGGTGTTCCGGGAGTACGACAAGGCTGTATCCTGGATAGAGAAGAAAGGTTCTGTCAACACAGACTACGCGATCTGCCAGATGAAAGAGTTCGTATCAACAACCCTAACGTTAAACCGAAAGCCAATCCAGTAATGAAAGAACTAAATGTATTGTCAGCACCGATCACGTCAACAGAAATTGAATGGCGGGTGCAGAGCCAGACCAAAGATGCCCAGAAGATTATCGTCGTCCCTTACATCACGAACCGATGTGTGATGCAACGCTTCGATGATCAGTTCGGATGGGAACGCTGGCACAATGAAATCAAAGAGGTAGACGGGGGCTTCCTGTGTACCATCAGCGTCGTGCTGGATGGTGGCGAGATCGTCCGCAAGACGGATGGTGCCAGCCGCACCGGGATCGAGCCCATCAAGGGTGGTATCAGCGATGCCATGAAGCGATGCGCCGTGCAGTTCGGGCTGGGTCGTGGCCTCTATGACTTTCCGAAAGTATTCATAGAAACCAAAGACAAATACATTCCAAACTGGGCCATGCCGCTGCTGGACAAGATGGTTGATAAGATCAATGCCGGCGGCACCGTGCGCGAAGTAGTCGTACTCAAAGAAGAACACGCCAAACAACAACCAAAATGAAAAAGGGAGACATCGTATTTGTATCGGGCATTGTCAAGGACGGACTCAAGGCCATCCCCATTGACAACGTCGGCCCCAAGTATATCACGCTGACCATCGGCAGTCGGCTGGTCAAGTTTTACATCGACACACTGTATCAGGTCACCAAGTACTCGGCCACGTACCGCATCTACACCACGGAGCAGGCCTACTACGATGAGGCAGAGAGAAACACATTGACCTCGGCCATTGCAAACAAAGCCACTCAACGGGGCCGGACCAATCAGTTGCCATTAGAATCCCTGCGTACCATCAACAGCATCTTAGACAGCGTCACCCCATGAGCACCGTCAAATTGAATCTCTTCGCCGACTGGGCGCACTATCTGAATCAGGTAGACAACCGGCAGGCCCACCCGTGGGAACCCCGCACCTTTTCGTATCCCGACCCCTTCGGACCCCAGCAACTCAGAGACTTGGGTAAGCTGCTGCTCAATGGCTGGTCAGCCGAGTACGCCCTGCGCATCACGCCCGTTGTCAACGACGATCAGTACCTGAAATCGTCCCTGCACTGGACGTTCCCCCAGGCCTACTACGCTGTGCTGTTTACGTCCCGAGCCCTCTTGATGGTGCGGGGCTACTACGTCAGCAGTGAGGGGTTGATCGCAAAACGTATAGCCTCGTTCGTTCAGCGCAGCTACTACCCCGTCTCGCTGGGTGTGTATGTGGGTGGCTTTCCATCCAACTACCCGGCCCACAGCTTCCGGACCAGCCGGCTGCAGCGGGCCGAAAAGCAGGACGAAGTGGTCGAACTCTACCGCCAGTGCAGAGGGGTGCAGTTTAAACGGCGGGTCAGCGACATCCAGAGTAACCCAAAGATTGCGCTGCGCAACCAGCTGTCAGGTACATTGTTCAATCTCAACACCATGCCCGATGCAGAGAAGAAGCAGGTGAGCAAGGGGCTGAACCACACCACCTTCTTCGACGTGCTGGCCCGCCTGCGCATCTCATCGACGGAGCGCAGCCTGGAAGAATGGGTCCATAACGAGGGGCTGGACATCAAAGCCTTTCATGCCGACCTGGTTTCCATCGTGGAGAAGATCAACCGGGTTCACGAAGCCTACGTGCTGGCCGCTGTAGGGCATGAGAACTACGAGCGTATCGTCAGCGACCTGCCCAGCTACCTGCGCGACAGCTTCGTCCGGGACAGAACAATAAGCACCTGTCAAACTATCTATGAACGCGAATCTATTTGAATCCCAACTTCGGGTGATCCTGCTGGGTCCAGTGTTGACTTGGTCTAGCGAGGGTGACGAGCCGGTGAGTCTGGTTCGCACCAACATACTGCACACCGCCCTTTGGAAAGCCGAGCGCGATGATGATGGTAGCCTGATTACGGCAGGGCAGGAGCTGCTGATGCAAATGCTATGGAACTCCAACAACGACAAATGGAGAAGCCGTCAGTTCTTCCGAGTCAACAACCTGTTCGCGCAGCATAATCCAAAAGACCACCGCGTATTCATACGCCCCACCCGTCAGTCGGGGGTATCTACCATCTACGTGCTGGCCCGATTCGGCTGGGAGTGGGTGGGTATCAAAGCCAACATAATCCAGACATAGCCATGACGACAGCACGATTAGCGTACACCAGCACCCAGAAGGCGCGTAAGGAATACCCTTGCAACGCCTGCGAGTGGGTTTCTTTATGCCCACCAGAGGCGTTTGAGTTTGTTTCGTTCGCCGACCGGCGACTACTGGTAAAGTTTCTGCGCCATAATAAGGGCAGGATACTGCCAGGGGATATGTACCAGCGGCAAACTCATTCGGTGGACGGCGAACTCTTTACCATCTGTGTCCATCCGGATGTAGACAGAATTGCCAAAGAGCATGAGATGTATCCAGTAGACAGAGGATAAGTTTAAACCAGCACACCCATGACCGCCGATGAACTCAGCGAACTCGCCCCAGGCACCAGCCTCTACATTCCGGGGGCGACCGACGTAACGCACTGGATACTCGACCGACGGGTATTGGGCCGTGACTACTACACGGTCCTGTTCCCCGACGGTGACGACGGTAAGCCCATCACCAAGAAGCCGCACTACCTGCACCTGATTGATCTGCTGGAAGCGCAGACGGAAGAGGTGGTAGCCTGGCAGATGGTGCGGGATGAGGTGATCAAGAATTTGGAGACGATCAATAAACGAATCGAACTACTAACCAACCAAGCCAATGAATAGCACAATGAAAACTATACGGCGGATCGGCATTGTCCTGGCCGCCCTGCTGGTGTCTATCCCGATACCGTACCTGTTCTTTTCCTTTATCCAGTGGAACCCAGATGTATCCACATGGCACAGGGTCACGCGATTCTTTTTTCTGATCTTCGTCTTTATAGACCTGGTCATTACGGTATCCGTTTACATAGCAATCAAAGAGCGTAAATTTTAACCAACCAATAATATGTACCAGAATATGATGACAGTCAACACAGGCTCAGTAAAAGCGTATTCGGATGAGCCATCCCCAAAGCAATCACCATCCACGCCATCAGTATCCCCGGAGGATGTGTGCAAACTCGGCTTTGTTTACCTGTTTGAGTCGGTCAATCCCGAGGATGTAAAGCGAATCATGCTTACCGAACAGGGCATGGCCCAGTATCCACACGCCCTGGCCCGAGAAACCTCAAAGAACCTCGCCGTCGTTGTCTTTGGTGTAGCCAAGATCGTATTCAAAAGCATACTCACAGGGAATAGGGATGCTACATTTGGCGGCTTACAAATGGTAACCTGCGAGGAGGTAGCTGGCGTGGTGGGGATGTTTCATGGCGATGTGTATCAGGAACTACACAGCCTCACGGACATGGGGGTTCTCCACCAGATTTCGGTTCATTCTGAGCGCGAGCAAGTAGGGGTGGAGCTGTTCTTCTTCCCGCACCAGCACGCCATATTCCCTGACGAGAAGTGGTTCGCCCAGCTTAAAGCCGAAGCAAGGGTTGAGGGTAAGCCGTATTAAATAGTAAACTTTTGTCAACTAGTTTGGAACTATCTTTTCGGGCCGGTTTGTTGAGTGGGTAAGGGTTATTACAAGTTGACGCTCAAGAGGAATGTATTCTATGGTAAAGCCCACTGTCCCTGATGGTGGGCTTACTTAACGTCCTCGTCAACTTTTATCAACGTAACAGTTGCCCCCGCATCGACTGGCACTCGATGGTACATAGACAGCAGGACATTAAGAGGTAACCCCTCCAATGGTATGTAGACGGTCGCTGTCCCGTCTTGCGTCGCCAACGCAACATACCATTGGAGGGGTTACCTCTTTTATTTATCAACACGATGAAGTCCACAGCACCACAACCAGCAGGCCAGTCATCTACTGGCCCGGTTCGCACAATGAACAGCTTGGAAATAGCCGAGCTAACCGGAAAGATTCACAAGAACGTTATCCGAGACATTAGAACCATGCTGCGTCAGCTAAAGGCAGCAGCAGCGGACGGCTCAACTTTGAGCTTTCATTGTGAATCAGGGTTTTATGTTAGCGAACAGGGAAAGCAACTACCCTTGTATTGGCTGGACAAGAACACGACAATAACCCTTCTGTCGGGTTACGACGTAGTGGCCCGGCACAAGATCATCCAGCGTTGGCAACAACTCGAAGAGGAGCGAAGCCAGGTATCAGAAAGCCCAGAGGTAAAGCAGCTGTTGGTCTTTACCCAGCGACCCAAGCAGATCGCCAACAGCAAAGAAGTGAACAGCTACAACTTCTCGCAGGGTGGAAAGGATCAGGCTATCGCCTACAACCGGGCCAACTGTTTCCACCACACCGGCAAGACCCCGCACGAAATACTCCACTGGGCCAAAACAAAAGGCGTACCGTCCAAGCACCGCACCTCGGCCAAAGAAGTCATCCGTACATTCAAGCCAGCTGTGGCCTCCTCAATGGCTCTCGCCGACGACTTCTGTAAGACTGGCCGGATCGGCATTGACGAGGCCTCAATCATCTGTAAGACCCACGCTCTGCCACTGTTTCAGAAGATGCAGGAGCTGGGCATCACCGAGGCTCCAAAGCCAGTACCACAACTTAAACAAGCACGATGATGGCTACCGCTGAGAAATCAAAAAATCCCCTGCAACTTTTTATTGACCCGAGCCAGTTAAAGGAACTCTCGCTGGTTGAGTTGAAAATACTGGAAGAGTATGTTGACGGTCAACTGGATCGGTACTATCAGAAAAGTAAGCAACAAGAAATCATGCCGAACGCGGCCAGCCACGCCCTTGATGTCATGGACTTATTCGAGGTGGCTTCCGAAGTGATCGGCGATGCGTATCAGGAAAAGATTCGCACGTATGTCAGTGTCAAGATGCCGGACGGAAGAGATGCCGTCGAGACATACATACCCGAAGAGGGAGAAGAGACACCTTTTTAATCAGCCAACTCCATGAATGACTACCAAAGGTTCTTCCAGATTCTCAAAGAGAATGAAGCGATCATAAGAGAAGAAGAGAAGCTATCAGCCGAAGAACGTTTCCATTCTTTCGACATTCACAAAAAGGTCTGCTCTTCATTTCATCTGTGCTTTAGGTCGGGCGATATGATCTACAGTCATGGCCCTTATGAACTCTTTAGACTGGACACCGAAGACATCCAGTATCTGGTCAACAAGTACCAGTCCAAACTGGTCGAAGAGTTCCTCGGGGAGATGGACAGGATCAAAGAGAAGTACGGGTCGGTAGGCGTTACCGATGTGTCTGCCCCGCCACCCCTGATCGTATCGCCACCACCGCCCCCCATCCCCAGACAACCCGATTCACCCACCGAAGCCCCACTACAACGATGGCTACGTCAACTAAAGTCAACCTTCCGGATAAGCTGAGCCGGTTCGTCATTGCCAACGCTGGAAGACCGGATGCCACCTCGCTGCACATGGCGACGTACTCGGCCCTGTTGTACTTCGTCATCCGCGAGGTGGGCTCCACCTTTGATGTGGACAGCATGGAGCTACGAGTTGTCGCTGGCTTGCGATCTGCCGACGAGATGACCCTTACCCTGGACTACCTGACGAAAGCGTCTCACATCGCCTACAGCAAGCTGCCTCACAACAAGCTGCGCATCACCATCCTTTAATTAGTTAACGCCATGAACAAGGGCTTATTCATTCCACAGGAGATTTTAACCAACGATGCACTGAGTATGACTGAGCGCGTTGTCCTCTCGCAGATTGCGTACCGGGCCGCTGGTAATGGCGGGGTATGTTGTGACACAAATGCGATGCTGGCCCAGCAAACCGGCGTCGTACACAGTAGCTCCATTAGTCGAATCATTAACGACCTCAAAGAGTACGGCCTGATCAGTATTAACCAGCCCGATAACGCCCGCCACATTGAGGTGGAGCCGTCCATAGCAGTTCTGTTTTATGCGGACGATCAGCAACCCGAACCCCTGCAGATGTCTGTCGCAGCCTCGCCGGCAAATGCCGTTTCTACCATGACGGGAAGTGGACTACCCTTAACAAATAGATTACCCCCCCCTAAACAATTTGTTAAGGGGGGTAATAACAAAATGTTAAGGGTAAACCCTAATCTAAATGTTAAGGGGGGTAATCTAAATGTTATGGAACCCTTAACAAATTGTTTACCCGCATATATAAGGAATATAAAAAGTATAAAAAGAAAAAAAAGAGTAGTAGTACAAGAGGTAGATAATAAGATGGAGACATACCCGCAGGTTAGTCCGTCTGCTGCTGCTGCTGCTGCTCTTGTCAACCCAAGTCAATCTCACTATCAACCCGGCGACGTGCCGGCGTTTGTTAGTCAGCACCGGGAAGCCATAGCAACCGATCCGTTTGCGGTAGCCGAAGGGGAGTGGTGCCGGATCAGCGGACTCCCCTGTACCAGAGAGCAGCTTTACAAACTACTGGCAATCCTGTTTCGGGGCGAGAAAGCCGACCTGTTTTTCAAAAAGTTTAAAGCCCCATTCACCGACTTTGTGGACTGCTTCGTCAACGAACGCGCGATCAACAACACCTTCAAAGACCGATCACAGGTCTTTCGATTCTTCAACCTCTACGCGACCGACAAGCAGGTTGAGCTGGTAAAAGCCAGCCAGCCCAGCTATTCGCACCGCATCGACTTTGGCAGCTATGAATACAAGTGAGCCCCAGCCAACCCCCGATCTCTCCGAGACGCACCTGATGATGCTCCACACCAGACGGGTAACCTACTCCGATCTGCAGCAGTGGCAGGAAGTATGCAACCGACGGGAAGAAGCGGGCCTCTATAACTTCCCGCCACCGCCCTGGGCGTACCAACCCTACGGGCTACTCAAGCCAACACCGGACATGCACTTTGACTACGCTACCGTCCGCGCTACCATCACCGACGAAGATATGCAGGAGCAACTGCTGCTGCTCCACTACAGTAGCTACTAACCTATGACCAACTACCTGATCGACAAAATTCCACCCCAGGATAGCGACAGCGAACTATCCCTGCTGGGTAGTCTGCTGGATAAGCCGGCCCGGCTCTTCGATGTACGGGCCATACTGGATGAGGGAGCCGTCTTCTACAAGGAAGACCATCAGCATCTCTACCGCATCCTGCTGGCTATCGCTGATGAGGGCAAGACCATACGGCCCATCACCATCATCCAGCATCTGAGATCATCCGGCACTGACGCGCTGCTGCACCGGCTGCCACCCCTCGACCAGCTGGCCAACCGGGCAATTGGTCTGGCCCACATGGAAACGGCCATCCATCTGCGTGAGCTATACGTCAAGCGCATCGCCATCTCCCAGGCGGCCGAGCTAATCCGGGACGCCTACAACAACGAGTCATTTGATGCTATCATCCAGAAGGCCAAAGACCTGACCACGGCGGTAACCAGCGGCACAGCATCCCGCCACGTCAGGGGGATGAGCAAAGTGATCGACAGCACCCTGGCTCACATCGAAGCCGCTGCCAATAGCCCTACCGGATTGTCCGGCGTAAGCTCCGGATCGGATAAGCTCAACCGGATTACAGGGGGGTGGCAGAGTAGCGACTCGGTGGGGTTTGCCGGTCGGCCCGGCGCAGGCAAGACACTGGTGCTGCTCAACCTGGCCAAAGAAGCCGCCATTGCAGGGACACCGACAAGTTTCTTCTCGCTGGAAATTTCCGCCGAGCAGTGTACCAACCGGCTCATCTCGTCTATCTGCGGGATTCCATACGGTGCGCTCATCAAAGGGCGACACAAAGATCATTCGTTCTCCGCCGAAGACTGGAAAGCGATACGAGAAGCCGGTGACTACCTGCGGACGCTGCCCATCTACTTCGATGAGAGTGGCAGCACGGACATCAACGACATCATCTACTCGGCTTACGATATGCAGCAGCAGTTTGGGTGCGGCCTTACGGTACTCGACTACCTGCAAAAAGCCGGCGACCGAAAGGTGAAGGGCAGCAAAGCCTACGAGGTTGTCTCTTCTGTCAGCGGAAAAATTAAAGACGCTAACCTCAAGATGAAGTCTCCGTGGCTCTGGGGGTCGCAGCTATCCAGAGGTATTGAAAGCCGCGACAACAAACGACCACAGCTTGAAGACCTTCGGGAGTCGGGCAAGATTGAAGAGGATGCTACCATCATCGTTGGGCTATACCGGGACGACTACTACAAACTGCGCCGGGCAACCGAAGATGTCAAGAAAGGGGCCATGTTCGTGCCACCCATCTTCGACTACGAGTTCGAGATGGACTTTCTCAAATACCGAAATGGTGAGCCTGGCGTAGCCAAACTATGGTGCGATGTAAGGACTGGTCAGTTCGCCGACGAGCCACCCCTGATCCCCGTCAAGCCCGAAGAGCGCGAACTAAACCCGGCCGCCCACCGGCCTAAGTGGGTGCAGCAGTACCCGGCGAATGGCGCATTGTCTTTCCCCGATATAGCCCGTCAGTTAGCCCCTGAAAACGATACCCCATTTTAAACCAACCAACCCCTATGGATTACATCAAACAACTCACCGAGTTACAGCAGCAGATCGGCTATAAGCCGGGCAACAACGAACCCGTCGCCTTCCTGGGTTTACTGGGCGAGGTCGGCGAGGTGGCCGCCGAAGCGGACGTATCAGCCAGAAATGAATTGATCAGCGAGGTAGAGGGGCTATCCATGCTCGAACGGGAGATATACCAAAAGAAGCACATGCTCAGATTCTATGCCGCCGAAGTTGACGCCCTCAAGAAACAGGTTAGAAAGGATCGTGCGTATAGCAACGGACTGGTCGTTGAGATAGCCAACGAAGAGGATTTTAAACTTGAGCTGGCCGATGTGTTCTACTACCTCAACGCCATCGCGTCCTGCATGGGCATGACCCTGAACGATCTGGCCAAACTCTCCTACGAGAAGGTGATGGCCAAGCGGGCGACCATCGGCCCCGAGATACTGTCCAACCCCGAAAGCAACTAGCCCATGCCGATCGCAATCCAGACACAGTGCCTGACCATCAACTCCGAGAAGCTGCGCTCCGCGCTGGTGCCATTCTCCAAGATCATCAAAGACAACCCGGCCATCCCCGTCCACGCATCCGTGCTCATCCAGGTGGATGGCTTTGCCGACACCTACATCCAGATCGTCGGGGCCAGCGACATCATGCGCCGGGTCGTGCAGCTACCCATTGACGAGACAGACTCTCAGGACGCCTTCGCCTGCTGCATCGAATACCACCCGCTGGTGCGTGTGCTGGCGTCGATGACCAGCCAGCCCATCACCATCGACTACGACGGCACCTCGGCCAAACTAACCAGTCTCCACGGCACCGTAACCCTGCCGGCCTATCCCGCCCGTGACTTCACCAATCCCAATACGGTGGATCGGGAGTCGCTGACCTTCACCGTGCCGGCGGACATGACCTATGCGCTGGGCGAAGCCATCAAACGCGCCAAAGCCTACACCATCAACGATGCCCTGCGGCCCGAGTTCTCCGGTGTCTGGCTCTCGCCCGACCCCGAGAGTGGCGGCTGCCGCGTGGATGCGGTCAACACGGAGATTTGCTACTACGAATACGTGGACAGCATCGAAGTGCCTGGCACGTTCCTGATACCGGGCTACGCCCTGCCCGCCTTGATGCCCCTGCTCAAGTGGGAGATGGAAGTCGTTATTCAGGTGGGTAAGTGGATTCACTTCGAGGCCGGTGGCGAGACGATCTCCGTTCGTCAGATGGAACATTCTCCCTACAACCCAACGCAGATATGGGATTATTTCTACGCCAACCAGGAGAACGACATCACGATGGTCGGCAGTAAAGACCTGCTGGAAAATATGCTGCTGCGGATCAAGACGCTGCCGGCGGATCACCACGACGGCGACCACATCGTCGCCTGGGAGAACCAGAAGGACATGACCTATCACTACTCCGACTACCACGCCGAAGAGATCATGCCCGTCACCTACGAGGGGCCGCTCAACAGCCGGCCCAAAGGGTTCCGGGCCAGTCGTCTGCTGGCTGCTCTGTCCGCCTTCGAGGGCGAGGTGCAGCTACAGACCCAGAGCGATGCGCCCGGCCGCGCTGTGTTCATCACCTTTTCCAAACCAAAAACCAAGACGATGGCGATGATCATGCCTATCGTATTAACCGGACGATGACCATGCACAAGCAAATTAACCTCCTTGAAATCGTTGTGGGATTCCTGCAAATAAACCCGCTGATTATTTCCTTTTCCCGGTATCACCTACAAGTTGTGCTACTACAGATAGACAACACTGTACCGAACGATCAGGGGCTTCCCGAAGAAACCAGATGGCAGATACTCCATATGCATTGGTATCTTAACCGATCGTCATGGCAGTCGGTGATTGCCGACTTCTACGTGATGGGCCGCTACTTTAGCTGGCGAAAAAACAAAGCAAACGGTGACGATTTGCCCTTTTGAAACGAGTATATTTGATACTGAGTCAACCTTTGTAAACCAGATAACCAACCAACACAATGCCGATTATAACCAACATCAATCCCGAGCATCGAACCATCTGTCAGATCGCCAGCTTCGGGTCGAACGACATTCTCATCGGACGATCCGGATCAAAGTCGCAGGGGTTCTATGACAGCATCAACCTCATGCAGGCCACTGAGGAAGAGATGAAGCAGGTCAACGAAGCCGGACTGCTGGATGTAACAACTCCGCAGCTTAATGACATGATGGATCAACGAGATATGATTCACATTCGCTTTGAGACGAAAGAGTCGTTGGCTAAAGTGATTCGACAACTCACCGAGATACACGACGATATGCCCGATGGGTATGTATCCAAATACAGAACGTTCACCATGACGCTTGAGCAGCCATCTGGCTCATCGGATAAAGAGTAGCAATCAATCGAACCAGTTACCATTTAACCAATCAACACAATGCCAGCGAATCAGTTAGAACTCCCCATCAAGGGCGAAGCCCAGGTCCGCCCCGTTAATTTCCAGCAGCCGCGTATGGTTAATCCGCGCATCTCCTGCCGGCTCACCGGCTCCATCTGCGACCGCGACATCGAAGCGTCCATCTCCGCGCTGTTTGACAAGTACGGCTACAACCTCGCCAACGTTTTAAACACCCTGCTCTAATGGCCCTGAAAACGTATAGTCTTCGCCCGTACATCATCTCGTCCGGTGACAATGCCAACACCTTCGATGTAGATGCAACGCGAAAGAAAGTGCTTGGCGAATTGATAGAGATTGAGTCCAATGACTTTCTCAACAACCCCGTGGCGGACGACGTTGACGAGGAGAATCACTGGTATATGGATACTTTATCAGAACGGGTGTTGACCGCCATAGATACGTGGAAGCCAACCTCAACCGCCGAACAGGTACTGGCTGCCTTTTATCTTGGCGCAACGCTCGAAAGAGTTACTTCCATACTCAAAGCCTTTATCGCTGAACAGCAGTCAACTTAAATCAACGCACACACCATGACCGGGTTTGTTTATCTCTTCTGCTCCTCATCGGCGGGGCTGTTCGTACTCTTCTTCCTGCTGGGTGTCGCCTACGCCCTGATGGCCGCCCTGTTCTGGATGGCTTACGACGACTGTAAGTTGCCTCGTCAGACTGCGTCGGCCCTGTTCTGGCCCGCGCTGGTACTCTCCGACTTCGTCACCCTGATCATCAGGCCACGTAACCATGAGCGAGGATAGAGAAACCTACACACCCCAGCAGTATCAGGATTACCTGCGCCAGCAAACCACTGGCGCAGGTAAGAAAACCAAGTACGGCAATACGCACATCAAACGCGAGGGGCACACCTACGACAGTATATCCGAGCACCGCTACAAGGGTAAACTGGACATGCAGGTTCTGGCCGGTGAGATCGCCAGCTATGATACGCACGTCGTTATGCCCTTGATCGCCGAAGGTGGGGGGCTCGTAGGCTACTACGAGCTAGACTACCTGGTGTACTTTCACGATGGACATCAGGAATGGCACGATGTCAAGACGCCAGTGGGTGCCAAGAACCTTCTGTTCCAGTGGAAAGCCCGTCACGCCAAAGCGCAGTACGGTGTCACTATCGTCCTGATCGACAGCAAAACCATGCAACCCATGCAGCCCACTAAAAAGACACGCAAAAAGAAATGACCAGCAAGCAACGCGCCGTCCATGCCTACCGGCAGATGACCGGCTTCAAATCCCCCGAGACGTTCGGCGGTCAGCCCAGAGACTACATCATCCGCTGTATTCAACACGCCATCGACAGCCACGTAGCCGACCGGCAGGTTAACGCTTCGACCTACATTCATCCGTCAACCGGCCGACCCGCTTAACGATACCCCCGCCAGATTAGCAGCAGCAGCCCCGTTGCCAATGCCGTGCCTGTCACCCACACATGCCAGGTGTAGAGGAAATTGTATGCCGTGGTCGGGCTCAGGTTGTAGGCGATAGCATGGGTGATCGGGAAGAGGATCAGCAGCGTGGCCGCCGACAGGATGATGCGGTAGGGCAGGGACAGATTCATGGCCGGAAGGGTTTCGGCCGCAAAGAAAGTAACCAGTTTAATCAATCGCCAACATGCCATACCAGCGAGGACCACCCCATCCGCACGTATCAACTTTTGTCAAGTGTCTATTTCAAATCAAACCAAACAATCAAACAACCAAATCGTGAAACAACTCATTCTTATTCTCGCTCTCCTGTTTGCTTTCTCCTGCGAAAAAGCCAACGAACCCAAGTCTAAGCCCGATTACAAGCGACCTAAAACTAAGTCGGAACTGTTGCAGGCCGTCGCCGATGGTCGCGCCGTGAAGGTTGACCTTAGTGCCAAGACAACTACCAACAAGTCGGCCCGTCCCGCCCAGGAACTCCCTGCCGAAATCGTTGGCAGCTGGCGGTTTGTTGATTGGTATGCTACCGAGGAATATATCTACACCCCCGGATACGCCAAAAACAAGGCCCAGTATAAGTCGATGTTTCCGTTAAGCTGCATGTTCGACTTTGTCTATTTGAGCATCCAGCCGCCCGTAGACGGCCGGTACTACATTTCGCACATGACGTTGTGCTCTGAGCCGGGGAGCTATATTGACCCGGTGTGTGGCGACTCCGGACTTCGGCGCATGGTACTGCCCAGTCAGCAAAGCCCCATCAGCCATATCTATAACACCATCCCCGGCTCTCCGAACCTCACCTACCGGACCAACAACAACCATGATCCGGCCTGTGGGTTGTACGGTATTACGGTCTATATTTTTTATGGCCCCAACAATCAGCCGACAATGTACTGGGTACACGAAAACGGGCCAACGAACAGCATCATGGTTGCCTACTTTGAACCAGGCACACCGCCGGGCGGTTGGTATTAATCGTCAACTGTAATCAACCTGCGACGGGCCGGTCATCTTTTTTGCCGGCCCGTCGTTTTAACCACCCATCCCATGCACCTTGAATTTAACGGACTCGAAGGCTTCATGCTCTTCATCGTTCTATGCACCATAGCCGGGGTTGTCTGTCTGGCTATACTCTACGCGGGCCTGTCGGCCATAGCCCGGCTTCTGCTGTGGTCACTTGACGGGCCAGTCACCCGTATCATCTCATACGCCGGCCTGTATCACACACTGGTTCGCTATGCCAGACTGCGCATCAGACACCGGCACCGGGCTAGAAACAAGAACCACTACAAAGACTATGGCAATCGGTAAAGCCCTGCGACAGAAGGTGTATCAAAAGTGTGGCGGACGGTGTGGGTACTGCGGAGAGTCCATTAAGGAAAACGGGTTTCAGGTGGATCACATTATCTCCCAGCGAAACTTCCTGACCCATATCGTCAACAAGTGGCAGGTGCCAGACTACTTACTACACCTGACTACGGACGATGTTAACCACATTGACAACCTGATGCCCGCCTGTAGGGTCTGCAACAACTGGAAGAGTACCAACCCTATTGAGTTCTTTCGATCTGAAATCCAAGATCAGATCAAGCGGGTTAACAGCTATAGCTCAAACTACAGGATGGCAAAGCGGTACGGCCTTGTCGAAGAAACACCAAAGCCTATCGTCTTTTATTTTGAAACAATCACAGTAAACCAACCAACCAATGACTAAACTAACCAACTGGCGCGAAGTGCGCGACCTGCTGAATACCATCACCGACGACAACATACTTGACAGCCCCATCCACTGGGAGAAGGGAGAGTCGGGCGGAAATACCGTTGTGTCAGTAACAAAGGCAGACTGGTATCTGGACGAAGAAGGCTATCAGGAAGCCGAAGGGTGGGATGAAGAGATTAGTGGGCCACTTCCGGAGAAGCCGGCCATCTATGCGGGCACCCCGTTCATTGACCTTGAGACTTCATCGTTCCCCGGCGTTCCTTCTAAAGACGAACAAACCAACGCCGACCGGGCGAGAAACGGATGATATGAGACGAACAGAACTAGTGCCGTACCGGGTAACCTATTGCGACTACTGCGGTAAGGAAATAACAGACGGTTCGCACACTATAGTAACCACGCTGGCGGGGGATGAATTGCATCTTCACGATGCATACGTAGAAGACGAAAACGAAAACCCGCTCCCTAATTGCGCGAAAAAGGCATTGGCTGAACGATATAAATTTCCTTCGCCTACCTACGAATTTAGCGGGCGTCCACTGGCACCACCTCCGGCTGCGGATTAGCCATCTCTTCCTGGGCCGTCAGGCGCATGGCGTCGCGCTTGACGGCTACCTGGTTGCCCACGTCGAACTTGTCGGCGTCGTGCTGCAGCTTGCCTTCCTGACGCATTGCCTCGAACTCCTGTTTGAGCTTTTCCACTTCCAGCTTCCACTGCCCGGTGATGTTGGCCACCTCTATCGGAGCCTGCGCCCTGGCCTTTGCCGCTTCGGCCATCGCCTGCTGGTTCTCCGCCTGCATCTGCTTGATCTGCCCTTCCATCCGCTCGTAAGCCGATAGCCCGTCTCTGACGATGCTGAGTACCTTGTAGGGGTTATCCGCGTAGTACATGGAGATGATCTCTCTCAGGCCGACCTGACCGCTCGACATGCCCTGCTGGGCGACGTTCATCAAAAACTCCTTATCCCTGGCGGCCTTCATCGAATCCGACAGGTAGATGCCGTAGTCGTAGCTGTTTATCTCCTCGGCCAGCCGCAAGGTCTTCACACCCCCCTCGCCCAGCAGGATGCGCTTGCGACCCTGCCCCGCCCAGACATACTTGCCTAGGTTGACCATCACCTCAAGGCCTTCCCGCACAAACTCGGAATGAGCCGCAAAGTGCCGCTGCGAAATCAGCGTACCCTGCAGCTTGGCCATCTGCGTCTGGCCCAGTGCCTCGCGGTTGGCGAAGAGTCCTTTCATGGCCGGCGTCACCCCAGTCATGTTGTCGTACATATCCCGCAGCGTGGCGGCCAGGTTGAGCAGGTGAACCACGTTGTCGTTCAGACTCAGATCAACGGTGGTCATGTGCTTGTAGCTTTCCTTCGTGGGAGCCCCTGACGTGCGCTGGCTGTTGATCACCAGCACCCCGATCTCGTTGGCTTCGATGAGCATCTGGTCCACGCTTGACCCTTCCGGCACCTCGCTGGCGTCGATCACCAGTGTCTTCATGCCCGACAGGGCGACGAGCTTGCGGAGCTTGGTCATAATGTTGGTGTGCAGCTCGTAGAGCGGAACACCTTTGGTGACCAGACTCTGGCCCGGCTGGAAGTGGGCGATGATGGGATACTTCACATTGGCCCGCTCCCCCTGCCGTCTGATCTGCCCCGGCGCGGGGCGTCGGTAGATCAGGTGCTCACCGCCCAGCCGCACCGACTCCCACAGTTCGACGATGGGAATGGTGTGGATCGCCCGCCCCTGCGCCTTCTGCACCTCGGCCTCTTCGTCGGTCAGCCGGGTATAGAGTACCCGCTCGGCCTCGTCAAGCTGCCGCTTTCTGAACTTTTTGACCTGCTCGTCGCTGAGCTCCAACCCGTCCAGGGTCAGGGCGAACTTGAGAAAGCGCACCAGCTTAACGTAGATACGGCTTTCGAGCAGGGCCGGCGTGTCGCCATTGCTCACGTAGGGCAGGGCGTTTCGCAGCGACCAGCTCGTCTGGGCTTTGGGCCCGGCTACCGCAGCCGGCTGATCCTTCATGCCGTTTTCCAGCCAGCTCTTAAACGCCTTGAGCGTGTCTACCTCTTCCATGTAGCCGCCGTACTGGGCCACGCACTGGGTCGCCGGCAGCATCCGGAAGATACCCCAGCCGTCGGCCTGGTCCGCCTTCTCAATCTCGGCCGGTCCCAGCCAGGCGACTTCGTTGCCCGTCAGCCGGTCCACCCGGAGCTTGCCGTTCTCAATGCGTATCTCCATCATCTCGGCGTTGACCACGCCGAGATCATCGAAGCAGTTGGCCAGGATGCGTTCGAGCCGCGTCTCCTCGCTGGCGGCCTTGAGCATGTCGTAGGTCACCGACGCGATCTCTTCCTTCTCCGTCAGGGGGGCCATGACTTCGTCTTCGTTATCGGGCACGAAGATCGACGGGTCGGTCAGGCCCGGCTGCAGGTCGGTGCCGGTCGCCTGGCTGGCCTGCTGGGCAGCGGCCCGCAGAAAGCCTTCGGCTCCCATCTGGGCTACTTTATCCAGTGCCCGCTCGGAGACTTCGGGGTTGAGGATGTCCACGCTGTAGCGCAGTGGCGACTCGGCCAGGATACCGGCCAGCACCCCCAGGTTGGTCGAATAGAAGTCGGCGGCCTGTAGCTGCGAGAGGCCCGCCTGTCCGAAGGGAGCCAGGATGTCGGCGTGGTCGGCCTCGTCGGGCGTACCGTTGACGCGCTTGTAGTTTTTGAGGGGGTTCCGCGCAAAGGGGCCGGTGCCGTTGGTGTCGTTGCGATACAGCCAGCGCGAGGAGAGCCAGTCGTGGAGCCGCTTGAAGAGGGCGTCCAGCTTTCGCTCGTACTCGGCCGAGCCGGGCTTTCCTTCGGGCACCACCAGCAGGGGGTAGTCACCGAAGTCATTGGCTTTGTCCGACGCGACGGTCTGGTAGGGGTTCTGGTAGGGGGTGATAACCGATGGGTTTGGCTGCATGGCGAAGGGGGGAGAAAAAAAGATGCCGGCGGCAGGCAGCGTCGCTGCTACCGTCCGGCATCGGCCAACCAACCCTGGGCGCAGGGATACCCACGCCCAGGGTACTCTTATGCGTTAATCGGTGTGGATGAAGCCAGACGCGACAGGTAGGCAGCCTGCGGCTCGGCTCCGGTAAGGATGCTGATCGCCTTGTCGAAGTCGCTGGGCGGGATGGCTCCCGTACCCGTACCTGATCCCGTGCCCGACTCGGTCGTCGCCAGATCGAACAGCAGCCAGATCGACGACGGCTGCAACGCTTTGGCTCCCTGCAGACCATCCCGTCCGCCGATGAAGCCCGCATTGGCCAGGTCAATGTGTTCGTAAGCCACCAGCGAGATGACCTTGTAGGTCTTACCCGTAGCAACCTGCGCCGTGGTGTACGAGCCGGCCGGCATGATGTCTTTCAGGGTCGGGCCGGTAGCGAACTCGGCGCGTTGCTCGGTGATGACCGTCTCGTCGGTGAAGCCGTCGCCTTTGGTGACCGTGAAGCCAAGCCCCGGCTTGAGCGAGGTGAGCCGCACCTTCGTTGAGCTGGCCCCTTCCGATGCGGTGACGATCCGTTTGGGGTCGCGGTTGATCTCGGCGATGATCTTGGCCGCTACGTTGGCAGCGGTGGTGTTGGTCGTGCCCAGATCGACGCTGTAGTCTTCCCGGTAGGGGTACTCCTGGCGGCCTTCGTGGCGGAAGAGCGAGAGCGAGATCAGCCCACCCGTTGCCATTGCCACGGCCTGGATGTCTACCACGCGGGCGACGGAGGTAGCCGAGGTGGTCACCACGACGCTATCCTCTTCGATGTCTTTGTACTTAAAGCGCAGCTTGTTGCCCAGCTCGTCGGTAGCCACGACCACACCCCGCGTCAGGGCGATGGAGCTGGCTGCTCCCGTGCCCAGGATGATGGCTCGGTCAGGTTTTACCGCCGGGTCAAGGGCTGGTATGAGCAGGTCTGTGCCGTCGTAGACGAGCGATCCGGGTATCTGCGGCCCGTGGGCGAACTCTGTGATATTGGCCATAGCGGTAAGAAAAACTGGTGTGGTTTATTTAAGTCTGGGTTTGCGCCTGACGCTGCCAGGCGGGTGTGTTGTCCTGTTGGTGCATGAGCCACTGCACGGCCCGCTGGATGATCTGCTGCTGCTGCAGTGGCCCCACGCCCGTCCACAGATCGTCCGGCTTATTTGCTCCGTCCGGCTGGGCGGGTTCGACCACGAACGAAACGCGCCAGGACGAAGGCGGTGACTCGCTCAGCAGGGTGACCTGCAGGGCCGGCTCACTGCCCGGCTGCACATTGGGCTGCCCCATCACGTAGAGCGGCTGGGCGTCGGTCGCCCGCCCGAAGGGGTTGCGCATCGTGCGGGCCAGCGCGTCGCGGCTGACGGGCCGTACCGCCACGAACGTACCCGCCGAACCCGTCTGGGGGTCTTTCCAGCGGCACTCTATCGACAGGAGCCGGACGAGCCCCTTGAACTTATCCGCGCTCATGTCGATCACCGTGCCCTCACCCGTCACAATCCGGGTGATGAGTCCCAATGATTCGCGGCTTTCGCCGTTGCTCTCCGCTGCCGACAGCTCCTGCCGGAGCCAGTCGCGCTGCGCCTGCTGCAAGGCCATGTCGATCTCTTCCTGGTTGTACCAGGGGCGTCCTTCCTGCGAGAGAAAGAACGTGATCCGATCATGGGCTTCCATCCAGGTCATGCTGCCAGGGCTTTTTCGAGTAGTTCAGCAACCAGTGCGTTCTCCGACAGCATCGCTACGGCCGTGCTTTCCGAGTTGCCCAGAAACATCTGTCCGAAGTAGTAGCCCTGCTTGCGCTCTCCCTCGGCGGTACGCTGGTAGGAGATGTGCGATTTATCTTTACCCCGCTTGAATAGGTCGTTGACGTTGACGCCCGTTGACCCACCGCCCAGCTTCGAGGCATCCCCGACACTCGTGGTAACCGTATCGACGGGTGGTGCCTGCCGGCGCAGGGGGGTGGTGCTGGCGAAGTGTCTGCCGTTGCGCAGCTTGAGGTCGGTGAACAGACTACCATCGCCCATGAGTTTGGCCCGCATGGCTTCTTCCGTCGTCGCCAGAAACTGGTCGTTGTAGGTGTACTGCCCGTCGCGGTGGATGATGAATCCGGCCTCAAGACCTTTGGCGACCTCGATCTGCACCTCCTGATCTTCGGCGTCCAGCAGATCGCGGACCCGCTTGGTGTCTTCTTTGATCTTACGCAGCACGAAGTATTTTACCTCGGTATCCAGCCGTCCTTCCATCCGGCCAAATCCCAACACACGGGCCAGGCTCTGCATCATCTCGGTGGACAATCCTTCGACCTTGCCGTATAGCTCAGCGACGAGCAGGTGATGGCTGATGCCATCTTCGGCCAGCAGCCGGCTGTCGATAATCTCAATCTGCACACCGGGGGGCAGCTTCGAGGGTATCATCGACTGCGCCTTCTGCAGTGTCTCTAAGTTGTGGGCGTGGTGCGGCAGGTCGATGTCGATCTTGATGACACCACCGTCGCCGATTTCAAGGTCTACTTCCTCAAATTCGCCCGTGGCTGTCCGGCGTCCGTCGGTGTAGTACCACCGCTGGTCAACGCCATCTTCGCCGGGAGCCATGAACGCCCCCAGGCTGCACGGGGCGAACCGTTTGATTTGGGGGTTTAAACTCTTTCGTCTGAGCTGAACTTCGTGCATTGTCGTACTGGATTTGGGTTGGTTAAATACGGGGCCGACACTGGCCGGCATCGGCCCCGCTATGCGTCGTCAACTTGCGTTGACTATAGTTGACTATCGGTACACCAGCAACCGGGCGAACTCGGTTGGGTTGGTAACGATCAGCATCTTCTGGCTGAGCAGATGGAACTGCTCGGCATCCCGCGAGGTGCCCACCAGGTTAGCATACTCCGACAGCCCATCCGCCGAGGCTTTCGACAGATTGTTGGACAGGTAGCCGGTCACGCCCTGGATGTGGCTGAACACCAGCGAACGGTTGATCTGCTGGCCGTTGACCGTCTTACCCTTCGAGAAGAAGCGGATGTTGGTCTTGCCGTTCGACATCATCCCAATCGGCATGAAGTACATATCGAACGACTCGGCGTTGAGAGCAACCCCGTTGTAGTTGATCATGCGCGATTTGGCGGTGATGTCGCCCATGCTGTTGTTACGCACGAACTTGATCTTGCCCATGCCGCCAATGATCCACTCCGAAAAGCGAAGGCCGACAACGACTTTGCCTTCTGAGTCTGGCGTGCGCCACACCTGAACGCCCGAGCTGGCCTGTAACTCGGCCATCACGTCCTGGAAGACGGCGTCCGCCCCGATGCCACCCATCACGACCATTTCCAGGAAGTCCTGGTTGTTCCAGTGGGCCGACATATAGGTGATGATATTCTTCACCTTGTTACGGATAGACGATAGCGAATCCTTCGGGTCGTAGCATTTGGTGTACGCGCCGTCGAGCTGAGCAATAAGCCCATCACCCATCATCACCTTCTTCGAGCCGTTGGTTTCGTTGATGTTGAAAATCTCGCCCGTCTCAAAGTTGATGTTGCTCTGACCGTAAATGTGATCCAGTTCACAGTGCCGCTGGTGGAAGTCGAGCAGCGAGGTTGTTGGGCTCCGCAGGAACTCGGGCAGCCAGCCCCGGTAGGTTTTCGTGCGTCCACCCGAGTTTGGTATCTCGCGGGTCGTCTCGAAGATCGTTACTTCCGAGAGGGCGTCGCCCGTCAGGTCGGCGTCGTGGCGGTGAGTAGACATCGCCTGCTTGTACTTGTCGCCCGTCCCGTAGTACATCGGGTGGCCCATGTGGGAGCCCTCCTCGTAGTTGGCCGTCTGGTAGTTGGCCGCCCGGTTGCGCTCGAAAAGCCACGACGGAGCTTCGTGTTCCGTGTTGTTGCCCACGATCCGACCCCGGTAGCGGACGATACCGTTGGCGCGGGGAGAGCCGTTGGTCTGCAGGTGTAACAGGGTCCGGCCGTCTTCGAGCCGCAGCTTGGCCCCGGCGCGGAGCCAGCCTTCGGTCAGGTCTACCTCAATGTCGTTGCCAACCTTCGGTGTACCCACGATGCCGTCGATGTAGATGGGCTTTTCGGGTAGGTTGTAGACCTCCCAGCTCACCTGGTTGCTACCCAGCACCTCTTCGCCCTGCGACTCGGGATAGATACCCTGGAAGAGCGTCGTCAGAGCCAGGTTGTTGGAAGCAAACCGGCTGACGATAAACTCCTGCAGCATCTGCGGCTGCCGGGCGAGGGCCAGTCCCAGGAAGGGCAGGTCCAGTGTGCCGGCCCCGAACTGTTGCTTGATAATCTTTGCCATATTCTGTTAGATAAAAAGTGGTGTGGATAGAAAGCCCTCACACGGTAGCCCCGAGGCCACATTGGTTTAGTTGTTCGAGAAAAAGTCTTCGTCGCTTTTGGCGATCTGGCTACCCTGCTGGGGTGCGCCGTAGCCTGAGCCTACGTTCAGTGTCGTGTTTTCCAGACTCCGGTACGCCGACGACTCCCCGCGCTTGAGCAGGGCGGCTTCGTAGCGTTTGGTGTACTGCTCCCGCAGCTTGGGGTGGTAGCGCAGGGCTACGTCCAGCAGGGCGTCGGCGTTTTCTTTTCCGTACAGCGTCTGGGCCAGCTCACCCGAGAAGATGAACCGCTTGATCTCGTCGCGCACCCGCTGCGGATACGCCTGCCCGTCCGGGCTTTTGGCTCCGTCGATGTGCTGCTCGATGGCGGCAATCTGCTGACGGGCCTGCTGCTCGGCCTGCTGCTGCTGCTGACGGGCCTGGGTCACGATCTGGTCGCGCTGCTGCGTCCGCTCCTGGCGGTAGTACCGCTCGGCTTCTTCGAGCCGTCCGCTGTCTTCGAGTTCGAGGAGTTTATTCTCCACGAAGTCCGGGCCGTTGACCACCGGGTCACGGAAGCGGGCCGCGATCTCGGCCCTGAGAAAGTCTTTGCCCGTCAGGGCGAGGTGGCTGTTGAGTTGTCCCAGTTCGTCGGGCATCACCTGCACCTGACTGGCGGTGTACTGATCAACCGCCCGCTCCCAGGCCTCCGGGTCGGCGGGTAATTCGTTCAGACCCAGCCGCTGGGCCAGCCGGCTCAGTACGGGGTTGGCGTCTACCGGGGCCGGTGGGGTAGTCGTTGGCGTGGCGGGCGCAGCCGGAGCTGCCGGAGCTGCGGGGTCTTCCCACTCGTCACCCCATCCGTCGGCCGGTGGTGTGGCAGGCTGGGCCGGATCGGCGGGCGGTGTTGCCGGAGCCGGTAGGGTAGTCGTTGGCGTGGCGGGTGCAGCCGGCGCGGCTGGCGGTGTTGCCGGAGCGGGTGCCGGACTGGCTGGGGCCGCCTGTCCACCGGGGGTTGCCGGGGCTTCTGCCGGCAGGTCGTTGGAGAAGAAGTCCTCGGGCGTCTGGGAAAGCGTGGATGCAGTTGCCGTCATGGCGAATCAGTTTTGGGATTGTTGGCTCCCAAAAGTAGTCGGCACCCGCCCCGCGAATGTTGACAGCCCCCCTGTCAAATGTGCGTTGACAAGGGTTGACTACGCCACCCGGCGCATCTGCTCACGCATCCGGCGTATGCCGTCGAGCCGGGAACCCGATTCGCCGTTCAGGCCGGTGTCCTGCAGACCCGTCATCCTGGCCAGCAGGGGCGAGTAGCCCGTGCCGATCTTGAGGCCGAAGCCTTTGGCGTCGGCTTCCGTGCGGATGGGGTGGTCCTTGATGATGTCTTCGGCGTGCAGGGCCAGGTGAGCGGCCGAAGCCACGTCGTCGTTGGTGGACCGGAAGTTTTTGAAGCTGTCCAGGATGCGCTCGAAGTAGCAGCGGCTGGCACCGCCCGCGTCGAACCAGTCCTGGGCCAGCATCTGCTGGTGGGGGATCGTCCGCTCGTCGTTGCGGATACCCATCTTGCCGTTTACCCAGATCACCTGATCCTGCAGGTTGTTGCGCTGCAGAAAGTCGGGCAGAAACTTGTCGTTGTTTTCGATGATGGCTTTGCCGTTGGTGAACCAGAGGGCTTTGTGGAGTTCGCGGGCGAAGACGTGCCGGTCGTGGCGGTCTTCGTAGTAGGCCACGAACAGATCGTTCTCAAACTGCTTATCCACCTTGCGCCGTTTGATGACGATACTCTGCAGCGAGTCGTCGTCGCTCACCTCTTCCCGCTCTTTGTCCAGGTACACGTCATCGACGCCGAGAATGTCCAGGCCGGGCAGGTCACGGCGGGGAAAGCCGTCGCGGTAAAAGTGCCACGACCCATTGGGGTCTTCGGTGAAGTCCACCCGGATGTGATTACCCAGTACGTCGTTGACCCAGTCCAGCCTACCCCGGATGATCCAGTGTTCGGTGGGCCACTGGCGCAGAAAGAACACCTGCTCCTGGATGATGTGGGCTGGGTAGCGGCTGCGCACGGGCGGGTTGAAGCACTCCTCGGGCGTGAGGGGGTTCTCCTGCATTTTGCCATAGTAGCCCATCACGTCGCCGACGTTGAGCAGCGCATCCCGCTCGGCCCGATACTCGGCTTCGGCCGCCTTGATGTCGGAGACGCCCGTAAAATAATCAAAGTAGGGGGGGGCTACCCAGCCCGCGCTGACAAACAGCCGACCCCAGCCCCGCACGTCGGCCTGTTTCCAGAGCGTCTTATAATCTTTCGATTCGTTACTGATGGCATCCGACGTGCCACCCGCCAGCAGGGAGCCGTGCTTGTCGAGGCCTTCGCGCAGCGCATCTTCGGTAGCGATCACGCAGGCCATCGCGTTGCGGTACTTGCCGATCTCATCCAGGAGTACCCGCTTGAGGTTTCTACCCCGCAGGCCGCCGGGGTTTTTATCCAGCTCCCGAAAGATAATGGTGTTACGCTCCACGTAGCCCGTCAACTGACCGTCGGCGTCGTAGACCGCTTCGCCATTCGACAGCTCGCCCTCTTTTTCCGTGTAGAGGGTGTCGTGCTTAAAATAGCTGGGCAGCGAGTTGTACGCCCCCTGAAAAATGCGCTGCCCTTCTTCCCGGCTTATCTTGCTGTCGTAGCCAATCGCTACGTGGCTGGCCGTATCGAAGCAGAAGTCGTGCAGAAACACCCCGCAGTGGGTGATGTAGGACCAGTGTTTGCGTCGCCCTTTGGTGACGATGCCGTCTCTGGCCATCGAATACGCCTGGGCTTCGAGGCTGTATATCCAGTTGAAGATGCGGTGGTCGGAGTCCGAATACAAGGGTGCCATCCGCTTCCGGCCCCGCTTCTTGTCCTTGATCTCAACCTTGACGAAGTTGAGGTAGAAGTAGTAGGCCGGGGTGAAGTACTTCGGCGTCTCGCCCTCGGCTTCGTAGGTCCATCCGTATTTGCAGCGGTAGAGCTGCGTCTGCCACCAGATCGCCCGCTCGGTGCCTACCTCACCTTCCTCGGGCGGGTCGGGAATGGGAGCCTGCAGGACGGGCCGATACTTGACCTGCACACTGTCAGGATGGGTCAGGTAGTCGCGCTCGACCGGGCGTATCCTGTCGTATTTGCTGGGCAGGCCAGCCTTTTGTTTTTCCCGTTCGAGACGACGCGACTTCATTATTTCCAGGGGTTGATGGGTTCGCCGGGGGCGGGTAGCTCGGTGGCAACGAACCGCTGGCCGGGCTGTATCCAGCCGATGGCTTCGAGGAACTTGCGCTCCACGGTAGCCATCCGGCTTTTCTGGCCTTCTTTGGTGAGCAGCTTGCTCAGCAGGGCCACCGTGTTCTGGCTGCCGCCCATGCCGTACTCCTCTTCCAGCACCGACCGGCTGGCGTACTGGTCGTAGCGCAGCAGCAGAAACCAGATGACGTACCGCGCTGCCTTCTCGTTGTCGTTACCCAGACTGCGGGTGTTGACGCCGTGATCTTTCCTGGGATGGCCCTTCTGCCAGGCGCGGCTGGCCGAGTAAAGCACCCATTCACTTTCCAGCTGGTACTCCGCCACGGCGATGTCGTGCAGCAGCTGCCGCCTTTTGTGGAACTGCAGCCGCAGCAGCACGGTACTGCCGGCCTCTTCGGCCAGGTAGGCCAGTAGCTGGGAGAGTTCACTTTCCCGGTGTTCGAGAAAGGCGATCCGCTCGGAGAGAAACGTCAGCGCATCGCGCTGATCGTCGTCGGCGAGAGCGGGTTTGGGTACTGGCTGGGGGAGCACGTCGGTCATGGTCGTGATGGTTGGCTCCCGAAAGATACAACAGTTGACAAAAGTTGACAAGTCCTACTGTTGCAGGGCAACCTGCCGCGCCGACACCGCCGGCCTGGTGATGCTGACCGTGCGCTGCAGCACCGTCTCCACCGGGATGCTGTGCAGAGCCGAGCAGCCCAGGTCGTCGCACGGTTTTCGCCAGCCCCGGTCACCGCGCCAGGCGCAGGGCGAACAGGACGCAGAGGGAATCACCCCCTGCACGTCGGTATGGGAAAAGACCTGCAGCGGACTCAGCTGCGCCATCACCGCGACGGTCGGTGTGCCCAGCAGCCCGGCCGCGTGGGCGAGGCCCGAGTCGTTGGCCACCACCGCAGCCGCGTGTTCGAGGCATCCCATCACCCAGGACGGGTGCATCCCGAACCACCAGCTGGCACCCGTATGCTGAAAGGGAGCCATCTTCTCTTCGTTGCTGTCGAGTACCACTACATGAAAGCCCGCTTCGCCCAGCCGGATCGCCAGCCGGACCCAGTGCATCAGCGGCCACGCCCTGGACGAATACGCCGAGAAGGGCGACAGCACCACGTAGGGCGACAGGCTCGGTTCCAGCACAAACGGCAGCTCGGTATGGTAGCGGGGGCGAGCCGGCCGCACCCCCTCAATAACGTACTGGCGGCCGAGGTTGGTGCAGTAGTGCTGCTTTCTGGACTGGGCGTAGTGGAGCTGCGCGTCGTAGCCCTCGTTCATGTCCGGACCCATTGGCTGGTTATCCAGATGAGGAGCCAGCACCAGGTTGGGATGGGAGAACGACGCCAGCCAGCTGGGGTGTCTGGTGTGAAAGACAACGGTGTTGCCCTCGCCCCCCTGATCGGCGAGTCCGCAGGCTGCGTACAGGCCCGACACCGAATCGCCGAGGCCACCGGCCGACACGTAACAGGGGAAGTTCATAGCAACTCGGGGGCGTGTTTGGTCAGAAAGTCGCGCACCGAGAACGACGGGCAGGACTTGTAGCCCGGCTTACCCGGCACCAGGAAGTCGCGGTGCCCCACGATCCGGGCAGCAGGGTACTTCTCTTTGTACTCCCGAAGCAGCCGGAGCTGCGTAGCGATCTGAGCCGGCGTCCGGTTATCAACCGCCACTCCGTTCTTGTTGACCCCGCCGATATAGGAGATGTGGATGGATCGGGCGTTGTGGTTCTTTACGCCGTTGGTCACCACCTCGTCTTCGGCCAACCGCACGGCTTCGCCGTCGGCCTTGATGAGTATATGGTAGCCAACCTGTTTCCAGCCGAGGCCGGTCTTCCACCAGTTCTTAATCGCGTCGATGGTCTGGCTCTGCGGACCAGCGGTGCAGTGGAGTACGATATGATCAATCTGTCTCATGGGTGTGGTTGTCTATGGGTGGAGTCTTTCAGCATTGCCTTGATGGAATCCAGGTCGCGCCGGGTGGTGTCCATCTTGTTCATTATCTCCTCTTGGTTGGAGAGGGATTCGGCCTGCCGCGCACTGTTCTGGCTGATCTCGTAGATCACGTACTCGATCAGCAGGCCAGCCCCCAGGATGACGGCCCCCACCAGCAGGGAGCCCACCACAAAGCGGACCCGCTCTTCCAGGGTCATCGGCTGGCGCATGTAAAGGGTTAGTCCGGTTACGCTGAGCCACAGTAGCGACACGACCATCGCGGCCTCCGCCCAGGGTAGCAGGGGCGGGGCGCGGAAGATACTCAGCGACACCCCCAGCAGCGACACCGACAGCAGGGCCGTGCCCGCCCGGACAGTCCAGGGAAAGCGCATCTCGCGGCCGGGCTCGTCGCCCATCATGCCGACCAGTACAGCGAGGCCGACGGCACCCAGCAGGGCACCGATGGCTGTAATTACGGAGAGGAGGTGTAAGGTGTCCATGTCAGTTCGGCGGTGTGTTGTTGGTTTTACCCGGAAAGAGTCGCTTGATCTCGCCGATCAGTTCGGTGAATACGACCTTGACGATCTCAGAAAATTTCATGTCGCGCAATTCGCCCAGCTTCTTCTCCACGATGGAGACGAGCAGGCTGCTGAACAGACTCAGCAGGAACGCAATGGGCATCCCCATCCAGAGCGGCAGCTTGAAGCCCCACAGGGCCGGGGCCGTCAGGGCCATGCCGATGCAGAAGCCCGAGAATAGCTCCTTCGCGCTGGCCACGAACGTCAGAGCCTCGCCCCGGAACAGCCGAACCAGCGCACCCACGAAGGCGCATAGCACAATCAGTACGTCCAGGTACAGGGGTATCCTGGTTATCAGCAGTTCCTCTCTCACAGGTTGAAGTGGTTTTGCACATGGCGTTGAGGGTTAGTCGGGTCTGGCCAGTTTACGTTCGACGCGACGCGCCTTGCGGTCGCAGCTGCAGAAGAGCCAGTGGTGGCAGTCTTTGAGCGACTGCTGGGCTTCGAGCAGGGCGGCTACCTGCCCCCGGTAGATCGACACGCCCCGCTCGTTGGCGTCCCTGGTGTCGCGCAGAAAGCGGTATTCCAGGGCCATGCGGGTCAGGCCCGCCTGCCGCGCCGAATCATACACCGAATACCCACTCCCCGTCAGCCGGGCAATGGCGGTCGCCAGGGCTGGCTCGGTGGGGTAGATCGGACTGGCGGACGAGTCGAGGCCCGTGTCGCGCAGGATTTTCCAGACCGTATCCACGCGGGCCGGGCCCGGTAGCCAGGCGACCTTGATCTTGATGTTGCGCTTCTCGGCTTTCCACGCGCTGTCGGTGCGGGCGTAGTCGGCTTTCGCCAGGGAGATCGTTCGCCCCTTGACGAGCGTGTCTTTGGCCAGCGATACAACCGAGCGGGCCAGGCTGTCGCTGCGGTCCTGCTGGGCGGTGAGCTTTTGCCCGTTGCGGTTGCACTGGTAGGTGGCCAGCATGACCCAGACCAGCAGGGCGAGGCCGATGACGATGGGGTTTTTAGCCACCCACAGGCCGATGCGTTTGAGAATGAGCATATGCGTTTAGCTTAACGTTACCGATTTGAGTGTGCCGCCCTTGTTGTAGTACAGCTTTACGCTACCATCGCTGGTGTTGTCAACCAGCCGCCATGACTTGTCGGGGATGTCGGTCGTGGACGGTGCGCCCGCTTTTTCCAGAACGGAAGGAATCATATTCCCGCCAGCCCGTACAAAGTCGGACCCGACTTCCAGGTTGGGCTTGGTGACTGACGAGTCGTAGATGAGCGTACCCGTGGGTGTTGACGAGCTAAGTGCCAGCGTCGTGACCGGCGTTGACTGAACGGTCTTGATGTAAAACACCCCAACCTCCATATAGCTGTCAACCACGGCGTACAGGGTAGTGGAGTTGTCGGCGTTCTGGTAGGCGACAACTTTACCGGGTGCCCCGTTGTCGCCCTGGCAGATTGCGTTTGCTATGAACGCATCCCGCTGCCCGACGTTTATCGTCAGTACCTTTTTGGCGTTGCTTGAGTAGCCCCCCAGCGCGACCTCTACAATACTGCCGTCGTAGCTGGCCCCCGATGAGCCGGGCAGCGTGAGGATGGGAGCGTACTGAACGCCTGACCCTGTCGTTACCGCCGACAGTTTCAGGTCACTCACCGTCATGGCTCCGATGTTTGTTCTGGCCTGGACTTTCTGCCCGCTTGACAGGGATTGACTAGCCCCATACGCCACCAGGTTGGTGCCGTCTCCGTTGGGCAATATGTCCGCCAACGCCTGTCGCTTCTGAATATTCCCGAAGACCTTGTGGTTGGTGACCGTATTGGTCAGGTTGTAGGCTCTGGTGTTGGTCAGGTTCAGGCTTGGGAACGAGTCAATGATATTGTCTGTGGACAAAAAGCCATTGACATTGTTGGCATAGATAGCATCCCCTTTGTTTTTGAGAATATTGTCCGTAACAAAGACATTCTCAAGCGTACCCCCGTCGCCATTGATGGCGATGTTGGTGTTGGTGGGGTTGGCTGAGTAGTCAACGATCTGGTTCTGCGAGATGAGTACATCGTAGAACTGGCTGCCGGCCCCCATCTGCAGGATGATGCCGTAGTTGGTGTACGACTCTATGCTGTTCTGCTGGATAAACAAGTCAACCGTCTGCGCCCCAGGGGCCAGCGTCATGTTAAAAGCAACGCCATTCTCTACTCCGTTGTGAGGCAGGAATTTGTTTTTATAGACCATCAAGCCACCGGATGAGCGGTAGAAAATCGAAGCCAGGCTGTTGCCGCAGAACTTATTCTTCTCAATGATGCTATCCCCGCCGTCCGGGTGTGGCTGATTCTCTACCCAGACCCCATACCGCCCCGCCAGAAACCTGTTGTTTTTGATGGTCTGGAAGGCCGCGTTGTGCAGGTGGATACTCTGCTGGCAGTTCAGGAAAAAGCAGTTGTCAATGACGGAATAGCTATTGCCACCTGTCACGTACATGCCGCCGGTATTCAGGCCATAGCTGGGCGGTGACACCATGAACACGTCGCGCAGGCAGGTCTGGTTCAGCGTGTCGATCACAAAGCAATACGCATCATCTTCCGCCAACGCAAACACGCTCCGGTTGCTGTCGCCGAAGATGGTCAGCGAATTATTGATCAGCACGTTGGCGATGTAGATGTCCGGTCCGCCCGGCACGTAGAGGCTTCGTCCGGTGGCAATGCAGTAGTTGACGGCCTTCTGTACCTGGCTGGTGGCATTTTGCCCCGACGGCACGGTAATGTAGTCGCGCAGGTTGACGGCCTGCTGCACCCTGGCCCGCCATAGCCCTGACCCCTTTCCCGTTGCGCCCAGGGTCAGCACACCATCCGGAGAGCCGCTTGCCCCCTGGTCATACGTGTAGGCCCGACCCGAGGCCAGCATGGCGCGATTGACCAACCCCTTATAGGCCGACAGGGCGGTTTCGTCGTCAAGTATGTGGTAACCCCTTAGTTGTTTCGTGTGAACTCCCATCGGTTTGGTTGCGTAGTGGTGAGGATTAGGCCGCCGGGTAGGCGCGGTACGAGACGATCAGCACGTCGTCGGTGTCGAGCGGATAACCCAGCACCGTCGGGTTGACGTACAGACTGTCGCCGGCCGCCATGTTGGCCAGGGTGCGGGCGGTCGCGCCCGAGTCGGCCGAGAAATAAAACGCGCCGGTCTTGACGCCGTCGCCCACGACACCGCTGCTGTCACCCCCGTTCACGTTGATGACGGGCAGGGAAAGGGGTTTGTGGGCCAGGGTGCTGTTGGTGGCTTTGGCCGCGTCCAGCGTGGCGACGATGGCCGGGTAGCGCACCGTGCGCTGGACGTTGTTTTTCAGAAAGTCACCGACGGTGCCGGCGGCTGGGCTGACCAGCTCACTGGCGGGCAGGAGGGCCGATACGGCCTGGGCGATTTGTTTACCACGGACGGGCATGGGCTCTATGGTTTTAAGGTGAGTGTATCGTCGGGGTCGAGTGTACAGAATCCCGAGTAGGTCAGCGTCGGCGGAGCGATGGTGTACTCGTCGCTACCCAGCAGCACCCCGTTGAGGTAGAGCGACCGGCGCGGCTCTTCGTTGACCAGCGCAAAGCTGGTCTGGCCCACCGTGGAGATGGGGATGTCCACGGGTTCAAGCACCCCGCCCGAACCGCCCACGACACCGGCTGTCGTCCAGTCCTGGCTGTCGAGGTAGCGGTACTGCAATGTGCCGCTCTGCACCCGCAGCTGCACCCGCAGGCCCAGCCCGTCCACCAGATCGGGCAGGGGGGTGGGGCCGGGGCCATCCGGCAGGGGCGGGTCGGTGGTCAGAAAGCGCAGGTCGGAAATGCCCAGCCCCAGCTGCTCGGCCAGGGCGTAGAGCTGACCCATGAGTTCCGCCTTCGAGGGCTCAATGGTAATCGTGGAGGTGTCCATAGTTAGTTGCCTGGGTTGATGGGTCCGACGTAGTCGAGTTGCATGGTTTCGTTGCCCACGCGGGTCACGCGGGGTACGGGGTTTCCGATGCATATTTGCACGAACACACCCGTCTGCTGCCACCGCTGGTTGGTGCTGACCGTGATGGCGTAGGTGCGGGTAACCCCGTCGCCGACGACCGTAAAGGGAATCTGGTTCAGGTCGATGTCGCTGGCCGTATCGCCCGGCCGGCGGAAGAACAAACACAGGTTGGTCAGGCCGGTAACTTTGCCCCGCACGTAGATGGTCGAATAGTCGCTGGCCTTCCACGCCCCTTTGGGTGACCAGAACCGGCCGAAGCCGATATTGCTCTCAAGGGGGTGGCCGTTGTTTCTGATCTTGCCAATCGTGCAGGTGTACTTGCCATCCACGAATTTGGCCGGGCAGCTGGTGCCGTACCAGTTGTTGGCCTTGCCGGGGCCGAACGTCCAGCCGAAGGGCAGCGGGTTGATGTTGGTTGCCTTGCGCCACGCCCTAAACTCATTGAGGTTGCCGACGTAGACGTAGCCCGTAAACCCGTAGCAGTAGGGCAGATCGCCCATCACGCTGGTCATGTTGGCGTTGATGTAGCTGCTGGCGTTGGTGTCGGCATTGCCCCAGCGACCCTGAAACTGTTTACCCCGGAAGCCGGTGCTGTAGGGGGTGACGATGAATACCCCTTCGTTGCCGGCCCCGTTGAGCGATCCGATCCAGTGCTCGGTGCCGAAGAACTCGCCCGTGTCGGTCTGGTTATCCTGTCCACCCCCTTCGGTGGGCGATACCGTCGTGATCTCCTGCAGGTTGCCGTCTGTCAGCGGGGCATTGCCCGTGTACAACAAATGCCGCCACAGGTCACCGATGGTGTAGCAGAAGATAAACTCTTGGTCGCGGCCCTCGAAGAGCATCTGCACGTCGTCGCGGAAGTTCTCGAAGATCGTATAGTAGCGCAGGACCGGCCCTTCCAGCCACCACCAGGCGTGTATCTTGCACTTACCCAGGATGCCCGACATCGCCCACTGGTAGGGCTGGGTGACGGTATGGATGTATTCAACGCCGTTGACAGTACGCCGTTCGTAGTGCAGAATCGGGCTTCTATCCAGAGCCCCCCGGCTGCCCCCCTGTACGGGGTTCCAGCCCGTGTCGTCGGAGCGCATGGAACTGTTCTGCTCGTTTTCGTAGTAGGGGTTTGGGCTCAGGCCCGTCTGCTGATTGACGGGTCCGCCATCGGGGAATCCGTAGATCGAAAAGCCGCCCGACCGCCCGGTATCGGGGGAGAGTACGCCCTCGAAGATGGAGCTGTCCTGGAAGCTGGTGTTGACCCAGTTGGGGCCATTGGCTTTGCGGAGCGTCTTGAGGCTGGCTCCCACGGCCCGGCCGAAGCCGGCGACGATGGTGCCGTTACTGAGGTACTGCTCGGTGTTGCCGGTCGGCCACGACTGGTACTGGTTGGCACCGGGCGCAAAGGGTGCGTAAGCCAGCAGCGAAGCCACCGTCGGCCCCTCCACAAAGCCACCCGCCGGCAGCGGCAGCTGACCCGATCCGCTACCTGTACCCGATCCGGATGCACTGCCCGAGCCCGACGAGGTGCCCGACGCGCTACCCGAGCCGGTTCCGCTCCCCGTGCCGGAACCCGTACCCGAACCACTACCGGCCCCCACGCCCGCCACCAGCAACGGCGTGGGGGTAGAGGTGTTGGTGGCCAGGTGTTCCAGAGAGTATGTCTGGCCGGACTGGTTTCTAAACGTGAGCCGCACCCTGACGTTGACCGGGATTGGCCGGAACTGGTAGTCCTGGGTGTAGGCTCCCTGGCCCTGCACTTGTCCGGCGGGGTAGAAGACGCCCGAGAACAGCAGGGGGTTATTCTCGTTGTTGAGCGTCATGGCGATGCCATCGGTGCGTTCAATCATCATCTGCACCGGCCCCGGCGAGGCTACCTGCACGACGTAGTAGGCCGAGTGGGTGTAGCGGACGTTGAGCCACGACGGACCCACCGGCACCCCGGCGGTGCCCGACGCGCTGCCCGATCCGATGGCGGCATTGGGGCCGGCCACGACCCAGCGGCTCAGCGGCTGCGGGGTCCAGCGCACCCAGAACTCCTGACCCGTGGTGAAGTTGAGAAAAGTCACTTCGACTTCCTGCTGGGGTACACCCGAGCCAACCGTCACCGTAGGCAGAAAGCCCCACTCGCGGGTGAAGGGGTTCTGGTTCGCCAGCGGGCCGGGGGGGTAGTACGTACCCGCCGTCAGCGACTGGCCGCCACCCGACTGCATGACGAGGGCCGCGTTGCTGACGAGTCTGATCTTGGCGCGGATGTCCACGCCGGCCGCCGGGGCGGCTTCGATGATCAGGGCGCGGGTGGCCAGGTCGTAGGTCTGCCGGAACGCCAGCAGCCATCTGGGCATGGGAATGTCGAGCAGCACCGGCAGGGCTGGGTTGGCCGTGCGCCGGGCGGCTGCCTGCGCGGACGTTTCCCCGTCGAGCATGGTCACGAAGGCGTTGTTCGCGTCGGTGAGCGAAGCAGCTTGGTTGGTATTGGTGCGCTGATAGCGTGGCATGGCGTTGACAAAAGTTGACTATGAGATGATGCGGGGCACGTAGCCGGGCCGTTCCCAGCCGGTTGGTGTGTTGGGCACCGCTTCGTAGGTCTGGTTCGTATCGCTGTCGCGGACGAAAAACTCGAAGATGTGAACCGACGGGCCGCGCAGCTTACAGCGGAACTTGTTGCCGTTTAGCAGCCCACCCGGCACCCGGACCTGATCGGTGCGCTCGGTCGTCCAGCCCTGGTTCATGCCGCCCGCGATAAGTACATGCCAGCCGCCCGACACGGCCTTGTAGCGCAGCATGAACGAAGGCTTCTGCACCCCGAAGCTGCCCGCGTTGTAGTTGTAGGCGTCAGTGCCCGAATAGGCCGACCAGCTGCCCGTCTCGTTTATCTGCACCTCGGGGTCTTCTACCAGCGTCGAGCCGGTATAGTACCGCTCGTAGGGCTGCATCCGCTTACGGGCCTGGTGGATGGCCGTAATGGTGTGCATCTCATGCTTGTAGTAGTTGGTGTTGATGATGGGGAAGCGGACACTCTCGGGGGCGAAGTTGAAGGGGAACATATGGAAACCCCAGCCTTCGTCGTTGCCGGCGAAGAAGCGCGTCACGCAGTAGAAGGCGTCCATCTCGTAGGGCTGCTGCCACACCTTTGGGGTGTCGAACTTGTTGAGGTCGGCATACAGGATGCTGCTCTGCAGGTGGGTGTGGGGCACCCTGAATATCTCACCGCCCTGGTTGGCCTCGACCCACTGACCGGCCACGATGCCGGCCGCGTTGGCTTCGTACATGGGTTCGACCTGCCGTTTGAAGGGGCGCACGACGCCCTGGCGGGCCAGCATCCGCTGCCGGTTGAGCTGGATATAGCCCTTCTCGTCGGCGAAGACGTGGCGAACGCCCATCTTCGACCAGATGTAGGGGTAGTTCTGGGTGTGGGGCAGCTTGTTGACCCAGATGTCGATAAAGTCCTGGCGCACCGGGACGTCGAAGTAAAAGTCGTAGTAGTAGCCCGTCACGAAGTCTTCGTAGTCCCACTGGTTGCCGGCCATCGTATAGGTGCTGGTGCCGCCCCCCGGCCGGTTGAGCGTGATCACGTTGCCCGATCCGCCGATGTGGTTGACGTTACACGCTCCGTCGGTGAAGACGCTGTTCCCCGTGGCAAAGTCGATGCGCGGCTGGCCCTGGTAGGGGCTGGCTCCGAAAGACACCTTGAGGCCGGGGTAGCCTTTCTCTCTGGCGACCAGCAGCAGCAGCGTCATCCGGTTGGCCCGGCGCGTGGTGAACTCGCGGTCCCACTCAGCTGGCCCCTGGTTGTGCAGCTGCTCTAGGGTGCGGGTGACACCGTCCTTTTCGCAGACAATCGAAAGGCTCTTCGCCTGATCCCAGGTTTTGGCCCAGTGGCCACCCTGCCCGTACACATCGCGGCCCCAGCCCAGGCTGGTTTCGATGTTGAAGATGGCGTACTTGATACCCACGTCGATGCCGTAGCCCAGCGCGGGGATGTACTGCCATATCTTTTGAAAGTACGTCTGCAGGCTTGACTCGTACACGCCCGGCCCTTCGAGTTCCTTATGGCAGGTGGACTCGGTGATATAGAGCATCCCTTCCCCGAAGGTCAGGGCTCCCTTCTGGGCGTCGTCCATCGTCGGCGCGTTGAACAGGTTTATGCCCAGTGCCTTGCGTTCGGGCACCGTCTTGCCGTCGGTGAAGTCGATGGCGCAGGTGAAGTTGGGGTGGTAGTAGTCGCCCACGCCGAACTGCTGCGGGTTGAAGACCTGCACCGGCTCTGGCTTGTAGGGGGCCAGCGACCGGATGCCGATACGCGCCGGGGTCATGGACGAAGGTTCGGGGATGAGCACGTCGTACACCCCTGATCCCGCCACCGATTCGGTATAGTAGCGGAACTCCCCGGTCGGGGTGCCGTTGCTGCCGAGTACCTGTTTTTTGATTCCGTTTGGCATATCAGTACGTGAAAACGTCTACAAGAATTTCGTTGGCCTGGTCGCCACTGTAAATGATCTTAACCTGGTTGAGTCCCAGCCCGGCCGCCGAGAAGTCAACCGACAGGAAGGGCAGCGTCTGGCCCGCCTTGCGCAGCTGAAAGGTCGTCGTGCCGCCGAGGGCGGTGAGGTAGTCGCCCACCGACGCGCCGTACTCGTACTGGTACTGGAAGTCCTCGAAGCCGGTGGGGCGGGCGTCGGTAATGGAACCCGACTCGCCACTGTAACCGACCGGCAGCCACAGGCCCAGCGGTGACCAGAAGCCTTCCATGCCCAGGTTACCCGAGGTGGACGCCGAGCGCATCAAAAACATCGGCGTGTTGCCAGGCGTGCGCCAGATGGCGACCTGGTTGACCGACGCGGGGGGTGCCGCCGAGCCGGAGCCCGACGAAGACCCAGACCCACTACCGGAGCCCGAACCCGTACCACTGCCACTACCTGAACCGCTGCCCGATCCCGATCCCGATCCCGAGCCGGATGCGGTGGGGTCCGAGGTTTCTATCGGGGTGCCGATGGCGTAATACACCGGGCCGCTACCCGAGCCGCTGCCCGTACCGGACGACGAGCCCGAGCCCGAGCCCGAGGTTTCCCGTGAGTCGGCCATCACCCTGGCCGCGCCGTCGGGCGTCGGCAGCGAGACGGTGATCTCGTCACCGCCGTTGGCGTTACCCAGCCAGAGCGTATAGAGCCCACGCGGTTTGGCCGGCAGGGTCAGCTTCTTCTGGTAGGGCAGGGCCAGGCTGTTGTCGATGACAAACTGGGTCGGCGGGGTGGCTCCCGACGTGTTGCACGTACCGGCCGGCGTGATGAACGCCTGGGTGACGGCTGCGTTGTCGTTGATAAAGGCCGACAAAGCCCGGTTCGCCGAGCTGATGCTGAGCAGCAGGTTCGGAACCGCAAAGCCGGTGCGGCTGATGGTCGTAACCGGAAACTCAATGTTCGCGCTGCCGGCGGTATTGGTCGCCACCAGCCGGTAGGTCGCCAGGCCGGCCGCCGTCGTGCGGATGCCCATCTGCAGGTAGCGCACCAGCACGACCGATCCATCCGGATTCTCTTCGGTGGCGACGCTGAGCTGTAAGCTGTAGTCGCTCGTCGGCAGGGGGATGCCAATGCCGCCCGAGCCGGCCAGTTCCAGCCGGAA
This sequence comes from Spirosoma sordidisoli, assembly GCF_004138325.1. Lineage (GTDB taxonomy): Bacteria > Bacteroidota > Bacteroidia > Cytophagales > Spirosomataceae > Spirosoma > Spirosoma sordidisoli. The sequence continues at coordinate 424,736 of NZ_SBLB01000003.1, read as the reverse complement.
CGCCGTCGGGTTGCCGCTGAACACCTCGTCAATGGGAATGAAGTAGGTGAGGATGTCGGGCAGGGCAAACTTGCGGATGGAGCCGAAGTTACAGCGCACCGTCGGGGCTCCGCTGCCCGATGCCGAACCGGAACCCGACGAGGAGCCCGAACCGCTGCTGCTGCCTGAACCTGTTCCGCTACCGGAACCCGTACCCGAGCCAGTGCCCGAGCCAGTGCCTGACGCGGAGCCGCTACCCGTACCCGAGCTGCTGCCCGATCCGCTGCCGGCGAGGGGGTCTTTGCTGGCCGTCAGGGTGCCCTTGTCAGTAACGACCGACACGCCAACCGCCCCGCCCACGTTGGGCAGTTTCTTTTCCGTCATGCCGCCGGTCAGGCTGCTGCCGCCCCGGCTCCACTGGATCGGCTCGGCCAGGTTACCCCCCGTCACGCGGACGGCAAACCAGGTCGTGTTGTCACAGAGCGGATAGGTCAGCAGCGTCAGTACCGGCAGGGGTACTTCGCTGAGCAGGCCGGCAAAGAAGCCCGTGCCCAGCGCGTAGAGGGGGCGCACCGGCACGTTGACCGTCTGGCCGTTCCAGCGCAGGCTGACGAAACCCGTCACCTTGCCCTGAAACCCCCGCACATCTACGACGCCCGGTGCCACTTCGGTCATGGCGATGCCGGCGTCGGCGGTGAGGGCCGAGGCTACCAGCGTAACGCCCAGCGGGAGCACCAGCTGCCAGCGGTTGAAGGCGCAGCCGGCGGGCCGGTTGACGTAGGCACCCAGCCGCGTGGCGGTCAGCGACCCGGTCGTGGGGTGTACTTCGATGGCCCAGACGCCCGCCCCGTCGGCGTGGTCGGCCCGGACGCGGAAGTGATACCAGTCGGCCCTGGCCCCGCCAGCGGTAGAGAACGAGAAGATGGGCGTCGTGGCGGCCGGCTGGTAGCTGTAGCCCCCGTCGCGGGACACCGACCAGCTCAGACCGGACGTTTTGCCGGCGATAGAAAAGGTGTAGTCCACCGTCTTTCGGCAGTCGGCCAGTGTGCCCGACACGTCGGCCGACGCGATGAGCTGCAGTTCCTGGGGTTTGGGGCAGGTGCCGTCGGGCATCCGCTCCCAGCCCAGCGGGCCGAGCAGGTTGGGGTCGGGCCAGCCCACGGGGGGCGTCGGGCCGCTGCCCGATCCGGAACCCGACGAGGAACCCGAGCCACTACCGGAGCCCGAGCCGGCACTGCGCCGGGCGATGAGTTCGAGCAGTCGGCGGAAGTACTGCACCGTGGTTGCATCCGCCGGCTTGGGGCAGAGGTCGGGCTCCACGGGCGTCAGCTGAATGGGGCTGTAGGCCGGGGCGCAACCGTCCGGCTCTCCGCACTTGGCGCAGGGTTTGTCTGGGTTGTTATCGGAGCAGTTGCAGGCCATAACCAGTTTTTTGTTGCGCCCAGGCTAGTGCCTCGGCCTGTTGATACGGGGTCTGGTAGCGTCGGGCCGAGTAGGCGACGACGACATCCAGGTCTTTAGTTTGCCGGCCTTCCTGAATGATGTAGGCCAGTATGGCGGGCCATGACCCGTCCGCAAGCAGATCGTTCATGTGGCCGGGCTGATGTGGTTGATGGAGTCCACCAGCTGATGCAGCCGCAACATCTCCTTCTCCGCCGTGAATACCGACAGGTGGGAGATGGCGGCTTCGAGGGCCAGCAGCCCCCGGTCAGCTAGGGTAAATCGGTTGGTCATCGTCTGACGGTGCTGGTTGATCTGGGGCAGGTTCGCGCTGTCGTAGGAGAGGCTGGCCGCGATATGGCCCAGCTTAAATTCCAGGCTCCGGCTGATGAGCTGGGTGAGGCTGGTTCGACCCACGACCGCTTCGACGGAACCCGTCATGCTGGCGGTCGGATCGGCGAAGGTCTGCTCGGCCAGGATCGGCGCACTGGCTACGATCTGACCTGCCCCGTTGATTTCGCGCCACTCGGTAATGATCTGGGGCGTGGCGTCGAGTTGCCACAGCCGGCCGGATGGGGTGCTGACGACCAGTGACTCGGTGTTGATCCAGGCTCCGTCGCTGCGCACCCAGAGGGTGATGCCCGTCTGGGCGGGGCGCGTCAGGCTGTAGGAATACAGCGGCCGGGCCTGCCCCGCTTTGGCTTTGACCAGCATCGTAAAGATGTAGACGCCATCGGTGGGGGCAAAGGGAACGATGTAGGTTGGGGTGGAGTCGGCGGGGTCACGCTGCAGCTCATATTGGCCGATCTCGTCACCCGTCCGGGCGTTGGTAACCACCAGCAGGACGGCGGACTCGGCGCGGGTGGGATTGAGTCGGTTGGACGGCAGCGACTGACCCGCCGGAGCCGGCGGCCACCAGCCACCGGGATTGTTGGTAGCGTGGTAGTCGCCCGTCAGGTCGCTGAGCTTCATCCCTGCCTGGGAGCCGCTGCGCTTGAGGATGGAAAACCGGGGCGTGAGCATGGAAGCAAAACTAGATGCCCGCGCCCCGGCTATGTTGACAGCCCCCCTGTCAAAAGATTTTCAACAAATGCCAAACGGGGAACTATCCAGTCGATCATTATGGTTGCGTAGATAGTTGATTTAAATTGATATTAGTTGACAACCAAAACAAAATAAAACAATGCACGATATATTATTATCGCCACTCAGAGTGGAGGATTTAACCAAAATAATCAACGCGGCTGTTAAGTTAGCGATGCAAGAATACCAACAGACTAACACGCCTAGTCCTGTTAGCGACATTATAGGTATTCGGGCTGCAGCAGAGATTACCAGGCTCAGCCGAGCTAGGGTTTATGCTTTGGTAGCTCAACGAAAAATACCTCACTTTAAAAGGGGCAATAGACTTTCGTTTAAATCATCGGAATTGTTGGCCTGGATGCAAGAAGATAGGAGGGATTAGATACAGAAAAGACGTACTAGCGTATGAATGAGCCAAACGAAGAACAAGATATTGATGACCCGATAGACGAGGGTAGCACTTTAGCCGACCGGATGCAGTCGGGTGGGCCGGGCTGGTCAAGCGAAGCCAGTAACGACAATGTAGATACGCCGGCCTTTGAAGTAGAGGAGATCAACATACCGGGTGAGTTGCTGCCGGGTGGTGGGCTGCGGCTATCTAATACACCTGACGCCATGCCGGAGCTGATCACATCCCTTAGGAAGCTTCGAGGTATGACTCAGGCCGAACTAGGGGAGGCCATCGGCTATCCGGCTCCCGTCATTGGCAACATTGAACAGGGTAGGCGCAAGTTGGGGTTGAAGACGCTGGGTGATCTATTCAATGCGCTGGGTGGTGATCTATACATTGAGTACCGTGAGAAGCGCATTGAGGACTAAAAGACTCTTATTTATCCCACCAGTACTTGTAATCGTAGTAGTCAATCCCTCCGTGCCAAGAGCAAGTGCCTCGCCCCGTGGAGGGACTTCTCCATCCATCTTTACACACGCAGCCGATAAACTCCTTCGTTCCCTCAGTTACCGAAATAAATAGAAAGGAAACAATTACCAGCATTGCACCATACTTCTTGTATTTGTTGTATGGCGTTGGCATTTGATACAGCAAATAAATAAAGCCAATTGGACCGTACATAATTGCTGGAAACGAGTAGTCAAAAAAATCAAATAGATTCATTTTTTTGAACTCTCCCTCTTGCCATAGGTAAGCCGTTGCTACCGAAAAGGACAGGATTCCAAATAAAAACCAAGCCTGCAACATACGTAAAGGGGCGTTTAGTGATGCAACGCACACCAAAAGCCACTCCGCTATGAATACTACCCTTAGTAGGGAGATGAGCGAATGCGTTTCTGGTCTCCACCCGTCGGGGCGTCGCCACTGATTACTTCAAACCCAGTGTAGCTAGTCGGCTCTTTTCTTATCGCCTTCTGCGGTAGTTGGTTGTTGATCTGAATATTAATCTGCCTAATAACTTCTTGAGGAATGCCGCCCACCTCCGCTCCCGAACGGAGCAGACTCTGTATTTCTTTGTTGAGTTGCTTTTCGTAGTCGGCTTCATTTTTAAACTCACCGAACGGCCCCACAAATCGAATCAGGGACACGGCATGGAAAAAGAACTTACCAACGCCATTGAGGCCGGTCTCCGTAAACATCTCATCCGCCCACGGCTTGTCTTGCAGGGTGGCAATTGCCCCACCAACAAGCTCATTGGCAATGGGCGGCAGGTACGTGGACAGCGTCTGTGACGCCACATCCCAGAAATATTCGTCCGTTTCTGTTTTCCGCTTTTCTTCATCGTCGGCCAATAAGTTTCTGACGTACTTTGCCAGCGCATTGATGGCTGCGGTAATGGCAGGAATAATGACCGCGTTCAAGCCCAGTTGAAGGGCTAATCTACCCCTGGCTTGCGCCTTGAGGGTAGGGTCGGTAGCCGCGCCGGCTTCCAGAATACGCTGGTAAGTGGTGTTGGAAATCTTGGCAGCCTGCCCCCGATACATATTCATCATTCTAGCCACCGGGTTGTCAATCATCTGGATGGCCGCCCGGTCGGTCTGATCGTAGGTCTGGTTGGAGTAGTAGAGAGCCCCCACCGCCCGGCGGGCCGCGTCCAGCCGATGCTCCTCGGGCGAAGCCGTCGGCATGGTGTCCTGCGCCTGGGCCAGTGCCGCCCGGTAAAAAGAGGCCACGACGGCCTTGTCCGCCCGCTGAATGGCAGACAATCCATACTCTTCAATAAAGCCCCTCATTTTCTGACCAATCCGCTTGGTTCGGGTCGGATTTTGACTATACTGTTGCCATGTGTCAAAGTCAACATCCGGCGTGGCTTCGCCCAGCAGACGCCACAGCAGGACGTTGGCAGCTTCCCCGCCCGGTAGCTGGGCGACCTGACGCAGCTCCTGCTCGGCCAGATCAAAGTCGGTCGGGCTGCCGTTATACCACTCGGGTTTGCCGCCCCGCCCGATGAGTACGTAGCTCTCGCCGATCATCTTGCCGTAGTGGGGCATCTCGGTCCATAAGTATTTACTGTCAATGAAACCTGATCCAAAGGCTGCAATATAGCCAGTGGTCTGTTTGAGACCTACTGAAAAGTTAGTAGCAAACCGACTAATGGTCGCTCTCTTCATTAGATTTCCCACACTCAGTCCCATTATAGAAACCGCGTACTGGTTGCGGCTGACATGGGGTTTGCCCAGCCGGTCCATCGCCGTCAGCCAGGCCGACTCCGGCCCGCCCGTACCGCCGAGCCCTACCGACTTCCAGTAGTTTTTCTGGTTGCCGGTATAGCCGTTGGCCTGGGCTACGTGCAGCCGCTCCATCTCGGCGTACACCGGCTGGTACTGCACGTAGCTTTCGGCCTGCCTAGCGTAGCGTTCCACCACCGCCGTAAAGGGCTCTACGATCAGCCGGGACGGAATACCCGTGCGGCTTTGCAGCAGACCAACATCCTCAACGGTCTGGCTGACACTGCGCCGGTTGATTTCTTTCTCGTCGCGGATGGTGCGCAGGGGGAAGTATTCGTTGTAGAGCCGCAGGCTGCCGCCCGTCGAGGTCTGGTAGGTGTCGGCCACCACCGGGGCGAAGCCGTCGCGCATCGTCCGCCAGGTGTCCAGCATCTGCGTCAGGGTGGGGTCGGCATCGACGCGGGCTTCCAGGTCGCGCAGCTCGTCCAGACTCAGCGCAACGCTGAGCGTCTGCGTGTCGTCGTCGGGCGAGATCATCTCGAAGACGGGTGGGGTAATGCGCGTCTCTACCCCGTTCACCAGTTTCCTGCCGCCGTTGGTGTTGGCCATGATGGTCTTGTGCTGGGCCACGATGGTCAGCACCCGGTCCACCGGAATGTCGATACTGCCCGCCTGTCCGTTGACGACGGCGGTGGTGGAGAATCGGGGCACATCTTCTACCGCCGTCAGGGAGCGGTGCGTCGTCAGCCCCCGGCCGGTTTCGTAGAGGGCGTTGAGGGCGTCGTGCTTGATGACCTGCAGACCCGCCGTGCGGTTGCGCGACGCATCCAGCAGGCCGATCAGGTTCTTGGCCGTTTTGCTACCCTCGCCGTACACCAGCCGGGCGAGGTTGCGGATGTCCATCGTGTAGGCTGCGGTGCGCAGGGCGGCATACAGCTTGCCTTTGTAGAGTTGGCGGGCCGTATCCACGTCGGCCTGCTGGGCGGCCAGGTCGGGCGCGACGCGCACCATCTCCCCGGTATCGGGGTCGGGCGACGCCCAGCCGTACTGCAGCAGCTGATCCTGCTGGTCTTTACTGAGTGTGTGCTGGGCCAGCCAGTTGTTGTCGATCACCGCCGGCAGTGGGCCCGTGTGCAGCCGGGCCCGGTCGGGGGCCATGTCCAGCTGCGCCGACAGGTCGCCGATCTGCTCACTGGTCGCCAGCGAGAGGGGTAGTCCGGCGAGGAGTTCTTCGGCACGGGCGTCGGCGAAGGCGTCCAGGGTCGTCTCGGGCGAAAGGGTCAGGCCCAGCTTCGCGCCGATCCGCTTCATCATCACCCGCAGCCAGGTGGCGAACCGCTTAGCGATAGTGGGCCGGGTCATGGCGGCCCCGCGTTCGCCGATGGCGGTAACCAGGGCTTCTTCGAGTAGCTGCTCATCGCTGAGCCCCCGGCCGGCGTAGGTATCCCGCACCCGGCTTTCGTACTCGCTGCCCCGCACCAGGTCCAGACCCGACTGGTAGAGGTCGGGCATCTCGGCTTTGGCCAGGGTGGTGTAGACGTGGCCAAATTCGTGGATGGGCGCGTCGGCGGTGGCGTAGTCGGCGTTGAGGTAGACGACCCCGTCCCGAACGCTGCCCAGTAACCCCTCGCCGAAGCCTTCGGTCATGGCCTCGTTGGACAGTATCTCGACCCGCACCCTCGGAAAGGCGTTGCCGAGCCGGCTGGCCATCGCTTCAAGCCGGGCCCGGCCGATGGGGTCAGATGTCAGCGTTCGTCCGTCGGGCACCCGCTGCTCCCGGATCGTCGGCAGCCGCTTGGGAATGGCTTTGTCCACCAGTGCCTTCGCCTGGTTCTGCTCGGCCTCGCTGGCTTCCATGAGCTTGCTGGCCAGGATCGACCGGCGTTCTTTGGTAGCCACGACGTACACGTCGGCAATGACCTTGCCGTCGGCGGTGGTGTTCAGGGCCGCCACGCGGACGAGGTAACCTTTCTTGCCGGCTCCCGGCAGCGTATAGTTTTTGTAGTAGCCTTCGACGGCAACGTTTTGGGCCGCGACGGGTTCACCCACCGAGGGGGTAGATGGAGCGGCCACGGCGGCTGCGTTGGCTTCGTGGATGTTGGCCGGCAGCGTCAGGGAGCGAACGCCCCGCCCGTCCCGCACGGCGTCGAGGGGGTAGGTGAACTTACCTTTCTTACCCAGTCGGTCGCGGTTCACCACCACCTGCCCGTCTTCGGTGAAGCCAATGATCTTGGCCTCGAAGGGGTTGGTGCGGCCCACCTGCACATCCATGCCCACCGCAGCTTCCACGGTCGAAGACCTCACGGACAGGGGCGTGGCTGCTCGTCCGCTTTCGGCAGCGGCCAGTTCGAGATCGGTAGCGTCCATGCCGTCCAGGTTGATGTCAGCCATGCCGGACGGGGGAGTAGCCGGAGTCGTCGTCAGCCCCCGGCCACGGGCGATGAGGGGGTCAATCTCGGCCCGGCGGTTCTGGTAGATCACCTGATCGCGGGTGTCGGAGCGGCCTTCGCGGATGCGGTCGGCGATGCCCTGCGCCAGTTCGGGCGTGAGCAGGAAACCCGACGGGTCTTGCCGGAAGGCGCGGTAGTCGCTGTCGGAGACGGGCTGGTTCAGCGCGTCCGGATTCCCAACGGGAGCCGTACCGCCGTCTGGATTTGCTGGCGCACCTGGTTCTGCAACTGCTCCGTCCGCAACGCTACCATCGGGCTGATCGTTGCCAGCGACTGCGACAGCCGGCTCAGCACCTGCTGGCGTTGGGTCGGCGGCAGGCGGTGCAGCTGCCGGTTCAGGTTGAACAGCAACGCCTGCATCGGCAGGGAGCGGATCGCTTTGGCCCTGGCCGGGTTCTGCCACTGCACCGGGCTGGTCTGTATTGTCGGCGGGGTTTCCGGCCGGGGTTGTGGACTCTCCATTGTTGGTTTGGGCTAATTCATAAAGCGTGGTAAGCACTTCGTTTACCTGGTACAAGCCGGGTATATTTTCGTCAATATAGCGACCCAGCACCTCGGCGTCGGATGCGATCAGGCCGTCGCCTGGGCGCATGGCTTCGAGCTGAGCCGCTACCGACTGCACGACCGAGCTGGCCGCGCCGATCTCATCGGCGGTAAAGCCTTCACCCTGCGCCTGCACGATCTGCGCTACCGTATCCGACGAATAGACCGCGTCGAACAGGGCGACAGCCTGGTTCATGCGCTGCTGGCCTACGGGCGTCAGCGCGTCGGGGTCGGTGGCCGACTCGGCGGCTTCGGCCTGGGTGTCGGCGATGGCTTCTTCGATGGCCTGACCAACCACCGGCCCCGGCAGCGCACTCATCTGCGCCTGCAGATCGAGCACCTGCAAGGCAGAAAGCACATCGCCCTTGCGGATGGTCCGCTCGACACCTTTGCTGTCCACCAGCTTCACGCCGAAGAGTTTGCCGTTCTTGTCGTAGGCGAAGGCGTCGGCCAGCACCTGCCCCTCGGGCAGCGTATAGGGCAGGCCGTTGATCAGGACGATGCCGTTCTCGGGGTCGTAGGCTACCGGCCCGTTTTCCAGGATAGACTGGGGATCGGCCGCCGTGGATACGGGCTGGGGCGAATCGGGCGTGGGTGAGGGACTGGTCGGGTTTGTTTCATTGGCGGGGGCAGCGGTCAGGCCGCGCTGATCGGCGATGAAGTTGATGTAGTCGCGCAGGGGCCGCTCGTCGGCGGCCACGGTACGCCCCTTGAAGCCGTCGCGCCGACCCAGCAGGGCCGCGTCCGGCAGGGCGTTGATGGCGGCTACCGTCGTCGGGCTGAGTTTGGCTTCCAGCCTGGCGCGAAGCTGGTTGGTCTGGGCCTCGCGCCGGGCGTTGGCTTCCTGCTGCAGAGCCAGCTCGGGATCGTAGCCGCCGATAAAGCCGTTGTCGGCGTCGCTCAGTAGCTGCTCCATGTCGTAGGTCTGGGACGTAACCCCGCCCTCACCCGGCATCGCCAGGGTGATCGTCGGCACCTGACCGTCCTCGCTGCTGACGGCGTCCACGCGGATAGGGTCGGCGATGCCCGACAGCCGGACGAACTCGCCGGGCTGGTAAGCCGACAGCGGTTTGATCTCGGCGGTGACAAAGCCGGGCTCCTCGGCGACGGTGCGCGGATTGGCGACGCTGACCGATGGGGGAGCCATGTCGGCTTCGTTGCGCACAACGACTTTACCGGCGGGCAGGGTGACGGGTACGTCCGGCTGACCATCTTCGGTCGGCTGGCTGATGGTGACCCGCTGACCGTCGGCGGAGATGTCTACGATAGAGCCGGACACGGGCCCGTTCTCGCCCTGTCCGCTGGCCAGCATCCCCACGTCCAGCCGGTCGATATGGCCCAGCCCTTCCGAGACGGCTGTGGCCTGGCGGCCCGTCAGCAGTCCGTCCACCTGATCGGTGAGAAAGCGCATCCGGCGGTCATCTTTGGCCCGTTCGCTGTCGCTGTATCCTTCGGGCAGGGCCGCGTTGATCTCGGCGATCCGGGCGGCAATGTCGATCTTATCGTCACCCTGGGCCGCTGCGTACTGTTCCTGCAGGGCAGGTAGTTCGTTGGCGACCGCTTCGGCGGCCATGATCCGGCCGCTGACTTCGGGGATGTGATTGCGGGTGATGTCGTAATACTGATACCGCTGAAAGGCGGTCGTGTTCGGCAGGCGCGAGAAGCGCATGGCCACGTCGATGAGGTCGGCCGCGTTCTGGCGTATCTCTTGCCGCGCCTGGGGCGATAGGTTCGGCTGACTGTCCAGGCCGTCCAGCATCGGACTCAGCCACTGCTGCACGTCTTCGACGCCCTGACCCTCGCGGATGCGCTGGTCGATGGCCCCGAAGAGCGTTGGCGTCATCGCGCCCGAGTTATGGAACGTATTGAGAAAGCCGCCCACCGCTGCGCCCATCGACATGGAGCCGATGATGTTGTTGAGCACGCTGTTCATGGACTGGTCGAACTGCCCCTTGCCCGTGGCGGCATTGGCCCCAACGGTGTTGTTGAAGATCAGCTTGGCGAACTCTTCGCCCGCCGACTGCAGCCCTTCTTCGTAGACCCCTTCTTTGATGACCCCTTCGAGGATGTTGGCCGGGGCCGCCTTGATGCCCCGCATCAGGGCGTTGGTGGTGGATTTGGCCGCCTGACGCAGCGAGGCTTCACTGACGCCCGCCCGCAGTTCGGCGAGGCCCGCCTTGATGGCCGAGTCGCGGATGCTGCGGCCGGCTCCCGCGAAAAAGTTCTTTTCGATGCCGAGCCGGCTTTCCATCACCCCCATGACGGGAGCCAGCAGGCCAGCAAACAGGCTCGTCTCGGTAGGCGAGAGGCCAGCAGCCCTGGCTTCTTCGGTGATGGGGCGAACCATCGAAACGGTGGACGACAGCGTAGAGAGGCCCATCTGCGTCTGGCGCAGGCGAGCTGTCAGGACGCCCGCTTCGGCCAGATCACCGGCCAGCTCGGCGGCCCGGATGAGTTTGGGAAGCTGGCCGATCCTGGCGGCTCCCAGCGCGGGGGCCATTGCCGAGATGGCGGTGAAGAGTCCTTCGCCCAGGGCCGCCCCGGTGCCTTCGTCCAGCGCACCTGTCCACTCGACGCCGTCGTTATACGACAGCAGCGTCTTGGGATCGACGGCGAACTTCACCTGTTCGAGTCCGTTGTTGATAAACTCGCTGACCGAGCGTAACCGGTTCAGCACCGCGTCGGACTTACCCAGACCGAGTGAAGACTGGCCGATCTGCTGGTCGGCCGCGTCGAAGGCCTGTCCGAACCCTTCGGCGGTGCGGGGTACGTCGCCCCTGATCACCTGACCGGCGGCCATCATGCCGGCTTCGATGCCGCGCTCGGCCCCGAGTACCGTCTCGGGCAGCTCAACAACGCCCTGCGCCAGCGACACTAGCCCGTTCCACAGGCCTTTGCCTACGCCCCGCGTGGTGGCGGCCAGCCCCGGCTCGGACGGCGGGGCGGTCTTAGGGCCGGCCAGCCGCTCGGCCCCACCCGGCAGAAAGGCCGCCCGGTTGATTTCGGTGCCGGCGATGCGGCCCAGCTCTTCGAGCTTGGGCATGAACTGATCGACGTAGTCCGGCCCTTTGGCAACGGCATTGTTCCAGCGGTTCATCACCTGGTCGTAGGTGCCCAGTCCGTTTTGCTCAATGGCTTTGGCGACGCCAGCCACCAGCGGATCGTTGCGTTTGTAGGCGGGCGGGCTGCTGCGCACGGGCGGCATATCACCGCCGAAGCTCAGCGAGTCGGCCGGGCTGGCAGCCGCTGCGGGCTTTCCGTACTGCGAAGGGGGTAGTGGCTGCATCAGTCTTCGTTAAGGAGTTGCTGGACGTAGGTTCGGGTGGTGGGCTGGTCGGGGCCGTCGTAGCCCGTGGGCTGCATGGCCGCAGCGCGGGGGTTGGGCGACCCGAAGGGGGTCAGATCGGTCAGGCCCGCTCGGGTGTTCATGCTGGTAGAGACGGGAATAAACACGTCCTGATTGAATTTGGTTGTGCCGTCGGCGGCCTTGAGGTTGACCTTCGCCTTGACGGCCATGATGGGCACCCCGGCCGGACCACCGAAGCGGGCCGCCGGCAGCTGGATGATGCGGCTGGGATCAATCTCGGTCACTTCGCGCAGGATGCCGTCTTTCATCGGGATGACCTTGCTGCCGTCGGCCGAGATCACCGCTGGCCCCGTCACCGTCTGTCCACCCCCGACGCGGTACATCACCTGCCCCGGCGTCACGGCATTGACCTTTATGGGTTTGTCCTGTGGTATGGCCGGATTGTCGGCGTTGGTCAACTCGCGGGCGTTCTTATCGTCGTAGCCCAGCGCGGCCAGCAGGGCGTCGCGCTCCCCGGCCACGATACCGCTGCGCTGGGGGAAGGAAAGGCCCGACTGGCCCGGCACCTGGAACCGCTCGTTGAAGCCCGTCGTCGAAAACAGTCGGTCGTAGTAGGACGGCAGACCCGCGCCGGGCACTTTGGCTTTGGCGGCCGCTTCTTCCTTTCGTGCCTTTTCACGGGCAGCGCGGTCGGCCCGGCGTTCGCCGATGTCCTGCGCCTGGAACCGCTCGGCCTGGTTGAACTTCATCTTCCACTGCTCGTTTTCGATGGCGTCCTGACGGAGCTTGTAGGGGTCGGGCTGCTTCATGCCCCAGTTCACCCCGCCCTGATAGCGGAGTTTGTTGTCCACGTAGTCGCTGGCTTGGGCGGGAGAGAGCCCGTCATTGAGGGCTTCTCGGTAGATGTCTTCCCTTGAGGCCGGCACGGGCGCGTAGCCGATGTGGTTGCCCCGCTCGTCCTTGACCGACAGCCCCCACTCGTAGCCGGGCTTGGTGCCTTTGGCGATCCGGTCGAAGACATTCTTGGGCGGCTCATAGCCACCGGCATAGGGCAGGTCCGGCCGATCCCCGTTGGTAAACTGGGCGAAGGCCGTGTCCATGTCGCCCAGGGCCAGCTTGCCATCCTGCTTGTCTTTGAGCCAGAGGGCGTAGTTGGTTTTGTTCTGCTGGGCCTGCTGCAACTCCCGGCTGGTGGTGAGCATGGTGTTGAACTCGCCCATGAGGTAGTCGCCCTTCTCGCGCCGGAACCTACGCACGTCGCCCTGGTATTCGTTCTTGATGATGTCTTCGACCTTTCTGCGCCAGGGTTCGGCGAACTGGTTGTAGAGCCGGCTGGCGTCGGGGCCGAGCAGACCCATGCTGCCGATCTGGTTGTTGGTCTTTTCCAGGTCCACGATGGCGGCCTGCCGTTCGGCGTTCTGCTGCCGCCACACCTCGTTGAGCTGCGACTGGAAATACAGCCCGGCCTGCTGATCCGCCCTGCGCTGGGCCAGATTCTCGGTCGGCATCAGCGCAGCCGCCAGCGTAGGAGAGGGGGCTGAGTTGGGGTTAGGGGCAAAGCCGGGCGTTATGGGTGTCATCGGTGTGAATCAGTAGGTGGATTACTTTTTGCCGAAGCTGGTGTTGATACCAATCGGCGCGGAGAAGCCGGCGAAGGGCGCGTTAGCCGACTGCTGGTAGCCCTGACCCATCTTCGCCATCTCGGCCTGCAGGGTCTGGAACGCCGAGCCGGGGCCGTAGGTCTGGTTGTAGCTGAATCGGTTGCCGATCTGCTGCAGGTTGGCGACCATGCTTTTGGTAAAGGCGTCCCGGCTGTTAACGGCGTTGTTGTAGGCCAGCGAATAGTTCTGGTTGTCCTGCGCCATCTGCTGACCCACCGCCTGTCCGTAGACGCCGAGGTTCTGCCGGCGACGATCGGCCGCTGCCAGTTCGAGGTTGAGTCCGGCGTCCAGCGTGTTGCGCCCCGCCGTACCCAGAGCCGACAGCACGGCCGCTCCGCTGCCACCGCCCCCCACGACATCGGCGATGCTCTGCACCTGCCGGTCGTAGCCCGAGCCGATGGCCCGCTCGGCCGCTGCCCGCTCCGACGGCAACAGTCCCTGATCGGCGCGGGCCGACACTTCGTTGAGGTAGCTCTGCCAGGCCGGGGTGACCGTCTGGGTCGGCAGCTTTCGGTTAGCCCCAATGGCCGAGCCGATAGCCCCCAGCGCATCCATGCCGATGCTGGCCCAGTCGCCGACGCCCATCTTCGCGGATGGGGCCGATGCGCCCGCCGATCCCGTCGCCTGGGTAGACAGGGAGCCGATGGCTTTCTGCGCCTGATCAATGGGTTTAATGGTCGGGGTGAAGGGGGTAGACGGCCGCTGGGGAACGATGGGCTTGGCCATGTTGATGGGTGATATCGGGTTGAGCATCCGCGTCCAGTAGGCCGGGTCTTCGCTGACCCCGCCCTCCCAAAACGCCTGCGTCTGGTCGGGATGGGTCGCCCGTTCCTTTTTGATGAAGTTGCCCAGCTCGGCAGCGGTGCCGCCGTCGATGAGCCGGTCGATGGTCTGTTTGGCTTTCTGATCGAAGATCAGCTCGCCGGCCCGCATGAGTCCGTTCACCTGCCCCGTCGTCTGGTCCACGATGAGCTGGTCTTCCTGCCGGCTGCCGGGGCTATACTGTCGAACTTGACCGGCAACGGGTCCGCCGATACCGGGTAGTGCGCCACCCTTGTAGGCAGCGAAGGTCGTCTGATCCTGGGGCATATCGTTGCTTACGGTTTTGTTCATCAGGTCAATAATCTGCTTTTCATCCAGCACCTGATTGAGTTCTTCGTTCAGTCTAGGGACCACCTTATTTACTAGCTGTCGATAAAGCGACGGGGTCACGACCTGTCCCGGCTTGAGGTTTCCGGCCCGGCGTAGTTGCATGATCCGGGCGTGAACCTCAACAGGCTTGGTGAGGTAATCGTCTTTGGACGCCTTTGACGAGCTATGGACCGCCTGCCGAATTAATGCTTCGGAGGCCGCCCAGCCAGGTGTTATTGCCTGACCCGCGCCAAGTCTGGTTATGGTTTGGTCGCCCATAGCCCGCTGCCATTGATGGGTCGCTTCGTGCGCGGCATGTGTGTCGGCAGCAAATCCTTGTGTGCTGGGAATAAAGCTGCTATCTACCTTTGATTGGTAGAATGCACCAACGTCTGCTGTGTTCCCCTCATATATCCGGTCAAACTCTTCCTTCGACTTGACGATAACTGGATTGGCAATCCGGCTGGCAGCAACCGCGTCTTCCGGTCGAAGCCCGGCCCGACCCATAGCTGCTGACTGACGTATCCAGTTTCGTACATAATCAGTCCCTTTTTGGGCATTCTTCTGGTACAGACGCTCCGGCTCCCCTTTTGAGAACGTCTGGGGGGTCTGATAACCTTCGTTGGGTCTCTTGAATAAACTAACAGGCCGGGACGTTGCTGTTTGGTCCGTGTCCGTGCGTGCGACATTGTCAGGCAGGTCCATTAGCGGCATCGGGTTAGTTCGGCGGGGTGGCGCGGATGTAGTCGCAGGGGGCGGGGTGGACGATGGCCTGGTGGCGGATCGGTGGGCGGGTGGCGATGCCGACTGGTTTATTCGTGCCGCCAGGTACTGATCTGCCTGTTGTGGAGATACACCCATACGAATCAACTCATCCCTCGTGGGAAGGCGGGTGCCTCCCGGCGGCTGATAAACACCACCCTCGGCAGCAGCAAAGAGTGTGGGATCGGTCTGGGGCTGGTCATTGCTGACCGTCTTATTCATCAGATCAATGATCTGCTTTTCGTCCAGTACCCGATTCAGTCCACCCACGGCGTTCGGGGCATACTGCTCGGCCGACCGCTTTACTTTCTGGTACAACTCCGGGGTGACCACCTGCCCCGGCTTGAGGTCGGCCGCCTGCCGCATCTCCATGATCCGCGAGTGAACCTCAATCGGCTGGGTAAGGTAGGGGTCTTTGCTGGCCTTCGAGGAGCCGGCAACCGACTGGCGGATCAAACTCTCCGAAGCCGCCCAGGCAGGATTGGTAACCGACCGCTGACCCGGCCCGGACAGGCTGCGATCTCCCATCATGTCCTGCCACTGGTGAGTAACCTCATGGGTGGCCGCTGACTGGATAACCAGCGGATCGGCGTTGGGTCGAAGGATGGCTTCTTTGGTCATGGGGTCGTACTGCCCACCTGAGTCGTTGCCGGCACTGACTGAGTTGTAGGCAGCGTTGGTGTTCATCACCGTCGGGGTGTTAAGCAGCCCGGCGTAGACCGCGTCACCGGGGCGAAGCCCGGCCCGGCCCATTGCCGCCGACTGCCGCACCCAGTTGCGCACGTAGTCGGTGCCGTCGCGGGCTACCATCTCCTGCGACATCTGGGTAAACTCGTCGGCGGGTTTGGTCACGCTGTTGACCGCCTTGCCCAGTCCACCTGTCGTCTGGCCAGCCAGCATCGGCCTGGCTACTGCGGTGCGGTCGGCAGCCATCGTCGCCCCTTTGCCGGGACCGTAGACGCCACCACCGGCAAACGCCTGCAGGTACGACTGCCCCGCCATCGGCGTCTGGCCGGGATCGGCTGCCAGACCCGTCACGCCCGACGCCGACATGGAGAGCCCCCGTTGGATCAGGGCGGGGTTGCCTGTCACACCACCCGCTACCCCCAGGGCGACCCCGCCCACCGTCTTGAGTTTCCCCAGCCGGTTGTCGAAGTCGTCGGCGATAGTGTTGGCCACGTCGGTCAGGCCGGCGTTACGGGCCGTGTTCTGGGCCGCTGCGTTCTGGGCCAGGTTGAAGCCGGGTATCCAGCTGCCGATCTTACCGAAGGTGTTCTGGGTGCCGTCTTCCTTGTAGCCCGTCAGGCCCAGCATGGCCTTATCCCACCCCTTCGCCACCGTCGGCGGGGTCCAGTAGGTTGTCAGGGGCGTAGAGGTGGAGAATGTTGCCATTGTATGTGTGGAGTTATCAGCCGAAAGTTAGGTTGATTTTAGTTGACTTTCAACTGCGATAGAGTAGTCGGCCCTCAATCTCCGAAAGCAGCAGGGTCGGGTCGGCGGTGGGCGTCATGGTGATGCTGATGCTGATCCACTCGCCGTACATGCGGTAACTCTGACTACGCCCGCGCAGGGGGCCGAGCAGTCGGCCATCCCGAAAGCGAAACCGCCCGTCCGTGTCCGGCGTCAGGGTGACCTGCTGACCCATGCTGGACTCCACATCAATGGCTTCGATCCAGTCAGGACGCAGGCCAATGAGGATGTTGTCGAAGTACAGCGGCTGGCCGGGCTGGGGTACGTGCCGGTAGCGCAGCACGGGCCGGCTGTCCGGGTCTTTCCCCATCCGAAAGAGGCTGCTGCCGTCGGGGCTGGTGACCAGGACGTGGCCGCTGATGGCCCATGCCAGCCCGTTTACCCAGTCGTGCCAGGCGACAAAGGCGTTGGCCTTCTCGCTGTAGCTGATGCGCTCACTCGCGCAGAGCAGATGCACCAGTTCGTTCTCTTCGTCATAGACCACCGAGAAGGCCGACAGGTCCGTGTTCTGCAGGGCGTCATGCAGACCGTCCCGATCCGAGAGACAGTCGATGCCCGCCTGGGAGAAGCGGTAGAACTTGCCATTGCGCCGGTCGAGCCAGTAGAACGCCCGGCTGGTGACAACGTAGTGGCTCACCGCCTGCCAGCCAATGCGGCTCGTCAGCGTATCGGCTCCGGAGATTTCAGCCCCCGAAGCCTCGCCGATCTGCAGGGGTTTGCCCGTGGCGTCGGTGATGAGCTGCCGCTCGTTGACCCGCACCTTGCTGACGGCCCGGAACTGACCCGCGTAGAGTTCGCCGAACAACACGGCAAAGCCGGTGACGGGGCCGTTCTCGCCTTCGAGCAGAAACAGGTTTGGAGCCGGTATGCGTCGGTAGGCGTCCAGCCGCTGGCCGTCGCTTTTGACCTGCGACCACGCCAGTCCCTGTGGCCACCGCCGTTCGAGCCGGATGTCGGCCGGCAGCGGCTGAAACAGCCGGACGGTTTCTTTACTCTGCAGCCCCTGGTTGACGTTCCAGTCTTCGGGCTGAAACACGTTGATGGCCTGCCGGTAGCCGCCACCCCCGCCCCCCGTAGCTTCGATAGTCGGCATGGTGCCGACGTGCTTATATGTTCTGCCGTAGCGCAGGGCGTGGTTGAACTTACTCTCAATGACCGTAAAGATGCCGTGCCCGTGGCCTTCGGTGGCTATATACCCGCCAACCGGGGCGTAGTAGGGCAGCATCCGGGCCATGTCGATCAGGGGCAGGTAGGTGTCGCCACCCCAGACCTCTACCTCATCGAAGCGGTAACAGGCTTTGCCGCTGATAAACACCTGCGGCACCTCGCCCAGCACTATTTCGGTCAGGGGCTGGAAGTGGTTCGTCCACTGGAACGTCTGGTTCTGGCTGGCCGCCGGGGGCGTGTTGACTTCGAGGTTGACGATGGCGTAGCCGGCGGGCTTGGTGGGGGATTCGCCCCGGTCCACCAGCGAAAAGCCGTCTACTTTGAGCAGGTAGCCCGGCGTCTGCTGGGCCAGCCCCGCCGACGAGGTTACGCCCGGCGAAAAGACCAGGCTCTGGTCGTCGGCGTAGAACTTTTCAAGCGTCTGGTTGAGCACGGTCTTGTACGCCTGGCGGATGTTGGTCGTCTCGCCGGGGTTGGGCCTGGACCGGGCCGCCGGGCGCAGACTCAGGGCCGACTTGCCGATGTAGCGGTACGCCTTGACGTAGTGCTGGCGGTTATCGCCGTCGAGCTGGCGGACGTGGTTGCTGTCGTCCGGCCCGTGCATACTGCCCAGCAGCCGGAGCCGGGTGCCGGTGGGCGGGTTGGTATCCAGACTTCCCTCAACCATCAGATCGGGGGAGAGAAAGGTCATCCAGCCCGCCAGGTGGCGATAGACCGCCCCAGCCTTCGCCGGAATGTCGTTGAACAGCCCAAAGCCGTCACTCGTCGGCTGGTCGGTGAGGTGGTTGGTATAGCTGGGGATGGAGACGATGAACTTGTCGCGGCCACCCTGCTCCCAGAGGGCGGGCAGGGCGATACCCTGGGCTTTGATGCGACCCGACGGGTTGCCCCGCACGATGGCGAAGCCCGATACCTGCTGGCGGCCGGCCGCGTCGAAGACCATCTCGACGGGGATGTTGATGCCCGACACGGACAACCCCATCGGCCGGGCGACAAAGCCCATGCCGAGGGCCGTGCCCAGATTACGGGCAGCGGTGGGCGCGTAGGGAAAGGTGCCGTTGCCGGCGGGGTCGTCGTAGCGGTTGGGTGCGGCAAACGTGCCAATGGGCCAGGCGAATGTCGGCTGACCGATCATGTCGAAAAGGACCAGGGCGTAGGGGTAGCTCTCGCCCCCGCGCAGACCAACCCGGCTATGGGCTACCTGCACCCCTTTGTAGTCGCGGTAGTCGGCGACGATGGGTTTGGTGCGCGTGGCTATGGTGCCGTCCTGGCGTTTGTAGGCCGACTCGGTCAGGGGCGGGTCGTTCACCGCCTGCTTAAAGGTATAGGCCAGTCCCAGTGTCCGGTTGGGGGAGGTGGGAAAGCCGCTTTCGTCCAGGGGCATATCCACCAGCTTGGGCGAGAGCGTCACGGTCTGGGTCGGCGGGTCCAGCGGCATCGACAGGGTCAGATCACCCAGGATCAGCTTCTGCTTGTGCAGCGTCATCACCCCGGCCTGACTGACCACCTGATCGATCTGACTGAGCCGCGCCAGCGATACGGTCGTACCGAGGCCGGCGGGCTTATCGTGCGTCAGCCGCAGCAACTCGGCGGGCCCAACGGAGGGCCGCTCGGGTACGGCCCTGCGGTCGGCGATGACCAGGTCGGACCAGCTGCTGCCGTCGGCTGAATAGCTCATCAGCAGCTCGGCTTCTTCCCAGCGGTCGTCCGGCTGATCGACAATGATGTGGATGGCGGATTTGGTGGACACCCCCGAGGCTTCCATCTGTACGGGCTTGGTCAGGTCGGGCTCGCCCATATCCTGGCGGAGCGTCAGGGGCGTAGAGAGCGGGAAGGGGGCCGACTCTACCGATCCCGAACGGTAGCGGTAGCTGTAGCGGTAGAAGCCCGACAGCAGCGACCCTTCTTCGGTGGTCTTTTCAAACATCGGCGTACCCCACAGCACCGCCGGCTGCAGGGCAAACTGGTGGACGCTCCACCGCCGGGGGTAGTCCTGGGTGGACAGGTGGTGCGGACTGCCGAAGGCGTCGTAGCCGTCGGCCAGCGTCAAGCAGCGCGGCTCGTTGACCCCGTCGTTCCAGTAGACCCGCATCAGGCTTTCGGTTTCGGTTTCCAGCCGCGTCTGCAGCTTCACCCCGGCGGGCAGGTTGAGCTGCGCCCCGGCCGGATCGCGCCGGTCATCGAAGAGCACCTGCGCCGAGGCCGTCAGGCCGTCGATGTTCAGCGTCAGCCGGGCGATCAGATCGCGGGCTACGCCGGACGGGCGGTTGGGATTGGTCAGAAAGGCGAGGTAGTCGCCGGAGGCAACCAGCCCCTGCAGGCCGACGAGCCGGTACGACGCGGGCAGACCCGTCACGGTGACGGGTCGCTCGGGCTTTTCTACGGTCAGGGCCATGCCGCGCCCGTCACCCGTCAGGCCCAGGTACAGACTATGGGCGTACTGGTAGGTGCCGGGGGGAGTAAGCAGGGGGGCAAGGTCGGACGACATGCCCTTTTCAAAGGTCTGGCGATGGCGCATCGGCTTTGGGTTCGGTGGCTATAGATACAGTCTGTTCGGTATTGACGTTGATCGGGTTTTTGGGCAGGGAAAAGTAGCCAATACCGGACAGGCCTACCCGGAAAACGATCAGCACCAGTGCTACCCAGGGGTAGTCAGACACGGCAGATGCGCCGGCCGCAGCTTCGACCATTCGCTTGGCAACTTCGACAACGCCGATCAGTCGCCGGTCAAGGATAAAGTATTTGGGCGTAGCTTCCATGTCAGCGTCCGATGGTTATATACGCAAAGCGATAGGTCGTGGCGGCCGAAGGGGTGGCCGCCGTTGCCAGCGAGAAAGCCGACGTTGTCTCTCCCGTCGTGTATGCGGCCAGGGTTGTGCCCTGCGCCCCGGAGACGACGACGATAGGCGCATTGGTTGCGTAAGCGGACGGGAACGTAACGGTTGCCAGGGTTCCTGCGGCCGGGGAGCTGCCCGTGGTAATGGTAATTACTCCCGCCGTTGCTGTACCTACGACCGATACCGTTGGTGTGGTGCCCGCTCCGGCCCCGGCGGTAATTGTTGGCGTCAGGCCTGCCCCATAGACTGCACTCGCCGAGATTGATCCGGCGAGTTGTGCAATATCCCGGCCATTGTCGGTTTGCGTCCCGATGAGGACACGGTTAGTCGGCGTGGTGGTCATGGTAATTACGCCCATATTGTACAGGCGCGTGAACCCATGTGTCCATCCTGACAAACTCTTTGATGCCTGACCAATAGATAGTACCCCGGCTCCTGCCCCCAGTGTGCCCGTGATATATCGTAGCCCCACCGTCGCGTCATTGCTTCTGGCAGACCCAAACTTTAATTCAAACCGGGTCTGGCTGCTGTTGCTGTTGGTGAGGAAAAACTCACTGGCATCAACTGAGTTCAAGAAATGTCCATCTCCGCCTGACGTGGTGTTACTGGCCATTTTAAGGCCCGTACCCGCGTTGTGAGAAATGGACGGGTCGCCCAGCATAATCGTATTGCTGACGTTAGCCAGCTCCCGCCAGCCTGTATTGCCGGATAGCCCCCCGGCTTTGTAGTGCAAAGCGGCCGCGCTAGATGATGTGTTGCGATAGATCGACCCCACCGGAGCTGAAACAACCCCGTTGGGCGACCCGTCGCCAATCCTGTCCGTTCCGACCGGCGAGAGTTCAATCCACGTACCTGGGCTACCCGATGCTATACATATAAACCCTTCCGGCTGGCCGAGTTGAGGAGCCGGATTGAGCAGCTTATCGCCAGCACGCCAGTTACCCGCTGTTGGGGCTGAACTGCCGTTGAAGGTTCTAAGCGAAAACATACGCTTCCCGGCCCCGATGATGTAAGGTGTGCCGACTAAATCTGAAATCTCATTGTTGAGTATTTCAGAATCGGTTGACTGGTCGTTGACGTATATGCCCCGCGTGAAATAGCCGTCAATGAAATTGTTCGTAACCCGAAGCCCTTTGGTCAGCACCCGGTCAGAAAAGCTAAGATACTGCCCGATTGCGGCATACTGCCCTGACCCCATTTTACCCTTGAAGATAAAGGTGTTGCGATCAATAGCCACCTCGTCCAGCAGACCCAGCCCGGACGTGCTGACAACCACCCCGCCTGACTGCCAGTGGGTCGCATTGCTGTAGGCGGCCGTGCGGTAAAAGTAATTATCCTCAACCCGAAGATGCCGACCCGTCAGGTTGATAATCTGAATAGGTGAGTTGACCGACGTAGAGAAAAATTTATTTCCCCGGATCACAATATTGGTGTTTCCCCGGCCAAAGCTGTTCCCCGGCGATGCCACATTGACCGATACAACACTGCCCCCGCTAACCGTAGCGGTCAGAACCGCCCCGCCCGTTTGCAGACCGCCGTATTCGTCCAGGATGACGCCGTTGTCTTTTGCTGTTACGGTAGGGGCACTGGTGTAGTTACTGCCCCCCGACACGACACTGACCGAAGCTATACCCAGAATAGGGGTGGCCGAAGCTCCACTACCCCCACCGCCCGAAAAAATGATACTGGGCTCGTAGAGGTAGCCGTCTCCCGCGCTGGTAACGACGACAGAGGTAACTGTTCCGTTGCTGATCACCGCTTCGGCCGTTGCACCGCTACCGTCTACCGCAGAAACACTTACGGTTGGTGCGCTGGTGTAGCCGCTACCGCCCTGATCAACTTTTACAGCCACGACTTTCAGTGTTGCTGTGGCCTGGGCACCGCTGCCCCCACCACCCGAGAAAATGATATTGGGGCGGGCGCGTGACCCCCGGATAGAAATAACCCCATTGGCCGCGAAATCCTGATTGGTAAATACGTTGTTCTCAATAACCCAGTTTTGCAGGATCGCGTTATAGCTGGTATTGATAGCCGCCATATCAACCCCTCCGGCTACCGTCTGTATGCCGTTGCCGATTATCTGGTTGCCTGAAACCAGGATATTTTTATTGGGCACGGCGTAGTTGTCAGATGGAGACAGCGTGATAAATGTCCGGTTGTTTTTGGATACGTTATTGACAAACGAGCAGTCTTCCAGCTTGGCGATCTCGGTAAAATACGCCGTCTGGTTGCTGACGGTGTTGCCTTCCAGCACCACGTTTTTGCTGGTCATCACGCCCAACCCCCTGGTTCCGCTGTCAACAATATTGCCCGACACAACCCCGTTGGTTACGCCGTGCAGCTCTAAAGGAATAGCCCCGTCATAGCCACCGACCACCCGAAGGTTGGTCATAATATTGTTGTTAACTTCTACATTAGTGTGCGTGTCATACCGGGTAGGACCAACGGAGAAATTGTCTTCTAACCCGATTATATTCCCCCCTACATCGTCGAAGGTGTTGCCGTTTATTTTTATGTTGTTGTTGAGACGGGCGGCTACGGTAGCGCGAATAGAAACCCCGTTTTCGCCATGCAGAAAGCGGTTATTGGTAATCTCAATATTTTTTGACGTAGCCGCCAGATGCACGTATATGAAGTGATTAATCCCGTTCAGGAACGTGACGTTGTTGACCCGCCATCCATCCAGTGCAACGCCCATCGACTTAATAGCAGCCAACCGGGTGGTGTTGGAACTCATGTCCAGGGTTACATCTTCCAGCGCAACATTGTTGGCTGACATCGTTATCCAACCCGTTACCTGACTTGGATAACCAAAGTCAGGGTTAGCTTGTCCTACGATGCTGGCCGACGGGCGTAACACTGATTTACCAGGAACACCTCTCAATTTTTTTCCGGCCGGGATACTGAACTGGTTGGCTGTGTATGACTTGGCATCAAGCAACAAAACAGGGTCCGGCGAAGTCAGCGCGTTTACGATCTGCTCGGTATCGGTGGCACCGGGAAACCACTTCACCAGCGCATCTCCCGTATAGACTCGCTGGTAAAACGCACCACCAGCCCCAGCAACAATCGTGCCCCCGTTGGCCGAGAATGAGCCCGACTTGCGCACCCATTCGGAGCCGTCAAAGAAAACCTTTGACTCCGTTGCATAGGCAAACGCGTTAACGGAAGAGAGCGAGGTAACCTTCGTTGAGAGCTGATTGTCAATCTGCGCTTTGGAATAGACGTTTCCGATCTGCGCTGCTGCCTCTCCCGACAGCAGCGGCAGACTAATTCCCCAGTATGCATAGGGGTGGTAGGTTGTTTTGGTGACGAGGTAGGTGGCAATTCCGCCACCGGCACTGTTGAGTACGTGAACGATGTAGCCCTTACCTTCTTCCAGCGTAAGTTGGTAAGCAGCCAGTGCGTTCATGTCAGGAAGGGTAGGGATACCGGCATCGCCTTTGGGGCCGGGAGGGCCAGGAGGGCCGGGTAGTCCGGCGGCACCCTGATCACCTTTGGTGCCGGGTAGCGAAATGATGTTTCCAACGGTAGGCATAAGTCCTGTCTCTGGGGGTGAATAGGGTTCGGTATAGTGAAGACCGCCCGGCAGGCGCGACATGCGGTAGGCCAGCAGGTTTTCTTTCTGGGCCTGGGTCATCATCTGCACCCGCCCTCTGGTCCAGCCAATGAGCCGGTCGGCTTCGGCTTTCAGGGGCTGGTAGAGGTTGACGGTGCCCTGCGAACGGGTCTTTTTGTCCAGTCCCATCCGCCACGCCCAGCGGGCCATCCAGCTTTTCTGGATCGCGGCTTCGGCCATCTCGGGAATCATTAGCCGACCGGCTCCGTCGAGGGGCATGGAGTCGTAGCGGATGGTGATCTCTTTGTGGCCACGGGCGTAGATGCGCGATCTGGCCCGGTCGGGGCGGATGCTGGCGTCCATGCCGTAGTCGATGACCCGGACGCAGTCGGCGGGCATATCGGCGAAGCTGTCGATCACCGGCAGCTTTGTCTCCATGATGGTGCAGAAGGGCTCCATGCCAATTTCGGTCAGGGTGTCTATTGCCCAGCTCTGCAGCAGGGGCAGGTTCTCGTCGGGCATGGGGCCGTCGTCGCCGGGCCACTCCTCGCTGAAACGGTAGATGCTGTCGGTGATGGATAGATACATGGCTATGGGTTGGTGCCGTTATTGACGGGGTCTGGGGTTGTGGACAGTATGGCCTTGCCTTCTGCCGACAACAGCCGGAGTCTGATCTGACGTATCCACCGGGCCGGGATGGGCAGCGTCTGGTAGGACGGCACCATCTCCCAGGGTTTGGCGGGAATGTACTCGCCTTCGATCCGGTCGGGCAAGCCCATCTCGGGTGAGTAGGCGATCAGCAGCTTGCCGGTATTGGCCGTGTCCGCTTCGTAGCAGTAGGAGATGTGCCAGTCGCTGCCTTTCCAGCGGCCCCAGCCCGACTGGCCGATACCGGCGTAGAGTCGCTGGCGGGACGAGACGGCCGACAGAAAGGTGCCGGCTCCGTTGTGGAGGTCTTTGAGCCACACTTTGCCGGTCGCCGACAGGGGCTTGGGGATCACCCCTTCCGAGATGGCCACCCCGCCCTTGCCGAAGTTGATGGGCGTAAACTCGCTGACCGAGAAGGTCTGGTAGAGGTCGGGGTTGACATCCCGGTTCTGCTGAGCGGCCAGCAAGACTTCGCCGTCCATCAGCTCGGCGATGGCTGATCCGATCCAGAGCGACACCTGCCGGGTATCGACGGGCTCGTCGTCAGTTAGCTGACCACCCCCGCGCATCAGCAGCAGCAGGTCGTATATAAGCCCGTCCATCGAGTCGGGTGCCGGTATCTGTTCCATGCGCTATATGCTTTCGTAAAAGTCACGGGCTTTGGCCTGACGGACGTTGCCCTTCTTATCCTTACTGAGCCGGAAAATCTCGATGCGCAGCTCTTCGTACTCCTGTGCGTAGGCCTTCTGGGTGAGCAGCAGAGCCTTGAGCATGTCCGCCTGGTCCTTGCTGGTTACCAGCTTGGGCTCGTCGCTGGCATCTTCGGGAAACTCGTCGTCGTCCTCGAAGTCATCGTCTTCATCCTCGAACCGGCGACCGCGCTTCTTCTTGGTTTTCTTCCGCTTGAACATCTCGCCCAGGTCAAAGCAGACGGGCGTGTTCTTGATGGCCTGGGTGAACTCGTCCAGCTTGTCTTCGAGCATGATGAGCCGGTCCCACTTGGGGTCGAACTGCAACTCGCGGAATACCCGCTCGGCCTCTTTGAACACCGGCAGGTCGAGGTGACGCGCCATTGGTCGCAGGGTGCTGCTGGATGACCAGCGACGGGGGAAGTCCTCGATGACCTTTGCTTTGCGCTCGGCGTAGCTGATGCGGTTGTAGGGGGAGCGGTAGGCATTGAGCAGCACGACGACCAGGGCGTAGTCTTTATGCCCCAGTACGGTAGCCATCTGCTCGAACTCGGGCAGGCTCCACCAGGATCGGTCGATCACGGGCATACCCTTGTCGTCAAAATCTATCAACCGTACCATCGTATTACCAGCAGCAACTAATTATCTTTGGATCAAGGTATTCATAACCGATCAAAGATAGAAAGTCAACTAATGTAAACCAATTATGCAGAATAAAAAAAAGGGACCCCGGCTGGGCAAGGTGCCGCGCATCAACCCCACCATGATCACCAGGGCGATAGGAGATCGCTGCGATCCGCCCGTTCCGTTCACCGTTGTGTATCAGGTGCTCATCGCCACGGGGCAGGAGATCGTCTTCCGGCTGCTGTCGGGGCAGGGGGTGGTGGTGATACCCGGCATGGCCCGCTTCAAGCTGAGCCGGCAGCGGGGCAACAAGGGGCTATACGTCTGGGCGATCAGCAGCTGGTTCGGCACGAAGGTCACCAACCTGTTAAACCAGTTTCTGCCCCCCACCAAAGAGGAGGGGGTCGCCTATCAGAAGCAGCAGTACGCCAAAGCCGTCGAGGCATTTACCCAACTCAAGCGTGAGCAATCAGAGAAACGTCCGAAGAAAGAAACGCTGGGGTGATGACGACTTTACGCTCAAGCCAGACGTGGTGCACCCCTGCCAGAAGAAGACTTACGACAGCCGCGAGGCTGCCCAGCGTCACCTTAAAAAGATACTGGGTAGCCGGGGTCGAAACAAAAAGCCCTGCCGGTCCTACCGCTGCGAGTGCTGCGGACGCTGGCACCTGACCAGCCAGCCCCATTAAAAAAGCCCCGTCATCACTGGCGGGGCTTTTCGTTTAATCTCTCTCCGGGGTGGGCAAGAGGCCCAGAGCCTGTCTGACTTTTTCTTCGGCAATGTCGCGCAAAAAGCCTTCTTCGGATAATAGCTTTCTGGCCGTCCTGGCAACCATCTCTTTAAAGTTCAACTCCCTGAGTATGTCCTCAACGGCACTTTGAAACACGCTGTCGATGGCCCAGTTCAGTGACCGCTCAAACTGGGACTCCTGGTTTTTGAACAACGGTCGCTGAAAGAACTCTTTGACCGATGTTTCCATGTCTTCCTTTCTGGCTGACACCGATGACAGGATCGCCTTGCTGACAATGTCTTTGACTGTGGCGGCAATCTCTTCGGGTTTTATAACAATGGCTTCCATTGATAGGGATTTAAAGTAAACTGCTCAACTCTTTAATCCGGGCTAGTACATCGGATGAAGTGTGCCCATCGTACTCTGGTGCCTTTTCCAGTGTCCTAGCAAACGAACACTCGTCCCACTTTGACATGGGCAGGTGGTAGGTCATCTGCTTGCCGGGTTCGGTCATCAGGCCCAGAAGAAACCAGCCATCCCATTCGGAGCTGTCCGAGTGTGCTTTGCTGCGCCAGACAATGTGCTCGTAGCAGTATTCATCCCGGTCTTTTACTGTCTGGGCGATCTCGCACAGGGCGATCCACAGGCAGATGCGATGCTCATAGAGTTCGCCAAAGGTGTGGTATCCGTCTGACACCTGGTTGGAATCTACGAGCTTTATCTGCTCGTTAATCTGTTCGACTGTTGGTTGCATAATTGCTGGTTTTATAAGCTAAGTTCTTTCTTTACGTCTTCCGAAGTGATTCTGGTTTCGTCAGAGGATAGCCGCTCAAGGGCCAGTAGTCCATCCTCCTCGTCTTCGCGCCGTCGTTCTGCCGGCGTGGGCATTGGCGGGACTTTAGGCTCGACGGGCTTGTTGGCCGGCGAGGCAAAGCCAATGCGACGGGCTTCTTTCTGAACGGATTTGAGCGGGGCGTTGGCGTAGAGCTCAGCCAGCGTAGCCTCTTCGCCCGTCTGGTCTATATTGAGTGACATACGGATGCGGTCTGACTTAGAGCGAGAGAGTTTACCGAAGGTGTACTGTGCGATCAGGCGACCGGGGCGCACATGGCTGGCTACAGTAGGCTTGATAAGTATCGTTTGATGCTATAGTAGAGTCTGACGACGGCGAACCACAAGTCCTTCCTGGCCTCTTCTTTGAGTGATTTGTTGAGCGCATCCTCCATGATGTTGTAGCGACCCGTGTGTTCAAGGCTCCGGTTAAACGATATTTCGTAGGTGTAGCATTTGCTTCCATCGTCGTAGACCTCACGACGAACGAACTTGGTTGATCTGATACGAAACTCTTCTTCTGGATTCATTGTGCTGGTTGATTTAAGTTGTCTGACTTCATTGATCGTGGACTTCGGACGAAGGCCCAATCGGTAATGGTGTTGTCGTTATAGGCCCAGCCGGTCTGGTTCCATGTTTCAAAATGAATCTTGTCGCACTTCTCCCGGTAGACCAGATAGCGTCCATACACGGTGGGTCGAACGTCAGGGTATGGGTTCCATATTAAGACTGTCTCCATCTGTGTGCGGGCTTGGTAGTATGTCGTTGATCAATTCAGCTACGGTTTTGTAGTTCGGCGTGGAGAAGTTGAGCCCACATCCGTTAACGTGATAGGCTTTTCGCACGTATTTGATGTGAACCGTTCCCTTGCCGGCTACCTCAACCCTTGCTGTCCATGCGCTGATCTGCTGGCCAAAGCTGACTTCCGCTTTTATCGCCAGCAACAGAGGCATATGTTTGTCGTCTGGATTGTCTGTATTCATGGCTTGTCTGGTTGTGCGTGAACGGCGAGCCCCTGTTGTATCCATCCGTTACAGTCTACGGATATGGAGCGTAGGTAGTCGATGAGGCTGGCCCATGCAAGAGGAGCGTGCAACTCGCAAAGCTGATCGCTGTATTCCATTGACGACATCTCCCCGTTTTGGAATATGAGGTACGACATTTTTCCCGTTCGCTTGCCATCCTGATATGGAAGCGTAATCTGAGTACAGTTTGCATCACGATCTACGGTTATGCTATTACCGAAAAAGACTACCCACTCCTCATCTGTCACCTCAAGCGGTGTGCGAAGTACGGGGCGGACTTGGTGGTGGCGGAACGTGTGATAATTAAATACCTTTGTCCTGACGTATGCGTCAATGGCACTCACGCAGACCAACGCGCCGACCTGATCATGGACGGGGCTATATGGCACGTCCATCTGCACTGTTTTGTCTATGAAAGCCCCCAGTTGCTGCGGGGTGAGTTGTTTGATTTCGCTCATTGTATGATTTGTTTATATCGGCACTGATTTTAACACGCGGGCTTTGAGTCGCAGTACTGAAACGGGCATCCGTCCAGCGAGTTGGACGCTGGCGATCCGGTAGCTACCTGACTTCTGGGCTGTAGCTTTTCATCCGCTTTAGGGGCCGTAGCGTTTATGGCTATTTTCAGGCGTTCGAACAAGTGTTCTTTTCTCTCAGACCACCGCCTTTCCTGAATATCAGCTGATACACGATCTCCTGTGCCTACCCAGTCAACCGGTAAATCACTTATCAATTCTTCTAATTCTTCTAATATAGACATCTCCTCTCCCCGCTTACCGCCCGGTCGGCGTTGGGTTTACTGCTTTACGAGTTTGGTTCTGTCGCCATTAAAGAAGGCGTCAACGTTGATAAAGTAGGTGTGATCGTAGCCCCGCTTTCGGGCGATGAGCTTATGACTCAACAGGTCGGCGATGCCTTTGTAGTAGGGCATCTTACTGCGCTGCCCGTTCTCACTGATGCCGTAGTCGAAGTGATCCAGAAAACTGTCCACGACGATAGTAACTTCATCCCCCCCCGGCTTTAGCTTCATCATCATATAGACGAGTACCTTTAGCCCTGGCACCGTCAGGTCGCCCACGCTGGTCAGGGACTCCTGGAATAGTTTGATAAAGGCTTTGGGGTCGGTGATGCGTGTGACGGATTCATCAGCCACCCGCATGGTAACGACTTCGCCCGTCTCTTGATTGATAAACACCCGCTCGTCTTTCTGCCGGATAAACCGCTTCGACTCCATACCCGATGGTGAGTAGGGGTTCTGGTCATAGGTAGAGAAGTCGGTAATCCCCACTGATTGCTTTTTCATTTCCCGATAGTCTGTCGCAGGCCGCCCTGCCACTATAGTATCATTATGAATACCTGTATCAAAATTAGATAATATCCATGAGTCAACCAAAGTCAACCCAAAAATATCCTTTAAATATTCAGATAGAATTAAAAACGTATTGATTAAGAATATGAATTAGTGCTAGTAATCAGAGAGTTGTGGCGATCTATTCTTAGTACTTATTAGGACGGGTTTATTTGTTTGATTTGACACCACCTGCTGCTGCTCTCAGAGGTAGACAGGGGGCGGAAGGTGTGCTGATGTCGCATATCGTAATTGTGAGTATAGCCCCCCAATCTTCGACCCCTGCGTTTCCCTGGGCAACCCACCCCCGGCTACCTGTGATTTCTGGCCCAGCCTTTTTGTACCCCATACCCCTATACATATCAGTATTCTGTCTATACGTGTCGGTATATACGCTATCTATTTCCCCAATTTTCTACCCGTACCAATCTGCTTACATATCGGAATAATACAATTACCCGTTTGTCTACGTTGGGTACAGTTTTAGTCCGGTATAGTGGACGAATAGTTTATCATGTGTTATGTAAGTGACTGATAATCAATTCCTTTTCCTTTCTCACCTCAACACACGCGCCCGCGTAGATGCGTACACACACGTATGCGGTTCCTATGTTCGGCGAAGTAGTGTCCCGACATGCTGTCAACTATTTTTAAGCGAGTAGTTGTTTTTTAAAATATTACTCGTATCTTTGTCATGTTCTCAATCGGCAACGACAACAGAACGGACCTGACCACCAACGGTCTGACAGTATCGGCCCTGATAGACCGAAACAAACGGAACGGGTGTGACATACTCGTCAGCCGGCTTACAGTCAACGGAACCCGCACTATAGCGGTAGTACTGATAGGTAGGAGTCTGACCAATCATATTGGTGCGAAATGGCTCTGAACGGTGTAGATGAACGATAGGCAAGTCGGAGTTAGCCGGAATAAAAAACAACAATACTTTTTACCAGACCAGCAACGGCCCGCCGTTATTCGGATTCGTTATCCGACTGGTCGCCATTGTCCCGTTGGGACTTTTGTTTTCAACTTTTATCAACCTTTAAATTATACGATCATGGAATTTTTCAATGGAGTACGTCAAAACGGCGAAGCCGTAGAAATCAAAGTGAATGGCGCAATGGGCGTAACCTTGTCTAACGGCTATTCACGGCCAAAAGACGCCGGACGCTGGATCAAGGCCAATGCCAGTCTGCCCAAGTATCTGCAACTTTTGTTGGCCCTAAAGTCTGAGCCGAAAGTCTCGTCTGAACTGGCCTTTAAAGCGGCTACCAAATCATTCCTGGCAGATGAGAAAAGCCATGCCATTACCCGGCTCGTGCCTGAGGGCGCGTATAATGCGGCTGCTACACTCGCAGCTATTGACCAGGCATACAACGAACTGGCTGACGCCCGTAAAGTAGTCCGTGAAAAAGCCGGTGAAGTAGCCGGCCTTGTAGCGTATCGGGCCAAAAATGAAAAGCCCGCCAAACCCGTTCGGGAAAAGAAAATGACCAAAACAGAAGCCATGTCTTTGGTTCGCACCGAGCTGGCAGCTGGTCGCGTTCCTGCTGAATCTATCCTCAAAATCGCCGGCCTGACACCAGTAGCAAAGTAGACCATCAACCTTTGTCAAATAACCATTAACGCTGCGCTATCGGCATAACGGGCAAGTTTATGGTGATTCTAACAATGACTTCGGCTGAATATGGTGAAGAAACTTTCGAGTACGATACTGTTGACGATGCAGTCAACGGCCAAATGAGAATTGAAGAAAAATCCAGAGAGCTAAATGACGGGATACTCAGGACTTTTAAAATAACGGATGAAGTTGAACACGAATACCAACAGTATAAAGACGAGGTTAAAGACCCGGTTGAGTTTGAGGAGTTCACAAAATACTATAACAACGGTGAGCTATTTCTCATATGGGAGTAGTCAACCTTTGTCAAATAGCCTGCCTGATGAGCTCTAGTGAGAGCGAAACGACCTTTCGGGGTCGTAGTAGGATACCTACACAACCAAAAACCATCTATAGCCATGCTATCCGTAGATGAGCGCGTTGAGAAAATCCGCGCAATCCTGGACGAACATTATGAAGAGTCCGATGAGCAACCCGTACAGGCAGGCACAGACCTGCTCACCGATCTGATGCACTTTTTGTGGCGTCAGGGTGCTTCGTTTACCGAAGTCAAAGAAATGGCCCTCTACAGCTTCAATGAAGAGAGAGACAATGACAAACTCAATGGGGTCAACTAATGTCAAAGGAACTGCATAAGCTCAAAAAGCAGTCAGAGCTGGTGCTGCGGATCGCCACCACCCTGATTGCGCTGGCCCTGCTGGCCGCTATCCTGCTCAGCCAATGAATAAGCCCTGCCTGCCGGCCAGTATCAACACCCTGACCGACGTACACCTGATGATCGT
This sequence comes from Spirosoma sordidisoli, assembly GCF_004138325.1. Lineage (GTDB taxonomy): Bacteria > Bacteroidota > Bacteroidia > Cytophagales > Spirosomataceae > Spirosoma > Spirosoma sordidisoli. Next base: position 392,426 of record NZ_SBLB01000003.1, on the reverse strand, counting down.
ACACTTATACGACATCGACCGTGTTTGTTTTCACCCCGACGATTCCTTTAAGGACACCGTGAGGGAAAACCAGCCCTTCTATACGCCCGAGATGGCCGGCCGGCTCGACGCCCTGATGGAACAGGCGTTTGAGCTGTGCCAGAGCCGCCGGGTAGACCTCTACGGTATGTGCCTGCTCGAATGGAATCTACGCTTTCAAGAGTAACCCCATGAAAACCGAAATCACAATCAAACTCTGCATCGTCTTTGACGGCGACATCAACGGCTATCGACTGCAAATAGCCCGAAACATACTGGGCGTACTGGATACCGAAGAAAATAAGGCCGCCATTGAGACGGGACACACCCTGGTTTCGTCCATCCACGTAACCGAGTTAATCTCTGACAGAACCCTATCAACCCTTGATTAGCCATGAAAAAAGCCATCCTTATCACCCTGTCCATGATTGGGCTCGGTGTGGCCGTGTATCAACGTCCCAACGCCCTTAAAGTGTGGCACCACGGACAAACCGAAGTCGTCCGGTGGCCCAACGCCCATGCCTTCAATGAAGGCGACATTATCTATATCCCACTCGAAAACGGGATGTACTGGCACGCTACCGTAATAGAACCCGTATCCGTCGATCAGCACCCCATTGACGACGAACCCATTTACTTTCCAGAGCCATGACCAACACACAGGAAATACTGCAAGCCTACAAGGCTTGCGAAGCCGTCACCAATGAGATGCTTGAGAAATCACTTGGGACATTAGATAAAAGCAAATGGTGGTATCACCAGTACAAGGAAGATAGCGAGGGTGTGGTCCTGCCAGACTCGCCGGACGATATACTCTATAACGGGATGCGAGTCAATGCCCAACCCATCGTGCGTATATTCTTTGACGGAGAGGAATGGGTTGCCGCAGAAATAAACAACGACCTGATCTACGTTGACGACCTCGACCTGCCCACCAAATGCGCCCTGATTGACCATATCAATTACGGTGCCTTTGCTACGACCAAACCATAGTTCTGTCCACGCTCAATGCTATTCCGGATCGGAAATCATGGAGACGGTCAGTAAGCCAGCGGCCACACTGAAAAGGACTGAGTACAACACTATCCATGTGTCATAACTATCCTGCATCGTCCAGATGCGGTGCACCATATAGAACAGGTTGAATAAAAGTCCCCATACACCGACGCCGGATAGTAACGGCCCATAGGTAAAGCCGGACAAGGCATACGTAAACGCCATCTCAGATGCGCGGACGTAGTAACGCCACAAGAGCCGGTAAAAAAGCACCGCTGTAGCGAAAGCCAGCAACGTGTTATACGCAGCCACATATAGAAAACCAGCCACTAAAACCTCAAAGAATATAAAATCAATCACCCAGAAAGCCAGAACCAACAACAAAAGAGAAGCAGCGGATTGGAAAACAATCTTAGCGACGGAGGCAAGGTCATGCATTGCAGGATACGGTTGATAGCAGGAACCAAAAATCACCCAGCGGCCAGCCTATACCCATAGAATTTACTATACGGTCATAAAAAAGCCCCGACAACTGCGTGAGACCAGTCGCCGAGGCAAAACAGCATAAAATACTATGCTAAACAAACCTACCCAGAAACCAGCAGGTTTCCAACCCCCAAAAGCGAACACCACCGCTTTTGAGCCATCGGCATCCATGCCGAACACCCCAGCCGGCAACGCGCTGCTCAAACTGTTCCTTCTGGCGTCCGAGTCCGACGACTTTGGCTCAATCTCCAAACAGGAACGCCTTGAGCTATCAAAGCTAATCCGGAAAACCGCGTTGGCCGATTCGGCGCACCGGACGGAGCTGGACCGCACATCAAAGGCAACGCCACAGAGCGTCCCGCTTCGACGGCCCGGCCATGAAATACGCTATACCATGCGTGAATACCTGGAAATGGTAGGCAAGCACGATTGGTTAGACAAAGTCAAAGAACTCGGCAAGATCGCCACAGGCAGAACCAAAGTTGCCGGCGACTATAAACTCATGTACGTAGAAGATGCTACATGGGGCAAACTCGGCCTGTATCCCGAGCCGGTACTTGATGAAATGTATAACCAAATCCTGACCAAACCCAAGCCATGACCCTGTCTATCAATATCTCCGCCTTCCGTGGTAAAAAGCAGTACAGCGAAGCTGAAATGATACTGGCCGCCATGAGCCACTACCGCGACCACCTCATCGACCTGATGAGACAGAACCGCACCAATGCCGACTACATCAATGAACTCTTCGAGCAGCAGCAGCAACTCGGGGAGTCTATTGACAACCTGCACGAAACCGCTCTCGCCCTGCTTAACCAACCAGCAGACCTGTTTGCAGTTCAACACAACTAGTCACATGCCGGAGCATACGTATGCTCCGGCATCAACTTAAATCAACCCTATAATGATCACGACGAGCAAGTTCCACGCAGTAGCGCAACGCTACCCAAACCTCATCCGTCAGGCCATGTTCATCGGCAAGATGACCCACTCCGAAGCCGCATCCGTAGTCTGGGCGGTCAAAAACAAAATCGACTCCCCGATAGCAGCCGATAAGGTCAGGCTCTTCGGCGGTGCCTGTGAACTGATCCAGACCGTAGCCAGATACCGAAACGTATGAGCACACTCCGAAAGCGAAAGTTTACCTGGCTCAACGCCCTGACCGTCTTGATCATCTTAGCCTTCTGCTTAGCATGGCTGTTTCTGATCGGCGGTCAGTTTATGATTCACGTCTACCCATTTCTTCACCAGTAACCCCTACAGTCATGCGTACCATCGAAGTATCGGTATTTACCGTCAATGAGTTGAGCGAAGAGGCTAGAGAGCAAGCTCACATGGACTATATCAAAGACGGCGACAACTACGGTTGGCATAGTGAAAACAAAGAGTCCCTCGAAGCCTTTGCCAAACTCTTTCCCATTAAGATCAAACACTGGGAGTACGACGAAAATGGGGGAGAGGTACGATACGGGTTCCATGATGAATGGCACCACGATGTTGACGATGTGGCCCACCTGTCCGGTCCACGACTCGCCGCCTGGCTCTGGAATAACCTGCGCGGCGACATCTACAAAGGCCGCTGGTATTCCAAATCGTTCAACCGTAAGACCAACACCCTGACGCCGGGCGTTGGCCGCGTAGAACGCCGGTCGCGCATCACCTTGGAAACGGGGGGCGTCCTGACGGGCTATTGCATCGACGATTCCCTGCTTGAACCCATCTATGCCTACATGAAGAAGCCCGACCCGTCTGTCACATTGGAAGACCTGCTTGACACCTGCTTTGAGGAGTGGGCGAAAGACTGCGCTGCCGACCTTGAACATGCCAACAGTATGGAAGCCTTTATCGAAGCCTGCGAAGCCAATAACTACGAGTTTGAGGCCGATGGCACCATGATTTAATCCGTCAACCGCTACGGCCGGTACCGGCTCCCCGGACGGGCCGGAGCGGGACCGTCTTAATCAACCACCACTATGTTTAGTCAAATCTTTTTCTTTCAGGGCGAAAAAGCCCAGGTGCTTATCAACATCCGCAATGCCATCGGCAACGCCAAACTGCTGCCCATTCTCATCGAAACCTTCGATGTGCATGACGAGTACGAAACGTCCGACACGCTCGGTAACGGCACCGAAGACGACATATACCATGTGGGCAAGTACTACATGGCATATAACGAGGGCCGTCAATACATCTCGCTCACCAGAAAAGACAACTAGTATAACCCAAACCTGCCGGGGCATAGGTCAACCGGCGTCAACTATCATGTCTGCATACACAGGTGACGTTAACAGTATCATCAACCAAGACATCAAAAGTAAATTCGTTGGCCGTGAAGTATTCTGCAATGTGAATACAATGGTTGACTACATCCTCAAAAAGAGCCACGAAGATGGCGACGCGCCCTTCTCTTACGACGACATCGAAAACTTGATCGGTCCCGAGACGGTAGCCGATAATCAATTTCGCTATACCATTGATCTTGATGAGCGCGGTGAGTTCAAGGCGCACTTCGACCGCATTAACGAGGACGGCGAGGACGGCGATACCATCCTTGAGATAACCAACGAAGAGGCTGCTTTCCTCTCTGACGAGGGCGTTGACATTCGGGATGGCGAAGCCGTAGCCGAGTATTATTTCGACCTCAAGGGTGAGGTGTTCGGCATTAAAAGCTGGGGCAGCATCACCATCCTGGACGCGACCGACGAGGTCAACATGGAGGCCGGCGAAGAGTACGAGGTTTACGAGTGGTGGGCCGTCTCCGGCTGGCTGTATCGCAAGCTAAAAGCTGCCGGCTATCCCGTCCTTGATGGCGGCAGTGTCTACCTGTGGGGCCGCACGACAACGGGCCAGGCTATCTTGCTCGACTCGGCAATCAGTCAGATTTGTATTGAGATGGGTATTCTGGAAGGCCAGTCAAACCAGTGGACATAGTCAACCTATGGCAACTCGCAAACGCTACCACCTGACCGCGCTATCTCCCTCACCGGGGAACAGAAACCAAACCGACAACTGTTCCCCGGTGGTCAGCCGACACCCTATGCAAGCAACCGATACCGACCCCCTGCTGCTGCTGCTTGCCAGTAGACAGCTCAAGCTCAAGGTTCTGGGAGAGAACCTGCGCTACCCGACCCTGCTCAATAACGTGGTCAACGGCTATAAGAAGCCCGACAAATACAAGAAGTACATCCTCGACGGCCAGACGCGCCACACGCTGCTGGCCTTTCTTGCTGGCATCGTCGCCGAGTTCCGCGCTCTGGGCAAACCCAGCGATACGGTAGCCTACGCCGATGAGCTGCGCCACTTTCTGGACCGGCCCGAGATGTCGGTCAAGACCCTGCTGCATGACCAGCTGAGCCCCTACGAATGGGGGCAGTGGCAGACCTACCAGTATAACGACCGCCCGGCACCACCCTACGAGGTAGTGTGCAAAGTGCATACCATCCTGGATAAGTTCGTTCAATCACTCGAAACAATTACCAAACCATGAAATCAATAACCTACTACGAAGGACTGGACGACGAACAGCGAAAGGCCATGATCGCGGAAGCAACAACCAAGGGTGGTGGCTACCCTGGCTGGCGTCCGTACTGCGCCAAGTGTAGCACCATGCGACGAATGGACGAAGAAAGCTATGGCTAGTGCTGCTCCAACTGTGGTAACATGATAGGGTGGGACTTGACGAGGGTGCAGGAGTCGCCATTAAACCACCAACCATACTCTCATCTACCCCGAAAGGCTGCAAACACCTCGTCCATCGCGGCATCAATGTCCTGCTGGCGCAGGTCGTCCAGATAGTTCTCCGTCTGGGCGAAACGGGTATGGCCCAGTGCCCCCGCAATCTTGCGCTTATCAGCAACCGTCTCGTCGGCCAGCCGGGCGAACGTATGCCGGGCGACGTGCGTAGTCAGATGCACCGTGAAGCCACACGCTTTGGCGATGTCCTTCAAGTCCTTGTTCACCCTGGCACTGGCCGACTCCACCGCTTTGTTGAGAAACTTACGATGCTCATTGGCCGACCATGTCGGATCGGCCGTGAAGCGCACCAGCGGCAGCAGAAATGGATAGCCCGGCGTATGCCTGGCCCGGTAGGATTGCAGCAGGGTAGTGGCCTCGGCGTGGAGCCGGATGGTACGCACCGCCCCGGTCTTCTGCTCAACAAAGCCGACCACCGCCCGACCCTCGCCATCGACGTGGCTGATGTTCGACGCCTGCAGCTGCAGCACGTCGCTGATCCTGGCCCCGTAGAGATAGTACTGCAAGAGAAAACAGTCGCGGCTCACCGCCAGCCGGTCGGGCAGGGACGCATCCCGTAAGACATCCAGCTGCGCCCTGGTGAGCCGGGGCTTTCGGGTTCTTACCTCGGCTACCTTACTGTCCGGACATGGCCAGACGCTGATGACACCCCGGCGATGCGCTGAATGTAACAGGGTCTTGATGAAGTCGAACCGCTTGGCGATGGTGTTGGGGCTGTTGCCGCGCTCACTCACCTCCCAGCGTCGCCAGCCCGTCACGAAGCTGTCGTCTACCTCATCCAGCGGGATGTCCTGCCGGTTGATGCTGGCCAGGTACAGACCGATAACCGTCAGGTGCCCGTCGTATTTCTCGGCGGTGCGCAGCTGGCGGCCGTCGCGCCGGGCGTCGGTGTACTGCTTGCCCCAGGCCAGTAGACCCGGCACAGTAACAGGCTTGGGCTCTTCGATGGGGTCGCTGCCCACCGCCTGCCGCGCTGTGATGCCTGGAGTGGTACGGATCAGGTTCTCGGCGGTGCGCCGGGCCACGTCCAGCCGCTCGTTGATGAGCCGGTAGTCGGGATGCGTCGCCCGGACGCAGTGTTGCTTTTCGTTCCAGTGTTTGGGGTTGATGCGGTCGAGTACCCGAAAGGCTTTCTCGCCCGGCAGGATGACGCGCAGCATGATCGGCACGGTGCCATCTTTATAGGTCTTGTTGGGATGCTGCAGGATTTTAACGGAAGGCATGGTATAACCGGGTTATAATTTTTACGCTCACGATGGGGCTTATCCTTACCCCATACAAAGGAATCTAATGCGCTGACGTACTTATGGGGTAGGACTGGAAAACCAGATGGGTTCTCTCTAGTCTCTTCCTCTCTGCAAAAGCCCCAGCCTCAGGTTGGGGCTTTTTTATTTCCTTTTGCGCCAAATTCGGCTCACTTTTGCCTAAATCAACCCTGCTCAATGCGTATGTGGACCGAAGCCGATAACCAACTCACCCGCGACTTTACGTTTGCTGACTTCTCCGAAGCCTTCGCGTTCATGACCCGCGTAGCGCTGCTGGCCGAAACAATGAATCACCATCCCTGGTGGTCGAACGTCTATAATCAGGTCACGATCCGGCTGTCGACCCACGATGCGGGGAACACGGTTACCGACAAAGACCACAAACTGGCCGCGGCTATCGATGCCCTGCTTCATGAACGGGTGAGTGGGTAAGGGCGGGAGCCCCCTGCCGGTATTACCTGCCATTCACTCTTCAGCGCGTTCGCTTCTGACCATGAAACTCTACCTTGTACCAACCCCGATCGGCAATCTGGACGACATTACCCTGCGGGGCATCAAAGTCCTGCAGCAAGTCGATGCCATTCTGGCCGAAGATACGCGCACATCGGGGGTGCTGCTCCGGCATCTGGGCATCAGCAAGCCGCTGCACAGCTACCATATTTTTAACGAACACCAGACCGTACAGCGACTCGTCAACCAGCTTAAGGAAGGCAAGACCTTCGCCCTGGTATCGGATGCGGGTACACCCGGAATTTCGGACCCTGGCTTTTTATTGGTCCGCGCCTGTATCCAGCACGATATTCCGGTCGAATGCCTGCCGGGCCCCACGGCCTTCATACCGGCCCTGGTCAACTCCGGTCTGCCCAACGACCGGTTTACCTTCGAGGGGTTTCTGCCGCACAAAAAAGGAAGACAGACGCGCCTGGCCGAACTGGCCGGTGAGGAGCGCACTATGGTCTTTTATGAATCGCCCCACCGGCTGCTGAAAACCCTGGGGCAGTTTGCTGAGGTGTTCGGACCTGATCGGCCCGCCAGCGTGTCGCGCGAACTGACCAAGCTGTTCGAAGAAAACCGACGCGGGCCGTTGTCCGAACTAATTGCGTATTTTGCCGAAAAAACGGTAAAAGGTGAACTCGTTATTTGCGTACAGGGTCAAACAGGTAAGAAAGAAAAAAAGGGAGCAGGCCGCCGAGAACCCGACAACGATGAAGAAGACGAATAAGTGGAGCTGGCTGCTCACGACCGTGGTCCTGACCGGACTATGGGTGCTGAACGGGCTGGGGCCGATCGAAGCCCGCGGTCAGACGCTGACACCTGCCGCCCGGATTAGTCTGATAACGGTGTCGCCCGGTTCGGAGTTGTATTCCAGCTTTGGCCATACCGCTATTCGGGTCTATGATCCGGGGGTGGGGCAGGAGCGTATCTTCGGCTGGGGAACCTTCGATTTCCGGACCGATAACTTTTACGTCAAGTTTTTGCGGGGCACGCTGCCGTATACCATCTCGGTAACCGACATCTATGCCATGATGTACGAGTACCAGATCGAACACCGCACCCTGCGCGAACAGGTACTGAATCTGTCTGCCGCACAGCGTCAGCAGCTGTTCAATCTGCTGATGGAAAACTATCAGCCCGAAAATCGTACCTACCAGTACAAGTTCTATTATGACAACTGCGCCACCCGCCCCCGCGACAAAATCGCTCAGGTCTGTGGGGATAGTCTGACGGTGCCCACCCGCACCCGATCGACCGGTAAATCGTACCGCGACTGGATGAATGACTACCTGGGCGAGAAACCCTGGGCGCAGCTGGGGATGAACCTGGCCCTGGGAACCCCCGCCGACGTAATCACCACGGGCTGGCAGGCCATGTATCTGCCCGACCAGGTGCATGATCAGCTGGCCCGGTCCACCGTCCGCCAGGCCAATGGTCAGGTTGTGCCGTTGGTGGCATCCGACACCACCTTGTACCAGGCGCCGAATACGGTAAAAAAGGAAGTCCCGTTCATCTTCGACCCGAATGTTGTCTTTGCTTTCCTGACCATCGGACTGACGTTCTTTACCATTCGTCGCTACCAGCGGGGGCGGGTCGATCGCTGGCTCGACAGGCTGTTGTTCGGTACGGCCGGGGTGCTGGGCTGGTTTTTGTTTTTGCTCTGGGTCGGCACTGACCACGGCGTTACGGCCTGGAATCCGACCTTGCTGTGGCTGATGCCGCTTCATATGCCACTCATCTACTGGGCTACCGGGCCGGGTACCACAGCCCGCCGGCGATCCGTTTATTTCGGTCTGACCGCTGTGCTGATCCTGGTCGGCATGGTGGTGTCGAAGGTGCCGGGGGGCGTTGATATTCTTTTCCCGATGGCCCTGCTGATTCGCTGCCTGGTCAACCTGCAGCTAAGCCGCCGAAAAGCGTTGATCCCGGTCGTTTAATGTCTTATCCTGAAAAGTAGTCAGGTGGCTCAGTAGGCAGAGCTGCCCGGCTACTTATGCCCCTGAATCCTTCTCCCACGAATAGCTGTCATGCGCTTATGAAACGTTGTTTACTGCTGCTTGTATTGATCTCCACCAAACTGGTGGCGCAACCCGCCGAACGCCTGGTCAAGCTGGTCGTTACCCCTGACCATACCGACTGGCTCTATAAGACCGGCGAACCCGTTCGGTTTACCATTACCGCCTACCGGGAAAACGAACCGCTGAAAGGCACCAAAATGCGCTATGAGGTCGGCCCCGAAAAAATGCCGCCGACCCAGACCGAAACCATTACCCTGACTGATAAACCGGTAGTCGTAACCGGCGGAACTATGAAAACGGCTGGCTTCCTGCGGTGCGTGGCCACGGTAGAGATCGACGGTAAGGAATACCGCGGCATGGCGACGGCTGGTTTTGAGCCGCTCACCATCAAGCCTACCGTAGCTAACCCCGCCGACTTCCAGGCGTTCTGGGAAAAAGCAAAGGCCGATCTGGCCAGGATTCCCGTCGATGCGCGTATGACGCTCCTGCCCGAACGCTGCACCGAACGAACAAACGTATACCACCTGAGTCTGCAAAACATAAACAACTCCCGCTTTTACGGCATTCTGTGCGTTCCCAAAAAAGAAGGGAAGTACCCGGCCATTCTGCGGGTACCGGGGGCGGGCGTGCGGCCCTACGGCGGTATGATTGCCGAAGCCGAAAAAGGGTTTATTACCCTGGAGGTCGGCATCCACGGAGTGCCGGTTACCATGGATCCTGCGGTGTATGACAACCTCAGCCGGGGGGCGCTCAACGGGTACCAGGCCGCCAACCTCGACGATCCGGATCGGTACTATTACAAGCGGGTCTACCTGGGCTGCGTACGGGCCGTCGACTTCCTGGCGGCCATGCCCCAATACGACGGGCAGAACCTGGGCATTACCGGCGGGAGCCAGGGGGGCGCGCTATCGATCATTACGGCTGGACTCGACAGCCGGGTCAGGTGGCTGGCGGCTTATTACCCCGCGCTATGCGACGTAACGGGGTACCTGAACGGCCGGGCTGGGGGGTGGCCCCATCTGTTTGCCGGCGACAATCTGGCCTTCAATAATAAACCCGACCGGATCAAAACCACCGGCTACTACGATGTCGTCAACTTCGCGCGGCTGGTAAAGGTGCCAGGCTATTATTCGTGGGGCTACAACGACGAAACCTGCCCGCCAACCTCCATGTACGCGGCCTATAACGTTATTCCGGGCGCCAAACAGCTGGAGCTCTACCGCGATACCGGCCACTGGACCTACCCCGAACAAACCGAAAAAGCAACCACCTGGCTGCTGACGCAGCTGACTACGGGCCGGTAGACAAAAACCGCCTAAAACGCACGTATATCCCGTTTTTTTTGTATCTTTAAGAGACCAAACACCAGTGAAGATCGGTTGGTCAGCCCGCCTTTTTATCCACTGAAACAGTAGTGTAGCAATTCATGATGAACGAAGAAAATCAGGAACCGATGGAGGAATTCCGGCTGCCCGCCAGTGACAGCCAACCGGACGGAAGCGTACCGCTGGCCGACGACACCGACCCTGATGACCAGCCAACCAACACACCGGAAGAAGTTCTGCATGACCAGACGGTCGTATCAGGACTGTATGAAAACTATTTCCTGGATTATGCCTCGTATGTTATTCTGGAGCGGGCTGTCCCCGCAGTAGAAGATGGGCTGAAGCCCGTACAGCGACGTATCCTGCACGCCCTGAAAGAAATGGACGACGGGCGTTTCAACAAGGTCGCCAACGTCATCGGGCAGACGATGCAGTTCCACCCCCACGGCGATGCGTCGATTGGCGAAGCGCTGGTCAATATCGGTCAGAAAGAGCTCCTGTTCGATACGCAGGGCAGCTGGGGAGACGTGCGCACGGGCGATGGCGCGGCCGCCCCCCGTTATATCGAAGTCCGCTTGTCGAAGTTTGCGCTCGATGCCATCTATAACGATAAAACGACCGAGTGGCAGCTTAGCTACGATGGTCGTAAGAAAGAGCCGGTAACGCTGCCTGTCAAGTTCCCGCTGCTGCTGGCGCAGGGCGTGGAAGGAATTGCGGTCGGCCTCTCAACCAAGATTCTGCCCCACAATTTCAACGAGCTGATCGACGCTTCGATTCAGATCCTGAAAGATAAACCCGTATCGCTGTTCCCCGACTTTCAGACGGGTGGACTCATCGACGTCAGCAACTACAACGATGGCCACCGGGGCGGTAAAGTGCGCGTACGGGCCCGGATCGAAGAGGTCGATAAAAAGACACTCGCCATTCGGGATGTGCCATTCGGGGTCACCACCTCGCAGCTCATCGAGTCGATCGTCAAGGCGGCCGAACTCGGCAAGATACGCATCAAAGCCCCCAGCCGGAACGTGGCGGCTGTCATCGACAATACCGCCCGCGACGTTGAAATTCTGGTGCATCTGCAACCCGGGGTTTCGCCCGACGTGACCATCGATGCGCTATACGCCTTCACCGACTGCGAGGTCAGCATCTCGCCCAACGCCTGTGTCATCATTGGCGATAAACCCCATTTTGTCAGCGTAACGGATATTCTGCGGGTCAATACCCACCAGACGGTACAGCTGCTGCAGCGGGAGCTGGAGATCCGGCGGGGTGAACTTATGGAGCGGTTGCTGTACAGCTCGCTGGAGAAGATATTCATCGAGAACCGCATCTACCGCAAAATCGAGGAGTGCGAGACGTTCGAGGCTGTACTGTCAACGATCGATAAGGCGCTCAAACCATTTAAGAAACAGTTCTACCGCGAGATCACCGAAGATGACCTGATCCGGCTGACGGAGATAAAGATCAAGCGGATTTCGAAGTATGACGGTTTCAAGGCCGACGAACTGATGCGCCGGCTGGAGCAGGAACTGGAAGAAACCAACGATAACCTGGCCAATATCACCCGCTATGCCGTTGCCTATTACAAGGAACTGCAGAAGAAGTACGGCAAAGGACGCGAGCGCAAAACCGAAATCCGGGCTTTCAACACCATTGCGGCCAGCGTCGTAGCCGCTGCTAACCAGAAACTGTACGTAGACCGTGAAGGCGGGTTTATCGGGTACGGGCTGAAGAAAGACGAATACGTCAGCGACTGTTCCGATATCGACGATATCATTGTGTTCAGGCGGGATGGCAAATGCGTTGTTACCAAAATTCAGGAGAAGGTCTTTGTTGGCAAGGATATTGTTTACGTGTCGGTGTTTAAAAAAGCCGACGAGCGGAAGATCTACAACATGGTTTATCTGGACAGTAAATCGGGTATTTCGATGGCCAAACGGTTTCCGGTTACGGGCGTCACCCGCGATCGGGAGTACGACCTGACCATGGGTAACCCAAAGTCGAAGATAACCTATTTCAGTGCCAACGATAACGGGGAAGCCGAAGTGATTACGGTTAACCTGACGGCCCAGAGCTCAGCGAAGATCAAGCAGTTTGATTATAACTTCGCAACGGTCGGCATCAAGAACCGCTCGGCACAAGGAAATATCCTGACCAAATATCCGGTTCGAAAAATCGTTCAGAAGACAGCGGGTACGTCGACGCTTGGCGGAGTCGATATCTGGTATGACGAGCATCTGGGCCGGCTCAACCGCGACGAGCGGGGTAGGCTGCTGGGTAATTTTGACGCCAAGGATAGTATTCTGGTCGTGTATAAAGATGGCCAGTATGAACTGACCAGCTTTGACCTGACCAACCGGTACGAACCGAACGATATTGCCGTGCTGATGAAGTTTGATCCGGATATGGTGTTGTCGGCCATCTACTACGAAGCCAACCAGAAGTCCTGGTACGTAAAACGATTCAAGGTAGAGACCACCTCCCTGGACAAAAAATTTAGCTTTATCGGCGATACAAAAGGCTCTAAAAACCTGGCAGTCACGGCTGATCGGTATCCTCGAATCGAGATTGTGCATCAGGTCAAAGACCGGGGCCCGCTGGAGAAGATGGTACTGGAGCCGGAAGGCTTTATCGAGGTCCGTGGCTGGAAGGCGTTGGGCAACAAACTGCCTTTTGCCCGAGTTAAGGAAGTAAAGCTCCTGCCTCCCAAAGTAGTCAGTGAATTGCCGAAAAAAGAGCAGCCCGAGGCTTCCGGTACGCAGGTCAGTACGGAAGCTGAAGATAAAGAATCAGTGCAGTTAGGGCTGTTTTCATAGTCCTGGCGCAGAACCTGTAACTTATGGACTCTACCTTGGCCAGCGATTACACGAACCAGTCTCCCCGTGAAGCGGTTGGCGTACGCGTGGTCAAGGGAGTCATAAAATTCAGTATCGCCGTTGCGTTCGTTGGCGCAACGGTAGTGCTGATTTGTAACTGGTGGGTCGTTCAGAACACCCGAAACCAGATTTACTTCAATCTTCAGGAGTTGCCCGCCAATGACGTAGGGCTGGTACTGGGGACCAGTAAATTTGTTCGAACCGGCAAAGAGAATCTGTTTTTCCGGTATCGAATGGAAGCAACTGCCAGACTCTGGAAAGAAGGCAAGGTAAAATACCTCATACTGAGCGGAAATAACGATTCCGAATACTACAACGAGCCTGCTGATATGCAACGGGCGCTGATCAGGCTGGGTGTACCAGGTTCGGTCATGACGCTGGACTATGCCGGTTACCGGACGTTCGATTCGGTCGTGCGGTGCAAGGATGTATTCAATCAGGAAAAAATCACGATCATCTCCCAGAACTTTCACAACGCCCGGGCGCTGTTTATCGGTAACCATGAAGGTATAGAAGCGATTGCCTTTGCGGCTCAGGATGTGCCTGATGGGTACTCGCTAAAAACCCTGGTCCGTGAATATCTGGCTCGTCCTTATGCCATACTTGACGTTTTTGTTCTGCGACCACAGCCGGAAAAGGGGAACTGGCCCCGCCGATAGCCGGGATCGTGCATTTTCAAATATATGCTACTTTTCAAATAGTATATTTAGGATTGCCGTACCTTAGCTGCCAATCCCGCCTACCTTTATGCATCTGTACCGAACATTAATCATTGAAGACGATACAGTTGAAAAACAGCTGTTGCAACATCACCTGAGTCAGTTGCCTTACCTGACGCTGATCGGTAGCTTTGACAATCCGTTGAGTGCAGTATCGCTTCTACACCAGGAACAGGTTGATATATTGTTTCTGGATGTCAATTTACCGGGTATAGATGGGCTTTCGTTTTTGTCAACCTTACAACGCCCGCCACGGGTCATACTGACAACGGCTGATCCCGCCCACGCCCTCAAGGCGTTTGAAGTAGGAGTGGTTGATTATCTGGTAAAACCTTACACGTTTGAACGGTTACTACGGGCAGTTAGCCGGGTGCTCGGTGCCAATGATCCTGCTTTTTCGCCAGGTGCAACGCCAACACATATATTCCTGAAAACAGGTCGTGAGTCGGTGCGGGTTGCTGTCGAGGATATCCTGTATATTGAAGCTTTTGGGGCTATCAGTAAAGTGTACACCAAAACATCAGTTCTGGTTGTCAGCGAGCTATTAGCTGATCTTCACCAACAGTTGCCAGCGGGTGCCTTTATCCGGGTACACAAATCCTACATCGTTTCCCGGCAGTCAATAACCCGTATTGGATCCAAACATGTTTCCGTACAGCAACATCAGATTCCGCTGGGAGCTACCTATCGGGAGCAGGTAGAGAAGACCCTTTGGGGTAGATAGGTGTTACTATAGGCAAAGTAGGAAAATCTATTTTATTTGATAAAACGCCCGTTCATTCAGTAAGTTGATCGTTCATTAACTAGGAGTCGTAGTTACCAAAAGCGAGAAATACAGTCGGTTATATTTGTTCAGATGTAACCACCGTAACTCTTAATAGATGCGTCACTTAACCGACCAAGAACTAGTTTCTCTTTATCTGGACACTAACAATGAACGGTACTTTGGGCAGCTTTACACACGCTATCGTCAGTTAGTATATCAGAAATGCCTTTTCTTTACCGGAAATGCGGATGATTCGGAAGATTATGTTCAGGACATTTTCGTTCGCCTAACGATGAAACTCCGAGGCTTCAAGGGCGAATCAAAGTTTACCACCTGGCTGCATACCGTCACGGCTAACTATTGCATCGATCAGCTTCGGAAAAAACAACAGCATCAAACACTCTGGCGCTCCTACATGCGTGAGCAGGAGACGCTTGATGAGCAAAATCCTACGCTCGACGAGTCCTATTTCCATATTTTTGAACGGGTTCTGAACCAGTTGCCTCATCACCAGCGGGAGTTGCTACTGGCTAAATATGAAGACGGTCTGCAGATCAACGAGCTGGCCAGTAAGCAGGATCTGACCTCCAGTGCCATAAAGATGCGCATCAAGCGGGCGCGGGATCGGGCCCGAAGTCTTTATGACCGGATTCGGATGGAGGAGGAGTGCTGACAGTAGAGGATGTATGAGAAAACCAGACTCCTCAGACCCTACACCATTCCATCAGTATAAACAGTTGGCCATGGAAGACCAACTGTTTATCGTTTATCTGGAGGGAACATATCTGCTTGCCGGCCAGAAACAACTGTTTTACGACACGCAACTGTTTAGCCTGTACGATTTCTTCGTGGAAGTATGGTACGAGAAAAACTCGGATCAGATGACTATGGTACGTGCCTTTCAGGAGTTGCACCGGCTCGATCCATTTTTGGTGACGGTCTCCCTGCGGGAACTCCTGCCGGACCGCTGATAAGCCGTCAGACGCGCCGTGTCGCCATGCCCATTGGTGGGGTTGGAACCTATCTTTTTAGCGTAACAATGCACAGTTTGGCAGTCCGTTGCTAACTTGCCGCAATGATTGCTTTAAACCAACTGCTCCGCCCGCATATCCTGTCTCTGACACCCTATTCATCGGCTCGCGATGAGTATACAGGAAGCGTCGGCATTTTTCTGGATGCCAACGAAAACCCCTTTGGGTCGGCATCCGGGTCAGGCAACTACAGTCGTTATCCGGACCCTCACCAGGGGGCCATCAAGCAGCGCCTGGCCGGCATCAAAGGCGTTCGGCCCGGCCAGATTTTTCTGGGAAACGGGTCCGACGAACCCATTGATCTGCTGGTGCGTGCTACCTGCCGGCCAGGTCAGGACTCCATATTGATTATGCCCCCTACCTACGGCATGTACGAAGTGTCGGCGGGTATCAACGACGTGAACGTGATCAAGGTACCGCTCACGCCCGATTTTCAGGTAGACACGGATCGGGTGCTGGCCGCCATTACCGAAAACACCAAGCTGATCTGGCTCTGCTCACCCAATAATCCGTCCGGCAACCGGCTTCAGGACCAGGCTATCCATACCATCCTGGAGGCTGCCGATCAGTCGCTTGTGATCGTCGACGAAGCGTACATCGATTTTTCGGATGCTCCTTCCTGGACCACGCAGCTCGACAGGTATCCTAACCTGGTAGTGTTGCAAACGTTCTCGAAAGCCTGGGGACTGGCTGCCTTGCGACTGGGGATGTGTTTTGCCTCGGAAGAGCTGATTCATGTACTCAACAAGATCAAGCCGCCCTACAATATTTCGGCTCCAACGCAGACACTCGCCCTCGAAGCGCTCGATCACGAGACGGATAAAAACGAGTTCGTACAGCGGATACTCGCCGAACGGACGTGGCTGACGAATGCCCTGCAAACCTTGCCGTCTGTTCGCCTTATTCATCCATCGGACGCCAATTTTCTACTCGTTCAGTTCGACGATGCGCCGGGTACCTTTACCCATCTCATTGACCAGCAGGTCATCGTCCGGGATCGCTCGAAAGTGGTTCTGTGCGAGGGGTGCCTGCGGATTACGGTCGGTACCCGGGCCGAGAATGAGCAACTGATGCATGTGTTACGGCACAAAGACGCCCCGGTGGCTTCCGCTGACCTGCCGCTCGGAACGGGCGAGGAAGCTCAGCGCCCTGAGGCCGTATCGAATGCCTGAATGGTCTGTTTTTACGACTGAATTTCATGAGAAAACTAACTTTCTTCTGCATGCTGGCGCTGAGTATCGGGCTGGCAACCTCGAACCAGGCACTGGCTCAGTACAACAACTGGTCGGTCGGCTTTCGGATTGGTGAACCCTCGGGTCTCAATGTGCGCAAGTACTTCGGCAGTAATCACGCATTTGATCTCAACATCGGGACGTACGGCGGCCTCTATGGCACCCGGCGCAGCTACCGATCCGGCGATTACAAGAGTGTCGGGCTGAGCGTGCAGGGACACTACATCTGGCACAAAGCCCTGACCAGTAGTGAGAGCCTGCGCGGCTACTACGGATTTGGCGGACAGATAAACTCCCGGCGCTACTATCCGCCCCGGTTGAATGGCGAGTACGAAAATGCGCTATCGCTCGGTGGGTCCGGTATTGGCGGGCTGGAGTATTTCCCGGCCGGCAAACCTTACTCGTTTTTCCTAGAAGGGGGCGTTTACGTGGAACTCCTCCAGGCGCCGTTCTTTCTCAACCTGAATACAGGTCTGGGGATACGGTACAATTTTTAATGAAAGGAACTGAATCGGAGCCGTCGCGTTTCGGGTTCAGTTCCTTCTCCCGTCCTCATGTTTAAAATATACAGTTCTTCGGCTGGGTCTGGTAAGACATATACGCTTACCAAAGAGTACCTCAAGCTAGCGTTGCGGCCGGGGGCGGAGGACAGTTATTTTCGGCATATCTTGGCTGTCACCTTTACCAATGCCGCGGCCAACGAGATGAAAAACCGAATCCTAGATCGGCTGCGTGACATCGCCGATGGTAAGGATTCGCCCCTCTTGAACGACCTCGTTACGGAGCTGTACGGGATTCAGGCCACCGAAGATGCGCACCAGGAAGCATTCCAAATTGCCCGCGACGAGCTCCGGCAGAAAGCGTCGTCGGTGTTTCGGACCATCCTACACCGATACGCCGATTTTTCCGTAACAACCATCGACTCGTTTACGCAGCGGGTGGTGATGGCTTTCACCGACGAACTGGGTTTGCCTTACTCATTCGAGGTGGAGATGGATACGGACGAAGTGCTTGAACTGGCCATCGACAACATGATCGAAAAGGCTGGAGTCGAGGAAATGGAGGAAATTACCACCATCCTGAGCGAGTATTTCACCAACACAGCCACCGAAGGCAAAAGCTGGAACCAACTGCCCGAATTACTGAAAGAGTTTGGCTACAACCTGACTTCCGATCAGTTTTATGAGTCAGTCAATGCCGCCCAGCAGTTGTCGCCCGGTGCGCTGCGGGCCATTCGGGAGCAGCTAAAAGCCCATAACGAGCAGCTGGAAACGGATATCGTAGGCCAGGCCCAGCGGGCCTGGCAACGAATTACCGAAGCAGGGTTGAGCGAAGCCGATTTTCATTACGGTATCGGTGGGGTGGGCGGTTTTCTGAAAGCGGTGGCAGCCGGCGAAGCCCGGAAGGATATCGGTGCCCGAGTCAATAATGCGGTCAACAATGGCGAATGGTACGGCAAAAAGACGCCCATGCCGGTTCAGGGCCTGATTGACAGTATGGTCGACGAACTGGGCGACTGCATTGGTCAGATCATCGGTCTGCGCGAAGAACGGGGGCGTCAGGCAGCGCTCTTCGATTGTCTGCTGCCTCATCTGCAGAAGCTGGCCCTCCTGAAGCAGATGCGGATCGAGTTTGATGAGCTGCTGCGGAAAGATGGGCGGGTGCATATCTCTGAGTTCAACAAGAAAATCCTGAGCATTGTCGCGTCGGAGCCCGTGCCGTTCCTGTACGAGCGACTCGGCGATAAATATAACCATATCCTGATCGACGAGTTTCAGGATACCTCCCGGCTCCAGTTTGCCAACCTGCTGCCCCTGATCGAAAACGCGCTCGGCTTTCAGCATTTTAACCTGGCAGTGGGGGATGGTAAACAGGCCATTTACCGGTTTCGGGGGGGCGATATGGACCAGATCGTAGCGCTGCACCGGCAGGACCTGGTCAGCCTGAAGCAGGCGCATGGCCCCGACACCTGGACTGCCGATCGGATCGGGATGCTGGAAGGGCATCTGGAAGGCGAATTTCTGGATACCAACTGGCGCAGTGCAGCGCCAATTATTCGGTTCAACAACCAGTTTTTCGAGCATACCGCCCGTTCCTTCGAGTATCAGTACCCGAAAGTGGCCGATGTATTCGATGCCGAGCAGCTATTTCATCAGAAAGTGTCGCCGAAGGCAAAAGAGCAGGGGCATGTCCAGATCGACTTTGTCGCTAAAGACACCGGTACGGGTAAGGATCTGACGGCCGTCATGCTCGAAAAAACCATCGACCACCTGCAGAAAGCGCTGGCCGACGGCTATCAGTATGGTGATATTGCTATTCTCTGCCGGAAGCGGAGTCACGCCAAAGCGCTGGCCAGCGAGCTGAACGCTCGTCAGATTCCGCTGGTCTCGGCCGACTCACTGTCGCTGGAGTTTTCGGACCCGGTCAAGTGGATCGTCACGCTGATGCGACTCCTGATGCGGCCCGATCATAAGCTGCTTCGCTACGAACTGCTGTACCTGTTTCATCGGGTAGTCAGGGGTGTTTTCCCCGACGATGCGCTGACGGAACAGTTGCGGAGCGTTGCCGAAAAAGGGGCCGACGCCGTATATGCGTATCTGACGGATGAAGGTTACCCGCTTGACCCGTATGCCCTCGGGCAGCTGAATCCTTACGAGCTGGCCGAGCGGCTGACGGCTCAGTTCGGGCTCTTCAGCCAGGCTGAGAACAACCCCTTCCTGTTCCGATTTCTCGACGAGGTGCTGACGTTCAACCAGAAACGCAGTGGCCACCTGGCCGATTTTCTGCTGTACTGGGATAGCGTCCGGCAAAAAGTATCGGTCGAAGGGAACGCCCGAAATGCCGTCAGTATTCAAACGATTCACCGGTCCAAGGGCCTGGAGTACCCGGTGGTGATTATTCCGTTTGCCAACTGGGCGGTAACCCCCAACAGCCGGGGAACGATCTGGCT
Source organism: Spirosoma sordidisoli (assembly GCF_004138325.1). Lineage (GTDB taxonomy): Bacteria > Bacteroidota > Bacteroidia > Cytophagales > Spirosomataceae > Spirosoma > Spirosoma sordidisoli. The sequence goes on along the minus strand of NZ_SBLB01000003.1, from coordinate 372,496 downwards.
CGATCTGAGTGCCGTACCCACGGACCAGCTTACTCACCAGGCTCATACCGGTGAACTGACTCGTCTGCTTAGCGCCCCCGCCCATCCGAACAGCAGCCTGGATAAAACCCCGGAGGTCGTGCGGTTGCAGTATGTGGAAGAGATAACCCGGACGTTTCTCGAAAACATGAACCTGCTGTACGTGGCGTTTACCCGGCCAACCGACCGACTGTATGTGATTGGCGAACTGACTGATTTCAGCAAACCGGGCGAACAGAAAAACGTGAGCTACTGGCTGCACGCGTTCCTGCGCGATAGCGAACAGGCCCGGCTTTGCGGCTGCGTGTGGCAGGAAGGACGGTCGAGTTACGAAGTCAGCCTCTGCGCCGATGCCTTCACCCATCGGGTAGATGAGCAGACCGACGAGGAAATCCTGCTGGACGATATCCGAAGCGGCCATCGGCAACAGGAACTAAACCTGCGTCGGCAGGCTGACCGGGTGTTCGACGTGGCTACGTTTCAGCGTAACCGGGAGCGCGACCGCAAACTTTGTGCTGCCCTCAGTCTGATCAAAGGCCCCGACGGTATCGACCGGGCGTTGCGCCAGCTGGTGCGGGAGGGCCTTATCCGGCACAGTGAAAGCAACGACCTGCGCGGGCGACTGATGACGATTGTGTCGCATCCGGCGCTGGCCTCGCTGTTCGATTCAACCCTGCGGATTGACACCGATCGGAGTATTCTGAGCAGCAAACGCATGCACGGCGCTCCTCACCGGGTCGTGCATTACCCCGATGGCCATATCGTACTCGTTCAGTACGAATCGGCACCCGGGCCGGCCTCGTCTTCGGCGGTTATACCTGACGCTGACCCGGCTGTGACCAGTAGTCTGCTTTACTTTTCCAGACTTTATCGGGAGATGGGCTTTCCGGAAGTGGAAGGGCGGCTGGTCATTCTGGCCGACGAACCTACTGTACTCACCGTGTAAAAGCGCCCAAATCACTCGCTCTATGAATCCTTACCTACGCGCATCAACCACAGCAAATAGCCTGCGGGCTATCCTGGCGGGCTGTCTTGTTCAGCTGACCCTGATCACACCCGGCTTCGGCCAGTCACCATACCGTCTTCAGACGGGGCGCGAACTGGGCCTGCTGGGGGTAGGGGGCGTCGCGGCTGGTACTGCCCTTGTGCTGGAATCCAGGGTCGAGCCACTAACGATCGCGGATCTGGCCAGCCTGGACCGGACCAGAATCCCCGCCTTCGACCGGGGGGCTATCGACCGGTACAGCACCACCGCCGACCGGTTGAGCGATGCGTCGCTGGTGGGCAATGTGGCGCTGGCGGGTTTGTTAACGATCGGGACGAAGCCCATGCGGCAGGATATCAAAACAATTGGGGTGATGTATATCGAAACGGTGCTGCTGGCCAACGGTCTGCAGCGATCCGTTAAAAACCTGACCCAGCGTAACCGGCCTTTTGTGTATAACCCCGTGGCTCCGCTGGAGGAGAAGCTGGAACGCAGTGCCCGTCAGGCCTTTTTTTCCGGTCATGCCACCAATGCTTTTGCCACGGCGGTATTTACCGGCGAGGTTTTTCGGCATTACTTTCCCGAATCGAACTGGAAACCGGTGGTCTGGGTTGGATCATTAGGACTGGCCACGGCAACCGCTGTACTGCGGTACGAAGGCGGGCTGCATTACCCCACGGACCTGCTGGCCGGAGCCGCATTTGGTTCGCTGATCGGCTGGGGCATTCCCAAACTACACGAGGTGAAAAACAAGGGCGAACTGGGAAAACGACTCGACATTCAGCCCTGGAGCACGGGGCAGGCAAATGGAATTTACCTGCGCCTGACCGTGTTTTCGCGTTAACTTTGACCCCGCAATGACAAAGATTACCGATCATATTAAGGCTGCGAACGGCAAGCCGATTTTTTCCATTGAAGTTATCCCACCCATCAAGGGCGATACCCTGAAAAATCTGCTCGACAATATCGAGCCGCTGATGGAGTTCAAGCCCCCGTTCGTCGACGTGACGTATCACCGGGAGGAGTACATCGAACGGCCGTTACCCGACGGTACCATTCAGAAGATCGTTACCCGCAAACGCCCCGGAACGGTCGGCATCTGTTCGGCCATTATGCATCGGTTCGGCGTCGATCCGGTGCCGCATGTGCTGTGTGGTGGCTTCAGCCGGGAAGAAACCGAAGACTTCCTGATCGATCTCCACTACCTCGGTATCGATAACGCGCTGGTATTACGGGGCGACCCGGCCAAACCTTTTACGACCTTTAAAGCCAAAGAAAACGGATACAGCTACGCCAGCGAACTGGTCGAGCAGGTGGCCAACATGAACCGGGGTGTTTATCTGCACGAGGAAGATACCGCCCTGGCTCCGAGCAATTTCTGCATCGGGGTAGCGGCTTATCCCGAGAAACACTTTGAAGCCGAAAACCACGACATCGATTTCGAGTACCTGAAGCAGAAAGTAGACAAAGGGGCCGATTACATCGTAACCCAGATGTTTTTCGACAACCGAAAGTATTTCGATTTCGTGGAACGGTGTCGACAGCATGGTATCGATATCCCGATTATTCCAGGACTGAAGCCGCTGAGTACACGCCGGCAACTGCAAATCCTGCCCAGACTGTTTCACCTCCACATGCCCGAGGAACTGGTTGCCGCCGTAGAGGCCTGCGAGAACGACCAGCAGGCTCGCCAGGTGGGTATCGAATGGGGTATACAGCAATCGCGGGAGCTGATGGCTGCCGGAGCGCCCGTTCTCCACTACTACACCATGGGCAAGGCCGACAACGTCATGCAAATTGCCCGGGCAGTATTTTAATCATAAAAAAAGAGGGCGCCACAGGGCGCCCTCTTTTTTTATGTCAGGTTACCGACTGGCGGTAACGCCTGCCGTGATGAGTTTGATAAAGGCCTCGTTGAAGGCTGGAATATCGTCGGGTTTGCGGCTGGTAACCAGGTTTCCGTCGGTTACGACTTCCTGGTCTACCCAGTTGGCGCCTGCGTTCACCAGGTCCGTCTGTATGGAAGGGTAGGACGTCAGCGTACGTCCCTGCACTACGTCGGCTTCGGCCAGCAGGGTAGGCGCATGGCAGATGGCCGCAACCGGTTTTTCTTCGTCGAAAAACGATTGGATGAACTGCACGGCTTTCTGCTCGGTACGCAGCTTGTCGGGGTTCATGACCCCACCGGGTAGCAGCAACGCATCGTACTGGCCGGGATCGGCCCCGTCCAGGGGGAGGTCAACATCGAATGAATCGCCCCATTCGGTATGGTCCCAGCCTTTTATCTCCCCGCCTTTGGGAGCGATGAGGTGTACCGTGGCACCAGCGGCTTCGAGTGCCTGCCGCGGCTCTGTCAACTCTACCTGTTCAAAGCCCTCTGTCATCAGAGCGGCTATCTTTTTTCCCTGCAACTCATTCATAACGTTTGTGATTGTATTGTATACTACTGGAATAAACTGCTATTCGACCGGAAGGTTACCCCGTTGGTCAGCAAAAACACCGCAAACAAAGCCCATTGGCTCACTTGCGGTGTTTTTTCAGATCAATCTGGGTTGCGGAGGCTAGGCCGGAATCAGGCCATGCGGGTTGATGACAAATTTCTTGGCCACCCCGCTGTCAAACTCAGCATAGCCTTTTGGTGCCTCATCCAGGCTGATCACTTCGACATTGACCGCTTTGGCAATCTGCACTTTGTCGTACAAAATCGACATCATCAGCTGCCGGTTGTATTTGATAACGGGAGTCTGGCCGGTAAAGAACGAATGGCTTTTGGCCCAGCCCAGCCCGAAGCGGATGGACAGGTTTCCCGTTTTTGCGGTCGACTCTTCGGCGCCGGGGTCTTCGGTAACGTACAAACCCGGAATACCGATTGCACCGCCTGCCCGGGCAATCTCCATCAGGGAGTTTAATACGGCGGCCGGTACTTCTTTCTGGACCTCTCCACCATGCCCGCGGGCCTCAAAGCCGACACAGTCGACAGCGCAGTCTACTTCGGGAACGCCCAGGATCTGGGTGATCTGATCGGCCAGCGACGCATCTTCGTTCAGATCAACCGTTTCGCAACCGATGGAGCGGGCGTGGGCCAGTCGGGCCTTGTTCATGTCGCCCACGATGACCACGGCAGCCCCCAGGAGCTGGGCCGAAGCCGCAGCGGCCATACCGACCGGACCGGCTCCCGCAACGTATACGGTAGTGCCCGGCCCGACGCCGGCGTTGACCGCACCGTGGAAACCCGTCGGGAATATATCACTGAGCATGGTCAGGTCGCGGATCTTGTCCATTGCCTGCTCTTTGTCGGGAAACCGCAGCAGGTTGAAATCGGCATAGGGAACCATTACGTACTCGGCCTGGCCGCCAATCCAGCCGCCCATGTCCACGTACCCATAGGCACCGCCGGCCCTCGACTCGTTCACGTTCAGGCAGATGCCGGTTTTCTGCTCTTTACACGTCCGGCACCGGCCACAGGCCACGTTGAAGGGTACGGAAACCAGGTCGCCCACGTTCAGAAACTCGACGTCAGACCCTTTCTCGATTACTTCTCCCGTTATCTCATGGCCCAGAATCAGACCCGGTTCGGCGGTTGTTCGGCCACGGACCATGTGCTGGTCGGAACCGCAGATGTTCGTCGATACTACTTTTAAAAGAACCCCGTGGTTGATCTTTTTGCCTTTGGGGTTAACCAGTTCCGGGAAATCAATAGTTTGTACTTCGACTTTGCCGGGACCGGTGTATACGACACCACGATTGCTTGCCATAGTGAGTAGCGGGTTTAGATGAACAGAGAAAATAAAAGAAAGTCGGGGAGGGGAACCAGCCAGACAGGTTCCGCCGTCAGGAGATGGCCTCGACCCCAGCCTGAGCTACGGTATGATCGTTCTCGACCGTACTCCCCGAAACGCCGATGGCCCCGATGATGGTGCCTTCCGCATTTTTGATGGGAATACCACCCGGAAAAGAGATGAGTCCACCGTTAGAGTGCTCAATGTTGTAGAGAGGGCCGCCGGGTTGCGAAAGCTTTCCAATTTCGCCGGTTGGCATGTCGAAGTAGCGGGCCGTTTTGGCTTTTCGGATGGAGATATCGATAGACCCAAGCCAGGCCCCTTCCTGACGGGCAAAAGCGGCCAGGTTAGCACCCGAGTCGACGATAGCAATGTTCATCAGGGTGCCTATTTCGATCGATTTTTGTTTGGCCGCTTCGATAGCCTGCTGGGCCTGTTCAAGGGTAATAGTCATGCGTTCTGGTTGAGTTATGCTGGTTTATGTAGATTAAACCGGTAGGGTATTAAACTGTTCTGGCACTTGCATAATTTCTTACTGATATAGTATTTAATGTAGGTAGTGTGTACTTACAGATAAGTTCGTTGCTCATGTTAATAACTAAGTATTAGCGTTAACAATATTTTGCATAATTTTAGGAAGCGGAATAATCTATTGCTTAACAAACAAATAGGTTCGTTTGCCTTCAGGAAAAGTTTTTCAGCCTCATAACTTGTACTCTGATGAATACCATTGAGATTAACCTAGACGCCCTGTTACGTTACAACATCACGCCTAATCAGTACGTATTCCTGTTTCTGACCCATACGCGTCAGTATGCCGCTTTGTACCGGTTTGGCCAGGAAGGCCCCAGCTTTTCGGCCGAGGAAATCGGTAATCTGGTCGACCGGGGTCTTATCCTTAACCTGAACAAAGAGGGTTATTACTATCTCGACTTCTTTGTGCTGACTGATGAAGTAGGGCGCGACCTGTTCGATCAGAACCGCGAAAAAGCGGCCCTCGAGTTCTGGAATGCCTATCCCATTCTTCTTCGCGATCCGCATACGGGGGAGAACTTCTCGCTGCTGACGACGGATAAAGATCAGTTTCTGAAAGATTATTACTCCCGGGTGGGCCACGCCATTCCGAAGCACCGGCGGGTGATGGACGCCCTCGAATACGCGATCGACAAAAACCTGATCGATATGACCATCCGGCAGTGGCTCGACTCTGAACAGTGGACTATGATGTGGGAACTCATGGCCATTGAAGCCATTCAGTAAAGCAACGCTTCCCCAACTCATTTACCCGTATCCGGTGCAAACCAGTCGGTTGGCAGCCGGTCTCTACGCTGTTTTATTCCTGTATACGCTGCAGGAGTAAAACAGCGTTTTTTATCCCGGTCATTCCAGTCCCGATAAAACAGGTTGGCTGGAGGCCAGCTTTAGTGCCCGGCTGCCTGACTGGCGGTCGGCTGTTCTCGTAAAAAAAGAGCTGACCTGTTAGTTATAACTAGTTGACTGAAAGTGAGATAGATGATTAGTAGTCAACTTTTTTTATCTACTTTCCCTTATTCCGGGTTATGATACATAACCGGTTTGCCCAGGTATGGCAGATCGGCGTTTTTGTATTGACTGCAATCAATCCTTTCTTACGATGACAAACCAGGCAACCTCAATCGACGAACGTAGCATCAACACCATCCGGCTGCTGGCGGTAGACGCCGTGCAGCAGGCCAACTCCGGTCATCCGGGTTTACCGCTGGGCGCAGCGCCAATGGCCTACGTACTCTGGTCCCGACATCTGCGATTCAATCCGCAGGACCCGCACTGGCCCGACCGAGACCGGTTTGTTCTGTCGGCCGGCCACGGCTCTGCGTTGCTTTATAGTATGTTACACCTCTACGGGTATGATCTCTCCCTCGACGATGTAAAGCAGTTCCGGCAGATGCATTCCAAAACACCCGGCCATCCAGAATCCAATCTGACAGCTGGTGTAGAGGTAACGACAGGGCCGCTTGGGCAGGGGTTTGCCAATGGCGTCGGCATGGCAATGGCAGAAGCCTTTCTGGCTGCCACCTACAACCGGGAGGGCCACACCATCGTTGATCACTACACCTACTCGATTGTCAGCGATGGCGATTTGATGGAGGGGATCGCGTCTGAAGCGGCTTCCCTGGCGGGCCACCTGAAGCTGGGGAAATTGATCTACCTCTACGACGATAACCTGATCTCGCTCGACGGCCCCACTAACCTGGCGTTTACGGAAGACCGGATGGCGCGCTTTGCGGCCTACGGCTGGCATACGCAGGAAGTAGCCGATGGTAACGACCTTGACGCCATTGACCAGGCCATCCGGGCGGCACAGGATGAGACCGAGCGCCCGTCGATCATTGCCGTTCGCACGGTGATCGGCTATGGCAGCCCGTTGGCCGGAACCAGCAAGGTGCATGGCAGCCCGCTGGGCGACGAAAACCTGCGGGCAGTGAAGACCTATTTTGGATTCGACCCCGACCAGTCGTTTGTGGTACCCGATGGCGTTCGGGAGCATCTGAGCGAAGCGGGACAGCGGGGTCGCCAGCTTCAGGCCGACTGGCAAACCCGGTTCGATGCCTATAAAAAGCAGTTTGGAACAGAAGGGGCAGAGTTTGAACTGGCTTTTGCTGGCAAGTTACCCGATGGCTGGGATGCCGGCTTGCCAGTTTTCACGGCCGATGATAAAGACATGGCGACCCGGCAGGCCTCCGGCAAAGCGCTGGAAGCCCTCAAGCAAAACGTCCGGTTCCTGTTCGGCGGATCGGCCGACCTGGCTTCGTCCAACGATATGCCTACCAAAGGGGATGTGAGTTTTCAGCCGGGGCATTACGACCACTCGAACGTATGGTTTGGCGTTCGGGAGCATGCCATGGGAGCAGCCCTGAACGGTTTGTCGCAACACGGGGGCATACATCCGTACGGCGGCACATTTCTGAACTTTTCGGACTATATGCGGGGGGCCATCCGGCTGACCGCCCTGGCCGAATCAAAAGCTACCTTTGTCTTTACCCACGACAGCATCGGCCTGGGCGAAGACGGCCCTACCCACCAGCCCGTCGAGCAAATCGTATCCCTCCGAACCATTCCGAACTGTATCATAATCCGACCGGCCGATGCCAATGAGACCGTCGAAGCCTGGCGTGTAGCCATGTTACAGCCTAAATCGCCGGTGCTGCTGATTCTGTCGAGGCAGAAGCTGCCGGTGCTCGACCAGGGAACGTACGGCTCGGCCCGGGAGGGTGTCGAAAAAGGGGCTTATATCCTGAGTGAGTCCGAAGGCACTCCGCAGCTGATCCTGATCGGAACCGGCTCCGAAGTATCGCTGGTGCTGAAAGCGCAGGCCGAACTCAAGAAACAGGGGATTCAGGCGCGGGTTGTCAGTATGCCTTCGTGGGAGCTTTTTGAAAAGCAGGATCAGGCTTACCACCACAAAGTACTGCCGCCTTCCATCCGCAAACGGCTGGCGGTAGAAGCGGGCTCGCCCATCGGCTGGCACAAGTACGTCACCGACGAAGGCACAACCATCAGCATGAACCGATTCGGGCTGTCGGCCCCCGGCGACGAGGTGATGGCCTATTTCGGATTTACGGTCGACAACGTTATAGCCACGGCCAAAGCGGTGCTGGACGGTAACCCGGACGGTATCGAGAAAAAGGAAGTGTTGTCGTAGCCCATTCGATGATTTGTAACACACGGGCGGGGGCAGGGGGTGAGGAAGCGAAGCCCGTGTGTTACTACCAATTCCACCAGATTGCCTGATGAAACCATTGCTACTACACTATTTCATGGGTTTGGTGCTGATTGTCAGCCTTTCGGATTGTCAGCATGTAGAAACAAGCCCCCCCAAAGCGGAAGGGTTCGACCCGCCGATATCAACTACTGTTTCGCACGTGGCCGGATCGATTGAGTTTCCGATCCGTGAACTGGAAGAAAAAATTAACCGTGAACTTGACCCGCTGCTGGTCGGTAAAGGCGCGCCCGGCGGCAAACGGGGGGGCGTGTTCCCGTTCAGGGTGGCGCGGTCGGGTCGGGTCCGTATTCAGTACGAGAATCAGCAGCTCCGGTTTTCGACCCCGCTTCAGCTCTGGATTACCAAGCCGTTCAGTAAGGACAAAACCCCTCCCGACAAGCCGTTCTGTTCGCTGCATATCAATTTTCAGAGCCCACTGACGGTAACGCCTGACTGGCGCCTGGCCAGCCGGGTGAAATTCACCAGCTTTGACTGGATCATAAAACCGGAGATCAAAATTCTGGGGCAGGAGATTCAGCTGACTGATTTTGTGCGAAATCTGCTCGACCGTTACCAGCCCGCCATCGAGTCGGCTATCGACACCGCTATCTACAAAGAACTCCGGATCGACCAGATTGTCGGACCGATCTGGCAGGATATTCAGAAACCCTTGCTGGTCAGTAAAGAGTTCGGCCTCTGGCTGCTCCCCAAGCCGGTGCGGGTTGAAACCAGTCCCATCAGCGGAGGAAACGGGTCGATCATCACCCACCTCCGAATTGCGTTGAATACGGAGACAAAGCTGAAACCTACCACACCGGCCTACACCCCGACCCAGTTACCAACCCTGGAACGGAAAGAACAACTCCCGCTATTGTCTGACCTGCGACTGGTGAGCGACCTGCCCTATGCCGACATAAACCGGGTGTTGAACCTGACCCTCAGCCAGCAAAAAAAACGGCTGCTCTTCGGGGCGGTAACGATCCGGAACGTGGCCGTCTACGGCGGCCAGCGCACCTTACTCGTCAAAACGGAGGTTGGTGGACTGATGGACGGGGTGATCTACCTGCGGGGTCGTCCGGTCTTCGATACGCTGACCAATACTCTGCGGGTCAGCAACCTTGATTTCGATGCTGCCAGCCAGAGCGGTATGCCCCGCTTCGTGAGTTCGCTGGTGCGGAAAAGTCTGTTGAAGCTGGTCGATGAGTTGCTGGAAATTTCGCTGGGCGACGAGATCAATAAACTGCCGCAGAAAATTACCCAGGCTTACGAGAAAGGTGGAGCAGGCAAGAAAACCGATCTGGTTATCCAGTCATTTCGGTTCACCCCCGAGCAGATCGCCATCCGGCCCACCGGCATACAGACGCTGATTCACGTGCAGTCGAAAGTCGGTTTACGGGTCAGGCAATTGTAATCATCAACAAAGTCGGGCCGATCTGGTTAAGCCGATAGCAAATCCATCCGAAAAAATTACCCATGGCAGTTATTGGCGAGTTATTAAAAAGAGCAATTGATGTATACGGCTTTATTGTGTCGGACCCCGATCCGGTCGCAGCGCAGCGGGAGGTGTTACTTCAGCTGATTAAAAAAGCGAAGCTCACCGCATTCGGCAAAAAATACAACTTCAGTCAGATTCTAGCCAGTGATGATCCCGTACAGGCCTTTCAACAGGCCGTGCCGGTACATGATTACGACAGGATGAACGCCGACTGGTGGCATTACCTGCTGGAAGGCCATCAGAACGTTACCTGGCCCGGCGGACAACAGTATTTCGCCCTCAGCAGCGGCACGACCAGTACCAGCAAGGCTATTCCGGTTACCGACGATATGCTGGAAGCGATTCGCAAAGCTGGTATTCAGCAGGTGATGAGCCTGAAAAACTTCGATCTGCCCTCCGACTTTTTCGAAAAACAGATCATGATGCTGGGGAGCAGCGTAAGCCTCATCGAGAAAGACGATCATCAGGAAGGCGAAATCAGCGGCATCAGTGCGGCTAACATACCGGGCTGGTTCAGCGGGTATTACAAGCCCGGTGTTGAGATTGCGTCGATCCAGGATTGGGACGAGCGGGTGCACCGGATTGCGCAGGAAGCCCCATCCTGGGACATTGGTAGCCTGAGTGGTATTCCATCCTGGATTGAAATGATGCTCAAGGAAGTGATTGCGTACAACCGGCTGAATACGATCCACGACATCTGGCCCAACCTGCAGGTATACACCACGGGTGGGGTAGCGTTCGAACCGTACCGCAAAAGTCTGGAGACGCTGCTGGCCCGGCCGCTCACCTACATCGACACCTACCTCACATCGGAAGGGTATCTGGCCACCCAGAAACGGCCCGACACGTCGTCGATGGCGCTGATGGTCGACAATGGTATCTTCTTCGAGTTCGTGCCATTTGTTGACGCCAATATGGACGAGGCCGGGCGGGTCAGAGAGGACGCCACGATTCTGTCGCTGGCCGAAGCCGAAGAGAATACCGACTATGTGCTGCTGATCTCTACGGTATCGGGGGCCTGGCGGTACATGATTGGCGATACCGTCATGATCACCGACAAGAAGCGGGCCGAGATACAGATTACCGGCCGTACCAAACATTTTCTGAACATTGTTGGAGAGCAGCTCTCGGTGCATCAGATGAACGACGCCATGCAGCTCATGCAGCAGCAGTTCGACATCGAAATTCAGGAGTTTGTGGTTTCAGCGGTGCGGAAAGAGGGTGAATACATCAACAAATGGTACATCGGCTCCAACCGAACCGTCGACAACCAGACGTTTGCTGAATCACTCGACCGAGAACTTCGCCAGGCCAACAAAAACTACAACGTGGCCCGGACCAAAGCGCTGAAAGGCGTGGAGGCCGAGGTGATTCCGGTCGAACAATTCTACCGCTGGAGCGAGGAATTCAAAAAGCTGGGCGGACAGGCAAAAATCCCGCGTGTGATGAAAGAAGCTGATTTGCTGGAGTTCGGGGAGTACATAAAAAGCCTGTCATAGGGCTTTTTTCTGGCGGTCGAGTTTTTCTTCTTCCAGCTTCTTCACCTGCTCAACAATCTCTTCGGGCGAGACGTACAGACGCGCAATCTTGTCCTTGTAGGCCTGGGGTAACTCGGCATGGTCGAGAATAAACCGTTTCGTTTCGATCAGGTAATGGCCGAGGCCGTGGTTGACCGCAAAACTGTCGGCAATCCGCTCGGCCTTTTTTACGTAAGCCGCCGAGAAAACGTAGCCAAGCCCAAACCCCACCAGCTCGAGGTTGGTCCGGCGCTCGTAATCCATGATATGCCCCAGTTCGTGGCCAATCCACCCGATCATGATAGCATCGGGCAGCTGATGGATCGGGATGGCCGTGTGCGTCAGGGTAAACAGCGCACTGATATTGATTTGGTACGCCCGGTTGGCCCGGGGGCGCAGCAGGGTCTGAAAAACCGGCTGCGCCTGCATGACGGATGAGTTGATCCGTTGTTTGAAGACAAAGCGAATCGGTGTCTGCTGCAGCGCCGGAAAAAAAGACAAAGCGGTCAGTACGTTTTTCTCGATGACCGACGGAATCGCTTTATTGGTTCGGAACCGGGCCAGGGCCGGCGAAACGGCCTCCGGCTGGTCGATACGCTTGTTGAGCTGCATACGGATACACGTCGTTGGTACTACCTGTCAAACGAGATGCCTGCTTATTGGTTTAGACGAACCGGCCTGGTCGCTCGTTGCGCCTGTACAGCCCGTGAAGTGCCGATTGGTTGAGCGTCGTAAAAATGCTCGTTATATCTACTCAGGGGCGGGAGGGAAGACCCTTTAGAATTGTACTCATTCGATTGATATCAGCGCATCGAAAAAGGAAAAATAGATGACGTATATACTTAACGGGTAGCCCCGCTACCTACGCCGGATTACGAAGAATCGGTACGTACAGAGCGGGGCTACCTGGTATCGGTTGAAAAGCTTATCCTTTTTTGACTTCTCCTTTATTCTGTTCTTTGGCCCAGGCATCTTTCAGGGTTACGGTCCGGTTAAAGACCGGACGCTCCGGGGTCGAGTCGGCATCGAGAATAAAATAACCTTTCCGCATGAACTGCACATTGGTCAGCGAGCCCGACCGGGATGCGTCAACCAGAGCCGGTTCAACGAACGCCCGTACCACCTCGAGCGAAGTTGGGTTGAGTAGCTCCTGGAAGTCGCGCTCGTCGGCGGCCGGGTTTTCGACCGAGAAGAGCCGGTCGTACAAACGAACCTCAGCCTCAACGGCATGGGGAACGGATACCCAGTGAATCGTGCCTTTCACGTTGATGCCCGATGTGTCGGAACCGCTCCGGCTTTCGGGGATGTAGCTGCACCGCAGTTCGGTTATCTCGCCGGTCTCGTCTTTGATAACCTCGTCGCATTTGATAATGTACGCCCCTTTGAGCCGGACCATGCCGCCCGGAAAAAGCCGGAAAAACTTCTTCGGCGGCACTTCCATGAAGTCGTCGCGCTCAATATAGACATCGCGGCTAAACGGTACGTCGCGTTCGCCCGAGCTGGCATCTTCGGGGTTGTTTTCGATGCGCATGATCTCTTCGCGGCCTTCGTCGTAGTTGGTGATAACCAGCTTCAGTGGCTTCTCATCCAGTACGGCCATAACGCGGGGGGTCGTTTTGTTCAGCTCCTCCCGGATGCAGAATTCCAGCAGCCCCACATCGATCAGGTTATCGCGCCGGGCCACCCCGATCCGGTCGCAGAAATCGCGGATGCTGGCCGGCGTATAGCCCCGGCGCCGGATACCCGCAATGGTTGGCATCCGCGGATCGTCCCAGCCGGTAACGTGCCCTTCCTCGACCAGTTTCTTCAGCTTTCGCTTACTCATGACGGTATACGTCAGGTTAAGCCGCGCAAATTCGTACTGGCGGGACGGGAAAATGTTCAGTTGCTCGATAAACCAGTCGTATAACGGCCGGTGAGGCACGAATTCCAGCGTACAGAGCGAGTGGGTGATCTGCTCGATGCTGTCTGACTGGCCGTGGGCAAAGTCATACATCGGGTAAATGCACCAGGTGTTGCCAGTACGGTGGTGATGAGCGTGCTTGATGCGGTAGATGATCGGGTCGCGCAGCTGCATGTTGGGAGACGCCATATCGACCTTGACCCGGAGTACTTTTGCCCCGTCGGGGTACTCACCGGCGCGCATCCGCCGGAAAAAGTCGAGGTTTTCATCCACGCTCCGGTCGCGGTAGATACTCAGGCGGCCGGGTTCGGTAGGCGTACCTTTCTGGGCGGCAATCTCTTCGGAGGTAGAGTCGTCTACATACGCCAGCCCCTTCAGAATCAGCGCTTCGGCAAACTGATAGAGCTGTTCGAAGTAATCGGACGCGTAGAGTTCGTTCTCCCAGTCGAAGCCCAGCCAGCGAACGTCGTTCTTGATCGAATCAACGTATTCGGTGTCTTCGGTAACCGGGTTGGTATCGTCGAAGCGGAGGTTGGTTTTGCCACCGTATTTGTCGGCCAGACCAAAATTCAGGCAGATCGACTTGGCGTGGCCGATGTGGAGGTAGCCGTTAGGTTCGGGCGGAAACCGCGTATGCACGCGTCCGCGATGTTTCCCGGAGGCAATATCGTCTTCAACGATCTGTTCGATAAAGTTCAGATGACCGCGGTCGGTCGAGGATTCATTTGGGGCTTCAGTCATCGTTGCAGGCTGCTGATAAAGCCCCGAAATTACGGCGTTATCATGGGTTTGGCAAACGGACGAGGGCGGGTCTACGCGAAGGATTCAGCTTAATTAGTTTATCAATCGAACAAAAAGGGAGCTGTCCGTAGTTAGTAGGTGGTACACTCTGTTGACTATCGTTCGACAGCGTGCTGTTGTCTGCTACCGCGGTTATGAAAAATAGTTGGTTACCGTTACTCCTTTTTATGGGCACCTGGGTGATGACACAGGTAGCCTTTGCTCAGAAAAATACAGATGCTCTGGCCCAGCAGGCTCCCCTGGCCGACTGCATTCAGTTCGCCCTGGAGAATCAGCCCCTTATTCGTCAATCGGCCATCGATCAGGAGATTGCCGATCGGTCGGTGCGCTCGGCGCTGGCTGCCTGGTATCCCCAGCTGAACGCCGGCTACGGGCTGACGCACTTCCTGCAACTGCCCGTTACACTGATTCCGGATGCCACAACGGGCGAACGACGGCCGGTAGCTTTGGGCGCTAAAAACACCTCGACGGTATCGTTCTCACTGACCCAGTCGGTCTTTAACCGGGATGTGCTCCTGGCCAGCCGGACCGCCGATGCCTACCGGGCACAGGCCAGTCAGGTTACCGTGCAGAACAAAATTGACGTGGTGGTCAACGTGAGCAAGGCCTTTTACGATGTGATCCTGACCCAACGTCAGGTCGACATTCTGGCCGAGGACATCAGCCGACTCCAGCGTAGTTTGCAGGATGCGACCAACCAGTACCAGAGCGGGGTCGTCGACAAAACCGACGCCCAGCGGGCACGTATCGCTCTCAACAACACCCTGGCCCAGCGGAAGCAGTTTCAGGATCTGGTCGGGGCCAAGCAGCAGACCCTCAAACAACTGATGGGATACCCGCCCAACGCGCAGCTGAACCTGGCTTACGATACCCTGCAGCTGGCGACCGAAACAGCGCTGGATACCACCCTGCTGGCTAACCCGGTCAACCGGATCGAATACCAGCTTCTGCAAACACAGGGGCGGCTACTGGAGTCGAACGTCCGCTACAACCGCTGGGCCTACCTGCCCATCGTGAATGCCAACGCCAACTACAATCTGTTGTATCAGAACAACTCGTTCGGGCAGCTCTACAGCCAGTCGTTTCCGAACTCGCTGGTAGGGCTGTCGGTGTTTCTGCCCATTTTTCAGGGTGGCCGCCGGGTACAGCAGCTGCGCATTGCGGAACTGCAGGTCAGGCGGCTTCAGTGGGATCTGGCGGCCCTGACCAGTGCCGTTGATGCCGAATACGCGCAGGCTCTGTCTACCTACAAAGGAAATCTGGCCAACTATTTTGCCCTGCGGGAAAACCAGGCGCTGGCTCAGGATGTCTATCGGATCATCAACCTACAGTACCGGTCGGGTATAAAAACCTACCTGGACGTAACCGTGGCCGAAGCCGACCTGCGAACGGCTCGCCTGAATGTATTTAACGCACTGTATCAGGTATTGATCAGTAAGCTGGACGTGCAGCGGGCACTGGGGCTTATTCAGTTTTGAGATTTGTAAAACGATGAACATACAGGTAAATACACTTTTACTAGGCGCTACCGTGCTGGTGCTTACGGCTTGTGGCGGTCAGAAAGACGAACAGCAGCAGGGACCTCCACCACCAACTCCCGTTTCGGCCGTAAAGGTGATGAAAGGAAGCGCGGTCTATTACGACGAATTTCCGGCTACAATTACCGCCCTGGTCGAGGTAGACGTACTGCCGCAGGTGGCTGGGAATATCACCGGCATATTTTTTCAGGATGGGCAGCCTGTTCGGCGTGGACAAAAGTTGTACACCATTGACCCCCAGCAGTACCGCGCCGGTTACGACCAGGCCGTGGCGAACCTGAACGTGCAGAAAGCCAACCTGAACCGCGCGCAGAAAGACGCCGATCGATACAACACGCTGGCGCAGCAGGATGCTATAGCCCGGCAGGTGGTCGATAATGCATCTGCCACCCTCGAAGCCGCCAAAATGCAGGTTGCTGCCGCCGAAGCCAGCATCCGGGCAGTAGGGACGAACCTCAAGTATACTACCATTTACGCCCCCCTCGACGGTACGATCGGGATTTCTCAGGTACGGATCGGGTCGGCGGTAGCCCCGGGTTCGGCACCGCTCAACACGATCTCATCCGACAATCCCATCGCGGCCGATGTGCAGGTCGACGAGGCCCAGATCCCGCGCTTCTTAGCCCTTCAGAATCAGAAAAACGGCGTCCGGGATTCGGTACTGACGCTGGTCTTACCCGACGGCAGTGTGTACCCGTATCCGGGCACGGTACGGATTGTTGACCGGGCGGTCGATCCGCAGACCGGAACGCTGCGGGTTCGGGTGGCTTTCCCCAATCCGAAAAAACAGCTCAAAGTCGGCATCAACGCCAACATACGGGTCAAGAACAATACCGGACAGCCGCAGCTGCTGATTCCGTACCAGGCCGTTACCGAGCAAATGAGCGAGTACTTCGTTTACGTGGTGGGCGACAGCAGTAAGGTAACGCAGAAAAAGCTGGTGCTGGGCGCGCGGATCAACGACAAAGTGATTGTGAAAAGCGGCCTGAAGGAGGGCGAGCTGATCGTCACCGAAGGCACGCAGAAAGTCCGGGAAGGCGCTAAAGTAAACGTTAATTAACGATGGGGTGATTGAGTGGATCGGTTTCTGATCAGTCACTCAATCGCTCCATCGGTATCACTCAACAGAACCGATGTTCGCAGAAATTTTCATCAATCGGCCCGTAACGGCTATCGTCATATCCATCGTCATCGTGGCGCTGGGTGTGCTGGCGTTGCTGAGCCTGCCCGTTAGTCAGTACCCCGACATTACGCCCCCGGTGGTGCAGGTAACGGCTACCTATACCGGTGCCGATGCCCAGACCGTTGAACAGACCGTAGCTACCCCCATCGAAACGCAGGTAAACGGTACGCCGGGCATGGCTTACGTGCAGACCAATGCCACCAACGACGGACGTATGAGTATGAACGTCACCTTCGATGTCGGTACCGACGTGAACATCGCTGCGCTCGACGTACAGAACCGGGTCGGTATTGCCCAGCCCCAGCTGCCCGAAGAGGTGACCCGCCTGGGCGTAACGGTCCGGAAGCGGAACCCTTCGCTCTTTATGCTGGTCGCGATCTACTCGCCGAAGGGTACCCACAATGTGTCGTTTCTGGACAACTACGCCAACATCTACATTCGTGACGCGCTGTTGCGGGTAAAAGGAGTGGGGGACATTTTCAGCCGTGCCGATGACTTCAGCATGCGGATCTGGATGAAGCCCGACCGGCTGGCCCAGCTCGGCCTTACCGCCGACGATGTCGTAGCGGCTTTGCAGGAGCAGAACCTGCAGGTTGCCGGCGGATCGGTAGGGGGACCACCCCAGCCAACCTCGCAGGCGTTCGAGTACACGGTATTTACCAACAGCCGGCTCAGCAAGGAAGAAGAGTTCAACAACATTGTGGTCCGGTCAGACCCGGCGCGTGGTTCGCTGGTGTACCTGAAAGATGTGGCGCGGGTGCAGCTCGGTAAGTTCTCCTACGCCAGCAACTCCTTCGTTGACGGCAACCGTGCAGCTTACCTGCTCGTTTACCAGCTGCCGGGCAGTAACGCTCTGGCAACAGCCGAGGGGGTATACGCGGCCATGGAAAATCTGAAAAAAACATTTCCGAAAGATATTGATTACGTAGTGCCGTTCGAGTCGGTGTCGGTGATTCAGGTGTCGATATCGGAAGTGGTCAAGACCCTGCTCGAAGCGCTGGTGCTGGTTATTTTAGTGGTCTTTTTGTTCCTCCAGAGCTGGCGCGCTACGCTGATTACCCTGCTGGCTATTCCCGTATCCATCGTCGGAACGTTTGCCCTGTTCGTGCCGCTCGGGTTTACGGTCAATACCCTGACACTGTTCGCCTTTGTACTGGCCATCGGTATTGTGGTCGATGATGCCATTGTGGTGGTGGAGGCTGTTCAGGCGAATATTGATAAGGGCATGTCGCCCAAGGAAGCAACGGTAGAGGCCATGCGGGAAATTTCGGCGCCGGTAATTGCCATCGCGCTTATTCTGGCGGCTGTATTTGTGCCGGTCGGCTTCATACCGGGTATTGTGGGTCGTTTATACCAGCAGTTTGCGATCACCATTGCGGTGTCGGTACTGATCTCGGCTTTTGTGGCGCTGTCGCTCACCCCCGCACTGTGTACCATGCTGCTTCGGCCCATGCACATCGATGAAAACGCGAAGGGGCTTAACCGGTTTTTCTACAAGTTCAACCAGTGGTTCGAACGGGTAACGAATGCCTATTCTAACAGTGTTAAGCGACTCATCAAGGCCACCCCGCTGGTGCTGGTGGGCCTGGCTGTGGTGTATGTAGGAACCGGATTGCTATTCAAAGCCAAACCCACCGGGTTTATCCCGACCGAAGATGAAGGCCGGCTCATCGTGACCTACGAGATTCCGGAAGCGGCTTCGACCTCGCGGAGTCTGGTGGTGCTGAAGAACATCATGGGCATCCTGAAGCAGCAGCCCTACGTGGCTCACTTCTCGGCGCTGGGCGGTCTGAATGCCATTACCTTTGCCTCCAAATCGAACAGCGGTACGGTATTTATCCAGCTGAAACCCTGGGAGGAGCGCACCGGGCCGGGTATGCAGGCCGACTCGCTGGTGCCTAAACTCCAGCGCGCTTTTGCCGGCTTGACCGACGCGCGGGTGCAGGTTATTCAGCCGCCCGCCATTCCGGGATTGGGGCAGTCGTCGGGTTTTACGTTCGAGATCCAGCAGCGCGAAACCAATGACGACGTGAAAGCCTTCGACGGTGTGGTGCAGAATTTCCTGGCCGAAGCCAACAAACGCCCCGAAATAGGCCGCGCTTTCTCTTACTTTACGGCCAAGGCACCGGCCTACCGGGTCGAAGTGGACCGCGACAAGTGTAAAAAGCTGGGGCTATCGGTGTCCAATGTCTACCGGACGATGCAGACCTTCCTGGGGAGCCAGTACGTAAACGATTTCATTATTTACGGGCGTAAGTTCCGGGTCGTTGCCCAGGCCGATACCATGTACCGGACCGACGTGAAAAACCTGAACCAGTTTTACGTCCGTAACGCCGGTGGTCAGCTGATCCCGATCAGTAACGTGATCAAAACGACGGTGATCGAGAACGCACCGCTCATTTCTCACTTCAACCTGTTCCGGGCGGTCGAGCTGAACGGCGGGGCCAAACCCGGCTTCAGCAGCAGTCAGGCCAACGACGCCTTGCGGGAGGTGGCGGCCAAGGTATTGCCAGCGGGGTACTCATACGATTTTTCGGGGTTGAGCCGTGAAGAGATTAACGCGGGCAACAGCTCGGTCTACATCTTCCTGCTCAGTATCGGGTTCGTATTCCTGTTCCTGGCTGCGCTGTACGAGAGCTGGTCGGTGCCGTTCTC
Source organism: Spirosoma sordidisoli (assembly GCF_004138325.1). Taxonomy (GTDB): domain Bacteria; phylum Bacteroidota; class Bacteroidia; order Cytophagales; family Spirosomataceae; genus Spirosoma; species Spirosoma sordidisoli. The sequence goes on along the minus strand of NZ_SBLB01000003.1, from coordinate 352,880 downwards.
CGTCCTGCTGTCGGTGCCGATCGGGGCGCTGGGGGCTATTCTGGCGCTGGTCATGTTCCCTTACCTGACTAACAACGTGTACGCCCAGATTGGTCTGATCACCCTGATCGGTCTGGCTGCCAAGAACGCCATCCTGATTGTCGAGTTCGCCAAAGAGCGCGTCGATCGGGGCGAGGACCTGCTCGAGTCGACCATCGAAGCGGTGCGGCTGCGGCTGCGCCCTATTTTAATGACGTCGCTCGCGTTTATCCTGGGGGTGGTGCCGCTGGCTATTGCTACCGGCGCGGGCGGGGTGGCCCGGGCTACCATCGGCCGTACGGTGTTGGGAGGGATGCTGGCTGCTACCTCGCTGGCCATCTTCGTAGTGCCGGTGTTGTACGTGGGCATTACCCGACTAGCCTATGGTAAGAAAGGCCTCGAAGCCCTGAAAAACAAAGCCCGGGAAGAGAACAAACCGGCTGAACACCAACCACAGGTTATTGATAAATAAACAGCAGACAGCTGTTCGAACGCCCGGGACCTGATGTCAGGCCCCGGGCGTTCTTTTTTTGCCGGTGGGCGATGCCCTTCCAGGCTGTATACTCCGGTTAAGTGATAAACCTGGCAACCTCTTAGGGGGCTGGGCAAGTCGGTTGATAAGGAGATAAAGCCGTGAGGAGACCGTATTTTATACCCCCCAGCCCCCTAAAGGGGGAGCCGTCCGCGCCGAATGGGCTCCCCCTTTAGGGGGCTGGGGGGCGAAACGGTAGCCATTCGAGTTAGTAGAATGCACCTAAATTTCTCCCCCAAACAACCCGTTGCGACCCCTTGCTGTCCGGACAGGGGGGGCGGCCGTTGCCTAACTCAGGAGGGCAGGTCGATAACTGTATGGGCTCCGGGAGAGTATATCATTATAGTTTATAAATACTATAGACTAAACTGATATAACGTTATGAATACAACGGATAGAACGCCTGAAGAGGTGCAGACAGACCCACTCACCAAACACCCTCAACCTCCCTTTCCCGATCAGAAACAGGACGTACCCGGTGTAGAAGCCGACATGCAGCCCAAAGCCGATCATGGTGAGACATCATACAAGGGGTCGGGAAAACTAACCGGCCGCAAAGCCCTGATTACGGGTGGTGACTCCGGCATCGGTCGGGCCGTGGCTATTGCGTTTGCCCGCGAAGGGGCTGATGTCCTGATCTCATACCTGAACGAAGAGGAAGATGCACGCGAAACAGCCCGCTACGTGGAAGACGCCGGCCGAAAAGCGGTGCTGGTACCGGGCGATATCAGTGACGAAGCCCACTGCCAGGAACTGGTCAGCCGGGCGGTTGCGGAGTTAGGTGGTCTGGACATCCTGGTCAACAACGCAGCCTATCAGATGGCCCACGAATCGTTGCAGGACATCACCGCCGAAGAGCTGGACCATACGTTCCGTACCAACATATTTTCGATGTTCCACCTCTGCAAAGCGGCCGAAGAACATCTGAAGCCGGGCAGCACAGTTGTCAACACCACGTCGGTCAATGCCTATAAGCCGAGCCCGATACTGCTGGCCTATGCAGCTACGAAGGCGGCTATCCAGAACTTCACGGCCAACCTCGGTCAGGTATGGGCGGAGAAAGGCATACGGGTCAACTGCGTAGCACCGGGCCCGATCTGGACTCCCCTGATTCCGGCAACGATGCCCCCCGAAAAGGTAAAAACGTTCGGACAGGATGTACCACTCAAGCGCGCCGGTCAGCCCGCTGAACTGGCTCCGATCTATGTTTTGCTGGCTTCCGAAGACTCTAGCTACATGACCGGGAGTACCGTACAGGTAACCGGTGGGTCGCCTACCATCTAACAGCGCCATTCGTTGAGAATAGTCATACACCTGCCGACTGCGGCCAATCGCCACGGTCTCTCGGGCCTATGAAATAAAGCGGGCCGGTCTTGTGCCTGCCTGGCCATCACAAATAGAAAGGAAGAATTTATGTTAGCTATGAATTATCGTGGCCCCCGGCGGGTCCGTATTGACCAGAAACCGTTTCCGGAAATAAAGCATCCCGAAGACGCCATCGTTCGGGTTACGCGCTCCTGCATTTGCGGGTCCGACCTGCACCTGTACAACGGAAACGTGCCCGATACGCGCGTGGGTATGACGTTTGGCCACGAGTTCGTGGGCGTTATTGAAGAAATTGGGCCAGATGTTCACAACGTAAAAGTGGGCGACAATGTGCTGGTACCGTTCAATATTGCCTGCGGGAAATGTGCTTTCTGCAAGCAGGGGCTGTACGGCAACTGCCACGAGTCCAACACGCAGGCCACGGCGGTGGGAGGTATTTTCGGCTATTCGCACACGGCCGGTGGCTACGACGGCGGACAGGCCGAGTACGTTCGGGTTCCTTACGCCAACGTGGGTCCCACGGTGATTCCGCCCGATATGGACCCCGACGATGCGGTGTTGCTGACCGACGTGCTGCCCACGGGTTACCAGGCCGCCGAGATGGGTGGTATTCAGCCCGGCGATACGGTGGTAATTTTCGGGGCGGGTCCGGTTGGTATTATGGCGGCCAAATCCGCCTGGCTGTTCGGGGCGGGCCGGGTCATCGTCTTCGACCATGTCGAGTACCGACTGGAATTTGTGCGTAACTACGCTCAGTGCGAGGTGTATAATTTTCGGGAGGTCGACGATGTGGTTGTGTTTGTCAAGAAGCTGACCGACTGGCTGGGCGCCGACGTCTGTATCGACGCCGTAGGAGCCGAGGCTGCCGGTAATGCCATGCAAACCATAACGGGCCGGAAAACGCTGCTGCAGGCTGGTTCGGCCACCGCGCTGCACTGGGCCATCAACTCGGTAAAGAAAGGCGGTATCGTTTCGATCGTTGGGGTATACGGGCCTACGGATAACCTGGTGCCGATCGGTAACGTGGTCAATAAAGGCCTTACGATCCGGGCTAATCAGACCTCGGTGAAGCGCTTACTACCCCGGCTGATCGATCATATCCAGCAGGGACGGATCAACCCAAAAGCGATTATTACCCATCGCGTACCGCTGGAGGAGGTTGCCGAAGCATACCATATTTTCTCGGCCAAGCTCGACAACTGCATCAAACCGGTTCTTATTCCACCCTCAGCCCGATCATAATCCAGAACGACCATGGAGAACTTAGCAGCCAAATACACACACATACCCGGATGGGGAATCGACGCGGACCCGAAGAACGATCCGACCTACCCCATGAAGCACCGCACCGACGAGGAGCAGAAGGGCTATACCTGGGAGCGGCCCGCGCAGCAACCGGAAGATATCGAAATACTGCGCTCGATCGAGCGCCCCAACGTAAGCGCTGTTTTCGGAACCTCGGTTCCGCCCCAGGGACTTAGTGGTCAGATACGGCGGTTCGCGTTCCGATACAGTGAGTCGAGCTACGGTCACTGGCTGCCCTTGCTGGTGGCTGACCGCGTCAACGTGGTAGAAGGTATTCTGGATGACTTCAAACGGGGCCACGTACCGAATATCTTCGCCGAAAAAGGCATGAAAGCCGACTGGAAGTACAATCAGAAAGCCCTGGTGCAGACGGTCGTGGTGGGTGCTTTGATTACTACGGCGGTTGTCGTGCTGTTCAGAAATCGTAAAAACGCGCTATCGTAATTGACAGCCCAGTAGCTGGGCCGTCAGCGATCGAAGCGTAGAAGGTATTTCCAGGAATAGAGGGCCAGCCTGTATAAAGATGGAATCCGGTCGATTCGTTTTTATGGAGACTGGCCCTGCTGGTTAGACGAAAGCCGTTAAACAACCTCGCTGTCGAGGTAAACCAGCAGGCCGCTCAACGTTGACAACTATTATCTGTCGAGCCAGCTGGCGGTTGCTGCCTGGCTCGACAAACTTTAATCAGGGTATGGCACTGACCGCTCACGCCAGTTCATGGGGAAACAGGCAGTCGTTATCTGCAACACTGTCGTCCATCATGTTTGGGGTGAATCCGAAAATGACTATACCACCACAATGTATGAATCAGTCAATAAATTCAGCCGTGTCGGTACGTGTTGGTCCGCGTACCAAAGATGCGCGGCATCTGTACCCGCTAACAACAAAACGTCGCTTACTGGGCGTTAGCTTTCCCGCCGATGGTGAGGCCGACGTGCTGGTATGGGCACCCCTGGCTACGCAGGTATCCATTTGTATTGAGCAACAACCGGATCCCGTTCCTTTGAACAAAGAAGCGTATGGCTACTGGCATCTGCGTACTGATCAGATCCGGCCGGGCGATCGATACACCTTTCGGCTGCGGAATACCGACCCCCAAAAAGAGCCCGATCTGGATGGATCGGCGCTGGAAATGCCGGACCAGAGCGAGCAGGACCTCGACCGGCCTGACCCGGCCTCACTAGCCCAGCCCGACGGGGTGCATGGGCCTTCGCAGGCGGTAGATACCGGCTCCTTTTACTGGGAAGACCAGAGCTGGGTGAACCCTCCGCTGTCGAGTTATATACTTTACGAAATCCATACCGGCTCCTTTACCCCCGAGGGTACCTTTGCCGCGCTGGAGGAGAAGCTCGATTACCTGAAGTCGCTTGGCATAAACGCCATCGAGATCATGCCGGTGGCCCAGTTTTCGGGGGAGCGCAACTGGGGCTATGACGGCGTGTACAGCTACGCCGTACATAACGCCTACGGGGGCGCCCGGGCGCTGCAGCACCTGGTCGATGCCTGCCATTACCGGGGCATGGCGGTGGTACTGGATGTGGTCTACAACCACTTTGGTCCCGAAGGCAACTACCTGACCGATTTTGGACCTTATCTGACCAGCCTGTATCACACGCCCTGGGGCAAGGCCGTCAATTTCGATGACACCTGGTGCGACGGCGTCCGCCGGTACGTGATCGAAAATGCGCTGATGTGGTTCCGGGATTTTCACATCGATGCCCTGCGGCTGGATGCCGTTCACGCCATCAAGGACTTTAGCCCTACGCATATCCTGAGTGAGCTTCGGCAACAGGTCGATGCGCTGTCGGCCCAGACCGGGCGCACGTATTACCTGATTGTGGAAAGTGACCTCAACGACCCGCGGGTGATCAGTCCGCTGGCCGAGCAGGGCTATGGGATGGATGCCCAATGGATCGATGAGTTTCACCACTCCCTGCGGGTGAGCGTGGGCGAAGAGCGAACGGGGTATTATGCCGATTTTGACCGGATCTATCACCTAGCCAAATCCTACATCGACGCCTATGCCTACGATGGGCAGTTTTCCTGGGTCCGGCAGAAGCGCTTCGGCCGTAAGCTCGGGCAGCACCCTGGCTATCAGTTTATTGTTTTTTCCCAAAACCACGACCAGGTGGGCAACCGGAAAGGGGGGGAGCGCTCCAGTCAGCTGTTTAGCTTCGACAGGCTTAAACTGATGGCCGGGGCCGTTTTGGTCAGTCCGTTTATCCCGATGCTGTTTATGGGCGAAGAGTGGGGCGAAACCAATCCGTTCTTCTACTTTGTCCATCACTCGGATCCTGAGCTGATCGAGTCCGTCCGGGCGGGCCGACGGGAGGAGTTCGCTTCGTTCTACACCGGAAACGACATGCCAGACCCGCAGAGCGGAAAAACCTTCCGGCAAACCAAACTGCAATGGCACCTGCTGGAACAGGAACCCCACCGGACGCTGCTGCGGTACTACCAGCACCTGATTGCGTTGCGTCAACAGCTGCCGGCCCTGCATACCCTGAGTCGGAGACAGGTGGCTGTCATTCCTGACGAAGACAACCATACCCTGGTGCTGCACCGCTGGCATGGCGATCAGCAGGTACTTTGCTTAATGAATTTTGCCGACAAGCCGCGAATGATCCGGATGCCGGGCGAGGGCGAATGGCAAAAACTGTTCGACTCGGCCGATCAATCATGGCAGGGTCCCGATGCGCAGAAAATCAGCAAGGCACCTGCCACTGTCTTCAGCGATAGTGGGATAGAGGTGCCGGGCGAGTCGATGGTACTCTACGGTCAGGGACATGAAGCTTATCATCTGGCCAACCCTGCCCCCATGTCGGCCCGGCTGATTACGTCCTGATGCTAACCGGCAGGCCGAAGTTTTAACCAAACTCCGGCCTGCTGGTTAGCCTGGAGGTACTGCCGAAATCATTATGAAAAAATAAGCGATTCACCTCGTCGACTGGGAGCGGATTGTATTCGGGTTAGCCTCTGGCGAGTTCATGCTCGAAGTGCTGATCCGGTTGTTGATCATCTATCCGGTTTTGCCGCTAGTTGGTCATGCAACTGGATGTTATGGCGTTCCTGACCGGCCTTCGTTATCACAACAGCTCCTCTTATTTTGTGTGCTCCGCTAGTCGGCCGTTCTGCCGCAATCGTTAGGTCAGGCCATTACGGAGAGCATCCGTAGAATCGGGGTGCCCAGGGTCTGATCGCCGGATACGGATAGATAGGGCCGTGCGTCATCGGCCAACAAGCCCTTGGTGAACAACCGCCAGGCTATAGCTCCGTCCAGCTTCACGGCTGCCGCGGGTTGCAGACTGCCAGCCCCCTGAACGAGTGCCCACTGCGTATCCTGGCGAAGCAAATACCAGGTATCCCCGCCGGGTCCGGTAACCGTAACGGTAACGAGGGTGCCCGGCTGGGCGCTGACGTGGCGGAAGGTATGGGGCAAGGCCCGCATGAACGTGTCCAGCAGCGGATGATGGAGTTCGGCCGACATCAGTACATCTGTCTGATCGAGGGCCAGCCTGATCTGCTGCTGATGGTGCCACAGCTCGGTATATTCCCGGGCTATGTGAAACCAGTTCAGGGAAGTTTCTTCGCCTGCCCAGGCTACCGGGAAAGGGGCGGCTTCGAAAGGGGGCTGCTGTTTGAACAGCTCATACACAACCGGGCCCGTCTGGGCCAGCCAGTCAATCAGGATGGCAGGACTCAGCCGCCGGGTCGCTACGACCCAGTCCTGGTTCAATTGATTCAGGTACTTGACCAGGCTCTCGTACGAGTCGATCACCGGTAGTTCAGGCGACTGATAGTGATCCCGATACAGGGTGATCCGGCGCCAGTTGCCATCGACAATGTGTGACACAATGTCTTTTACCGTCCAGCCTTTGCATACGGTGGGTCGCTGCCAGTCGTCGGGAGCCAGCCTTCGGAGCAGATCGAGCAAATGATCGTTGAGGATGGGAAATAAGTCAACGGTCTCGATGGGAGGAAGGGGTTGCATATTGCGGGAAGTGGCAGAAAATAAAGGAATCGAACGAATCGGTCAGCGACCAGATCAGTGCCGGGCTGCAGCATGTTTCTCCAGCAGACGAAGGGTATGCTCGAGTGATTGGGTGTCGCCCCAACTGTCGTGCCCCGGTACAACGATTCGGGCTGATCCAAATCGATTCATGACGTTGCGGACGGACGAGGCCCAGGCGTTCAGGTTCGCGTCGGCTACATTCCCCATACCGAAGGCGGCCACACTTTTAACAAAGCAGCCCCCGTGCAGAATCTGCTGGTTGGGTAGCCAGACCACAATATTATCGCTGGTGTGCCCCTCGCCCGGAAAATAGCAGTGGATGGGTTCCTGCCCGATATTCAGGGTCGTGTCATTAGACAAAACCGCTTCGGGGGCTTCGTAACCCAGCTTGACGGATTTTTGGGCTGTGAGCGGAGTACTGACTACCCGAATTCCGGCTTTGCGGAGTGCACTGATGCCGCCCACCCGATCCTCATGCGCGTGAGTGACTATACATAGCCGGATTGGCTGGTGCAGACTATCGGCCACCCACCGCAGCAGATCCTCGGTATTATCCGTATTTCCATCGCTATCCCAGCCCGTATCGACCAGCACGACACCATCGTTCGTTTTGATGATCAGTCCGTTTGAGGGGACAACGCTGTTCTGGTAGACATTGTAGGTAACATGAACGTATACCCGCTCATTCAGGGGCGTAACGGTCAGTCTGGGCTTCGGAACCGCTTGGGCCTGCACGAGGGCGTAGCCGATAAAACAGCAGAGAAAAGAGAGTAAGGTGCGCATCATGGGGTTGTATTCCGTGTAGTCCCTAAAAATACGATAAAACCGCTTCGGGCCGTAGCACTAGCCTGGCATAAACTACCAGACCAGGTTCGGAAAAGGGAAGAAAATGTATTTGTTTTTATCATTAATGGGTTGATAGTCAATTGTATAGAGCGGAGTCTAGGCGAACCAATAAACTCCTCTGTACGTTTTGTTTATAGACACTCAACGACCCTTTTATGCCTGATTTCAATCCTAGTCTGATCCTGTATACTGCCGACGCGCTCAACGCGCAGGGCGAGTCAGTTGTGGCTCGCTATCCCGACGCCGAAACGCTCGAAGTCAAGCAGCACAACCGGTTGCCGGAGTTGGGCATGAACCACTTCAAGGTAAAGTCCGACGTGCTGGTGCTGGGAAAGCTAAAGTCGCAGGAGATTAAGTGGAGTGGCCGGAGTTCCGATTATATCGCGCCCAGTTTAGCGAACGGCTGCTTCGGTGGCTGCGCTTACTGCTATGTGGACCGCCACAAGAAAGTCAATCCCATCACGCTCTTTACGAACGTTGATGAAATCATGGCGTCGGTCGATACCCACGTCCAGGCGCTGGCGTGGCCCAAACCGATCAACCAGACCGACAGCACTTTCTGGACGTACGATATTGGTTGTAATTCGGATATCTCGGTCGACTACAGCCTGTCCGACGGCATTCGGCAGGTGTTTGCGTTTTATCGCGATCACCCGCGGGCCAAAGCAACGTTCGCCACCAAGTTTGTCAATACTGACCTGCTCGATTTCGATCCGCAGCGAAAAGTGAGGATTCGGTTCAGCCTGATGCCGGGTCACGTGAGTAAACTGGTCGATGTGCGGACCGATAGCATCGAGAAACGCATAGCATCGATCAACGATTTTTATGAGGCCGGCTACGAAGTGCACGTTAATTTTTCGCCCGTCATCGTGTATAGCGGTCCCGATGGTGATCGAAAGGCCTGGCGCAACGATTACCGCGATCTGTTCCGCCAGCTCGATGCCGCCCTGCGCCCTGAAGTGAAGGCGCAGCTAAAATGCGAAGTGATTTTTCTGACTCACAATCAGTGGCAGCACCAAGCCAATCTGGCCATCAATCCGAAAGCGGAAGAACTGCTGTGGGTGCCCGAATTGCAGGAGAGCAAGGTAAGCCAGTACGGCGGCTGGAACATCCGGTATGACCACCAGCTGAAGAGTAAAATGGTGGCGGTGTTCGAGCGGCTCATTGCCGACGAGATTCCGTGGTGTACCATCCGGTACATATTTTAGCGGGTCAGGGACCATCGCTGACAGGATCCATTCGGTTAAATGTCCTTCAGTTCTGGTCCCTGACCCGTTGCTAAACGTGCGTTAATCGACGCTGTTGGCGTTCTTCTTCGTTGTCTCAACCTGGTCAGCATCAACCTTCTCGGTCGTCTTTTTGGTCGAGCGCTGGTTGGCACCGTCTTTTCCGGCTTTGCCTTTCTCCAGCTGATTGATGTGGCTGTTGCCACCGCCCGACTGGAGCTAGTAATACCTGACGAACAGCTTCCTACTAAGGCTCGTTTGGTCAGATGCGCGGGTGGTTACCTAACTGCTGTGCCCACCTTTGTTACCCGACGATTTACCGGCGCTGCTGTGACTGCTCTTCGAGTGTTTGGCACTTTTGTGGGCCGTTGAACTGCGGCCGTTGCCTTTCTCGCCGTGTTGGGTACCGTTGTCCTGGTTACCCGTGACCCGCTGGTCGTTATACGACTCCTCTACTTTTTCCAGGGTTTTGTCTGCCATGATTTCTATCGTTGAGTGATAGCAGACTAACCTGTCAACGGGCGTTTTGTTTGACATAGGCGTCCATCGAAAAACGCCCTGAGCCGATCACCAGAAACAGTAATAACAGCATCAGAACGACCAGCGAGAGCCAGAGTTCGGAGTTCAGGGCCGAGAAACCGCGGGATATATTGACGAAGAAAACGGCCCCCACCAGGATTGGCAGTTGGAGGATGACCATGAGCCGGGTCAAGCAACCCACCGCAATCAGAAATCCGCCCATGAGATGCGCGAAGGCCACGTAATGAACGATCATGACCGACCACAGATCGAAATGCAGCCCACCTACGAGCTGGCTCAGATAGGTCGTATCGCTGATAAAACTGATGCCTTTCAGCACCAGGATAAAGCCCAGCATGATCCGCAGGGCATCGGTCCAGGCGGGGTGATGCGTATCGCCCCAGTGTTCGACTCGGTGTAAAAGATTCATTGCGGTAAGCGGTTTAGTGAATATGTACCGAACTTACAGCAATGGATGAGTAAAAACAAGTTGATTGTCAGTTATTTACTGCGTAGCCAATGGGCCCATATGCACCGGTGGCAGCTGCTCGTACTCGGCCATCTCGAACAGCCGAGACCGGATCAGAAACCGAACCCCCAACGGAATTTCGAGCGAGAAACTGGCGCCCCGGCCCGGCGTCACATCAATGGTCAGGTGCGTGTGTTTCCAGTACTCGAACTGATCTTCCGACATCCAGAAGTCGCAGCCGTCGATCTGACCCAGCAGCACATCCGACTCACCAATGATGAAATCACCCTTCGCGAAACACATCGGTGATGAGCCGTCGCAACAGCCTCCGCTCTGGTGAAACATCAGGGGGCCATGCTCAGCCTTGAGCTGGCTCAGTATATCGGCAGCAGCCGGGGTAAGATCAACACGACTCATAACTTATAGCTGGGAGAAACGAAGAGATTAGATGAAGGAAAGAGGGGGAAGTCCGGACTTCCCGGCGACACCCACGTGCGCCAGCTGTCCCGGTCTTCCCCCTATAGCTGTCTTCCTTATTCTCAGAAGAAACCTAGTTTATTCTTGCTGTACGAGATCAGCAGGTTTTTGACCTGGCGATAATGATTCAGCATCATCAGGTGGTTTTCGCGGCCAAAGCCCGACTTCTTGTAGCCACCAAACGGCGCGTGAGCCGGGTAGTCGTGGTAGCAGTTGACCCACACCCGACCGGCCTGAATCTGACGCGGAATGGTATAGAGTTCATGCGCATCGCGCGACCAGAACCCGGCACCCAGCCCGTATAAGGTGTCGTTGGCGATGGAAACGGCTTCTTCCGGCGTTTTGAAGGTCGTCACCGACAGCACCGGTCCGAAAATTTCTTCCTGGAAGATGCGCATCTTGTTGTGGCCCTTAAAAATGGTCGGCTGGATGTAGTAGCCACCTTCCACGCTGTCGGCCGGTCCGCCACCGGTCAGCACTTCGGCGCCTTCCTGTTTACCAATATCGATGTATGACAGAATTTTCTCGTACTGGTCGTTACTGGCCTGCGCCCCCATCATCGTGTCCGGATCGAGCGGGTGGCCCAGCTTGATGGCTTTGGTCCGGGCTATAACCCGCTCCATAAACCGGTCATAAATATCCTCGTGAACCAGCAGGCGCGACGGGCAGGTGCAGATTTCGCCCTGGTTGAGTGCAAACATAACGGCGCCCTCCACGCACTTGTCGAAGAACTCATCGTCGGCATCGGCCACCGATTTCATAAAGATATTGGGCGATTTACCCCCTAGCTCCATCGTTACCGGGACGAGGTTTTCGGATGCGTACTGCATGATGAGCCGGCCGGTGGTGGTTTCGCCGGTGAAGGCTACCTTATTGACCCGCTTGTGCTGGGCCAGTGGTTTCCCCGCTTCCGGACCGAAGCCATGCACGATGTTAACCACGCCGGCCGGAACGATACCCTCGAGCAGTTCGAACAGAACGGCAATGGACGTGGGGGTCTGCTCGGCGGGTTTGATTACGACGCAGCAGCCGGCTGCCAGGGCCGGGGCCAGTTTCCAGGTGGCCATCAGCAAGGGGAAGTTCCACGGAATGATCTGGCCCACTACGCCGACGGGCTCTTTGATAATCAGCGAGAGGGTATCGGCGTTGAGCTCGGTGGCAGATCCTTCTTCGGCGCGGATAACCCCGGCAAAATACCGGAAGTGATCTACACAAAGTGGCAAGTCGGCCGCCATCGTCTCGCGCAGGGCTTTCCCGTTCTCGACGGTTTCTACCCGGGCCAGAAACTCCAGGTTTTTTTCAATGACATCGGCAATCTGCAACAGTATTTTGCTGCGTTCGGTGGCCGATGTTTTCCCCCAGGTTTCGAACGCCTTTTGGGCCGCATCGACGGCCATATCTACATCTGCCGCTTTGGAGCGGGGCATTTTAGCAATCAGGCTACCGTCGACCGGCGATTGGTTATCAAAGTATTCGCCCCCGACTGGTGGTACCCATTTGCCGCCAATATAGTTATCATAATGAGACCGGAATTTGGGCCGATTAACGTGGGTTTCTACGAGTTCGAGCGTTTCCATACAGATGGTAAAAGATGATAGTTAACAGGTCAATTGGAATCGTCACAAATTTTGAGAGAATCAGTCAATAAAATGTGTCCGATCATATCGACTGCTTGCACTATCCTATCAATGTACCAGTGGCCTCTAGTTGTGGAGGTACGAGCCGTTTAATGGCTAACCCGTCGATTTTATACTATTCTTACCCGAAATAATTATGAATTTGTGTAGCTTAGACGACCGTTTCGACTAATTCTGTCCGTTTCCTCTCTGGTTATCGCCAAACGCATTTATTATGAAATCAACCCCGGCACAACCTTTCGACATAGGGCGCCACCTACACACGCGACGTTTGGAACAGGAAGTCGAAAACCGAACTGCCTACACCATCGACTCGGCCGAACTGAACATTTATGAAACGCAGCATGTGGCCGAAAAAGTAGAGCTGACCTTTACCAATCCGGTGCTGGCCAGCATGATTCGGGGTAAGAAAGTGATGCATCTGCCCGGTACCCCTTCGTTCGATTTCCTGCCCGGCGAATCGGTAATCGTGCCCAGCGACGAAACCATGTGTATTGACTTCCCGGAAGCGCAGATCCTGAACCCGACCCAATGTCTGGCTCTGGCTATCGCCCCGGATAAGGTTCGGCAGGTAACCGACACCCTCAACGACCGGGCTCCGCTCGTTGACAGCGCCCAGGGGTGGCAGTTTGGGCAGCATAATTTTTTCCTGACCAACGATGAGCCTATTCATCAGCTGATTGGCCGACTGATTTATATCTTTACGGAAAACAACCGGGCCAAAGAGGTCTTTGCCAATCTGGTTATTCAGGAACTGGTAGTTCGACTCATGCAAACGCAGGCCCGCGCCCTGCTGCTAAACCCGAAGACCAGCTTCGCCAACGTGAATCGCCTGGCGCACGTAGCGCAGTACATCAACAAACACCTGAGCCGGAGCCTGCACATTAAGGAACTGGCGGACGAGGCCTGCATGAGCGAACCTAATTTCTACCGGACGTTCAAGAATACGTTTGGCATGACTCCTGTAGATTATATCAATCAGCAACGGATTTCGCTGGCCTCCCATCTGCTGCGCACCACCAACCGGTGCCTGGCCGATATCAGCATAGAATGTGGTTTCAACAACCTGACCTATTTCATGAAGTTGTTCCGGCGTGAGATCGGTATTTCTCCTACGCAGTATCGGAAACAGATTATGCCGGCCTGACGAATTCGGTGACGAGAAAAGGCCGGAAAACGTACCAGATAAAACCGCGTTTGTTTATCTTTGGTCAATTATGGCAACAAAGGGCGTCCAGAAGTCAGCTTTCACCAGCCAGACCTTTGAATTTTTACAGGATCTGGTTCAACATAACAATCGGGAATGGTTTCAGGCCAATCGCGCCCGATACGATGCGGCCAAAGCCGAGCTCTGTGGCGTTGTGGAGCGGGTTCTGACGGGCATGAGTGCGTTCGAGCCACTCGCCAACACCGCCGTCAAAGACTGTATATTCCGGATCAACCGCGACATTCGATTTTCGAAAGACAAAGCGCCTTACAAATCTCACCTGGCTTTTGCCATCGGTCCGGGTGGCCGGCACTCTGGCCGAATCGATTATTACGTACAGATTCAGCCGGGCAAACAGTCGTTTCTGGGAGCGGGTATGTGGCAGCCTACGCCAGCCAATCTGGCCAAGTTCCGGCAGGAAATCGACTACAATGCCGGGGAGCTGAAGCAGATTATTGAGGCAGAGGAGTTCCGGACGTATTTTCCCGAAGCGCATGGCGAAAGCACCAAAACCGCGCCAAAAGGATATCCGGCCGACCATCCGGAGCTGGACTTACTTCGCCGGAAGGAGCTGTTCTTCGTCCACCGGTTTTCTGACAAAGACGTGCTCAAAGCCGGGTTTGCCGACGAGATCGTGAAAGGCAGCCGCCTGCTTAAACCCTACTGCGATTTTCTGAATTACCTCTTCTTCGACGAAAAAGAAGAATCGATTACGCTTTAATAACCATTTTGCTTTATCCCATGAAAAAACTCTTTATTCTTCTGGCGGGTGTGCTGATGAGCTACGGCGCTCAGGCGCAGGCTCCCACCACGCCCCAGCCCGGCTACATCTACAAGGTAGAACCGGGCCTGCCCGGTAAGCAGGTGTACGTCAGCGGTCAGCGGCCTTTCGATGGAAAAGGTCGACTGGTTGGTGCCGGAGATCTTGGCGTTCAGACCCGGCAGATATTCGAAAACCTGAAAGCTGCGCTAGGTACTGTGGGCATGTCGCTGGACAATGTGACCCAGGTGACCTACCACATAAAAGATCAGGCGGGTCAGGTCAGTAACCTGGCTAACCAGCAGATTTCAGCAGTAGGGGCCAGCTTCTTCACCGCAGGGTTACCCAAAATTTCGGATGTGAAGGCCATTCCTCAGATCGTCAGCGACGATGTGCTGATTGAGGTCGAGGTCATAGCCATCAAGTAAGCTGTTTTGTTGCGGGCTTACGGACGTAGGGTATCCTTTCGGGATTTCCCCACCGGAATGCCCACCCCAAACGCCCGTGGATCGCTGGGTGGCGCTGTTTTTCGACGCTTCCCGGATCCGGTTTCGGGCTGCACGTTGGGTTGCGGGGATGACTGCATGAGCGTTCCCGGAGACGAAATCGGCGAGTCGACCCCCGGTACCAGCACTTGCTTCTGGGGCGATGCATTGGACTGGGTAGACCGGCGGGTGGTATCATTTTGAGCGGTACAGACCGTAAGGCTTCCGCTGAGCAGTAGGCTGAGTAAGAG
Organism: Spirosoma sordidisoli; assembly: GCF_004138325.1. Classification (GTDB taxonomy): domain Bacteria; phylum Bacteroidota; class Bacteroidia; order Cytophagales; family Spirosomataceae; genus Spirosoma; species Spirosoma sordidisoli. The sequence continues at coordinate 337,810 of NZ_SBLB01000003.1, read as the reverse complement.
CAGACGCATGATGTAGTTCGTTGAGTAAATGACAGACTAGTCATTCAACCAGCCGTAGCGTCCTGTAGTTTAAAGAAGACAAAAATAAAGCCGCTGTTCCGGGAACAGCGGCTTTTTGCATAAGGATGATAGGCGGGCTATGCTGTTTCCAGCAGGGATACTGCTTTCGCTTCGAGCAGGGTTTCGCCCATGAGGTAGCAGTCGGCAGCCCGAGCGGCTTCGCGCCCTTCTGAGATCGCCCACACGACCAGCGACTGACCGCGTCGCATGTCGCCAGCGGCAAACACTTTCGGGTTGGTCGTGGTCTGATAGTTCGTTGCTTTCACGTTACCCCGTTCGTCGTATTCAAGGCCAAGGTCGTCGAGCAGCCCGTTGTGCTGAGGATGCAGGAAGCCGGCTGCCAGCAGAGCCAGCTCGCAGGGAATGTCGCGCTCGGTGTCGGGTTGCTCGACCATTTGCATCCGGCCGTCCTTGTTTTCCCAGTTCAGCTCAACGATTCGCAGGGCTTTCAGGTTGCCATTCTCGTCGCCAATAAATGCTTTCGTGTTGATGCTCCAGTGGCGTTCGCAGCCTTCTTCGTGGCTGGTGCTGGTGCGAAGCATCATGGGCCAGTTGGGCCAGGGCGTGTTGGCGGCCCGCTCTTTCGGCGGCATCGGCATCAGCTCGATCTGAGTGACGCTGGTGGCGCCGTGGCGGTTCGAGGTACCAACGCAGTCAGAACCCGTGTCGCCACCGCCAATAACCACGACATTTTTTCCGGTAGCCAGCAGTTCGCCCTGACCGTATGGAACACCCCGGTGGTCTACTTCAACGGGTCGGTTAGCCACACGTTTGTTCTGCTGACTCAAAAATTCCATAGCCGGGTAAACGCCTTTCAGATCACGACCGGGTATGGGCAAATCGCGCGGAACGGTTGAGCCGCCCGTCAGCATAATCAGGTCAAAGTCGGCCAGCAGGTCGTTCGCCTTGACGTCGACGCCCACGTTGACGTTCGTTTTAAAGGTGATTCCCTCCGCTTCCATAACGGCCAGTCGCCGGTCGATGGTCCATTTCTCCAGTTTGAAGTCAGGAATGCCGTACCGCAGCAACCCGCCAATCTGATCGGCCCGCTCAAAAACGGTAACGGTATGCCCGGCCTTGTTGAGCTGAGCCGCTGCTGCCAGCCCCGCCGGTCCTGAACCAACGACGGCAACGGTTTTGCCGGTGCGCACTTTGGGAGGCTTCGGGCTGACATATCCGCGTTCGAAAGCGACTTCGGCAATTGATTTTTCAATGAATTCAATCGCAACGGGTGGTTTGTTGATGCCGAGTACGCAGGAGGCTTCGCAGGGCGCCGGGCAGATACGGCCGGTGAACTCCGGGAAGTTATTGGTCGTTGCCAGGATCTCGTAAGCGTAGCCCCAGTTCTGCTCATAGACGGCGTCGTTGAACTCCGGGATGATGTTACCCAGCGGACAGCCGCTATGGCAAAAGGGGGTACCACAGTCCATACAGCGGGCTGCCTGCCGTTGGGAATCCTGCTCCGAAAACGGCATTTCAATCTCCTTGTAATCGTGAATCCGCTGTTGCGGGTCGCGCTTCTTGGGCAGTTCGCGCGTGAATTCTAAAAATCCGGTAGGTTTTCCCATTCTTGTAAAGCGTCTACGGCTTATCTGATCTGTCTGGCAGGCTGTTCCGGAGAACAGCCTGCTCCGTTTATAGCTGCGGGCAGGGGCTGCTTATCCCTGCGTCACGTCGACTGTGATATCCTGGTAAACAACGTTTTTGTCCCGAATCTGCTCGGCCAGTGAGATACCGCGGCCGGCGAGCGCCTGCCGGAAGTCGGACGGCATCACCTTCACAAACTGCCCGATCTGGTCGGTCCAGTTCTGAATCAGCGCCAGGGCTACGTTGCTGGTCGTATACTGGAAATGCTTATCGACAAACTCGCGTACTATGCTCTGATCTTCGTCGTTGAGCGGTTCCAGACTGACCATTTCGGGGTTGACTTTGCTGGCAAACGTGCCATCCTGGTCCCAGACATAGGCAACGCCCCCTGACATACCCGCTGCGAAGTTGCGGCCCGTCTGGCCCAGGATGATAGCCAGGCCACCGGTCATGTACTCCAGCCCGTGATCGCCAACGCCTTCTACCACCACTTTGGCCCCGGAGTTACGAACGCAGAACCGCTCGCCCGCCATGCCACGGATAAAGGCTTCGCCCGAGGTGGCGCCGTAGAACGACACGTTGCCGACAATGCTGTTCTCTTCGGGCTTGAACGTAGCGGCCCGGTCGGGATACACAATCAGCTGAGCGCCACAGAGTCCTTTGCCGAAATAGTCGTTGGCATCGCCTTCCAGCTCCAGTTTAATCCCGCTGGTGGCAAAGGCACCCAGGCTCTGGCCCGCCGTACCCCGCAGCTTTATATGAATGGTGCTTTCGGGTAGGCCAGGCCCGCCATACTGCTTGGAAATTTCGTTCGAGAGCATGGTGCCGATGCTCCGGTCAATGTTCTGTACCGGAAATTCAGCGTATACGGGCTCGGCCGACTCCAGCGCTGGTTTGGCTACGGCCATCAGCTTACGATCGAGAACGTCGTCGAGGTAATGGTTCTGCTCCTCCTGTTTGAAAAGCGCCACATCGAGGTTCGTCGGCTCTTTGTACAGCAGCGCGTCGAGATTGATGTGCTTGTATTTCCAGTGGGGGAGGTCGCTGCGTAGTTCGAGCATCTGCGCCTGACCAACCATTTCGTTCACCGTGCGGAAGCCCAGCTCAGCCATGATTTCCCGCAACTCCATAGCCAGGAAGGTGAACATGTTTACTACGTGTTCGGGCTTTCCGGTAAAGAGGGCCCGCAGCTCCTTATTCTGGGTCGCAACTCCTACCGGACAGGTATTCAGGTGGCATTTCCGCATCATGATGCAACCCGCCGTAACCAGAGCCGCGGTAGCTACGCCGAACTCTTCAGCGCCGAGCAGAGCTGCAATCGCCAGGTCCCGACCCGTACGCATCTGGCCGTCTGTCTGAACCGTGACGCGGCCGCGCAGTTTGTTTCGAACCAGGGTCTGGTGAGCTTCGGCCAGGCCAAGTTCCCAGGGCAAACCCGCATGCCGGATACTGGACAGGGGCGAAGCTCCCGTTCCGCCGTCGTGGCCCGAGATCAGAATATGGTCGGCATGGGCTTTGGCTACCCCGGCGGCAATGGTACCCACTCCGGCCTCTGACACCAGCTTGACGCTGATGCGGGCGGCCCGGTTGGCATTTTTCAGATCAGAAATCAGCTGAGCCAGATCTTCGATCGAATAAATATCGTGGTGGGGTGGGGGCGAAATGAGCCCGACGCCCGGCGTACTGTGGCGCGTGCGGCCAATCCAGTCGTCGACCTTAAAGCCAGGTAGCTGACCGCCTTCGCCCGGTTTGGCACCCTGCGCCATCTTGATCTGTAATTCCTGGGCGTTGGTCAGGTAGTAGCTCGTTACCCCAAACCGGCCCGAAGCCACCTGCTTGATGGCTGAGTTCATGCTGTCGCCATTGGCCAACGGGGTATAGCGCAGTTCGTCTTCGCCCCCCTCGCCGGAGTTGCTCTTGCCGCCGATGCGGTTCATGGCGATGGCCAGGGTGGTATGAGCTTCCCAGGAGATCGAACCGAAGGACATGGCACCGGTAGCAAACCGCTTGAAAATGGTCTCGATCGGCTCAACCTCGTCGATGGGAACGGGCGTCCCTTTTCTGAACTTCAACAGACCGCGCAGGGTAATGGCCTTCTGCGTCTGGTCGTCGATCAGCTTCGAGTACTTCTTGAATAATGTATAGTCGTTCCGTTGGGTCGACTGTTGCAGCAGGTGAATGGTATCCGGGTTGAAAATGTGTTTCTCCCCCCGTTGTTTCCATTGGTAGATACCGCCCACTTCCAGCCGCGGGTTGGCCACCGGAGCCGGCGGGTAGGCAATGCAGTGGCGAACCAGGATTTCGCGGGCAATTTCGTCCAGGCTCATGCCGCCAATGCGCGAAACGGTGCCGGTGAAGTAGCGGTTGACAACATCCTGGTTCAGTCCCAGACACTCGAAGATCATAGCGCCCTGGTACGACTGCAGGGTAGAGATGCCCATCTTCGAGAAGATCTTCAGCAACTCACCATTAACGGCTTTGATGTAATTCTTGTAGAGCTTATCCAGATCGTAATCGACTTGTAAAAGCCCTTTCTCTTTCATGCTGGCAATGGTCTCAAAAGCCATGTACGGGTTAACCCCTGATGCGCCGTACCCGATGAGGGTGGCCACGTGGTGGGTTTCCCAGACGTCGCCTGCTTCGACCAGTATACCGACCTTACCGCGAAGCCCCTGCCGGATCAGGTAATGGTGAATGGCCGAGGTAGCCAGTAGCGATGGGATCGGGGCGTGACTCGAGTCGATCGCGCGATCGGACAGCACAAGAATAGAATAACCATCCTGAATGGCGTCTTCGGCGTAGCGGCAGATGCGATCGAGGGCGCGCTCCAGCGATTTGCCCTGGCCATCGGCCGTAAACAGACAGTTGATGGTTTTGGCCTGGAATTTAGGCCGGTCAATGAACCGGAGTTTGTCAAATTCAGGGGTGGTCAGAACGGGCTGGTCCAGTTCGACCTGATGACAATGTTCGGGCGATTCGCTGAGCAGGTTGTAGGTGGCGCCAACAAACGAAATCAGCGACATGATTGCCCGCTCCCGGATCGAGTCGATCGGCGGGTTGGTCACCTGCGCAAACAACTGCTTGAAGTAGTGGCTCATATGCTGGCTCTGCTCCGAAAGAACGGCCAGCGGCACATCGGTGCCCATGGAGCCGAGCGCTTCCTTGCCCGTCTCGACCATCGGTGCCAGAATCATGCGCAGATCTTCGGAGGTGAAACCGAAGGCCTGCTGCATCCGCAGCAGCTTGGCCGGATCGTAGGGGTTGTACGACCGGATGGGCGCTTCCAGATCCGAAATCCTGATTTTGTTCTCGTTAAGCCACTGCTGGTAGGGCTGACGGGTACTGATCTGTTCCTTGATCTCTTCGTCGGCAACGATGCGGCCCTGCTCCATATCGACCAGGAACATCTTGCCGGGTTGCAGACGGCCTTTGCGAACCACTTTGGCCGGATCGATATCCAGTACACCCACCTCCGAGGCCATGATGACGACGTCTTCGTTGGTAACCCAGAAGCGGGACGGACGCAGCCCATTCCGGTCGAGAGTGGCTCCCACAATACGGCCATCGGTGAACGATATGGACGCGGGGCCATCCCAGGGCTCGATCAGCGCAGCGTGGTATTCGTAAAAAGCTTTACGGACGGGGTCCATGTGTTCGTTACCATCCCAGGCTTCCGGGATGAGCATCATCATGACATGGGGCAGGGAACGACCGCTCATGACGAGCAATTCGATCGCATTGTCGAGGTTAGCCGAGTCGGATTGCTTCGGATCGCAGATGGGCAACAGCATGTCCATCTCATCCTTGGTAAACTTGCTGGATTCGAGCAGACCCTCGGCGGCTTTCATCCAGTTTACGTTACCCCTAACCGTGTTGATTTCGCCATTGTGTGCAATGTAGCGGAATGGCTGGGCCAGCTTCCAGGACGGAAAGGTGTTGGTCGAAAAGCGCGAGTGGACTACACCCAGTGCCGATACCACATCCTCATTTTGAAGATCGGGGAAGTACGGTTCGAGCTGCAGGGTTGTCAGCTGCCCTTTATAGGTAATCGTTCGGCAGGACAGCGAGGAAAAATAGAAGGTATCGACTCCGGCTACCGTTTCGTTGATGATTCGGGTGCTGGCATTACGAAGAATGTATAGTTTACGCTCAAAATCGTCAGGATTGGTAATATCGGCCGGGCGTTTGATAAACACCTGTTCCATCTGCGGCTCGCAGGAGCGCGACCCATGGCCCAGGTCGCTGTTGTTGACCGGTACGACCCGGTAGCAGAGCAGTTCCAGCCCCAGGCGTTTCATTTTCCGGTTCAGTACCGCGCGGCATTCTTCACGCAGCCAGACATCTTTTGGGAAATACACCATCCCGACGCCGTACTCGAGTGCTGGCGGCAGATGAACGCCGAGTTTACGGGTTTCGTCGACGAAAAACTCGTGCGGGATCTGGATAAGCAACCCCGCCCCATCGCCGGAGTTGGGTTCTGAGCCAACAGCACCCCGGTGTTCCATACGCCGAAGCATCTGGAGCGCATCCGAAACAATCTGGTGCGATTTGCGGCCCTTGATATGGGCAACAAAGCCGATACCACAGTTGTCGTGTTCAAACTCAGAACGATAAAGGCCTGTATTGGCCTGCGTGGGTTGGTCAACCTGATCAGACATGGTCGTAACAGTGTTGGGGTTACTCGTCAGTTTTCTACCCTGTATTGCGACAGTTGCAAAAAACGACTGGATGTATTACGAAATTTGAAAAAACTAATGGATTTCGGCAGGTAAATAAATCAGGAGTTGACTACCGAAATGATGGGCGTTTGCGACAAAGTCATGCAATATAATACAAAAAATATTTGGCAAAAATCGCTTTTGGCGGAATTTGTTCGTGAATAGTCTCGATTGTGAATTTGATTATAATTGTTCTTGGAAAGTGAATAAATGACAGACAGCTTGTTGCAAACCGCTGAAATAAACACAACAACCAACCCGTGTAAAACTAAAAATATAGTAGTATTTAAATCGATACTTTGGCGTTATGCAGAGCATAATGCAGCTCTTTTTGCCGGTCTATCGTTCATGAAAACCAATTTATGCGATGTTGACCCGGTAAGATTGGGGAAGAACGAGTATAAGCGGAGTGCCGGCACCTGCCTCCGCTGCTGCGGTAAAACGGAAGGCAGGCAAAGGCGTGCGCAAGGCAGTACAGCCGCCTTGCCTGCTTGCTATGCTGATAAAGCACAAAAAAAAGCCGCTCATTCGAGCGGCTTTGCATTTTCTGGTGATCCGGCTGGGATTCGAACCCAGGACCCATACATTAAAAGTGTATTGCTCTACCAGCTGAGCTACCAGATCGTTTCCCGGCTGACAAGTGGTTGTTGTCGTTTGGGAATGCAAAAGTAGAGGTTTGATCTTGTAATCGCAAGAGGAGCACTAAAAAAAAGTTAGTGGCTGCGTCAATTTTATGGCCTCTACAGCTTCCTGGACATCATGAACCCGCAGAATCGAGGCTCCGCCGAGCAGGGCTGCGGTGTTCAGCACAGTAGTCCCGTTCAGCGCCTTATCGGCCGTCGTATTCAGCGTTTTCCATATCGTTGTCTTGCGCGACAAACCCACCAGCAGGGGCTCATCGAAATAATGAAAAGCGGTAAGCTCGCGTAACAACTCAAAATTTTGAGAAATTGTCTTGGCGAACCCAAATCCGGGGTCAATGACGATATCTTTGGCGCCCAGGGCCCGCAATTCGTTCAGCCGAAGAGCCAGTTCATCAATCACCTCAGTGACCAGGTTGGTGTAGTTGGATAGCGACTGCATAGTTTGCGGGGTTCCACGCATGTGCATCAGCACGTAAGGCACTCCCAGGTCGGCAACGGTACTGAACATGTCAGCATCCAGATTACCGCCCGACACATCGTTGACCATACAAGCCCCGGCTTCAACGGCCTGCCGCGCTACCGAAGCCCGGAACGTGTCAATAGAAATAAGGGCATTCGGAACATGGCGGAGAATCGTATCAATAGCGGGTAGAACCCGGTCGGCTTCTTCAGCAGGGCTAACATCGGCCGCACCGGGCCGGGTCGAATAGCCACCGATATCCAGAAACGTAGCGCCGGCCCGAAGCATGCTTTCGGCCCGCTCCAGCACCCCGTTGGGCTGTGTCGATTCGGGCGAGACGCGGCTCCCGGCGAAGAAGGAATCGGGGGTTACGTTCAGGATGCCCATCACCACGGGGGTGTCGAGGGAAACCAGCCTGCCCCGGCAGTTCAGCGTTTTTTTCGTAACTTTCGGCATCAAAATTGTCATTTGGCGTCATTGATGGTCATTTGTGGTCAGATCAGACTGCGCAGGTGATGACGACCGTTGACGATCTACGACTACAAATGACGATGTCAGAAACCGAAACTCAATATCGGCAGGTTATCCAGCGTTGCAAGGATCTCTTCCTGAAGAAAAATAAAGATTACGGCACTGCCTGGCGAATACTGCGGCTGCCCAGCATCACCGATCAGATCTACATCAAAGCCCAGCGGATTCGCACCCTGCAGGAAACCGGTATCAGCAAAGTAGGTGAGGGCATCGAGCCGGAATTTGTCGGGATTATCAACTACTGCGTCATGGCGCTCATCCAGCTCGCCCTGCAGAATGACAGCCGAACCGACCTGCCCACCGACGAACTCGAACATCATTACGACGAACAGATTGGCCGGGTTATTGATCTGCTCTTTGCCAAGAATCACGATTACGGCGAGGCCTGGCGCGACATGCGGGTCAGCTCGATGACAGACATCATCCTGATGAAACTGCTCCGAACCAAGCAAATAGAAGATAATCAGGGAAACACCCTGGTATCGGAAGGGGTTGATGCCAATTATATGGATATGATCAATTACGCCGTTTTCTGTTTAATCAAACTGACCCATTAAGACTGACCGACGAAGGGAGTCCGCAACCGGCCTTCTTTATTCAGAAGCCTGTTGGCCTCTTCCTTGTCGATATACCTTGTTCATCACCTGCTGCTTCGTATGAACCCCACTGCCACCCCGCCTAAACTGAAGACCGGTACCCCGCCTATGTTATGGGCAGCCCGGATTGCCCGCTTCCTGGTCGGTGCGATCTTTATTTTCTCCGGACTCATCAAACTCAACGACCCGGTTGGCACCCAGATCAAGTTTGAGGAATATTTCGAAGTCTTTGCCCAGGACGTGCCGCTACTGCATGACTTTTTCATGGCGCTGGTGCCGTTTACGCTGGCGATGTCGGTGTTGTTCTGCGCGGCCGAAATCATTCTTGGGGTTGCCCTGCTGGCTTCGTATAAGCCCAAGCTGACGACCTGGCTGCTGTTTTTCCTGATTGCCTTCTTTACATTCCTAACTTTCTATTCGGCCTATTTTAATCGGGTAACCGACTGCGGTTGTTTCGGGGATGCGATCAAACTAAAACCCTGGACCTCGTTCGGGAAAGATGTGGTCCTGACCATACTGATCCTGTTTATCATCGGCCACCGGAATCGGATCAAGCCACGAAAAACAGGCTGGCTGGTCGCACTTACTACCCTGCTGACTCTGGGACTGGGGATTTACGCCATTCAGTTCTTGCCACCCCTCGATCTGCTGCCGTATGCCGTCGGTAAAAGCATTCCAGCTCAGATGAAGCCGTCGGAGCCGCTACGGTACCGGTACATCATGGAAAAAGAAGGCAAAACGGCCGAATTTGACCAATACCCTACCGATCCGAGCTACAAATTCAAAGAAATGGTGCTGGTGAATGAAAACGCCAAGCCCAAAATCACCGACTATCGGGTCTGGAACGACGAGGGTGACTTTACGCAGCAGACATTTGAGGGGAACCGGTTGTTCGTCATCGTGAAGAATACGAACGACATTGACGCCGGTAGCATCCCGGCCATTCGGTCGCTGGTAGAAGGGCTGAAAGGGTCGGGGGTTACGCCCGCGCTGCTGACGTCGGTGAGCGACGGGGAGATCAACGCTTTCCTGAATGAATACCAGCTGACAGGTTTACCCTATTACAAAGTAGATGGCACCGTGCTGAAAACAATCATGCGGTCGAACCCCGGCACCTGGCTCCTCAAAGACGGCGTGGTTCGCGGCAAATGGCACTTCAACACCACCCCCGACGCAGCCGTTGTTAAGCAGTTAGTGAATGGGTGAATGAGTGATTGAGTGAAACCTTCGGTACTACCACTCAATCACCCATTCACTCATTGTCATCCTGAGACATGAAGAATATTTTCCTGATTGGTATGCCATCGTCGGGCAAGAGTACGGTGGGGAAGCGTATGGCCGATGCGTTGCGCTGTCGTTTCGTCGACACCGATAAAATGATTGTTCGGGAGGAGGGCCGGTCAATTGCTGACATTTTTGCAACCGATGGCGAAGCGTACTTTCGGGAGGCTGAACGGCGGGTATTGCGCACCATCCGCCCGGGGCAGAGCCTGGTTGTGTCGACGGGGGGCGGTATGCCCTGCTTTCACGATAATATGGCGTATATCAACGCTACTGGTTTGTCTGTGTTTCTGGATGTGCCCGTAGAGACGCTGGTACGGCGGATGCTGGCCCATAACACCGATGACCGGCCATTGTATCGCTCCAACGATCCCGAGCTGCTGGCAACCCTGCAGCAGCGTTATCAGGATCGGCTGCCCTTTTACCGGCAGGCCACGCTCACTGTGCCCGGCGAGACCACGGCCGAAAAAGTATTGCTGCAGGTGGGAGCCTGGCTGTAAGCAAACTTTTCCGGGCCTAAAAAAGGAGTCAGACCAGATCTGACTCCTTTTTTTAGTACTCGTGCGAAACGGATTAGAAGAACGTGCCGACCGATAAGGTCACGTTGGTATTGTTGTTCGTAATCTGGGCGGAACCGTAATCGGCTGAGTTGGGCAGGGTATAGGGGGTGAAGGCCGACTTGAAGGTGTTGTAAGTGCCCGAAACATCGGCAAAGAAACGCTCGTTGCGAAGACCCACGCCACCCGAGAGCAGCAGCCGGCTCCGGTCGATGTTGTCCAGCCGGGAGATGTACGGATCAGGTAGGTAAGCGGCCCCACCCCGAATCCGGAACTGACCCGCGCGGAACTCTGCTCCGCCCCGGAAGTTAATCACATTCTGATAGGTGGTCTGTACCGAGTTGCGTACATCGTTCCGGAAATCGCTGTTGGCCTGCGCATTGCTGTTGTTAGTCGTGTTGGCGCGAATGCCACCGTAGCCGACGTATTCGGCCGATGCGGTCAGGAAACCAATCTTACCTTTCCCCAAAAACACCGTCGCTCCACCCGACGCCCGGAATGGCGAAGTAATGCTATAGTTGAAATCATTGGGATATACATCGACCGCATTGCCGATCAACGGCAGAGCCGGGTCGCGGGCTACCACGCTCAGGCCCTGGTTGAACGTTTCCCGGATGCTCATGAACGTAGGGGTAGCTACGGTAGCTCCCAGTTGCAGCTCGGGAGTCAGTTTATAGATAGCCCCTACCGATAGGTTGAAGCCATTACCCCGAACTGTTAGCCGATCCCGCTGGGAATAGTTATCAAACGTTTGACCATTTACGATGAACTCCGTCAGCACATTCTCCGAGTTGTACCGCACGCTCGACAGGCCGACGTTAACGCCCAGGTAGAGTTTATCGTCCAGGTTACCGGCATAGGCGAACGTCCACTGCGACTGCGACCCGGTTGACTCGAAGGTGTTGCGTTGATCGCGGGGACGGTTGGCATCGAACCGGGAGAATGGAGCACCGCTGTCATTCTGGCCAATCGGGCTGCCATTGACCAGGAATAACTGGTAGGCAGCTGCCAGCAGGTCGGTGGCCTGATTCGTGTTCGGATCATACTCGGCGTCGATCTGGCTACCCGTAACATTGCGGGCGTTGGCATCCAGAATAATAGGATCTACGAAGGAAGAGCGGTTATTACGCCCCTGAAACGTAAATCGGTTGAAGTAATTGATATTCTGGTGGTACCCTACGCCAAACGTTGTCCGGCGCCACCGCCGGTTACCGTTGTCGCCCCCGGCAAAAATCAACCCCAGCTGACCCACCGAAAACTTGGCTCCATTTTCGGACAGGGAACTGCCCAGAAACGACGCCTGGCTGCTGTTTAGGTTGAGCGTTGGGCTGATGCTGATCTCGGAGCGGTTGTAGAATCCCAGGCCGGCCGGGTTGCCAAACAAAGAGCTGGCATCGCCACCGAGGGCGGCCTGGTTGCCACCTAATCCGCGAAAACGGGCAGTACCGGTCTGCTGAATCTCGGAGAAGCGAAAGGCCTCTCCGGAATAGATATCGCCGGTCTGGCCAAAGGAGGCTCCTGCGCCGAGGAGCATTCCTGAGAGTAGTAAGAGCTTATTCTTCATGGAAGTGGTTGTCGTGAATCCGTTTTTTGCCCTTTGACAGGGGTCGCCCGGCAATGTTTAACGGTAGTACTGCTAATAACGAAAAAACCCGCCGTTTGTCGCAAACGGCGGGTTTTTTTATGGGTAAACGAAGCGGTTGTTAGCGTGGGCCGCGCGAACCGCCACCACCACCGCCGGAGTATCCACCGCCACCGCTGCTGCTACCGCCCCGCGAACCTCCGCTGTAGGAGGGAGCAGGAGCTGAATAGCTGGGTTGGCTTGGCTGGCTGTAGGTACGTGACTGATTCTGATAGCTCGGCGCGCTATACGTGCGCTGTGGCTGGCTTGGCTGGCTGTAGCTGCTGCGGCCACTGCTGTAGCTGCCCGAACCCGAACTGCTGGGGGGCGTATAGCTACCCCGGCTGTTCTGACGGGGGGCTGCATAGTAGTCACTGCTCGACCCGCTACCGCTATACGAAGGCGTAGGCCGGTTGCTATAGGTCGGCGTTGTCGTGCTGCTGGCCCGGCCACCGCTGACCGACGAGCCGTTGTCGTAGTAGTAGGCGCCCCGGCTGTTACGACGCGGAGCGGCATAGGTACCCGAACCGGTGTTGTTGCTGTATACTGGACTGCTGCCCGAGCCACTGTAGCTACCCGACCGACCGCCGTTGTTGGCATTAGCCGAGCGCGGGGTGTTTACGAAGCCGTTGTTGTACCGACCCGATGAGCCGCCTGTACGGGCACCGTAGGTCCGGTTGACGCGGTACGGATCTGCGCCGACCACGGTTACGTTGTTGACGTACACCGGACGACCCCATCCACCGCCCCAGCCTCCTCCGTAGAAGGAGTTGAAACCACCGAAACCATACGGGCTGAAGAACGGATCGTAGAAGCCGCCACCGTAACCGAAGGGCGAGTAGAACGGGCTGTACGCCATCGAACTGCCCCAGAACGGATCGTAAAAGCCGCCGTAGCCAAACCGGTTGAAGCCCCAGGGCGAATAGCCGAAAGCGCCGACACCCAACCCGATGTTGAAGCCGTTAAAGAAGCCCATGTTGTTGAAGCCCCAGCGATTCCAGCTCAGAGCTGACGTTTGCGCTGCGTTGTAGCCATTGACAAAGCCGGAGTTATAGGCGTTCGTGCCGCTGTCGTTCCAGCCCGGATCCGGCGAAAGACCCCGATTCAATTTGCGGGTGCTCAGCTCCGAGTAATACTCGTCCGCATTGGCATTGTAGCCCTGCTGTTCGTCGTTGAGGGCGTAGTCCGGATTGTCGTTGCGGCCCAACCGCTGTTGCCGCTGCTGCCGACTGGGGCGTTGCGCTACCGACGACGCGTCGGACGAATTGTCGGCGTACACTACTGCGTTGGCAGAATTGCCGTACAAGTCATCCACTTCGCCGGTGTTCTGGGCTGTCTGGCGGCTGGATGAACAGCTCCAGAAACCCATCAGCACGGCCAGCGTGAGATAGCTGTATATGCGTTGTTTGTTCATTTGGCAAGGGAATTTTCGTAGTAAAACCTGTCGGACCAACCGCCGTATGCACATAACACGGATGTGGATCGTTTGATTACAAAAATAGGATAAAAACCTATCTTTGCAACTTTTCATTCATTAGATTCTAATTAGAATCGAAGGGTTTAAACCGTATTCAAAAAAAGTATTAAGGTTTCGGTACGGGTCTTCGATCAGCAGCGTTCAGCCACCCGGTTCTGAACAGCGGTTGGTCGAGAATCGGCGGCCGAAATCCCCTCCCGTCATGGCAAAAGCAATTCCTTCCCGTAGTGAGAATTATTCCGAGTGGTACAATGAACTGATCAAGAAGGCCGATCTGGCCGAAAACTCAGCCGTACGGGGCTGTATGGTGATCAAACCCTATGGCTTTTCCATCTGGGAAAAAATGCAGCGGGCGCTGGATGATATGTTCAAGGAAACCGGCCACCAGAATGCATACTTCCCGTTGTTCATCCCAAAGTCCTACCTGAGCAAAGAAGCCAGTCACGTTGAAGGGTTCGCCAAAGAATGCGCGGTGGTGACCCACTACCGGCTGAAGAACGCTGAAGACGGCTCGGGCGTAATCGTCGATCCGGAGGCAAAACTGGAAGAGGAACTGATCGTACGGCCCACCTCGGAAACGGTCATCTGGAGTACCTACAAAAACTGGATCCAGAGTTACCGGGATCTGCCCCTGCTCATCAACCAGTGGGCCAATGTCGTGCGGTGGGAAATGCGCACGCGGATCTTTCTGCGCACGTCCGAATTTCTCTGGCAGGAAGGGCACACTGCCCACGCCACTGCCGACGAAGCCCAGGCCGAAACCCATCAGATGCTTGAGGTATATGCCCGGTTTGCTGAAGAGTGGATGGCAATGCCGGTGGTGAAAGGACATAAAACCCCAAACGAGCGATTTGCCGGCGCCGAAGACACCCTGTGTATCGAGGCTATGATGCAGGATGGCAAAGCCCTGCAGGCGGGCACCTCGCACTTCCTGGGGCAGAACTTTGCCAAGGCCTTCGACGTGCAGTTCCTGAGCAAACAGAATCAGCTGGATTATGTGTGGGGTACGTCATGGGGGGTGTCGACCCGCCTGATGGGGGCCCTGATCATGGCCCATTCCGATGACGACGGCCTGGTTCTGCCGCCCAAACTCGCGCCCATTCAGGTAGTTATTGTGCCGATCTATCGCAACGACGAGCAGCTGGACGCCCTGTCGGCCAAGCTGAAACCGCTGGTTGCTGAGCTGCGTAAGGCGGGCATATCGGTCAAATACGACGACTCAGATGCCAACAAGCCCGGCTGGAAATTTGCCGAGTATGAACTCCGTGGCGTACCGATTCGGTTGGCCATGGGTGGCCGCGATCTGGAAAACGGAACCATAGAAATGGCTCGCCGGGATCTTAAAACCAAGGAAACAGTTCCCTTCGAAGGACTGACCGAACGCATTCAGGCGCTGCTGGAGGATATTCAGCAGACGATCTACAACAAAGCCAGCCGCTTCCGGCAGGAAAACACCTTCCGGGTCGATACGTTTGCTGACTTTCAGGAGCAAATTGAGAAAGGTGGCTTTATCCTGGCGCACTGGGATGGCACATCGGAGACCGAGGAAGCCATCAAGGAGGCTACCAAAGCCACGATTCGCTGTATTCCCTTCGATCAGGAAGCTGAAGAAGGCGTATGTATCTTCTCCGGCAAACCATCGGCCGGCCGGGTCGTGTTTGCCCGCGCGTACTAACAAACAGCCCGTTAGCGGTTTGTCTGCATGGGTCGGTGGCTGTCGGTCGCCGGCCCATGCTGCGTTTTTGAACGGCTCGCAGCCACTGCCAAGGCCAGGAGGACTCCCGTCGATTGTTGACCCCATCGATAATCCTGAACGAAACCAGGTCACCCGGCTGTTGCTGTGGAAAACACATCCGTTGATCATATGCAAATCGCTTCTCCGCTCATTACGTCCGAACTGATCGCGTCAGCACTGACGTATGAGCAGTATGTCCAGCTTTCGACCGACCTGTTTGCCCAGGGGCTAACCACCTCCGATGACCCGCACTACAACACCCCCGAAATCCTCGGCTATACCAAGCTGAATCTGCACCGCATGAGTCGCCTGAACAGACTGACGGTGGTGTCCGATGATCTGAAAAACGCGTTGGCCCAGCTTTCCGAACCGTGGATATGGCTGGTCCTGACCGAGTCATGGTGTGGGGATGCCGCTCAACTGATTCCCGTACTACACCGGATCGCGGGGGAGACAGATCGGATACGTCTTCGGTTTCTGTTGCGGGATAAAAACCCCGGCCTGATGAATGATTACCTGACCAACGGGGGGCGCTCGATTCCCAAGTTGATCTGCCTGCGCGAAATACCAATCACCCGGCCCGCGTACGAAGAAATTGGTACCTGGGGGCCACGGCCAGCCGGACTCCAGGCCCGTATGCAAACCTGGAAAACCGAGCAGTTACCCCTTTCAGAAGCCGTTGAGCGGGCCCAGCGGTGGTATAACGAAGACCATACTCAATCTACCCAGGCTGAACTTTTGGCCGCCATAACGAGTTGGTCAAAAATTAGCGTATAGCTAACGGCTTGCCGGAAGTTTCGGTAGGTTTGCGGCTGCTTTTACAAAACCAACCCAATTATGGCACAAGCAAAATCCGGCGACACCGTTCAGGTGCATTATACCGGCACCCTGACCGATGGTACGATTTTCGATTCGTCGGCCGGCCGCACCCCCCTTGAATTTACGGTCGGTAGCGGCCAGGTCATCAAAGGCTTCGATGATGGCGTGGCGGGCATGAGCCAGGGCGAAAAGAAAACCATCAATATCCCGGTGGAAGACGCCTACGGCCCGGCCAATGAAGACATGATTTTTACGCTGAATCGCTCCGATATTCCCGATGATATCCCGCTCGAGTTAGGCATGACCCTGAATATGCACGAAGACGGTAATCCACGTCCCATTCCTGTTATCGTACGCGATTTGACGGATACCAGTGTGACGCTTGATGCGAACCACCCGCTGGCAGGCCAGGATCTCGTATTCGAGGTTGAACTGGTCGGGGTGAAATCGGCTTCGGGTCTGATTCTGTAACGCGTCAGTACCAGTGGCAGCGGCCTGTTACCGGAGTTCTTTGATCTCCGGTAACAGGCCGCTTCGTTGTCAGGTCGTTTCTTCGCTCATGCTCAACAGATCGCCCAGCTCGCGCAGGGCCGTCTGGATGCCCCGCAGATTGGCCCGGGCAATGTAGGAGGCCAAAGCCACCGTAATGGCCCCAATGTTCAGGGCAATGGTCAGGTTACGAATACGCTTCAGGCTGTCCTGTGCATCGGTGGTAGCCTGCTGAATGCGGGCAATCAGCTCAGCAGCGTCCCGAAAAGCCGGGCGAACGGCCAGGGTCTGCAAATCCTGAGCCCGGTTTAATAAACTACTTTGATAGGCGTTCAGATCCAGGTGTTGCTCGACCGTCAGGTCGGGCCAGTGGCTAACCTGAAACTCGTTCAACGACCGGGCCAGGCTCCGGTATCCGTTGGCGAGCTCGACGATTTGTTCAGGGGACAAGTCTTCCATAAACGGGCCTAAGTTGCTCTAGATCAGTATGAAGTTGTTGGAGAGTGGCAACGTAACCACCCAGGCTTGAGACGAGGTCTTTCCGGGTCAGGTGGTTACGACTGGCGTAAAGTTGGTCATAGCCGGCCCGGATGGTGCTGAGCGTTTTCACGTGCGTTTGAACGGCCTGCCTGTTGAGCTCGGTCTCCTGGCTGGTGCGTAGCCATTGCTGAGCGAGTTCACGCTTCTGGGTATACGACAGGGCCGGGTCCCGAATCAGTCCGTTCTTATACGTGTTATACTGCTGCTCCCGACTGATGGCCACGACATCGGCCAGTCGCTCGTGGGCGAAGATCAGTACGCCGAGTACCTGCCTGACATCCGGATAGCTTTGATTCAGCAGGGCTTTGAGGGTACGTTGCCGGTAGCCACTCGTGGCCAGGGTGCCGACTACCGACAGCACCCGGTTAAACGCAACGGTTTCTTCGGGGGTTAGTTTGACCACCGATCCCTGCATGAACGCATCGAATGAAGCCGATTTCAGCTGAACCGGTTTAAACGAACTGCCCGTGGCCGATAAAGCCGCTATTCCCTTGAAATAGTTGACCAGCAACGTTGTTCCGGCCAGCATCAGACTATCGGCCCGGCGGTACGACGCCAGCGAGTCGCGACCGACCTCACTGTCAAAATCGAGTCCGATAACAGGAATCCGGTTGAATGGATGTCGACTGAGCGAATCGGTCAGGGTTCGGTACCGGTAGATTCGTTCAAACGTTACGGGCAGGGCAGGACTGGGTTGCAGACCCGCCTGGGTGGCCGTGCTGAACGTGTTTACTGATTTTATGTTCAGGCAACTCGTTAGCAGCAATGCACACGATCCTACCCAGAAAGGGTATAGTTTTTTCATCGGAATAGACTCCGTTAGGTTGGAAAAATAAGCGGTTGTAACCGAATGTGGGCAGGTTTTCGGGACTTTTGAACGAACGGTCAGTAAACCAGGATGCCTCTGTTCCGGTTTTACCCTTATGATCGATTCATCACCTACTGTTGGTTACGCCTGTATCAACCTCAATTTACAGGCTAACAAAATCATGACCAACCGGGGCATGATCAAAAAAACGTTCCAGAGCCGCGGCCTGGCCTATGCCTCGGAACTGGCTCTGAAAAACGTACAGGACCTGCTTACAATCGTTGACTGGAACCTGGAGCACGGATTTCGGCTGTTTCGGGTGTCGTCGGATCTGTTTCCCTGGGCCTCGGAATATAAGATTGCCGAGTTACCCGACTTCATGGAGATTCGGGCCACGCTGGAAGAGATTGGTAGTCGCCCCATTCGGCTAACGGTACATCCCGGGCCGTTTAATCATCTTGCGGGGCAGGGAAGCGTGCTGACCAACACGATCAAGGACCTGGAATACCATGCCGATGTATTCGACCTGATGGGACTGACGCCATCGCACTGGAACAAAATCAACATTCACCTGGGCGGCACCTACGGCGATAAAATGGCCACTATAAATCGGTTTTGCGCCAATTTCAACCGCCTGTCAGAAAACCTGCGTGCCCGGCTAACGGTCGAGAATGACGATCGCCCCAGTCTGTACTCGGTTCGGGATCTGGTGCCGGTTCATGAGCGGATCGGAACCCCCATCGTCTTCGATTATTTTCACCACTCACTTCACCCCGACGGACTCACCGAGCAGGAAGCCTTCCTGATGGCCTACGATACCTGGGATGTTCGGCCGGTGGTTCATTATTCCAACTCGCGCCGGGATTACGAAGACCCTAAAGCCCGCGCCGAAGCGCATGCGGACTGGCTCTACACGCCCGCCAATACGTACGGTCGCGAAGTCGATATCGTATTCGAGTCTAAAATGAAAGAACTCTCTATTATGCGGCTGCGTGGCGACGAACCCGACCTGACTCCCCAACTCGAACGGCTCATCAACCAGCAGAAAAAGAAGGACCCCGAGAATCCGCCGGCCGAAGTGGTAGGATGATCGGGACGCTCACAGTGGGAAAGTGACGCCAAAAAAATCCCGCTGCTCTCGGGAGAAAGCAGCGGGAGGTTCTGGTAGTGGGTGAGCCGTCCTGTCCGAAAAGACGGCTCATCAAGTCGTGAAATGGTACTGGGAAACTAGATACTGGATGACTCGCTGAAACGAACTAGCGAACGTCGATCCGCGAGGTAAACTGCTTTTGATCAGGACCTACCACAAACGTGTACGAACCGGCGGGCAGTGACGACAGGTCGAACCGACGAACCGACCCTTTGAACGTATCGGTATATACCGGGTTGCTCTGCGCATCGTAGATGACTACGTTGGCGTGATCGACGTTTGTAGCCGGCAGGCTTACTTCTATTTTATTTTTCTCGTACGCCGTCAGGGTTGGCTGCGTGAGCTGCTGCAGGTTGCGCTCGTCGATGGTCAGCGAATTTCCTTTGATGGTCAGCGCCTGCGACATCCACCAGGCGTTGTTGCCGGCCGTGATGTAGTACTGTCCATCGGGAAGGCTGTTGAGGTTAAACGACGTCATGGCCTGTTTCTGGCCTTTCGTTTCACCGCGGTAAAGCACGTTGCCGTCGGCGTCGATGATAGCGACATCTACGGGCAGACTTGCCTGTGTATACAAACGAACTTTTTTGCTTTCGGACTTCACGACTTTCACCCCACTAACTCCCGAACCTGTGTCAGCTTTTGCACCTCCCATGCCAGCCAGACTCCATACTGATAGCAGTACAGCAATTGATAAACGGAACTGTTTCATTGTGGTTTGAAATTTGGTTTTACCGTGACAAAGGTGTGGCTGTCAGGCGGCTAAATGCAAGTGTCGAACCCGTTAGAAAGTCCTGTTTTTCAAAGATTCATCTTAAAAGTCAATTCGTTATAAACAGAATAGTGCAATTATCGGAAAAGTACAACAAGTCCCTATAAATGGCATGTGAGTTGTATTTTTCCAATAATTTGAAAAGATTGGACTTCGCCGTTACCGCACGCTATTTTTCATGGTAAGAATCCAATTTTATAAAAATGATGATAAACCGGAACCTGTGCTGCAGTCCGTCGGGGGGGCCTTACATCAGGATATTATTGACGGCCTGAACCCGTTTCGGGAGTTCGGTTTCACCCAGCATGTCGCGCAGATCGATCTCGATATTGCGGCATATGGCAGTCATGGGTATATCATTAATGCTGTTTTCGAAAGGGTTCTCGCTGGTATCTCCCACAATCTCCATGGTATTGAAAATCCAGGCGATGACGGTGAAGAAGGGTACGGTCAGCCAGATGTGCCAGCCGCTGAATTTGGCCATTTCGCTGAGCAGGCCGTAGGGGAGGACCAGAATAAACAGCCAGGTGAAGAGGTAGCTGAAGAACGCATACTGCCTGGGAAACGGAAACGACTTAATCCGTTCGCAGGCACCCTGCTGGTTGTAAAATTCAACCAGCATCCGCTCCAGATCGACGTGGTAGAAATCGCTCAGGTAACCCCGATCGCGCAGGTCGCGCAGTTGAGCCGACTGCTGCCGAAGCAGGTAAGTGGCCGGGTTGGGGTGTTTGATAATGGCCTCAACTTCATCGTCGGACAGGAATCGGCTCAGTTCCTTATCCAGGCTGCATTGTTTGAACTCTTTGATGCGCTCAATGACCTCATGAGCCGGGTCGTGATGAAGATCCCAGACGGGTTTTTGCCGCAGCTGTACCCGAATAGCGGTCAGGTAAGCCAAATGCCTATATACCAGGTCGCGATGGGCCAGGCGGGGTAGTGGGTCATCGGCATCGGCCGCTGTTACGTAGTCGAGCACCATGATACCCCAGGAGCGGCTCGCGTTGGTCAGGCTTCCCCAAATCCGGCGAGCCTCCCACAGACGGTCGTACGACGAATTGTTCTTGAAGCCGACGTAAAAGGCAACGGCCGTACCGATGGTCGCTACGGGTACAAACGGAATGGCCAGAAACGTGCAGTCAGCAAAGGTGTAGAGGGTGCAGATCAGCGTTGAATAAACAAAAAACAGCAAGACGGCGCGCCAGGCGAACGGAAACACGATGGCGAATGGAACACGTTTTGTAGTGAACATGGGCAGAAGGAGGTCCTGAATTGTAAGAAAGCGATACGTAGACAGAGGCCAGCGTGGCTGATAAAGAACCGCTTTGGCGCTTAATTACAATAATCGGAGCCAAACGGATCGAAAACAAAATCTGTCCGATTGTCTTACTAAGAATATAACAAGCTGGTAAAGTATGCAGGACGTATTAAAAGGACAGATTGCTGTCGTTACAGGAGCAAGCAGCGGCATCGGAACGGGAGTGGCCAAATCCCTGGCGCAGGCCGGCGCTACGGTTGTTGTCAACTATTCATCATCGAAAAGCCAGCTGGCCGCCCAGGCGGTGCTGGACGAAATTACCAGTGCCGGGGGCAGCGGTATGATCGCCCAGTGTGACGTCAGTAAAGAAGCCGAGGTAGAGGCTATGTTCGCGGAGGTCATCGCGCGATATGGTACGGTCGACATCCTGGTCAACAACGCCGGTCTGCAGCGGGATGCCGCCTTTCACGAGCTTACCCTGGAGCAGTGGAATACCGTAATCGACGTGAACCTGACGGGGCAGTTCCTGTGTGCCCGCGCGGCCATCCGGGAGTTTCTGCGTCGCGGTCCCCGGCCGGAGGTATCGGCCGCAACGGGAAAAATCATCTGTATGAGCTCGGTGCACGAGCTGATTCCCTGGGCCGGTCATGTCAACTATGCCGCATCGAAAGGAGCCATTAAGATGTTGATGCAGTCGCTGGCGCAGGAATACGGCGACCGCCAGATTCGGGTGAACAGCATCTGCCCGGGGGCCATACAGACCCCCATCAATCGCGATGCCTGGTCTACTCCGCAGGCGTACAACTCCCTGATGGGGCTTATTCCGTATAACCGGATTGGGCAACCGCAGGATATCGGTAATCTGGCCGTTTTTCTGGCTTCGGATCTGTCAGATTACATTACGGGAGCCAGTATTTTCATTGATGGAGGCATGACCGTATTTGAAAGTTTTGCCTCGGGTGGCTAGGCAAAGCCCGTAAACGTAACCCGACGAAGGGGGTTGTTGGGCCGATCGGGAAAACCAGCCGCGGATGCCGTAGAATAAATAAAAAAAAGTGGGTGGGGCCAGTAACTGAACACCAACCGCTTACGACGTCTCCCCGATTTTTTTCCGGTTGTGATCCACCCAATCCCCCTTTTTTGTCGTACCTTTATATCCCGTAACGACCAAACAAGGTTTCAATCATGGCGGCTACGGGACCCAAATCCGCAAAATATATTTTCGTCACAGGCGGGGTGACGTCATCGCTCGGCAAGGGCATTATTGCTTCTTCACTTGCCAAACTGCTGCAATCGCGCGGGCTTACAGTAACCATCCAGAAGTTCGATCCGTATATCAATATTGATCCGGGTACGCTTAATCCGTACGAACATGGAGAATGCTACGTAACCGACGACGGGGCTGAAACGGACCTCGACCTCGGCCACTACGAGCGGTTCCTGAACCGACCCACGTCGCAGGCCAACAACATCACCACCGGCCGGATCTACAACAACGTGATCACCCGCGAACGCCGGGGCGATTTTCTGGGTAAGACTGTGCAGGTCGTTCCCCACATCACCGACGAAATCAAGCGCAACATCCGGTTGCTGGGCGACACGGGCGAGTACGACATCATCATCACCGAAATTGGCGGCTGCGTGGGCGATATTGAGTCGCTACCGTTCGTGGAGGCCGTTCGCCAGCTGAAGTTCGAGTTGGGTGAGCACGATACGCTCGTTATTCACCTGACGCTGGTGCCGTATCTGCAGTCGGCGGGCGAGCTAAAGACCAAACCGACCCAGCATTCGGTCCGGATGCTGCTCGAGAATGGGGTTCAGCCTGACATCATCGTCTGCCGTACGGAGCACCCGCTGCCGCAGGACATCCGGCGGAAGATTGCGCTCTTCTGTAACGTACAGGTCAATTCGGTCATTGAAGCCATCGACGCCGAGACGATTTACGACGTCCCCCTGCTGATGCAGAAAGAACGGCTCGACCAGCGGGCGCTCTACATGCTCGATCTGTATAACGACAAAGATGCGGATCTGGATGCCTGGAAGAGTTTTCTGGGGCGGCTCAAGAACCCCGGCGACGAAGTTCGGATCGGTCTGGTGGGGAAGTACATCGAGCTGAAAGACGCCTATAAATCAATCGCCGAATCCTTCATTCATGCCGGTGCGCAGAACGAATGCAAGGTAAAGCTGGAGTGGATTCAGTCAGAAACCCTGGTCGATGAACACCACTGCGCCGACGCGCTGCGCGAGCTGGATGCGGTGCTGGTAGCCCCCGGCTTTGGCGAGCGCGGTATCGAAGGCAAGATCAATGCCGTTCGTTACGTACGGGAAAACGGGATTCCGTTCCTAGGTATATGCCTGGGTATGCAGATGGCCGTTATCGAGTATGCCCGCAACGTAATGGGTCTGGAAGACGCGCATTCTACGGAGATGGAGCCGCATACGGCCACCCCGGTTATCAGCATGATGGCCGAGCAGAAAGAAATTACCGACAAAGGCGGTACCATGCGGCTGGGGGCTTACACCTGTAAGCTCAAGCGCGATTCGCTGGCCCACCAGATTTACGGAAAAACCCAGATCAGCGAACGGCATCGGCATCGGTACGAGTTCAACAACGATTATCTGGATCAGTTTGAACGGGCCGGGCTGCGGCCAACGGGTATCAACCCGGATACGGGGCTGGTCGAAATTGTTGAACTGGCCAGTCATCCGTGGTTCGTTGGGGTTCAGTTTCACCCCGAGTTAAAAAGTACGGTCATGAATCCGCACCCGCTGTTTGTCCATTTTGTACGGGCCGCCCTGACCTACAGTCAGCAAAAACGTACCGCTGGTACGGCCGATTCTACCGCTGCTGAATCGAGGGCTGTAGAAACCGTCGACGCGGTTGATTAAGCGGGTAGATTGGCGTATTTTTGCGCAAAATAGTTTTTGGTTTGTGGTTTACAGTTGGCCGATCAGTCCGGTATGCCGGGCGGGTAGTTTTCGACTGTAAACCGCAATCCGAAAGCGGAAAACTTCTAAAATGGATCGCAATCAACTTATTGGTATCGTTCTGATAATGGCCATGCTGGTCGGTTATCAGCTGCTGGTGCCAAAACCCGCACCCGATGCGGCTCAGTCCGGCAAAAAACCGGCTCAGACAACACAAACCACCCCGCCTACCACTGCCTCCGGCACCTCATCAACGGCCGCATCCGCGGCCCGCCCTTCGCTTGACTCCGCCACGGCCCGCGCCCGTTTCGGCGATTTCGCCACCGTAGCCACGGGAGAAACCCGCGATGTCGTTGTGGAGAATAAAGACATGAAAGTTACCTTCAGCACGGTTGGTGGCCGGGTGAAGGAGGTAATACTGAAAAACTACAAGACCTTTGATCAGAAACCGCTGGTCCTGGTCGACGGGCGTAACAGCCAGACGCGGCTCGAACTGCCTACCAACCGCGGACCGGTAGACCTTCACCGTCTGTATTTCAAGACGTCGACCCAGAATAGCAGCGTTGGCGGTCAGGCTCAGACCATCCGTTTCACGGCCGAGGTGGCTCCGGGCCAATCCGTTGAACAGGTATATACCGTGCCGGCCGAAGGCTACGTAATCTCGTATGACTTAAAACTGAATGGGCTGGGCAATTCGGTAACCAACGATAACATCCGGTTTTACTGGCAGGACCGGATGCAGCAGTACGAAAACGATCTGGCAAACAACGTCCAGTCGGCCACGATCAACTACCTGACGGCGGACGAAAGCTTCGAGAAGCTGGCAGAAGGCACCAGTAATCAGGACGTAACGGCCGATCAGCCCGTTCAGTGGTTTACGATCAAGCACAAGTACTTCCTGGCTGGTTTTGTGGCCCGCAACGCGCCCATGCCCAAAGCCAGTTTCCTGACGCTCGTCAATCCTGACGATAAGAGCGTGGTGAAAACGGCGGTGGCTGACGTAACCCTACCCATGGCCGACGTAAAAGCCGGTAAAGGGCAATACTCATTCTACTACGGTCCCAACGATTTCCAGCTGCTGGGTACGGTAGCCCCCGAATTCGACCAGAACGTCTATCTGGGGTACTCCGTGCTGAAGCCCATCAACAAATATTTCTTCGTGCCGGTATTCAACCTGCTTGAGAAATTTATTTCCAACTACGGCTTGCTGATTATTGCCCTGGTGGTGTTTGTAAAACTCATTCTAACACCGTTAACCTACCGTTCATACGTCAGTATGGCCAAAATGCGGGTGCTGGCGCCCGAGATCGAGGCCATCAAGGAACGGGTGGGTGACGATATGGCCAAACAGCAATCCGAGCAGATGAAGCTGTACCAAGAGGTGGGTGTCAGCCCGCTGAGCGGGTGTGTACCGGTGCTGGCTACGATGCCAATTCTGTTTGCGTTGTTCATGCTGTTTCCGAACCTGATCGAACTGCGTCAGAAGCCGTTTCTATGGGCGGGTGACCTCTCTACCTACGACGCATTCGTTACGTTCCCGGCCATTCCGTTTATCGGCAGTCACCTGAGTCTGTTCACGGTGCTGATGACAGCCTCATCGATCGCCTACGCCTACTACAACAACCAGACAACGCCTACCCAGCCGGGCCCGGTAAACATGAAGGCGCTTAGCTACGTGTTCCCGCTGATGTTCATGTTTGTGCTGAATTCGTATCCGGCGGGTCTGACGTTCTACTATTTTGTATCGAACGTAGTGACCATTGCCCAGCAGCAGCTCATTCGTCGGTTTGTTGACGAAACGAAAATCAAGGCGGTGCTGGACGACAACCGGAAGAAGAATGCCGCTGGGCAGGGCAAGAAACCGGGCGGTTTCCAGGCGCTGCTTCAGAAACAGCTGGCCGCTGCCGAAGAGGCCCGGAAACAGGCTGAAGAGGCTCAGCGCAAAGCAAAACAGAAAAAGTAAACGTCGAGATCGGCAGAATACGGTCGGATGATTTTGGCGTAAGCCCCTTCATTCGACCGTATTCCGTTGATAGCTGCCACGACTATGAACCCAAAACTCCGTTGGCTTATACTAGGGCTGATTGGCCTGATCGGGCTGCTTCCCGGCTGGACGGCCATGGCGCAGGTGCCTGCCGACTTGCAGAAGCGCTACAAAGCGGCCGTTAGCCAACTACAGCGGAGCGAGTACAACCAGGCTAAATCGGAGCTGAGCGCGATCATACAGCGGGGAGGCCCCCTGGCGCCCTATGCTCATTACTACTGGTCGATAGCCGCGTTTCGACAGCGCGACTTCAGCCAAAGCCGGCTGATGCTGAAGCAACTCACGAGCCGCTTTCCTGATTGGCGCAAGATCGATGACGCCCAGTATCTGCTGGCCGCTATCGCTATGGAAACTGGTCAGTATGAAGAAGGGCTGACCAACCTGCAGCGGATTGGTGATCCCGGTCTGCGGGCCGATGCCAGTAAACTGGAACAGTATTTTCTGAGTCGGATAACCGACCTGAACCGATTAAAGCAGATGCATCGGGAGTTTCCGGAAAACAG
This sequence comes from Spirosoma sordidisoli, assembly GCF_004138325.1. Taxonomy (GTDB): domain Bacteria; phylum Bacteroidota; class Bacteroidia; order Cytophagales; family Spirosomataceae; genus Spirosoma; species Spirosoma sordidisoli. The sequence continues at coordinate 311,238 of NZ_SBLB01000003.1, read as the reverse complement.
GGCCATTGCCCTAAACCTGATTGACCTGATCCAGCGAACCTCTACCGATAAAGACGATCTGGAGTTGTCGGACCGGCTGACAAACCGCTTTGGTCTACCGGCAACCACGTCCGCCCAGCCCGCAGCGCCTGTTGCCAACCGACCAGCCTCGTCGGCTACGCCCCCCGCCACGACCCGTCCGACGCGGCCCAAAGGCTATTATAACGTAGCCGTAATGCTGCCTTTCCGACTCGATGAGTTCGATGCGGGCAAGCGACTACGCTCCAATCAGTACGTTTTCGATCTGTACAATGGCATCAAGCTGGCGAAGGAGAAACTGCAGGAAGAAGGCATAACGGTTAATCTCTTTGCCTACGATATTGAGAACGACGCCAACAAAACGCTAGAACTGGTGAACAGTCCGGCCTTCTCCCAAACGGATCTGATCGTTGGCCCTCTCTATGCCGAACCGAACCGGATTGCATCAGCTTACGCCAATCAGAACAACATCGTACTGCTCAATCCCATTGCGACCAGTAGTGAGTTGATTGCCAACCAGCCTATGTCATTTCTAGTGCAGCCGTCGCTGGCGCGCCAGGCCCAGCAGGTGGCCGACTTCATCCGTCAGCCCGGCCGGCCGGCTACTGAAACGGGGACCCGCCGGGTGGCCATCTATTTCGGTTCTGCCCGAAAAGATTCGTTGCTGGCAGCTTCGTACCGGGATGAACTGAAACGGCAGAACTATCAGGTGGTCGATTTTCAACGGGTAGCTGGTTCGGCGCAGACAATGGCCAGCCTGATGCTGTCGGCCAATGCGTCGGTGTCGGCCCGCCCCTCGTCCAGCTCGGTCAGCACACCTGCCAGTCTGCCGACTGTATCGCTGAATCACGTGTTTTTGGCCAGCAGCAACGATGAAGATGGGCCGAAGCTGCTTGATGCGCTATCCCGCCGACGGGTATCCGGCTCTCTAATTGCCACATCTGCAGCATTCGATTATTACCGCAACACCCTCTCTACCTTTACCCGCCGGAGCCTGTACCTGCTGTATCCAGATTTTATCGATACCAGCCGCGACATCGTGACCAATTTCGGCGCCGACTATCTGGCCAGCCGGAATACCATTCCCTCAGTATTTGCCAGCCAGGGGTATGACATGATGTTATTTTTTGGGCGTCACCTAGCCCGCAATGGCGGGCAGATCCGGAACCGGTCTGCCCTGCGCTCGGATACGGATGATTATCTGCTATCGGGTTTCGATTATAGCAGAAGCAATGACAATCAGATCGTTCCGATCGTGCGGTACGAGGGCGGGCGGTTCGTGAAAATTAATTAGTAGCAGCCTCCGCTCAGGATACGCCTGAGCGGCTGGCCGGCTACCCGCGTTTACCTAGCTAGTGATATGACAACGAGTCAACAACTGTTCGAGAAAGCTAAAGAATTGATACCTGGTGGGGTAAACTCGCCCGTTCGCGCGTTTCGGGCGGTGGGCGGAAGTCCCCTCTTCATTAAGTCGGCTAAAGGCCCTTACATCTATGATGAGGACGGTCGGTCGTACATCGAGCTGATCAACTCCTGGGGACCTATGATACTTGGCCACGCGTTTGAGCCCGTCGAACAGGCCGTTCGTGATGCCATACAACACTCATTCTCGTTTGGGGCACCTACCCGGAAAGAGGTAGAAATGGCCGAACTGATCATCAGTATGGTTCCGTCGGTCGAGAAAGTAAGAATGGTCAACTCCGGAACGGAAGCGACCATGGCTGCCATTCGGGTGGCGCGTGGTTTTACCGGCCGCGACAAGATCATCAAGTTTGAAGGCTGTTACCACGGCCACGGCGACTCGTTTCTGATCGCTGCCGGCAGTGGCGCCATGACCATGGGCGTGCCTGATTCGCCGGGGGTGACCAAAGCCACAGCCGCCGACACGCTGACCGCTCCTTATAATGATCTGGCCGCTGTTGAGGTCCTGCTGGAGAATAACCACAACCAGGTAGCGGCCCTGATTCTGGAGCCCGTGGTCGGCAATATGGGTTGTGTGCTGCCCGAACCCGGGTTTCTGGAAGGTATCCGCTCGCTTTGCGACAAGCACGGGGTCGTGCTGATTTTCGATGAGGTGATGACGGGATTCCGGCTCGCCAGGGGCGGAGCCCAGGAGCGATTTGGTATAACCCCTGACCTGACAACGATGGGTAAAATCATTGGGGGGGGGATGCCGGTAGGCGCCTACGGAGGCCGACGGGACATCATGGATATGGTATCGCCCGCCGGACCGGTCTACCAGGCCGGTACCCTATCCGGCAACCCGATTGCCATGTCGGCCGGGTTGGCCATGCTGCGTCATCTGAACGACAACCCGGGGGTCTATTCGCGGCTGGAGGAGATCGGTACCAAACTCCATACCGGTTTCAGCAACAGCCTGGCCAAGCTCGGGTTGCCGTTTACCATCAACCAGATCGGCTCCATGTTCACCCTGTTTATGACTGAGCGGTCGGTGTCTAACTTCGCCGATGCCAAAACGTGTGACCTGCCGCTGTTTGGCCGGTATTTTCACGCTATGCTCGAACGGGGAGTTTATCTGGCCCCATCGCAGTTCGAAAGCCTGTTTGTGTCGGTGGCGCTGACCGACGAGCTGATCGATCAGGTGATCCAGGCCAACGAAGAAAGTCTGACCGTCGCCCTGACGAACGCTTAATGGGGGACTGAGTGGCCCCCAACCGGTGGGTCACTCAGCCGCGCACCAGCCTGAACCGACATGTATTTTTCCGTTATCATCCCCATCTTCAACCGCCCCGATGAGTTGCGGGAGCTGCTCGAAAGCTTAACGAAGCAGACATATACCCACTTTGAGGTGCTGGTCATTGAAGACGGTTCGGTATCCAAAGCCGATGGGGTGGTAGCCGATTTTGCCGACCGGCTGAACGTGCGGTATTACTCTAAACCAAATTCCGGGCAGGGCTTTACCCGAAACTACGGGTTTGAGCGCGCTACCGGAGACTATTTCATTATATTCGATTCCGATGCGCTGATTCCTCCCCATTATTTCTCGGTAGTGAATGAGCGTTTACAGGCCGTCCAGACCCAGCCGGGACGGCCTTCACTGGATGCCTATGGTGGTCCGGATGCGGCTCACCCGGATTTCACCCCGATCCAGAAGGCGATCAGTTACTCGATGACCTCCCCGTTTACCACCGGAGGCATACGGGGAAGTAAAAAAAATCTGGGCGGCACCTTTCACCCCCGCAGTTTCAACATGGGTCTGTCGCGGCAGGTCTGGGAGAAGACCGGGGGGTATCGGCTGAGCCGGATGGGGGAGGACATCGAATTCGCCATTCGGATCATTGAATCGGGCTTCACGACCGGTCTGATCCCTGAGGCATTTATTTATCACAAACGGCGTACGAGTTTCGGACAGTTTTTTCGGCAACTTCGATTTTTTGGCCGCGCCCGGATCAATATCTCCCGCTATTACCCGGCCGAGCTGAAGCTGGTTCACACGTTTCCGGCTTTGTTTACCCTGTTTCTGGCGTCAATACCAGTATGGGCCCTGATCAGCCCGGTCCTGTTCGGGCTGGCGGTTGGGGTGCTGGTACTGTTCTCCCTGCTTATTTTCATAGACGGGACCCGGCAGCAGAAAAGCAACCAGGTAGGCGCCTTGAGTGTTCTGGCGGCTTTTGTCCAGTTGACCGGTTATGGCATCGGGTTCCTGAGCGAAGGCTGGAAGCGACTTCGGGAACCCAGAGAATTCAGGGAGACCGGCGCATCGATCGACTACCCCTCCTAAGATGTTAAGCCAATGTTAACAAAATAAACGGCTCTCCGTTGTAGATTTACCCCTCCGATAGAGACGTATATACATGGCTAAAATCCCCCCACCACCGGGTCGTCGGTTAGTCAACCGGATGACCACCCGAACCAAATGGTTACTGCTGGCTCCTATTAGTCTGGCGTTGATCGGGGCCGGGCTGTGTGTGGTCAGCGAAGCCGGTTATGCCAAACATACCGGTGCGCCCTTCCGACAGTGGTTTCTGTGGGGCGCCTATGGACTCATCCTGGTCAACGGTGGGTTGTCGTTGTTTGGGCAGGCGGTCCGCTTTCGGGTGCAGCTCGACTATCGCCGGTTTGTGCGCCGTGAACTGAAGAAGCGGGATCAGCGGGGGGGGAGCAAAAAACGAAAAACCTCATCCGGTCGGGATGAGGTCTGATTCCGTACTGCGAAAAGAACCTTAGGCTTTCTTCTCAGCAAACGATGCCTTGATGGCTTCGATGTCAACGTTCTTGATCGTTGGCTTACGCAGCAGTTGTTTGATGGCGTTGGTTTTGTTATTGGCAATAGCCCGGTTCTTCCGGCCTTTGCGCTTCAGTTCTGTAATTGCCATGACGGTATACCTGTATTTTTTAGTCAGTTCCTGAATTCAGACCGCAAAAGTAAGGAATTTTACGACAGCAAAACAGGTTTCGGCTGTATTTATTGGCCTGTTTGGCAAGTAGTACCCGGTATGGCTTATCATGCCATATCGCCATCGGTCAGCTTGTTTCCACGCATCTCCTCCAGGTATTCAATAGATGTACCTTTTGTCAGCCTGGTCCGGTGGCCGAAAATACGCCGGGGGGGCGTATAGACATGACCGGAGCGGGTGATGGTTATGGCCGACCAGGATAGACTGGTTGGAACGGCTGTTGTACCTTTGCGGTATGAAACCATCCCTCGTTAAAGGAACACGTGACTTTGGGCCGGAGCAGATGAGCAAACGGCTGTTTATATTCGATACAATCCGGGCAACCTTCAAGCGGTTTGGATTTCTGCCGCTCGAAACGCCCGCCATGGAAAACCTGTCTACGCTCACCGGCAAATACGGCGATGAAGGTGACCAGCTCTTATTCAAGATTCTGAACTCAGGCGATTTTGCGGCCGGCCTGACCGCTGACGGAGCCGACCAGCCGCCCCTCCATTCAAAAGCCCTGTTACCCCGAATAGCCGAAAAAGGCCTGCGGTACGATCTGACCGTTCCCTTTGCCCGTTACGTGGTCATGAACCGGCACGCGCTGGCCCTCCCGTTTAAGCGGTACCAAATGCAGCCGGTTTGGCGCGCCGATCGCCCCCAGAAAGGCCGGTACCGGGAGTTTTACCAGTGCGATGCCGATGTGGTCGGTACCGATTCGCTGCTGTGCGAAGCCGAAATTGTGCTGATGGTGCACGAAGTGATGCGTAACCTCGGCATCGAGCAGTTCGCCCTGAAAGTCAACAACCGGAAAATTCTGACTGGTATTGCCGAGATGATCGGTATGCCGGGGCAGGAGGGAGCGCTGGCCGTCGCGATCGACAAGCTGGATAAGATCGGTCAGGATAAGGTGCTGGACGAACTTCGTGGACGGGGCTTTTCGGAGGAGTCCCTGACTGCACTCATGCCCATCTTTTCGGTGGAGGGGAGCACGGACTCGGTGCTGGCCAGGCTGAAAGAATGGCTTGCCTCGTCCGAAACCGCGCAGCGGGGCATTGCCGAGTTACAGGAAACGCTGCAACTGGTCAGTCAGTATGGTCTCGACCAGCCGAAAACCGAACTCGACGTCACCCTGGCGCGTGGCCTATCCTACTATACCGGGGCTATTTTTGAAGTTAAAGCGCTGGGCGTTTCGATTGGCAGCATCAGCGGAGGGGGACGGTACGATAACCTGACCAGCGCATTCGGCACCTCGGAACGGCTGTCGGGGGTGGGTATCTCCTTTGGCGTCGATCGGATCTACGACGTCATGGAAGAGCTTAGCCTGTTCCCGGCCGATGCGGGGCAGGGTACGGCCGTGCTGCTGGTTCCGTTCGACGCCGATGGCCGCGCTGTAGCCTTACCGCTATTAAATCAACTTCGGCAAGCCGACACGTCGGCCGAGATGTACCCCGATCTGGCCAAGGTTAAGAAGATGCTCGATTACGCCAACGCCAAGCGGATTCCGCTGGTCGTTCTGATCGGCTCAGAAGAAGTGCAGACGGGGCAGCTTACGGTAAAAAACATGCTGACCGGCGTCCAGGAGAAACTGACCGCCGATGAGCTGATTGCGTTCGTAACCAGGAGCTAAGCTGGATAGACAGAATCTCCCTGGTAAACGGCAGCCTGAACGGGCTCGTTCAGGAGGGGAAGCAGGACGGTGAAATAGCCGTCTCTATCCTGAACGATAATATCGGTCTGGGTCAGCATCCGGTATTTAGCCGCGATATTGGTCAGGCCGATGCCCGTGCTGCTGACCCATCGGTTTTTGCGTTGCAGGTTGTTCCGGACCCGAAGCTGCCCCGCGTCCGTGGTGCTGATCTCAATGAACAGGGGCTGGTCGGGCAGAACGATGTTATGCTTTACGGCATTTTCGACCAGTAGCTGTAAGGTGAGCGGGGGGAGTGAACTGGACAGGTACGGATCGGCTACGGCTATACGTACGTCGATGCCTGTGCCATGGCGCGTCCTGAGCAGGTTCGTATACGACTCGATAAACGTTAGCTCGGTGCCGAGGGTAATCAGCTCTCGGTCGTTGGCCTGTAGCAGATACCGGTAGATGGAAGATAATTCGTCGACAAACCGGCTGGCCTGAGCGGGTGACTCGTCAATCAATACCGACAGGGTATTGAGAGAATTAAACAGAAAATGGGGGTTGACCTGGCTTTTGAGTGAGTTGAAGCGGCTTTGCCACTGGGATTTAATCAGGTCTTCTTTCTCAATACAGGTTTCCCGCCATTGGCGAACAACATACAGGCCTTCGTAGATACTGAAATACACGACATGGTAAAAGAGCTGGATCCCCAGCGACGTGGTGTAGTCCACCAGACCGAGCCAGAGCGTGGTGCGGGAGCCCAGCAGCAGGTGGACACCAAACCGAAAAAAAACGGCCGCGTTAACCAGTATGGGAGCTATCAACAGCAGCATAATCAGCCGTTGCCGGGTCTGTTCCAGCCCTGGAAACTCCTGTTGCATCCGTAAAACGACCCAACGGCTGATCTGCCAGAACAGGTAACCCGCTGCCAGACCTACCAGCGTAGCGTGGAGGAGCAACGATGAAGAGGCTTCCAGCCAAAAAGAAAGCCTAAAAAAGACAGTGCCAAATAAAAATAACAGCGCAGGGCCTAACCAACGGAGGTAGGCGTCATGAATGCGTATCATACCAGAGAGTCTCCGGAAATGAGTTCAGGATTAGGTATAAAAAAGAGTAGTTGGCTCAGCGTCAGCTTGTATTGCGGCTAAAGGTACTAATATGTCTATAATTCTACTAGTGTAAAAACTGAAGAAGTATACCAACGGTTAACCTACTGTGTCAACGGTAAAAAAAAGCCGTATGGTTTCGAAACCATACGGCTTTTTACTTGTATTTATGGCGGTTACGCCTGAGTAGGCAGCGCCAGCTCATGAACCTGTTTGTGCCAGCCGGCTACTGGCAAACCTGCTACCTCGCCCAGTACAATGACGGCCGGATTGCCGATTCCTTCCGTTTGTACCTGCTCCTGAATGGTCGATACCCGACCCGCTACCATCCGTTCATCAGGGGTCGTGCCATTCTGGATGATGACGACCGGTAGTTCCGCTTTGCCGATTGACTCGTACAGCGCTACTATTTTGGCAAGCTGGTGCATACCCATCAGTACGATTACGGTAGCCGACGACTGGGCCGCCAGCTGCATATCGCGGGAAAGCTGGCCATCTTTTGTAGTGCCGGTAACAACCCAGAAGCTTTCCGATACGCCCCGGTTCGTCAGCGGTACCCCGGCCGAGGCTGGAACTGAATAACTACTCGAAATGCCGGGCACGATGGCGACGTCAAGCCCGTGCTGGCTGGCGTAATCGGCTTCTTCATAACCCCGCCCAAACACGAATGGATCTCCGCCTTTCAGTCGGACAACATGCCCATACTGGCGGGCATAATGAACGATCAGCGGATTGATGTCTTCCTGCATACAACTGTAGGCCCCTTTCCGCTTGCCTACGTATACCTTGAGGGCAGCCGGTTTGCAGTAGTCGAGCAACTCCGGAGCAACCAGCGCATCGTACATGACTACGTCGGCCGCCTGTAGGGCCTTGATGGCTTTCAGGGTAATCAGATCGGGATCGCCGGGACCCGCGCCAACCAGGGTAAGTTTCATATCAATAAGGGACAAGTCGTGTAAAGAATCGACTGATGAAGCGGGCTCATCCCCCTGCTTCTTCGCGCGCACGTTGATTTAGCTGTCTTTAGCCTGAACCAGTTCCTGAAGTTCGGGCATTCCTTCCCGCTCAATCTGGACGTCGCGGTAGGCTTGTACCGCCTTCAGGAAGATGTCGGCATCCGTCATAAACTGGGTGGCAAAGGCCTCGGAAGGCTCCTGCTTGTTAATGCTGAACACCCGACTTTTGAAATCGCCTTCGGCTGGGTGAAAGCCAGGTTCACCCGCAAACGTTTTGTCGAAGTCGCTGACAATACCGTGCTGGGTATTCGTGGGGATATCCCGGCTCATCAAGGCTGCTTTGGCACCGGTGATGAACACGTTATAAGCATGATATACGGCGTCGGCCCATCGGCTGTCGTGGTACGCTTCCCGAGCCCATTCCATTTTTTCAGCGGCTTCGGTCAGCGTGGTAGCAACCAGGTCAATAAGCACACTGGCACACTCGCCTACGCCAACTTCGGTAACGTACTGTTCCGTATGGTCCCAGTCAATGTAATCGGTATCGACCAGGGTTTTCAGATCGGCCAGGGGCTTGAGCAACTGATAAAAATAGTTTTTACCCTGACGCGCGTAATAATCGCTATAGTACTCGCCGTCGAAACCATTGGCTTCATAGTCGCGCAGAAGCAGCCGGAGGGAGTCAGGTCCGCGTTTGGAAGGAATCTTGATGACTTTATCCCCAATCAGTCCTTCGCCCTTGCCGTTGAAGCCACCACCCAGCAATACCTGCAGGGCTGGCAACACGTACGCTCCATTTTTCAGCGATGAGCCGTGGTACCCGATATTGGCGACCGAGTGCTGTCCACAGCCGTTCATACAGCCCGAAATCTTGATCTTGATATCGTCATTGAAGACCAGATCCGGGAATTCGTCGTGCATCATCTGCTCCAGAGCGCGGGTAATGCCGTAGCTGCTCGAGATGGCCAGGTTACAGGTGTCGGTGCCGGGGCAGGTCGTAATATCGGCCGTGGTGTCAAAACCGGGCGTGGCCAGTCCCAGCGTGCTAAGGGCCGTGAACACCGCGGGCAGGTCGGTGGGGCGGATATACCGAAGCAGATACCCCTGGTTTACAGTAACCCGAATGTCATCGGCTGCATACTGCCTGACCACACTGGCCAGCGCACGGGCCGTGTCTGAATTCATATCCCCCAGCAGTACCCGGAGCTGTACGGCATACCAGCCAGCCTGCTTCTGTTCAAAGACGTTGGTCTTGAACCAGGTGGCATAGGCCGGATTAGAAGCAAGTATCGCTTCGTGTGCCGACAAATCAGGAGCGGGGAGGTCCTCGGGTAGTACGGGTGACTGCTCAGTGGCATCAATGGTGTAGACCTTGTTGCGGAGGGCTGGTGTTTCTTCATCCACCCGCCGAAGCAGCTCGTCCAGGCCAATGTCGTTGAGGAGGTACTTCATACGGGCTTTGTGGCGTTTGACACGCTCTCCATACCGGTCGAATACCCGGATAACCCCTTCGATGAAGGGAATGGTCCGGTCCTCTTCCAGGAACTCATAGGCGGTCTGAGCCGGAAAGGGCTGAGCCCCCAGGCCACCGCCCAGCATCACTTTAAACCCTCGTTTGCCGTCCTGAAGGCGGGGAATGAGTCCCACATCATGCATGTAGCCGTAAGCCGAATCCTTTTCACTCGACGACAGGGATATCTTAAACTTACGACCCATATCCTGACAGATCGGATTCCGCAGAAAGTAGTCGAAAATAGCGTAGGCGTAGGGAGTTATGTCGAACGGCTCGTCGGGGTCGATGCCGGCGCGGGCCGACCCGGTCACGTTGCGTACCGTATTGCCACAGGCTTCTTTCAGGGTAATACTAGCGTCTTCGAGGTCGGCCCACAGCTGGGGCGAGTCGGCCAGTTTGACGAAGTGGAGCTGGATATCCTGACGGGTTGTAGCGTGCAGATTACCGGTCGCATACTGATCCGACAGATCAGCGATCCGAACCAGCTGATTAGCGGTAATGCGGCCATGGGGCAGTTTGATCCGGATCATCTGCACGCCGGGCTGACGCTGACCGTATACGCCCCGCGTCAGTCGAAACTTCCGGAAGGCTTCGTCGGCAATATCCCCCGATTGGAACGAACGGATTCTCCGGTCCAGATCGAGTATGTCGCGCCGGGCGGCAGAACTAACGTTGTCGGTGAGCTGAATAGACATAAGGTATATTGTCTATAGAATTAAAAGACTATTTAAGTAAAACGAAACGCCGGTGATCATCGGCGTGTGTCGGGTGAATGGGACCTACAATACTAAATAAAATAGGGAAGGGTATGGTTCAGAATTCGCCCAACTATTGGTTATGGTCTATAAAAACAGGTTATCAGTGTCGTGATACCGTCGCGTAGCTGTACAGGTAGATATGAGAAGACTACCTGTGTCCGCTCACAGAGAGGGCGGGGCAATCGACCCGGGCCGAGTGGCTGATCGTCAGGTTAAAACACCTCATTCCGTTCGCCGGTAGCCTGCCAGTCGGTGTCCATGTCGGCAAAACGTTGAGTCACCCGATTCAGAAAGTCCGTATCCAGCATCTGAAGCACATCGGCACTGTCGGCAACGTCCATTTCGCTTACCTTGTATGTTTGTTCATAAGGTCCTGCCTCTATTTTGAGGATATATTTGCCATTCCAGGCGTAGAGGCCTATTCGAAACTGCGGGTGGGGAATGTCCTGAACGAAACGCATGTTGAGGGCTAATAAGCGTACTGTTTACGTAACATCAACCAATGACGACGCAAATCAGTTTACCAACCGATTCATCAATTCAAGAGGGGCAGACGGCAAAAGAACAGACAGGACGCCCGGCCCGGCTGCAATATGCACGATATACACTGTTCCTGTTGCTGCTCGTACTAGCTGTCGGTTCGGGCTGCTCGGACAGTAACGCCGACGAAGCGGCTCAGTTTTTTCTGCGTGGAAACCTGCAACTCCAGAAGCGCGAATACCGGGAAGCCATACGCTATTATACAGAAGCGCTCGACAAAAAGCCCGATTTTGCCGATGCGTACAACAATAGAGGCCTGGCGAAATATCGGAACGGCGATCGGGAAGGGGCCCTGGCCGATTACAACCGCGCCATTGATACCGACCCTGACTTCGGCGCTACCTACCTGAACCGGGCTGAGGTGCGGCTCGAAACCGGTGATGCCGCCGGGAGCCTGGCTGATCTGCAACGGATCGAGCGGGAATACAAAGACTCTTCGTTTTACCAGGTCCGACTCGCCGATAGTTACGTTCGACTCAACAAACCGGCTCCCGCCCAGGCTGCTTACGACCGGGCCGTACAACTCGATCCAAAAAATGCGGAAGCCCTCACCAATCGGGGTGCCCTGCTGTACAGCCAGAAAGCCTATGAACAGGCCGAATCGGATATTCGTCAGGCGCTGCTGCTCAACCCTAAGCAGGATGCCGCTCTGAACAACCTGAGTCTGCTGCTGGCCAGGGCTGAGAACTATACCGATGCGCTGACGTACGTGGATCGGGCGCTGCTGGTGCAGCCTAACCAACCCTATTACCTGAACAATAAAGCCTATCTGTTGCTGATGCTGAACCGGAGTGAGGAGGCCCTGCCGCTCGTGCAGGAATCGCTGCGGCTGGATCCCGATAATGCCTGGGCCCACCGAACCGCTGGTATTTACTACCTGAACCGGCAGGAAGGCGTAAAAGCATTGGCGTCTTTTCGGCAGGCCGAGCGACTGGATGCATCGGTTGATGACCTGTATTATTACCTCGGTCGGGCCGAGCAGGCGAGTGGTAACCGGCAAGCGGCCTGCGAAGCGTGGCAACGGGGCGAATCGGCCGGGGATCTGCGGGCGGGTGCGGAACGTAGAAAACAATGTATTTGATCTTTTTCGGCACCAATTGGCTGGTCTTCAAACGGCTACGCATCAAGATGGTCTTAGTCGAATGAACCGGCTGCGTATATAGTTTTTAGCGCTGTGTTTTTCTTGAAATAGAATTGTATTTGATCTGGAATAGGAGAGGGGCCGCCGAGGGGTTGGTCAGGTGTCTCGCATCGGGTTCATACGGGGCTTTTACCGTCGTTTTTGGCCGTTTTGCCGGTATTGTTTCCTTTTGATGCGAAAAATTTGTATATTTGTCTATACAGCGGCTCATGCGCAGGGTATGGGCCGGAATAGTAATTTTCTGCGAAATATACTGAACACATGGCGGAAGAAAATCCCGACCTCGAATCACCCAGTAACATCATTCCCATTAACATTGAGGACGAAATGCGTGGTGCCTACATCGACTATTCGATGTCGGTTATCATTTCGCGTGCTCTGCCCGACGTTCGTGACGGTCTGAAACCGGTGCATCGCCGGGTTCTGTTTGGTATGGCGGAACTGGGAGTCAATTACAACAAGCCACACAAGAAATCGGCCCGTATCGTTGGAGAGGTACTTGGTAAATACCATCCGCACGGTGACTCGTCGGTTTATGATACCATGGTCCGGATGGCCCAGGACTGGTCGCTGCGGTATCCGCTCGTCGACGGTCAGGGAAACTTCGGTTCCATCGACGGCGATTCGCCGGCCGCCATGCGGTATACGGAGGCCCGGCTGAAGCGAATTGCCGACGAGATCCTGTCGGACATATACAAGGAAACGGTCGATTTTCAGCCCAACTTTGACGACTCGCTGGAAGAACCGAGCGTTATGCCCGCCAAACTCCCCAACCTGCTGTTGAACGGTTCGTCGGGGATTGCTGTCGGGATGGCCACGAACATGGCTCCGCACAACCTGACCGAAGTGGTAGACGGAATCATTGCGTATCTGGACGATCAGGATATTTCGATCGAAGACCTGATGCAGCACGTGAAAGCCCCTGACTTCCCGACGGGAGCTACCATTTACGGCATGGAAGGGGTGAAGTCGGCCTATAAAACCGGGCGGGGCCGCGTAGTGATGCGGGCCAATGCAACGATTGAAGAGAATCGGGGCAAAACCCAGATCATCGTTTCCGATGTACCCTACATGGTCAATAAGGCGGTTATGCTCGAGAAAACCGCTGAGTTGATCAACGATAAAAAAATCGAAGGGATCAGCGCCTTCCGTGACGAGTCGGACCGGGATGGCCTTCGGGTGGTCTATGACCTGCGGAAAGATGCTATTCCCAACGTAGTACTCAACAACCTCTATAAGCATACGGCCCTTCAGTCGTCGTTTAGCATCAACAACGTAGCCCTCGTAAAAGGACGGCCTATGCTGCTGAACCTGAAGGACATGATGCGGTACTATGTCGAACACCGTTTCGAGGTGGTAACCCGCCGGACTCAGTACGAACTGCGTGAAGCCGAAAAACGGGCTCACATTCTGGAAGGCCTGCTGATTGCGCTCGACAACATCGACGCCGTGATTGAGCTGATCCGTTCCTCGCGTGATCCCGAAATTGCCCGTACGGGTCTGATGGAGCGTTTCTCGCTGAGCGATGTGCAGGCGAAGGCTATTCTGGAAATGCGGTTACAGCGTTTGACCGGTCTGGAGCGGGATAAGCTGCAGGCCGAGTACGACGAACTGATGCAGGAGATTGCCGGTCTGAAAGAGATTCTGGCCAGCGAAGATCGCAAGCGTCAGGTCATCAAAGAAGAGCTGCTCGATATCCGGGCTCGTTATGGGGATCCGCGTCGTACTGAAATCAACCCGCTGGGCGACGGAAACATCAGCGATCTGTCTTTGATTGCCGATGACGATATGGTCATCACCATTTCGCACGAAGGGTACATCAAACGGACGCCAACGACCGAGTACCGCTCGCAGAGCCGGGGTGGGGTGGGTGCCAAAGCCGCCGTGACCAAGGAAGAAGACTTTACCGAGCATCTCTTCACGGCCACGATGCACAATACCCTGCTGGCGTTTACCCAGAAAGGCAGACTGTACTGGTTACCGGTATACGAACTGCCCGAAGGATCGCGTACGTCGAAAGGACGGCCGTTGGCCAACTTTATCAATATCGAATCAGACGATAAGGTGCGCGCGGTAATCAACGTGACCGATCTGAAGAATGAGGACTACATCAACAATAACTACATTGTGATGTGTACGCGGCAGGGCACGATCAAAAAGACCATGCTCGAAGCGTATTCCCGGCCGCGCCAGAACGGTATTATTGCCATTACCATCGATGAGGATGATCAACTGATCGGCGTCTGTATGACCAATGGCGATAACGATATCGTGATTGCGTCAAGTGCCGGCAAAGCGGTTCGTTTCCACGAAAGCCGGGTACGGCCCATGGGCCGTACGGCTACCGGTGTGCGTGGTATCTCGCTCGACGATGAGGATACGACCGATCACGTGGTCGGTATGGTTTGCATCGGTTCTACGGAGGCCCAGCTGCTGGTGGTTTCGGAAAAAGGCTACGGAAAGCGCTCCGAAATCGATGAGTATCGGATTACCAACCGGGGCGCCAAAGGAGTAGGTACTCTGAAGGTGACTGAAAAAGTAGGCCGGCTGGTAGCGATCCTCGATGTGGCAGATAACGACGATTTGATGATCATCAACAAATCAGGTATCGCTATTCGTACCCCAGTGTCTGACATTAGTGTGATCGGGCGGAACACCCAGGGGGTGCGGCTGATTAGCCTGCGTGACGGCGATGCCATTTCGTCTGTCACCAAAATCAAACAGGAAGATGGCGAGGAGGAACCGGCCGTACAGGTAGCGGAAGCCTCTGAATAATTGTATAATTTCCCGGTATACGTTTGTTTGAGCCGCTGGTGCTGGTTGTAATCAATCAGGACCAGCGGCTCAAACAATTCCTGCCCGTCTATGCTTATACGGATTGATTCCGTAATTTCGTTTCTGAAACAAAAACAATCCCAATTAACACATGAAATCAATCTATTTCGTGCTGATGGTTTGCTTTCTCGCTCTTGGTACGCGGGTGCAGGCTCAGCAACAAGGACAGGGCGCTGCATCGGTACTCGATCAGGCTGCTATGGATGCCGTGAAGAAGGATAAGGAAAAGAGTGATAAAGACATCACGGATGCTAAGGCCTCGGCTAAAGCATCAACCTGGATGGACCGGGCCAAAACTTACCAGAGCATAGCTGGCCAGTATATCCGGTTAGATTCTATGGCGGCAACCAAAGCTCAGGAAGCTTACACCAAGGTAGTTGAACTCGATAAGGACAAAAAAGGTGGTCCGGGTCGGTTGGCCAAGGAAGCTCAGGAGGCCATGAAGAGCCAGGCTATGTATGGCGCTTTCATGCAGCAGGGGGTAGCCAAGTTTCAGAATAAGAATTATGCTGAAGCGATGAAGTCGATGCTGATTGCCGGAGAAATCACGCCAACGGATACGCTGGCTCCGCTCTACACGGCTATTGCTGCTCAGCAGATCAAAGACAATGCTACCGCCAAAACGCAGTTGGAAAAATACATGACCGCCGGCGGTAAGGATGCTACCATTTATGGCTCGCTGGCTATGCTGTACCGCGCCGATAACGAGATTGACAAAGCACTGGCTACCCTGGATAAAGGTATTGCCATGGCACCTACCAACAAGGACCTGTCAAACGAGCGGATCAACATCATGCTGGCGACGAACCGGATCGACGAAGCTATTGAAGGCTACAAGCAACTGGTACAACGGGAGCCAAACAATGCGCAGAACATCGCTAACCTGGGTATTCTGTACGACAATGCAGCCAACGGCATGCAGACCGAAATCCGGAAACTGTCGGAAGAGACCAAAAAAGGGGGTGATATAACCAAGAAACTGGCGGCTCAGAAAGACGCACTTGACGCGATCAACGGCGAGATTACCCGGCTTACGGCTAAGGTAAAGAAAGAGCCCAAGAACGCCGATGCCAAGCGTCAGCTGGCCGACGTAACTAAGCGTCAAGCTGATACGAAAGCTGCTTTGGCGCAACTGGAAACCCAGGCTAAAGAAGAGGCTGCTAAAAGCTCAAGCACCGCCGGCAACGAAGCGAAGCTGGCCGACCTGATTAAGAAAAACGCCGATCAGCGGGCGCTGGCCAAAGAGAGCTACATGAAAGCGCTCGCCATCGATCCGGCTAACTACGACGCTAACTTCAACCTGGGTGTGGCTTATTTCAACGACGGGGTTGAAATGAAGAAAGCTGTTGACGGTATGGATATGGCTGAGTATAACAAACGTGGTAAAGAAGTTGACGGCCGTGTTTGCGGTAAATTCAAACAGGCGCTTCCATATTTCCAGAAAGCTAAAAGCGTGAAGGAAGAAGCGGATCTGGTCGAAAACCTGACCAACCTGGAGAATATCCTGAAACAGTATGAAGAGCGCAAGATCGTTTGCGTAGAAAGCAAATAAGCTGAAGTAGGTAAGGGCTGGCCATAGACCAGCCCTTATTTAGAAATCATTACTTAACATAATATAAATTATACAACAAATTGGGAGGCCGTAATCCACAGCCTGTCCACAAGTTATCCACGTGGAACGTTAATGTACTGCTTTACAAAGACTTAGGCTTTTTTTAGTCAAAATTGCCCTTGAAAGGCAGTAGAGGGCGTTTTTGAGTCTAAAATAAAGGGTTACTTCAAGCCGAAGCACTGGACTAATCTAAGCGGGTGTGTATTCCTGAAATGATCCATCGCTGTAAAAAATCAAAATTCGGTCTACTTTCTTCACCACAGCACCGGCCGTAGAATCGACTGAATCTGCAACCGGATCTGGGACAGAAATGTCAGGCGGTGCAGCCGCAATTTCGTGGCGCTGGGTGCGGATCGGTGCTACTGACGCCAGACGTGCTGGAGACGAATAAACCGGGCTTGAGTTACCTTGGCGGGATTCGTACCGGTTGTCGCCCGATGAAGCTGGGACGGGCTGAGGATTTAAATACCGGGATGTTGAGGTTGACTGGGCTGGAGTTGGTGCAGGTTGGTTGTCTTCCTCCATAATCCATTCATAGCCCAGCTCAGGAAAGCGACGGATTATTTTCTGAATAATATCAAAACTAGGTCTATTCCGACCCGACAGAATATGGGATATACTCGATCGCTGCACACCAATTTCGTCAGCAAAATAAGACGGGGTGAAGTTACGCTCGATCAGAATCTGTTTAATCTTGTCATTTATGTTCATATCGTTACAGGAAAGCTGATATGTTACAAACATAAATAAATTACTTATAAATGTAAAACACTTTGGTCAATTTACGCAAAAATACACTATTTACAATAGTGTATTTTTGCGTAAATTGACCAAAGTGTAAATGATATATGTGAATTTACTGAATGAATTACAAATGGATACCACGAATCTCTCGTTCAGCTTTCACGCCATTATTTATACACTGACATTATTTTCCCGGAGCGCTTCATTAAGGGATGTCTTCAGGTCAGTAGACGGCTTCCGCTGGCCGATAATCATGGCACAGGGAACGTAAAACTCCCCTGCTGGGAATCGTTTAGCAAAGCTCCCTGGAATAACTACTGAGTTAGCCGGGACAAAACCTGTATACTCAACGGGCTCGTTGCCTGTGACATCAATAATTTTAGAGGAGCCGGTGATCGTGACGCCAGCCCCCAGAACGGCTCGTTTGCCAATGTGAGCGCCTTCCACAACAATACAGCGGGAGCCGATAAAAGCGCCATCTTCTACGATGACGGGTGCTGCCTGCGGTGGCTCGAGCACACCACCGATTCCTACTCCACCACTCAGATGAACGTCTTTGCCAATCTGAGCACAGCTTCCGACAGTAGCCCAGGTATCGACCATGGTCCGCTCATCTACGTATGCACCAATATTAACGTAGGATGGCATAAGAATAACGCCGGGAGCCTGGTAAGAGCCGTAACGGGCAACTGCCGGCGGTACTACGCGAACCTGACGCTGGCTGTAGTCAGTTTTTAGAGGAATCTTGTCATGAAACGAAAAAATTCCGACTTCCTCGGGTTTCATGGACTGGCTGACAAAATAGAGTAGTATGGCTTTTTTTACCCACTCGTTGACCACCCACGCCCCTTCTTCTGTGGAAGATGGTTCGGCTACGCGGAGCTCTCCCCTATCTAATTGGGCAATTACACTACGGATGCTTACTAGTGATTCTGGTTGAGCCAGTAAAGTTCGATCAGCCCAGATTTCTTCGACTAATTGCTTCATTAATTTAAAGTAAAGGTTCACTAAACAGATTATAACTTGTTGAATATCACGACTAATTAGTTAGGTGCCGAATAATGTTCTGTGAGCTATATATATTATAGTTTTATCTTCTATTCTCTCTTCAAATGTAATGATCAGAATCTTATATCTGAAATATATGCCTTTAATTTTTTAAAACGATCTGTGTTGCGATGAGGAATAACATACACGAGAATAGAGGCTACAACTTATCAGTGCAAAGTCGATGCCATAGGTTGTTGCCGGTTTTTTTTAAATGAGAGTGGGTAGTCAGCTCCAGTACATGACTGTACGATCTCGCTTGGTTCAGAAGTGTAATAGACTTATTCAGCCTAACATAAAATGTTACTGTCGCTGTGGCAGTTTACGCGTATAAGACTGGTTCTGTTGTACGACTGAATACGCGTAAGCTGCCACAGCAGAATATAAGCATAATGAAACGATTGAAATAGTATCACTAGCCTGGAAATACGAGTATCATAGTAGCGGTGTCCTATAAAATGAATTGTGTTTAACTATTCTATAGAAAGTAGTTCTAATAGTTGTTTGGGTCGTTGCTGACAATTCAAATGCAGCAACGAGTATTTTTTCTACAAGAGTGTGGTGCAACCGAATAAAAGTGATTTTATAAAATGATGTACTTCACTCCTATTGTTATACAGCACGGCTTAAAAACAACTTAGTAACAATACTAAAAAAATGCTAGTAAATTAGCAACAAAATGATAAAAATTAGTTATTTTTAGTATTGTTATAGTATATTGCCAATATTTATAGTAAGTACACCCCTATTTGCTACAAATTATTAGTATATTAGCGCTCATTTGCTAAATTATTTACTAATAATCGTATTTTGCTAAAATTAAGATTGTGTTTTACTAATTCGTGGCGTTTAGTATTCTCCTACTCTATCTTGATTCAAACTCGGGGATTTTTTATTTAATCAGTATATTTGACCCCGAAAACTAACATCTATCAGTTCATGGAAAAAATACGCGTTGCCATTAATGGCTTTGGTAGAATCGGTCGTTTATCCTTCCGACGGTTGATCGAGAAAGATAACATTGAAGTAGTGGCCATAAATGACCTTACAGATAATGCTACACTTGCTCATCTTCTGAAATACGACTCGGTTCATGGCCGTTTTTCGGGCGACATATCGTCAGACAGCGAAAGTATAACCGTAAACGGTAAACGAATCAATGCCTACGCCGAACGTGATCCTAAAAATCTTCCCTGGAAGCAACTGGAAATTGACGTAGTTCTGGAGTCAACCGGCCGTTTTGTTGATGAGGCTGGCGCGGGCATGCACCTGCAGGCTGGTTGTAAAAAAGTAATCATCTCAGCGCCTGCTAAAGGAAATATTCCAACTGTGGTATTAGGCGTAAACGACGATACGCTTACGGGTGACGAAACCATTATTTCAAACGCTTCGTGTACGACGAACTGCCTGGCTCCGATGGCAAAGGTACTTGACGACGTATTCGGAATTGAGAAAGGTTACATGACCACGATCCACGCTTACACAGCAGACCAGAACCTGCAGGATGCTCCCCATTCGGACCTACGGCGGGCCCGGGCTGCCGCTCTGTCAATCGTGCCAACCTCGACTGGTGCTGCCAAAGCGGTTGGTCTCGTACTACCTCAGCTAAAAGGGAAACTCGATGGCAATGCCATGCGGGTACCTACGCCAGATGGTTCATTGACAGACCTGACGGTCATCCTGAAAAAAGAAGCGTCGGTTGAGGAGATCAACAATGCGCTGAAAGCTGCTTCGGAAGGCCCACTAAAAGGAATCCTTGAGTACTCAACCGATGAGATTGTATCGATCGATATCATTGGCAACCCTCACTCCTGTATTTTTGATTCAAAGTTGACGACCGTAAATGGCACACTAGCTAAGGTAGTAGGCTGGTATGACAATGAGTTTGGGTACTCTAGCCGAGTAGCGGATCTAATCGCAAAGTTGTTCTAGACTAACAATTGTAAACATTAAACTCTGCATTGTTAAACTGTAAACTGTTTAACAATGCAGAGTTTTTATTTGTAAATAGTATTGTAGATAGCATAAATGTAAATTACGATCTCCTGCATTGTAAATAGTTAATTGTAAATCCCTTTTCAAAAAACAACTGCTCATATTTTGTTTTGATATTCATATGGATTGCGTTCAGCGCTGACTGGTAGAGATCTGTTGTATATTGTAAATCGGCAAATCCGTTCTGACCAATTACTTCCAGGCTGTACGCAAATAGCTCGGGATTGTCGGTTTTAAGGTGCAGCGTTCCCTCATCGACTAGAATAGACTTGTATAAGTCCAGAAACCGCGGATGGGTTAACCGATGCTTTTCCTGCTTAGGCCGTGGTTGCGGGTCAGGGAACGTAATCCAGATCTCGTTAACCTCACCCGCGGAAAAGAACTCAAGCAGAAAGTTTATATCCGTGCGGAGAAAGGCCACGTTTTGTAAATTCAGCTCCAGAGCCGCTTGTGAACCGCGCGCTATTCTATCGCCTTTAATATCGACACCAATAAAGTTCATGGCCGGGTAAGCCTGTGCCAGGCCAACGGTATACTCGCCTTTCCCACAGGCCAACTCCAGAACAATCGGGTTGTTATTGTTAAAATAGCGGCTGCGCCAGTTGCCTTTGATCGTTTTGTACAGCGGTTTACCAACTTCAATGACGTTATGGCTTTCTGCGTTTTGCAGAAAGCGATGTTGCTTGCGACGAGTCACGGTTATAAATTGATTAATTCAGCAACGACATAATTGCTGCCTGTGATAAGAATGACATCATTGCCCTGAGCATCCTGCCGGGCAGCATCCAGCGCAACGTTTACATCTGAATACACCTCACCAAACCGGGCTACCTCTGCCGCTTCAGCCTGAAGCAATAGAGCTGGCAGGGAACGGGGAGATGATGCCTGACAAAAATAATAGACTGCCGACGAGGGCAGGGTTAGCAGTAAAGACGATGCGGCTTTATCGGCTACCACGCCCATCACAATCCGCAACGTGTCGAAAGACAGGGACGCAACGGTCTCCATCAATGCCTCCAGCCCCGGTTTGTTATGAGCCGTATCGACGTAGACACGGGGCTCGTCACTAAGCAGTTGAAACCGTCCCTTGAGTCCGGTCAGGGTAACAACCTCCCGTACCCCCCGCTGAAGCGCTTCCTTACTAACGGGCCAGATGGGTTGCAACATTTCGACCGTTGCCAGAACCGCTGCCAGGTTGTGACGCTGGTAGCCACCTGTCAGCCCCAGTTCGAACAGGCTGTCTGATTCACCAGCCTGGCTAACCAATACCTGACGGAACCCCCTAAGCAGTCCCCGGTCCTGAACTCGGACCTGTTGATCCGCGAAGGTAATGGGAGCAGCTTCCTGGGTGGCTTTGGCCCTGAAGACCGGTTCGGTTTCGGGATGGGTCTCGCCGATGATCACCGGAATGCCAGCCTTGATGATGCCGGCCTTTTCGGCAGCAATAGCAGGCAGGGTATCCCCCAGGATGTCCATATGGTCGAACCCGATGTTGGTAATCACCGATGCGGCCGGGGTAATAACGTTAGTAGAATCAAGCCGACCACCCAGCCCCACTTCGATCACCGCCACATCAACCTCCTGAAACGCAAAATACAGAAAGGCCAGGGCCACCGTAACCTCGAAAAAAGACGGTTCGATCGATTCAATCAGGGCTTGTTGACTGGTGACGAAATCCGCCACATCCTCTTCGTCGATGGGCTGACCGTTAATCCGAATCCGTTCGGTGAATGAGCGAAGATGGGGCGACGTATACAAACCCACCCGGTAGCCGGCTGCCTGATACACGGCCGCCAGCATATGGGCAGTGCTCCCCTTGCCATTGGTACCGCCCACGTGGATACTTTTGAATTTATGCTGTGGATCGCCCAGAGCCGCGCAAAGCCGCAGGGTATTGGTAAGACCGGGTTTAATCGCTTTGGGACCGATCCGGTGATAAACAGGGAGCCGACTGTAGAGGTAGTCGAGTGCTTCCGAATACTGCATTTACTTGGAGGTAATAATAAAGGTAATGGTACCGGTGGCTGTTGGGGGGGTGGCGCCACCTTTTGGCCGGAGTCTGAGCCGTTGTACCGCTTTCCGATACACATCAACCACCGACGGACTCACCGTGGTCTGTAGCGTACGCACGTTGATGATCTCCCCTCCGCTATCGACTTTAATCTGGAAAATAATTTTACCGGTTTCATCAGAATCGTCGTTCACGCTGGGGCGCGAAGCCAGTGACCAGCCGGATACATCGAAAGCGACACCGGACGAGGCTCCACCGGGGGTACCATAAAATTCTTTGGCGTCGATTTTACCGTTGGGATTTCCCTTGTCACCGACTCCACTCGCGTCGTCTCCGTTACTGTTCCCGCCGGTGCCGGATGCTTTCCCCACAGTGCCGTTAGATCCACCGCCCCCCGATGATTTTTTGAATAAAGCATCGTTATTGACGGTCTCTACCTTGCGGGCGGGCGCGGGCGGGGCCGGCCGTTCTACCGGAGCGGTGGGCCGGGGCGCTTCGGCCCGCTTCGGTTCCGGACGCTCGGGGGTTGTTACGGGGCTTTCTGCCTTGCTGGCGATGATGGGTTTTTCGGTAGCTACTTTGGCCGGTTTGACATCCTCTATTTTCGGACTTGGGGTAACCCGCGTACGCTCAACCCGGGGGGTGGTGTTGACTTTGGGGTTCGGTCGATTTTCGGATGGTTTTACGTCTACCGGATTCGGCGAGTCAGAGGGTTTATTGTAGGTCTGTATCTTTCCACTCCCGCGGGCATCGGTTCCGAAGTTCACCTCCACAAACTGGATGGGTGGCGGGTTAGGCACCGTCTGAGACAGGCTCACGAGAAACAGGATCACCAGCAACAGCACGTTGATGACCAGGGCACCGGCGAACGACTTCAGCCGGATTTCATTTTCGTTATCGTAGGTAAGGCGGCTCATACGGCACAGACTAAAATACGGTAGAATAACGCGGATTCGACCGGCTTCGTTTATTTATCAAAAAAGGACCGGGGTCTTTTTCCGCTTTTATTGGCAAAGTAACGGAAATTCAGCGATACTGCCGGGACAACTGCCCGGGCTCATTGGTTTAGACAGTATGTTTGCATACCGGCTTCCGGGCCCTTTTTTCCCATTTCTCTGTCTGTTTTTAGCCATGCCCATTCTCCAGCCCATCGTTAACATGGCGGAACTCCTCCACCAGAAAGGCATCACCGACGTCCTGGTATCGCCGGGTTCCCGATCGGCTCCCCTGACGCTGGCCGTTGTTCGACACCCGGCCCTTCGGGTACGGGTCATGGCCGATGAACGGGCCGCGGGGTTTGTGGCACTGGGCATAGCGCAGCAAACGGGCCGACCAGTGGCGGTAATCTGTACGTCGGGGAGCGCGGTGTATAATCTGGCTCCGGCGGTTGTGGAAGCATTTTTCCAACAAATACCCCTCCTGCTGCTCACCGCCGACCGCCCCCACGAATGGCTTCACCAGCAGGATGGACAAACGATCCACCAACCCGGCCTCTTCGGACATCACGTCAAGCGGAGTTATGATCTGCCCGCCGACTACACCCATGCCGACAGCCGCTGGTTCATTGAGCGGTCGGTCAACGAAGCCATTGACCTCGCCCAATTTTCGCCGGCCGGACCGGTCCATATCAACGTCCCGCTGCGCGAACCGTTCTACCCCACCGCCGGGGAGTCATTTACCGCTGGCCCCGTTCGGACCATCGATACCCTTCGGGCAGAACCAGGACTGCCCACCGACAGCTGGCACCGGTTACTGCAGGAATGGGATCGTCATGACCGGATTCTGATAGCGGTTGGCCAGCTGCCACCCAATCCGGCCCTTCGGCATATGCTGGCGAAGATCAGCGAAGAGTTCGGCGTGCCGGTCGTGGGCGAGATTATCAGTAACCTGGCCGATAATGGCCTGTTCATTACCCATACGGATACACTTCTGGCGAATCTGAACGAGTCGGTAGCGGAAACCCTGCAACCCGACCTGCTGATTACGATCGGCAACTCGTTTCTGACCCGAAACATGAAGACATTCTTTCGGCGTTACCCCGCCCGGCATCACTGGCATATCGACCCGGTGCTCGATCGGATCAACGACTCGTTCCAGAGTTTGACCACGCGCGTGCAGGCTTCCCCCCTCGCGTTCTTCGAAAAGCTGTTCAGTGATCTCGATTACCAGCGGTTTCTGCAGGGCGACGATGATGATGGGTCAACAATGTTCTTACAGACCTGGCAGGCGGCCGATCGGCGGGCGGCTCAGCTGGTTTTCCGTTCCCTTCGTCAGCCAGAGGACAGGCTAACCGACTGGCAGGCCACCCAACACGTGCTGGCGAATCTGCCCGAGGGATCTGTCCTGCACCTGGCGAATAGCATGCCCGTCCGGTACGCCAACCTGTGCGGCCTTAGCGAGCAGCAACAGATAGACGTCTGGGCCAACCGGGGCGTAAGCGGTATCGATGGTTGCCTCAGCACGGCCGTGGGGGCAGCCCTGGCTACGGACAAACTGGTTACCCTGCTGATTGGCGACGTCGCTTTTTTCTACGACCGGAACGGATTATGGTCAGCCCCCGTACCGCCCAACTTACGCATATTCCTCCTCAACAACGACGCCGGGCATATTTTCCGGATCATCGATGGCCCCGGTCAGCAACCCGAACTGGAACCTTATTTTGAGACCCCCCATGGCTACACCGCCCGTCGCACCGCCGAAGATGCGGGGGTGACCTACCAAATCTGCCGGACGGCTACCGAACTCACCTCGCTCCTGCCCGACTTCCTTCAGCCGGGCACGCAGGCTAAGCTACTGGAAATCTCAACCGATAAGCTGGTAAACCAGCAGCAGTTCGAGGCCTACCGGGCCACCCTGCGCCAGGCTGACTAAACGGTCATGGCTAGTCGAACAGGTACCAGTCGACACCGAATGCAAAGCCCCGGCGCATCTGCAAAAAATCGGGGGCCACAAAATACCCATCTCCCTGCAGCAACCCCTGGTTGGCATGGGTCAGCTTGATGAACAGGCGGGTTCGGTTTACCCGCAGATTGGCATAGACGTCGGCCAGCAGGTACCCTTCTACCCGCTGGCGGTTCTGTAGATAAAACTGCTGGGTAACCGGCATGTACGCATCGGCGAAATAAGCCGACTTGTAATGCAGGTCGATGCCCGTCTGGATGTAGAGCACTTTGGCGTACAGAAATTCGTACTGAAGCCGCGCGTTCAGGAATACCGGGGGTGTCCGCAGAATATCGGATCGGGATTGTACCGTATAATAGGCCTGCCCTGAAGTCAGGAACTTACCGACCTGCAGCGAGTAGCCCAGCCCCGTCCGTAACACACTAAACGACCCGCTGGCCTGCCGGGCTATCCCCTCGGTATCGAAGTAGATGTAGTTACTCAGCAGCATATAATCGAGGCCCGGTTGCAGACGGAGCTTTTTGTACTGCAGATTCAGCTGTCCGTAAGCGTGGTTGTAGCCCCGGAGCCGGAAATTATTCCGCCAGAAATAAACCGGACTTTGAAACCGCTCCTGCAACAGGGTTGGCTGAACGAGCATGGCCGTGTACCCACCCGTCAGCAATCGACTCTCAAATTGCCCCTGAAGCCGGAAGCCGCCCCCGACCTGGTACTCGGCTTCTGCCGTTAGCCGGGATAAACTATCGGGGAAATAATAGCCCAGCCAGCCACCCAGGAAGGTTTCGACCCGGCGGGTTTCGTATTCGTTGTAGGCCGTCTCGGCGGTATTATACCGGGTATACTGGCCATAAATACGGCTACGCAGGTAGGCCCGGTAGTTAAATGACGACTCGCCCAGCTGGTAAACGCCTTTGAGCCCCACCTGATTCTCCAGCTGCCGGAACCGCGCGTCCTGCTCGATCCGGGTCGTATCGCCCAGGTTCACCAGGTTGGGGTTGTTCAGTCCGGTCGGGTAAAAACCGGGCAGGGTCCCGATGGGGGTTTCGACCGGGGTCTGGTTCTGCAGGACGGCATCGTCCTGGAAGTAGTTTTTCTGCCGCCGGTAATCGAGCCGGTGATACAACTGAACCCCCTGGTCCAGTACAAACTGCTGATAGATGTGCCAGTCATTACGAATCTCACGCCCGAATACCGACGTCAATCGGGGATCGCCGTCGTAATTGATCAAATTGACTACGGTACTGCCATCGCTGGTGAGCGTTTCGCCCGGCAACACCCCGCCCTGCTCGGCCAGTTCATGGTTCATGTTGATGAAATGCAGCAGCAGCGTGTATTTATCGTTTGAGGAGGTATAGTTGGTATGGCCCAGAAACCCCCAGTTCTGAGCCAGTAGCCGATCCGACGAGTTACTCGAGTTGAGTATCCCCCCAAACTGTTTCTGCGATGTGAACCGCTGTACCGCAAAACCGGCGTTGAGCCGGGGGTTGATGTTCTGGGTAAAATCAAACCGCAGGATATTCTGGTTACGCCCACCCAGCGCCAGGTACATATCCGAGAATGGCGATTTGGTGTTGAAATATTTGACGGCCATCGTCTGGTAAGCGTAGGGCGCAAAGACCGAATAGCCTGTCTGCGCACCCAGCTGCGCCGGTAGGGTCACAAAGACCGGCCGCATGGGCGTACCCAGATTACCCAGGTCCTGGTATAGATTCTGGTTGCGCTGAACGTACAGAAACCGGTGTACGTCATCCATGGTCGTGTCGACGGTATAGAGTTTTTTCCGGTTGTTCAGGATGTCGTCTTCCAGCCTGTACCGGGTCGACTTGGGTCCGTAAATAACCTTGGTCGAGTCATCGATCCCGCTGGCCGAGGACCCGGACCCGGAGGTGAACGAGCCGGGGCGTCCGGTTTGTCCGCCGAAGCCGCCAAAACTGCCGGGGAGTTGCCCGCCACCCGGAAACTGCTGCGCCCGGCTCAGCACCGACACCGACAAAGCGAGGCATATAAGAAAAACACGTTGATTCATTCGCTCAAAAATACGCCAAAAGTGCAGAGCCTTCAGGTCAGCTGGCATTCGTTATGGATTTTTAAGGATTTGCTCGTTTAAAAACTGATCGAACTGCCGGTCGCTCCCGTCGAGCAGCTGCGTACCGACGGGCAGATAGTATAGGGGCCACTGGGCCCGTTCGGCGGGGGTCAGTAGCGCATCCAGCTTGACCCAGTCTTTTTCCGTCGTCAGCACCGATGCACCAGCGGGCAACTCAGCCATCACCCGCTCCAGGTCAGCCCGCGTATAGGCATAGTGGTCCGCGTACCGGCGGTGGCTCAGCAGGGTATACTCAGTTCGTACGTACTCGTCCAGCGGGTCGGCGTTGGCCAGGCCTGACACCAGCACCACGGGCCCGGTCAGCGCCGGGCTCGTCGACCCGGAGAAGGGAACAGGCCGTTGGTAGGCCAGACCGGCGAAAAAGACCGGCACGTCTGGCCGCGCATACTGACGGATCAGACCGGCTATGCGGTGCTGCTCGGTGGCTGGCAGAGCCACCGGACATTTGGTGACGATGACCGCATCGGCCCGACGGGCGCCCTGCCGCCGTTCCCGCAACCGCCCCGCCGGAAAGGGATGATCGGCCACGAACAGGCGGGCATAATCGGTGAGGAGCAGGTTCACATCCGGCTGAACGGCCCGGTGCTGAAAAGCATCGTCGAGTATAATGAGCCGGGTGTTTGGGTAGATCCGCTCGATCGTCTGGATGGCATCGGCCCGGCGTTCACCCACGCATACGCGAACCTGCCGGCCAAACTTCCGGTACACCTGCAGCGGTTCGTCGCCCAGCGTAGTGGCTGTATCGTCAGGACCGGCCACCCGAAATCCGCTTGTTTTGCGGCCATACCCCCGGCTCAATGTAACCGCCTGATACGCATCTGCACCGCCTTTGTTTAGATACCATTTAATCAAAAACTCGACCATTGGGGTTTTACCCGTTCCGCCAACGGTCAAATTCCCGACACTTACCGTACGGATAGAAGCCCTATAGACTTCCTTTAACTGGTTGTTAAATAACCAATTACGCAAGTCGGTCACTAAACCGTAAAGACCACTGAGTGGCAGCAGTAACCGATTTATGGCTGTAGGCTTCACTAATAATTTCGTAATATTGCCTTTTTGGAGCAGTCAAAAGTAGTACTTTTAGGACTGATAACACCCGCCCTGACTATCCTGATACAATGAGTTTGAGAGCCGACTACCTGAAATATACGTTGCATTTTCGCTTCGAAGCGGGTACGTCGCGTGGCAGCCTGACCGAAAAAACCTCCTACCTCATCCGGCTTCTCGACGATACAGACAGCTCGGTAGTCGGTTACGGGGAATGCGGGCCACTAAAGGGCTTGAGCTATGATGACCGGCCTGATTTCGAGGCCCATCTGCAGCAGTACTGCCAGGAGTTCAACGACCTTGACCTGCAGCTTTTCAACTGGAATGTCCCTATCGTTCTCAACCAGGTCATCAGCCCCCGCTTTCCCAGCATCCTGTTTGGCTTTGAAACGGCCATGCTCGACTTTCTGGCGGGCGGACGGCGGCTTCTGTTCGAGTCTGAATTTACCCAGGGCCACCGCGACATTCCCATCAACGGGCTGATCTGGATGGGGAACCAGGCGTTCATGAAGGAGCAGATCGAAGACAAACTGCGAACCGGCTTTACAACCCTCAAACTGAAGATTGGGGCTATCGACTTCGAGCAGGAATGTGATCTGCTGGCCATGATCCGGGACCGGTTCAGCCCCGACCAGATCAGCCTGCGCGTGGATGCCAACGGCGCTTTCCGGGCCGAAGAGGCCATGCAGAAACTGGAACGACTGGCCCAGTACCAGCTGCATTCCATTGAACAACCCATCGGAGCCGGACAGGCGGAGCAGATGGCCGAGCTGTGCCGCCACACGCCCGTTCCCATTGCCCTCGACGAAGAACTGATCGGGCAGATGGAATACGTGCATAAATTCAGACTGCTGAAAAAAATTCAGCCCCAGTACATTATCCTGAAACCGACCTTGCTGGGCGGCCTCCGTCACTGCGACGAGTGGATTGAGCTGGCGGGACGGCTCAACGTAGGCTGGTGGATCACCTCGGCCCTGGAATCGAATATCGGCCTCAATGCCATTGCGCAATACACAGCGCAGTTCAAAAACGGCCTGCCCCACGGCCTCGGTACCGGCCAGCTGTACCATAACAACGTAGACAGCCCGCTCCGGATCGAGCACGGACAGCTCCATTTCGACCCCACCCACCCCTGGGACCTGACAGCCGCGTTTTAGTGATGAGTGAGTAGTGATGAGCAATGAATGATCAGTTATCGGTAATATGAATAACACGCATCGCTCATCACTCACCACGTTACCCCTTTGCGGAGCCAGCTTAGGGTTTCAGCTTCCGGGCTGTTGGGCTCGGGTTTGAAATCG
The DNA here is from genome assembly GCF_004138325.1 of Spirosoma sordidisoli. GTDB lineage: Bacteria > Bacteroidota > Bacteroidia > Cytophagales > Spirosomataceae > Spirosoma > Spirosoma sordidisoli. Next base: position 281,570 of record NZ_SBLB01000003.1, on the reverse strand, counting down.
TATACCCAGTTAGCCTGGGGCGGCATGCTCATCAGGATGGATTCAGTTCGGCCGTTGGTTTCGAGTCCGAATTTGGTGCCCCGATCCCAGACCAGGTTGAACTCGACGTACCGCCCCCGGCGCAGCTGCTGCCATTGCTTTTCGCGATCTCCGTACGGCAGGCCCTGGTTTTTTCGCATAAAGTGGGTGTAGATCGGCGCGAAGGCATTGCCCACGGCCTGCACAAAGGCAAACAGATCCGCTTTATGGCTATCGTTTTCGGGCTTCAGGTAATCGAAGAAGATGCCGCCAATACCGCGAGTCTCCTGCCGATGCGGGAGAAAGAAATAGTCATCGGCCCAGGGCTTGAATCGGGCGTGATAGCCCGGATCATGCTGGTCGCATACCTGCCGCAGCGCGTCGTGAAACCAGCGGGCATCGTCAGGTACTACGTAATGCGGGGTTAGGTCGATACCGCCCCCGAACCAGTTGTGGCCCGTACTCATTTCAAAATACCGAACGTTCATGTGAATGATCGGCACCATGGGGCTGCGGGGGTGCAGCACGATAGACACCCCGGTCGCGTAAAACGTGGGGGGTGATGCGGGCGCGTCGGCCCCGGTTAGCCTGAGCGAACTGAGGGTAGCTTCGGTGGCTTCGCCATGAACGGCCGAAAACCCAACGCCCCCTTTCTCAATGATCGTTCCGTCGGTCAGGATGCGCGAGCGACCTCCTCCTCCACCGGGTCGCTCCCAGTTGTCCTGCAGAAACCGGCCACTGCCGTCGGCCTCTTCCAGCGCCTGGCAGATGCGGTCCTGTAAATCCTGAAAAAAAGCGGTAATCGTTTCTTTGGTAATGGGTGCCTGTGTTGTCATAACGGCGTAAAGTTCGCAAATCCCGGCCAGCTTCCCTGCACGTCAGGTCCGGCCTACTCGGCCAGTTTCAGCGCGTACCGAACGGGTCGCTGCTTGTTGAGCAACAGCAACAGCCCCTGTTCGGCCAGTTGGCGCAGCTGCTTGCCCGCCCGGTATTCCGACACGTTGATCAGCCTGGCGTATTTATCGGCCGTAATGTCCTCATTCCGACGCAGGTACTGAATCAGCGCCCGAACGGTGGGCGTCTGTACATTGGGCGAACCCGTGCCGCCGGGGGTTATGATAAGCCGACTAGTTGGCATCGATTTATCCTTGGCCCGGACGTAGATGGTTCGCTTACCGGCTTCATCCACCGCGAAATGTGGCTTTTCCGTGCTCTCCGCCACATGGATTACCAGCACCCGCCGACCATCGGGGGCCAGGGCTTCGTAACTGATTTCCAGCGGAGGTTCAACAAACTGGTCGGTAGCCTCTTCGATCTTTCGCATCTCCCGCAACTCCGACGGCACCCCTACAATACGGCCATCGTCGGTTACCCCGATCAGCAGGGTACCTCCGGCCGTATTGGCAAAGGCCGTCAGCGTGCGGGCTATGCGGTGCGCTGAGGATAGGCTGCGTTTAAATTCAAGTCGAACGCTTTCGCCCTGACCAATCAGTTCGTCGAGTTCAGTACGGGTCATGCCTTAGTAACAAATAAGCCGATCAAATGGCTCAAGTTACAACCTGGTTAAGCGCCAAACCAGTCTAATTTATTCCCTGTCCCGATCGCGTCCGTTCCGTGGTCGCTAGGCAACAGCCAGCGGTTCGTCGGTCTGGCGGTGGCGGGTTGGCTGCCGATGGTTGAACAGCCGGTAAATAATCGGAAAGACCAGCAGCGTCAGGATCGTTGCGGTAATCAATCCACCAATCACCACAATGGCAAGCGGTTTCTGGGTCTCCGAACCGATCCCCGTCGATACGGCGGCCGGCAACAGGCCAATAGCCGCCATGAGGGCGGTCATGATAACGGGCCGCACCCGCGAGGCAACCCCCTCGCGTATGGCCTGGTCGAGCGGCATCCGGTTGCGTCGGTTGTTGGTAAACACGCTGACCAGTATCACCCCGTTCTGGATACAGATGCCAAACAGGGCGATAAAGCCGACCCCCGCCGAGATCCCGAAATTCATACCCGTCACATGCAGCGCCAAAATCCCGCCAATCAGCGCAAACGGCACATTGACCAGCACCAGCCCGGCGTCTTTGGCATTGCCGAACAGCATGAACAGGATAACGAAGATGGCGACCAGACAGATCGGCACGACCTGCCCCAGCCGGTCGGTGGCCCGCACCTGGTTCTCGAATTCGCCCACCCAGGCAACCGAATACCCTTTGGCGGGACGAAGGGTCTCGTTCAGCCGGCGCTGGGCTTCGGCAATGGTGCTTCCCAGGTCACGGCCGCGTACCGAAAACTTAACCCCGATAAAGCGTTTGTTCAGATCCCGGTAGATGAAGGCCGGACCGGTTATCTGCCGGATGGTGGCAATCTCTTTGAGGGGAATCTTGCCACCGCTCATCGTCGGCACCATCAGCCGCATGATATCATCCTCGTTTTTTCGGAATTCGGGCTGGTACCGCACCCGGATTTCGAACTTACGTTCGCCTTCGTAAAGCTCAGACGCCGTTTTTCCGCCGATGGCCATTTCGATAACTGCCTGCGCGTCGGCTGTAGACACCCCCAGCAGCGCCATTTTATGATCATGCAGCATAACGCTCAGCTCCGGCTGACCCACGTTTCGAATGATTCCCAGGTCCTTAATTCCCTCTACCCCTCTGACCGCTTCGACCGCCTGATTGGCGTATTTTTCCAGCTCGTACACGTCCGGTCCAAAAATCTTGATCCCGTTGCTGGCTTTGTACCCCGCCACGGCCTCCGCCACGTTGTCGATGATCGGCTGTGAGTAGTTGTACAGTACCCCGGCATAGTTTTTCAGCCGGCTATCCATCTCGTCGGTGAGTTGCTCGTCGGTAAGCGCACGCCCGTCGTGGCGTTTGGGCCAGTCCGCTTTCGGCTTCAGGTCGACCTGAAACTGGCAGAAGTAGAACCCGTTCGGGTCCGTACCGTCGTTGGAACGGCCCACCTGCGAGAGTACCTGCTTCACCTCCGGGAAGGCACCCAGGTCTTTTCGAATGGTTTTGGCCATATCGACGCTTTCGGGCAGCGACATACTCATGGGTAGCTCGGCCGTGACCCAGAGCGCGCCCTCGTTCAGCTGGGGCAGAAACTCGGTACCCAGCAACGAAGCCGAAAAGAAAGTAGCCATCATGAAGCACAACGCACCCACCAGACTCAGCCGACGATTTCGAAAACACCAGCCAAAACCCGCCATCACGATCCGGTCGAAGAAGCTGACGAGCGGGTTTTTACGCTCCCGAACGTTTTTCTTCAGCAACATCGAACACAGCACCGGCACCAGTGTCAGCGTAAACAGCAACGCGCCCAGCAGGGCAAACCCCAGGGTCCAGGCCAGGGGCGAAAACATTTTACCTTCCACCTTTTCGAACGAAAAAATGGGCAGCAAGGCGGTGATGATGATCAGCTTGGAAAAAAATACGGACTTGCCCAGTTCGCCCCCCGTTTTCCGGATCAGTCCCAGCTTGGCCATGCGGTTGAAGCGGGCCATGCCCACCCGATGGGCCAGGTGATCGAGGGACACGAAGATACCCTCCACCATCACCACCGCCCCGTCGACGATAATCCCGAAGTCGACGGCACCCATCGACAACAGGTTGGCCGACATGCCCCGTAATTTCAAACACAGAAAAGCAAACAGCAGCGCCAGCGGAATGATGATCGACACGATCAGGGTGGTGCGCCAGTCGGCCATGAACAGGAAGACAATGACCGTTACCAGTACAATACCTTCTGTGAGGTTGTGCAGCACCGTTTCCGTACAGAACGCGATCAGGTTGTCGCGGTCGTAAAACGTGACCAGCTTCACGTCGGCCGGCAGGACCTGGGTGTTCAGTTCTTCGATTTTATCTTTGACCCGCGTCAGTACCTCGCTGGGGTTCTCCCCTTTGCGCATGACAATGATTCCTTCGACCACGTCGTCGTTGGTATTCAGCCCGACCTGACCCACGCGGGGCAGCTGCGATTCGGCTACGTCGGCCACGTTCCTGACCAGCACCGGGTTGCCCCCTACTTCTTCGATCAGAATGTTTTCGATGTCCTGAATCGATGTCAGCAGCCCGATGCCCCGCACCACATAGGCCTGCCCGTTTCGCTCGATGACATCTCCCCCCACGTTGATGTTGCTGCGGGTAACGGCCTGGTAAACGTCGAGCGGGGTGATGTCGTACTTGGCCAGCTGGGTAGGATTGACGCGCAGTTCGTACATCTTCTCCCGACCGCCAAACGCCACAATATCGGCTACCCCCGGCACGCTGCGCAGTTGCCGGTCAACGACCCAGTTCTGTAGGGTCAGTAATTCGCGGCTGTCGCGGTGGGGGCTTTCGAGGGTGTAACGGAATATCTCCCCCGTCGGTCCGTAGGGCGGCTGTACGTCTGGCTCGACCCCATCGGGCAGCGACACATTCCGCAAGAGGTTATTCACTTGCTGCCGGGCCAAAAAGTCATCGACATCATCCTCGAAGATGATTTTCATGACCGACAACCCGAACATGGTGGTCGAGCGCACATTGGTTTTCCGCTGTACCGAGTTCATAGCCACCTCGATCGGAACCGTCACGAACCGCTCGACCTCCTCGGCCGAGCGTCCGTTCCATTCCGTTACCACGATGATCTGGGTGTTAGTTACGTCCGGAAACGCTTCCAGCGGGGTTTTCAGGTAACTGACAACCCCCGCTATAACCAGCACCGCCGTCATGAAAAAGACAAAAAAGCGGTTCTTCAGCGAGAAACCGACAATAGATCGAATGAAACGATTCATAGATTAGTCGTTGAGGGCATCGTATACCAGCAATTGATCCTTTGAAATGATGCGTTCGCCCGGTTTCAGTCCCGTGCGGATATAAGCTAGTTTACCCAGCGACTTGTAGACATCAACCTCGCGGGTTTCCAGATCGGTGCGACTCCGAAACACCATCACGTAGTGTTTCGAGCGGTCGAAGATGACCGAGCCGGCCGGGATCGCTGGCATCTGCATACCGTCGTCGTAGCGGAGGGTAACCGTAGCGTGCATTTCGGGTTTCAGCTTCAGGGCGGGATTTGGCAGCCGGATCCGGACGGTCAGGGCTTTGGTGCCGGGGTCGAGCACGGAATAGATTTTATCGACCTGGCCACTGAAGCGATCATCGGGGTAACTCAGGGTCTGCACGTCGGCCGTCATCCCCGTCCGGATTCTGGAGATATCCGATTCGTTGACATTGGCCAGTACCCATACGTCGCTGATCTGCCCGATGGTGAACAGATTATCGGCCTTATCGGAGCGGAGCTGCATGTCGCGGTTGACGTTTTTTTCAATGACGTAGCCGTCGATCGGCGCTTTAACCAGATAGGTCGATGTGTTGCCCAGCCCGTAGATCCGGAAGACCTCCCGCAGCCGATTCACTTCGGCTTTGGCTTTATCGACCTCTTTCTGGGCCGCCGTCACCTGGGGCTGCGCGGCCAGCTTGCTCTCCAGCAGATCCTGCGCCACCAGCAGGTTCTTCTCGGCCAGCAGCAGATCCGACTGCGCCTGCAGCGACTGCCGTTCCAGGTCGGCCACCTCACCGGAGCGGATCACGGCCAGCGTCTGCCCTTTCCGGACATAGTCGCCCAGCTCGACCTTGACGTCCTCTACGTTACCACCCACCAGTGGGTACACCTTGATAACCCGGTTTTCGTCGGAGACGACCTTTCCGACCAGCGTCAACTCCGACCGAACCGGTTGTATCCGCACCGAATCGAGCGCAATGCGGCTGAGCATGGTATCGGAGAGCATAAACGCGTTTGCCTCTTCGGGCGGGGATGCCGGCTGGCAGGCCAGTGTCGATGTCAGCAGCGCCATGAGCCAGCCCGTTTGTGTCAGGTAGTTCATATCAGTTAAATAAATCAAGACCCAGGAGGTAATTCAGTTCTTCGTACGTGCTGACCCGGTCAGCTTTCAGCCGATTCAGCTCCCGCAGGCTTTCGTTATAGGTTTCAATAAGGTCGACAAATTCGATCAGGGAGATATTGCCTTTCTGGAAGCTGAGCAGAACTCCTTTATTCAGTTCGTCGAACTGATTCGTGAACCGGCCGGTAACCGACTGCAGTTGCTGTTCTACCGCGCGCACCTTCTGCAGGGAGGCCATCACCTCATTGCCGATCTGGATTACCCGCTGCCGTTCCAGCCCCTGCTGGTACCCGATCTGGGAGCGGGCCGCGGCAATAGCGCCCTGGTTTCGGTTGAAGACGGGGAGGTCGACCGATAGACCCAGGCCGACGTAATGGGGAACGTAACTTCCCGCCTGGTCGTAGGTGCCGCCCACCCGTATATCGGGCCGGGCCAGTGCCCGTTGCAGATTGAGGTTAAGTTCAGCCTGTCGGGTCAGGGAGTTGGCCACCCGCAGGTCGGGCCGGTGTTGCAGCGCCAGTTGCCGCAGCGAATCATCAGGCACCGTGGGCAGCCGGTACGTTGGGAGGCCTTCGTCAGAAACCAGCGGCCGGATGGGTAGCTCAACCGACAGCAGCGTCTGGAGCACCCGCTGGTCATCGGCCAGCTGCAACTGAATCTCGGTCCGGTCGTTGCTGAGCTGGAACAAGAGCGCTTTCAGCCGGAGCACCTCCCGCAGCGATACATTATTGCGGGTATATTCCCGCTCGTAGCCGTCAACGGTCGACTGCAGGGTCGCGAGCTGCTGCGTAAACCGGGCCAGCGTCTGGCGCGCAAAGTAGAGCCCGTAGAACCGGCTGCGCAGTTCGTAGCGGAGGCCGCGCAGCAGATCAAGCAGTTCCAGCTCGGTAAGCCGGGTGGCCTCGGTAGCCAGGGCAATCCGTTTGTTACGCTTCCCCGCCGTGTAGAGCAGCTGTTCGATGGTAACAATCGTCTGCCCCTGCGAACCAACGTCGAGCACCTTCCTCCGATCCGGATTGTAGGTACTGATTTCAAACCCGACGGTCGGGTTATCGTACAGGCGGGCCTGAATCAGCTGTGCCTGGCTGGCATCGACCCGAAAGCGTTCGGCCAGCAGTAAGAGGTTGTTGGCCAGAAACAGACTGTCCGCCTGCCGCCGGGACAACACCAGCGAATCCTGAGCCCGGGCCCGGGTCAACAGACCCGGCAATAACCCCAAAAAAAGAACTAAGAAAAACCGCATCACCAAAAACAGATAATCTGTCCGCAAAGGTCTGGACGATTACAGGGGTGATGCCGGGAAAAGCCTTTAGAATAAAATTAGATTTTGGTTACGCCGGGCAACCAGACGCTGAAGGTACTGCCAGCGCCCGGTTGGCTATGGAGGCTGATTATACCCTGATGAAGCTCGACAATCTGGCGGCAGATCGCCAGCCCGATGCCAAAACCGGTATAGGGTATGGCACTTTCGGCCCGGTAGAAGGGGTCAAAAATACGCGTCTGCTCATCGGGCGCTATGCCGATGCCGGTATCGGTCACGGTGAGCAGACACCCGTTATCATGCGCCACCAGACTGACCCGGGCCCGGTGATCGGCGGAGTATTTACAGGCGTTGTCGCACAGGTTCAGCACCACCCGCTGCAGCAGGGTCGCTTCGCCCAGCACCAGCAGATCGGCCTCGTTTTCGGGCAGGCTATCGTACTGAATAGCAACCGCGTAGTCCGGTCGAACCGCCAGCAGTTCATCCTGCGCTGCAAATACAACCTCGTCCAGCCGCACCGGGGTCAGCGTGGTTCGATCGGCCTGTTCAATGGTTCGGGCCAGAAAAAGCAGGCTGTTGGTAAGGGCTACCAGTCGGTCGGTATCCGTTTGCAGGTTCTGGAACGTCAGCTGATCGGCTTCGGCCTGTCGGGGGCGGTTGAGCCCCAGCTGAACTTCGAGTTTAAGGGCGGCCAGGGGTGTTCGGAGTTCGTGGCTGGCGTGGGAAACAAAGCTACGCTGCTGGTCGAAGGCCGACTCGAGCCGGTTCAGCACGGCGTTGAAGTTAGCCGCCAGCTGCTCGATCTCGTCCTGCTTCTTGCCTTCGTCGAGCCGCTGACGCAGGTTGCGGGCCGTTATGCTCTGGACCTGCTGGTTGATGTGCGCCACGGGCCGCAGCGCCCGACCCACGTAAATACGCCCCAGCCATACGGTTAGCCCCAACCCGCCCACCAGGCCCCAGAGCAGGGCCAGCCCCAGATTCTGCAGCTTACTTTGTCCGTACTGATCGTGGGCCGAAGCCAGCACCACAACCAGCTGATCGCCCCGCGGCACCGTGATGCCGATCAGTTCGTTGGCTCCGTTGTAGGTTTCGACCTCCCCCTCCTGCCGAACCTGTTCCAGCAACTCACGATTAAACGACACGGGATGATCATCGACACTACTGTACACCAGCCGGTTGTCATGATCAAACACCAGCACCTTTTCATCGATGAGAGCCGATATGGTATTCCGGTCAATGATTTTCAGCAGGGCCTGGTCGACCTCGTTTACTTCGATCAGCAGGCGAGCGGTGGTGCGGGCTTTGCTCTTCAGCCGCTCGTAGAACTCCTCCCGCCGGTAGGTCGCCGAGGCTACATAAACGACCACCGAAAACACCACCAGGATGGTAGCGACGATGAGCGAAAACCGGATAAGTAGTCGATTTCGGATGGTCATTGGTTACAGGCTGAGCAGCTGCCGGGCCAGTCTCCACGGAAGATCAGCAGATAATCCGACCGCCGATGAACCGGGTGGGGGCCAGCGAAAACCCTACTCAGTTCATCGGTCAGGGCGGTATTTATTGATGAAGCGGATACAAACTAAAGTCCGCCACCTTAGAAGAGCCTGAGTTTGCGCTTAGAAAAAACTTAGATTTTTACGGTCCTGGACAAGAACATCTTATCCTTCTTTTATCATGTACCCATAGCCAGAGCGGGTATGGATGAGTTTCGGCTCGAAGTTGCGATCGATCTTCCGGCGGAGGTAGTTGATGTAGACCTCTACCACGTTGGTACCGGGATCGAAATGCAGGTTCCAGACGCGTTCGGTGAGGTCTTTTTTGGATATGACCTGACCGGGATGGCGCATCAGTTGCTCCAGCAGGTTAAACTCCTTGCTCGTCAGTTCGATAGACTGTCCGTGGCGGCTCACCTGCTTGGTGGCCGGATTGACAACCAGGTCCGCCACCTGCAGCACCTCCTGACCAACGGTCTCTTCCTGGCGGTCAAGCCGGCGAAAGCAGGCCGCTACCCGGGCGTTCAGTTCTCTCAGGTCAAAGGGCTTTACGATATAATCGTCGGCCCCGCGACTCAGTCCCAGCACTTTATCCTCTACTTCACCCAGGGCGGTCAGCATGAGTATGGGGAGAGCGGGTTTGGCCTGTCTAACGTCGTGGCAGATCGAGAACCCGCTGAGACCCGGCAGGTTGATATCCAGTATGAGCATATCGATCGGGTTCTGCAGGGCTGCTTCCCGACCCAGCTGACCATCGTACACCACCTCCGTTTCGTAGCCTTCACCCGATAACCCCTGGCTGATGGTCTGCGCAATCCGGCGGTCATCTTCAACGATTAAAATCTTCATGGCAGTAAACGGTTGAACCAGTCATGTCCATTCAATCCGACTACAAAGATAGATCAACCTGATTACATGTGTGCCCTATGACCGATCTGACCCGGCCCGCCGGTGGGCCTCGGTCCGGCGAAACCCCGGATTGCTACCAGCAATACGTCAGGCTGAGCCGGGCAAAAAAGGGCGTGCCGGGCGTGAAATGAATTTCATCGACGGGCGCCGTTTCGTCCCGCAACCGACTTTCGGTAGCAAACTGCGTTTCTTTCCAGCGTACGTTGAACAGGTTCTGCACCGACAGGCCCAGCTGGTAGTGCTTCCGGGCATAGTTCAGCTGCAGGTCATTCACAACATACCCGCGGGCTACCAGCGAATTATCCTCGTTAGCCGGTCGGTTCGCCAGGTACCGATACCGAACAGAACCACTCAGCCCCGTGCTGGTCTGGAGCGACAGCCCTCCGGCCGACGTAAACGTTGGCGCCAGCGGCAGGTAGTTTTGGCCCGCTTCGGCGCCCAGGGCCCGGGGGCGTGCCGTATTCAGGTCCAGGTCGGCATAGAGGGTACGGGTCAGCTGGTAACGCGCCGACAGGTCGATGCCCAGCCGACGCGACCGGCCACTGGGCTCAACCACACCCTCGTCGCCGACGTAAACGAATTCCTGCTCCAGCCAGAGGTACCAGGCCGCAGCATTGATCAGCAGCCGCGGCAAGGGTTTGACCAGCACCCCCAGATCGGTGCCGTAGGCGGCCGGCAGAATCTCACGGCCATTTTGGGGGACAACGACCCGGGCGTCGTTCGAATGAAAACCCCGGCCCGTATTGAGGTAGAGCTGCAGGGCCGGGCTGGCGGTGTAGTAAAGATTCAGTTTAGGCGACAGGATTCCCTGGGTGGCGCTTCGGGCGGGATCGGGCGTGGCGAGCAGGTCGGTATACTGGCTCCTGAACAGGTCATAGCGAAGTCCGGCGTTGAGGCTGAACCGACTACTTAGCTGAATCAGCTCGTCGGCGTAGAGGGCCGCGTTCAGTTCGTTGACGTTGCCGTACTGCAGCGGGTTCAGGGTTACGATCCGATCGCGGGTGTGCGACAGCTCGGAACCGCGGGTTATGTCCTGCCGGTACTGCGCCCCGAGGGTGGTTGTCCACTGGCTGCGGCCAATCGCTGTCCGGGTCGAATAGCTGCCTGTATAGCCAAACAGGTTTCGCCGTTCTTTCTGCCGGATCTGGTCTCCGTTTACGGTATCGATTCTGAAAAAGGTAAAGTTGGAATACAGCTCGAAGGCGTAGTTACTGTAGTAAAACTGGTTCCGGATGATATGATTCCGGGGCGTAACGGTAACCAGCTGCACGTTGGCATTGGTGCGGCTGGTTTCTCCCCCTTCGGTCGGGTCGATGGAACCGAACCAGCCAATCAACCCCGCGTCGACTGCCCGATCCGGAATCTGGCCCGAGTGGTTCCAGCGGCTCCAGAACGTAGATCCCGTCAGGGTAAGATTCGTCGAAGCCCCCAGGTGGCCGTGGTATTTGCCCAGCACGTTGACCCGGTTGAACTGCTGCGGGTTGTCGAAATACGAATCGCTGTACGAGTATTCGCCCGCCAGATAAGCCGACTGACTGGTTGCGGGCCGGGGCGTTGATGGGGTTCGGTTCAGGTTCAGCAGATCCAGTCCGGCCACGGCGCGGTAGGTATTATACTGGCCGGCTTCCAGCTTGGCGAACGATCGGTCGAGTACGGTTCGGGTCCGGAAGTCGACCCAGCCGGCCGTGGCCAGATTACCCTTATCGGTTTGATAGGGTCCTTTCTTGAACTCCACCCCTTCTACCAGTTCCGGGATGACAAAATGGAGGTCGGCATACCCCTGTCCATGCGCATGGGAGACCATGTTGACCGGCATCCCGTCGACGGTCAGGCGGATGTCGGTGCCGTGATCGAGGTCGAAGCCGCGCAAAAAAATCTGCTCGGCTTTGCCCCCGCCGGCATGCTGACCGATAAAAAGGCCCGGCACCAGCCGGAGAATTTCCTGCGAGTTAACGATCGGCCGAAGCCGGATGTCCAGGTTACTGATCAGCTGCTGATCGTGCGCGCGCAGGGCCGATACGGTCACTTCACCCAGGGCCACGGGCGCCGTTGACAGGCTGATGGTAACGGCTACTGTCTGGTCATCCAGTACGGTTACCTCTCTTTGAAACGAAGCATAGCCCAGGTGAGACAATTCAATCCGGTAGGGAGCTGCGGGCAGGTGATCGAACCGAAACTGGCCCAGTTCGTTGGTTACGGTGGCCCGGCCCAGGCCCGTCAGCTGCACGGTCACCCCTGACAGGGGCTGGCGGGTCGTCTGGTCGGTTACTGTCCCCGCTATGGTACCCAGGTGGGCATAGGCCCGCGAGGCTACCAGCAGGAAGGCGAAGATAAAGACAAGCTGTTTCATAAGAGGAGCACGAAAATAAGCCCTCCGGCCCGAATCGCATCCAGTATCCGACCAAATGGATAGAGAGTATGCCTCCTATAGCTTCGGCAACACCCAGGGGGCCCGGTACTGCGCCCTGGCCAACTCACTGGCTTTCTGATTGTTCAGGACAGAGCGGGTTGTTTCGTCCCAGAAGAGCTGCTGGCCCAGCCGGTGGGCTATGTTGCCGAGTTGAGCGTTCAGCGCTACATGCCGACCGGCTTCAACCGGACAATTGGGTGACTGTCGGCTCCGGACGCAGTCGATAAAGTTCTGCGTGTGCCGGTCCAGGTCCTTTCCGTCGCCGTACTGCGGAGGCATGGCCTGGGTCATGAACCGACCGTTTTCTACTTCCGGCAACACCTCCCACTTCCCCCGGTCAATAACTACCGTTCCCCGGTTGCCGATGAACGCCACGCCATGATCCCGGTCGTAGGGCCCCCGCCCTATTCCTAGCGACTGCTCCCAGAGCAACGGAAACGTGCCGAAATCGTACAGCACCTGCAGGGTATCGGGGGTTTCGCCCGCGTGGTTGGGAAAGCCGAACCGACCGCCGAGGGCCTGTACCGAGCGGGGGGCGGTGACCTGCATCCCCCACAGGGCTATATCGATCATGTGCGCGCCCCAGTCGGTCATCAGCCCTCCCGCATAATCCCAGAAATAACGAAAACTGCCGTGGAAGCGGTTGCGGTTAAACGGCCGCCGGGTTGCCGGTCCCAGCCACATGTCGTAATCGACTCCGGTCGGTACGGGTTCGTCGGGTCGCCCGGGGAAGGTTTTCCCGTAGGGCATGTACGCCCACGTTTTCACGGATCGTATGTTCCCTATCTGGCCGGATTGTACGTAGTCGATAGCCTGTTTCCAGTGAGGGCCGGACCGCTGCCACTGCCCTACCTGCACCACCCGTTTATACCGCTGTACGGCGGCCACCATGGTATCACACTCCTCGATGCTATTGGCCAGTGGCTTTTCAACGTAGACGTCTTTCCCGGCCTGGCAGGCATAGACCATAGGCAGGCAATGCCAGTGGTCCGGCGTGCCGATAATGACAACGTCAATGTCTTTGTTGTCGAGCAGCTGGCGGAAGTCGGTATACAGCCTGGGGGTTGTACCGGGCGTTCGCTTGTCGAGTTCGGCCGCCCGGCGGGTCAGCACGTTCTGATCCACATCGCAAAGGGCTATGCAACGCAGGCCGGGCAGTTTGAGCATGGACATCAGATCGGTCCAGCCCATACTGTTACAGCCGATGAGCCCCACCGACACCTGGTCGGCCGCTGCGGTGCGGGTTGGCTGGTGAATAACGCCCGGCAGGGCGGCACTGGCAGCCAGTTGGGTGGTATGGTGCAGAAACTGTCGGCGGGTGGTCGGCATACGGTCGGTTCGGGCAGGTGGTGACTCTCCCCTAAAAGTCAGCCAGACCGGCTTTCTTTACTCATGCCGGCGCCAGGCCGATCTAGCAGCAGCCCGCCGGCTGATCCGGTACGCAGTTACCCAGCAGCCAGTCCTGCCGAAGTTTCAGCACGACCTTATTATACTGCTCAATGGTTGATGGTTTGGTGATGAACCCGCTGGCCTTGAGCTGGGCCGCCTGTTGTTTGTCGCGGGCGTGATCGGATGTTGTCAGTACCACTACCGGAATAGTGGCGTAGGTCTTATGCTGACGGAGGTGGGCCAGCGTCTCCAGCCCGCTCATCTGGGGCATATTCAGGTCCAGCAGGATCAGGTTGGGCAAAGCAGGGGCTTCGGCCAGCGCATCGAGCAGGGCCATGCCACTTGTCAACGGCTTAAGCTGACACTCCGGACTGTATTGTGAAAAAACCTGCTGAATGATAAACAGATCGTCCTCATCATCGTCGACGATGAAAACGCAGTCCTTATTACGATGAGGCATGGTGGTACAACTTGCTTTGCGGGCTTATAACTAGCATCAAGCCGCTCTGGTTCCTGGTTTACTCATGGATTACGGATGCATATATACGCACAATCGCCTAAATCGGGCTAATTACTGGTGTATTAGCCATTTATACGGACTGGCGAGCGTACTATATTTTTTACATACAGGTAAGGTTACCTCATTCAGCCTGGGGAAAACTGCCGAGTGTCAAGTTACGGGTAGACTAATTCTTGTTCCCGGCTCGAAGAACCCGTTACTGACTCGTAATGCGGTGGCCATTTCGTTGCCTGTCCTACCGGGCTGGTACTTCCAGTGTATAATGACTGGCAAGTGCCGACTCCCCAACAGCACACGACCAGTCAACATCTTTAACCCTGCGGGCAGATTCTGCACATGGAGCCGCAAAAATTCAGGTTGACAACAAAAATAAACAGCTGATAATTAATGATTTATTTCCAGATGTGCGGACAATAAATACCGGACTATTCTATAAAAAACAGGACTGTTCAGGGCTGTCAATTGACCCAAGCCGGGGCTAGTAACCGGGTATTAAATTGAAGAGCTGGTTTCCGGTAAAATTCCCTGTAGTACATCCGTCGGTTCAAACAGAACGTACTGAGGTTAGTTTATCTATTAATTTCGCACAAGATTATTATCAACGTAAAACGAGCAGGATGGATATCGCACGCATTTTCGAAAACAACGAAACCTGGGTTCAGCAGAAGCTACATGTCGAACCAGATTACTTTAGTGATCTCTCCAAAGGACAAACACCCGATATCTTATACATCGGTTGTTCCGACAGCCGTGTATCGGCAGAAGAACTGATGGGCGTATCGCCCGGTGAGGTGTTTGTCCTCAGAAACATTGCTAACATGGTTCCGAATACGGATCTGAGTGTCATGTCAGTTGTGAACTATGCCGTATTACATCTCAAGGTAAAACATATTGTCGTGTGCGGCCATTACTATTGCGGGGGTGTGCAGGCCGCCATGCAATCCGAAGACCTGGGCATACTGAACCCCTGGCTTAGAAATATTCGGGATGTGTACAGAATGCACCGGGAGGAGCTGAATGCTATCCAGGATGAGGAACAGCGCTACAAACGGTTGGTAGAGCTCAATGTGGAAGAGCAGTGTATCAATGTGCTCAAAACGGCCGAAGTGCAGCAAGCCCGCCGGGATCGCGACATTACCATCCATGGCTGGGTGTTTGACGTACACTCCGGAAAGTTAATTGACTTGCAGATTGACTTTATTAAAGTGCTCGAAAACATTAAAGAAATTTATCGTCTGGACTAAAGTTAGTTCTGTTGCTACAGGGGCCGCTTAAACATTATTACTTCTTCATTCAGTGCATAACTACGAAGCTACGCTATCGTTTTTTAACGGGTTGCTTATCTTCCTGGTCATGCACTGCCTGAAGGGTTACGAATTATAATAAGAAACATACCATCCTACTTTACACACCACAATTAATCTAACTAACACAATTAATTAGCTAGACCCATCACAATGTATTGATTCACAACCGCTACTGGTAGGCTCGATTGCCTATATCAATGGATATATTATCACCTTAACCAACAAATTCACCATTTTATTTTTCTGAAATAATAGGCGGGCAAATTTTATTCTTTGTCTATAGCGTTTACTGATCCTTGATAGTTTACAGTTAGAATTTACCTGATTTTTTCAGCATTTTACTTCACACTAGTTTCTGAATGTGGGTTATTGGAGGCAGGTGTTTTCAGCCTTCTGTTATTGCTATACCTACCAGCCCCGCGACGGCGGCCCGGCCTAAGAGGTTGTTTGGGGAAGGTATCTGCTGAGGTTAGTCGGCTCGAATGGGCCGGCCTTTTCTACCCCCCAGCCCCCTAAAGGGGGAGCCGTCCGCGCCGAATGGGCTCCTGCAGCGGCCGACCGTCCCTTTAGGGAGCTGGGGGTGTAAAACGGGCTGTCTGCGTGGCTTTATCTTCTTAACCACCCTTTCCCAAACAACCTCCCAGGCGGCTGTGGGTGAGCGTTAAATCCGGCTTTTTGAACAGCCTATAAATCACCTCCAGGGCAATTCAGGCCTGATGGCTTCATAACGCTGGTCATCTTCCGTTGTTCGGCTCAGCCCCGCCAAACGATTCATAAGGGGGTCTGTCTATGCCTGCGTCCTGCACGTCAACGCAACATAGTCGGGGAACCTGATAACCGTTTGTTTGTATCTTGCTTCCCGAACAGCAGACTCACTGTTCACTACACAACCAAAGACTCTCCAGCGCTATGCAGGCAAACCTGGGACTATCAACAGCAGACGTAGTCAAAGCCCGTTTCGCTACTCAGCTGATCTTTTTCGTTTGCGGCCTGGGTATGGCCAGTTGGGCCCCGATGGTGCCCCTCGCCAAAGACCGGCTCCAGTTAAATGATGCCAATTTGGGGTTGTTGTTATTGATGCTGGGAGCCGGAGCTATGCTCATGATGCCTACTTCAGGCTGGCTGGTGAGCCGTTTCGGGAGCCGGATTGTCATGGCCAGTGCCGCCCTGGTCATGGCCTTTACCCTGCCCCTGCTGTTGCTCCTCTCCTCGACCCTACCGATGGCTATAACCCTCTTCGTATTCGGTTCAGCCATCGGCACTATCGACGTAGCCATGAACGCCCAGGGCGTACACGTGCAAAACCTATATGGAAAACAGATTATGTCGTCCCTGCATGGTCTCTTTAGCGTGGGCGGGCTTTTCGGTTCGCTGGGGTTAGGCTTCCTGATTAAGCTGGGACTCAACCCCGTCTATGCCACCGGGAGTATTGCCGTGCTGATCGTTGTCATCACCGGCACCCAGTACACGAAATTATTTCCTGCCGATATTGAGCAACGGGCGATGGCTCAGTTTACAACCGGGCCGAGTGAGCCGGCAGAAACCAGGCGGCCTCTTGCCTGGTTAAACGGCAGCGTGTTATTTCTGGGGTTTATGTGTTTCGCTGTTTTTTTGGCCGAAGGGGCCATCCTCGACTGGAGTGCCATCTTTTTACGGGACAACCAGGGCGTTGACGCCGAACTTGCCGGATCAGGTTATGCAGCTTTCTCGGTGGCCATGGCCACCATGCGGCTGGTCGGCGACAGGCTCGTGACCCGATTAAGTGGCAAAACCGTAGTAGTAGGTGGCAGTATACTGGGTGCAGTTGGCTTAACGGTCGCAGTTTTTAGTCCCTGGGTATGGGGCACGCTGGTGGGTTTTGTGCTGCTTGGTTTGGGTGTTGCCAACGTGGTTCCGATATTTTTCAGCGCAGCGGGTCGATTGCCGGGTATTGCGCCTACGGTGAGCATACCGGTTATTACAACCATTGGCTATACCGGCTTACTGGCCGGACCCGCTTTACTGGGTTTTATCGCCTACCAATTTTCACTCCCGGCCGCGTTGTGCTTCGTCGCCCTGCTCCTCTTAGCCGTAGCGCTGGCCTATCAAATGAACGGGAAAACAAACTGAGTCACCCCAGCTCATGCAGCCCAGGTATTCTATTGTTCGACCATGACGATTCGACCCAGCAGGAGCGCGGGTAGATGTACAGTCGGGCGCGCTTCGCTTTGAACCCACAAACCCATCTTCTTTTCAGCAGCTGTCACAAAATGACCTACCTACTTTTACTTCAACTTGGCCTTTTTGTTAGTGGTATATCTTTTACCAGGCAGAACTGTCGGCAGATGTATATCATTCCTTACACATCGAAGCAAGGTCAGGTTGATCCCTTTGGCGTAACCGATTTAGTGAGAAATCATTTTCAGCAACAGGGTTTTGCCATACTATCGGCTCCTTTATCTACAATCGAACCAGCCTGTCAATATTACCAGTGCAGGGTATCCCACACGGAAAACTACTGGCAATTCAAGCGAGATTCGGTTTATCTGACTATCTCTGACCAAACCGGAAACGTTGTGGGTCGTTTTTACGGGGTGAGCGGGAAAACAGCGCTTACGTTTCGATCAGGATACGCTACCGCTACAACCAGGGCTTTACGCAACGCGGAACAGTTTCGTTTTTATCGATAAGCTCAGAACAAAAACCTGTTTTAGCTTCTGTTCACTCCTGTATACTGGCTAGTAAAAATAAAAGGTAAGCTCCATATTAAAGTTAATATAGCAGTAGTTGATTGCCTACCCTCTTTCAGAGCATAATCATGTTCATAGTTAGCTCGTAGCCAGGTTAAGTAGGCATATTCACGAAGTATAAGTACGAGGTTTTTCATACGTTGAGTAAGCGCTGATACGTTTGTAAAATCTTAGCTACGCAAGTATTTACGAAGGGCTTTAATACCCAAAATACCCACCGTTATGCCGACGATATAAGCGATAAGCTGTAAGACTAAGATTAGCCAGGGAAAGTAAAGAAAAGCTGGATTGTGTAACATAATTTGAGTTGTATACGTTTTTTTATCGGCTCCCCGCTTTGGTGATCGGCCACACGATTTTGGAGAAATGCAATTACAAAACGCTCTCTTGGCAGTGCATCCTGAATTGCAGGATGCCAAGGGACAATTTCATAACAAATTTCACATAAAGAAAATAGGCTGAGAATGCAGAGAAATTATAGCCCAACCTAATCATTATTTATTCAAAAACGAGGGTGAAGTTCGTGCCAGTCAAGTAAGGTAAGCTTATCGTTTTTCAGCACCAAAAGACTCACCTCACGATAGCGGCCAATGCCGTAAAAATCTAAATTAATTACGTAAATTCCATCATAGTTGGTCGTTGCTGGTTGATGTGTATAGAGGCCATCGTTAAATAAAGCATCAACAACAGTGAACGTAGAACCCAGTAGACTTACCAAACAAGTTCGATCCAAAATGTGAGCCAGATAGAAAATTTGTTGGTCACGCGCTACTCCTCCGAATAGCTGGACCCCGTATAGATCAAACAGGGTGGTAGACTTACTCAAACTATTGGTTGCAGCAACCCGGCTGGCCGGCTTACCTGCCCATGCTGGTAAGGAATGAGGATCACCAATCAATTGCTTGTCAGCACTACCCATGCCATGTCCGAGACTAGACATTACTTCATAACCCGCTGAGCTACGACGAACCCAAACTGCACAGGTGGATTCCATCCAGTAAGTCTTTTTCGTCTGCTTATCAAAGAAGAAGACCCGCCCCCCAAATTCGCCGTTACATTCGTTGTAAACCAGATACGTAGCATCTTCAAATAATTTAGGCCGTTCGCCAAATGGAATGGACTTCTTGTAGGGTCGCCATCTATTGTCAGTTGTGAGCTGCCAATATTGTCCGGCTGCTAATCCAATTAGTTGACCATCCACCAACCAATGCCGTTTAAACCGCTTCGTGTTCAGCGTTTTCTCTAATGCCAGGTTTCGTTGCCAATCATCGATAGTAAAACAAGCAAAGTAGCCAGGGCTAAATAAACTGATCAGGTTATTGCGATAAAGTATTGAGTACGAAATAGGGTACTTATCAGCGCTAAACGGATTGGTTACTACGCGACGCTGTTTGGTTAGATGCAAAGCCGTATCCGCCAGGACAACCTTGTACTTTTCAGTAACCAGTAAGTTGGGAAGTCGAAGGGTATCTTTTCTGTACGAATGTAGTTCGTCAAAGTGACTGATGAGTTGATTAAAGGTCGTATCAATTGGTTTATTGCCCGCAAAACGCTGTATTTTTTGCCCGAAACCAGACGAAAATGCAGCCAGCATAAGCAGTATATTGGTAAGAACCTTTACCGGTTGCATTGCCTGGTTAAATTAGGGTTCAGAACTTGTTGTATCAGTATTTTCAGGTTAAGTAGTCTGCTTCTTTTTTACCGAAAAGTTGAGTTTACCACGCTTAAAATGCATTGATCGAGAATCTCCGTTGTCAGCTTGAAAACGTATATCAAACTTACCCTTAACGGAACCACTAACCGAGTCATAACGGGTCACTCTGAGCCATCCTTCAGCCTGTTTATACACTGCGGAATTAATTTTTTCAACTCCCAGGGTAATATAATTACTACGAACGCCTGTTGGCCCCAGGGAGTCAGCCAAGCTAGATGGAAAAACCTTGTAACGACCTGTCTGAAGTGGAATATTGCCAATGAGAAGCGTTTGTGTTTGTCTACAAGGTTCCTGACAGCCAGTGGGTTTGTTGATAGGTTTCCGCTTTAGTTCAGGGTGAGGAAGATCGGTGATAAAAATTAAGCTAACCTTATTCCCATAGTATAATTTAGGACTGCCATTTAAAAAAGAGCCAAACCAAGCCGATTGGTTGAGTGAAGCTCTGACTGGGAGCGACCTTGAACAAGATGTAAACAGAGTTAGTAAAAGAAGTAAACCAATCTGTTGACACACATCTCGCTGTTTGATATATAGTCTCTGCCAAGAGTATCCTGTTACAGAGTGGTTTGACGCAGTCATACTCATTCTCGTCGTAAGACAGATCTAGATTAAGCAGGTACCTGTCGGTCTGATCCAGGCTGCTGGGGTGCCCTTAACGGAAGTGCGCTCTCCATCGTTTGTGGCTTTACCCCTGCACAAACACTCGTTTGCTTCCAGCCGGATTGATCGGCCATCATTTGAAAGGTCAAGATAGGACGATACCGGTTATAAACATATGTTCTGTAGACCAAATCAATAATTGATTAGTTAATTTTTGTTTCCCCCCTGCTCGGCCAGTGCCCGCCTGGCTGCTTCGTACCGGTCGACAACAGCACCTGTTTTCAACCGACTGGCGAAATCGACTTGCTGCCGGGTACCTGGTTTCAACCAATACACCATTCCGCCCAAGCGGTGCTGTAGCGATGTTGACCCCCGATCAGGAAGAAGTGCAAGAACAAACCGCCCCTCGGCCGTGCAGCCTAAATTGCACGATGCCGAGGGGCGGTTTATAACTAATCTTATGTTAGTAGATGACTTAGTACATTGATCTTTAATGTAACTTCCTACTTCTCCAACTAGCTCTTCGGGAATAGGCTGTTCAGATGAAATCATAATATAGTAGTGTAGTGGACCGGCTATTGGCCTACTAGTTGCCCACGATAAGCTTTGGACGAGCCAGGTACTCAGCGCCAGCAAAGTACGTACCCCTTTGACAGTATTTGCCGTGCGATCGAATCACGTGGCCTTTGCTATCGATAAAGTCAGTGGCTTGCCGGTTGTGGCCAAGCAGCTCACTGGCTCTCAAGGTGCTGGTGTGTCTATCCTGGAAACTCCATTAGCCGCCAACACGACGATGGAAAGTTTTTACAAAGCCAGCATTCCCGTGAAGCTACAACGCTTTGTGAAAGCACAGAACAGCACTAGTGGTAATCCGACCGACATAAGGGCTATCGTTGTTGGAGATAAGGTTGTATCAGCAATGGAGCGAACGGCCAGCCAGGGCGATTTTAGGGCTAATCTATCAAAAGGTGGTAGCGGTCGCTCCATCACATTGAGTGACGAGGAAACTGCCATGTGTATTAAAGCATCTCAAGCAGTTGGCCTTGAGTTTTCAGGGGTGGATCTGATTCGGGAGAAAATGGGCAAAACCTACGTCACAGAAGTAAACGGCAATCCAGGCACGGGTATCATTGACATCACTAAAAAGAACCACTTCGTTGACTTAATTAGATTTATCGAAACTAAGTCTAAGAAGAAAGAAAATATTCCGGCTCCTGTGCCTTTACCTGACGCTGATAAAGACGAAAAGCAACAACAGGAAAATGAAGAAGAAGCATCATTAAAAAGGTACAAAGAATTGTCGGCCAAACAGGAGAAAAGTAGATTAGATTATAATGAATCTGCTTTATTATCTTTTTTCAAAAAGAAGTTTGGAAGTATTTAACCCTATAAAAACAACTATCAATGGCACAAGAACGAGATATTATGAGCACGTTTAAAAAGCTTTCACGGATCAATAAAGAAGGGGGCACAATGAGTTCAGAAGAACGTAATTGGTTTGAAGAAATAAAGAAAAAGAGTAAAAACTTTGAAGATCAAGCAAATGCAAGCATGAAAACTACTAAATTAAATTTAAAAGATTGAATAAAAGTAAGAATGTTTAACTTATTGTAATTAACAACACTAAATAGCTTAAGTTGAGCTATTTAGTGTTGTTAATTAACCAGAGTAGCCATTAAGTATATTATAATAGCAAAAGTTATCAAACTACATATAGATAATAACTTTTTTACTCGATGTCTATGCTTGTAGAACTTATCACTTTTGAATTTTCCTGTAACTGTTTTTTCCTAGGAAAATTTCCCCAAAACTTTAAATAGCTTGATCCTTCTTCATATTTAAAGCGAAGAAGTTCATGAGAATTGCCAATTCTTATTATAGGTACTATTATTTGAGGATTTTTGAAACCTGGTAAATTACTACCCGAAAATTCAAAAGTCGGCTGCAAACTAATGTTTCTACCTTTGTAATCCTCATATTCATATTTAACTCTGTTAAACTTATCAATAATAGTTGATTTAAATAAATATACATTCGGATAAATACCATTAATCTCGATTTTATTCACAATATCTTCTACAATATTACATGCATTTAATATTTCTTCCTGTGATGGAAAATTATCTCTTTTATGCTGAGTTCTATTCCTAACTGATAAAACTTTAAATTTAGAAAAACTTCTAGGTATCTCAGATATGAAATCAGATAATATCTTGTAATTACTTGGCTTTACGTCAAACAGATATTTTTTATTTTCAAAAGGAAAGCTTATGAGATCTGTTTTATGCCAAAAAATCGGCATTCCCTCTTTACTCCTCACATATTTCCCTGATTGATTATCGAGTAAATCTTTACAGATTTCTAAAAGTGCTGTAAATCCCTCTGTCAAAGGAAACAATGTATTCTTGCCTTTTTTATCAAATATCAAAGGATCATTAGAACCTACCTTGTATCCATTTAATTGATCACACATAAAATCTCTTGCGTCATCAAAATTGTAATTAAATTTAGTTTCCTTAAAATGATCTGACAATAAGGTCCATGTTATAAAGGATAAAGTTTGCTCTAGAATTTCTTCTAAAGAAATCCAAAAATTTACTGCTACACTTCTTATTTTCTCCTTATCCGCGTCATTAAATGCGATACAGCTTCTTGTTACTTCCTTGAATTTTTGTAACCTTTCCCAAAATTTTTGCAAATAGTTAGGATATATGTTTATATCGAAACCTAACTTCCATAAAATTTTGTCAACTAGAACTTCTTCTTGTTCTATCGTAAGTGGCATTTCAAAATGCCCAATGAGAGTTTTAAACGTTTGAGAGATTTGAGTTGGACCAGCTAAAATAGTCTCTCTTATAATCTTTCTAGGTTCTTCCTCTAAAGTGTAAGCTTCTATCTTTTCTTTTAATGTTTCTCTATCAAAATATCTGAGTTTCCAATCAAGTTGTTGTTGTAAAGAAGGTTCATTATAAATTTTATTAATTAAACTATTTAATTGGCGTAATCCTAGATTCGATTCTGTAGATACAGGTCTAATGCCAAGTTTATTGTATTCATGGTATATACTATAAAAACCTTTACCCGACTTATTAACTGATCTTCGTATTTCAGTAGGAGGAATAATGATAATTTGAGCGTCAATTAATCGTTCCAAAGCTTGAATAATTTTCTCATCATATTCAAGTAATAATAGTTGATATGAGGTATCTTTTTCAAGAAGCTTAACGATTTCCTCAGAAGATCCTTTTAAAAACTTGCTAGCCGGAAAAGAGGCTCTTAATTCTTTATTATTGTCAATTAAATTCTTCAAAAGTAATCTTACTTCTTTCGTCCCAAGAGTATTTACGATTAATGATGAAGTTTCAGTAATCCTATTACTATCATAATAAAATTCTTCACTCTCTACCAAATTATCATAAAACTCAGCCCAATCTGAAGGATTATTATTAGAAAAATAACGTCTAATTGAGGACAATATGTTATTTATAATATGTTGCCCCGAGGACAAGTATACATGATGAAAATTTGAACATGATATATTTGAACAATGATAAAGCTTTACTCGCTTAGTTGGGGGGATCAGCCTATTTGTTTTGCCCTTAATTAAGCCTAGTGGTCCAACTATATAATTATAAACCTGAAACACACCTTTGGGCGTATTATCTAATAATTTTAAGACATCATCGTTTAAAATAAAATTTGACTGCTCTGTAAAATCATCAAAATATTTATCATATAAAACCCTACCATAAACCCAAGGATATAAAACAGAACCATCTAAGATTTGTTTATTCAATTGATTTTCTATTTCTTGAACATTAGTCGATGAAATATCAATCAGTAATTCTTCATGGTAGAATTCAATGAAAAGGCAAAATTTAATAATTTCGTCTGAAATTTCTATATTTTCATTTTTTACTTTTTCAAAAATTTCAGACCCATAAGTACTCAAAACAACTGCATCATTAAATGATGGTGAGACAACATAACTATCTCTTATTATAGTATATTCAAATAGTAACTTTAAGCTAAATAAATTTTTAAATTTACTAATAAATATCTCATCTGTAAAAAATCCTTTCAATTCATCAGCTTTGTACTTTTTCATTTCATTAAAATATAAATAGGTGAGATAGTTTAATGTGTCCACAAGTGTTACCCAAGAAAAACCCCGAAATCAGATTGATTTCGGGGTTTTTGCGGTTTTTGTGGAGACGGAGAGATTCGAACTCTCGTCCAGTCAAGGAACCCGTCGTGCCTTCTACATGCTTAGCCGCGATTGGGATTGTCGGGAATCGGGCAGGATCGCGTCAGGCCAACCCTCATCCGTAGGTGCTTGTGTCTTACTCAGCCGTTAACACCATAAACTGAGCCAGCGCTGCGAGTCGATGCCTCCTGATCCAGCCAGCAGCACGTAGGCCGGGGAGACAATGGCTATTGCTTAATCCTCCGGATTAGGCAGCCATGGCGTAGTTATATTCGCCAGTTATTGTTTTGACGATTTGTTTGGGCGGGAAATACCGTCAACTCCCGGCATGCTTACACGCGACCTCAGCAAGCTGTCAATTCCGGTCGTCCCCAGTGTGAACACCCGGCAGGGCGTGTCTATAAACAACATCGGCCCTACCCGCTTGGTTCACTGATTGGCTCACATTTTTGTCGTCATATTGTGCCCGAATAGCAAACTTATTCGTTCTGAATTAGTTATGCCGCTACCCCGGTCCGTACCGGCCTACGCTCTTCATCACCAATGACACTGACACCGTTCGAAACAAACCTTTACCAGCTGCTGACCCCTTTTTTTGACGGACATGGCTATGCGCTCATTCCCGAAAAGAAGCAGTACCGCCACCAGACTCCGCAGGGGTTTCTGAATGTCATCCTCTCGCCCTCGTTCTACGACAGCGAGACGCTGCTCGAAGTTAATTTTGGCTGCCGCAACCAGCAGGTGGAGCAGATCGCCCAGCAGTTTCTCAACAACCTGGTCGATTTCCGCTCCGATGCCAATACCCTCATCATCTCCATCGGCAAGTTCACCGAGCGGCTCTATTTCCGGTACAAAATCGGCTCCCCGGCCGACCTGGCCGCGGTCTGCGACGAAATCCGCGTTTTTTTCGATACTTACGGCTTCGCTTTTCTGCAGGATGCCTGTAGCCTGCCCACCCTCGACCGGCTGTTCAACGAACAGGCGAATCAGCCCTGTCCCTACGTCTACAACCAGGCCCACCGCTGCTACAAAGGGCTGATCGTGGCCCGACTCAACCACAATCCCCATTTCGACGGGCTCATCGATGCGTATCGGCATGTGCTGGTCCGCCAGACCCAGAACCCCTATGAACAGATGAACTTCGAGCGGCTGATTGCTTACCTCAATCACTACTCGGCCAACTGATCTCTAATCTACCGCAGGCGCGGACCCGGCAGGCGCTACGGCCGTATGAACCCCACTATACCGGCAACCAGTCCGGGAGTTAGCGGATAGTTCGGGTCCGTATAGGTTCGCAGGTGCTCGAGCCCGCTGGCAGGGGCGTCTTTCAGGACGTGGTTCATCTGGTCGAACAGCAGCAGCCGGGCGTCGGGGCGGGCGGCTTTCAGCGCTTCGGCTTCGCTGACGGCCACCTGCAGATCGTGCCGGCCGTTGATGATCAGGATAGCACCGGGCACATCTTTGAGTACCAGGGCGGGGTCGTACTGCATCCAGGATATCATGGCGGGCTGTAGTTTCGGGTGCAGCACCATCAGCGCGCTTTTTTCGGGTGCCGTAACCCGCTGACCGGCCCGCAGGGAGTCGAGGTCGCGGTAGGCCAGCGCGCGGGCGGGTTCGGGCAGTTGCTGCAACTGGGTTTTGAGCACCTCGGCAATGTTACGTCCCGCCCCGGCCAGGGAGATGAATCCGGCGGGTTTGGTTGCCCGGGCCGCCAGCATACCCACCAGCGAACCTTCCGAGTGCCCGGCAACGTAAACCCGGCTAAACCGTTTGTCGGCCTGCAGCTGCCGGATAAACCCCACCGCATCCTGTACATAGTAATCGAAGCGATGGTCTTCGGGCTTTATCAGCGCACTGCTAGCCAGGGTATTGGACCCCGACCCGCGTTTGTCGTACCGGGCTACGGCAATCCCATTTTTAACCAGGCTGTCGGCCAGCAGACGATACGTAGCGGCTTTGAGCGTACCCAGGCCCGCAATCTGGCTCGGGCTGTTTCCGTCGCGGTCGGTGGCGCCCGAGCCGGCAATCAGCAGCACGACCGCCACCGGTTTATGGGTGTCAGCGGGCAGGCTCAGGGTTCCCTCCAGGGTCAGACTCAGGCCAGCCGGTACGGTGGTGATGTATCGGATGGGTTCGGTCGTTTGGGCTACAGCAGACCCGGCTCCCAGGCTTACCAGGACTACCAACAGACGATGAAAGATGCGCATGAGACAATAGGTGAGTGCCCGAAGACAGGAACGGGCTCGTTCGTGCCGGAAGGTAAACCAGGAATACAGGACGGCAACCATCTACCTACCAACATCATCCGGATAAATCAACTAAACGGTAGGTTGACAGGCGAAGCGATAGCCGCCAAATCCCCTCATTTTTTCTCGATGACGCTAACGTTTCCGCTGCCTTCCAGGTAGCAGAGCTTCACGGTGGTGTAGTCCTCGACTCCATTTTCGCGCAGAATTCCTTTCAGTTCATCTTCGGTCAGCAGTTCCCGCTTCATGGTCTGGCGCTGCAGGACGCCATCTTTGATCAGCAGGGCTGGCTCCGGCGAGGCCACCCGGTTAAAAAACACGGATCGGTAGCCGAGCCAGTTGATCAGGTAATCCCAAAAAACGAGTGTTCCAACCAGCACAACCCCTTCTGTGACGGATTCGTACGTGCCCGCCATGGCATTCTGGGCCGCGTCGGAGACCAGCGTTACCAGGAGCAGATCACTGATATTGAGCTGCCCCGTTCCGCGCCGGAACGCGCGGAAATAAGCCAGCACCACCAGGTAGGTCAGGGTACCCCGCACGAAAATTTCGGCCACGGAGCTGCTGGGGATAAACACACTATCCCAGTCGATTTCCAGTAATTTGTCCATTATGTGGGCTGTTAAGTCTGTTTCTAACAACTCATTTAAGACCTTTGAGTTCGTAAAAGCTTTTGTGTTTAAACGTATGCATGCCGACCGGATCAGACAGTTGATCGATACCAAAACAAAACCCCTCGGGGCATTAGGCCAGCTGGAAGACCTGGCAGTTCAGATTGCCCTCATTCAGCAGACCGAAACCCCGGCCCTGCTTCATCCACACGTGCTGGTCTTTGCCGCCGATCATGGCCTGGCTGCCGAAGGGGTCAGCGCCTATCCATCCCACATTACCCACGGTATGGTCCACAACTTTATGGCGGGTGGAGCAGCCATCAACGTCTTCTGCCGACAAAACGGGCTGAACCTGCTCGTCTGCGATGTCGGGGTGAACGGTAGCTTCGATACGCAGGCCGGTACGCCGGGTGCTTCGACCCTGGTAAAATACAAAATACGGGCCGGCAGCCGGAACATGAACCTCGAACCGGCCATGACCCCGGACGAGTGCGAAGCGGCCCTGGATGCAGGAAAAACGATGGTTAACGGTGTTAGATACCGAAATTGTAATGTCGTAGGATTCGGTGAGATGGGCATTGGTAACACCTCGTCGGCGGCCCTGCTGATGCATCGGTTTACGGGTCTCCCCCTCGTCGATTGCGTGGGTCGGGGCACGGGTCTCGACGATGCCGGGCTGGCCCACAAGCAGGCCGTGCTGCGGTCGGTAGCCGACCGCTACGCCGACCTGACCGATCCCCTGGCGATACTGGCGGCTATGGGCGGTCTTGAAATTGCGGCCATGGTGGGCGGACTGTTACAGGCGGCTGAGGAGCAGATGGTCATTCTCATCGACGGGTTCATCGCGACGGCGGCCCTGCTGGTGGCCCGGACCATCAACCCCGACCTGGACCGGTTCTGCGTTTTCTGCCACGAGTCCGATGAAGCTGGCCACCGCCTGATGCTCGACTATCTCAACGTACAGCCGCTGCTGCGCCTGCGGATGCGGCTGGGTGAGGGAACGGGCTGTGCGCTGGCGTATCCGCTCCTGCAGGCTGCGGTGGGCATGCTGAACGAAATGGCCAGTATGGATAGTTTACAGGCGTAGGTACTCGTTCTCCCTTCTCGTATGCGCTTATTCTTTACGGCCCTGATGTTCTACACCCGCCTGCCGGTGCCGAAATCGATCGATCATTCGGCCGACGCCCTCAACCGGGCTACGGTCTTTTTCCCGCTGATTGGCTGGATTGTCGGCGCTATCGGTGTGGGCGTCTACTGGCTCTGTACGGTTTTGTTCCCGCCCCAGTTTCTGCCCATCCTGTTCAGCATGGTAGCGACGGTATGGGTCACGGGGGCCTTCCACGAAGACGGGTTTGCCGATGTATGCGACGGGTTCGGCGGGGGCTGGACCAAGGCGCAGATCCTGACCATCATGAAGGACAGCCGGCTCGGCACCTACGGTACAATCGGGCTGGGGCTGCTGCTGGCGGTCAAGTTCTTCGCCTTGCAGGCCATGCTGACCGTCGAAGCGTTCAGCTGGGTACTGGCCCTCAAGTATGTATCGGCGCACAGCCTGAGTCGACTGACGGCGGCTACGGTGATTCGGGCGTTACCCTATGCCCGCGAAGACCTCGATGCCAAAGCCAAACCCATTGCGCAGGGAATAACCCGCCCGCAACTGGCCATAGCCACCCTGTTGGGCCTCGCGCCCCTGCTGGCGCTGATCGCGCTGACCGGCCTCTGGATCTACAGCCTGTTTCTGATCCCGCTACTATTGCTACGCTGGCGGCTGATCTATTTTTTCGACAAATGGCTGGGCGGCTACACCGGCGACTGCCTGGGGGCCACCCAGCAACTCGCCGAAGTCATCATCTACCTCTCGTTCGTCTCCCTGCTCTGGGTATCGATTTGAGTAATGAATGTCATCACTCATCACTCATCACTCATCATTCATCATTCATCATTCATCACTCATTATGGATGTTTATTTAGTTCGTCATACGGAAGTTTCGGTGGGTCGTCGGGTGGCGTATGGGCAAACGGATGTGGAGCTGGCCGAGGTATACGAGGAGCAGCGGGATAAGCTCCTGCTTCATCTCCCCGCCGACCCGACCGCCATTTTCTCGTCTCCACTGAGTCGGTGCAAACGCCTGGCCATCGATCTGGCTACGGCCCTCTCCGTCGGTAGCCGCATCGAAACGGCACCGGGGCAGACTAACGTGATCGACGCCCATCAGCCTGTCGTTCAGTACGATGACCGGCTGAAAGAGTATCATTTTGGCGATTGGGAGATGAAACCCTGGGCCGATATCGACCGCGCGGAGCTGGACCCCTGGATGGCTGACTTTGTCAACGTCCGCACGCCCAACGGCGAAAACTTCAGCGACCTGTTCGGGCGGGTCAGCTCGTTCTGGCAGGAGCAGATCATGCCCCTGGCCGATCAGCCGACCAGCCAGTCGGTCTGCATTGTTTCGCATGGGGGCGTCATACGGGCTTTGCTGTGTCTGTTTCTGGATTTATCTTTGCAGAATGCGTATCGGATCAACCTCGATTATGGGGCCGTTACGAAACTAACTTTAACCGGATCGTCTTATACGATTCAATACATCAATCGCTGACTCTTCTGCATGAAGCCGCTTCACATTCGTTTAACGACCCTGACCACGATCGTTCTGGCTACGGCCCTGTTCCGGATCCTGCCCCACTGGCCTAACGTCACCCCGGTAGCGGCTGTTGCTTTATTCGGTGCGGCCGCGTTCGAACGCCGGTGGCTCGGTCTGGTAGCCCCGCTGGCGGCTATGCTGCTGAGCGATGCGCTGATCGGGTTTCACAGTGGTATGGCGGCCGTATACGCCAGCTTTGCCCTGACCTGGCTAATTGGGCTCTACGCCCTTCGTCAGCCCACGGCGGGTCGGATAGCAGCCGCTTCGGTTACCTCGTCGGTACTGTTTTTTCTGATCACGAATTTTGCTGTATGGTTCGGTAGCTCGTTCTACCCGCAAACGGCGGCTGGTCTGATGAGCTGCTATGCCGCCGGGCTGGCTTTTTACAATGGCACCTCGTTCTTCCTGAACGGACTGGTCGGCGACCTGTTTTTCAGTGGCCTGCTGTTCGGTTGCTACTACCTGCTTCAACAGCGGTTCCCGGTGTTGCGTCCCGCTCATCGGTAATCGGCTCAGGCTCCAAAACGAAGCGGCCCCGTTGCTCAACGGGGCCGCTTCGTTTTATGTGGGATATTCGTTATTTCCCCGGATTTAATTCGCGCTCTTCGTAGGCCAGGCCGTACTGCTTGAGTACATCGTCTGGCACGCCGTTCCACTGGTTGGGGGTGTTGCCGACGTAGCCCAGGTCCTTGATTCCTATCTGGCTGGTAAAGAAACCGGAAGCCGTCAGGTTACGCATCAGCGTAAAGAACGAAGCCCCCTGCGTCATGTCGGGCTTCGCCAGCGCCGGATAAGCGATCTGCTCGACCATATCGATCTGCTGCGCTTTGGTGCACTGGACAAACTGCTTCCCGTACCGCTTGGTACAGGTGTTGTCGAGCCAGCGGATACCACCCCGCATGGGGGTCTGGTTCCGGGGCTGGTCTTTCATCATGAATTCGATGAAGGCCGGCACCCCCGCCTGCGACGCACTCCCCGACCGTTCATCGGCCGGTATGATGATATCCGACAAGACGGTCACCGTCTGTAGCTCATGGGGGGTAAAGAATTTCTCCGCCATCAGCTTCGCGTCCCGCTCGGCCTCGAACTTCTGCCGGCCACCGGGAATTTTCAGTGGCTTTACGTCGGGGGGAGCCGGCACAGCAGCTTCGGTTGGACCAACCGCCAGCCCAAAGCCCGTCAGCGACAACGCTTTTAATGAATCTCTCCGTTTCATAGCGGTCCTGTTAGTAGTTTACTGGTGTCTCGTTGGCCCTGACCCACATTCGTCCCCGTCGTAGGGTTTACGAACCTGTCGGGCGGTCAGACAGCCCGGGAGCGAGCCTCAGGTTGCCACTGGCAACGGAACACCGCAAACCGGTTTTGTTAAATATTTTTCTTTTTAACCTGATCGATCAAATACTCCGAGGTGCGCATCGAACTGGCCAGGATGGTCCAGGTTACGTTTTTATCCCCCTGCGACGGGAACGCGGCCGCATCGACTACGAACAGGTTTTTCACGTCATGCGCCTGCTGAAACTTGTTGAGGGCCGACGTTTTCGGGTCATTCCCCATGCGGGATGTGCCAACTTCGTGGATGATCTTGCCGGGCGCTTCCAGTCCGTAGCTGTTATCGGCACCGGGTTTTTCGCCCAGGGCGATACCCCCCATCGAGTGGATAATTTCCTCGAAGGTATCCTGCATGTGTTTGGCCTGCTTCACTTCATAATCAGACCATTTGTAGTTGAACCGCAGCACGGGAATCCCGTATTTGTCTACCACGTTGGGATCAATTTCGCAGTAGTTGCTTTCGAGCGGCACCGGCTCGCCCCGACCGGCCATGCCGACATAGGCGCCGTAGAACCGGCGGTAGTCATCCTTCAGCCCGGCACCGTACCCGCCACCCGGCTTCTTGCTGCCGTCGCGGGCGGCAATCATACCGTTCAGCGCTTCAACGCCCCAGCCGAACCCATAGGCAGGCATCCCCATGCCGCCCCAGTATTCGATATGGTACCCCCTTGGGAAGTCCAGCTTCTTGTTATCCAGCCACCAGGGCGTAAACACGTGCATACCCCCTACGCCGTCTTCGTTATAGCGCTTCCGATCCATCAGCGCCGGTACGAACGCCGAACGGCTGGCCCCGGTCGAGTCGTTGATGTATTTACCGACCACCCCACTGCTGTTGGCCAGCCCCGTCGGGAACCGGCTCGACTTGGAGTTCAGCAGCAACCGGGCCGTTTCGCCCGCACTGGCCGCCAGAACCACCGATTTGGCCTTGATGGTCACTTCCTGCAGCGTCTGGGTATCGACGTAGCTCACGCCCGTACACAGGCCCGTGGCCGGGTCGGTGATCACTTCGCGGACCATGGCCCCGTTGATCAGGGTAACATTCCCGGTTTTCATGGCCGGTTTTACCAGCACCGACGACGACGAGAAGTCGGCATAGGCCTGACAACCGCGACCACACTGCGCACAGTAAAAACAGGACCCCCGCTCATCGTTGATGGGTTTGGTCAGCATCGACAGCCGCGACGGAATGACCGGGATACCGATACTGCGGGCTCCCTTCCGGATCATCAGCTCGTGGAGCCGGGGTTTGGGGGCGGGCAGGAAGATACCGTCGGGCTCGTTCGGAAAATTCTCGACCGAGCCGAACACGCCGATAAGCCGATCGACCCGGTCGTAAAACGGTTTCAGATCATCGTAGCCGATGGGCCAGTCCTGACCAACGCCGGTCATACTTTTACGCCGGAAATCATCGGGACCGAACCGGAGTGAGATACGCCCCCAGTGGTTGGTCCGGCCGCCGAGCATGCGCGACCGAAACCAGTGAAACTCGGTGCCCTTGGCGGTGGTATACGGTTCGCCTTCAATATCCCAGCCGCCCCAGGCAGCATCGAAATCACCGAATGCCCGCGTAGTACCAGCCCCCCGCCGGGGCGATTCCCATGGCCATTTCAGCTGGGTAATATACTTGGGGTCGGCAGGATCATAATAGCCACCGGCTTCGAGAAGCACGACTTTTGCCCCGGCTTTTGCCAGTGTGTAAGCCGCCATCCCCCCCCCGGCGCCGGAACCAACAATGGCTACGTCAAACTGCGTGGGGGGTTTCTGAATCTGAAATGGGTCCATACAAGGGTTGTACGTTTATTCGGTTAAGTCCCGAAAGTAATTTTTCCTTTTAAAGAAAGGAAACAATCAGCCAGAATTACCCGACCTAAGTCCGTTTAATAGAGAAATGGGAAGCTGGTAAACGAGATGAGTGCCTGTCAGTTCCATACCAGGAGGTTCACCCGTATACACAACAACGCTATGAAAAAGACACTCGTAATGATCCTCGTTGCGGCAACAATGGGTTTGCAGGCCTGCAACGAAAACAAAAAAGACAGCACCGACAGTGTTGAAAACGCCCACGACGCTAACGACACCAAAGAACAGGCCGGTACCGGTCAGGCTGATGATGATAACGACTTTGCGGTGAAAGCCGCCAACGGGGGTATGCTTGAAATGGAACTGGCCCGTATGGCCCGTGAGAAAGCCCAGAGCAACGACGTTAAGGAGTTTGCCGCCATGATGCTGAAAGACCACCAGATGGCCCACGACGAGCTAAAGACACTGGCCGGCCAGAAAAACATCACCCTGCCCGCCCGACTCGGCGATGACGAGCAGAAACATGTGGATGAGCTGGCGAAACTGACCGGCGCTGAATTCGACAAAAAATACGTGGAGCTGATGGTCGATGACCACGAGGAAGACGTAAAACTGTTCAAAGAAGCTGCCGACGATGCCAAAGATGCCGACATGAAAGCCTTTGCGGCCAAAACGCTGCCTACGCTTCAGAAGCACCTGGAACGAATCACCACTATTGATAAGAACATGAAAAACGCCTAGGCGACACGAAGCCTGGAAGCCCAAAGGCCGGACCGCCCAGGTTCCGGCCTTTGGTATTTTTAGAGCACATGCCCCTTTCGGCTGTCCGGCAGGCTAAGCTACCTGGGCCAGTTTGTGCGTTCCGTCAACCAGCATCTGCATGGTCGTGGATTCATACACACTCAGATTCGCATTGCGAACCTTCAGCATAATGGGTCGAATGGCGCAGGTCTCTTCATCCTCACAGTCGTCGCAGCGGACGTAGAAGTTCAGCGACACACAGGGAGTGGGCGCAATAGGCCCATCAATGATCCGTATGACCTGAGCCAGGGTGATCCGTTCCGGTTCGATCCGGAGCAGGTACCCCCCTCCTTTTCCTTTCTGACTTTGCAGGATACCATGATTTCGCAACTCCAGGAGTATGGTCTCCAGAAACTTTTGTGGAATCGATTCCTTTTCCGCAATCGATGCAATCAGCACCGGTCCGTTGCCGTACGCAGCTGCCAGTGCTTTGAGGGCCTTGATGGCGTATTTCGCTTTTTTCGAGATCATACGTGCTTAGGTTAACGTTGCAAGCCTATAGACTTATAGAACTAGTCTGTTTGTCCTATAAATTTTGTGCACTATTTTGAAAAATAAAAATTTTGGCCGGTTTCTTTCCAAAAAGAGAGCTCCCTCTACCTCGGTTTCCGGCTGGTTCAGCTTACTCGCTGTGGCTGACTTACTTGGCATGAACCCAAAACTTTCGTAGGCAATCGGTATACCCAATACACCTAAAACCCGATAGACTATTACATAACCAGCTGACAATCATTTTTTTTAACTTTTTCTTGCAGAACCAAACTTCACGCCCCAATTTTGCTCCCGGCAGTTCGGTTCCATCACTGCCCACCCAAACCAAGTCAGCCTACACGCTGGCTTCTTTATTTCCAAGTTTAATCTATTTAATATATAGATTATAAATATTAATACTGAACATCACCTGATTATCAATCATTCACTTTATACAACCAGTTTTATGAAAGCAACTTTAGGTGCATTGACCGGTACCCTGCTCATGGGCACAGTAGCCCTGGCGCAAACGCCGGTTTCGTTGCCAGCCGGTCAGTACCGGGGCGAATTTCAAACCTCCTCGGGAGCCATACCGTTTAACTTCGAGGTGCAGGTCAAAAACAATGCAGCGGTAACTGTCTACCTGCTGAATGCAAACGAGCGGGAAGAGCTGACGGGTACTCATGCCGAAGGCGATTCGATCGTCATTCCCATTCCCCTTTATGACGCCAGCCTTCGTTTCAAACGCTCGGGCCAGCTGTTGACGGGTATTTACCGGGCTGGTCAGGGACGCCCCATCCCCGTAACGGCCGCGTACGGGCGTTCGGACCGATTCGAAAAAGGGGCTGCCCCGACCGTTAGCCTGACCGGAAAATGGGAAATTGGCATCCAGCGCAATCCAAACGATCCGAACGACGTCAATCAGACCGTGGGCGTTTTCACCCAAACCGGCAGCCGCGTAACCGGAACCATTCTAACAACGACCGGGGACTATCGGTACCTCGACGGGCAGGTTACCGGAAATGAGTTCAGACTTTCGGCGTTCAGCGGATCATCGCCTTCGGTTTTTCAGGGTACCATTCAGCCTGACGGCAGCCTGACCGGTACGTTTCGCTACATCCGGGGCACCATACCGGTAACGGGCAAAAAGAATGATGGGGCCAAACTACCCGATCTCTACAGCCTCACCCAGCTGAAACCGGGTTATAACCAGCTTGCGTTCACTTTCCCCGACCTGACCGGAAAGCCGGTTTCGCTCACCGATGCCAAATACAAGGATAAAGTAGTGGTCGTTACCATTCTGGGCAGCTGGTGCCCCAACTGCATCGACGAAGCGGCTTTTCTGGCGCCCTGGTACAAAGCCAACCGGCAGCGGGGTGTCGAGATTATCGGACTGGCGTTTGAGCGGAAGAACGATCTCGCATTCGCCAGAACCGCCCTCTCCCGGCTCATCAACCGGTTTGATGTACAATACGACATTCTCTTTGCGGGTCTGGCCGACAAGAAAGCAGCTTCCGACGCCCTCCCTGCCCTGAACAGGGTGCTGGCCTTCCCGACAACGATTATACTGGATCGTCAGGGTAAGGTAGCGCAGATTCATACGGGGTACACGGGTCCGGCTACCGGCAGCTATTATGATGCCTACGTAGCCGAATTCAACCAGACGATTGACAAACTCCTTAAAAACGAACCGGTCCCGGCGGCAACCGGCGGCCGCTGACTAACGCTGAGCGGATCGGCGGCAACCGGTTCGGTCAGTCTATTTACAGGCCCTGGCAGGCCAGTTTTCACGTAACCACAGTTCATACCATGTTTAAATCTTTATCGGCATGGGTAGCCGGCTGGCTACTCCTGACCAGTACTGTACTGGCCCAATCTGGCGGGACAGGGCAAACCCGCCTAACCGGCACCATCCAGGCAGAAGATGGCGAGCGTCTGCCCGGCGTAACCGTTGCGGTAAAAGGCACCAGTCAGGGCACATCTACGGATGCCGAAGGCCGCTTCTCGCTGGTTCTTGACCAGGCAAACACCCTGCTGATCATCAGCGCCATTGGGTATGTAACCCAGGAAATCAGACCAGCCGGCGAGCCGCTGACGATCCGGCTCCAGAATGACGTCCGGCAATTGTCGGAGATCGTTGTGACGGGCTATGGCGAACAGAGCCGGAAGTCACTGACCAGTGCCATCTCGACCGTAAAGGGTGACGATCTGAAAGACATCCCCGTTGCGAGTCCCGATCAGCTTCTGCAGGGTCGGGCCCCGGGGGTGCAGGTTCAGGCCAATTCGGGGGTGCCGGGGGGCGGCATTTTTATCCGGGTGCGGGGCACCAACTCGGTCAATGCCGGCAACGATCCGCTGTATGTGGTTGACGGGGTGTTCATCAATAACACCAACCTGGTAGCCACTGGACTCGGCAACCAGGTCCCTTCTAACCCGCTGGCCGACCTGAATCCGGCCGATATCGAATCCATCGAAATTCTGAAAGACGCCAATGCCACGGCCATTTACGGATCGCGCGGGGCCAACGGGGTTGTCCTGATCACCACCAAACGCGGTAAGTCGGGCAAAACCCGGCTCACCTTCGATACCTACCAGGGCTGGTCAAAAGCGCCGAAGGTCTTTGAAACGGTAACCGGTCAGCAGCTGGCCGAACTGGAAAATGAACGCTTCATCAACGACGGCGGGAACCCGGCCAATGTCCCCTACCGCGCTGTAGCGGACGGCGGCCTGGGTTTACCCCAGCAGCAGCTTACCTTTAACCGCATCAACGATCTGTTCCGGACGGCCCGCACGGCTAACTACGAGCTGTCGGCCTCGGGCGGCACCGACAAAACGCAGTTTTATATCGGAGGAGGCTATTTCAGGCAGGAGTCGATCGTACGGCCGACCAATTTTGAACGCTACAGCCTGCGCATCAACCTCGACAATCAGGTAAACGACCGGCTGAAGATCGGGACCAGTACCACCCTGGCCCGCACCATCCGGAACGTCAGCAGCAATGACAACAATCCGGCGGGTGTCATTAATTCGGCGCTGTTTCCCCGCTCCAACCTGCCCGTTTTCAATGCCGATGGCTCGTATGCCAAATACGGCAACTTCGAC
This sequence comes from Spirosoma sordidisoli, assembly GCF_004138325.1. GTDB lineage: Bacteria > Bacteroidota > Bacteroidia > Cytophagales > Spirosomataceae > Spirosoma > Spirosoma sordidisoli. Next base: position 244,139 of record NZ_SBLB01000003.1, on the reverse strand, counting down.
AACCACCTGGCTCTCATCAACAACCTGAACAACAACGCGGTAGGGTCGCGCATCATCAGCAATCTGTTCGGTGTCTATGACTTCTCTCCGCATCTGAGCCTGCGCAGCAGCTGGAGCATCGACTTCAACGACATGTACGAGAACAACTACAACAACACCCTGTTGCTGGCGGGGCAACCCCGCGGTACGGCTACGTCGTTTCTCTCACGCGATGTCACCCTGCTGAATGAGCAGGTACTGACCTACCGACAGACCTTCGCCGACCAGCATTCGGTACAGGTCCTGGTTGGCAATACCCTCCAGCAGAATACGTTTCAGCGCACGACCCTCAGCGGCCAGCAGTTCCCCTCCAACGATCTGCAAACCATTGCTTCGTCTGCTACCCAAACCGGTTCGTCGAGCCGGTCGAAGGCGGGTCTGGTGTCTTTCTTCGGCAAGGCCAATTATAACTTTCGGGACCGCTACTCCCTGGATGCCAGCCTGCGGGCCGATGCATCGTCGCGTTTCGGTCTGTCCCGGCGCTGGGGCTACTTTCCGTCCGTTGGTCTGGGCTGGCGGGTGTCGGAAGAAAATTTCCTGCGCAATCTGAACGCCTTCGATGAACTGAAGCTGCGGGCCAGCTGGGGACTGACCGGCAACCAGGCCGGTATCAGCGACTTCGCATCGCTGGGCTTGTGGCAGGGTGGCGCCAACTACCTCGACCTGCCCGGCACGGCGCCCCTGCAACTGGCCAATGCGGACCTGAGCTGGGAAACGACCCGCCAGTGGAACATCGGGCTCGACGCAGCCGTGCTGAAACGCAGACTGGCTCTGGAAGTCAATTACTACGACAAATACACCTACGGACTGCTGCTGAACGTACCCGTACCCCGCAAGCTTGGCTACTCCTCGGTGATCCAGAATTTCGGCGCCGTCAGCAACAAAGGCATCGAGTTCCAGGTAACCGCCAACTGGATCAACCGGCGGGAGCTGAGCTGGAGCAGTTCCTTTAACCTGGCCCGGAACATCAACCGCATCGAAAAACTGGCAGCTCCCATCACTACCGGCTCGCGGGATATTTTCCGGCTCGAAGAAGGTGCGTCTCTCTACTCGTTCTGGCTGTACCGGCAAACTCGGGTCAATCCCGAAACCGGTGATGCCGAATACCAGGACGTCAATAACGACGGGGCCATCACCGTTGCCGACCGGCAGCTGGTTGGCAATGCCTGGCCAAACTTCTTTGGCGGCTTTTCCAATACCCTGGCCTACAAAGGGTTCGACCTGGGCCTCAACCTGTACGTCGAGCAGGGTGCCAAGATCATGAATATGAACCGGTTCTTTCTGGTCCACGGCGGCACGCAGCGGAACATTGGCTATTACCCGGATCAGCTCAACCGCTGGCAGCAGCGGGGCGACCAGACCTCTATTCCGAGGCTGACCACCGACCCCAACAACAATAACTACGGGGGCGTTGTGCAGAATCTGAGCGACCGTTACCTCGAAGACGGCTCGTTCATCCGGCTGCGTACACTGTCGCTGGGATACCGGCTGCCGGCTCCGCTCCTGACCCGGCTCCGGCTGGCTTCCGTGCGGGCCTACGTACAGGCCACCAACCTCTTTACCATTACCCCCTACTCGGGCCTCGACCCTGAGGTGAACTCGCAAAGCAACGTAGCCAATACCAAAAACTTCGACTGGGCCACCGTACCCCAGCCCCGTACCATTCAGGCCGGGTTAACCATTGGTCTGTAGCCACTTTCCCGAGCAATACCATGAAGTACATTCACGCTTTTTTTACCCTGTTCCTGCTGGCTTCCTGCGATACGCTCGATGTTCAGCCTTTTCAGCAGCTTCCCGATAGCCGGGCTATCAACGATGCGGGCAGTGCGCGGGCGGCTCTGCTCGGCACCTACAGTGGTGTCCAGAATTATTACCAGCTGAACTTCCCGGTGCTGGGCTATTTGCCCGGCGACAACGTTCGCTTTAACGGGACACTGAACCAGTTTAACCAGATCGACCAGAACGCCCTGAGCGCCGACAATGTGATCATTACCGAAACCTGGACCCAGATTTACCAGGCGATCAATTCGGCCAACAACGTGATTGCGGCTCTGCCTGACCTGACTGATCCGCTGCTGTCGGCCACCGAAAAGAACCAGCTGCTGGGGGAGGCTTATTTCATTCGGGCCCTGGGGTATTTCGACCTTGGCCGTGGCTGGGGTGGCGTACCGCTGGTGCTGAAACCGACCCGCTCCGCGGCCGATGGCCAGGGTATCAAACGCAGCACCCTGGTACAGACCTATGACCAGGTTCTTGCCGACCTGATCGAAGCCGAACGTTTACTGCCCGACGGCACCACGAGAAACCGGGCGGTGAAAAATACGGCCCGGGCGCTGCGGGCCCGATTGCACCTCTACCGGGGGCAGTGGGCCGAGGCCGAAACCTACGCGACCCAGGTACTAGCCGGCGCAGCCTATCGGCTGGTTACCCCCTACCGGGCGTTTTCGGCAGCGCCCTTTGGCAGCACGGAGTCGGTGCTGGAGCTCACCTACAGCATTGCCGACCAGAACAGCCAGTGGAACAACTGGTTCCCGAGTGCGTTGGGCGGCCAGTATACCCTTCAGCCGACGCCTGAGTTTACGAGCCTGATCAACCGAGCCGATGTTGGCGGAAACCGCGCGGCCCTGCTGGCTACCGTGCGGGTTGGCACAACGGATTTCGTGTATGGCAACCTGTATAACCGGGCGGCCCAGCGCGACGATCCAGCCTATCTGATCCGGGTCGCCGAGCTGTACCTGATCCGGGCCGAAGCCCGCGCCCGCCAGGACAAGCTTACCGATGCACTGGCCGATCTGAACGCCATCCGAAGCCGGGCGAGCCTGACTACCGTAACCGTAACGAGCCCGGCGGCCCTGCTCCTGGCCATCGAAAACGAACGGCGGATCGAGTTTGCCTTCGAAGCCCACCGCTGGTTCGACCTGGTCCGCACCGGGCGGGCGGGTGAGGTGCTCGGCCTGACGGATCAACGGAAATGGGTATTTCCCATTCCGTTCAATGACATAGCCGCCGACCCCGACCTGATACAGAACCCCGGCTACTAGGAGCCAGAGCCTGACGAAACGGACAAATGCCCGGCGATAATCGCGGTTTAATGAATCAGAACCCCGATTTGGGTGTTGTCTCGCAAACTAAATACAGACTATGAGTACCCCGCAAAAACCCATTGGCATCTATTATGAACACCCCGACTGGTTCAAGCCGCTGTTTGCCGAGCTGGACCGACGGGCCATCCCCTACGAACGAATCGACGCGGCTCATCACCTCTACGATCCGTCCGAGTCGGAAAGCCCGTATGCGCTGGTCGTGAACCGGATGAGTTCATCGGCTTACCTGCGTGGCAACGGACAGGGAATCTTCCATACGGCGGGCTATCTGACCCACCTGGAGCGCATCGGCGTACGGGTGATCAACGGCACGGTGGCTACCAGCATCGAGACCAACAAAGCCCGTCAGCTGGCGCTGCTGGCCTCGCTGGGTCTCCGCTTCCCCAAAAGCCTGGTGGTCAACCATGTGTCGCAGATACCAAAAGCGGCCGCCCAGCTCCGGTTTCCGCTGGTCGTGAAGGTGAATATCGGCGGGGCCGGGGCGGGTATTGTCCGTTTCGATACGCCCGACGGGTTACAGGCGGCCCTCGAAGCCGACCAGATTGACCTGGGTATCGATCAGACGGCCCTGGTGCAGGAGTACATCCAGCCGCGGGCTGGGCATATCGTTCGGGTAGAAACGCTGAACGGCCAGTTTCTGTACGCCATGAAAGTTTTCACCACGGGCGAAAGCTTCAACCTTTGTCCGGCCGAGATCTGCGCCATTCCCGAAGCGCCTTCGGCTGATTTCTGCCTGACGGAAGCGCCTAAAAAAGGGATTCAGGTCGAAGCCTACACGCCCCCGGCCGAGATCATCGCCCAGGTGGAGCAGATTGCCCGGGCGGCTCATATGGACGTGGGCGGGGTCGAGTACCTGATCGACGACCAGACCGGTGCGGTGCTGTTCTACGACATCAACGCCCTCTCCAACTTCGTCGCCGATGCCGTGAACGTAGTAGGCTTTGACCCCTACGCCCGCTTCGTCGACTACCTGGAAACGCAACTGGCGACCCTACCGACCAACGCCCCGAAGGCCCCGATTTTAGAGACAGCATCCGTTTAATCCCATACCTATGAAATTTGGCTACTGGCTACCCGTTTTTGGCGGGTGGCTTCGCAACATCGACGACGAGCAGATGCGCCCCGACTGGGCCTATGTCAAAAACCTGGCCCAGCGCTCAGAAGACTGGGGCTACGACCTGACGCTGATTGCTGAACTGAACCTGAATGACATCAAAGGCGAAGAGGCCCCTTCGCTCGACGCCTGGTCGACGGCGGCTGCGCTGGCGGCCGTTACGAACCGCATCGAACTGATGGTCGCGGTTCGGCCTACCTTTCATCAGCCCGCGCTGCTGGCCAAACAGGCCGCTAATATCGACCACATCAGCGGAGGCCGCTTAACCCTCAACGTTGTATCCTCGTGGTGGCAGGACGAAGCGCGTAAGTACGGGGTTCATTTCGAACAGCACGACGACCGGTATGCGCGCACCGCCGAATGGCTGCACGTGGTCGACAACCTCTGGAAACAGGATCATTTTTCGTTCACCGGCAACTACTACCGGGTAGAGGACTCGATCCTGCAGCCCAAACCGATCTCCTCGCCCCGACCGTTCATCTACGCAGGCGGTGAGTCCGAAGCAGCCAAAAACATGATTGCCAGCCTCTGCGACGGGTATGTGATGCACGGCGACGAGCCGGCCGCCATCGGCCGCCGAATCAACGACCTCCGCGAACGGCGCGCACGGCTACGTCCCGAGCTGCCGCCCATGAAGTTCGGCGTGGCGGGCTACTCGATCGTGCGTAACACCGAAGCCGAGGTGAAGCGCGAGATCGACCGCATTACCAACGTGCAGCATTCGTCGGCTGGCTACAAAAACTACCAGCAGTGGCTGGCCGGCACCCAGCTGGAGAAGCAGCCCTCCCTGGCCGACTATTCGGTATCGAATCGGGGGCTGCGGTCGGGGCTGACCGGCGTGCCAGACCAGGTTGCCGAGCAGGTAGCGGCCTTCGAAGCCGTTGGAGTCGACTTTCTGCTGCTGCAGTGCAGTCCGCAACTAGAAGAGATGGAGCGGTTCTCCGAAGCCGTTATTCGCGTCATCGCCTGATTTTTCCGGCCCGGCACCGGCCAGACTGGTGCCGGGCCACCCAACCTTACCCGAAAAGCTACCCACTATGCGCAAACCGTACCTACTGGCCATGGCCTTGCTGGGCTCCCTGGCGGTCACCGAACCGACCCTTGCCCAGAGCAGCTATTACTTCGCCGATCACAAAGCCGCCTTCGACCCGGCCATACCGACCCCCGAGCAGTTTCTGGGCTACCCCATCGGCTCGCATTTTACCCGCTACGACCGTATCGTCGATTACCTGAAGGAACTGGATCGACTGTCGGACAAAGTCAGCCTGCAACCCATCGGCAAAACCTACGAAGAACGGCCGCAGGTGATTGCCTTTTTCACCTCGGCCCCCAACCAGAAAAATCTGGAAACGATTCGGCAGCAGCACCTGCAACTGGCCGACCCCAAAGCCAGCGCTCCCAGCTATGGCGCGCTGCCGGTTGTTGTTCACCTGGCCTATACCGTACACGGCAACGAGAGCTCGAGCAGTGAAGCCGCCCTGCTGACGGCCTACTACCTGACGGCCTCGACCAGCCCCGATGTAGCCCGCTGGCTCAGCGAAGCCGTCGTTACCCTCGACCCCGCCGAAAACCCCGATGGCCGCGACCGGGCCACCCAGTGGTTCAACCAGCACAAATCCGTTCCGCCGGTGACCGACCCCCTCGACCGGGAGCATAACGAGGGCTGGCCCAATGGTCGGTTCAACCATTACCTCAACGACCTCAACCGCGACTGGCTGCCGCTGGCCCACGTAGAAAGCCGCAACCGGATGAAGTTCCACCAGGACTGGCTGCCGAACGTGATGATCGATTTTCACGAGATGGGCACCAGCAGTACGTATTACTTCGAACCCTCGAAACCCTTCAGTACGGAAAACGACCTGATTCCCCGGGCCACCTACGACGTGCTGAACGTACGGCTGGCCCGGTATTTTGCGCGGGCTCTCGATGGCATCGGGTCGCTCTACTGGACCAAAGAGCAGTTCGACAACCTGTCGCCCATTTATGGATCGACCTATCCCGACTTTACGGGGGGTGTGGGGGTTACCTTCGAAGTGGGCAGTTCGCGGGGGCTGGCGCAGGAAGGCAGCAACGGGGTCGTTACGTTTCCGTTCACGATCCGTAATCACCTGCGTACGGGGCTGGCTGCGGTACAGGGCGCCGTGGAGGAGAAAGAACTGTATCTGCGGCACCAACGCGACTTTTTTGCGTCTGCCCTGACCGATGCGCAGAAATTCCCTACCAAGTCCTATGTTTTTGGGGCTGCCGCCGACCCGAACCTGACCAACCGCTTCGCCGATCTGCTGCTCCGGCATAACATCCGCTTTTACGACCTGAAGCAAACGACAAGTGCGGGCGGCAAAACCTTCGAGCCCGGCCGCGCCTATGTGGTGCCTACCGCTCAGCCGAACTACCGGCTGGTCCATTCCATATTTGAGGAGGTGACGACATTCCACGACAGTGTTTTCTACGACGTTACGGGCTGGTCACTGATTCATGGTTACGGCCTCCCCTACGCCAAACTCAAAGACGCGGCCCTGGCCACCGGCGAACCGATCAGGACGCTCAAACCCGTGCAGGGAGGGCTGGCAGGCGGGCCATCGCCCTACGCGTATCTGCTGAACTGGTCAGACTATCATTCGTCGAAGGCGCTGACGGCGCTGCAACAGGCCGGGGTGCTGACCAAAGTAGCGCTGAAGTCCTTCAGCATTAACCCACCGAACCGCCCGGGCGGTTCGGGTGCTCAGTCGCTTCCCCGGGAGTCGATACAGACCGATTTCCAGGCGGGCTCGATCGTCATTCCGGTAGCCGGTCAGAAGCTTACGGCCGACTCGCTCGTTAGCCTGCTGAGCAGCGTTGGCCAGCGGACGGGCGTTACCTTTACCGGGGTTTCGACCGGCTTCAACGCCAAAGGTATTGACCTGGGCAGCAACAACATCCGGGCGCTGCGCAAGCCGGAGGTAGCGCTGCTGGCCGGACCCGGGGTGAACCCGTCCGAAGCTGGCGAAGTCTGGTTTTTACTCAGTGATCAACTGAACCTGCCGGTCAGCAAGCTCGATCCCGGCAACCTGAACCGGGTCGACTGGAACCGGTACAACACGGTGGTACTGGTAGGTGGTCAATACAACAGCCTCGATAAAGCGCTGGTAAGCAAGCTGAAAAGCTGGGTCGAGAACGGCGGAACTCTGATCACGACCAAAACCGCTTCCGAGTGGGCGGTCAGGCAGGGGCTAACCCGCGAAAACCTGCTGGCATCGGCCCGGCCGGATACAAGCCGTTCAACCGAACGAGCTGATTTTGGCCGCGTAGCCGAACGGGAGGGCACCAAAGCCGTTGCCGGATCTATCTACACGGCCGACCTCGACATTACCCATCCTATCGGTTTCGGGCTGTCGGACCGGCGCATCTTCGTGTTCCGCAACGGGACCACCCTGCTCAAGTCGGGCAGCAGCCCCTACAACACCGTGGCTAAATACAGCCCCAATTCGCTGGTAAGTGGCTATGTCTCGAAAGAGAACCTGAAAAAGATCAACAACTCGGCGGCCATCGTGGTGAGTCCGGAGGGGCAGGGCCGGGTGGTGCTTTTTGCCGATAACCCGGCGTTCCGGTCGTACTGGCACGGTACGTCGCGCCTTTTTCTGAACGCCGTTCTCTTTGGCCCGCTGGTGAACACCCCCGTTGGCCTGCCCATCAGCGAAGAAGAGAACTGATTCATCAGCCTGGGTCGTACCCGTTCATCCGTCACCGGCCCTGCATCGATCATCCCACCCTCTGCTGACCCTGGTCGTCCGGCAGAGGGTGTTTACTGGTATGACTACCTTTGTTTCGGGGTTTAACCAATCTCCCCAATAGTCGGCTTCGCCAAACCTGGGGCGAAGCCGGCAACACCGCTCCGGCGGCTCATCAACATTCTTCAGTATATGCGTATCAAATCGCTTGCCCTGCTTCGGCAGGAAGCCGCCGAAAGCGGAGAGCAGACCCTCAAACGCTCGCTGGGCGCGTTCAATCTCGTTGCTATCGGCATTGGTGTCATTATCGGCGCCGGCCTGTTTTCTCTAACGGGTATCGCTGCGGCCAATCATGCCGGTCCAGCTGTTACTCTTTCCTTTGTTGTTGCCGCCGTAGGATGTGCCTTCAGTGCGCTCTGTTATGCCGAATTTGCGGCCATGGTACCCGTGGCGGGCAGTGCCTATACATACGCCTACGCCACCCTGGGCGAGCTGTTTGCCTGGATCATCGGCTGGGATCTGGTTCTCGAATATTCGGTCGGAGCCGCTACGGTGGCCATTAGCTGGTCGCAGTATCTGAACCGGTTTCTGGGCACCTTCGGGTTACACCTGCCCCCGCAGCTGATGCTATCGCCGTTCGAGACCGCTACCGGGGCCGATGGGTCGGTGGTATCGGGGCTGATCAACTTACCCGCCGTGCTGATCGTGGTGGTGATCACCAGTATTATCGTACGTGGCACCTCGGGTTCGGCCCTGTTCAACGCGGTTGTCGTCGTGCTGAAGGTGCTGGTGGTACTGGTCTTCATTGCCATTGGCTGGAATTACATCGACCCCGCCAACTACCAGCCCTACATACCCGCCAACACCGGTACGTTCGGTGAGTACGGCTGGAGTGGGGTTCTGCGCGGAGCGGGTGTGGTTTTCTTTGTCTTTATCGGCTTCGACATCGTAGCGACCATGGCGCAGGAAGCCCGTAATCCGCAGCGCGACATGCCTATTGGAATCATCGGCTCGCTGGTTGTCTGTACCATTCTGTTCGTGGTATTCGGCTATGTCATGACGGGGATGGCCAACTATACCGAGTTTAAAGACAGCGCGGCCCCCGTGGCCATCGCCATCGACAAAACTCCTTACCCCTGGCTGGGCCAGCTGATCATCGGCGCCATCCTGATCGGGTATACCTCCGTCATTCTGGTCGACCTGCTGGGGCAGTCGCGGGTATTTTTCTCGATGAGCCGCGACGGCCTGCTGCCCAGTGCCTTTTCCCAGGTGCATCCCCGATTCCGCACGCCCTGGAAATCGAACGTGCTGCTCTGCGTATTCATCGGCCTGTTTGCCGGCTTTGTCCCCATCCGGGTAGTGGGCGAGATGACCAGTATCGGTACCCTGCTGGCGTTTGTTATGGTATGCCTGGGCGTCCTGATCCTGCGCAAAAAGCAACCCGATGCGCCCCGCGCCTTCCGCACGCCCTGGGTGCCGGTCGTACCCATACTCGGCATCATTACCTGCGCCGTCATGATGTTTTCGCTACCCGGCGACACCTGGCTCCGGCTGATTATCTGGCTGGCCATCGGGCTGGTTATCTACTACACCTACGGCCGTAAACGCAGCAAACTGACGTCAACAGCACCCTGATACGGGCTTTTTAGTATCTTTCGTGATCGGCGACAGACCGCCTGCCGCCACCCGACATCAACTCGCTTTATGAAAGGACATCGCATTGCCCTTGCCCTCAGTGTACAGCTGGGGCTTTTTCAACTGGCTTCAGCCCAGACTACCTCTCTTACCATTCCCAATGAAGCCCAGCAGGCAGCCCGTCAGGTGCGGCCCGAAGCCATCGAAGCGCACATGCGCTACCTGTCCGACGATAAACTGGCGGGTCGCCGACCGGGCACGCCCGGCTTCGAGCTGGCGGCTCAGTATGTCGAAAGCCAGTTTAAAACGCTGGGCTTTAAACCCGCCGGCCAGCGCGGCACGTTCCGGCAGGCCGTTCCCCTCCGGAAAGCACAGGTTCGGGAAGAGGCCAGTTCTATGGCCCTGATTCAGAACGGAGGGGAACAACAGCTTACCTACGGCAAAAACTTCATACTAAGTCCCAACTTCGGGCAGGCTACCAGCGAGGTGTCCGCGCCAGTCGTTTTTGTCGGCTTCGGGGTATCGGCTCCGGAGCTGGGTTATGACGATTACGCCGGTATCGACGTGCGGGGTAAGATTGTAGCCTGTTTCAACGGCGCCCCGGCTACGTTCCCGTCGAACCAGCGGGCCTATACGGGTTCGGCCAAGCAGGAGATAGCCGCGGCCCGGGGCGCCGTCGGCCTGATAACCTTTAGTCTGCCCACCGATGTGCGGGCGCGGATCGAATCCAACGCCCCCCGCAACCGACAGGCTATCTACCGCTGGACCGATCCTAAGGGGCAGACCCAGCGAACCTTTCCGCAACTGCGGGTCATTGCGTCGCTGGGCGACTCAACGGCTCGTTCGCTGTTCGCCACGAGTACCAAAAGCTTCGAAGAAGCCCGGCTCGCGGCCAACAAAAGCCAGCCACAGGCTTTTCCGCTCAACCTGTCCGTACGCGCCCGTACCCAGACGGACCTCAACGACGGCCTGATCGGCGAAAACATCGTGGGTATGCTCCCGGGCAGTGATCCGCAGCTTCGAAACGAGTATGTCGTTTACGTCTCCCACCTCGACCACCTGGGTGTGGGCCGGGTCGTGAAGGGCGATTCGATCAATAACGGCGCCCACGACAATGCATCGGGCGTTTCGATCAACCTGGAAGCCGCCCGGCTGTTTGCCTCCCTGCCAAAGAAGCCACGCCGGTCTATCGTGTTCGTGGCCGTAACGGGCGAAGAGATGGGGTTGCTGGGCTCCGACTATTTTGCCAGCAATCCTACCGTTCCTAAGGCCAGTATCGTTGCCAACCTCTGCCTCGACATGCCGTTTTTCTTCCATCCGCTGCTCGACATCGTTCCTTATGGCTCTGAGCATTCGAGTATGAAAGGAGCCGTGGACGCAGCGGCCCAGTTTGTCGGGGTGAAAATCGCAAAAGACCCAATTCCCGAGCAGGCGGTTTTCATGCGGTCGGACCACTTCAGCTTTGTCAGGCAGGGCATACCGGCCATCTACATCAAGAGTGGATCTACCACCGGCGACGACCGCGACGGGACGAAGCTGAACCTCGACTGGCGCGCTACGGTGTATCACACCCCACAGGATGACATGAACCAGCCCTTCGACTGGAACGCGGCTGCCCGCCATGTTCAGCTCCAGTTCCTGATCGGCTACCTGACCGCCCAGTCCGACAGCCGACCCGTCTGGAACGAAGGCGACTTTTTCGGTACCAAGTTCGGCACCAACGCGGCTGTCCGGTGAGCCGTTCAGGCGCCAGCCCATCCGGCTTGCTGCGGGGCATCAGTCGGTTCGACTTCATTGCGCTGATCATCAACATTACCATAGGCGCGGGGATTCTGGGACTGCCAGCCCGGCTGTATGCCCTGGTTGGCACCTGGAGCCTGCTGGCGTATGGCGTCAGTGCGGCCGTAGTTACCCTGATTATCCTTTGTTTTGCCGAGGTCAGCAGCCGGTTCAGCAGTACGGGCGGGCCCTATCTATACAGTCGGGTTGCCTTCGGGCCCCTGGTCGGCTTCGAGGTCGGCTGGCTGTTCTGGCTGTCGCGGGTGGCCAGCTTCGCGTCGATCTGCAACCTGTTTGTGAGCTATGCTGCGCTGTTCCGCCCCCAGCTGGCCGAAGGCTGGGAGCGCACCGGACTGATGACGGCTCTGGTTGCCGGGCTGGCAACGCTGAACTACATCGGCGTACAGCGATCCGCCCGGGTCAACACCATCTTCACGGTCAGCAAGCTGGTCGTGATCGGCGCCTTTGCGGTGTTTGGATTGTTGTTCATCGATCCGGCAGCATTCCGGTTTCCCGGCGTTCCTGACTACGCCCCTTTCTCGCAGGCGGTCCTGCTCCTGATTTTCACCTTCTCCGGCTTCGACGTAGCGGCCATCCCGTCTGGCGAGGTTCAGCAGCCCCAGCGAACCGTTCCGGTGGCGCTGCTGGTGTCGATCGGTACCGTGGCGGTGTTGTTCATGGCCGTACAGGTTGTCTGCATCGGTACCTTGCCGAATCTGGCGCAGTCGGAACGTCCCCTGTCCGACGCTGCGGGGCAGTTTGTGGGGCCGGCCGGGGCGCTGTTCATCACTATAGTTGCACTGTTAACCGCCCTGGGTACGCTCCACGCCCTGATGCTGACCGGTCCAAGGCTCCTCTTTGCCATGGCCGAGCAACAGCAATTACCCGGCTGGCTGGCCCGCACCCACCCCCGATTTCGAACCCCGTACGTGGCCATTCTCATCACAGCTACCAGTCAGCTTCTGCTGGCCGTAACCGGAACCTTTCTCTACGCGCTCACTCTGAGTACACTCATCCGGCTTTCCTATTTTGCGCTGACCTGCGCGGCCCTACCCGTTCTCCGGCAGCGTCAGGATGTGCCGTCGGCCCAGTTCCGGGTGGCGGGTGGCTGGCTGGTGTCCGGGCTGGCCGTTCTGCTTTGTGGCTGGCTGCTCAGTAACAGCTCGGGCCGGGAAGCCCGCGATGTAGCCATTGCCGGGGCGGTTGGCCTGCTCATTTACTGGCGGATGCGATCAGCTTGATAGTACTTTGAATTTTATGCTTGACCAACCCATTGTTCCCATAGCGACCCGTACGGCTGACCGCGTCTGCGAAGTAGCCTGGTTCTCTGACCTCTGCGGAGAAGATACTGAATTCCTGAGCGTACGCGACCCGGCCCGGGCCACCTTCGCCCATTGTCGTGACATTGCGCTGGCGGCCGAACGCCTGGGCTTCAGCAATCTCCTGCTCCCGACTTCCTATATGCCCGGTCTGGAGGTTGTTCCCTTTGCCGCGGGGGTAGCACCTGATCTGCAGCGGATCAACCTCCTGACGGCTATTCGATGCGGAGAGATGCACCCGCCCATGCTGGCCCGTACGCTCGCGTCGCTGGATCATATGCTGAAGGGGCGACTCACGATCAACATCATAAACTCAGACCTGCCCGGTTATCAGGAAGATGCCGAATTGCGCTACCAGCGCTGCGCCGAGACCATACAAATCCTCAGGCAGGCCTGGACCGCCGACCGCATCGAGCACGACGGGCCCGTTTATGGTAAACTCTCCCTCTCTACCGACCCGATCAGGCCATCCCAGCAGAACGGTGGCCCCCTGCTCTATTTCGGCGGCACCTCCGACGGCGCCCGGGAAGTCTGTGCCCAGTATTGCGATGTGTTTCTGATGTGGCCCGAAAAGGAAGAGAGTTTGTACGCCAATATGGAAGACGTTTCGCAACGCGCGGCCCGCTACGGGCGGCAGGTCGATTTCGGGTTAAGAATACACATCATTGTGCGGGAAACCGAAGCCGAAGCCAGGGCCTGGGCCCGGCATATTATGTCAAAGTTTGACCCGGTGCGGGGGGCTGCGATGAAGAACGCGTCCCAAAGTTCCTGGTCGCTGGGTGTACGTCGGCAGAATGAGCTTCGCACCGAAGCCGATGCCGAGGGGTTTGTAGAACCCCTCTTGTGGACCGATATTGGCAAAGCCCGGTCGGGGGCGGGTGGAGCGCTGGTCGGCAGTGCGGAGCAGATCGTCGACAAACTCAACCGATACATGGACATGGGCATGCGGGCCTTCATCCTCTCTGGCTATCCCCTACTCGACGAGGCCAACTACGTAGCCCGACTCGTACTGCCCCATCTGCCCAACGCAACCCTTTCGCGTCTGCAGGGACGCCTTCCCGAACTCAGGGAGGCCGCTCAGGAAGGCCAGTAACTGTCTTTACCATAACTAAAAAGCCCCCGCCAGTGCTGGCGGGGGCTTTTGCAGGAGTAACCCGGTTTGTTCCGGATTTTATTTCACTTCTTCATACGGTACGTCCGAGACGTTACCATCGGTTGGCTGACCCTGACCAGCGCCGGGGTTGGCGTTTCCGCCGTCAAAACCGGCCCCATCTGTCGGAGCACCCTGCCCGTTGGTAGCGTTGTAAAGCTCCTGCGAAGCGGCAGCCCAAGCGTTGTTCAGCGTTTCAAGGGCCGAATCGATAGCGGCTGCGTCGCGCGAACCGTGTGCGGTACGCAGACCGGCCAGTGCCTCTTCAATGGCAGTTTTGTTGCCGGCCGAGAGCTTATCGCCGTAATCCTTGAGCTGCTTCTCGGTCTGGAAGATCATCGAGTCGGCCGCGTTGACTTTCTCGATTTTTTCCCGTTCGGCTTTATCGGCCGCTTCGTTGGCTTTGGCTTCTTCGCGCATCCGGTTGATTTCAGCGTCGGTCAAACCGCTCGATGCTTCAATCCGGATCTTCTGCTCCTTACCGGTTCCTTTGTCCTTGGCCGTTACGTTCAGAATACCGTTGGCGTCGACATCGAAGGTCACTTCAATCTGGGGTACACCCCGGGGAGCGGGCGGAATGTCAGACAGGATAAAGCGACCTAACTGACGGTTCTGCTGCGCCATGGGACGCTCGCCCTGCAGTACGTTGATTTCCACGCTGGGCTGGTTGTCCGACGCCGTCGAATATACCTCCGACTTCTTGGTCGGGATGGTCGTGTTGGCCTCGATCATTTTGGTAAACACACCACCCATCGTTTCGATCCCCAGCGAGAGCGGGATCACGTCGAGCAGCAGTACGTCTTTCACTTCACCGGTCAGTACGCCACCCTGTACAGCAGCCCCAATGGCTACGGCTTCGTCGGGGTTAACGGCTTTCGACGGTTTGCGACCGAAGAGCTTTTCTACTTCGTCCTGCACCTTCGGAATCCGGGTTGATCCACCGACCAGGATAACTTCATCGATCTGACCCGCCGACAAGCCGGCGTTTTTCAGGGCTTTGCGGCAAGGCTCCAGCGAGCGCTGAATCAGCGAATCGGCCAGCTGCTCGAATTTCGACCGGCTCAGCGTACGGACCAGGTGTTTGGGAATACCATTCACCGGCATGATGTACGGCAGGTTGATCTCCGTCGACGTAGAGCTCGACAGCTCAATTTTAGCTTTCTCGGCGGCTTCTTTCAGGCGTTGCAGGGCCATGGGGTCCTGACGCAGATCGATGGCTTCGTCTTTCTTGAACTCGTCGGCGAGCCAGTCGATGATTACCTGGTCAAAGTCATCACCCCCGAGGTGCGTATCCCCGTCGGTCGATTTTACTTCGAACACGCCATCGCCCAGTTCCAGGATCGAGATATCGAACGTACCACCACCCAGGTCAAAGACGGCGATTTTCTGATCTTTATCAGTCTTGTCGAGTCCATACGCCAGCGCGGCTGCGGTAGGCTCGTTAATAATGCGTTTTACATCGAGACCGGCAATCTGACCCGCTTCTTTGGTAGCCTGCCGTTCGGCATCGTTAAAGTACGCCGGTACGGTAATGACGGCTTCGGTCACGGTCTGGCCCAGATAATCTTCGGCGGTCTGCTTCATTTTCTGAAGGATCAGGGCCGAGATTTCCTGGGGTGTATATTGACGGTCGCCAATCCGAACGCGGGGGGTCGAGTTGGGGCCGTTCTCTACGTCATACGCAACGTTTTTTATTTCATTCGATACTTCGCCATAGCGTTTGCCCATGAAACGCTTGATGGATGAGATCGTATTTGTCGGGTTGGTGATGGCCTGGCGTTTGGCCGGAGCGCCGACCTTCCGTTCGCCGTTGCCGTTGTCCATAAACGCGACCACCGAGGGCGTAGTACGGGCTCCTTCGCTGTTCGGGATCACGACCGGCTCGTTGCCTTCCATCACGGCCACGCACGAGTTTGTGGTGCCTAAGTCAATACCAATAATTTTTCCCATGATACCAATTCTATTTGGTTTAGTTTCTTTCTTGCTGCAATTGAATGCTGACAGACGAACTCATACTATCAATAGAAATGCCAGCCGGGAAATTTGTTTGATTTGCTGTCAGATTGACAGCAAATGCCGAGTTTGTGGGCCAGAATGGCGGGTCTGTGCCACTGTATGCCTCATTTCCTGTCAGGAATGAATTGGCTTCCCCGTATAAACAACAAGGGCTCAGACCGAATGAATACGATCTGAGCCCCCCAAACTGGTTTAGTCTTTTTATCGTCCGCCAAATAGGCCGCCCAGCATACCGCCAAGGCCACCGCCACCGCCCTGCTGGCCTGCAACGCGCAGCAGATCGTTCATATCCAGTTTGCCATCGGCCATGGCTGAACCGGCCATGCCCATCCAGTCGACTCCCTGTTTTCCGGTGGCAGCACCCAGGATGCTGTTGCCATCCACGCTACTATCGTTGGGATCGGCGGCTTTATTCATCAGCTTACCCAGCACCATAGGCACAACGGCCGAAGCTACCGACATCGCCACCTGGGGCGAAATGCCCAGCTTCTGCATCAGATTCTGTTCAACATGTTGTTGAACGCCACCCGTTACCGGATTCTCCTGCACGTTACCACCCCCATTCACGACCATCCCGAGCAAGTTGCCCAGACCACCGCCCTGGGCCTGCTGGCCCAGACCGCTCAGGATACTGCTGGCTACCGTCTGCATCACGGAATCATTCTGTTCGTTGGGGATAGCCGGGTTATTCACGACTGCCTGGCCAGATTGCTGCTGAACCAGATTCATAAGGGTTTCAAACATGTCTGTAAAGTGTTTATTGGGTTGAACTCAAAAGGAGCCGAACAGTTTTTTATCGGCCTGATCCGAAACACCGGCTACCTTACTTCGTCAACGTGTTATACTTTTGCCCGATGGTTCTGCTAAAGTACCAAAAGCCCATCTATGACGAACAACACCCCCGAACGTAACGACGCATCTGCCGATAAAACAACCGTAGAGCAGGCGCTGCCCCCACTGATCACTGACTTGTTTTACCCCAGCGAATCCGATGAGCCTATCGAGCCGGTTTCCTGCTACCTGAAGCAGGAAACGCCCTTAACGGTCAGCCAGATCAAAGACTGGCAAATGCTGCCGCCAGCCGTTTATGTTGAGGAGCGGCCGGCAGCCGACTTCTGGGCTCCCGTAGTTACGGAGCAGGACTGGTATACCGATGACGAAAAAGCCCGGACGGCCCGCTTTCAGCAGCTGCGTCAGTTTCTGGAACGTGAGCTAACGGTCTGTCAGGTTTTTTACGTAGGTGAGATGGAAATGGACGTTTATTTCCTGGGCCGGGAGCCCTCAGGCCAGCGTACCGGCATCCATACCAAAATCGTTCAGACCTAGAGTTTACAGGCAGTTTAAGCCTGCAACCGGTCATGAAAGCGCACCGAACCGACAGGCTATAAACGACGAAACCCCGGCTCATCACCGGGGTTTCGTTTTCTTCAGGTCTGTTTACTTTACTTGCTCTACAACAGCAGCGAACGCTTCGGGGTGGTTCATAGCCAGATCGGCCAGTACCTTCCGGTTGAGTTCGATGCCTGATTTATTGAGGGCACCCATCAGGGCTGAGTACGACATCCCGTTGATGCGGGCGCCAGCGTTGATCCGCTGAATCCACAGGCTACGGAAATCGCGCTTCTTGGCACGACGGTCGCGGTAGGCATACCCTAATCCTTTTTCAACGGCGTTTTTAGCTACCGTCCAAACATTTTTACGCCGACCAAAATAGCCTTTGGCCAGCTTCATTACTTTTTTCCGACGCGCCCGTGAGGCAACGTGATTGACGGAACGTGGCATAATTTTTTTGTTTTTTGACGACCGGCGGAAGTACTGTATCGATCAATACGCCTTCACTTTATAAGCCGGGCATCGGGTGAAACGTGAAACCAGGATGCACCTGCATCCTTTTTGTCCTTAGACGTTCAGCAACGCTTTGATGCGACGCTCGTCGGCGGGGAACACCAGCGTATCATGTACCAGATTACGCTTTTGCTTGGTGGTTTTTTTCGTCAGAATGTGACTGTGGAAGGCGTGCTTCCGCTTGATTTTCCCGGTACCGGTCAGCTTGAACCGCTTCTTGGCACCTGAGTTGGTTTTTACTTTTGGCATTGTCGTAAACCGCTTAGTAGAGAAAAAATAAGTAAACAGGCCGCAAAGGTACAAAAAAAATTCAGTTTCCAGTCTATACCTTCCACTCGCAAAGCCGTATTGACAGCGTACCAGGTGGGGGTCTGTTCTGAAAACTGAATCCGTTTATTTCTTCGGAACTACCGTTTTGGGAGCCAGGAACATGCTCATGCGTTTTCCTTCGAGCTTGGGCTCGGCTTCTACCTTACCGTACTCCTCCAGTCCTTTCGAGAAACGCTCCAGCAGCTGAAAACCGCGGTCCTTGAATACAATGGCCCGGCCTACAAACTGCACATAGGCTTTCACTTTGGCGCCTTCTTTCAGGAAGTTGATGGCGTGTTTGAGTTTAAATTCAAAATCGTGGTCGTCTGTATTCGGGCCGAACCGTATCTCTTTGATCACGACCTTGGTAGCATTCGCCTTGATTTCCTTCTGTTTTTTCTTTTGCTCGTATTTGAACTTGGAGTAGTCGACAATACGGCAAACGGGCGGAACAGCGTTGGGAGATACCTCGACCAGATCGAGGTTCTGGGCTTTGGCCATCGCCTGCGCCTTATTAATATCGTAGATTCCCTGCTCTACATTTTCACCGACCACCCGCACTTCGCGGGCCAGTATGCGCTCATTGACTTTGTAGGGTTCTTCAACCACGCGACGGGGTGGTCTGCGTTGGGGTAATGCCATATATTGTGTTTAGTGTGACTTTGAAATCGCTTGGATAACGTACGCGCTACCAAAAAGTTCGGGAAAGTATTGAAAATACGGGTGCTACGCAAGTTTACTTCGCTTACCGAAGCCAGGTAAATAGTTTTTATACTACCGGGTATGATAACTAACAGAAAGGTAACCATCCTGTCAGCCATCATACCCGGTCTGTGTATTTAGACCTTCACTTCCTGCTGGAAGGTTTCTACAAACTCGGCTATGCTCATGCTTCCCAGATCGCCCTGGCCTTTCCGCCGGACCGATACTTTTCCTTCGGCAGCTTCCTTCTCGCCTACAACGAGCATAAACGGCACCTTGTTCACTTCTGCATCGCGGATTTTACGGCCAATCTTTTCATCGCGCAGATCTACGAAGCCCCGGATGTCGTGTTCCTGGAGGGTGAAATACAGGTCGTTGGCGTAATCTTCGTACTTCTCGGATATCGGCAGAATGGCGATCTGATCGGGCGAAAGCCAGAGCGGAAAGTTACCGCCTGTGTTCTCGATCAGGATGGCAATGAACCGCTCCATCGATCCGAACGGCGCCCGGTGAATCATAACGGGCCGGTGTTTCTGGTTATCGGCACCGATGTATTCGAGCTCAAACCGATTCGGCAGGTTGTAATCGACCTGAATGGTACCCAGCTGCCACCGCCGGCCCAGGGCGTCGCGAACCATAAAATCAAGTTTAGGACCGTAGAAAGCGGCTTCCCCCAACTCGGTAACGGTCCGCAGTCCTTTCTCGGCTGCGGCCTCGATAATGGCCGATTCGGCCCGCTCCCAGAGGTCATCCGAACCGATGTATTTGGCCTTGTTCTCCGGATCGCGCAACGAAACCTGGGCGCTGTAGTCGGAGAAGCCAAGCGACTTGAACACGTACAGAACCAGGTCAATTACTTTCATAAACTCGTCTTTCACCTGATCGGGGCGACAGAAAATATGCGCATCATCTTGGGTGAAGCCCCGTACGCGGGTCAACCCGTGCAACTCACCCGACTGTTCGTAACGATAAACCGTACCGAACTCGGCCAGCCGCAGGGGCAGGTCACGGTAAGAACGCGGACGGGTTTTATAGATTTCGCAGTGGTGCGGGCAGTTCATGGGCTTCAGCAGGAACTCCTCATTCGGATCGGGCGTCTTGATGGGCTGAAATGAATCTTCCCCGTACTTATCCCAGTGGCCCGAGGTCACGTACAGTTGCTTGCTGCCGATATGGGGCGTAACCACCTGCTGGTAACCAGCGCGGATCTGGGCTTTGCGCAGGAAATTTTCGAGCCGCTCACGCAGCATCGTACCCTTGGGCAGCCACAGGGGTAAGCCAGCCCCTACCCGCTCCGAAAACGCGAACAGGTCAAGCTCTTTGCCCAGCTTACGGTGGTCCCGTTTTTTAGCTTCCTCCAGCAGATGCAGATACTCGTCGAGTTCTTTCTGCTTGGGATAGGTAACGG
The DNA here is from genome assembly GCF_004138325.1 of Spirosoma sordidisoli. GTDB lineage: Bacteria > Bacteroidota > Bacteroidia > Cytophagales > Spirosomataceae > Spirosoma > Spirosoma sordidisoli. The sequence goes on along the minus strand of NZ_SBLB01000003.1, from coordinate 224,012 downwards.
CGTAAATACGGGTCAGCTGCTTATTTTTCTCGTTGCCGCGCCAGTAAGCGCCAGCCACATTCATCAGCTTGGCGGCCTTGACGAACCCGGTGTTCGGAATATGCGGCCCCCGGCAGAGGTCCGTAAACTGACCCTGTGTATAGAACGTGATCGTACCGTCGTCGAGTCCTTCGAGCAGGTCGAGCTTGTAGGGATCTCCTTTTTCTTCAAAGTAGGCAATGGCATCGGCCTTGCTCATCGGCTTGCGGATGTAATCCTGCTTCTGGCGGGCTAGTTCCAGCATCTTGTCCTCAACTTTTTTGAAGTCCTCCTGCGAGAAGGGCTGTCCGTTGAGGTCAACGTCGTAATAGAAGCCGGTTTCTACCGCCGGGCCGATCCCGAATTTCACGCCGGGGTACAGGCTTTCCAGGGCTTCGGCCAGCAGGTGGGCCGATGAGTGCCAGAAGGTGGCTTTTCCTTCGGCATCGTTCCAGGTCAGCAGCTGCACGCTGGCATCTTCGTTGATAGGCTGGGTCGCGTCCTGTACCTTACCGTTTACTTTGGCAGCCAGCACATTGCGGGCCAGCCCTTCGCTGATCTGGGTGGCAATATCCAGCCCGGTCGAGCCTTTCGGGTATTGCCGTACGCTCCCATCGGGCAGCGTCACGCGGATTTGTTCGTCCTGCGCAATCATTGGATTGAATTGGTTTATAGATGGTACCCGCAGCCTACCTACAACTGTAGGCTACTTACTTTATTCATGTAACGTATTCTATGCTAAGTTTGTCCGTCACCCCGTCAGCAGATCTGCTGCTCACGATAGAGTCAGCACAGCCGCGTGGCCCAAACAGCATGTATTAATTCTGCCCAATGGGCTTGACGGCCCGCCGGAGCGAGTCGCTTTCACTGACTGATACCCTGGCTTTCGGCTGGATCGTCGAGATCCGGACCCGGCTGGTATCCAGTTCCGTGCGCTTCTGTTCTACGGTTACCGGCTCGGTTGGTGAATTCGGCAAAAATAGCGGGTTGTACGATCCGGCATACTGGCGTCGCTGCGACCGCCACAACCCGGCTGCAGCCTGCCGGTCTGCCGGATTTTGCCGGGTCGCCTTGGTATAAGCCGCAACCGCCTGTTCATATTGCCCCATCTGCTCGTGACAGTACCCGATGTAGGTGTCGATGCGCGGAAACTGCGGCCTCAGCTGCTGAACTTTCTGGTAGTTGGCCAGGGCCGCGTAATGATTCCGATACTTCTGATTGATGAGACCCACCTGAAAATAAGCCTGATAATAGGCAGGCTGCAACCTGATGGTCTGCAAATAGCAGGCCAGCGCGCTATCGGGTCGGTTGGCCGTGTGGTAGATGAGGCCCCGCCCGTATTGAAGGCGGGCGTTGTTGGGGAAGTACCGGATTGCCTGTCCGCTATAGGTCAGCGCAGCGTCCAGATTGCCGAGCGTCCGGTAGATGGACGCCAGCTGATTATAGGTTTCCAGGTACCGGGGTTTCAGACGTAGCGATTGCTGATACAACGCCAGGGCCTGCGCCGTGTCGCCCTGCTTGGCCGCCATCAGGCCGTTGAAGAAATACGCTTCGCCATCGTAGGGAGCCATCTGCAGGGCTTTGGCGATGTAGAGCCGGGCTTTATCGTACTGACTCTGCTGCTGGAGTAAATCCCCCTGCAGCGTGTACAGCTCTGGTGTGTTGACCCCCAGAATTTCAGCCCGCTGCGCATCGTCCAGTGCGTTGGCCGGCTTTTGCAGTTCCCGCAGCACCTTAGCCCGGGTCAGGTAGTAAACGCCCGCATTGTTGTTCCGCTCGATGGCTTCATTGATATCGGCCAGCGCATCGTTCACCCGGCCGAGTGCCAGCAGGACCACCGCCCGCTTGGCGTAGGCCGAGGCTGGTGATGAGGCATTGATGGCCCGCGTCAGTGCCCGCAGCGCCCCCTCTACCCGGCTGCTATCGTCAGGCTTGGGAAAATCAGGAATACGGGCCGCTTGCCGGTTGTCGCTGCCACAGCCGCCCAACATGATACCGACGAGCAGAACGGCCAGACTTGTACTGGCCCAGCCGTTACCCCACAAACGCCCTGCGCCCAGCCGGATTAGCAGCCAGTTGATTGGTTGTTGTTGCGGGGATATGATGCTTTGTTTTTTCACCGGAATGGCTCAGTCAAGCCCGGCGGTAACGCCTGCCGACAAAGGTACGGACGCAAATCGGTAGAATACGCCCAGTGGCAGCCGTTTTTGGTACGTATCATCCATGAATAGCTCCCCCCATTCTGCATTGGGTACCTCCCCAAACGTTTGCCGCATCAGGTTGTCGAGAATCAGCGAGGAGAACCCCAGCGAGTACAGGTTAATAATGAAGAAAAAATTATCCCGGTCGAGCAGGTCGGCACAGGCTTTGAGCAGGTCGTTAAGGTGTTCTTCCAGCACCCATTTCTCCCCATCGGGGCCGCGCCCGTAGGCCGGCGGATCCAGGATGATGCCGTTGTACCGATTTCCCCGGCGCCCTTCCCGACGAACAAACTTTACCGCATCATCGACCACCCACCGGATATTATCGAGTTCGCTATGGTCCATATTTTCCCTCGCCCAGCTGATAATAGGCTTAACCGCATCTACGTGGGTCACGTCGGCGCCGGCCTGCCGGGCCGCCAGCGAAGCCCCGCCGGTGTACGCAAACAGGTTCAGCACCTTGGGCCGCTCTGTATCCATGCTTTGAATGGCCCGGTGGAGATACGCCCAGTTATCTGCCTGTTCGGGGAAAAGACCCACGTGTTTAAACGTTGTCAGGGCCAGCTTAAACTTAAGGTTGAGGCCACTCTGCTGAAACGTTACGAACCAGGGGTCGCGCATATCGGGCGTAGTTTGCCAGTCGCCCCGTTCGGGAGATTGCCGGTCACGCCGGAAAATGGCATGGGCACGCCGTTCCCACTCGTCGTCACTCAACGACTTATCCCAGATAGCCTGGGGTTCGGGCCGGGCCAGCACGAAGTCCCCAAACCGTTCCAGCTTATAAAAATCGCCGGAGTCGATCAGTTCATACGACGACCAGGGCGCAGGAGTAATGAGTTGCATACGAAAGAAGTGAACGGAAAACGATGAAGCGGGCAGCCCCGTTACTGGGCCAGGCTCTGCTGGCCCAGGGCGAGAATAAGCTCGTATTCATCGAACCGAATAGGCATCACCGACAGGCGGGATTGCCTGATCAGCGCGATGTTGGTCAGCAAGGGCTCCTGCCTGATCTGGGCCAGCGAAACGGGGCTTGTAAACGGCAAAACGGGCTCCAGTTCGACGACCACCCACCCAAATTTAGTTTGCGCCGGATCATCGGCAACCGTCGGGTCGGGATAGGCTTCGCGGACAACCGTAGCCAGACCAACTACGGCGGGTTTGGTGACACTATGATAAAACAGGACGGGATCGCCAACCCGCATCGCCTTCAGGTTGTTGCGAGCCTGGTAGTTGCGAACACCGTCCCAGATGGCACGTCCCTGTGCAATAAAATGGTGCCATCCGTACGCATCCGGTTCTGATTTTACGAGCCAGTAGTTCAAGGCGCAATCATAAAAAAGCCGGGTTGTCAGCTGATCCTGCGGGCAGGATCAGCTGACAACCCGGCGGGTTTTATTAATAAAAATCGTCGTGCTCAGAGCTGCTGCCGAAGGGCGATCCGTATTGGTCTTCGTCGTCTTCGTAGCGCGATCCGGCCCGGTTGAATGCCAGTGCTTTCTTGAGAATCATGATCTGCCCCGTATGATACAGGTCATGGTTGATTATACCGTGGAGCATATCGTAATAAGTGTAGTCACGCCCCGGCACAATGTCTTCCAGAAACTCGTCATCGTCCCGTTTGTCGAGTTCGTTGATCAGCTCCTCCTGACTCAGGCTGAGTTCCATTTCGAGCGCTTCCCACTCAAAATCATCGATTTTATCGGGGAGGGCACCAAAATTTTTCTCCGGTGTGGTTATGTCAAACGTCGCATCGCCCTGCATCTTCTTGACGCAGAAAATCCGCCAGCTTGTCATGTGAAAAACCAGTTCGGCAATGGTATGTGTATTAGGGCTAATCCGTCGCCCGGCCATGTCGGGGGTTACTTCCCGCAGGGCCTCCACCACCGACGGGCCATGCCAGGCCTCCTCGCTCTCGTACGTGGTGTTGAGTAAATCGATAATGCGTATGAGTTCGTCGTTAGGAACCATCTTTTCTAGTTGTGTCGTAGTGCTTCAGAGTAGTAATACCAACCATACGTATAACACGAAGTGCCGTACTCTGTTGGTTTACCTTAATAAATACGGTTAAATCAACCACAGTCGCCCATCGGCAGGTGTTCGCTGCACACGGGCCGATCAGCAATTTGTCCCGCAAAGGTAAGTTAATATTGACGGGTTCCGAAAAAATGCCGCACTGAGGCCGCTCTAATTGAGGGCTACCGGTACGTGGGTTTAGGCACCTGAAGCCCCCGATCGGCAATAATTGTGGTTGGGCATGATTTTAGCAACAGGTTTTTCACCGGATGTGACCCTGGGAAGCTCCCCGCGACTCAACTGAACAGGCCTACCGATGATGACTTCGTTTCTACGCTTACTTGTCTGCTTTCTACTGGGGCTTGCCAACTGCTCAGGTCAGTTTACCAAGCCGCTCCAGTTAGATACTGAGGCCGGAAGCTATTTTTCAACCTCCGGGCTTACCCCCTTCTGGTTACGGGCCAACCAGTTCGGTATTGTTCCGCGCGAACATGCCATCATGACCGTCCGGCAAACGCTGCGGGTCGATTATGACCGGCAGCCCGGCAGCAAGTGGGATAGCCTCCGTTCGGTCAACAAACGGATCGACTGGGGCTGGGGTCTTCAGGCTGTCTTCAACGCTGGGTATGCCTACAAACTGCTGATTCCCGAAGCGTATGTCAAGGTTAAACTAGGTGCGTTTGAGATCTGGAGTGGTCGTCGGCGCACAACGAGTGGACTGGCAGATTCGATACTTTCGTCAGGCTCCTATGCGGTTTCGGGCAACGCGCTACCGCCGTTGAGCCTACAGTTTGGCATTCCGGAGTTTACCCCCCGACGCGGGCTGATCAGCCTGAAAGGTTTTTATAACCACGGCTGGTTCGAGAACGATCGCTTCGTCAAAAATGCCATGTTGCACCAGAAAGCGCTCTACCTGCGTTTGGGTAAACCCAGCTGGCGACTTAAACTGTACGGCGGCTTCAACCACCAGGTCATGTGGGGCGGGAATACCGAGCGACTGCCAGGCACTATGGTCAAAAACCAGCAGTTGCCCGCTACCTTCAGTGACTATCTCGACGCCGTGATGGGAAGCACCCTGGGCGCCCGCACCAATGTTGATACCAATCGGGTAAGCCAGTTTGATCGCGAAAACCGGATTGGCAACCACCTCGGCACGGTAGATGTGGGGTTCGAGTACACAGCTCGTTCTTTTTCGGTCTTTGCGTATCGCCAGAGCATCTACGAAGACGGGTCTTTGTTTTACCTGATCAACATTCGCGATGGGTTACACGGCCTCCGCATCCGCAACCGACGCCCCCTGAATCCCGACGGCCTCCAGATTCAGGACCTGTTGCTCGAATATTTGTATACACAAAATCAGGGGGGCGCGGTATTCAGCAATAACCCATCCCAGCGCGGCCGTGACAACTACTTCAACCACTCTCAGTACCAGGACGGCTGGTCGCGCTACGGGCTGACCATTGGCACGCCCTTCATCACTCCCTCGGGAGATGGCCGCACCGGCCTGCCCCTGTACGGGTTCACCAACAACAACCGGGTATCCGTCATGCACATCGGTCTGTCGGGGCAGGTGCTGGATTTCTTTCAGTTTCAGGTGAAGGCGTCCTACAGCGCCAATAAGGGTACCTACGAAAAACCCTTTGCCCAGACGGTGCGTCAGTTTTCGTCGGCGCTGACCATGTCGGCCCCGCTCTACATTCTTAACGGCGTGACCGCTTCGATGGCGGTAGCCCTTGATACGGGCAATCTTTACTACAATAGCCTCGGATTTTACGTCGGAATCCGAAAAGAATCTCAGTTCGGACGTTAACTTTCCTTTTCGTTTGTAAGCTATTTTATAGACTAACCGAATAATAAATCTTTAGTCTAATCTATCCTTAGAGTATCTAAAGTTTTACTTAAAACGGCTACTTTTCTGTGCATAAGCGTACTGACAGTGAATAAAAGTGGTATTAGGTATAGTAATTGTCTAAGGTCGATTCTGTATCTGATTAGCTCACAACGATCACTTAATGCGCTTACTGCTAACCTTATTCTCAATATACTTTATTTGTCATGGCTAAACACCAACATCTAAAAGATGAAGAACTTATCCGTATGTATCTGCATACCCAGCAGAACAATTATTTCGAAACCCTTTACAATCGGTACGTCAGCAAGGTGTACCGCCGGTGTCTTTCGCTGATCAAAGACTCTACCAAGGCTGAAGATTTCACCCACGACATCTTCCTGCGCGTGTACGGAAACCTCGGTAATTTCCGCGAGCACTCTACCTTTTCAACCTGGCTGTACTCCATCTCCTACAACTACTGCATGGACCAGCTTCGGTACGCCCATCGCACGGTAACCGTTGCGCTGGACGATGACGATGAGCATCAACTGGCAGACAGTTCGGATCACGAACTGATCGAAACCCAATTTCAGCAGCTGGCTCAGGTGATGGGCACCATTTCGCCCCAGGAGACCCAGATGCTTCGGCTTAAGTACGAGGAAGGGCTGGATATCCGTTCCATTGCAGACCAGCTGGCGTTGAAAGACAGCGCGGTAAAAATGCGCCTGAAACGCACCCGTGATAAGATTCGGCGTCTGTATGACGCGCATTACCTGTAGTGCTGGCAATACAAATTATTCCTGTAGAAGAATTCGGTTATCTGTTTGGCCAAACCTATCCGTATCCGCAGCCTCCGGACACGGATAGGTTTCGTTGGTGGGTACTACCTGCGGGTACCGAAATCAGTGACCCAATAGTGGCGGTAGGTACTGGTCGCTGAATAGGCATACCCCACCCCTACCTGTTTGAAGTTGGCACTCATAATATTGCGGCAGTGGCCCGGCGACTTCAGCCAGCCATCAACTACCGCCCGGGTGGTGCTATAACCAGCGGCAATATTTTCGCCGGCGGCCCGCCATATGTATCCCTCCCGGGTCATCCGATCCCAGGGTTGCGAGCCGTCGCGTCCGGTATGGCTGAAATAGTTGTAGGTAGCCATGTCCAGCGCATGCTTGTCCGAAGCGGAATTTAGCTGGCTATCCAGGGTAAGAGCAGGCACAGCGGGGTACGTTGTGGTGCCGCACTGGCAAGGTTTGGAGCGAGCCACGTTGATGTACGTCAGGACTTCCTGCTGCTGGGCATAACTGGCGGCTGCAGCACGAGCCCCGGCCAGATCCGGGGCAGGGACGGTGGTTTCTCCCGTGTTTATTTCGGCATAGACTGAAGACGATACAGGAGCCGGCACCTGCTCCGACTCCCGATCGGACTGACACGCTGCTGTAGCCATAACTATGACTGCCGTAGCGAAGAGGTAGGAAAACTTCATAAAATATATAGTTGGATTTGTTGATTAAACGGTAGTTCTACCGCTCTGGTATGCTACCAAACCCAACTTTTTGCATTTATTTTCGAGCCATCCGTAACCTCTTGTTTACTTACCGGGCTATAGTATTCGTTGTCAAATCCATAGGCCTTTAGTCCGTAGGTGTGGGTCTCCATCGGAACGATTGCTCATCCACGGCCCGCATCGTACATAGTACACCGTTCAGATGGTCATACTCATGCTGAATTAATTCGGCCAGCGACCAGTCCGTTACTGTCCATACCTGCTCCCGCCAGTGTTCGTCCCGATAGGCAAGCGTCAGGGTTTTGTGACGCCTGACCTTGACCAGTAGATTTGGAAAGCTCATACAGTCATCCCAGAGTTCATCCAGCTCGGGGCTTACGTCTACCAGCTCGGGGTTGATCACAACTATGGGCCGGTCGATGTTCTGATAAAACAGCCGTTTCATTATACCTAACTGGGGTGCGGCAATACCCCGCCCAAATTGATAGCGGGCCCGAATCGCTTCCATCACGGCATGCAGGTCCGCCACCCATCCTGACACCAGAGGTAGCTCTTCTTTCCTGACCGGGTCGCAGTTCTGATACAACCGCGGGTCGCCGAGCAGGAGCAGGTCGGAAAGCGTTTTCATTTTATAGACAGAATTGTGTTAATTCTACCGGCAGACCAAGGCGGTGTTATAGATATATACATGCAACGGCATCAATGCCGCTGCTACTCATAGACCTGGCTCAATGAGATAATCCAACCCATTCTATCAATGACTAGCGTCGGCATTGATGCCGACGATCCCCGGTGATCCCGTATACCGCAACGGCATAAATGCCATTGCTACTCATAGACCTGGCTCAATGAGATAATCCAACCCATTCTATCAATGACTAGCGTTGGCATTGATGCCGACGATCCCCGGTGATCCCCTATACCGCAACGGCATCAATGCCATTGCTACTCATAGACCTGGCTCAATGGGATAATCCAACCAATTCCAACAATGAACAGCGTCGGCATTGATGCCGACGATCCCCGGTGATCCCGTATACCGCAACAACGCATCAATGCCATTGCTACTCATAGACCTGGCTCAATGAGATAATCCAACCCATTCTATCAATGACTAGCGTTGGCATTGATGCCGACGATCCCCGGTGATCCCCTATACCGCAACAACATCAATGCCGCTGCTACTCATAAACCTGGCTCAATGAGATCATCCAACCCATTCTATCAATGACTAGCGTTGGCATTGATGCCGACGATCCCCGGTGATCCCGTATACCGCAACAACATCAATGCCGCTGCTACTCATAAACCTGGCTCAATGAGATCATCCAACCCATTCTATCAATGACTAGCGTCGGCATTGATGCCGACGGTCAATTTACCGGACTTTCTTCGTTGATACTGGCTAAACGCAGGCTGACGGCGCGTTTGTGTGCATCCAGCGATTCTGCTTCAGCCATTGCTTCAACGACTGGTCCTACCAGCTGAAGCCCTTCCGGGGTGATGTGCTGAACCGTAATCTTTTTGACGAAGCTATCGAGCGATACGCCACTGTAAGCCCGTGCAAACCCGTTGGTGGGTAAGGTATGGTTCGTGCCTGACGCGTAGTCGCCAGCCGATTCAGGGGTGTAGTTGCCTAGAAAAATAGACCCCGCGTTGATAATCTGTTCGGCTACCTGCTCGGCGTTGCTGACACTCAGAATCAGGTGCTCGGCCGCGTACTGGTTCAGCAGCTCGATTGCATCGGCCTGCGTGTCGACCAGGATGGCCTTACTATTCTCGAGCGCCTGCGCGGCCAGGTCGCGCCGGGGAAGCTTATCGAGTTGCGTCCCTAAGGTCAGATTCACGCTACTGATTAGTTTTTTACTGGTGGAAACCAGCAGAACCTGGCTGTCAGCCCCGTGCTCGGCCTGTGAAAGCAGATCGGCCGCCACAAATGACGGCACGGCGGTATCATCGGCGTAAACGGCTACCTCGCTGGGACCCGCGGGCATATCGATAGCCATTCCTTCTTTGGCCACCAGCATCTTGGCCGCCGTCACGTACTGGTTACCCGGACCAAATATTTTGTATACCCGGGGAACGGTCTCGGTCCCATACGCCATGGCCGCAACGGCCTGTGCTCCGCCAATCCGGAAAACGCGCGTGACCCCAACCAGCCGGGCCGCATAATAAATGGCCGGATGGCTACCGGGCGTACAGAGCACGACATCCCGGCAACCGGCCAGTTGAGCCGGCACGCCCAGCATCAGAACCGTGCTGAACAAAGGAGCCGTGCCACCCGGAATGTACAGGCCTACCTTTTCGATGCCTACACTCCGGCGCCAGCACGTAACGCCCGGCATCGTTTCTATTTTTTCGACGGGTTGTTTCTGTGCTTCATGAAATAGCCGAATGTTCTGATACGCCTGCCGGATCGCGGCCTTCAACTCGGCAGACAACTGGTCTTCTGCGGCATCGAGTTCGGCCGCGCTGACCTCGAGCTGATCGGGTTGTAGCGTTAACCGATCAAATCGCTGAGCCAGTTCGATCAGGGCCGCATCCCCTCCGGCGCGTACCTGGGCCAGTATAGGGGTGACGGCCGCTTCAATCTGCTGGGTCGATTGCACCGGTCGGGCCAGCAGCGCAGGCCATTCGCTCCGGTCAGGAAAGGGAATAATTGTCATGATAATACGGCTGAAGAAATGCGCTGGGCCGACAGCACATCGCCACCGACCGGATTGCATCGCTGTTAATAAATCATTTTCTCGATTGGGATAACCAGAATCCCTTCCGCCCCGGCAGCCCGAATCGCTTCGATATTTTCCCAGAATTCGTTTTCATTCAGGACCGAATGAACCGAGCTCCAGCCCTCCGTAGCCAGGGGTGTTACGGTCGGACTCTTCATGCCCGGCAGCAGCGCCGTTATCTGGTCGAGGGCGTCGTTAGGCGCGTTCAGCACAATGTACTTGTTATTCTTGGCGGCCTGCACCGATTTAATCCGAAACAGTAGTTTGTCGACCAGCGCCTGTTTGTCGGCGTCGAGGGCCGGGCGGGCAATCAGGATAGCTTCCGACCGGAAAATGGTTTCGACTTCTTTGAGGCCATTGCTCAGCAATGTGCTGCCTGAGCTGACGATATCGCAGACGGCTTCGGCCAGTCCAATGCTGGGTGCAATCTCGACCGATCCGCTGATCTCGTGAATCTCGGCCTGAACCCCTTCGCCAGCCAGGTAAGTACCCAGCAGGTTCGGATACGACGTGGCAATGTTTTTACCCTGCAAATCCTGAATACCGGCCCAGTCGACACCGCGCGGAATAGCAATACTCAGCCGACATTTTGAAAAGCCCAGCTTGTGTACAGTCTGGACAGGGCGGCCCGTCTCGACCGCTACGTTCTCTCCAACGATACCGAGGTCAGCCACACCATCTTCGACGTAGCCTGGAATATCGTCGTCCCGCAAAAACAGGAACTCGGCTGGGAAATTGGAGGATACCGATTTGAGTTTACCGGTGCCATAGTCGAACCGGATACCGCACTCTTTGAAAAGCTGGTACGAATCTTCGCTCAGCCGACCGGATTTTTGAAGGGCAATGCGTAATAAAGAAGCCATGAATGGATTTGACGAATGACGAATCACAACAGGCCGTAAAGGCCGGGAGTTATTCGCTGATGAGTAGGCAGGCCGCAGGCATTGACGCGTCGCAGAACCACCTGGTTAAATGAACGGCAAAAGTACTGGAAAACGACGGATCGGCAGATCGATTCAGTCGTAGAATATGGACCGATCAGCCGCGATGATGGCGACGATGTCGAAAATAAGGAACGGCGGCCCGGGAGGAGATCATGGGCGCAAAAGTAATAGCCAGCTCCATCTGGAACAAGCCTCCGGCCAGTTTCGCCATCTGTAAGCGGGTCGGCGTGTCCTAAAACAGGCAGAGGCTCGAACCAGGCGCCAAAAGCCGTATCTTTGTCGTATGCTTTTGGAACAGAAACAACAACCTTCAACAGACTTACTTACGTCATCATTACCCGTAATGGAAGCGTTTTATACGCTCCAGGGCGAGGGAGCGCATACCGGGCGGGCGGCCTATTTTATCCGGCTGGGTGGCTGCGACGTGGGCTGTCACTGGTGCGACGTAAAAGAATCGTGGGATGTCAACGCTCATCCGCAGCGTACCATCGATGCTATTGTGACCGGCGCCCTGGCCTATCCGGGTCGAATGGCGGTCATTACGGGTGGCGAACCATTGATGCACAACCTGACCCCACTCACCCGCGCGTTACAGACCGCCGGCTTCAGGACCAACATCGAAACATCCGGCGTCTGTGAGGCCGTTACCGGTTCGTGGGACTGGATCTGCTTTTCGCCCAAGAAGTTCAAAAAACCCAACCCGGCCATTTTTGAACGGGCCGATGAGTTGAAAGTCATTGTCTACAATCAGTCTGATTTCGCCTTTGCCGAGTCGTTTGTACCCTCGCTGCGCCCCGATTGTAAACTCTTTTTACAAACCGAGTGGAGTCGTTCCAATGAAATGCTACCTCGCATCGTTGAGTACGTTAAAGACCATCCGCAATGGCAGCTTTCATTACAAACACACAAGTATCTGGATATTCCCTGACAGGTAAACGGAATGGAGAGTACGGGGGGCTGCTCGCGCTCATCGGCCTGTTTAGCTTCCTGCTCCTGCTGACCAGCCCTGGTTTCGGGCAGACGACCAAAGCCCGGCAGCTCTACGACCAATCGATCAAGCTTTTTGGCGAACGGCGCGCTACGGAAGCCATCCCGTTCATGGAACAGGCCATCAAAGAGAACCCTAATTTTACCGATGCCTACATTAAACTGGGGCAGCTCTATGAGTTCACCAAACGGTACGAGCCGGCCATAGCGGCCTATCGTAACGCCCTTCGGCTGCAACCCGACAGTCCGGCCTCGGGAGCAGCCTATCAATCGCTCAGCAACACACTCCTTCGACTGGGGCGCTACGCCGAAGCACTGCCCTATCTCGAAAAATACCAGACCTTATTTGCCCCCCAGTCGGTACAGGCCAAACGGATCGAACGCCAGATCGAAACCGCCCGGTTTGGGCAGAACGCCCTGCAACGCCCGCAAACGGTCGACCCCAAACCCTTGTCACCAGTCCTGCAGACGACCCCTTCGCAGTATTTTCCGGTCCTTACGGCCGATGAGCAGACACTGGTGTTTACAGCCCTCAAACCCGAAGGAGACGAAGATCTGATGGTAGCCACCTTCAACGGCGAAACCTGGACGCCCCCCGTCTCGCTGTCGCCCGGCATCAATACCCCCGAAAACGAAGGCACCGCCAGTTTATCGGCCGATGGGCGACTGATTGTTTTTACGGCCTGTCAGGGGCGAAAAGGGTTTGGCAGTTGCGATCTGTACGTTAGCCAGAAAACCGGCGATACCTGGTCGACCCCTGACAACCTGGGCCCAACGATCAACACCCGTTTCTACGAATCGCAGCCCGCCCTGTCAGCCGACGGACGGCGTCTGTATTTCGTGTCGGACCGGCCGGGCGGCAAAGGCCGTCGGGATATCTGGCGGGCCGATCGGGATTCGCTGGGTAACTGGGCCGACCCTGTCAACCTGGGCGACCCCATCAATACGCCCCAGAACGAAGCCTCACCCTTTATTCATCCCAATGGTCAGAGCCTGTTTTTCGCTTCCGACGGGCACATTGGACTGGGGGGCTACGATCTGTTTGTGAGTGACAGTAACCAATCGGGCTGGTCAGCGCCGGCTAACCTGGGGTATCCCATCAACACCTCCGAAGACCAGGCCTCTCTCTTTGTCTCAGCAACCGGCAAACGAGCTTATTACTCGTACGAAGAGCAGAAAGATGGCGTATCCCAGAAGTCCCGGCTGTATGCGTTCGATCTGCCCGAGTCGCTGCGGGAACGGGTCAGGCCGGTCAGTATTCTGAAAGGGGTTATTGCCGACGCCAGAACGAAGAAACCCCTGGCCGCTACCATCGAGCTGATCGACCTGAAAACCAACCAGGTTATCACCCAGGTACAGGCCGATGCGCAAACAGGACAGTACACAACGGTGCTGCCGAGCGGTGGTGAATATGCACTCTACGTTAGCACCCCCGGCTATCTGTTTAAGAGCCTCTCGTTCGACTTTACCCAGAAAAAAAGCGAGCGGGGCGATGGCCTGACCCTGGCCGTTCCCCTGGAGCCGGCGGTAGCAGGAGCCACCGCTAAAGAAATATTGAACAACCTATTCTTCGAGTCGGGTCGGTATGACCTGGCCGATAAATCGCGCACCGAACTGAACCGGCTGTCGGCATATCTAAAAATGAACCCGGCCCTCCGTATTGAAATATCGGGCCATACCGACGATACCGGCGAAGCAGCCGCCAACCAGACGTTGTCGCAGAAACGGGCACAGACGGTCGTGACGTACCTAAGCCAGGCAGGCATCGATCCGGGGCGCATTCGGGCTGTAGGATACGGAAAAACACGCCCGGTGGCGCCCAACACGAACGACGAAAACCGGCGTCTCAACCGACGCATCGAATGGCGGGTGTTATGATCCATTCAGGCCCGGACGATCGGTGCGGTAAATCTATAGTCCTAACGGACCGGACGCCCCTTACTTTGCATTCTACGGGATTTTTTTCAATTTTGCGTATGTTGTCCTGTTGACACTCGTTTTTTATCGAACGGTCACTAGTGCTATCCGACAACGAATTGCCCCATTTGCAATGACTCCCGAACACATTAAGTGCCTGATTATAGGCTCCGGCCCCGCCGGTTATACAGCCGCCATTTACGCAGCCCGCGCCAACATGAAGCCCGTCCTTTATCAGGGTGGACAGCCTGGTGGCCAGCTGACCATTACGACAGAAGTCGACAATTTTCCTGGTTATCCAGATGGCGTAGAAGGCCCGCAGATGATGCAGGACCTCGAAAAGCAGGCACGCCGGTTTGGTACTGATATTCGATACGGTATGGTCACGGCCGTGGATTTTTCGGAAACACCCGGTCACGGCCGGCCCCACCGCATCACCGTCGACGATAAGCTTGAACTAACGGCCGATTCGGTCATCATTTCAACCGGCGCATCGGCCAAGTGGCTGGGCCTGCCCTCCGAAATGCGGCTAAACGGTCGGGGCGTATCCGCCTGCGCGGTCTGCGACGGCTTTTTTTTCCGGGGGCAGGACGTAGCGATTGTAGGGGCCGGCGATACAGCGGCCGAAGAAGCCAGCTACCTGGCTAACCTTTGCCGCAAAGTGTACATGCTCGTCCGCCGGGGCGATATGCGGGCTTCCAAGTTCATGCAGCAACGGGTAAAAACGGCGCCCAATATTGAGATTCTGTTCCATACCGAAACCGAAGAAATCCTGGGCGACGACGAAGTATCGGGCGTACGGGTGAAAAATACGGTATCGGGCGAAGAACGCGTTTTAGATGTGACCGGCTTCTTTGTAGCCATCGGTCACAAACCCAACACGGATATATTCCGGGACTATCTGGATCTGGATGAGAGTGGATACATTCTGACCGAGAAAGGGAGTACCCGTACCAACATACCCGGCGTTTTTGCGTGTGGTGACGCTCAGGACAACATCTACCGGCAGGCCGTTACCGCTGCGGGAACAGGCTGTATGGCCGCACTGGATGCCGAACGTTACCTTGTCACGCTGGAAATGCAGGACCAGGAACTTGTTCATTAACTTAAAAAGAGGCAGGGTATCGAATTGACAGGTCTATAATCCATGCTGTTCGTGGCTCCTCTACCAGGCAGAGAACACTCTGCCTGGTAGAGGATTCTGTATAAACCGGTTTATTCGACACCCTACCCCTTCCGAACGATGAAAAAAACCGCTACACAGTGGCTTTTGGCTATTGGATGCCTATGCCTGACCGTAACGGCGTCCGCCCAGGAACGCGGTCGATTCAAGAATAACTTGAAGATTACGCCAAGAAATCAACCCTCCCCCAATGCGCCGGTCGTTGAGCAGCCTCGAAAAGCGGACGACCCCTATGACCAGGAAACCACTCAACTGCGCTTCAACAACCAGTTTGAACCTAAAAAAGCACTAAACCCGGTCGTCAGCGAAGACACCAGCCAGATCGATCAGGGAGAAACCAGCGTTGTTGAAGTTATCGACTCGGTGCTGGTAGGTAATGAATGGGTCAAGATAGCCGATTATTACGCCGTATGGGATTCGCGCACGATCGATCCCTACAACATTAATCCGCTGGAGTTCGACGAAGCCATCGACATCAAGCTCTATGATCCGCCAGCCAACCGCTTCTGGTCGCCCCCGCTGAACGAAGGCAAACTGACGTCTAATTTTGGCTACCGCTGGGGACGCTGGCATACCGGAGCCGACCTCGACCTGGAAACCGGCGACCCGGTCTACTCGGCCTTCGACGGCATTGTACGGGTCGTTGGGTGGGATGGTAACGGCTACGGGCGGTATGTACTGGTTCGGCACTACAACGGGCTCGAAACGCTGTATGGCCACATGTCCAAGCAGACAGTCGAAACAGGTCAACTCATCAAAGCCGGTGACCAGCTGGGACTGGGCGGTAATACCGGCCGCAGCTACGGAGCCCACCTGCATTTCGAGACGCGTTATGAAGGAAATCCCTTCAGCCCGCTCAATATCTACTCATTTCCCGAAAATACGATCAACTCCGATCACTTCCTGCTCACCCGAAACGTCTGGGATTATCTGCGGGGAGGTCGTTCGTCATCGGCCGAGCCTAGCTTCAAGCCGCGCATCAAACGAACCGTGCTTCACCGCGTCCGGTCGGGTGAAACGCTCAGCTCGATTGCCAGTCGATACGGGATGTCGGTGTCGGCACTGACACGTAAGAATCACTTGTCGTCGCGGTCGCGGTTGCGCCCCGGTCAAAAGCTGCGGGTACACTAACGAACCTGACTTATCGAATGGCGGGCGGCAGATACAAGCCCTCCCGGTGGGCAGCTGTCCAGCGCTGCTCGTAGTAGTGGCGCATAAACGGCGTTGGCGCGTCAACCCGATGATAACGTTCCCAGTTTATTAGCTGCTCGTTCATATAAGCCTGATGCTTTTCAAGCCTGGGCAGCGACCGCCAGTAACCGATCACGTTTATGGCCAGGCCAACGACGACGCAGGCGGGTAACATCCAGCGGGCAGGTGTCATGCTGGTCAGTACCATCATCAGATACACGCAGATGAGCAGGAGCAACGGGTATATTTTATAACGCGTCACGAAGAGAGCAGCATCCAGCTGACGGCTCACGGCAATGGCGGCCATGGTCATCAGCAGAAAACCACCCAAAGCCACCATAAACAGCGCGCCCCGATCTGCCGACGGTACGGACTGGGTCCATACCCGTTGTACTATACGTGCTGCTGGAATACCAAAGGCAAGTACTAACAGCAACCCGGTTGCCATCGGAATTTCCTGGTACCGCTGAGACTCTACGAGTGCTCCCAACAGGCCTAGCAGCGTCTGCGCCTTTTCGAAAAGGGTCGATGCCTGTTCAGCCCCGATACCCGACTGTATGGCCGGGTCGAACCCCCACCAGTATAACCCGATCGCTAGGCTGCCTATGATCAGCCAGCCCGCTACCAGCCAGTACTGACGCCGGAGCAGCCAGACAAAGGCAACAGCCGGAATGAGCAGCATACCATTCGCCCCCGTCAACATGCTTAACAGGGTTAGACCGAGTACCAGGGCTAAACGGGTAAAGGATAGAGGTCCGGCTGCCAGATACAGCGTGATAACCGCCAGCGCCAGCACGCCCAGATTCTGCAACGAAGCCATGCCCCAGTACACCAACTCGGTATGCAACGGCTGGAATAGCAACAGAGCAATGGGTACCAGATAGGCTGGCGAGATCTTTCTTCCGGCCAGGACCTGATAAAAGACAGCCAGCGGCACGAGCAGAAATGCGTTCCCCAGCCAGACCCACCACCGAAAATCGATAACACCGCCGTTTAAAGCTGTCAGTCCTATCGTTACTAACCGGGGCAGCAGCAACCGGTGCTCATTGTGAAAGGAAAACAGGATAGAAAGCGTTGCCGACACACTACCCTGATTGGATAGATCGTATAAGCTGGCCAGCAGGCTGAGATCATCGGCATAGGGTATGTTCTGGCTGAAAATACCAACAAGAGTATAATAAACCAGTATGACTACGAACAGAATAAGAGGAACCAGAATACCTTTTTTTTCTGACATAAGCGCGATGAGAGGAAGTCAGCTAACTCCATTAGCCTACAATTGCGCTGGAGTTAACAACAAAAATAGACTTGACCCCTCTTTGCCCATATATTTTATATATTATTTATATTTTTACTTCTTTTTTTCCTATTCCGATCTGCAGGTTACCTGCTTATTGTTTCGCCGGACCTGATCGCTACCGCGGAACCATCGGCCAGGAATATAGACCGCGGAGGCTCCTCAAAAAACGGAGCGAAACGACTGCCGTACAGCGTAGTCACGTCACAATGAACCGAATAATCCGTTACCGGAAAAATCGACCAGGTGGGGTGAACGACCTCGTACTCGGAGGTTCGTCCAGCTTTCGTACCTGAAGACGACCGGTTGGTATACCCCCAGTAATGTTCGGTGATAAACGCTTCTTCGCTGTCGGGTACCAGCGCGTGCCCCCTCTGATCGGCCCGTACCTGAATGTGGTTCCAGGCCCCGTTGACCTTCCATTCGTACCGGGTGTACTGCTGGTCCGCATCGGTTCGCCACTCATGCCGCATCGGATGGGTAGCATACGGCTCGCCGTATAAGGTATTGGCCACGAGTGAAATAGCTGGCTTCGGAACAATTTCCTTGACGAACACCACCCCTCTCCGCCAGCCGGTCTGGTGTTTGCGACGAACGTAAAAGCGCAGGTTGAACTCTTCGAACTCCTGGTGAAAGGGCACCGCTACGGCCCCGAACAACCTGACCCGCTGAAAGTAAAAACCCACCAGGCTCCCGTAGCAGATGCCATTGTACGCATCCAGTTCGGTACCGTACGGAACCAGCGGTTTCAGCACCTCAGGATCGATGGCGTAGTTTGCAAATATAAGGTTCCGCCATTCGGCAGTCAGGAAAGTAAAAGCCACGGTGATTATCGCTATAGTTTACACCACAACGGCTTGTGCGCCCAATGGTTTGTAAAAGAAAACGCGGGAATGACTGTGTCATCCCCGCGTTTGGTGTGGGTTTGTCAACCAGGTTATTTCTGCTGGTATTTTTCTTTGTAGGTATTGTAAAGTCGCTTGTGCCGATCGTCCAGGTTTACTTTTTTACCCTGGATGAATACGTGCTCCACTACGTTGGTCCGCATATCGAGCGCATCGCCGGCCGAGACGAACAGAGTGGCCTGTTTGCCCCGTTCCAGTGTCCCGACCAGGTTATCGATACCCATAATCCTGGCGGTATTGGAGGTGATCATTTTCAGCGCTTCCTCGCGATCGGTGACCCCAAATCCTACCGCCGTACCGGCCAGGAACGGCAGATTTCGGGTGCGCCACCACGCATCGGCATAACTCAGGCTTACCAGTACACCCGCTTTTTGCAGGATAGCCGGCATACGATACGGCAGGTCGACATCCTCATCGTCGCGGTTGGGCAGGCGGTGAAGCGCGCTCAGGATAATCGGAATGTTCTGTTCCTTAAGGAATCCGGCAACCCGATGGGCTTCTTCGCCCCCGACAATAACCACCTTAGGCACACCCGCGGAGCGGGCAAACTGAACCGCTTCGATGATGTCTTTACCATAGTCGGCCCGGATGTAGAGGTTCTGGCGGCCTGAAAATAAGCCCCGCATAGCCTCCAGCTTAAGATTCATGGGGGTTGGGCTGGGCAGAGCCGCATATGCTTTGGCATCCGCGAAGGTGGACCGTAATGAGCTGATCACTTCGTCGCGCCGTTCGTTTTTCTTGACAACGGTGGTGAAATCGGCCAGATCGAACGAGCGCGCAAAGTAGCCGGGCCAGTTGAGCCACAGGCCATCATCCTTTTTCAGCACCGCATCTTCCCAGTTCCAGCCGTCGGCCATCATCACACTGGAGCTACCCGATACGGTACCGCCCTGCGGCATGGCCTGGGTGAGCAAGACGCCGTTATTGCGGATGGTTGGAATAATTTCCGAATCGGTGTTGTAGGCAATCAACGCCCGAATGTTGGGATTCAATATGCCTATTTCCTGTTTATCGACGGTGGCCCGCACGGCTCCGATTTCCTGCAAACCCACCGTCGATGCGGGGGATATGAAGCCCGGATACACATGTTTACCAGCCACGTTGATCACCTCCATCTCGTTGGTGTTGAGCCGGATTGTGGTGGCATCGGCCACGGTGGTGATGATACCCTTGTCGAACACCACCACCCCGTTCTGGATGACCTGCCCGTTCCCGATGTGGACGGTGGCATTCAGGAGGGCTATAGGCCGGGTCTGCGGTTTAGCGGGAGCGGGGTTCTGCGCCATGCTCGTAAGCGACGCCAGCGAAAGTATAGTTGTAAGTAATCGTTTCATCTGTTTGTTCGGTATACCGTTTCTGGTCCTTATTTGCCGTCTTCCTCACCTTCGGCCATCACCCCTTCCACATCTTCGCAATGCCACATCCGTGACCGACGGGGGGTCGGACGGGTCGTTGACGAGCCGCTGGATTTGGCGGTCAGCATCTTCTGAATGATGCGGGCACGTTCGGCCTGCATGGCATCCCGTCTGGCGTCTTCGGTCTGCAGATCGAAATAGATCGCGCCGTCGATGATCGTTTTTTCGGGACGGGCGTAGATCGCCAGCGGGTTCGTATTCCAGAGAACCAGATCCGCATCCTTACCAGCCCGGATGCTCCCCATCCGATTGTCGAGGTGCAGCAGTTTGGCCGGGTTGAGCGTTACCATCTTCCAGGCGTCTTCTTCTGTCATACCGCCATACTCGACCGTTTTGGCGGCTTCCTGGTTCAGTCGACGGGCCATTTCGGCATCATCGGAGTTGATCGATACCGTCACTCCCTGCCGGTGCATGAGCGCGGCATTATAGGGAATGGCATCTTTCACTTCCATCTTGTAGGCCCACCAGTCGGCAAACGACGATCCGCCCACACCGTGCTGCGCCATCTTGTCGGCCAGCTTGTACCCTTCCAGAATGTGGGTGAAGGTATTCACTTTGAAGCCCAGCGAATCGGCTACTTTCAGCAGCATGTTGATTTCCGACTGAACGTAGGAGTGGCAGGTGATGAACCGCTTTTTAGCCAGGATCTCCGACAAAGCGTCCAGCTCAATATCCCGACGAGGTGCCAGCGCCGACGCTTTCTCCTTGGTGCTGAGCCGGTTATACGTGTCCCAGCTCTTGGCATATTCCTTGGCCCGCATGAAATGATCCATGTACACCTGCTCAACCCCCATCCGGCTCTGCGGGAACCGAATGCCGCTACCATCGCTCCGGTTCGATTGTTTTACGTTCTCGCCCAGGGCGAACTTAATGAACCCATCGGCCCCTTTTACCAGCAATCCTTCCGGCGACTCACCCCATTTCAGCTTGATCAGCGCCGACTGGCCACCGATGGCGTTTGCCGACCCGTGTAGAAGTTGGGAGGTCGTAACCCCACCCGCCAGCTGGCGGTATATGTCGACATCTTCCGAGTTGACCACGTCGGCCATACGCACTTCGGCCGTACTGGACTGAGAGCCTTCGTTCACGGACAACAACGCAATGTGTGAGTGCTCATCGATGATCCCATTGGTCAGGTGCTTACCGGTTCCGTCAATTACGGTGGCGTTGGCCGGAGCCGTCAGCCCTTTACCGACCTGGGTAATTTTTCCATTCTGAACCAGTACGTCGGTGGCCTGAACGATCCCCTCTTTCTCATTGGTCCACACCGTTGCGTTCCGGATCAGCATGGTTTGCGGCTGCGGCTTGCTGAGGTTACCCATGCCCGCAAACGGATAGAGAAGCGTGGTGCCGGCAGTGCTGGTAGTAGAGCGGCCCGCGGTGGCGGTGGCACTGGTAGCGGTACTCGACGTGGGCGTGTCGACAGCCCGGGCGGCCGACCAGCTGATGGCTTTGCCATCGGGGGTTTCGCCATCGCCCGCCAGGTTGGATGGGCTGGTGCGGTATCCCGTCAGGCGGGTGGTGCCGGGTTTCTTTTTGTCGAGCTGGATCTGCATCGTAATCAGGTCACCGCTTACCGACACTTTCGGAGTGATTTTGGTGGTATCGACCTGAATCTGATACTCGGGCTTTTCGGCCGACTTACCCGTAATGGTCAGCTGAACAGGCGGCTGATTACCGATAACCAGGCGCCATCTGCCGCGCAGGTCGGTACCATCTTTCGGGTTCACAATGTACTGCTTACCCTGAATCCAGTTTTCGTAGATTACATTGTCGGCACTGAACAGATTACCCGAGGTAATGATAAAATTGGCTACGTTCCCTTTTTTGAGCGTACCCACCTGATTCTCGGCACGAATGAGCCGGGCGGGTAGCGTGGTCAGCGCTTCCAGCGCCCGCTGCTCGGGCAGTCCGTTCTCGATGGCTTTGCGCAGGTTGGCCCAGAACTCCGACTTGTTACGCAGCCCCGCCGTTGTCAGCGCAAACGGAATATTGGCAGTAGCCAGTCGACCGGCGTTCATCGGTGCCATTTCCCAGTGTTTCATCTCGGCCAGAGACACATTGTCGGCATCCCAGGGGTCCTCGACATCGTAGGGCTGCGGAAAATTGAGGGGAACAATCAGCGACGCGCCCGTAGCCTTTATCTCATCGATCCGCTGGTATTCGTCGCCAGAGGTCCGGATAATGTACTGCATACCAAACTCATCACCGATTTTATCGGCCCGCAGCACGCCCAGCTTGTCATTGGCTTCGAAGATGGCGGGCAGACTCTGAATACGATTCAGGGCGTCGAGCGAGAGGTTGGCCTGCTCTTTATTACCAGCGCGTTTGTACCAGTCGGCGTCGTACAAAGCCTGCCGAAGTACCGCTACCGAACCCATCATTGAGTTGGGAGAGGTTTGGGTGGAGCTTCCCTTGCTGAACGAGTAATGAGCCGTGGCGTTCGGTTTCAGGACCAGTGCGTTTTCGCGCTCGTCGGCCAGCGTTACCAGCGCACCGGTGCCGCGGGCTATACCATCGTGGGCGTGGGCCAGTACCGAACCGAATCCCATCTTACGAAGTTCATCGGCTTTTTTAGCATCCGCTTTGAAAAGCAGACTGGCATCATTTTCGGGCTGGATGGCCTGGTTCCAGTAGTAGGCCCCTTTTTTGTTCGACTCAAGCTGAGGCAGCGAATTGAACGACCGGCGCTCGGTTTTCACCTCCGGCATTCCGTAGTCCGAATCGATATCGATCAGAGCCGGATAGATTCGTTTCCCTTTCAGATCGGCGACCACCGTGCCGGCGGGCAGGCTCACGTTGGCCCCCACCGCTTCGATACGACCGTTTCGGATCAGCAGCGTAGCATTGGATAATGTCGTTTGCGGATCAACCACAATGGTAGCGTTGGTGAATGCGTACAGGCCGGGTCGTTCGTCGTACACGCCATTACGCGGAAAGGTTGTCTGGGCAGTGGCCGACTGAATCAGACCCAGCGCCAGCAACCCCATCAGCAGAGGTTTCGTCATGAAGTTAGAGGTTGTATAAATTGGTCATAAACGGTTAAATGTACGGAAATAGCGCCACTGTCTAATGATAGGCCATATAACATTTTGCGTTATTCGCTGAATGCCAATGCATCTACCTTTGGAGATTATACGTTTCTTTACAGCCTCTTCACCGTAACGTCCTTCACTATGCGATTTAGCTGCCTCCCCCTCCTGCTGCTGCTTCCGGTATATGGTTTTGCCCAGACAAGCCCGGACAACTCGATGCAGCAAACCACCCGCGACCGAATCAATTTCAGTGGCCTCAAAATACCGGCGAATGGCGTTTTGTTTGGCGTCGACGGACCGCCGGGCCAGATTCTCGGCGACGCCTACCTGGACACCACGTTTCAGGCCGGTACCATCCGGTTTTATGGCCGCATCGGTCAGAGTGACACGCTAGCCGGTGTGCCGGTCCGACTTGATTTGATGGCCAACGAAGTAGAGATACAGGCCAGCCCGGCCGACATACGCGTTGCCAAGGGTCACAGCGTAAAGCGGTTTGCCATGAACAGCAAGCTGGGTGGAGTCAGCCATTTCGTCAATGTGCTCGAGTACCGGGGCGACGCAGATGCGATCAACGGCTTTTTCGAACAGCTGGTTACCGGCCGGGTCGAGCTCCTACTCCACCCGTTTATCTCCGTAAAAAAAAGCACCTACAACCCGGCCCTCAATACCGGTAGTAAAGACGATCAACTGCTTAAAAAAGCCGACTGGTATATTGGTCGGCAAGGGCAGGCTGTCAAGTTTTCGCCCGGCAAAAAAGCGGTTCTGGAGCTGATGGCCGATAGGAAGGAGCAGGTTGAAGCTTATTTACAGGCCGAAAAGCCGGATCTGAAATCGCGGGCAGGACTCGTAGCGCTGTTCACGTTCTATAATCGGTTGTGACCGGCTCGCAGATGAGCCAAAAAAAGCCCAAACTGACGTCTGGGCTTTTTGTATAGTTTCGGTTACTCGGCTGCTGGGGCGGGGGACGGGCTTTGCTCCTGGCCGTTTTCGCGTTTTTCACCCCGCGGCCCCCGCCGACGCTTTTTGCGTCGCTTAGGCTTATCGGCGGGTTGCCCATTCACATGGGTAGCCGAAAGCGGTAGCGCCGGTTCTGCCGAATCAGTAGCCATGGCAACACCCTCGCCTGCCGGCTGCGGCACCGGTTTATCCCGCCGGTCGCGCCGACCTTTTCCGGAACGGTCCGAGCGGGCTTCACCCGATCCGGTACCGGATGGACGCTGGTCATTGGGTCGGCGCCCATCGCGTCCGCCCCGGTTGTCGCCACGGCCTCCGTCTTTACGACGGCCAAACCGCTTGGGGTCGAACACCGGCGACTTGCCCATGCCGAGTTCTTCGGTTATGGATCGTTTGTCGATCTCGCGCTCGATCAGCTTTTCGATGTTTACAATACGATTCTGCTCCTGATCACTGATGAACGTAATGGCCGTACCGGTCGTAGCGGCCCGCGCCGTCCGGCCGATGCGGTGTACATAATCTTCGGCGTCGCGGGGCGTATCGTAGTTGACCACGTGGGTCAGGTTGTCGATGTCGATACCGCGTGAGAGTACGTCGGTGGCTACCAGAATCGGGAATGCCTTATTCTTGAAATCGCGCAACACCACTTCCCGGTCGTCCTGTTCGAGATCAGAGCTGATGCCCCGTGCTTCGTAGCCCAGCTTGCTGAGCGCCCGTACAATACCGTTCACTTCCGACTTTTTGGACGTGAACAGCACCATGCTCTGAACGGGCTTCTCACTATTCTTGATCAGGTGAGCCAGCAGCGGCAGTTTCTGATTGTCGTAGGCGAGGTAAAACTGCTGATCGATACCAGCCGCCGGTTTCGAAACGGCCAGTCTGATTTCTTCCGGCTCGGTCAGTATCCGTTTGGCAAACTCCCTGATTTTGTTGGGCATCGTGGCCGAGAACAGCAGGGTCTGGCGCTTGGCCGGAATCTTATCGACAATGTTCAGGATGTCATCGGAGAAGCCCATGTCGAGCATTTTGTCCGCTTCGTCGAGAACCAGGTAATCGATCTTGTCGAATTTGACGTAACCCAGCTGCATGTGCGCAATGAGTCGGCCGGGGGTGGCGATAATAATATCGGCGCCGGTTTCCAGAGCCTTACGCTGCTTGTCCCAGTCGTCTCCTTTGCCCCCGCCGTAGATAGCGATGCTGTTGGCTTGTACGAAGTAGCCGAATCCTTCTACCTGTTCGTCGATCTGCTTGGCCAGTTCACGGGTGGGCACCAGAATAAGCGTACTGGTATGGTCGTGGTCGGCATGCGAGATTTTGTCGAGCAGTGGAATGAGGTAGGCGGCCGTTTTACCGGTACCGGTCTGGGCACTGGCGATCAGGTCGCGCCCATCGAGAATTTTAGGGATGGCCATTTCCTGAATAGGTGTGGCCTTCAGGTAGTTCATGGCGTCCACGCCAGCCAGCAGGTCGTCGTGGAGATTAAATTCGGAAAATGTCAAGGTGACAGCTTGTAAAAGTGATAAAACGCTGACCCTTCGTTCCCGGTCAGCAAAACCGCTTGATTTGGAACCAAATATACACAAAAAACGGCTCAATCAGGCAGTTTTCGCGCCTGACACCCGTGGTTTCTTTTAAAATAAGGAGCCGTCGCCCGCTTATCGGCTCCGGATTACCAGGAAACCAGTACCCCACGGCTGGTAGTTCGTGCTCGCAGGCTCGCGGTTCAGGATTCATCCAGCAGTTTTGCCAGATCGATCTCATCGGCGGGGGTTATGTCGGCCTTCAGTACCCGCTTCATAAACGCCAGGGCTTCTTCGGTATGAACCGGCGAGCCAGCCACCACGCAGTCGGACGGGATGTACAGCGAGAAGTCGCGTACGTAGGCATCGCTGGCCGTGAACAAAACGCAGGCATCGGCACTGATACCCGTTAGGATCAGCGTTTTTGCTTTCAGATACGCCAGCAGCGTTTCCAGCGTCGTCGCAAAAAAAGCCGAGTGCTTGGGTTTAAGGACCGAATAATCATCGTCGTCGGGCAATAACCGTTCGGCCAGCGGCTGCCCGCGCACCCCATCGTGCAGACAGTGATCCAGCACTTCCCTAAAGTCGGACCGCCATCGACCAAAGTTATCGTTGATGTAAACAACCGGAATGCTGGCGTCTTTACACCGCTGTTTGAGTCGGGCGATCCGATCCGCAGCAGCCAGGGTTGGCGCCAGAAAGTCCGGTCCCTCAGGGAATTCCAGATCGTTGATCATATCGATAATCAGCAGCGCTACCGGGGCGGAGTCGGGCGCATTGCCGTGTAAATCGTCACTTGTGTTGGCCATGAGCGGCTAAAGGGTAATGGATTAATGAACTATCTTCGACCCCAGCCGACAGATCGGCTAAAGAATCGTAGTTGTATAACAACAAAAGCGCGTCATTCGCTCTTTTATCTGCATCAATTCCCCAATCAGTACTCGTTGCCTCATGGTTCAGTTCTCCGTACGATTTACTCTTTTCCTGGTGCTTGGCTATCATGTTGGCAGCCTGGCTCAGCCCCCTGCGCCTACCGCTTCATCTCTGGACGATACCCTGCAACTGAACGAGGTAGTGGTTCGCGGGTACGCATCGAACCGGCGGCTGCTCGAGACAGGCGCATCGATCGGCCTGCTGACCCGGCGGGACCTGAACCAGCGTTACGGAACCCCAACCCTCATACCGGCCCTGAATACCCTGCCCGGTGTCCGGGCCGACGAACGATCGCCGGGCAGCTACCGACTGGCCATTCGGGGCAGCGCGATCCGGTCGCCGTTTGGGGTACGTAATGTGAAAGCATACTGGAACGAACTGCCGCTGACCGACGCCGGCGGCAACACCCCGCTCAACGCGCTCGATGTGCGGTCGCTGGGCCGTATCGAAGTTATCAAAGGCCCGGCCGGCAGCCTCTACGGCGCCGGAACGGGCGGCACGCTCCTGTTCAGTGGCCTGGCGGTCCCGGCGGGCAAAACCAACGTGGAGCTGTCGGCGCTGGGCGGTAGCTACGGTTTATACGGAAACGGCATTGCGGTTCAGACGGGCCAGCAAAACTCGGCGATTACCCTTAGCTACAATCACCTGCAAAGTGACGGATACCGAAACCACAGTGCGCTGGTGCGGGACAACCTGACGCTGGCGGGCTCGTTCAATGTCAGTGACAAACGAACGATTTCCGTGCTGGGACTCTATTCAGACCTGCACTATCAGACACCCGGCGGCCTGACCGAAGCCCAGTATCGGGCCGATCCGCGAGCCTCCAGACCCGCTACCCGAACCCTGCCCGGCAGTGCCGACCAGCGGGCCGGTATTTATCAGAAGTATGGCTACCTGGGCGTCTCGCACGAGTACCGCTGGAGCGATCGGATTCAGAATACAACGGTCCTGTACGGGTCAACGACGGACTTTGCCAACCCGTTTATCACCAATTACCAGAAGAGCGCCGACCAGGGCCTGGGCGGGCGAACCGTCACTCAGTTCCGGCTGCCCAGCGGGCCGCTGCCCACTACCTTTACAGTTGGGGCCGAGCTGCTGCGCACCTTTACCGTTATCCGCAACTTTGGCAACCGCGCCGGTACGCCCGATACGATCCAGACCGACGAAGAGCTGGTTGCCCGGCAAACCAGCCTGTTCGCGCAGGCCGAAACCGAACTCCCGGCCCGCTTCCGGCTTACTATGGGGTTGAGTCGCAACGATGTTCGCTATGGCTTTACCCGCTTCCCGACCCGGGCGGCCGGTGCCTTGCCGGCTGAGCTGCTTACCCGCAACTTTACGCCTGTCTGGTTACCCCGTGTGGCACTGCTTCGCACCTTCGGCCAGACGTTGTCAGCCTTTGCCAGCATCAGCACCGGCTATTCAGCGCCCACCCGCGATGAGGTTCGCCCCTCGGCAGGTGGCTTCAACACAACCCTGAATCCCGAGCGGGGCACCAGCTACGAAGTTGGCATTCGCGGTTCAGCGCTTCAGTCGAGACTTCGCTTCGATGTGGCGGCCTACCAATTCGGTCTGCGCGAAACCATTGTACGTCGATCTAACGCGGCCGGTGCCGAATTTTTCGTGAACGCGGGCCGTACTGACCAGCGGGGCCTTGAAGCCCAGGCGAGCTACGACCTGGTAGCCCCGACTGGATTTTCGGGCGCGTCAAATGCGGTCGTTTCTCTGCTGAGAATCTGGCAGAATGCCACCCTGACCGACTACCGCTTTCGCAGCTACCAGCAGGGCACGGCCGACCTGTCGAACAATCGGATTCCGGGAGTGGCTCCGGTAACGCTCGTGTCGGGCCTGGATCTGGAACTGAAAGCGGGGGTATATGCCCACCTGACCTATCAGTTTCTGAACCCGTTCCCGCTCAACGACGCCAACACGGCCCAGTCTGATCCAACCCGGCTCCTGCAGGCCACCCTGGGCTTCCGTAAACCCATTGGCCGGCACTGGACGCTGGATGGATACGTCAGTGGCGACAACCTCCTGAATCAGACCTATTCGCTGGGCTATGACCTCAATGCCGTAGGGAACCGGTTTTATAACGGATCGCCCACCCGCAATGCCCTGGCGGGTATACGCGTGAGCTGGTTGTGGTAGATGAATGAACTAGGGCAACGTATAATCTATCGCTATTTTTGGCCATACGAAAATGCCCTTATTCCTTGCTCACTGTCACCAACCTTAGCAAAGCCTACTCGGGTCAGCCCGTACTGACGGTACCGTCGTTGCGGTTGCCCGTCGGCATTCATTACTTTCGGGGTAGCAACGGCTCCGGCAAAACCACCTTTTTCAGGACGGTGGCCGGACTGCTCCCCTTTTCGGGGCAGATCGTGCTCAACGAAGCGTACGACCTCAACCGCCATCCGGTGGCGTATCGGCTGCGGGTCAACTATGCCGAAGCCGAACCCCTCTACCCCGACTTCCTGACACCCCGCGATCTGGCGGGTTTTGTAGGGAAAGCCAAACGAGCACCGGCGGGTCAGGTCAACGAACTGGCCGACTTACTGGGCGTGCATGCGTTCTGGACGCAACCGACGGGTACCTTTTCGAGCGGCATGCTGAAAAAATTGTCGCTGCTGCTGGCCCTGCTCGGCGAGCCGGCTCTGGTGCTGCTCGATGAGCCGCTCACGACGCTCGATGTAGCCACGGCCGCCCGGCTGTTCGATTACATTCGGCAGCTTCACACGCGCCAGTCGGTTTCGTTTTGTCTGACCTCGCACCAGGACGTTAGCCTGACGGGACTTTCACTGACGAGTATGTGGCAGGTGGGTAATGGCGAAATCAGTTCCGTAATAAACTGATGTATACTGTTCTTTACCGTACCCTCGTCCTGCCTTTCTACGTTCGCAACGCCGGTACTTTTCTGGTCGTGGTTCTGCTGGCGTTCGGCTTCATGCGCCCGATGGACCACGAAGCACTGATCACGGCCGCCCTGGGCTCACCCGCGCTCCTGACCGGGGTTATACTCCTCTGGCTGGTGTACACGCTGCGGACGGTCGGCTTTGTCAGAAAAGCACTGGCCGCACCCGACCATCTGTTTCTTCAGACTTTCCGGCTCGTTCCCGTGCGAATTCGCTGGTCGTTGTGGCTTTTACTGGTTGCTCAGCTGCTCGTTCCGGTCGGCGGTTACGCGATCTGGATGCTGGCTCGGGCTGTTCATTACCAGGCCTGGGGGTCGTTTGCGGTCATTCTGCTGACCATGGCCGGTTTGCTGGTCGTTGGCGCTGCCGGGGCCGACCACCGACTTCGCCATCATCCGGCGGGCTCGCTGCGGCTGCCGACGCTGAGCGTCAGTCTCCCCTACTGGCTGTTCTTCCCAGCCTACTGGCTTCGGCATGAACCCTTGTCTTTACTGCTGACCAAGCTACTATCCGGGCTGCTGCTGGTGGGCGTATGCCGGCTTTACCCGACCGACGATTATGACGAACGGCTCCTCCTGATCGGGTTGATGCTGGCTCTGATTACCCATTCGCAGGTGGCGCGGCAATTGAGCACGTTTGAACACCGTTACCTGATCCTGCTGCCCAATATGCCTTTCACCTGGCTCGATCGGCTGGGTCGTTATACGCTGATCTACGGGTTGATCTGGCTACCCGACTGGCTGATTATGCTCAAAAACCAACCCGCCACTGTCGGGGTCGATTATATGGTCTGGCTCGGGCTGACCGGCTGGGGATGGCTACTCCTGATGCATGGGCTGGCCTACGGGCGAGAGGTATCGCCGGAGCGTTGGCAAACCGCTGTTTTCTGGGCCTTTATCCTGGGTCTGCTGGCCATCATGTTCAGTGTACCGGTGGGCGTCTGGCTGGCTATAGGCTGGCTGGGGGCGGCAGGTATCAGCTTTTCTTCTGCTTACCGGCCAGGGTTTGTTTAGCGGCAATGGCTTCGATAGCCGCTACCAGACGATCCAGATCTTTGGGCGAATGATAGATATGGGGCGTTACCCGAACCCCGCGAATATTTTCCCATTCGATCCCTACCGTATGGATCTTATACTGGTTTAGCAGCTGACCATCAATCTCGGCGGGTTTCATCCCATCGATCGAGAACAGGGCTACCGCACCGGCATACTCGGGCTTGAGCGACGTATGAATACGAACACCCGGCAGCTCACGGACCCGCTCCATCCAGTAGTTTTTGAGGTAGTGCGCCCGGGCAAACTTACGCGCGGAGCCAATGCTGTTATGGAAGTCAACGGCGGTACCAATGGCCATTTCTGACGCAAACGAACGCGTACCCAGGCTCTCGAACTTCCGGATATCAGGCCCGTCAGGTTCATTGTTGGAGAGCAGCGCCCATACGTTTTTGATCTTGTTTTGCCGCACATAAAGCATGCCGCTGCCGAAGGGCGCACACAACCATTTGTGCAGGCTGCTGGCAAAGTAGTCGCACCCCAGGTCCGGTATTTTGAAATCGAAGAGCGCGAAGGAATGAGCCCCGTCGGCGATGACCTCGATTCCCCGCTTGTGGGCTTCGTCAGCGATTTTCCGTACCGGCATCACCTGCCCTATCCAGTTGATCATATGGGTGATATGAACCACTTTGGTTCGGGGCGTAAAGGCTCGGATGTACTGCTGAGCCAGCGCGTCGTCATCTTCGCTGGGCAGGTCGAGGTTCAGGTACACGAGTTTGATCCCGTCCCGTTTCTCGCGCTGCTTCCAGGCATTGAGCATGTTCGGATAGTCCTGTTTGGTAAGCACTACCTCGTCACCGGCTTTCAGATTTAATCCGAAAATAACGGTGTTCAGCCCCTCGGTAGCGTTTCGATTGATGGCGATCTCTTCCGACGAACAGCCCGCCAGATCGGCCAGTTTGCTGCGGAGGGCTTCGCGACCCTGATCCAGAATCCGCCACATGTAGTAGGATGGCGCTTCGTTGGCGTACTGATAGAACCGGATATGGGCGTCCTGCACAACTTTTGGTTGCGGACAAACGCCCCCGTTGTTCAGATTCAGGAGATTGGGCGAAACCGTGTACTCGGACTTCACCCACGCCCAGAAATCCTCATCCTGCGCCCATTCCGCGGCCGACTTCAGCGCTGTACCGGGTGCAGGCATTGGGTTGGCAAACGTGTCGGGGAGAAACGTCGGGAGTGTAAGCGCAGCGCTGGCCGCAGCGGCCGACTGACGAAAAAAAGTGCGACGGGTTGACATAACAGGCCGTATGGATTAGACTAGACGATCCAAGGCAAAACTACCCTTTTTACGTTGTCTTCCTAGAAAAAGTCCCCATTTCGCCTTATATTTTATTGAATTCTATTCATAATGCCAAATTTTATCGAAGTAACCACTTCTTCAACTATCGGTGTTGTACTGTGTGGGCTAATCGGCCAATTCTGGCGGTCTGGAAGTCTTCCCGTGGCCAGTCTCTCACCCACGCAAAACCTTTTGGCATGTTTACCAGTCAACTAAGGGCAATACTGCCTGTACGACTGCATGTCCCGGCGCCAGTTCGTTGGTACCGGTCCGGCATGTAGTCCTGACGAATTCCATTGTATGAACGCACGCCCTGCTGATCAGCCAAACGCAATCTCCGAGCTAACGGCTTTTCTGTTCAATCGACGGGAAACGCTGCTTAACAACTGGCGCTCTGCCTGCGAGTCGGACCCTTCTCTTCGCAAGATCACGGTGCTGGCGCGCGAGGAGTTCAATAACCTGATGCCGATTATACTCGACATTCTGGAGCAACAGCTGCTGGGTAAAGTGCCCGATAACGACCCCATTATTGCGGCCAAGTCGCACGGACTCCATCGCTGGCAAAAATCATTGGCCCTGCCGGAACTGCTGCGGGAGCTGAACCACCTGTCCGTTATCCTGTTCGATGAGCTGAAACTGTTTCGGGAGTTGTTCCCGCATGTTGATCCGGATCTGGTACTACAGGCCCAGCAGCAGATTCTGGTTTTGATGAACGAGACCATACGGGGCAGCGTCACCAAACACGATGAATTACAGCGGCTTCAGGCTGCCAACCGGGCTTCGAGCCTGGAGCAGGCCCTGCATGAGATGGAAGAACTGTCGCGCCAGCGTGGCGATCTCCTCCGTAAATCATCCCATGATTTGCGGAGTGGGCTGGGGTTGAGCATGGGGGCCGCTTACTTTCTCCGGATGGACGATCTGAGTCCGGAAGAACGCCAACAGTTCATGGATATGCTCAACCGCAATCTGACCCATGTGCAGTCGATGCTGACCAACCTGATGGATCTGGCTCGCCTGGAAGCGGGTCAGGAGCCCCTGCAGCTGGAAGAGTTCGATGCAGCCGCTCTTTTAGGCGACCTGGTTGCCAGCGTAAGCCCAATGGTGGCAGAACGGGGCCTGATCATACGGGCCGACGGGCCGGAAAGTCTGAAGGTCAGGTCTGACCGGGTTAAGATCTACCGGATTGCGCAGAACCTCATCCTGAATGCACTGACCTACACCCCCTCCAGCCCGGATCGCCCCGGCATGGTGTCTATATCCTGGTCGGCAGAGAATGACTGGCGGTGGGGATTCAGTGTTCAGGATTCGGGCCCGGGTCTACCCGACGATCTGATGGAGCTGTTCCATAAACAGCTTAAACCGACTGTTGAAGAAACCAGCGTGCTGGCTCCCGAAGAAGGCCAGCCGACGCCCATGCCCCCCAACGATGACCATCAGGTACCGACCGGGCAACCGCTCGGCCAGCTGATGGCCCGCTCAACCGAAAAAGGCGAAGGCATTGGTTTACAGATTGTTAAACGACTCTGTGAACTGGTGGGTGCCAGTCTGGAAATAGAGAGTATCAAGGGACGAGGCACCCTGTTTCGGGTGCGGATGCTCGTTCAGCAGTTCGATTAACTCGCAACCCGGGTCGTAGTCTAGTCCACCACTCTTCCTGTACAGCCCATGTTTAGTACGAACCAACCGACCGTAGCCATCATTCTCTGCCTTCTGACCATGCTGCTCTGGGGCTCCTGGTCAAATGCCCAGAAATACGTGACCCAGTCAGCCCCGCTTTACGTCTTTTATCGCGACTACGTGTACGGCATTGTCCTGACTGCCCTGGCCCTGGGGTTTACGCTGGGCAGTTTCGGCGAAGAGGGCAGGTCACTGTTCGACGATATGGGCCAGGCAACGACAAAGGCCCTGCTGCTGGCGGTGGCGGGCGGGCTGGTTTTCAACATCGGCAACACCTTACTGACAGTCGGCATCAGCATGGCTGGTATATCGATCGCCATGCCGGTTGGAACGGGCTTATCCCTAGCCATCGGGCTGGTCGTCAACTACCTCGCCGAACCACAGGGGAGCGTCTGGTTGCTGGCCCTGGGCGGGGCAGCCATATTGGGGGCCATGGTGTTCAGTGCACTGGCCTATCAGCAAAAGCAGAAAAAGGCCGATGCCGGAAAAACACCCGACGATACCCGCGGGATCTGGATCGCGCTGGCGGGCGGACTGGTTGCGGGCTTCTTTTTCCGGCTGATATCGAGCGCGCTGGTTACCGACCATACGTCGCCCGAACCGGGTTTGCTCACCCCGTATACAGGTTTGCTGTTTTTTGCCCTTGGTATCCTCATCAGCAACCCACTGGTCGAATACCTGGTCCGCCGGTTCATCCTGACCGACGAATCTGGCCAGCCGACGTACGGGCAAACTCCATTCCGTACTCATCTGGCAGGCATCGGGGGTGGTTTCATTTGGGGGATCGGTATGATTGCGCTCCTGCTCGGTTCCAAACAGGCCGGCGACGCGGTCTCGTACGGGCTTAGCCAGGGGGCTACCGTTGTCTCGGTTCTGTGGGGGTTATTCGCCTGGCACGAGTTCAAAGAGGCCCCGTCGACAGCCAATCGATACTTATGGCTGATGGGCGGGGCGTACCTAGCTGGCCTTGTCCTGATTATCCTGGCCCGCTCCTGACCGGCATGGGTAATGAATAAACCGACCGTATTCCAATTCACTTAATTGACCCAGTCATGCGTATTACCTTGTTTATACTACTGGCATTCTGCACTGTTTTTGTCAGTGCGGGGCAGGCGCAACCAGCCAAAAAACAAACCAGAAACTACATGACTACGCCAACGGGTTACCTGGTGGTATTACAGCAGGGCGACAATGTGCTTCAGGAACTTGAACAGCTTACCCGGCAGGAGGCCATTCCCAGCGCCAGTATTACCGGGCTGGGTTTTGTTCATCCGACGTTCGGCTTCTGGAACGCAGCTACCAAAACCTACGATCCGAGAGCGTTGCGCGACACCGAGCTGGTTAGCCTGACGGGTAGCATTGCCTGGCAGGACAACAAACCGGCCCTTCATCTGCACGGTGTGGTTGCCGACAAAGAGTTCAAAATAACCGGAGGGCACATTCTGGCCCTGGAGGTGGGCACGGGCTCGGTAGAAATCATGATTATCCGGCACCCGGATCGGCTCGTTCGGGAGATCGATTCCAAAACGGGAGCAGCCGTTTTACAAATTCCCAACCGGTAGCTGGTTCGTCAGGGCAACGTATGCCCAACGCGCCCCTCTATGGCCGTTTTGATTTTTCGACACTCAAAAAAGCGACGGATCAACAGCCTGTTTGCCATTGATCCGTCGCCTTCTTATACCAGTTATGTCCGCTATGGGAACTTCGGAAACTTACTGAAGTCGGGTTTGCGCTTTTCGAGGAAAGCATCTTTTCCTTCTTTGGCTTCGTCCGACAGGTAGTACAGGAGCGTGGCATCACCCGCCAGCTGCTGGATACCGGCCTGCCCATCCAGTTCGGCATTGAACGACGCTTTCAGCATCCGGAGGGCAATCGGGCTTTTCTCGAGCATTTTGCGGCACCAGGCCACGGTCGTCTCTTCCAGCTGATCGAGGGGGACCACCTTGTTGACCAGCCCCATATCCAGCGCTTCCTGCGCATTGTACTGATCGCAGAGGAACCAGATCTCGCGGGCTTTTTTCTGGCCCACGACCCGGGCCAGGTAACTGGCGCCAAACCCACCGTCGAACGAGCCGACTTTAGGACCGGTCTGCCCAAAGCGGGCATTGTCGGCCGCGATGCTCAGGTCACAGACTACGTGCAGCACGTGACCGCCCCCAATGGCATAGCCGGCCACCATAGCCACAACAGGCTTGGGTATCCGCCGAATCTGCATCTGGAGGTCCAGCACGTTGAGCCGGGGTACCTGATCGTCGCCGATATAGCCACCATGGCCCCGGATCGACTGGTCACCCCCTGAGCAGAACGCTTCGCCCCCTTCGCCGGTGAGGATAACGACCCCTACCCGCTCGTCCTGCCGGGCCAGTTCCATGGCTTCCGACATTTCTTTGACCGTTAAGGGCGTAAAGGCATTACGCTTATGCGGGCGGTTGATGCTGATTTTAGCGATACCGTCGTAATACGAGAACAGAATCTCCTGATATTCTTTTATGGGTTCCCAGGGGAAATTGCTTTGCATAGTGCATTGGGTGAGTATAAACTACTCATTATATGAAACATCATGATACTGAACATCCCACGTGTGATCAGCCATCATACGAACGGTGGCCAGGCAACGCTCGAACGGAAACGTACGCCCCCACTCCGTCGGGCCGATCATCGACAGCACATCCGTTCCGTTCCGGCGGGTATAGAAATAGTAGGTATGCCCAACTACCGGCTCAAAATTCATCTGGGCCGCATAGATCCGTTCAGACACTTCGACCCGGTGACGAATGGCCGTAGCCTGGTCGGCCAGCAGCTGCATCTGTTTGTAGAGCTGACTAAGCTGCATGTCCGTCTGCTCGCGCATGGCCGACACGGCCCGTCCCGTAATCTTACCTTTGTCTTCGGGGCGGATAACGGCACCGCCCGCCGTATGCGCGTATGCCAGGAGGCCCGGTGATTCGGCTACTTTATCCGGCGAAATCGGATTGATGATTACTTTCGCTTCTTCCATATGTACTTCGGATAACCGCCCGGCGAACGACTTTGTTCGCTGTCGTGGAATGACAGAAATATTGCGTATTTTCGCCAAAAACCCGGCTTATGGCCGTAAAAGTACAACAAAACACCATGCAAACCAGCTCACTGGCTCCGGATAAACGACCGATCGACAGACAACATTTCTTCCGGCTGGTGGGCACCGGCATCGGCGCTATCCTGCTGAATCGATGCCTGGCCGGCTGCGCGGCTCAGGGAAATGATGACCCCATCCGCCCCGCCACCGAAAAGCTGGATTTCACCCTACGCCTGGACGATAAAAGCAACGAAAATCTGAACGTAAACGGCGGCTATGTCATTGCCAACGATGTCATTGTTGCCCGAACCAAAGACGGCAACTTCGTAGCTGTATCGGCCGAGTGTACACATGCCGGTACAAAGCTGACGTTTAAGTCGGCCAGCGATCAGTTTTACTGCCCCCTGCACCTGTCCCGTTTCGATACCAGCGGTAAGGTGCTGGTCGGCCCGGCTTCGCTTCCGCTCAAACAATACAAAGTGACTCCCGACCTCATTGCCCGTACGGTTCGGGTATTCGAGTAATCCTGTTAGCCAGGCGGCCTCTGCCGGGGGAGATAACCGGTACGCTGCGCCCTGATTCTATGGTGCTTGCGTTCCCCGATCCGGCTACCTGGCCGGACGCACATACCCCCTACGAAGCCGAAGCGCTGGCTTTCTGCACGGCCTGGTTGAGCGGTCAGGACGAATTTACCCTACACACCTCCGGCTCGACCGGTACGCCCAAACCAATCCGGCTCACGCGCGCCCAGATGAAAGCCAGCGCTCGGCTTACTGGCCAAACCCTGGGGCTCCAACCCGGCGATCCGGCCCTGGTTTGTCTGAACATCCGGTATGTGGCCGGGGTCATGATGCTCGTTCGGGGCCTCGAACTGAAGTTGCCCATGACGATCATCGAACCCGTCAGCAATCCCCTGGCGGGTTTCCATGCCCCCGCAGACCAGTTTGCCTTTGCGGCCCTGGTTCCGCTGCAGCTACAGACCATTTTGGACACGATCGATCCGGATACGGGGCAACCTGCGCAAGTCGACCTGCTCGATTCGATGAAAGCAATTCTGGTAGGTGGTGCCGCTACCAGCCCGGCTCTGGAAGAGGCTATACAAGCCATACGTGCCCCCGTCTACGCCACCTACGGCATGACCGAAAGCGTTTCGCACATAGCCCTCCGGCGACTGAATGGCCCGGAACGGAGCGACTGGTTTACGGCTCTCGACGGGGTAACGCTCGGCACCGACGAGCGGGGTTGTCTGCACATTACGTCGGCGGCCACCAACCAGCAGCGCATCCAGACCAACGACGTCGTTACGCTGCTGCCCGATAATCGGTTCCGGCTGCTGGGCCGCGCCGATACCATCATCAATACGGGTGGCGTAAAAATACAACCCGAACCAGTAGAACGCCTGATTCAGGAGGAGTTGGCCAAATCTGGACCCGTACCCCGTTTATTTGTGGCGGGCATACCCGATGAGCGGCTCGGGCAGCGGGTAACGCTCGTTAGTGAACCGTTTCCCGACTGGCATTTGCACTGGGAGCCCCTTCAACTGGCCATCCGGACTGCCATTGGCCCGTATGCCGTACCAAAAGAATGGCGTATTGTTGCCAACTTTGCCGAAACGCCCACCGGTAAACTAGATCGGCAGGCTACCATTGCCCGCATCGTGTAGGATGGCGGGCCAACTACTTTGCACCCATGTCGTTTAAGTCTATTCAGATTCGCTACCAGACAGCCCGATCGTTACCGGCGCCCTACGCTTATTTCTATACCCTGACGCTTACCCCACTCGTTGGCGAAATTAGCGTCGACCTGGCCATCACCTACCCCGACCGCGATGATATCGACGAGGACGAGCTGATTGCCGAGGGCTACACCCGCGACGACGATTTCGGCTGGACAGGGCGCCTGCCGCAAACCTGGCGACAAACCCTGATTTCGCTGGCAGAAAAAACCAAACTTCAGCGCGTTGACGAAGAGCAGCTGGACGAAGACGACGATTTCTGGGATATTAAACTCGAACCCACAGCGGGTCCAGTGCGCCAGGGTCGTCCGGAACAGCGGCCCAATAGCAGTCCCGACGATTGGCAGTATCTGGTTCAGGAACTGATTCAGGCCGCTTACGAGTCGATGGGGCGCGAACGACCTTTTGAGCTCACCTACCTGCGGATCAACGGTCGACAGGAGGGTATGGAGCTGCGCATGACGGCCTCGTTTGTAGCCCGGAATGTTCAGATTCTGACCCTGCACGACCGACGCGAACGGACCCGGACCTTGCCCTGGTCTACCCTGCAGCGGGTTATGAGTACCGTTTATGCCTACGATTACGATCCGGCTGAAGCCCAAACCAAACGCCCCAGAACCGATGGACGCTGGCTGAACCTGGGTACTGACGATTGGTACGATATTGCCGACTATACGGAGGTCAGCGAAACCCTGGAACACCTGTAGACTTCCTACCGCTCCCACACCTCCGCCGACACCATTCCTCCCACGGCCGACTGTCGGTCTCGACAGACCAGCCCGGCCTGGCTCATCAGCAGCTGCCAGTCGGGTAGTTGACGGGCTTCTATGCCGGCGGTTAGCCTGAAGAACCGGATCATGCTCCAAAGCAACACCCGCTGCCACCAGCCCTGAGCGGGCACAAAATCCGTTACCAGCCAGATCCCCCCCGGCCGGAGCGCTTCCAGTAAGCGCGGAATCATTCGATGCTGGAGGGTAGCCCTGGTAAACAGGTCGAGAACAAACGGGGTGATAATCACATCAAACTGCTCATCGGCCGGTATCGTCTGCTCGTCACCGGTCTGGAATCGGACCTCAATGGAGAACGGTTGATGCAGGATACGGCGGGTGGCGCGGGCCAGCATCCGGCCCGATGCTTCCAGGTACAGCACCCGAACGGGCTGGCATCGCTGTAAGATCTGTTGCAGCAACCAGCCCGTTCCGCCCCCAAGGAGCAGTACCGAAACCGGCGCCGACAGGACGGATGAATCGGCCGGTTCGCGGCTCGTTTGCTGGCGGTGAATCTGATCGATAAAGCGGAGTTGAGCCCGCTGTAGCCGCGACCCAAAAACAATCTTCGCCAGTATATCGTATACCGGTTCAATCCAGTCAAATCCCATGAGAGGCTATGTTCGTTGATGAGCTCACTGGCAGCCACCATGATCTGCCCGGGCAACCAAAACTACCATTAAGTAACTGTCTAAAAAGCGTTTACCATAATAATCTGTAGCTTTACCCTATCCACCACTCTTACCATGCCCCATGTACCCTACGAAGCTACTGCTTATCATCGGCTTATTCGCAGGTACGTACGCCTGTACGATCCAGGATAGCCAGCAGGATACACCACCCAATCAGGCATCGCCCGTTACGGCTTCCCGGGTAAAAAAACCATCGACACCCGACGCACTTGTCCGGGAATTGTACAGGCAGCATGACGCGGGCAACGGACCGTTTTTTCAGACTGACGACAGGCCGCTGCTGAGCCGCTATTTTGACGGGGAGTTGGCTGACCTGATCTGGGCCGATATGACAACCACCGAAGCGGGCGAGAGCATGCTTGACGCCGATCCGTTGTATAATGCGCAGGATATCGACATCAGAAAGTTTAACGTTCATCCGGCTGCCGAACGGGATGGGGCGACCGAAGTACGGGTTACTTTCGAAAATTTTGGTGAGCAACAGGAAATCCGGTGCCGCATGATCCAGCTGCGGGGCAAGTGGCGAATCGCGGATATTATATACCCCGACGGCAGCCAGCTGTATCAGCTACTCAGCGGCCCGGACGAGGAAACGCCCTGACTTGGAGAGTTGCCTGTCCCGGCCGTAAGCAGAACGGCATATATACAAAAGGCCCATCAAACAGCAGTCTGATGGGCCTTTTGGTAGGGTATTGTAATAAAGTCGCGCCCGCGGGCCGAATCCGTTTTACGCCAGTACTGGTATCGTGACCGTCTGCTTACTTTCACCCGCAATGGTCACCGTTTCGCCATGTACCCGCAGCGTAACGGGTTGCACGGAAAAATTCTGTACCGTTACATCCTGCTGGGTGGTGGTAATCTGTAACAAGGCGCCCCGGTACCGGATTTTAAAGGCCAGACCCTGCCAGTTTTCCGGACAGTACGGACTGAACGATAGCCCCTCGGCATCGACCCGCATACCGCCGAAGCCTTTCACCACCGCCAGCCAGGTTCCGGCCATACTCGTTATGTGACAGCCGTCCTCGGTATCGTTGTTGTAGTCGTCGAGGTCGAGACGAGCAGTACGGAGGTACATTTCGTAGGCTTTTTCTTTCATACCCAGCTTCGACGCCTGAATGCTGTGGACGCAGGGCGAGAGCGATGATTCATGAACCGTCATGGGCTCATAAAACGCGTAGTTTCGGCGGAGCGTGTCGGTATCGAATTCATCCTCGAAGAAATAGAGCCCCTGCAGTACGTCGGCCTGTTTGATAAAACACGACCGCAGAATCCGATCCCAGGACCAGTTCTGGTTCAACGGACGCTGGCCTTTGGGAATATCCGACACCGGCATGAGATCCTTGTCGAGGAAGTCGCTCTGCTGGAGGAAAACCTGCCGTTCGGGATCGTACGGATAGTGCATATTGTCGACGATATGCTGGGCGTTCTGAACTTCCTTTTCTTCGCGGAAGTGGATGCGTTCACACAGGTCAGCGTATTTCTCGGGGTTCAACGCCTTTACTTTGCCAACCGCTTCGATGGTGTACCGCAGCGTCCAGGCGGCAATGTAGTTGGTGTACCAGTTGTTGTTGACGTTGTTTTCGTACTCATTTGGTCCGGTAACGCCCAGCATGACGTACTGCTTTTTGGCGGCCGACCAGTTCACCCGCTGGCTCCAGAACCGGCTGATGGCAATCAGGACTTCCAGGCCGTAATCGGTCAGGTACGATTCATCGCCGGTATACCGCACGTAATCGTAGATGGCGTAGGCAATGGCCCCGTTTCGATGAATTTCCTCGAAGGTAATTTCCCATTCGTTGTGGCATTCTTCGCCGTTCATCGTCACCATTGGGTAGAGCGCAGCCCCCGCCCGGAAGCCCAGCTTCCGGGCATTCTCGATGGCTTTCTGCAGATGTTTGTACCGGTATATCAGCAGATTACGGGCTACTTTCTGGTCGGCAGTAGCCAGGTAAAAGGGCAGACAGTACGCTTCGGTATCCCAGTAGGTGCTCCCCCCGTATTTTTCGCCGGTAAACCCTTTAGGACCGATATTGAGTCGTTCGTCCTCGCCGGTATAGGTCTGGTTCAACTGAAAAATATTAAACCGGATACCCTGCTGGGCTGCTACGTCACCGTCAATGACGATGTCGTTCATTTTCCACTTGTCGGCCCAGGCCTGCTTCTGTTCGAACAGCATCCGGTCGAATCCCTTGCGGGATACCCGGGCAATGGCCTCGTGAGCCAGGCGCATCAGCTCATCGGAGTCGTGGTTGAGCGAAGACAGGTTCACGGCGTATTTATAGATAACCGTTTCCTGGCCCTGCTGACAGTCGAGAGTCATCCGGTTGGCCACGTACTTCTCGTATTTGATCGGCTGCGACTGGTAATCCATCTTCTGACCGTCCTGTTCGATTTCCACGCACATGCCGGTCGTGACATGGAATCCGGTTTTTCGGGTCCGCAGCTCGATATAGGCTTCGCCATAGCCGGTCTCCTTGCGCACTTCGTCCCAGAAGGTCTCGTCATAGTTCGCATCCCGGTTCCGGATAGCCCCATCAATGTAGGGCGTTACGGTGATCTTGGCGTCGAAGTTGAGCGGGGTCAGGCTGTAACGAATGGCACCGGCGTCATCATCGACGATGGAACAGAAGCGTTTGGCATTGACCTTGACCTCTTTCCCGCTTTTCAGCACCGCCACGAACGACCGTTCGAGGTACCCTTCCCGCATATTCAGCTCACGCCGGAAATCGCGCACGTCGCAGGTAGCCAGGTCAAGGCTCTCGTACTCGATATCGATATCAATGCCGGCCCAGTTTGCCGCATTGAGCACTTTGGCGAAATACTCGGGATAGCCATTCTTCCACCAGCCTACGCGGGTTTTATCCGGGTAATAGACGCCGGCCACGTAGTTGCCTTGCAGGGTTTTACCGGTAAACTTCTCCTCGAAATTCCCCCGTTGTCCGAGCCGGCCATTGCCCAGGCTCATCAGACTTTCGGTGATTTCATTATAGTCGCGGTGGAAATCGGTTTCGACAATGGACCAGGGGTCCTGTGTAATGTATTGTTTCATTAGAGGTTATTGTTCGTAGCCGCAAAGGTATCCATTTCCTTCTTTACGCGCATGGCCTGGTTCAGATGCCGCTCTGAATGCGATACCAGCATCTGTAGGGCGTCGCCTACCCGGATTTTGAGCCAGTTGCCAAAAATAGTGGACAGCTTGTCGGCGTTCCAGTCGAGGTAAATCGCTTTGTCGAGCAGGTCGCGAAGCAGGTACTGAATTTCCAGAAACTGGGCCAACACGTTGGCCGGATGCAGATCGACAGACGAGCGGGGTTTGATAATTCCCGGCGCCGGAAATTTCAGTTTGGTCTCGGGGTTGACGATCCAGTTCAGGGACCGCCCTACCAGATCAGACGCCAGTATCTGATCGGTCGGCATCGTTTGTACGAGGCCCAGCTGATCGACTTTGTGCTGAAGGTTGCGGATGTAGTACCGTTCGGCCAGGTTAAGGTGCTGAAGACATTCGATTATGCTCCACGAACCGGGAGCCGGTTTCCAGCGGAGCTGCTCGTCAGACAGGTGTCCGAATTCGCTCTCCACGGTTTTTAGGATAGTTGTCAGCCGCGTTTGCAGCGTACGGGCAGTAGCGAGTTTTTGCATGAGTAGCGTTTCCGTGGGGCAACATAAAGAAAGCCCGACTCGTCGGAGTCGGGCTCAATTATACGGATGTCATTGGACCTGTGCCAATACCTGATGAAAAAATTCAATATCCCGGCGGGAGTCAAGGTCGATGGCCCCAGCCTCGAAGGGCACTTCCGAGCAGTCGTCCCGGTGTTTGCCGATGACCCATTTTACGCCTTTATCCCCCTCAAGACCAAGCAGATCGCTGATGTAGTCGCGGCTGAATAAGGCAGGTACGCTGAGCTGGGTATCATACCGACAGGCAATGATCCCTTTCTGATCGTCTTTCCCGACTTCGACCATGTGCAGCAACAAGCCCAGCGACACCA
Organism: Spirosoma sordidisoli; assembly: GCF_004138325.1. Taxonomy (GTDB): domain Bacteria; phylum Bacteroidota; class Bacteroidia; order Cytophagales; family Spirosomataceae; genus Spirosoma; species Spirosoma sordidisoli. The sequence continues at coordinate 180,271 of NZ_SBLB01000003.1, read as the reverse complement.
GCGGCTGGTCCGTATGTAGCACCAGCACTCTGTCAATATCCTTGTGGGTAATGTATAAAGCAGCCAGTCCCGTTTTCAGTGACGAAGCCTGACCGGTTGGCCAGCTGGCGTTATCGACCAGCGTAACCGGTAACCCCTGCAGCTCCGGCACGATCCGTTCACGATTGGCCCCTAGTACGACCACAACGGGCCCACGTTGTAGCGCCAGGGCTGTTTCTGTTATGCGCCGAATCAACGACTGGCCTTTATAGGTCAGCAGTTGCTTCGGCTCTCCGCCCATCCGCGACGAATCGCCGGCGGCCAGAATAATAGTTCCGATTTTCAAGATGCTTTTTGTTACATGGAGTTAGCTGCCTACCCGACATTCCATGGTGAATACACGTCAGCGGCTCGTCCATGACGTCTGAACTGATTCAGTTCTGCGAGATAAACACCCTATACGATGGGTCGGTTCTGCCGTTGCGCAAACACCTCGGCCGGGTAGCCCACTTCAACCAGCGACAACCCCTCGGCCGGAGCCGCCCGCCCGGCGGCCTGACGATCGCGGGCCAGGATGATCTGCTCAAATTCATCGACACTCATCCGCTCCTGCCCCACCATCAGAAGCGTACCGACAATGGCCCGTACCATACCCCGCAGAAATCGATCAGCGCGAATATGGAACATCAGCTCGTCGTTGTTCTGGCGCTTCCAGTACGCAAAGTCAATCCGGCAGTTAAAGGTTTTAACATCCGTCTTAACCTTACTGAAACTCTGAAAGTCGGTATGCAGCAGCAGGCGGCTGGCGGCTTCGTTCATCCGGTCAACGTTAAGCGGCAAAAAGAACACGCAGGCCAGCCCATCGCGAAATGGGTCCTTACGTCGGATTATGCTGTACTGGTAGTAGCGATAGGTAGCGGTATAGCGGGCATGATCGCGCGGGCCTACCGGAAAGCAATCGTAGACGACAATGTCGCTTGGGATCAGTTTGTTGACCGAACGAAGCAGATGGGCGGGCAGGGGCGATTCAAGTTCGAAGTGCGCAAATTGCTGGGCTGCGTGAACGCCCGCGTCGGTTCGGCCACTACCGACAATACCGATAGGTTGCCGGATAATCGTTGTAAGGGCCGTTTCGAGCACCTCCTGCACACTCAGCCCGTTGGGTTGCCGTTGCCAGCCGTGGTAGTTGGTGCCTCGGTAGGCCAGTTCAAGGAAATAACGCATTCAGGAATTGTGGGTGTTTTGCGGACCAAAGTTCCGTCTTTCTGCGTCACAAATTGCCTTTTATCGGGTTTAAGACCGCAAAACACCCGCAATTTACTTCGGCACGTCGCCAAACTTCTCGTTCCGACCGGTTTTGTCGGCATCGCCGGTCAGGGCGCCCTTCGCCATTTCGAACAGCTTGACCATTTTCCCGCCGGGCCGGTCCCAGTATTCACCTCCGTGGATCGTAACTTTCAACAAAGCAATGTGCGGGTCTTCTTTCCCGTTGGGAAACCAGGTTTTCAGGAAGTCGCTCCAAAGCTCATCGATTTTTGCCCGATCCCTGACCACGTCGGCCCGCCCGGTTGTTGTGACGTACACCTCGCTGCCGGGATCCGAAAAAGCGACACTGACGCGCTGGTCCTGCTGAATCTCGGCTACCTTCGTCGAGTTGTCATAGGTAAAAAACCACATACTGCCGTCCTCGTCGATCTCGTGGGTGGCCATGGGGCGGGTGTGAAAATCGCCATCCGACTCCAGCGTGGTCAGCATAGCAATCCGGATATCCTTAATCCTGTCTTTGAGCTTGTCCAGCTCCATGGCATTCAGTGTCTGTTGCGCCTGCATAGGGGTTGTGATTGATTGTACACAGTCACAACCCTACTTATCAAATAGAGTTTTATTCAGACACGGGTAAAGCAGAAAGTCGAGCCAGCGGGCTTCCGATCATCGGCAACCCATCCGGAACCGGTTCTACAGCCGGTCAATCTCGAACCGAAGTTCGTCGGCCAGCTGGCGCAGGCGGGTCGAGTCGGCCCGGGGCGGTGGGAGCTGCTGGCTGACGAAAGCCTGAATTTCCCAGACCTCCAGCACCTCTTTCAGGGCAACTTCGCGATTGGGGATGTCGGCCCGATCGGCCGTGAGCAGCAGCGTTCCCTTGGCCTTCACCTGGTTATAGGCCCGCCGGCTGCTGATTCCGTCGCGGCTGGTCAGGAGAACGTACAGTTTTCCGTCGGCGATGTCGAACCAGTTTCGTACAAACTGGCCAACCAGCAACGCACCCGGAAAAGCAAAATCATCGCCAGCTTCAAAGGCGCGGTAGTGTCCTTCGGGTAAGGTAGGCAGGTGCATAGCCGGTAGCTGCCGCAGAAAATCAGGCTGCTGATAGCGTTGACCGTACTCCGCGTACCGCGCCTGCATGACCACCGCTATGGTCGGGGCAACGGCCTGAGCGGGTGCACTGGCCGGGCTGGCTGCCCCCGGCCCCTCGTACACATTGTTGAAGGTAAGCACGTCAACGGAGCGATGCTCGACAGGCCTGAATGGCGGAGCGGGCGGGGTCTGCCCAAACAAACGATCTACCGGCGACGCGGGCGGTGCGGGCTGATAGGCAACCGGGGCCGGCCGCTCAGCGGCTACCTGGTCGGGTCGGACCGGTGGGGTAATGACCGGCGGAACGGGTGCCGGTCTGGGGGCGGGCTGGGGCTGCTCGTCTGGCCGGTAGTATTTGTTCAGAACGGCCGAGAGCGGCTGCGGTTCCGGCGTAACAGGTCGGGATGTATCGGCGAAGATGTCCGGAAAATCCGGATGCTCGAACGGGTCATCCTCGGCTGGGTTGATCTTGCCATCTGACCGGATGTTGTCGGTCCGTATACGGACGTCGGCAGGACGGGCGGGTTGCCCGAGCGGTATGCTAAGGTTGGGCGTTTCGCGGAGTTTGCGCAGGTCCTGCCGCGTTAGCAATTCAACGGTTGTGTTGAAGGCCCGGGCAATGGCCTGTATATTCTGTTGGTTTGGGTTTGCGCGCCCCTCTTCATAAGCCCCTAATAAAGAACGCTTTATATTTATTTTTCGGGAGAATTGTTCCTGCGTCAGACCATTCAGTTTGCGCAGATAACGAATGTTTTCGCTGACAAGTGTCATTCGGTTCGGGTTTACTAAGGTGTTGCTAAGATATACGATTCCGGTTTGAAATACTAAAGCCAGTGGATTGCCGGGATTTTTTGTACTTTTACCCTATCCATTTGAATCTAATCAACACGACTTAACCTGCCTATGCAACCGTTACAAGCCACCACTGACCTGCGAGATGAGATAACATCGATTTTTGACCGGCAACGCCGGTTTGCGCCCAAGATGGCTCTGACCACCTCCCAGGAGCGGATCGAACGGATCAAACGGGTCCAGGACTGGATGCTGAGCCATCAGTCGGAGCTCGAAACGGCGATGTACAACGATTTCCGGAAGCCCAGCGCGGAGGTAGCGCTGGGGGAGCTGATGTCGGTCAATGCGGAAATCAAGCACATCGTTAAAAACCTGAACCGGTGGATGCGTCCCCAGCGGCTTCCCACGCCCCTCAGTCTGATCGGGACTAAAAGTCATATCCGTCACGAACCCAAGGGGAACGTGCTGATCATAGCGCCCTGGAACTATCCGTTCGCGCTGATTGCCAAACCGCTGGTTTCGGCCATTGCCGCGGGGAACGTATGTATGCTGAAGCCTTCCGAAATGACGCCCCATACAGCAGCGTTGATCAGCCGCATGGTTCGGGAGTTATTTCCGATTGATGAAGTAGCCGTATTCGAAGGGGATGCCGACGTGTCGAAGGCGCTGCTCGACCTGCCTTTCAACCATATCTTTTTTACCGGCAGTCCGGCAGTAGGACGGATCGTAATGACGGCTGCGGCCAGGCACCTCGCGTCGGTAACGCTTGAACTGGGCGGCAAGTCGCCCGCTATTGTCGATGACTCAGCCAATATCCGGCAGGCGGCCGAGCAGCTAACCTGGGGCAAATGCCTGAACAACGGCCAGACCTGCATCGCTCCCGACTATGTACTGGTGCACGAGTCGATCCGCGAACCCTTTCTGGAAGCCATGCGCGACTGTCTGAAACGCATGTACAGTCCAGACGGTCAGCCCGTCGAAGCTTCGGCCAGCTACGCCCGCATCGTTAATCAGCAGCATTTTCAGCGAATCCGGTCGCTGGTCGACGAGGCTGTTCAGCAGGGAGCTACCGTCAGCATAGGCGGCCGGATGAACGAAGCCGAGAACTTCATTGAGCCAACTGTACTTGAGCAGGTTACGGATGGTATGCGGATTATGCAGGAAGAAATTTTTGGTCCCGTGCTGCCGGTCGTGACGTACCGCACCCTCGATGAGGCCCTAAGCCGGGTTAACCAGCGGGATAAACCCCTGGCTCTGTACATCCACAGCCGTAACCGCGAACATACCCAATACATTCTGGACCGCACCTCGGCCGGCGACACCGTCGTTAACGATACACTCCTTCAGTTCGGGAATGTCGAGTTGCCGTTTGGCGGGGTCAACAATAGCGGGCTGGGTAAATCGAACGGGTTCTTCAGTTTTCAGGAATTCTCGAATCAGCGGGGGGTTATGCAGCGCGACTTCGGCACCATGAAATTCATATTTCCGCCCTATACCGACCGGGTGAAGAAACTCATTAACTGGGCGGTGAAATTCTCTTAAACACCCATTTGGTTAAACAAACCGCTCAGCACGTCATGTAAGGGGCGTTTTGTTTAGCCAAAAACTTCGTATCATTGACATTCTATGGTACGACTTCGTCTGCTCGCAGGGCTTAGCCTGCTATTCTGTTTTCCGGCCGTTTCCCAAACGCTGCCGATCCTTGACCAGAACCCGACTTCGCTACGCTGGTATCGACTCTCCACACCGCATTTCCGGGTATTATATCCCGCCGGGTTCGACACCACCGCCCAACGCACGGCGCAGCGGCTCGAGCAGTTATATGAACCGGTCAGCGCGTCACTGAACCGGCGGCCCCGGCGGGTGTCGGTGCTGCTGCAAAACCAAACGACTGTCAGCAACGGGTTCGTAACGCTGCTGCCCAGGCGGTCCGAATTCTTTGCCTCTCCGCCCCAGGACCCGGGGCTGCTGGGTACTTTCGACTGGCTCGACCTGCTGGCCGTGCATGAATACAGGCACGTTGTTCAGGCCGAAAAAGCTCTTCAACACTATGGACGAGTGCTGTTTGCCCTGTTTGGCAATGCGGGACTGACGAGTGCTTATCTGACCGTTCCGGACTGGTTTGCCGAGGGCGACGCTGTCAGTACCGAAACGCTGCTGAGTACTGGCGGTCGGGGTCGGATTCCCAACTTCGACCTGGGTATGCGCGCTAACCTGCTGGCCGGACGACAGTTTCCCTACGCCAAGGCCGTGAGTGGCTCGTTCCGGGATAACGTGCCGAACCATTATGTGCTGGGTTATTTCATGACGACCTACCTCAAACGGGCCAAAGGCCCCGAGGCCTGGAGCGACATCCTGAACCGTAACTACCGGCGCGTACCCTGGCCCTTTGCATTTTCGGCCAGTGTTAAAGATCAGACCGGTTTGCGTGTGGATGATCTGTACAGGAAAACGATGGACGACCTGACCGAAACCTGGCGCACGCAGCAGAAAAACCTGACCCTCTCCCCCGTTTCGCCCTACGCCATCGCGCCACCAGAAAAAGCGGGGCAGGATCGACCCGTTTTTACCAGCTACCGGTATCCGCAGTTCATTACTGACTCATCGGTTATTGCCGTCAAAAGCGGCCTGGGCGATACGCCCCGGCTGGTTCTGCTCAGCAATAACGGATCTGAACAGCTCGTTCATGTACAGGGCTTCCCGAACGATCCGGCCATGCTGTCGGCTACGGCCCAGCGGGTCTGCTGGATCGAATACGGCTATGATCCGCGCTGGGGCCAGCGCGTTTATTCAAACATCCGGCTCCTCGACCTGGCTTCCCGCCAGCTCACCCGCCTGACCCACCGCACCCGCTACACCGCCGTTGCCTTATCGCCCGATAACCAGAAACTCATCGTGGTTGAGAATACGGACACCTATAAAACCCGCCTGCATGTGCTCGACGCGCAGACCGGACGGCAGCTGGCTACCCTCCCCAACCCCGACGATGCTTTCTACCTGCACCCACGCTGGGCTGCCGATAACCAAACCATCGTGACGGTAAAACTGAAAAACGGCTATAAGACGTTACAGGCTGTTGATACCCGAACGGGACTCAGTACCGACTTACTACCGGCTGCCCGGGAAAACATTAGCCATCCGCAGCCGTGGTCCGACTATGTTTTCTATAACTCGCCCCGTTCGGGAATCGACAACGTGTATGCCGTCAACACCAAGACGAAGCAGGTTTTCCAGGTTACGTCCCGGCCTCTGGCGGCTTACCACGCGGCTGTGTCTCCTTCGGGGGGTAAACTAGCCGTCGAAGAATTTACGGCCGATGGCTACCGGATTGTTGACATGCCCCTGGCTCCTTCCCGCTGGACTGCGCTGTCGGCTTCTGCCCCGGCTGGCAATCCGGCCGAGCTGGTACGGTATTTTGGTGCCCTGCCCCAGCTCGAACCGGGTGCCGTCCTGGGGCGGCAGATTCTCAACGACTCACTGGCCCCCACCCAGGTTTATACGCCCACGCGCTTCCGGCGGCTGGCCCATGCGCTCAACGTCTACAACTGGGGGCCGATCGTGAGCAGCACCGGCCAGGCGCTCAATGTAGGGTTAAGCTCGCAGGATCTGCTCAGCACCACCCAGGTTAGCGTTGGCTATACCTATAACCAGGCAGAACGCGTCGGCAATGCGTATGCGCTGCTTAGCTACCAGGGACTCTACCCGATCATCGATGTCAGCTTTCAGCGCGGTAACCGCAACACCTCACTGTACATTGACAGGGCCGCTCCGGTCGACAGTCTGCGCTCGGATCGGTGGCAGTATAACCAGCTCACGGCCGGGTTTCGGCTTCCCCTCCAGTTCACCCAGTCGAAATACAGCCAGGCCGCGTCGATGTCTGCCTATTATAACTACCTGGCCGTTACTGATTATGACCTTCCCTTCCGCAGTATTACCGAGGTAGGCGGAGCGGGTTCCCTGAATGCGCTCAGCTACGCGGTGAGCTATAGTCGGTTGTTGCGGCAAAGTAAGCGCGACGTGGCTCCGCGCTGGGGACAGACGCTTTCGGCCACTTACCGACACACGCCCTTCGGGGGTCGACTACAGGCCGAGCAATGGGGCGTTCAGGGAAATTTGTTCGTGCCGGGTCTTGGTAAACACCATTCGTTACGGCTGCGGGGCGGTTTCCAGCAACAGTCGCGGGGTACGTACCGGTTTGCGCCGGTTGTATTTTACCCACGCGGTCAGGCCTACGTCAGCGATGATCAGATCCTGGCCGGGAGCGCTGAATACCGGTTGCCGATTGCCGATACGCACTGGTCGCTGGGGCGGTGGCTGTATGTACAGCGGATCAAAGCTGCCGGTTTTATGGATGCCGCCCAGGGACAAAGCCGACTTGAGGTTCGAACGGCCACGGGGCAGTTGCGCGGATATCAGACCCGAACCAATCAATACCAGACCGCGGGCGTCGACGTATCGTTCATCGTAAACGCCCTGCGCCTGCGCACTCCTTTTGAGGTAGGTGCCCGTGGCGTTTACAACCTGACTACCGGTCAATGGCTCGTTCAGCCCCTGGTGGTTGACATCGGCTTCTAACACGGTTTCCTTGAATGAAAGAAGCCCGCTGACCACAAGTTGTAACCTGTGATCAGCGGGCTTCTTCTGTTCTATGGGGTTTAGCCCTTATAAAACACCCATTTCGACAGTTCTTTGTACGACACTTTTTTGCCGTACATCAGAATACCCACCCGGTAGATGCGGGCAGCCAGCCAGGTGGTACCCATAAAGCCCAGGATCAGCAACACCATAGACAGGGCCAGCTCCCAGCCCGGCACCCCAAACGGTACCCGTACCATCATGACCACGGGCGAGGTCAGCGGGAAGATCGACGTCCAGAAGGCCAGCGGCCCATCAGGATCCCGAATCACGAACTGGGCTACTGCAATGGCGCCAATGATGGGCAGGGTAATCGGAAACATAAACTGCTGCGTTTCTGTCTCGTTGTCGACTGCCGCGCCAATGGCTCCAAACAAGGCACTGTAAATGAGGTAACCACCCAGGAAATAGAACAGAAAACAGGCTACGATCAAGGGAATATTGAGCGTATCGATGGCACGCATCACGCTGGCAACGGCACTCTCCTGCGTCTTTTTCACCTCAGCCGAAGCCGGTCCCTGAGCCATGGCCCCGGCGGCTCCGGATGTTTGCATAGCCTGCCGCCCCCGGTCCACCTTGTCGCCCATGATGGTACCGCCAATGGTAAAGAGGCCAATGGTGAGGGTGATCCAGAGCAGGAACTGGGTCAGACCAACCAGAGCCACGCCGATGATTTTCCCCAGCATCAGCTGAAAAGGCTTTACGGACGAGATAATCACCTCAACGATCCGGTTGGTTTTTTCTTCCATGACGCCCCGCATAACCTGAGTGCCGTAGATAAATACCGAAATATAAATCAGGAAAGCGCAGAAATACCCGATAATGGTGGTGGCAATGGCGTTGCTGTTCTTCTCACCCGCATCGCTCAGGTTGATCGTCTGCGCATCGACGTTGACTTTAGCGTCTTCGATTACCTTCTGGGTAATGCCGGCTTCGCTTAGTTTGATGGTTTCGATCTCCTTGCCAATAGCGCGTTCGATATTGTTCTGCAAATCAAGACTGACGCTCTTCTGGGCAAAAATCTGCACGGTTTTGGGCCTCTCGATGACATCTTTCGGAATAAACACCAGCGCATCGTACCCTTGCTTGACAAACGATTTCTTGGCGACGCTCAACGGTTGTTTTTCGTAGGAGTAGGTCGTTTCTTCATCATTTTTGAACTGGTTGGTGAACCGGCCGCTTTCGTCGACGACGGCGACTTTTTTCTGGTCGATGGAGCTTACGGCCGCCCAGCCGATGATAGCATAGAAGGCGAAGATCAGCAATGGCCCCAGGATGGTCATGATCACGAACGACCGTTTACGCACCCTGACCAGGTATTCGCGTTTGATAATCAGGAAAATTGTATGCATGGACTTGATAAGTGAATAGGCTTTGACGGTACACGATCCGGCAGCACAGGCCGGCATTAATCGTTGGTTTCGCCGACGGCCTGGATGAAGATATCGTTCATGCTGGGAATATTCTCGCCAAATGACCGAACCGCCACTCGATCGAGCAGGTGACGGATCAGTTCGTTGACGGCAGCGTCGGGCGGAATCCGGATATCCGTTCGCTGAAAGTTATCGTCGGTAGCGGTGGTGGTCAGTACTTCGAAGGCAGGCGGCAGGTCGTCAAGCGTTCCCTGGTACTCGACATGGTAGGTATGGGTTTTAAACTGCTCTTTGATGGCTCGTTTAGGTCCATCGAGCACTTTGTGAGATCGGTTTATGAGCGCGATGTGATCACAGAGTTCTTCAACCGATTCCATGCGGTGGGTCGAGAAGATGATGGTCTTCCCTCTGTCGCGTAGTTCGAGAATTTCATCCTTGATCAGATTGGCGTTGATGGGGTCAAAGCCGGAAAACGGCTCGTCGAGTATGATCAGATCGGGTTCGTGCATGACCGTGGCCACGAACTGCACCTTCTGCTGCATACCCTTCGACAAATCTTCTACCTGCTTGGTCCACCAGGTCTTGATATCGAACTTCACAAACCAGATTTTGAGCTTTTCCATGGCTTCTTTCTCGGTCAGCCCTTTCAGTTGAGCCAGGTAAAGCAATTGTTCACCAACCTTCATTTTTTTATAAAGGCCGCGTTCTTCGGGCAGGTAGCCAATACGCTTGATATGATCCGGCTTGAGCCGCTCACCATCCAGGATGACCTCCCCCGAATCGGGAGCGGTGATCTGATTAATAATACGGATTAGCGAGGTTTTACCGGCGCCATTGGGCCCAAGCAGCCCAAAAATACTGCCTTTGGGTACATGGAGGCTGACATCGTCCAGTGCCCGATGCTCGGCATACTGTTTGACGATGTGGTGGGTTTCGAGAATATTCACAGAGTTTGGTATATCGTTTAGGTTGTCTAATGAACAGACAAATGAACAGGGCCTGCACTGAATCAACAACCAATTTACGGATGAACTGCCATTGCGGTATATAGACGGTATAAAAAAACCACAGCCCCCGGTCGGGACTGTGGTTTTTGTGATGAAAACAACCGGTCAGGCCTTGACAACAATCGTTTTGGCCCATTTGTCGCCAAAGCGTTTTTTCTCATCGCTTAATACCATCAGGGCGTCAATGATGTTAAAAACCGGGATCATGAGCGACACCTGCCGGGTGATGGCCGTGCCGTAATCGCCCAGCAGACCGGCGCCGGTATCTTCCCGGACCGCTTTGATACCCATCAGCTTTTTTCCGATGCTTTGTCCGCCCAGGAAACCGCCCACTTCGGGCAGCGCATCTTTAACGAGAAAGTAAACAAGAGCGAAAATCATTCCGATGAAGGAAAGCCTGTAGCTAATGACGCCCAGAATCAATAGCGGCACGTAAGCCACGACGACATCGATAAGATACGCAATAAAACGCACACCGGCACTGGCTTTGACCTGGGTGCTGAGCGAGGTGAAGGACGATTCCACAGTATACGGGTTTAGGTAAAACGGTTTTTTAATATTCCCATCTAACCTACAAAATCCCCGGCAACGTTCTGCATTTCTGTTCAGCTACGGGCGCAATCTTTACTAAGCGGTAATCTCTTCAGAATCAATAGGATGAGTGCGGAATTCGCCTTCCCATTTAGAGACTACACAGGTGGCTACCGCGTTGCCGGCCACGCTCGTGGCGCTGCGCCCCATATCCAGAACCTGGTCGATACCCAACAACAGAGCCAGCCCTTCGATGGGTAAATTGAACAGGGACATGGTGCCCGCAATAACGACCAGCGACGCCCGCGGTACCCCGGCAATTCCCTTAGACGTGATCATCAGCGTCAGCATCATCGTAATCTGCTGTTCAATGCTTAGCGGTACGCCGTAGGCCTGGGCAATAAAAGCCGTTGCGAAGGTCATGTAGAGCATTGACCCGTCGAGGTTGAACGAATATCCCAGGGGCAGTACGAACGAGATGATTCGTTCTGAGCAGCCAAATCGCCGTAGAGCCTCAATGGTTTGCGGAAACGAAGCCTCCGAACTGGCCGTACTGAACGACAGGATGATCGCATTCTTGATTTCGGCCAGCAGCGCCAGATAGGGAATCCGCACGACCAGACAGATTACCCACAGAACGACAAAAACGAAGAAGAGCAGCCCGCCAAAGAAGCAAAGGATCAGGTAGGCATAGCCCGCCAGTATACCGAGCCCCTGCTGCGCTACTACGGCCGCAATGGCACCCAGCACCCCAAACGGTGCAAACGACATCACATACCCTGTCACTTTAAACATGACATGCGACAAAGCGTCGAGGGCTTTGATCACGATTTTTCCCTGGGCTCCAATGGACCCGACCGCAATACCGAAGAAAATACTGAAGACCACGATCTGTAGTATTTCGTTGGTGGCCATGGCATCGATAAAGCTCGTTGGTACAATGTGGGTAATGAAGTTCTCAAAAGTCATCTTAGGCACTTCAACCCCCGTATCGGTTCCCTTGGGAGGCAGGGGCAGGCTCATTACCTCGCCTGGTTTCAGGATGTTTACCACCAGCAGCCCAACAACCAGCGACAGTATGGTGGCGAAATAAAAGTAAGCCAGCGTCTTGAGTCCGATCCGACCAACGGTGCCAAAGTCGCCCAGTTTAGCGATACCCACGACCAGGGTGGCAAATACCAGCGGCCCGATGATCATCTTAATCAGCCGAAGAAAAATTTTGGAAAGTATATTCAGGTCCGTTCCCGAAAATCCTGAGTCAGTTGCCGGAAACAAGTAACCAATCAGGATACCGAGCACCATGCCCAGAAAGATACGCGTAGTCAAGTTAGGGAGTTTCATGCAGTCAGGTTGAAAGCCAGTATGAACAAAAGTAACGTAATCGGAGCAGTTGAGAAAACCGGAGCCGCACAGAAGTAGAGGCCAAAGCGCTCAAAAGGCTATCTGGAACGGGGGCAGCCCGAGATCTTACCCGCCCGCTGATGCTGGCCTGTCAGCTCGGCCGGGTAATCGGGTCGGTAATCGTTCAGGCTTTAAATACCCGTTTGTATATGGGTTTTCGGTACGCAAACTGCGCCCACAGGAGCGGATACATCAGGTAATCAAGCAGCCGAAACGGGGTTCTGAACGTAATATCGTCGATAACGACGGTTCCGCCCGACTCGTGTCTGACCAGCCGGTGCCGATGTCGCCAATATCGTAAGAAAAACGGCAGACGGACTCCTTCGTCGATGAAGTAAATTTCATTAGTCGTGGTTTGCTGATCGGTGATCAGGCTTTCCCAGTCCTGACGAAACACCAGAAAATTCAACCGCAGGAGAACCACATCTCCCCGTAAACAACCATCGAAACGAACTACCTCAACGGGCGGAAAAGGTGGGCTGAGCTGATCGAACAGCTTACGATCAAACCCAGACCAGACGTCGGGGAGGGCCGCCTGTACTACGGTTTCGAGAATAATATGCATGTAGTGATTTGTATCAAAGACTGTATATCCGATAAGGTTTCTATGCCGCTTAATAAATCTTACTACCGTAAAATTGATAAAGACGCCGAATTTAGCCAATTTGACCAGTCATAATCGGCCATCTCCAGGTCGACCAAAGCAATTTTAAACTCGGTTTATGCATCGGTTCGAGTGGTGGTTTGTCAGGTTAGTCGTTGTCGGATTGCTGACTCAAGCTACCCCGTCCAAGGCTACTGGCCCGGTTTCGGAGTATCTGACTGTACGGAATGGTCTTCCCCAGGGTTTCATAAGCGCCATGCTTCAGGATCAGCGTGGCTTTATCTGGCTGGCCACGCGCGATGGTCTCTGCCGCTACGATGGCACCCGGTTTCAGGTCTATAACCACGATCCCCAACAGCCAGGCTCACTCGCTTTTAGCAGCCTGACCGGCCTGCGGGAAGATAAAGCCGGCCGTATCTGGATCCGTACCGAGAATAACCACATCGACTGCTTCGATCCTGTAACCGAAAAAACCAATCACCCGTCCAACTCCCCCGCCTTTCGGCAAGTCCTGGGCCGCCACCAGCTCACCGGCATCTGGCCCGACCCGTCTGGCAATGTCTGGGTAACAACGCAAACAAACGGCTTTTTCCGGCTGAATGCAAACGGGTCAGTATCCCATCATCACTGGGCGGCCAGCCACGAGACCCAGCCGTTGATTCGATCGCTGCTCCTCGACAAAGGTGGTAATCTCTGGCTGGGCACCAACCTGGGACTCTTTCGCTATAACCCGCAATCAAAGCAGTTTGCCGCCTTTCGAATTGCTCAGGGCTTACCCCAGAACGATGTGTTCAGCCTCTACGAACGCCCGGGCGGTACTTTCGTGCTGGGTTTTCCGGGTAAGGCCGTCTTTTTCGACCCCGCAGTTGGGCGGGCCATGAAGACGTTATCCCTCCCCGGATCGCCGAACCAGATCCCGCTTTACGCCAGCGATACACGGGGAATCGACTACATCAACCAGCACCGCTACACGGATGAAACCGGTTTACAGCCCTTACCGGCCGACGCAAAGCTTAGCCGTTTCTCGGCCCTGTCCATGCTGGTCGACCGGTCCAATGTGCTCTGGATCGGACTCGACGGCGACGGGGTCATCAAATATGATCTGAACAAACGCCCGTTTACGGCCTGGCCCTACACCAGCTCGTTCTCGACGGACTGGATGACCCAGCAGGCGGGTATTCCGCTCAGCTCGATCCCTCCCCTGATCCGGCAGCAGCGGCCCGATGCGCTCAGGTACCAGTTCGACCGGCAAAAAAACCTGTGGCTCAGCAGTGCCGTAACCCCTCTATACCGCTATAACCCCAGCCAGAAGGTATTCGAAACGGTGCCCCCAACGGGTATCGAGACCCGCTGGTTACCGGGCGGATCGTTTCGCATGACCGCTCTGGCCACGGGGCCGTCGGGTGAAATCTGGGGGTTGCTGGGGCCCGACAACCGGGCCGTTGTCCGGTATAATCCCACCCTTCGCACATTTACCGCCTTCCCACTCCCCCTCCCCGCCAACAACCCCTACACCATCATGGGTATGCTGGTAGACGGTGGCCGAATCTATCTGGCGACGCAAAGCCATGGCTTGCTTCGGGCCGATTTATCGACTCAGCGACTGGTACGCTGGTACGCTCAGGCATCAGACCGCCAGTCGATTCCCAACAACGCGCTGCTGTGTCTGGCGCAGGATCCGGGGCAGTATAACTATTTATGGATCGGCACGTTTGGAAGCGGCCTTTGTCGACTCGATAAGCTAACGGGGCAGATACGGCGCTTTGGCGTGGGCCAGAGCTTACCCAACAATGTGATCTATGCCATTCGTCCCGATGGACAGGGCCACCTCTGGCTCAGTACAAACCGGGGGCTTTGCCGATTTGACAGTCGTACGTTTGAGGTCCGCAACTACACCACCGACGACGGTTTGCCCAGCGAGGAGTTTAACCGGTATCACGACGTTGCCTTACCCGACGGACGGCTGATCTTTGGCGGCATTGGTGGGTATACTGTCTTTCAACCCGGACAGGTGAGCGACGATGCCTACAAACCGCAGGTTGCCCTGACCGCCCTTCGCATCAACAACCAGCCCGTGCGGGCCACAACCCCCGGCTCTCCGCTTGCGCAGGACATCGACCAGACCACGGATATTGACCTCAACCACGACCAGAACTTCCTGGCGTTTGATTTTTCGGCACTCCAGTTTAACAAGAGCGGCAAGAATCAGTATCGCTACAAGTTAACCGGGCTGGACAAAGACTGGATTTACAGCGGTAACCTGACCACCGCTACCTACACCAACCTCCCTCCCGGCACCTATACATTCGTCGTTAACGCGTCCAATACCTCCGGCATCTGGAGTCCGCACGTGCGGAAGGTCAGGATCGTTATCAACCCGCCTGTCTGGGCAACCTGGTGGGCCTATACCGGGTATGTACTGCTGCTGATTGGCGCTATTGTACTGTTCCTGCGGGTTCGCATCAACCGGATTCAGCTCCGCAGCCGGATCGAACTTCGGGAGCAGGAGTCGGCGCAGCTCAAACAACTGGATGAAGTCAAATCCCGCTTCTTTGCCAACATTACCCACGAACTGCGCACACCACTGACTTTAATTCTAACACCGTTAGATCAACTTCTGGAGGAGATAACGGACCCGCAGCATCACAACCGGCTCTCCATGGTGTACCGGAGTGCCAACCGGCTTCTGCGGCTCATCAACGAGTTGCTTGATCTGGCTAAGCTGGAAGCTGGAACTCTAACCGTTACCAATGTACCGGGCGATCTGGCCGAGTTTGTCGAGCGAACGGTGTCGGTCTTTGACGAGGAAGCCCGACGCAAACGGGTTAGCCTGCGGGTGAAGTCAACCATTTTACAACCGCACTACTGGTTCGACAGTGACAAACTGGATAAAATCCTTAGCAACCTGCTGGCCAACGCCTTTAAATTCACGAACCCCGGCGGCTCCATCTCGGTCCTGCTCGAACTGGCCCAGCCTGCACAAAGCCTGTTGGAGTCGGCAGGACCGTCGACGGTTGCCTACGAACGGGTTCGACTCACGGTCAGCGACAGCGGTAAAGGCATCGACCCAGATAAGCTTCCCTATATTTTTAACCGGTTCTATCAGGCCAGCCCGTCGTCCGACCAATCGGTGACCGGCTCCGGTATTGGCCTGGCGCTGACGAAAGAACTGGTCGAGATCATGCAGGGCTCTGTCAGTGTATCGAGCAAACCATCGGTGGGCACCACGTTTGTAGTCGAGCTCCCCTGCCTCCCCGCCCGCTCAGCCGCATCACCTGTTCCGGCAACTAATCCTGGCCTAACCGGTCAGCAAGCTGGCCGCAGTACTGCCATAGATGCGCATACCTACCAGCTATTACTGGTCGAGGATAACGACGAAATAGCCGGTTACCTGGCTGACATCTTAAGCGAACACTGGCTCGTGAAGCGGGTTGGCAACGGACAGGCCGGGGTTGAAGCCGCCCTGGCTGACACGCCCGATGTGATCATCAGCGACGTACTGATGCCCGAACTGAATGGCTACGAACTGTGCCGCCAGGTGAAAGCCAATCCTGCCACCAGCCATATTCCCGTTATTCTGCTAACCGCCAAAACAGCCGTCGAAAGTCGGGCGGAAGGGTTCTCAGCGGGGGCAGACGATTACATAGCCAAACCGTTCGATGTGAATGAACTGCTGGGGCGCATCCGCAATCGGCTCGACCAGCAGCAACGACTACGCCAGCACCACCGCAAACTGCTGCTGCGCGAGGGGCATCTGCCCAACTCGAGCGCCGACCCGGAAGATGACTTCATGAACCGGGTCTATACCGTACTGGAAAGCAGACTCGACGATTCTACGTTCGGGGTCGAATCGCTGGCATCGGCTATTGGCATCAGCCGGATGCACCTCAACCGGAAACTAAAAGTGCTGACGGGCTTTACCCCCAATGAGCTTATCCGTGTGGTGCGGCTCAACCGGGCTGCTGAGCTATTGCTGACGGGGGCCTCCATTTCTGAAGTGGCCGATCGGGTTGGTTTCGATACGCCCGCTTATTTTTCGAAAGTCTTTAAAGAACATCATCACCTGACACCAACCGATTTTGTAGAAAAGAATCGGCAGGAAGTTGTGTAAGCGGTGTTTCGCTTCCTCATTTTGTATTAATCCCACTTTAAATTAGCCATTTTGGACCATTTGCTCGGCTTTATAGCTTGAGTTGAGGGCATGTTACAAATTTTATAGGGCGTGTTACAAATCAGCAAGTCCCTGGAAGAGATCCAAGTTAGTATTGTGTAGTGATCCTAACTATCTGTAAAACCTCTCTACCAGATACTCATGACCTATTATTCGTCTGCCTCAGCGTCGGTTCGTACCATGCCCTCCGAATGGCCTCCTTTAAAGCTGTACCTCCGCGAAACCGGTCGTCAGTCATTCTCTGTAGCTGATCTAGTATACCTTCAGGCCGTGGCTAATTACAGCTGGCTGAACTGGGTAGACGGACGTCGGATGCTGATGCCCCGTACGTTAAAGTATTATTCGCCCAAACTGCCTACCGAGCTGTTCATCCGGTTGCACCGCAACTGCGTGGTTAACAAACGGTACGTAGACCGGCTCGAACGTACCGAAACAGGCGGGCTCGTTCACCTGTCGACGGGGGAAGTATTACCCGTATCCCGTCGTCGGTGGGGCACCGTTCGTCGGCAGCTGGCCCACAACATGCCACATCTCAATTAATTATATTCTGGCTTTTCGCTTCTACTCCAACAGCCTTGCAGACAAAGAGCCCCGATCAACGTGATCGGGGCTCTTTGCGTATAATCAGCAACGAACGAAGCTGAAGTCAGTCTCTACATTTTTTCCAGCACACGTTCCATGGATACTTCCTGACCGATCCGGCTTTTCAGCTCGCTGATTGGCACCCGAATCTGCTCGGTCGTATCGCGGTACCGAATGGTAACGGTATCGTCTTCCAGGGTCTGGTAGTCGACCGCAATACAGAAAGGAGTGCCTATCAGATCCTGACGGGTGTAGCGCTTTCCGATAGCATCACGCTCTTCCATAACGACCCGGAACTCCGAACGCAGCGACTTCATGATCTGCTCGGCTTTCTCGGGCAGGCCATCTTTACGAACGAGCGGGAACACAGCCGCCTTGATGGGCGCCAGCGCCGGGTGCAGTTTGAGATACGTCCGCTCTTTCTGATCGTCGCCTTCGCCAACGGTTTCTTTGGTAAAGGCATTACAGAATACCGCCAGGAACAGCCGGTCGGCACCGACCGATGTTTCAACCACGTACGGAATGTAGTTGCCGTAGGGCTTGCCGGTTGCCGGATCGATATCGTTATCGAAATACTGTTGCTTTTTGCGGCTCAGCTCCTGGTGCGACTTCAGGTCAAAATCGGTACGGGAGTGAATACCTTCCATTTCGCGGAAACCAAACGGAAACTGATATTCAATGTCCACCGCTGCGTTGGCATAGTGGGCCAGCTTCTCATGGATATGGAACTTGAGTTTCGCGGCCGGCAGACCGATAGCCTGGTGGAATTTCATCCGGGTATCCCGCCAGCGTTCGTACCAGTCCATTTCGGTGCCGGGCCGCACGAAGAACTGCATTTCCATCTGTTCAAACTCGCGCATCCGGAACGTAAACTGCCGGGCCACGATCTCGTTCCGGAAGGCTTTCCCGATCTGGGCAATACCAAACGGCACCTTCATCCGGCCCGTCTTCTGCACGTTCAGGAAGTTAACGAAGATGCCCTGGGCAGTTTCGGGCCGCAGGTAGATCAGGCTGGCGTCTTCGGCCAGCGAGCCAACCTGGGTGGAGAACATCAGGTTGAACTGCCGAACCTCAGTCCAGTTGTCGGTACCCGACACGGGATCTTTGATGCCTTCGGCAATGATCAGGTTGCGCACGCCCTCCAGGTCGTTTTCGCCCAGCAGGCGTCCCATCTCCTGCAGGAGCGCCGTACTACGGGCTTCGTCACCGGCATTGGCGTACGCTTCGGCTTTAAGCTCCAGCAGCTGGTCGGCCCGATACCGCTTTTTAGAGTCGCGGTTGTCGATCATCGGATCGTTGAATGAATCAACGTGACCCGACGCTTTCCAGGTCAGGGGGTGCATGAAAATAGACGCGTCGATCCCCACCACGTTGTCATGGAGCTGGGTCATGGCTTTCCACCACAGCGTTTTCAGATTATTCTTCAGTTCAACGCCGTTCTGGCCGTAGTCATATACGGCCTGCAGACCGTCGTAAATCTCAGACGAAGGAAATACGAAGCCATATTCTTTGGCGTGGGCGATGATGTCTTGCAGCGAAGTCGCTGGTGGTCCGTCGGTACGGGCTGGAGTAGTATTCATACGTGGGGACAAAAATACAATACCAGCCGAATTATTTCGCCTGCTCCCTCAAATGACGATCTACTGACAGGTGCTTACTCGTCGGCGCGGGGGGCGTACCCACCCTGCCTGGGGCGGTACGGACAGCCGTCAGCGGCCAGGATTAGCTACCTACATCCGTTAATGAGTGACAATCGGCCGGACTGACAGTCTGAGGCACGTCTGTATTTGTCCGCATCATCGGTATGCTTACCCGCTTCCTGTCGTTCGTCCGTGACTATTTCGGTTTTTCACACAAAGAGAGCCGTGGCTTTCTGGTATTGCTTTTCCTGATCCTGCTCTTTTTGGCACTTCCGTTTCTGTATCGACTGTTGAGCGACCGGCAACCCGTAGACACCTCGGCCGCCGACCAGCAAAAGCTGGACAGTCTGGTGGCGCTGATGAAAGCCGAAGAGGCCCGCCAACCCCGCTATTCCCAGCAACGAGCGCGCGAGACCACCACAACAGAGCAGTTACGCGAACCATCCCTGTTTCGGTTCGATCCCAATACAATCAGTGTGGCCGGCTGGCAACAGCTCGGCTTACCCCGCTGGCTGGCCGAACGGATTGACAAGTACCGAAGCAAGGGCGGCCGATTCCGGAAGAAAGAGGACCTGTTGCGCATCTACGATTTCCCGCCCGATCTGTATGACGACCTGGAGCCCTATATCGTTTTGACTACAGGGGCCACGACCGGTGGTAACCCATACCCGGCCCCAACGGCGCCCCGTTCGGATCAGACTGCCCGAACCGATCGGGCTGACGCCACCGACCCGGCGCGCGCCGACCGACCGACGCGGGTAGCCCCTCAGCCTTTTGATATCAACACCGCCGACACAAGCCAGTTGGTTGCCCTCAAAGGCATCGGTCCGACGCTGGCTGCCCGTATCGTTAAGTACCGCGATGCGCTGGGTGGGTTCATATCCCAGAACCAGTTCGAGGACGTATACGGTCTTGACTCGCTGGCGCTGGTCGAGTTACGGCGGCTGGGTCAGATCCGGTCTGCCCCGCGCCGGATACCGGTCAATACGGCCACGGCCGAGCAGCTCGACCGACTCCCCTTTCTCTCGCGTCGGCAGGCGCAGGTGATTGTCAGCTACCGCGAGCAGCACGGAGCCTACACGTCCGCAGAGTCGCTCAGACCCATCCGCATCCTCGACGCCAAAACGATCGAAAAGCTCACTCCCTATCTGGATTTTTAGCCATCCGATACGAGCGGAGCTTTTCCCCGACTCGCCAGACTAGCTCCGCTTCGTCAACAAAACGACGTTTTCTACATGGTGGGTATGGGGAAACATATCAACCGGCTGCACATTGGCCACCGAGTATCCTTCGTCCAGAATTCCCAGATCACGAGCCTGTGTCGCTGTATTGCAGCTCACATAGACGATCCGCGCGGGCGCTGCCCGTAGCAATTGACGCGTCACAGCCTCATCCATACCAGCCCGGGGCGGATCGGTAATGACCACATCGGGACGACCGTGCTGGTCGAAGAAACCATCCGTCAGAATGTCGCGCATGTCGCCCGCGTAGAAGCTGGCGTTGGTGATATCGTTTACCTGGGCGTTGATGCGGGCATCGGCCACGGAGGCTTCAACGTACTCGACGCCAACCACTTCTTTAGCCTGCCGGGCCACGAACAGCGCAATGGTACCGGTGCCGGTATACAGGTCGTAGACCCGCTCCTGACCGGTCAGCCCCGCCCACTGACGCGCCACGCTGTACAGATTATACGCCTGCTGGGCGTTGGTCTGGTAGAACGACTTGGGACCCACCCGGAATACCAGGTCTTCCATGCGTTCCTCGATGTACGGCTTCCCCGCCCAGTTGATCACCGTCTGATCCTGATAGCTGTCGTTTTTCTTGGTATTGAGGATATAGTTGAGGGACGTTATCTCCGGAAACGAACGGTGCAGATGCGTCATCAGACCATTCAGCAGATCCGGGTTATCCTGCGCGACCTGCAACGTTACCATAATCTGCTGCGTAGTATCGGCGGTGCGGATAATGAGCGTTCGGAGGAAACCCGTATGCAGTTTCAGGTTGTACATGCTGATGCCGTGCAGATAGGCATAGTCGGCCACGGCCAGCCGGATGGCGTTCGACGGGTCGGGCTGGAGGTAACAATGCCGGATCGGAAGAACTTTGTCGAAACGGCCCGGCACGTGAAAACCAACCGCGCGCGGATCCATATCGTCGTCGGTACTGACTTCGGCCCGGGTCAGCCAGCGCCCTTCGGCACAGGTAAACTCGAGTTTGTTCCTATAGTATTGCGTTGGATGCGCAGCCAGTATAGGGAGAATAGGCGGCAAATCGACTTTTCCGATGCGAGTCAGGTGATCAACCACCTGCTGATGTTTGAACCGTAGTTGCTCATCGTAGCGGATGTGTTGCCACTTGCAGCCACCACAGGTACCGAAGTGTTCACAGAACGGCTCGGTCCGAACGGCAGACTGCTCGTGAATATGCTCCGCAACGGCTTCGCGGTACTGCTTTTTGCGGTTCGTGATGCGCAGGTCCACCCGGTCGCCGGGGGCCACGCCCGGGCCACCAGTGGGGTTTTCTACGAATATGACGCCATCGTCGGTCCGTACAATACATTTCCCTTCGGCGGCTACGGAATCGATCGTAACGTCGTACAACCGTTCGGGTGCTTTATGACTCTTTCTGCGCATGAATGTCTTTAAAAACTGCTAATTTAAGCAGCCGTTTTCGGACGGTCTCACTGCCGAATCGTTTCTGTCTATGCTGAATCTGTACTGTCGTTTCTGGGTTGTGCTGTTCGTTACGGGTTTATCACTGATTGTCAGCCATATGACTTCAGCCACGCACATTGTCGGTGGCGAGCTGGAATTACAGAAGCTGGGGCCCAACAGCGCCTTTAGTCACCGGTTTAACCTGAACCTGTATTTCGACGATATCAACGGCGATGTGGGGGCCGAAGACCAAAGCGCGGTCGTTTATATTTTTCGGAAACGCGACAACGCCCTGCAGGGAAGTATACAGCTCTTCCGGGTTACCAGTCAGTTTGTCAACTACACCAGCCCGACCTGTTCGCGCCAGGATCTGCGCACCCGCCTGATTCGCTACAGTACCGACGCCACTTTTCCGCAAACCTTCAACGACGCGGGCGGGTACTACATGAGCTGGGAGCGCTGCTGTCGCAATGGCACGATCAGCAATATTGTTGATCCGGGCGGGGCGGGGTCAACCTTTTACCTCGAATTTCCGGCTCCCTTTACCGCCGGCAACGCTCCCTATACCAACTCGTCGCCCGTGTTTACCGTGGCCAAAGGCGACTATATCTGCATCAACCGCCCCTTCACCTTCGATTTCAGCGCCCGCGATCCGGACGGTGATAGCCTGGCTTATGCGATGGTGACGCCCTATAACGGGTTCAGCACCCGGGCGCTACCGAACCCGGGCCTGTCGAATCAGCCGATTGCCTATGCCGGGCCATACCCGCCTGTTCAGTGGGTCAGCGGGGTTGGTCAGCAAAACCAGATTCCGGGGTCAGTTCCTTTGCAGGTTAACCCCAGAACCGGAGTGCTCAGCGTCACCGCCGACCGGCAGGGTCTTTATGTGTTCTCCGTTGAGGTAACCGAGTACCGGAATGGCCGGCAGATTGGCCGCGTCCGGCGCGATTTTCAGCTGAAAGTCGTCGACTGCCCCAAAAATGACGCCCCTCAGCTGCTTTTTCGGCCCGACGGTCAGACGGCGTTCTACAAAGAAGGAACAGTGTTGACGATAACCGAAAAAGACACAAACTGCCTGAGCCTGTTCGTTACCGACATCAACCCGAATCAGCGGATTACAATCACCAACATGAGCGGATCCTTGCCCGGGCTTACACTGAACCCGGGTGAGTTACTCACCCGAACCGGGCAGGATACGCTACAGGCCAAGTTCTGCTTCGGCCGGTGCGTGGGGGGCGACGGACGCCCGTTTACCCTGCTCGTGCGGGCAACGGACGAAGGCTGCCCACAGGGGCTGAGCGATACCCTCAGCATCCGGCTCAACATCATTCCCTCGAACAACAACCGACCCGAAGCCGGCACCGACCTGCGGCCCGATCAAAGCCGGGTAACAGTGGGGTCTTCACTCACTTTCAACGCCTTCGGGACTGATAAAGACAATGATAATATTTCGATCCAGGCCGTGGGGCGCGGGTTTACGCTGGCGCAGGCCGGCATGTCCTTCGGCTCGGCGTCGGGTGTCGGTAACGTGTCGCAACCGTTCACCTGGAAACCCACCTGTGTGCAAACGGCGCAGGACACGTATATCGTCGATTTCATCGTAACGGATACCCGCTGCAACCGCAACCTGAGCGATACCGTCAGCGTCGTGCTGACCGCCACGGGCACTCCCAGCCAGCCCCCCGCCATCCAGACAACCCTGAACCAGCCGGTCGTTGATCTGGTGGTGACTCCCAGCGATACCGCCGGCCGGTCTACCTTCGACGTGCTGGCCACCGATCCGGATCGGGATATTCTGTACATGACCGGCACCGGCCGGGGTTTTGATATGAAAGCCGTAGGCATGACTTTTTCCAACAAAACCGGTACCCCTACCCTACAGTCGGCGTTCGACTGGAAACCCACCTGCGAGCTACTGGCCGGCAAACCCGAAGCCACCTACGTGGTCGACTTCGCAGCGGATGACCGGTCGTGTCAGCCCAATCGTACCGCCACAACCACGGTCACGTTTCGGCTCCTCGACCCATCCCTGACCGCTACGATTGTTGTGCCGAACGTATTTACGCCCAACGGTGACGGGTACAACGATTTTTTTGCCGTCAAGGACATGCCTCAAAACGCCTGTAGCGAGCAGTTTATATCCGTCGAAATTGCCAACCGCTGGGGGAAAACCATCTTCACATCGACCGATCCGAAATTCAGATGGTACGGTACCGACGCCCCGGTAGGCACGTACTATTACTTCATTCAGACCAGCAAACGTACGTTCAAAGGGCCACTCTCGCTGATTCGGTAATGGCGAATTACCTATTTTTGCCCTGTATATGAACAACACTGTAGTCTTGATTACCGGTGCCTCTTCGGGCATTGGCCGGGCGCTCGCTTTTGCTTTCGGGCGCGAAGGTGCTTCTGTCGTTATCTGCGCCCGTACCAATACGGCGATCCAGGCCGTGGCCGATGAGCTTCGGCAAGCCAATATCAACACCCTGGCCCTGGTGGCCGATGTAAGCGTTGAAGCCGATGTGAAACGGCTCATCGAGCAGACCATAGCCCAGCTCGGCCGTCTGGACATTCTCATTAATAACGCGGGCATCTCGATGCGGTCCATGCTGATCGATACCGATCCGGCCGTTATCCAGAAGGTGATGGACATCAACTTCATGGGAACTGTATATGCCACCCGTTACGCGCTTCCCCATATCATTCAGGCTAAGGGGTCCATTGTGGGAATCTCGTCCATAGCGGGCTACCGGGGTCTGCCCGTACGCGCTGGCTATTCGGCCTCCAAGTTTGCCATGAACGGATTTCTGGAAGCCGTGCGTACCGAACTTTTACATACCGGGGTGCATGTTCTGACGGCTTGCCCGGGTTTTACGGCGTCCAACATCCGCTTTGCCGCCCTCGGGGCTCAGGGTCAGGTCGTTGGGGAGACCATGCGCGATGAGGGCAGCATGATGACCGCCGAAGAATGCGCTGAACATATTCTGCGGGCCGTCCGGCAACGGAAGCGCGAGCTGATCCTGACAACCCAGGGCAAATTCACCGTATTTCTGAATAAATGGCTACCCAGCCTAATGGACAAGCTGGTTTACAATACCCTGGCCAAAGAGAAAGATTCGCCCCTGAAAAAGTAACTGGGTGGTGCGCGAAAGCGGGCAGTTAAATGATCCAGACGTTATCGCGCCGGATGTAATAGAGCTGGTTGTTCCAGAACACCCGCAGGTAGATATCTTTTTGCCCCAGGATGTTGACCTTATGCCCCCGCCCAATGACTTCGGCAACCGAAGCTGCGGCCGACGGGGCTGTCCGGAGCAATACCCGATCGGTACTGGTAATACCCGACTGAACACCTTCGGGCAGGTTTACAAAAGCCAGTAGTATCAACAGATACCCCGTCAGAACCCATTTCTGCCGTTGCGGGGTTGGCTGCCGACGCAGTGCCTTTACCAGGATAACCCCGAACACATACCCGGCGGGAACCAGCAGAAACAGCAGGACGTAGAGACTGTATTTTCGGTAGAAGAGATAAAAATAATTCAGATCGTCAGTCTCGTACCCATGCAGGTTGTTGGCCCGGGCGATTTCGTTCATCTTGAGCAAAACGGCATCGTCGGGGTGCCGATCAAAGTAAACCTGCAGGTAGTACAACAACCGGGATACGTCCTGTTGCTGCTCATACGCACTCGCTAATTTCAATAACATGGCATCTGTTGCCGTGTGTCCATCGGCCAGCGCACTTTCGTACTGAACAGCCGCAGCGGCCTGATCGCCAGCGGCAAACAGCGAATCAGCCTGGTGTAATGAATCGGCCCGGGTCAGGCACGAATACGCCATTACAGCCAGGAATAGGCTTATTTTTAGGAGCAGGGCTTGTATTGAATCAAATAAGGCCATACTTTTGCACCGCGATAAAGGAAAAGGCGTTGGTCGAACAAGGTCGATTCTGGCATCCGATCTGGTAGCTCAGCTGGTAGAGCAATACACTTTTAATGTATGGGTCCTGGGTTCGAATCCCAGCCGGATCACCAAGAAAAACGGGGAGAAAAAGAAAGGAAGTCCAGACTTCCTTTCTTTTTCTCCCCGTTTTTCTTGACTAGACTTAGAAGGGCAGATCGTTGCTTTCGTCGTCGAATGTGGTGTTGAACGGCATACCGGCGGGCTGGGATGGCTGAGCCGGACGAGACGCCTGCGCCGGGCGACCCGCCGGAGCAGCGTAACCCGGAGCGGGCGCCCCAGCGCCATCACCCTCGGTCAACTCGATCCGGAAAGCCCGCAATTCGGTGTACCAGCGATCATTGTACTCGCGCGATTCGGCACTGAAGGTTGCCTTGAGCGTATCGCCATCCGCAAACTGCTTCAGATCGCTGGCCTTCTCTCCCCAAGCTGTCAGACATACTTTTTTAGGATATTGGCTGTCAAGGGTTTCGATTACAAATTCCTGCTTGTTCCAGGGGCCATTTTTGCCCTGACCCGTTACTTCGGGCAGGACTTTGACGAGTTTTCCTATTAATTCAAGTGCCATAATGTCGTAGGCGATTACAATTGATTTAGAAGGATAAATTTACGAAAAAAGGCGGTAAATGCCTTGAATCGGCCTAAAAAAGAGAAACTTTCAGAGCTGTCTTTTGCTTCGAATTAGTAAAAAGCTATCTTTGCACCCGCAATCACGTTTTGGCCACGTGGTGAAACTGGTAGACACGCCATCTTGAGGGGGTGGTGCTGCAAGGCATGGGAGTTCGAGTCTCCCCGTGGTCACAAAGTAAACAGACAAGCACTTACATTTATTTGTAAGTGCTTGTCTGTTTATAGGGGGTTACAACAACTGCATAGACCAGTCCTGTATTCGCTTTTCTCAGATAGATAGCCGCATAATGAAGTTAATACGCTACTTAGAGATCTGTGAATGAGTCTACTTCTTTTCCGAAATCGCGTAGGTCTCTACCGAGTCGATCAGTTCAGCCAGCAGGGGCTTGTAGGTTCGTATTTTCTGCTGGTCCGGAAACTGCGGGTGCGGTTTACTGCCCACGTCGAACGGTTTGATCTGGTCGTAGGTAAGCTGGTACAGGTTGATCGACTTCTGCTCGCCGGCCGTTACGGGGGTTCCGTCAGGTTTGGTGGCTATATCAGCCGACATGTAGGGGTCGTGCGATACGAGCACCTGATTGTCTTTCGAAATAACTACATCGAGTTCGAGCGTCTGCACGCCCAGGTCGAGGGCTTTTTTTATGGCCGGGATGGTATTCTCCGGCACGAGCCCCCGCGCGCCCCGGTGCCCCTGCCGCTCGAGTTTGGGCTGCGCCCAGAGTAAGTTTGTCCAGAAAAGAAGGCTGGCAATTAATCCGGTTTTCATGATTGGCTGGCTGGTTCGTCAGTCAAAGCGTCTACCGCCCCGGGCCGCTAAGTCAGGGGCGGTAGACGGCTTTGGTGAATTCGTAATGGGTAACAGGTAACGACTAAAAACTATAGCGGGCGCCCAGCTGAACCTGGAACGGATCGCCCGAGGGCGTAACGGCCCCCCGAGTTGTTGACCCGGTAGTTGTATTGCTGGGTAGCCTGAGAAAAACCTGGTAAGGCCGCATTGCCAGTAGCCGCCGGAACGCCCAGTGCATACAGGACCTGCGAACCCAGCGACCGGTTGGTACCCCGGTTTCGGTTGAGCAGGTTGGCGAAGTTAAAGATATCGGCCGATACCTCGATGGCGTGGGTTTTGTGAATCCGGAACCGCTTCAGCGCCCGAATGTCGACTACGCCGAAGAAACCGTTGATACCTCCGTTGCGC
Source organism: Spirosoma sordidisoli (assembly GCF_004138325.1). GTDB lineage: Bacteria > Bacteroidota > Bacteroidia > Cytophagales > Spirosomataceae > Spirosoma > Spirosoma sordidisoli. The sequence continues at coordinate 152,768 of NZ_SBLB01000003.1, read as the reverse complement.
TGGGCAATCCGACCCGAATACGTGTTGATATAGTCTTTCAGGCTCTGGCTGGCGTCGGGGTTATCAAGCAGTGCCTGCAGGCCGGCGCGCACGTTGGCCGGCAATTCCGGGCTGTTGCGGTCAAAAACGTAGGCCAGGTCATTGGTTCCCACAAAATCGGCGTTGGTGTTACCACCCGACAGCAGCGAGTAGCGCGTTCCGCCAATACCCGTATAGCGAACGCCCAGCGTGATGCCGAAGAAAGACGGCAATGTTCCGTAGAACACGACTTTGTTTCGGAAGTGATTGTCGGAATACGTAAGGGTACCGAGGTTTCGCGGATCATCTTTTACGAGTTGTACCAACGTAGCCGTGTTGGCCACGTTTCCGTGAAAAGACGTGTTGTCGCGGGTGTCGTTCCAGGTGTAGCTGGCCGTAATTTCGCCATCGCGGAAGTACTGCCAGGTAGCATCGGCCACGACGGCAAACTGATTTACTTTGCCGTCGCTGTTCAGCTCCAGCACCCGGCCCAGTCGGTTACTGATACGCCCTTGCTGCCAGTCGCCCACGCCACTCGATGGCATCGATGCCAGGGGGGCACGTACACGCCCCGGCTGTCTTCATTAGCCAGCCGGAAAAACGGATTGGCCACCATGTTCCGGTCAACCTAGAAGAGACCAGGACCACGCGCATTTTGACAGGCCTGTATACCCGTAGCTCGTGCTCCCAATAGTAGTCACTGATTTGCCAGTCGGCCGAAATGGGTACTGAATTCATCGCTCATTGATTCAACCATACTTTGAGCGCTTCGGCTCGGTCGCGGCTGATAAATACCTCTTCCGGGGCGGAGGGCGTTAGGTCGAGTTTCAACCGACCGTTGAAATGTTTATGGATGGCGGTGATGCTTTCGATACCGACAATGCACTGCCGACTGGCCCGAAAGAACAGGCGGGGGTCGAGCTGATCGACTAGTTCTTCCAGGGTTTCCGGGATGGGAAACCATTTGTTATCGGGGCATACGAGCCGGGTAATCTTGTTTTCCGAATAAAAGTACGCCACTTCACGGGTCGGAATGGCCCGGTACATATCTCGGTAGGAAACGAGAAACCGCTGGCGATACGTCCGCTGTGATTGGTTGAGTGCCTGAACCAACTGGCCATAGTCAAGGGCTGAAGGCGCGGCCGGACCGATTGTCTTTCTGAACTTGGTCAAAGCCGCTTCCAGCTCACGGGGCACAATGGGTTTGAGCAGGTAATCCAGCGAATTGAGTTTGAACGCCTGCACGGCATATTCATCGTAGGCTGTGGTAAAGATGATAGGGCAGCGCGGCTCGACCTGCCGGAACACCTCGAAGCTGAGTCCGTCGGACAGCTGAATATCACTGAACAACAGGTCCGGGTGGGCGCTGGTTTGCAAATAGGTCACAGCCTCGGTCACACTTTCCAGTACGGGGCCGATCAGAATCGTCGAATCCGCATCGGCCAACAGACGGGCCAGTCGCCGGGCAGCCGGTTGTTCGTCTTCGATAATGAGTGCGGTCATGGCCTGAACAAAAACAGTTGAACGGTAAAAAACTCGTCCGTCTCGGTCACAACGGGCGGCTTTTCACTCAAGAGCCGGTAGCGGTTGTGAATGTTGCGTAACCCAACGCCCGAAGGCATGCCCTTGGGCAGCGTTGACGGGACAGGTACGTCGTCGGCAACGGGCGAATCAGCCCCGGCTGGAACGGCCATTGGGCTTGTCATGCGCTTTTGTTTGTTGTTCACAACGAGCAGTTCGCCCCCATCGGTTACTGTCAGTTGAATACGCAGCGGCCGGGTTCGGTCGACGATGTTGTGTTTAACAGCGTTTTCGAGCAGCAACTGGAGCGTCATGGGCGGGAGTTGCCAGGACCGGTACCGATCCGGTATCGTGATCTCGGCTTGTAGATTGGCCCCGAATCGTTTGTCGAGCAGGTACAGATAGGCCTGAGCCAGATCAAGTTCTTCATCGAGGGTTACCAGCGTCTGATCGCGTTTTTGCAGGACGTACCGGTACACCAGCGATAAGTTCTCGATAAAATCGACGGCCTGCCGGGGGCTTTCTTCGACAATAGCCGTCAGCGTATTCAGGTTGTTGAACAGAAAATGGGGGTCGAGCTGGCTTTTCAGCGCTTCGTAGCGAGCCTCGACCGACTCCCGTTTGAGTCGTTCCGTTTCCAGCAGGGATGCCTGCCACCGCCCGAAAAAGTAGGCCCCCGTATGAATGGCGTTAAGGAAAAGCGCCATCAGACTGCCAAAAACCACCGTTTGGCGAATGCTCAGCCAGTCGGCCTCCGTAAATTGATAAGTCGGGTCCTCAAGAAAAACCAACAGCCAGACGAGCAAGCCGACAATCAGAACACTATCGAAGACGAGCGCGACAAACTGGGTTATAAAGCGCAGCATGGGCTTCTGGTCCCAGGGCATACGTCTATTTAACCAGTGGGTTGTCCAAAGGCTGCTTTCCGACAGTAAATAGGCACCACCCAGCGCCACGCAGATATCAACGCAGTAGGTTTGCCACGCATCGGGCCCTTGGTAGCTGGCGTGGTTGAACGACTGCGGGTCGATGTAATAAATAATGAGGTACAGCAACAGGCCAAACAAAGGCGTGCCCACTAACCGGAACCATTTCGTGAAAGAAGTCATGGCATCAGGCAGGTCGGTTGGGTTTTCTGATGGTGATCAAGCCGCTAAGGATGATGAAGCTGTATCCGCAAAACAACCAGGCGGCAAACAGCGAATCGGCTTCGGGTCGGACCGCCGATGCGGGCATATTCGGAAAAACATCGGTAAAGAAAAATAAGGTTCCCGCGTCGAATAGCATGCCGGGTAGGGCAAACAGGGTTGCCGCCAGCAGTTTTTCCGACTCGCGAACGTGCCGGGTTCGGTACAGAATGTTCATCAGCAAAACCATACCAATGGCCACCCCCACGAAAGCAGCAATCGTTAACGGTGTATTGCCCGGAACCAGCAGATACTGCCCAACGAAGCGCAGTAATAGCGTGGCAACGGCCCAGACCACAACGCCCGCGCCCAGAAAAAACGACCTGAATGGTGCAACAGGGACGACTACATAGGCCTTGATTTTATTGACGTACTCTTTACCCAGCAAAGCGACCGATGCTGCAAAGGCCAGTTCACCCAACACGGCAATACCCGTGATAAGACCGGCCCTGGCCGTGCCAGCCAGCGGAAGCGTGACAAAGGGCAAGGTAAGGGCCGCGACAAGCGTAAGGCACGAAACGACAAACAGAATAACACCCAGTCGTTTCGACGTTTTGGGCGATAATCGATTCAGTGTCTGCATGAGTAGAAAACAAGTTTAGAGAGGAGAACTAGGGCTTTGACTCATCATTACCCACGGCTTTATCCAGCTCGACGGTGGCGATCAACACGTCGTACAGGGCCTGAACCCGGTTGCTTTGGGCCTGCCGCAGGGCTAATTCCGCATCGGCGACTTCGCTCCACCGGGCAAGGCCCTGCCGGTAGCGGCTCCGGACGAGAGCATAACTACGCTCGGCCGCGGCAATGGTCCGGCCCTGAGCCGTTAACCGTTCGCGGGCTTCTTCCACGGCGTACTGACCGTACGTTACCTCATTGCGGATCAACGCCCGATTGTAGGCCAGTTGCCGCCCGGCCTGGAAGTAGGCCAGACGGGCCTGCCGTACTTTGGGCTGGAGGGTTGGGTTCCAGATCGGTAGCGTTAACTGCACTCCCAGAAACGCAGTCAACGGCCATCGCGAACGACCGAAGTCGAAGTTGCTCATCTGCGACTGGGTGCTGAGCTGCCCGAACAAACCGAGCGTTGGCTTGCTTCGGCTTCTCTCGAGCTCGGTTTGGCGCTGGCTTTGTTCCAGCGACAGGGCGAGAAGCCGCAGTTCGGGCCTTTGGGTTAGGGCCTGGTCCACTACGTTGGGGTCGGTCAGGGGCGGGCCGGCGTCTGGCAATGTCAGCGAGTCCGTTAGCACCAGTGGCGCGGTGCTGGGCAGGTCGAGCAGGGTGGCCAGTGAACCCGTCAGTTGCCGGATGGTCCGTTCCAGCTTCGACAGGTTTGGGCGCTGGTTTTCGCGTTCGACAAACGCCCGAAGCGTGTCGGCATCCGTGGCCAGCTGTACCCGAAGCAGGTTGCGGGTTTCGCGCAGGGCTTCGTCGGCACGGGCCATGCTCTGGCGGGCCAACTGCTGCTGAGCCTGGGCCAACAGGACGGACAGATACAATTTTTTGACCTCGGCTACCTGCCGGTTCGCCACGACCCGGACTTGCTGTTGGGCCTGCTGCTGACCGTTGCTGGCTAACCGGCGACTGATGCGCAGGTCGGGCTGGATCAGCGGCATGGTCACGTTGACAGCTCCGGTGTAGCCGTTGGGCAGGGCAGCCGCCACGGGCGTCAGGCGGTTGTTGTCGAAGGCAAACGAGCCGGTTGCCGGGTCGATGTTTACGGCCGGGAAGAAAAAAACGGGCGGTTTGATATTGTGCTGGTATTGCCCGGTAGCACTGAACGTGGGCAAGGCCGCCCGCCTGACTTCCTCTAGCCGGGCGTCAGCTTTGTCCACCTCCAGCTGCGCCACCACCACCTCACCATTGACCCGCCGAACCCGGTCTACGGCGTCTTGCAGAGACAGGGCATAGGGGTGAGAGGCTGGGACCTGGGTCAGTGGGGATTGGGTCGGTAGCTGAGCGTGGGCCGCCTGAAGCGTAAACATCACCGCCAGCATCGTAGCCACCCCCGCCCGATTACCCTTCGCTCCCTGCCCCACGGCCTTACCCTTCTGCCTCAGGCCCTTTGCCCATACCCGCAGCCGCGTTACATCCAGGTAGACCGTTGGCACAAAGACCAGCGTCAGAAACATGGAACTGGACAGTCCACCAATCAGGGCCCAGGCCAGGCCGGTTTTTAGCTCCGCGCCGGGGCCGGAAGCCAGGGCAATGGGCAGCATCCCGATCACCATGGCCAGTGTCGTCATCAAAATCGGCCGCAGGCGGGTTTGGCCCGCGTCGAGCAGGGCGTCGGTCACGGTCATGCCTGCCTCCCGGTTTTCATTGGCCCGTTCGACCAGCAGGATCGCGTTTTTGGCCACCAGTCCGAGCATCATAATCATGCCCAGCAGGCTAAACACATTGAGTGAATTCATGGTCAGTGCCAGCGCCAGCAGCGCACCCACGACGGCCACCGGAATCGAGAACAGGACGACAAACGGATACAGCCACGAGTTGTACAGCGCAACCATGATGAGGTACATGAACAGAATGGCTGCGCCAAACACCAGCCCCAGCTTGCCGAAGGCATCGTCCTGAAGTTCGAGATCACCGCCGTAGGTGATGCGCACATCGGGGGGTACGTTCAGGGCTGTAACCGCTTGCCGGATATCCTCACCAATGGCGCCCACCGGCCGACCAATCACCTGCGAATAAATAGTCACGGCGTTGCTGCGGTCCTTGCGTTCCAGCAGGGCGGGCATGAACGCATCGTGCACCTCGGCAATCTGGTGCAGCGCCACGGGCTGACCAGCGGGGTTAATGAGCGTGAGTCGGCGGAGTGTAGCGGTGCGGTTGCGGTCCGTTTCCTGAAGCCGTACCCGAACGGTCACCGACACGTCGTTCTGCTGTATCGTCAGGTCGTCGTATCCGGCCAGTGCCGTGCGCAGGAGGCCCCCCACCTCTTCGGTAGTCAGGCCGTAGCGGGCCAGTTTTTCGGGATCAACGGAAATCTGCACCTCCGGTTTCAGGCTTTCGCCCGACAACCGAATGTCGGCGGTACCCGGAATTGAACACATTCGGTCGCCAATTCGGCGGGCCTGCTGTTGCACCTGTGCCCGATCGGCCCCGTTGACGATCACGATAATCGGTTGGGTCGCGTCGGAGCCGAGCAGCCCAATGGGCGAAACACGCATCCGCACACCCGGCTCGCGGGCAATGATTTCTTTGACCTGCCGTGACAACTGAGCCAGGCTGCGGGTACGTTCCTCGCGTGGTTTGAACGTCAGGTTCAGCTCGGCCGTATGGGTGGTGGGCACGCCGACAAAACCGTCCGGATTAGCCCCAACATTGGTAAAGACCTTGGTTACCTCGGGCATCCGGCGAAAGGCGCTTTCCAGTCGTTTCGCCATCGCATCGGTCTGTTCCAGTTTTGCGCCGTCGGGCAATTGCGCAATAACCTGCACTTCGCCTTTATCGGCGGGGGCGGTAAATTCAGTGCCGATGAAGCCCGAAACCGGAAGCCATAAAGCGCCCACAAACAGGACCAGAACCAGGCTGGCAACCGTTTTGCGGTGTTCCAGCGCCCAGGCCAGCCCCTGAAGATACCTGTTGCTTATCCAATCGTACTGCCGCTCGAACCACAAACTAAACCTACCCATCAGGGTATATTTGGTCAAAGGTTCTAAGCGTCCAAAGCGCGACGCGATCATGGGCGTCAGCGTGAACGAAACGAGCAGACTAAATAAGGTGGAGATGACAACGACCAGCGCAAACTCACGCATCAGATCGCCGATCAGGCCTGGTGCCAGCGAGAGCGGTACAAAAACAACCACATCGACGAGCGTGATGGCCAGGGCGGCAAAGCCGATCTCGTTACGACCGTCGAGCGCGGCCTGACGCTTTTCCTTGCCGTGTTCCAACTGTTTGTATATGTTTTCCAGCACCACAATCGAGTCGTCGACCAGAATGCCGACCACCAGCGACAGGGCCAGCAGCGTCAGCAGGTTCAGCGAAAAGCCCAACAGGTTCATGAAGACGAAAGTGGAAAGCAGCGAAGCCGGAATAGCGACCATTACGATCAGCGACGAGCGCAGGCTGTGCAGGAACACGAACATGACCAGCGCCACCAGCCCAATGGCCAGAAACAGATCGTGGTTAACGGCTTCGGCCGCAGCCAGGGTAAATTCGGAACCGTCCTGAGCCACGTCGAAGTGAAGGCCCTGCGCCGAAAAGTCGGTCTGGAGTGTCTGCATCTCGGCCCTGACGCGCTGGCTGATCTCCACATTATTCGCGCCCGATTGCTTGGTTATCAGTACCCCAACCGACGACCGGCCGTTGTAGCGGTTGATATTTTCAGCGTCCCTGGCCTGCGTCCGGATGGTCCCAATTTCCCCCAGCCGAATGGTTTGGCCGGGCCGTGACTGGCCGTTGGAAACCACAATCGACCGCAAACGGCTTAACTCGTCCGTTTTACCGACCACGCGCACCGAGTACAGCGCGTCGTGGTCTTTAACATTACCAGCCGGGACATTGAGGTTGGCCTGCCGAATCGCATTCGTCACCTGAAGAACCGACAACCGGCGTTCTTCCAACCGGCGGACGTCCAGGTCGACGGCCACTTCCGTTTCGGCGAGGCCCACGAAACTGACCTGACCCACGCCGGGTACCTGCGCCAGCCGTGGTTTGATCTGGTTTTTCAGCAGTGTCCCCAGCTCGAGCGGGGGCAGCTGGCTCGTGATAGCCACGCGCAACACGGGCAGATCAGTCAGGGAATATTTGCTGACCTGCGGGGTTTTGCTGCCAACCGGTAGTTTGGCCAGTATATCGTTAACCCGGCGCTGGGTTTCCTGCAATGCCTTATCGGGATCGGCTTCCTGCCGGAACTCGATGGTCACCAGCGATATGTTTTCCAGCGACTGGGCGGTGATGCGTTTGACCTTGTCGGCGGTCGAAACGGCTTCTTCGACGGGCCGCGTGATCGACGATTCCAGTTCGCCCGGTGACGCGCCCGGCCATACGGTCGCAACCGTGACAAAGGGCGTTGCGATATTGGGCAGCAGTTCGTAACGCAGTTGCGTATACGAAAACAGGCCGACGATACCGAGTACCAAAAACAGGACAATGATCAGAATGGGCCGGGTTATGGACAGTTGCGTAAGGTTCATGGTTGTAGCGTTGACGAGTGAACAGGAAGCCCATTACGCAGACCCGTAGCCCCACTGACCACGATCCGTTCCCCGGCCTCTAGGCCCCGGCGCACCACCAGATCGGTGCCAACCACATCGCCCGTCTGGATGGGGCGACGCAGAACCCGCTGGCCTTGCAGGACATAAACCGCAGTTGAGTCGCCGTTCTGGATAATTGCCGTTCGCGGAATCGTCAGTACAGGGGTTACCGGCCTCTTGTTGCGGCTAACCTGGGCGGTCAGGCCAACCCGTAACGGGTATCGTGTATTGGCGTTGTTGACGCGTATCTCCACGGGAAACCGGCCCGGAACGGAGGTTCCCGGAACGGAGGTTCCGGAAACCGACCAGTCTCCCCCTTTCAGCCCGATGTGGTGCACCGTGCCGCGAAAGGGTACGCCCGGATAGGCCTCAAACCGGACCGGCACGACCTGACCAACGGCCCAGTCAGTAAGTTCGGTTTCGGGCACACTGATGGTCACTTTAACAGCCGACACATCGGTGATGGTGGCCAGCGGTGTTCCGGGGGCAATGAACATCCCACGCTCGATGGGCTTCTCGGTAATCGTACCGCCAATGGGCGCTTTAATGAGCGCATCGCCAACCTGTTTGCGGATGGACAGTAGCTGAAACTCGGCGTTACGTACCTGCAGACGCGCATTCTCGACCTCGCTGGCGGTACTATTGTTTTCGCGGTGCAGCGTTTCGTAACGAACCAGATCCTGCCGCGCTTTGGCGAGCGTTCCCTCGGCCACGACCAGCGATGCTTCGTTGACGTCAGCATCTACCCTAAGCAGCGGCTGACCTTCCCGGACTGAGCCATTAAGCCGGATATAAAGCCTACGGACGATCCCTTGCGTGGTGGCCGTCATGGCTACTTCACGCCAATAGGTGCTTTGGCCAATGTAGCTGGTTTCAGTTGTCAGCGATTGCCGACGAACGGGCGCAACGGTTACCGTTACGGGGAGGGGAAGAGCTGCTGCCTGAACCTGAGCCTGTTGGGTTTGCTGATTGTAGGCCAGCCAGAATCCGGTACCCCCCAGTAGTACCAGCCATCCGATGACCCAAACTGTCTTTTTCATGGTGCTTGTCGGCTATGATTAGCAAGACAAACCTAGCGGTGAGCAGACGGCTACAGAGCCGAAATCGAACCCAGTCGGTAAAAAGGTCCACCCAATAGTTGATTATTGACTACTGACCAGTAAGAGACCCGCCAGGTATACCGAAACGGCCGGTCTTCCTTACTTCTCGATGGCTGTCCCCGACTGAGATAATCCGTAAGAGCTTGTTTGGGGCAGGAATTTATGTGAATTCCTCTAGCCCGAATGGGCTACCTTTTCACCCCCCAGCCCCCTAAAGGGGGAGCCCATTCGGCGCGGACGGCTCCCCCTTTAGGGGGCTGGGGGGTGAAAAGGCCGGTCTCTTCACGGTTTTATCTTTTTATCAACTCTTCCCCAAACAAGCTTTTAGGCCGGGCCGCCGTCGCGGGGCTGGGGGGTGTAAGATCCGGTCTCTGCGTAGCTTTACCTTCTTATCACGCCTTCCTCAAACAACCCCTTATGACCGCCTGGGCCGTTACGCAACGTATCGCCCAATCGAGCGAACCAGCGACCGCATCACGGCATAAACTGGTGCTCCATAAAAAAGGGAAGCCCACCCGACACCTGGTGTCGAAGAATACAATAGCAGGTAGATCACATCGGACCACCCATCTGGGCTGACTGGGGAAATTACTCTCTCCGTAACCGCAACCTGGTCAGGACACGACCGAGTAAGTAATTTTTGTTTACTATTATTATTTTTCATAAACAAATTCTCATTATTGCCTATCTTTAGTTGCCGAATACTTACCTACGGAGTAGCATGTTGATTCCACCGAACGAAAAAAAACGCCTGGAAGCCCTTCATCAATATCAGATTCTGGACACCCTTCCCGAAAGAACGTTTGACCGACTAACCGAACTGGCTTCCCAAATTTGTCAGACGCCTATCTCGTTGCTGTCGCTGGTCGACGAAAACCGACTCTGGGTAAAATCGTATGTTGGTATTGAGACCCAGGAAGCCGATCGGGACACCTCATTCTGTCAATATACCATCCTTGACACGCTATTACTGGAAATTGAAGATACGCACCTGGACACCCGCTTTCAGGATAGTCCGCTGGTTGTCAATGATCCTTATCTACGCTTTTACGCGGGCTACCCACTGATAGACCCTGACGGCTATTCGCTGGGCGCCCTCTGCGTACTGGATAACGCCCCCCGGAAATTAACCGAAGATCAACGGAAAGCCCTGCAGACCCTGGCCGAGATGGCCACCGAGCTGCTGATCGAAAACCGGCAGAAACAGGAACAGGTTTACCTTAATAATCTATTTACCCTGTCAAACGACTTGATTTGTGTGGCGGGTACTGACGGCTACTTCAAGCGGCTGAACCCCGCCTTTTCGCACATTCTGGGGTGGGATGAGGCCTATCTGTTGCAGACCTCCTTTGCCGACCTGGTCCACCCGGACGACGTTCAGTCAACCCAGCAGGAAATTAACCGGCTGGCGGCCGGCAACCCGACCGTTAACTTTTCTCACCGGTTTCGGTGTCAGGATGGGTCGTACAGAAACCTGCAGTGGGTGGCTACGCCTGAACCGGGCACCGGGTCCATTTTCGCCATTGCGCGCGACGTGACCAACGAAAAGCGGAAAGAGCAGCAGCTCTTTCAGTCAGAGAGCAAGTTCCGGTCCTTCTTCGAAAATTCCCAGGGGTTCATGTGCATCCACGATCTGGAGGGCCGTTTCCTGACGGTCAATACGGCCGGGGCCCAGGCGCTGGGGTACCAGCCCGACGAACTCATCGGGGGTCGGCTGCACGATATTGTTCCCAAACATCACCACGAGAAGCTGAATGATTACCTGACGACCATTCGGGATACCGGCCAGGCCAATGGGATCATGCACACCCACCATAAAGATGGCTCTCTGCTGATCTGGCTGTTTAACAATACCCTGGAGAAGGAGCTTTCCGGCGATGTTTTTGTCATTGGCAATGCGATTGATATTACCCGCCGGCATCAACTCGAAGTGGACCTGAAATGGACCCAGCATATCCTTGAGCAGACTAACGAGGTAGCCCGCATTGGTACATGGTCGGTAGATATGGTAAAAAATACGATCGACTGGTCGAGGGTAACGAGAGCCATCCATGAAGTTCCAGACGACTATAAACCTACGTTTGAGACAGCAGTCAATTTCTTCGAGGGGCCCCAATACTTGCTGATCACGGAGGCCCTGAACCGGGCGATTCAGCAGGGAATCTCGTACGATATCGAGTTGCAGATTGTCACCGCAACGGGCCGAACCGTGTGGGTGCGCACGGTAGGAACCCCGGAATTTGAGGGGGGCGTATGCAAACGGCTATACGGTACCTTCCAGGATATTGATGACAAAAAGCGGGCTGAACAGGCGCTCATGAACGAAAAGTCGCGGCTGTCGGCTTTTGTCGAACATGCCCCGGCGGCCGTGGCCATGTTTGACCGTTCAGTTCGATACATCGCGGTTAGTAACCGATGGATGGAAGACTATCAGCTGACCGAGAGCGTAATTGGCCGGAGCCATTACGACGTTTTTCCGAATATTTCGGACGCCTGGAAAGCGTTGCACGCCCGCTGCATCGAAGGGGCCGTGGAGAAAAACGACGAAGATGTATGGCGCCCCAACGGCTGGAACCACGATCAGTATCTCCGCTGGGAGGTACGTCCCTGGTACCAGTTCGACGGGTCGATCGGGGGGATCATGATGTTTACCCAGGATATTACCGAAGCCTGCCAGCAACGCGACGAACTCAGAAAAGCCAAGCTCCTGGCCGAACAGGCCAGCATGGCCAAATCGGAGTTTCTAGCCAACATGAGCCACGAAATCAGAACCCCGCTGAACGGGGTGATCGGGTTTACCGATCTGGTCCTGAAGACCTCCCTCAATGCCACCCAGCATCAGTACTTATCGATCGTAAGCCAATCGGCCAATGCGCTGCTGAGTATCATCAACGACATTCTTGATTTCTCGAAAATCGAGGCTGGCAAGCTGGAGCTGTCTCTGGAGAAAGTGGACCTTTACGAACTCAGCAGCCAGGCAGCGGGCATCATAACCTATCAGGCTCAGCAGAAAGGGCTTGAGATGCTGCTGAACCTGCCGACCAACCTCCCCCGCTTCGTTCATGTCGACAGCGTTCGGCTCAAGCAGGTGCTGGTCAACCTGCTCGGCAACGCGGTCAAGTTCACCGAACGCGGGGAAATAGAGTTGAAAATAAAGCCGCTCACCGACAGCAGGCAGCCGCTCGTTACCTACCGATTCGAAGTACGCGACACCGGCATTGGCATACAGCCGGAGATGCAGGAACGCATTTTTGAAGCCTTTTCGCAGGCCGACCCGTCGACCACCAAGAAGTACGGCGGCACCGGGCTGGGGCTGACCATCTCCAATAAACTGCTTGGCCTGATGGGTAGCCAGCTCCAGCTCACGAGCGAACCTGGTCAGGGCAGCTGCTTTTTCTTCGACATCCGGCTGAAAACAGAACTGGGCGAGCCCATTCTCTGGCGCGATGTTAACCTGATTCGGAAAGTGCTGATCGTTGACGATAACGAAAATAACCGGCTGATCCTGCGTCAGATGTTTTCGCTCAAACAGATTCAGGTTGATGAAGCCCGCAATGGGTTCGATGCTTTACAATTACTGGGGCAGCACCGGCAGTATGATGTTATCCTGATGGATTATCACATGCCCTACATGGATGGCATCGAAACGATAGAAAAAATCAGGGCTAACTTCCCCAGCGAGCAACAGGCTATCATCCTGCTTCACAGCTCTTCCGATGATGAGCGAATCATCAGGGCCAGCGAAGAACTGGCCATTAACCAGCGACTCGTCAAACCGATTAAAATGGTTGAGCTGTACCATGCCTTATCCCGGCTGAATCAGCAGGAACCGAAGCCCGTACAGCCCGCCGACAATCCGCCCACGCGATCGGAGCCTACCCTGGTGAAGGTGTTGCTAGTGGAGGATAACCACATCAATCAGCTGCTGGCGAAAACCATTGTATCCCGCATTGTACCCAACGTGCAGATCAGCGAAGCCCTGAACGGACTGGAAGCGGTTGAACAGTACACATCCGTTCAGCCCGACCTCATCCTGATGGATATACAGATGCCCCTGATGAACGGCTACGAGGCCACGCAGCGTATTCGGGAGTTACAGCAGGGCCGCCACGTACCCATCATTGCCCTGACGGCCGGTACGGTAAAGGGAGAACGTGAACGCTGCCTGGCCGCGGGCATGGACGACTTTGTGGCCAAACCCATTGTGGAAGAAACCATTGTATCGGTATTCCATAAATGGCTGCGGGCTATACCCGAACCGGCTAAGCCTACCTCCGCTGCTACGCCCCGGACCACGGTTGACCACGTTGCCCACTACGATCCTGATGTCATCAAAAACCTGGCGGGCCAGGATCCGACGTTTATTCGGGAACTGGTAGAAGCCGCCGGGTTCGAACTGCGCAAATCGCTGTCGGTTCTTCAATCGAGCCTTCTGCCCCTGAATCCGTCGGGGATCAAGGGAGCCGCCCATAAGCTGCGGGGTACGGCCCTGAGCGCCGGTATGCCCACCCTCGCCCAGCAATGCAGCACCCTCGAACAACTGGACACTTATACCGATCAGGTTGTGCAGGAGCACGTTCTGCAGATCGAGTTTGAAGTCAACCTGGTTCTTTCCCTGATGACAAGTGCCATTTAAACGAAACCAGCCCAGGCCCCTTATTGACCGAACAGCGAGCCGACGCTTAATCGGCTCACTTTTCGGTCAATAAGCGCAGCAGAACCCCGTTGGTCCAGCCGAAGCCATCCTGCGTGGGGTACTCGCCCCCTTTGGCGGTGGCGGTGCTGATGACGTCGTACTTTTCGACCATCTTGCCGGAAGCTTTATAGACCCGCAGGTTCTCGTTGACCCAGCTGGTTTTGATCCGGTTGGCCAGCGGCACCTGTCTGTACTGACGGAGCCCCTGAATGGTAATCCACTGTAAGGGTGCCCAGCCATTGGGCGCGTCCCACTGCTCTCCGGAGCGAACGAGGGTCGTTGTCAGGCCACCCGGCCTGAGGAATGATTTTTCCAGCTGGCGCGCTACACTCACCGCCTGGCTGGCCGTTGCGATCCGTACAAAAAGCGGGTAGACACCAGCCAGGGAATAGACGGTAGCCTGTTTGCGCGCAACGAAGTCATAATCGAAGAAAAACTGGTTTCTGGCACTCCAGCAATAGCGCTGAATCGCATCGCGCCGTTGCTGAGCCAGTTGACGGTAGTTTTTGGCCCGATTTTGATCGCCTTTCAGTGAGTAGCCCTCAGCCAGCAGCCATTCCAGGTTGACCAGTAGCGAATTGAGATCGACCGGAATAAAATCGGTGGTATGGATGGTTCGCAGCCGTTTGCCGTCGCGAAACCAGCGGGTGCTGAAATCCCAGCCCGACTCCGCCCCGGCGCGGATGTGGCGATACAGAGCCTGCGGGTCTTTGGCATTGCGCGCCAGATTGACATCCTCCCGGTACGACTCGGGCCGCGGTGTCTGCCGATCATCGTAGTAGCGATTCAGGTAAACCCCGTCAGCCAGCCGGACAATCCGTCGGTACGCCGGCGACTGGGCCGTCAGCTGGTCCTTGCCATCCATCCAGAAATCGTATTCTTTCTGCAGCTGGGGCAGGTAGCTGACAATAACCCGGCGGCCCTGTACTTCGCTCAGCAGGCTGACCATGAACGAAAAAAACGGGGGTTGCGAGCGCCCCAGAAAATAAGTCCGGTTGCCGTTGGGAATAAAACCGAAGGTATTGATCAGGTAGGCGAAATTATCGACCATGTTGCGGATCTGGGCGTTCTGCCCCGATGCCCGCAGGCCCAGCATGGTAAAGTAACTGTCCCAGTAGTAAATTTCCCCGAAACGCCCGCCCGGCACCACGTACGATTTGGGCAGCGGAATGAGCGACCCGGTCAGGGTACCCGCTTTGGAGCGCGGGCTGGCCGGACGGGTCAGCACCGGCCACAGGTCATTAATATGCTGCTGAGCTGACTGGCCGGTTTTACTGGTATAGCCCGAAGCCGGTTTCGTTGGTACGACGAAATGTTGCAGTACGAACGACTTCAGATCGAAGTCCCGCTGTTGACTGGCCTGATTGTAATTGGCCAGAATCGTAGCCGTCGGAAACCGGGGGATACAGTCGGCAAACGTTTTCGAGTCCGGAAAAACAGCCTTCAGCTGAACCTCCCGGAAGAGCGCCCCAAACTCCTCATCAGGACCGGCCAGCACCGATCCTGATGAGGTTTCTTTTGACAACACCCGCTGCGCCTGGCTATCAGCCAGGCCGGGGAGCAATAATACACTAACAAGAAGGCACTTAAACTCAATTCGCATTACGGGTTGCGGTTTTGATTACGGAAATGAGCTACCCGGCCGGTTCGGGCTCGGTAGCGGCCGGAACGGGATCGGTGACCGGATCGGACACCACCCGACCGATGATTTGCAGGGGCAACCGCACCCAGTCGGGCCGGTGGTTCAGCTCGTGAGTCAGATCAGCAATGGCGGTTTCGAGCAGGTAGGTTTCCAGCAGCATCTGCAGGTCATCGACCCGGGCCGGCACGAACGAGCTCGACTCTACCGTCTGCAGATACGCTTTGAGGAAGAACCCGCTCATGTACTGGGCCCATACATCGGCAAACGGCAGCAGCCGGGGAGCCTCCTCGCGGGTCAGCTGATCGCTCTGCAGGAAGCCTTCGTAGGTAACGTAATAGAGCGAGCGAATCAGCGAGGCCACGTCGCGCAGGGGCGAGCGCTTCAGCCTGCGTTCGCTGTAGCTGCGGGCCGGATCACCGCCAAAATCCTGAATGGCCACGTCGCGCCCGGTAACCAGAATTTTATCCAGCTGCAGGTTGCCGTGTATCCGGATCTTGTCGATATCCAGCTTCCGGGCATAAATACGGCGGAGGGTAGCCAGCACCTGCTCTTTGGCGGGCAGCCGCTGATCGATCTCCTGCCGGACCGACTCGGGTAACCGTCCCTGCGTCCGTTTAAGCGTCTGGAAACTTTCGCGCACCAGCGTCTGCAAACCCGAGAAGAGCGACCGTTGATAATGCAGGGAGAAGCCCTCGGGCGCAAACTCCTTCTGCTGCTTATCCGACGCCAGGGCCAGGTGCATCTGACCGATCCGTATGCCCAGCAAACGGGCCTGCTCGGCCGCCCGCCGACCCAGCAGCTCTTCGGTTTCGGCGGGCAGGTCGCTGAACGCCACGGGCTGGCTCAGCGTGCCGCGGGGTGCAGCCAGGGCCGCTTCCAGCTGCTCTTTATCCCGCGCCAGAATCCGCTCGATGTAGTTGGTAACCCGGTCCAGGATATAGCTCTTCCCGTCGCCATGCCGGTCTTCCATCCGCTGCATCACGCCCAGCATCACCCGGTTGCCGGCGGGGCCCAGCTCAAGAGCACCGGCATAGGCGGGCACATGCGCAAAATCCGCCTGTTCGGACAGGAAGCGCGTCAGTTCGGTATCGGGGTTGGTGGCCAGATCTACCTTACGGTATAGCTTCAGCTGCCACGATAAGTCGTACGTGATTGACGCGTAGCCCCGCTCTGCCGTGCTCAGCTTCGGCTTGCTGTCCCCGTGTTCCCGAACGTATTCCTGAAGCATCGGGGTGGTCAGGAATACCAGATTATCGGCCGATCCGGTCTGTTCACTCGCTATGTGGCGGAGCAGGGCCAGCTGCACCTCGGCCATGTACAGGCCATCGCACAGTACGCCGGTTTCGGTACCCACCTGCAGGCTGGCCATGACAGCCTGCGGACAGTTGCTGGTCAGCTTATCGGCGGCACCGCTGCCGGCAAAGGCCAGTGTCAGCTGGTACGTTTCGGGCAGTCCACGCTCGTAGGCTACTTCCAGCAATAGAATATAGGCTGATCCTTCTGCCAGGGGCAGGCTGGCCTGCGCGGTGATACTCAAACCGTAGATAGGCGGTTTATCGGCTCCGAACCAGTCGGTTTTGGGCAGATAAGCCGGGAGTATTTCGGTTTCCAGCTGCTCGCGGGTGCGCCCCTGAAGCAGGCCAGGCCAGTTATTGATCCGCATACCCGGCAGCTGCGAGAGGCTCACCGATTCGGCCGCTACTTTGTCGAGAATGAACCACTGGTAGTCATGGGCCGCCAGCGTGAATGCATAGGTTTCGTTGTCGGGAACCGGCGGGAAGGCGTTTTTGCTGAATACCTCAACGGGTACGTAACCACCGAATCCGCTTAACTCCACGGCCGCAGGCTGGGCAAATTTGGAGAGGTTGACGATAACCAGCAGGGTCTGGTCTTCGTAGGTCCGGGTGAAAGCCAGTACTTTGGGGTTCTCGACGGGCAGAAACGTCATATCCCCCCGCCCGAAAGCCTTGTATCGCTTACGCAGGTGGATCATGCGTTTCATGAACCAGAACAGCGACGAGGTATTACGTCGCTGGGTTTCCACATTCACCGACTCGTAGTGATACTCCGGGTCCAGGATGGTGGGCAGGTAAAGCCGGTGGGGATTCGTACCCGAAAAACCAGCGTTCCGGTCGGGCGACCACTGCATGGGTGTCCGCACGCCATCGCGGTCGCCGAGATAGACGTTGTCGCCCATACCGATTTCGTCGCCGTAGTAGATAACGGGCGTGCCTGGCAGGGAGAATAGTAAACTGTTGAGCAGCTCAATTTTCTTCCGGTTGTTCCCCATCAGCGGGGCCAGCCGGTGCCGGATACCCAGGTTAATTTTGGCCCGCGGGTCCTTGGCGTAGGTCTTGTACATGTAGTCGCGCTCCTCATCGGTCACCATCTCCAGCGTCAGTTCGTCGTGGTTGCGCAGGAAGATGGCCCACTGGCAGTTGTCCGGAATAGCCGGCGTCTGATCGAAGATGTCGGTGATTGGATACCGGTCTTCCATCTGCAGCGACATGAACATGCGGGGCATGACCGGGAAGTGGTAGTTCATGTGACACTCGTCGCCATCGCCGAAGTAAGAGGCCGAATCTTCGGGCCACATGTTGGCCTCGGCCAGGAAAACCACGCCCGGAAAATGATCATCGATGTGTTTTCGCAGCTTCTTCAGGAAGTCGTGGGTCTCGGGCAGGTTTTCGCCGTTGGTCCCTTCGCGCTCGAACAGGTACGGCACCGCATCGAGCCGGAACCCATCGACGCCCAGCTCGCACCAATAGTCGATGAGCTTGAAAATCTCGGCCTGTACCTCCGGGCTATCGTAGTTCAGGTCGGGCTGGTGATGAAAGAACCGGTGCCAGTAGTACTGCTGCGCTTCGTGGTCCCAGGTCCAGTTGGAGCTCTCGAAATCCTGAAAAATGATCCGGACATCGCGGTACTGCTCGGGGTTGTCGGTCCAGACGTAATAATCGCGTTCGGGCGAGCCTTTGGGAGCTTTCCGGGCCCGCTGAAACCACGGATGCTGATCGGAGGTGTGGTTGATGACCAGCTCGGTAATAACCTTCAGATTGCGCTGATGGGCTTCGTCGAGCAGGGTTTTGAATTCCTCGATGGTTCCGTACGAGGGGTTGATGGTGTAGTAATCGGCAATGTCGTAGCCGTCGTCGCGTAGGGGCGATGGATAGAACGGCAGCAGCCAGATGGCCGTCACCCCCAGTTCCTGCAGGTAGTCGAGTTTTTCGAGCAGGCCCTGGAAATCACCAATGCCATCGCCATTGCCATCGCGAAATGCTTTTATGTGTAATTCGTAGATAATGGCGTATTTGTACCAATACAGATTTTCGGTTTCTGTTGCTTTACGTTGAGTCATGATCTTGCTGGTTTAGTAGCGCACCTACCCCGGCCAGTTACTCGCCTTGTTTGATAGGATATTATATAAGGAACTGGCTACGGGCTGTTTTGTATGCAGCAGCCGCCCGAAAAGCCCGTTTTGCTATTAGCCGGAACCAACTGGCTACCTCCTTATTCGACCGCTAAGGGCCGGTTTTCGGGCTGCTGCGGGTTGGGTCGGGTGCTGGCTTCGCGCACAAACCCTTCCTTGAGGTGTTCATAAAAAGACACCGGATCGACCAGCGACGCGGCTCCCTGCGCCATAAGCCCGCCCAGCAGCAGCTGAAAAATAGCCGAGTGGCGATCGGTCATTTCAAGCACCAGAATGGCCGCGGTAAACGGCGACCGAACGACCCCGGTCAGAAAGCTTACCATACTGACCAGGATGATGAGGTTATGATCGGCAGGCGATATGCGGGCCAGTCGCCCCAGCGCATCGCCCAGGATGGCCCCGGCACTCAGCGAAGTGGCAAATACGCCCCCGGCTCCTCCGCTGCTGTAGCTGAGCGCCATACCCGCAAACCGCACCGGAAACAAGTACCAGGGGGTCTCGCCCGTATTCTGAAACAGCAGGCGGTTGATAATGGGTTTACCCGTCCCGGCCGCGTCCATGCCTACCCAGAACACCAGTCCGGCCAGCAGCAGCCCGCAACCGGCCACCCAGCCCGCCTGTGCCGGCAGCGTCCTGAACCGCTGGCGGTAGCGGTTGATCCACAGCAGGGTTTTGGCAAAAAGAGCACCCGCCAGCCCACACAACAACGCAATCAGCATCACGATACCCAGCAGCCAGCCCGTAGAGACCGTAACCTTCGGAAAGCCCAGGTACAGATACGGCCCCTGAATAGCCTGCGCCGTCATACCGGCAATGATGACGGCGGTGAAGACGGCGGTTCGAAACCGGGTGATGTGGGTTTGGGTCAGCTCCTCTACTACGAAGACAATACCGCCGAGTGGGGTGTTGAACGCAGCCGCCAGGCCAGCCGCCCCGCCCGTTACCAGCGCAATCTGCCGCGACAGCTGCGGCCAGCCGGCGGGTTGCAGCCGGTTGATTGCCCTGAATATGGCGGCCGATATCTGGATGGTTGGCCCCTCGCGCCCAATGACCCCGCCCCCCAGCAGCAGGGCTACACTGCTGATTACTTTGACCACCGCCACCCGCAGACTCAGCAGATACGCCGTGTAGCCGTGGGTTTTGGGATGGGATAATTCAATGCCGGCCATGACCTGCGGAATACCACTGCCCCGCGCGGCCGGCGCCAGCCAGCGCACCAGTCCCCAGGCTAGTAGGAAAGCTACCGGCGTCAGGACGAATGTCAGGAGCGGGTTAGTATGAAACCAGTGAAAACTAAGCTCTTCTGCCCATTCAAAGGCTTTTTCGTAGCCTACCGCTACCAGCCCGGTCAGCAATGAGGCCACCCAGAACGGCAAACTCTGCAAAATAACCCGTCGTACCGGTCCCGTATAGACCCGACGAATCACGTACTGGTCGATCCAGGCCAAAACCCGGGCATACCGGGATTCTTTGTTGATCATTGATGAACACCATTGATTAGCTAGACAACGACCTGATTTCGATTGTGGTTTACGGCCCGGGCGGTTCTAAGCAGATTGTAAGGTTTTGCCAAATCCCCTACCCGCCCCTTAGGCTTACTCCTGAGCTGGGCATACTGTTTATGAACGCGCTGCCACTTCGACCAGACTATTTCTGCCGCTTTGTCGGTCTGGTACAATGGTTATAAGCGGGGTACGCTGTCCCTGATTAGCCCTCTCTAAGCCAATTCTAAGTATATCCTAAGCTCCTTCTTAGGTTTCGCGTCCATCTTGCCACCATCGAAGACAGCATCCCGCTGCTCAGGAATACTGAATTAACCCTACATGTTATGAAAAACAAGCATCCCCTTTTAGGACCACTGGCCGTTGTCGGTTTGCTGGTTACTATACAGGCGTCGGCTCAGACGCCGGCTCCCGATGCACCGACCCTGATGAATATGGGCCGCTTCGACGAAGCCAAACAGAAACTTCGGCAGGACGCTCAGCAGAATCCGGGCATGCAGACGTACTTTAACGCTGGCTACGGCTATCTGCGCGCCGGCCAGCCCGACTCGGCCCGCATCTGGTTCGAGAAAGGAGTTCCTTCGGACGAGAAGCGGGTACCGCTCAACGAAACGGGTATTGCCATTACCCATCTGGTTCAGAACAACACCACCGAAGCCAGCGCCAAACTGGCCGATGTGGTCAAGAAAAGCAAAGGAAAAAACGCGGACATCCTGTACCGGATCGGCGAAGCCTACACAGGGTATCTCACCCCCGACAGTGGTTCCATCAAGCCTCGTTATCCGCGGGTCGTCAACGCGGCTTCGGCCATCGATTATCTGAACCAGGCTGCCGAGCGGGACAAGAAAAACGCGTCGGTTCAGCTGGCGCTGGGCGATGCGCACTACCTGAATAAAGACGCCGGGACCGCCGTTACCCGCTACGAGAGTGCGCTGGAAATGGGCATGGATGCCTCCCGGGTCTATCAGCGGATTGGCGATATCTACTGGCAGGGTCGAAACCTGAACCTGTCGGTCGAGAACTACAAAAAAGCCATCGAAGCCAATCCCCGCTACGCCCCGGCTTACCGACAGCTGGCCGAACTTTATTACCTCGTCAATCGCTACAAGGAGGCCGCCAACTATACCGATCAGTACATTCGGGTGTCGGGCGATCGGCGGGCCGATATGCTGCTCCGGTCCGCTCAGTTTCATTTCCTGGCCAACAATTTCCAGCAGGCCGTAAACGTCATCGACAGCAACCGGGCTGTGCTGGCCCAGAACCCAATCGTTTACCGCATTGAGGGCTGGGCCTACTCGTCGCTGAAGCAGCCGCAGAAAGCCATTGAAAACATCAGCACCTTTCTCGAAAAAGCGCCCCAGAAGGCTATGCCCGACGATTATAAATACCTGGGACGGGCGTATCTGGCGCAGGAAGGGTTTGCCAATGATTCGCTCAAGGCGCAGAACGACTCAGTCGGTATAGCCTACCTGCTCAAAGCGGCCCCGGCCGATACCAGCGAGAACCTCTACAGCGACGTAGCCAAATACTACTACCGGACCAAGAAGCACCCGCAGGCCGTGGCCGCGCTCGACTCAGCTGCTAAACACGGCTTCAAAGCCGACATGCAGGATCTGTTCCGGTACGGCATGAGCAACTACACCCTCGGGTTTGCCCGCGATAGCCTGGGTAAACTGCAGCGGGATACGCTTCGCTTCGCCAAAGCCGATTCGGCCCTAGCCCTGGCGCAGCAGGGTTCGCCCGATTATTCGCCCACGGTGCTGTACCGGGCCAAGGCTAACTACTACGCCTACACGCCCGAAGAGGCCGTCAGAAATGGCAAAGCCCGCCCTTATTTCGAGCAGTTTATCGGCATGGTTGCTGACAAGGAAGAGGAGCGGAAGCGGTATCAGAAAGATTTGGCACTCGCCTTCAAGTACCTGATATCGTACCACGAACTGGTCACCAAAGACCAAACCGCCCGGGCCGACTGGCTCAAACGCGGACTCACCCTGCTGCCCAATAATACCGACCTGGCCAAAATTGCCACGGCCGATACCGACGACTCAACGGATCAGTAACGAGTCTTTTCCAGACTAGTCTGCCTGCCCACTCCTCATACTCAAACCGGTCTACAGCTACGACGGGTTGCGTATGAGGAGTTTTGCGTGTACAGCCGTGGGCAATTACCCGCATCAGACTCCTATGATACGAGGGTGAAAATATTTGAAAAATACAATTTTTGAAGAGATGGCCTGCGAGTATTTGTCTACTCGCTGTTGCGTTAATCCGGGCGGTAAACCAAGCGATGGAGCCGACGGGCAATTAGCACTATACAGTACTCGCCGTAGGTCAGAATGAACTATGAGGAGTTATTCTTATATTTTTTTAATGTAACACTTCTTTTTATAGTGGTCTCTAAGGGAATTCTAAGTATTTTCTAAGGTCTTCTTTAGTAGTCTTTCCGTATTTGCCACAGTAGAAGCTGTTCAATTTACCCCACAGGTTCAGCGGCTTACACCGGCACCTAACTTTTGTCCAGAATAACTCATCTTATGAATGCATCTTCGGGTATCAGTGTCTTCTTCGTG
The DNA here is from genome assembly GCF_004138325.1 of Spirosoma sordidisoli. GTDB lineage: Bacteria > Bacteroidota > Bacteroidia > Cytophagales > Spirosomataceae > Spirosoma > Spirosoma sordidisoli. Next base: position 129,904 of record NZ_SBLB01000003.1, on the reverse strand, counting down.
AGCGCTCTAGTGATTTCACTGGCAGGCTGCTCGGCTCGGTCTGAATCGAGCGAAACAAAAGAGGCAGCGGAAAAACCGGCTTTCCCGGTTATCGAGCTTACTAACCAGGACGCCACCCTCGACAACGACTACGCCAGCAACCTCGAAGCGGTGCAGAACGTGGAGGTACGCGCCCGGGTAGCCGGCTACCTCGATAAGATTCTGGTCGATGAAGGGCAACCCGTTCGGAAAGGGCAACTCATGTTCCAGCTGAACGACGCCGAATACCGCGTGGAAACCGCCCGGGCGCAGGCCAGCCTCGAAAACGCCACCGCCCAGGCCAAAACGGCAGAAGTGGAGATGGAACGGGTAAAGCTGCTGGTCGATAAAAACATCATATCGGCTTCGGAACTGAAGCTGGCCAGGGCCAAACGCGAGTCGGCTCAGGCATCGATCAACGAAGCCAAAGCGGCCTTGGCCAAAGCCCGGCTGCACGTCTCGCTGGCGGGCGTCAGAGCGCCTTTCGATGGGGTCATCAACCGCATTCCGTTTAAGCCGGGTAGCCTGATCGAAGAAGGCGCCCTGCTGACGACCGTATCCGACGTTCGGGAGATCTACGCCTACTTCAACGTCTCCGAGAAAGAATACCTGGCCTTCGTCAAGAAACGGAAAAGCCCCGACAAGACGACCAGCAAGGAAGTCGACCTGCTGTTAGCCGACGACTCGCCCTATTCTCATAAAGGAAAGATAGAAACGACCGAGACCATTTTTGAAGGTAACTCCGGCACCATTGCGTTCCGGGCCCGCTTTCCGAACCCCAACCGGCTGCTGCGCCACGGGGCTACGGGTAAAGTACGTTTGTCGACCGATGTGGATGATGCCCTGCTGGTTCCCCAGAAAGCCGTATTCGAAGTACAGGACAAAAATTTCGTGTACGTGGTTGACGCCAACAACAAGGTAAAGACCCGCAGTTTTATTCCCCGGAGCCGGGTCGATCAGTTTTACATCGTGCAGTCGGGGCTGCGTCCCGGCGAGCGGATCGTCTACGAAGGCATCCAGAACGTTAAGGATGGCCTGACCATTACGCCCCAGACCTTACCCGCCAACGAACTGCGCGCCCTGTACGCGTCGGCCGACTAGTGTTTACAGACCTCCCCCAGTTTGTGCGTCAGGCTTCCCCTCGCGTAACCCGTACATAAACTCAACGCATATGTTCAAAACCTTCATCAAGCGTCCGCTGCTCTCGACCGTCATCTCGGTCGTGATTGTGTTGATGGGTGTACTGGCCCTGACCAGTCTGCCTGTGACCCAGTTTCCGGATATTGTTCCGCCCTCGGTAACGGTAACGGCGAAATACACGGGTGCCAACGCGGAGGTATCTACCAAAGCCGTTGCTACCCCGCTGGAACGGGCCATCAACGGGGTGCCGGGCATGACCTATATGACCTCCATGTCGGGTAACGACGGCACAACCCTCATTCAGGTCTTTTTCAACGTAGGTACCGATCCCGATCTGGCCGCTGTAAACGTACAGACCCGCGTCACTACCGTGCTGGATGAGCTTCCCGAAGAGGTGATCAAAGCGGGGGTGCAGACCGAAAAAGAGGTGAACAGCATGCTGCTTTACCTCAACATCGTCAGCGACGACCCTACCGTCGACGAGAAGTTCATCTACAATTTTGCCGACATCAATATTCTGGCCGAGCTCAAGCGGATCGATGGCGTAGGCTTTGCCGCGATCATGGGGAACCGCGACTATTCGATGCGGGTGTGGCTCAAGCCCGACCGGATGACGGTGTATGACGTCTCGGCCGACGAGGTGATTGCGGCCATCCGGAAGCAGAACGTGGAAGCGGCCCCCGGTAAAGCCGGCGAGAGTGCCGACCGCGACCCTCAGACTTTGCAATACGTGCTGCGCTACACGGGTAAATTTTTCGAGCCCGCCCAGTACGAAAATCTGGTTCTCCGCGCCAATGCCGACGGCTCGCTGCTTCGGCTGAAAGATGTGGCCAGCGTAGAATTCGGCTCCGTCGATTACGGCGTCCTGTCTAAAACCGACGGCCGTCCCTCGGCGGCTATCATGCTCAAGCAGCGCCCGGGGTCCAACGCCCGCGACGTTATTGCCAACGTGAAAGCCCGCATGGCCGAGCTGAAAGAAAGCTCGTTCCCGACGGGCATGACCTATAACTACGCCTACGATGTGTCCCGCTTCCTGGACGCGTCGATCAACGAGGTTATTCATACCCTGGTCGAAGCCTTTATTCTGGTATTTATCATCGTGTTCCTGTTTTTGCAGGATTGGCGGTCAACGCTGATCTGCGCCCTGGCGGTGCCGGTAGCTCTGGTCGGCACGTTTGCCTTCATGAGCATGATCGGGTTTTCGATCAACCTGCTGACCCTGTTTGCGCTGGTGCTGGCCATCGGTATTGTAGTTGACAACGCCATTGTGGTGGTCGAAGCCGTTCATGCCAAGATGACCGAAGAGCATCTGTCGCCCCGGGCGGCTACGTTCGGAGCCATGAGCGACATTGCCGGAGCTATCGTAGCCATTACCCTGGTGATGTCGGCGGTGTTCGTGCCCGTGGCGTTTATGTCGGGGCCGGTCGGTATTTTCTACCGGCAGTTCTCGCTGACGCTGGCCATCGCCATTGTCATTTCGGGGGTTAACGCGCTGACGCTGACGCCCGCCCTCTGTGCGCTGCTGCTGCGGCCGGTTCATGGCCAGCAGAAAGGCCTGCTGGGTCGTTTTTTCGCCCGCTTCAACCGGGGCTACGATGCGTTGTCGAACCGGTACCAGCGCCTGCTGCAGCCGGTCCTGAACCGGGGCGTGATCACCTGGGGACTCCTCTTGCTCTTTATTCTGGGCACCTGGGGAGTTAGTACCATCCTGCCGGGCGGCTTTATTCCGACCGAAGACCAGGGCATGATCTACGTGAACGTCACCACACCCGCCGGCGCCACCGTAGACCGGACCGAGAAAGTGCTGGACGCGATCGAGGAGGTGGTGTCGAAAGAAGAATCGGTCGAAAACGTATCGACCCTGGCCGGATTCAGCCTTATGACCGACGGGGCGGGGGCTTCGTACGGCATGGGGATGATCAACCTCAAACCTTGGGAAGAGCGGTCGGTGACGATGCAGGAACTGATCGAGATCCTGGAAGAAAAAACTGGACACATTCACGATGCCAGTATCCAGTTCTTCCCTCCGCCCACCGTACCGGGGTTTGGTAACTCGAGCGGCTTTGAACTGCGCCTGCTGGACCGGGGCCGTAGTGGCGACCTCCAGAAAACCGCCCAGGTAGCCGACAAATTCATCGAAGCCCTGAAGCAGCGGCCCGAGATCCGGGACGCGTTCACCAGCTTCGACCCGAGTTTCCCGCAGTACCTGTTACAGGTCGACCAGGAAAAAGCCGCTCAAAAAGGGGTGTCTATCGATAACGCCATGGGTACGCTCCAGACGCTGATGGGTAGTTATTACGCGTCTAACTTCATCCGCTTCGGTCAGATGTACAAGGTGATGGTACAGGCCGACCCCAGCTACCGGACCAAGCCCGAAGACGTACTCAACCTGCGGGTCAAGAACGACCAGGGCGAGATGGTACCTTACTCCAACTTTGTCCGGCTTCAGCGGGTTTACGGACCCGAGCAGCTGACCCGGTACAATATGTATACCTCGGCCATGATCAACGGCGACGCAGCGCCGGGCTACAGCAGTGGCGATGCGATTCGGGCCATCGAAGAGGTAGCTGAATCCCAGCTCCCCAAAGGGTTCGGTTTCGAATGGTCGGGTATGACCCGGGAAGAAGTGCTGTCGGGCGATCAGGCCATGTACATCTTCGCCATCTGTCTGGTGTTCGTATACCTGCTGCTGGTGGCCCAGTACGAAAGCATCTTCCTGCCGCTGCCGGTTATCCTCTCACTGCCCACGGGCGTGTTTGGCTCCTTTGCCTTTTTGCAGCTGATGGGGCTTCAGAACAACATCTACGCGCAGGTGGCGCTGGTGATGCTGATCGGTCTGCTCGGCAAAAACGCGATTCTGATTGTGGAGTTCGCCAACCAGCGACAGAAAGAAGGGCTGCCGATCGTGAAGGCGGCAATGGAAGGAGCCGTTTCGCGGCTTCGCCCGATCCTGATGACCTCCTTTGCGTTCATTGCCGGACTGATTCCGCTCTGTATTGCGTCGGGCGCGGGGGCCGTCGGAAACCGGTCCATCGGTACGGCGGCAGCGGGCGGTATGCTGACCGGAACGCTGTTCGGGCTCGTCGTGATCCCGGGTCTGTTTGTCATCTTCGCTAAACTAGCCGAACGCTTTGGCTCGAAAACCCCGGCCGACGGTGATCCCGAGGACACCGACGACCAGCTCCACGAAGCCGACTCTGTTCCTGCTTATTCACAAAACCACACCAATGGTGCCGTCATTCATCCCTAAATCATATTTCCTAAGCGCGGGCCGTTTGGCGACCCTGGTTCTGGTTATCAGTAGCTGTCAGGTAGCCCGGCCGGTACAACCCTCCGTGCCCCATCCCCTGCCGGGTTCCTTTGCCGGCAGTCAGGATACGTCCAGCATTGCCGCCCAGGGCTGGCGCACTTTCTTTGCCGACCCCAGTCTGGTGTCGCTCATCGATACGGCCCTGGCGGGTAACCTCGACCTGCGGATTGCCACCCAGCGGATCGAAGTGGCCCGGGCTGCGTTCGACTACAGCCGAGGCTTTCTGGTTCCTTCGGTCAACGCCGTAGCCTCGGCTGGCGTTGACCGCTTTGGCCGAAACACCCTCAACGGCGTGGGCAACTTCGATACTAACCTGTCCGATAATATCCGCGGGGATCAGGTCATTCCGAACCCAACGCCTGATTTTTTCCTGGGCGCCCGCAGCACCTGGGAGGTCGACATCTGGGGGAAACTCAGGAACCGGCGCAAAGCAGCTTACCTACGCCTGCTGGCCTCGGAAGAAGGACGTCATGCGGTCGTTACGGCGCTGGTATCGGAGATAGCGCGGTATTATTACACCCTGCTGGCCCTCGACGGGGAGCTGGAGATATTACAGAAGAACATCAACTTTCAGCAAAATGCGCTGGAGCTGGTTCGGGTACAGAAACAGGCGGGCCGGGTTACCGAGCTGGGCATTCAGCAGTTTTCGGCTCAGCTCCTCAACACCCGCAGCCGACAGGGCCAGGTGCAGCAGCGGATCGTAGAAGCCGAGAACCAGCTGAACCGCCTGCTGGGTCGTTTTCCGCAACCCATCGCGCGGGGGCAGTCGCTGCGGGGTCGGGAGCTGCCGGGTCAGGTAACATCGGGTATACCCGCGCAGATGCTCACCCGCCGACCCGATATTCGGCAGGCCGAGCTGGAACTACAGGCCGCCAACGTCGATATCGACGTAGCCCGGGCCGAGTTTCTGCCCAGCCTGAACCTGTCTGCCTACGTGGGGCTCAATGCGTTCCGCACGTCGGTGCTGTTCAATCCGGGCTCCATTGCCGCGGGTATCCTGGGTGGACTATCCGCTCCGATCCTGAACCGTCGTTTCCTGAAAGCCAGCTACGGCCAGTCGATAGCCCAGAGCCGCGAACTGCTGTATCGGTATCACCAGACGGTTCAGACCGGGTTCAGCGAGGTGGTTACCAGTCTGCGGGGGGTCGAAAACTACCGCAACGTGGCTGACCTCCAGGCCCAGGAAGTCAACGTGCTGAATCAGGCCGTTACCGTCTCGAACGATCTCTTTGCCGGGGGCTACGCGTCTTACCTGGAGGTGATCACGGCGCAGCGCAGCGTGCTGGAGGCTGAACTGGCGCTGATCAACACCCGGCAGGCGCAGTTTTTGTCCCTGACCGACCTGTATCGATCGTTGGGGGGCGGCTGGGACTAGTTAATCCCTGGCCTGCTCAGCTGACAGACCGCATCGAATCGCCCCGGGGCCGTATTCGATGCGGTTTTTTCGTTTCGTAGCGATTTAGACCACTGGACAATACAGGTTAAGTTCCTGATTTTAGTTAAGTTGCGCATAACTCCTCTCCTGTATGCGGCTTATTTACCTTCTGTTGCTCCTGCCTTACACCCTGCTGGCACAGCAAACCGGCTGGCAGGAGCTTACCATCTCGGATGGGCTCTCGCAGGGCATGATCTTCGATCTGGCCCAGGACCATACCGGGTATATCTGGGTAGCGACCAAAGACGGTCTCAACCGATACGACGGCCATAACTTCCGGGTTTTTACCCACGACCCCTACAATCCGTTCAGCCTCTCCGACAACGCCTGCTCGGCCCTGCTCGTCGACCGGCATAAACGACTGTGGATCGGCACCCTCACCCGCGGGCTGAACCTGTTCGACGATCGGACGCAACGGTTTTACCACATCCGGGTCAGCGACCAACCGGGGCCCAATGCCGGCAATTATGACATTCGCGTCATTACCGAAGACCCCGACGGCAACATCTGGATTGGCACCGATAAGAACAAAATTTTCAAGATTACCCTGCCCCGGGACAAACTGCCCGATCAGGCCGACCTCACCGACCGGGTGCAGATTCAGACGCTTGTTATCAGCACGGCAGCGTCGATGAACACCATTTTCTCGTTCAGCTTTCAGCCCGACGGGCGGGCGTTTCTGGGGGCTGCCTACGGCGTTTACCGATTCGACTGGCGCCATCCGACCCGAACCTACGAGCTGGACTTTACCATGAAAGAGCCGCTCGACTTTCATGCCGTTTATACGGACCCCGAGCGCGACCTTTGGTTTGCCAGCACCCGGGATCGAATCATTGGCTGGCATAAGGGTCAGCAGAAAAGCATTGCGCTGCCCCACAGCAACTACGTTGGTGTGCAGATCCAGCCCATCGACCGCAACACCCTGGCGATTGCCACCCCGGACCACCTCTGGATCATGTCGCCCGCCGAGCTGTTCAGCCAGACCCGACTTTCTCCCGAAACGGCCTTTGTAGCCTTGCCCGCCCACGTTTACTCGATCACCAATCTGCTCCGGGACCGGACCGGCAATATATGGGTCGGCACGAGCGGCTACGGACTGCGACGGTTTAACCCGATTATCCGGCAGTTCAACTCCTACCTGGCCAACCACTCACTCTCCAACCTCTTCGTCGACCGGCAGGGCCGTATTTACGCCCGTCACCAGTTTGCCTATGCCCAGCTTGACCGTCCCTGGAACACGCTGCGGCCGTTTCTCGACGAACGACTGGCTGCGGCCGACAAGCGACAGCGTTTCATGATGCAGGACAGCCGCGGGTTCTTCTGGGTATCGAACGTCAACTTCATGACCCATGAGAATCAGCTGTTCAAGTTCTCGCCCGACTGGAAGCTCCTTAAGAAATTCCCCCTGCCGGCTAAGGTAACCTTCGGCTTTTACGGCAACTACACCGTAGAAGACAAAGTGGGTAACCTCTGGATCGGAGCCGTAGACGGTCGGCTTCTGACGTTCAACACCCGCACGGAATCGTTTGGCGTTTTAGCCTATGATTCGTTACTACCCCGGAGCGGAGCCGTTATCGAGACCTATGCCCTGCGCTTCGACCCGGCGGGAACGCTCTGGATCGGTACCCAGTCAGGTCTGGTTCGCGTTGCACATCCGCTCGATAAACCCGCGTTCTCAATCTATAAAACCATTGCTACCGACCGGCAAAGCCTGAGCCACGACTTTATCACCTGCCTGATCGATGATCCGCAGCAACCCCAACGCTATTTGTGGGTCGGCACGAAAGGCGGGGGTCTGGAGCGACTCGATAAACAAACCGGCCGTTTCACCCACTTTACCGAAGCCCAGGGCTTGCCCAACCGGGTCATTTACGGCCTGCTCTCCGATGCCTCCGGGATGCTGTGGCTGAGTACCAACCGGGGCCTGTCTCAGTTTAATCCCCGCACCGGCACCTTCCGGAACTTCTCCAAAGCCGATGGCCTGCAGGATGATGAGTTCAACACCTGTTCGTTCTATAAAACCCCATCGGGTGAGCTGCTCTTCGGGGGTGTCAACGGACTCAACAGTTTCAGGCCTGAGAACCTGGTTCGCAAAACGGGGCCCGCCCCCCAGGCCCATATCATTGGCCTCAAAGTCAACAATGAAGTGGTTACGGTGGGGGGCGCCGATGGCCTGCTGGCCCAGAGTATCGACTATACCCAGCGGCTTGACCTCTCGCCCACCCAAACCCTGCTGACCCTTGAGTTCGGGCTCATGGATTACAGCCACTCGACCCGAAACCGGTACCGCTACCGGCTGGAGGGCATCGACCGGAACTGGGTAGAAGCCGGCACCGTTCGGTTTGCCAACTACACTCAGCTTCCCTACGGGCAATATACGTTTCAGATGATGGGGTCGGCCGATGGTGAAGTCTGGAGCAGGCCGGTGACGCTGGCCATACACGTTCAGCCGCCTTTTTACCGAACCTGGTGGGCCTATCTGCTGTACATCGGCCTGCTCCTCCTGCTGGGGTGGTTGTTATACCGTTTCCAGCAGCAGCGCTGGCTGCTGCGGCAGCAGGTTCTGTTCGAGCAGAAAGAAGCGGCCCGGCTGGCGGAGCTGGATGCGTTCAAGACCCAGTTTTTCACCAATATTTCGCATGAGTTCCGGACCCCGCTAACCCTGATTCTGGGCCCCATCGAGCAGGCCATTCAGGACTACGCGCACGACGCCCGCTTCCCGCTCGTGCACCGGAACGCCAACCGGTTGCTGAGCCTGATCAACCAGCTTCTGGATATCAGCAAGCTGGACGCCGGTCAGCTCATTCCCCGACCGGAACCCGGCGATCTGGCGTCGTTCCTGCGGTTACTGGCCAGCTCGTACCGCTCGCTGGCCGAAAGCCGGCAAATCCTGTTCAGCTTTGAGCAGAACGAGCCCGAACGGTGGGCGCGCTTCGATGCGGACAAAATAGAGAAGATCGTCACGAACCTGCTCACCAACGCATTTAAGTTCACCCCGGCCGGGCATCAGGTCCGGATGCAGGTGCGTTATCCGGCACCCGGTTTGTCGGGTTCCTGGGAAGTCCGGGTTCAGGACACAGGGATCGGGATCGCCCCGACGCACCTGAAGCATATTTTCGAGCGGTTTTACCAGATTGACGGCAAGATCGGCTGGTCCATTGAAGGAACCGGCATCGGCCTGGCGCTGGTCAGTGAACTGGTTGGCGTACTCGACGGCACCATCGACGTAGACAGCACCGAAGGGGTAGGCACGACCTTTACGGTTAGGCTCCCCCTGGTCAACGCCACCCCGCCCCCGGCCGCTGCGGCAGCCGCTGCCAGCCCCGAACCGACCAACCGGGTGGTCAGCGACCGGAGTGCGGCCCGTAGCGCCCATGTGTTACCCGTCATCCACGATAACCTCCTGCTGATCGTCGACGATAATGCTGATATCAGAACCTATATCCGTAGTATTTTCGAGAACGACTACCAGGTGCTGGAAGCGGCCGATGGGCTGGAAGGCCTGGAATGCGCCACTACCTGCTTGCCCGACATCGTAATCTGCGATCTGATGATGCCCCGGCTCGACGGGCTCAGCTTCTGCAGCACCCTGAAGAGCCAGGATTCGACCAGCCATATCCCCATTGTGATGCTGACCGCCAAAGCAACGCCCGAAGACCGAATCGACGGTTTTCGGCGCGGGGCCGATGAGTACCTGACCAAGCCCTTCAACCGGGCCGAGATCACGGTGCGGGTGCAGAACCTGGTGCAGAACCAGGTTCGGTTGCGCCAGTATCTGACTGGCCAGCGCCAGGTACCCAGTCCGACCCAGGCACCCATGACGGCCCGGGAACTCGACTTCCTGCAGCGGGTTCGGCTCGCGATCAACAGTCAGCTGGCCAACAGCAGCTTCGATGTTGGCCAGCTGAGCACGACCGTTTCCATGAGTCAGCGGCAGCTGGTTCGTAAACTAAAAGCCCTGACCGGCCAGACAGCCGTTGAGTTTGTTCGTAACCAGCGGCTCGATCATGCGGCCGAACTACTGGCTCAGGGTCGCTACAGCGTTTCGGAGGTAGCCTATCAGGTCGGCTTTGAGAGCCTTCCCTATTTTACCAAAGTGTTTCAGGATAAATTTGGCCGTTTGCCATCCTCCTACGTGCCGGCCAGACACTCTGGCGTGTAATGCCGGACTCCTCAAGATTGGCTACGCGGCTTTCTTCCGGGCTTGTCATATGGCTGCCAGCCAGGGCTGTCAGTGTGTCCCGTCGTCGGGTATGTGCCGACCAGTCTGTCCTCTAAAAAAGACTTTCCCAAAAAAAGAGCCCCCAACCAGTGGTTGAGGGCTCAGAGGCACTCGTTGCTTGATAAAGAAAGAGGAAGGTTGAGGTAAAGCCTGCCGAAACAGACCCGTGGATGGGTTTCCGTAACCGGATGTTCGTCCGATACAGCTTCTGCCTTCGGGCAAAAACCAGAGGTTGACGAACATTCACTCAGGAAGCTTTGACAAAGGTAGCTGGCCTCCCCCTCAACCCCCTGTCACTTTCGCGCCATAAATTGTCGCTATTGTGCCATAGTATACTGTTTTACAGTAGTATTTTTGCAACCCGGCGGGACATTGTCGACCGATAAACGCGTACAGATAGATGATAGCCAGTCCACACGCTAAATAATCTATATTATCTATCAACATAACTTTATTGATGACCTGGCGTTTTCCACATCCTGAAAGGTCTTACATATACCCGTTTGTCTGTCTGTTTGTCTGTCTGCTGACAAACGGCATGGCTCAGTCATTCCGGTTTACGAAGCCTACCCAGATCATTACGGGTCAGGATGGTCTACCGCAGTCATTCGTGTGCGGCCTTGTGCAGGACATCGACGGGTTTATCTGGGTCGGTACCCGCGACGGGCTGGCCCGCTACGACGGTGCTGACTTCCGCTACTACCGGCACGACCAAACCGACACTACGACCCTGCAGTCGAACGCCGTCACCTCCCTGTACAGCGATTATCAGCATCAGCTCTGGATCATGCAGGATGATGGGCTCGATCAGCTCGACCCACGAACGGGTGTCATCCGGCATGTTGGTAATCTACCCGCCGTGCGTCGGGTGCATAGTCGTTTTCACCAGCATCAGTCAACGGCCTGGATCGACCCGCGGGGGCGTTTCTGGGTGGCCTCCAAACAGGGTGGTCTGTTTCGCATTGAGCCGCAAACGGGCCGGGTCCGGCATCTGAACCGACAGCAGAACGGCCTGCTCAGCGATACCGTCAAGGCCCTCGTTGCCGATGGGCGTCGGCAGCTCTGGGTCTTCACGCAAAAAGGCATGAGTCGGTGGGATGAGCGCCGGCAGCGTTTTATCAATTACCCCCTGCCGTTTACCCTGGCGCAACCTATTGAACCCGAACGGGTACAGGATGAGCTGCCCGGCCTGATCGTCAGCACCACCGGCGAACTCATTACCGCCGACCGCAGCTCGTTTATCCTTTTCGACCCCAAGCGGGGCCGCTACCGTCGGCTGCCGGTTTCGGTGCCAATGAACTACGGTACCGCCTGGCTCCAGGCCGACAGCTCGGGTGGTTTCTTTACCGACCTGGCCGGGCAGGTTTTTCACTATTCAGCCCGGCAGGGTTTCCAGAAACGGTGGGAAACGGACCTGACTGCTTACCGGCATCCGCAATCGTTTCTCATCGATCGGTCGGGGGTGATGTGGTACGGCACCAACGCGGCCGGTCTCCGGCGGGTCGATCTTACCGCGCCCGACTTCACGACCTATCCCTACCATACCGCTTTTCATCCGGACGTTCTTCAGCAGGAGCTGGGTTTGCCTATCCAATCGCTGTTGCCGTCGCTGGGTCGGCCGGAACGGATGCAGCACTTCAGCTCGTACCTTTGCCGGACGGTTCATGATCCGCAGCAACGCATCTGGTTTGCCCACGATCGTGACGTAGGGTATTACGACCCCCGCAGCCGAACCGGTCGGTCTCTCCCTCCTCTCCCCAACGATCAGTCGGCCGGCTCGGCCATCCGGGGCATAGCCCTGTCGCCCGCCGGGGGGTTGTGGTGTATCCAGAGCAACGGCCTGATCTGGTACTTCGACCCTTCGGCTCGGCAGTGGACACTCCCCTTTGGCCGGACCATGCCCTACGGCCGGCTGGTGGTCGTTGATCTGCTGGCCGACAGGGACCAACTGTGGATTACTACCCTGGACCGGGGCCTGCTCCGTTTTTCGCTGTCGACCCGCCAGACCCGTATCTATGATCATGCGCAACTGCCCGGCACATTTCTGACCAATCGGTTACTGGGCATTATGCAGGATCCCCAGCGGGCCGATCTGCTCTGGGTCGGCAGCTACGAAGGGCTGATCTGCCTCAACCGAAAAACCGGCCAGAGCCGCGTCTTTACCACCCGCAACGGGCTGCCCAACAACACCATCTACGCCATGGAGGCCGACCGACAGGGGTTTCTGTGGCTCAGCACCAACCAGGGGCTTTGCCGCTTTCATCCCGTGACGCATCAGACCCGGACCTTCCGAGCCTACCAGGGACTACAGGCCGACGAGTTCAACCGGTTTCATTCGCTGCTGTTACCCGACGGTCGACTGGCATTCGGCGGGACGGCGGGCTGGACAATTTTCAACCCCTCCACGATCCAGACCGATACGTTTCAGCCGACGGTCATGCTGACCAGCCTGAAAATCAACAACCAGCCCGCCGATTACAGAACTGGCCAGACACCATTACCGGCTCCGCTGAATACGCTGACCGAACTGTCGCTTCCCTATGACCAGAACTTTCTGACGTTTGAGTTTGCCAGCACGCAGTATAACCAGCCCAACCGGCGCCGGTACCGATACCAGCTCAGGGGGGTCGATCCGGGCTGGGTCGATGCGGGCACCCTCCCACTGGCTACGTATACGAAACTGCCGCCCGGCTGGTATGAACTGCGGCTGAATGCCGCCAATACGTCAGGGCAATGGAGCCACCATATCAAAACCCTCATGGTTCGGATAAGGCCTCCCTTCTGGGCCACTTGGTGGGCCTACCTGACCTACATCCTGCTCGCGCTGGGGGGGCTCTACGGCTACATCCATTACCGCACCCGTCGGATTCAGGAAAGGCACCGGCTGATCCTCGAACGGCAGGAAACGGAGCAGCTCAAAACCCTCGATAAGCTGAAGAGCCGGTTCTTCACCAACATTACCCACGAGTTCCGAACCCCACTGACGTTAATCATCACCCCCATCGATCAGCTCCTGCGCGAGCATACCTATCCACCCGCGCTTCAGCAAACCCTGACGTCGGTCCATCGCAACGCGACCCAGTTGCTGCAACTAATCAATCAGCTGCTCGACTTGTCGAAGCTGGCGGCCGGCGGCCTGTCGGTCACCGAATCGCAGGGCGACCTGACTGCCTACGTGCGGGACCTGGTCGAGTCCTTCCAGGCTACCGCTACCGCCCGCCAGATCAGCCTGATCTTTGTGGGACAGACGCTGCCCGGCGATGTCTGCTTCGATGCCGACAAATGGGCCAAGATCAGCAACAACCTCATCCATAACGCCCTCAAATTCACCCCAACCGGCGGCCAGATTACCGTTGAGCTGTCGGCCACCGTCGACGAGACCACACAGGCCATCTCGGCCGTCTGCCTGTCGGTCACCGATACCGGCATTGGCATTCCTGCCGATAAACTACCGCATGTGTTTGACCGGTTCTACCAGGTCGATGATTCAGGAACGCGCCCGTACGAAGGCAGTGGTATCGGACTGTCGCTGGTTCGGGAACTGACCGATCTGCTCGGGGGCCAGCTCGCGATGACCAGCACTCCGGGGCAGGGTAGCCGGGTTCAGGTCACGCTGCCGGTCAGGCTGGCTCCCCACCTGCCGAACGCCGACACGGAGCCAGCCTCGCTCCAGCCGGCTGTTTTGTCGGCCGCCGACGACCCGGAGCCCACTCCGCCCGAGCTGAATGACCCGCGCCCTCAGGTGCTGGTCGTAGACGATCATCCCGACCTGCGCGCCTATATTGTCCAGGGGTTACAGGCGCACTACCGGGTCAGCACCGCTGCCGATGGAGAGGCCGCCTGGCAGCTCATTCAGGTAAGCATGCCCGACCTGGTCATCAGCGACGTGATGATGCCCGGACTGGATGGGTACGCGCTCTGCCAGCGAATCAAACAAACGCCCCTGACAGCCCATATTGCGGTTATCCTCCTGACGGCCCGGGTCTCGGCCGACAGCAAGCTGGAAGGTCTTAGCGCCGGGGCCAACGATTACCTGGCCAAGCCTTTTCAGATGAATGAACTTCAGCTCAGGGTGGCGAACTGGCTGTCGTATCAGCAACAACTCAGGCAGTTCCTTTACCAGCGGCTGAACACGGGCGACGCGCCCATTGCCCATCAGACCCTGGAAGACCCACTCCTGCGGCAGCTGTACCAGATTCTCGATACCGAACTGAACAACCCGGAACTGAGCGTCAACAGCCTCGCCAACGAACTGGCCGTCAGCACCCGAACCCTCCAGCGAAAACTGGCCGCGCTGACGGGTCTGAAAACCAACGAGGTTATTCGAAACTACAGACTCAAAAAAGCCGCGCAACTACTGCAGGAAGGCCACAGCGTTACCGAAACAGCGTTTCTGGTGGGCATCGATAACCTCTCGTATTTTTCGCAGCGCTTCAAGGAACTGTTCGGCCTGTCGCCAACGGCTTACATACAGCACAGCCGCAACTCGTCCGCCGACCTGACCATACCGTTACCCCCAACCGAAGGACCGTTTACGAACTTACGGCCCGAGTAACAATCACTCGCCCGGCCTGCTTGTTTTATCTAGTCAACGACTCGCCGTTGCCCCTAAAGCACTCACCTTACGCAGAAAATCGGATGGATATTAAGTCAAGTCTTGGCCAGCTACAACACGAGATCAAGGTGGTTCAGGGCGAAGAAACCAAAGACGTAACCTACTCGAGCCAGCAGGCCTTCGCCGACGAGCCGGCCGCCACCCGCGCGTTCGACCAGTCGGTGCTTAAACTGCTCCATGTCGACGGCTGGTCGGGCTTATCGAGCGTCACTGCCGACTTCAGGCTGCACGACCAGCAGGGCGAGCCCAAACCAAACGATCAGCCCGTTGTCGGCGATTTTATCCTGATCAAACTCCCTGGCCCTATGCCGGAAAACTGGGTCCGGGTCACCCACATCGGCATCACCCCGACCCGGGTCGAATTTACCGTAAAACCCAGTCACGATCCTAGGTCGGCCCCAACCGAGGTTATCGACCACTTTTTCGACCAGCAGGCCAGTAGTACGTTTCGGGTTGAGCGGACCGGCAATCAGGTCAGTGCCTGGGAAATCGGCAGTAACGAATCGATCAACAATCAACAACCGCAGGCCGGTGACCGATCGGCCGTCAATACATTTATTGCCGAAGGGGGCTGGCTCTTTTACCAGAAGATTCAGTGGAAAGCTCTGACCGATTATCTGGTACATCTGTCCTGATCCGCTAAACAGACTGACGGTGTCCACGTACGTAGGATGTTTCTGCTCAGCCGGGGAAAAGCTTAGTCGATGGTAGGTTTTAGAAAGCGCCCTGACATCACAAAAGCCGCTTTGCGGAGCGGCTTTTGTGGCAAATTTGACTGGTTTTGACCGGCTACTGTCGAATCGGTTTAAGTGCCCAGCGCGTCAGTTTGACGAATTCAGCACTGCCTTCTTCGGCAAAGATGTCAATACCACCGGCGGTTTCGGTCGGGAAGATCAGGTCGGTGATCACGCGCTCGCCGTCGTTGGCAAATACTTCGACCACTGACTTATCGACGAAGATGCGGAGCTTGATGACGCCATTTTTCGGGCGGAGCGGAGCCTCTTCAACGCTGGGGAAGCGGGGGCTGAACGATACGTTACCAGATCGCCGGCGATCGAGCTGAAGTTTGCCGTCGGTGTACTGCAGAATGGTTTCTTCGTTCGTCCCTTTGGCTAGTTTCAGCCCCACCCGTTTGGCCGTACCGGGTTTCAGCTCGACCTCCAGCTCGTAGGCATTATCGGTCGCTTTTTCCAGCGTCTGGCTCTGGCTGGTCAACTGAATTGCCTGCCGGTTCGTTTGGGCACCGCGCAGAGTTCGAACGCCTTCGATGGGCTGCTGCACAAGCTGCAATCCATCCTGGGTTTGCCGGAGAGTGATCTGCCGGGGTAGTGACATGGCTCCTTTGAAAGGCGTTGTGGGCAGTTCATTGCCATACGCCCAGTTGTTATGCCAGCCGAGCATGACCGGACCGGGTTGCGAAGCGGGCAGGTTGTTGTAGGGAACCGCGGCATAATAGTCTTTCCCGTAGTCGACCAGCGCTCCGGCATAGTCATTGGCCGACGGAACGGGCTTGGGCTGGGCTGCCGGGTCGAGGGTGAATGTTTTCCCGTCGAAATCGCCTACAAAATACTGGGTACCTACATAGTCTTTTTGCGGAAAGCCCGCCGAGATAAACAGCACCCATTTCGACCGGCCGGTTGGCTGGCCCGCTTCGGTATGTACCGGCACCTGCATCAGTCCCGGGCACTCCCATACTTTGGAGGTATCGCCAACGGGCCCGAAGTGGCTCATCAGGGTCCAGTTTTTCAAATCTGTAGACGAATAGAAAGCAGCCCTGTGTTCAGTTGCTTTTACGGTGGCCATTACCCATTTCTGCTCGGGTTCATACCAGAACGCATTCGGGTCGCGAAACTCTTTGCTGCCAATATCCAGAATCGGGTTTTTATCATACTGCTTCCAGGTACGGCCCTTATCAGCACTGTAGGCCAGATTCTGATACTGCACCAGCTGCTTGTCGCCGGCGGTAACATTACCGGTGTAGAGCGCGATCAAGCAGTCTTTCGATCCGGCCGGGCACAGGCCGCTTCGGTTGCCCTTATCCACAACTGCCCCTCCTGAGAAGATAGCCGTTGTTTTACCATCGGAATCGGTAAACTCCGGTATAGCCACGGGCAGGTGCTCCCAGTGGAGCAGATCTTTGCTGACCGCATGACCCCAACTCATGTGACCCCATACATTTCCAAACGGATTGTATTGGTAAAACAAGTGGTATTCGCCGTCATGATACACTAAACCATTCGGATCATTGATCCAGTTTTTAGGTGGAGTAAAGCGGGACTGTGGCCGGTAGTCGATACCTATCTGGCCATTGGCAATTTGGGTCATAGCCGTCATTACGATGGATAAAATAATTTGTTTCATGAAGTAAAGAGGGTATTGATTGATGAGAACATACAGGGCCTGTCCGATAAGCAGGCGGCAATTCCGCACAGGCCCGTTTAGGTAATCAAGGTCGGGTTAGCAACCCGGCACGGCAGATCGCTCAAGAAACGAACCAATTGTCGCTTCCGTAAATGAAGGCGTTGCGCCTTGCTGTGTGGCTACGTAAGCCCCGGTCGCACAGGCGAAGGCCAGCTTGTTCCGGGGCGGTTCGTTCTGTATCGTTTTATGCAGAAAAGCCGCCAGAAACGCATCTCCACTTCCGATCGTGTCGGCCACTTCGACCGGGAAACCGGATTGGGTATAAAATCCTGTTTGATCGAGTAAAGCCGCCCCGTCGGCACCGAGCGTTACACAGAGCGTTTCGAGCTGGTAGCGATCGTAGACTTGCTGCATGGCCGGCCGCAAATCGGTTTCGCTTTGGTACCAGTCCGTAATTTCAATCAGTTCATGCTCGTTAAGCTTAGCCATGTCGGCCTGGTGTAGGAGGCTCTCAACCACCTCCTGGGTATAATGGGGCGCCCGGAGATTTACGTCAAAAACTTTCTTTTTAGCGACTGCCAGTAGTGTCTGGAGGGTAACGTGAGTCTGATGGCTGCGGGCGGCCAGGCTCCCGTAAATAAAATAGTCACTCTGACGGACCACCTCTACCAGGCCCGGTGCCAGCCGGATATAATCCCAGGCTACAGGCATGACAATCTTGTAGGTAACTTCACTGGAGTCGGAGACGTTTGCTTTGGCCACTCCCGTCAGATGCGACTGGCCCGTCTGTACCAGTTGGGTGGAGATTCCTTTCTGCTCGAGAAAATCCAGGAGTTCGCGGCCCAGTTCGTCGGTGCCAACGCGACTGATCAGCCGGGCGTTGAGGCCGAAATTGCGCAGGTGGGCGGCTACGTTCATGGGCGCGCCACCCGGTTGTTTACTGGTGGGCAGCACATCCCATAGAACTTCGCCAAAACAAATTACGGTAGGTTTCATGATACGGGGGGATTAATGAACAACAAACGATTTACCGACCTGCTCCAGGCTTGTCCCTTTGGTTTCGGGCATGAACTTCCAGACGAAGATGAGTTGAACGACCATCATCAGGCAGAAGAACAGGAACGTATGGGCACCGCCGATCGCTTCGGCGAAATAAGGAAATGAGAACGTGATGATGGCAGCCATCAGCCAGTGGGTAAAGCTGCCCAGCGCCTGACCCTGCGCTCGCACCTCGTTCGGGAAAATTTCGGAGATAAATACCCAGATCACCCCCCCTTGCGAAAAGGCAAAAAAGGCGATGTAGACGAAGAGAAAAATGGGTACCGACAGACCGCCGAAGTCTTCGAGATAGAATGCCCGGGCTACCAGGCCCAGTGTTATGATCAAACCCACGGACCCAATAAACATCAGGGTTCTGCGGCCAAACCGGTCGATCAGGTTCATCGCCAGTAAGGTAAACAGCAGGTTGATCACCCCGATCCCGGCCGACGATAGCAACGCAGAACTTTTACCCAGACCCGTCATTTCAAAAATACGGGGGGCGTAATAGATGATGGCGTTGATGCCTGAAACCTGGTTGAATACCGCAAACAGAACGGCCAGCATAACCGGAGTCCGATACCGGGCCGAAAAGAGCTTCGCTTTCTGCTGGCTGGCCGTTTGAGTAGCGCTCAGCTGGAGAGCCACAAGGGTTTCGGTATAGTTTTCTTCATCGATGAGTTTGAGCACCTCGCGGGCTTCGTCCACGTTTCCTTTGCGCAGTAACAGCCAGCGTGGACTTTCGGGAATGTTCAGCACGGCCAGCAGGAACAGCAGCGAGGGCAAGGCCTGTACGCCCAGCATCCAGCGCCAGGCATTGTCGCCAATGTCCTGCAAGAGGTAGTTAGACAGATAGGCAATCAGGATACCTAGTACCACATTGAACTGAAACAGCGCTACCAACCGCCCCCGCGACTTGGCGGGTGAAATTTCGGTGATATACATGGGCGCTGCCACCGACGACGCCCCTACGCCCAGTCCGCCCAGGAATCGGAATACCAGAAAGGTGCCCCAATCCATGGCCAGCGCCGTACCCAGCGAGGAGACCAGATACAGAACAGCAATCCAGAAAAGGGTTTTCCGACGCCCCAGACGCTCGGCCGGTATGCCGCCCAGCATGGCCCCCAGCACCGTTCCGACCAGCGCCATGGATACCGTCAGGCCATGCTCCCAAACGCTAAGCTCCCACAACCCCTGCAGGGATTGCTCGACGCCGGAGATGACGGCCGTATCGAAGCCAAATAAAAAACCACCCAGAGCGGCCGTAATCGACCAGAAGAAAATACGCTGTTGCTGACTCATACCCGACCGAAAAATGTCATTTGATGAGTCAAAGGTGTAGAATTACCTTCCACTGCGCTTGCAGTATGCGTTCTGTTTCTTTCGAAATCAGGCATTATGACAATATGCTATAAATCAGCCATTTGCCTATACATATAAGGCAGCGACTTTCATTAATGATACGCTGATTTTTTGTTTTGTTACCAGGTAACTGACAACGACTGAGGGCTGGAACAGGCCGGGCCATTGCCCAACCCCGTTCCAGCCCTCGTACGAACTCCTTATGGACCGGCGTTTCCGGTCGGTTCCTGCTAACCCAGCCGTTTATTTAGCGGGCTTCTTGAAAATTGCTTCGTCTACGTTGCCGTTTACGGTTACTTTTTCGGTCGTGAAGGTCAGCGTGCCCATCTGGCCGGCTTCCATTTCCATCGTCTTCGGAAATTTGATACCGTCCGTCTCTTTGTAGTCAGACAGCATAATTTCGCCCATCTGACCATTCATCGATCGTTTGATCTTACTGACCATGTAGGTAGTCGCATCGATATACTCATCGTAAGGCTGACCGTCCTTGCCGGTTACTTTGAGGTGATACACGTCTTTGCCGTCTACCTTCTCTTTACCGACCAGTTCGAGCTGGGTACCCTTCTCTTTGTAGCCCAGCAGCGGGAACACATCCAGCTGACCCATCTGCTGCTTCAGCTGATCGGCCGGCATATCTTCCGGATCGCCCGTGCCGCCCATCATAGCGGGCCGGACCATCCAGCCCGAACTACCATCTACCACCTGGATCATGGAGTTACCCATAACGGTCGACTCGGACCGGGAGGCTTTACCCAGCACCAGGGTCGTCTTGCTGGGGATATCCATACCCTGCACCGAAATCGACTGCTCCATAACCAGGGTTTTGACCCCTTTCAGTTTATCGGCGCCACCGAGGGCCGCAATGTGTTTGTCTACGATCTCATCTACCGATTGCGCAAAGGCACCTACAGTAGCAAAAAGGGCCAGGGCTGAGGCCAGAAACGGGGTTGTTTTCATTGTGTTCGTGAATTTTCGATTAGTAAGGTTAACATGGATTTCAGAACGCATTACTGACGGGGCTGTCCGCCACCGGTCGTGCCACCCGACTGGGTTTGACCGCCTTCGCTCTTCACGTCGTCGTTATTGACAGAGCGGGCTTTTTTGCGGGGGGCTTCCATGGTCATTTTCCCAATTTTGTAGGTAAACGTCAACCGGATGCCCCGGTTATACAGGTATACGTCGCTGATCTGGCTAAGTTGGGGAGAATTTAGGACAGTATGAATATTGAAGCGGTCGTTCAGGAAATTTTCTGCGGCCAGCCCCACGCTACCCTTCTTGTTGGCGATGTCCTTTTTCACGCCCAGGGTGTAGAACCCAAAGCCGCCCTGGCGTCCCTGCAGCTGTACCTGAGAGCCCTGCAGGAAGCCAAACGCCTGCACGCCCCAGCCTTTGCGGAACTGAGCCGACGCAAACGTACCACCGCTCACGTTAAAGCCATCGTTAGTCAGCGTTTTGGAGAGGCCATCGACACCCAGTTCCTGGCCGGTCAGGCTGGTATAGAAGGTGTTGAAGAAGATGCCCACGTTGATTTTAGAGGTTACCGCCACGTTTCCGAAAATGTTGGTGCCGTAGGTATACTGGCGACCAATATTCTGATAAGTCGTTACGATAGCCCCGGGCAGCGTATCGGACGGTTGCCGCACCTGCGTGATGGCGTTGTTGGTTACCCGACCGAAGAAGCTGGCGTTGATAAACGTTTTCTTGATGGTTCTGCTCAGGGCCAACTCAAAGTTATTGGTCAGCTCGGGCAGCAGCTCGGGGTTACCAATCGTGATGTTCTGCGGGTTAGCCGCGTTGAAGTTCGGGTTCAGCTGCTGCAGACCCGGCCGCTGGATCCGGCGGTTAAAGGCCAGCTTGATCGAGGTTCCTTTTATGGTTTTCGACGCATTCAGGCTCGGAACCAGCACCCCGTAGTTGGCGATACCCAACACACCGCTCTCCCGGGTACTGGCGTCGATGAAGGTATGCTCATAGCGCAGGCCCCCTTTCAGGGTGTAGCGGTTCTTGGTGGTGTAGGTATACGAGCTGTAGCCGGCCGCAATGTTCTGGTGATACAGCAGCTCGCCCTGGGTGCCGTTCGTTTCGGTTCTGAAATCGCCCGTTGGCCCGGCTATCAGGTAGCGGTAGTCGCTGTTGACTTCCCGCAGGATGGCTTTTACGCCAAACTCGAGCAGCTGGTTCTTTTTGATCGGTGTCTGGTAATCGGTCTGGAGGGTAAACTCCTCATTGATGTTTTTATTCAGGTTCCGCTGCCGGCCGGTGAGGGCTCCGGTGGTGCCGAGCAAATCCGCGTCAAAGTTGTTGGTGAGGTCGTTGCGGCTGTACAGGGTCGAGATACTCCACTCCTGCTGCGGCTTGAACGTATGCAGGTAATCGACGTTGGCATCGACGGTGCCGGAGAGGTTTTTGGCATCGACATTCCGGCTGGCGGTCGAGCTGGGCAGACCGTTGGTGAACAAGCGGGTTACCAGGTCCTGCTGACTCAGAAAGTTACGTACCCCGTAGCGCACGCCCGCCGTCAGGCTCTGGTTTTTGGCCAGGTCATAATCGAAGCCCAGGTTATACTGACCAAACAGCCCTGAACTGGAGCCATCGCCCGTTTGCCGGGTGGTGGTCGTCACGTCGTTGACGCGGCTGGTCTGTTCCAGGCTGGTGCGGGTGATGGTGTTGTAGTTGGCCCGCCCGAAGCCACCGAGCGTAAAGCCCGCTTTGCCTTTGCGGTAGTTGCCGTTCAGCGACAGCGACGAACCCCGGTTACCCACCCCCGAATCCAGATTCAGGTTCAGGCCCTGCAAACTGTTCTTTTTGGTGATGATGTTGATAATACCCCCGGACCCTTCCGCATCGTACTTGGCCGAAGGGCTGGTAATAACCTCCACGGTTTTGATCTGATCGGCGGGAATCTGCTTGAGCGCGTCGGCAACGCTGCTGGCTACGATGGTGCTGGGCTTATTGTTGATCAGCACCCGGATGTTCTGGCTGCCGCGCAGGCTGACGTTGCCATCCAGATCGACGGTCAGCAGCGGCACTTTCCGCAGCACGTCCGATGCATCGCCCCCTTTGGCCGTAATGTCTTTCTCGGCGTTGTAGACCAGCCGGTCTACTTTTTCTTCGATGAGCGCGGCCTGCCCCACCACGTTTACTTCTTCAAGCGTTTTTACGCTGGGACTGAGCCGGATCACGCCCAGGTCGAGGGTTTGGCCGCTGGTCAACTTCACGTCGTCAATGGTTTTGTTCCGGAAGCCGACAAACGAGAACAGCAGCCGGTACTCCCCTGCCACCAGTTTCGACAGGGTGAACTTTCCTTTATCGTCGGCAACGGCGCCGTCTACGGCTTTGCCGGTTGTTTTGTTGTAGAGGGCAACAGAAGCAAATTCGACGGCTTTGGTCTGGGCCGAGTCCAGCACGTAGCCCGTAATCCGGGCGTTCCCTTTGGGGCTTTGGTCGCCCGCGGTACCAGGCAGAGCTTTGGTTGGTGTGATTCCGCCACCCATTGGAAATTGAGCCCGGACAGACGAGCCGATACCAAGCAGCAGGATAGCGATCAGGTAGATGTGTTTTTTCATGGGGTTGCTTAATGCTGTACAAAGGTGTGCAGGCGCGAATACCCCGGAAACAAAAACAGGACGAACAGCCCGTTAAACCGGTTGGACATCGGTTTATGGCTGACGAATGAATGAGCACTAGCGGCCCAGCCAGTCTTTAAACTCCGACAGACGGCTCATACTAACGAATATCTCCTGCCGCGACGGGGGCGTCAGATCCAGCCGGAGCTTACCCGCCGAGTAGGCCTGAATGGTCTGAATGGCGGATCGGGCCACCAGAAACTGCCGGTTTACCCGGAAGAACTGATCCGGGTTAAGAAGTCCGGCCAGCTGGTCGAGGCTGTATTCAACGGGCAGATGCTGGCCCTCGCGGGTGACCAGAAACGTGGCTTTTTCTTCCGAAACGAAATAAGCCAGCTCCGCTACTTCCACACTGCGAATTTTGGTGCCGATGCTGATCATAAACCGCTCTTTGTAGGCAGCCGCCCGTGGTTTTTGCATGAGTTCGACCAGAGCCTGCAGATCGGGCAGCCGGGGAGCGGCCCGAACGGTTTTGAATTTATCCAGCGCGGCCGTCAGCTCGGCATAATCGACGGGCTTCAGCAGGTAATCAATGCTGTTGACTTTGAAGGCCCGGATGGTGTATTCTTCGTAGGCGGTGGTAAAAATGACGGGTACGGTCAGGTTCATCTGCTCGAACAGACTGAAGGCCAGGCCGTCTTCCAGGTGTATATCCATGAACGCCAGATCGGGCTGGGGGTGTTGCCGGAACCAGGCCAGCGCTTCCCTGACCGACGGCAACTGCGTCAGTATGGTAATGGATGGGTCGTATTTGTGGATCAGACGCTCCAGTTGCCGGGCCGTACGGTCTTCGTCTTCAATGATTACTACATTCATACGATCAGCGGGATTTTTACAATGAAGTTGCCTGCCTGCTCGCCGTACTCAACCCGACGGTCGGTCAGCAGCGCATAGCGGTTCGTGATATTGCGGAGTCCAACGCCGGTCGAGAACTCGGGCTGGTCGCGGGGTTGTATCCGGTTATCGATCACGAGCTCCTCGCCCTGGCTGTAGATCCGGACCTGAAGCGGCTCCCGCACCGACATTCGATTATGCTTGACCGCATTTTCTACCAGCATTTGCAGCGATAAGGGGGCGATGCGGTACTGCTGCTGCACCTCCTGCGGTACATCGACACTGACCTGAAATTTGTTCTCGAACCGGATCTGCAGCAGAAAGGTATACGCCTGAATGAACTCGAGTTCGGTTTTGAGAAGCACCAGATTCTGATCGCGCTGTTCGAGAATGTAGCGATATGCTTTGGACAGGTGTTTGATGAACTGCTCAGAGAGGTCAACGTCTTCGTGAATCAGCGACGTGAGAATACTCAGGCTATTGAACAGAAAATGCGGACTGAGCTGGTTCTTGAGCGCTTCGAACTGGCTGAGGGCTGCTTCTTTTTCCAGCCGTTCGGCTTTGAGCTGAACGTTTTTCAGCTGCTGGTAAGCGCGGGCGTTGATAGTCAGGTAAAAGGCAGAAAGCATGATCACCACCGAAAAGCCGTTGTTCGCACGCTGGACGTAGGCCAGGGCTTCGGCGGGCAGCGTAGATGGGTCCGGCTTCGGCCCCGTAAACGGCCGGATATAATGGATCACGGTGAAGATACCCTGCAGAATAACATGAAAAGCAAGGATGTACAGCATCGCCAGCCCGAGCGATACCAGTATGGCCAGCAGCAACGCCAGCCAGTTGAACTCCAGCAGAAACTCTTCGCCGAACCAGCGAAACAGCTGCCGCTGTATCAGATCCGTCGCGTTTATCCAGATGAAGTACATGCCCAGCGCCACCACGCTGAAGCCCAGAAAATACGGTAATCCATCCAGCAGGGTATCGGCTGTGCGGGCCGCTTCGGGCAGGTTGACGTACAGAAGCAGCGGGGCATACAACAGCAGCAGCCGGATAGCCAGTTGCCATTTTTGCTTCGAAGTCAGCCGGTTAATCATACAGATGTGTCGATCGTTGGGGAACGGGCAAAGATGCAGGGCGACCGATGAGTCGTCAAAAAAAGGTGGATGAGTCCGTCTTTTCCGCCGGTGAACGCGGGTTTTTGGAGGAAGACCCGACGGCCCCCGGTCTACTGTCTGGCCACAACATACAGGCTCGGCCTGCCGTCTTCAACCCGCTGACAGGCGGCAGCGTTGGGTTGCTGCAAGTCAGTATCTGGCATTAATCCGCCGGCTGGCCGATGGTACGCTATCACGAAAACGGGCTGGTCGGCACAACGTCAGGCGGGTTCGCTTACGCATTGATGGAAGGCGATTTTCGGTATTCGGAGGGAGTCTGGTGGGTGTGCTGCTTGAAGAAGGTGGTAAAATAGGCGGGCGAACTGAAGCCGGTTTCGAAGGCGATCTCGGCAATGGGCTTGCTGGTCTCCGTCAGTAGCGCCCGGGCTTTCTTGAGCCGGATTTCGGCAAAATAGTCGGCCACGTTTTTCCCCAGCAGGGTCTGGGTTTTGCGGTACAGCTGCACCCGCGACAGCCCCATCTCGCGGCTCAGTTGCTCCACGCCGAAAGATGTATCGGTCAGCTTCTGCTCGATGAGAGCAGTCAATTCGTTCAAGAACTTTTTCTCCTGCCGGTTTTCGGTTTTGGCCAGGTAATCGCCCGTATAGCGCTGCTGCCATTTCTCCCGATTGATAAGGGTGGTATTGATGGTTTCGAGCAGATAAGCCATCTGAAACGGCTTGCTGATATAGGCGTCGGCCCCGGCGCGGGTCCCTTCAATCCGGTCTTCCATCTGCCCTTTGGCGGTCAGCAGAATAACGGGTATGGTAGAGGTACGAAAATCGTTTTTGATGCGCTGGGTGAGCTGAAGCCCGTTCATGGCCTGCGCCGTCTGGCCCGACAGCATGATATCACTGATGATCAGGTCGGGAATCGTTTCCAGGATGCGTTCCCAGCCCTGTTCGGCCGTCGATTCGGCCAGCACCTCGAACCGGTCAGCCAGACGGGACACCAGGTATTGGCGCAGTTCGTCATGGTCTTCAACCAGGAGCAGCGTACCCGACTTGCGCGCCCCGGCTTCGGTCACGCCCGTTTCGGCCTGCGCCCATTCTTCCTCCACGGGCAGACCCGGCTGCTGCGCGGGCGCTGGCTCGAGGTCGGTTGGGTCGAGGTGAGCACTCCCCAGCGGAAGCAACAGGGTAAACGTCGTGCCCCGCCCCTTCTCCGACTGAACCGTCAGCTCGCCCTGGTGAAGCTCTACGAACTCGCGCGAGAGCGCCAGCCCCAGCCCGTTTCCCAGCGTAAAGCGGTTTCCGCCGGTATAGAACAGGTCGAAAATATGGGTTTGTTCGTCGGCTGTCATGCCCTCGCCATTATCCTGCACCTGAACGAGTACGGTTTCTGCCTGCTTTTCGAGCCGCACATGAATAAACCCTCCTCTCGGCGTATACTTGAAGGCATTGGACAGCAGGTTGAACAGCACCTTGTCCAGCTTGTCCCGGTCGAACCAGAGGAGCTGTTTCGGTTCGCTGCTGATCAGCCGCAGATCGATCCGCTGCCTGGCGGCTTTTTGCCCAAAATCCTGTACAATATCCTGCACAAACGCGACCAGGTCTTCCGGTCGGGCGTTGAGTTGCAGCTTGCCGGCATCGGCCTTTCGCAGATCCAGCATCTGGTCGACCAGCCGCAGCAGCCGGTACGCATTTTTCCGGACGAGCAGCAGACTGGCCTTTACCTCCCGCGGATCGATCTGCCTGCGCGCCAGCAGGTCTTCGGTTGGGGTCAGAATCAGACTGAGCGGGGTATTGAACTCGTGGGAGATGTACGAATAAAACCGAAGCTTCTCTTCGGTGGCCTGCCGGGCCTGCCGCGAAACGGCTTCGATCTGGTCTTTCTGCTGCCGGATGGCGTCGTTCTGCTGCGCCAGCTGCTGGTAAGCAGCCTGCTTCTCGCGGACCAGGTACAGGGCCCAGGCGCCCAGCACAATTACTACCACCAGGCTGAACAGGGTGATATAGAGCCGGTTTCGCTGCGACGAATAGGTTTCGGTCAGCTGCTGAATCCGCCGGGTTTGCCGCTCGATATCCCGCTGCTGGGTATACAATCGATCGCTCTGCGCTTTCAGGGCCTGCACGTTGGACGCGTCGATCTGGAACGACTTCAGAATTGTTTCGCGCGGTACGGCTTTCCCGTTCAGGATCCGGGCAGCGGCTTCTATAGCTTCTTCGCCCCCCGTGGGGTACAGAAACGTAGCGGTCAGGATACCATCCAATACCAGCTGCATACCACCCACCGGGCCGGGCAGACCATCGATACCGACAAACCGGATCTGTCGGTCCAGGCCGTATTTTTTACAAACCTGCTGGACGCCCAGCGCCATAACTTCGTTGTGCGCAAATACCACATCGGCCTGTTGCAGCACCTGCTTCTCCCGCTCGGCCAGGTGCCGGGCGGTGTCGCGCTCCCACTGCCCGTCGAGTTCGCGAATGACGCGCACCCCAGGCGTTCGGGCCAGCTGCTCCCGGAAGCCCTGACGACGCTCCTGGGCAGGCGACGACCCGGCCAGACCGGTTACTTCGACTACTGTCCCCTGCCCTTTCAGCAACGAGCCGACGAACCGCCCCGCCAGTCGACCAATCTCGACGTTATCGCCACTGATAAACGTATTGTACGACGTTGACGTGATGCGCCGGTCAAGCACAATGACGGGTGTGCCTTTTTTGAAGACGGCATCCACGGCTTTGGTAATCGGGGCCGATTCATTCGGGGAAACGATGAGCAGATCGATTCCTTCAGCCGCCAGCTGCTCGATCTGGCGTAGTTGCCGGGCGGTACTGTTGCCCGCATCTTTGTAGAGCAAGGTGTATTCCGGGTGTAATGCCAATGCCCGCTTCATATCGTTAAGCATGGTCTGCCGCCACAGGTCGGCGCCGGTACACTGCGAGAAACCGATACGATACGCGGCCTTCGGTTTCGTTTCGACACACCCCGCCAGAACGAGCAGCAGTCCGGCCAGCAGACTACTGATGAGCCCGCTGAGGAATCGGCAATGGTGTAAACCAAACGTATACTGGATCATGCGCGGGGCAGACAGCACTGTACTCGACCTGAGCATCGCGTCTGCGTCCTCAAAAATATAGATAAAACCCAGATAGAAATAGCTATTTCCAATCATCAACCCACCGGGTTAGTTTACACCCGCTCCTGTCTGCGCGAAGCGTTCACGTTTGCGTTCCTGTCAGATCAACGCACCAGTCGGGTCAGCTCCGTTGCGCTCAACGCTCGATCGAACACGGCCAGTCCGCCTATTTTACCCGTAAAGAGGTTTCCCATGCCGCTCTTCAGCAGCACCGCCCCAACGGTAAAGTCAGAGCCGTTGTTACCGATTCCGTCCGGAAAAAAATACGGGTTTTTGCTTTGAGTCAGCCCGTCCGGATAGCCGGTCATCCCCCTGGTATGGTCGATCAGTTCGGCGGGTCTGGTTTCAAAAACCCCGTTCATATACGACTTAATCATGTTCCCGTCGTAGGTAAAGGCTACACACACCCACTCGTTGGCAGGCACCGGCTGCTTACTGGCCGAGTAGTCGATGGAGTACGGAAATGGTGGGGTTGGCTTTCCCGTCTTCGATATGTGACCGCACACCTGATCTTTCCCGTTGTAGTAGGGTAATGACACAAACAGCCCGTACTGGCGCTTGCCTCCATCCTGGTACTCGTTCCACATCCCCCCCACAAAGCCCGTTCGTTCGCCGGTCCAGTTGACCCACGCCACTACCGTCACGCCTTGTTTCGGGCCGTGTATATTCAGCGCGCCAGTCCGGGCGTTCGGTAGCGACAGATAGCCCCCCTCCCCAAAACCAGCCGAATAGCCCGAAAGCGGCCCCTCGGTGTAGCGGGGAACCGGGCCGCCGGTTTCAGCGAGGGGAAAGGCAGCTGTACCAACGGCCTGGCGGGACTGCCCCGAAGGCTCCTTAAAATCCCATAGCGCCACCAGCCCCCTGGTCGATTTGATTTTAGTGACCAATGGCTGGTTAGCGGCCGAGGGAACTGGTTTCGATACAGCCTGTGCCTGAACCAGATTTACCGTTCCCACAAGCAAAAGCAGCGTCAGGGAGAGCGTTAGGCAGGTATAAACAGGATGAGTCAGGGGCCGATACGAATCTGAATCGAGCCGGAAGTAGGGAGCTATTTTGTATGTCATGCAGGTTTACTTGTGCTTGGAAGGTGTGCAAGTTGGTACTAACTTCCTGCACAGAAAGCCATTTGATTAGCCTTTTTTACCAGTCTGCCAACAAGTTGGAAATAGAGTACCCGCCTTCCCTGCTGGTATTGTCCGCCCGACTAGTAGTACGTCTCGGCGTCTTAGTTGATGAAGTAGCTCTGAGCATCGGCCGGGCGGATTTCGGTCAGCGTTCCTTTGTAATGTCGCAGCGGGCGCGGGTCGAAGGGGTGTTTGGCGATTTCGGTCAGGTTCAGATCAATACCCAGTCCCGGTTTGTCGGGAATGATCATCTCGCCGTTCACAAACTGCACCGCTTCGGTCGTAATTTCTGAACGCCAGGGCACGTCGGTATTCATTGTTTCGAGCAGGTAGAAGTTCGGCACACAGGCTGCCAGTTGCAGCGTGGCGGCATTGGCTACCGGCCCAATCGGGTTGTGTGGACAAACGGGCAGGTGATAGGCTTCGGCCATAGCCGCAATTTTTTTGGTCTCGGCCAGTCCCCCCGCGTGACTGACGTCGGGCTGCACAAAGTCGGCGGCCCGCAGTTCAAACAGCGAGCGGAAATTCCAGCGATTATACAGGCGTTCGCCGGCGGCTATGGGTACGTTCACCCGGCGTTTCACTTCAGCCAGTCCTTCCAGATTTTCGGGCGGTAGCGGTTCTTCAAACCAGAGCGGTTCGAATTTTTCGAGCGCATGACCAATCCGCACCGCCGTCGGGATGTCGAACCGTCCGTGTCCTTCGATGATAATATCCGCTTTACCCCGCGTGGCTTCACGCACGGCAGCAACTACCGCCAGGGCTCCATCAAACTCCACCCGATTCATACTTAGGTAGGCAGCCCCGAACGGGTCCCATTTGAGGGCCTTAAAGCCTTGCTGGATGGCAAAAGCCGCTTTTTCGGCGAACTGCTCGGGGGTTTTAGCCGGAGCGAACCAGCCGTTGGCGTAGCAGGGAACGCTGTCGCGTACCTTACCACCCATGAGCCGATACACGGGCACCCCGAGGTCTTTGGCCGTGATGTCCCACAGGGCCATCTCGACCCCCGACAACGCGCTCATCAGCACCGAACCACCCCGCCAGTACACGTCGCGGTAGGCTTCGTGCCAGAGACGCTCAATGTTGCGCGGGTCTTTACCTACAAAAATGCGCTCCAGCTCGCGGCACTGCTGCGCGACGGTCAGTTCGTTGTGTTCCAGCGTAGCCTCGCCGATACCGTAGAGCCCGTCGATATTGGTCATGACGCGCACAAACACCCAATTGGTACGATAGGCGTGACAGATATACGTTTCAATGGCGGTGATCTTCATGGTTAGTCTATTAGTTTACGATTTTTTT
Organism: Spirosoma sordidisoli; assembly: GCF_004138325.1. GTDB lineage: Bacteria > Bacteroidota > Bacteroidia > Cytophagales > Spirosomataceae > Spirosoma > Spirosoma sordidisoli. The sequence continues at coordinate 99,293 of NZ_SBLB01000003.1, read as the reverse complement.
CGTGACAGCAACGCAGTTGGCAACCAGTGCCTGGATTTGTCCGTACTCCCGAGCGGCCAGAACCGAGGCCGGAAAAAGCTGCGAGCCCATACCCACGCAGAAAGCGCCGACCGAGAACCAGGACCGCAGGTTGGCGTGGGTCGGCTCTACCCCACCCGTTGCCATGAGTTTGACCGTGGGCATGGGTCCTCTGAGGGCCTGAATGAAGGCAGGACCGACTACGCTGGCCGGGAAAACCTTCACCACACTGGCCCCCCAATGGTCGGCCTGAGCTATTTCGGTCGGGGTCAGGGCGCCCGGAAGCCAGGCCACCCCGGCCTGATGGCATACGTCAGCCACCTCCTTACGAACGATGGGCTGAATGATAAAATCAGCATCCAGGTCGATGTACTTCCGGGCCTCATCGGCGGTAAAAATGGTACCGATCCCCAGCGCCAGGTCAGGCATTTCCTGACGAACCAGCCGGACCAGATCCGCAAAAACCAGCTCGGCCTGATCGCTCCGATTGGTGTATTCAAAAACCCGCACTCCACCGGCATAACAGGCTCTGACAACTGAGCGGGCCGTCGGAACGTCTGCGTGGGTAAACAGGGGAACGATGGGCACAGTGGCTAGTTTGGTGGTAATTGCTTCGGGGGTAAACCGGGCCATTCGAGTTATCGGGTTAGTCGACCGGAGGTGTCTCCGTTCATGATTGTTTCGATCTCCTCAACGCTGGCCAGGGGCAGGTCGCCATCGATGGTGTGCTTCAGGGCCGAAGCAGCCACGCCAAAACGCAGCGCGGACAGGGTATCTTTTGCCGCGAGCGACGCGTAGATGAACCCCGCCATGAAGGCGTCCCCTCCGCCAATGCGGTCCACTATGTTGGGAATATCTGTCGTATCCGTGACCAGCAACCTCCCGCCCTGCCAGCACTTGCCCCGCAGCGTATTGTGCGAAGCCGACTGCTGACCCCGTTCGGTAGTGATAATGGTGGTCAGGGCTGGAAACTGGCCCATCAGCTGCCGACAGACGGACCTAAACGGGTCTTCGTCCGGGCGTGGGTAGATGCCAAACAGCTCGGCCGTATCATGCGGACTGCATACGATGACCGTGCAGTGTTTAACCAGTTCGGGTACGACTTCAGCGGGCCTTTTCCCCCATTGCCATAGGTTACTTCGATACGCTACGTCCATGGATACGGTAAGCCTCATCCGGTTGGCGGTCTGGGCCGCTTCCAGGCAGGCGCGGGCCGCGTTTTCGGAGATAGCCGGGCTAATTCCCGTAAAATGCAGCCAGCTACTCCCCTCCAGAATGGCTGGCCAGTCGAAATCAGCCGGAGAAAGCGTGGCAAAGGCGGAGTCGGCACGGTCATAGATCACCTTTCCGGCCCGAATTGACACGCCTTTTTCGACAAAGAACAAGCCCAGCCGGCGCCCGCCCCGTTGGATAAAGCGCGTATCGATGCCCAGCGATTTAAAACCGTCTACCACAGCGTCGCCTAAATCGGATTTGGGCAACCGGGTCACGTGGACCACCGGCACGGCCCATTTCGCCAGGGCGGAGGCAACATTTGATTCTCCGCCGGCAAAGGCACTTTCGTACGTCGTTGACTGACCAAACCGACGATGGTGGCAGGTCGTTAGCCGCATCATGGTTTCGCCAAACGTTACTACTTTTCGCATCCTTCAGTGATTAAAAGTTAACCGGTACGCCCGGCGGCATCAGTTGCGTTTTGATGCCGTTCTGATGACAGTTTCGGGCAAATTCCAGCGGGTCAGCGGTATTTTCGGCGAACATGCCGTAGTGCATCGGAATAGCCAGGGCGGGCCTGAGCGCACTGGCAACCCGGACCGCTTCGGCCAGATTCATATTACCCAGCCGACCGTTGATGACGATAAACGCAATGTCGATCGATGCGGGGCAAACAGCCTGTATATCGTCCAGGTAAGTATCCGTCAGCAGCGTGTCGCCACTGTAGAAGATGGCTTTGTCCTGCCCGTGGATAAACAAACCAACCGCCAACGGATCGCCGTGGTAAGCCGGCAATGCCCGCAGCCGGAACGCGCCCGCCTGGTAGGCTGAACCAACCGGTAACGGGACCAGCGCTGATTCGTCAAAATCCAATTCGCGCGCCTTCTTCATGACGCTCTGGGGTCCAATGATCCGCGCCCTTGGGTACGTTTGATGGATGACCGGCAAGGCGATGGGGTCGAAATGATCCAGATGGTCGTGCGTGATGAAAATCAGATCAGGGCGGAGGTCGGTAATCGGAACGGGCGCTTCCATGAGTCGTTTGAGGCCCTGCTTCTGCTCGACTATATCACTGTAGAATGGGTCGATGAGCAGCCGCTCGCCCCGGCTCTCCATCAGATACCCGCTTTGACCCAGCCAGGTTACGTTCATGCGCTGACGGGGGTTAAGGGTTGCCGGACCTGGTCTTTCTGAAAATACCACCGGAGCGTAGCCAGTACACAAAGGCCACCCAGCAGATAGGCCAGCCCCAGCGAAGAGAGCCCGTTCGACAAACCGACCGTGGGTTTGAGGTAACCAAGCAGAAACGGAACCAGAGCCGCTATGACGTAGGCAAACATGGCCGACAGCCCTACGGCCGTGGAGCGGTAGGGCGGCTCAATGACCTCAAACAGGGTGGTGTAGAGATTGGCTTCGTACAGGCCCCGGCAAAAACCAAACCCGGCCAGACAAACAAACGTCCAGAACGGGGTGGCGGCCTGCCCCATACCCACAATGAAGGGAACTCCCAGCAGTAAGCCCCCGCTTTGGATGATCAGCCGGTATCGAACCGAGCGCATCGCCAGCCTGTCGGACAGCCAGCCCCCACCCATCACCCCCACAAAGGCGGCAACGTGGTGGTAAAACATAGACGTAAAGCCCGCTTCGGCCACCGACAGCCCAAACTTCTCGTGCAGAAACGTGGGGGTCCATACCGTGTAGCCCACGTTGACAACCACCAGCGTCAGAAAAGCACCGCACAGCAGTCGGGCGGCCGGTTTGCGCAGCAGCGCCAGCAGGGCTTCTTTAAAAAATGCCGTTTGCTCCATTCCTGAAATCGTTGCGGCCAGTGTTGGCGTTGGGCGCAAACGAACGAACAGAATAATCGACAGGATAACCCCGGCACCGCCGAACAGATAGAACGCATTCTTCCAGCCGTACTGCTGGGCAATGTAGCCGCCCAACGCCCCGCTTACCACCACGCCCGCATAGAGCGAGGTCTGGTGAATAGACATGGCCAGTGCCCGCGTCTGGTGGTGATGCTGGCTGATGAGTCCGTTGGCCGCCGGTGCGTAAAACGCTTCCCCGCCCCCCACGGCCAGACTTCGGAGCACGATCAGATGAATCAGGCTGTTACTCAGCCCCGTTAGCAGGGTAGCCGCGCTCCAGAACAATAACGAAAATCCAATGATCCGTTTGCGGCTCAGCAAGTCGCCCGCCACACCCGCCATGGGGATCATTAGACCCAGCGTCAGCGCAAAGAGCGACCCCACCAGTCCGGCCTGCGCATCGGTCAGGCCCAGATCCGTTTTGATGAGCGGCAGCGAAACATTAAAAATCTGCCGGTCGGCCTGATTGAAGAAGAACGCCAGCCAGAGCCAGAGCAGCAGTTCCCAACGGTATCGATCCTGTTTTTTCATTGGCTAGCGCATATTCATTCCACCATTCACATCGAGCACCGTGCCGGTGATGTAGTCGCCCCCTTCGCCACACAGAAACGCCACCGCCAGCCCAACGCTGCGGGGCTTTCCCAGGCCAAGGGGTACGGTAGCACTGAGTTTTTTTGTGCCTTCAACCCCGTGGGTATTCAGCATCAGTTCGGTCTCGATAATACCCGGCGCCACGGCGTTGACGTTGATTCCCAGCGGGGCACCCGTACGAGCCAGGGTTTTGGTCATGCCCAGCATCCCACTCTTGGTGGAGGTGTAGTGCATATGGCCGTACATCGATCCTCGTTCCGCCACTACGGAGCTGATGTTGATTACGCGTCCGTATTGCTGCTCCGCCATCATCATCATAGCCTCTTTGGCGCACAGAAAGCAACTCGTCAGGTTGGTATCCAGCACGTAACGCCAGTCTTCCAGGCTGATCTCGAAGATGTTTTTGTTTTGTGAGGTACCTGCGTTGTTGATCAGGATGTCCAAACGGCCAAAATGCTGTTTAACAGCGGCAAACATGGCTTTCACCTCGTCTTCCCGGCTCACATCGGCCTCGTAGGCCAGCAGATTACGGCCCATTTCCCGAATTTGTTCGGCCACGACTTCGCCGTCGAGGTTGAGTTTTTTGTCATTCAGCACAATGTCGGCTCCCTGCTCGGCCAACACCAGGGCAATGCCTTTACCGATGCCACGCGCGGCTCCGGTAACTAAGGCAATTTTGCCTTCCAGCGGTAAGGGCATCATCCGTTCCGACGAACCGGGTTTGGGTTGAGGGCTTCTCACTACGTTCGCCATATCAGTTGTTTTTTCCGTAAATCAGCAGACGGATCGAATTCGGTTTAAGCGTGCTTGCCGGGGAGGCTGTCGCCGTGCCGCCAGCCCCACGGTTCGGTTCGTGGGCTTCTACCAATCGATAGCCAGGTACGTTGATGGCCACGGACCGATCCGCTGACGGGTTAGTATTCCAGACCACAATGCCCAGCCGGTCGCCCTGGCGAAATCCTTTGGCCGTGATATCGGGGCCACTGACCTGAAAGCCTTCTTCGTCGACGAAGGTGCCCATCCGCAAAAACGACGCGTGGGCGTTTTCGAACCGGATCAGATCCTGTACGTATTGGGTAGCTACCTCAGCCGGGGCTTCCCTGATTTTGGCCGGAACGGGTGGGTAGTAGGTTACTTCGGCGTAGCTCTCGGCGGTGGGCATTTTTCCTTTCACCAGGTAGTCTACATCTTCTTCATAGCGGCTTTCGATCTCGTGGCGGAGGCCATACACGACCGCGAAGTTGGCTTCGGCGCGGGTAATCATCGGGTTGGCGTTCCGCTGCGTTTCGACCAGTTCGGGGAAGGTGTACCGGTACAGGGCCGGGAATGAATACTGCGCCGACCCAAAACCGATGGGTTCGATAGCGGTACCGATGCCCCAGCCATGGTGGTAATCGATGTTGTCCAGCACGCCGTCGTGGGTTGCTTCGGTCATGATGATAAATTCCGGGTCCAGCTTTTTCATGGCCGTCCGAATCTCGTTGAGCATCATGACCCGGTATTTGGTGCCCGATTCCTGCGGGAGTTTATGATCCTGAATTTTTGAAAAATTCAGCAGGGCTCCCTTCACCCCCGCCTGATCGTAGAGGATACCATCGGCACCCAGCTCCCGGGCCTGAAGAGCCAGGTTCATCATGGTTTTACGCCAATAGGCTGAGCTGTACGAGCTTTCGACAAAGACGACGGGCGTGGCACTGTTGTACTTCCGGATGCTGCTGGTATAAGCCATCTGGTCTTCGCGAACGGCCATGGTCTGGTTGCCGGCGTATTTATAGTACTCGCTCGTAGCATCCATCATGGTGGCGTTGGCATACAGGATGACCTTGAAGCCGCGTTTATGCGCCCGCTCGATCCCCGCTTTCAAAGCCGGCTGCCCGCCCAGCAAATCGTCCGGTATCCAGTTCGGAAACAGTCGGTCGTGCCCGCCATGCGCCCAGCCGAACAGGCCCAGGGTTTTGAGTCCGAATCTATCGGCAATGTCGCATAGCTTGTCGATCTCATCGTATCGCCACATCACGTAGCCGTTCTGTTGTTTCAGAATGGCCAGAAACCAGCCCGCATCCTGCTTTACCCAGGTCGGCAGCGTCGGTAGCGTAAACTGACTCAGATACCAGGTCCGGTAGCGCTTGGCCCCCGTGTGCCACGTCCCTCCATAGGGGGCAATATTGACCTCAGGTACTGTGAATGTTGTGCTAAACACCGGAAAAGTGATTGCCGAACTAAACGAAGCAGAGGGCGTATTGTAGGCTACCTCGAACTGTTTCTTGGTTCGGTCCGCATCGTGGCACCCGATGTACAATCCCTGCTGGGGGGTGTTGATCGTAAACCATTGCATGCTGCCCCGTCCACTGGGGTAATCGAACGACAGTTTGCCCATACTGGCGGGATCAGTATAGCAACGGCCGAGCGATTCGGGCCAATAGACACTGGGTTTACTATCCTTAGCCTGGATATCGGACAGGATCGGATAGGTGAGCTCCCGCAGGAGCCACGGTGACGCGTCGGGTTTATCGGCCTCTACGCTCAGGTTGCCGGAAAAGACAAAGGCATCGTCTTTCACCCCGACACGGAACACCGCTTTTACGGGCAACGCACGCCCTCCGCCCTGCAACCCACTGTACGTCAAGACGATTTCATTGCCCGTCTGCGCTACTTCAGGGGCTGTCTCCGGCAGTACCTCTACCAGTTTCGGGGCAAGGATGGTGCTTTCCAGCCGGTTCTGCAGGGTCAGCTTCCAGAGTTTCGACAGGGGCGTGCGGGTTGTCAGGGTCGTGCTACCCTTCGGCGCAATGGTCAGGTTTCCCTGCCGGTCGACAGACAGCGTGGCATGGGTGGTGGAGAGCCGGACCGACTGGGCCAGACCCGTCAGCGGCCACAGACCGGCCGCCAGCAGCGCCAATCCGAAATAAAGTGGGCGAAGGGAACGTAAATGTATCATAAATTATGAATCAGCATTAGTCCGGCAAGTTTGCTCAATACCCGGGATTCTGGTCGGCCTGCGTAAGGGCCAGATTGGAGTTAAGTTCGGAAAGGGGAATGGGGAACAGCGTGGCTCCCTCCCGTACGTTTTTGCCCTGGGCTTTGATGATGGCCGGAAACTGACCCGTGCGCATCAGGTCGAATAGCCGCTTGTTTTCAATCACAAATTCCAGGCTCCGCTCGCGGATAACTGCCTGCCGGAATGCGGCCTTGCTCAAACCCGCCGGCAGGTCGAACTCCGAGGGAGCGTTCAGCGGCACTTTGTACCCCCGACGCCGGACCTGATTGACAGCATCGTAGGCGGCCGGCGGGGGGCTGGCAGCGGCCTGTGACGCAGCCTCGGCAAAAATTAACAGTACATCCGCGTAGCGATGAATGATCGGGTTGCACGGACTGTTCCCGTTTGATACCTCGTTGGGGGCGTTGTACTTACCAAAGCCCGGAAACGGTTGGGGATAATCGAATACGCTGACAAGTTTGCCCGCCTTGTTGATAAACTTGTCATAAGTCGAAGCCGCCTTCCGCCCGTCTTTACTATCCCAGTTGAGCCAGATGTCGGACTTCTGTTCTACCGACCAGTTGGCGCTACCCAGAAAACAATTGGGGTTGTCGGAGCCTCCGGCATGGTTGAAGGAAGCGAACCAGGTACCAATGGTTGGCCCGTCGAACTGAATCGACTGGATGATTTCGGCATTGGCTTCGTTGCTGATGGAAAAAACAGACCTGAAATCGGGCAGTAGCTGGTATTGCTTTGAATCGATCACTTCTTTCGCCTTATCAGCGGCCTGCTGCCAGCGTTCTGTAGTCAGAAATACCTCTGCCAGCAACGTCTGAGCCGCTCCCCGGGTTGCTCGTCCCCATTCGGCCGCCGGGCGCGTCAGCGGCAGCACTTTCTCGGCTTCCAGCAAATCGGCTACAATCTGCTCATACACCTTTTCTCTGGGCACCTTCGGATTGTTGGTCTGACCGGTCGACTGAATTTCGGTTGTGGGCATAGGCACGCCACCGAAGAGCCGGACCAGGTTGAAGTAATTGTAGGCCCGCACGTATCGGCACTCACCGACCAGGGAGGCCCGGCGTGCTTCGTCCATTGGAATCGTTGGAATCCGCTGTATACCCGTATTGGAGCGATTGATGCACAGGTACATCTGCTGCCACAGTGCCGTATGAAACGGGTGATCGGGCGTGACATTGAAGTTATCGACTGCCTGGAAGGTGGCATTCCGGCCGATCATCACCTGGTCGTCGGCCAATAAACCGACGTTATAAAAGTTGCGCCTGAAATAATCGTCGCTGGTGAAAGGCTGATAGGCCGCAACAACGGCGGCTTCGGCATCGGCGGCCGTTTTATAGAAATTGTCTGCCGATACGAAACTGTACACCTCTTCCTGCAACGAATCCTGACAGCCCGGCAACAGGGCCAGCGAGAGCGACAGGCTCAGCGAGATCAGCCCCCGACGGAGGAGTGTTTGACGTGTGTTCATGAGTTGGTTACTTGTCGGTTTAAGAATGCGTTAAAAACCCAGTCGCAGGCCGGCTGTCCACATTTTGGCCGCCGGATACGCCCCGATATCGACACCTTTGCGCAGATCGGAGCCCGCCGTTGAGCTTACCTCCGGGTCGAACCCGGTATACCGCGTCACCGTCAGCAGGTTCTGACCGCTCACGTAAACCCGTGCTGACCGGAACCACTTTACGCCCAGCGATCCCACCGGAAGGTTGTAGCCCAGTTGAATGTTCCGCAGCCGGAAGTAGGAAGCATCCTCGAAAAAACGGTCGGATACCAGCGGACTGACGCTGGATGCGCGGGGATATTTGGCGTTTACGTTTCGGTTTTCGGTCGTCCAGCGGTCGGTGATGTCGGCTACCTGGTTGTTACCCCGGGCAAACACATCACTGAGCGTGAAATTGTTGGCATTGAAGACCGTGGCCCCCTGCACACCCTGAAACAGAACATTCAGATCAAAGGGGCCGTAGGTGAGCTGCGAGGTGAGGCCATAAATCAGGTCAGGGTTCGGTTTGCCCAGAATCGTCCGGTCGTCGGCCGTGATCCGGCCGTCCCCATTGAGGTCTTTGTACCGTTGCTCGCCCGCCCGGGCGTTAGGCATCAGACTGGTAGTGCCCTGGTCCTCTCCCCACAGGCCGTCGCGGACGTAGCCAAAAAAGGCCGACACTGGCTGACCCTCGCGGATGATGTTGACCGGCAAATCGACGGGTGAAGTGATCAGCGGGGCAAAAAACTGCCCCCCCCGAACGGCTACCGACTGTACCCGGTTCTGGTTGGTCGACAGATTCAGCCCGGCATTCCAGCGCAGTTTGCTGCGGTTGAGGATCGTCCCGTCTATGGAAACATCGAATCCCTGGTTGCGGATGGAACCCGAATTAAGCAAAATGCTGCTGAATCCGGATGAAATCGCGACCGGTACCTGAGCCAGCAGATCGGTGGTGTTCTTGACGTAATAATCGAGGCTTAGATTGACCCGACTATTCAGGAAGCTAACGTCGAGCCCGGCGTCATACTGCGTGGTGGTTTCCCACTTCAGGTCCGGGTTCGCCATCGTCGTGACGGCAAAGCCTACCACCGGTGCCTGAGTAACGCCCTGAATGCTGGTAACGGTATTGAGCCGGTTTAACGACTGATAGTTTCCAATTTCCTGATTCCCCGTTACGCCTATACTCGTACGTATCTTCAGATCAGAAATCCAGCTTACCGCCTTCATAAACGGTTCTTCCGACACCCGCCAGGCCAGCGCGGCCGACGGGAAGAAGCCCCATTTGTTCCCGGACCCAAACCGGGAAGACCCATCGGTCCGGGCCGAAACGGTTAGCAGATACCGGTCCCTGAAGCCATAGTTAACCCGGCCCAGCCACGACAACAGCGTGTTTTTGCTCCGGCCCGACCCGGGCAAACCCGGACTGTTGCCCGCCGACAGGTTATCCGTTCCAAACAGGTCGACGGCAAAGTTCTGAGAGCTGGCCGACAGTGAGGAGAACACGCTTTCCTGCCAGGTAAATCCGCCCGTGGCGTCGAGACTGTGATTCGCTCCAAGCTGTTTTTTATACGTCAGAATGTTTTCATTGAGGTAGGTCGATCCCTCCCCCGTGAAAACGCTGGCCTGGCCGGTCGATCCGGGGAGCTTCCGGGAAAAATAGCGGTCGGTACGGTCATTGCTATAGTCGATTCCCAGTCGTACACTCAGCGCCAATTCAGGCGAAAAAGCATAGGTCAGGTTTGTATTGGCCAGGATTCGGTTCGTGACCAGCTGGTTACTGAACTCCTGAGCCAATGCCAGCGGATTGGTACCGAACGGCTCCGTTGCCGGAATGGTATTGACCCGGAAATAGCTGCCGTCTGCGTTGTATACCGGGGCCAGCGGTGCGCTGATCAACGCGTTATACACCACCCCATTACCGAAGTTGATGCTGGTTCGGGCCTGCTGGTTGATGCTTCGCGATGCGGTGATGCTGGTCGACAGACTCAGTTTACGGCTGATGGTGTTATCCATGTTTGCCCGCACGGAACCCCGGCTGAAGCCCGAACCGATTACAATCCCCTGCTGATCGAACCAGTTGCCCGAGATGGCGTATCGACTGGTTTCTGACCCACCCGAGAACGACAGGGCATAATTCTGGATAGGAGCCGCCTGGAATAGCTCCTCCTGCCAGTCGGTACTGACGGGCCAGCTGCTTTTGTCAGGAAACGGTAGGGTGGTTTGCCCGAGGTTCCGGGCTTTTTCGTTGGCCAGATCCATGTACTGGGAGCCGTTCAGCAGTGGTAGTTTACGCCGAACCGTCTGTACCCCATAGTAGGCTTCGAAATCGACAGTACCGGGACCGGCTTTGCCACGACGAGTCGTTATGATGACGACCCCGTTGGCGCCCCGAGCACCGAAGATGGCGGTTGCCGACGCATCCTTAAGGACTTCCATCGAAATGATGTCGTTAGGATTGATGGTTGCCAACGGGTTGGTCGGCTGCGACTGACCGTCGTTCGTTCCGATGCTATTGTATACCGGAAAGCCATCAATGACGTAGAGCGGTTCATTACCGCCAAGGACTGAATTTCCCCCGCGTACCCGGATACTGATAGCCCCACCCGGTGCCGAATTCGACTGGATCACCTGTACCCCGGCAACCCTCCCCTGCAGGCCTTGCTCGGCCGAGGTGATGGGCATCTCTTTAATAGCCTGGGCCGACACCGACGCAATGGAGCCGGTTACGTCCCGTCGTTTCTGCGTACCGTAGCCGACCACCACCACCTCGTTCAGCGATTTATCGTCGGCAGCCAGGGTTACGCTGATTTCGGTCCGATTTCCCAGGACCACTTCGGTATTCTGGTAGCCAATGTAACTGACGGTGAGCGTTGCCGTAGGACTTGCGGTCAGTGTAAAGCGGCCATTGGCATCCGTAGTCGTTCCGATAGTTGATCCTTTGATCACCACCGACGCGCCGGGCAAAGGCGAGTTGTCGGTCCCTGAGAAAACAATACCTGTCACTTTTTGCTGGGCAAATACCGGATGGAGGATCGAAAGGCAAAGCGTGATTAACAGCGCTAAATAGGCGTATAGGCGTTTCATCTGTAATTGGCCTTGATTAAGGGTTGATGTTAAATCCGGCACAATTATAATAGCACATTTTCAATATACAACTGCACAATTTTATGCAAACGTTTGCGGGAACGTGTGCATAAAAAATTATTTTTGTGGAGTCAATTTTCGCTATCTTTCTCTCTCCCGTTCCATAGCTATGCCCCGTCTCGACCGCAGCCGCCGTACCACTGTTACTATTGTTGATATTGCTGAAAAGCTTCAGATTTCCTCGTCGACGGTATCCCGGGCGTTGCGTAATCATCCGGATATCCGACCTGAGACCGTTGAGGCCGTCAAGAATATGGCCAAGAAGCTGAACTACCAGCCCAACACCCAGGCCCAAAGCCTGCGCGAACGCCGGACACGGCTGCTGGGCGTACTGGTTCCGGAGATTCAGCAATTCTTTTACAGTTCGGTCCTCAACGGCATCGAAGAGGTTGCCTTCCGAAAAGGGTATCAGGTTGTGGTCTGTAAATCAGGCGAAACCTACGAGCGCGAGATGCTTCAGGCCTCAGCCATGGGGAATCAGGTAGATGGGATGATTGTGTGTCTATCGCAGCAAACCCGTAAAACCGAGCACTTCAGGCAGTTGAAGCAACAGGGTATGCCGCTGGTATTTTTTGATCGGGCGCCGGAGCGCTTTACCGCCCACAAAGTAGTGTTCGACAATGAAGCCCATACGTTTCAGTTAACTGAACATCTGCTCAAATCAGGTTTCAGCCGAATTGCCCTGTTAACCGGCCCGGCCCACCTGACTAGTTGCCAGGAGCAGATCCGGGGGTACGAAAAAGCCCTTGACCGCTACCAAAAAGGTGACGATACAACGCTGATACAGACAGTGGGGTTTGGCTACCAGGATGGCTGCGTGGGGTTTCAGAAGTTGATTAAGCAGCCAGCCCCGCCAGATGCTATTCTGGCAGGCAGCGACCAATTGGCCTTCGCCACTTTACTGGAAGCGCGTAGCCTTAAACTGGCCATTCCCGGTCAGTTAGGGCTCGCCGTTTGTGGGGGTGATCCGTTTCATGCCCGATTCGAAAACGCAGTGACAAGCCTGACGGCGAAAGGATTCGAAATGGGCAGCCGGGCCGCCTACCTCTGCATTCAGGACATTGAAAATACCGACAAAGCGGTTAAGGCCCGAACCGAACGGATCACCTCCGACCTGGTGATCCGGCATTCCAGTGTTCGTCCGCAGGGCGGGGAGTACGCTACTGGCGACTACAGCCGGCATATAGCCACTCATGAGCCAGGTGCCGACGAGGTTCACATTTATTAATTGACGGATAAAAGGCGGGGCTGGATCCCATAAGTAGAGTCACTCACAAGACGTCCCTGTTTTAGCCATTCAGGCATAGTCACCAGGTGCGCAGAAGAGAAAACGGCCCGAGTATGATCCGTCTATTTATCAAAAAATTACCGTTAAGCATGATCTAGCGGCAGTAGGCAGCTTACTCTCTTTATCAAGCCTATCGGTATTTGAGCTCCACCAACAAACGGTCATTAGACACTGAACTTCCGGTGATAGAATCGGGAAGCACGGGTACCTAATTAAGTAATATACAACCGCGCCTTATAGTTAACGGAGCCAGCTCACAGATCGAATGCAGGAAGAAGCCAGGGACGGAAAAACTGCAGGGCCGGCTGTAAAGGGCTAAAAACAAAAGCCCGGCTGCAAGGGCGACCGGGCGTTGTGATATTCTCAATATACTTTATTCTACCAATATACAAGCAAAAATCATGCCTGTGTCCGGCGTCGGTGCAGTTGAATTATTTCACCTATTTATTAAGCGGCACATCTTTATATAAACTCTTAATTATCAATGAGTTAATATTTAACAATTACCCCATAGACCATATTCCGAATTTGCCCTTTATAACACTGGCACGAAACCTGTTAGGTCGAAAAACGGCCTGCCAACCCATACTCACCTGAATTACCATCTGTAAATCAGTACATTACTCACTCGTTAGCTACTGTATCCACCCAATTTCCATAGCCCTTTTCAGACTGAGCATTTACTCCGGATTCGGGCCGTTCATTGATAGAATCACTCAAGTACGAACCCGTCACGAGCCGAGGGTTCGTACTTGTTTTCCGTAGGCATTGAGCAAAACAAACGCCCGGTTGCAGGGCTACCGGGCTTTGTAAACTCCTCTCAATATATTGTCTTGTCAGTCAACTCCGTACAGGTTGACTGTTTGTTTCTCTGTATTATCTAGCAAATTAATATTTGTTCCTATAAAAACAATCAAACTTATCAAATGTTACTCAAATTTGATTATTCGTAATTACATTTTCAAAAATATAAATTATTCGGTAACCAAATTTATCCGGCAATAGTGTGTATTACCGCGTCATTCTGCTCAGATCGGTATGCTAACAAGTTGCCTTTTCGCATCCGAACGGCTACTCAGCGGCTAGAAAGGCTTCTGCTGGCCAGGCGCTGGTCAATCTGCCGGGTTATTTCGGCAAAATCGGCCGGATGCTCCGCATAGTCGAGCGTGTTCACATCCAGAATGAGCAAATCGCCCTGTTCGTAAGTATCCACGAACTGGTCGTACAGCTGATTAAGGCTGAGCAGGTATTCATCGCTGATACGCTGCTCGAACGACCGGCCCCGCTTCTGGATCTGTTCGCGGAGTTTGGGCAGGTCAGCCCGCAGGTAGATCATCAGGTCGGGCGGCTGCACCAGGCTCATCATGTTATCGAACAGATTCAGATAGGTCTGGTAATCGCGCTCGGCCATTTGATCACTCTGGTAGAGGTTGCGGGCAAAGATGGCGGCATCTTCGTAGATCGTGCGGTCCTGAACCACGGTATGTACCTGACGGGGGTTGTCGCGGTTAGCCTCCCGAATGGCCATAATTGTTTTGACCTGGGCGAACCGACTGTTCAGAAAATAGATTTGTAAGTTAAAGGCCCAGCGGGGCATGTCGGCGTAAAAATCAGCCAGATACGGATTGCCTTCCACGGCTTCGTAGAGTACCTCCCAGCCGTATCGGGCAGCCAGCATCTCGGCCAGCGTGGTCTTGCCGGCGCCTATATTTCCTGTGATCGCAATGTGCATTCGGGTCAGGCGCGCCCCGTGATTAGGTGAGTCGATCGGGCCGCCTATCAGCTAACCGCTGCTAACTATCGAGTGTTTTCCGTTAATTTTGTAGTATGAAACCGTACCGCGTCTTACTCTACTATATTTATTCACCCATCGAGAACCCCGACCAGTACCGCGACGAGCATCATCGGCTGTGCCTGCGGCTGAACTTGCTGGGCCGGGTAATTGTAGCCCCCGAAGGACTCAACGGCACCGTTTCGGGCCTGACCGCCGATTGTGAAGCGTACAAGGCCGCGCTCCACGCCGACCCGCGCTTTGCCGACATCGAGTTTAAGGTCGACGAGGCCGACGGGCATACTTTTCAGAAACTACACGTTCGGGTAAAGCCCGAAATTGTGCACTCCGACCTGCCCGTCGATCCGCGCCGGCAAACGGGTATCCATCTGGAACCCGAGGAGTTTCAGCAGCTCAAAAACGATCCGGATGTGGTTCTGGTCGATATGCGATCGAATTACGAACATGCCGTTGGCCGGTTCAGGGGAGCGGTGACGTTCGATATGGAGAACCTACGCGAACTGCCCGAGCATGTCCACGAGATCGAACACCTCAAAGACAAAAAAATCATTACTTATTGCACCGGGGGCATCAAGTGCGAAAAAGCCAGCGCTTATCTGCTGTCGCAGGGCTTTCAGAACGTGTACCAACTCCACGGTGGCATTATCAAGTACGGCATGGAAGCGGGAGGCACTGACTTCGACGGCCAGTGTTACGTGTTCGACAACCGGGTTACGGTCGACGTCAATCACGTGAATCCAACCACGGTGTCGGTCTGTTACCGCTGCGGCACCCCTACCAGCCGCATGATCAACTGCGCCAGCCCGGCCTGCAACAACCACGTTACCCTCTGCGAATCCTGTGGCGATGAACACGGCGGGACCTGCACCGATGCCTGCAAAACCGACCCGGAACTGCGCCCCTACGATGGCACCGGCTATTACGGCAAGCAATCCGTTGGGTATACGCCGGCGCAGGGCTACATCAGCCGTCGGGGTCAGAAAATTGACCTGAGCGCCCCACGGCTGGTCGCTGCCAGCACGGATACGCCGTCGGTCTAGTTACTGGTTAAGCTAGGGTAAGGCGTTCTGCAGAAACCGAAGCGCATTGCCAAAAAAAATCGCGTCGATGGCGTCGGCTGGATAGCCCCGGGCAGCCAGCCGGTCGCCAAGCCGTTGCAGATCGGCAATGGTATCGAGATCCGTAGGCGACTGCTCCCGACCAAACGCTCCGTCGAGGTCGGACCCGATAGCGCAGTGCAGCGCGTTGCCGGCCAGCTGGCAGATGTGGTCGTAGTGATCAACGATCGTCTCGATGGTTATACCGAAGTCGGCCGGGTTACTCTGACGCTGGGTCAGCCCGGGCTTCATCATCCAGGCATCAAAACACCCGCCAATAACCGCCCCGCGCTCAACGAGCTGGCGGATCTGACGGTCGGTGAGTTGCCGCTGGTGCGGTACCAGGGCCCGGCAGTTGTGGTGACTGGCCCAGATCGGCCCGCTGTAGAGCGCCAATGCTTCCTCGAATCCTTCGTCGGTCAGGTGGGTTACGTCGAGAATCATCCCTAGCCGATCCATTTCCCGCAGCAGCTCGCGGCCACGGGCTGTTAGGGGACCGCTTAGTCCGGTACCGGGGGCATAGCGTCCATCGCGGTAGTGGGCTGGCCCTATCGCCCGCAGGCCATACGCATAAGCCCGTTCAACGTAGGAAAGGTCGATCAACGAATCGGCTCCTTCCAGACTCAGCACAAAACCGACAGGCTTTTGATCAGCGGGTTCGCTCTGGTCCTGCCAGCGGGCAAGGTGCGCATCGAGGTCGGCCCGGCTGGCAATGAGTACCATCTGCTGTTCGTCTTCCATCGCCTGATACCAGGCCCGCTGCGCCTGCGTCATGGCCCAGGCCTGGGCGGGCGAGTTCCAGCCCGAACCCGGCAGTACAGCACCCGAACCGTCCGCATCGGAGGGGTTGACCCGGGCAATCTGCGTGGCAACGACCAATCCAATATGGCCCCGCCGAAGGTCGGGGAGCGACACCACGTTTTTACCCCGATCAATCTTGTCGGTCATGCCCTGCTCCGAAGCCCGAATGGCGGTTACCGGCTGACGGTAGTCGCGGTTCCATTCGATGGCATTCATGGCCAGGTCCAGATGGGTATCGATGATGAACATAGGCGGTTGAAATGACGGGTTAATGGCCCCGGGCGGTTACCTCCCACCGACCAGTCCATTGATTATTGACCACCACATCGGCCTGATCGTACAGGTTGACCGTCGGGCAGATATGTACCGGCACCCCGTACCATACGTCGCCGGGCTGGTATGGGCTGCTGTCCTCCACGCGCACGACCAGATGTTCTTCGCTCTGTCCTATGGGTTGCGCACTGGGTTCGTTCAGAAAAACGACCCGGGGCAGCGGGTTTTCGGCCGCGACGGACTTGTGACCGAGGTCGAGACAAATGGTTTGCGGATCGACAATGGAAATGACCCGCATCAGCAGAACGGCAGCCATGACAAACGGCTGATCCGGCAGCATCTGGGCGTAGCCCGCATCCCAGAATACAAACGTACCGGGACTCAGCTCCAGACCAGGCCGACGTGCGTGCATGGAAAAACTCGGTGAGCCGCCCATGATCAGCGGCAACGTTTCGCCCCCCGCGTCAGCAATAGCCTGCTGAACGCCCGCAGCCAGCCTAAAGCTTTCGTCGGTCCGCCGGGCGCGGTCCGTAAGATCGGTATCCCGAATGTGGCCGTCGTAAGCGTGCAGCCCCACCACCCGAATGCCGGGTTGCAACTGGCAGTGATCGTACAGGGCCGGTGCGTCGGCGGGCTTGATACCGGTTCGGTTCATTCCCACGTTCAGGTCGATGTACACGTCGAGCGGGCTGGCCACGAACGAAGCTGACAGGCGATCGGCTGCGGTTTCGTTATCGATCAGACAGGCAAATCGAACGGCGGGGTACTGATCCCTCAGCTCGGCCAGCCG
This sequence comes from Spirosoma sordidisoli, assembly GCF_004138325.1. GTDB lineage: Bacteria > Bacteroidota > Bacteroidia > Cytophagales > Spirosomataceae > Spirosoma > Spirosoma sordidisoli. The sequence goes on along the minus strand of NZ_SBLB01000003.1, from coordinate 81,944 downwards.
CTGTACTGATGGACCAACCAGTGGATACGCCAGCAGGACGTCCCGCGCACCGGCATCGGCCAGCATCCGGGCTTCGCGCAGGGTGGCGCACTTGAAAGCCACGATCCCCTCCGCCAGGAGCAGCTCGGTTACGGCCCGCATCTTGTGGGTTTTCACGTGCGGCCGCAGTCGCTCCGCCCCCTTTCCATCCGCCATACCAGCAATTTGCAGGGCCGAGTGGATATTAGCCGTCACCCGGTCCGGGTATACCAGCAAGGCGGGTGAGGCAATGGTGTCGGGATTTTCTACTTCATACCAGTTCATGACTGCGGCACCCGGGCAATCACATCGATTTCTACCTTGATCCCTTTGGCCAGCCCCGACTGAACGGTAGTACGCGCCGGCAGAACCCCCGGAAAGTAGGTTGCGTAAACGGCGTTATAGGCCTCGAAGTCGTTGATATTGGCCAAATGGGCGGTCGTCTTCACCACATCATCCCAGGTGCAACCCGCGCCCTCCAGCAGTTCCTGGATGTTCTGCATAACGCGATTGGTTTCTTCCTCGATAGTGCCCAGCATGACCTCACCGGTTAGATAGTCCAGGGGGGTCTGACCGGATACGAAGAGCCAGCCATCGCAAACGAGACCGGGCGAATAGGCAGGTGTTATAAGTCCTTCTTTAACAACAGGATGATGAATGGGTGTTTTTGTGGCCATGTCGGGTTGGTTTGTACTGGCTGCAAAAGAAACAGTTTTTGTGTCCCTACCCAATTTATTTACCCACTATCGACCCGCCAGCCTTCGAATCCGATCGCGTATCAGGAGTACCTTTTCCGGTCATCAGGCCCACAGCCCGATGGTCGCAAAAGCAGCAGCTTCGGGCGTATTTGCGTAGTTTTGCAAAAACAGCCGGTCTTATTCATACCGGCGACATACGAACTCGTTATGGCTGACAGAAAGCCCCTGATTTTAATTTCGAACGACGACGGTATCACCTCCCACGGCATCCGGACACTCGTTGACTTGATGAAACAACTGGGCTCGGTGGTGGTCGTGGCGCCCAACAGCCCGCAGTCGGGCATGGGACATGCCATTACCATAGCCAACCCGATCCGGCTTTATCCATCCGATATTTTTGGCGAGGTACCCGCCTACGAATGTTCCGGCACCCCCGCCGACTGCGTCAAGCTGGCGAAACACCACGTGCTCAGGGACCGGGCTCCCGACCTGGTTGTGAGCGGTATCAACCACGGCAGCAACTCATCCATCAGCGTGCTGTATTCCGGCACCATGTCGGCCGCCATCGAAGCGGCTATTGAAGGCATTCCCGCCATTGGTTTTTCGCTCGGCGATTTTACCCGCCAGCCCGACTTTTCGCATACGCACGATCACATCCTGCGCATTGCCAGTAATGTACTCGAGCGCGGTATGCAGCGCGGTACCGCCCTGAACGTGAACTTCCCGGCCCGGACGGCAGAACCGATCAAAGGCATCCGGATCTGTCGGCAGGCTAACGCCAAATGGCAGGAGGTGTTCGACGAGCGACGCGACCCCCACGGGCGTCGGTATTTCTGGCTCGCGGGCGATTTTGTCAATTTCGACACGCATGCCGAGGACACCGACGAGTATGCGCTGTCACAAAACTATACCTCCGTTGTGCCGTGCCAGTATGACCTGACCGCCTACAGCATGATGGATCAATTACGTAACTGGAATCTGTAACCAAATGCTACCCGATAAACGAAACAATGAGCAATCGACACCCCAGTTGGTTCGTCTGGGTCGTTCATTAGATAGCATTCATCCTTATTAAGAATGGCACTTCTCGGCAGTATGTTAAAAACCGGCATTCGGCTTACGAATGTCGTACAGCGCAGGCAGCTGAATCCGCTGAAACAACAGCGGAAGGCGTTCCGCAAACTGGTCGGCAAAGCCCGGTTTACGGATTTTGGCACCACCTACCACTTTGAGGAACTGCTCAGCGCAGCCGAATTTGGCGGCAAGCGGGAGTTCTACGAAAAATTCAAGCAGAACGTCCCCATCCACGACTACAACCGCATGTTCGACAGGTGGTGGAAACGGTCGCTGGCGGGCGAAAAAGATGTAGCCTGGCCGGGGAAGGTGAAGTATTTTGCGCTGAGTTCCGGCACCTCCGAAGCGGCTTCGAAATACATTCCGGTAACCAAGTCGATGTCGAAGGCCATTCAGCGAACGGGCGTACGGCAGATTCTGACGCTGGGACGCTACCAGAACCTGCCGCCGACCCTTTACGAAAAAGGCTGTTTGATGCTCGGGGGTAGCACCGACCTCAACGCCCGGGGGGATCACTTCGAAGGTGACCTTAGCGGGATTACCGCCAGCCGGATACCCCTGTGGTTCGAGCGGTTCTATAAACCGGGCCGCGAAATTGCTCAGGAGCGCGACTGGGCGCTGAAGCTCGACGAAATTACCGAACAGGCCGCCAACTGGGATATCGGCTACGTAGTGGGCGTACCGGCCTGGATACAGCTGCTGATGGAGAAAATCATTGCCCGCTACCAGGTAAAGACCATCCACGACATATGGCCCAACCTGATGGTGTTTTGCCACGGGGGCGTCTCGTTCGAACCCTACCGGGCTGGATTTGAGAAGCTCCTCGCCCACCCCATCACCTATATTGAAACCTACCTGGCTTCGGAAGGCTTTATCGCTTACCAGACCCACCCGAACGCGGAGGGTATGCAGCTGGTGCTGAACAATGGGTTGTTCTTCGAGTTCATTCCCTTCAACGAGCAGAACTTCACCGCCGATGGCGAGCTGACGGAGAACCCCCAAACGCTGATGATCGACGAGGTAGACGAAGGCAAAGAATACGCCCTGCTCCTGTCGACCTGCTCCGGCGCGTGGCGCTACCTCATTGGCGATACCATCCGGTTCGTCAGCAAACAGCGGTCAGAAATCATCATTACGGGTCGCACGAAGCACTTCCTGAGCCTCTGTGGCGAACACCTGAGCGTCGACAATATGAACCGGGCTATCGAGATGGTATCCGAAGAACTCGGCATTTCGGTGCGGGAGTTTACCGTGGCCGGCGTTACCCACGATACCCTGTTCGCCCACAACTGGTACATCGGCACCGACGACCCGGTCAACCCCGACGCGCTGCGTACCCGACTCGACGAGAAACTGAAGGAGCTCAACGACGACTATGCCGTAGAACGCCGTCATGCGCTGAAAGAAATTACGGTTACGGTGCTGCCCACCGACACGTTCTACAAGTGGATGAAGTCGAAGGGCAAGCTGGGGGGGCAGCATAAGTTTCCGCGGGTGCTGAAAAAAGGGCTGATCAACGAGTGGGAGTCGTTTCTGGCTACGGCCTGACCAGGACCCGGCGCCTGTAGCTTTACCCTACTGAAACGGTTCGGGCCCGGCAGGAAGAATGACTTCCTCCCGGGCCCGAACCGTTTTAGCTTGACCGCTTACTTACCAATCATAGACACGGCCTGGTTGTTGAGGCTGGTGCTGTACAGCTGGTTCAGCAGCAGTTTGAACGTTCCCTGTGCCTGAGCCCGGAAGGTGATTTCGGGTCCAAATGCGTATAGCTTGCCCGCACCCACGGGTGCCATGAAGGCCGCCACACCATCCTGCAGGTACGACTGTCCCCAGGCCCAGCCGCTCCGCAGCGGCTTGTCGGTATCGAACCACGCCAGCGGCATTACGGCCCCTTTGGCGATGGCATCGGGCGAGAGTTTGAATACCGGACTGTTATCGAAGTAGACGTCGGTTTGCGAAGGCATACCCCAGGTGGCATGCTGGGTCGAATCCAGGCTCACCCGCAACACGCTGCCCGGAATGTAATACTTCTCGCCCGGTAGTGGCCGCTCTGTCCCGCTGCTCGTCATCTCCGTCAGCGCGTTCTTCACGGGCAGTTTCAGGTGATAGGCCAGGTTGGTGCTCGACCCGATCGTCACAACCGTACCGCCCGCTTCCAGAAACGCTTTGATCTGCGGGATCGACTTGGCTGCGGTGATTTTTCCGAGCCGGGGGCGGTATTCTTCCGGGGTAGACTCTTCTTTGGGTTCCCGCTCCATAGCGCTGAAGATGTCGTTGTCCTGACCGCGTACGGGCGGTATGGCCCGGGTCACGAAAACGATAACGTCGAATTTCTTTTTCAGGTCACCCGCGTCGATATCGCCGGGGTAGATCACCTTCATCGGGAAGTGGTACTGTTCCATCAGCCAGCGTACCCAGCCCGACGGCATCGATCCGCCATAGGTATCCCAGAGGGCAATCCGCATGGGCGAGACTTTAACCATCGATGAGGATGGCCGTTTGGCGACGCCCGTCACGTCGAGCCCCAGGTCTTTTACCGACTTATCGAGTATCGCCTTGGCCTTGGGTGATGCCGACACGAAGAAAGCGCCTGCTTCTACGCCCGACTTGCTGCCCAGTCCGTTGGGCAACCGGTACACGTCTACCCCCGACGCCAGCAGGTCATTGACCGCAATAAAGGAATTGTTGGTTCGGGCGCTCAGCAGGTATCCTCCCCCGGCAGCCCCGGCCATGCGCCCTTCGGGCGACTGTAGCTCACCATATGGCAGCTTTTTGAAGGGGCCATCGAAGCCGTCGAGCACCCGGTCGAACTGCACGTTCATCAGGTAGGCCAGTGTCCAGCCAGCGGCATCGTACGGACGAACCGGCGGCCCACCCGGGTACTGGAAATCGTTGGGGTGATCCTGCGGCTCGAACATGTCGAGCACGTGGGGCCGGAACGCCTGATCGGTTTTGACTACGTACGAACCGGCGGGGTATTTTTTGCCGGCAACGGTGAAGTCGGCGGTAGCCTGCTGAATCTGGATTCCGGTTTTGACCAGCGCGTTGATGAACTTAACAGCGGTAGCAAAGTCGGGCTGGTTGGCCGGAATGATGAAGCCCCGCGGGTCGCGCAGGACCGGCGCTTTCATGATCGTATCGTAGTACTTAACCGGCATACCGCCCCCCCGTGGCAACATCCCATACTGAGCCAGAGCCGCATTGGCGGAGGTAGACGTCGGCTTCTTAGGATCATTTTTGAACGCGTCGTTGATAGCCTCGATCCGTTTGGGCGACAGGCCCCAGGTGTCTTTGCTGCCGCGCTCGATCGAGTTTTTACCCATGCGGTAAATGTTGAACAGCAGCTCGTCGCGGTAGCGGGCCGCGTAGCCCATCACGGCATAGTTCAGCGACAACGAATAATCGATGGATTGTTTGAAGTGCCACTTCTGCGGGGTTACCGGGAACGGGGTGTTGCCGTTCGGGATCAGCCGGCTCGGTACCAGCGGAATATCTTCGGGGGTTGGGCCACCGATGATTTCGGTCAGCAGGCCGATCATGTTGTGGAAGTGGGTCGTTGTGCGCAGACCGCCGTTGTACCAGGTCGAGAATACCGAACCACCCAGCCGCGTAAAGCCCGGTTTGTTTTCGGCATTGAGCCGGTTGATCATGGCCGCGCCCAGGGCGTCGATACCGGTAACCATCAGCGGATCGAAAACGTAGTTGAAGGGGTCGCGGTAAGGCGGTCCCGCCAGTACCGAGCCGGCCGGTCCGCGCTGGTGGTGGTTATACATGATCTGCGGAATCCACTCGACAAACAGCTGCCGCCCGATGTTCTGGGTTTCCTTCATGTTCATGATGAAGAAGTCGCGGTTGTTGTCGTGTCCGATGTATTTCTGATACAGCCGGGGCAGGTTATCGAGCGATCGTTTCTCGGCTTTCGGCTCGCGCATGTACCAGTTGGTCACGATCTCCTGACCGTCGGGGTTGGCGTGCGTCAGGAGCAGGATGTCCTGATCCAGGATCCGCATCGTCTCAGGGTCTTTGCGGCTCACCAGCTGCCAGATGGTTTCGATGAGCTGCATCGTTCCAACGGTTTCGGTAGCGTGGAGCCCCCCGTCGATCCAGACAATGGCTTTTCCTTCCTGGGCCAGCGCCCGGGCCTGGTCGTCGGTGAGTCCTTCGGCGCGGGCCAGCTTCTGGGAAATCTCCTTGTAGCGGTCCAGTTTCTTCAGGTTCTCCGGCGACGAAACGATCAGCATATACTGATGGCGTCCTTCTTCAGTCATACCGATGTCGACGAGTTTGACCCGGTCCGAGGCAGCCGCCACTTTCTTGAAATAGGCTTCGGTCTGCGTATAGGTAGCGAGTTGATAATCGTCGCCAATGTTGAACCCGAAATGTTCTTTGGGCGACGGTATCGACTGCGCCAGGGCACCGGTCAGATACCAGCCAGACAGCAATAGAAACGTTGATAATCGAAGGAAAATAGACATCATAATAGTCTGTTTGTGAGTAATATAGAATTGGAGTTAGTTTTCTTGGCTATCGTCTGCGGAAGCGAACACCAACCCGGCAGTCGCCCACTTCGCCCCGGGCCTCATCGCATACGTTTTCCTGAAAGCCCGCAATCCGGCGGCCGTCTTTCAGGTTGAGGATAAACTTAAACAGAAAATAATCATTCTGCGCCACCGTACTCAGGTTTACCCCCGTAAAAGCAGCCAGCTGAGCTGCCGTTACTGTAAACGTTTTCGGAAACTGGGTAACGGTTTCGTACAGTTTGTCGGCAGCCCCAACCCGGCTGGGCAGCGGAAACTGCGTAACGCTCGGATACAGCCCACCCGGTTGCGACAGTACGATCGGATAGGCCGGGTTGCCGGTGGCGGCCGCCTTGTTAAAACCGAGGTATACATCGATGGAGTTGACCTCCGCTTTACCGAAGCCTTCCCAGCGCAGGGTATACTCAAAAACCTGGTTGGGGAGGTCAGCATCATTCAGCGCAAAAAAGGAGGTGTTGGCTGTCGATACCGTTGGCAGGGCTGATTTGGTCGTGTTGACGGCCACCAGCGGCACGGCGGTATACGACCAGTTTTCCCAAACGTAATTTTCCGTTTTACAACCGTCCAGGGCAATCAACCCCAGCAGGGAACAACAGATCAATATGGCTCTCATGGTTATCAATGTGGTTTTTATTTATCCCAGAAAACGGGGGTGGTCTGCTGAGCGGTCTGGAGCTGATCCGCTTTGCCCGATACGTTTACGTTGGTGGCCAGCTCGGTTACCGAGTAGGTAAGCCGGAGCGGGAATGTGTTTAGTGGCGCGATGGGAGCCGGCAGCACCGGCAGCCCCGTCCGACGGTAGTCGTTGTACGATTCCATGCCGTTGCCGTAGAGGGCAATGTATTTCTGCGTCATGACGGCATTCAGCTTACCGGCGGCATCGGCCGCGTCGTACTGGCTGCTCCGGTTGGCTACGAAAGCCGTAACAGTGGCCGCAGGCAGGGTCGGCGCGGAGTTGCCGCCCGTTGTCGAGATGGTGTTGACGCTGTTGAGGTGCGCCGTTATCCCATCCTGAAACAGCTGGCGCGCATCGCCGGTCGTACCCATCGTGAGGGCTGCTTCGGCCAGAATGAACTTGACCATGGCGTTGGTGATAAACGGAAACACCCCGGCTCCGCTCCCATCGAGGTTCGTAACTACCTTGGGCGCGCCCGTCGCACCGGTGTTCGTAATGAACGTCTGGGCCGCAGTCAGGTTGTTGATCGGGCTGTTGTCGTACAGGCCACCGGCCGGATACACGCCGAAGGTTGCCTTCAGGGCGTTATCGTTGGGCGATGCGGTGGCGTCGCCGGTATAGCGACCGAAGTAACCGTTGCCGGTGGGCGTAAATCCAACCGTGTAGTTCGACGTCTGCCGGAAAAAGTAATACCGGATGCGCGGATCATCGGTGTTGAACAACCGCTCGATGAAGTTCTGGCTCATGTAATAACTTTTGCTGGCCTGGTACTCGGCCCGATGCCAGGGGTGCCGGTTGGCGGGCGTTTCGGTGGTACCGAATCGGAACGAGAAGTCCTGCGCGTTGGTCGTGATCAGGGGTGCGTTGGCGGTTAGCAGGGCGTTGATACCAGCTCTTGCCTTCTCGGGCTGCACCAGCCGGATCTGATTGAACAGTTTCAGCTTCAGCGAATTGGCCATCCGGATCCAGGCGTTCTTATCACCTTTGTAGATTATATCGGCCGTGGTGGGCTGGATGGCAAACGCACCTTTGTTGGCGTCGGCCAGGGCCTCGTCGATCAGCACGAAGAGCTTGTCATAGATGGCGGCTCCGCTCTCGAAGGTGGGGTCCGATACGGTAAGGCCCTGCGAGGCATCCGAGTACGGGATGTCGCCCCACAAATCGACCATCATGCTGTAGACATAGGCTTTTTCCAGCTTGGCAATGGCCACATAATCCCAGCGTTGCAGCCGGGTCCCCTCCCGGATAATGATGTCAACATCGTTGAGCATCTGGGTGTAGAGGCTGTTCCAGGACTGCTGATAATCGGTGCCGTCCTGAAAATTACGGCTGGTCGTGCTCGTATACAGGTGCTGAACCAGGATTGACGTTCCCTGATTCACGTCGCGCAGACTGCCAGCCATCGACAGCTGGGTGGCGGGCAGGAGCAGCTCCAGCACCGGCGTAGTGGGGTTATTCGGGTCGGTATTGATATCGACGAACTCCTTGCAGCTTCCCCCGATAAACAGCAGACTCAGCAAAAAAGCCGTTCGTATGGTTGCGATACGTATCATAACATGCCAGGTATAGATGAATAGAGGAAAATCAGAAGCTAAACCGCAGGTTGACACCCAGACGGCGGGTGGTCGGAATCCCGATGAAGTCAAAACCCTGCGAGTTACCCGCGCCCAGCGAGCTGACCTCCGGATCGAAGTTCAGATACTTGGGGAAGTTGGGGGCCAGATACCACAGGTTACGGCCACTCACCGACAGGAAAGCCGATCCGAAGGGGGTTTTGGCCAGCCAGCGCTTGGGCAGCTGGTACCCCAGCGACACTTCGCGCAGCCGGAAAACCGTGGCGTCGAGTACGTTTACTTCAGCCGCGCCACCGGGGCCAAACCCGCCCGTGAAATAGTAGTCGGCTACGGCAATACCGATGTTGTTGGGTATTTTACGGCCTTCTCCATCCAGCAGGGGTTTGAGCGTATTTACGTCACCCAGCACACCGGGTCCGACCAGGATTGCCTCCCGCTCTTCGGTATCTTTGGTAGCCCCCCGGCTCAGCAGCTCATAAGCCGTGAAGGAGTACATGTCGCCCCCCTGCTTCCAGTCGAACAGCGCACTCAGGGTCAGCCCCTTATAGCTGAACGTATTGGTAACGCCCAGGATAAAGTCCGGGTTAGGGTTGCCGATAGCTGCCGTCTTGCCGCTCAGGATTGGTTTACCCGTGTTGGGGTTCACCAGTATGTTTCCTTCATCGTCGCGGGCGTAGGTAGAGCCACGAATCTGGCCGTAGGGCTGCCCCGCAATGTGCACACTTCCCAGATCGGAGAACCCACCGTAGGGCAGCTCTTTCAGGGCGCCGATGTCTAGCACGATGTTGCGGTTCAGGGTAAAGGCCGACGACAGGTTCCAGGTAAAGCCGTTGTTCAGCTTGATAGGCGTAGCGTTCAGCCCGATCTCCACCCCTTCGTTCGAGGAGCGGCCCAGGTTAATCACCTTCTGGGTATAGCCCGACGACGGTACAGCATTGACGGTAAAGATCTGCGACGTACTAATCTTGTTGTAGTACGTTACGTCGAGCCCGATCCGGTTGTTGAAGAACTGAAGTTCCGTACCGATTTCGAGTTCGGTAATGAATTCGGGCTTCAGGCTGGCGTTAGCCAGCAGATCCGACTCGGTCAGCGAGCTTTGTCCGGCAAAGGGCGATGCTATGCTTCCCGTACCGGTGCCCACGCCCAGTACCGGGTTGGCGATGTAGACCGTCTGGGTCTGGTAGGGCGTGGCTTCGTTACCCACCCGGGTGTAGCCCGCCCGGAACTTACCGAACGACAGTATGCTTTTGGGCAGCTGGAACGCTTCGGTAAAAATAAGCGACGCACTGGCCCCGCCGTAGAGATAGCTGCGGTTGCTGGCCGGCAGTGTCGACGAGACGTCGTTACGGGCTACCAGGTTCAGGAAGGCGTAGTTCTTATAGTCGAGCGAGATATCCGTGAAGAAGGCATAGTACCGTTGCTTGAAGTTATTCCGGTTGTTGGGCAGTACCCGCGGAATCGTTACGCTGGTGTTGTTGAGCGAGTTGATACCCCGAAAAATAATGCCATCGCCAAACACAACGGCCCGCTCGGTGACGCGCTGGTTCACGTTGTTACCCAGAATCACTTTCAGCCCGATGTTTTCATTGATCGGCTTGGTGGCGGTCAGCAACAGGGTATTGTCCAGCTCCTGCCGGTAGATGTTGTCGTTGGTAATGTTGCCGTTCGGGAAGTAATCGCCCCCTTTGCCGTTCACCACCGTGCGCCGGTCGGTATAAGCGTTGAAACCAACCGTATTCTGCACGTTCAGCCAGGGCAGCGGGTCGACGCCCAGTACCACATTGCCGTAGTAGCGATCTACCTTGCTCGTCGTTGGACTGTTAACGACAGACCAGTAAGGATTGTCCGTACCGACGCGGTCGTAGACATTGTTCCCGTTGAGCGGGTTGGTATTCGGGAAGCCGGTGAGGTCATAGCTTGTCGGCACAAACATCAGAATGTCCAGGATGGAGCTGCCGGCCCCGTTGGCCGCCGACACCTGGGGCGACACCTGGTTGGTATTGACGTAGTTGATAGACCCGCCCACGTAGAATTTATTGTCCAGCTGGGCATTACCGCCCAGGTTGACAGCGGTCCGGGTAATCTGGTTTTCGGGTACGACGCCCTGGTTACCCGTGCGCGACAGACCCGCCGTGAAGCTGCCCTTCTCGCTGCCACTCGACACCGAAATGGCGTTTTCGAAGACGCTGCCCGTCCGGAAGAAGTTCCGCGCATTATCCTGTGCGTACGACTGATAGGGCACCTGAATCGGCGTGGTTCCATTGGCCTCGTAAAACTGGGGGAACACCGTGGAGGGGTATCGATTGTTGGTCGTGAGCGGGTGCGGGATGGTTTTCCGGGTGGGAATCAGGCTCGGGATCCCTTCGTACGGCGGTCCCCAGGAGCCAAATACACCACTGCGGTAATCGAAGTTTGTCCCCTGTCCGTAGCTGGTCTGGTAGTCGGGCAGACCGGCCACGGTTTCTGTCGAATACCCGGTGCTGTAGGTAATTTCAAGCCCTTTCCGACTCTGGCGCTTGCCGGCTTTGGTAGTAACGATAATGGCTCCGTTGGCCGCCCGCGACCCGTAAAGCGCAGCCGCTGCCGCGCCTTTGAGTACCGTCATGGTCAGAATGTTGTTTGGATCGAGGTCAAAGGCCCGGTTCGTAATGGTCGACCCGCCTACGAAACCATCCGTGCTGCCGAAGCTGGAGTTATCGAAGGGAACCCCATCGACCACAAACAGGGGCTGATTGTTGTTACCCAGCGACGAATTTCCGCGAATGGTGATGTTGGTAGCTCCACCGGCGGCTCCGCCCGACCCCTGAATATTGACCCCGGCTACTTTGCCGGTCAGCGCCCGTAACGGATCGGGTTCCGATTTCTGGGCCAGCTGGTTGGCGTCCAGCGTCGAGACAGCATAGCCCAGGGCGTTTTTGTCGCGCTTGATACCGGCAGCCGTCACGACCACTTCGCTGAGTTGTTTGGTGTCGGCGGTCAGCTCCACGTCGATAACCTGCTGGTTGCCGACCGTTACCTCTTTCGACTGGAAACCAACCGACGAGAAGACCAAGACTGCCGTGCGGCCAGACACCGTTAGTTCGTACTGCCCGCGCGCATCGGTCACCGTTCCGACGGTACTTCCCTTTACCGTTATGGTCGTGCCGGGCAGCGCTTCCTTACCCGTTCCGTCGATCACTTTGCCGCGTACAGCTCGCTGTTGCGCGACTAACAAACCGGGTAGAAGTAAGAGAAAAAGTAGTACCTGTATTTTCATGCCGTTCTGGATTAGATGTGTACATGGTGATTAATACATGAGAGATTTTATTATCGATCAATTCTAGAAAACTTACGACTACAAAAAAAGAGATGAACAGAATTTTATTTTACATAATGAAATTAGTTAAAAATATTATTTCTTTTATTCTAATCAACGCAGCTAAGTAAACGCATATGATACATAAATCTCCAAATAAAATACTGAACCAACAAAAAAGCGATGTTTCTTTATATCCCACCTGTCCAAACGAATAGAAAAAAACAATTTTGAATTTTGAACGTTGTTCATTTTATTTGCAACAGATCTTGAACACAATGGGAGTTGCCGAACGGAAAGCACGCGAGAAGGAAGAACTGAGAGACCTGATATTACGGGCCGCCAGAAAGCTGTTTACCGAAAATGGGATCGAGCAGACTACCATTCGGAACATAGCCGAAGCCATCGACTACAGCGTTGGAACGGTGTATGTGTATTTCAGGAATAAGGATGCGATCCTGCATGCCCTCCACAGCCAGGGGTTCGGCATGCTGGCCAGCCATTTCTCGGTGCTGGCCAGTGTGGCAGATCCGATGGAGCGGTTACGGGCCATGGGTCGGATCTACATCAAATTCGGCCTCGAAAACCGGGATATGTATGAGCTCATGTTCAGCACCAAAGCGCCTATGACGTTTTTGTGCGCTACCGATCAGCCGGAATGGGACGAAGGGAAAGCAACTTTTACCGCCCTGAGCAGTACTGTTGCAGAGTGCCTCGAAGCTGGTCATTTTGCCGGCCATTCGCTCCAACCGCTGTCGTTCATGTTCTGGAGTCTGGTTCACGGCATGTGCAGCCTGGAAATCAGCCAGCGCACGCAGGGAGTCAACCTGACCGATCCGTCGGCTATCGTTGATCAGGCGTATACTGAGTTTTTGAAACTACTGGATCACTTCTAAATTTTTTTGCCCTGTTTATGAACGTTGTTCACATTTTAAACTTAGATCAATGAAAGCTTTATTTTTACTACTCGTCGTGCTTATCGCCGGGAGGTCTACCCAACACACCCAACCGCCTGCCGAGGCCGTTACCGGCGAGTGGCTCTCGCCCCGGAAAGACAGTCGCATCACTATTTATCGGCAGGGTGATCAGTACCTGGGTAAGATCGTATGGGGTACGGGAACGGCCACTACGGATCAGAACAATCCCGATCCAGGCCTGCGCAGCCGAAATCTGATCGGGCTGGTCATCCTGAACGGGTTCGTCTACGACGGCCGCAGCACCTGGGCGAACGGCACCATCTACGACCCGCGTGAGGGAAAAACCTATTCCTGCAAGATGATCCTTACCACCCCGAACAGCCTCAGTATCCGCGGCTACGTTGGCGTATCGCTCTTTGGCCGAACAGAAGTCTGGTCCAGGGTTACGCCCGGTCGCCCCAACCCTTAACCACCCACAATCCAAATCCCATGAACGAATTTATCCTACTGACCGGAGCCTCGTCGGGTATTGGCCTCAGCATGGCCCGCTTACTGGCTGCCCAAAAGCAGAACCTGATCCTGGTAGCCCGCCGGCTCGACCGGCTGGAAACGCTGAAAGCCGAGCTGGCAGACAAGCATGGAATCACCGTCTACACCTTTGCCAAAGACCTTTCCAGCACCGATGAGGTTGTTGCCCTGCACCACGAGATCAGCGCCCTGGGTCTTCCGGTAACGAGGCTCGTCAACAACGCCGGCTTCGGCACCTACGGCCCCTTCGACGAGGGTGCGCTCGAACCGGATCTGCGTATGATCAACCTGAACGTGGGAGCGGTAGTAACGCTGACCAAACTGTTCCTGCCCGATATGAAGCGTCGCGGCAGCGGGCACATCATGAATGTTGCTTCGCTGCTGTCGTTCCTGCCGTTTCCGTACTATTCGGTATACTCAGCCACCAAGGCATTTGTCCTCTCCTTCTCCGAAACGCTGGAAGCGGAACTGGCCGGCAGTGGGGTTACCGTTTCGGCGTTCTGCCCGGGTCCTGTCGATACGGGTTTCACCACCGATGCCATGTTGAAAACCAATGCATACGCGACGAATAAACCAGCCGATGTGCAATGGGTAGCCGCCGTTGGCGTTCGGCATCTGCTATCGGGCAAAGGGGTCAAAATCGTGGGTCGCCTGAACTGGCTGCTGGCAAACACGCCCCGCTTTTCACCCCGCTGGCTCACCATGCGGATCAATAAATTTCTGGCCAGCCCCAAACGCTGACACGTCTCTATTTCTATTAGCCATTTCCCCATGAAAGCCTTATCCGAGTTGTTGCGCTACCGGAATGAACCGCTGTATCTGTTCGGCCTCGTCTGCCTGCTGGCAGCCGCCGTTTGCCTGGTCCTGACCCGGCTCACCGATGTTCAGGTAAACGGCGTCAGTGCCTGGTACAAACCCTTCAAGTTTTTCCTGTCAACCACCCTGTTTGTCTGGACCATGGCCTGGTACATGTTTTACCTAGGCCCGTCCAGAGCGGTGCAGATTTACTCCTGGGGGGTCATACTGCTCCTGGGATTCGAACTGATTTATATTGCCGTTCAGGCCGGGCGGGGGCAGCTGTCCCACTTCAAGGTCGATACCCCTGCATACGCGGCCCTCTACGGCATGATGGCTCTGGCCGCTGTGGCCATAGCGATATGGACAGGGTACATTGGGGTGCTATTCTGCCTGCGCAACTTTCCGGACTTACCCGCGGCCTATGTCTGGGGCATCCGGATCGGCATCGGCCTGTTCGTGATTTTCGCGATAGAAGGGCTGGCAATGGGGTCTCAGCTACGGCATACGGTAGGTGGCCCCGATGGTAGCCCGGGACTGCCGGTGGTCAACTGGAGCCGAACTTACGGCGACCTGCGTATTGCGCATTTTATGGGCATGCACGCCATCCAGATCATACCCATCCTGGCCTATTACGCCCTTAAAAGTGTTCGACTAACGGTGGTGGTGGGTTTGCTTTATGGCCTAGCCACGACTCTGCTGTTTATTCAGGCGATGCGCGGTAAGCCATTCTGGCCCCTCTGATAAAATTACCAGTTCATGAGCCGGGCTACTGGCTCATACAGCCGGGTATAGGCAATCTGAACGGCTACGGCCAGAAAGACAAAACCCGTTGTTCGGTTGAACAGGGTGACGACCCGGGGGGTGAAGAGCCGCTTGAGCCGATTGGCGTAATACGCCAGCGCCGACTCCGTCACAAAAACCCCAACCAAACTGGCGCTCATGAACCCGTACTGTTCGGCCTGGGTGTAGTGCAGGTGCGAGCGGATGTACGCTACAATGGCTACCCAGGAAACGAAATTGACCGGATTGAGTGCATTCAGAAAAAAGCCCGTCGACACGTAGTACAGGTAATTGCCGAATCGGGTTTGGGGATAGGCCAGCCGGGGTGTACCCCGGAGGATGTTGACCAGGCCCATGGCCGTCAGGAAAAGGACTCCCACTACCGCCATGAAGTGCTCGAACCCCTGCACCTTCGGAATAAACGATGTCCCCAGCAGGGCAGCCAGTACGAACAGAATATCGCCGATGATCACGCCCAGCACGATCTTCATACCAGACCGGAAGCCGTTATCGACGCTGTTCTGGATCAGGGCAAAGAAAACGGTTCCAAATGTCAGGCAAAGGGCAACGCCGACCAGAAATCCGTACAAAATAGGTAAAAACACAAGTGATGAAGTTTACAGTGTTGGTGGCTGGCTGCGGAATCGGTTGGGCCATTGGAGTCAACAGCCCGCCCCCGTATACCAGTACCCGTTAAATTCCCCGCAGGCGGGCTACCATGAGCAGACCACTAACGCTCAGGGCGTCGGTAATGCGGCTGTTCATAGCCATATCAACGGCTTCGGCCAATGGAAGTTTCCAGATTTTAAGATCTTCTGTTTCTTCGGGCTCATGATCACCCTGAACCAGATCTTCGGCAATGTACAGAAACCCCTCCTCGTCGGTGGCCGAATTGGAGGTATGAATCCGGGCAATTTTTGTCCACTCCCGGGCTTCCAGACCGGTTTCTTCCCGAAGCTCACGCCGGGCCGATTCGAGCGGGTCGGTACCCAGCGGGCACCCGCCTTCCGGTATCTCCCACGAGTATTCGTTGAGCGGATAGCGGTACTGGCCAACCAGATAAGTATTCCCATCCGCATCGATCGGGATCACCCCCACCGCTTTATTCTTGAAACTGACAACCCCATAAATACCGGGTGTACCGGCCGGTGTGATCACATCCTCATGCCGGATGCTCAGCCAGGGGTTTTCGTACGTTACGGCCGATTGTAATGTCTGCCAGGGATTATCGGTTGCATTCATGCCAGCGAAAATACGGACTTTGTGGGTACGGTTGGCTATATTTGTTCACACATACCACTTCATTCCGGGCTTCATGAGGGCCAGTCAACGCACTAAATACCGCTGGATGGGCCTGTCGTTTGGGCTCAGCATCATTCTGCTGGTTGTCAAATTCACAGCCTATTTCCTGACGTCATCGACGGCTATTCTGACCGATGCCGTCGAGTCGATCGTCAATGTGCTGGCCAGCGGATTCGCGTTGTACAGCATCTACCTCGCCGGCCAACCCCGCGACCAGAACCATCCCTATGGCCACGGAAAAGTTGAATTTTTGTCGTCGGGTTTTGAAGGGGCCATGATATTATCGGCCGGGCTGGTGATCGTCTGGCAGGCCATCCTGAGCGTTTTCGAGCCGCAGGAGCTTAGTAATCTGGATACGGGCTTTGTGCTGCTGGGGATTACCGCCCTGGCCAATGCGTTTGTGGGCTGGATGCTGATCCGTACGGGCCGCCAGACCGATTCACTGGCCCTGATTGCCGACGGACAGCATCTGATGACCGATGTAATCAGCAGCATTGTGGTCATGATCGGTGTGGCCATAGTGGCCCTGACCGGCCAGCGCTGGATCGATAGCGTGTTGTCGCTGGGTTTGTCTGTCCTGATCATTTACAATGGCCTGCAGCTGGTTCGGCAGTCCGTTGCCCGACTCATGGACGAAACCGACGCACCAACCCTGGACCGGGTCGTGGCCCTGCTCAATGTACACAAAGAGCGAAACTGGATCGACGTGCATAACCTGCGGGTGCAGAAGTACGGCGCCGACCTGCACATCGACTGTCACCTGACATTACCCTACTACTGGGAACTGACGCAGGTCCATGACGAGGTGCATGCGTTTGAGGATACCCTCAAGGCCGGGTTCAGCAACGAAGTCGAAATTTTCGTGCATACCGACCCGTGCATGAAAGAATGCTGTCATTACTGCCGCGTGGCCGACTGCCCCGTGCGGGCGTTTGCCTTTGTGCGGGATGTAGACTGGACCAGCGAGAATCTGCCGCTGAACCAAAAGCATTTCGTTCCCCTGGCCGTACAGAGCGAGTAGATTCTGAACCTTTTCATACTTAACCGATTAGAATACTTGGTTAAGTATGTATACCGGCTGGCCGTCTGGCTCATCCAGACTTTTTCGGGTTGTTGCCCTGCTTGCGGTCGTGATCGGCCTCAGCACCTGCGTTGCTACGTTCGACCCGACCATTACCCCCAACACGACCCTGCTGGTAGTTGAAGGCATCCTGACCGATCAGCCCGTTACCCAGGCCATCACCCTCAGCCAGTCGACATCGACCCGCGACAGCAGCTCCCGCACTCCCGTCAGCCAGGCTCAGGTGCAACTTATAATCAACGGCACGCAGACCGTTCTGCTGACCGAGACCCAGCCGGGCCGCTACGAACTTCAGCCCGGCCATTTCAGCGGCCGCGTAGGCGACAGTTACCAGCTTCGGTTTCAGACGGCAAACGGCTCCCGCTACGAATCGACCGTCGAGACGATGGTGGCAGTTCCGGCTATTCAGCGGGTATATGATCAGTTCAATCCGAAGGGGCCGGGCCGGTTTGCCAACGAACTGTATACGCCCAGCAACGACATCTTTGTCGATTTTCAGGACCCGGCGGGCCAGCCGAATTTCTACCTCTGGCGCACCCGGGTGTTCGAAGCGCAGGAATGGTGCGCGTCCTGCCAGCAGGGACGGTATATCCTCGAAGATATTGGCCCGGTAGGCACCGGCCCGATCCGGGTGATCGGTTGCGTTCCGGACAGTACCCTGGGGGTGTATAATTTTTACGACTACATCTGTCGCGGCTCCTGCTGGGATATCTTCTACAGCACCCGCGTCAACGTCTTTGCCGATGTGTACGCCAACGGGCGGCCACAGGTAGGCCGGCTCGTAGCCCAGGTCCCCGTCTATCAGCGCGAACCAGCCGTTGTCGATGTCGAGCAGTTATCCCTGACGGTTGGTGCCTATCGATATTACCGGCTCTTCGAAGAACAAACCCAGAACACCGGCACCCTCGTCGATACGCCCCCCGCCCCCACCGTCGGCAACGTTCGCAACCTGACCGACCCGTCTGAGAATGTGGTTGGGTATTTTTCAGCTTCGTCGGTAGCCATCAACCATTACTGGCTTAGTCGCCGGAATGTGCCGCTGGGCAACTACCGGGGCCTGTTCTACGCCCAGAACCGCCGTTATCCGAATATTGAAACGTCGCGCGGCAACCCACCCGTTTATGGGGTTGGGGTTCCCTCGGCGGTTTGTATTCCCAGTCCTACCCGTACCAACGTACAGCCGGAAGGCTGGCAATAAGACGCTGACCAGCCACCTGTATGCTCACCGGCCTTCGCCTTCTGTTAATCGGGTTCCTCTTCGCCACGGCAGCCCGCGGGCAGGCCTCGCTCGTCACCATCAGCGGAACCGTCCGCGATTCGGCGACCAACCAGCCCCTGGCCGGCGCATCGGTGGTGGTCGATTTCAACAAGTCCGTGCGTGGCATCAATACCGATGCAGCCGGCCGGTTTTCGGTCGATGTGTTTGAAGGGAACCACCATGTTGTGGTGCGTTATGTTGGCTACAAACCGTTTCGGATAGGCCTCCAGTTGAAAAGCGACTACCAGCTGCCGGTTAAACTGGTACTGGTGGCCAGTCAGCTCGAAGAAGTTGTAGTGACGAGCAAAGGGTTCGACCGCAACGTTCGGCAGCCCCTGCTGGGCGTCAGTCAGATCAGCGTCGAAACCCTCCGAAAACTACCGGCTGCGCTGGGTGAAGTCGATCTCCTGCGCGGCCTGCAGATGCTGCCCGGGGTTACCAGCGTGGGTGAGGCTGCCAACGGGGTCAACATCCGGGGTGGCACCACCGACCAGACGCTTATCCTCCTCGACGATACACCCATCTTCAACCCGTCGCACATGTTCGGTCTGTTCTCCATCTTCCCGGCCGATGCGGTAAACGGACTCGATCTGTACAAAGGCAACGTGCCCGCCCGTTACGGGGGCCGGACAGCCTCCGTCATGGACATCTCCCTGCGCAACCCCAGCCTCGACCAGTTCCGGCTTACGGGCGGGGTAAGCGTAGTCTCGAACCGGCTAACGGCCGATATACCCATTATAAAAGACCGGCTGGGCATCCTGGTGTCGGGCCGGGGGGCCTTCAACGATTTCCTGCTGCCCCTGGTATCGGACCGGCTGGCGGGCATCAAAGCGCAGTTCGGCGACCTGGTCGTGAAAGGATTCTGGCGGATCAACGACCGCAACACGCTGACGGCCATGACGTACATGAGCAAGGATTTTTTTCAGACCCAGCTTTTGGGGAGTATCCCGAACATCAACGCCACCGCCACCCAGTACGACCATCAGACGGTGAACAGCATGGCCCGCTGGCTGCGGGTGCTGTCGCCCCGGCTGAACCTGCAGACTACCCTTTCGTCGACTTATTACGTACCGAAAATCCAGCTACCCGAACTCAACTCGACCAACGTCGTAACCATTCGGTCCGGCATAAGGCAGCGTCAGCTCAAGACCAGCCTCAACGTTCAGCAGGAGGACCAGAAACTCGAGATCGGACTTAACGCTACCCACTACCGGGTAGAGCCGGGGTCGCTGCTACCGGGTACGAGCGACCGGGTCAACCCCGTTAGCACCCCAACCGAACGAGGGCTCGAACTGGCCGTGTATGCCGATGACGAATGGAGCCTCTCGACCAAAATGGCCGTGTCGGCCGGCCTGCGCTATTCGCTGTTCGGCGCTATGGGCCCGGGTGTGGTACGGCGTTATGCACCGGGGCAGCCCGTCGACGATTTTTCGGTTGTCGACTCCACGCGGTACGGAGCGGGTCAGGTAAGCCAGCGCTACGGTGGCCTGGAACCCCGGCTCGGCATACGCTACGAACTATCGGCCAGCTCGTCGATGAAGTTCGGCTACAATCTGATGCGGCAGTACCTGCAGGTCGTCACCAATACGACGACCCCGCTCCCCACTGCCCGCTGGAAAACCAGCGACACCCACATCAGGCCCCAGGTTAGCCAGCTGGTTACGGCCGGCTACTTCCGAAATTTCAAGGATAACGTCTACGACCTGCTGCTCGAAGCCTACTATCGCACCACCCGGCAGGCCCTCGATTACAAACCGGGCGCGAACTTCCTGTTGCAGGCCTACCCGGAAACCCAGCTGCTTCAGGGGCGTAGCCAGGCGTATGGCCTGGAGGTCATGCTGGCCCGCAAAAAAGGCGAACTGACCGGCTGGGTCAATTATACCTATGCCCGAACGCTGAATAAGGTCGATCAGGGGCCCACATTTCAGGAGCGGGTTAATAATGGCAACTGGTATGCCGCCAATTACGACCGACCTCACACGCTCAACGCATCGATGACGATCACCGTGAACCGGAACAACAGTTTTGGTTTCACCTTTGCCTACAGTAGCGGACGGCCCTATACTGCCCCTAACGGTTTTGTCTCCTTACAAAGCAATGAGTCGCCGGCCAACGGGGGCTCCCTCTCCGAACTGATCAATGGGGTTACCGATTTTGGATCGATTGAACCCAGCCAGTTCCCCTATTACAGCGAGCGTAATCAGGCCCGCTTACCCGACTATCACCGGCTCGATTTCTCCTGGAACATTACCAACCCCAGCCTGAAGAACCGGCGCTGGCAGGGTAGCTGGGTGTTTACCGTGTATAACCTCTACGCGCGCCGGAACACCTACTCGGCCTTCTTCCGGACCGAGAACGGCAAGACGCAGGCTTACCAGCTGCAAATCTTCGCGACACCCATCCCAACCCTGACGTATAACTTCACGTTCCGTTAAGCAGTCTGTTTATTTTTTTCTCAAAAAAAATAAACAGACTGCCGAATTGACCCATACTATCAGAGCCTGGTCGGCATAAACGCTACAGAAATAACTTTTCTTTGTGACCGCTAAAAAAACTTATTCATTTTCAGAGCGTTATCCACATACCAGTCTAACTGCTCTTTCATCTGTCGAGTCCGATCCGGCTACACCGCTTTTCTGCTCTACGAAGCTACTTCATCTTACCTCAACTGCCCCCGTTTCCGCACCCGTCAAGTGCCTGATTACCCCCATTCCGAACTGATCCTATTTGTCAAGTCTACCCAATCAAACCAGATCTAAAATTATGAGTACCAACACCTTGATCATCATTACTGGCTATGGGTCCGTCTCACCAAAGCCCACCCGGAAAGCTTATCTAAATGTCAATCCAGACGCAGCGCATCAGCGTTTCATGCGTGAGTATCCAAACCTGAGGAGCGTCACGTCGGTTACGGTTCCTTTTGAGGACGAACTGACGATTCGGGCACCGGGAGACATTTCAGCTTACTAGCGGTTAGATACCCTGATGCAGGGATATATGTCGTATAAATTCAAGGAAACAACTTTCTTACTTTCAGCATTTTATAAGCTGATCACTTTTTTTTACTGCTAGCGACAGCCAACCGATTTTTCCGTATTTTTTCCATCCTCGGGACCAATCAGGACAGCATGTCAGGGTTGGTCCCGAGGGCGTTTTAGGCTCTCCACATCAGGAAATCGCCCTTTTGGCATGCTTACCCTGCTTAGCGAGTCATCAACCCCTTTTTTCCTATCGGGATATACTATTGATTCTGTTTAATTTTTTTGAAAAAAAATTAAACAATTGTCGTTCACACTTCATTAGTGTCTGTAAATCAGAATCACTGATTGAGTACTCACTATTTTCTTAACTTTTACTACACAAGCCAATGGAAACATTACCCTTCTCTACCCTCCTGCTGGTGGGCGAACTAAGACCAGGTGACGTAATTGGGTTCACCTTCTTTACGGGCTACATGGCCATGTTCGCAGCTTCAATATTTTTCTTCCTGGAGCGATCTCAGGTAGAAGGCCACTGGAAAACTTCCCTGACCATTTCGGGACTTATTACCATGATTGCTGCTGTGCACTACTTCTACATGCGTGATCAGTATCTGGCCAGCGGCCAGTCGCCAACGGAGTTTCGCTACATCGACTGGACACTCACGGTCCCGCTTATGTGTGTCGAGTTTTACATGATCATCAAGCCCTTTGGCGGTAAGGTGAGTACCATGTGGAAACTGATAGCGTATTCGGTCTGGATGCTGGTCTTCGGTTACGTCGGTGAGTCGCTCGACCGGCCGAGCAGTGCACTCTGGGGGGCTGTTTCTACCCTTGGCTACGTGGGTATTCTGTACGAAATCTACCTGGGCGATGTCAAGAAAATTGCCGTGGCCTCAAACGATGCGTCTACGTTGAAAGCGGTATCGCTGCTCCGTTGGTTCGTACTGGTTGGCTGGGCTATCTATCCAATTGGGTATATGTTGATTCCGGGTGGCCTGCTCAGTGGATTGTCCCTGAACATTGACCTGGTGTACAACATTGGCGATGCCATCAACAAAATTGGCTTTGGGCTGGTCGTTTATTCGGCGGCAGTAGCCAATTCGCAGGCTCACCATGAGGCACCCGTTCAGCAGTCTCAGAGTCCGGTAGGACAGCTGTAAGCCGCTTTCTGGCAGTTTCACGAGCGCTTTCTACCAGTGGGAGCGCTCGTGGCTGTACAATTGGCCTGGCCAGCTTCCCCAAACCAGAACCCATACCATACCACCGTACCTATGCTGACCTACCCCCTGACCGGTGCTGCCTATCGGCCAGCCAATCTCCTGATTGGGCTGAGCCTTGGCCTGACAGGCTGGCAACTGATGTCCGGTGGTATTCCCCTGCCCGCCCAGTGGCTCATCTTCACGGGTTTGCTGTTTGGGGCGGGTATTCCGCACGGGGCTCTCGACCATCTGGTGAGTCGTCAGACCGCGCAACGCCTAGGCAAGCCGTTTTCCTGGGTCCGCTTTATAGCTGGCTATGTACTGATGATGACGGCCTACGGCTTACTATGGGCCCTGTTTCCTTCGTTTAGCCTGGCTTTATTTCTGGTTGGCTCAGCCTGGCATTTTGGCGAAACCGACATTGAGCGGGTTCCGGCTTCGATTCTCTGGACCCTGACACGGCTGGTGGCCGGCGTTCTCGTCATCTCGTTTATTCTGCTGGCCCATGCCGAGGAAGTAACGCCCATTCTGGCGCGCATAACCCGTTACGATACGCTAACGGCATCGATATGGCAGACGGCAGTCAGTCATACGCACCTACTCCTGATAGGCACCGTGCTGCTTGTAAGCGGTTTACTGGGGCTATCGATCTGGGTCAACCCGGTGGCTGTTGACTGGTTGCGACTGACTCAGCTGGTCATCATACTGGCCGTAGGATCCTGCTTACCCCTGCTGCTTTCGTTCGGTCTGTATTTCGGAGGCTGGCATGCACTCAGTTCGTTCCAGGCCATTGGCGACTACCTGAAACCTGCGGGGCCAGCTCGATCGACCAGCCAGCGGATCTGGCTTCGGGCCGTCCCCTTTACGGCCCTCTCGCTGGCTGGTTTACTGCTCTTTTTCGGCTGGTGGCACCTCAGCACCCGCCTGTGGGATCCGCTGCCGCTGCTGTTTATTTTTCTCTCGGTCATCACCCTGCCCCATCTGTTTGCTCTCCATGGCATGCGTACGCAGCTGGACCGGTAACCCCGGCAGGCATCGCGGCTGCGGTTGAGCTATTTCTTCAGCGCCAGCCGAATCAGCTCAACCGTATTTTTCACCCCGGCTTTCCGGATGATGCTGGCCCGCTGGTTGGCGACCGTATTGGCGCGGATGTCGAATCGGTCGGCTATTTCCCGGCTGCTCATCCCCTCGGTCAGGCAGGTCAGAATCTATTCTTCGCAGGGGTCAGCTTAGTCCAGATCGAACCGGGCGGCCGGGTACGCTGGGCGGGACCGGATGCCGGATAATGACCGACGATGCAGCCGATGGGTAATAGATATCACCGGTGGCTACCATCCGGACGGCGCGCAGGATCTCTTCTTCGTTGCTGTCTTCCTGCAGAGAGCCGGCGGCCCCATTCTAAACTGTACTAAGTATGAAATCGGTATTAGGCTATATGCTGAAGTTCAGGATGCGAATCTGTTGAAAGTGCTGGGATACTACTCAGATTACATCGATCCCTGACATGCGCATCAGGTTGAGGATACCCTGTACAGTGTCGTTGCCGATACTTAATCGATCATTACCCAGCCCGATACGCGGGTTGTTGATTTACCCAAATTTTCGCTGCCGAATTACGGAGGATTCAACCGATACGGACACCGGCCTCGACTGGACCTGTACCGGCGCGACAATCATTTTACGGTGGCCTTTCGGCTCAATGGCTGCACGCTTGTCCATCCGCACTGGTGAATTCCGCGAAACCATACTATGAGTGTCACCATGCCATCAGTGTCCCCACTGCTTCACCCTTTACGATGATCGGTATGGCGATGTACTCAGCGACATACCGGCTGGTGTTTCCTTCGATAACCTGCCGGATGGCTACACCTGTCCGACCTGCGACGCCCCCAAAACCGATTTTGTGGCGGTAGCCTTACCGGACCCGGCGGTGCTCTAACGGCGACTGGATCATGCTTTTCGAATCCGCCGGTATAGTCGGATCGCCAGCAGCAGCACGATCAGCAGCGCAAACAGGCCCAGCATGCCCCAGAGCATGTTCAGCGCATCTTTTAGAATGACCAGAAATACAATGGCGAATAAGAACAGGGTAGCTACTTCGTTCCAGATCCGGAGCTGGTTGGACGTATAGCGCAACTCTCCGCGCTGCTGCTGCCGGAACAGAACGTGGCATGAGCCGTGGTAGAGGTACAAGCCCAGCACCAGACCTAGTTTGTAAATAAGCCAGTCGGGGGTAGCGCCGTACTGGTACCAGGTGTTGAGGCCCAGCGCCAGGGTAACCACCGCCGATGGCCAGGTAATGCCATACCACAGCCGGCGCTGCATCAGTCGAAGCTGGTCCTGCAAAACGCGCCGGCCCGGCTCGGCCAGCGACTCGGCCTCGGTAACGTAAATGAACAAACGCGGTATGTAAAACAGACCTGCGAACCAGGTCACGACAAAAATGATGTGGAGGGATTTGCTGTACAGAAATGCCATAAATCAGCTCGGTCGAGCACGGGTGCAGGACGAATATACGGCAACTCGACGAACCGATATAAAAAGATCCTGCCGGTTGTTCTAGCACCGACAGGATTCATATCACCTAAAACAACTATGAAAAGTAACTAGTCCAGCAACGCCGGTATGTCAACGAGCCACACGATCAGCAAAGCCAGCAAAAACAAACCAATCATCAGTATTAACAGCCAGTCGGGTCGTCGGCTTTTCACCGGGACGGGCGCGGGCGGGTTAACGGGCGGTTGTTGCCGCGGCTGATGATCGTCGAAGCGAATCGGATCAGCGTCTGCCTTTCCGGTTGGCCTGTTCGATGGGCGGGCTTTTTCGGTGAGTCGTAACATACCCCAAAATTCACCCCTACTTCTTAAAATGGGCTAAGTTGTACCTTAGAATTTCATTAGAGATCAGGCTGGCGGGGCAGCTCGATCCGAAACACGGTGGGCTCGCCATCGGCTGACCGCACAAACAGCCGACCCTGGTGAAGACGAACGATCTGTTCGACCAGGGGCAGGCCGATCCCGTAACCGCGTACGTCGGCGGTGGGGTTGGCCCGGTAAAAAGGCTGAAAAATATACGGCAGGTCATCGGCCGGGATGGGCTGCCCCTGGTTGCTCACGCTGACGCAGACCCAGTCGCCTTCGAACTCGACCCGGAGCGCAGCCTGGCCATCGGAGGCAAACTTACAGGCGTTTTCGGTGAGGTTGATCAGCGCCGTTCGGATCAGGGTAGTACTGCCAGCCACGGTCAGCCGGTCAAAATCATCGGGTAGTTCGCCCAGGTCGACCGTCACCCTGTACGCCGGGTTAAGATTGTTGACATGATCCCGCACATCCCAGACTACCTCGTCGAGCCGCATCGTATCGGTCAGCAGACGGGCCGGATCGGCGTCGTTCACCTGCGACAGTTTCAGCAACTCCAGGGTCAGCGCCGACAGGTGACCAACATCTTCCAGCACCGACCGGATGGTGCGCTGATAGGCCTCGGGTTCGCGCCGGTTCAGCAGGCTGACTTCCAGCTGCGAACTGATCTGGGTAAGCGGGTTCTTCAACTCGTGCGAGACGTTGGCCACAAACATGCGCTGCAGGCGAAACGACTCTTCGATCCGGTCGAGCAGCCGGTTGATGGTGGCCGAAAGCCGGCTAATCTCATCGTCTTCCCGGCTGATCCGGAGCCGCTCGTGCATGGTTCTTGGAAAGATATCGGTCAGTTGCTCCTCGATCTGCTGCATCGGTTCGAGCGCATCGCCCGCATACAGCCGGCCAGCAAAGGCAACGATGCCTACTATCGCCAGAAAAAGCCCGCCAAAGGTCCAGAGCATTGTACGCAGAAACCGGTCGCCGTACACGTTTCGGGCCGAAGCCAGCACCACAAAATCACCGTCCGGCACCTGATACCGGATACCCGACACATAGTATCGCTGCCAGCGAAAATCCCGTTTACCCTGTTTGCGGATAGCCTGTAGCTCGCGCGCCGGCATACCCAGCCGCAGGTCGTCATTGGTCATGAAGACCGGCACATCCCGCACGTTATAAACGGTAATCTTCTGGTCGGGCAGCTGATCTTTGCGCAACTGGCTCACCCGTCGGAGCAACCGGGGTTCCATCTTCTGCCGCAGGAGCAACTCGCCGTATGTACTCGCCTTCCGATCGAGCCGATGGTAGAAGTCGGACGAGATATAATACCAGCAGAACCCGTAAATACTCGCAAACGTCAGCGCCAGGATGGCCGAAACCAAGCCCGTAAAGCGAAGCGTCAGGCGTGTACGAATGGTCATTCTTCTTTCAGGACATAACCCATTCCGAACTGGGTATGAATGAGTTTGGTGGGAAAGTCGCGGTCAATTTTTTTACGCAGGTAGTTGATATACACCTCAACCACGTTCGTACCCGTATCGAAATTAATATCCCACACCCGTTCGGCAATATCGGGTTTCGATAGGACCCGACCCTGGTTTCGCATCAGGTATTCCAGAAGAGCGAATTCGCGGGCGGTCAGGTCGATTAGCCGTCCGTCGCGACTAACGGTCTTGGCATCGAGGTTCATTTCGATACCGGCGTAGCGGAGTGTCTGGGCCGTCATGGTCACCAGGGTGCTGCGTTTGGTCAGCGACCGCACCCGGGCCAGCAGCTCGGCAAACTGAAAGGGTTTGGTCAGGTACTGATCGGCCCCGGCGTCAAATCCTTTTATCTTGTCTTCTGTCTCTCCCAGGGCCGTCAGGAGTAAAACCGGTGTAGTTAGTCCATGCTGGCGCAGTTCGTTAACCAGTTCGAAGCCATTCAGGCCAGGCAGTATTACGTCGCTAATAATCAGGGCATAAGTCGTTTTCATTGCCAGCCGTTTGGCAATCAGCCCGTCATACGCGACATCTACCTCAAACTGACTTTCTTCCAGGCCCTGCTGAATCGCCTGCAGGGTTTTGGGCTCGTCTTCGACCACCAGAATTTTCATACCGTTGCTGTTTAGTACTACCAACCGGAACCTGCAATTTCTTGTTCAGGGACCATGAAAACTATATCTATCCGAATTGTTGTATTTAATCTTACTATTTACCAATTTTGATTCATCGGATGTCCTGACAGGCTCCCACACTCATTGCTTTTTTCAATTCAGGTTGTATTCAAACCAAAAAGGCTGGCCGCACTACGACCAGCTTTTTTTATGTAACTAGTAGACTACAAGGGTATTCTGGCCAAAACCCGGCCTCGACCGGGTTCGTATGGCAGCCTGTATTCAGCGGGGCCGGCGCCAGGTGTGCATGACGAGCGGGCCGTTGCTCAGCGCCGTCACCAGCCGGTCCGGATTACGGAGCCAGTACGTACGGCGTGCATCGCCCGTTACGCTGAAGCCGGTTTCGCCAGCCTCCATCGCTGCAAACTGCCCCCGGCCATTCCCGCTCAATAATACCCCCCGCGACGCATCCTGACGCCCCATGTTTGCTTCGTTCGTATAGCAATTACCGGTAGCCAGGGCATCCAGATGGCCGTCCCGGTTGAAGTCAGCGACGACAAAGCCAAAGATAGGTGACTGCTGCGCCAGACCGGGGAGCGGATGCAGCGTAAATCGCCCACCCCCTTTGTTTTCGGCATAGCAGCTTCGAAGCTCGGTGGCCTGCCCCTGAAAAGCATCCTGGAGTTCCTGATCCGAAAAAAGGTCACTGAACTGGGCCTCGGCATAGTCGGCATAGCGCAGAAACTTCCGCCGAAACTGGATGACCTGCTGGTTCAGGGCATCGCGGGGCAGCGCCGGGTATCGGGTTCCGTTGATGAAATACCCCATGATAGGATCGAAGAGACCGTCCTGGTTGAAGTCTTTGCCGTAAATCAGGATCGGTTCGTTTTTCGACGCCCGGTACAGGGTGTTTAGCCCCTCGTTGCCCAGCATCAGATCCAGATCTCCATCCTTGTCAAAATCGCCACTGGCCAGGCAGTTCCACCAACCGGCCGACGTGTCAGGGGTTTCCGACGGCGTCGTGGCTTTTCTGCTGAACCGGCCGTTCCGATTCTCCAGCACCGTCAGGGGCATCCACTCACCGACCAGTACCAGATCCTCGTCGCCGTCAGCGTCGACATCCATCGGCAGCGCATCACAGACCATACCCAGGTTGGCCAGGTCGGGGGCCAGCTGAGCCGTTACGTCGGTGAACCGCAGCGGCCCACCCGCTTGCCGGTCGTTACGAAGGAGGTAGCCAGACGCTGGCAAGGGGTATTTGCCGGGCACCTGCCGACCCGCAATCAGCACGTCCTGGTCGCCGTCTCGATCAAAGTCAACGGCCCGTACGGTCTGGCTGCTGACGGCCAGTGAGGGCAGCGCAGATACTGCCTGGAAGCGACCAGCCCCATCATTTCGATACAGTACTGGCTGGAATGCTTCCGCTACCGACAGTGGGCGTTCGTTGCCCCCCCCGACAACCAGTAAGTCGTTATCATGATCGTTATCGGCGTCAAACAGCAGTACAGCGCCCACTTCCATGGGCGTATTGGGCATCCAGTCGACTCGTCTGAACCGCCCATCGGCCTGCCCGAAGAGTAGGCCTCCCCCACTGCCCCGGTACGACGCCCCAACGGCTATGTCATCGTACGCATCGCCATTGAGGTCACCCACCGCCACTGCCGCTCCCGTCCGCGAGAGCATTTTGTGCAGGGCCGGGTAGGTTTTGAAATCAACGAAGTCTGACTCCTGATGAACAAAGTCGGTGCCGGCAGGTAGCCGTTCGAACAGCGGAGCCGCCGACGGTTGTACTCGTTCGGGCCGCAATCGGGCATCGGCAGCCCGAAACACCAGCCGCTGGTTAGCCCCTACCTGGTACCGCATCTCGGTCAGCCCACCTGGCCATACGACCCGTATCGAATCTGCCTGAGACGCCGTACCCAACCCGATTACCAGCCCCCTACCGACCGACGATAGATACCCGCGTACCGGAAACTGCTCCAGCACCTGCTGCACCGGCTTTTTGCCCCCTGCCCAGACCGTTACGGTTGCGCCGATACCGGCCCGGTTCGCAGCGGTGCCCTCGAATGCGAGCGACAGATACCCGTTTTTCAGCCGCTGACGGCTGTTGTTACGAAAGAGCGACGCTTCCTGATCGATGTTGTTCACGATCAGGTCAAGGTCGCCATCGCTATCGAGGTCAGCGTAGGCGGCTCCGTTCGCGTACGACAGTTCGTCGAGTCCCCAGTTGGCCGATACATCCTCGAACGACAGGTTGCTTCGATTGCGATACGCGTAATTGCGCAGCCGGATTTCGGGGATTTTCTGAAGCAGCTTATTCCGTTGTTCCTGGCGGGCCTGGTCGGTTCCGAAGGTGCCAAACTCTTCCGTAAAGCTGATAAAATCGCGGTCGGTTACGTTTTTCCGATAGCCGTTCGTCACAAATACGTCCTTGTAACCGTCCAGGTCGAGGTCGGCCAGCAGGGTTGTCCAGCTCCAGTCGGTCTGGGCCAGGCCAGCCAGCAAACCCAGTTCGCCGAAGGTGGGGACGCCACTGGCCTGTCCGCGGTTTATCTGAACGGTGTTGCGCATGTACTGGAGCTGGTAGCCATACTGGGGCGACAGGCTCAGCTCTTTCTTGTCATAATCGGGCGCGCCCAGCATCATCTTCTGCCGGGCATTGTCGCGGGGCAGCATATCCAGCTGCATCAGATCGATGCGCCCGTCGTTGTTGATATCGGCCGCGTCGATGCCCATACCGTACAGGCTGGTGTGAGCCATCGAGGCCCGGATGCTGTTTTGAAACGTTCCCTGACTGTCGGGTTTGGCTCCTTTGTTGAGGTACAGAATATCGCTGCTGATGAAGTCGTTGGAGCAGTACAGATCAGGGTAGCCGTCCTGATTCAGGTCCGATACCACCACGCCCAGTCCCAGCCCTTCGTACCGGATGCCGGCAGCCGTCGACACGTCGCGAAAGACCGGGTGCCCGGCTGGTCCGACGCCTTCGTTACGATACAGTCGACCCGTAGACGGATAGGTTCCGTTGTTGATGGCCGGGCGCAGGTAGTTCGGGTTCTGCAGATCGGGGGCCGTGTTGAGCAGGAACACATCGAGGTCACCATCGAGATCACAATCGAAAAAAGCAGCCTGGGTCGTGTATCCTGCAAAGTCCAGCCCGTAGGCAGCCGCTTCTTCGCGGAAGGTAGGAGAAGCTGTTTTCTGGTTGATGAACAGCAGGTTGCGAGTCTCGCGCAGGGCCGGATGCGCAGCTACGCTCACGTACAGATCGTCCCAGCCGTCCTGGTTGATATCGACGACCGATACGCCCGTACACCAGCGCCGGGTTCTGAGTCCGGCCGCATCGGTAGCGTCGGCGAAGCGAAAATCAGACGACCCGGCCGGTGTCTGGTTGATGTACAGTCGGCACGACTCCTGATTACCGGTGAAAAACAGATCGGGCTTGCCGTCGTGGTTAAAATCGCCCACGCCCACTCCTCCGCCATTGTAGAAATTGGTAAACGTAAACGCATTCAGCGAGTCCGACGGCGTCAGGGTGTTGGCAAAGTCGATTCCCGACTCGCTGGCTTCGATTGTATCGAACAGGGTCTCCGGTTTGGGCTGGCACCCGACGAAACCACCGGCCATCAGGATACTAAAAAGAACAAGCGCTTTCGGCATGGAATACATTATCCAGCAAGGTTACTAACATAAACTCCCTTCCCAAATCAGTTCGGGAAGGGAGTCTACTCGGGTTAAGGACCAACGATCAGACGGGCTTAGTACCCGGGGTTCTGGTCTTTCTGATCGAGAGCCGGGCTGTTGTCGAGTTCAACCTGTGGAATCGGCAGCAACTCGTGCTTGTTGGCAATGAAATACGACAGCGGCTCCGACTTCTGCTTCTTGTTCTTGCGCCAGCGGATGATGTCGAAGTTGCGGACCTGTTCGGCTGCCAGTTCAACCATCCGCTCGTGGACAATGGCATCAAACACCTGGCTCTGGTTGGCACAGGGATAGTTTTTGGTCGGGTACGGGGGCATGCTGACCGACTTCCGGGCCCGAACCTGGTTCATCAGACTGATGGCAGCCGCCTGGTTACCGGTCTCGTTTTCGCATTCGGCCAGCATCAGCAGCACGTCGGCATAGCGCATGATCCGCATGTTGATACCGCTCTGGGCATAGCCGTTATCAATCTTGTAGAGGACCGAATATTTACGCCAGCTGACCTTTATCGTTTTGCCGTCGACAACCGAGGCATTTCCCTGCACCCGGTCGGGGGTTAATACACTGGTGCCGTTGTTAAATTTATCCCCTTCTACCCAATAGGAGAAGGTATAGCGCGGATCATTTTTGGCGTCGCCGGCCGACACCCGCTCGTAGGCGTTCAGGATTTTGTTGGACGGGATAACGTTACGCCAGCCAATGGCCGAGTATTCCTGCGTCCGTACGGTTTCTTCCTGTACGGCCGACCCATCGCTGTCGCCACCCCAGTTGTACGCTCCGCCCGAAGGGGCGTAGACGACCTCGAAGATCGACTCTGTGTTGAACTCGCCCTCTTCGTTGGTCAGATCCGTATATTCATCGACCAGCTTGTACAGACCCGAGTTGACTACTTTCTGCAGTTCAGCTTTGGCGTTGGTGTAATCGCCCAGCTGGAGGTAGGTGCGGGCCAGCAGCGTCTGGGCTGCGGCTTTGGTGGCCCGGCCCAGGTTTCTGGCGTCGTAGGTAGTGGGCAAACCAGCTTCAGCCGTCTTCAGGTCGGCAATGACGAAATCATACACTTCCTTCTGCGAAGAACGCCCCAATGCCCCGTCGACTGACTTGGCAAATTCTTTGTACAGCGGCACTCCCCCGTACAGCGTAGCCAGTTCATAATATGCCCAGGCTCGCAGGAACCGGGCCTCACCCAGGAGCCGGTCGCGTACGGCGGGGGTAACGCTCGTCAGGGAGCCGCCTTTTTCAATGACCACGTTGGCCCGGTGAATGGTCCGGTACCAGCCCCGCCACACACTACCCGACACCGAGTTACCCGTGTCGTGCACGCCAATGAGCAGCTGGTTACGGGGCGTTTCGAGCTGACCGCCCCCCGATGCCATTTCGTCGCCCCGCAGGTCGTGGGTAAAAAACCACTCCCGCGAAACCAGACTGTTGGATTGAACCAGCGCGTAGATCGAGTTGACACCGGCCGTCAGCTCGTCCGCGTTGTTAAAGTACGTATCGAAGGTTACGCCATTCGGGTTCACCTTGTTCAGTTCGTCGTCGCTACAGCTGATGCCAATGCCGAGCAGCAGGGCAGCGCAGAGGATTGTCTTTTTCATGATGACTTTTCAGATCAAAAATGCAGGTGAATGGTTCATTAAAAGGCCAGGTTGATACCGACCATAACGGTACGGGCTTGCGGGTACTGTACATAGTCGATACCGTTGTTGAGCAGGTTGTAGTTCCTCGACGACACTTCCGGATCGTAGCCCGTATACCGGGTGAATGTCAGCAGGTTCTGGCTCGACACGTACACGCGGGTCTTGCTCAGCACATTGCCGGTCAGCTTGCCAATGACGGCGGCTGGAATGGTATAGCCGATGCTCAGGTTCTTCAGGCGCAGATACGATCCATCTTCAAGGAAGCGGTCTGAGGTGCGTGAGTTCTGGTTCGGGTCGCCACTGATCGAGCGCGGTACGTCGGTGTTGGTATTCTGGGGTGTCCAGGCATTAAGGACATCGGTCGTGGCGTTAAACAGCCGGAGTTGTCCCTGGCCGATGACTTTGGTTCCGTTGTAGATCTTGTTTCCCTGTACGCCCTGGAAGAACACCGTAAAATCGAAGTTCTTGTAGTTACCCGACCAGTTCAGGCCGTAGCTGAACTTGGGAATGAAGCTGCCCAGGTACCGGCGGTCGTTGGCATCGATCTTGCCATTACCGTCCAGATCGCGGAACCGGATATCCCCTGCCGCCGTCTTGTCATTCTGATAGAAACTTTTGTTGTCGCCATCGATGCCGTTGTAGCGGTCAACCTCTTCTTTGCTCTGGAAAATACCATCGACCACCCAGCCATAGAACGACTGAATCGGCTGCCCTACTTCCGTACGGGTAATGTCGAACCCGCCGAAGTCAGCGTTCGAGCCGGAGTTGATGTTGGCGTTTGGCGTCGCCAGGCTCAGCACGTTATTCCGCGTTACATCGAAGGTTCCGGTCAGGTTCCAGTTAAAGTTCCGGCTGGAGTAGTTATAGCCCGCCGTCAGTTCAAAACCCCGGTTGCGCATGCTGCCGACGTTAGCCAGCGGGTTCACAGAGTAACCCTGCGATTCGGGTAGCGGCACGCGCAGCAGCAGTCCGTCGGTTTGCCGGCTGTAAACCTCGGCGCTCAGGCTGATTTTGTTATTGAACAGGGATGCGTCCACACCAATGTTGCTCATGGTGGTAACCTCCCAGCTCAGATCACTGTTGCCCAGCTGGTTGAAGTAGGAGCCCAGCTGAGTCTGGTTCCCGAACGGATAGATCGTATTGTTCGCCTGGATGAGCGGCTGCCAGTCGTAGTCACCAATGGCGTTGTAGCCGGTCTGGCCGTAGCTACCGCGCAGTTTCAGTTCGGAGATGGCCGGGATATTCTTCATGAATGATTCTTCACTCAGCCGCCAGCCTGCCGAAACCGCCGGGAACGTACCCCACTTGCGTCCCGGCGCAAACTTCGACGACCCGTCGCGACGAATCGAGGCTCCGATCAGGTACTTGCTGGCAAACTCATAGTTGAGTCGGCCTACGTACGAGATCAGCAGGTTTTCGGACAAGCTGCTGTTACCGTTCGGGTTCGACACGCCCTGAATAACCTGAATGTTATTGTCGGGCCGCTGACCGCTGGCGCTGATGGACCGCGACTGGCTGCGCTGCCGTTCAGCCACGCCCGTCAGGTTGATAAAGTGCTTGCCGTAGGTTTTCTCGAAGGTGAGCTGGTTGGTCATCACCGACGAGAAAAATTCGCTCCGGTTTTCATTCACGTTCGCAATGACCCGGCTCCGGTTACCGTCGTTGTAGATCGGCAGAAACCCGTTAAAGCGTGCATTGGCATAGTCGGCTCCGAACGTGAACCGGTACCGCAGGAAATCGGTGAACTTAACGTCGGCGAAGATCGAACCCAGCAGTTTGAAGCCCCGGTCGGTCTGGAACTGCTGCTCCTGCTCAGCCACGCGCAGCGGGTTCTCGGGGTCGGTAGCGTCGAGTCCCTGCGCCGTTGTGCTGAATCCGCCAATTTTTGTTGGGTCCCGCACGGGCCAGTACGGGGTCATCCGCATGATGTTCATCAGCAGACTGCGGCCACCGCCATCACGCTCGAGCCGCCGGAAATCGGTCGACGCCAGCATCGTCTGACCAATGGTCAGAAATTTGTTGACCTTATGATCGGAGTTGATCCGGAAGCTTTGCCGATTGTAATTGGTGAACGGCAGAATACCGTCCTGGCTGAAATAGCCCAGGGAGGTATAAAAACGAGACGTAGCATTGCCGCCCGACAGAGAAATCTGATGGTCCTGGATAGGAGCCGCCCGGAACATGACGTCCTGCCAGTCGGTCTCGGTCTGCGCAAAGGTGGTAGACGCCCCGTCATAAATCGGAACGTTCAGGTTCGAGAAACGGCCCGGAACCGGCTGGCCGGCGGCTGTCAGCAGGGCGGTACCGTACTTGATATACTCCTGGCTGTTGAGCAGGTCCAGCTTGCGCCAGGCCGACTGCGAGCCGTAGTACGAATCGACATTAATGGTCAGCTTGCCGTTGGTAGCGCCTTTTTTGGTCGTAATCAGAATAACCCCGTTAGCCGCCCGCGACCCGTAAATAGCAGCCGCGCTGGCATCTTTTAAAACCTCCAGCGACTCGATGTCTTTGGGGTCGATGTTATTCAGGCCACCCGAAGGAATACCGTCGATCACATAGAGCGGGTTAGGGTTCAGACTGATCGAGCCGACCCCGCGGATCCGAACCACCGGTTCGCTACCCGGGCTACTGTTGTTGGTGACCGAAACACCCGGCACCCGCCCCTGCAGCGCCTGTACCGGACTGATTACCGGAAGTGCGCGCAGGTCCTTGGGCGTCACCGAAGATACGGCTCCCGTGAGCGATGACTTCTTCTGGGTACCGTAGCCAACTACAATCACCTCGTTCAGCGCCAGCGGGTCAACCACCATTTTGATATCGATCACGGAGCGATTACCTACGACGACTTCCTGACGGGTATAGCCAATGAAACTGAACACCAGTGTGGCCTGACGGCTAACGGACAGGCTGTACTTTCCGCTTTTGTCGGTAGTAGCCCCGCGCGAGGTACCCTTCTCGACTACGTTTACCCCCGGTAGAGGGTCACCCGATTCGGTAGTCACCGTACCAGTCAATTGCTGGGCAAAGGCTGAGCCTGCCAGAATTACAAGCCCGATCAGTAGTGTGGTACGGACTGATCTCAGCCATCCACAACCACCGCCCGCTGTTGAAGTAACGTGTTGTTGCATAAATAGGGATTAGGTTTTAGTAAAAGCACATTGGTAAGCAAAAAGCACTATAGAAAGATCAAATAAATCACGCTTTACTTAAGTCTTAATACATAATTTTGAAATGAGTTAAATACATAATTTTGCAGCTGATAACAGTTAAAATAGCACATAATAACACCTATATATTATATTTATACATTAATTAATACTATTTTATACCGATTGCATGGCCCTGTTGCAAAGAAAGTAGATTAATCTTAAAACAGAAAAAGTCAACTCCTTAATTATATTGTTTTATTTAAAATAAATTTTTAAATTTATTTAGCGTTATTTTAATAAATAATTTAATAATACCAATTTTAATTCTCTCTTCGACTACTCTTTGACATATAGAAGTTTTAACATAAATACTCTAATAAGTATAATCACTTATTATACTTATTAGAGTATCAAAAATTCTAATGAATTAATTTAGTAAGTATTTATACTTATATCCACATTATGTCATAGATATGGATCAGGTAAACAGTCCTCAGGAAATAAAAAGGGAGTCACCTAACGGCGACTCCCTGGAAAGAAATAGTATGACAAGCTTATCGGCCGCAGATACCTTTGTAATCGCAGTACTGACAGGTTTCGAGCTGATCGGTTTTGCGGAAGGGCTCGCTGGGGTCAAACATGCGCTGGATCAGCTGGCGTAGTAAATTCTCTGAATCCTGAATGTACTGCTCAGGATCATCGTTTTCATCGAAGCGCACCGGGTTTGACTTGAAACCGCCCTGTACATCCCGAAATGAATAGAAGCCAGCCTCAACCGTCATCCCCTGGGCAGGAAACACGTCGGCAATGTCTTTATTGCGGGGCAGTCCGCCGTAGTCGCGGATGTTTTTGAGGGTTAGATAGCGATACATCCACAGCTGCCGCATCTTATCGGCCGACCCATCGTTAAGCAGTTTGTCGGCCAGGTCTTTCGGGGTTTTGTCGGGCAGATCGACTTTGCCCGTCTTATAATCGACAATCCGGATTTGCCCGCCGTACTGCTCGATCCGGTCGATCTTGCCGGCAATCCGAACGTGTAGCTGCCGCCCGTTCAGGGGCACATCGATGTAGGTATCGAGGGTCTGTTCGGAGCCAATGACCGTAAGCCCGCTCAGCTCACTTTGCTGCCGCTGAAAATCGAGCATCAGCTTTTTGGCCAGGTCGTAGAGCAGCAAATTGATGCCCGATTCCATCACCCGCCCTTTCATAGTCCGGGCAAATTCCTCTTCGAGCAACTGCACGATCAAGAGTTCGTCGATGGGTTTGTTGAGCAGGCGGTATTCCTTGTCGAGCCGCTCCAGAACCAGGTGCATCCAGTTTCCGAAGTCCGTAACGCCCATTTTTTCTTCGATATCCTCTTCCTCACTGATCTTCACGAGCCGGCTGAAATAGAAGCGCATGGAGCAGCTCACAAACTGGTTCAGGTACGACGGGTACAGCCCCCGGGTCGTCAGCAACGTAATCAGGTCGGCCCGGATCGAATCGGTTTTAGGCACCTGGAGGTCGGTCAGGCCGGGTAACTTATCGGCTCCAACGGGACCAAACCGCACCGAAGGTTTGGTAAGCCGGATGCGTCCCTGAGAGCGGGGCACCAGCTCGTGTTCAATTTGCCGTACAAACCGGCTGGGCTCCCCTTTGCTGTTCCCGTAGGCATCCGTCGAGGTTGTATGAATCAGGACGATTTCGCTGGCCCGCTGGAGCAGCCGGTAGAAGTGATAGGCCATAACGGCTTCCTGCTCCCGATAGGTAGGCAGCTGCAGCTCCTGGGCAATATCGAACGGGATCAGCGAGTTCAGCCGGCGCGATTGTGGCAGCACGCCCTCGTTGACCGACAGCACGATAACCCGGTCAAAGTCAAGGGCGCGCGTTTCCAGCATCCCCATAATCTGCAGCGAGCTACGGCCTTCGCTGGTGAACGGAATACTGGTTTGTCGAATCAGCTCATACAAAAACTGACGGAAGCTTTTCAGCGTGATGGTCGTTCGCCCGTCGGATCGCTGCCGGTCGAGGGTGGTTTCGAGCTGTTGCAGCAGCGTATAGAACAGATAGAGGTATTCGATTTCGATAGCGTCCTGACTAACCCGATACACATCGCGCAGCAGATCGATCAGCTCGTAGAAGGTCTGAATGGCGCGAGCGGGGTTGTCGCTGGGCCAGCGGGTAAACAGCACCCGAACCAGCGGATCGTTCAGCCCCAGCTCGTGAAGTTCTTTTTCGGTCAGGTAAACGCGCTGGTCTTTTACGATGGTTCTGGCAATCCACTGAAACAGCGGTTCGGGAGGCTCGACCACGCCTTTTTCATCCGTTCCGCCGGGCCACTCCAGCTGCTGAATCCGTTCGTACTGCTTAACAAAGGGGTGGTTGAGTACCTTCACCACGTGGCGGTGGTGAAACTTCGGAATCCGCAAATCCCGCCCGTCGCGGGTGCGGAACTCGTGTACAGTCCGCTGCATCTCAAACAGGGTATCAACCAGGGTAAACAGCAGCGACGATCGTAGCGACAGACCCATGGTTACGTTGAGGTCGGTAACCCCTTCGTCGAGGGCATACAGCACCGGCACCAGCAGGGTTTCGTCGGCCAGCACGATCGCCGTCCGCGGGTGCGTTGACCGAGTTTGCTCCTCTCCGGTATCCCTCTTGGCGTTATCGCTCCAGTCCCGATATAGTTTGCCGGCTACTTTGGCCTGCATACTGGCGTTGGGAACCCCAATAACACGGATGTTTTTGTCGGTACCGAGCAGGTTGTTCGAGTCGTTGCGCAGGTCGGCGTGGTTTTGCCGGGAGAAGAACCATCCATTGTCGCGGTACCGGCGCAGAAACTCCCCGGCCTCCTGCCGCCGGTCGTCCATATAATAGAGGTCGGCATCCCAGATCAGTTCGGCTTTGCTGGCGTCGACCAACACCCGAATCATTTGCTCTTCGGCCCGGCTGAGGGCATTGAACCCCACAAAATAGAGTTGTTCGTAGGCCAGGTTGTCGCGAACCAACGGCTCGACCTGTTCAGCCAGCAGCCGGTAGGCCATACCCCGATAAGCCAGCCCCTGCTCATTGAGCCGCTGGTGGAGGGCGTGGTACGCAGCCTGCAGGTTTTCGAAAAGTTTAAAATACCGGGCTGTACCGGGCGTCTCGACCAGGGGCTGGGCCGACGAAGGCATGTCGACCTGCCAGCGCTCGAGGGCTTTGGCCGCCGTCAGGTAGCTAAACAGTTCGTGGGGATTGACCAGGTACTGATCCATCCGGTCAAAATCCGTCAGCAAGACATTGGCCCAGCCGATAAACTGCTCGAACTCTACCAGCGGATCGATTTCTTTGAAGACCTCGTAGAGCTCGAACACCAGACTGACCGAGTCGATCAGCTGCACCCCGGCGGCCTGGGTGATAAAATCGTCGACGGCGAGAGCGTGCGGAGCCAGGAATGGACGGTCTGACAAAGCGGCCAGCTCATCCAGAAATACCGAAACAGCCCGCCGGGTAGGCAATATGACCCACACATCGCGGAGACTGGGACCGTGGGTGTCAAAAATGCGTCGAGCCGTTTGTTGAAGAAACGTCATTCAGTACTTGTCGGATAGACAGTCGGTGAGTGAATCAGTAAAGATAACGCCCCCACCCCCGACATCTGGCCTATGACCCGTATAAATTCGGTATCCCTGCCCCCGTCGGCAACGTTGTTCAGGCCCCTATGCGGGCTAACCGGCTGAGCAGGAGTCTCAATGCATACGATCGCCCCGCACGGCCATGTTCGCCATGATATCGGCTTCCACGGCCAGAAACTCTTTCCAGCGTTCGCGGACCCGGTCGGCGGGCAGGTAGGTTTCGGCCAGTTCGATAAAATTGCGGTAGTGGCCTGCCTCGGAGATCATCAGCTCGCGGTAGAACTTCCGCAGGCTCTCGTCGGCAATATGCTCGGAGAGGAGTTTGAAGCGTTCGCAGCTGCGGGCTTCGATCAGGGCGTTGATGAGCAGGTTGTCCATCAGCTGTTCGTTCTGATCGCCCGTTGACCGGCGCAGTCGGCTGCGGAGCTGGTTTACATACTCGTCTTTGCGCTGGCGTCCCAGGGGAATATTACGCTTCCGGAGTTCTTTCAGCACCCGCTGAAAATGCCCCCACTCTTCGGCTACAACGGGAGTCAGCACCTCAACCAGCTCTTCCTTATCGGAATAACTGACGATGAGGGAGATACAGGATGAAGCCGCTTTCTGCTCGCAGTAAGCGTGATCGATCAGGATGTCGCCGATGTTCATCCCGGCGATGTTTACCCAGCGGGGGTCAGTAGGTAGTTCGAGACCAAGCGTCGTTAAGCTCATAATCAACCGGCCAGTTCAGACTGTGACCATCAATAAAAAGCAAAGGTAACAGGTCCGGGCCGACTATTTACCAGTCAGTCGACGGCCCCTTTCGGCTTCGTATGGTTCGATCAATTCCACTGCAACCTGCGGCTGCGGATTGGTGTTAATCAGGTATGACAACAACCCGTGCTTTTCTGACCACTGCTTCCCTGCTGGTAGCGGCCTTGCTGATGACAGGCTGCCAGCAGCAGTCATCTACCAACAACTCACCCAAAGATACCAGCCCGGCCAAACTCCCTGAGCTGCAATCCGGCGAAGCCGTAGCCACGTTCGCAGCCGGTTGCTTCTGGTGTACCGAAGCCCAGTTTGAATCGCTGCGCGGGGTGCGCGAGGTCGTTTCGGGCTATGCCGGTGGCGAGCTGGAGAACCCCACCTACGAACAGGTCGGCACCGATCAGACCGGCCATGCCGAATCGATTCAGGTCTATTATGACCCGCGCGTCATTCCGTTCGATACGCTGGTCAAAGCTTTCTTCATCGGCCACGACGCCACCTCGCTGAATCGGCAGGGACCCGACGTAGGCACGCAATACCGGTCCATTGCCTTTTACCGGACCCCCGCCGAGAAAGCCAGTATCGAAACCGCCATCCGTCGCGAAAATGAATCGGGTCGATACAGCCGACCTGTTGTGACGCAGGTCGTACCGTTCCGGGCTTTTTACCCGGCCGAAGTCTATCACCAGGGCTACTATTATACCCACCCCGACGAGCTTTATGTCAGCTCGGTGTCTACGCCTAAAGTAGAGAAGTTCCGCGAACGCATGGCCAGCTGGCTGAAGAAGCCCAACTAAACACCCCGATCGAGGGCGGTCTGGAACAGTGGCTGGTTTACCAGCTTACTCCCAACTAGTCCGGACCGCCCCTGACCGGGTAGTCTGCAACCGTTCGAGCTGTACATCATCAAGTCCTGCGGCCATTTCCACAGCCCCGGAACCGTTCGGCTTAAACGTATATTGCGCGATTGACGGGAACCTTGTAACATTGCTCAGTCTTTCAACCAACGACTGACGCCCATGCCCGAACCAGACCAATCGATTGGCCGCAAAATCCTGAGTTTCTTCGTCAAAGAGGAGGAAGCCGCGCCCGGAACCGCTGCCGGAACCGCCCCGGCCAGTACGAACGCCCAACCCCGGCCAGCCGCGCCGGCTCAGCCTGTGCCCGCATCGCCAGTCGGCCCGGCGCCGACCCCGGCCGTGCCCCCCGGTACGGTAGACCCCAAATTTGCGCAGCATTTTGCCGATGTGCTGGCCCAGAACAATCCGCCCGGACCGGACTATTTCGAGTTTCGGGAAACCCTGCGTAGCCTGAACAACCTGGGCCTGACGGAAGAGAAGCAGTACCAGGCCGCCTGGGCCAGCTTCAAGGCGCTAAGCGGCAAAGCCGACGTGAGTCTACTGACCAATACGGCCAGCCAGTACATAGCGGCCCTGAACAAGGATCGCGATGGTTTCAGCAAAAGCGTGGAAGCTGCCCTGGCCGAACGGGTTGGGGGGCTGCAGAACGAACAGAAGCGATTACAGGCTGAAAGCGAAGCACTGGCCAAACAGCTGCTGGAGATTCAGAAACAGATCGATGCCAACACCCAGCGGCTGAACGCTATCGGGGGCGAAATAACGGAGCAGAGTACGAAGATTACCCAGAACCGGGCCAGCTACGACGCCACGTTTGCTCACTTTACGGATCAGATCAAGGCGGATATCGACAAGATCAAAAGCTATTTGAACTAGGAAGACGGTTTGCGGTTCTCCGGGTACCACTGGTGGCCTACTGCCTGGTCGTACCCGCAGCCATCCGCAACCGAACCGATTACACTGTCAAACGAAAACAAAATACATGGCAACTCCTGATTTTTCACAACTGGGCGGCAAGACGGACGTAGAGAAACGTTCGTTCTGGAGCCGTCCCGAAGGCATACTGGGCATGATCGTGCTGGCCGGGGTGGCGGGCTTCGGCCTGGTTTACTTCAACCGGATCATTGAGTTTCTGATCCGGGCCACCTCAAACGTACTCGAACTGGCGCTGTTGCTGGGCGTGCTGGGCGTGGTGATCTTTCTGGTTACCAGCCGCGACGTGCGAACGGCCGTTTTCTTCCTGTTCAAATCGCTCATGCGCAGTATAACCGGCACCGTTATCCAGCTTAACCCGATCGCAATCATGAAGATCTACATCGACGATCTGCGTAAGAAGCGGCAGGAGATGCAGGGGCAGATCGATACGCTGGCCGGCCAGCTGGTCAAGCTGAACAAACGCATCAGCCAGAACAACGAAACCATCAAGCAGAAATTCGCGGAGGCTAACAAAGCCAACGGTATGACCGACCGACCCGGTATGCGCGAGCAGGCACAGCTGGCCACCATCGAGGGAGCGGGCTTGCAGGAAATGAATGAGAAGCTGCTGCCCCTCCAGCGGAATATTACGATGGTGCTGGCCTTTATGGAAAAGGTCAACCAGAGCGCCGACTACATTATCAAGGAAACCGAGATTAAAGTCCGGCTCAAGGAAACCGAGTACCAGATTGTCAAAGAAAGCTCAAACGCGCTCAAAACCGCGGTCAGCATCTTCAAAGGCGATCCGGACAAGAAGTTCTATTTCGACCAGTCGATGGAATACATCCAGGACGACATGAGCCAGAAACTGGGCGAGATGAAGCGGGCTATGGACCTATCCATGGACTTCATCAATGGCGTCGATATTCAGAACGGTATTCTGTCTGACAAGGGTCAGGCGCTGCTCGAGGCTTATAATAAAGGCGAATTCAGGATGGTTCAGTTAGACACGCCCGGCGCCCCTAACCCCATTACCGCGCCCCAGCCCGGCCAGATCACCCCACCCAAAGACGCTGGCTACCGCAACCTGCTGGATTAGTCAATTAGTGGATGAGTGATTGTTTCAGCTACCTAGTCAATCACGAATTCACTCATCCACTTAATAAAAACCAATAAACAAATCACCTTTTACGCTATACCCTATGCAACGTTTAACCGTGGCCGGTCGGCTGCTCATCACGGCCCTGATCCTGGCCGCTATCTTCTTCGGGTTCCGTTATTTTGGCGGAAACGATGCGCTTCGGAAACTGGCTCCCAAACAGGAGTCTGAATCAGCTACCATGCCCCGCGCCGACGAGGAGTCGACAGCCTCGACCGACGAGTCGGTGGCGTCGGATAATGGATCGGGTTCGTCGAGTTCATCTACCGAAACGACGGCCAGCAGCAGCACGCGTCAACCGTTTACCTTTACGCCCCCGGCCCCGCAAAATGGTAAGCTGAAAGGGGTCGTTGAGCTGGGCGCCAGCGGCTTCAACTCGTTCATTGTGCGGATTGATGATCAGAAAAACTGGAAACTCGAAAAAGCTGAATTTGGCAATAGCCTGGTCATGGAGAACATGGCGACCGACGACGATGTGCGCGGGGGCTTGAAAAGCTACATCGGCAAAATGCTCGATTTCGGCGTAGGTGGTCGCGATATCCAGTTCGTTGTCAGTTCCGGCGCGGTCAAGGCCGAGGGGACCCAGAAAATTATCCGGGCGCTCAAATCGCTGAATTACGTAGTCAATACCGTAAGCCCCGAGCAGGAGGGCTCCCTGGCCCTGCGGGCGGTATTACCCGCCGACTTCTACGACAATGCGTTTGTTGTCGACATTGGCTCGGGGAATACCAAGCTATCCTGGAAAGAGGGCGGGCAAACGAAAGCGATCGAAACCTACGGCTCCAAATACTTCCAGAATGGCACGAGCGACGATGCCGTTTATAATGAAGTGAAGGCCAAGGCCAAACAGATCCCGGCCGATCACCGCAAAATATGCTTCATCATCGGTGGCGTGCCGTTTGAACTGGCCAAAGAGGTACGAAGCGGCAAGGAGCGCTATACGGTGCTGAATGCTCCCTCGGCCTACAAGGTAGAAAA
Source organism: Spirosoma sordidisoli (assembly GCF_004138325.1). Classification (GTDB taxonomy): domain Bacteria; phylum Bacteroidota; class Bacteroidia; order Cytophagales; family Spirosomataceae; genus Spirosoma; species Spirosoma sordidisoli. The sequence continues at coordinate 37,543 of NZ_SBLB01000003.1, read as the reverse complement.
CGCCAAGTCGAAAGCAGGGGTCAACATCTACCGGGCCATTGCCGATGCTACCGGCGCCGAGCAGTTTGTCTTCGACTGGGATGCCAACTTTACCATTGGCTACCTGCTGACGCTGAAGTAAGTAAAAAGACCATACAGGGGGAGTTGTGAGAAGCGAGAGGAGAGACCTGCGGTGGCGTATGTTTCCGGCTCCTGTTCCACAACTCCCCTTTCGTTTATCCCCTACCCCCACCCTATGACACTACGCGCCTTATTTGACCTCCTCTCCGGGCAACCCACCCTGCTTTTTCTGCTCCTGTCGGCCGTACCCACAGGAGCATTTTTAGTTAACCTCTGGTCGGGCCACACGGCCGAATCGATCTGGCAATGGCGTTATGTGTACGCAGCGCTGGTCTATCTGGCGTGCCTGCCGGGCGTGTTTGCACTGACCCTGAACGTCTATCTATTTCTGTTTGAGCGCCAAAGCATCTGGGACATGAACCTCGCCGTTCAGCTGCTGCCCATCCTGACCATGGTGGCCACGCTGATGATGATTCGGCGAAAGATTCCGTTCAGCTACATACCCGGATTCGGCAAATTATCTGGCTTTCTGACGCTCATTGCCGCTATTATGGGTATCCTCTGGTTCGTTGACCGGACCCGCATCTACGCGGTTACCTACATCCCGTTCGTCTACATACTGGTCGGATTCATTGGCCTGTTACTCCTGATCCGCTTTGCCTGGAGCCGTTTGTTCTAGGGCTACTCGTGTACGTGGCTCTGTAGCCGCTGAATCAGCAGGGCCAGCATTCGGCGGGTAATTTCAGGCTCCTCGGCCATAAACGTGCTCCATTCTTCGGGCGTAAAATGTCCCAGCACCATACCGACGAGGGTGAGCCGCAGTTTGGTATCTTCCCGAACAGCCCGTTCGAGCTGAGCCAGCTTATCGGGCTTCGACAAGCGGTCGAACCGGATTTTTCGTTTGGGCCAGTGGTGGCTCCAGCAAGTCAGCAGGCTGTTATCCAGCATCTTGAGTATGGGCCGGAGGGTCTGGTTCTGAAATTGCTCGGCGGTACTGACAGCTCCTGGCTCAGTATCGATCGTGGGGCGCGACGGGGTGGTTCGTTCGGTCATGTTGCTTGATCCATGTTGTCTCTCTACAGACATGCTGTTGAGCGATATGGTTACCCGGCGGGCTCCCGGTCGTCCGATTTTCACATCTCTGCCCGTTACTTACGTCTTATGCCGGTACGCTTTACCCCCGCTTTTTACTGGATAACATCCTTCGCTGGTTGGCTGATAGTCGGTTGCCAGCCGCCGACCGGCGCCCCGTTTTCGGCCGGGTACGATTACTTCCCGCTGCAACCGGGCCAGTACCGGATTTATGACGTAACCGAGCATCGCTACGCACTAACCAGCGCGCCTGTTACCCGAACGTATCAGCTCCGGGAGGTGACAGGCCTTGCCTATACGGACGCAGCCGGACAGGTTGCTTACCAGTTGCACAGGTACCGGCGAGACAGCGAAACTGCCCCCTGGCAACCCGATTCGATCTGGAGTGCCAGACTGGTCAACAATGAAGCCATACGCACCGAAAATGGACGCGATTTTATCAAGCTGATGTTTCCACCCGGCGACCTGCTCACCTGGAACGGCAACCGCCGAAACGGCTCGGAACCAGATGAGTTGATGCTACGCAATAGTGGGCAGCCCTACCGCGTTCAGGATAAAGAGTTCGGCGAAACCGTAACCGTGCTGGCCCAGACTGACTCGACCCTTATATCGAAGAAAAAACGGATCGAGGTGTATGCCCGTCAGGTAGGACTCGTCTATGCCGAACAGACCCGGCTTTATTTCTGCACTTCATCGCCCGACTGTATCGGGAAAAACCAGATTGATTATGGCATTCAACAAGTCTACTCCATTCGTTCCTTTGGTATTGACTAAAGCAGGCTGGCTGGTTACCCTGTTTGTTCTGGTATCGTTCTCCGTTGCCGGCCAGACAAATCGCAAGTACCTAGTGTTGCTGCGCGACAAAGCCAGCTCGCCCTACAGCATCGATCGGCCCGGGCAGTTCCTGTCCCAGCGCGCGATCCAGCGTCGGCAGAAACAGAACATCGCCGTGCTGGAGCGGGATCTGCCCGTAACGCCCGCCTACGTCGCCCAGATTCAGCAGACGGGTGCCCGGATCTGGTATACGTCCCGCTGGTTCAACGCCGTACTCGTCGAAACCAACGAAACCACCCTGGCCACAATCCAGCGACTCCCGTTCGTGGCCGGGGTGGAATTCAACAAATCACTGGCCAACGCCCGCCTGGGCGAAACCGGGCGGGTCGCCAGCCTGGCCCAGGCCGGGAGTGCGGGAAAGTTTGGCGCCGTTGAGCCGCTGAACTACGGTAACTCCCTGAATCAGGTAACCCAGATCGGAGCCGACAAAATGCACCAGGCGGGGTACCGGGGCGAAGGTATGCTGATTGGGGTGCTGGACTCGGGTTTCCTGCGGGCTAACCAGCTCAGCTTTCTCAAACCCCTCTTCGACGAAAAACGGATTCTGGCGACTTACGATTTTGTTCGGAAGGAGACCAGCGTCTACGAAGATGATTCCCACGGCCTGTCGTGTTTGTCGGCCATTGCCGCTACGGCCGATAACCAGCTATACGGCACGGCTTTTAAAGCCCAGTTCATTCTCTTACGTACCGAAGACGCCGGTAGCGAGCAGCGTATTGAAGAAGCCAACTGGCTGTTTGGCGCCGAATACGCCGACAGCGCCGGCGTCGATGTGATCAGTTCGTCGCTGGGCTATACGACCTTCGACGATCCTGCTTCGGGCTATACCTACCGGGATATGAATGGCAAAACGGCGCTCTCGAGCCGGGCCGCTCAGATCGCGGCCGAAACGGGCATGGTAGTCGTGGTAGCGGCTGGTAACGAAGGGTCGGGCAGCTGGCGGTATCTGTCGGCTCCTTCCGATGCGGCCGCCGTGCTGGCCATAGGCGCCGTGACGCAAACGGGCCAGCGGGCCGCTTTCAGCTCGTTTGGCCCCTCGGCCGATGGACGGGTGAAACCGGACCTTGCAGCCCGCGGGCAGGGAACACTGGTCGGCAGTCCCGGGGGGCAGATCGTCTCCGGAAACGGCACCTCGTTTGCTACGCCCCTGGTGGCCGGACTGGCTGCCGGCTTCTGGCAGGCCAACCCCCGCCTGACAGCCGCCCAGGTTACCGATGCCCTGCGCCGATCGGGAAGCCAGTATACTTCACCCGATGATCAAGTCGGGTATGGAATACCCAATTTTGAACGGGCCATGGAAGTGGCCCGGACGTACAGCCAGTTCCTGATTTACCCCAATCCCTTCAGCGATAGCCAGCCCCTGGCCGTGCAGTGGGGCGACGTCCAGGCCAACACGACTATCGACGCCACCCTGACCGATCTGGCCGGACGCGTAGTCTGGAGTAATCGCTATACACCGGCGGGCTTAGCGGCCTTTGTACTCCCTCCTCTTAACCTATCGGCAGGCTTATACGTTATGACTTTGGTGGCCGGTGATCAGAAGAGGTCCATTAAAGTCATAAAACAATAATGTATGGCACAGGTAGAGGTCGTTCGGGGCGATATAACCAGCCAGGTCGTTGATGCCATCGTCAACGCGGCTAACACGAGTCTGCTGGGGGGCGGTGGTGTAGACGGCGCCATTCACCGGGCGGCAGGGCCCGAACTGGTCATGGCGTGCCGGCAGCTGAATGGCTGCGCAACGGGCGATGCAAAAATTACCAGCGGCTTCCGGCTGCCCGCCAAACACGTCATCCACGCCGTTGGACCCGTGTGGCGGGGCGGTCGACACGGCGAATCGGACTTACTGGCCAGCTGTTATAAACGGTCGCTCGAACTGGCAACGGATCACGGCCTGACCAGTATTGCCTTTCCTAACATCAGCACGGGTATTTACGGCTACCCCAAAGCCGAGGCCGCCCGTGTAGCCATCCGTACGGTTCAATCGTTTTTGCAGGCTCAGACCTCGGTCGGGCAGGTTATCTTCGTTTGCTTTGACAGCGACAACTACGAGTTGTACACCGACCTTTTAACGCAGGGGCTGGGTTGAGCTACTTTTTTTCGAGCGCGCGTAGGGGTACGAACGTGTTGGCTGGTCTATCCGGAAACATGCGAATCTCTTATGCAACTGCTTATCAAATCTGGCATTTTCTGCCTGACACTTCTTTCATTCACAGCCTGCCATTTTACTAAAGTAAACCCGGAGGCAGGCAACCTCACGACAACCACGCGGCCCGTTTCCGGCTTTTCGGGCCTGCGGATCGAAGATGGCATCCAGACGACCATCGTGAAGGGGACGACGGAGAGCGTTACGATCGAAACCCGTGAAGGGTACCAGTCGTACTTCAAAACGGAGGTTGTCAACGGTGTGCTGCGCATTTACATCGACAATCGGCTGAACACCCGTAACCTGAGCGAGCGCCGGGCCGTTGTGACCATGAAAGCCCTGACGAGCCTGAACACCTCGGGCGGTGCGCGCGTTACGAGCAGCGACAATTTCGCGCCGGGGAGTTTGTCGATAAAGGTCAGTGGCGGTGGCTTCGTAGGCCTCCCCCTCACAACGGATATCCTGACCATCAGCGGCAGTGGCGGTTCAGAAATTGAGCTGTCGGGTACGGCCCGTACGGTAACGATCGACGATCTGAGCGGTGGTAGTACGGCCAAACTAGCTAACCTGCCGGCCAACGCCTGCACGGTAGACGCGTCGGGAGGTAGCGTGGCCGAAGTTAATGTCAGTCAGGAGCTGACCGTTCGGGCGTCGGGCGGGAGCCGGGTTCGGTACCGGGGTACGCCCCGCATTTCGCAGAACCTGTCGGGTGGCTCGTCGGTCAGCCAGCTGTAGTCAGACGTCCGTATTCCGTTCAGCCAGTATCCAGACAGCTTCGTCGCCCAAGGCATAGGTTTCGCCATCGGTAGTGCCGTAGCAGGCCACTACCGTGAGACCAGCCTGGGCAAAAAGCTGACACAGGTGCCCCAGGGTATAGACGTAATGCCGGGCGACCCGCGTCTCCGTTTTGCCGTCGTGTACGTACGTCAGGTGCGAGTCGATCCGGCTTTCGAGGGGGTCGTACTCGTTTTCGACCAGAAACAGAATGGGCTGATCCGGGTCGCCCACGGGTTGCCAGTTACGGGCCTGATAGTCGGGCAGTACCGATTCGGCAATCATTTCGGTATGAGCCAGAAATCGGCCACCCGGCTTCAGCAAGCCAGCAATCTGGCGCAGAAATGCCAGCATGTCGGCCTGGGAGAAAAAGCTAAAGCTGTTTCCCAGACAATAGCCGGCGTCAAAGGGGGCTTCTGCCTCGAGGGTTGGGCCTACGGCCAGAAAATCACCCTGAACCGGGTTGAGGCTTAGTTTTTCGGCGCGGGCAGCCTGCTCCAGTTCATCGATATACTCCTCCGAAATATCGACTCCAGTAAGCCGGGCCCCCATGCGCGCCAGCGGCAACGCATGTCGACCGTAGCCGCAGAACACATCCAGCACCCGATCGCCGGGGCCGAACTCGAGGGTCTCGACCAGCAGTTCCAGCTCCAGATGGGTTTGTTCGTCGGTCTGTGCCGCCTTCCAAGCAAGCTGCGGCAAACCCGTAAAAAAAGTATGATACCAGGCCATGGTGGTAGTGATGAGTTAGGAGCGATGAGCGATGAGTCACTTTCAACATACATCGCTCATCACGCCTAACTTAACTCATCACTTTAAAGTTGAAAGCGTTTCCTGGATGGCCTGGAAGCTGGGCACTTCGCCGGCGTTATCGAGGACTTCGGCGTACTGGATGATCCCCTGCTGATCTACCACAAAGGCCGCGCGTTTGCTTACGCCTTTCATGTTCATCACGAAGGTGTCGTAGTAGGCACCGTAAGCCTGTGATACGTCTTTGTTGAAATCGGATAAGAGATCGAATGGCAGGTTCTGCTCTTCTTTGAATCGGGCCAGCGTAAAGGGCGAGTCGACCGAAATACCCACCACGTCGGCATTCAGCCCCGCGTAGGTGCTGATGTTGTCACGAACCTCGCAGAGTTCGGCCGTGCAGACGCTGGTAAACGCCATCGGAAAAAACAGGATAATCAGGTTTTTATTCTCAAAACCAGCCAGTGATACTTCTTTTTTGTCGCTGCTGAAGAGCGTGAATGCGGGGGCTTTTTGTCCGGGGGAGAGCATTTTGTCAGGTAGTGCAGTTGGTTAAGTGTATAACAAACCCGGCCAAAATTGTTCATTTTTCGGTGCGGAATCAAAAGCAAGTCTGAAAATTGGGTAATTTTCAGGGTTCATCGGCCCCTGTGTTTCCATAGGCTGGCTGGCCGAAACAAGCTGTATTCAACAAAACCTCTGCACATAAACTATTCCCTGAATGCAAACCTACTGGGGTATTGACCTGGGCGGCACCAAGATAGAAGGCGTTATTCTGCAAGTCGAACGAGGTACCGCACCAACGCCCGACGCTGTCATCATCCGCAAACGCATTGATACCGAAGCCCATAATGGCTACGACCATATTCTGAACCAGGTTGTCAGGCTCATCGATTTGCTGAAAGCCGAAACCGGTCTCACACCCGAACGCATCGGCTTTGCTACCCCCGGCACCTTCGACCCGGCCCGGCAGACCATGAAAAACTGCAACACCACCTCGCTGAATGGCAAACCCATGAAGCAGGATTTGGCCCAGTTGCTGGGGGTTCCGGTCGAGCTGGCCAACGATGCAAACTGTTTTGCCCTGGCCGAAGCCACCCTCGGCATCGTACCCGATGTCGTACCTGATTTCCAGACCGTTTTTGGCGTCATCATGGGAACGGGAGTTGGCGGAGGGGTGGTGGTTCGGGGCCGCGACGGCGCTCCATTTGTCCTGAACGGCTTACAGGGTATCGGTGGCGAATGGGGTCATAACATCCTCGAAGAAAACGGTCATTCGTGCTACTGCGGCAAACGCGGCTGCACCGAACAGGTGATCTCGGGTCCGGCTCTTCAGCGCTATTATCAGCAGCTGAGTAATGAACAGCGAACCATGAAAGAGATTATGGAGCGCTATCACGCGGGCAACGACCTGGCCGCCAGCCAGACCGTAAACCGGATGCTGGAGTACTTCGGCCGGGCTGTTTCCACCCTTATCAATGTACTCGACCCCGACGCTATCGTGCTGGGCGGGGGCGTCGGGAACGTTGATCTGCTGTATACCGAGGGCGTTGAGCGTGCCAAGAAGTACGTTTTTAACTCGGGCGAGATCCGGACAGCGTTTCTCAAACCTAAACTCGGCGACAGCGCCGGTGTATTCGGTGCGGCTATGCTGTAAACTTAGACTCCCAAACGCAATGGGGCGGCAACGAACATCATTTCGTTGCCGGCCCATTGCGTTACCAGAGCACTACGATTAACGGGGTCGGCGACCGCCACCGCCGGCCGGCGCACCACCGGCGGGCTGCTGCGGCTGCCCCCCACCGTTGTCGCCCCCTTCGCCCGATTTGATATCGTCGTTTTCGACCGACCGGCCCCGACGACGCTGGGGCGCATCGAACGAGAGTTTACCAAACTTATAACTGAAGTTAGCCCGGACACCCGCGTTGTACAGGCTCGTGAGGGTGTTCTGGGTAAAGATCGGCGACGACGACTCCGACCGTACCTGGAAGGGGTGGTTGAAGAAGTTCTCGCCCGCAAGGCCGAAGCTCCCACGCTTGTCTTTAAAGTCTTTCTTCACCCCCAGGCTGTAGAAGGCAAACCCGCCCCGGTATCCCTGCAACTGAATTTCGCGGCCGCGAATAAAGCCGAAGCCCTGAAGACCCCAGCCGTTTTTGATGTTCAGGCTGGTGAAGAAGCGCCCGGTTACTACCCAGCCCGAGTTCGTGGCCCGGTAGATCGACGTGGTGCTGTTGTTGGTCAGATAGGCGTAGAACGCATCGAAGCCCCCGCCAATCTGCCATTTCGAAAAGAGGGTAGCGTTGCCAAACACGTTAACCCCGTATGACTCTTCGCGACCAATGTTGAAGTACGTTGTCCGGATCGGGCGTGCCTGGGTGGGGTTCACTACATCGCCGGACGTGACCGTATCACGCACGCTGGTGATCGAATTGTTGGTACGCCGGTAAAACAGCGATGCGTTTACGTACACGTTTTTGATGTAGGCGCTGCTGCTAAACTCGAAGTTATCGGTCAGTTCCGGCGCCAGTCGCGGGTTACCCACCGTAATGTTCGTTGGGTTCGAGTTGTTGGTGTTGGGGTTCAGGAACTGGATACCCGGCCGTTGCAGTCGACGGTTATACGCCAGCTTTATGGTTCTGCCGCCTTTTAACGCTTTGGAGATGTTCAGGCTCGGCACCAGGTTATTGTAGCTCGGGATACCCAGATCTTCGCCGGCAGCGGCTCCCTGCTCACCCGGCTGGGCCTGGCTGAAGAAAGCGTTGATCTCGGTATGTTCGAACCGGGTACCGGCTTTGATCGTGTACTTGTTCCTGGTAGTAATCGTGTACGAGACGTAGCCAGCCGCGATGCTCTGGTCGTAATTCAGCGTATTGGACAGCCTCGTGAGGTCTTCCTGAAACGGACCGTTCCCGATAGCGAAGTTGTAGCCAAAGTTGCTCTGTACCTGCCGGTAGATTCCCTTGCCGCCAAACTCAAGTTGCTGGTTTTTGGCAAGGGGCGTTTGGTAGTCGGCCTGAATGGTGGTCTCCTGGTTGTAACTGTCGTTCAGGTTCTGCTGACGGGACGCCAGTGTGGTGAAATCAGCCGAGCTGAGGATGTCAGCCACGAAGTTGTTATTGCGATTGTTGCGGCTGAACTGGGCCGATACGCTCAGCTCCTGTTGCGGCTTATAGGTCTTGGTGTAGTCGATGTTGGCATCGACGGTTCCCGACAGATCTTCCGTCTTAACGTTTCTGAGGTTATAAGTCGGGAAGAACGCGCGGCTGGTTTTGGTCAGAAAATTATCCTGATACTGCACGTTATTGCGCGCACCATACCGCAGGCTGGCCGTGATAGCGCTGTTCTTGGAAATGTCATAATCCCAGCCGAGCGTATACTGCCCGAAAATACCGCTGCTGCGGGTGTCGGCGGTCTGTTCGGTGGTGGTCGTCTGACCGGCTCCGCCGAATACCTGCTGGGTGTTGGCAAATCGTCCCCGTACGTTGTAGTTGGCCCGTCCGAAACCGCTCAGGGAGAAACCCATCTTGCCGGTACGCAGGTTGCCGTTCAGGCCCAGGTTGCTTCCCCGGTTTCCTACGCCCGAATCGAGGTTGAGCGTGAAGCCCTGCAGGTTGTTCTTCTTGGTGATGATGTTGATGATACCGGCCGACCCTTCCGCGTCGTATTTGGCCGAAGGGCTGGTAATCACCTCTACGGTCTTGATCATATCGGCCGGAATCTGCTTGAGGGCATCGGCTACGCTGCTCGCCACGATGGTGCTGGGCTTGTTGTTGATCAGCACCCGTACGTTACTGCTGCCCCGCAGGCTCACGTTCCCGTCGAGGTCGACCGAGAGCAGCGGCACTTTCCGCATCACGTCGGTAGCATCGCCCCCTTTGGCGGTCACGTCTTTTTCGGCATTGTACACCAGCCGGTCCACTTTTTCCTCAACCAGCGCAGCCTGGCCCACCACCTCTACTTCCTTCAGTGTACGAACATCGGGCGACAGCTTAACAGTACCCAGGTTCACGTCGCCCCGGCGATCGAGCTTAACGCTCGACACGATTTTGTTCTGGTACCCAACGAACGAGATCAGCAGCCGGAAATCGCCCTGTGGCAGTTTGTTGAGCGTGAACCGCCCCTGGTCATCGGCAACGGTGCCATCGATGGGTTTACCGGTTTGTACGCTAACGAGCGCAATACTGGCAAATTCGACGGGTTTGCTGGTCGTTGAGTCAACAATCACGCCCGTCAGTTTAGCATTCCCCCGGGGCGTATCGTCGGTCGACGTACCCGGAATCGCGCCGGCAGGTCGCTGGGAGCCTCCGCCCGGCATACCCGGAAATTGGGCCACGGCTATACCCGGTGAGGTAAACGCTGCCATGCCGATCAGAACGGAGAGTAAAGAGTTTTTCATAAATTGAAGAATACGAAATAGTTACTTACTGGAAGTAACAACTGAGAAGGGTTTTGTTCCCGAAATAAGACAACTTAGTTGACCGAATTTCGTACCTGACCTTCCGCACCCTCCGATTTACTACATAAGCGGCCCTGAACGGGGACAGACGGGACGAACTACCTAAGAAAAAAGCTCAGGGTAGGGCGCCAACTCCGGGTAACTGGCCGGTTTCATCACCTCCGGCACATCGCTCGGATCGGTTCGGGATGTGATCCGCTTACTGATGCTATGACTATGCATCCTGGAGGCCGGATACGCATCGGCCAGCAGCGCCAGCACTTCCCGGCTGCTCAGGTCTTCGTGCAGCCAGGTCTGCTCGGCTTCGGGCGTCAGCACACATGGCATCCGCTTCTTGGTGTTGTGAATAGCCGCCAGCAGTGGGTTGGCATCGGTGGTCAGCAGGGTATAGGTCGTGTGGAGTTCACCCGTTTCGGGATCGGGCCACTCGTCCCACAGACCCGCAATCGATGCCACTGGCTGATCGGCGGATGTGATATAAAACGGAAACTTCCGGCTCCCCATCGTATGCCACTCATAGAAGCCAGTGACCGGAATCAGGCAGCGCTGACCTTTCTGGGCTGCGGTTCGGTACGATGGCTTCTCGTATATCGTTTCAGAGCGAGCGTTCAGCGTGCGCGTTCGGATCTCGGCGGCATCGCTGGGCGACTTAACCCAGCGCGGCACCAGGCCCCATTGGATCAGCTGTAGCTTGCCGGGTTCCTGCCGGGTAATGATCGGCCAGTCGGGAAACTGATACCCGCTGGCGTGGTAGATGGGCAGGTTTGCAGAGGCAGATGCGAGCGTGGCCCCGTATCGCTCTTCGAGTTCGGGTGCCGAGACAGCCAGCGATTTATGATAACACATAGTTAGAACAGACAGTTAAGCGGTTTGACACAGTTGACGGGGTACTCAGGGCCGACCGCTACACAACAGCGGCTGAACCAGCCAGACGTTCGGAGCAATCCCGGACCACCTGATGGTCTATACTAAACAACCCACGTCGGCTGCGGTTCATTGCATACAGACACTAAATCCACTGAACGGACTTTGACACCCGCACCATCTCTGGCCGAACTGGAGGCCGACTGCTGGCAGCAGCTTGCCACGGCTCTCGAGCAAAAACAAAACCGTACTGAAAGCCATGGTTTTCAGACGATGACCGTAGCTACCTGCACCCACCTCGGCGCCGACGCCCGAACGGTGGTGCTCCGCCAGGTAGACGCCGACCGCAAATATGTCTGGTTTCATACTGACGCCCGTGCCGAAAAAGTTATTCAGCTCGAAGCGTTCCCGAATGCCGTCCTGCTGCTCTGGGACCCGGCCCAGCAGATACAGCTCCGGCTGACCATCGAACCCCGGCTCCACACCGACGATCATGTTGCCGATGACCACTGGCAAAAGCTGTGGGTAGGCGGCCGCAAGCAGTATCTCTCGGCCCATACGCCCGGCTCGGTTCAACCGGCCCCCTACCCTGGTTTCCCGCCCGAGCTGGGCGAGAACCTGCCGAGCCCCGAAGAGAGCGAAGCCGGCCGGCCTAACTTCGCCGTTATCGAATGTCGGGTACTGGCGGTCGATTATCTGCGGTTAAGCCGGGCGGGTCAGACCCGGGCGCGGTTCGAGTACGAGCCGAATGAACGATTCAACTGGTTAGCGCCTTAGCCTTTCCGGCGGTTTCGCCCTTTCCGCCAGCCGCCTATATCCTGGTAGATACGGTCCAGAAAAATAGCCGGGCTGATCGAGTAGAACAACCCGTTCAGCGTTGATTCGCTGAGCGGTACGGGTTCGTGCAGGGTGTAGCGGTACCCGGCCATGAAGTTGACGCCAAACCAGCGTAGTGGCTTTATGCCGAATACGACGGGTAGTTTAACCGAAGCCGACAGCCCGACACTCAGTGGCACGGCTACCGTTCGCCGATGAACGGGTTGCTGGGTGTCGCGGTTCAGCATCTCATAGCGGGCAGACCCCAGCCCTACTTCCACCAGCGTACTCAACTCCCAGAAACGGCGTCGGAAAAAGTAGGGTTCTACATAAACCGTAGCATACTGCAGCCGTCGGCGGCTGACGTCAAACTCGTCCCAGGGTTCGTTGATCGACTGGTTCGTAAAATAATAGCCCACACCCACTTTTATGTTGACGGGCAGCAGCAGACCCGCGCGGGCACCCCACACGTTGACGGGGTTACGCAGCAGGGGCTGATCGGCATTTTTGAGGTAGAAAAACCGTTGATCCGTTTCTACGATCAGCTTCGGCTTGTCGGGTCGTTCGTTCTGACCGGGTCGCAGCGTATCGGCCGCGTCAGTTTGCGCCCAAAGCCCGGCTACCGGTACCCCTACCAACAGGAAAAACACATACAGGCAAAACCGGGCCATCATCATCAGCGCGCGAATGGGAAATCATACGTATAGCCAATAAACCGCGAAACCCGCAGCCGTGTTATGGCTATACGTCTTACAGAACCCGATATGGCCAAGTCTAAACCCGACCCAACCCGCGCCTTCAACTACGACCTCGACTACCGAACGCTGAACCTGCGCGAACAGCCCGAACTGTACCGGGTAGGTAAAGGCGAGATGGGCGTCCTGCTCGTTCAACCCTACAAATCGGAAATACTGCCGCACTGGCGGTTCAAAACCCCCGATATAGCCCGCGAATCGTCGGAGAAGATCTTTCAGCTCTTCCTCGACTACAAGGCCCAGGGTGATTTTGTGGGGATGGACATGGCCCGAAAATTCCTGCAGATGGGCTACACCCGTTCCCGCCGGTACGCCAACCACCGCTCCGGCCAGAAATATGACGGTCCCGTTCCCGATGATCAGAAAGGTCGGTCGGGGGCCCACGGTCGGCCGCAGCTCCCCCGTGAAGAAGACCCCGTCAAGGCCGAATCGGCGCGTATTTTTTACGCGGTTTACCTCCGGGCCCGCGAAGACGAGACGTACAAACGATTGAAAAAGGAGTGGCAGCAGACCTACGGATAATTCTCCGCGTATCTTTGTGGGGTCTTCACACGCGCTGATCCAGCAGGGGTCTGCAGTCAGAAGCCGCGGATGACATTCAATTATTCACAGAGACAATGCAGCTATTAGACGGTAAATTTCTTTCGGCTCAGATCAAACAGGAAATTGCGGCAGAGGTTGCCCAGATTCGCCAGCAAGGGGGTAAAATTCCGCACCTGGTAGCCATACTGGTCGGCAACAAAGGCGCCAGCGAGACGTATGTGGCCTCGAAAATGAAAAACTGCGAAGAGGTAGGCATGCACTCAACCCTGATCCGGTTTGAGCCCACCGTTACCGAAGCCGAACTGCTCGACGCCGTACAGCAGGTAAACGACAACCCCGATATGGACGGGCTGATCGTACAGCTTCCTCTCCCCGATCACATCAATCCCGACCGCGTTATGGAAACCATCAACCCGGCCAAGGACGTTGACGGCTTCCACCCCATTAACATCGGGCGCATGGCCAAAGGCCTGCCAGCCTACGTGTCCGCTACGCCCCAGGGGGTGCTTGAGATGCTCAAACGCTACAACATCGAGACCGCCGGCAAGCACTGCGTGGTCGTGGGTCGCAGCCAGATTGTAGGTCTGCCCATGTCGATCCTCATGCAGCGAAACACCTACCCCGGCAACTGCACCGTAACGCTTACCCATAGCCGTACCCAAAACCTGGCCGAGATCTGTCGGTCGGCCGATATCCTGGTAGCGGCCCTGGGCCGACCGGAGTTCATCACGGCCGATATGGTGAAAGAAGGGGCCGTGGTGATCGACGTCGGTCTGGAACGCGTACCCGATGCCAGCAAGAAAAGCGGCTTTGCCCTCAAAGGCGACGTCAAATTCGACGAGGTAGCTCCAAAAACCAGCTTCATTACCCCCGTTCCGGGCGGGGTTGGCCTGATGACGATCTGTTCCCTGATGCAGAATACCCTCAAAGCCGCCCGGCGGGAGGTGTATGAAAGGCCATAATGTAGATAGTCACGTCAAACTTACTGTGTGTGTTTTGTTTTATCGTTAAAGCTAAACCCAAATCCTATAATAGCTGGGGAAGTGCAGTTCCATAAAGAAAAACAGCTATAAGCAGTTGATTGAGGATGCATTTAGACTTGCATATCCTAGTCATGTCCTGATGGACGTTGATTTGTACGGGTTAGTTTATCACTTCTATCAGACGGATATTGGGATTGATGCAGATAACCTGAGTAAACCAATCTGGGACTGTCTGCGAGGCATTCTTTTTGATGACGATAAACGCGTCAAAATGCGCATAGCCGGGAGCCTTAATGTAGGCGGTAGCGACTTAACCGTAATAAACTCTTCGGGTTTGTCTGGTGAGCTTACTGCGTCACTGCTCGATGCTTTAGACACTGAGGAACACATACTTTATGTTGAGTGTGGTACATTCACTGCTGATATGATTCAGCTTAATTTAGAGCGAGATGGAAATTAGGCCGCAGTATTTGCAACAGTATTTGCACAACATAGCTGTTGATCAATTGAGTGCCGACTACCTGGCTAAGGGGTATGAGGTAGCCAAAGAAGAGAAGGTTGGTCCCTTTCGCGCTGATCTTGTAGCAAAAAAGGGCGATGAAGTTATAATAGTGGAGGTTAAAGCGGGTAAAATGACACCGCAAAAGCGGCAACAGGTTGCCGCCATAGGTGATTATGTAAAAGAACACAAAAACTACAAGTTCCTGGTAGTGGTAGCTAACCCACCCAAAGCCAAAAAGATCGACATACCCAATCTAGATCAGCTACTCGTCAACTATTTGCGATCCAACTACCAGGAGGACTTAGGCAGACAGTTTCATGCTGATGTCCAGATTACGTCTGTAAACAATATTGTACTGGATAAAGTGACTGTATCCGAACGGGGAAATATACACGTGGAGGGAAATGGTATTCTTGATATTGAACTGAGGCATGGCACTTTTTTTGAATTACCAACCAAGGACAGTGTTGCCATTGGCGATGTCTTCCCCTTCAGCTTTACCGCAATCCTTACCTACAGTGAAGATAAACAGTTGACTGTTTCATCCATGCTCAAACTTGATTTTGACACCTCCGAACGTCTGGGTTAATCACTGGCCTTAACAAACTTTAACAGCCCGCGCTGACCCGGCCGGGCTGCTTTTTTACGTATTTTTGACCACATTTTACCTAAAAACAGTTCCGTAAATTTTACCTGTATGCAGTCATTCAAACGCCTGAACACCCTCACGGGCTGGTTGCTGTTCGCCGTAGCGCTGTTTACCTACGCGAGCACCGTCGAACGTACGGCCAGTTTCTGGGACTGCGGTGAGTTCATTGCGTGTTCCTTTAAACTTCAGGTGCCCCACCCCCCCGGCGCGCCCTTCTTCCTGCTGCTGGGCCGGATTTTCTCCATGCTGTCGTTTGGGGATGTGCTGAGCGTAGCCTACTGGGTGAATATGGCGTCGGTACTGGCCAGTGCCTTTACGATTGCCTTCCTCTTCTGGACCATTACCATATTGGCGCAGAAACTGCTGGGCAAACAGGAGAGCGATTATACCACCGCCGATACCCTGCTGGTCATCGGTACGGGGGCCGTTGGGGCCCTGGCCTATACCTTCTCCGATACCTTCTGGTTCTCGGCGGTCGAAGCCGAAGTATACGGCATGTCGTCGTTCTTCACGGCCATTGTGGTCTGGGCCGCCTTCAAGTGGGAGCGCATCGAGGATGACGCGGCTGCTAACCGCTGGCTGATCTTCATTGCTTACCTGACGGGTCTGTCGATCGGGGTTCACTTGCTGAACCTGGTTACCCTGCCTGCGCTGGCCCTGATCTATTACTTCAAAAAATACCCGAAACCTACCTTCTGGGGCGGAGCGGCTGCCTTCGGTGTGGGGCTGGTTATTCTGGGCATCATCAACTCGGGCATTATTCCGGGCCTGCCCGGTATGGCTTTCTTCGTAGAGCGCTTCTTCGTGAACACCCTGGGGCTGCCGTTCAACTCAGGCATGATCTTCTTCGTGATCATCTTTCTGGGTGCGGTTGCCTACGGCATTATCTGGTCGGCCCGTCGTAGCCGGCCGGTGCTGAACACCTCGCTGCTGGCCCTGGCCTTCGTGCTGATCGGCTATGCTTCGTACATCCAGGTGCTGGTTCGGGCCGACTTCAACCCGCCCATCAACGAAAACAACCCCGACGATGCGCTGAACTTCCTGTCGTACCTGCGTCGGGAGCAGTATGGCAGCCGGTCGCTGCTGTACGGACCCGTTTTCACCGCCCGGCCTATCGACCAGAAACGGGGTGCACCGATGTGGAAGAAAGAAGGCAACAAGTACGTTATCTTCGATTACCAGCCGGAGTATATCTACCAGCCCGGCGACGAGATGCTGTTCCCGCGCGTGTACAGCAGCCAGCAGAACCACCCCCAGCTATACCGGCAGATGCTCGGCCTCGCCGAAGGGCAGAAACCGACCATGGGCGATAACCTCGAGTATATGTTCAGCTACCAGCTCGGACACATGTGGTGGCGCTACCTGATGTGGAACTTCGCCGGTCGCGAATCCGATGAAGAAGGGGCAGGCTACCTGCTGCCCTGGTCGTCGGACGAAGGGGTGCCGGATCTGCTGAAGACCAATAAAGCCCGCGATAATTTTTACATGCTGCCCTTCATACTGGGGCTGTTCGGGATTGTATTCCAGTATTTCCGGCGTCGGCGCGATTTCCTGATTGTGGGTCTGCTGTTCCTGTTCACCGGTATCGCCCTGCAGATATTCCTGAACTCGCCCCCGTCCGAGCCGCGTGAACGGGACTACATCTACGTAGGGTCGTTCTATTTCTTCGCTATCTGGCTGGGCCTGGGTGTAATGGCCCTGGCCGAAGGATTACGGAATACGCTCAAAGCCGACGTGACCCGCAACGGGCTGATTGTCGGGCTGAGCCTGCTGGTTCCGGTCATGATGGGTGCCAAGAGCTGGGATAACCACAACCGCGACAACCGCTACCAGTCGGTCGATTTTGCCAAGAACCTGCTGAACTCCTGCGCGCCCAATGCCGTCCTGTTTACGGGTGGCGATAACGACACGTTCCCGCTCTGGTACGTACAGGAAGTTGAAGGGTTCCGGCGCGACGTTCGGGTGTGTAACCTGAGCCTGCTCGGTACGGAATGGTATATTCAGCAAATGAAGCGGAAGACCTACGAGTCAGAAGCCCTGCCCATTTCGCTGGAATACGATAACTTTAACAAGGGTAAAAACGACATCGTCCCCTTCTACGAGGTGCCGGGTGTTAAAGGCGGTATTGACCTCAAGCAGTACATCAGCCTGATCAAAAATAACAGTCCGGCGGTACAGGTGCCGCTCACAAACGGCGATATGACCAGTGTGCTGCCCTCGTCGGTGCTCTTCCTGCCCATCGACAAGGCCGCTATCGACAAAGCGAATTTTGTACCGGCACCCCTGAAGCCATTCATGAAAGATACGCTGCAGTGGACCATCGGGAAGAAGGATCTGTACAAGCCTGACCTGATCATGCTCGATATGATTGCTACCAACAACTGGCAGCGGCCTATCTACTTCTCGAGCACCCTGGCCAGCGACAACTACCTGAATCTGAAAAACTACATGCAGCTGGAAGGCTACGCGTATCGGCTGATGCCGGTAGCCGTGCCAGGCGCGTCGGACGGCTATGTCAACTCCGACATCATGTACACCAACATGACGAAGAAAACGTTCTGGCGCCAGTTCGACAACCCGGACGTTTACTATGACGAAACGTACAAGGGACCGCCGGTTATTTCGGCCCGTATCGCCTTTTTCCGGCTGGCCGATCAGCTCATCCGCGAAGGCAACGAAGCCAAAGCCCGGGAGGTTCTGAACTACTCGCTGAAGGTCATTCCGGACAAGAGCATTCCGTACGACCAGATTTCGTCGAACTACGTACGGTTCCTGTTTGCCGTGGGTGATGCCAAAAAAGCGCTGGAAATTGCCGACGTGATGGCCACCCGCGCCGACCAGAACCTGACCTACGACAAATCGGGACGCGGCCGGTTCGGTAGCCCCGATGCCGATCTGTACATTCTGCAAACGATTGTAGAGGCCTGCAAGGAAGCCAAACAGACGGCCGCGGCTTCCAAGTACGACGCCATCTTCCAGAAGCATATCAATGCCTTTGGCTGATCAACAACCAGCCCATAAACTAAAAAGAGGACCTCGTCGGGGTCCTCTTTTTAGTTTAGCCAGGATCAGGTTCGTGTCGGCTGGGCGGTTTTTGATCACCGGAGCGAGCCCGCGCAAATCAACACCGGACGGCACCCGATCAGGGCTTTATGGTACAAGGGCTGGCGCGTTTCGGGTTAAACGGCAGACGACAGCTGGTTCAGTCGGTTACGAACCAGGTAGCTGTTGAATCGATCCCGAGCCAGATGTGTACGATGCAGGTCAATCATGCGCTGATAAGTACGGATAAACAGTTCGCGCCCTGGACTGGTCAGGGAGCTGTTCTGCATCTGCCTAAGCCAATGGGAAAACTGGTTGATCATGCGCTCGTGCATGCTGATGCTGGTCTCGTACTGACGAATACGCTTCTGCAGCAGCACCAACATGTCTTTGTAATGAACGGCATCTACATCCGTGGCCGGAGCCAGTATGGATTGCCATTCCTGCTGAAGATCCTGCATCGCTTCCAGGAATGGGCTCCCGTCGAACGCATCCAGCGGCAGATCGATGCGCTTGTTATCCTCTACCATGTAAGCCATCAGCAACGTATCGCCCCTGGCTACCAGACTACTCAAAAAATCGAACGTTGCCTCCATACTGTTGAGTTGGCAACAGAACTCGCGCACATCTGCCTGTTTGTCGAAAGCTGTTAAAAAAAGAACCATACCCGATACATTAACTCACACCTCCGTGTACTTGCTTGAAGCAACGGTTTTGACTGCGATTTGATTTTATTTCCGTCCTATTTTAGCTAACTAACCAATAGGTAGGCTTTTTCAATGGATCGGATGATCCAGCTTTTCCTCCTCCAGATCGATGTGGGCCTCTTCTTTACGGATCACTTCATCGTCGAACTCATTGCGGGTCCGGAGCCGGATCAGCTCGTTGCGCTTCGTCGTGATAATATCAGACAGGATTCGATTGTATTCATCGAAATCTTCGGTATCGCAATCGAGCGAACTTAAATGCTGTCGGGTCAGCCGGGTGTCGGTTTCAATACGCTGCTTCAGGTTAGCCACCAGTTCGTTGGTCTCTACCTCGCGGGCATAGGTATCATTTAGTTTCCGGAGGGCTACGGCCAGCAGTTTCAGACGAACCGTCGACTCCTGCTCTTCTTCGGGTGGTCGGTTATCGGGGTCTCTGAACTTCACCCAGCGAATAACGAGGGGCAGGGTCATTCCCTGAAAGATAAGGGTAATCAGAATAACGACGAAGGTGATGAACAAGATCAGATTCCGGTGCGGGAACGGCGCGCCGGAAGGCAGGGTGAGCGGAATAGACAGGGCAGCTGCCAGCGACACGACACCCCGCATACCTGCCCAGCCAACAATAATCGGTCCGCGCCAGCCGGGGTTACGATCCGCTACCGGAATGAACCGCCCAACCACCCGGGTAAAAACAGCACTTCCCAGGGCCGAGCCGAGCCGAATCAGAATCAGCAGGGCGGTAATGACGAGGCTATAGACCACTGCTTCCGTTCGCGAATAATCACCGAGACCGGCTACGATCAGGGGCAGCTCCAGGCCGATCAGGATGAACACCAGCCCATTCAGGGCAAAGACAACGGTAGACCACATGCCCGTTCCCTGAATCCGGGCGCTATGGTTCAGCATTTTGTGGCTTCGATTGGACAAAAACAGCCCACCGGTCACGACCGCCATCACGCCGGAATAATGAAACTCTTCGGCCGTCAGATACATGATGTAGGGCGTAATGAATGTCAGCAGAATACTGACCCGCGTCGTGATGGGCAGCCACCGGTGGATGGCGTAAAAAACGCAGCCGACCAGCAGGCCAACCGCAATACCCATCAGCGTTACGAGGACGAAGTCGGTGGCGGCCTGCTGCCACACAAACGTACCCGACAACACGGCCGACATCGCAAACCGGAAAATGATCAGACTCGACGCGTCATTGATCAGGCTTTCTCCCTCCAGAATGCTGATCACGCGCTTCGGCACGTTGATGCCCCGCAGGACCGAGGTTGCCGCCACGGCGTCTGGTGGCGAGATGATTCCACCCAGCAGAAAACCCAGCGCCAGCGTAAAGCCGGGAATCAGGGCGCTGGAGGCATAGGCTACCGCCAGGGCCGTAACAATAACCAGTCCGAAGGCAAAGGTGATGATGATCCGTCGCCAGCGCCAGAACTCCTTCCAGGAGGTGAACCAGGCAGCTTCGTACAGTAAAGGCGGCAGGAAAATCAGAAAGATCAGATCCGGATCGACCGCAATCTGTGGCATGCCCGGTATGAGGCTGATGACCAGACCGCTGATCACCAAAAAAATAGGCGACGGCACCCGTAATCGCTGTCCTACTACCACGAACAGGGAAACAGCCAGCAAGAGGGATACGCAGAGCAGTACAGTTTGGTGCATAGAGGGCAGAATAAGTTGAGTAGCTGATGCTAAAATACATATTGGCAACGCAAAAAAAGCCCCGACGTTTAGGTTCGGGGCTTTTCCAGCAGTACTAACTGGCAGATCGTATCGCGGATGAAGCCTGAAACGGCCTCACCGGTGTTTATCCGTGAAAGAAATCCTTCATTTTATCGAAGAATCCTTTTTCGTTCTTGTTGGGCTTGGGCTGGAAGTTGGGCGAGTTACGCAGCCGCTCCAGCAGGCCGCGCTCTTCGGCCGACAGCACCTTGGGCGTCCACACATTTACATGTACAAGCTGATCGCCCCGGCCGTATCCGTTAAGCTCCTTGATTCCTTTGCCTTTCAGCCGCAGAATTTTACCGCTCTGGGTGCCGGGTTCGAGGGTGATGCGTGCTTTACCATCAATGGTCGGCACTTCAACGCTGGTACCGATGGCCGCATCGACGAAGTTGACATACAGATCGAACACGACGTTACTGCCATCGCGCTTCAGGTCGGCATCCTCTTCTTCCTCAACGACGATCAGCAGGTCGCCGGCCACACCGCCACGGGGCGGAACGTTGCCTTTGCCCCCTACCGACAGCTGAATGCCTTCGGCTACACCGGCCGGAATCTTGATGGGGATAACATCTTCCTGCAGTACCCGACCCTCGCCAAAACAAACGTCGCACCGGTCGGTAACGATTTTACCTTCGCCATTACAGGTCGGACAGGTGCTGGTCGAGACCATCTGACCCAGCATGGTATTGACTACCTTGCGGGTCTGGCCCGAGCCGTTACAGGTGGTACAGGTCTGAACGGCCGTCCCGTTTTTCGAGCCATTGCCTGCGCAGGTGGTACAGGTAACGTGTCGTTTTACCTTGATTTTCTTCTCAACACCGTTGGCTACCTCCTGCAGGTTCAGCTTCAGTTTGATCCGCAGGTCGGACCCGCGCCGGACGCGTTGCCGCTGTCCACCGCCGTTGGCGCCCCGGAAAAAACTACCAAAGGGCGAATCGTCGCCGAACACATCGCCAAACTGGCTGAATATGTCCTCCATCGACGGTCCACCCG
Source organism: Spirosoma sordidisoli (assembly GCF_004138325.1). GTDB lineage: Bacteria > Bacteroidota > Bacteroidia > Cytophagales > Spirosomataceae > Spirosoma > Spirosoma sordidisoli. The sequence goes on along the minus strand of NZ_SBLB01000003.1, from coordinate 15,849 downwards.
GTCCGTAGCCACCGCCACTGGCCGCACCACCCAGACCAGCATGACCAAACTGATCGTAGCGGGCTTTTTTCTGAGGGTCGTTCAGGACATCGTAAGCCTCGGCGGCTTCTTTGAATTTTTCTTCGGCGGTCGGATCATCCGGGTTTTTATCCGGGTGATATTTGATGGCCATCTTTCGATAAGCCTTTTTGAGATCCTCGGCCGAGACGTTCTTGTCAACGCCCAGTATTTCGTAATAGTCGCGCTTCGTTGCCATGTCTATCAAAGAGTGAATGAGAGAAAGAGCGAAAGAGTGGCGGGCACAACAGGGGTCGCTCTTTCAGTCTTTCGCTCTTTCACCATTAGCTTCCTACAATTACTTTAGCAAACCGGATAACCTTATCGTTCAGATAGTACCCTTTTTCCACCTCATCGATCACCTTCCCTTTCAGGTCATCGCTGGGGGCGGGAAACTGGGTTATCGATTCGTGCAGGTCGGCGTTGAACGGCTCTCCTTTGGCCACCATGGGCTTCAGACCTTTGCCTTCCAGCGTCTTGAACAGCTTGGTATAGATCAGCGAAACGCCTTCTTTCAAAGCCGCCACGTCCTCGGTTTTTTCCATCGACAGCATGGCCCGCTCAAAATCATCTACGACCGGAATCAGGCTTTGCAGCAGGCCCTCGTTGGCCTGGCCGATCAGTTCCAGCTTTTCCTTGGCCGTACGCCGACGGAAGTTTTCGAAATCAGCATACAGCCGCAGGTATTTATCCTTCAGTTCTGCAACCTCCCGGTAAGCCGCATCGGTGGCCGACCCGGTCGGTTCAGCGGTTTCGGTTGCTTCGGCCTCAACGGGAGCCGCTGCTTCGGCAACGGGTTCGTCGGCGGGCTCACCGCCGTTGATCGTTACGGCTTCCTCTTCAGTGGGCGTCTCAGTTGTCAGGTTGTCAGGCTGTGTGGTATCGGTAGACGATTGTTCGTCCAGAATGTCTTTATTTTCCATTGATGAGCTTCGTGTTCGCTTCCAGAAATTCATGTGCAAAGATGGGCAAAAGACCGGCCAATCTGGTCATTTCTGACAACTTGACACATAGTATTCCGTCAGCTTTTGCTGAATTCGGTCATAAAAACCGGATTTTTTACGCGTCGCCCGCTGTTCATTACCTGTACGGTTTTATTTACCTCCTGCCATGCACGCGCCAGCCAGCTATTATTCGACCCGCCTGAAAGCCAAAGCCCTTGAACTGGGGTTCGACGTGTGCGGTATTGCCCGGGCCGACTTCCTGGATGAGGAAGCACCCCGGCTCGAAACCTGGCTAAAAAACGGGATGCACGGCCAGATGAATTACATGGCCAACCATTTCGACAAACGGCTCGACCCGCGACTGCTCGTTGAGGGGGCCAAGTCGGTGGTTACGGTGCTGCTCAACTATTACCCCAGCCAGCCGTTGCCCGAAGCCGAGGATGACTACAAACTGTCGAAATATGCCTACGGGGAAGATTACCACTTTGTCATTAAAGACAAGCTGAAAGACCTGATGGCCTTTATCCACGAAGAAATTGGCGAAGTGGGCGGGCGCGCCTTCGTCGATTCGGCCCCGGTTATGGACAAAGCCTGGGCCAAACGGTCTGGTGTGGGCTGGGTAGGTAAACACAGCAACCTGATCAATCGGCAGATGGGGTCGTTTTTCTTCATCGGCGAGTTGATCCTCGATCTGGAACTCGAACCCGACGGCCCGATCACCGATTACTGCGGCACCTGCACCCGTTGTCTGGATGCCTGTCCTACGGAAGCTATCGTGAGCCCCTACGTCGTTGACGGTAGCAAGTGCATCTCTTACTTCACCATCGAGTTGAAAGAAGCCATTCCGGACGAGGTGCGGGGCAAGTTCGACAACTGGGTCTTTGGCTGCGACATCTGCCAGAACGTATGTCCCTGGAACCGCTTTGCCCGACCGCACCAGACGCCCGCTTTCGACCCCCACCCCGACCTGGCCGAATTCAGCCGAACCGACTGGGAAGAAATCACGGAAGAGGTTTTTCGGGAGGTGTTCCGGCGGTCGGCCGTCAAGCGAACCAAACTTGACGGACTAAAACGCAACGTTACGTTCGCTAAAAATTCGACTTACTAACCAGTTTGTCAGTTTTGACCTGCCTGTCAATTTGTTAGCCGTTGCCTCAAAACCAGCGTATTTTGATTTGTTGGTATGATACGGACAGGTTACATTGCTGCGTTCTATCTACACGACCAACTGTCAGATTATGCAACGTAGCCGTCTGGAAACGGAGAACCGACTTATTGAAGCTGTTGGCCAACTCGTCAAGGAAAGTGGCTTCGATCATATTGGTATCAACCGGGTTGCGAGCCAGGCTGGCGTCAATAAAATACTGATTTACCGATACTTTGGGGGATTAGGCGGGTTACTCAAAGCCTACTTCGAGCGAACCCGTCCAACATCATCGGTACCGCCTATCGACATTGACCAGCTAAAGGGCGCTTCGCTGGAGGTCTTTTTCAATACCTGTTATACCTACGTCATTGAAGAGTTCAGGTTGCTGCGTCATGATATCGAAGCGCAGGAACTTCTGAAGGCCAAGCTGCTAAGCAACGACGGTATCGTTCACGCCATAACCGCCGAGAAAGAGAAACGGCTGGTGAAAATGGTCGATGACCTGTCGGCTATCGTTCATAGTAGCCATGCCCGCCCTTTCGCAGCCATTCTGGTCAGCTCCCTGACTCTTCTGCTCTTTACCGGTCAGCAAAAACGGCAGGTCATGGGCATAGACCCCAGCACCGACGAAGGCTGGGCGGAAATAGAACAGGCCCTGAAAAACATTTTCCAGGGCATCTATCTATTCACCAAGGAACGCCTGGCGGCCAGTGCTAAAAAATCCGCGTAGCGCTTCACCTACCCGCCAAACATCCTCAAATGTGTTATAGAGCGGCACCGGGGCCAGCCGGATACAGTCAGGTTCACGCCAGTCGCCAATGATGCCCTGTTCGGTTAGGTAGCTGAAGAGGGCTTTTCCGTTTCGACGGACGAGCAGCGACAACTGGCATCCCCGCTGGTTAGGGTCGTCGGGCGTCAGCCTCTGTATGTCATCAAAGGGGGCGAGTATGTGTTCCAGAAAGCCCGTTAACCGCTCGCTTTTCTGGCGGAGCGCGGTCATGCCGGCTTCGGCAGTGATAGCCAGCGCGGTCCGGTGTAGCGCGAGTGCCATAATGTTGGGCGTGCTCAGCTGCCAGCCATCGGCTCCCGCGGCCGGCAGGAATCCGGGGCTCATCTCAAACCGCCGGTCTTCCCGGTAACCCCACCAGCCCGCCAGTCGGGGCAGCGCACCACCTGCCCGGTTCTGGTCGTGGTGCTTTTCATGGATAAAGATGCCCGACACGGCGCCAGGCCCCCCATTCAGGTATTTGTATGAACACCAGGTGGCAAAATCGACACCCCAGTCGTGCAACCGCAGCGGCACATTCCCGAGGGCGTGGGCCAGGTCCAGACCGATGGGTACATTATGTCGGCGGGCGGCTTCGGCCAGCGCGGCCATGTTGTAGACCTGCCCCGTGTAGTAGTTCAGCCCGCTCATCCAGACCAGGGCCAGCTCGTCAGCATGTTCGGCTATGGCAGCCTGTATGTCGGTGGTGTGTATCAGCCCATCGGCGGGCCGCGGAGCCACTTCTACCAGCGCGTTGGCCGTTGTCAGCCCGTGATGCTGCAGGTGGGTCTCCAGCGCATACTGATCGGACGGAAAGTCGCCTTTGATCGTCAGAATCTTGTATTTCGGCTTGCCGGATGCCGAGGTGCCGTTTTGGCCGGGTCGGTAAAACGAGGCCAGCAGCAAATGCAGGTTGACGGTCAGGGCGTTCATGGGGCAAACTTCGGCGGGGTCGGCTCCTACCACCTGGCCCAGCGCTCCCTTGCAGGTGTTATGATACCCAAGCCAGTTCTGTTCGGCGCCTTCGGGTTTATCGAACCAGCCCTCTACCCCCAGCTGCTGCCAGGTTGTCAACTCCTGATCCAGGGCGGCCCGGGCAGACTTTGGCTGCAGGCCCAGCGAGTTGCCGCACAGGTAAACCAGATCGGTTCCGTTTCGCTGCGGGATGTAAAACCGATTCCGAAAGGATCGTAGCGAATCATCGGCGTCGAGCTGACGCGCAAAATCCAGCGTGTTTTCGTATGTCATACCTGCAAAACTATGGATTCGGCTAGTTGTCTGCCCACAGGTCTTTTATTTCACCTGCAAAAAGCGCTGAGCCCGAACGGTTCTGTAGCCGAAGCAGCTGACGTTTATGCAAGACCGTTCAATAAGTCTGCATAACTCTAAAAATAGTATCCTAGTTAGTCTACAGTAATTAAAACAAACGTTATGAATCATCTCAACATGCTTGTCCGCCGAATCGCAGCGGGTTCAGTGGCTGCGTACCGCTCTATGCCGGGTCGCGTTCGATCGGCCTCTTTTTACAGTCTGCTGCTGGCGGGCACCCTGCTCGCCTGCGAAGATCACCGCGAACCCTTTCAGGGTCAGCAGATTCAGGCAACGGGACCCAAACCAGATTATGCGCCTACCATTCAGCCGCAGATGCTGGCCGTTATCGAAGAGCTGGGCCGCCTGGCGCCTACTCCGCTGGAACAGCTGCCCCCTGCCGAAGCCCGCAAACAGCCAACCTTCAAAGATGCGGTAAACTCGCTGCTCGATAAGAACAAGATTCCCCGGCCCACGGCCAACGTCACTAGTAGCCAGCGTACCATTCCGGGCTACAACAACGTACCGATCCGGGTTGTGGTGTATACGCCCAACGTCCCCACTGGCCCCCTGCCGGTGATTGTGTACTACCACGGTGGCGGCTGGGTCATTGGCAGTCCGGAAGTGTACGAGAACTCGACGCTGGCCCTGGCCGAAGAAACGGGAGCTATCGTGGTGTCGGTCGATTACCGGCTGTCGCCCGAGAACAAGTTCCCCACGGCCCATTACGATGCCTATGCTGCCTACGAATGGGTACGCAACAATACGGCGTCGCTGAACGGAAATCCGGACAAGGTAGCCATTGCCGGCGAGAGCGCCGGGGGTAATATGGCGGTCTGGGTCAGCATGATGGCCCGCACCCGGAAGCTGCCGCTACCCGCTCATATTCTGTCGGTTTATCCGGTGGCTAACAACGACCTGTTCACCCCCTCGTATAATCAGTACGCCAACGCCAAACCGCTGAGTCGGCCGCTGGTTGAGTACTTCGTTGCCAACTACTTCAACTCACCCGCCGACGGCGAAACGCCCCTGATTTCGCTGATCGATGCCGGTACTGACCTGAGTGGACTGCCCCCCACCACCATCATTGCCGCCGAGATCGACCCACTGCAAACCGAAGGTCAGCAACTGCGCGACAAACTTCAGTCGCAGGGCGTTTCGGTAACGTACCAGCTCTACACGGGGGTTACCCACGAGTTTTTCGGCATGTACGCCATCGTGCCCGAGGCCCAGCAGGCGCAGGCACTGGCGGCTACTCAGCTACGCAATGCCTTTAACTAATCATCACCCACAGACGTAACGTACGCAGGGCCCGGTTCAGCAATGAGCCGGGCTTTTGTTTTATGGGGAGGTCACACCTACATGTAGCTTTTACCGAACTGGCTTCCCGAATGACTTCTGATACTGGAGGGGGCTTTTTCCCGTGATCTGCCTGAAGTACTTGTTGAAGCCCGAAAACTGGTTGAACCCGCTTTCGTAACACACCTGCGCCACACTGAGCTTCCCTTCAATGAGCAGCTTACAGGCGTGACTGACCCGTAGTTCGAGCAGAAACTGCGAATACGGCTTACGACTTCGCGACTTGAAATACCGACAGAATGAGTTCGGACTCATGTTTGCCACCGTGGCTATTTCTTCCAGCGAAATTTTCCTGGTGAAGTGAGTCAGCGAGTAGGCGTATATCTGGTTGAGTCGGTCGGTGTCGGCTTCATCGAAATAACTGGGGTAGTCTTTGGTCGACAGATACTCCAGCTCGTCTGACTGGGCCACCAGCGAGAGGATCTGGATCAGGGAAACAATTCGGGCGGTTCCGTGCTCAGCGAGCATCTGCGCCAGCAGCGGTTTAACGGCTGAACGGGTGGTGCCGAGGAGCCGTACACCCTGCCGGGCCTTATCGAGGAAACGGACGATGTACCGATTTTCGGGCAGTTGCAAAAACGTATCGCCCCAGAAGTTATCCCGAAAATGAACCACGGTAGCCTTGGCAAACAAACCCTCCCGGTTCTCAAAATACTCTTTGTCGCAGCGCCAGTAGTGGGGCAGGTTAGCACCGATCAGCAACACATCCCCCGACTGAAAATTCTGAATACTATCGCCCACGAACTGCGTGCCGCTGCCCTGCTCAATGTGCAGTAGTTCTATTTCGGGGTGATAATGCCAGCGGTTGTAGAAATGAAGAACGACATCCTGCCGCACACTAAACGAACATTCGGACGAAACGGGCACCAAAAGTAGCTGCGGCTTCATACCTATCAATTAGCGTCAATGGATTTAAACAGCTTACAAAATTGCTAACATAGTGGTAAAACAAGTTAATCCTATAAAACTACCCCTTTGAAATATACTATTGATTTGCAACATAATCATACGCTCTGTATTCGTCTGGTTTCCAGAAAATTCTGGTACTGGCCGGATCCTGAAACGATTCAGATGCATGATGCGCGTTGCTTTGTTTGTTCCCTGCTACGTTGATCAGTTCTATCCGGCTGTTGCCATCGCGACCCTCGAGTTGCTCGAACAACTGGGTTGCCAGGTCGTTGTGCCACGTAATCAGACCTGCTGCGGTCAGCCCATGGCCAACTCGGGCTTTGCTCGCGAGGCCGCCGGCTGTGACCAGAACTTCAGGCAGAACTTTGGCGAATTCGACCATATTGTCTGTCCATCGGGCTCGTGTGTCCTGCACGTCCGGGAACACAATCCGCTTCTGACCGGCCAGGTCTGGGAGTTGTGCGAATTTCTGACCGATGTCCTGCAGGTACGGGCTCTGCCCCACCGGTCGGGCCGGCCCCTGCGGATCGGTATTCACCAGAGTTGTCATGGGCAGCGCGGGCTGCGTCTGTCGTCCATGTCGGAACGCAACGAACCGTATTTCTCGAAGATGGAAGCCCTGCTGAAACTCGTCGACGGCATCGACATCACGACCCCCGCCCGCCCGGACGAATGCTGTGGCTTTGGCGGCACCTTCTGCGTGACTCAGGAAGCTCTTTCGGTGAAAATGGGGAAAGACCGCCTGGCCCAGCACCAGGCCAACCAGGTCGACTATATCGTGGGGGGCGATATGTCCTGCCTGATGCACCTGGAAGGGATTCTTCGTCGGCAGCAATCGCCCATACAGGTCCGGCATGTTGCTCAGTTGCTGGTTGATCATGCATTGTAAACCAAAGCCTGCTACTATCCGTCTACGTTATGAGTCAGCGATTTGTATCCCACGCCCAGGCCGCCAGCCAGTTTCTGACCGACGAAGCCCGTACGGACTGGCACGATGAAACGTTGTGGTTTATCCGGCAGAAACGCGACAAATCGGCCCACGCCCTTCCCGAATGGGAGGCCCTGCGCGAACTGGCGTCGGGTATCAAAGACCATGCGCTGTCGGAGCTGAGTACGTACCTGACCCAGTTCGAGCAGAACGCCCTGGCAAACGGCATTCAGGTACACTGGGCGGCCACGGCTGCGGAACACAACCAGATCGTACTGGACATTATCCGGCAACAGACCGGCCCCGCAGCCCCCCGGGTGGTGAAGAGCAAGTCGATGCTGACCGAAGAGTGTCACCTGAACGAGTTTCTGATCAAACATGGGGTCGAGGTAGTCGACACTGACCTGGGCGAACGGATTGTCCAGCTCCGCCAGGAAGCGCCCAGCCACATTGTCTTACCGGCCATTCATTTGAAAAAGGCCGACGTCAGCGCCACCTTCCAGCAACACCTGGGCACCGAAGCCGGCAACGAAGATCCGCAGTACCTGACCGAAGCCGCCCGGCACCACCTCCGCGAAAAGTTCGTATCGGCATCTGTCGCCATAACGGGGGTCAACTTCGCCATTGCCGAAACGGGCGGATTTGTGGTATGTACCAACGAAGGAAATGCCGACCTGGGGGTGCATCTGGCCGACGTCCATATCGCCTGTCTCGGTATCGAAAAAGTAATTCCCCGGCAGGAACATCTGGGCGTGTTTCTGCGGTTGCTGGCCCGCTCGGCAACCGGCCAGCCGATCACCACCTACTCGAGCCATTTCGTCAGACCCCGGGCCGGGCAGGTCATGCATATTATCCTGGTCGATAACGGCCGCAGCACCCAGCTGGGCCGGCCCGAGTTTCGGAACTCGCTCAAATGCATCCGTTGCGGGGCCTGCTTCAACACCTGCCCGGTTTACCGCCGGAGTGGCGGGCATAGCTACCACAACGCCGTGGCCGGGCCTATTGGCTCTATCCTGGCTCCCAACCTCGACATGCGCAAAAACGCCGATCTGCCCTTCGCCAGTACGCTTTGCGGCAGCTGTACCAACGTATGCCCTGTCAAGATCAACATTCACGAACAGCTCTGGCACTGGCGGCAGACGCTGACAGCCGAAGGCCTGGCGCCCCCGGCTAAAACGGTAGCTATGAAAGGAATGGCCTGGGTACTGGGCCATCCTACGGTTTACCGGCTGTCGGGCCGTATCGGGCGGTGGGTGATGCAACACGTTCCGGCGCTGGTCAATAATCGGTTGAATCCGTGGTATAAAGGGCGCGACATGCCCAGCCCGCCCACGCAAAGTTTTGGTGAGTGGTACGACAAAAACCGATCGCGCGTATGAACAACCGGCAAGTCATCCTGACCGCGGTAGCCCGCAACCAGCCCGCTACCCGCCCAATGCCTACCCTGCCCGAGCCGTCGATAGAACGGGCATCAGCCGACGGGTTTGCCCAGCGGGTCGAAGCTATTGGCGGTACGGTCGTTCCGATCAGCGCCCTGACCGACATAGTCAGCTATGTACAAACCCGTTTTCCGCCCCCGGCCCGACTGGTCAGTACCCTGCCCGATCTGCCCCTGGGCGAACGTCTGTCCGACCCGCTGGTGCCTGGCCACACCCTCGAAACGGTTGACCTGGCCCTGCTCATGGGTTCTTTCGGAGTACTAGAGAACGGCGCTATCTGGCTCGACAGCCGACACTTACCCCACCGGGCCCTGCCCTTCATCTGCCAGCATCTGGCGCTGGTCGTATCATCGCGGGCGCTGGTTCCCACCCTGCACGATGCCTATCGCCGGCTAAGCCCCGACACCTTCGATTATGGCGTATTCATAGCCGGGCCTTCCAAAACCGCCGATATCGAACAGTCGCTGGTAATCGGAGCGCATGGACCGCGCAGCCTGACCGTTTTTCTGTTGACAACCGACCCATCCCGATGACGATCCAGACCTCCCGTTCCTGCCTCCGTATTCACCCGACCGATAATGTCGTGGTAGCCCTGCAGGATATCCCCAAAGGCGACTGCATTACCACGGATGGACTATCCGTACGGGTAACGCAGTCGGTAGCCGCCAAGCATAAGGTAGCCCTCGAAGCCCTGACCATAGGCGATCCGGTACGGATGTACGGCGTGCTGGTCGGTAAGGCCACCCAGCCTATTGCCGCTGGCGACACCATCACCACCTTCAACCTCAGGCACGAGGCCGAACCGTATGGCCTCACCAGGCGCAGGCCATACAGCTGGCATGCCCCGGATGTGTCGGACTGGGAGACGCTGACCTTTGCGGGCTACCACCGCAGCGATGGGAGCGTAGGCACCCGTAACTTCTGGCTGGTAGTGCCGCTGGTCTTCTGCGAGAACAGGAACGTAGAGATGATGAAGGCCGCTTTCGAGCGGGAACTTGGCTATGCCCAGCCGGATACCTACGTCGATCAGGTGCGCCAGCTGGTACAGGCCTATCGGACGGGGCAGACTGGCCCGGCACCAGCCGCAGCTATACCGGAAGCGGCCCGCCCGCGGTTGTTTCCAAATATCGATGGCATCCAGTTTCTGACCCATGAGCAGGGATGCGGGGGCACCAACGCCGATGCCGATAGCCTCTGTCAGCTGCTGGCGGGCTGTATCGTCAATCCCAATGTAGCGGGCGTTACCGTGCTGAGCCTGGGGTGCCAGAAATCCCAGATCGATCAGTTGCGGGCCGAAATCAGGAAGCGGCAGCCGGGGTTCGACCGGCCGCTGCTCTACTTCGATCAGCAGACCTACGGCACCGAGTCCGCCATGCTTACCGACGCCATCCGCGACACGTTCAACGGACTGGTAGCCGCCAACGCCCAGACCCGCCAGCCCGCCCCGCTTAGCCGGTTAAGCGTAGGCCTCAAATGTGGCGGGTCAGACGGCTTCTCGGGCATTTCGGCCAACCCGGCCCTCGGGCATCTCTCCGATCTGCTGGTCACTCTGGGCGGCACCACCCTCCTGGCCGAATTTCCGGAACTTTGCGGGGTTGAGCAGGAACTGATCGATCGCTGCGCCAACCCAACCGACGCCGATCGGTTTGTGGGGCTCATGCAGCAGTACGCGGCCCAGGCGGCAGCCGTGGGGGCAGGTTTCGACATGAACCCGTCCGTCGGCAACATCAGGGACGGCCTTATTACCGACGCCATCAAGTCGGCCGGGGCCGCTCGTAAAGGTGGGTACGCCCCCATTGCAGGAGTCCTCGACTATACCGATCTGCCCACCCGGCCGGGGCTTCATCTGCTCTGTACGCCCGGCAACGATGTACTCGCCACGACGGGTATGGCTGCTTCGGGAGCCACGCTGATCCTGTTTACAACCGGGCTGGGCACCCCTACCGGCAACCCGATTGCGCCGACGGTAAAAATAGCGACCAATACCCGCCTGGCCGACCGCATGCCCGATATCATTGACTTCGACGCCGGCCTGGTCATATCCGGGCAGGAAACGATCGAGCAAACGGGCGAAAGGCTACTGCGCTGGCTCATCGATCTGGCGTCGGGGCATATTCGAACCAAAGCGGAAGACCTTGGCCAGAACGATTTTATTCCCTGGCAGCGGGGAGTGAACCTGTAGTAAACTATTCCTGTCGTATGAAACGAATCCTTTTTCTCTTCCTTTTCTGGTTAGCGACTTCGCCCCTCCAGGCGCAGCAGTCAGCCAATAAACCCGAGCGTGAACAGTGGTACATGGACCTGGGCTTCGGCATGTTCATCCACTGGAGCCTGGACTCGCAGGTGGGGGCTGTGATCAGCCACTCCATGGCCGGAGCCTCGCCCGATTACCTGAAGCGATTCACAACCGAGCTGCCGGCCACCTTTAACCCCAAACAGTTCGATCCTGACGAGTGGGCTACCCTGGCCCGGCTGGCTGGTATGAAATACGTCGTCTTTACGGCCAAGCACCACTCCGGTTTCTGCATGTGGCCAACCCAGACAACGCCCTTTAACATCAGCAATACCCCCTGCAAACGGGACCTGACCCGCGACATTCTGGACGCCTTTCGCCGGCAAAATATTGCCATTGGCCTGTACTTCTCGCCCGAAGACTTCAACTACCTCTACCAGAATAACCTGCCGATTGGCCGGCTCCAGCACCCGATGCACTACCCGGAGAAAAACCCGGGCCTGATGGCGCACGACAAAGCCCAGCTCAGGGAGCTACTGACCAACTACGGTAAGATAGATCTATTGTTCTTCGATGGGCCCGCCGAGGGGCTGAAGCAGTACGCCTGGCAACTCCAGCCCGATCTGGTCGTAACGCGCGGACAGATGGAAACCCCCGAACAGACTATTCCCGACAAACCCCTGCCCGGCCCCTGGGAGTCCTGCTTCACGATGGGAACCGACTGGCAGTATAAACCCACGAACGACCCCCACAAGTCGGGCACCGACATCATCAACATGCTGATCGAAACCCGGGCCAAAGGGGGGAACCTGCTACTCAACGTAGGCCCCAAACCCAACGGCACCATTCAGATCGAGCAGGAAGCACTCCTGCGGGAAGTAGCCCTCTGGCACCTGGTCAATCAGGAGAGCGTGCATCAGGTTCGCCCCTGGGAGATCATCCGCGAAGGAAACGTCTGGTTCGTCAAAGCCAGACAGGGAAATACGGTTTACGCCTTTTGCCAGGGCGGTACCGACTGGAGTTACGGCACCCGCAAAGAATTTGTGCTGAAAACGCTGGAAGGCAATGCCCAGACCAAAGTGAGCATTCTCGGTTACGGCAGCCAGCTGGTCGAGTACCGCGAAGGATTCGACGCCCAGCTCTACAGCACGCCCAGCCCCATCGGCCTGGTCATCAGCGCCGTAAATGGTCATCGGCTTTACACCAACAATAAATGGCCAAACCCGGTGGTGCTGAAGATCGAAAATGTTCGGTTCAAAGCCCCCGAAGCTACGAAGCAGAAACGCAGCAAAATAGACGGGGCCAACTGATGGGTGGTCAGAGACGTACCCCATCCATGTTTCGATAAAGCCGGTTTTCGGGCCGGCTGCGCTTACCCGCTCCAGGGCGGTTTTGTTACACTCAATACCTGACAGGCATGAAGTTGATTCGATTTGGGGAACCCGGCCTCGAAAAACCGGGAGTCATTCTAACTGATCAATGGCTCGATGTGTCGGCCATTGTCATGGACTATAATGAAGATTTTTTTGCCGACAATGGGCTCGAACGACTACGAAACCACCTCAACAGTCCTGGTTTGTCGGCGGGTATTCTGCCCGTCGTCGACCCCGCGGTCCGGCTGGGCCCGCCCGTTGCCCGCCCGTCGAAGCTGGTTTGTATTGGCCTCAACTACGAAGACCACGCCCGCGAAACGGGAGCGCCCATCCCCGCCGAACCCGTGCTGTTTATGAAAGCGACCACCGCGTACTGTGGTCCCTTCGACGACATCATCATCCCGAAAAACTCGAGCAAAACCGACTGGGAGGTAGAGCTGGCCGTGGTCATTGGTCGGAAAGCCAGCTACGTAGACGAAGCCAGTGCCCTGCAGTACGTGGCCGGTTATTGTCTGCACAACGACGTGTCGGAACGCGAGTTTCAGCTGGAACGGGGCGGCACCTGGGACAAAGGCAAAGGGTGCGATACGTTCGCCCCGATAGGCCCTTTTCTGGCTACTCCCGACGAGATTGCCGATGTCAACGACCTTCGGCTCTGGCTCACCGTGAACGGCGAACCCATGCAATCCGGCCATACCAGCAGTCTGATTTTCAAGATACCCACGCTCATCGCCTATGTCAGTCAGTTTATGACCCTCTTACCCGGCGACATTATCTCGACCGGCACCCCGCCCGGGGTGGGGCTGGGCATGAAGCCACCCGTTTACCTGCAGCCGGGTGATGTAGTAGAATTGGGCATCGACGGCCTCGGCACCTCACGACAGCGTGTCCGCGCGTATGCCCCCGCCAGTGACTAAGTTCCATCATAGGTTAAGTTACCAGTAAAGCCCCGCTCGCCTGGGTGTGGGCTTTCTTTTTTTCGTAAACTCATTCGTTCCATGCATCTAAAACTTTCATCAAAAGTCATACTGGTTACGGGCGGTGCCAAAGGCATTGGCGAAGGCATCAGCCGGCTACTGGCTGCAGAAGGGGCTATTCCGGTTATTATCGGTCGCAACACAGCTGATAACCAGCGGACCGTCGACGCTATCGAGGCCACGGGCGGTCATGCCTTAGCCATCACTGCCGAGCTGACCCAGCCCGACGCCTGTGCGCAGGCCGTTGAGCAAGCCGTTGCCGCCTTCGGCCGGATCGACGGCCTGGTCAACAATGCGGGCGTAAACGATGGCGTCGGGCTGGAAACCGGCAGCTACGAGCGGTTCATGGCTTCGCTGCACAAGAACCTCGTTCACTACTACCTCATGGCCCAGTATGCGCTGCCGTTCCTGAAACAAAGCAAAGGCGCTATTGTCAACATCGGCTCCAAAACGGCAGAAACGGGTCAGGGCAATACCTCCGCCTATGCCGCTGCCAATGGGGGCCGAAACGCCCTCACCCGCGAGTGGGCGGTTGAACTGCTGCCGTACGGCATCCGGGTCAACGCCGTCATTGTAGCGGAGTGCTATACCCCGCTGTACGATACCTGGATCAGGACATTCGACAATCCAGAGGAGATGCTTAACAAGATTGAATCGAAAATACCCCTCGGCCAGCGCATGACAACGGCCGAAGAGATTGCCTCCATGGTTGCCTTTCTGCTCTCGGAGCGGTCGAGCCATACAACCGGCCAACTCATTCATGTTGACGGCGGGTATGTGCACCTCGACCGGGCTCTCTAGCCAATGCTCTTTCATTAATCGTTTTCCTTTTTATTCCTGCCTACCTATATGAACCGTTTTTCTAAACCAACCCTGATTGCCCTCGGCCTCGCGGCTCAGCTGCTGACCGCATCGGCGTCGCTGGCTCAGTCGGCCGCCGGCCCCTACCAGCCCACCTGGTCTTCGATCGACTCACGCCCGGTACCGACCTGGTTCGAAGACGCCAAATTCGGCATCTTCATCCACTGGGGTGTTTACTCTGTTCCGGCCTACAGTCCAACCGGTCGGGATAAAGTCGGTACCTATGAACGCTATGCCGAACATTACTGGCGCCGATGGCTCACCAAATCGCCCTCGCAGAAGTTTTTCGACGATTTCCACAACCGCGTGTACGGCCCCAATGTCAAGTACCAGGACTTTGCCCGCGATTTCAAGGCTGAACTCTTCGAACCCGAACAGTGGGCCGACCGCTTCAAAGGGTCGGGGGCGCAGTATGTGGTGCTGACTTCCAAACATCACGAGGGGTTTGCGCTATGGCCTTCGTCGCTCTCCTGGAACTGGAACGCCGTTGACGTGGGCCCGCACCGCGACGTACTGGGCGATCTGACCAAAGCGGTGCAGGCAAAAGGGCTGAAGATGGGCTACTATTATTCACTGCTGGAGTGGTATCATCCGCTCTATAAGAAGGAGACCATCAACCAGTACGTCGATGAGCACATGATTCCGCAGATGAAGGAGCTGGTCACCCGGTATAAACCCGACGTGTTCTGGACCGATGGCGAGTGGGACTATCCCTCCGAAACGCTGAAAAGCACCCAGTTCCTGTCGTGGCTCTACAACGATTCGCCGGTTAAAGACCGGGTCGTCGTGAATGACCGCTGGGGCAAGGAAACCCGTAGCAAACACGGTGGCTTTTTCACGACTGAGTACGACCTGATTCATGATGACGATTCGAAGGGCGTCACCTTTGAGCGCCCCTGGGAAGAATGCCGGGGTATGGCGGGCTCGTTCGGTTATAACCGCAACGAGGTGCTGGAAGACTACTCGACCTCCGAAGAGCTCATAAAAATCCTGATTGACAAAGTAGCGCGCGGTGGAAACCTGCTGCTCAACATAGGCCCCACCGCCGACGGTCGTATTCCGGTCATCATGCAGCAACGGCTCGATGATATGGGCAAGTGGCTGTCCGTAAACGGCGAGGGAATCTATAGTACCCGCGCCTGGAAAAACGCCCCGAAAGTAGACAAGAATACGACTACCTTTTTTACCACAAAGGGCAGGGACTTGTACGTAATTACCACCAAATGGGCCGATAACCTGACGATCGACGGGGTCAAAAGTCCCGCTTCGGTGTCGCTGCTGGGTTACAAAGGTCCCATCAAAACCAGCGTAAAAAATGGGAAACTTACCCTGACAGCCCCTACCCTCACACCGACTACCACACCCTGCCAGTACGCCTGGGTGTATAAGCTAACCGGCGCCGTGAACTAACTGCATACCGTCAAACATGAGTCATCCCGAATTTTAGGGAGTTGACAAAAAGGAACCTCCTTTCTTAGCTTTGAGCATCACCACAACGCCAAAGCCAGAAAGGAGGTCTTTTTATGTCAACGACATGCTCACAAAAAA
>NZ_SBLB01000027.1 GCF_004138325.1 Spirosoma sordidisoli | reverse complement strand
GGGCTGACACCCATTGCTCAACAGCAGCAGGCTGGCTATCAGTAAGCCAGTAAGCAACCACCGGGTAGATGATACAAAAGCCTTCATAGCCCTAGGGTTTGAAACACGATGCGGTAAGCGCTGGCTAGCCAGCAAATAGCTCCTGCGGCCGCCTTCAAATGGCAGTAGCAGCTATTCCCGTCGGTCACTTTAGAGGGTAATATTCAGCGGGGTGACGGGTGACCAGTTGCCGACCGAACCATCCGAATAGCGTGTCCTGACTCGAACCCGGTAAGTCCGCACTTGGGGTTTGTACGCATTGGGATCCACATTTGCCGGCCGTTTAAACCGGAACAAAATCCTCGAGTAGCTCACGTTGCCAGCTTTGAACGTGATAGGCGCATAGACCCCATCACCGGTAGGGTTGCCCAGCGCGCTATACGCCACGTCGAAGCCTTTGACTTTGTGCAAGGGACCTCGCCAGGTTAACGACACTGGAGATGAGTTCGAGAAGGCCTCGTAGGCGGAGCTTAACTTAAAGCCGTAGGCCGTAGCAGGGTACATGACTCTGAGGGCG
>NZ_SBLB01000026.1 GCF_004138325.1 Spirosoma sordidisoli | reverse complement strand
CCAGTGGATCAGCCCCTGCCAGCGGGTCCCCACCGTGTTTCGTCGCTTGCCACGTCCTTCATCGCCGTCAGAAGCCTTAGGCATCCCCCAGACGCCCTTTGCTGCGTATGCTACCGCATTCGCCTGTTCAATTATCAATGCCTGATGTCCATACAACAGCGCTATACGCGTTGCAGACTACTCTCTTTCTTCCTGTAAGTCAAAGAACGTATGAACCACGTTTGGTTCATGTGGAGAATAACGGATTCGAACCGTTGACCCCCTGCTTGCAAAGCAGGTGCTCTAGCCAGCTGAGCTAATCCCCCAGGTATGTTAATCAGTTTTCAGTTGTTAATCAGCAACTGCCGAACTGACGGTGGGCCTGCGTGGACTCGAACCACGGACCTCTACATTATCAGTGTAGCGCTCTAACCACCTGAGCTACAAGCCCAGTGCTTTGCGTATTGATATCAATGGTTAGACCAAGTGGCTCCAGAAAGGAGGTGTTCCAGCCGCACCTTCCGGTACGGCTACCTTGTTACGACTTAGCCCCAGTCGCCGAGTTTACCCTTGTCCGGTTGTAACCCCGAACTTCAGGTCCCCCCAACTCCCATG
>NZ_SBLB01000025.1 GCF_004138325.1 Spirosoma sordidisoli | reverse complement strand
CTTTCCCGCAGAGCTCCGGCGATGCACAACTCGAACCGCGAAAGCCGCAATGAGCTTTGTGCAAGCTGCGCAGAAGAAACAAGGCACTAAACCGGCAAATGTCCAGCTAATCTCCAACGTGAAAAGGCTCAGCAAGGAAAGCTCTTGCTAACAGCCCAGAAGCATTGCGACGCTTCTCTGGATGATTTGCCCACCAACACTTCACATCAGCTCAAGCCGGCTGCCCGGAGGAAAAGAGGCTAGGAAAGATCGTAGCAGGCACGGTTGTTGCTGCACGAGAAGTGCCTGCTCCGGAGGCTTCTTGCGAGCAGCGCTAAAAGCACGCGAACATCGCGTTTCTGTGCTTTCCTGAACAGCTTGCGCTGGGACAGTTACAGCCGTGTTTTGCAAGCTGTCCGGGGTTCTGAGGCACTAAAAGTGCGGATGTGTGGCGACTGTGCAAGACGAGAACCGGCTGCTCTGAAAGCCCTTCCTGCTCGTCACGTACGCTTTCTAGCAGCTCTACGGACACACACGCGTCAGCCTCTTCACTGTCCTACACAGCTAGCACGCTGGCAGTTACCGTCAACTTGGAAGCAGCCGCGCAGAAGGCAGTCGCCCTGCAACCGGCGAACAGCGCACATTCGCGGCTACACGCGAGCTGGCCGCACTCGGAGCTTTCGCGGCTCTTCTCTCGCTCTTTCCCGCAGAGCTCCGGCGATGCACAACTCGAACCGCGAAAGCCGCAATGAGCTTTGTGCAAGCTGCGCAGAAGAAACAAGGCACTAAACCGGCAAATGTCCAGCTAATCTCCAACGTGAAAAGG
>NZ_SBLB01000024.1 GCF_004138325.1 Spirosoma sordidisoli | reverse complement strand
AACATGAGTCATCCCGAATTTTAGGGAGTTGACAAAAAGGAACCTCCTTTCTTAGCTTTGAGCATCACCACAACGCCAAAGCCAGAAAGGAGGTCTTTTTATGTCAACGACATGCTCACAAAAAAAAGATATTTCGACCCCAAAGTCAACAGCGACTACCTTTTTACAAACCAAAGCTCAGCGTTATCTCCAGCCACTTGAAGCTAAGCTGCTGGCCCAGATTGACAAACGGCTGGTGGCCACCTTCGCCACCCTATTTACCAGCATCCTGCTGTTCCGAAATAGTAAGATGGGGCTCTTATTAAGCGAGTTAGGAAGCTATATCACGGGCTATGCCCATGCCCCGGCAGGAACCAAGCGACTCAGTAATCTGCTACGGTCAAAAAAATGGGATGCTTCGCTGATCGAGGATTTCTTCTTCAAGCGCACTCTGGAGCGCATTACCCAATTGCAAGAAGCCCAAAGACGACCCTTACTGCTCTGGGATGATAGCCGGATCGAAAAGCCCGAAAGTTGGTTTGTCGAGGGGCTCTGTTCGGTGGAGAGTAGCAAAGGCAAACGCCTGACCAAGATCAAAAAAGGCTTTTTCAAGCCGCCCACGGCCCGCATCTGCGTACCCGGTTTTCACTGGACGGCTCTCCTGCTGAGTGCGCTGGGCGAAGTGCCCAGCGTGTGTCAGATGAGTTGGTGGACCACCCGGGGTAAATACAAAGAGGTGGGCACCAACCTCATGTTCCGGATGCTTAAAAAGCTACAGGCCTGCCTGGATCAACCGCTCCTGCATGTATTGGATCGGGGGTATGCCAGTGCCTGGACGATTGAGTGGATGTTGCACTTTAAGCAGGACTTTCTGCTACGATGGAAGAAAAACCACCTGTTGGTTCACGCCCAAAAAGGCACGAAACAAACCCACCTGTTAGCCCGCAGTTGCAAGGCCCAGAGTCACAAGCTTCTTCGGGATAACCAACGGAAGCTGACCAAACACATCAGCGTGGGTTGGCTGGCCGTGCATCATCCTGGGTTTACTCATCAGGACTTGTTTTTGGTGGTCGTTCGGGATAAGAAAGGTCTTCAGCCACCGATGTATCTACTAACCTCAGTAGCTATCAAAACGGTCAAGGATGCTTGGGCAATGGCCCATAGTTACATGCATCGCTGGCAAATCGAGCAGGCTTTCCGGGCCGGGAAAGCTGAACTGGGTATGGAGTCGCCCCGACTCTGGCTATGGGAAACTCGCCTAAAACTACTGGGAGTAGTCGCCTTAGTGTACGATTTTTTATTGACCTTACTCCGAACCTGGTCTGGTTGGATACCCTTTTTACTCAAACGCTGGGTACCCAGAACCGGCAATCGGCACCGAACTGCTTCAGTGCCGATTTATCGGTTACGGGTAGCTATCTCGAATGCCTTGATGGTAGTCTTTGCCATCACTCAAAATTCGGGATGACTCATGTT
>NZ_SBLB01000023.1:0-2500 GCF_004138325.1 Spirosoma sordidisoli | reverse complement strand
AGGGTGAGAGTCCCGTTCTGGTCCGTGCGTTGGTGGGTTGGGGATCCTGAGTAGGGGGGAACCGGAGAAATTCCCTCTGAAGCAGCCGGCACCATCCGGTAAGGCTAAATACGTTCAGAAGACCGATAGTGCAGAGTACCGTGAGGGAAAGGTGAAAAGTACGGGGTGTACCCGGGTGAAATAGAACCTGAAACCAGACGCTTACAAGCGGTCGGAGCCCTCGTGATGGGGGTGACGGCGTGCCTTTTGCATAATGAGCCTACGAGTAACCGTTGCTGGCAAGGTTAAGTGTGTAGACACACGCAGCCGAAGCGAAAGCGAGTCTGAACAGGGCGTGCAGTCAGCAGGGGTTGACGCGAAACTTGGTGATCTACCCGTGGCCAGGCTGAAGGGGTGGTAACACACCGTGGAGGGCCGAACCGATAAGCGTTGAAAAGCTTCCGGATGAGCTGCGGGTAGGGGTGAAAGGCCAATCAAACTGAGAAATAGCTCGTACTCTCCGAAATGTTTTTAGGAACAGCGTTCCGTGTTACCGTCTGTGAGGTAGAGCGACCAACAGGATGCGGGGGAGTCACATCCTACCAACTTCTATTGAACTCCGAATGCGCAGAGGGGTGCGGGGCAGTGAGGGGCAGGGTGCTAAGGTCCTGCTCCGAGAGGGGAACAACCCAGACCACCAGCTAAGGTCCCCAAGTGAATACTAAGTTGAACAAAGGCGGTCCGGCTGCTGAGACAGCCAGGAGGTTGGCTTGGAAGCAGCCATTCCTTTAAAGAGTGCGTAACAGCTCACTGGTCGAGCGGGGCGGGCGTCGATAATAACCGGGCATCAAGTATTTCACCGAAGCTGTGGACTCATGCAAGAGCATGATGTGGTAGGAGAGCATTCTGTGGGGGGTGAAGCTGGGGCGTGAGCCGCTGGTGGACCGCACAGAAAAGCAAATGTAGGCATAAGTAACGAGAATGAGGATGCGAACTCCTCACACCGAAAAGCTAAGGTTTCCTCCGCGATGGCAGTCATCGGAGGGTTAGTCGGGGTCTAAGGGGCAGCCGAATGGCGGGTTCTGAGGGGAAGTGGGTTAATAGTCCCACACTATCCATGCAGGTAGTCTCATGACGGAGTGCCGGGGGTGTTGGGTCCTGACGGAATAGGGCGCTGAGTGGCGGCTTCGGCCAACACGAAACACTGAAGGGGCTTCCAAGAAAAGTGAGGGTGCGTCAAGCGTATGGATACCCGTACCGTAAACCGACACAGGTAGCTGGGAAGAATATTCTAAGGTGCGCGAAAGAATCATGGTTAAGGAACTCGGCAAGATGACCCTGTAACTTCGGGATAAGGGGGGCCTACCCAGTGATGGGAGGCTGCAGAGAAGAGGCCCAGGCGACTGTTTACCAAAAACACAGGACTCTGCCAAAATGAAAGTTGACGCATAGGGTCTGACACCTGCCCGGTGCTGGAAGGTTAAGGGGGGATGTTACCCGCAAGGGAAAGCATTGAACTGAAGCCCCAGTAAACGGCGGCCGTAACTATAACGGTCCTAAGGTAGCGAAATTCCTTGTCGGGTAAGTTCCGACCTGCACGAATGGTGTAACGATCTGGGCACTGTCTCAACCATGAGTTCGGTGAAATTGTAGTAGCGGTGAAGATGCCGCTTACCCGCCACGGGACGAAAAGACCCCGTGCACCTTTACTACAGCTTAATATGGGTTGCTGGTCAGGCATGTGTAGGATAGGCGGGAGGAGTTGAAGGGGCGTCGCCAGGCGTTCTGGATCCAACCTTGAAATACCGCCCTTGGCTGACTGGTGATCTAACCTCTTTTGGGGGACAGTATTTGGTGGGTAGTTTGACTGGGGTGGTCACCTCCGAAAGGGTAACGGAGGTTTCCCAAGGTTGGCTCATGCCGGACGGTAATCGGCAGGGGAGTGCAATAGCAGAAGCCAGCTTGACAGTGAGGCATACAGGCCGATCTGGGACGAAAGTCGGGTATAGTGATCCGGTGGTTCCGCATGGAAGGGCCATCGCTCAAAGGATAAAAGGTACGCCGGGGATAACAGGCTGATCTCCCCCAAGAGCTCACATCGACGGGGAGGTTTGGCACCTCGATGTCGGCTCGTCACATCCTGGGGCTGGAGAAGGTTCCAAGGGTTCGGCTGTTCGCCGATTAAAGTGGCACGCGAGCTGGGTTCAGAACGTCGTGAGACAGTTCGGTCTCTATCTGTGGTGGGCGTTGGATGACTGAGGGGATCTGTCCTTAGTACGAGAGGACCGGGATGGACCAACCGCTGGCGGATCGGTTGTCTGGCCGCAGGCACGGCCGAGTAGCTACGTTGGGATAGGATAAGCGCTGAAGGCATCTAAGTGCGAAACCGGCCCCGAGATGAGTCATCCGGTATAAAGGGGCGTTGGAGACGACGACGTTGATAGGCGGCAGGTGTAGGCACAGAGATGTGTTGAGCTGAGCCGTACTAATGGCCCCGGACGCGTGTGCTTCGCTTTGTCTG
>NZ_SBLB01000022.1 GCF_004138325.1 Spirosoma sordidisoli | reverse complement strand
TTTTCGCTTATCAAACCTTCGGGTTTCGCTTATTAAACCTTCGTTTTCGCTTATCAAACCTTCGTTTTACCCCTTATAAGTACCTTGTAATCAAATGGTTACGGAGCCTACAAATAGAACAAATAATTCAAATAACACAAAGATTGTGTTGTCGAAAAAAACGGCATTTAGGGAGGCTGACGCAGGAAGAATAACCAAGAGGGAAAGAGAAAACAGAAAAAAACAAAAACACCAAAAAGGAAGATTCCAAAGAGGGGGCAACTATAAATATAGTTATAGCTGTTTCACGATTTGTATTATTTCAAGAATAGACAACTTGTGTAAGGTTAGACTTATAACAACGGGGAAAGAAAAAAGTACCTGTCACTCTTCCCTACTCTATCACTGCCGCAGTTGATTGTATTACCCGCCTGGCTAATGGTCAATTTGTGAACCCGGTAGATTCATCTTACCTTCCCCTTTCCCACGTTGAACCATCCGGGACCGTAGCACGAAGCGGTCTTGTTTAAGAGCGAGACGGAACGCTATTCCGCTACGCTGCATACCGTTCTTCTCGCCCTACGGGGTTAACAATCAATTACTTATAATTAATTGTTTTAATGAATTGGTGTAAGTATCGTATACTTTTCTTATAACTAATTGATTATCAACTAGTATTTGTATAAATTTTTACTACATGAGCGACCGTAAAAGCCTATCTGTCAGCGCAGGTACGCACCAGCAGTTAGAGCGGTTAGGCACTAAATTTGGCCTGTCCCATAAAGATTTGATTGCCGTTATGGCCCAATATTTCACCGTTACCAAGGTTGATCCCCGTGATACAAAAGCCGATGTACCTGACGTAGCCTTGAAGAAACTGACTGAAAAAGTAGATACGTTAGATAAACGCATGATAGGATTTATCCGGGAGCAGGAAAAGGAATTGCTAAAGCCTATTCTGTCCGAAGTAAAGGCCATGCGAACCCAGATCGGGCAAGGCTCAGGCAGTAGTGCCATTACTGCCGAGCAGCTAGAGGAACAGTTAACCAGTGTGGTCGAAGCGATTCAAAGCCTGATTCGATTATCCTTCCGGACGGCTTTGGTGGATAATGCCCTACGGCCCGAGTACAAAAAGCAGACCGACGAATTAATTCAGCAACAGAATGAGCCTGGTAAGCGATGATGACTAAGATAGGCGGGGGGAGTGCCGGTAGTTGTGGGGGACTCGTCCAGTATTTGGAAAAGGAACAGGCCGGGTTATGGTTCGGCCAGAACCGGGAGCAGTTAGCGGGCCATGAAGTGGTGGCCGAGATCGACCCTAACAAGCGAAATTTAGGCCGGGAGGATGCTAAGTACTATCAGGTGATTTTAGCCCCTTCACAGGCTGAATTGGCCCATATTGGGGCTGACTCGCAGAAGTTACAGGCATTTACCAGGGCCGCAATGGAAGAGTACGCCCAAAATTTTGGAAAGGGGATAGAAAGCAAAGATTTAGTGTGGTTTGCCAAGATCGAGCACAGCCGCAGCTTCGACCACACCGACCGCGCGGTACAATTAGGGGAACAGCAGAAAGGCGTAGCCAAGACCGGCGATCAAACCCACATTCATGTGATCGTCAGCCGAACGGAGAATCTACGGGAGTACGTAGAAGGGAAGAAAAACGGGCTTCACGAGCGCAAGAACCCCTACCACCTTAGCCCAATGACCAATCATAAAGCCACCACCAAAGGGGCGGTAATAGGCGGTTTTGAGCGCAATAGCTTTAGTCAGCGTGCCGAGCAGACCTTTGACCAGGCGTTTAGGTACGAGCGCTCGTTAACCGAATCCTTCCGGTTTTTGCACTGCATGAAGTATGGGGATGAACAGGCCAAAGGGGAGATGCAACGACAGGCCGCAGAACAGGCCCAAAAACGCGCGCAGAGCCACGAACAGAGCCAACGGCTAGAAATGTACCAGCAACGGGGCAAAACGCCTGAAAACGAGTTTTCCGACGATTTACGGGCCGGTTTAAGTAAAGCCTATCAGCAGAAAGACGTAAACGATTTAGGCGCAGCGCTGGCCAGTGCACAGGCCAAGCGGGAACGGCAGCGAGTAGCACAGGAGCGACAGGCCGAAGAAGCCCGTAAACAGGCCCTAGAAGCCACCAAATTAGCCGAACAGGAGAAGAAGTTAGCCCAGCAACAGAAAATCGAACAGAAACCCGAAAACAGCCCCCGAATCAGCCGGGGCTTAGGCTTATGAACGAGAACAAGTTTTTACGGAATCTAAGGCAGCAGAGCAGTCCTAGTCAGGCTCGCACCGGCGCACCGGTCGAACCAACACCGCCCCAGCCAGTGCGCCGGAGTGAGCCGACGGATAGCAGCCCCACGGAGTATGACCCCATCAAACGGTTAACCGATGAATTGAGCCGGCATAGTCGGGCCATCGAGGGATTGAATACCCGGATTGACCGCATGGAGCAGCGGCCCAGAGCGGCCACCCAAGCCGAAGTACAGACCTTGCTGGAGGAGGCCCGCGAGGGCGTTAGTTTCACCATCGACAGTCAACAGATCGCCGGGTTTGTCCTGCCCGAATTGAAGAAGGGTCTGCCCAGTGCCGAGGAGATCAGGACGGCTGCTAACGCGGGCGCCAATCAAATTGCAGCTGTGAGCAATACCGCAGCCGATCAGATCGAACGGGCCGGGTCATCAGCAGCCGAGCGCATTCGGTGGGCCAGTCAGAGTAAAGCGGATGCTTTCGCGGGTCGGGTTGGCTTTACCTCATGGCAGGCCGCAGCCGTCGTCTTTTTGGGGTTTGCCTTGCTGATCGTGGGTGTGTATGTCCTGAACAGCGAGCGCGAGGCGGCTTTATCACAGTCCAGATCGGAGACGCAGGCCGTGCGGGAATTTACGGATTGGGTAAAGGCGCAACCGGAGGGCAAGCGCCTGTATGATCGCTACTATAACCCCTAACAAAACGACTCCCCGAAATAGAATTTTTCGGGGAGTCGTTCTATAACCATTGTTATGTTAAGGGACAAAACCAATATTAAAGACTCTGTACAACAGTAACCGAGTCTGTGAATTGTGTAGGAAATCTTATTACGAGCAACAACTCTTCTGTTCCTGGATGGATGGGCATTTTACCGAACCGTATGAGCAGAAAACGCAGCAGTCACCTGCCAACGGGCGTAACACCGTGTGACACTGGTTACACTCGTAGAAGAATTGACAGGCATCTGTCGGCATCGTTTCTGTTTGAGCATGCCCACACTGTGGGCATGTAATTGTTGATTCAAGTTGTAAGGTTTCCATAGTTGGGTGTCAAGCTAAACCATATACACGATATCTGATGCGCTGGTAGGGTAAGAAAACACCATTTTTCGCAATCGACTGGCACTCATGCCAGCGTGTATGGCTACAGCAAAAAGATTAATTACTTCTTCGGCATGAGGCCCCAGTACGTGAGCGCCGATGATTTGATCTGTTGACTTGTCAATCAGGATTTTAAAGGCAGAAACTGGCTCATTAAGCCTCTTTGAGGTAAACCAGTCGGTTGTTTCCTCATAATTCACCTTGACGTTTATTCCTTGTTTGTGGGCTTCCTGCTCAGTTAAACCCACGGTTGCTAAGGGTGGTAAGGAAAATACGTTTGTTGGAATACCAACATACTCAATTTCGGTGTGATTGCCCTTTAGTAGATTACTGGCGGCAACGAAGGCTTCTTTGACTCCTACCGGCGTTAGGCGCAGACCAGAAGCGGAGGCATCTCCGCAAGCATATACATGAGGTTGTGACGTACTTTGAAGGTACGTATTTACGGTAATCCCCTCTTCATTGTAAGCAATATCAGCGCTCTCTAAAGCCAGTTTATCCAGTTCGGGTACTCGTCCCGCAGCGTGAACCGCCAGGGAACTATGGAAGGATATTTCTTTGCCCTCTGACTCAGCCCTGATTAAAAAAGCATCATTCTGTTTTTCGATTGCTTTTACCTCAGTGTTTAGGATAATCTCAATACCGGCATCCCGGCTTGCCTTCAATAGGTGCCCAACTAAATCAGGGTCAAAGCTTTCTAAAGGTAGACCTCCCCGATGCACGACACGAACTTTAGCCCCGCTACGCACAGCGATATGAGCGAATTCAAAGGCGATGTAGCCACCGCCAATGAATGTTATATCCCTTGGCAGGTCCGCAAGGTCTAAGAAATCAGTGCTGTCAATCAGCAGGTCTTCCCCGGAAATGCCGAGCTGTCGTGGCACTGCTCCAGTGGCAATTACGAACTGAGTGGCTTTTAGCTCTTCTTCGTTTACCTTAATTGTGGTGGAAGAGGTGAAGCGGGCGACACCATGATACGTTACAACACCTGCTTTTTTTAAACTTTCCTCCCGTTTAGCTGGCACCGCATCAACGAAGCTCTTTTTAAACTGCATCAATTCAGGCCAATCAATAACGGCTTGGGTTTTGATACCTCTCGTCTTAAGTTGGTTTGAGTGAGCGACTACCTCAGCGGCACCAACCAACACCTTTTTAGGATCGCAACCCCGTAAGGCACACGTTCCCCCATACGGACGGTAATCAATGATGGCTACTTTCTTAGCCGCTGCCGCGCATTTCTGAGCGACTGTAGTTCCGGCTTCCCCCGTGCCAATGACAATAACATCGTAATGGATCATACCAACGGAACTTTACTTTTTGAGGGGTTCGACTACCTGATACCCCGTCGATGCGATGGCTTTGTGTATTTGAGAAAGTGACGTTTTTTTAGGATCGTATTTTACTACGGCATTGCCCTTCTGATACGACACTTTAACGTCACTCACCCCCTGTAGCTTGGTTACCTCTTGCTTGACATGGTGCTCGCAGCCTGTACAAGTCATGCCTTTGATGTTCACATAGGCTACTTGCCCGGAATCGGATTTGGCAGTAGCCACCAATTTTTGTGAGCCATCCTGACTGAGCCAGTTTGAATAAGAAGGAAACGTAAGGAAGAGAATAGCCAGTACGGTAACCAGGCTCAGAAAGCGCTTTGATTGCCAGAAGGAGATTTTTGTTGGTTCGCAATGACAGTTCATTGATTGATCAGGTTTTAATTGTTGATACCAGGAGAAGCCCAATGTTAGGACTGTAACAAGAATGAGATAAGGCCGAAATGAATCAAGCCAACTAAACTGGGATACTAAACTGGTTGTACCAGCCACTATAGCCAGTATGGGGGCGATGCAACATAAGGAAGCAGCTACCGCCGTAAGTAGCCCGGTGCCTATCCAGGTCAGGTTAGGGGACTTGTTCATACCATTTCAAGTTTAGACGTGGCTATTTGACTAAAAACTGGGTGCAGAATCATTGAAGCCTCCTGTTGCAAGGAATAAAACACAGTCTGTCCAACCTTGCGGGGTTGGATTAACTGGGCATCTTTTAGTTTTCTGAGGTGCTGTGATACGGCCGGGATGGTCATTCTTAAAATATCACTCAAGTCGCAGACACACAGACCAGATTCTTGCTCCAAGAGGTATAGAATCTTCAATCTGGGTTCACTACCTGCTAAATTCATGACTTGAGCTAAGCGGGTAACTGATGGCTCTACTTGTTGGATTTTCTCAATACACTGCTCAATTTGAGTTTTGTCAGCATATACTCGGATACAATCTGTGTTTTCTTCCATCAATAGTAGCTTATGGTATAGACAAAGCTAAGCATTATTTATTATTTAAGCAAATTCTTAAATAATACTGATGAAAAGAAGCATGTCATTGAAAATCAAGCATTGTCCTGTTTCCTCTTTGGTTCTTTCAAGCCTAACCGGGTCAACAGGTAGCCCGCCACGTTCTTTTCTACTTTTATCTTGCCTGTCTGTAACTCGTAGGCAAACTTGTTGACCTCCTGAACCAGCCCGGCCGAGTTCATAATCTGGTTCACCACGTCGGCCCGCTTGATATTCCACTTCTCCAGTAATAGCCGGGCGTTCTGGTATTGAGCATCTGATACACCCGCCAGAGCCACCCCCGCTTTTGCAGGTCCATCCTTGACCGGCAGGACAACGGCGAGCGGTTGAGCTTTGACGGTGAATGTAATGTTTTGAAAGCTACGCCCCCGCTTTCTCAGTGTGTACCCAATCTCTAAATCAGTGTGCTCATTAATCTGCTTTACAGCGATGTCCAAGACGAATTTCTTAAACATCGTTATTTCTGCATACTCCATGTCTCCTTTGTCATTTATTAGCCCAATTGTGCGTTTAAACTCCTCAATGACGTATTCCGGTGTTTGTCCTTTGTCCTTCCATTGGCTGCATAAGGTGTATATTCGTTTAGCGTGCTTGCTGCCCAAGCGCAGAGCCGAATAGAGTTGAAATGAAGTAAAATTTGCCTTTAAATCGAATAGATAGGGCTGAATAGTCCGGGTAAATTCAATCTCAATAATGCCTGTTCCGTGAACGTAGTCTACCCGGTCGAACATCCACATTTGCCGCCACACCTGACGGCCTTTTTTGTCGGTCTCGTTGGGAATCTCAAACATACGGCTCCCCATGCCCTCAGTAGCCAGCCTTAATTGTTGATAGTTGTATTTCTTACCTGTCAGTTTAGACATTTCGCCCACCGAAATTTCATAAACTCCGTCTGGTTGGTCTTTTCGCAAACTCGAAAGCAGGTATAAAAAGATGTCTAATTGCATCTCTGAGTACTCATATCGGGCATTTGTAATCGCATTATGTTGGCGTACTTGTATCGCACTCTCCATTGATTGTCAGAAGTTTAGTATAAAAACGAAGATATAAGAAAATTACTTCGTTTTTATACTTGCTTTTCGCTTATCAAACCTTCGGGTTTCGCTTATTAAACCTTCGTTTTCGCTTATCAAACCTTCG
>NZ_SBLB01000021.1 GCF_004138325.1 Spirosoma sordidisoli | reverse complement strand
TTTACCGATTAAACCTCACTTTATTAAGGCCACTTTACCGATTAAACCTCACTTTATTACCGATTAAACCTCACTTTATTAAAGTTATCCACACTATAACTGTTTGTAAATCTGATAGTTATAAGCCCTATTTTCCCCTTACAAGTGTTTAACAAGTGATATTTGAAATACACAAACACTTGTCTCGCGCGTGATCGCGGGCGTACACACGCGAGGAAAAGCCGCCAGGAAGTGGTTTGACAGGTACGGTTTAGAAAGTAAAAAAAAGAGTAACGATAAGAATAGTTGAAAAGGGGAGAAAAGACAACGGGGAAAAAAGAGCAAAAAAACAAAAAAAAAGCGGACGCGAACCAAAGCGCGAAGCGGTCTTACAAAGAGCAAGCGGGAATTACGCTTCGCGATAATTCTCACTTGCTCTACGAGGTCACTGTACTGGTAATCAATTAGTTAGTACTACTTTTTATAATTAGTTAGTAAGCAAAAAGTATATTATAGGGTTAAAATACCTTTATTTAGCAAACTGAGAACGTTTTTAGTATATTACTACGCTTAATAATGGAAGCAAAAGCGAATAAATCGGTCCGCTTCGGCGGAGATACTGACCTGAAATTCAGCAAGTTAAGTGAAAAGCTGGGCCGCTCGAAGCAAGAGCTGTTCGGGCAAATGGTGGATTATTTTTACAAATCCCAGAAAGATCCGGGCGACTTGAACGACGAATTGCTCAAAAAAGAGCTGGGTCAGGGGATCAACCGCATCATTTCGTTCATCAAGACCCAGGAAAAGGAGGCACTTATCCCCATCATGGCCGATCAACGCGAAGTGCAGCGTAGCCTAAGCTTCCTGATCAAACAGTTCGACGCCTTTTTCAACTTCGACGACCAGAACTATATCCACGGCTTCTACCTGGATAGCCAGGGGGAACGCCAGCAGGAAACCCAAAATGTGCTGACCCAACAAAAGGAATTACACAAGCACCAGCAGACAATGGCCGCAGAGTTGCAAAAACTGCTCTCTGAGACACGAACGTATCAAAATGAGGTAAGAACACACCGTGAGGGAAAGAGCGCCTTAAAAGCCAAGTTTCGGGCCTTGCTGGATAACT
The DNA here is from genome assembly GCF_004138325.1 of Spirosoma sordidisoli. Taxonomy (GTDB): domain Bacteria; phylum Bacteroidota; class Bacteroidia; order Cytophagales; family Spirosomataceae; genus Spirosoma; species Spirosoma sordidisoli. The sequence goes on along the minus strand of NZ_SBLB01000021.1, from coordinate 6,331 downwards.
ACATTCAGCAGCGTGACGCCCTAAACACGCTCACCCAGGGCCGAGCCGTGAAGGACTTGCAGGAGCACACCCGCAGCCAAGTAGACAATCTGTAATCTTTTCCCTTTCTAACTATGCCCCATATCAACATCACCAGTAGCAGTAGCGGCAGCAATGCCGGCAGTTGTGGCCAGCTCGTGGAGTATCTGGAGAAAGAAAATAATCTGAAAGCCGAGCACAAGGCCGAATTATGGTTCAACCAGGGCCGCGACGATTTACGGGCCTATGAGGTACGTCAGGGCATCGACGCCAACACGGCCAAACTCAAACAGCACGAGGCTAAATACTACCTGGTCAACATTAGCCCCTCCCAGAAGGAACTAGCCCACATCGGCAATGACCCCCAGAAGCTCAAGGACTATGCCCGTGGGGTGATGGCTGAATATGCGGCCAACTTTCAGAAGGGGCTAGGCCCCGATGATGTGAAGTGGTACGGCAAGGTCGAATACAACCGGGGCTACAAGTGGACTGATCCGGAAGTGAAGCAGGGGCTAAGCCAGCGCGGGGAAGCCAAAGCTGGCCATCAAATGCACGTGCAGATCATTGTCAGCCGCAAAGACATGGCCAACCAGCGGCTGTTGAGTCCGTTGACCAACCATCGCGGCCAGGGCAAAAGTGCCGAGCATAGTCACAAGTTCGGCCAGTTTAACCGGGTCGCCTTCAAACAGCGCTGCGAGCGGGCTTTTGATACCCAACTGGACTACCGTCGAGACTTGGAGGAGAGTCTCCGCTATCAGAACACCATGAGCAACGGTACGACCCAAGAGAAGGCCGCTATGACGCTGGAATTGCGCGACAGCCAGCAGGAGCGACAGCAGCAGTTAGCGGCTGATCTACGTAAGGTGGAAGAATTGCGGCTACAGATCGAGCAAGCCAAGAAAATTGAGTTAAGCCAGCAGCGGGAGTTGACCTTGCAGCACGAGCAGAAACAGAATCGAGGCTTGGGAATAGGGATGTGACGAGAGGTTTTTAGGCATATTCCAGCCTTAACCGGACATAAATCAGTTAGTTGACCATGACGAAACAAGATGTAATTAACCAAGTCAGTGAAAAAACCGGCCTTGATACGCTCACCAGCCGGTCCGTTATTGAGTCCTTTTTTAGCGTTGTGAAAGACGCGTTGACCGAAGGTGAACCTATCTATATCCGCACCTTTGGCAGCTTCATTTTGAAAAAGCGGGCGGCCAAACTAGCGCGTAATATCAGCCAGAATACGGCGGTCAGGATTGCGGCTCATGTGATTCCCTCGTTTAAAGCCAGTCGTGCGTTTACCGACCAGGTTCGAGCACAAGAAGTGACTGGTGAAAAGAAATAGAGAAAAGCTAACGGATAAAAGGAGTGGATAATGTCCGATGTTGCCCCTGTTTTACCCCGTTGTAAATTGTACTTTTCGGAGGGGTGTTGTATAAATGAGAGTTATGTTAAGAGACTTTTCCGGGAATTAGCCCCATATTGCCGCCCGTTGAACACCTTGGGAATAAACATTGAAAAACTCTCTTTGCTGACTCTGTAGCTCAACTGGTAGAGCCATTGACCATCGTTAATAGACGACAGTTCGAGTCTGTCCGGAGTCACTTCTGCTGATTTAGTACCCCATCCATATTTCTGTGGGTCGGCGCTTACAAAGATGCCGCCATGACCCGTTTATTTCAAATATGGCCGGTGCTTTTTAGAATAGATTTACCTACGAAGATAATGTGCATGACTAGGCATAGCCATAGCTTACTGTGGCGATTAATCTGGTTAATCGTTTTGGCGGGCTGGGCTGCTCAGGCTCCCGCCCAACCAGACACCATACGAACCACACCACGGCTGTCCATCGCCCGACTGGCCGTTCCATCGGCCTTTATTGGAACAGGCCTTTATACACTCTCCGGGAATCACGCCTTTAATCGATTTGGGGTACGAACTAGTATTCTGAACTATAGTAATGGCTATCGAACCTCTATTGATAACTATCTGGCCGTGGGGCCATCTGCGCTACTGGCTGGTTTAACAGCGGCTGGCGTGAAAGGTCGCTCAACACCCTTTGATCGAGCTGGCTTGTGGTTAACGGCTAGTGCACTAACGGGCATCGTTACCTATGGACTCAAATTTACGACCGGCTACCTTCGTCCGGATGATTCTGATCGGCAGTCGTTTCCATCGGGGCACGCTTCTTTTGCCTTTGCCGGGGCGGGCATCCTCGATCGTGAATTTAGTCATACCAGTGTGCTTATTCCGGTTGCTGGTTATGCCATGGCGGGCACAACAGGCTACCTGCGCATGGTCAATGATAAACACTGGATTTCTGACGTACTGGTTGGAGCCGGGATTGGCCTACTGTCAGCGGAGGCTGCCTATCACGTATATCCTTGGGTCAAGCGAAAGCTAACCCGACGTAGCCGTCACCGTCCAGTGACAAACAAGGATACGCCCCGTTTTCATTCAACTGCTCAGCGCGTTTTCTGATGGGAAGCCACTACATTGTCGGAGTCATTAGCCTACTCATCTGGTCGAATTGCTCTTTTGCTCAATCATCCGGGACAGAATCTATGTCGGTTCATCAGGGATTGGTCAATCAGACACTTCAAGCTATTTATAACAATCAACCGGCCCAGACGAATACATTACTCAACCAATTAGATCAGCGTACAGCGAACCATCCGGGCGTTGACCTGCTCCGAGCCGTTCGGTTACACTGGCAGTGGTTCCCAGCCCGTACCGACCAAGGGTTACGCAACCAACTGGTCACCCTACTCGAAAAAACGGCGGCTAATGCTGCCCAAGGGCTTGACCGACACGCCGATGATCCGGAGTTGATGTTCACCTACTTCACGGCCGAAGCGATGCTGACCCGTATGGCCTACTATGACCGTCAAATGCTTAAATCTGTGGCGTATGCCAAAAATGCATATGCGTATCTGCAAAAGGGGCGGGCGTATCGTCAGCAGTATCCTGACTTTTATTTCTCGTCCGGTCTGTATGATTACTACCGGGAAGAATATCCCCAATTACACCCGGCCTATAAGCCGCTGGTCTGGTTTATGCGTTCAGGTGACAAACAAAAGGGGATGAACCAGTTAGTACTGGCCATCCAGCAGTCGCTTTTCTCCCGCGTCGAAGCCACCCTTTATCTGACACATATCCTGGCTGATTATGAGAACCGCGCTCCGGAAGCCCTGCCCTACTTAGCACAATTAGCGAAGCAATACCCTGACAACCCATTTTTCTCCGCTCGCTATGCCGAAATGCTTTTAAATGCCCAACGTCCAGCTTCTGCGTCCTTGTTAATTGATAACCTGCTGAAAAACCCGCAACCCGTTTACCGACAGGTTGGCTTAGTTCTGAAAGCCCGGTTACGGTTAAGCCAGGGAGCCACCCTTGAAGCCGATACCCTCGCTCAGCAACTGCTCCAAAATCCACCTAAAGACGAAGCGTGGCAAGCGTGGGCATACACAATTCGGGCACGGGTAGCGGTCCAGACTGGCCAGCTAAAACAGGCCCGGCTGCACTACAAGAAGGTGCTTGATTTGGCTGAATATCCGATTCTAAGCCAGGAAGCAAAGCACTATTTAAAGTAGGCCTACAGGACCTATAACTGGGTTGAGTTAAATAAAGGCCGTAAAAAAGCCAACCACTCCTTTGGAGAAGTGGTTGGCTAAAAAGTGTTTCAGTCCATTGAGTGAATCAGTATCCAACCAACTCGAATCCACTAAACTTGTTTAAGCTAAGTGTGAATTCAACTTGGCTGCTCTACTCGTGCTCATGCAGTGGCTCCTTGCTCCCATGCTCATGGGAGTGGTGCAGGGCCGCTTCTTCGGCATGGTGATGGGCGTGGGTGCTGAGTCCGAAAGCCGTATAGCCATGATGAGCCGCTTTCTGGTGATCGCCAGCGGCCAAGTGTTCGGCTGCTGCGCGATGATTATCAGCGGCCTGCTGAAAATACTCGGCTGCCTTTTTATGGTTTTCGGCGGCTTTCTGGTGCTCCTGAGGATGGTCAGTTGTCATAAGAATTGGGGTTTTGAGGTACACTCTCAGAAGTAACTCAAAGGGCAGCAAAAAGTTGGAGCATCTTCTAAGTGTCTCAATGATGCCGTTTGCCGCCTACCAAATTTTTCAACAGGTCACCCAGCCCGCCCGAACTCATACGGCTGTGCTTCGAGCGGCCACTCAAATTACCTAAAATGGAAGTAAATGATCCTAAGCCACCGCCGGTCGGGTTTAGATTACCCCCTACTAGTCCGCCCAACAAGCTACCTAATCCCCCGTTGCGCCCTCGTTGATGTCCCCCACTCATCATTTTGCTGACGACAATCGGAGCTAAGACACCCAGCATCCCTTGTACTATCTGGGGGGATATGTTCGCTTTTTTGAACAGATTATCAAAGCCAGTTTTGGTTAAGAACGAGGGGGAGGTTGGGTCTTCTCCCTGTTGCTGGGCCTGTCCCGCTTGGTCAACAAACTCGTTAAGGATACTGAACTGTTGCTCACTAACACCCAAGTAGGCTGACATCTGCTGGATGTGTTGCTGCTCGGGAGCCGAAAGCCCGCCATCGACTCTTGCGAAAGCAATCAGGTCGGTTATGAACGAAAAACGGAGTTGGCTTCCCTTCAACACATCGAGACACTTTTGTAGGCTCACCTGGGAAGGATTATGGGCAATCTGTTGAACCTCCTGCTGCATAGTTTGAGGTAACTCAGCCGCTTCACTCATTAAATTGAGGAAGTCGGTTTCTTCCACTGAAACGTTGCCATCTGCCAAAGCCATTGTTGCCAATGCCCCCAAGTAAGCCCCTCGTTCTGGTAAAGAGTAATTTTTTAAGAAGGCGTTTTGTTCCTGCTCCATAGCTTCAACGAGTAGATTGGTTGTTTAACTCTATCTGTAATTACTTAAAAAAAATACTTAATCGCTTGCTCGGAATAGCCTATAGTGAAGATAAGAAGAGTCAACTTATTCAACAGGGGAAAAGCCTTTGATGATGCATAATAGCCCTTCTTTACTATTGAAGACAATTTTTTTAGGCTACCACGCAACGCTTTTCTATTCTACTGCGTATAGTCTACTATCAGGATAACATCCGTTTTACCTACAAATTTTTTAGTTAAGTCAGATAGACTTTATTTGAACAGCATTCCGTTTCCTGCACGGTGCTATTTTCCCTTCTCTTTCGTGGTTTCCAGCCCAAATACTTTGGCCGTATAGCTGCCCAAATTCTTCACTTTGCCGTCGCTGGCTTTGGTGTGAATGTCATACAGTTGGCGGTTGATTACCTCAATCGAGTGCATTTCCAACACCTTAGCGGCCTGATCGGGTCGGAGCCGGAACTGTTTAATGAGCCGTTCGAGTAGGGGCGTTACTGGTTCAGACTGCGATTTAATCGAGTAAAAGACTTCAAATTCGACCTGCTCAACGGGTTTCCGTCCTCGCCCTGGCCGGTCGCCAAGAATCGGTTTGTAGGTAAACGTGATGTCCGTATGGCCATTAATTTCCCTTGTGGCCACGTCCAATATGTTTCTTTGAAACCATGTCCAACTTGAATAACTGTCTTTGCCCGTTTTTGGGTCAATAATCCCAAGTATGGTTTTAAGGTCAGTCAGGTTACGCCGAAACGTCTTGTCTTTCATGTTTTTATACATGCACAATAGCTCGTAAACTCGCTTCGCATAAGCTGAATTGAGTGATATAGCCGCAGCCAATTGAATCTTAGTAAATCGTTGATTCAAGTCTACATAAAAGGGACGGACCCGTTGAGAAAGCTCTATTTCAATGATTCCTGTACCCTTCTTATACAAAGCTGAAGAGATAAAAGTGGCTTGTAACAAGTCCCCATTGGGAAGTGTCGTTTCAAACACCCGTGTAAGTAGTTTTCGAGTAGCTTGCTTGTATGTCTCAAACATCAACTCCTTCGATCCAGTAATTTCAGCCATTTCTTTAACTGATACCTGATACATCTTCGTCGGGGCATCCTCTTTTTTGACATTGGCCACTACCATGTACAGAATATTTTTTTCTGCTTCACTCATTTCATAGCGGGCTACGGTTAATGCGTTATCCTGCCATATCTCCACTGTTTTAGCCATTACTGCTGATTTTGAAGCAAATATAAAAAGTGAGATTAAAAAATCAATAATAATAAACAACTTCATTTTTTTACCGATTAAACCTCACTTTATTAAGGCCACTTTACCGATTAAACCTCACTTTATTAAGGCCACTTTACCGATTAAACCTCACTTTATTACCGATTAAACCTCACTTTATTAAAGTTATCCACACTATAACTGTTTGTAAATCTGATAGTTATAAGCC
>NZ_SBLB01000020.1 GCF_004138325.1 Spirosoma sordidisoli | reverse complement strand
TAGCCAGCGCTTACCGCATCGTGTTTCAAACCCTAGGGCTATGAAGGCTTTTGTATCATCTACCCGGTGGTTGCTTACTGGCTTACTGATAGCCAGCCTGCTGCTGTTGAGCAATGGGTGTCAGCCCATGACGGACTCGCTGACGCTCCAGGCCGGGCAGACTGAGAACGGGGGGGCTGTACGGGCCTATATCCGCAGTTTGGGCTGCCCCGATTCGCTGATTCATGATGCAGGCGACCACTTCATCGCCGATGGCGACATGGTGTTCCCCAAGAACATGGCGCTGCCAAGCCAGGCCGACATGACTGATGCTCGGGAGGAGCAGGCCTATACTAACAACCATGGCCTCATCTGGAACTACAGCATACAAAAAAACATAGTAATCGATGTGTCTCCGCTGCAGCGTTTTTTGAATGTCTCACCCGGACAGGGTCGTCGTCCATTTACGCAGGCTGATATCAATGCCTTCACGAATGCCGTTGTCAATGGCGCCAAACTCTGGAACAAGGCAACACATACCTCGGGCCTTACTGATTCGAACATCTTTTTTAGGGTGACTAAAACACCATCGAGTGGCGTCAATGTAGTGAAGGTGGGTATCACGACCAACTTCGCCAATGCCATCACTTATGCCGCGGCCGACTACCCCAAGAACGGTATTTTGGGCAATAGGCTGATATTCAATGCCTATAGTGCATTTGTGAACAGGCCGTGGAACCAGCAGGCTGCTATTGTAGCCCACGAGCTTGGGCATATCGTTGGGTTGCGACATACAAACTGGCAACCGAACAATGAATCGCCTGCCCTGTACCTACCGGGCCTGCCGATCAACGATGTTAGTTCTATTATGAACGCTAGCTATACGGGTGAATACGACAAGATAAACGGCAACGATGGCCAGGCACTTCGATTGTTATACCCTGTTTATCTGAAAGCTTACTTGTCTTTAGATAGCGTAAAAAATATCGTGTGGATAAGACGGCAAACCACCTTCACTCCCTCGAAAGGGGTGTATGTGTGGTACCAGGTTTACAGGGCAGGTAAGGTCGTAGCTACGGCCCCGGCTATTGGCGTGCGTATGGCTGGCGTGGGTTTAGGATTTGATATTCCTGCTCGCACAGGCATTACGGTGACCGTCAAACTGCGGTGGCAGGATATGGCTGGCAATTATACGCCCTGGTCTCCATTCGAAACGCTTCAACAGTAGGGGCGCACGAAAGTAGCGGTGGTAAGCACGGATATAACCTGCTGATAACAATGATCTTACCTAAATCCAGATTAATCAATTTTTACTAACCCATTTAAACGCCATGAAACAACTCGCATTACTGATTACGCTCGGCCTTTTTGTAGGCCTAACGGTATTTGGCTGCCGAACAGCCGAACTTATGCCAGCTAATACCTCTGTTGCCCCAGATGTTACTAGTGTCGATACACCGGCCAAAGTGTTCTACAAAGGGAAACAAATTACCGATCCTAAAGAAATAGAACGGCTGCTGGCGCAAGCCAGGGTGGCAGTACGCGATTCGGCTAATATTATGACTGTTTATGACAGCGAGGACGACGCTCCGCCTACGCTACCCCGGGAGGAAGCCGTTGATCTAAGCTCTTATGTTTTTTTCGTTGTTCAGGCAAACTGGCAGCCCATAATTGGCTTGCAACATAAGCACCAATATGTAGTGACACTAACTGGCACCAACTATAATTACAATACTAAAGTAAACGCAATAGCCTTCAACTTAACAACCAATAAACTGATTGGAAATGGATTTTTCCTGACAACCCCTGGGTATCTGGCCAGGGGAGGAGATGGGATGGGGACCGGAGTTGTGCGCATTGCCAATGTAACTCCAACTGCAAAAACGATCAGTTTTAAATTGAACACTGGCGCTACACTTAAAGTCTCATTGGCCTCAAGAGCAACTACGTCGATCAGCACGAAAATTATTGCTGACCAGTACTACTTTGGTAATATCCGAGGTTATGTAGTGTCCCATCTTGTACAATAAACACCTTAAACTGAACCCGTCCATGAAAGTATTATCTATCCGGATGAGCCTGCCTGCTTTGCTTTTGCTCACCATACTGGGTCTTAACTCCACCCTACTGGCGCTGAGTCCAACAACCAGTCACGAAGCGCTGGCCACTAAACTGGCAAACAATACAGTCTTTAAGCGCTATACTGGTAATGCCCTGTTGCTGAGCTCATTGCTAATCGTACATAGGCAGTCCCTAACACAAGAGGCAGCAGCTCAGGAACTGAATAAGGTAAACGCCCTGGTGAGCAACCCAACCTACCTGCTGCCCTCGCAGAAAGATGAGCTGGCCCAGGCCGTTGGCTATCCAGACTGGGCGTATTTTGAGCAGCATATGAGTCAAATTTTAGACCTGCGAGAGAGTTTATTGACCAGCTTCCCGGAATTAACGTCTATAGGGCAAACCGAACTGATGTCGATTTTCCAGCAGGCTTACGAACGTTCAGGCTCCGCTTACGCTTTGACCCCTGAAGACGACCGACTGAAAAAACTGGAAATTTGCTACACCAGAGCCGATGCAAAATATGCAGCCTGTTTAAATTTAGCTTTACGTAACCATGTCGCATGGCAGGTCACTACAGCTGTCATTACTGCTGCTTGTGTATCGGTAGGAACATGGGCCGCTTATAAGTTTTATAAAACAGCTAACATGGAGCCAGCGCCTACGTTAAACACGGCAGGTTCAGCAGCGGTTCTGTTGCGGCAGCTCTCGAGTCCACCGACAAGTCCACCAGCCAGTAGTATTGCTGGCGAATTTGGGGATGGAGATGCGATTATTGACATGCCAACGGTAGCCGATCAGCTCCGGGAAACAACCAGGGTTAGAGCAGATGTTCTCGAAAAAACGTATTTAGTGAGCCACCTGCTCCCGGCCATTCCTTGTCTGATTATCGCCACCGCTCTTATACCTGCTGGCGTTGGTAATTTCAATACCGGCAGAGGCCAATGCCAGACTACACTTGGTCAGGATTTGACCAGGTGCAAGGAACTCCCTAGCTATAATCCGTTGAAGTAGCGCAACCCGCTACAGGCTCCTTTCTCTGAAGAGGCTTTCTTGCGCCTTTATGCCGAGCTGTTGCTCCAGGTGGCCTGAGTAGTAACAGTAAGCCTAGCCTGCTCTACTGTTGAGCTTACTCGGTAAATGACTGTTATAACTTCAGTTAGCTCGGAAAATATCTCAACTCCCGGTCCTCCAGGAGGTATCGGACGGCTTCTGTCTGGAGGACTGGGAGTGGAAACTGGCTTTCCCTAATAACTCTTACAGAGCGAGAGTCGATGTCTACAGCAACCATGTGAAACTGCTGTAGACCCCTATGAGATTAACCTCGCGGGTAGGGAATAAAATATACTTAACGTTGAAGCGATCCCGGTTTGTTGAGAACCGATCTGCCGTCCGGGGCGGCCTCTTACGTCATGGTATCACTAAACTTTTACCATAATGAAAACACGTTTACTCAAAGCAGGGGTTACGCTGCTTCTGTTGTTGCTGGTTAACCACCACTTAAAAGCCAGTATGGCTCCGTCTGGCGAGGCCCATGAGGTATTAGTGAAAAGGCTAAGCACCAGTAGGGTGTTTAGAGACTTTACACTGAGCATGGGAACCCACCTGTATATTCAGGAGCTTCACCGGCAAACGCTGACCGAGGCACAGGCGGCCAAAGAATTGGCACGAGCGAACTCATACCTGACACATTCGGACTACCTGCTTATGGCAGAGAAGGAAGAGCTAGCACAAATGTCGGGCTACTCTAGCTGGGATCTGTATCAGCAGGCTATTACACGAATAGATTCGGTACGTCACCAGTTTTGGGCTGCTTTTCCAGACATCCTGATGATGCCTCAGACCGAAGCTCAGGCGGTTATGCAGCGTGCCATTGCCCAGATCAGTGCAGACCTTGTTGAAACTCTGGAGAATATACCCAATCTAAAACAGTGTCTGGCTGACGCCAATCCTCAGCATGTCGACTGCCTGGGTTATTCAAAAACGAAAAGCCTGAGTGTACTGATCAAAATGGTTAGTGCGGCCTGTTTTACAACCGCTATGCTGAGTTCAGCCGCCTTGTACTCGGTAATAAGAGCAGCCTCGGAACAAAGGCTAAGTTCAAGTATTGAATACAGCTTTATCATTCACGCATTCACATTTGGGCTGAGTTGCTCTGTTCTGTCAGCTACCACGTTTGGCCTGGCAAACTACGTCACACAAGCCCAAAAAATCATTTGCGAACAACAATACAAATCTAAGCTAGGTACATGCCTGGCAAAATACGGTCATTGACGATGAACGTGCCTGAGCTGATCAGGAGAGCCTCTCGTCCTCAAGCATACTGCAAATGAACACACCCTCATCTCTCATAAGCTGGTCATTAACCTGTTCGCTAGTAGCGAGTTTGGTATTGCTGATCAACGGCTGCCAGCCGGTCGCCGACTCGTTATCGCCCCAAGCCGGACTTGCTGACAACAGCCCGGCCTTGCGGGCCTACATCCGGAGTTTGGGTTGCCCCGATTCGCTGATTCAGGACGCGGGCGATCACTTCATCGCCGATGGCGACCTGCTGTTTCCCAAAGACATGGCTGTACCAAACCCGGCTAACATCAATGACGCTCAAGAAGAACAGGCCTATACTTCTTCTGAGCTGTTAATCTACAATGGCCGTTCTCAGGGTGATATTACAGTAGGGATTGCTCAAAGTGCCCGCAACGAAATTCCCGGAATCGAAGCCATGGTCATTAAAGCAATTGCCCAATGGAATAGCCTGGGACGCAACCTTGTCCGCACAAAGTTTAGGTATACTGGTAATTCAGGACATTTAATGATAATCAGTAAACCACCCAGGGCGCCAATAATTGGGTTTGGTAATTACGTCTCGGAGTTTCCGGCATTGAAGGGAAATGCACCCAGACTTATGGAAGTTTATGCAAAAAATTTTAACTCTTTAGAATACAATTTCAAAGTAGGCACTCTTACTCACGCATTTGGGCATTGTTTGGGATTAAACCATACTGACTGGAAAAGGTGGCCGGGTGAGATAGTTGCTTCGCAGATACCAGGTAGCCCAGCGGTTGACAATCAGTCTGTAATGAATCGGCTGGCCGATTTTATGACGCCCAGTAATGCTGATATAAACGCCCTGCGGACACTATACCCTGCCACGGCTTACAATTTTAAGGTGAACATCGTCAATAAGCCAGATAACAAAAAAGCCTTCTCGATCAGTCTGAATGGGCCTGTGCACAAGATTGCCGGCTTCACGTTACGGTACATCATAGCGCAGGAGTATAGAAAAATAGGTACGCCCAGTACTTCCCCTCCTACACTTGCCCCAACTGTTCAGACGCCCGGAGTGGAGGGTGTGCCCTGGCCTGCAAAGCCGGGTCCAGCGGTTAACCAGTACACCCTGGAAACGAAACCGGTAGGGGACCTTAAATCCAATGAGAACTGGACGGTGACCTGGGTTTTCCGATTCAACGTAAGAATAAGATACGTCGATGGCGCAGTTGGCCCCTGGTCAAACGAGGTGCTACTCAGGGTTGCCCGCTGAGCCGCTTTTTCATTACTCACCTTCTAGCCCTACGATTATGCAACCCTCCTTACCGGCCAACTGGTCGTTGACGGGCCTGGTGCTGGCCAGCCTGCTGCTGTTAAACAACGCCTGCCAGCCCGTTACCGACGCCCTGACGCCCCAGGCCGGGCAAGTCGATAACAGCCCGGCCGTACGGGCCTACATCCGCAGCCTGGGCTGCCCTGACTCGCTCATCCACGATGCGGGTGACCACTTCATTGCCGATGGCGACCTGCTGTTTCCCAAAGACATGGCTGTACCGGGCAATGGTGCCCAGGAGGAGCAAACCTATCGCCCTGGTTTTTCAATACACAATGGTGCTATTCAGCGTAATATAAAGGTGGGGGTTGCTGATGTGACATTGAAAAATATTCCTGGAATCGAAGCCTTAGTTAGGAAAGCGATTGCAAACTGGTCACAGAGCCCCCTCGATAACATTACTTTAACGTATTGGGCTAACCCACTCACTGCAAACATAACGATCGGCAGTAATGATTTCGATGTGCCCATAGTGGGGGTGGGTAAATACATTCACGAGCTACCACCAACAAATGGAAACCCGCCTAAAACAATCGTCATAAGCACGAAAAAATTTAACGAGCTGCTGCCCAGTACCAAGTTAGGGTACCTTACACATGCGTTGGGTCATGCGCTGGGTTTCGCGCATACCGATTGGCGGGCCGGAGAAGCCCCGGTGGTTCGGATAATGGGAAGTCCTGCCGTTGATAATGCGTCTATCATGAATAGAATACCGACGGCTACCGCGCCCAGTGGTGCCGACATCAATGCGCTCAGAGTGTTCTATCCGGCTACCGTATACAACATCAAAGTTAACGTCGTCAATAAACCTAATGCCCAAAAAGCCTTCTCGATCAGTCTGAATGGTCCCGTGCACCACATAAAGGGCTTCCTGTTCAGGTATTACATCAACCACAAGATTATATCCAACGGAACGCTTGCGTATAACCCAACCTACGGAACGGTCGAGCAGGGGTATAGCTATGCTCCCAAACCAGCCCCTGCCGCTAACCAGTACACCCTGGAGACCAGACAAATACAGACCTATGGATCAGATATCACCTATAAACAGACCTGGTATCTTCAGTTCAATGTGCGGATAAGATACGCGGATGGAACTCTTGGCCCCTGGTTGGCTCAGGATCAAAAATTCACTGGCGAGTTTAAGTGATCGCCTGACTAGCTGTTGCCCTATTTTCACGAATACCCATATAAACGCTACTTGTATGCAAACCTCCTTACCGACCCACTGGTCGTTGACGGGCCTGGTGTTGGCCAGCCTAGTGCTCACCAACGGCTGCCAGCCCGTTACCGACGCCCTGGCGCCCCAGGCCGGGCAAGTCGATAACAGCCCGGCTGTACGGGCCTACATCCGCAGCCTGGGCTGCCCCGACTCGCTCATCCACGATGCGGGTGATCACTTCCTGGCCGATGGTGATCTGCTGTTTCCCAAAAACATGGCTTTGTCAGCTAATGGTGTTCAGGAAGAGCAGGCGTACCAAGTTCATGAACAACTCATTTACAATGGAAGCGTCCAGATTCAGATCGGGGTATATATCCATCCCGATTTTAAGAATTCAGCGAAGCCAACAAGATACATTCCCGGCGTCGTAGATCTGGTGACCAAAGCAATTGCCCCATGGAATAGCTTAGGACGCAACCTCGTGCGCACAAAGTTCTACATCGTCAGTGATAGAGCACAAGCCGATATTCTGATAGATCGAGATGAGTCTACGGCAAAGAATGCATCGTTTGGCCAGTACGTGACCGGTACTCCGCCAACGCAGGGAAATCCAGGTAAGCTGGTACTCATACATTACCCGCTATTCAAAGGATTAGATTATACCTTCAAGGTAGCCGCCCTTAGTCACGCGTTTGGTCATTGTTTAGGTTTAGTACATACTGATTGGAAAAAATGGTCGAATGAGCTGCCCGCCCTGCAAGTGCCCGGTAGCCCGGTGGTTGACAATCTGTCTATAATGAACCGACTGGCCGATTTTACGACCCCTAGTGATGGTGATATAAACGCCCTCAGAGTCATGTACCCTGCTACGGCCTACGGCTTTAAGTTAAGCTCCGCCTACGAGGCCTTCTCGAACTCATCTCCAGTGTCGTTAACCTGGCGAGGTCCCTTGCACAAAGTCAAAGGCTTCGACGTGGCGTATAGCGCGCTGGGCAACCCTACCGGTGATGGGGTCTATGCGCCTATCACGTTCAAAGCTGGCAACGTGAGCTACTCG